>NZ_BSOT01000006.1 GCF_030160655.1 Agaribacter marinus
ACTGTGGTTGAAATAATCCGGCACCTCAAATGCGTGTACGAAAGAGTTTGGCGAAAGCGTAGCACTCCCTGATGATTGCTTCACACTTATTGGCTGTTGCGCTACTTCTAGAGTAAATACAACTGGACTACTTTTGCTTCCATTTTCATCTACGGCTCGTAAGGTAAACGTAAATCCATCTGCACTTAACGGCAGCGCACCAATTGAACGAAGACCACCTGCATTTGCCTCCAAATACGGCGATAAACCAGAAAACTCCACACTTGCTATACTATCCCCATCATTGTCCGTAAAACGTCTCAGTAAATTTTCTTTTGAAATACTGAATGTATTTCCTTCACTTACTGAAAATACTTTCGAACCAGATTTTGCAATAGGAGTACTTTTCTTAGTAATAGTAAAATCAACCTCAGCAGTCGAACCTCCAGCCCCAGTACCTGTGACCGTGAACCCTACGCTTATTGCAGTTGACGGTCCAACCGCAGGCCGACTAAACCCAAAGTACACAAGCCGTGGAGCACCCCCACCTGGATTCACAACACTCGCATTAAACGGCCCCAAGGGGGCACTTCTACCATCTATTGTTATATTACTTACTTCAAATGAAGCGCCGTCACTGTGGTTGAAATAATCCGGCACCTCAAATGCGTGTACGAAAGAGTTTGGCGAAAGCGTAGCTCTCCCTGATGATTGCTTCACACTTATTGGCTGTTGCGCTTTAACACCAGGAAAATAAAAGGTAAAAGAAACTGGAACTGAGGGCAATCCGTCACCTTCATTATCCGTTGCGATAACTTTAACCGTGACTTCATGCGCCTCTTGATTTGTTGGGCGATACGACAGCCTGTTGCCTTCGACTATACTAATGGTGCCATCATCAGCGTCACCAAAGTCATAAATGCTATAGATTAGTTTAGAAACATCTTCGTCATCCTGAAAATAATTAAACAATGGGAAGTTACGGACTGTCTCACCTAGTAGCATACCCAACCGATAATTTTTGTCAGGTATGGGTTCAGGCGCCACATTCACATCTACACTAGCGCTAATCGTTAGAATGAATTGGTTACTTGTAGTGCCATCATTTGCTATAACTTTGAAAGTAACGTCACTACTGAAGTTTACTGGAACTACTTCCCCTTCTTTTGTCTTAATAGTTGCAATACCAGAGTCTATATTTGAGATATCCAGTTCCAACCAATCCGGTAAGCTAGCCAATGGTTCAGCCACTACATTGAAGTTAAGTTGTTTACCTTCAGGATCTTGTATAAATTCTATTAAATTAAATTCTTTTTCATATGTTGTTCCGGGTAATAATTCAGGAACTTCACCAAACCTTATTTCAGGATCACTAAATCTGGGCTTTAAATCATCTCGCACGGGCAAGAAAAACGGTAATAAAGTAAACAATTCCGTTTTTTCTGGTTGCTTCGCCCTAATAGCATAATGATGATCACCAACTTGAGCCTCTTGAGCATGGATATGCAACACATTGTCGCCGTCACCATCGGTATCCAATATTAACTGCAACCAATGGCCGCCAAAGGTCGCCGGATTTGAACTCAAGTTATCATCTACAACCACATATTCATTGCCTTGTTTTAGCAACAACTCGTACTCAAGATCATCTATTTGTTCATCAATAAAAATGTCTTTTAGTTTACCAATTTCGTAATTGTATTCTTCACCGGTCGTCGCTGGTGTATAAGACAAGCCCTGAAAATCTGGATTGATACTAGGCGCCTTGTCGGCGTCTATTGTCCCTGAATAACCATTGAAGACTTCAACACTTCTGCGGTTACCCATTGCATCGTAGGTATATCTTAGTGCAGAACGTATTTTTTCTTGTGTTTGATCATTGACATTAATGTCTGTCACCAACACTTGGGTGGCTCGCCCGTGAGCGTCGTATGTAGTATCTGTGCGCTCAATTAGCGTTTGCTGCAAGCTATTGACGGTTTTTCTGGTTTCGCTGACTAATTGGCCTGCAATGTCATATTCAAAATCACTTCGGCTTGTGGTGGATGAATCTTCTACCGACTTTAATAGCCCGTTGTCATAATATTCATAGTCAACTGTTTGGTTCTTTACTCCAGCCAGTTTAAAATTAATCGTGCGTTCTTCTAATAAGCCGTTTTCATGGGTAAAGATATATTCGTTATCGCTTAAGTCACTCTTTTGTATCTGCTGACCAAAATAGTTGTAGGTATTTTCTATCTGATTAAGCTTGCCAGATGTTGCGGCGTTTATGCGAAGTCTGTCATAACTTTCAACCGTTTGTTGGCCTTGCCTGTTGTACGCGTAACTCATAACGACGTTTTCAGGACTATGCGTTTTTGTCACATTTCCGCGAATGTCATTTTCATAATGATATTGGTGATCTAAGGCATTGGTAAACTGCGTTTTATACCCCAACTCATTAAATATAAAGCTATTCAAGCGCTGGTAGGTCAATGCACTTCCATCTTCTGGCGCACGAATGTCTCCTGTTTCAATGACTCTGCCAAGCTTATCGACCTTTGTGGTAGAGATATACCCGATAGCATCCCGAGTGGCGATATGCTCACCAAACACGTTGTACCCTAAATGTGTAGAATGTCCAACCTCGTCTTTAGTTTGCGTTAAATTCCCACGCGCATCATATTTATTTACGCGCAGTCCGTTGTTGGCATCTTTGCGAGCAATTAACTGATTGTAAATATCGTAGTAATTATTAAACTCTGGTGCTTTCACTTCAGAACTACCATCGTCATCGGCCACTACTACTAAATGGCGGGTTTCATTAGTTATCTGATTGTTATGGTTGTACGAATAAGTCGTTGTGTAACCGTTAGCATTAGTAACTTGAACAACGTTCCCCCAACGGTCATATTGTTGCCTTACTACCGGCGTAACCCTTGCCGAAAGACCATCACCTGCACGTTTAGCAACGAACGACGCTAAAAATTGTTTTTCGACTCTACCAAGCTTATCAAGTACATTTAATGTATCCCCCCTACCAGCATGAGATGAACGCACAACATTGCCGCGTAAATCATATAAATAGGTTTTTGTTGCGCCATCACCCTCGTTAGTAGACTCCAAGCGCCCAGCATTGTCATATTTAAAATAGACCTGCGGCGCAGCATTGCTTTCACCGTTGAACTGAGGATCGCCTTGGTTGGTGATTTCACCAAAGCTATTGTATTTTGATACGAGTTTTGTTTGTACTGTATGCTTGTCATTGGCTAAATGAGACAATGTTGTTTCTTTTACTTGTCCTAGCGCATCGTACATATAGGCAGTTACAGCATGTTCATTTGTCGCTGGCGCTGGGGCATATTGCCAATTTGGAATTGTTTCATGAATATCTATTGTTGAGCTTGTATGTGTTAATCCGGTGCTTAGGGAGGCCACTTCAATGCCGTGCTCGTCTGCAACTTCAACGGTGATGACTAAATAGCTACCATCCGGAATCGAATGTCCTGCTAAAGCACCTTGTAAGACACCAGAACTTGAATCGAAAGTAACCGTTGCAGGCAATGTAAACTGTGTTCGTAAGGTATAGTCATGCTCTCCTTGATAATCTGTGTATAACGTTGCTTTAAGATCATAGTCGTAGGTAGTACTGGGGTTCACAAATTGACGCGCTTGCTCAATAATGTTCCCTTGATAATCATACTTAAAGGTAGTTGATGCGCCTTCTGCGTCGATTTGCTTAAGCACTTGATTGCGTGCGTTAAATAGCTGAGTAGTCACACGCACGTCAGTATCATTTTCAGACAACAATGTATGAGCATTACCTGCGCCTTGTAGCGTGCGGATTGTATTACCATGCACATCATATTGGTAAGAGGTAATCAGTGAGGTAGTACCTTGATGTAAATCGTTCCGCAACGCTTTTACGTCAGTAACAACACTTGCCGCTTGCTGCGTTGTGCGCGCCAAACGACCGATGGAATCATACGCATTTACGCTAACCCGCCCGTTATTATCGACACTTACAATGTTGCCTGCATTATCGTATTCTGTCACCACTTCGCTGTCGGTAGTTAGTTTTGTCGCCGTATTAACGTTAATATCTTCAGCGTCAGTGGAAAGTGCGTGATAACGTAAGTTAGTTTGGATGTCTTTTACTTTGCGCCCTAACGTATCGTACTCATAAGCCCATACTCTGTCGTTCTCAGCAAATGAGTCAGGAAAAGCGCTACTTTCGATGACTTTGCCCGCTAAATCAGAGTTAACGACCGGCCCGGCATCTTCAAGCATATTCGTAACTTGCCCAAAGGCATTGTAAGCGTATTGCGTAACGTAATTCTCGGAGTCAACCATGTATATTTGATTGCCGAGTTCATCATAAAAATAGCGTGTATCAGCAAAGCTTGAACTGTTAATTTTTTCACGTTGCAGCGTCACTTCACCAAACACATTATATATATAAATCGTTTCTGGACGGGCGCTACCTTGGGTCACTGCCCCTTGTGCATTTACTTCACCATAAGTCACAAGAGGCTGCTTAACGCCTACCACTTGTCCCAAAGTATTGTATTCAGTATTTACCGTACGAGATTTGGACTCAGTTGAGTCCAGCGATGACAGCCATGTTTCAATTTGCTCAATTGAAATTTCTGCATCCTTATTGCGCAGCGTCATAGTCAGCTGTTTTTCATAACGAGTAAGGGAAGTCTGGTTTCCTTGAGCGTCGTACTCATAAGCGGTTACATAACCTTCAGCATCAACATCAAAGGCCACTCGGCCACCCGCATCGTATACCTTATAGCTATTAATAGTGCTTAAAGTCTTAGGCGAGTCCGATGAGTCAGTCACTATGATTTGGTTAATATAGGCTTGACCAAGGGCGTTGTAACGAGTATGTGAGGTAACATTGGGTGCTTCGCTATCTACCGCCAATGTTGGCTCACTTACGCTGATTTGCCGGCCTAGCTCATCGTATGTAAATGTGGTTGTTTGTGCCTGTTGAATTGACGCATTGCTAAGTGCAGCTATATGTCCACTATCAAGCTCCTTGCCATTTGCCACAACTAAAGACGATGATGCGGCGCCAACCCCTACGCGTACCACGCCCATAGTGCGTGAAGTAACATTACCTAAATCGTCATAGCTAATTGCTGTCACTTGACGAGCTTCAGGGTATGCAGTCAGCGTATTGCCGTTTTGTACCTGCACATCTTTGATAACGGGGGTAAACTCAAATGAGAGACGCCCAGCATCGTCGTAAGCATAGTGCCAAACATCGTTGTTGCCATTGGTATATCGTATTTTTTGACCGGCATTGTTGTATTCCCAGTGTTCAACAATGTTGTCTGCACTACCCGCAAGCAACTGAGTAACCGTTTCTACTCGTCCTGCCGCATCATAAGTCGTCTCAGTAGTTCTGTCCTTAGTACTGGCATTTGTAAAAACACGATTGGATAGCTGACTAAAACTGAACTCTGTCGCGCCCGTCTGAACTGGCGTCGCATATGCTGTAGTTTTAAATACACGACCTGCCGCGTCATATTCGGTGCGCGTGACCGCACCTTCACTGTCAACAGTAAAACTTAAACGGCCGGCACTATCGTAAACAAAATGAGACACGCGATCATTTGGATCATTTTTGTTTACCTTTGGAATACCATCTACATCTAAATGGTATAAAGCAGCAAGGTCACCTCTGGAATAATTAGTGTCATACGCAATAGTGTTAGCCATTGCTCTGGTTTGAATTAGCTGTCCGGTTGCATCATATCGATTCTGTTTTACTTGTGCCTGCCCATTTGCCAAGCGCTGTAAACTGTATACTACCCGACCATTGTCGTCATAAACGGATGCAGTCTGCATGTCTTTGCTATTGTTTGCAAAAGGCAATAAACCCGCTATGCCATTCGACGATACTTCGCCCTTCGCAATGCGCTGCTTGTCTGCATTGGATATAGTACTGGGGTTTGCATATTTTACCTGAGCAGTAACAAGTCCGCGGCGGTCATATGAATTCACAGTCACGGCGCCGACAGGATCAATACTTGCAATCAGTCGATTGTTTGCGTCGTATATGTAGTGTTGCTGAGCACCTATTGTTGCATTAGCGTCCGCAATTCTAGAGGCCATAGCTTCGGGGCGAATAGGGCTTACATCATCAAAATCAGAAGAGCTAAATGTCTGCTTGTATACCGTTTCGCTAGTTTTATTGCCGTTAACATCGTAGGTAGATTTGCTCAGTGTACCGGCATTATTTAGAGTGTAGATTAACTGCCCAGCAGCGTCGTAAACAAAACGGGTTTTATGACCCTCTGGATTAATGCTGGTAATCACATTTCCCACGTTGTCATAAAAATATTGGTGTGTACCGTCTATCCCGCTAGTACTCATGCGCTCTAAACGGTTATTGGCGCTATAAACATATGTGGTAGACACCGCGGCATCACTGCCATAGCCTTCTACACGCGTAACATTATTGCCGTCTTTGTCGTACTCTAAGTGTGTATGACTTGTAAGTTCACTTAAAGAACCATCGTTTTCTAAGCGACCTGTTTGCGTGTCTGTCAGCTCACCAAAGCCGTTGAAGATTAATAGAGTACCAGTGCCGTCTCCGCTATCTATCCATTGAGTGCGGTTTTGTCCATTATATTTATACGATTGCGTATGTGCAGCGTTACCACCACTTACACCGGATTTCACTTCAACAGTACGACCTAATATATCGTAGGTAGTGATATTCGACACCGCACCGAATTGACTCTGATACGTTAATGTAACTTCAGTACCTCTGGTTACCTTGTCGTTGTATTGGTAAACAGTGTCATTATTATTTGCATCTGTTTGACTAATTACGCGCCCGAAAGCATCGTATTGCGTCGTAGTGGTCGCATTTGCTGCTGCACCTTGCGTCGCGGGGTTATTGTCAAAGTCGACCGTAGCACTAGTACGCAAACCTCGATTATCATATGTAAATTTGTCTGTTCGTACATTGTCGCTAGACAAGCGCGTGTGGGTGTATGCTAGTTGCCCAAACCGGTTATAGTCGTTGTCTACATGCTGGCCATTACTAATATCACCGCTACGTTTACTGGTATGCAATACATCAAGGTTACCTCGTTTTGTGTAGGTAAAGTCTGTTTGAATATCATCATCCGTATGTATCGACTCAATAATAGACTGCAGGCTTGATTCCAAATCACCGCCAAGCAAATTGGGTAAGGCGGAAAGGGGAAGACGCTTGGTATAAACGATTGTTTGCTTTAATTCACCAAAGTTATTATAAATATTTTCGGTAACTTCGCCGTCATCAGTAATTGTCGCCGTTAGTTGCTCACGATCGTCATAAAAATAATAGGTGGAATGCCCTTCTGCATCTGTTGTTGATGTAACTCTCCCTTTACTATCAATAGCACTCCTTGTACCGTTTCCAACATTATTTGATATTGCCGTCTCTAGCGCAGCGTTAGAGATATCATCCTCAAGAAATGAAGTGAAAGCTGACGAGGAAGACACTCTTCCATTCAATACCCCTACTTCTCTATCAAGTAAATCCTTTTTAAACCAATTGGTTCTAATTTCATCCGACACCCCTGGATTTCTAGTCACGCCAATAAGATAAGCTTGGTCGTTATAGATGTAAGACGTCACTAGGCCTTGTGGCTGCTGTGTTTCAGTAGCGACTTGACCTCGAGCATTGTAAGTATAGATGCTTATCTGATCTTCATCATTTGATGTTGGTAAAGTTAGGAGACCGCCCGAGTAATTCCGTTTAAGTTCTGCATACACTCTTGAGCTTTGTACTTGCCCATCAGGGTAGTACTCGATGGCAGTAAGTTGGCCTTCTGGCGTTATGCTTGCTGCAATTTGGCCTAAACTATTATAAATGGTGTAACTACTGCGGTCAGCGCCAATGGCAAGTTTACTGTCTGTATTTAGCGCTGGTTTAAGGTCACTCCAAGCACCATTGATTTGCAGAGTAATATTAAAGGCAAGTCCTGTATAGGCCGTTGACTGACTAGCATAACTCGTCGATTTAATTTGGCGGCCGCCATTATCATAAAAATACTCTGTGGCATATCCTTCAGCATCAACCGTAGCCAGCATCAGGCCATCATCAGTGTAAAATGTGCGCTGAATCCGAGTATTGCTATTTACGACCATCGTTGGCAAAGAAGTTTGCGTAATATCCACTGTCACATCATACGCAATCGCATGGGTACGTCTGCCAGCTGAGTCATAACGGAACTCGGTAACACTGCCTTCAGCATCGATTTGAAATGTTTGGCGACCAGCGTCATCATATATATACCGAATGCTTCTATCGGCAGAGGCATCACGACCAGCCTCAGAAATCATGTTTTCGACGTCAATTAAAGCTAAGGGTTTGTCGTCGTTATTAACTGCAAAGTCATCTTCTGCATTTAACCAAGCACCCGTAATAACAATGTCTTTTGCATAAGTTGTCGCAAAAGTGAGTTGATTCGTATCTGAGTATTCATAGGCAGTCACAACGCCTGCACGGTCGATAGAAAAAGCCCTACGCCCGGCGTCATCGTATATTGTATAACTTTTTGCACCATTACTATGTTGCGTTGCGATTTGGCGTCCTTGGGCATCAAAATAGAAACGTTGTTCAGCAAAACTCGCTAGGTCATTTGCAATCCCCGTCTGCGTCGATGATAAACGCCCCGCGGCATCAAAGGTATTAGTGGTAACCAAACCATTATGCTGTGTAGTCGATATCCGCATAGCGCTGTCTTCATAGTTATGCGTGATTAATTCAACACGAGATTCGACGTTTGGCGAGCCGTTGGTTGAACCTTGAGTAACTATAACGGTATCGTACTCGGCCAATACACGATTCAGACCGTCATACGCATAAGCTTTTTGACGCAGTTCAGGTGAGGTTTCAGATAGTAAACGTCCCATCATGTCGTAATGATAATATGTGGTTTGCGCCATAGAAGGGTTACCTTCACCGCTTGGCGTCACTTCTTCATATTCTGTCTTAGTGGCTATTTGCCCTCTGAAATCATAAGTATAATCGACAGTACTCACATCATATTTTCCAAAAGTACTGAGTGATGCACGCCAAGTAGTTAAATCATCTAACGACGGTTCGCTACCAGCAACCAGAGCTGCACTATATGCATCGCGGTGATAGCTAAACTCTTGCTCAAGCTGCCCTAAATCATTGTAGTCAAACTGCGTAACTCTGTTTTCAGGAGAAATGGTAAAACGTAAATTGCTGTCGTTATCGTAAATATAAAAGGTCGAAATGATACTATCGGGTTCACCGATTTGTTGTAAATGCAAGGACTCCTCAATAAGTTGGTTTTTACTATTGTAGCGTCTTTCTACTGTATCGCCTTCCGCATTGACTTGAGAAATTTGATTGCCATTTTCATAGGCAAATGTAATGAGTTGACCTGCTCCGCGACTAACAGTCTCAATGTCTCCGTCTGCAGTATAGGTATATGATGTCGTTATTTCTTGCGAATCAATCATTGATGTCATGCTGCGCAAGCGCATGTCACCATCGCTAGAAAACGTCGTGGTGCGACCTGCAACAGTTACATCAGTATCTAGTCCGCCAAACGCATTTGCCTCATAATAGTAATTTGTAGTGCCTGATTCGCCATCAATAATTTGGGAAATTTTACCGGCATGGGCATGTCCATTCTCGTAATAATGGAAGGTTAAACCGGTACCATCACTCTGCGCCAATGATGCAATACGTTGTGAAGTACTATCTTTGTATGTATATGTAGTTGCGAATACTTTTTTGTCATCAATATTGTTGTCATCTGGGGTTAAATCTATGCTAACTGCTTCAAGACGACCATGTTCATCATACTTGTAGTATTGGCGGCGAATTTCCTGGGTATCACCATCGCTATCTACGGTGCCAAAGCGAATTGCTGTTATACGTGCGTTACCTGTAGAATTGCTATCGTATTCTAATACTGCTGTTTCTTGTGTGACGGTACCTGCGTTATTAACAACATCAGATACTATCCTTACAAGCTTCGTACCTTCATACTCGTAGCGGTGACCATGCCCTTGCCTGTCTAGAGCCGCTACTTGTTTACCCGTATTGTCATAATGTAAACGAACTAAACTACTGCCTTCTTCGAACATCCATCCGTTATTTTCGTAGGTCAATTTGTCGTGTGCGCCTGCGCCATCGCTGCTCGAGTATGTAATAACACCGCCAACATTGCTTTGTCGTACAAAGTGTTGTTCTGCTCCATCGGCAGTTATTCTTTTAACGCTCACTGACCCAGCGCTTCCATTAATGCGACTTAAAAACCCTAAACGCCAATGGTCATCACCGTTTGCATCATCAATACTGCCAATACTGTTGTAAGTTCGCAGACCCGCTACATCCACACCAAGATTTGCAATACCGTTGTCTTGACCTTGAATGACCAAACTACCTGTAGCCGCGTTAACAAATACACGCTCATTCCCTTGACCTAAACCAGCTTGTCCATAGGCGCCTTCACGTCCAATTAATGACAATGAAGAATTAAATAAACCTGCACCTTCGCTTGCTACAACAGCTACCATTTTTACATTCCTTTTATCACAACAATTTCGCACACCTCACGACAAGGTGTTTAGTAGCTATTCCACGAAATGAGAATTTTTTTTAGCTTTTTTTTATTATTTTTTTGTTAAATTGAAAATATTCAATAATTTCAATATATTGAAAGAGGATTATTATTCAGTGACGTGAAAGTAATGTGTGGATTTCAGTAAATTAAATGACGTAATTGCTAGAAACGAGAGAATTGAAACATTTTAAATCATCAACTCCGCCAAAACGTAGGCGAAAACAGCACCAATAAAGAAAAGACTTCGAGTCGCCCAAATACCATCGCCATGACTAATAGCCATTTAGCGGAGTCAGATACTTCAGCATAAGTGCCTGCCACTGAGCCTAAACCGGGGCCAAGATTATTTAGGGTTGCTGCAGTAGCAGAAAATGCAGTGATGTTATCTAAACCGGTACCAATAAGCCCAATCATGATGAACACAAACACAATAGCGTATGCGGCAAAAAAGCCCCAAACTGCATCAACGACTCGGTTTGGCATTGCCCTGTCAC
Source organism: Agaribacter marinus (assembly GCF_030160655.1). Lineage (GTDB taxonomy): Bacteria > Pseudomonadota > Gammaproteobacteria > Enterobacterales > Alteromonadaceae > Glaciecola > Glaciecola marina. The sequence continues at coordinate 11,072 of NZ_BSOT01000006.1, forward strand.
CCAACTTTACCGCGTATACCGCTTTGGGGTGGATGAGTCGGTCTATTTCTCGCTTGCCTTGCAAAAATAGCAATAACACTCGAATGACTTTTAAGCCACCGCCTGTAGACCCTGCACACCCGCCAATAAAACTTGAGAATATAAGCAATATGGGTAAAAAAGTAGGCCAAGATGAAAAGTCAGTTGTCGCAAAACCTGCGGTAGTACTTATTGAAACTGCCTGTATCATTGCTTGATCTAATGAGGCCTCAGCGGTGTCGTATACCTGAAACTTAACAAGTACCAGAAAACAAACAGTGATCAAGGCAATTTGAATAGTGAAAAACGATTTACACTCAGGATCTTTAAAGTAATTCTTAATATTTCTGCCACTAACGGCAGCGTAATGCAGTGAAAAATTTAATGCCGCTATCCATAAAAAGATTACACAAACCACATTCACAGCGACGCTGTTAAAATGTCCTAGGCTAGCGTCGTAGTTAGAAAACCCACCAATGGCGATAGTTGAAAAAGCATGGCAAACCGCGTCAAACAAGGTCATACCCGCCATCCAATAAGCAAAAGTACAAGCAATAGTAAGCGACAAATAGATGTACCAAAGATGTTTAGCGGTATCGGCAATACGCGGTGTCATTTTTGAATCTTTTACTGGGCCTGGCGTCTCGGCACGGTATAGCTGCATTCCCCCAACGCCTAAGATTGGCAACACCGCAACAGCTAGCACAATGATTCCCATACCACCTAACCATTGCAGTTGCTGACGATAAAACTGCACTGCCGTTGGCAAAAACTCGATGCCTTCGATAACAGTAGCACCAGTCGTCGTTAAGCCAGAGAATGATTCAAAAATTGCGTCGGTAATGGTCATTTGAGGTTGATCTAGTAACGCAAATGGCAAAGCACCAATCCCACCTAGCACCGTCCAAAATAGAACTACAATTAAAAAACCTTCTTTAGCGCGCAAGTCCTGCTTACTGCGTCGATGCGGGTACCAAATGATTAAGCCAGTAAATAAGCTCAAGAAAAACGCAACGACAAAAGCTAAGCCGCCGCCATCTTCATAAATTAGTGAGATTAAGGCTGGAGGTAACATAGTGACACTGAAAATCGCCACTAACAGTCCTAAAATCCTAATAATTGCGCGATATTGCAAGCTTATTTAACCTTGTTTGTATTGCTTCTGGTCTAGTCTACAATGCTTGGCAAAACATCGACAAGCACAATGCCACTTTTTATTTCTTATTTATAAGCTATTGACACTCAAAGATAAAAAAAATAACGAATTTATTCCTTGGCAATACTTAAAATTGTGTTAAATTTATGTGATGTCAAACGCAACATCCCTCCGTTTGCACATAATAGAAATAGGTGGATTCACCTATCTCACAAAAAATAATAAAAAAGAGTAAGGATATCCGGCACTTTGCCCCTTGTTGTAATCCCTGCAAAAAATTTGAATATACTTTTTTCATATGAAAAAGGTAGTGTTTTTGTGTCTTTAGCTCAATTTACTAACAAAGTTATCCACAGGTTTTAAACAAAAAAGTATTAATTTTTATCTATAAATTCATATAGTTATGAAATAACACTAACAAAAGCGACATTATTATGCACAAAACTCACTCTGCTCCTTTAGTACTTGTCGATGGCTCGTCTTATTTATTCCGAGCATTTCACGGAATGCCGCCACTCACCAATTCGAAGGGGCAAGACACTGGCGCAGTTTATGGTGTAGTTAACATGCTTCGTAGTCTGGTAAAAGATTACAACCCGACCGAAATGGTGGTGGTATTTGACGCCAAAGGGAAAACATTCCGTGACGACATATACAAAGAATATAAGGCGAATAGACCACCAATGCCTGACGAACTTCGCAGCCAAATAGCGCCGTTGCATGTCATTGTAGAAGCCATGGGCTTCCCGATGATCGTACATGACGGCGTGGAGGCAGATGATGTTATTGGTACCTTGTCTAGACAAGCCAGTGAAAGCGGCAGAGCGTGTGTGATTAGTACTGGTGACAAAGACATGGCACAGTTAGTCGATGACAATGTTACGCTAATAAACACCATGACCCGCACTACTATGGACAAAGCTGGCGTAATAGAAAAGTTTGGCGTGCCCGCTGAGTTGATAATTGATTATCTCGCCTTAAAAGGCGATAAAGTCGACAACATTCCTGGTGTACCTGGCGTAGGTGATAAGAGTGCCGTAGCAATGTTAAATGGCATTGGCGGTATTCATGCGATTTACGACAATCTCGACGACATTGCAGCCTTGGATTTTCGTGGCGCAAAAACCATGGCAAAGAAAATGGAAGCTCACAAAGAGCAAGCATTGTTGTCATACGAATTAGCCACCATTGTCACTGATCTAGCATTGCCTTTTTCTATCGAAGAACTGCAGTTAAAGGCCTTAGATAAAGCGGTACTGCGCGAGCAATTTGCTAACTTAGAATTTAAAAAATGGTTAGCCGAAGTTAGCGACCAAGGACAAGCATATGTTGAGGATGCAACAAATAATAACTCACCTCTTGAAAACACTGGCAATTCAGAAAATTCGGATAGCGACCCGTCAACAATAGACAGAGATCAATACCAGATTATTCTAGACGATGGTGATTTTCTAACGCTCATCGATAAACTCCAAGCCGCGACCTTAGTTGCGGTAGACACCGAAACAACCAGTCTAGATTATATGCAGGCTGAATTGGTGGGGATTTCATTTGCGTTTGCAGCAAATGATGCTTGCTATGTGCCGGTAGCTCATGATTATCCTGATGCACCTGAGCAACTCGACAGACAATATGTACTGAATGCGCTTAAGCCTATTCTAGAATCCGCATCCATCAAAAAAGTGGGCCAACACATTAAGTACGATCAGAACGTTTTGGCTAATTATGATATCGATTTACAAGGTGTCGTGTGCGATACCATGCTGGCATCGTATGTGCTAAATAGCGTTGCCACACGTCACGATATGGATAGCTTGTCGCTAAAGTATTTAGGCCATAAATGTATTAGCTTTGAAGAAATTGCCGGTAAGGGCGCCAAACAACTCACCTTTAATCAACTGGATATAGACATTTCTGGCAAGTATGCAGCTGAAGATGCTGACGTTACTTATCGGCTATTTGAGACACTCACCGAATTATTGGCACGTGAGGAAAAACTTACAGACATTCTTGAAACCATCGAAACACCCTTATCCCGTGTTATTTCTAAGATGGAGCAAACCGGGGTATTAATTGATGCACAAATGCTCGGTCAGCAAAGCCAAACGCTTGCGACACGCATTTTAGAGTTAGAAAAACAAGTCCACGAAATGGCTGGTGAAACGTTTAATTTAGGCTCAACAAAACAACTTCAACATATTCTGTTTGAAAAGATGGGATTGCCCGTAATTAAAAAAACGCCAAAAGGTGCCCCTTCAACGTCTGAAGACGTGTTGCAAGAATTAGCCAATGAATACAAGTTGCCCGCGCTGATTACCCAGTATAGAGGCTTAACTAAATTAAAAAATACCTACACTGATAAATTGCCGAAAATGATAAACCACCGCACAAATCGTGTGCACACGTCGTATCATCAAGCGGTTACGGCTACAGGGCGCTTGTCATCGAGTGATCCAAACCTACAAAATATCCCCATCAGAACAGACGAAGGCCGACAAGTGCGTCAAGCATTTATACCTAGACCTGGATACAAAATAGTCGCCGCCGACTATTCTCAAATTGAGTTACGTATCATGGCACATTTAAGTAAAGATGAGGGTCTACTCAAGGCATTTAATCAAGGCAAAGACATTCACACGGCTACCGCTTCGGAGATATTTTCAGTTCCTACCGATGAAGTGAGCACCAACCAACGTAGAAGTGCCAAAGCAATTAACTTTGGATTGATTTACGGTATGAGCGCATTTGGCTTATCTAAACAACTCCATATTAGTCGCCACGATGCACAACAATATATGGATACTTACTTTGCTCGCTACCCGGGCGTATTAGACTATATGGAAGCAACACGCGAAACAGCAAAATCATGTGGCTATGTAAGCACAGTATTTGGTCGCCGCTTATATTTACCTGATATTAACGCAAGCAATGGTGCCAGACGCAAAGGAGCTGAACGCGCTGCGATCAACGCACCAATGCAAGGCACTGCAGCCGACATTATTAAAAAGGCCATGATAGATGTGGCTGCTTGGATAGACACATTAAATGACGACAGTGTTTCAATGATCATGCAAGTGCACGACGAACTGGTATTCGAAATAAAAGAAGAACATTTAGTTACGCGCAAAGACAAGATTTGTGAACTCATGCAGCAATGTGTGTCACTTTCGGTGCCATTAGAAGTAGAAGCTGGCGTCGGTATGAACTGGGATGAAGCACATTAGGCCCCTATTTTCGGCAGGTATGAAGGCTTTTTCATCTCTGAATGAAAAAATTTAAAAATAAATTTGAATTAGTTTGAACTATCCGTTCAGGCAGCACTCATAAGTAGCGAATGTGTTGTTCTCCCCAAGTAGTAAAAAGCCCCGTTAGTGTGTTTCGGGGCTTTCTTTTTTCTAGCGTTTCTCTATTTTATTCAAACATACAATGCCAATTACTGCGCTTTAGTTTCAATCTCTAACCACTGCATTAAAATATTTTCTGCTTCACTCAAACCTACGCCAGAAAGCGACGAAAACGCATGCACGGTAATATCGCCTTGAAACGCTAGTGACGCTTCTCGAACCATCAATGTTTGTGCTTTGCGCTTCCCTGCTTTTAGCTTGTCGGCTTTTGTTAATAGTATTAGGACCGGCAACTCTGCACTCACGGCCCAGAAGATAAGGTCTTGATCGAGATCCTTTAAAGGGTGTCGAATATCCATTAATACAACTAACCCGCGCAAACACTCCCGTTTTTGCAGATATTCACCCAGAGATTTTTGCCACTTCTTTTTCATGGGAATGGGTACTTTTGCATAACCATACCCTGGCAAATCAACTAAGCGTCGACTTTCATCTAATTCGAACAGGTTAATTAACTGGGTTCTACCCGGCGTTTTACTTGTCCTGGCTAAGTTTTTTTGTCTAGTTAATTTATTTAATGCACTCGACTTACCCGCATTTGAACGCCCCGCAAAGGCAATCTCGATACCATCGAAGGCACTTAAATGCTGAATATCAGGCGCACTAGTTAAAAACTTGGCCTTTGTAAAATATGACATACCACCTCAAATTTGCTGAATAGCCAGCTTATGTTTACAAATTTATATAACTTTCATTGATTTAAATCCATTGTATTACCAACAAACTGTTTTTTTAACTGCTTATTTGTGTAAAATACACGACCACTGCCGTTATAGGTATGTTACCCCTCATCTTTAGAGAATTTAAGTATGAAAAATTTATGTTTACTTTTTGGACTAGTATTTTTAAGTACATCTGCATTTGCTGTTGATGGCGATGCTGAAGCTGGCAAAACCAAGTCAACTACCTGTGCGGCATGTCATGGTTCTGATGGAAATAGTGCACTTAACTTAAATCCAAAAATAGCAGGGCAACATGCTGGGTACATCCTAAAACAATTGAAAGAATTCAAACTTGCCGCGTCCACTGGCGGTAAAGAAGGCAGAAACAATGCAGTGATGAATGGTATGGCAATGCCTTTGTCTGAGCAAGACATGAAAGACCTCGCCGTATATTTCTCCAGCCAAGAACTTAAAATAGGCGAAACGCCTGAAGATGTCATCGAAGCAGGAGAAGCACTTTACAGAGGCGGTGACGCAGAAAGAGGTATTACTGCTTGTATCGCTTGCCATGGACCAAATGGTGGCGGTATGAACTTAGCGGGCTTCCCACAAATTGGTGGCCAACATGCAGCATATACCAAACAACAGCTCGAAATGTTTCGTTCTGGTGACCGCAACAATGACTTAAATGAAATGATGAGAAACGTTGCGTCTCGCCTAACAGATAAAGACATTGATGTACTTTCAAAGTATTTAGGCGGTTTACACTAAATAACATATCGAAATTATTGTAAATAAGTTGTAAATTTTATTTTTTTGAGTATTATCTACTCATCGCATAATCATGACTTGAAATAAGTTATGATTATGAGTACTATCAATGTATAAGAAAGCGTAATGGATTACCTACAACAATACTGACCAATTAGTTAATAAAAATAAAAGGTAATTAGTCAGCAAGAAGCACAAGATGTGCAAAACGGGAGAGGTGTCGTTAGACACTAATTAATATAAGGTGATAACTTTCGGGTTATCACCTTTTTCTTTGCGAGTGGTAAAATTTTTTTTATACAAATCGCTCATGAACCTTTAGTTGTTCAAGTAATATTTTGATAGTAGGAAGCGCAATGCCAAGGCATAAGAAATCACGTAAAATTGGAAAAATTGGGATCAGTAAAGATGAACGCCCTACCCCTCGTATAACTAGCTCTAAACCCAAGAACAAATGCGGTAAAAAGCCAGGTTCTCGACAACAACTAAATGCTGCAGAATCTAACGGTCATAAAAACACACAAAAGACAGACTCTCGCATCGGCAGTAAAACAAGCATCGATTTAAATAAATACAAAGACGGTGGTGTGAAAAAAACGAAATCTAAAGCGCCTGAAAAACGCTACTTTTCACCAAAAGAAGAATTAGACGCAATTGAGAACGATACTAAACTCGATACGCTACTAGACAAACAAGAGCAAAAATCGCTAAGCCGCGAAGAACAGGAATATGTAGAGGCAAAGCTCAAACGACATAGCGAGTTATGCAAGATGCTTGGTATAGATCTCCCTGAAGAAGACGAGGATACAACAGACAATGATCCGTTTTCATCATTAGACGCAATTAATATCGACGATTTTAAAGATTAGAGAATGACCGTGTACTGGATATTAGTTATTGCTGGCGCCTTAATTGTTATTGGACTTGGTATATACGCCGGGCGTTTGTTGTTTTTGTTACAAGCACAAAACAATCGTCAATCAGCTGTGCGTGATAAACGAATAGACACAATTACGGACAGTGTCCAAACCATTGCGTTTGCTATGCAGCAACAACAATGCGATTTGTCTGAAGGGGTTATTCGTTTGTGGAATCTATTGGAAGCCATTCCAATTTTACCTCATCCAAATTTTCAGCAACATTACCCAGGCGTTTATGAGCTTTATAGCCGCATTCAACATTTCCCAACGTTGGACGCAAGGCAAGCATTAACCAAGCAACAACGGCGTGAACAAGACAAAGAACGAGAGCAAATCGAAAGTGAGCTAGCAAGCAAGGTAGCCGTCGACGTCGATAAATTACGACACTTCAATGCACATAACGAGTAAGGCATTAGTGCAGATACCAAAACTACATTAATCAAGCTATAATGCTCGCCTTTTGAAATTTTAACTAGCAAACACACGATACCGCGGATGCATAATTACGATTTAAATACCTTTCAAGGGTTAATTTTGGCGCTCCAAGATTATTGGGCTCGCCAAGGCTGTGTCATTATCCAGCCTCTAGACATGGAAGTGGGTGCTGGTACATTCCACCCAATGACTTTTTTACGCTCGCTCGGCCCAGAGCCAATGAGCAGCGCTTATGTTCAACCTTGTCGCCGACCTACTGATGGCCGATACGGCGAAAACCCAAACCGCCTTCAACATTATTACCAATTTCAAGTAATGCTTAAACCATCGCCCGATAATATTCAGGCCTTATACTTAGGCTCATTGGAAATGTTAGGATTTGACCCCAAAGTCCACGATATACGCTTTGTCGAAGACAACTGGGAATCCCCTACCCTCGGTGCTTGGGGACTAGGTTGGGAAGTGTGGTTGAACGGCATGGAAGTCACCCAATTTACGTACTTTCAGCAAGTAGGCGGTATCGAATGTAAGCCAGTCACAGGTGAAATCACTTATGGCCTAGAGCGCTTAGCGCTTTACATGCAAGGCGTAGATAGCATTTATGATCTCGTTTGGACGAAAGGTCCTTTTGGTAACGTGACTTACGGCGATGTGTTTTTACAAAATGAAAAAGAACAATCAGCCTATAACTTTGAATATGCCGATGTTCCCTTTTTGTTTGAAAGCTTCGACCAATTTGAAAAAGCCTGTCAGACACTTATCGATGCAAAGTTACCGCTACCCGCATATGAGCAAGTAATGAAAGCATCTCATGCATTCAATTTACTCGATGCGCGACACGCAATTTCAGTAACGGAGCGACAAGGCTATATCTTGCGCGTAAGAACGCTCGCTAAAGCATGTGCCGAAATGTACTACGCATCGCGCGAAGCACTGGGTTTTCCTCTTTGCAATGGAGCTGCTGAATAATGACAACACAATCAAACACAGCAAATTTATTGATTGAGCTTGGTACTGAAGAACTTCCTCCCAAAACGCTTAAAAAGCTGACGGATAGCTTTAGCACAAACCTAGCAAACGAAATTAAGAAGTTAGGCTTTTCATTTTCAGACACTAAGGCCTTTGGGGCGCCGCGCCGACTGGGTATTTTGCTTAGCAACTGCGAACGTGTACAAGCTGACAAAATCGTTGAGAAGCGGGGTCCAGCGGTATCTGTGGCATTTGATGCAGATGGCAATGCGACACCTGCAGCAAAAGGCTGGGCTAAGTCGAATGGTATAGACATTACAGAAGCGGAAAGACTCGTTACTTCTAAAGGTGAATGGTTACTGCATAAGGCAATAGTTCAAGGGCAATCGCTAGACAATGAACTTGAAGGCGCGCTAGAGCGTGCGCTAAAACAGCTGCCAATACCTAAACCAATGCGTTGGGGCAGCTCGAATGCAGAATTTATTCGACCTGTGCACACCGTTTGCGTGCTGTTTGGTCGTGAGGTAATAAATCTTCGCTTGTTTGGTTTGAGTTCAGGAAATACCGTGTCAGGCCATCGTTTTCATGGAGATTTTCGTGTAGCAATTGATGACGCCAGTGAATACATAGATACCATGCGCAAGCAATATGTACTCGTGCAATATGAAGAACGAGTGAATGAAATCAAAACTCAGCTGGAAGACAATGCTAAGTCGCTAGGACTAGTTGCAGATTTTGACCAAAGCTTACTCGAAGAAATATCGTCTCTTGTCGAATGGCCAGTTGTATTGACGGCCAATTTTGAAACTGAATTTTTAGATGTACCAAAAGAAGCCTTGATATACACAATGAAGGACGACCAAAAGTACGTGCCTTTGTTAAGTGAAAATGGTGAACTGAGCAATACCTTTTTATTTGTTTCGAATATTGAAAGCAAAGACCCAAGTCAAGTAATTTCAGGTAACGAAAAAGTTATACGCCCTCGCCTGTCTGATGCTAGATTCTTCTTTGAAACAGACAAGAAAACAACCCTTGCAAGCAAAGCGGATAAGCTAAGTACAATACTCTTTCAAAAAGATCTGGGTACCGTTGCCGAAAAGTCTGAGCGGGTCGCTAAAATTACGCAAATCATTGGTGAATCCTGTGGCTTCAGCGCGCATACATTGGCAAATGCGAAACGTGCTGCGTTATTAGCAAAAGCTGACTTGGTGTCAAATATGGTAATGGAATTTACCTCTATTCAAGGCACCATGGGTAAGCATTATGCATTACATGATGGCGAAGACAATGCGGTTGCACTTGCAATAGAAGAACAATATTTACCTCGCTTTGCGAATGATAAACTCCCGTCGTCAGACCTTGGCGCACTAGTATCCTTGGCAGAGAAACTCGACACACTGGTAGGTATTTTTGGTATCAATAAAATACCTAAAGGGGATAAAGACCCCTTCGCACTTAGACGCAGCGCAATCGGTATTCTACGTATTCTTGTAAGTAACAAGATGAATATCGATTTATCAGCCTTAGTCGACAGTGTCATTACTACCTTCGATGATAAGCTCAAAAACGCCCAAGCCAAAGAGCAGGTATTGGCATTTTTACTTGACCGATGTAAGCCTTTTTATGCAGATTTAGGTATTAGTAGTGATGTCGTAAATGCTGTCATGAATGTTACCAATAGTTATTCATTGAGTGACATTGATTTACGTGTAAATGCTGTTGCGCAGTTTGCAAAATCAGACGCTGGTGCTAGCCTGATTGCGGGAAATAAACGGGTCAGCAACATTCTCAATAAAAACAAGATTGAGCTCAATACATACTCCAAAGTGAATACGGAGCTTTTTGAAACGAACGAAGAATCAGCGCTTTATAACGCGTTTATCGACATTGAGCATTCGTTAACATCTGAGACAGGCAATTCGGACTATTCGAGTGTATTATCTAAACTTAGTGCTTTAGAAGCACCATTATCTGCGTTTTTCGATAAGGTGATGATAATGACCGATAATGAAAACGTGAAAACCAACAGAATTGCTTTAGTGGCTAACGTTCGCTTGGCCTTTTTAGCGGTTGCTGATATATCCGTCATCAACGTATAACGGCTATATATGCGTATTGTTAAAGGCAAAAACCTGTTAATCGTATTGAGCACGAGCGTTTTTTTAAACGCTTGTGCCACAATGCAATCAGCAGAGAACATATTTTCAAACGAACCCGTAAATGACTATTCTAATATGTATTTGCGTGGCGTATTTAACTGGTGGGAAGCGTCAGATAACTTTAAGTTATTACCCATAGAAGACTATAAATACACGGTTACTATTGAGTTAATTGCTGATGGTCAACCATATGACTTTAAAGTTGCCGATGATACATGGACACATAAGCTCAATTGCGGTCTAAAATTTGGCAACCAAGTAATTGAACTCGATGATGATATCGACCTATATTGCGCAGGTGACTCTACAAATTTGCAGTTCACACCTAATGAAACGGCAATGTATACCTTCACGCTTGACACGAGAGATGACGACGAGCCCGAACTAACGATTGTAAAACAACTCCAATAAACACAGTATTCAAAATCTTCACCAGCACTTATAAAAAAGGGGCTCAATATTTGAGCCCCCCACCTTCCTTCCATAAAGATGCTATTCAGTTAATAAGGACCTGATAATTCGCTGGTAGCTGACCAAGTACCGTGCCAAAAACTGTTGCCCCTTAAGTAGTAAACATTGTCTCCGTGAATAATGCTGCGGTCTTCTCCAGAATAGATGTACAAATCATCTTCGCTCTTTACTACCAATTGCATCGCTTGTTCCATCGTCATAGCGTTTGCATCTACCTCTAAACCAACTAAGCTATATTCTGTCCCTCTGAAGAGGTTACCGTCTTGCAGCCACCGCTCTACAGGTAGGGCAAACTTGAACAAATCCCCCTCTTGCAAGACAGAGAGTGCAAGATAATTAAACTCAATTGGCGTATAAGCGTTTTCCCAAACTCGCTCTGCTCGAACAACTGGATTTTGTGGGTCCACGACATCAAACAAGCTAACCTTCATGCCGTTCGTGGTAGGTAATATAATGACGTCATTCCCATTGTCCGGTAAGTTATTTGGACTAACCTCTTGACCGATACCTAAGACTAAGTTTTCACCGATTGGATGAAGGTAACTTGAGAATCCAGGAATTTCTAAACTACCCGCAATTTTAGGGGCTAAGGCATCCGATAAGTCCAATACATATAACGGGTCGATTCTTTCAAACGTTACCACATACGCTTTGTCGCCAAAATAGCGCACTGCATACACATCCTCCCCTACTTTACCAATGGGTGCAGGCTCTGCGTCATTTGGTAACTCGCTGATTACATCTAAACTATTACTTTCTTCAGCAAGCACAAACAGTTTGTGTTCTGGGTCACTAAAGTCGTCGTAGTTAGTGGTCAATATACGCAGATTTCCGTCGTGCTCACTCAAGCGCAAATTTGCAGCACCACGACCGTTTATTATGCCGTCTACGGTGCCTGAAGCGTTATAGCTCAAACTATCCAATCCTACTTTGTGGATTGTCGTTGTGTCTGAATAACCAGCCGTTAAATAAATATTCTGCGCTGACATATATAAATTATTTGCTTCTGCACTTAGACAAGTTGCATCAAAGTTTGCAGGATTATTTAAGTCAATCTTCACAACGGTAACTAGCTGTGCATTACCTTCTTCACGTTTTACATCGCTTGGAATGGCACAATCGTCCAATGAGAATAATGGGGATTCAATATCATTAATGGTAATACTTGGTATAAGCTCTTCGTCGTCTAATCTAAGCAAAGCGTTGTAGTTATCTACTAAGTCGTCATCATTCTCAGCCCCAACAACTAAGTCTTCAACGACGGGGATATATTGCATAATCAAGTATATATCATCACCAATTCTGCGACTGTTAACTAAGCTCCCATCAATGGATACTGTAGCGTCACTCACTGGACTAGATGGGTCAGATACGCCGTATACATCTAAAGTGACTTTTGTTTCGCCTGTACCAATTGGCGCAAAAAAGCTCGTTCTAAATATATCGATAGGATAACTAGGCGCAGACTGCGTGATCACGCCAAGTTTGTCATCGGCCAAATACAAACCACCCACATTGTAAGTTTCGGGGATATCTAAACTCGCCACTTCTTGCAAGGAATCATCGTCCTGACGCGCTAATACACGCACTTTGGGTGAGTAACCGTCTTCTGGATACCAAACGGGAACATCTGCAGAAAATGCATATTCACCGTTATATTCAATCCTGTCAGCTTCATCAACACCCACTTCTTGCGTGTTGGTTTGAGAAAACCCTCTAGCACCGCTAGCTGCGGCATCATTAAATGTATTAACAACTTCGGGAAAGCCAAAAATTTGTTGCTGAGCATTTAAATAAACGCCATTTTTAATATACAAACTAACAGCGCTAGCGCCAGGCGTAGATAGCGCTGCATCTGATGTTTGCCTTTGCTCAAGGTTTGGCGGCGATGTAACCGGAACAAACTCAGGCTCTGGTGCAGTGGTATTGCTGCTACCACCACAAGCGGATAAAATAGATACACTAATCAAACTCAAACCAAACAACATTTTATTTGACGTTAAATTGCTACGGTGTTGCATGTCGACTTCCTTTTATATTCGTAAGTGAATAACGTTATCCTAACGCGCATCGTATGTATTTTTCAGATCAAAAATGCGATTAAATGTGAATATTTGTAATCGTTTAGTGTGTTTAGCAAATCGCTTTGATAACCTGCAAACTGTCAGAGTCTAACGCAATTAATCAGGAGGCATATTGCAAGCTTTAGCGACGCGTATTAAGTATGTACTGCTTTTACTTATAGTAAATGCAAGCCTACCTGTTTTTGCCTGTGAAAACCCAAAGAATTGCAGAGATAACGAGTACGTAGAAAACAACAGTTGGGAATTTGGGGTCGCGATAGGTGCAGGCGTGCGAACAAACCCACTATCCGGTGGCGACGACATACCTTTAGTACTCATCCCGGATATTGCTTGGTACGGCGACAATGCTTATTTTGACAACGGTGAATTGGGCTATCAATGGGTACAATCTAATGATTTCGCGCTAGAAACGTTTATTGAAATAAATAGAGAGCGCGCTTTTTTTTCTTTCTGGCATCCTGAGAATATTTTCGTAAACTCGAATTTTATTGAAGGCTCTTTTCCTGCGTCTCCGCAAGATGATAGACAAAACATTCTTAGTAGCACACCCATCACAGTTGAAAATGTCGCAAAGCGTCGCTGGGCAGTAGATGCAGGTATTCGTGCGCACAAGTACTTTGACCATACAGAGTTTAATGTGGCGTTGTTTTATGATGTATCTGGCACTTATGATGGTGGACATCTCGAGGCAAATTATTACTACCGTTGGCAAATACCAAAATGGGCATTTTCGGTGAATACACGCGTGACATGGAAAAGCGAATCATTGATTGACTATTATTATGGTGTATCGCTTATGGATACAAATTCTTTCGACTTATTGTATAGTGGTGAGAGCACAGTAAATGTCGGTTTATATGCAAAAGCTAGTAGAACAATTAATGAGAATTGGCAATGGCTAATTATGGCGAGTACAGAATGGCTTGGCGATGGAATGACTGATAGTCCAATCGTTGTGGAAAGCGAAATAAATACGGTGTTCGTTGGCCTCGCATATCGTTTTTAAGGGACTTTGATGGGTTACAAACCCCAGCTTTATATACTTATTTTGTGTATCAGTATCGTGTTTTCTGCACGTACTGATGCTCAACAAAACAAGCCTATGGTGCTGCAAACGACCCTCCACGGTCAAACGTTCTCATTGTCACCGACAACATGCGTAACAAATAAAAACGATGAAACTTGTCAGATGGATTTGCACATCGTATTGGAAGACTCAAGTATAAAAGAAAATGTTTGTATCTTCCTTAGTGGGACGTCACTGGGTTGTTGGTTTAGTCAAACGATGCCTGAGTTTATTTCTGTCAAACTTTTACGCGCTCAGCAACTCGTCATAAAGGAAGAAAATGGCAAGACTCTATTTTCTCAAACTTTATTCATCAAGTATATCGAGCCAATAAAAAAACGCCGTAGAATAAATAATCCATGGAGTATTTTTTAATGATTGAATTAGTACTAGTGGAAGATGATCCCAGGTTGTCAGAATTGGTCTGTCAATATTTACAGAGCAATGATTTTAATGTCACCGTATTCGCAGACAGCCAAGGATTGATTGAACATGTCGCCAGTAAAACACCCTCAGTGATAGTGCTGGATGTAATGTTACCCGATATCGACGGGTTTCAATTATGCAAAATTTTACGGCAACTTTACGCCGGCCCACTACTTTTTTTAACGGCAAAAAATGAAAGTGTCGATCAAGTCATTGGTTTAGAACTTGGCGCAGATGACTATATCGTAAAACCGGTAGAACCACGGGTGTTACTTGCTAGAATTCAAGCCTTACTTCGGCGTGCAAATAAGAAAGAATTGAGTCAGCCAACAAACCTCGCTGCTAACAACATTTTGTGCTTTGGTAATTTAAAAATTGATAAAGATTCACGAAAAGTCACATTGACAAATGAAGATATTCCCCTGACTAGTCATGAGTTTGATATGCTTTGTAAGCTTGCAGACAACCCAGCAAAAGTTGTGAAAAAAACCACGCTATATACAGAATTGATTGGCCGTGAATATGACGGAATTGATCGTTCAGCAGATGTACGAATATCAAGATTACGTAAAAAACTGAAAGACAATCCAAAGAGTCCTTTTCGTATAAAGACCATTTGGGGTAAAGGGTTTTTCTTCGTACCTGACGCATGGGATTGATTACAACCCATGGCAAAACTGTTTATTAGCTTTTATGCCTTTATCACCTTGTCACTCATAGTGATAAGCAGTGTGTTAGATGTACTTTTACCGTCCGAAAATACACACTCCCCGGAATTGCAGGTGTTATCTGAACTAACAAACTCACTAAAGAAACACCCGCAAATCTTAGCGTCAGCGTTAACGAACAAAAACCTTACATTTCAAACCTTACATTTAAGTGACATTGCGTGGCCAAATGAATTACGAGATAAAATTCGTTTAGGCGAAAACGTCATTCTTTACGACAATGACGGACAAACTATATTTGTCCCACTTGAAAATGACTCCATTATTGCAATATCGATACCTGATGAAGCTAAGCAAAACAAGGACTACTTTTTTGTATATGCATTTGTATTCTTAATTCTTTTAGCTGCTTTAACTGCAGCCTGGTCGTGGCCATTGTGGCGAGATTTGTCTAAGGTTAATCAGTCGGCTCAGTCATTTGACAAGCACGGTCACTTGCAGGCCATTGAAGTACGCAAAAGCTCACTTATCTACCCAATTGCAAAAACATTAAATGGCCTAAACGATAAGGTTGCCGATGTACTCAATAATCAACGCATGTTAACTGGTGCCGTTGCGCACGAATTTCGTACCCCCATCGCGCGACTTAAATTTGCCCTCGCAATGCACCCAACACCTGAATCGAAAGAATGGGTTGCACTACAAAGTGATTTAGACGAGCTAGAAACGCTTGTACAGGAATTACTTGACTACACGCAGTACGAGTCTATTGAACCTGAATTAAATGTCGCAGAACTACCGCTCAAAGCGCTTTGCGAAAACTTGGTGTCGAAGTTCGCTGTTAGTACTGAATGTAACATTTCAGTAGGGGGCGATGCATGTATTTTGAATGGCGATGGCCACTTTATCGAGAGAGCCATTAGTAACTTGCTGGCAAACGCCATCAGACACGCTAAGAGCGAGGTCAAAATTGGTATTGAATGCGATGAAAAACACATAATACTTAGTGTTGATGACGATGGTGCAGGCATTAAAACGGAGATGATGACAAAGATATTTACGCCTTTTTATCGACCCGATGCAGGTAGAGACAGGATAAAAGGCGGCGCTGGTTTAGGCTTAGCCATCGTACAACGCATTCAACATTGGCATGGTGGTGAATGTTACGCAGAAACGAGTGCCACATTAGGTGGCGCGCGTTTAGTGCTGATGTATCCAAAGGATTAGTCTATTCTTTATGCATGATGGCCAAAGCTAAAACAAGAATTGTTGAGAGAACCAAATTCGTAGCTATCATGAATTAACATACTTTGTTCATGCATTGCTGCGCCAGCTGCAATTAATAAGGGGACATAATGTTCCAACGACGGATGTGCAATTGTCGCTGAAGGATGCGCATCATAGAGATGTGTTAGTTCAGCATAATTTTTATCTTGAACACACTTTTGTAACCAAGCAACAAAGTCAACGGCCCAAGGTTCTGGGGTACTACCATGGCTGAGTCTTGACAGGTTGTGCGTCGCGCCACCTGATCCAATAATGAGTATTCCCTCACGCCTTAACTCTTTGAATGCCTCTCCTAGCAACAGATATTCATTTAAGTTTTTATATCTTGGGACACTTAATGCGGTTATAGGAATATTACCCTTCGGATAGCTAAGCGATAAAACAGACCAAGCACCATGATCTAAACCTCGACTGTTCTTTTTATATGCAATCTCTTTCTCTTGCAGCAGCGCACAGATTTTATTAAAGAGCCATTTAGGCTGCTTAGCTTCATATTGTACTTTATGTAATTCAGCGCCAAACCCTATAAAATCATGAATAGTGCTTAGCTCTTCGTTATTGCTTATTTCGAGATCGTGACTCAACCAATGAGCAGAAAAGACAATGATTGCTTTTGGCTCAGGTAGGTCTTTAGCTAATGATTGCAAAAAATCTTTTGCTGAAGAATTACTTAATACTCGATTGGGCGCACCATGAGATATAAATAACGATGGCATCATGATGGTTAGTCCTCCTAGATTAAATAGCCACAGCTAATTCAGGTCCTACAGGAACAATCCCCGTTGGATTAAGTGCTTTTACGGAGTAATAACCGGTTTTAATGTGATCAATATTGATGGTTTCTTTAATACCTGGAATATGAATAATTTTGTCAATGAATGCACTTAAGTGCTCATACTCGCCAATATGTTTCTTATTACATTTAAACAAGCTGTAGTAGGCGACATCAAACCTGACTAATGTAACAAAGAGGCGAATATCAGCTTCTGAGATTTTCTCTCCAAGTAAATAGCTTGAATGAGATAGTTTTTCGTCAAGAACATCGAGGGCGCTAAATAGATTTTCATAGGCACGCTGGTAAGCATTTTGTGATTGTGCAAATCCCGCCTTGTAAACGCCATTGTTGATTTCCTGATAAATAAAATCATTCAAATCCAATAATTCGGTCAATTTATCTTTAGGACGCAAATTGAGCTGATTGTTCGTAAGGTGATTAAATGCAGTATTGAGCATTTCAATGATATCTGCAGACTCATTGTTAACGATTGTATTTAGTTTTTTATCCCAAAGGACTGGTACCGTTGCTCGCCCGGTATATAAAGCATCAGCGTGTGTATAAAGTTGATGAATATACTTAAAACCATGAAAAGGGTCTACATCATCAGCGCCTGGGTAGCTACCAAAATTCCAACCTTCATCGGTCAAAAAAGGCTCTACCACACTGACTGAAATATAGTCTTCAAGTTGTTTTAAGCGTCTGACCATTAACGTTCGACACGCCCATGGACAAACATAGCTTACAAAAAGATGATACCTATCCTTTTCTGCAACAAACCCCGTGTCGCCTGTTGGCGTGATCCAGTGTCTAAACGATGATATTTGACGAACAAAACTGCCGTCATTACTTGTTTTTTGATAAGGATCCCAACTTTTCGTCCACTTTCCATCAACTAGCATAATTATTCCTCAACTCTATTTGTGAGGGAAATGATTACTTAATTTCAAAAAAGAAACAATAAACCATTATTTCATTTATTGTTTCTTTTTAGTTTACAATGATATTTCGCTACTGCTGTTGGGCAAAGTGCTCACTAATGGCATTGATGAAAGCTCTCACTTTAGGAGACAGGTGGTTCCTATGACTGAATATAACGTAAATACCTAAATTCATTAATTTCCACTCAGGTAACAAACGTATCAATTGGCCACTCTCAATTTCTTTGTCAACGGAAAAAGACGGACAAATACCGATACCAGCGCCGCTTATCAAACACCTTTTTACTGCCATTGCGCTATTTAACTTAATATGTCCAGTGGGTTGTATTACGTGCTCTTTCGATTGATTTGTAAATTTCCATGATTTACCGCCTCGATAATTGGTATCGATAATTAACTTTTGTTGCTGTAAATCTTTCGGATGAGTAATCGTCGCTTGGTTTTTTAAGTATTCAGGGCTGGTACATAACACTAATTCTGCGTCGGATAATTTTTTAGCAATTAGGCTGGAGTCGTCTAATTTTCCTATACGTACCGCTAAGTCGTAACCTTCTTCGACAATGTCGATATAGCGATCTGCCAAATTGATATCTAAAGTGACATCAGGATATTGTTGCGAAAATTGGCTAATGAATGGAATGAGATGGGCACATGTGAATTCTTGAGAAGGCACCGCAATTCGCAATTGACCATGAACACCTTGGTACTTGTCTTTAGTACTATTTTCCAGTTCATCAAACGCGTTTAACAGCACTTGGCAACGGTGATAATACTCACTTCCTTCATCAGTTAAGCTCATTTTTCGAGTTGTGCGTTGCAGTAGCCTCACACCCAAGTCATCTTCTAATTGTGCTACGTACCGGCTAATTAGTACTTTAGAAACATTTAAATTTTTAGCACCAGCCGAAAAAGAACCTGCTTTAACAACTTCACAAAATGCTGTCATGCAATTGAGTTTATCCATTTACCACCCGTCGAAATTATTGTTTCTAAATTGGTAACAGTTTATGAACATGTGTAGCTATTGTATATCTAAACAAAACAATTTGTAATACCTATGGTTTCGCCTAATTGGCGTTTAATTTTTAAAAAGTAAATTATTAGAGGGTACTATGTTTATAAAAAAGGTAGCGTTAATTACAGGCTTTGCTTTAGCAACTTCTTCATTAGCAAATGCTAAACCTCCCAAGGGCAATTATGCGATAGATAGTTCTCACACGAGTGTGACATTTACCGTTGATCATATGGGCTACTCGCGGCTAGTAGGTGGTTTTAATGATGTCTCAGGGATTATCAATATCGCCGAAAAAACAGACTCTTCAATGAATATTGAAATCAAAACAGCAAGTATAGATACGAATCATGCCAAACGAGATATCCATTTAAAAAGTCCTGATTTTTTTAACGCAAAGCAGTTTCCTGTTATTCGTTTTACTAGCCCTTTACATATTGATGAAAGTGAAGAGGTCGTCACGTTAACAGGAGAACTTGAATTATTGGGTGTTACTAAACCTATTGAATTGGCATTACATAAAGGAAAAGAAGGCGAAGACCCTTGGGGGCTATATCGGATTGGCTACAATGCAAATGTTACCTTAAAACGTAGCGATTACGGTATGAACTTCATGCAAGGTGGTGTTGGTGACGATATTGCCATCTCAATAAGTGTAGAAGCCATTAAACAATAGTGCTGATTTCTTGCAGATCACGTAGGCTGCTTTTCGCTTTGTACGCCTACGTGATCAGTATTTAGGTGCCGACTTCTGCACCTTAATGTCTAAATTGACGCATTTACCCAAGCATATTTTTCGAGATTATCTTCAAGGAACTTTTCATGTTTTCTTTGCTGGCCTTCCAAGCACTAATTGTCCCTCTTCTATTGTCATTCGTTCTTTATTTTTTTTCTCAAAAAAATGAATTTATTCACCGAAAAAAAACACCTATAAGCATTCTTTTATGGATTGGCGTTTATACTTGGATTGTTAATTTTCCGAATTTCCCCCCACGCCTAATCCTTGATTGGTTGGGTATTGTCATCTTGCTATTAGCTATCTCATACTTCTTTTTGCGATTACAATTATTTTGGGCACAATGCTATTTGTTTTTAATTAGCCTAGGATTCGTAGTCATAAGTACGTGGTCCGTTATCAGTTATGATGCAACGCTTACATCACATTGGCTTATTTGGTTAGAAATATGTTGTTTTTTCATCATTTTCAATTTTGTAGTGCATCGCCATTTAATCATTTCATCTAGCCACCAGAATATTAGCTATTTTAATGTTGCTTTTATATTTTGCGCACTAGGTGGTATTACTATTATTAACGGTAGCTTAGTATTGGGTATTCTGATGTTAGCCTATGGCTTTTTACTCGGTTCACATGCCCTGCGCGAACTCTTTTGTCAGGATTCACACAAATATGACGTGAACGCCTCTTTGCATCTCATCATATTTTTCTATTTTTCACTGATGTCGCGAATTTACGCCGATGTGCCATTTTTTATTATTACAATATTGTGCTTCGCTTTTACATATAGCGTGTTTAAGTTCCCATCAAACACCGCACAAAAGTATGTAGCAAGTTTTATTGGCATATTGTTACTTGTGGGGTCTGCTTGGTATGAATATATTAGTCAAATGAATACACATAGTTACTATTAGAGTTTGGGGTAATTGGTCATGGTACGGGTACGTACATTGTTTTAAGTAAAATAAAAAAGGTGCTCATAAAGAACACCTTCTAATAACAACATGAGATCTTTTGGCAAAGACTGTCAGACCTGAGAATAAGGTCTACACATCAAGATTCTCGACATTCAATGCGTTAGATTCGATGAAATCTCTGCGAGGCTCTACTTGGTCGCCCATCAATGTTGTAAACAGTTGGTCAGCGCCAATAGCGTCTTCAATCGTTACCTGTAGCATGCGACGACTATTTGGATCCATTGTCGTTTCCCACAATTGTTCCGGGTTCATCTCACCTAGCCCTTTGTAACGCTGTATATATTGCCCACGTTTCGCTTCAGCCATTAACCAATCTAGCGCTTCTTCAAAAGACTCAGACGGTTTAGTCTTTTCCCCACGCTTAATATATGCATCTGATGCCATCAAACCATTAATAGTTTGATTTAAAGTAACGATTTTTTCATACTCTGGTGATTGTATAAACTCTTGATTTATAAGGTATTCATAGTCAATACCATGCTGTTTCATGGTAATAACGAGTACGTTTACACCATTGTCATCCAATCTTACGTCCATAGTAAAGCTATGAGACTCACTGTCACTTTCAGATAAAGCATCAACGATATTTTGACCTGCACTTTGAAGCGCAGCTTTGTCTTTTAGTGTTTCAGCAGAAATCGCATCGTTATACAATAACTGTGTCAATATTGACTTTGGCATTCTTCTGCGGCTCATTCTGTCAATCATAGCCATGGTGCTTTGATAAAGCTTAACCATATTCTCTAGTGCTACACCTTGAATAGCCGGCGCATCTTCACTCACATGCAACGAAGCACCATCAACTGCAATATTGGTTAAGTACGCACTAAGAGCCTCATCATCTTTTAGATATTGTTCTTGCTTCCCTTTCTTTACTTTATAAAGTGGCGGTTGCGCGATAAAAATATGGCCGCGTTCAATCATTTCTGGCATTTGGCGATAAAAGAATGTCAGTAGCAATGTACGAATGTGTGAGCCATCCACGTCAGCATCGGTCATAATAATAATACTATGATAACGCAGTTTATCTGGGTCATATTCATCCCGACCTATACCACAACCTAAGGCTGTAATAAGTGTAGCCACTTCTTGTGATGACAACATTTTGTCAAAGCGCGCTTTTTCTACATTTAAGATTTTACCCTTAAGCGGCAATATCGCCTGATTTTTTCTGTTACGCCCTTGCTTCGCAGAACCGCCAGCAGAGTCACCCTCCACTATGTAAAGTTCAGACATTGCCGGGTCTTTCTCTTGGCAGTCGGCTAATTTTCCAGGTAAACCAGCAAGATCTAAGGCCCCTTTACGACGAGTCATCTCTCTTGCTTTTCTAGCGGCTTCTCTAGCCCTAGCTGCATCAATGATTTTATTTACTATTATTTTACTTTCTGTTGGGTGTTCTATCAAAAACTCAGAGAATTTTTCACCCATAGTCGATTCAACCGCAGATTTCACCTCAGACGATACTAACTTATCTTTTGTTTGTGAGGAAAATTTAGGGTCAGGCACTTTTACTGAAATAATAGCCGTTAAACCCTCTCTTGCATCGTCCCCGCTTGCGCTAGTTTTGTTCTTCTTGTTGTAACCTTCTTTTTCCATAAAGTTATTTAAGGTACGAGTTAAGGCACCACGAAAACCTGCTAAGTGAGTTCCGCCATCTCGCTGAGGGATGTTATTAGTAAAACAAAATATATTTTCTTGGAAACCATCGTTCCATTGCATCGCTACTTCAACAGCTATGCCGTCTTCCCTTTCTACTGAGAAGTAAAATGGGTTGCTGTGCATCGAATTTTTGTTCTTATTTAGGTACTCAACAAAAGCTCTTATCCCACCCTCATAATGAAAATGGTCTTGACGTCCGTCTCTTTCGTCTTCGAGTTTAATTGATACACCGGAGTTCAAGAACGACAACTCTCTAATACGCTTGGCTAAGATATCAAAATGAAATTCAACGTTAGTAAACGTCTCTTCACTCGGCCAAAAACGGATAGTCGTACCTGTTTTGTCCGTAGTGCCGGTTGCTTTTAACGGTTCATTTGGGACACCCATGGTATATTCTTGTTCATGTACTTCACCATTACGTCTTATATTGATTGTCAGCTTTTTAGAAAGTGCGTTAACAACCGATACACCTACACCGTGGAGACCACCTGATACCTTATACGAATTGTCATCAAATTTCCCGCCTGCATGCAGAACGGTCATGATAACTTCTGCTGCACTGACCCCCTCTTCAGGATGAATTTCCGTAGGAATTCCTCGACCATCATCACTTACACTAACCGAATTGTCAGAATGAATTTTTATTACGATGTCACTACAATGACCAGCTAAGGCTTCATCTATAGAATTATCAACCACCTCAAACACCATGTGGTGTAAGCCAGTACCGTCATCCGTATCACCGATATACATTCCTGGCCGTTTGCGGACAGCATCTAAGCCTTTAAGTACTTTAATACTGGATGAATCATAGTTATTTTCCGACATCTTCACTCCTCGAACACGCTGTTATGTTTCACGTGAAACACTTTTTTATTTTTGTATTTTTCAATGAAAGACAATTGATCTTTCTCAATTGCTGTAACAAACAGTTGAGTGCTGTCTTCCACAGCCTTGTCTAAAAAAAATTCCTTTGTAGCGTCATCAAGCTCTGCGCTGATGTCATCCACTAGGAAAATCGTATTTTTATTAGTTTTTCTCTTAAGCAACTTTACTTCAGCAATCAACAACAGAGATACAAATACACGTAGCTGCCCCCTAGATAAAAATTCCGATGCTGGTTTACCATCAACCAAAAATACTAAATCGGCTTTGTGGGGCCCTACTGATGTAAAGCCGCGAATAAGGTCTCGTTCAAGCTTTGTATTTAATGCCTCTGACAAGCTACTATCTTTATCCCACCCTTGATTATAACGTATCTCTACATTTATCTCAGGCCTAAATTGAGCATATAGCGTAATTAATTCTTTATTTAAATCATTAATATAGGATTTTCTATGGGCATCTATTCTCAAACCGAAATTTTCGAGTTGTGGTAACCAAGAATCAAAAAAATCTGTATTACCTATCCCAGTTACATTCGTAGATTTTAAGAATGCATTTCGTTGCTTTAGTACTTTTGTGTAAGAAGAATTTGCCAAATAGAAAGATTGTTCCACGTGAAACAACAACCAATCAATATATTTCCTTCGCAACGACGGAGAGCCGACAATAAGCTCGCTACTCTGAGGCGTGAATATTTGCACAGGTACCTTTCGAACAATGTCTCCAACCCTAACCGACTTCTCACCATCAATATTGAAAGTAAAGCCGTCTTGCCTACTCCTTGAGAAACCAATCTTATGCGTTGTATCTAACGCTTCATAGTTAGAAAACACAGTAGCGCTTTCTACATTAGTTTCAGAAGCATTGATAATACTATTCGGTTTATTTGTACGAAATGACCTGCCAAAGCCAAGTACATGGATTGCTTCCAAAATACTCGACTTACCTGCACCATTGGCACCGTAGATAAAATTAATGGTTGGACTGGGTGAAAGATCTAATTGAGAGAAGTTGCGGAAGTTAGTCAACCGCAACTGATTGATATGCATATATAAGTTTTACTAAAGTCTCATTGGCATGATGACATATTGTGACGTTTCATCTTCAACAAGCTCATCATTCTTAATATTCATACCCTGAACAAGTGCGCTAGCGTTAGAGTCTGACAATTTGAAAATAACAGAGTTGCTTTCAAGTACATTCAGCGCATCTATAAGATAAACAACGTTAAAACCGATTTCTAAGGGCTCGCCGTCATAATTAACCTCAATAATTTCTTCAGCCTGTTCTTGTTCTGGATTGTTTGCTGTGATCTTTAATTCATTTTGTTCAAGGTTTAGTCTAACGCCCTTGAATTTTTCATTAGTAAGGATCATCGCTCTCGAAAACGCGCTCTTAATTGCATTCCTGTTAACGACCAAACCTTTATCTGTGTCTTTTGGTACGACACGATTATAATCGGGGAAGCGCCCATCAACGAGTTTACTCGTAAAAATAAACAAATTGCTAAAAACACGAATATGATTACTACCGACCTGTACCTTTATGTTCGTATCATTGTCTTCAATTAACCGAGAAATCTCTAACACACCTTTTCTAGGAATAATAACTTGCTTTTGCGGCAAGGTTGACGCGTTGTAAGGCATTGCAGCCATAGCTAGTCGGTGGCCATCAGTAGCTACCGTTCTAATCTCATTGTCGCTTGTTTCTAAACTCATACCGTTTAAGTAATAACGCACATCTTGTTGCGCCATAGAAAACTGTACAGAATCGATTAAGTACTTCAAATTCCCTTGGCTTATTTCAAACTCTGACTCACCCTGCCAATCTTCAAGGTTTGGATAATCATCTGCGGATAATGTAGACAATGTGTATTTAGCACGTTGTGCTTTTAGTATTGCCTTATTGTCTTTTATCTCGAAAATAATGCTAACTTCTTCTGGCAAGCCACGCACAATATCTAAGAGTTTCTTTGCAGGAACAGTAATACTACCTTCAGAAAAGGCGCCACTTAAACTGACACTAGCCATAAGTTCAACTTCAAGGTCAGTCCCAGTTAACCACAGTGATCCTTCAGAAACACGCAATAAAACATTGGCTAATATAGGAAGCGTATGTCGTCGTTCTACGGCTCCTGACACAAGCTGCAACGGCTGTAACAAACTTTCACGGCTAATAGTAAAATTCATTTCTTATTCTCGTTTTGCGTGTTGTTATGAAGAAAGTGTTCTAATTAAATTCTTATAGTCTTCTAAAACGTCGTGGCTCAATCCCTTAAGCTCTTCTATTTTCCTAACTGCATGAAGCACTGTAGTATGATCTCTACCGCTAAACGCATTACCTATCTCAGGCAAACTATGATTGGTAATTTCTTTTGCTAGTGCCATCGCCATTTGTCTTGGTCGAGCGACGCTACGTGTTCTTCTTTTAGATAATATATCAGCCACTTTTATTTGATAATAGTCAGCAACTGTTTTTATTATGTTTTCAATAGTAACTAACTTATCCTGCAAGGCAAGTAAATCACGTAATGCATCCCTAACAAAATCGATCGTAATTGGTCGACCGGTAAAATTAGCATTTGCAATAACTCGATTAAGCGCTCCTTCTAGCTCCCTTACATTACTTCTGATCCTCTTTGCCATAAAAAATGCAACTTCACTTGGCAAGTCAATTCTATTTTCATTAGCTTTACGCATCAAAATAGCAACGCGAGTTTCCAACTCAGGCGGCTCTATAACGACGGTAAGCCCCCAACCAAACCTTGACTTCAACCGGTCTTCTACCCCATCAATTTCTTTCGGGTATCTATCAGATGTAAGAATAATCTGTTGATTGCCTTCCAACAAGGCATTAAAGGTATGAAAAAACTCTTCCTGGGAACGTTCTTTATTTGCGAAAAACTGAATATCATCAATTAGCAAGGCATCTACTGAGCGATAAAATCGTTTAAAATCCTCTATAGCATTGTTTTGTAACGCTTTTACCATATCTTGAACAAAGCGTTCAGAATGCATATAAACAATTTTTGCATTCGGATTTTTATCCACAATCCCATTACCAACGGCATGAATTAAATGCGTTTTACCTAAGCCAGTACTCCCATACAAAAACAAGGGATTATATGATTTTCCTGGATTTTCAGCGACTTGCATCGCAGCAGCACGTGCCAATTGGTTAGATTTACCCTCAACAAAATTATCAAATTTGTAATCAACTTTTACATTACTTTTATGATTATTCAATTTAGGAATTGGAACAATGGGCGCATTATTATTAGCTGAATTGCTTACATCATTCATTTGACTAGCGTTGCTTTGTGAAGATGCTAACGCGTTACCATTAAGTGCTTTTGAATGTTGATTCCCTTGATCTTGATAATTAATTGGTGCTGGGTTCTCAGAGTTAAATTCGAAAGACCTCGCAAGTGGACTATTCACGTTCCCTTTACTAGAAGACGCATACGCAGAAAGGCTTTGCGTTGATTCTCTACTGGCTTGTGTAACAAAGTCGCTGTTACTAGTTTTTGGAGTAAACGGCTTGCAATTTGAAGCGGTATCAGGATTATGATTGACGTGAGGGTTATGTATTTCTGGCGGCAGCCCAACCTTTAAAAGCAATGCTGGCGCGTCAACACCGTATATTTGGCGAAGCGTTGTAGAAATTAATTCAAAGTACTCATCTCGCACCCAATCAAGAATGAAACGATTACCTGCATACAAGTGCAAACTTTCACCATCGAAATGAGACTTTAAGGGCTTTAACCACATGCTAAATTGTTCAGATGACAACTCATGCTTAAGCATATCCAAACATTGGTCCCAATCGATATTCAAGGTTCTTTTTACCTATAATAATGTAAAAAATTAGCGCTACAATATAGCCGACGATAAATGATTTATCCACAGAAAAAGCGCCATTTACGCACCAATGCTTACTAATTATTCACATTCTTTCTTAGGTAACTGTTTTAGCTCAATATTCAAACAAATATTTTGTACAAGCCAACGATTACAAGACCACCTACCACAGTAATTCAAACATAGTTTACCAAACTAGCCATGAATATTTACACTTTTTTTACATAATTGATAAGCAATTTGTGGATAAGTTAATAACGAAAAATAATAACTGTGGATATAACAAACCGATTGTTTGCTGAACCCCTTAAATAACGCAGATTTATGCGTAGTTTTTAGTTGACAAAAGCAACTTTGATCACTACTATTCGGCGTCCAATTAAACAGGTGTTCGTAAAACCTTATTAGAAGGTAAGCAATATACACCGCATAACTTAAACGAGAATAGGTCATGAAAAGAACTTTTCAACCCAGTAACCTTAAGCGTAAGCGTTCTCACGGTTTCCGTGCTCGCATGGCCACTAAAAACGGTCGTAAAGTATTGGCTAATCGCCGTGCGAAAGGTAGAAAGCGTATTTCTGCTTAATGCTAAACGTTAGTGAAAAAAACACTATATAGCTTTCCAAGGGAGTCGCGTCTGCTGACTCCCTCAGCATTTTCTAATGTATTCGACAAAGCAATTCCCGCTGTATCACCACAAATAACACTGCTTGCTCGCCCTAACAAACTTGAAATTCCAAGATTAGGTATCACTGTACCTAAGAAGAAAGTAAAACTTGCCTCAAATAGAAATCGCATAAAGCGATGTGTGAGAGAAAGTTTTCGATTAATCGCGCATGATTTCCCAAATGTTGATATTATCGTCATCGCTAAACAGGGCGTGGGCGACATGGACAATAAAGCCATATTCGAACAACTGGAAAAACAATGGCGTAAACTGAAAAAACGGTGTCAATGATGGCTAAAAAACTAACTTCGATAAGCACCGTTGCTGCGTTTCCGCTAATTGGTACTATCAAAGTATATCAATCAGTAATATCACCAATGCTTGGACAAAATTGTCGATTTCATCCAAGTTGTTCTTGTTACGCAAAAGAGGCATTAGAAATCCACGGAATATTTAAAGGTACCTTATTAGCGGCGACACGAATTGTTAAGTGTCACCCGTTACACCCTGGCGGAATTGATCCAGTACCAACATCTGTTTCACATAAAAAATAATCTGGAATTACGAGAGAGTTATGGAATCCCAAAGAAGTATTCTCATTATTGGTTTGTTATTAGTAAGCTTTTTACTATGGATAGAGTATCAAGAAGCGTATGGCCCTCAACCAATTGAAAGTGCTGAAGAAATTCAGCAGCAAAACACCCAAAACACAGAAAGTAGTGATGGATTCGTGCCACAAGCAGATACTTCTGCATTGCCGCAGTCACTAAATACGGCAGAAACGAATGCTCAACGGTTTGTTGACGTCACTACAGATACCCTACACCTAACCATCGATACCATCGGTGGTGATGTAATCGCAACTGATTTAATTAAATATCCTGTAACACAGGGCGGTGATGATGCATACCAAATTCTTACTTCGGAGCCTGCTACGCTATATATCGCCCAAAGCGGGTTAATAGGTAATCAAGGTACAGATCTACAAAGTGGCCGTGCGCAGTATAGTGTTCCACAAGGAACATATGCATTAGACAACGATAAAGAACAACTTATAGTGCCACTAAGTGTAGTTACAAAAGATGGTATTCAAGTAACTAAATCGTTTACGTTTACACGCGGTAGTCACGCTATCGATGTAAGCTACATAGTTAATAACACCACGTCTCAAGTTGCTCAAGTACAACAGTACTCGCAATTAAAACAAACACTAACGGAGCGGAGCGAAGGTAGTATGTTCATGCCTACTTATCGTGGCGCTGCATACTCAACCCTAGAAGATAAATACGAAAAATATACGTTTTCAGACATTCAAGATGAACGTCTTAATATTGCCACTCAAGGTGGCTGGGTGGGTATGCTAGAGCACTATTTTGTGTCGGCTTGGGTACCGCCTCAAAATGAGACAAATTCTATTTATTCAGCACTATCTAATAATGCCGCCATTATAGGATATAAAGGCCAAACGGTTAACATTCCAGCGGGTGAAACAACCACTTTATCAAGCATATTATATATTGGACCAAAGGACCAAGGTGTACTTGCAAACATCGCTCGCGGCTTAGATTTAACGGCTGACTATGGAATTCTTTGGTGGATATCACAACCTTTATTTGCGCTACTTAAGTGGATATATGGCATTGTTGGTAACTGGGGCTTCGCTATAATATTTACCACAATTATAGTGAAGGGCGCCATGTATTGGCTAACCAAGAAGCAATACGAATCAATGGCAAAAATGCGTGCCCTACAACCAAAACTACAACAGCTAAAAGATAGATTTGGTGACGACAAACAGAAAATGTCAAAAGGCATGATGGAGCTATATAAAAAAGAAAAAGTGAATCCGATGGGAGGTTGCTTCCCTATGCTGCTACAAATGCCAATATTCATGGCGCTTTACTGGGTATTGCTAGAAAGCGTTGAATTAAGGCATGCAGAATTCGGTTTATGGATAAGTGACTTATCTGTACGTGACCCTTGGTTTGTACTGCCTATCCTTACTGGTGCATCAATGTTTTTGTTACAGCGCTTGCAACCAATGACAATTCAAGATCCTATGCAACAGAAGATATTTCAGTACATGCCTGTCGCAATGAGTATATTCTTCTTCTTCTTCCCTGCGGGATTAGTATTGTATTGGTTAATGAGTAATATAATCACGCTCGTCCAAGCAAAGATAATATATGCCTCAATGGAAAAACGCGGATTGAAAACAAAATAACCTTAAAAAAGCCCGCACAAACTGCGGGCTTTTTTTTGCACCCATATTCGTCTTACAATATAAAAAAGAAAACAATTATACGGAGCAATCATGCCTTCTTTTGACATCGTTTCAGAACTCGACAGTGTAGAAGTTAAAAATGCAGTGGACAATGCAAACAGAGAACTCTCAACCCGTTTTGATTTTAGAGGCGTTGATGCTTCTTTCGAATACAACAAAGAAACCGTCACCTTAGTTGCAGAAGGTGATTTTCAACTACAACAACTGCAAGACATGCTAAGGAATGCTTGTTCAAAACGGAACGTAGATGCCAGAGCAATCACACCAGAACAGGTTGAGCGCACAGGCAAAACACACAAACAGGTAATTTCATTCAAACAAGGCATTGACCACGAACTCGGCAAAAAAATTAATAAGCTAATTAAAGATAAAAAAATGAAAGTACAATCGAGTATTCAAGGCGACCAAGTAAGAGTTACTGGTAAAAAACGAGATGATTTACAAGCAGTAATGGCCTTGCTACGGGGTGAAGATTTTGGACAGCCGCTTCAATTCAACAATTTCCGCGATTAAAGATTATTTAATTTAACGTATAATTAACCGCCATGGAATTACATAAAGAAACCATCGTTGCGCAAGCAACCGCACCAGGTAGGGCGAGCGTAGGCATTATCCGTGTGTCGGGACCAAATGCGAAAGCAGTAGCCGCTAAAATACTAGGAAATTGTCCATCACCTCGTAAAGCAGTTTATCAACCATTTTATGACGCAAATGGCGATGTAATTGATCAAGGTCTGGCGTTATTTTTTGTGAACCCTCACTCTTTTACTGGTGAAGATGTATTAGAATTACAAGGCCATGGTGGTCAAGTGGTTATGCAACTACTCATGGATAGTTGCCTAGCCACTGGCTTGGTTCGTCTAGCAAAACCAGGTGAATTTAGTGAACAAGCATTTTTAAACGACAAGCTTGATTTAACCCAAGCAGAAGCCATCGCTGACCTTATTAATGCATCTTCTACACAGGCGGCAAAAAGCGCCGTTAAAAGTCTTCAAGGTGAATTTTCGAAAACTATTCATCATTTAGTAGAGCACGTCATTCAATTGCGTATGTATGTTGAAGCAGCTATAGACTTCCCTGAAGAAGAAATTGATTTTTTGAGTGATGGCAAAATTCAAGGCGATCTGCAAAATATCATATCTGCATTGAACACAATAAAAGAACAAACAAAGCAAGGCGCTCTTTTAAGAGAAGGTATGCATGTCGTCATTGTAGGTCGCCCGAATGCGGGAAAATCTAGTCTGTTAAACGCACTCGCAGGCAAACAATCAGCAATTGTCACAGATATTGCTGGTACTACAAGAGACGTACTAAAAGAGCAAATACACATTGACGGCATGCCATTACATATAATAGATACTGCAGGGCTTCGTGACGCTGTTGATCGGGTAGAGAAAATAGGCATAGAACGCGCTTGGGAAGAAATAAATAACGCCGACCGTGTATTGTTCATGATTGACGCGACAACAGAAAACAAATTACTACCTCAAGATATTTGGCCAGAGTTTTTTGACCGACTTCCCGCAAATATTCCAGTTACTTTGATCAGGAATAAGAGTGATATCACTGGAGAGTTGCCTCAATTGATAGAAGACGAGTACCCAACAATCTGCATATCTGCTAAACAAGGTAGCGGCATTGATATACTTAAAACGCATTTAAAAGCAGCCATGGGATTTGAACAATCTGGGGAAGACCAAATTATTGCGCGTAAACGACATATAACGGCCTTACATGACGCTGAAAGCCATATCCTAACAGGGAAGTCACAACTAGACGATCATATGGCAGGGGAATTACTAGCAGAAGAATTACGCATTGCTCAACAATCGCTGAATGAAATTACGGGTGAATTCACTTCAGACGATTTGTTAAGTAAAATATTTTCATCATTTTGTATTGGTAAATAGAGAATCGCCTTGTGGACATTGAAATCGTAATTGGTTCTGTACTTGGTGCAAGCGAGTATGTAGCAGAAGCACTGGATGAATACTTACAAACAAAAGGTCATAACTGCAAACTTCACTTCACACCGTCCTATGACGAAATAAATTTTAGTAATGTCATCATCATCGTCACCTCGACTCACGGAGCAGGTGACTTACCAGACAATATTCAAGCCTTTGCAAACTCACTTAAAGATGCATCATTATCAGGATGTAAATATATACTAATTGGTCTAGGAGATACTAGTTATGATACTTTTTGTGATGGTGCACGAAAGATGGAATCATTACTATCTAATGCTGCGGCAACAATTATACACCCTCCGCTATTTATCGATGTATTGCAACACCCAGTACCAGAAGAATTTGCACTCGAATGGCTTGAACAAGTTGTTGATAAGTTGTGAATATAGTCGAAACTGAAGCCTTAAAACAATCACTTAGCAACGAAGCTAGGGTACTCTACAGCCTATACCTACGACCGCTTTGGACACAAAATTCACAAAAAATCACAATCAAAAATAAAGCCGTTTTGTTTCTATTAAATACTAAAGAAAAACGTATTACGCGTGGCAGACAAATTACAGAGTTGTTTGTCGAATTAAGCGAAGTAGGCCTAGTAAAATTTGAATCAGATATCGATTTTTCGAAAAGCCTTAACAATAAACAAGTAGAACTACCCCTTAGCCAAATTCCTAAAAATATTAATAGCAATGAATTACATCAGCAACACCAAGCGATAACTATCGATTGGCGACCATCAACAGATTATTTTGACATGCTGTGTAAACTAGTCGGTGTAATTGAAATTGATTACGGTGCAGATGAACTCGGAGAATTTATCGCCTATTGGTTAGGCAGACCGGAAATGACGCAAACCCCCTATCAATGGACACAAAAATTTGTGTTACAGTTAAAACAACGGCGAATGAAAAACCCTAGTAATTATGGACAAAGTAAAACGGGGCATCAATGGGTAACACCAAAAGCTGGTCTGGTATTCGATCAAAATGTCGAAAAATTAGTAAATCAATATAGCGAAAAGAAATGAAAAGTTTCCAACAACAATTAGCTGATTTAGGTAAGCGTCTAGGTAAGAATACTAATTCTTTATCCGAGAGTATAAGTGAAGTCCCAAACTACTCGGAACGTCGAAAACAATACGATGCGCAAGCTAACAATGATATTGCCAAACTGCAACTGGAAACAAAACAAGCGCGTATTCAAGCACTTTATGGCGCGTCAGAACTCAACGAAAGTTGGACATTTGATAGACTAATAGAAGATTCTGCTGACGTAAAAGAAGCGATAAGCATTGCTCAAGCGTTTATCGGCGCTCACAGCGATCCTAGTTGGAGAAATAGCCGTGCGCATATGATGATATTTTATGGAGATTACGGGCGTGGAAAGTCTCATATTGCCGGCGCCATTGCACATCAGCTAATTCAGCAATTTGAAATCACTGTTTTATACAGACAACTCCAAACACTATTAGAACTGCGTTTCTTCTCCTACGATTATCAAGCTGAAGACAAGGCGTCAATGAAGTTTAGAGAAATAAGTAAGCAGCTGCTTGACGTAGATTTGCTTATATTAGACGAAGTTTGTGTAAACCAGACCATATTAAAACAATCGGCACAGAGCTGGTTAGGAAGCCTGTTACGTCAACGCTGCGCAGACAACAAAAACTGTATTCTCATTACTAATCATCATTTTAATGATTTACCTAAAGCACTTGGTACTTATTGTTTTGAATCGATAAAAGAATATGAGACTTACAAAGTACAATTTCAGGGTCCAAGTCGGCGCGGCTCTCATGAAGAGCCAGACGAGTTATCGTCCAAAAGCGGGTATCAACCCAATCAGTTTTAAGCCAATCAGTTCAAAGTAAGTACCCTATAATAACCTAGCATTATTAATATTTTCATCTGTCACTCTAACATCGTCTCTACAGTCAAAAAACCATAACTGGCCTATCATCAATTGTTGCAGCGTGCTTAACAATCACGCAGCTATTTAAAAAACACGACGAAATTCAAATTCTGCTGCACACATGTCGGTACATATTTTCTTACATAGACGTAATTTTTACGTCTTTTATCTAAAAGAATTAACAAAAATGAGAGGTGTAATGGAATTATCCGCTTGTGGATAACCTAAGAATAAGCCTGTTAATATCCACAGAATAGGATCTGAACAAAAAAAATGAAAATATCAGCTGTGGATAAGTAGCCTATTTATACAGACATTACACCCTGTCTATACGCGAGTTATCCCAAAGTTAATTATCATATAAAATATTGATTTTTATAGAAAATAATGAGTTTTCCACAGAAAATGTCGCCCTTAATAAATATAATAATAAAGATCTCTATATAGATCTCTTTAATAATTAGCATTGGTGATATTTTGTACATCGATAGGAAAGAACAACTAAAAACGAAGTAACTGTTCAATTAATAATCATTTAAAATTAACGCATACTCATATAAACTATGCGCCCTTTTTTTAGGGCGAAGATATCAAACGTAATTACGCAATTGAGAGAGTAAAATGTTTTACCAACAAGACTACGATGTAATTGTGGTTGGTGGCGGACATGCCGGCACCGAAGCAGCATTAGCATCTGCACGTATGGGTGCAAACACATTACTATTGACGCACAGCGTTGAAACTTTAGGCCAAATGTCTTGTAATCCTGCCATTGGTGGCATTGGTAAAGGCCATTTAGTAAAAGAAATTGACGCATTAGGTGGCATCATGGCAAAAGCCATTGATAAAGCAGGTATTCAATTTCGTACATTAAACTCGTCTAAAGGCCCTGCGGTAAGAGCAACCCGTGCTCAGGCAGATAGAACCCTATATCGAATTGCCGTAAGGCAAGCACTTGAGCAACAAGAAAACTTAACTCTTTTTCAACAGTCTTGTGATGATCTCATTGTAGAAAATGAGCACGTTACTGGTGTTGTTACGCAAATGGGGCTTAAATTTAAAGCCAAAACGGTTGTACTAACAGTCGGTACATTTCTTGGTGGTACTATCCATATTGGCCTTGAAAATTACAAAGGTGGTAGAGCTGGCGATCCGCCGTCTATTGCCTTAGCAAATCGTTTAAGAGAATTACCTTTTCGAGTTGATAGATTAAAAACAGGCACACCAGCTCGTCTTGATAGTCGCAGCCTTGACTATTCAGTCATGCAAGAACAGGCTGGTGACAATCCATTGCCTGTATTTTCGTTTATGGGCAACGTAGAAGATCATCCAGAGCAAATTTCTTGTTACATTACCCATACTAACGAAAAGACACACGATATCATTCGTTCTGGTTTAGACAGGTCACCGATGTTTACCGGTGTTATTGAGGGAATAGGTCCACGTTACTGCCCATCAATAGAAGATAAAATTACACGTTTTGCAGATAAAAACTCCCATCAAATATTTGTTGAACCTGAAGGTTTAAATAGTATTGAAGTGTATCCAAATGGCATTTCAACTAGCCTTCCTTTTGACATACAAACAGGTTTGATTCGTTCGATTAGAGGTTTTGAACATGCTCACATCATCAGACCTGGCTATGCCATTGAATATGATTTTTTTGACCCCCGAGACTTAAAACAAACCCTTGAAACAAAATATATTAATGGGCTATTTTTTGCTGGGCAAATTAACGGTACAACTGGATATGAAGAAGCAGGCGCGCAAGGTCTCATCGCCGGAGCAAACGCTGCGTTACAATGTATGCAAAAAGATCCTATTTCATTGCGCCGTGACCAAGCATATATGGGTGTATTGATTGATGACTTAGCCACATTAGGGACAAAAGAACCCTATCGCATGTTTACGAGTCGTGCTGAATATCGTTTACTGTTGCGCGAAGATAATGCAGACGTGCGTTTAACTGAAATAGGCAGAAAAGTAGGCTTAGTCGACGATGAACGTTGGGCAGCATTCGAAGAAAAAATGGAAGCTGTCGAGAAAGAAAAAACGCGACTATCACAAACTTGGGTACATCCAAAACATGCGGCTGTTGATAACTTAAACCAAGTACTTAAATCACCTATTAGCAAAGAAGCGTCTCTGGAAGAGTTAGTGCGACGTCCAGAAATGAATTATCAGATGCTTACTAATATTCCAGCCTTAGGACCATTTGTTTCAGATCCAAAAGCGGCGGAACAAGTTGAAATACAAATAAAATATGCTGGTTATATTGCGCGTCAACAAGACGAAATCGCCAAAACGCTACGTCACGAAAATACCTTGTTACCTGCGGAATTTGACTATGCTTCTGTGTCAGGTTTATCGAATGAAGTTGTGGCCAAATTAGAACAGGCTCGACCAGAAACGATTGGAAAGGCATCGCGGATTTCGGGTATTACGCCAGCGGCAATTTCATTGCTATTGGTATATCTAAAAAAATACAGCATGGTTCGAAAGCAAGGTAAAAAGACGGCGTAATGGCAAACAGTGAACATGATTTAGCGCAGCAATTAGACAGTCTAATTCAACAAACTGATTTACAAGTGAGCAAAAAGCAACGTGAACAATTGCTTGCATTTGTTGCCTTGATGCACAAATGGAATAAAGCGTATAACCTAAGCTCAGTAAGAAATCCAAGTGAAATGTTGATTAAACACATTATGGATTCGATTATGGTTATGCCTCATGTTGATGGGCATCATATTGCTGACGTTGGCACTGGGCCAGGTTTGCCAGGTATTCCCTTGGCTATCATGCTACCTGACAAAAAATTCACACTGATTGATTCTTTGGGAAAAAGAGTCAGATTTATCAAGCAGGTACTTCACGAACTAAAAATTGAGAATGTTGTTGCATTACAAACCAGAGTAGAAACATTTCAACCGACACCACTTTTTGATTGCATTTTAAGTCGCGCATTTGCATCAATGTCTGATATGCTTGATTGGTGTGAGCACTTGGTCGCAGAAGACGGTTACTTTTTAGCCTTAAAAGGGCAACTGCACCAAGAAGAGGTCAATCAAATAGATACGCGTTTTTCAGTTGGAAATACGATTCAACTATTTATCCCCTCCTTAGAGGGTGACCGCCATTTGGTTAAAATCAAAAAAATATAACAGGACTTATTTTGGCCAGAGTCATTTCTATTGCAAATCAGAAAGGTGGGGTTGGTAAAACAACTACCGCGGTAAATGTTGCGGCGTCTATGGCAGCCACCAAACGTAAAGTACTGCTAATTGACCTAGACCCTCAAGGTAACGCAACAATGGGGTCCGGCGTAGACAAATATGAAGCCGAAAATACCTGTTATGAATTACTTATTGAAGAAAAACCGGCTGATGATGTAATCATAAAAAATACGAGCGGAAAATATGATTTAATTGCTGGTAACTCTGATGTTACCGCGGCAGAAATTAAACTTATGGAAGTATTCGCGCGTGAAGTCAGGTTGCGTAATGCATTGGCAAAAATCAAAGATAGATATGATTATGTGTTTATTGATTGTCCACCATCGCTTAATCAACTGACAGTGAATGCACTCGCAGCATCTGACTCTGTATTGGTACCAATGCAATGCGAATATTATGCTTTGGAAGGCTTAACAGCGTTAATGGATACAATTCAAAAATTAGCATCTGTGGTAAATCCGAATTTGAAAATAGAAGGCGTACTTCGCACGATGTACGATCCTAGAAATCGTTTGGCGAATGACGTTTCCGAACAATTAAAGCGACATTTTGGTGAGCAAGTCTATCGCACTGTAATCCCACGAAATGTCCGCTTGGCTGAAGCCCCAAGTTTTGGTGCGCCAGCAATGTATTATGATAAGTCATCAACCGGTGCCAAAGCATACTTGGCATTAGCAGGTGAAATCATTCGTCGTCAGAAAAAAGCACAAGCGGTTGCTTGATGATAATAGTTTGTAGAGGTAAACATGGCGCCTAAATCTAAAGGACTTGGACGTGGCTTAGATGCATTGCTGGCGACTAGTCAAAGTTATGCAGAAAAACAATCAAGTGATGATACCCCTGAAGTATCAAGTGAAAGTGAATTACAGCAGCTGCCTATCGAATTTTTGTCTCCAGGCAAGTACCAACCCCGTAAAGACATGGCCACTGAAGCCTTGGAAGAATTGGCAGCGTCAATAAAATCTCAAGGTATTATTCAACCTATTGTGGTTAGGCTGGTCGGCGAAAATAGCTATGAAATAATTGCTGGAGAGCGTCGTTGGCGCGCGGCTCAAATTGCTCAACTAGACACAGTACCTTGTTTGGTGAAATCTATTCCCGACGAAGCTGCTGTCGCGATGGCCTTAATTGAAAATATACAGCGTGAAGACCTTAACGCAATGGAAGAGGCGCAAGCACTTGACCGTTTAATGGTTGAATTTAAGCTAACACATCAACAAGTTGCTGATGCCGTAGGAAAATCACGTACAACAGTGACAAATATTCTTCGTTTGAATGGCCTTCAAGAACCTGTTAAAAGACTGCTCGAGTACGGTGATATTGACATGGGCCATGCAAGAGCATTATTAGCTGTAGACGGTGAGCTTCAGCATTCACTCGCTAAACAAGTCGCTGAACAAGGCCTAACGGTGCGTGAAACAGAGGGGTTAATCAGAAAAATTCAATCTGATGATGCGACTGAACCTACTAAGGCATCAAAAACTGAAAAAGAAATAGACCCAGATGTTAAACGTTTGGTTAACAGTTTGACGGATACTTTTGGGGCGCCAGTGAATATTTCACACAATAGTAAGGGAAAAGGAAAGTTGACGATTTCTTTTAGTGACTTATCACAATTGGAAGGAATATTGGCACATATCGATATTAAGGATGATAGTTAGTCTTTGATTCGCTTAGTGATTAATGCGCTAATTGCGATTGTCGCACCAAATTAGTGAGTGACTTCGATAAATTCGAATAACTTTATATGAATTTTTCTGTTGAAGGAATGGCAGAATTGGTATGAATAATTCCTCTTTATAGTTGAATTATTTTGCATTCGCAGTATACTTCGACCGCTTTTAAATTAGGTGTTACAAGATAATGCAGACCGATTTGGCAGCGTCAGGTAAAAGCCTTGCAATAAAAGGTATCGCTGTTCAATTAGTGCTTAGTGCCACAATGATCATAATTTGTGCACTAATTTGGCCGTATTACGTATCATCAGTTGCGCTTGGTGTAATTAGTTTTGTATTACCCCACTGTATTTTTGCATTTTGGATATTCCGACATGCTGGTGCGAGCAAGAATCAACAGGTTGTTCGCAGTTTGAGTCAAGGTATGAAATTAAAGTTGGCTCTTACTAGTTTAATATTTATTGTTGCGTTTTCCGTGTTTACTGCGCACCCACTTTTTTTACTTGGTGCATATGCAATAGTAACTGTGAGCCAGTGGCTTGCAATGTTTTGGTTTAATCAGCATTAGATGAACCGAACAAATAATAACGATTTTTAAATTACACAATTTGGGTTATAAAATGGCGTCTGAATATACCACTACTGAATATATCAAACACCACTTAACCAACGCTAGAATGTGTTCTACCGACGAAGGCATTGTCTTCAACAAAGCTTGTGAAGATGCAGGTTTTTGGGTATGGCACGTTGATACACTAGGTTGGTCTATTGGTCTTGGTCTACTTTTCTTATTTATTTTCCGCAGCGTTGCAAAAACGGCTACTACTGGCGTACCAGGTAAGTTACAAGCATTTGTAGAAATTATCTTCGACTTTGTCGATAGCAACGTGAAAAGCACCTTCCATGGTAAAAGTGAACTTATTGCGCCATTGGCATTGACCATATTTGTTTGGGTATTGCTAATGAACCTTATGGATTTAGTTCCAGTAGACATATTACCGATGATTGCGGGTATGGTGGGTGAATATGGGTTTGGTATGGACCCTCACGATGTATATATGAAAGCAGTGCCAACTACTGACTTGAATCTTACATTTGCATTAGCACTTGGCGTATTTATCTTAATTCTTTTCTATTCAATTAAAATGAAAGGGTTTGGTGGTTTTACAAAAGAACTCACCATGCAGCCTTTTAATCATCCAGCATTTATTCCAGTAAACTTTATTTTGGAATCTGTAACACTGTTAGCTAGACCCTTATCACT
This sequence comes from Agaribacter marinus, assembly GCF_030160655.1. Taxonomy (GTDB): domain Bacteria; phylum Pseudomonadota; class Gammaproteobacteria; order Enterobacterales; family Alteromonadaceae; genus Glaciecola; species Glaciecola marina. The sequence continues at coordinate 51,415 of NZ_BSOT01000006.1, forward strand.
TGCATTGCGTTTGTTTGGTAATTTATATGCCTCTGAGCTTATCTTCATATTGATCGCAACCATTGGTCTTGCACAGTTACCGCTGCACTTTATATGGGCAGCGTTCCATATTCTGGTGCTACCGTTACAAGCTTTTGTATTCATGATGCTGACGATTGTTTATCTCAGCCTTGCATGTGAAAAACACTAATTTAAACACTTTTAATTTTAACTTAACTAAAAATCGGAGATTTACATGTTATATATCGCAGTTGCTATACTAATTGGTATGGGTGCTCTTGGTACTGCTATCGGGTTTGGTTTACTTGGTGGTAAATTCCTAGAGTCTGCAGCTCGTCAACCAGAACTTGCACCTACGCTTCAAACTAAAATGTTTATCGTTGCTGGTCTTATCGATGCGATCGCTATGATCGGTGTTGGTATTGGCTTGTACATGTTGTTCGCGCTTTAATCACTATTAACTTACTTTTAGCGAACTATATTAAGGAGGAGCGGACGTGAGTATCAACGCCACTCTAATTGGTCAATTAATTGCTTTTGCTGTTTTCGTATATTTCTGTATGAAAATGGTATGGCCGCCATTAATGGCCGCAATTGAAGACCGTCAAAAAACGATTGCCGATGGCTTAGCAGCAGGTGAACGTGCTGAAAAGGATCTGGAATTAGCTCAAGCAAAAGTGTCTGAGCAATTGAAAGATGCGAAAACGCAAGCTGCTGAAATAATCGAACAAGCGAAAAAGCGTGCCAATCAACTAGTTGATGAAGAAACGCAACGTGGTCACTCTGAGCGTGAGAAAATCATCGCACAAGGTCATGCCGAAATTGAAGCTGAGAAGAATCGAGTAAAAGAGGAACTGCGCAAGCAAGTGGCTTCTTTAGCGATTGTTGGTGCCCAACAAATTCTTCAACGCGAAATCGATGCGCAAGCGCAAAACGACATTGTTGAAAAACTTGTCGAAGAGCTTTAAGGGAGTAGCGCCATGTCTGAATTGACAACTGTCGCTCGCCCCTACGCAAAAGCAGCTTTTGATTTTGCGGTAGAAAAGTCTGACATTGAAAACTGGCAAAGTATGCTGGTTTTCGCTGGTGAAGTTGCAAATAATGAAGCGATGAGCGAATTGTTAGCAGGTTCCGTTGCTGCAAGTAAACTTGCAGAAATTTTCATTTCAATTTGCGGTGAGCAATTAAATGAAAATGGCCAAAACTTTATTAAAGTTTTAGCTGAAAACGAACGCCTGGCTGCCCTACCCGCAATCGCAGAAAGCTTTAATGCACTTAAAACTGAGTACGAAAAAGTATTAGATGTTGATGTAACATCTGCTAGTGAACTTGGTGTAGAGCAACAAACCAAAGTTAGTGCCGCATTGGAAAAACGATTTGCGCGCAAAATACAGCTTAATTGTAACGTGGATCCTAGCTTAGTTGCTGGCTTAATTATAAGAGCCGGCGATACAGTGATTGATGGTTCCGTAAATTCAAAATTGAACCGTCTGAAAGACGCGTTGCAAGCATAACGGGGATAAGAGCATGCAACTTAATTCCACTGAAATTGCTGAACTGATCAAAAAAAGAATTGAACAGTTTGATGTAAAAAGTGAAGCGAGAAATGAAGGAACAATCGTTGGTGTAACTGACGGTATCATTCGCATTCACGGCCTTGCTGATGTAATGCAAGGTGAGATGATTGAACTTCCTGGCGGTCGATACGCCATTGCACTAAACCTTGAACGAGATTCAGTTGGTGCCGTTGTAATGGGTCCATATGCTGACCTTCAGGAAGGTGTAAAAGTAAATTCAACCGGTCGTATATTGGAAGTGCCAGTAGGTCCTGCACTTTTGGGTCGCGTTGTAAATACATTAGGTGCACCAATAGATGGAAAAGGCGCAATTGACGCTTCTGGTTTTGAACCAGTTGAGAAAATTGCACCGGGCGTAATTGAGCGTCAATCAGTAGATCAGCCGGTACAAACTGGTTATAAGTCTGTTGATTCAATGATTCCAATTGGTCGTGGTCAGCGTGAATTAGTTATCGGTGACCGCCAAACAGGTAAAACTGCTTTAGCAATCGATGCAATCATTAACCAGAAAAACACAGGCGTTAAATGTGTTTATGTGGCGATTGGTCAAAAAGCGTCAACCATCGCTAATGTTGTACGTAAGTTAGAAGAGCACGGCGCGATGGGTCACACCATTATTGTGGCTGCATCTGCATCTGAATCTGCTGCATTACAATACCTTGCGCCATATTCTGGCTGTACGATGGGTGAATACTTCCGCGATCGCGGTGAAGACGCGCTTATTGTATATGATGACTTATCTAAGCAAGCGGTAGCATATCGTCAGGTATCACTATTGCTTAAACGTCCACCTGGACGTGAAGCATACCCTGGTGACGTATTCTATCTTCACTCACGTCTTCTTGAGCGTGCTGCACGTGTTAACGCAAATTATGTTGAAAAATATACCAATGGCGAAGTGAAAGGTAAAACCGGTTCATTAACCGCGCTACCTATCATTGAGACACAAGCAGGTGATGTTTCAGCATTTGTACCAACCAACGTAATCTCAATTACTGACGGTCAGATCTTCCTAGAAACTGACTTATTTAACGCGGGTATTCGTCCGGCGGTAAATGCAGGTATTTCAGTGTCTCGAGTTGGTGGTGCTGCACAAACCAAAATTGTGAAGAAGCTTGGTGGTGGTATTCGTTTAGCACTTGCGCAATATCGTGAACTAGCGGCGTTCTCGCAATTTGCTTCTGACCTTGATGAAGCAACACGTGAACAGCTTGAGCATGGTGAACGTGTGACTGAATTAATGAAACAGAATCAATATGCACCACTTTCTGTGGCCGAAACAGCGGTATCGTTGTTTGCTGCAGAGAAAGGCTATTTGAAAGACGTTGAATTGAATAAAGTACTGGATTTTGAATCTGCCCTGCACTCTTACATGAACAGTGAAAGCGCTGAGTTGATGAACACTATCAATGAAACGGGTAACTACAATAGTGATATTGAAAGCCAACTAAAAGCTGCATTTGATTCGTTCAAAGCAACCCAAACTTGGTAATCAATTTTGCCTCACTTATATGTGGGGCACATTGTTGAGTAATCGGAGAAAGTGTCATGGCTAGCGGAAAAGAGATAAAAGGTAAGATTGGGAGTATTAAAAATACTCAAAAAATTACCAATGCAATGGAGATGGTTGCTGCTTCAAAAATGAAGCGTGCACAAGAGCGCATGAGCGCTGGCCGTCCCTATGCACAAAGCATGCTAAAAGTGATTGGTCATATTGCTAACGGAAATCTTGAATTTCGTCATCCATATTTGGAAGATCGTGAAGTCAAGAACGTTGGTTTTATCGTTGTATCTACTGACCGTGGATTATGTGGTGGTTTAAACACCAATGAATTCAAGGCAGTGGCTGGAAAAGTTCGTAGTTATAAAGAACAAGGTGCAGATGTAAGTTTTGCTGCCTTAGGTTCAAAAGCTGTTGGCTTCTTCGGTCGTTTTGGTGGCAAAGTACTTGCTGCTGAATCGGGTCTTGGCGACAAACCAAGTGTTAGTGATGTAGTAGGTGTTGTTAAAGTGATGCTTGATGCATACGATAACGGTGAATTAGACCGTATCTATTTGGTTTACAACAAATTTGTAAATACCATGTCACAAGAACCATTGATCAGTCAGCTATTACCTTTACCTAAATCAGAAGATGAAGGATTAAAGCATCGCTGGGATTACATTTATGAGCCAGATCCAAAAGAAATTTTGGAAAAACTGATGGTTAGATACATCGAATCACAAGTGTATCAAGGCGTTGTAGAGAATGCAGCGTCAGAACAAGCAGCACGTATGGTAGCAATGAAAGCCGCTACTGATAATGCTGGTAATCTCATTGATGACTTGCAGTTAGTTTATAACAAAGCGCGACAAGCCGCGATTACGCAAGAGATAAGCGAAATTGTGAGCGGTGCAGCTGCTGTTTAGGTAAAGAATTTAAAGTTTAAGAGGACAAATTATGAGTCAAGGTAAGGTCGTCCAAATCATTGGTGCTGTTGTGGACATTGAATATCCGCAAGAATTAGTACCACGTGTATACGATGCACTTAAAGTGACCGAAGGTGACTTAGCGGGCTTAACATTGGAAGTACAACAACAGCTTGGTGGTGGTGTTGTACGAACAATTGCGCTAGGGACTACAGACGGTTTACGTCGCGGTATAGCAGTAGAAAATACAGGTGAAGCAATACAAGTTCCAGTAGGTAAAGCGACCTTAGGTCGTATAATGGATGTATTGGGTAACCCAATCGACGAAGCTGGCCCAATCGGTGAAGAAGAAAGAATGTCTATTCACCGTGAAGCGCCAAGCTATGAAGATCAATCAAGCTCAGTTGAACTACTCGAAACTGGTATCAAAGTAATCGACTTAGTATGTCCATTCGCAAAGGGTGGTAAAGTTGGATTGTTCGGTGGTGCGGGTGTTGGTAAAACTGTAAACATGATGGAATTAATTCGTAATATCGCAATTGAACACAGTGGATACTCAGTATTCGCAGGTGTTGGTGAGCGTACTCGTGAGGGTAACGATTTCTATCATGAAATGAACGAATCAAACGTACTAGATAAAGTATCGCTGGTATATGGTCAGATGAACGAGCCACCAGGAAACCGTTTGCGTGTTGCATTAACAGGTTTAACGATGGCGGAGAAATTCCGTGACGAAGGTCGTGACGTACTTTTCTTTGTTGATAACATCTACCGTTATACATTGGCGGGTACTGAAGTATCTGCACTACTTGGTCGTATGCCTTCTGCGGTTGGTTATCAGCCAACACTTGCTGAAGAAATGGGTGTACTTCAAGAACGTATTGCGTCTACTAAGACGGGTTCGATTACGTCTATTCAGGCCGTATATGTACCTGCGGATGACTTAACTGATCCATCGCCAGCAACTACCTTTGCTCACTTGGATGCAACGGTTGTATTGTCTCGTGATATTGCTTCATTGGGTATATACCCAGCAGTTGATCCTTTGGATTCAACGTCGCGTCAGCTTGATCCACTTGTTATTGGTCAAGACCATTACGATACTGCACGTGGTGTTCAATCTGTGCTTCAGCGTTATAAAGAGCTAAAAGATATCATTGCAATCTTAGGTATGGATGAGTTATCTGATGAAGACAAGCAAGTGGTAACACGTGCGCGTAAAATTCAACGTTTCTTGTCTCAACCGTTCTTCGTAGCAGAAGTATTTACTGGTTCTCCTGGTAAGTACGTTTCGCTTAAAGATACGATTGCTGGCTTTAAAGGTATTCTAAGTGGCGAATATGACGACCTTCCAGAACAAGCGTTCTACATGGTTGGCTCTATCGAAGAAGCACTTGAGAAGGCTAAAAAGTAATCTAAGTTAATAGATTACGGGAGATTTAATATGGCTATGACAGTTCACTTGGATGTAGTAAGCGCTGAAGACTCGATTTTCTCGGGTTTAGTTGAAAGCATCCAAGTTTCTGGTAGCGAAGGTGAGTTGGGTATTAATCCCGGCCATGCGCCTTTGTTAACAGGCATTAAACCTGGCATGCTAAGACTAGTTAAGCAACATGGCGAAGAGGAGTTTTTGTATGTTGCTGGCGGGACTCTAGAAGTTCAACCTAGCCAAATAACAGTGTTAGCAGATACTGCATTACGTGCCGATGATATTGATGAGTCTTCAGCATTAGAAGCTAAGAAGCATGCGGAAGAAAAAATTGCACAAGCAGACGGTGCTGATTTTGATTACGCAGAAGCAGCGATTGAATTATCTGAAGCGATCGCTCAATTAAGATTGATTCAAAAACTGCGAAAGTAATATCTGACTGGTTTAAATCGAATATTAAAAAAGCTAGCGTTGCGCTAGTTTTTTTTTGCCTATAATTTATTAAAAATTTCTTACATATTATTTTAGTAGTCCGGCAAGACGTTCTAAACGTTTCAATACGAAACATTAAAAATCATCAATTTTAATCCTAATACACATCTAAATATATAGTCTACACATAATAAATTAATCATTGTAAATAAAAGGTTAATTTGTGTTCTTGTAATACAACTAACGACAAAAAATGACAAAAAAATAATAGTCTAGTTAATCAATACCTTACTGTCTAAAACACTTCTAAGTTTTAACGAAACTAAACAATATTGTTAAGAATTGTTAACAATTAATTGTGAATTATTTAGAATGTACGGGTTAAATTCATACCTCCGTATGATTTTGTATATTTGATTAATTGAGAGGAATCGCTAATGAAGCGCGTTACCAAGGGGCTAGTTTTAGCTGTCGGTATAGCATTAATGCCAACGAGTATTTATGCCCAAACTGAGACGGTCATCAACGTAGATACTAAACATAGCAAGAACGGTGTATCTGAGTTTGATAGAAGAAAATTTATCACTGTGCATTCGTCCATAAACGAAAACGATTGGACAGGTGAAGAAGATAAACTTGAATACCTAATCAACGATTTGAATGTGTATTTTGGTCGTGACAACGGTTCAATGCCTTGGAATATTAACCAAGCGGTGCAAGACCCAAGTCGTCCTGGGTTTGCTGACCCAAATTGGATAGCCTCTCAAGGGGAATATACAAGAGAAACAGTATATGGCGTTAACAGAGCAGACAGGCACCAATATGATGACAAAGCTGATGTGATGATTGGTGGGCAAGTCAATCCATTCTGGCCGGTACACATCACAAACCCTTGTTGTGCAGATCATGAAGGCTGGGAAATTGGTGGCGCAGATGCTGTCGGTGAATTCATGGGACGTTTTTTAAATGAATTTTACAGAAACGATGGTGAATCTGTTACAGAAGGTCACCCACGTCCAAGTATTCTAGAAATCTTAAATGAACCGCTCTATGAATTAACAACGACAGGTACAACCCCTCCAATAGACGTTTTTCAATTTCATAATGATGTCGCTGACAATATTCGTTTATTTAATAGTGATGTACTTATTGGTGGTTACACAACAGCTTTTCCTATTTTCGAAGAACGTAATTTCGAACGGTGGGCGGAACGAATGAAGTTGTTTATTGATACCAGCGGTAATCATATGGACTTTTTCTCTATCCATCTATATGACTTTAATTCTAAAGGCGGCGATAGAACTGTAGATTACTTTAAAGGTGGGCGTGTCGAAGCAACAATGGACATGATGGAACATTACAGTCAATTAGCACTTAGTACTCAAAAGCCTTGGGTAATTTCAGAATATGGCGGGCGCGATCACTTTTTAGAAGATCAAGCGTGGTCTCCACTAAGAGATTGGCATTTCATGAAGGCGATGAGCCCGATGATGATGCAATTTATGGACAGACCGGATAGTGTGCTAAAAACACTACCTTTCATTGTAGCAAAAGCGACATGGGGTACGGTTGATGGTAACCCTTACCCTTGGAGACTTTTACGTCAAGCACACGAAGGCATTGGTGAAACAGGTGACAATTGGGTATTCACAGAGCAAGTAAAATTTTATGAACTGTGGTCAGATGTAGAAGGTACGCGTGTAGATACTACTTCGTCTAACCCAAATGTGCTTGTTGACAGTTACGTTGCAGACAATAAAGTCTATGTCATTTTGAGTAACCTCAGCCGAGATACTGAAGAAGTGTACCTTCAAACCTTTGGTGCAGAAGGCAATGGTGTCCAGTCGGTAAAAATAAAGCAACTTTATCTAGATGCTAATACGCCAGTACTTAGCAATGAAACAACGGCATCAGCACCTGAAAGCATTAATCTTGGCGCAGAAGCAAGCGCCATCATTGAATATACTTTTGTATCTGATATTACTATTGATGAAGAATCTTCAGAGAGTAAATACTACGCCACAAGTTACCTACAAGAAATTACTGAAAATACAGCTATACCGTTTACTATCAACGGTGTAAATACAAGCGACTTTGGTGAAGCGGTACTGCGTTTCGCTGTTGGTCGTGACCATGGTTTGTCTCTTGCACCGGTCGTTACAGTAAACGGTACAGCCCTTTCTGGTGATGTCGTTTATGCGGGTGATAACCAAGCTGAACGTCCACGCTTTTTTAGTTTGCTTGAAGTTGCGGTACCAATGTCACTATTAGAAGAAAGCAATGCCGTTACTGTGAGCTTTCCTGACAGCACAGGTCACATTGCTAGCATGGCCTTGAAAGTATTCAACTTTAGCGACGATGTCCGCGACGTGCCGGGTGATGTTACAGGTATTGTGATTACTGCTGAAGAAGATATTTTGGCCGTGGGTCAAACGGGCACCGTTAACGCGCAAGTATTACCCTTCTTTGCTGACAATCAAGCTTTTTCCTTGTCTTCTAGTGATAACAGTATTGCAACAGTTGATGACAATGGCGTAGTAACTTCTATTGCTGCCGGTAACGTGGTTATTACTGCTACAAGTGACGAGGGAGACTTTACTGCAGAGACCACTATCACGATTGAAGAACCTGTTAGTCCGAGTATTTCGTTCGATGATACAAGCTACTACGTAAATACAGCGTTTGAGAATAACGGCGTTATCACTGTTACCACAAACTACGAAGCCGGCACGGGAGAGGTAGTGACCGATGGCGTAGGTGGTATTCGCTACTTTGTACGTGAATTAACGGCTGGTTTTGCATCAGTTGTAAAAGACATCATTGTATTTGACGCGAGTGTCATTGGCACACAACGCGGTACTTCTGTTGTCGATATTCCACTTGATTTTGCAACACCGACATCAGACTTGCCCGAAGGCAATTTTTACTTTTTGTTTGTTCAATTCGAGTCTTCTAACGGTGAAACCAAAAATGTTGCCGCATTCCCCCTAAACATTGTCGAAGGTGAAGTAGAAGATGTTGATCCATTCTTGACCTTGCAAGATGCTGATGCAATTCGCTCTACGCCAGTAGTATCCGGCGGAACGTTATCAGTGACCACTGAATTTAACGCTGGCGCAGGTGCAGAAGTTTCAGATACTGCAGGCGGTATTCAATATTTCTTTAGAGAATTAACGCCCAGTTTTGGTTTAGTAAATGACTATATTACGTTTGACGCGACGGTTGTTGGTGAACAGGCGGGTACGTCTACGGTTGATTTGTCACTGGATGGCGTGCCACCGAGTGACCAATTGGACGATGGTAACTTTTACTTCCTATTTGCACGCTTTATCGATACCAATGGCGTGGAGCAGTCTATCGACGGAGTATTCCCTATTGAGGTCGTTGCACCAATCGCTGAACCTGTATTATCTTTAGATAACAATGATGTATTTACTGGCGACTTATTAGAAGGCCAAACAGTCACAATTTCTACGACATTTGAAGCTGGTGCTGGTGAAACAGTTACAAGTAAATACAATGGTATTCGCTATTTCTTCCGTCACCTCAATTCAGGTTTTGGTGTGGTCAATGACATTATCGTTGAAGACAGTAGTGTAGTAGATATGCAGTCAGGCACCTCTAGCGTAGAACTTTCGTTAGCAGGTGTTTTACCTTCAAGTGCCTTACCTGAAGGTGATTTTTACTTCCTCTTTGCCATCATGGGCTCTAGTAATGGCAATGACTATAACATTGTGCCAGTGTTCCCAATTTCAGTACTGGCAGATACCGACGGTGATGGCGTTCCAAATGAAACTGACCAAGACGACGATGGCGACAATGTGCCTGATGATGTGGATGATTATCCTCTAGATCCGACGTTAGGCGTTAAAGGTGACTTTGATGGTGATTTGGATGTAGATCGTCGCGACCTTGCGCTATTTGTTCGACTGGTGCGTAACCCTGCGAGCTTGCGCCCAGAATATGACTTTGATGGTAACGGTGTAGTCAACAGAGCTGACGCTAATACACTAAAAACTTTATGTACTAAAACTCGTTGTGCGGAGTAACTACAATGAAAAAATTATTAATCGCTAGTTTAATTACCCTGATGAGCTTTGGCTCATCAGCGGGCCTTGTTTTCAGTTCTAATTCGTCGACTGTTGGTGTCGGCGATACTATCACGCTAGATATTGCGTTTGATTTTAATAGTAGCGCAAGAACAGACGATATTTATGAGTTTGGATTAGATCTTGTTTTTGATCCTAGTGTGGTCGCCTTCGATAGCGCCGTTCTAGTTGGGCCTTACGCAACCTTGGACGAAGACATGAATGGCTTTGACGACTACGACTTAGGCATTGACGATTTCAGTTTTGCTGACCTTATTTTATTTGATGTCTTCAATTTAGATTTTACTGCGCCATTGTTGCCGACAACGGGCGTTGTTGACCTGTTGAGTGTGCAATTTACCGCCTTAGATTTTGGCGCGGCTAATTTCATGTTGGAATCTGTTGCATTGGTTGACAGTTTTTTTTCTGAAGAAATTCTAGATGCAACGTTTGAAACGTCTGTGACTGTGGTGGATGTGCCTACGCCATTGGTATTTAGTTTCGTAGGTTTAGGGATTACTTTACTGATGTTGAGAAGAAAGGAGTAATACTTCCTTAGGGCGTTCCACGGATTTCCAACTAAAGGCGTTACCGGTTCATTTTTGGTAGCGCTTTTTTCAAATTAGTAACCTCCGTTACTTATTTGGCATATAAAAACCAATAGACAAAATATAGGTAAGTACTAACTATTTAGTTGATAGTTTCCGATACGGCTAGTACTTTCTGATAAGCTGCATGGGCAAGTAGTCCATTGGTTTCATTTTGCGAATTGTCTATTGCTGCTAAGCTAGCTTGTATAGAAGCTTTTAAAGCTAAATACGCCTGCCGTTGCAAGCCAGAATACGCGTCTGCTTCTTTTTCTAACTTAGCCTGTTCAATGCTTTTGTGTGTTTTACTATCAATCAATACTATGTCATCCAAAGATACAATATCACCTTCCTCTGGCGCTTCAATAACGATGGCTTCTTCGGGTATGGCTAATCTAAAGTCTTGAAGCTTTTCCTTATCTAGTTGCAACATATACCTCCCAGGAGGCACTTTTGTAAAAAAGAAGAAGCCATCTACTTCTGTCATGCTTGTAAAATGATTGGCACCGTTGATTTCGAGTAAGTTAACTGTTAAGCCTGCTAAGCTGCGAACTTCACCTTCTTTTTCTTGAAGAATTATACCTTCGATGTCATTAGTTGTTACGATTGGGAATTCAATACGAGCGGTCCCTCCTTCGTGTGTAGCAAGTAACACAGGCGGTTTTGACGGCATAAAAAACGGGTCGTATAAAGTGCCCTCATCGACGCCTACTTTTTGATAGCGATTATTGGTGAACAATTGTACTTCGCCGTTTTCTGTCGTTTGTTCGTCAAGCCAGTTGTGTGAGCCTTCAAAACCAACGCCTACAAGGGGTTCGTCGTTTCCATTAAATTGATTGTCCCTATTGCGATCTAAATACGCAAAGGCTTCAACTTTTGCAGCACTAGCTCCTTTCGGCTTACTTAATTGCAGTCGCTGTTTGGGTTTGTTATAAAACAAATCCCCCGTGATGCCAATGTTCACGTTCCAATGACCTCCGCTATTAATGTTCGCGCCAAGTTTAAAGTTGAATAGTTCATATCGCCAACTTGCCTGTTGGCGATAAGTAAATTTATGTTTATTGTTGGCGCGGTAACTGATATTGCTCTGCTGAAAAGTTTTTAACTTTTGTGGCCAACGTATGTTCATCGTGTAACTGTCGATATCTAGACGGTCAAAAGGCTGCCATGACAAAGAATGGCTAAATTGAAAATTTCGGATACGATGCGTTAAAAAAGCATCATGAACTGTTTTGTGTGAACCCCGATTTTCTGAATAAGACAATTTGTTTGAAAGAGTATTGCCTCTACGACTTTGTGAAACACCAATTCCTGCTGATAAAGAGCGGCTACCATCTAACCGCTGTCTATTTGAAATATTTAGGTTCGCAGAAAAAGGCTTTGTACTGCCTAATCGTGCATTTAATCTAGCTTTTGTATCATACACAAAATCTGCGTTATTGCTAAATTTGCTACTTGTAAAATCATTTAGATAAGTATGTTCAATACTAGCATTTACTTTATTAGATAATCGACTATTTACACCGACAAATGAAGCTTGTCCACCGCCAATTTGTTTAGCGTGCCGAACCCGAATTGCGTGATCGCCGATATTCATATCAGCGCCAAACGTGGCATAGTCTTCAAAGTTATTATCTTCAGTTTCTTGCCGTTGATAATCTGAATTTAGGGTAATATTGTGGCCAATACCAAAGGTAGTTGAAGCGCCAAAGTGTCTTTCTTTGCTATTTTGAATATTGCCATCTAACAACCGTTTCGCGGCATCCGCAGCATATATGCGAAAATCAAAATCTCCCTTAGGAAGTTGCTCTCTTCCCACGTCGACAATTTGCGTTCTGCTTTCTTCGAGGCCCTCTGGACTGAACAAGCGTATTTCAAATTCGTTACGACCAAAAAATGTGGAGATATTGGAAAATATTACTTGGTTGTCGTTATCACTTACGGTTTCTTCTAAAAACTCTCCATTTCTAAATAGGCGAGCACGCCAACCTGGTAGTACTGTTTCTTCAATTCTTATACTCGAAAAATTCCGTCGCCTATTTTGAGAATAGCTGAAGGTGTTAATGCCTAAAGCTTGTAAGGAAGTACCAACTAACTCATCTCCATCTAGGGATAAGTCGCCTAATTCATATTTAATGCTGCGGTCGTCGATAGTTTCTATACTTTGTTTAAACTGAGTGATGGTATCATCAACTAAAAAGTTCTTACTCAAGCGAAGGAACTGCTTTGAACCCGTCTTACTATTACTAAGGCGATAATTGGTTGACATATAAGCCAAGTCGAAATAGCCGTTGATATTTGCACTATGTGAAGTATTGCTTTTTGTTGAGTCATGGCGAGCATCTAATCTGTAATTGATACGTGGCAAGGTAAGTAATTTGTAGTCGTCCGCTACCATAGTTAGCGTTTGCAAAGGTGTATAAACTCGTTCACTAACTAGTTGTTTGCTTTTCTTTCCTGATCCAAAGCGCTCATAGCTGCTAGTAAAGTTTAGTTGCATTATTTCAAAATTTGTACTGCTTTCGCCACCTAATAAGGTGGCAATGACTCGAATATCTACATAAATATCAAAATCGTCAGTGTACCAATATGCCACTGTTGACTCTGCGGTGGAAGTGAAATCAATATCAAATCCACATGACAAAGGCGAATGTTCATCATATTCAGATCTAAAACTATTTGGGTTAAACGTAATACGCCAAGGTAAATCAAAAGCATCAGGCAATTGCGATATAGCCACAAGATGAGTGTCACCCACGGGAAAAACATCAACGCTGTCTAGCACTGATCGGTTATTTACCCGCAGTACCATAAACAATAGGTCATCTTCGTTGATTTCTGCAGCTTGCCAATTATAAGTAGAATTGCAGGCAAAGCTGCGGGGCAGGTATAGAAATAGACAAACCATCACTAAAAAAGATAGGGGTAATCCTTTACCAGTAAAGCTCATGGACTTGCCTGCGACAAAAAAATTCTCGTCTAAAGCGTGAAGTCGATATTAGATTTCAAGTTGCCGCCATACTTTGCAACTTCTTGATACTCAATATTTATTTTTGAGGCAGAGTCATCTATGTTCAATGGTATTCGGATGCGGCGTTCAGACACAGAGGTATATACCGCAACGCCATTTAATATGCCGACTTCTTGGTCCTTATTGTCCCTGATAATAAAATTACCGTATAGGCTGCGATTACCATCGAGAGTTTGCCAAAATTCAACATGTGGCGTGTTATTAATGTTAACTAGTCGGGGCCGCTGTAGGCTGGTTTGTGCATGCACGTCGCCATGCCTGACGATTATGGGAAAGTTATAGCTCATAGTCGGTTTGAGTGAAACAGATCCCGCTGCTCTAAGATCTGGCGAACTCTTCATGCTAAATACAGCGCGGTATTCACCATCTTTTAAATGGCTAGGGCGTCGGACTGAGAATCGAATCACCTGCTTACCGCCAGGTTGTAAAGTCCCACGTTTAGGAGAAAATCTAATTAATTTGATGGCCGAGTTATCAGTGTTATCTACCTTTTTTATGTTGCCATGTTCGTCCATTTCAACTAAACGCATTTGCGTTGAATAAGTCATGGGTACCGAACCAGTGTTTCTCAGTTGCAAGGCTTCGGAACGTTGTTTACTATCAAATACGAGGCGATTTTTTGACATTGCTAGATTTGCAAAAGCAGAATGCACATTTAATATCAGTAGTAACGTGATTACGGCAGAAAAATTTTTTATTGACATGGTAGCGGGTCACTCCTGTGTAATATTTGATATATCCTGATGAGCTAAAGGACTTCATATGAGTCCTTTAGCATCAATAGCTTTTATTGGAAAAGAACTTCAACTGTGTAAGGTGCTGTTTCATCAGCGCCTGGAGTTAGCGTGTTGTTTACTGTTAGCTGACCATAAACGTCAATTAGAAGGTCTGAACCAGAACCATCTGTAGTAACACTGATTGCGCCATCAGCAGATGCATGCCCATCGGAAGCCGCTGCCGCGTTATTGATGTCAAAAGAAGGTACAAATGTTACGTTAGTACCAGCTGAAAAAGTCAATTCAACGGTTACGCCGGTATTTGGTAGTAAACCAGTGACATCTACTTGGCCAAGTGCTATTTCAGCGGCAGAAGCATCACAAGCACCCGTTACAGCACCAGCATCGTCCATAGTACATACAGATCCTGATGCAACTTGTACTGTACCGAAATCTATTGCGGTAGAGTTAGCTATGCTAGCGTCAGCAGCGGCTGTAACGTTCGCATCAAACGTTTCGCTTGCAGCAAAAGAAGCAGAAGATACCAACGTTGCTGTTACTAAAGCAGCTAATTTAAATTTATTCATGATTAATAATCCTTTTATATTACAAAATTGTGTGTTTATTCCCTCAATCCCACCGTTGTGCTTGAAGGCGAGATGAATTTAAGCATCGAAAATTTATCTGGTAAGTATTAATTCGAATAACCAAGTATGGTGTGAAAAAATAGCGGTTTTAAAATGTATACTTAGGTTTAGGGGTGAAAGTAATGATTTTTAGACTTAAGTTTATACATCTGTTTGTTTGGAATTGTGAATACTCAAATTTTATGCATGTAAAATCATGTATTTACTACTTGCTC
Source organism: Agaribacter marinus (assembly GCF_030160655.1). GTDB lineage: Bacteria > Pseudomonadota > Gammaproteobacteria > Enterobacterales > Alteromonadaceae > Glaciecola > Glaciecola marina. The sequence goes on from NZ_BSOT01000006.1 coordinate 66,546, forward strand.
GACTAGTAAAGATATTTCTTTAATAGGTTTTTTCGAAAAAACGTTTTTAAATTTTGCATTTTTACTATAAATCTATAAAAAAACTTAATAACAATCACTTAGTGTGATTTAAGTGCATAGTCTAAAGTATAGTATGTTGGTAAATATCGAACACTTCCCGGTTTACTCGGAATAAACTCATTGAAAAAGGCGTCTATTATGAAATACACAGGCAGTTGTCATTGCAAAAAAGTGACATTTGAAGTTGATTTACCCGAATCAATAGAGTGTGAGCGTTGTAATTGTAGTATTTGCAGTAAAGCGGGGTTTGTTCACCTAATACTGCCCTTATCAAAATTTAAGTTGATAAGTGGTAAAGACGATCTTACTACTTATACCTTTAATACCGGTGTCGCCAAGCACACCTTTTGCAAGCTCTGTGGTGTAAAACCCTTTTATACGCCGCGCTCCAACCCAGATGGTATCGATATTAACCTCAATTGCCTCGATGAATTACCAAAGGAGGTTCGTATAGTCGAGTTTGATGGACGGAATTGGGAAAAAAATGCGAGTGCATTGGCGCATAAGTCGAAATCAAGTAATGAGGCAAACAAGCGATAACAAATATGCTGAACTTTTATCAGCTTTTATTAATTTAACAGGAAGTTTTATGAAAGGAAATATATTGGGAGTAGCGTTGTTACTTAGTTCTGCTGGTGCAATGGCAGGTTGGCTGGAACCTTCTGAATCCTCTATTTCAGAATTTTATCCTGCGGCATCGTTCTGCGGAATGCAAAAATCGAATAATACTGAAATAACTGACAGTCGAATCGTTGGCGGTGGTTTTGAGGTTAGAAAAGGCTCCAAAATGTCATGTAATCTGCCAGTGAAGCCCGGCAAATATGTTGAACGTATTGTTATCAATTACACCAAATATAATAACGACCCTCGACAATGTCGAGTCGGTTTTGTCCGTTCAACAAGTGGAGGTGTTGCGTCGAATTACATGGCTCTTTCAACGTATAAAGGTCAGAAAGTTTGGTATTACGAAAATTTGGGTAGTATCAACCTTAGTGATGCACTAAAGGGGCAGAATTTATGGATTGGTTGTGATCACTATGTGTTCGATCAACCAAACGCATTCATGCGGTACGGTACTATTCGCGTGGATTATACTGCCGGCTAGCTTTCATATTAGACTTTACAGCCGAGTATTGATTGCTCGGCTGATATACATGAAATAGTCGGAAATGTTAATAATACCTCAAGGCATCAGCCTTTCCTCTAAACGCATAATAAGCCACGGCCGTATATGCGGCGATAATTGGCACGACGACTATTGCGCCGAAAAATATAATGTTTAGCGAACTTTCGGCACTTGCTGCCTCGTAAATGGTTAAGGCATTGGGTACCACATACGGATAAAAGCTCAACGCTAAGCCAACGAAGCATGTCATAAAGATAATTGCAGTCATCAAAAAGGGTAGCCAAGCGCCCTCGTCCTTTTCGAGCGGTAAACGCCTTAACACTAAGTACCCTAACGCAAACATTGCAAAGCATAAAAGCGGAATGGCGGCGTATAAGTAGACAAATGGTCCTTGCGTCCACACTTCAAAAGCATTGGCATTCACTAATGGATTGATTAAGCACACACTTAAAATCCCGACAAAACAAAAGACACCCGCTTGCTTGCTGCGTTTGATGGCGTGCAACTGCAAATCTCCTGAGGTTTTTAATATTAGCCATGTATTGCCAATGAGTGCATATGCAGCACTAACACATATACCACTGAAGCCGGCGAAGAGTGTGCTCCATAGCGTATATTCGAGGCCCATGATATAAATACCGAGCATGAAGCCCTGGCTAAAGGCGGCCAAAATAGATCCTGCTTTAAAGGTAATATCCCAGCGAAACTTATGTTCGGGTTTTACCTTTGCTCTAAAGTCAAAGGCCACGCCACGCATGATCAGGGCGATGAGTAATAAAGTTGCAGGTAAGTACAGTGCTTTGAGTATTGCACTGTGCGCCGACGGAAACGCGACCAACAGCAAGCCAACCGCAAGCACCAACCACGTTTCATTGGCATCCCAAAAAGGCCCGATTGAGGCAATGGATGTATCGCGCCACGCTTCGTTATTGAGCGGTAAGCAAATTCCGACGCCTAAATCGTATCCGTCGAGTATGGCGTAGAGCAATATCGATAGTGCCGTTAACGCAGCAAATATAAGTGCGAGTTGATGATGACTAAAATCAAACATTAGTTGGCTCCTCTAGTTGCTGTATTGCCTTGCGTTTTTTGTTCAGGCAAGCCCGGTAAGCTTAAATCGTACTCTTCAACGTCTACGGCTTTGCGTGCCAAGTTAAGTAGCGTTTTGATATAGGCAATGAGTAAGACACAATAAATGCTTAAGTACGCTGCAAGTGTGAGTGCAACATTTTCCCCAGCTATAGTGGTGACGGCGTCAGCTGTTTTTAATACTCCGTGTACTAAATAAGGCTGACGTCCTATTTCCGTGACATACCAACCGGCTAGGGTGGCTATCCAGCCAGAAAAGCTCATGCTCATCAATATTTTAAGTTGTAAAGCGGACAAGCGTTTTTTGCGCAGGAGCGTGATACTGCTCCACCACGCGATTGCTATCATTAGTAGACCAATGCTGACCATTACTCTAAAACTAAAGAATACTGGCGCTACTGGCGGATGAGCGCCTTCAAACTCGTTTAAGCCCTTAATTTCACCTGCTGGATCATGAGTAAGAATGAGACTTGCCAGTGTTGGAATTTCAATCGAAAATTTATTGCTTTGCGTCGCCTCGTCGGGTAAGCCAAATAGCACCAATGGCGCACCTTTTTCGGTATGCCATACCCCTTCCATCGCTGCAATTTTTGCTGGCTGATGTTCAAGCGTATTTAATCCGTGTAAGTCGCCAACAAAGGCTTGTGTTGGCGCAAGTATAGCGGCAGCAAATAGAGCCGTTTTAAGCGTAACGTTTGGCGCTTTTTTATTGTCACCACGGTAAATGCGATACGCGCTTATACCTGCGACTAAAAAGCACACCGTTAGCGCAGAACTAAGCAAGGTATGACTAAGACGATACGGAAATGACGGATTAAAAATGATTGCCATCCAATCGGTCGCATAGGCGACACCTTCGCGCATTTCAAAACCATCGGGCGTTTGCATCCATGAATTTAACACGAGTATCCAAAATGCCGACATGCTGGTACCAAAGGCCACAAGGAAGGTGGCTGAGGTATGTGCCCACGCAGGGACGCGATTAAAGCCAAATAGCATAATCCCTAACATGGTGGCTTCTAAAAAGAAGGCTGTTAGTATTTCATAGGCGAGCAGCGGCCCTGCTATATTCCCGATGGTTTCCATAAAGCCCGGCCAGTTGGTACCAAACTGAAACGACATTGTAATACCACTTACGACGCCCAAGGCAAAGGTCAAGGCAAATACTTTTACCCAAAAGCGGTAAGCGCGCATCCACACTGGGTGCTGTGATAGGTCAAAGCGCACTTTAAAGTAAAATAGTAACCATGCAAGCGCGATGGTGATGGTTGGAAACAATATATGAAAGCTAATATTGGCGGCAAACTGGATCCGCGATAACACTAACACGTCCATTTTTATTACCTCTAGTAAATTAAAAAATCTGTCTACTGTCGACTGAGCAGTTTATTAAGGCTGGTATGTGCTCAACTCTTCTTTTGAATAAGCTTGTCTTTTAAATCCAATACCTTGCCTACACCCGAGCCAAGTTTCATCAGGGTGTTAAGCTTTTCTGGTGATAAGGTTTGTAAGCTTTGCGTCCAATGCGTGATGTTTTCGAGTAAGTCGTGAATTTCATGAATTTTTTGCTGCGCATGGACTTCTTGATGATTAGCAGCTTCGTCTAACAATATGTCACGAAGCAAAGACAGAGTAGGGTCCATTTCACGCTTACGACGCTCTTCAAATACTTTGTTCGCCATATCCCAAATGGTACCTTTGGTTTGGTAATAGTCTTTACGGTCGCCTTGTTTATACGTAGTTTGTACTAATTGCCAACTGTGTAATTCTTTTAGTCCCATACTCACATTACCACGAGAAATACCCAGCGCTTCGCCAATGTCATTAGCGCTTAACGGTGATTCACTCAACACTAATAGCGCATATATCTGCCCTACCGTGCGGTTAAACCCCCAGCGGCTGCCCATTTCACCGAAGTGAAAAACAAAAGATTCGATCATTGGTGTCATTTGCATAATATATATTTCTGAAATTTCAGTATTTTCTGAAAGTATAAAAGATTGTTGATTTAGATCAAGTTGTTTTGGTCATAGATGGTTGTTGTATGATCTCATATTTGTTGAAATATAAGTGATTTGACGCTGGATGCATTGAATTCATTGTTTTGAGGGTGAGGAGTCGATCTTCCAAGCAGTATTATGTGGGTCTGCTTAAGACAAACATGATCCGATCTACTAAAAAAACATAGTAGCGGCTTTCTGTAGAGAACTATAATTTATTCCAGTGGGATATTTTAGGAGCGGCAACTTCCAGCTCGTCTTATAGTGTATTAACACCTTCGGCTTTGCTATTGTATTTTAATAACTCGTTTGGAAGTTAGTGCTGTAACTTCTGACAAGTTTTGATTTATTTTGCCACCAAAGTGGCTTCGCATAAGAATGTCTTTCATCACTGAATTAAAGAGTAGAACGGGGAAGTTAGTTGGCTTTATATCACTATACAAATCTAGACGCGTTAACGAGTATTATTCAAAACAATGAGTTATGGTTTACGCACATAAACTACATGAATGACAGTCAAGAGTTATATGAAGGTCTAGATAAAATAGTCGATAGGTGGTTATATAAAAGGCGATTAAAAAGACATATCAAATCCACACAGTTGAACATTCCTCCTGAAGATTTAAGGAAAGAGTTTGAAGCAATGTGGGACAATCGGCTACATCGGGAAATTTATAGAGAATCTGAAGCTTTTTTGGAGGAAATTGAAAAATTCAGAACAAACTGCAATATTTTCGTTATGTCCTTTAGCGAATCAAGCGACCTCCTTAGTCAGTGGAGAGGGTATTCAAATTTATCCCAAGGCTATTGTATAGAATTTGACGAAGGCCGTCTAAATGAGCAATTAAATCGGCAACAAAAAATGTTTAATGCTGACGAGAGTATGCAGTTTAGTTTGCAGCAATGTATGTATAGTGATGAGACTTCAAATAAGTTGATAGAGGAACATAGTGATAAGCTAATGTCAAAAGAGCCCTACGACCTTTTAGAAATAAATGAGGATGATTTTGAAAGGTATTACGCGAAATACGACATTCAAAGTAATCTTGTAGAAGACAAGCACTATGCAGTTATATACGAAAAAGTTCACAATCTGCTATCCAATATATTAATAACGGCCGCCAATATAAAAAATAATTCATTTAGGGAAGAAAAAGAGAAACGAGCAGCAATTTATCTATCTAACGAATGCGCCTCACGAGTATCTTATAGAAACAAAAACGGTGTTTTAATACCGTTTTTCAAACTTCCTATAACCGAGAATGTTATAGAGTCGATAACCTTAGGTCCAGGACCTAACGCAGAACTAGCTGCTGCGTCATTGGCTCAGTACTTAACACAAAAGTTTGAGAACGCGGATGTGCCGAAAGTACATATCTCTGAAACGCCATTTAGGGACAGCCTTTGACTCAAAATGCTAAGTAAAGTTTAAATTAGAAATACCAAAATAAAACTACAAACACTATCGAGCGACAAGTCAACGTTTTAGATGAATGTAGAGCAGTTGCTCGTGCAAAGCGGTCATTCATAAAATTGCTCTTTATACTAAATATTTACGTTTTCACTATAGATAGATATCGAATAGCACTAGAGCAATCCTTACCATTGTCCCAGCCATCTTCAACAGCTTCTGCAAGTTGAGTAACAGTGCGACCCTTACTTGATTTTATCGTTGCATCAGCTCCCTGAGATACGAGCTTTTTAAGCAATTTCGAATTACACTTTTCTAAGTGCATTGGCGAGCCATATTCAGGCTCTTTTGCTCCAAATATCATTAATCGACACCTAGCATGATTGATATTTGCGCCATGCTTTGCCATCAATGAAATAATCTCGATGTTTTCCGTCATTACAGCATCACAGATAAGGGGAGCATGCGGTCCTTTAGTGTTTGGATCAGCTCCTTTTTTTAGTAAATATGATATCGCGTTGACATTTTCATTTTGGATTGCTGAAAGCAAGAGTGTTGTGCCGTTTGTAGCAGTGGCATTGGCGTCTCCCCCATAAGACATTAGTAACTTTAGTACCTTGAGATCTGGGTATTCTCTCGTTGTTGCATAATGAATTGGAGCATACCCAATGCCGTTTAACATATTTGGGTTAGCTCCATACTTTAATAGAGTCTCAATAATATCTGTATGTCCCCACTCTACTGCATATTGTAGAGGTGTATCTTTTCTCTTGTTTTTTGTTGGCTCTTCTACATTAATACCTAAATCTAGTAACTCGACAACTTTCTTGAGATTACCCTCAGATACAGCACTGTGTAATGGTGTAGAGAACTCGACTGCGACAGTTGAATGAGATAAAAACAATACCATAACAAACGAAAATAATTTCATAGAGATCAATGTACTTTAACTTTTAGAATTACTTTAGCAATTCATGGAGAAACAGTCATTTACATTTGGTAGTTCTATATCCACTCTTTTTTGTCATTGAGAACTACTACCCAATGGCCGCTCAATGTAAAGAGCGGCTGTTCAATACTCATGTTGTGAATGACGCTACGTTGTCAACGACGATGTGAGTCTGCAACATTAGTATTTATAACTCTCGACGAACCGCCCTAACACTTAATTGAAATCCGCCCGGCGCTAAAATTTTATTCAACACCGAGAATCGAGGGTCTGTATTGCCTTTTTCAATATCACGGAGTGTTTTGTCTGATACTTTGATAAATTTGGCATATTGAGTTTGCGTCATGCCATATAACCTAGTTCGAACTTGTTTGACTAATTCGCCGATGGTAATTATATTTTTAATGAGATCTGTTTCTAGTTCAGCGAGAATCTGTTTTCGTTCCTCGGCAGATAAGTTAACCATCATACACTCCCATTTCTGCTAATTTTTTCTTTATGTTATGAAAACCAATTGCAGGGAAATTTAAGATCTCAGCTGGACAATTTAGGTGTTGTAATAGCGCTGGTAAGTCACTTAACTTTTCTGCTAGTTGTTTCAAAAATAAAACCAATTCTTCAGGGTCGCAAAAAACCGAAAGCGATTGGGCTACTTTCGCAAAGTTAATCTGTCCACCTGTTTCACAATTATTACCCCATTTAAATAAACGCGTAACCAACTCGGGATCAGCTTTCATGGGAGCAAAGTCATAAATAGGCGCAAAACGAATATCACCATCAAATTTTAAGAAGGAAATATTTCGTCCATGGTTATCCGAATTTCCAAATACATGGTTCAAAAAGTCACGGGTGACATACATGCGTTAATCAGCAAAGCATAATTTTGCTGAAACTTGCTTGCAGAGCTGGCCAGTGTGGGTAATCAGTTGGGATTATACCTATTGGCGCATTCATGCTGCATGCCCAGCTGTCTCTTGTATCATAATTGGCTGCGGCTGCAATATAGTCGGGATTATATGATAAAGAACAACTTGCACTGAGTTGTTCTCCGGAGAAACTCAGTGTAGCGGCATCCCACCATTTCCCCTGATTAAATAATTGTAGTGTTACGGTTTGCATGATTGATTAAGTAGTTTGTTACCGTTTATTTGAATATACTAGCATTTTTCCGGTAGATATCTACCGTTTATTTGTTTGTCGATATGAATTTTCGGAAATAAACTACCGACAGAACGGCGACGGTACTGGATGGTGATTGATTCGTTTATACATAGGTAAACTGCTACGGCGTCGTTTCAGTTGTTTCCCCTATGTTTAGTTTTAACATTCGGTGAAAGAATTAGTGCTTCTATCCTGTCAGATAAGCCATACACTTTTTATTCCGGCTGTGTATTTGGCAGTCTGAAGTACGGTGTTGTATAGCTAATGTACTCGTATCAATAGATTCAACCATTACATTGGTGTTTAGTTACGTTTAGTTTATATTAAGCCCCGAATAAATCGCACACACAAACATTCTTGCGAATCCTATTTAGTACATCCCTGTCATAATAATCGATGGGTTTACATTCATATTAATTGGAGAAGTAGTCGCTAATGTCAAAAGTTTTTTTAGCACACCCAAAAGTTCTTATCTTGCCAGTTGTAGCACTCTCACTAAGCGGATGCGGCGGTGGAGGCAGTTCTGGTAACAATGAGCCGACGGTACCTGAAACAGTAAATACCATGCCTGTAGCAAATGACGATCAACTTGTGGTTGATGAAAATAGTACGCCGGGCGTGTCTAATCAACATGATGTATCCACAAATGATCAGCTTGGCGCAAATGGTGGGGACAGTGACAACTACAGTTTATCAAGTGCACCTACCAATGGGTCTGTCATTGAAATAAGTGATGGCGTATTTGAATATGTGCCCAATGCAGATTTTTTTGGTTCAGACAGTTTTGTCTATACCATTACTGATGTAGACGGTGATTCGCAAACCGCGACCGTCTCTGTAACGGTCAATGAAGTGCTTGTTAACAATGGCCCAACTGCCGACGATTTTAACAACATGGATCCCGCATTTCCTTCTTTTGTGTCGATTGATGACACCACGCCAGTCGGTAAAAAATGGGTCAAGTTTGATGCCATGTCTGATGAGTTCGATGAGTTTGATTCATCTAAATGGTTTAATTCTACCTGGAACTATGGCGTACCTGTCTTTATGTCAAATACTAGTGAAAACTCGGGCGTAAGCGATGGAAAGTTATGGATTAAGGCGACCTTAAACGAGGCAAATCCAGAGGATCGTTGGTTTCAGACGGCAAGAATACATAGTCGAACCAAAGCGAAATACCCGATGTATACAGAAGCGAGAATTAAAACGGCACATATCTCTGCCTACAATACGTATTGGTTAAACAACGGGAATATTGATAACCGAGATGAGATTGATGTTATTGAAAACAATTCAAAGCCATCATGTAATTGCCAGCCTGATTTCCCCAATCAAATGAACTCACAGTACTTTCAGGCTGATGAGACTAAAGTTCCACAAACCGTTAGAGAAAAAGGCAATTACCTAAGATCCAATTTGTTAGAAGCCAACCCACTGCGAGATAAAGGTTGGAATGAGGACTATCATATCTATGGCGTATGGTGGAAAGACGAAAAAAATATTCAATTCTATTTGAATGGTGAGCCTGCAGGCAGTGTGCTGGTGGGTGACCATAATGATGGCAGAATATATGAACGTGAATTTACCAGGGACTTAGAAATTATTTTCGACTTATGGACCAATGAAGCTGATTGGTTAGGCGGTTTGCCGCCAAAATCTGATTTAGCAGACGATACCATTAATACTATGCGTATTGACTGGGTCAGAACATGGAAATTAGAGGACGAATAAAACCTTTGTATTTGGGCACAAGCGCGTCAGTTAAGGTGTGCTTGTGCTGTATAGTTTGTTCACGATGCACTAACTTAGGCTCATTTGCGACGATGACAGATTGGGTTTCTCGACTGAAAGATGAGCAGGTAAGCCCTTAAGCAAAGGTCTTACCATCAACACCCATCGCTAAATATTTCTACCCGTGCTGCCCTATCTGACCTCGCTGAAGTATAGCGAACACGACAGTCACTTGGATCTTGGGCGTTTCTTAAGCGCACGTCTATTGCCCCTAACTGCCCGGCACAATTGCCACCAATCCATTGATAACTATCATCATCTGCAGTTACTGCCCTTGCAATGCCACTCGGGTGAGGGCAAGGGTAACCGCATCGCAGTGTGATGGTTTGTCCACCCATTTCAATGGTTGGATCGCTGGCACAGTCCGTTTTGTTGTCTATTTCCGCTTTGTAGTTTGCTAAGTTTGCAGCTGTGCGCATACTTCCCGCTAGTGATTCTAGTTTTGCTATTCTTGCGTCAACACTCACATCGATAAACTTAGGTGCAGCGATGACCGCAATTACGCCTAGGATGACAATCACAATTATCAATTCAATCAGTGTAAACCCGTGATACTTGGCTAGCATGCTTGATTTCCAACAATATTTTTACTCAATACTCATATATCGGAACAGATGCAATAAACCTGTATACAACATTGTTGCAAAGTGGACGACTTAGGTAGCCTTTATGTCAGATTTTACTTTATCTTTGTAGCGCTCAAATACTTTGCCAGTACACGCCCACACTAACAATCCACTCCATGCAATGAGAGAAAAGCCTGCAGGAATACACGCAACTAAGATATATTTGGCGTGGGAAGGATTGAGTACCACAGCGATCATTGCGGGTAAGAACCATACCGCGATGACTAAAATACTAATAAGTGCAATCTGAAGCATCGTTAATCCAGCGAGCTGGGCTAAAAAGTTATTTATGGTTTCCATCGGTGTATTCCTATGTAAAGTTAAACCTAGTCTTTCTTCTTAGCTATGTAGTCTCGGCATATTTTGTTTTATTACATTAATCGAATATTAATTTGTGACTTTTGCTTCTAAGGCTTTTACTTCATTAAGAAAGCGCTTTTCGCGTTTATATGCCCAGATTCCCCAAAGAGAGAACCAAATAATAAAAATACATATTCTGACAGCTGCGCCAATCACCTCGTCTTCACCAAAATAAAGTTGCATTAATACGACCGCAATTCCGCCACTTGCAGCAATCCAACCTAGGTGCATACTTAAATTAGCTATGCGCGCATTGTTCCGTAGTTGTTGAAGACAAGCATTTATATATTCGGTTGTGTTATTAAATTGGCCGAAAGCAGAGTGCCAGCGTAATTTAATGAAATACACAGAAATCGTTGTTGCAACACTCGCACAGACTAAAAAGAATATTTTTAACAATGTGCTAAGCTCTATGCCTACACTTAGGATCACTAGCCAAGGCAGTATTGAGAGTAAATCAATGGAGATATAGAAGCGTTGTTTTCGCCGCTGTGATTTAGCCAAGTTAACAATTTCTTCTACATTTACATTCAATGCAGGCTGCTGCTGCCATAACGCAGCCAGCTCATTATTGTCCTCGACAGAGGGTAAGGCATCGCTATTATTCGTCATGGCTCAATTGCCTCCTTAAACTTTGTTTCGTGCGAGTAATCAGTACACCAACGTTTGATACATTTAAACCGGTGACCTCGCTGATTTCTTGATAAGTTAAACCTTCCATAAACAAGGTTATTACTTGCCTGGCTGGTAGTTTTAGTGCTCGGATAGCTATCAATAAGGTACTTAGTTGCTGATTTTGAATCAGCATTTGGTCGTGATTATTTTCAGCCGAACTTTCGTCTATTATCGATTGTTCAACACTGTCTTGGGCATGTGTTTTGAGTGTTTTGGCTTCTTTTATCACGTGGGTAATTGCTCTATTATGCGCAATCCGCAGTATGTAGGTCTTAATACTGGCATCACCTTTGTAACGCTGAACGCCTTGCCAAACAGCAATGCATATCTCTTGGTAAAGTTCTTGGCGTAAACTTAAGCTGGCTTCATAGCTTGCCGCTACCCGAGAAAGCAAGGCAGCGTACTCGTCCATAAGGTCGTCGAATTTGGGTGTCACTACTGGTCCGTATCCAAGCGTTTTTGTTAATAGTCTTTTAGTATTTGATTTTCTTACATGTTGTCTAAAATAATGACTATTTTCTTAACACAGGTATAAAAAATGCGCTATTTGCACGAATCAAACCGGCAATATATATCACCAGAAAAAATACCCTTTTTAAACTGTTTGATATCGTTAACGACTTGATGATCATCTACCCAATGGTCAAAGCGCATTTGAAAGGTTTCTTTGTAAGACCAGTTGAAATGCTTATAACCAAGAGATTTGAGTACATCTAAACACTCTTGCATGCGTGTTTCACTGAAACTGAGAAACTCAAACGAGATATATGGGAGGGCTACCGACAAGCCTTTTAATACTTGCAACTCAAAGCCTTCTACATCAATTTTACAAAAGTGTGGCGTACCATATTTCTGAATCATTGCATCGAGCGTTGAAGTCTCAATTGTTATTTTTTTATCAAACTCAATGCGTAAATTAGACGCTGCTGTGAGTTCTTTTTCCCAGTCATTACCGGCTAACGTCGATAAGGTGGGAAACAAGGTGCTTATGGCGAGGGTTGCGTTTCCTGGTGCTTCGCCTAAGCCAACTCTTTCTAAATTGAATTGAGTATTGGCTGCAAATTTCTGGGAAAGGTAGTCAGCAAAGTTAGGTTGAGGTTCAAATGCGACAACCCGAGCGTTAAGCCTTAGCCATGTGTCGGCACGATCGCCAAGATGAGAACCCACATCAAAGCACAAATCACCGTTGCCAATGAAATTAGCATAAAATTTCTGTTTACGACGATGCTTTATGGGGTTCCACTCATAAAGCAATTTGGAAAGTAACCAGCCTAGTTTTGATTTGACACTCATAATAACCTATTTAGTACTTACAGGAGTTAACTACCCTGATAAGACGCCCATGCGTCGTGAGTTTCGCCTAGGCAGACGTTTATCGTGCCAGAAAACACGTCGGCAGTAATCATTTTAATTTCATCATGAATGTGCTTCGCCAAAAACTCCGTGGTGGTCAACTGACCTGAGAATTGAGGCTCCTCATCTAAGTTTTTGTAATTTAGATTTGCCAACACTTTTTGCGTAACGGCCTTGGCTTCACCAATATCAAGCACAACGTTTTGTGCTGTTAGTCCAGGGGATTGAAATTCGACATCAACCACATACGTTGCGCCGTGCATGTTTTGCGCGGGGCCAAAAAACGGATCTGGCAAGGAATGTGCGATCATAATGGATTCTCTAATTTTTACTGCAAACATAGTACTCACCTAATTTTATTTGTTGTTTATGTTAATTATTTTCAATATGTTTTATTGTTTTAGGGATATTTGATACACCAAATTATACCGTTGGGCGTATTACCGCTGCGCATCGCCTTAAAAAAATCTGGGGAATCAGCCAGAAGAACGTCATCTGCAAATAATTCGTCGTATATTGACTGTCTTAACAATTCGATAGCGTAAGACTTTCGGCTAACGTAACTTTCTTTCGGTTTGTGCTTAGGGATATTGGATACTTGAGAGCTTATGAGTTTTAAACGGTTGTAATGAAAGTGTTCACCTAACATTATCGAGACGGGTTTATCAACATACCAGCTTAATTCCACAATGGTGCCTTCAAATGCTGCGGACTGTATGCACCATTGCAAACCTGATGATGAACAAGTGGTGTGGTATATAAGGTCGAATTCGTCCAAGGGTTGTTCCGACGATTGTACTTCAAAACCTAATGACGCTGCCTTGTGTCTGCGCCAGTGGTCGGCTTCAATAATGGTTATGTTGGTAATCTCTAGTTGATGTAAGGTGCAAGCGAGTAAAGCGCCGATATTGCCGAAGCCGCAAATAGCGACGTTGATAGTATTGCTATCATTAAGAAGTAAGTGTTCACTGTCCCATAGCGCGTTTACGATTGTTTCCATATTGCTGACAAGCGTTAGACGGCGTGCAGGTATATCGTTTGGTAGCGTAAACAACGCGTCTGAAGATACTTTCGCTATTTGCTGATGTGGGTGTAGTAAATGTACGAGAGTATTGTCTAAGGTTTTGCCGACCAATGAATAGCCATACTTTATGGGTAGGTTAAAGTTGCCATCCATGTAGGGTACAGACATTTTTTCAGACAATCTGTCGTCCACTTTTCCCAGTGCAACCATTTTTTCTGTGCCGGTCGATATAAGCGAATAAAGGCTATGTATTATTTTTTCTTCAGCCATGCTCTCTTGCTGAAGAGGTGTCGGTTCTTCTCTTAGTTCTGAATGAGTTGAGTTGATATGCCATAAACTTAGGTTACTCATATTTAAAGCTGCCCTGTGACAACCATCGCATCACCCATTTGCGTGTACACGACATTTGACAATTTTTTTGCCTGATTGACTTCAGTTATTTCTGGTAGTGAAACAAACGAATGCCCAGAGCCAAAAATAAGCGGGGCAGTATGCAGTTGCAGCCAATCAATGGCGTTGCTTTGCATAAATGCTTTGATCGTGGTTGGTCCGCCTTCAAGTAAGATGGACGTGACATTCTCTTTTCGCAAATTTGCCAATGCACAACTAATTGCTTGCCCTTGTTCATCGCCAGAATAAGTAATGATTTTCAAGTGAGTTAAAGAAATACTGTCTGAATCTATGTCCTCTACACAGTCCTTTTTACACAGTAAGAAGTTTCTCATATTTGTGATATCGGGCAAAGATTCTAAGGCTATGGACGAATTACATAGAATGATCCTTGCAGGGTTAGGCCCTTCCACATGCCGTACATTCAGGCTTGGGTTTTCACTTCTAGCGGTATTCCCACCGACAATGACGCCGTCGACTAACGCACGTATCCTATGCGCATGCTTCAGGTTTTCCGTGTTGCCAATCCACTTGCTTGTGCCAGAAATCGTGCAGACTTTACCATCTAAGCTTTGCGCCATATGGGTAACAACGAATGACCGGTGCCTGTGATGCATATTTATGGTCGCGAGTGGTATATACAATTGTAAATGTGTCTTTAAATGATGTTCCATATCTGTCACAAAGTATAAATACAAACATTGATTAAATATGGTGATTGGCTCGCAGCTAATACTTCTAAGTACAAGCGTGCTAATCAATACGTCAAACTGAGAATTCTGAGCCTTTGCAAGTTCACTTTCATCGTTGAAAAATACGATGGTCGACAGATTAAATCCAATTATGTTTACATCGTCTGGGATGCTTTTGCATCGTTCTTTTAACTTAAGTATTTGTGGCCAATATTGTGCTAAAGTATCCATTAATTTATTTGCCTGCATTTACTAATCGGTTGAATCATTAACTTCATTGAGTTCTACACCATTGGATAGTATTGGGAGATCAAGAGATGGATCTTCACCAAGGATTTGATTGCACGCAGTAGCAAAAATGCTCATGAACCCTTCGTGTTTAATGTGTGATTTGTGTCCTCTTAAATTCATGGTTTTTTTGAACCCGTAGTGTTTAAATGTATCAATAAAGGGCTCGTTTTTACTAATAATATGCACGGGTGTTTCTAAACCCATACGAGGAATAGCAATAAGCGGTGGCTGATGATCTCCAAATACTACGAGCACCATATCGTCATCTTGATTATTTAGGGCAAAATCAAACACACTTGAGAGTTGATAGTTTATTGATGCCAAGTATTTATCGTGGTTACTTTTCATAGTGTCGGTGGAGAGTTCGGGCATGTAATCTAATGTATTTATACTGCGCCAGTCTTCGACCACTTTCGTTGGAGATATCCAAGGAATATGCGAATTCATTGTACAGTAAAACACACATACAGGTTTTTCAATCTGTGATTTAGCGCGCTCATACCCATGATTAATTACGTATTGATCGGGTGCACAAAATCTTTTTTGCAAACCAAAAAATGGTATTTTTTTTCCGGTAAAATCTAACTTTTTCCAATCCACAATATCGTCTGGTTGAAAGCAGCGTTTGATTGGGTCCCAGTTGATATCTTTGTCAGAGACTCCGCCCATAGGACAACAAAGCAAATTGTGGTAACCATTGCGATGCATGAAATGAAAGATGGACTCGTATTCACTAAAGTTATTTGTGGATTCAAATAGTGTATCGTAAAGCTGTATATTCTCGACTTTGGTGCCGTACATAAAAGTAGTGTAGCTAAGCCAAGAACCACCACTAAAAATGGGCGAAGTGGAAAAGTGTGACGCTACATGCAAACCAGCATGAGAAAATTTTTCACGGTAGTTTTGAATAGTGCTTTCTAAGTGCATTGCCAGTTTAGGATCTTTATAAACCCTTGCTCCGTATGATTCCACACAAATAAAGACAAAATTTGGTTGCCGTTTTAGTTTAACCTTAGAAAAAAGGTTTTTTTGTTGAAAAGATGCTTTGCTCTGTAACAAGATGGTTTTGTATTTTTTGCAGAACATGATGTTTCTAATCAAGTGATGCGTTGTCGAAAATACATTGCGCCAGTGCAAATCCTTATAACGATATTTACGCCAATCTAAAAGCGCTAGTGTCGTTCGTTTTTTCCAATCCAATAAGCCAAATATCACAATAGTCAAAAGTACTAAAATGGTTACAGTATTCTGTAGCAAAAACGCAGAGTTATAGTAAGTGATTATTAACCATTGGTTAACGTGAAAAGCGAGGTAACCTAGTAATCCAATAAAGCAAATAAGCCCAATTATTAGCGCCACTGCGCGACTTTTAAAGATAATGATTCCTGTATTAATTAGAGATAAATCGCTTAAAAACGCTGGTGTACGGCTAAACACAAAAATCATGACCGACAGGTATACAATATATATTTGAGAAATAAGTAGTATCCCTGTACTGATATATACAGTCACAGACAACGGCGTTTTGAATATCAGTAAGATTAGTAGAATCAGGCTAAATTCAGCATTTATCCTGAAAGGGTCAGAAAATTCCAATTTGCTAAATAATAACTGATGCAACTTGCGGTGACGCACACGCTTTTCCGTCAAGAATGAAAATGGATTGGCTTGCTGTCTGATATTGATTAAATAATACGGTAGAAAGCAAAAGATGTTGATGGAAACAAAACCTAACCAAAACAACATATTAATTTATTTTCCTATATATGTGAGCTAAGTACTTCATACGTTTTTTTTTGTATAATTTGTCTAATATAAATCCACCTCTAAAAGCTTGCCAACCCATATGTTTTGGTTTAATCATTAATAAAACAGTCATGATTCCGAGTTTTAGGTTGGTAAGCAAGGTCGGCGTATTCTGCATTAGGTGTGTAAAATCAAATTGTTGATACTCAACAGAATCTTTTGCGTTAGTGAGGTTGTTTGGATCCATATGCGATTGACTAAGTACTTCACTTAGTTGCCAGTCGGACATAAGTGCGCCTAATTGATTTTTGCAGGTGATAGCTTGCAAAGTATCTTCGACCACTACTAATGTACCATCAGGTGTAAGTGCATTTATAAGACCGATCAGTGTGAGCTGGATATTGGGGCTGTGTTTGATGGATTCTACTGCAATTATCATCGAATATTGTTTATCTTTCACTTCATCGAAAGATAAACAAGCGAAGCTTAGTTGGTTTTCAGAGGTTCCTTTTTGAGTCTGGTGAACCATATGGGCTTGGTCGATTTCATTTGGACTAATACTGATACCTAACACTTTAGCTTCAGTATGTTGGGCAATAAATGAAGTTCCCCAACCAACGCCGCATCCTGCATCTAATATGTCACCTGTTTCTGGAAAGCCGATATATTTTTCTATCCATTGATAAATATCGCAAATATCGTTTTCCGAAAAAGCCAATACTTTATGAATGGGGTACAGGTTGTTTTTCTTGTATTTTGATTCAGTTACGAACAACTGATCATACAACGCGTGCACTTCAGTTTTTTTAGGTTTCTTTGTTTTCATGCCGGAAATACTCTATGTATGAAATACTAAACGAAATTAACACGATAGATGCGCTTATCGCTAAGGCTAAATTTTTGAAAGGGTTAGGTAAAATAATAGCGATAAGTAGAATCAAGAAATTGATTCCCGCTAGAAAAGCCGCGTAGTTTTTTTTACATTCTTTGTAAAAGGGCTTAGGGAAAACTAATAGTGTAAGCCTGTACATATACCGCATTAAACCTGGCAGTAACAACCAAACACCTAGGTCTGTCGTAAGATAGAAGTATAGGCCCAATGCGGTGACTAAGAAAGCATCTGCTTCCATATCAAAAACGCGTCCAAAATCTGATGATGTTGACAGTTTTCTTGCTACGAATCCGTCAATGACATCTAGCGCCATCGAGACCGCTATTGTCACAAATAAGATATTTGAACTAAAAGATTGAAAGTTTAATATTGCAAACATTACCAATAGTAAGCGAGTGAGCGTTAGCCAATTTGCGAGACCCGCAAATATCCGGTAGCTGCTCAAGAAGTTAATATGACTTAATATGAGGAGAGAAAAAGACAAGCCACTTATCGTAACAAAAAAGCCCATTGACTGAAAAAACATCGCTAACATTGTTCCAAAAAATAGCAAAATGGCATGAAAGTCTGACCATTTCTCCAATCCGAGCGGAATGTATTGATTATAGCGCTTGTAAAATGCGGTCATAAATGATCCTGAAGTAAATCAATTAAATTGCTACGTTTCATGTTTTATCGTTCATTTTTCAAATCGAATCTCTCACTTAATCACACAATTGTCACAGAAATATCACTGACAAAAAATGTTGCACGAATACCGGTGCTTATCACTAGGTGCACGTCGTGGTGGTATTCGAGTAATACGACACTATTTCTTAAAAGTTGCAGTATTTCTCTGAGTGTGCAACTTTTTTTACCTTTTGGCGTAATTCAATGTAAGGTAACGATGTCACATATAGACGTTCTTGGTTTATGTCAACAACCATGGATACATGAAATTAATCCGCAAAAAAGTCATTGAAATTTGTATTTAATTATTGAAAAAGAGCTAGAGAATATCTCTGGCGGAAATTTATATAACAAACAGCTTGTCTCTGTTCTCTCGGAGTGGGGTATAGGTGTTTGTGTGTATAAACTAAACTCAGAAATTAAATTTGAACAATGGTTAAGCTCCCTATTACCTCATAGCGTAATTATTCTTGATAGTATTGTTGGTGAACCATTTGTTAGAGTGTTAAAAAAACGCCACTACAACTTTAAAATTGTGTATCTTTGCCATTTGCCCATGGGCCTGCGACTAAATGCAGGAAAATCTCAAAAAGTAGTATTACTCAATGCTGAAAAACAAATTCTAAAATGGTCGGAATTTACAATATGCACAAGTGAATTTACTGAGAAGTATCTACAACGTTTGCATGAAAGTTTCATTTCTGTTGTTTTAAAACCTCAGGTAGGTGTACCGAGAGCACAATTGCGAGTTAGGCGTAAAAAAACTACCTGTAATGATGATGCGCTGAATATTTTGTGTGTTGGCAATATTCATGTCGGTAAGGGTCAACTAAAGGTCATACAAGGGCTTTTAGATTTTACAGATGTTCCATGGAATATTACTTTTATAGCTGGCCAATATTTTTCAGACACAGATTATCTATCCGAAATTCAAAGTATTGTTGATCAATTAGGGCTTCAATCGAGAGTAAGGTTACGTTTTGATCTATCTGGAGAACTGCTGTGGGAAGAATACCAACAAGCAAGCGTATTTGTTTCTTTAACCGAATTTGAAACTTATGGAATGGCTCTGGCCGAAGCGTGTTCATTTGGTCTTCCAATAGTGGTAAATGATGTGGGTGGTGTAAGAGAGAGCACTAACAAAGATTCAACTGTTTATCTGTCGAATGACAAGCAGTCGTTTACAAGGTGTTTGCGTCGCATATTTTATGAGCCAATGTTTTTTGAAAATTTAAAAATAGCAGCACTCAAAAATGCAGATGCGTTGAATGTTAGGCTAGATGAACATCAAGCATCTTGTGCTGAGCTAAGAAGTAGGTTGTCATGTTTGAACTAAATTTTGTTTTTTTTATTCTCGTTGTTACGTATTTATCCATTCTATTTGAAATCGTTGTATTGCCAGTGCCGAGTGTTGCGTCGACATATCAGTTATTATTTGTAAATAAAGTTGATGCGGGTGTGCTTAAGTTCGAAAAAGACGGATTGTTAAGAAAAACAAGGCAGCTACCTTTACTTTTGAAGTTGGGAATGTTGCTTATTCCGACAGTGTTATCCGTTCTTAATTTTGTGTTTCCGATAAGTGTTTTTTTTATTCCGCTAGAGTGGGTGGATATGATAATTATCCACGAACTTAAATCTACGTTTGTTTTAATCACTGCAGTTTTGTTCATTCTTGCTGGTCGAATAATTGCCATTGGATCGGTCATCAATATACGAAATAAAAATACTCAACAGGACGATAGTTTTGATCTTAAAACGTCGGGAATATTTGGATTTTCACGCAATCCAATATTGATAGGTATGTATATTTGCTATTGGGGAATTTTTCTCCTCGTACCTAATTGGATTACTTTGCTGGGTTTTATTCTGTATAGCGTGAATATGCATTTCAGAATTTTATTAGAGGAAGATTTTTTGCGATCAATGTTTGGCGATAAATTTGATAAGTACTTTGACAATACAAGGCGATATATTTAAATGGAACAAACTAATCAAGAGGACATTAAAGGCTGGTTTAACAATATATATAAAACGAAAGGTTTTGATTACTTAAGACCTTTGAAAGCTTATAGGATTTTTTTACGCCATTTAAATGCACAGTCGGGACAACGATTTTTAGATGTAGCATGCGGTTTAGGTCTTATGCTTAAAAATGCTGATGAAAATGGTCTAAAGGTGTCAGGGGTCGATTTGTCAGACGAAGCGGTAAAAATTTGTAAACAATATGTACCGAATGCAGACGTTCACGCAGCAAATGCTGAATCACTGCCTTTTGACTCTAAGCAATTCGATATGGTTACTTGTTTAGGGTCTCTAGAGAGAATGATAAATCTGGAGAAGGTACTTCAGGAATTGCATAGGATTGGTGATGAGAATGCTAAGTACTGTTTTATGGTACGTAATTCAAACACTTTCATTTGGCAATTTTTTAAACGTACTTTAGGTTTGCAAAATAAATACGGTCACCAAGATGCTAAGACATTAAAGGAATGGCGTTTGCTGTTCCATAGTGCAGGGTTTAACGTGCTCAAAGTTGAACGAGACCACTGGCCAATTGTGCGCTGGAAGCGTTGGTTGAGTTTTGGGGTTATACCGGTTGATTATGAAAAGATACCGTACAGCCCAATACCAATTAGATTTGCTACTGAATTTGTATTTGTTTTGGACAAACGTCAAAAATAATAGGCGCGCTCTACCATCCGTGTTGTCGCAAGACAATTCGAACAACAGTTACTTTTGTACTTTTCAAAAACTTACTTTGGATTAGTGGATAGATGCTGCGAAAGCTAATGATTTCAATGCCCTATACTACACAACACCATGCCACTCGCCTCGTTCCAGCGACTGTGTGATATGCGGACTGACGTTTGCCTACGTCAATGAAGTAGTAAGATGGCATAGCTATAGTGGCAACTTAGCAAAACAGTGACTTAATTTTCGTCACGCATAATTAGATCATCGAATTAAGGTCTGTTTTTCGATATGATATATGGGCAAGTCCGAACGTTCGATTATCCTTAGAACACATATAATAATATAAATAAAAAAGCCAAGCATATGGCTATTGGAGTATACCATGCGACTGACAAAGCGCCTCGCCGTTGGCGTGGCTTTAAGTATTTTTAGTTATCAACTGTTTGCCGACACATCAGTGGTGAGTGATGAGCAAAAAGCAACCGCCGCTCAACTAATGGAATCTGCACTAGAGAGTGATCTTGGCTTTGACATTGTAGAGTCTTTAACGACTGAAATTGGTCCTCGTTTAGGTGGTTCTGAAGCCGAAAAGCGAGCTAGAGATTGGGGTGTAAAACTTGGCAAAAAGCTAGGTTTTGACAAGGTGAGTATTGAAGAATTTACAATGCCTTTTTGGGACCGTGGGCACTTACATATTTCATTAAATACGCCTTATCAACAAGCACTTTATGGCACTGCATTGGGTGGCGCAGCACCTTCTGAAAAAAGTATTCAGACAGAGGTCGTGTATTTTCGCGATATTCATGCATTATCTGAAGTAAAACCGGGCGAATTGGCTGGAAAGATAGCGTTTGTTGACGGCGATTTACTCGTAAAAAGTCAGACTGGTGCGGGTTACGGCCAGGCAAATCAGCGCAGACGTAAAGGTTGGCAATATGCTGAGCGAGGAAACGCTAGAGCACTTGTCGTTCGCTCAGTTGGATCTGATTCACGTCGCTTTCCGCATACTGGGATGATGAGCAAAGATGGTGACAAATGGGCAAGTATTCCGGTAATTGCCATTTCTAATCCAGATGCTGATCACCTGCGCCGCTTACATAACTTAGGTAAACCCTTAAGCCTGACATTACATTCTGAATCGAAATGGAAGGGTGATGTTAGTAGTGGAAATGTTATCTTAGATCTAGTAGGTAGCGAAAAACCCGAAGAGATCGTGTTAATTGGTGGCCATCTAGATAGTTGGGATTTGGGTACTGGTGCAGTGGATGACGGTGCAGGTATCGCGATTACTACTGCAGCGGCGGCGCTTATTTCAAAATTACCTAAACGTCCTAAACGCACGATTAGGGTCGTAATGTTTGGTGCTGAAGAAGTGGGACTTTTGGGTGCATTTGCGTATGCTAAGCAACATGAAGACAATCTTCACAACCATGTTGTTGCGACTGAATCAGATTTTGGTGCACAAACTATTTGGCAGCTTGTTTCTAATGTTAACCCCGAAGCAACCCTGTTGATAGATGAGATTGCTAAGGTTATTTCACCACTAGGCATTGTGCGCGGCGGATCTGATGTACCCGGTGGTGGTCCCGATATTATTCCTTTGGTTGAACAAGGCGTGCCGACCATTCGTTTAAATCAAAATGGTCGTGACTATTTCGATTTACATCATACGCCAGATGATACACTTGATAAAATCGACCCAGATGAGCTTGCACAGAATATTGCGGCTTATGCAGCGACCATTTATCTGATTGCTGATTCTGACGTTGTGCTTAAAAAGTAAATGACAAACCTCGTGAATGAAAAAGCCTATTGGCGTTGTCCCGTTTGCGAGGAGTTTTTATATAAAATTTCGCGCACGTGGTCGTGTAACAACAGGCATAGTTTTGATTGTGCAAAACAAGGCTATGTCAACTTATTGCTAGCGAATCAAAAAAATAGCAAAGCGCCTGGTGACAATATCGATATGGTGGCTGCTCGCCGCGCCTTTTTGAGTGAAGGTCACTATTTGCCTTTGGCAAATCGACTGGCTGAGATGAGTCTATCGCACATTCGGTCAAATGCTTCAGAGAACAAGGCGAACGTATTTGATGCTGGGTGTGGAGAGGGCTACTATTTGCAGCATATTGTGAAGGCCTGTCAACGTGCATCAATGAGTGTTGATGCAGGTGGCGTTGATATCTCTAAGCCTGCTATTCAAGCGGCAGCAAGACGTTATAAAAGTATTGAGTTTGCTGTGGCAAGTAGCTACACATTGCCATTAATGCCTGACAGCCAAGACCTTGTCATCCAAGTCTTTGCTCCCAGCAATGCGAATGAAATTGCGCGTGTGTTGCGCGGTGATGGCAAGTGGATACTCGTTAGTCCAGCGGCGGAGCATTTAAGTGAACTTAAGGCCATGGTGTATGACACACCGTCATCTCACGAGGTTTCGACAGAGGTACCCGTCGGCTTTAATTCAGTTGAGCGACAAAGTTTGTCTTTTTCGGTGTCTTTGGATACGCCGGAGTCACGTCAAAATCTATTGATGATGACACCTTTTTATTGGACGATTTCTGCTGATAAAAAGCAAAAGTTACTGAATGAGTTAGCGCTTGTTACTGCCTCATTTGACATAAAGGTTATGCAAAAGTGAACTATGTGAATACCGCTTTAAAGCATCTTATTTGTTTCGCCTTAGTTACAGCGGCTACTTTGGCAACAAGTACTTTTGCTCACGCTAGTTGGCATAGCAAGTCAGCTGGCATCATGGGAACCAATATTCATGCTGAAGTATTTCATGAAAATGAAGAAATTGCGAAAATCGCGTTGAATGCAGTGATGATAGAAATGGAGCGTATTAACCAGTTAATGAGCCCGTACATAGATACTAGCGAGTTGTCAAAGGTAAACGCGTCTGCTGCTATAACTCCGGTTAAAATTTCAAAAGAACTCTTTGATTTACTTCAGCTCTCTGCCGAGATATCTGTGCTCACGAGCGGCGCGTTTGATATTACGTTCGCAAGTGTTGGTTATTTATATGACTACAAAACAAAAAAGCGTCCGACACAGCACCAGATTAATACCTTATTAAACGCAATTAGTTACAAACATGTGGTTTTAGATGACGTTGAACTAACGGTGTACTTTTCTCATCCCGATGTAAAAATCGATTTAGGGGGGATTGCCAAGGGACATGCGGTTGACACGTCTATCGAAAAGCTTAAAGCGCTTGGTATTAAACATGCCCTTGTGACTGCAGGAGGAGATACTAAGCTGATAGGTGATAGATTAGGAAAACCTTGGATTGTGGGTATTCGTGATCCACGTAATAGCGATAAACAAGCCGTCGTTATTCCGTTGGAAAACACAGCGATGTCGACGTCTGGCGATTACGAGCGGTATTTTGAGGAAGATGGTGTGCGATATCATCATATATTGTCACCTAAAACTGGAGGCTCCAGTGACGAAGTACAATCCGTGTCGATCATCAGCGATGAGAGTGTGTATAACGATGCCCTATCTACCGCAGTATTTGTAATGGGCTTGGAAGATGGATTGGGTTTAATTGATAACCTGCCAAATTACGAGGCAATTGTGATGGATAGTCATCGCCGCATGCATTACTCAAAAGGATTAGCGCAATAGTGCGATGGTAGGTCAAGGTGCTAACTATCGAATTAGCGCAGACGCCATTGTGTAAAGAATTATGTTAGAAATGCAGCTACGTCAATTATTGCCAAAGGGCGCTCAGTATACAAAAATTGAGACAATACAGTCCCTGTGGAGCGGATACGGTGAAATTTCCCGATACGCTATTGATGATCTACATATGCCCCATTTGGCGAATTGTAATGATGCGAGTATTAACAGCAAACAACTGCCATCAACGCTGATTGTAAAGTATATTCATCCGCCGGCGACGTCTGTTCATCCAAAGGGTTGGAATACGAGTACTTCTCATCAGCGAAAATTGTCGTCGTACGTGAACGAATGGCAGTTTTATCGATGGTATGCCGAAATAGCGAATGACGTTAACCTTGCAGTGTCATCCACTTATTCAAAAGTGCCACAGTATTATGGTGGTTACTGCCCTGATAAAGCGCATCAAAATTTTAATGCCTGTTTACTCATGGAAGATTTAGATGCCGTCGGCTTTGTTGGCCGAGCGAATATGATTGATAAGCCCGTCGCTAACCACTCCACAATAATGGCGGGTATTACTTGGCTCGCCAATTTTCATGCGGTGTTTTTACAACATGAAATAACTAAGGTTTGGAAAATAGGTACTTATTGGCATTTAGCTACTCGGCCGGATGAATGGAAAGCGATGCCAGAATCTGCGCTTAAACATGCCGCCTCTCGCATTGACAAAACGTTGAATGCAGCTAAGTATCAAACGCTTGTCCACGGCGATGCAAAATTAGCTAATTTTTGTTTTAAAGTGTCAACAGATCATAGCGAACCTCAGTTGGCTGCTGTGGATTTCCAATATGTGGGCCAAGGTGCAGGAACAAAAGATCTTGTCTATTTTTTAGGAAGCTGTTTGTATCATGACGATCTGGCGCGCTACTTTAGTGGCTATGTTGATGCATATTTTGCTGCCCTGTCTACATCGTTAGAAAATTTGAAACCTTCCAATATTGACGTGAATGCACTTGAACAGGAATGGCGTGCGTTGATTCCTTTCGCATTTGCCGATTTCGAACGGTTTTTGATTGGATGGTCACCAAGGCATGCAAAGCGTTGCGCCTTTTCTGCTGAGCAAACGGTAAGTGCATTGCAGCAGTTATAATCTTAATACCAATTCTGAACATTCTGTACTATGATGAAACTTGCTGGATTTTTATACTAAACAGGAATTTATTTTTTGCGACTGTTTATCGTCGCGTCTACCACGCACGTTTGAGTTTAGTTTAAGTTCAGCTGAGGGGACGACAAATGCACACTTTCATTTCACGTTTCGTAGGTTTGGTTGCGACTATTCTTGTAGTGTCAGCCGCACAGGCCGCAGAATATGAATTTGCTTCCATACAACAACTTAGTGAGCAAGAAGTTGGTCGCTTAGTACTACCTAAAATCTACGATAAGCTGGATATACCAATAAATATCACCCCTTTGCCCGGAAAGCGGGCGGAACAAGATGTGAAGTCTGGTCTTAAAGACGGCGAAATTATGCGTATTTGGTCGTATGGTGAAGGCAATGACAGCGTTATTCGTGTACCTACGTCATACTACTATTTGCTAACCACGGCCTTCGTTAGAAAAGGCAGTATTATTGATATTAAGCAGCACAGTGATTTGGCCAAGCATCGCTTAGCAAAAGTGAGAGGCGTTAAGCATACAAATGACATTACTCGAGGTATGCCAACGGTGATGGATTTCAACTCTTCTTTACAGATGCTTTCTTTTGTTAGTGTAAGGCGCGCAGATATTGCCTTAACCAACTACTTAGATGGTATGTTAACCATTTACAAGCACAAGCTCAGTGACAAACTAGTACCACTTGAAGGCAACTTGGCGAGATTGGAACTCTATCATTATGTCCACGTAAAACATGCCGAATTGGTGCCTAGAATAGATAACGTGATTCGTACTATGAAGGCCTCTGGTGAGTTAGAAAATTTAGTGCGTTTTGCTGAATTTAGCGTGATAGAAGATTACTCAGCGTGTGATGAAGGTATCGATTGCGTATTTCATTCGATTAAAGACCTTCACGTTAACACTGATTGACGCCATATTTTCCATGCAGTGAAATGAATCAACCTTAAGCAATACGACCGTTGACAATGGGTTGAAATGCCGTCAATGAATCCATCAAACTTGCGTTACCTAGGCCATGGTTTGGGAAATACTCTGCAAGCCTTGCTTGCTCACCATGCAAGGCCAGATAATTGAGTATCACGGTTTCAACCAATAAATTGACGTTATTTGCAGCAGGTGTAGCGGCTGTCTCAACTGAACCGTCTCTGCGCATAAAGCCCAATTGTTGATGTTGCGCCATTTGTACTTCATCAGCGCCAATGAGTTGTGGTGTACCGCCAGGGTTGTATACTAAAAAGAAAGATGATGCGGTCGAAGAATTGTCTCCTGTCCATACACCTTTACCTCTGCCATCTAATGAATCGTCTATCATGCCATTGCTAAATACACTGCCGTCACTGCACACGTACATCATGAGTGGCACGCCGACTCTCGCTGCGTATTCTAAGCAGGCGCCCATACAACGGCCAGCCCGTAAATCTCTAATTTCGCCGGTAGCACGATTGCCCACATGATAGTCATAACCGCCCATTGTAATAGTGCCAGCGCCTGCAAAACCGTTAACGACCAACTTCATAACGGATGCGGTTTTTTGAAACTCACGGTCGTTAGAAAATTCCTCTTCGCTGAAAATGCCGCCCTCACCTACAATAACTGGATCTAGCGCAGGGTCCAATGCACTAGGGTCACCAAATCTATCGGTAATATCTGCACTTTTCACATAACCACACCGAACCAAGTCTTTTACTACCTCATCGCTCGAAATCCCAGAATTGACTCTGCCAAGTTTCATATCGCTAATGCGCTGAATGGATTCCATCACGGCGACAGAATCTCCTTGGTTTAACAAGCCGACTAAATCGCCAGTATCGACTAAACCAGTAACGTCGGATGGCCGGTCTACTTTGGTTGGTCGCTTGCTTTCATCTAGCATGGATTGGGGGGCCATTGAGTTACCACCTGAATCAGAGTTCCGAGATCCAACTAAGGTTAACAGACTGCCGTCTGCGCCAGCTTTATTGATGCCGTACATTGGGTTGTGTGGATTGTTGCCAGTATCGTTTTCAGAGCGAGCGGGAATAACTGCACCGTTTACATTTGCTCTATTGGTAAGGGCTAACTTGTCGGTAATACCGCGTAAAAATGCACTATCAGAATGAAACGCTAAGCCTAGTTCTGTATTTACAAAATCAGACAAGCCTGTATCGGGATTTGCGACCGAAGGCGTCATATCACCCGGTAAGCCTTGTCTTGAATATCCTTGCGTGCTTAAAAAGTCTAATTGCCCGCCTCGACCGCCAACTAATACATTTGAACCCGCAATATTTGCGCCGCCAGCCAAGTCAAATACGATAAATGGGATTTTCCCCGCACCTTGCGTAGCTATTCCGCAGCCGGCTTTTAAGGCTTCAAGGTCGGGTGACAATTCGGCAAACGCTTTTTGAGGATTAGCGAACAAGCTCAGCACTGAGCTGCCAAGTGCCAGACCCGTTCCGCACATAAAGCCCTGAGAAATAAACTCTCTACGTGTAATGGGACGTGCATGGTCATTGTGATAAAGCGCATCGTCTTTACCGTGCGCAGTATTTATTCGAGTAGATGCGCGCCTAATTTTATTTTTAACGCTAAATCGAGTATTGCGGGTATTTTTAGACATACTAGTTTCTCCTATTTAGCGCTATTGGATAGTGACGGCAGCGCTGCCTAATATTGCAGCGCAACTGGCTTTGACAA
This sequence comes from Agaribacter marinus, assembly GCF_030160655.1. Classification (GTDB taxonomy): domain Bacteria; phylum Pseudomonadota; class Gammaproteobacteria; order Enterobacterales; family Alteromonadaceae; genus Glaciecola; species Glaciecola marina. The sequence goes on from NZ_BSOT01000006.1 coordinate 95,021, forward strand.
CGGTCGATGTAGTGCTTGAGTGACAGCTATTAGACTGTGAACATCGGCTGAGTCTATTAATAAGGCTATCTAATTCTGAGCGAACGGCATCGTTTGCTGGCTGTGTTTGAATACCTTCGCCCAGCATGTTTGTCAGCAGTGGCAACACAATGTTGTCTTTGGTCGCACTGTTAAACCCGTTATTCGCATCATGCGTAAAATCCATATTCGGGAAATAAGCGCTGCGTAAAGGACTGTCCTCTACTAATGCATCGCAGTACTTGATCGCAAGTTGAGTGATTGCCATTTGGTTTGAGGTTAAAAAGCTACTAATACCAGTGACACTCGGTAATTGCTGCCTCAATTGATTATACGTTGCAAGTACGTCTGTTTGCTGGCTGCTAACAGAGCTTAAGGCTGACATACTGGCATTGATTTCTGCAAAGTGTCGAATACCTATTTCCGCTTGACGGGGAATATCTTGCGGGGCTGCTGGAATAGGAACAGGCGCAAGCGATCGAATTGATTGCATATCGCCTAAAGCATCAAAGCTTAGGAAAAATTCATCTAATTCTGGGCCTTTTTGCACGGGAATGATCGTGCCTTGGCGTGACAATGGTAAGCCTCCAAAATCATTCGTTGTAGGCCTGTTACCGTCTATAATAGTATTCATCGTCGCAAATACTTGACCGGTTTTTTCTTCACGACCATTAATGCCTATGCGCATGCCACGAAGCTCAATCCCATCTAAATTGGCACTTTCATCAAGGCTAATAATGAACGGTTGAGTAAATAAGTAGCTATAGGTGTCAAATTGACTGACTTCATATACCACGTAACTCTGCGCTACATTCACAATATCACTTACGCCAAACATCAAGTAGAATTTCTGGCCAATGCCTGCATCAAAGTTGCTTAGTATTTGTTCATCTGACAATATTCGGTTGTGTATCGCAACCATTCTTATGGTCCCCGAAAATGGGTAACGACTGCTTACTTCACTACCCAAAACAAAAGCGAAGCTATCATCCCAGTCGTTTAACAGACTGCCCGCAATGTCGTCTTCATCACCGGTAAATTCACCATTTACATAGATACGGCGTGCGCCGTTACCACTATAGTTCACCACAACATGCTGCAAAGCTGCCTGTAAATCCTCATCCGCGTCGGCAGTGCTTAAGCTTGGTTCGCCATTCGCATCGGTATTTTCGTGACGAACTAAGGCCTCATAATTGTATAAGGTTTGTCCCAACATAAAGTTTCGTCTGTCATCACCACCAGAGTAACTAACAATGCGAGCCGGCCCTTCTTGTGTAACGTTTGCCGGTGCGACCCATGCTTCAATGGAAAACTCGCCCGTTGCGGTAATTAGGTCGTGGAGCTTTTTACTCGTGCTTGTCGTCGCTTGGGCTTTGCCATTTTGAAGCTGGATACCGTAACCACCGACCCAATCATATGATCCAGACAGGGTTAAATTGATGGCTGGCGATACACCACTGGTATCAAATGCAGTATTACCAGAGCCCGTTTTAAACTCCCATTTTGCAATAAGGTCAGATTCAAAGCGACCACCACCACTGGCAAGTGTTCCCTCAACTAGCGAAACGGCATTCGACGCAACAAGGTTGCTGTCCAATTCAGTGTTGGGAATTGCGTCTGCCATGGTTTGAATACTGTCTATAAGTGTTTGCCCGTCTTGTGAACAATCTGTCCAACAGTTGTGGAATTCTTCAGAAATGCGCACAACAATTCTGCTGTCGTCGGGTTGATCTAAGTTTAGTTTAGGTATTGCCGCCAGATATGCTTCGGTCAAATCCTCTGCGCCAATGTACGGAGAGATGGGTATAGCTGCGTTGCTTCTATGACATTCACTGCAATAAGTTTGCAACAACGGATGCAAGTTTTCTGCAAATAAACGACTATCTTGCGGAAAGTTTTTGTTTGCACCTACGGTTCTTGCAGCGGGTGGTGTTAGCTCAATAGTTGTCGCCGAGGCATCGTTGTCTAGCCATTTACCAATCCAGGTTGCCATCAAATCGCCACAAGCATCGTTACTACTCAACCAACAGTTATGACCGCCAGCGACTTTAGTTACGAGCAATGAATCTATGGGACTTGTTTTATTGACTAGCGTATTGGCAAGTGCATACGCCTCGTTAATGTCGTCATTTCTAGCGAATGCAGGCGCTTGCTGATTTTGGATATGGCATGCACCACACTTATCCGTTGTGGCAATGTTGTCCCAAACATTTATTTTAAAATCTTGTACGTCATCAGTGGACGCCGCTGGGCCAGTATAGTTTTGTACTGGGCGGTTATCAGGTGGTGGTACTGGGGTTTCCATCACGTTTGTTTCACCACCACCACAAGCACTCAAAACGACACCGATAAGTAAAATAATAGGTAAGTATGGCACTGACATTGTTGACCTTATATTTATTGGGCGCATGCTTATTCTCCTTTGCAGTAGTTGGCAGTGGCTGCAAAGACTGGCTTCATTAAATAGCCATTTTGGGAAAATTGGGTCGTTACTGTCGAGATAAGTGCGCGGTCGTTTTCATCTTGTGGAGTGCGTAAACAAACGTTTTCGAAAACTTTTGTGACTTGACACTGCGCAAACTGTTGGCTATTGGCAAGTTCTTCCCCCATGCTTTTAGCGCCAAAACCAAACCCTTGCAGTTGTTCAGACCATCCGAGCACCTGGTTAATACCTGCGCGCCAATAATTATCCCATCGGTCATCTTCAATCACAAAACCAAAAGGGAAGTTATTCGCATTTATTTGATGTTTTTTGCTGACTCGTGAACCGGTTGCCGGATCTATTTGCCCTACTTCATTATAAGTCAAGCGCCCGTTTTCTCCTTGGGGGTCAGCTTTAACATCATATGTATATTCGTAGTAAGCGAAAGCTTGCGCCAAGGGATCCATGCCGCTATGACACCCTGAGCAAGAGTTTGAAAATATACGACTGTCTCCCCCGGGGCTTCGGCTTAAATCTTGGCGGATGCGATCTGGTGGTAAGCTGGTATCTTTTAGGGCCTCAAGGTCGGTACATAAGTGATTAATCAAAGTAAAGCGCAGCATCGCTCGATTTGTACCGTCTTTAAAGAATGATTTAGCGCCAGCTCTTGTTGTCATAACACCTGCAGTAGCATCAACGGGTATGCCGGTGATGGCTGATTGCGTGTTCCGGACTAAATGTGTGGATAAATCGATACCGTTGTTTTCTGCACTCAAGTAGTGGTCGTTATTATTTATTGCATAGTTTGGTAAGCCTGAAGCATTCGCGGTATATATAATATCTCCGCTAAGCAACAACCTAAAGTCAATGTCGTCACGTACCATACCAATTACTGTGGCAGTATAGTCATTTAAAGGGGCAAAAATATCACCTTCTTCATTTGTCCAAGGGCTTACCCAATGCTTTAGCGTGATGTTATAAAATGCGGGGTTTTCCATAGCAATTGCTGCCGCGTCAAGCGGCCTATCATTCGCGATATGAGCAGCCATTTCGTTCAATACCGTGATGCTTGGCGGCACACCTGCCAACCGGTCATGCATGCGTTTTGCTTGGCTTGTACTATCTGCCTGTGCGTTTAAGGAAACGAGAAATGAGGTACATAAAAGTGTGGTAAGTGGCAAAGATAATGATCGAATATTTTTTAGGTATTTGTCCCTGAACCTTTTTAATGAGCGAAACATATCTACTTACTCCCGTGTCGCGATCTGGTACTGCCAACATGGGCCATTTATACAACGTGATTCGATTGTTATGGTTATGCAGCTAAGGGCTTATGTCTAATCCAGAATACTTAACAAGTTTCACGCCATAAACGATAAGGCATTGAAATATATTGATAATTTTTTATATACAAAAAAAGTTAATCGAAAATCGCGTCATTTGTGTTACTTTTCATCAACACTCGTCTGGCTCAAATTGCCACGATTTCATTAAAAAACATCAAATAGCCATGTAAATCAAATGCATACAGTGTTTTATCGACTTTACCCACTTAGTTATTGCGTTTAATTCTTAAATATAAAATCCACAATTGTAACAAAATCTCTGCCCTGCCAAGCTATTGAGCATCTATGTGCTTACGGGGACTCATGTAATAAAGCGGATGTAGTCGGCATTTTGAGACACTTATATCGGCAAATAATTACCGGTATTCTGTCTCTCTTACCGCAAGGCTTGTTATACAACATAGAGATATCGGTTCATACATTGCTGGTGCATATATTGCTTTAGTAGTGGTTTTGGGATCATAAATACCCATGCGGTGCGTTTGTGCGTTTTGTGAGGTAGGAAAAGCGTCAGGCGATCTGACATATCAGTGTTGTTCCATATTGATATGTCAACGTATTGAAGAATTAGGTGGCAGTATGCGAATGTGCAAGCAAGAACAAGTGCAAGAATTTACGCGAATTGGGTTGTTCGGTATCTCGTTGCTTGTTGTTTTCATTGCTGGATGTGGGGGGGGATCTGTCGGCACCGAAACTCAGGCTCCAGACCCCGTTGTTGTCGACGTACCTATTGCTTACATTGAGCGTAATATCGAGGTGTCTGATGGCGAGCCAATTAGAACCTTAAGCGATCCTATTCAATTTATTCCTGGTGCCACTCTTTTCATCAAGCAGCGTGCAAATGCATCGGCCATTCCCGTCAATTTAAGTGAACGTATGTTTCCTGATGCCCTAGATGATGAAGGTGCACCGCTACCAATTGATATCAAAGATTTAAAAACGGATTACAGCGGTAATCGAATCATATTTAGTGTGCGAGCCCCGATGATAGACAACATGGATGTTGAGCCCACATGGAATATTTGGGAATATGACCGTTTGTCCGATACTCTGGCGCGCATTATTGCCTCTGATATTGTTGCTGAAGCGGGTCAAGATACTGGCCCGGTATATTTAGCTGACGGTAGAATCATATTTAGCTCAACGCGTCAGAGAGGCAATCAGGCAAGACTCTTAGACGAAGGGAAACCTCAATACGCTGGCTTAGAAGAAAGTTTAGATGCGCATGCATCTGTTTTGCACATCATGAACGCAGATGGCAGTAATATTCAACAGATTTCTTTTAATCAAAGTCATGACCTCGACCCACTTGTACTACCAAATGGTAAACTTCTTTTTAGTCGCTGGGATCAAAACGCTGGGAACAAAGGGCTAAACCTATATCAAATGAATCCAGACGGTAGTGAGCTGGAGATAGTGTACGGTCGACATAGTCATGACATTATCGATGGCGCAGGTGATGTACAGTATAGTAAAGCTAGTGTAACCCCTGATGGCCAAGTGTTATTAGGGCTCAATTCTTTTTCACAAGCCCGTTTTGGCACTGACTATGTGACCATTGATATTGACAATTTTGTTGATTTTCAAATGCCAGTTGACGGTATTTCATCGGTCTCTGAGTCTGCACAGCAAAGTGCATTGCTAGAAGGTATTGACTTAACTGGCGAGATTTCAGCTGCTGGTTTTATCAACGCATTGTATCCTCTTTGGGATGGTAGTGGACGTATTTTATATAGTTGGAGCCAGTGTCGATTATTTGCGCCCCTCGAGAACGTAGAAGAACCAACTGATGACACTGAACAGCCTGCTATTGAACGCAAAATAGCGCCTTGTACAATTGATAATATTGCAGACGAGGCATTTGAGTTAGCGCCGCCTGTTTACGGCTTATGGATGTTTGATCCAGCAGAAAATACGCAATTGTCACTCGGGTTACCAGTAACGGATAAAGTCGTGAGTGAAGTGGTTGCGATGGAGACAAAACCGTTTCCAGCTAATCCGTCAACAACAATCGATAGAACGGCTACAAGTTTGATTGATAGTGGGTTAGGCGTCTTGCATATAAAGAGTGTCTACGACGTAGACGGTGAAGATACCAGTCCATTTGGATTAACAATAACCTCTGACCCTTCGCAGATAAGCGCAAGTGATAGACCTGCAAGGTTTTTGCGGGTGGTCAAAAGCGTTTCAATTCCAGACGATGACACCCTTGACTTTGATAATGGCGCCTTTGGGCGATCACGTGGGCAACTTATGCGTGAAATCTTGGGTTACACGCCAATTCAACCTGATGGCTCTGTAGAAGTGGCTATTCCGGCTAACGTGCCTTTTGCAATAAGTGTTGTGGATGCGAGTGGTAAACGTATTTCTCAGCGACACAATAATTGGTTGCAACTGATGCCAGGTGAGCAAAAGTCTTGTATCGGCTGCCATACTGCAGAAAGTGAAGCCCCTCATGGTAGAGAAAGTGCGCAAGCGGCATCGATCAATTTAGGCGCCCCAAACACTGGCCAAGGTTTTCCGGGCGCTAACCCAGCCTTATTTGCTGATTTGGGTGATACAATGGCACAAACCTACACAAGGGTGGTTGGTTTGCCCATGCTTTCGCCAAACATTGCGTTTGAAGATGTATGGGTAAATTCAGACAGCCAACTGCCTGAGCCGAGTTTTGAATTCGCATATGCTGACTTAGAGACACCTCTTCCTATTAGCCAAAGTTGTGCACAATCTTGGACGTCAGTTTGCCGCGCTGTGATTAACTATCCTGACCACATTGCGCCGATATTCGAGAAAGATCGTCAAATTCTCGACGAGGCCTTAAATCTTGTTAGTGACAATACTTGTGTGACTTGCCATGCGCCAAATGACGCTGATGGCGTCTTGCAAGTGCCTTTAGCCAATTTGGACTTATCCACGACACCGTCGCCAGAAAATGCCGATTTTCTTACAAGCTACAGAGAGTTATTGTTTGCTGACAATGAGCAAGAGATCATTGATGGCGCCCTGCTTGATAGACAAGTGCCGGTGCTTGATGCTCAGGGCAATCAAGTGTTTGAAGAGGACGAAGAAGGTCAACTCATTCTTGATGGGGAAGGCAATCCTATTCCGGTGACTCAATCGATTAACGTAAATCCAAGCATGCGAGTTGCAGGGGCTGGTAATAGTGGCAGATTCTTTGCAGTGTTTGAAACGGGAAGTCACCAAACATGGCTTTCTGACGCAGAGTTGCGACTAATTGCAGAATGGTTGGATGTCGGTGGACAATATTATAACAATCCTTTTGATGCACCCGAGGACTAAACGTGTTTAAACATATTGTCCTCTTTTTTCTTATGGTATTGAGCGCAAAAATTTTAAGTGCGGATGAATTGCGGGTGACGGTGACGTCGCAGTTTACTAACGTCCATTCTGGCCCCGCTGATGAATATCCAGTGTTTTATGTGATCAGTAAAGGCGAAGAGATAGACATCCTTAAAGAGCGCACGGATTGGTACAAAATACGCACGGTTGGCGTGAAAGCGAAGCAAATTGAGGGTTGGATTTATCGAGATGCACTAACGGCAACGGTGCTCAAAAATGGCGTAGGATTGAAAGCGCCTACTGGCAGTTTTGAAGATTACCAGTCACGTGATATTGAGCTTACTTTTATGGGTGGAGTGTTAGATAACACGGCAGCGCTGTCAGCGACAGGTTCATGGATTTGGACAAGAAACATTGCTGTCGACGCAAATTATACACAAGCACTAGGTGACTTTTCTGACAATAAGTTATGGTCGATTCGCATGCGGCATACAGTATTTCCTGCCTGGAAGGTCAGCCCCTACTTAGCGTTGGGAACGGGAGAAATCAGAACTAAGCCGAAAGCTAGCTTAGTGCAATCTGGCGATGATGTGCGTAAAAGTAGCCACTACGAAGTTGGTTTGGGGGTTAGGTATTATTTGACGGATGGGGTATTGGTAAACGCCGAGTATCGCAGCGTATTGGCCTTAACCGACAGAGATGAACAAGAGCGAATTGATCAGTGGCTCATTGGTGCCAGTGTTTTCTTCTAAGTTGAATGTATGATTAAACGATTAAGTGATGTAGATATGCATGTAGCATTAAAAACAAGTATCTCAACAACGCGAGACGTGCTTATTTCAAATAGGTTGAAAGGTGTAGTTTCGTATTGCGTATTATGTTTGATACTCCTCTTCATTCACGCGCAAATAGCGATGGCGCAGGAAGATGTAGTCTCTTCAAATCGTTCCAGTGGCGATACTAATATTGATCCAAATATTGAAAGGAGAAGTGTAGAGGAATTTGATATTGATTCTGAAAACATTGAGGTAGGCGTTTTTGCAGGCATTATTAGTATTGAAGATTTTTCTTCAGATGTGGTACTGGGTGCCAGAATTGCATATCACGTAAGCGAAAACGTATTTATAGAAGCGACCTATGGACAAGCGACGGCAGGTGAAACGAGCTTTGAAGTTTTATCTGGCGGGGCGCCATTCTTGACTGAAGAAGAGCGAGACTACACCTACTATGACGTATCTCTTGGATACAATTTTAATGGTGAAGTATTTTTTACCAAAGATTTGGTTTTTAATACGGATTTCTTTGTGACATTAGGGGCAGGAAATACAGACTTTGCAGGTGACGAGCGTTTTACGGTTTCAGCGGGGATAGGGTATCGATTACTTGTGACAGATTATCTATCGGTACGATTTGATGTACGTGATCATGTCTTCGACAGCGATATCATTGGTGTAGAAAAGAGCGTACACAATTTGATGTTTACGCTTTCCACCAGCATTTTCTTTTAGTGAGACAGCAATGATGAATACCTTATTATCTCAACGCCGCTTTTTTGCCTTTTCAATTTCCGTTGTTTTGAGCATCTGCTCAACTGCATATGCAAGCTCCCCTGCACCTGATTTCACGCTTAAAAGTAAGGACAGTGGCAATATTCGCCTATCTGAGCAGCGCGGCAATATGGTGCTCATTAATTTTTGGGCTAGTTGGTGCGGGCCTTGTCGTCAGGAACTACCTGAAATGGAAGCCTTGTACCAAGAATATCAAGACATGGGTTTTGAAATATTAGCTGTGAATGTCGATGATGACTCCAGCAAAGCAAATATTTTACTTGATGATGTTGAGGTGAGTTTTCCGGTCTTGTATGACCCTGAGGGGCAAGTCAGTCAACTATACGATGTTAACGCGATGCCGACAACTGTGATTGTTGACAGAGACGGCAACCAGCGCTTAGTTCACCTTGGTTACAGAGCGGGTGATGAAGCTAAGTATGAAAAAGCGATTAAGATGTTACTGCGGGAATAAGGATTTTACATGATACCGGGAAGACATAAATTAGGGCTTGTACTTATAAGTTTGCTTGGATTAAGCGCGTGTTCATCGACATCTAATACATCGATTGAGTCAAGCACCGAAAATTCAGAGCGTACCGGTAGCTTTTTCGATATTGGGCCTTGGGTTAAACCCTATGAACGCAGTAATTTGGCTGATCCAATTATGGCAATAGGCCGAAACCCAATTGCTTTATCTTATGCTAAGCATGTACACGAGTCCCGTGAAGGGGCGCGCGGTGCTGACGGTTCAGCAGGTGGCGGTTGTGGTTGCAACTAAATATACAATGAACAGCGTACCTGTTGGGTTTGTCGTAAAGACGATGGTCGGTTTATTTTGTTTACTATGTTCGAGTATCGGATTTAGTGCAGTATTGCCCCAAGACCGTTCAGACGTGATGTATCACAAATATTCGGGAGACGGAGTGAGTATCGATGGACCGTCAATCTTATTGCGAAAGCAAGTTGGTAGTCATGTCTCACTTAGTGCAAATTATTACGTTGATACTGTCAGTGGCGCATCTATTGATGTGCGAGCAACAGCATCGCCGTATCAAGAAGAACGTAAAGAAACGACCTTAGGTGGCGATTTTTTGCATGAAAAAACCTTACTTAGCGTCAGTTATACCAATAGTAGCGAAAATGATTTTGAAGCAAATTCTGTTTACTTGGGCGTGAGTCAAGATTTCTTTGGTGATTTAAGTACAGTGTCGTTGTCTTGGTCTAAAGGTTGGGACGAGGTAGGTGTGCGTGGTGATGAGAGTTTTGCTGAAGAGGCTGACAGGCAAAAATTCGGTTTTGGCTTTACTCAAATCATGACTAAGAATCTGATTATGGGCTTGAGTGCAGAACACGTATCGGATGAAGGCTACTTAAATAATCCTTATCGAAGTGTTCGCTTTTTAGATAGTGAAAGTGATCGAGGGTTTAGGTTTGCCAGAGAAGTGTATCCCAATACTCGGTCATCCAATGCCTACTCCATAAATGCGAATTACTATTTACCCTATCGCGCGGCACTCTATGCAGATGCAAGAGTTTACGACGACTCATGGGGCATTACAGCGAACAACTATAAGTTGGGCTACATTCACCCCATTGGGCATTGGATTATTGATGTATTTGCACGGCACTACAGTCAGGAAAGTGCAGATTTTTATCGAGATATATTTTCTCGCCCAAACGAATTTAATTTTATGGCGCGAGACAAAGAGATGAGCACCTACACAGGTTTAACGGCTGGGCTTCATCTTTCATATGAATGGCAGTTTTCTCAAACGGCGACATTCAAGAAAAGCAGTGTGCATGTTGAATATGATTATATGCGCTTTGATTACGATAACTTCAGGGATGTGACCGCAGATGCCCCCGTCGGTGAAGAGCCTTTGTTTGGTTTTTCTGCCAACGTCCTGAAAATTTATGCTTCGGTGTGGTATTAATTATGCGTTTACTCTCTCGCTTGTCTCCCTTTGTTTATCTTGCAATTTTATTGTTGGCAATTACCTTTTTTGCTGAAGCACAAGCGCGTCAAACTGACCTTGGTGCGGGTGTTGTTAATGATGGTGATTCTGCACTAGCAAAAGATATTGAAAGTTTGCGTCAAGCAATGGTGAGTTTAAACAGAGACTTATTTATTCTTGAAGAAGATTTGCTTTTTCCGTCGTCGACGCAGGTTGCCGTATATTTAGCGATGGATATTGGTGAGTATTTCGCGCTAGACGCCGTTGAATTGCGAATCAATGACAAAGTGGTGACAAATTATCTATATACAGAGCGTCAAGTAAACGCCTTGTATCGTGGTGGTGTGCAGCGTTTGTACCTTGGTAATATTCCGCAAGGCAAGCATCAAATGACGGCGTATTTTGTTGGTATTGGTCCAGAGCAACGTGAGTATAAGCGTGCGGTAAGTATAGCGCTTGATAAAAGCGATGAGCCCTTAGCCATCGAATTGCAGGTGCTTGATTCAACCGCTAAGCAGCAGCCTATTTTTACTGCCACTGTTTTGTAAATACGTACCAAAGATGCGCTTCCTCATATACATCATAGCACTAGGTATTTTTTCACTATGCCTCTGCTGTATCGGTCAAGTAAAAGCACAAACGTCAATAAATACTTTGACAAAAACCGCTATTGCTTCAGAAAAACAAGTATATGCAGACTTTTATCATGTCATGTACACCTATTTTGAAGCAGATTACCTTGGTACCTTAAATAAGATTGAAAAGTCGCATAAACGACATGGCTTTAATGCGCTTACCAGTGATGACAAGGACCGTTTAACCTTAATTAAAGGCGCTGCTCAGTTGAACTTAGGTCTTCATACAAAAGCGCAAGAGAACTTTCTTAGTCTACTGAATAAAAATAGTTCGCAATATGTAAAAGCCAATACTTGGTTTTGGCTAGCGCGTACAGGTTTTGAGAATAATCAAGCCGATATGAGTGTAAAAGCATACGAAGCTGTCAGTAGTAACGGTTTAGAAAGCGAACTGTCGACAGCGCATTGGCAGTCTTTAATCTACATGGCTGCCTATACCAACATGCACAATGATGAAGAATGGGAACCCTTGCTCGCACAATTAGAAAATGACAGCATCTACTCAAGCTACTTATTAGCCAATTTAGCTGGCCGTCACTTCAACAGCGAAAACTACGCAGCGGCTACCCAAGGTTTTGTTGCTGCAAAGCAAGCATTGCTTCAATACCAATCTCAACAACACGCTTTTACTCGACGAGCCATAGGGTTTACTCGAAGCATTGGCAATGCCGCAGCATTTTATTTATCACCATGGCGCTGGTTTAGCGATGATCCAAATAAACACGCTCAGCGTCGTCAGAATGAAGCTAGGGAGAGACAAGCGCTGCACGAGAGTGATGCCCTATTCGATCGTCTAAACCTCCAACTCGCACATAGCTTACTCAAACAGCAAGATGATGTGGATGCATTAGCGGTAATAAACACTGTCAGTGCCAACAGTGGAGACAGCCAACAAGCCTTGCTTACGCTTGGGTGGACCCACGCAGAACAGAATCGTTGGCAAGCGGCGGTAGATACATGGCAATACTTACGTGAGCTAGGGCCAGGGATATTTCAGTTGCAAGCCAGCTATGGCTTGGCTTACGCCTATCAACAACAAGGTCTTTTTGTTGAAGCGTTTTATGCGCTTGAAGATACAGGCGTTCAAATATCTACAACCTTAGATGGCCTTGCACAGTTTGAACAAGATATTGGCGCAGACAATTTTTTTGATGACTATGAGTCGCTATGGCCACAAGCCTTGTTGGATATAAAACGAACATTTTTAACGCAGAATGTAACACATGTGGAAACGGACGGTAGTGCGCAAGCCAACGATGTGAATCCACATTATTTGCTCAATGCCCGGCGACAATTGGCGGCCATTTTAACGACCTTATCTAACAAAGCTGAACAACTTGAGGTACTAAAAGGTTTGCTTGAAGAAAGAGAGCAGCGCTTTGTTGGACGCGTAAATGGACTTTCTTTAGAAGAGAAGGCGGCGCATATTGCGAATACTAAGCTGCATTTGCAAGATATGCAAAAACGCCTCAATCCTACAACAGAACTAGCAAGACAAACGCTTATGTTGTCCATGACGAGTAAAATACAGCAATCGGCATGGCAGCGTTTGAATAATGCTAATGCACGCCACGCGAGGCTAACTCTTAATCTACCCCGTAACGATCCTCCACATAACAAACCACTTAAGCCTAGCTATAAAAAGCGTTTGGCGCGTATTGAGGGGATTTTAAAGTGGCAAATGGAAGACAGTTATGTCGTTAAGCGCTGGGAACATCTTCGCCAATTGCAAGCAGCAACTGAAATACTGACGAAAGCAGAACATGCGTATAGACGAGTCAGTAGCATCGGCGCAACAAATGATGAGTTTGCGTTAACACGCGTAAAAATAGAGATATTAGAAAAACAAATTGCTCAGCGCCGCAAACAAAGTTCTGACTTGCATCAACAAGTTGAACATCGTTTACGTGAGCACTTGTTATCTATTATTTCTCTGCGGACTGAGCAATTAAAAACACAATGGGTAAATACGCGACTAGCAAAAATTCGATTGCAAGATTTACAGGGTGAATTGCTTGTACCAAGCACGTCGTCAGCAGGTGGCTCGCAATGAAGGCACTGGGCATACTATTGAGACTGTTTATTCTTATTTGCCCTATATTATTGGTCTCTGCTTGTGGTATGGCACTTTGGTCACCTGAAGAAACGGATAAAACCAATGTATTAAGTAATGCACAAGTCGCGAAGCAACAAACGTTGTTGGCGGGGAGAAGTTCACGCCCACCGCTTTCGAGCTTAAATTTATTGCCTGCAAGAACATCGGAGAATACTTATTCTTCTAATTTACAAAACGATAAAGCGAATAAAAAACATCAAGTCCCTCAGCTTTCTCTCACAGAAAAGCGCGATGAGTATATGGCATTGTTGGCGCTCGTGGTTGACCCTGAACAGCGCAGGCAAATCCGTTTTCGCTTAGCTGATATTCAGATGTTGTTGGCGGAAGTGCAACTAGAGCAAGGAAATGAAGCACCGAATCAATCTTACTTTGGCGAAGCAATCGCGGCATATTTACAGGTGTTAAATAACAATGAAGTGGTAACGCCCATGCCGGGTTCAAGTCTCACAGAAGAAGAACAAGCGCTTAACATAAAAATGATGGATGCTATGTATCAGTTGTCTAGAGCGCTAGATCTGGCGGGTGAAAGAGAACAAAGTGTTGATGTTGCGAAAGAATTTATTGCTAGCTTTAACCCGAATAGTTTTGCGATAACTAACAAGCATGTTGAGCTTTGGTTTCGCATTGGTGAACATTATTTTACCCAACAAAAATTTGCCCAAGCAATTCACTATTATCGTCAAGTGCTAGCGTATCCCAATTATGGCGATTTTTACGGTATATCAGCCTATATGTTGGGATGGAGCTACTTCAAATTAGATGAATATAACGATGCACTAATTGCATTTGATAAGTTACTTAAACACTCTATGTCTAATCAAGCAGCGCTTGCGTCTAAAACCTTAGACGATATTCAATTGAGTAAAGGCATTAAACGGCTAGTTGAAGATAGTTTACGTGTGATGGCGATTACGTTTTCCTATCAAGGAAATGGCAAGGCGATTACACAGTTTTACCGTGAGCATGGCGAACAATTGTACCAACATCTTGTTTATGAGGAGCTCGCGCAACAGTATTTAGATGACGACCGTTATATCGACAGTGCAGAGGTATTGCTAGGGTTTGCGAGAAATTGGCCCAGCCACCCGCGCGCTGTGTCTTTTTATATCCGTCATATCGACGCATTTATTCTTGGTGATTTTCCAGACAGAGTGTTTATGGCAAAGCAAGGATTTGTCTCGCTCTATGGCTTGGGAAAGGGGGTTGTCGATACGATGCAATCCCCAATCGGCTCCCAAGCATTGCCTTATTTAAAGCAATATTTACCTGAACTCGCACAAACTGAACATAGTGTTGCGCAACAACTAGAGAGATATCTTAAGGTTGAGCAAACGCTCGACACGAGTGACGACCATGCAGATTATCAGACTGCATTTGTCGACGGTGGCAAAAAAGAGGGTAAAAGCAATGCAGACGTATGGCGAAAAATGCCGGTAGCGGCATTAAAACAAGAAAAAAATGCGGCATACGAATCCGCTATTTACTATTACGACAATTTCATTCAGACGTTCACCGATGTAGAAGATATGTCGGCAAAGATAGCAGAACTTCGTTTTTATATGGCTGAGGCTTTGTTTGCACTTGGTCTTTACCTGGAGGCAATCACTGCGTTTGAAACTTATGCCTATAAAGACAAAGTAAATCCTATGGCGGTGGAAGCTGCCTATGCTGGAATATTGGCTTGGCGAGCGCAAGAGATACAGTCAACAGTTTCAAAAAAGCAAGCGATAGATAGTCGCAGCCAACCCGAGAATATTACCGACAATGCAATGGCGTTGTCGACGCCAATTGTCCAGTACACTCCGTCGCAACAAGCGCAAAAACGGTTTGTGGAGACATTTGAGGGTGACCCCCGTAGCGTTGAAATTGGTATCAGTCTGATGCAGACCTTATTTGTATCAAAGCATCATATTGAAGCCATTAAGTGGGCGGCTTGGGTATTAGTAGACGCAAGAGACCAACATAGATTTTCGAATGCACAGCTAGATTCGGCCTATTTGGTTACCGCACAAAGCTATTATGCGCTGAATAATTTTGCTCAGGCAGAGGTTTACTATGCGCAAATCATCAATCGCTTGAATTATTCTGATGAGCGGGTTGTAGAACTGAGAGACGCCCTCGCAGCATCAATATTCAAACAAGCGGAAGTCGCCTTAAACAAGGTGAATTTGGATAAACAAGCGATTGCTCGTTTAGATCTCGCATCGGCCGATTTGTCGGAATCAAGCCATATTGGATTAAATGAAGCACTTACTCATCTGCAACGTCTTATGGATAAAACGCCGAATGTTGATGTTCGAACCTTAGCGCAATTTGATAGTGCAACATACTATGCGCTGCTAGGCAATTGGCAGCGAGCCATTGAATTGTGGCAAGACTTCAAACAACGGTTTCCGCAACATGAATTAACGCCCGCTATTGAGCCTCAATTACTGTTTGCGTTTGAACAAACCGAAGATTGGCAGCCCGCCGCAGAAATGCTGCTTGCGCAATATTTTAATGATAAAACGTCGGCACAAGCATCTGTGCAACTTTTTACTGCTGCGGAATACTTCGACAAAGCCACAAACAGAGAGATGGCACTCGATAGCTATCGTCGTTTTGCTCATGCTTTTCCCACACCTATTGCGAATGCAAATGAAGCTAGATACAAACTCAGTGAATTTTATTTGCAATCCAATGAAGACAGTAAGCGAAGGTATTGGTTAAACAAAATGATGCAGGCACAGCTTCAACTTGCAAAAGCATCGACAAATAATGACCCCAGCACAGCAGGTACACCGCGCTCCCGTTATTTAGCGGGGATGTCAGCAATGGTATTTGCTGAAGACGCCTTTCAGGTGTATAAACGTGTGAAGCTGACCGCGCCACTCGATAAAAGCCTTGCAAAAAAACAACACGCCTTAAGCAAGACGATAGATGCGTATGACCGAGTAATGTCTTTTGCGGTCGCTGAATATACCACGGCGGCAAATTATAGAGTCGCAAGAGTGTATGACATGCTAGCACAAGATCTGATGGACTCAGAGCGGCCTGATAATTTAAGCGCATTAGAAGCATCTCAATACGATATTTTGCTGGAAGAACAAGCGTTTCCATTTGAAGAAACCGCGATTCAAATGCACGAAAATAATATTAATCGCGTTAAAAGTGGCCTTTATGATGAACATATTAAAAAGAGCTTCGTAGCGTTAAGCAAAGCCTTACCAGTAAAGTACAATAAACCAGTGCTGCTTGAAGAGGTAAACGCAGATGAATTGTAGTCTGAAGAAAAGACCTTACTTTGCATGTAAAATCGTTGTGCTGGTTATATGGATAGTAAGTGTTAGTGCTTGTGTCAACTTACGCACCATGAAACAAAGTGACGTTGAAGAGACGAGTGCACCTGAAACTGCAAACGCGACAGCTTCGCAAACAATACCCGTTGCTGAGCAAACGACTCTTGACAAGGAACAAGTCGCAGTCAAATTAGACCCAGATATCTTAGTAGCTAAGTCTCTCTATGCTAAACCGAACCTATATCAACAGCACTATCAACAGAACAACCCTGCTCAACGTAAATTCCTTTTGCAAGCACTAGCCGCGTACTCAAATGAAAACTGGCAAACGGGTTTAGCGCATATTGAACAAGCGTCTGCGCTGGGTAAGCTAAATAGTGCAGCATACGTGTTAAAAAGTGATTTAGCCTTGGCGCTAAATAACGCTGAACTAGCAATCATAGCCTTGCAAAGTGCGCTTGAGGTAAACAAATATGATGCAAAAGCGTTGAATCGTTTGGCAAGTTTAATGCGAGAGCAAGGTGATTTTTCTCGCGCACTTAGTCTGTTGAACCGTGCTATTGCGGCGACGCCCAGCGATGCTGCATCTTACCGTAACAGGGGAGTGTTGTATGACTTGTATCTCAATCAAAAGCCTCAAGCACGAGTGGATTATCAGCATTATCTAGCCTTACTTAAACTCGACAATAGTCGCAGCGATGCTAGTGTTGATAAGGTAAAGACAGATCAAGTAGAGAAAAACATTAAACTTGTCTCTCGCTGGTTAGTCGATCTTTCTCGACAAATAAAGGCCAGTGAACGTGCACAGCAATCTCAAATAGGTAGCGAATAATGAAAACATTACGCTACATATATGTGTGTTTATTAGGTCTATCGTTTCAACCTTTGTTCGCCATTGCGCAAACGCCCACAACGGGTGAAGAAAATACGCGCAGCGAAAATGCCGTCAATCGCATTGATGCACAAAATGAAAGCGACGGTGTGCTCCGTTTGCAAGATACTATTCGAGGGAACAAAGAGCAGCCTCAGGTGCTAAGTATTGTGCCATGGCAATTACCTACCCATAAGCGTATTGATGCCACGACCGAATGGCAGCCAATTGTGGATAAAATGGCGCCATTAGAACGAGGTCAATTTTTGAGGGAATTACAGCTGTTGGGTGCTGAGAATATAGCCGACACAGGGTCAAGTGAAAGTAATAGTGCAAGTAATAGCCGAAGCGACCATACAGGAAACGAGTAGGTATATGTTTATACACCAAAAATTTGAATCGAATACACTTTATCCGCCGCATGCATCGTATAGTGCAGAGGATAAAGGTGCGGGCTCGTTTGGGCAGTATAGCATTTACAAAATTAGACATGATCAATTAACCGTCTGGAGTTATTTATAGTGGATATCCTCGATACCATCACACGTTTTTTTCAGGAAGGCGGTTCGTTTATGCTTCCTATCGCCATTGTATTAGCGATAGGTTTAGCGATTACCATCGAACGTTATATTTTTTTAATTGCCGCCACGGCGACGAATAAACGCGCATTTAAAGACATTGAGCCTTTACTCGCTAAGCAACGCTTTGACCAAGTGATTCAGGTAACCAGACAAAGCAAGGCACCGATTAGTCGAGTGATTGCTGCTGGGATCGATAGATTGAAAGTGTCTCCAAGACGCGAAGATATTGAGTATGCAATGGAAGAAGGGTTAATGGAAACGGTACCTCGTTTAGAAAAACGTACTGCGTATCTCGCGACCTTGGCGAATATTGCAACCTTATTAGGTTTATTAGGGACGATAATCGGGTTGATTGCCGCATTTTCGGCAGTCGCTAATGCAGATCCTTCAGAAAAAGCCAGTTTACTTTCTTCTTCTATTTCAGTGGCAATGAATACAACCGCGTTTGGCCTTATTTCTGCAATTCCGTTGTTGGGTTTTCATGCTCTCTTGCAAACAAAGACGACCGAAATTGTGGATAGCATGGAAATGGCGGGTGTAAAATGCCTCAACAGTATTATTTCAACGCAAAGCATACAGCCACAAACCCGTGCGTCCGACGCTTAAGGTTATACGTAAATGAGAGTACGTGGCTTAAAACGAGTGAAAAAAGAAGATGCTGAATTAGATATTACATCTTTTATGAATCTCATGATTGTGCTCGTGCCAGTGTTGTTAATGATGATGGTGTTTTCTCGTATTACCATTGTTGAACTTAGCTTACCTGGATTAGCGGCTGAGGCTTCGTCAGAAGATATCGCGAAGGAAACCTTAGAGGTGCATGTAAAGGAAAATAGTATTGATGTGTTTTTTCCTCAGGGGTATTTAGTTGAGTCTATCCCAGTGTTTGTGATTGACGATAGTGATACGACAGAGTATTCACCTCAATATGATTTTCAAAGCTTGCAAAGCACACTAAAGCAGATAAAGCAGACCTTAGTGAACAAAGGGGTCGAGAAGAAAGATATAACCTTGTTGTTACCTCAAAATGCCGACTACCAAACGATTGTGACACTCATTGATACGACGCGTTCTTACAAGGATGTACTGATAAATTCGATTGTAGATGCTGAATTGTTTCCCGATGTGTCATTGGGGGACGCGATTGAGGATTTGTCTCTAACGGCGCCACGTATTTCAGACTTGCCCAGTGCAACTGCGTCGACAGTATCGGAGTTATAGATGAAACAATCGATGCGCGCCAAACGGATGGCAAGACACCACAAGCGGAATCAGGCAAAGTCAAAGCTTAGTTTGGTTTCGTTGATGGACATTTTTACAATTTTAGTGTTTTTTTTAATGCTAAATGCCTCTGACGTACAAGTGCTTCAATCCGACGATTCTGTTTCCTTACCAATATCCACTGCGGATAAAGCTGCGGCAGAAACGTTGTTAATGCTAGTCACGCCGAGTGAAGTATTGATTCAAGGTCGCAAGGTGTCGACCACTGCTGCGCTCGCGAGAAAGGAAAAGCGCGCGCTTGAGGCGTTAAAAGCAGAGTTGGATTACCATACCGCGAGAAAGTCTCAGCTCCCTGAGGAAAAGGCTAGTCAGCAAGCGACTGCTCAAACGATGGCGCAGTCAATTACTATGTCAATTACCATAATGGGTGATAGCCAAGTGGAGTATGCTGTGTTGAAGCAAATCATGCAGGTCTGTGCTTCAGCCGGCTACACAAAATTAGCCTTGGCCGTTGAAAACAAAAGCGATACTGGATCTGCGTTAAGTGCCGGTGGCATGCAATGAGTTCGGTTGCTTCTGACACCCTATTCAGCAGTCAATTACCTTGGGATAGTGCGGCTGCTGAAAATGGACGTTTTGGTAAAATTACCCTCGTTATTTTATTGTTTACGCTTTTGTTTGCTGCGTATGTGGGTATTACCGATTTACCTGATATTCCACGAGAGCAAAAAGAAGAATTACCACCGCAACTTGCGAGAATAATACAAGTACAAGAACAAGCACCTGTAACACCACCAGTACCAATTGAGCCTGAACCACTGCCTGAACCAGAGGAACCTGCTCCAGTACCAGAAGTGCAAGAGAAAGATCTCGTTGAGCCACAGCCCAAGCCAGAACCTGAAGACAAAATTAAACCCGTATCTGTGCCTGAAAAAGAGATACCCGTTGAAGTTTCGGCAGCGGAAAAAGTAAAACAAGCGCGTGAGACAGCAAAAAGCAAAGGAGTGCTCGCACTGAGCGACACATTAGCAAGTATGCGTGAATCTACAAATTTACAGAACTTGGCCAATACCCAACAAACAACGGGTGGTGGACAAGCTGCACTTACGCAGCGAAATACCATTGCTGCACCTGTCTTAGCTACTAGCGGTGGCATTCAATCCGGGCCTGTCTCGAGCGATATGGGTGCCAAAGGAGAATTGAGTGGGCGGCGCAATACAGAATTTGTTGCGGCAAGTGAAGGTGAAGCGTCCATCGCGACTAAACGAATTGAGCAAAAACAACAAGTGATTGGCAATCGCGAGCTAGATAAAATTCGTCAAACGCTTGATGCAAACAAAGGCGCGGTATATTCGCTCTACAGGAGAGCATTAAGACAAGACCCAAGTATTGAAGGTAAGCTATCGGTTAAATTAGTCATCATGCCGGACGGTACCTTGTCATCAGTTACTTTGATTGATTCAGAATTAGATGCGCCAGAATTGGTTGAAAAGCTGATTCAAAGGATTCGACTAATTAACTTTGGTGCGGAAAACGTTTCGCAGACAGAGTTAGAATACGCATATAACTTTTTGCCTTACTAAACGCTTGTTTCTGATTGTTTTTTGTTCCATGTGGAACCTTTTTACACTTGTAGCTAAAAAATAATGTAATTCTTGTGTACACTTGTGGTCGAAGAATTCGTGTTATTTAATCAAGGATTGAGCGCTATGTTAAAGCGACTATTCATTTGTTGTTTTATATTGTTATTAGGCGCTTGTGGGGCAACCGACAAATCGACTGAGCCTAAGCAAGTCTTAAATTATGCTAAGAGTGATGCTGATTTTCGCGCGTTAGCAACAAAAATTCGAAACCAATCTGCGTCGCCTGAGGATGTAGATCGTATTCTTCGATTGTATCCACTAACCTCAAGTTATCGCCCTGAAAGTCCAGCAGAGCAGTCAGCGAAAGTAAAATCAGAGCAATTTATTCAACAAAATAGTTGGTTGCGTTGCATACAGATAAACAGGCAGCTATTGCAAACAAATTTTACGTCTCTCATTGGGCATTATGGAATGGCGATATGTTCGCAAGAGGCAGGAGACAATGCGTCGGCACAATACCACAACTGGGTGCTAGATGCGTTTATTGAGGCGATTTGGCGCTCAGGGGATGGGCAAACACCGGAAACGGCTTTTTACATTAATAGCACACACGATTTATATGCTTTTATCCAACTTCATCAGTTGATGGCAGTGGAACAAGCGCTTATTTATCGAAATAAGTTACCGATTCAAAAAGTTATTGTACAAAACCCTGAGAGTCAAAAAAATTATACTTGGTATTTTGATTTAACACCGCAGTTTCGTAGGGCGCATATTGATAAGCTAGAAGGCCGAACAAATTGAATTTTTTGATTCGTACTTGTGCCTCTTAAAGTAGAAAAACGCACCGTTTTACGATGCGCTTTTTTTACAGTGCAATAATGATTTAGCTATTTTCTTTGTTTGTACTCATGTCTAGATATATAACAAATTTACCCGCCCAATCTTTCATCAATTGGCTAAACCAGCTGTAATTCATTGCATTGTCTGTTTCAATAAATACGCTGTCGAGCCCCCCGGCATCACGTCTGTCTTCAATTTCAAACATCGTTTGTTTGTCGGCGCCTTCAACGTTAATGACGATTGAAGACTGCCCAATATTCCTCACTAAGACATGCTCTCTCGTGAGTTTTTCAGGGCCAGTAATGAACAAGTCCTTTATTTGTGCGTTAACGATGAGCGCACCGTTTTCATATGTGTCTACGACATCCCACCCAGACAGTGTTAGCCTATCAACCAAATGGGCTTTTAAGGCTTTACTATAGTCATTGAGTACTTTGTTTCTATAATGCTTAGTTGTGTCGCTTCGATAAGTGTTCATCCAGTCCCTAGCAAAGTTAGCCTTTATATCACTTATATATACTTTACGAGACACTGGTATCACTGCGTCTTCAGCTACTTTTAGAGAGTCGAAATGGGGAGTGCCTACCGCCTCTAAGCCTTCGGTGCTTTGCTTTATGAACCCTGAGGCACCGGTCGAAAATAAAACCAAGGAGACAACAGCCAAAAGCCATGACTTTTTAGAAAGGTTAGTGAATTTGTTTGTTACCAAATTTATATGTGTAGATATACTATTTGCCATAACATTATCCTATTCATGTTTGTTTATTACCGAGTTCAACCAATCCTTTGTTGTATTAATTTTGTACGATTTAAATCAGTATAAATTAAAACCACTGGATTGCCAGTAATTCCCATGTCAGGTTAAAAATAAGATGTAATAAAGTTTATCAGCGCTATCTTGCGTGCAGCTTTACGAAATAAGCAATCGCAAATGTTTTCGAACGCTTTGTATGGTGTTGTGTTGCGCAATAATAACGGCGCTAGGTTTTTTACTATGAGGTAGGCGGTTGCGTTAATAGAAATGCGCCGAGCCCGATAGTAAAGAGAAAGCTACCCCACATACTATGTTCGATGATTACCACTAAGGTAGAGCGTGTTTGTATGTAACGATAACCGAAGATTAAGCCACCCACCCAAGTAACTGCAACCGCAATCCAATTGCCATAGACAATATGTGCAAGGCCAAAACAGAAGCTGCTTACTAACAAGCGGCCTGTTTTAGACGGTAATATGTTTTTATATCGGTGAAAAAAATAAGTCCTAAAGATGATTTCTTGAGGAATAACAGATACTAAGGGATAGATAAGTAAAGTGATGAGCCAAAGTGAATTATTTTGTATCGGCAAGGCTAAAAAGTAGTCGGGAAATATAAAATAAATACCAAGTGTCAATAAGCAAGCCCAAGGTGCAAAAAAGCGCACTGAAGACCGTAGATGGGATTTAATATTTTGCGTATGCCAAAGCCTAAATCGTTTGAACTGCTTGTCAACAAGTAACAAGCTGAGACAAACGACGCCCATGAAACCGAGCATAGGCATTAGCCACGCATCAATATCTTGTATTAGCAATACAATAATTACAGGCGAAATAAAGAATAGGCCAAAAAGCTCTAACCATCGACTAACCATGAAAACTAGGGTCTTACCTTTTATGAATAAAAATAGGATTATGCAACTAATGTGCAATTATTACATTTTTATGACAAATATACTTGAAGTTATCGGCAGATGATGGGCTTTAGTTATTTTTAACCAAAATCAGAGGATAATAACAATGACCTTGGCAGATAAAGACTGTCGTTACATGCTTGGCGCTGAGCGTTTGGCATTTACTAAATTTAGGAGTTCGCTTGCTGCTACTGCATCGGACATTGCGCGGTGATGTTTTTCCATTGTGATATCAAAATGCGCTGTTAAATTAGCTAGGGAGTATGACTTTAGTCCTTTATAGTGTTTTCGCATTTGTTGGACGGTGCACAGTTTGGGCCGTCGCCAGTATTTATCAATACGCGCGAATTCTTCTCGAATGAAGCCATAGTCAAAATTAACATTGTGCGCGACAAAAATAGCATTTTTCGTAAAATCATCCACCTTCTCCGCGACTTCAGAAAATATCGGTGCGTCTTTCACCATGTCGTTGTCTATGCCGGTCAGTTGGGTGATATTGGATGGAATAAATCTAAGTGGATTAATCAAAGACTGCCACTGATCCACGATTTCCCCCGCAATCACTTTGACCATACCTATTTCGGTAATTTTGTGGTGTTGCGCCCTGCCCCCAGTGGTTTCAATATCGACAACGACATACGGTTGCAGCGGATCGATAGTAAAATCTACGGTGGTTATTAATACGTTAAACCCTGCTTCGCGCATTTGCTGGATGCGCAAGAGTTGGTTACGTCTAAGTACGTCCCCTTCTCCTTTTACTTCCTCGAAGCGAAGCTTATTGTCATCCAATACCATTAAGTCTGGAAAACCATCGTTGGTTTGATGCCACGCTCGGCACATATTAAGCAGTACTGCGCTTATACTTGATAAGTCTGAGTGCCTGACAAGTACCGCTAGCTCGTCAATGAGCGTCGGATACCAATGAAAAATACTCTGCGAAAAGGCATAGTTTGCAGCCGCTATTTCCGCTAGATGAGTCAGCCATTTTTTTGGCGTATCTAGTGATGCCAACACACGTTTGATGGGTGCTTTTGCTTTTGTATAAAAACAATCTTGTTTTAAACACTCGGGTAAGTAATCAAATTCAGTCGTTAAACCTAAGCCTGGTGTTTCAAAAAGCACCGGCCAAAAAGTGAGGCCAAATAATGCCCGCCACAGATTGTTTTCGGTTTTAAATGCACGTTTATTCTGGTTTTCGTAGTACTCAACCACACCATGCTCAACCCTCCCCTTATGTATCTCATCTAAACGAATGTGCTGATTATTTTGTCTAAGCATATCAGTCATGATGCTAGTGCGTTTTTTCTGATATTTGCGTGCTAAAAAATCCTCTGCAAATATCAAAAGTTGATCGCTTAGTGGCGCGTCGATAATCGTATTTAAGTGATGTTCAACTTGTTCAGTTTTGCCATCTTTGTATGCTTCTCGGCACCATTTTTCTTGTGCATGGGGGTCTTTGCATGCAAGCAAATAATCGAGGGCTTTTGGCCTATCGTGAGTAAGCAGACGATGGGCTAATTTAAATTTAATGTTGTAGTGAATCGCTTCACTAGCGGCATCTTTGTAATCAGGTATTTGTTGAATGAGTGCATTAATTTGACTGCTATCAATAGTTGCCTCTGTCTTCAATCGTTGCTTCATATTTTGCAAGGTAAACATCATTAAGGCTGTTTGTTTACATTCAAACCTTGATTGCGCAGGTGTACTTTTCACCTGTGTGTCACGGGTTTTCATGACACCTAAGTCACGCAGCGAAAATTGATTTAGCCTATCTCGACAGTTACCAAAGTATAAAAACAGAAAATAATCCACGCAATCATCGCAATTACGCGCTAAATAGCGTTTTGCTGTCGCAGACTCAGGAATGGTTGTAGCAATAAGTGCGTGGCAGGCGCTTTGTAGTTGTAATTTGGGTATGCTTTTTTTTAGCGGTGAGACACTTTCGAATTTCGAACACTCTGCGTAAAGCGCAAACAACTCTTCTTTGGTAAAGATGTTGATAACATCATTTTTGTCCTCTGCACTTATTTCCCGTAGCCAAGCCAATTGTGTTAACTGCTTAGTCAAGTCTTCAATATTATTAAGCTCAGAAAATTGCAGTGTACTTTTCCGGATAAGACGTGATTTACGATTAATACATCTCACTAATAAGCATTGTTGCTCTTTTGTTGCAGAAAAATATTCTGTTAAAAAGGTTTTATGTTTGTCATGCAATAAATGCTCGTTGAATTCAATGACGAACTGTAAGAACTCGTTAAAGTGATCGAGGTAGTAAAATGTTGGCAAATCGCGCAAGATTTGAGTCACTCTAGTAAATATATTTTATACTGTTTTAATATACAGTATTTGTCAATATTTAAATCCGAAAAGTGTACTAAGGAGTATGCATTTACAATATAGGAGACGAATGTATGAGTTTGAGTCATGCGGAAACGTTTGAATGTCCATATTGTATGACCTATAACGATATAGAAATTGATCACGAAAATGATATCGGGCAGCAGCAAATAGTTGATTGCCAAATTTGTTGCTCGCCTATCGAAGTATACATTGAAGACAATGGTTTTGGATTATCTATTGTTGCAACTAGAGATGACGAATAAGGCATGCAAATTACACGGCAAGAAATTGCAGGAATGGACAAACGCTTTCGGGCAAATTTTATTAATAGTTTGTCTGGGTTTAAAAGTGCAAATTTAATCGGGACAGTGGATATGCAAGGCATTAGCAATTTATGCATAGTGAGCTCGGTATTCCATGTCGGCGCTAATCCACCTTTGCTAGGCATGATAATGCGACCTCATACCGTGGCGCGAGATACGTTGCAGAATATTAAAGACACTGAAGAGTTCACAATTAATCACGTGAATTCTAGTATGGTGCGGCAAGCGCATCAAACGTCTGCGCGTTACCCGTCTGATGTTAGCGAATTTGACGCGGTAGGGTTATCTCAATATAAAAGTACGCTGTTAAATGCGCCTTATGTTGAAGAGAGTAAAGTTCGAATAGGTATGCAGCTTCGAAGTATTCAAGAAATCGTATTGAATAAAACAGAACTCGTGATTGGGGAAATCATTGAAGTGCAGATGGACAACAAGTATGTATTAGAAGATGGCTTTATTGAATTAGAGCCAATGAATGGTGTGGTAGTCTCGGGCGTAGACGCCTATCATAGTACACAAATAATTGATCGTTTGAGTTATGCCAAGCCGGATGCGAGTGCGTCTTCGATTCGTGGGCATGCGAAATGATCCCAAATCTGACGCAATTGTTATTGGTTTGCGGTATAGCTTTTGCGGTTGTCGGTTTGATTATTTGGTTATTAATAAAAATACCCGGAGAGGACGGCGGTAGTGATCGATATGATGATTAATTGTTGCCTCATCAGGTGTTGTAAAAACTTTGATACGTCGCAAACAATTGCAGTATAAGGTTGTGAAGATCCCTTTAACTAGTGTATAAGTATATTAGATAATAAAAACAGAGGCTTGCCATTTAGGCAGGCCTTTGACGTTTATGGCTTTATGTAAAAAAGAATTATTATCATTATCAGTCTATCAATGAGGAAATGTTATGAAACAATTTGATCGCCGAGGCTTTTTGAAACTGTCAGGCTCGACGCTAATTGGTATGACGCTTGGTGGTGTAGCGTTGAGAGCAAATGCTCAAGAAAAATTGTCTTTAGAAGACCCAACAGCCGTAGCTTTAAAATATACCCATGCTTCTAAAGAAGAGGGTAAAAACTGTGCCAATTGTACGTATATTCAAGGAGAAGACGGCGCTGAGTGGCGTCCATGCGGTATCTTCCCCGGTAAATTAGTAAATGCTAAAGGTTGGTGCAGCGCTTGGATGAAAAAAGCGTAAACTAGCCGAAGATGCTCAGCAACTATACATAGCCCAACTTGTTTGGGCTTTTCTAATTAATATAGATTATTTTGACAAAGGTGCTAATGCTTTTTGTGTCTCAAAATGATCAAACCCACTTCCCGCAAAGCTTGGCATCATCAATTTAGGCGCGGCTTGTTCTAATTGCCATGCGATGTTGAGTAATAATTGTTCGTCCCAAGCTTTGCCAATAAAACTGATGTTAAGTGGTAAACCTTTCATTGACCCCATTGGAATACTAACCTGCGGATAGCCTGCAATTGCTGCCATCCAGCCTGCGCCAGCATTGCCGCCGGGAAAGCTATCGCCAAAGATTGGGTCAATCAAAAACGCGGGTGTTTGCGAGGGTGCTACTAGCGCGTCTACTTGATACTCGGACAGCAGTTTATCGATGCCATTTTTACGGGTAGCATCGGATAAAAATTGCTTAATGTCTTCATATTCATCATTGTAGCCTTGCGTTTCTTGTGCCTGTTCGAAGATACTTTGATCAAATAGGGCTAACTCACGCGCAGATTGAGCATTAAATAGTATTAAGTCCGCCAACGTACGGTGCTTGTTTATTGTAGGCGTATTACTTAGGTAATGGTTAAGCGTTTGTTTAAACTCTATGAGTAATAATTTCAATGACTTATCCCAAAAACCATCAGGTGTTTCTAAGGCGTCAATGTTAACCAATTCAACACCCAAAGATTCTAGTGTCGCCAATGATTCATTGAATGCTTCTATAATTGCGGGATGACTAGACTGTGTACTTCTTAATACCCCTAAACGTTTACCCTTAATTGTGGCTGTCAGTTGTTGGCTATATGATGTCTTGTTTTCGTCGGCTAAAGATGTTGCCGCGTCTGTTGGATCGCTTCCTGCCATAACTTCTAACATAAGCGCTGCGTCAGCAACACTCAAGGTCATTGGTCCTGCCGTGTCTTGCGTGACCGATATAGGCACTATATGTGTTCTGGACAACAAACCTACAGTAGGTTTTACACCTACCACGCCATTCATTGCGGCAGGACAAATAATTGAGCCGTTCGTTTCAGTACCAATCCCTAACGCTGCGAAGCGAGCTGCAATCGCTGCGCCTGTGCCCGATGACGAGCCACATGGGCTTCTATCTAAACTGTGAGGATTGCGTGTTTGGCCACCAATACCACTCCACCCACTAATTGAGTCATAAGATCTAAAATTTGCCCATTCAGACAGATTGGTTTTACCAAGAATAATCGCGCCGGCGTTTTTGAGTTTTTTTATAATGGGGGCGTCTCGCTGCGTCATATTTTGCTGTAAGGCTAAAGAGCCAGCGGTGGTTGGCAGACTTGCTACTTCAATATTGTCTTTTACCAACACAACCGTGCCATGCAGTGGTCCTAGCAGCTTCCCTTCATTTCGTTGTTTATCACGCAATTTGGCGAGACTTAAGGCACTTGGGTTTAAGGCGATAATCGCTTGAATTTTTATTCCTTGCCTATCCATCCCCTCTATACGTGCTAAATAACTGCTCACTATCTCAGCTGACGTAATTGTGCCCGCTTGCATTCTTGCCAATTGTTCTGTTGCGGTCAAGGTGTATAGCGGAACCGCTTTTTCGTTCGCCCAAGTAGCAGCGCCTACGAATAGATATAAGATAATAAAAAATAACCGCACGTTAAGCTCCTAAGTCATTAGCTGATGTTTATTTTGTATTCACCGTTTTTTTCGAATTACTTGTAAGTAAATAACTAACATTGACGTTTGAATTACGTAAAATGTAGCAAAAAAATGCTAAGATTATGATAATTAAATGAAATTAATTTACTTAATCGCAAATAATTGATGTGTATTATACAGTTTTTGTATAGATTCTAGCGTAATTCGGTAAAATGAATATATACAGAGCTGAACTATCTTCTGAATAAGCCGTAAAGGAATTTAAACAACAATTGTAAATGAAATTGTAATTACTTGAGGATAAATAATGAGAAAAGTTGCGTTAGCGAGTGTGCTATCTGTTTTGAGTTTCGCGTCTGTAGCAAATGTATGTGAAGGTTATGGGCCTCAAACGCCCCGAGACATTGATTCGCTTGAGGGAACCAACAAACGAATTTTCAGTATCGCACCGCCGTCAGAGCAAATGAATTTATGTAATATTCATTTTCATAACAACGCTGAACATAAGGCAAAAGACTTTTCTATCTACGCTGGTGAAGGAGACAAGGGTTATGGTGGTGGCTATATGTGTGGCATTAGTAAAGAACTGTCTGCAGCCGAGCTAAAACCTGTTAAAGGGAAGGTATGTGGTGGTTTGGAACCAGGTGATACGATTGAGATGCATTGGGTACATTCATCATGTGACGTAAAACCGGGCGCTGGTTTAGGTAGTTGTTTATCTGACACTTGTGCGAACCCTAATCTACGTGTAGAAACTCAAGTATTCACCTTGGTAAATGATTCGTCTGCAATGGATTTCAATGATATGGATTATGATGGCAATATGATTGATGGTTACCATCAAGCGAAAATGATCCCAACGACGACTGGTGCACCGGTTGAATTTTTAGGATCTACTACTGGTCCATCATACGATGCAGCGCAGAAGTGCTCTCCATTGCAGGTGACATGGTCAGTGCGTCCTCAGTGTGCGAAGCTTGATATTAATTCGATCGCAAAATGGTGTGAGAGCAATGAGTTTGACGAGAAAAAATCGCATGGTGTGCGTCAATTAGTGACCGACAAACGTTTACTTTCTGTTATTCACTAAAAGATACTCCTCGTGTGATAACACGCTTGTATCAATAGTTGAA
This sequence comes from Agaribacter marinus, assembly GCF_030160655.1. GTDB lineage: Bacteria > Pseudomonadota > Gammaproteobacteria > Enterobacterales > Alteromonadaceae > Glaciecola > Glaciecola marina. Next base: position 125,072 of record NZ_BSOT01000006.1, read on the forward strand.
GCCGCTGATTGTTCAGCGGCTTTTTTTTTGTAAAACTGAGGCTAAGTTCACAAGCATTTTCCTTCGCTGCCGATAAATAAATACGTTTGACGCATTCTTAGTTATCAATGACACATAATACTTTTTTGACAATTCCAATTAGTGAACTTAGGCCTGGCATGATGGTGCATAAGATTGGCGATCAAACAGGTAAACTTTCAGTAAAAAGTAGGGGAAAGGTAAAGCACCCAGCCATTATTGATCAATTGATTGCATGCGGCGTGCAAACTGTCGTTATTGAAAGAACCAAGCAAGTTACTAAAGAAACGATTCAGGCCTTAAATAATCGTAAACACGCATTAAGTAAGAAAACACTCAATATCACGCGCAATCAACCGGTAAATGCTGCATTCGAGTTAAGTGATGATGCACCGCAAAATAGTATAAGTGTAATACCAAGTTCGCGCGCTGAAGAGTTTCAGTTTGCGGAGCAACTAGTCATTGACTGCAAAGACCTATACAACTTACATAAATTGCGTGCAGAAAAAAGTTTGTCGATCGACATTACTCAAGCCTTAGACATAGTGAACGACGTCTATGCTAGTTTAATAAGAGACCCAAACGCTTTATTGTGCGTCAGTATGGTAAGAACCAAGGGGGATTACTTTGCGAATCATGCAATGCATGTCTCTATTTTACTTTGCTATTTTGCGCTTCAATTGGGCATGTCAGAAAGTGACTGCAAGCGTCTATCAATTGTCGGGTATTTATATGACATTGGCATGGTGAAAATTCCGCATGAGATCACGCATAAACTGGATCGCCCAACAATAGATGATTTAGTCACTATCCAATCTCATGTGCAACATTCACTAGACTTAACTGCCCCGCTAGCGATGGACAATGAGCAGCGCTTAGCGATAGAGCAACATCATGAGCGCTTAGACGGTACCGGCTATCCTTATGGTTTGGAGGGAGAGCAAATTCATAAATACGCTAGAATGTTAGCCATCGTAGATTGCTATGACGCAATGACGTCAAATAGACCCTTCCAGAAAAAGCGTTCACCGGCATCGGCACTTAGGATCATATGTAACAAAGACTTTGGATACGATCAAAAGTTGGCGCTAAAGTTTGTGCGCTCTCTTGGGATATACCCAGTCGGTTGTTTAGTCGCATTGTCTAACAAAAAAATTGCGTTAGTGACTGAGACTAACCGAGCAAAACCACTAAAACCTAAAGTGAAAGTATTCTTTTCTACTGCGAGTATGCAAGCCATCACTGCTCAGTATATAGATTTAAATGATGAAACCGATGATATCGTGATTGTTAAGCCAATTATTGCGGAACATTATGGCATTAAATTAGCTGAAATTGATTTAGGTTAATAATAATCAAAATAAATAATGCTAATTTCTTATAATTTGATAACTTGGTTGTTAACGTTAGTGACCATAAAAGCCGTAATTAACAGATGCGTTATTTATTCGAGATTTTCTTTGCCGTCAGTCTATTGATATCAATATCAATAGCGGCACAAGCAAAATCAGAGAATATTCTTATCATTTATCACCTCGGTAACGACGACACTGTTTATCAAAGTTTCGAATCAAATTTAATAGAGCAGTTAAATGCTAAGCTAGATGATCCGGCTATTTTCGTCGAACATTTAGATTTAAAACGCTTTGGATCTTCTGAGTATACGAATGCAATGCGTCGCTTAATTTTGGAAAAGTACACAGATATTAACCTTGACGTAATTCTCTTTAATACTGCGCAAGCAGCCTCGGTATTTGACTTTGACCATTTGGTGCTAGCTAACAGCCACAAATTTATTCTTGAGCGATTGTTTTCATCAACTGAACCGTCGTCTCCCCTTATACATAATATTCCTTTGTATCCCAGATATGATGTATTAGTTGAAAGTGCAGGCGAACTCACTAAGCGTAGTAAGATATTTGTATTGACTGCGGTAAATACTACCCAGCAGGAAAAAAACATTCTTGCCCAATTAGGTAATACGAAAGTCGACGTAGAGTTCTTACCGTTTATTAACACTGCTCAAACGATAAATTTACTGTCGCGTTTAGATCAAAGTACGCCACTTATCATTCCTCCGACGTTTGCTGAGGGCGTAAACTCTGTGAATAATCCTACACAGACCCTTAAACGCATTTCACGCATTGCCAATCAACCGATATTCGTGCCCTACGATTCGTTGATAGTTGACAATGTTGTGGGAGGGTACGTTCTTTCTTCCGCAGCGTCTGCCGCTTTTATTTCAGATCAGATTCGACTAGTCACCAATGGGTATTTGCCAGAAACGAATAGCGCAAATATTCATAACTATGTTTTTAATTTTCGAGCGCTCAATTTACAACGACTACCTATAAACAAACTGCCTGAAGGCCATATTATCCTCGATAAGCCAGCCAGTATCTTTGATCTATTCCTGCAAGAACTGCTGTACATTGTGTTTGTACTATCGATTCTTTCTGGTGTTGTAATATTCATGCTTTATTCAAACCGGCTATTGCGTGTGAAACAGGAGCAACTAGCAAGTTCACAAGCTAGCCTCAAGCGTTTTAATGAACGCATGGATGTCGCAACCAATGCCACCCGCATTGGTATTTGGGAATACGATTTACAAACAAGTGGCCTTTATTGGGACGCCGCGATGCATGTGCATCATGGCATTGAAGAAAATCGATTTAATAACAAACTTAGCAATTGGTTGGATTTACTCAATGTCCAAGACAAGGTGCAACTGGAAGCGTTAGTGAATGAGTGTGTGCAAACCGGGGCATCATGGAGCCTACGGTACACAGTGTCAATCAAAGGTAGTACAACGTATTTAACGTGTAATGTGACTAGTGTAAAAGACGCCAATAATAACGTTATTCGCTTAGTTGGTACGGTATTGGATGTGACGGAAAGTGAATTGCATCAGCAACGCTTGCAAGAACAACGATTTAAAGCGGAACAAGCGACAAAAGCAAAATCAGAGTTTTTAGCTAACATGAGCCATGAAATTCGCACGCCAATGAATGGTGTTATTGGCGCGGCTGATTTGCTGGCGGGTACTTCGCTTAGCGAAAAACAGTCTCAATATGCAAATATGATCAAATCATCGGCCGGTGGTTTACTACACATTTTGAATGACATTCTCGATTTATCAAAAATCGAAAGTGGGAAATTGCATATTGAAACGTCGCCATTTGACTTAAAGATGCTGGTGCAGCAGACGATGTCGACGTTTACACTAGAAATCGCGCGTAAAAAGTTAAAGTTTAAATTGCATCACCCGAATTACATTCCAGATGTGGTCAAATCCGATGCGCTACGAATTAAGCAAGTACTCTTCAATTTAATTGGCAATGCCATTAAATTTACTGAAAAAGGATGCATATACCTAGCGCTTGTTTACGATGCAAGTAATGCAGACTCTGACCAAGGAACCCTAAAGTTTACGGTGACGGATACGGGGATTGGCATTTCTTCTGATGATCATGAGCGTATCTTTAGTAGTTTCGAACAAGTGAACTTTAATAAACAATTCATTGCGCAAGGAACTGGACTCGGTTTAAGTATTTCGAAAAAATTAGCGCAATTGATGGGCGGAGATTTATCCGTTAAGAGTATTGTAGATAAAGGCAGCGCGTTTACCTTGTCAGTGCCTGTCACTGTTATTGATAAAATTCATCTAAGTGCTAACTTGGTTACTAAGGTAGACAAACCTGATCTCAAGAATAAGAATATTTTGGTGGTTGACGATAATGAGATCAATCAGACGATTGTGGGTGAGATGTTGTTGGATTGCGGTGCGGATGTGCAATATGCAAATAATGGTGCTGAAGCGGTTGATATGCATAAAGCTGATAGGCCATACATCATTTTAATGGATCTTTTGATGCCAATTATGGATGGCATTGAAGCTACTCGAGTTATTCGTGAATATGAGGTGGCGCACAAGATACCCAGAACTACAATAGTGGCACTTACCGCGCATGCGCTTAAGGGGTACGAAGACAACTGCAGAGAGGCGGGTATGGATGACTATTTAACAAAACCCGTCAATCGACACGAATTATACGCTGTCTGCCGCCCCTGAATTTTCGTTATCTTTTAGGGCTTACTGTACGTTAGCCAATGACTTTTTAATCCAGCGAGTGCGTTTTGCAACGGCCTAGGATCTATTTTATAAAGCACGTCTAGCGAGTACGCAAGTGCTTCGAGTGTAGACAATTGATGGTTTTTCTTTGATCTACGAATGTCATATTGTCTATTTGGTGGCGTATCGAAATGGTGTGCCTGTAAACCATGTAACCATGGGTTCGACTGCCAAAGCGCATACGCTTGCCGCCAACTGCCATCTAATAGAATCAGGTGTTCATGCGCCAAGGTTAATGCCTTCAATGCCTTATCTTTGCTTCCTTCAACATGTTTTAATATTGTCGATGCTGACTCAATAGGCGTACTTAACGCCGATGGGTAGATTAAGGTCGTATTTAGGGCATTTGTGTGTTTTTGCGCATTATCAAAGTCAGCAGGTAAATGGCCTACATAAATTGTTGCATTGGGGATTACTAACCCAATGAGTTTAGCTGTATTTTTACTATGCCCCGTTTCTTTTGGATGTTGCAAAATCGAAATTTTGGGGCAATGGTAGATTTTAGAAATTGAATGGCAAAGGCAAACTTTTTCTGGAAAGCCACAAGCTGCGCAGTATTGCCTTGACACAAAGCCTTACTCGCAGTAATTAGTTTCTGGTATTCGGAGTGTTGCGCTGGCAATACCGACTTCAATAAAGAAGCATATCAAACCACCAAAAATTGCACTCATTGTAAACATGTAAAGAAAGAGAATAATTGAATCTAGAGGCACAGAAACAATACCATTCAACAATAATAGAATGACGGTTAAGCAAACAAAAATAGCCGCGCCCGTTAGGAAGTTAATTGCCCAATTAGCAAATCGCATACGTCGTCGAAGTGCATTTAGTTCCTTACATTGTCGCTGGTTAAATTCAACAATAGTGCCCAAAAAACGCTGTTCTTCATAATAGCGTGCGCGGTCTATAACGCGCGCTAATCGACCCGTTACTACATTTAACATTTGACCAATTGCGACTAACAAAAAAACGGGTACTAATGACAATTGTATCAACTGTACGACGGAAGTATTGTCTACGTGTATTTCCAAGGTATTACTCTGCGTTAGGATGTAAGGTACTCGGCTTAGCTTGGGAAGCAATATCAAGCCTTGGTGTATTTCACCATATAATACAAAATTATCAATGATTATAAAGAGTAAGCGTGTTTTTATTTTACGAGCGTTTATCTCATAGATAGTATCGACTTGAGCAAATAATGCTTGAATACAAAAGTACGGATATTTATCTGCATTGTGTCCTTAAGTGTTAAAATGGTCCCAGTATGGTGGGCTTCCATAATAATCATCAAAAAATGCTAAAAATACACGTAACTTACTTGCGAGTAATTTTCGGTGCGGATATACGGCATATAAACCAACGGGGTTGGGTTCAAATTCAGGCAATATAATCTGAAGTTTACCCTGTTTAAGTGCTTCACCTGCAATGAATGTTGGTTGATATACGTAACCTTGTCCAGCAACTGCAGCAGCAGTCAATACTTCGCCATTATTTGATACAAAATTAGCCCCTTGTCTGTATTTCTTTTGCGTTAGAATGTTTAATAATGGTGAGTCATTTTGATGGCTTTCCATATGGCTATACCTAAGATAATGCTCTGGTATTAGCTCTTCGGGTGAATTAGGTTTTCCATGTTTGTTAATATAGTCTGGTGAGGCACATAGTACTAAGCGAACAGATGCGAGCTTTTTTGCAATCATGGAGGAGTTTTTTAAGCTACCGATACGTAGCGCAAGATCAAAACCCTCTTCTATTACGTCGATTTTTCGATCGTTGAGTTGCAAATTTACGGTAATTGCTGGGTATTTAAGTTTAAAGTCAGCCAATAATTGTGCTAAATGCAGTGTAGAAAATGATACCGGCGCATTAATATTTAGTATTCCTTGCGCTTCTTGAGTCAATTGTCCGAAATAGCCTTCCATATCATTCATGCTTTCTAGTATGTGTTGTGCATGCTGAAAGCATTGCTCCCCTGCTTCGGTTAAGTGAACTTTACGGGTTGTCCTGTTAAAAAGTCGAGTATTTAAGAGCTCCTCTAAATGAGAAACGTATTTGCTTACTAGCTGATTTGAGATATCTAACTTTTCAGCAGCTTTAGTGAAACTACCCTCGTTTGCAACGGTAACAAAAGCATTCATTGTGGTTATTCTGTCCATATATTCTGTCCGTATAACGTTGATTCACTTGTTAGATAATAAAAATTATCAACGTATTGTTGGTAATTATTCAATAATATATCTATTTATCTATAAATTAGCTGGTAGTAGTCTTATATGCAAGCTGATTAGAACGACTAGATAATCAGATTTACTACACAATTTATCGGAGACATATTATGAATAAGCAAACTATCTTAAAGTTAATTGCATCTAACAAGAATCTTGGTTCTCTTGCGCTAAGGGTCCCATTGGGCATTGTACTTGCTGCGCACGGTGCACAAAAATTATTTGGTTGGTTTGGTGGTTATGGACTTGAAGGTACAGGGCAATGGATGGCAAGTATTGGGCTTGTGCCTGGATTTTTAATGGCTTTATTGGCTGGGTCCGCAGAGTTTTTTGGTGGTTTGGCATTAGTGGTTGGTTTACTTACGCGTCCGGCTGCGCTTATTAGTGCATTTACAATGATCGTTGCTATTTTTAGTGTACATATTAGTAACGGCTTGTTTATGTCAAATAACGGTTATGAATTCGCGTTGGTGTTGTTGGCTGCGACTATCGCGCTCAGCATACAAGGTGGCGGGCGTTTTTCTGTTGATAATTGGATAGGTGAGCGTATAAATAATTCGCAAAGCAAAGGTATAGCCGGGTAATCAGAACGGGTATAAAGGCGCCTTAGCTGATGCGCCATATATTGCTTCAACGCTTTCAAATGTCGTTAAGAAAGCGTTGAATGTTATTTTTAAAGGGGTCCACGCTCCATGTTGATGTGCCTCATGAGTAGCCATTGCCATTAACTGCCTCAAATAACTATTGCCACCCACTAACCCTAGCAACTAATGGTAGTAACGCTATGAATATTACGATAGCGTATGTGCATATCGAATCTAATACTAAGTGTATTCATGCATCAAACTCAAAAGGTATACTCAGAAAAACGCCCCATTCTATTTGGCATTGTTTTTATATTGGTGAATTTGACTAGTTTTTCTGTATTTTCACAAGCAATCATTGAGCTGCCGCATAAAGATACTGAAGGTGTTGAATGGGATACAAAAGAACGTGAATTCTTTTCTGAGGCGTGGGGTGGTCTGGCAATTACAAATGTTGCTAGGCCTGAACTAGTTGTATTCAAAGCGCCTGAAAAGAATCGCAAGGATATTTCCGTTATTCTTTCACCTGGCGGCGGTATTTATGCGCTGAGCATGCAACACGAAGGCTATAGTGTGGCTAAATGGTTGAACGAACAAGGTATAACCGCATTTATTCTGAAGTATCGGCTTGTGCCAACGGGCGAAGATGGCATTGCAGAGTTGGCACATATAGCTAGCACAGATAACAATGCTCGAATAAAAAAAACGCAGAAAATATTACCTTATGCCGTCCAAGATGGATTAAGTGCCGTTAGCTATGTCAGAAACAACGCAAAGAGTCTTGGCGTGAGCCCAAATAAAATTGGTTTTATGGGCTTTTCTGGCGGTGGCGTCATTTTGTTTGGTGTAATGAATGAAGCAAATATGCAAAATAGGCCTAATTTCCTCATACCTGTTTATCCGGGGACAGATCTTATATTGCCCAAACCAGATAAACATACGCCACCTACCTTGTTTATCGCTGCTGCTAACGATCAGTTAATCGATGCTACGGTGTTTACCGGTATTTTTAATCAATTCCATACCGCTGGCGTAAGTACCGGTATCTATTTGTACAATGACGGAGGTCATGGTTTTGGTACTTGGTTGAAAGATAAACCGGCATCAAAGTGGTTAGAAAGTAGCTACGAATGGATGATGGATTTATCGTTTGAAGAGGAGTAAGCAATAGAAAGGTTTTTGAAGAAAACCTCATAGCTGTACTTTATTTTCAACGGATGACATAGGCATTATCCATTCGCTTTGAGCTATTTAAGTACTTGCTCACAACGACTCAATCCGTAAAGCTTGCCAAAACTGAGGTTTTAAGTAGGAAATTCCAAAGTAGCAAACCACTCCTTAGACATTGCACTGCCCACCACTTAACGATTGTTTTATTAAGGAAATTTGTAAACTGATTTGGTCGGAGAAAATAAAAACCATTAATTTGAGTTAATTAAGCTGGGTTTGGACAGGGTGATTTAGCTTGATGTCACCATTTGGTTTTAAGTTAGTTCTAAACACAAAAAAGATCGAGATAACTTAAAACCGGAAACGTATTTTAATTTAACATTTTAGCAAATGAATTACAGCGATACAGAACAATTCAATAAACCACTTTTACATATTAGTCATGAGTATTGATGAACTGCTCAATTTTACTTACATAGTATAGTGGTAATACTAAAGCATTTGGGTTATCTGCTGAGCCTTGTGAACCTATCAATTTAATTGTCTTTTTGGGTTGGTAACGTTGAACATATACATCGAGTGATTTTGCCCTTGTTCGCTTACTGCTTTTGACTTCAATCGGGAAAATACTTCCTGATTCATGCTTGAATAAAAATTCAATTTCACTTCGAGCATACTCCCAAGAATAGGTTGGGCTACCATATTTGGCTATCAGCTCATTTTGCACAAAGTTTTCGGCTATGTAGCCTTTATAGTTGAATCCTTGATCTTTGTGCTCTTTGTATGCAAGCCCGAGCATATTTCCTAGTAACCCAATATCGAAAAGGAAAAGCTTGAAGATATTTTCCTTAGCTAATGCGGGTAATGGCGAACTTGGCTGAGTATCGATAGGTTGGCATTTCGATAATAATTTACACTTGTCCAACCAATTAATTGGCCCTGATAATTCTTGATACCTTGTTTTCTTCTGAATAACATCTTTAAACTTAAACCGCTTTACTGAGTCATCAATGTTTTGTGAGAGCTGAATAGGTATATTATGAAATATAGCTTGAATATGTTGCGCTGAAACTTTGTCTGAATACTTGCCAAAGTCACGCTCATAACCAGCAATTAAAGCTTTGTGAATTTGATTAACTATTTGTGTCCTTTCGAAAATTCCAGTTGATTCTTCTGCCTCAAACCACGCGTTAACTGCCTCAGGCATGCCTCCAACATAATAATAATCGAGCAACAAACCAAACAACTTATCATGTGCAACAGATGTCATTTTGTTTTGCTGAAACGATTTAATCAGAGGTGCTTTATTTGAAGCTAGTAAAAACTCTTCGAAAGTAAGCGGATAGAGTTCTAGCAATTCTACTTTGCCAACGGGAAACGAACCTAACAAACCAATGTTAGAGCCTGATGCACAAACAAACATCTCAGGGCATTGTTCTGAAAAAAACTTTAAAGAACTAATTGCGGCTTGGCACTCTCCAATTTCATCAAAAATAATTAATGCGTTATCGCGCTGAATGCTTACATTAAGCTCAAGCTCTATATTATCCAGAATTTCTTGCGGCTTTAACGAGTCATTAAAAAGATTTGCTAACGAAGGCTGCTCTAAAAAATCTAAACGAATAACTTGCTCGAATTGAGCGCCAAATAGCTTTTCAAGTAAGTACGACTTACCTGTTTGTCTCGCGCCATCAAGAAGAATAGGCTTACGAGCCTTTTTATCTTTCCAAGCAATAAGCTTTTGAAGTAGTAACCGTTCCATTACATAGCCACGTTTAAAAAATCCACTTACCAATGAGTATATGAAAACTCATCTAAATGCGCAATTAAATGCTTTGATAATACATTTTAATGCGCATAAAAGTGTTGTTTGTTATCGTATTTATCCGCAAAAAAATGTAATTTGGCTATTTTTTTATAATCCACTTTTGCACATCAGTTAACCGTCAACCGACATTACTAGCAGTTAACGGTATTGTGCAGGAAATTTTCCTTCGCGCTCTAAGCGCCAAATAGTCGTTCTTGATAACTCGGTAAGTTCTTAAACTTTTTTCGAACGTGTAATGGTCTAAGGTGCAGTTCAAGTGATCACTGCAACGCTCTTGTCAATTTTGTGTGATGTCATTTTACGGCTCATATTTACCTCATTAGTTGGGGGTAGTGTACCTCTGATAAGGTGTCCGGAAAAAGTAGACCGTTACAGATGTCTAAAAGAGCACATCTTTAATCTAACCAACAGCCAACCTAGCCGTCTCATGCCACAAATATGCTGGCATGGGATGCTTTAACTTCCATGTAATATTCATAGGTTGACTACCTTCATGTTTAACGAAATCAACAGGGCCAAAGTTTACAAACCCCATTGTTCTGCCATTTGCATCTTTGGCTTGCTCACGTACAAATAAGAGGAATGTTTTCTTATTTTCTTTTTGTTTTATATAGCCTAAGCCTCTACCTGAAGTCGGTTTAGCACTATTTTGAGTTTGCCAATGGAATAATGTTGGGCTAATTGCGTAATCATGATACATGGTTGTTGCAGAAAACTGTTTTTCACACTTATCTAAAGTTACAAATAAAAGCTCTGTATTGGCATCTGCAATATTTAGCACACCTTCTCTACTTGATGATTTTTTAGCAAAAGTACTATCTCCAAAAGCTATCAATATATGTTCCTTGGGGTAGCGAACATGCATTTTCAAAACAGAAGTATCGATTATAGAGTTTCCAACAGAAGGCATATCAAACTCCTTAAACTCAAGGCGTTCAATAAGCAGTGATATAACATCTGATAACTCACTTTTTAGTTTACTGTGATTTAGAGAGGCTAAACTACTAACAATCGAGTCAAAGTCTGCTTGAGCGCCTGTTTTATCCCAAAAGTCATAGTGGCACATTGTGCCGAATAAATTATTGTGCCTCGCAGGCACGGATTCAATATTTTCTAAGTTTGGTAATTCCAAACTGCTTTCACAAAGTGCCTTAATGAATGTGAGGTAATTTAATGAAGTACAGCTCAATAGACGATTATTGATTGCACGATAGTAAGCCGCATAAATAGCTTTATCTTCTTCGTTTATTTCTTCCTCATTGCTTGTCGCAATTAAAGTGTTCCATCCTCCAAATTTACCTACTTTTACCTTGTATATGTCTTCTATCGATATATAGGGATATATATGCAGGAAGTTGCGTAAAGTTAAAGGTAACTCAGTAACATGTGGGTAGTTTAAGATTAGACTCATTAATTTGTTTTTATTCAGAGTTGCTTGTGAAATGTTCTTGAGGATCATTTGTTGAGTTTTTTCTTGCAACTCAATTCGGCACCCTAAAGGTAAATGGGGGAAGCCTTGCTTAACTTCTTTAGAAATGGATTGGCTGGTTTTACCTACAAGTGCTCTGAATTTATGAGAAAAGTCATACTCTGGGCGAGAGTTACCAACAAAATCAATTATAGTGCAGCATTCTTTATCTCCAGTTAACCTCAATCCTCGTCCTAATTGCTGAAGAAAAATAGTTAAGCTCTCCGTTGGCCTCAAAAACAACAAGGTATCTAACTCAGGTATGTCTACGCCCTCATTAAATATATCAACAACGAACAATACATTAATCTCTTTTGATCTCAAACGCTGCTGCTGTATATCTCGCTCTTTTGTATTGTCGCTAGTCAAAACACCGCAAGCGATATTATTTAATGTGAATTTCTGAGCCATAAAGTTCGCATGATCTTTACTGACACAAAAAGCCAACGCTCGCATTTGCGATATATCAGTAACTATTTCTTCTAAGCTTTGAAAAATTCTAAATACTCTTTGGTCATTATAGGTATAGAGTTTAGTCAGCTCTGCAATATCGTATCTACCGTTAGACCAAGATACATTTGTCAAATCTGTTTCGTCGTTTACGGCAAAGTATTGGAATGGAGATAAATGACGTTGATTAATCGCTTCAGGTAATCTGATTTCAGCAGCGATAACGTTGCAAAAATCTTTAAGAATATCAGCTCCATCGTGTCTTTCAGGAGTGGCTGTCAGCCCAACTAATATCTTGGGATTAAAATGCTCTAGTATTGCTCTATAGCTATTTGCAGCAATATGGTGAACTTCATCAATGACTATGTAGTCAAAATAATCTTCAGTTAACTGAAGGTTAGGTAGTTGGTTGTTTAAGCTCTGAATTGAAGCAAATAGTTGATTGTATGCGTTAGGTTTATTTTGACTGACCAATAACTCACCAAATTGACTGTTTTTAATAACTCCACGATATGCACTTCTTGCTTGTTTAAGGATTTCTTCTCGATGAGCAAGAAATAAGAAATTTGCTTCAGGTTTCTTGGCGTAATAATCAGCGAAATCGAAAGCTGAAATTATTGTTTTTCCTGTACCTGTTGCTGCAACTACAAGATTTCTATATCTACCATGCAGCTCTCTTTCTACCTTTAACTTATCTAAAATAGCTCGCTGGTGTGAGTGTGGTTGTATATCAAAATAAAAGCTCGGAGTGGATGTGTCAAATGTGCCTTTTGCTTCTTGTAAGGCATTGGTTAATTTTTGCTTACTTTCCGTTTTGCCATTAAATATTTCAAAGTCTGATGATTCCCAATATGTTTCAAAGATACTTAGTGACTTTTCAATTATGTGTGGAATTTCTTGTGAAGTTATTTTTAAATTCCACTCTAAACCATTAGTTAATGCCGAGTGAGATAAGTTAGAAGAACCTATATAACCAGTATTAAATTTGGTATCGCGTATGAATAGGTAAGATTTGGCGTGTAGACGCTCTCTGTTAGTGTTGTAGCTAAGTTTTACTTCCGTATTAGGTAAGGATGCCAAAAACTCAACTGCTTTGGCGTCAGTCACTCCCATGTAAGAAGTCGTTATAACTTTTAGTTGTTTTCCGCTGCGAGCAAATTGTTCCAATTCCTTTTTGAAGATTCGTATGCCAGCCCATTTGATAAAAGAAACTAACCAATAAATTTTATCAGAAGACTGAATCTCACGTTTTAACTCTGTCTCCAATGAAATACCAACATTGCTACCACAGAAAAGTTCACTTTGTGTCAGCCCAGTTAAAGGCATTATACCGTCGATATATTTCGGTAGGTCAGATGATATGGGGTTTTGTTTATCTAGCAGCGCTGTGAGAATCTTTCCTTGAGTATCAATCAAGTTTTCAGAAATTAATTCATGATCACTGATATGGGTACTGAGCCACGCAATGACTTTGTTGGCCAAATTGATTTGTTCACAGACTCTATTGTCACCACTCGGTATAGAATCCATCGCGATTTCAATAATTCGAGTTAAAAACCGAGACAGCCACATCGCGGCTTCCCCATTCTCTAATGAACGTTCACCAACATAAAAAGTGTCTCTATCTAACTCTTGTTCAACCAATTGGGTGATTAGTTGCTCATATATGCCAGCTTGATTCATAAAGTTCCTTTTTAGTCATTGATTCCTTGAGAATAACTGAAAAGTGAATTTGGGTAAAAGCTTAATGGTATGGGCATAATCTTTAAACAGATCAGGCAAATAAGTATTATTAATTATTAGAAAACTAGTTTTTTTATTTTTGAAAAAGTTTACTAGAATATGGATTAGCAAAATGAAAAATGGCTGACTCGCCATATGACTCGTTTTTCTGATTTAGAAATCGAAGGGAACTGAAGGTTAATAAAGGCCAAGAAGGTTTAGAGTTACCGTCAAGGCACTATTTGATAGCACCATGACGGTAAATGACGGTTTATAACCCTATGTAAAGGTTAATAAACCTCTATTCTATATTCTGGATCTGCTCGCGCATCTGCTCAATCAACACCTTCAACTCAACCGCCGATTGGGTGATTTCGGCGTTAATTGATTTCGAGCCTAGAGTATTGGCCTCGCGGTTAAACTCTTGCATCATAAAGTCTAAACGTCTGCCAATGGCGCCGCCTTTTTTGAGGATTTTTTGCGTTTCGCTAACATGTGATTTTAAGCGGTCAAGTTCTTCGGCAACGTCGGATTTTTGTGCCAGTAGCACCATTTCTTGTTCTACGCGACCGTCTTCTAATTCAATGTTGGCGTCTTTAAATTTGTTCTGAATACGTTCTTTTTGCCATTCAAGTACCGTTGGCATTTGCTGTTCTACTTTTTCTGCTTCAATCAAAATTGACGACATGCGTTGGTCGATAAGCGCCGCCATGTTAGCGCCTTCACTGGCCCGCGCGTTAATGAAATCGTCGAGTGTATCGTTAAAGCTCGCCATCATCGCTTGCTGTATAGCATCGATATCAGCCTCTTCGGCAGAGGTAACACCTGGCCAACGCAGTATGTCTACAGGATTAACTTCACCACTGGCACCATTATTGGCTACCCAATTTGCTGCGTCGATGATTTGTGCCGCAAGGGCTTCGTTTATTGTCACGCCGGTGGCGTTGGCTTCGTTTGCGCTAAAACGCAATGAACATTCAACTTTACCTCGTTGTAATTTTTGACGAAAGCGCTCGCGTAACATAGGTTCTAAGCCGCGGAATTGTTCGGGTAAACGGAAGAACATTTCTAAATATCGTTGGTTAACAGATCTGATTTCCCACACAGCTGTTCCCCAATCCGCTTTTAGCTCTCTGCGTGCAAATCCGGTCATGCTGCAAATCATAATGTCTTCCCAATAAATAGTTGATTAAGTTAATAAAAAGTAAACAATGTTAAGTATGCTATTTTACCTCAAGTTTGTTGGATTTGCTCATTTTAAACTACTTCTCTATTCGCTATAATTAATCTTAATTAAACAAGGAGCCAATTTAATGCGTCCAAGTAGCCGCACCGCGAGCCAAATACGTCCAGTTAGCATCACCCGCAATTATACAATTCATGCAGAAGGTTCTGTATTAATTGAATTCGGCAATACCAAAGTCTTGTGTAATGCGAGTGTCAATGAGGGCGTTCCTCGTTTCATGAAGGGGCAAGGAAAAGGCTGGATCACAGCAGAATATAGTATGCTGCCTCGCGCTACTCACACGCGCTCTGATCGCGAAGCCGCTAGAGGTAAACAAGGCGGGCGAACGCTTGAAATTCAGCGTTTAATCGCACGATCTTTGCGTGCAGCTGTCGACCTTAAAATGCTAGGCGAAAACACAATTGTAGTCGACTGTGACGTGATTCAAGCAGATGGTGGCACACGGACTGCCTCGATTACTGGTGCATGTGTAGCGCTGGTTGATGCGCTTTCACATATGCGTACAAAAGGCATAATTAAAAATAATCCGCTGAAATGTATGATTGCCGCTATTTCGGTTGGCATTTTTCGGGGAACACCCATTGCGGATTTAGAATACTTGGAAGATTCAGAGGCCGAAACTGACATGAATGTCATCATGACAGACACAGGTAAACTGATAGAAGTGCAGGGAACAGCGGAGGGGGAAGCGTTTTCGTTTGACGAGCTAAACGAAATGTTAGGGCTTGCAAAAACAGGCATTAATGAATTATTCGACATTCAACGTACTGCGCTGAGTTAGATAATTCTTTGAATTGATTATCTTATAAAACACTAGTGAGAGCCTATTATGCAAGACTACAAAAGAGAGTTTATTGAATTTGCTATCAGGCGAAAAGTATTACGTTTTGGTGAATTCACCCTTAAATCTGGGCGCGTAAGTCCGTATTTTTTTAATGCGGGTTTATTTAATAGTGGTGGTGATTTAGCCAAACTGGGTCGCTTTTTTGCGTCTGCTATTCAAGCAGAAGGGATTGAATACGACGTATTATTTGGTCCTGCATATAAAGGTATTCCGATTGCTTGCGCGGCTGGTATTGCGCTAGCAAATAGCTTTGGGGAAGATGTACCTTATTGTTTTAACCGTAAAGAAGCAAAAACTCACGGTGAAGGCGGCAACTTAGTGGGTAGCCCGCTGGAAGGCCAAGTATTGCTAGTCGATGACGTTATTACTGCGGGTACTGCTATTCGTGAGTCTATGGATATCATTAGTGCAAACAACGCCAATTTAGCTGGTGTGTTAATTGCGCTTGACCGACAAGAACGCGGTAAAGGTGAGCTATCAGCCGTGCAAGAGGTGGAGCGAGACTTTTCTACTAAAGTGTTTTCCATTGTGACCTTAGACGACTTAGTTGCGTATTTACGCACGCATCAAGATGCGGCGGGTGCCATCGAATCGATTGATGAATATCGCTCGCAGTTTGGTATTTAGTCTTTCGTAAATGTCTAACGAACGTAGTTTTGAAAGCGCGGATCGCGAGTTGGATGCATTAGGTTTGCGGTGTCCTGAACCAGTGATGATGGTACGTTTAGAAGTGCGCAAGATGAAAGACGGCGAAACCTTATGTATTGTGGCGGACGATCCTGCCACTACCCGAGACATTCCAAGTTTTTGTCGTTTTATGGAACACCAACTATTGCGCAGTGATACCCAATCAATACCCTATAAGTTTTTGATTAAAAAGGGTTGTGCCTAAGCGGTCGACGCTAAACTTATTTGTTGTACGCTACTGAAAAAGACGAATCAAATGTCGCATTCGATTCGTCTTTTTTGTGTTTTGGAAATTGAACAAACTGAAAGTAGTTATTCAGGTTTCATAAACTTCAGTGTCCAGCGGTCGGTATTGCCAGAAACGCTTCTTGCACCCACTTCGTACTCAAGTTCATCATCTTCCCTATGATGCAAACTTGAATAATCGACTAATACAAAACCTGCATCTTGAATTTCTTTAATTGCTTTCACTGGGTCAAAGCGGCGTCTATTACTCGGGGTCATCGGCTCCATATGTCTGGCGGTATGATCAATAACTCCGTATATACCACCTGGCTTTAGTGCTTCAAACGCCGCTTTATTCATTGCTTCACGACCTTGATCACCAAAGTTGTGATAGTTTCTAAACGTTAATACCATATCGGCATTTTCTACGCCTAAAGAATCAATTTTTAGCGAGTAAAAACGAGCGCCATCCTCACGCCATAATTCTGCGTCTTGTGCTGTAATAGTCATGCGCTCAAAGCCCGGTAAGGTAGACAAATTCTTTTCTATTCTAGACGTACCAATGGCTGCTGCATAACTGCCTTTTTCGGCAAGAATCGGCACGAGCAGCTTTGTATACCAACCGCCACCAGGAATTAATTCGACAACACTCATATCATCTTCGAGACCAAAAAATGCTAAGGTCTGCGCCGGTTTTCTGTTCTTGTCACGATCAACCTCTGCTTGTGAGCGCACATCTGATGCTATTGCTACTTTCAGTTTGTCTGCTACATTTGCCATACTAAAACTTGACGACAAAAGCAGCCCACTAAAAACACTGATATAAAGGCTACCACGCACTAATCTGTTCATTTTTGTCTCCGTTTGTTTACATTTTCTCAGTATGAGCGACACATTTTAGTGACTCGCGAATACTGTATACTTTAAGGTAATAATTATACTGATGATTGCGATGCTGGTCGCAATCGCTTGCCATTTATACTTTCTGATAATTTTTTCGGTTTTGTTTCCAAACAACTTTACCAATAACGCTATGCCAAAATAACGAATAAAACGACTACTTGTGACTGCCAGCATATATAAGAACAATGAATAGCTTGTTACTCCCGCGGCTAACATCGCTATTTGCAGAGGGATTGGCGTAACACCTGTGGAAAACACAAACCAAAAGCCATCGTTTTTCATCATGTCCTGAAACATAGAGAATTGTGCGTCGGTTGTCAGATGTGTCATCACAAATTCACGCAGTACATCAAATAAAAAGTAGCCAACAGCATATCCGACTAACGCACCTAGCATACAACCGAGAGTCGTTATTGCCGCAATTAACCATAACTTTTCACGACGGGCTTGCATTAGCGGAACAAGAATCGCTTCAAGTGGTATAGGTACAATGATAGATTCTAAAAAAGATGCTATACCAATACTGGTAAGCATATGTTTTGAATGTATTATTCTTTTAGTGCGTGCTTTTATCGACACTCAAATACCTAAGCGCTTCACGCTCTACTGTTGTTTATAAACCTTTCCGTCTTTCATGATAAAGTCGATATTTTGAAGCAAAGTAATGTCATTTGTTGGGTCACCTTTTACTGCAACTAAATCGGCAAATTTGCCTTCCTCAATAGTGCCCAATGTATCCTGTACTTTAAGTAACTTTGCGGCATTGATGGTTGCCGATAGAATAGCATCCATTTCGGACATACCGGCTTCAACCATTAACGCAAACTCCTGACCATTGTCGCCATGCGCCGATACGCCAGAATCTGTGCCAAACGCAATTAACACGCCATCTTCATGGGCTCTTGCAAACGTTTGTTGAATGAGTGGGCCGATAGTGGCTGCTTTAGGGCGCACTATGTCAGGAAAGTATCCGTCTATTTTGGCTTTTTCAGCAACGAAATTCCCAGCCAAGATGGTCGGCACGTAATATACGTCATGTTTACGCATTAATTTAATGATTTCCTGATCCATGTAGGTGCCATGTTCAATGCTATCGACGCCAGCTAAAATCGCGCGCTTCATGCCTTCTTTTCCATGCGCATGCACCGCAACCGTCATGCCATAATCTTTAGCGGTTTGGACAACAGCCTCTAATTCATCGGTCATAAATTGCGGATTCTGTCCACTTTTCGCAACAGAGAGCACGCCGCCTGTGGCTGTTATCTTAATGAGATCTGCACCATCTTTATATCGTTGACGTACCGCTTCCCTTGCTTCCGCAACGCCATTAATTACGCCATCTTGTGGTGTTGGTGCGCCCATTAAGTGTTTGTGCATGCCATTGGTAGGGTCGGCATGACCACCTGTCGTTGCGATAGACTTTGCAGAGGTATAAATGCGAGGGCCATCAACAACACCTCGGGTAATCGCGTTTCTAAGGGCAACGGTCTCATTATAGGAGTCACCAAGGTTTCTCACGGTTGTGAAACCCGCTAGCAAGGTTTTTTTCGCATAATTTACCGCTTGAATGGCGTAGTCAGCTTCATTGTTTGTAAATCGCTTTAGGTAGCCGGCAGTGCCTTCATGTTGAAAGGTTAAATGCACGTGCATATCCATTAAGCCGGGCATTAAGGTATAGTCGCTTAAATCAATGAATGTATCCGCTTCATTGCCCTTGCGTATACCATCTTGAATTTCAACAATTTTATTGCCTTCAACAATCACGGTTTTATCTTCGGTAACACGAGAGTTAGTACTAGTGATAAGTTTACTGACATATATGTAAGTAGCGGCATATGCAGAGTGAGTTGTGAGCAAGGCGAGTAGAAAAAATGCAATACAGCGTTTAGTATATTTTGTCGTTATTTTTATTTTATTCATGAGTGTAGAAACCTGCCGAACCATGTGAGCATTTAGCACTATTTGTAGTGCCACATTAGGGCAAAATTACTCACAAATCAAAAGAAGTAAAAAACAGGCGTAAATATCTACTGTAGTTCGGCCTTCAAATCACGTAGTACTTCTTTTAATCGACGGATGTTGTCTGGTCCCATTCGAAGCATTTGTTTTTGTGGAGCACTAAGTGCTTCGATGCGTTCATCCTTAAATTTATACATTACACTATCTGTATACACTTCAATGGGCACTGGCACTTGTGGGGTATTTAATAAGGTATCGAGTGCATCAATTAACGCATCATCAAAGCTTGCTCCTGGTCTAGAAATCTCTGCATAACGTTCTTCAATAACGGGTTTGTATTGTTCAAATAATTTGATGAGTTCATCAGTATCGAGACTTTCAAGCACATCTACATATGGAGTGTAACGCTGAAAACTAGCAGGGTCTATCCATTGGCGATCTGCTTGTGTATATACCCTGAAAGATTGTTGAGGTGGAACAACGAGAGCATCCTTAGGCGATGCTTCAGCATTTGCTAGATTACTCACGTTAATCACAAATTTTTGAATGAGCGCATCATTAACTAGCAAACGCACAAATGCTGGCGAGTCGGTCACTTGCGCAAGCATGGTTTTGACGACGGCATCACTTACGTCAATTTCAGGCTTTGTTACTGGTTCCGGTATTTCTTCAATCACGGGAGGGGCAGTGGTTGTTTCGTCTTTTTGGTTTTCCCCGATAACAACTTCCTTCATGTCAGGTAAAGGCTCAAATGTGTCAGACGATTCCACGTTATCGTCTGAAATAGTGTCTGCCGAAACTACTGAGTCTGTTTGCGTAGATACTGGCAATTCAACAGGTGCTGATGGTTGTTCTGATGTGGTTGGCCAAAAGAGAATAACGAGTAGCATGATAGTTAACGCCCCCGCAGCAATTAGATACGGCTTCATTTGTGCTAATTGACTTGGTTGCTCAGACATATTCACTCTCCGTTAGATTACTCTAGCTATGCACTTCATGACTCTACAGTATACATATTGTCGACTCCATAAATTTCAATAAATTCAATTTAAACGCAGCGTTGAAGAACAGGTTCAAGTGATGCTTTGACTTGAATATGGTATGTGTCGAATCTATTTTTCTATGATACGCGTAATTTAAACAATGAAAATTATGTTAATAGGGAAGTAAATTGACAAAATTCTTATTTGCTAGCTTACAAAATGCGTCTATACATATTGAAACACTCGAAGTACATTCTTTTGAAATGATTGGAAATCCGAAAAAAGCTGAAAAGCCCATGTCATTGCCCTTTAGTATGGATTTACCCTACTAGCGCACGGCAATGAAACTCTCTTATGTCCCATGCTTTCACGAATGTTTCACACATCAGAAGATAAGATTAATGATGTACTCGGCCAAATTCTTAGGTAATCTGGCTTGAAAATAATTCATCATTAAGTAGCGGAAGGAAACCGACGAATGCAATCTTTGTCTATATTGGTCGTAGAGGATAATCGAGATATAGCAGAAAACTTGGTTAACTTTTTGGAGGACTGCGGGCACGAGGTAGATGCAATTCATTCGGGTAATCGGGCGCATCAACTATTGTCAATTAATCAGTACGATGTGTTGTGTCTAGATGTGATGTTACCTGGTATGGATGGCTTTACGCTGGCCAGAAAGGTGCGTAACGAACTTAACTTGTCTATTCCTATTTTATTCATGACCGCTAGAGATACCCTTGAAGATAAGGTTGAAGGCTTTACCTTTGGCGGCGATGACTATTTAACTAAGCCTTTTGACCTTCAAGAAGTTGAATTGCGTATTTCTGCTTTAGCAAGGCGTGCATACGGCAATGTGACTAACCGTTTATTGGTTGGCCAATGGCGAATAGAGTTTTCTCGCTTGCAGCTATTTCATCGAGATGAAGCAATTAAAACGACGCAAACTGGCTTCAATATATTTAAACAACTCGCCCTTAATTACCCAAACCTAGTGAGTCGACAGGCCCTTGAACGAAGCCTGTGGGGCGAATTACCCCCGGCAAGTGATGCTTTGCGTAGCCATATTTTTGCATTAAGAAAGGCGATACGTGAAGCGACGACACATGACGCCATTGAAACGGTTCACGGACTTGGTTTTCGCTTGGTAGTTGAATAACCGTGATTCCCAACAGAAAGTCATCGTTGCGCCGTTCGATTACGCTCGGTTTACTACTTTTTTTTAGCCTTCAATTGCTAGTTGGTTTATTTTATTTGTTGATGAGCTTCTATTCTGGTCAAGAAAGTGTTCATTCCGCATTTTTAACCATGCAAGCGAAAGAGTATTTGCTTGCTAAGGCGCAAGATTCAAGCGTCGTCACGCCAAGAAATCCGTCGTTCAGTGTCTATTTATCGACTGACGAAATGCCGAGTACTCTATCAACGATTGCTGAAGATTTATCTGTGGGTTATCACGATTTAGATGAAGTAGATCCCTTTGGCAGCGGCGAACAAACGGAGCTGCAAGTATACATTGTCGACATTCAAAACATCGGGCGACACTATTTTGTGTCGCGCATTTTTGAGCCTGATGATGTTAATTTTATGCGAGATAAAACCTTGGGGTTCATTGGTAGTTATACACTCGCGGCGATGGTATTGAGCTTCTTCTTTATCTGGTTACTTCGCCGTCACTATTTACATCCTCTAAACGCTTTAATAGACAGTGTAAACACCTGGGACTTTTCTTCAGAACCGAGCCAGTTTGCCAAAACGTATAACAAGGGGGACTTGGGCATACTTGCGCGTTCATTAGACGAACTGAGTCAGCGACAAGCTGAATTTCTCCGCCGTGAACAAAATACGACTCGCAACATAAGCCACGAACTTCGCACACCTATTACAGTTATTCGCAGTACGTTGGATCTAATGCAAATGCGCGCAAACAAAAATGGTGAGCATGAAAATGACAATCAACTCGCGAAGCTTAAACGTGCCTGTGATGAGCTAGAAGCCAACGTGTACGGCATTTTGTATTTGGGCCGGGAAAAACACTTAGACAACGAAATTACGGAAGCCACCGAAGAATGCAGAGATATTATTCAAGGACTTGAAGAGCACCCTGCTTGGAACATGTCTTATGTTGAACTGGACATTGAAAACGGGATCGTACTAAATTGTCAGCGCATCATGTTTAGAATTCTTGTCGGGAATTTGCTTAGAAATGCATTGGAGCATGGTGAAGTTAATTCCATCAAAATTTCATTAAACAGTACCTTGTTATCTATTCACAATACGCAGCAATCGCCACTTGAAGACATTGATGAGAATCATTTTGGTTTAGGGCTCGATATCGTTAGGCAAATATGCGAGCGCTTAACGTGGCGTTTTTCTTTGACTAAGAGTGGCGTAAGTATTTGCGCAAAGGTCACGTTTTAAATATTTCACACTTGCTTCACACTCCCTTGTCATTTGATTGACGTAAGCCATGGCAACCTAGTCCCAGATTGAATAAATAGGGACTAAAAATGAAGAAAAATGGTGTTAAGTATATTTCGTTTTGTATTGCTTCATGCTTGCTGTCAAATGCCTTTGTCATTAATCAAACATTTGCTCAAACAGAAACGAACGGTGTATCTACAAATAGCGAAGTAGAAAAAGAAACTGAAGTGATTGATGTGGTGGCAATGCGACCACAAGGTATCCAAATTTCTTCAAAACAAATTACGACGATGCCGGGTGGTTTTGGTGACCCTCTCAAAGCGTTAGATGCACTGCCAGGCGTGGTCTTAGCGCTACCCTCTACAGGCAGCCCTGTTGCACAACCGGCGATTCGAGGCAGCTCCCCAGGTGACAATCAATATGAAAGTGATTTTTTGCCAGTTGGATACGTGTTCCACCGTGAGGGCATTAGTATATTTAACCCCTTGTTGATTAAAGGTTTCGATTTGAAAACGTCTGCCTGGTCAGGACAATATAATGATTCTATTGGTGGTGTTATTTCAACTGAACTCAGAGATCCTAACTTTGAAGAATTCAATGCCATCATTGATTTGAGCCAAATTCGTTCCGGTATTTTAGTTGAGTCGCCTCTAGGATCGAAAGCCGCATTTTATGCATCTTATCGAGAATCACTTATTCATCACTTTGTAGATGATGTGGTTGAAGATGAAGATTTTACCTTCTCAACCCCCCCGCGAAATCACGACTATCAAGTCAAGTTTGTGTGGGACATGAATAGCAAAAACACTTTGCGTGTAGTGGCTACAGGGGCTGAAGATATCGCCAGAATTGCATTTAAGGAAGATGCAAAAGAAGTTGCCAGAAACCCTGATCTAGCCGCCGGGGAAGGTTTTAGCTCAAAATATGACAACGTAGGATTTATTCTTGATAACGATAGCTGGCTAGGCGAATCAAAATTTGCTGTAAACTTTTTAGATCGCCAAATTGATATCAATGAAGGGCTTGTAGAGCAAAGTTCATTTAAAACTAAGGATACATTGTTTAAATGGCGGACAAAAACTGCCCTCGACATTGGCCATCTTACATGGGGAGGGGAGTGGTTAAATCGAGCGATCACGCATACCAATAATAGTCGTTTGCTGACCTGTATCCCTGAGTTCGATACTTGTGCACCAAGCCCGTTGTCGCCAATTGTGCAAGATATTGTCGACGTGGATGTCAGATTTTCCTCACTTTATGCAGATTGGTACATGCCTGTAACTCAAAAATGGGATGCTACCCTTACGCTAGCGGTAAACAATGATGATTTTACGGATACCACAAGCCTTGAGCCACGAGTGTTAGCGAGTTATCAGCTGAACGAAAAACAGACCTTGAGTTTTTCTGCAGGTAAGTATCAACAATGGTTTAGAGATCCGAATATATTGAGCCCCGTGTTTGGAAATCCAGATTTAACGCCAAGTGATGCGACTATGTTGGGTGTTGTTTTTGACCAAGCAATGGGCAACGGTTTTAATTGGAAAGTTGACCTTTATTACAAGCAGCTCAATAACTTGATTGTGCCTGAACAAAGCGATAGTCAGATGGCAGAAAATGGGCAAGTGATGACAACAAGCGATGTTGCGCCCTATAGCAATAATGGCGAAGGTACAGCATGGGGGGCAGAATTTATGATTAATAAGGCGTTGACTGACGATTGGTATGGTTGGTTTTCCCTTGCTTATACAAAGTCCGAACGCAAAAACTCGCAGACAAATGAGACAATCAATTATGAGTTTGATATTCCAGTGATTGCAAATTTGGTTGCAAAATACCAATGGAGTGATAATTGGCACTTTGGCGTTAAATGGACTTACCGTAGCGGTCGACGTTATACCGATGTGTTAGATTCGTTTCCGGTATTTGCAAATGCGGATAACCCCAATACGCCATCGGATGAACCACTGTTTTATGTGCCTGTTTACGGCGAATTCAATGGGCAGCGCAGAGAATCAGGTCATCGCTTAGATATTCGTGTGGATTACATGACAAAAATTTATGGCTCTAATGTGAATATGTATATCGATGTCTTGAATGTGTTAGGTAGTCAACGAATACAGGAGGACGAATGGAATGCTGATTACACCTCGTCTATTCCAGATTATGAATTTCCTGACGAAATGTTTCCGGGTTTAGGTATCTCAATGCAATTCTAGCGTTGTGTGCAATGACTTGGCCATCCGAAATTCCCTGGCGGGTGGTTAAGTCATTTTTCTTTTGTGACGTCTTCTGATGACTGTTTGTAGAGGCGTTTTAGCGTCAAAAGCTATTGCTCTAATGGTAAACGACTAAATTTCGTAAAATAAAAATAAATTTTAGATATAAAATTTGTTAATATTATGTTGCCAATTAATGGAAGTATATATTTACGAGATTTTGCAATGCAACGAACAGTCCATAGTTTAATATTAAGCGCAGCCTTATGTTCGCCCTCTTTGGCTAATGATTGGGAAGGAATTCCAGTACCTGCAGATGCCGGTCAAGGTAAAGTCTGGGTACTACAAGATTTGTCAGATAGCTTTGACTATGAAGCACCAGCTGATGATAAAGGTGCTGAGTTTTTCTCTCGCTGGAATGAAGGTTACATAAATACTTGGTTAGGGCCAGGTAAAACAGTTTGGGAGGATACTCATTCATCAGTTACCGGTGGCGAGTTATTGATAAGAGCCAGTAGAATACCCGACAATTATGTGCTTGAAGATAAACAAGGTGGTGTGTTCGTTGGCAGTATCAGCTCGAATCAACCTGTTATTTATCCCATTTATATGGAAGCACGGGCGCAGCTTAACAACTCAACTTTGGCATCTACCTTTTGGTTTTTAAGTGGTGACTCGACACAAGAAATTGACGTGATTGAGGCATATGGCGGTGATGGCGCTGATAATAACGGCGATGGAGTAATAAGCGGGAACAACGAAGATAATCGCTGGTTTGCCAAACGCCTACATTTAAGTAGCCATACATTTATACGCGAACCTTTCATGGACTATCAACCAAAAGACGAAGAGGGTGTTTTGGGGACTTGGTATCATGAAGATGGGCGCGATAACTGGCGAGATGAGTATGTGACAGTCGGCGCATATTGGAAATCACCAGACCATATCGAATACTATGTGAATGGGAATTGGGTGCGGACGATTACGAGTACTGGTTACTCTTATCTTCAACCTGACGGAGCCGTATTTGAAGAAACATTAGATTTTAACCCGCTTGATAAATTTGATTATACAAATGGCACTGGGCTTAATAAGCCCATGTTCGCTATTATTAGTATGGAAGATCAAGATTGGCGAGAAGCAATTGGTCTTACTCCTACCAATACAGATTTAGCGAATGAAGCGACCAATACATATAAGGTAGATTGGGTAAGGTTTTATAAACCTGTGCTGGAGGCCAGTTTAATAGATACTAGTGACTGGACCCGGGGGGACGCGATTACTACAGAATTCGGTAGTTTTTCTGCGACAGGTAAAGATGGTGCAGCAGTCAGTGGAGATGACGTAGAAGGATTTAGTCTGTCGGGCATCGACAACATTAACTTCAACACCGTCGGTGATTGGGGAGATTACCTTGTTGACGTCCCTCAAGCAGGGCATTACGACGTAGAATTTGTAACTGGCTCGCCAGCGGCGTCAGGCATAGGTATTCAGTTGTTTATTGACAATGAGCTTGTTAAGACCGTCAGCTTTGATGGTACAGGCGGTTGGGAAAATTACGCAGCAGTGGATGCCGGTGCTATCTATATAGCGGAGGCGGGCAGTAAAACAGTCAGAGTACAAAGTTCTGGAAACGAGACGTGGCAATGGAATGGCGATGAATTCTCATTTTTTCAGTTAACCAATCCAAATCCAGAAGTTTTCCCAGAGCCAGAGCCTGTGCCTACACCAGCGCCTGAACCTTTGCCAGAGCCCGAACCTGCACCAGAGCCCGAACCTGCGCCAGCACCAGAACCTGCGCCCGAATCACCGCCTGCAACGGACGCGAGCACGGACTCTGGCGGTGGATCAACTAGTATTCTTCTGCTTGGATTGTTAGCTTTATTGGCTGGGTGCAGGCGACACGTTAATTTTAACCAATACTAAATGGAAAAACATGACGGTTAATAAACAACAAAAATGCTCAGGCGTGATAGTGCAAGCTATATTTGTTTTTGGGGCGTTGTTAAGTCTAGTGGCCTGTGGCGGGGGCGGAGGCGCTAGCCAGCCAACAGACTCCCCTCCAGCAGTGCCTTCATTGCCTGCGCCGGAGCCATCTCCGACGCCAGCACCTGAGCCAGAGCCTATGCCACCTAGTAGTCTAGGCTGTGATCTTGGTCATATATGTGAAAGCTTTGATGACGCACAGCTTGATGAGGCTTGGAAGATGTCGATTGGAAGAGGTGAAAAATTTTCTACGTCTGAAAGAAGTAGCGCGGGTACGCGTTCTTTCCAATTCATTAGTAACAATAGCGTCTCTGTTGATTTAGCTGAAACCCGCTTCAATACCGTACTACAAATGTCATTTGACAACGAAACACTCAGCGACGTGTCAACGAACAATCACAATATAGAGCGCCATGGCGGCGAGTTTGCTGAAGGTATTGTAGGCAGTGGATGGCAATTTGATGGTAACGATGACTACTTAGAGGTCTCACATTCTTCTCGTTTAGAAATTCGCCGGGCGATTACCGCGAGCTTATGGTACAAACACAAAGATCAGGCAGACAACTTATTTTATTCACTTGTAGAGCAGAGCGCGAACGAGTTTAGCGGGCATTCGCGATACGGTATTTGGATAGATCAGGTGAATAGAGTGTCAGCTTGTATTGAACCCGACACTTGTGACGGTGGTGATACTTGCCAACGATGTGTTATAGCCCCGTCTGTGCGTTTAATTGAGGATGATTGGTATCACCTTGCAATGACCTATGATGGTCGTGCGCTTAAGCTCTTTGTGAACGGATTAGTTGCCGGTGAATTTACTTATGAAAGAGAAACTAACATTTCGACTAAGCCTTATCCTTTAACTTTGGGCACTGACATTTATGATGGTAGTAGTTCATTTTTGAGGGGCACTATTGATGAAGTGTATTTAGCTGAGAGGGCCACCCCTGATGCAAATATTGTGACAGAATATCAGGCCCTCGGTATTCGCGATGCGAGTATTAGCTTACCTTTAGCCAATTATCCAGAAATTCAACAGGATCTATGGGGGCGAATGTGGGTGTATTTCAAATCTTCAGATGAGGATAATTCAGGGAGTGGCACTGTTACAGGTTTTAATTTTCTTGAGATGTCCGGTAAACCAAAGGCTTCGGCGGATATTAGTGAAGAGACTAAGGTTAGCTATCAGTTGGGTGTTGGCAGTAATGAAAGTGGTGATAGTCACCTATTAGCAAAGTATAACACTGAGCTGGATCGAAATTTTGATGGTATATCGGACGTTGTGACAGATTGTGCGTTGCCAAGTGACGCTATTTCACCGCCTGAAAATCAATGGACTTGCATTGAATGGCGTTTTAACACTGAAAATAATCATATTGAATATTGGTTGGACGGTACTCAAATTATATCTGTGGATCAGCGTGCGGGGAGTTGTGCGGGTGATGATCAACTACAAGTGTGGAATGGCCCGGAAAAATTCACTGAATTAAAAATAGGGGTTATGCAGACTTCGCAAGACCTTACTCACACTATGTACGTAGATGAGCTAATTGTCGATACTGAACAAATTGGGTGTAACTAAGTATTTGTTGCGCCCTTAAGATTTTTGTTCTTTTTTGAGTTGATGTATCCGCGCAAGCTTTGCTTGTTTGATACTTAGTTGCTTTTGATATTTCTCTTTTTTTTCTGGTGTCGCTAGTTTTAAACTTTCTTGTAGCGTTTTGATTTGTTCCATCAGTTGTTGCTCCACGAACTCTTGTTGTTCGGCCGCTTCAGCTTTATCGAAAATGAGTTCCTCAGGTGTTGCTTCTGGCAATGTATCGGTTTTCTTTGATCTCGGTGATTTTGCTATTACTGGCGGCTTGTCGTCCATACGACGTTGATTAATAAATCCAGGTGATACTATCTCTATACTGGCATTGTGCAACGTGTCCAGTACATTCGCGAGCAAACGTGACCGCGCAGATATAAGACTTTTGACTTCTTCCAATAGCCCTGAAATACGGTAGGTAATCGAAAAGTCGCCTAGTTCAATAATTTGCACGAAGGGGTCTTTTAGATCTGCGCTCTCTGCTGCATCAATTAATAGTGCTTCAATCTTTTTGTGATGCAGATCATAACCGAGTGACAAATTCGCTGAAATGATCGTGCCTGAACTGCGCACTACTTGGAGTGGTTGAGCGAGTAAATAGCTATTGGTGAAAGCAACTAATTCACGCTGTTCGGTTTGAATTTCAGTGTCAAAAATCCCTGCTTCGGTCACCCGCCCAAAAAATTCGCCCACACGAATAAAGTCACCGGTTCGAAAAGGTTTTGTTATTCGCATAACAAGTCCCGACATAATGTTAGAGACAAGGGCGGTAGATGAAAATGCAATAACACCAGACAATAAAATACCAAGTAAGCCGAGTACTTGATTCCGAGTGTCTTTTTCAACTGGTAACGATATGACAATAGAGATGACAGCGATAAAATATAGTAAGGCAAGGGTTAATTGTCGTGGAAATTTTGCTGACATACTCAGTGTTTTATCACCGAGCAAAAGTTTATGACTAGATCCTAGAATGAGAATACTGAACATCAATGTAAACACAAAGGGAATAAGTGATATGCCGGTGGTAAAGACTAACTGACTAAAATCATCCATGTGCTCTCCCTATTATAGTATACACATTGACTTACATGTTATTTTGCTGGTTTCGTTAAGTGTTGAGCAAGCAATTGTTTAAGTTTGATATTCGCGCTCACTCGATTCGCAAGTAATATCATGCCACTTATTTTCCGGTTTACCAATGCAGTATCAAAATCAGGTGACGCCACTGCATTTTTATTTCGCATGAGTGATTGTGTTTGTTTGTATAGGCGTTGGATTAAATTTTCTTTTTTTAGGTTATAGCTGTCTACTTGCAAACACTCGCTAGCGGTCATTGAGGCATCTACAACGGTTGTAATGATATCATTGGGCATATCATTTCGTAATAAGCCCAAATCCAATAGTGACGCTTTCATTTCATTTGTATCTTGTGCTTGCATGCCACTTGCCATTCTGCGGTAAGTTGTTTGAGTTTTTGGTGATATTTCGCAGCATGCACCAAAGTCCAAAAGCGCAATTTGTCCAGTACTCGGTAACAGAAGAAAGTTTGCGAAGTTGGGGTCACTTTGCATAAAGCCATGCGAAAATAGCTCATCGAGTGTAAGGGTGATCAATGCTTGCATCGTTTTGTCGATGTACGCTTGAGGTTGTTGGCCTAGAGTATCTAGCGATTGGCCGTCAATAAATTCCATTGCTAAAATAAACTCATTGCATAACGATGCTTCGATATCTGGAATTACGAAAATACTCTGTTTGCCAAGTAAGTCCTTGTATTTAGCTAAATACGCGCGCTCTTCAATATAGTTAGCTTCTTTCTTTAGTTGTTTCTTTGCTTCTTCCAAGAGGTGGTTTAAATCAAATTGAGGAGGTATGACGCCACTCAATTTAAGTAAGCGGCCAAGATTGTTAATGTCACTGTCAATGCTTTTTGCAATGTTAGGGTATTGTACTTTTATCGCTAATTCTCGCCCGCCTTTTAGTCGCGCTTTATGTACTTGTCCAATGGAGGCACTCGCGATGGGTTCAAACGAAAAATATTCGAATTGGGTTTGCCAATCTTGTCCCCAATGGTTGTTTAGCATATACAATAGTTGGTCTTTAGGCATTGAGTCCGCGCCTTGCCGGAGTTGCGCTAAAATGGGCTCCCACTCTGCTGGCAAAAACTCACCAGCGTCCATTGATAGCATTTGACCTACTTTCATTGCTGCGCCGCGCATTTGCGCCAATTGTTGCGTGATCGACTGAGCATTATCGTTAGTGAGTAAGGTATTTTGCAGTGTTGGGCGTTTAGCGCTGAG
This sequence comes from Agaribacter marinus, assembly GCF_030160655.1. Lineage (GTDB taxonomy): Bacteria > Pseudomonadota > Gammaproteobacteria > Enterobacterales > Alteromonadaceae > Glaciecola > Glaciecola marina. Next base: position 156,030 of record NZ_BSOT01000006.1, read on the forward strand.
TAGTTGGCTTGTGGTGTTAGAAATAACCGCGCCCGTTAACTTTGCTGCCAAGCCGCCTATTTTGCCCAGACGACCCATTCGAGAACTTGGTACTTTGCTGCTGCGTTTCATACATTCATTGTATTTGATACTGATTCGTTAACAGTTAGCTTAAACGCTAAATCTAGCCAGCAATAGTAATTTTTGTATTTTTCTTGTGCACCGTTATTTATGAAACTTCAGGTTTGGTGCAATGCATATGGCATGAATAGTGCTTTATAAGCGCACCTTGGCGGTGAATTTACACATGAAGTAGGCTAGATACCTTGTTTTTGTTGTAAATTTATATTGAGCACGCTTCTAAATGCTCGGTTGTTGTGCGATCTTGTTGTTATGTGCACACATATGGTGCCTTTTGAATGCACTAAATCATACCGTTAAAGCAAACACAATTTGATTAGAACACAGGCGTTCGTGATTTATTTGGCTTAAATGGCTAAGTAAAGACGGACGTTTTTTTTTGCAAATATTATTTTATTGATTGAGGCATCTCCTATGAGTGAAAGCGGAAAACTGAATCTTTTGTCATTTACCGGCAAGATGAAGATTCTCCACATGAGTTGGATCGCATTTTTTATTACGTTTTTTGTGTGGTTTAACCATGCGCCATTACTTGGGTCAATCGCCGCATCATTGGGTTTAAGCCCTGCCGAAGTAAAAACCCTACTCATTTTGAATGTGGCGCTCACTATCCCAGCTCGCATAATCATCGGGATGTTAACCGATAAGTTTGGGCCTCGCATTACTTACGCTGCTTTATTGTTCATCGCTAGTATTCCTTGTTTCATGTTTGCACTATCTACAGATTTTGCAACTGCCGCACTGTCTCGTTTTCTACTTGGTTTTATCGGTGCGGGTTTCGTTGTTGGAATTCGTATGGTAAGTGAATGGTTTCCTGCGAATGAGTTAGGTACTGCAGAAGGTATTTATGGTGGTTGGGGTAATTTTGGTTCAGCTGCAGGTGCAATGTTACTGCCTACTATCGCATTACTTTTTGGTGGAGAGGATGGTTGGCGTTACGCTGTTGGTATAACTGGGGCAATGAGTCTTTTCTTCAGTTTCGTTTGGTATAAAAACGTGTCTGATACACCAAAAGGATCTACCTACTTTAAGCCTAAAAAAATAGGCGGTATGGAAGTAACCAGTAAAGGTGACTTCGTATTTATGCTAGTGATGAAAATTCCTATGTATGCTGCATTGTCTTTATTAACGTGGAAGTTGTCACCGGCAGGCGTTTCAATTTTATCAGACATGGCGGCAACGGGTATTTATGTCAGCTTAGCCCTTATTTTGGTTTATGACTGCTACAGTGCATATGACGTAAATCGTGATATGTTTAAAAAGCCTGTGCCTGAAGTTGAGCGATATCAGTTTAAACAAGTAGCTGTGCTCAACATATTGTACTTTGCAACGTTTGGTTCTGAGTTAGCCGTGGTATCAATGTTACCTTTGTTTTTCTCAGAGGTATTTGAGTTAGATATGGTTTATGCGGGCCTATTGGCTTCTGCATACGCCTTCATGAATTTAATGTCGCGTCCAGCGGGCGGCTTTATTAGCGATAAATTTGGCCGTAAGAAAACCTTGTTAATTTTAACGGCAGGTTTGGCTGTGGGTTACACCGTTATGGCACTTATTGACAGTACTTGGCCTTTGTACTTGGCGGTGGCTGCAGCGATGGCTTGTTCATTCTTTGTGCAATCAGGTGAAGGCGCTGTGTTCGCGGTCGTGCCACTCATCAAGCGTCGCTTAACTGGACAAATCGCGGGTATGACCGGTGCTTATGGTAATGTAGGCGCGGTATTCTATTTAACTGTATTGTCGATGGTTGATTACTCTACTTTCTTCTTGGTCATTGCAGCAACTGCAGCATTGGGCTTTGTTACATTGTTCTTGTTACGTGAACCAGAAGGCCACATGGCAGAAGTGAACGAAGATGGTACAGTAGAGCTTATTAAAGTTAACTAATGGGGTTTTGCCGCCATGTTTTTATTTGCTTGGCGGCATTACAATAATGACACAATCTTCTCGCTCCCCTACTTCATCTTTGTCTTTGCAATTTGGCGGTAAGTCTATTGCAGGGGCAAAAAGCATGAATCAAGATGCCTTTGCGGCACATTTACCTGATAATAGTGATAAAGACTTTAAAGGTGGTGCTGCTGCCATCGCCGACGGCGTCAGCAGTTGCAAGGATTCGCACATTGCAAGTCAAGCCAGTGTGACTAGCTTTATTCAAGATTATTTTAGCACTCCCCAAAGTTGGAGTGTGCCCAATGCGGTCTCTCGTGTATTAACTGCGCTGAACAACTGGTTACACAAAGAGAATAGTCAAAGCAGTCGAGAGCAAGACAGTAAACTATGTACTTTCTCAGCCGTTGTCATCAAGTCAAATACCTTGCATGTATTTCATGTTGGCGATTCAAGGGTCTATTTACTTCAAGATGGGGAGCTTGAACTTCTTACCACCGACCATGTGAGAATGGCGGGCGGTACGCAGTTTTTGGCGCGCGCAATGGGGGCAGATCGTCACCTTGATGTGGACTATGCCAGTCGTATTGTTAACAAGGGTGATCAAATCTTGATGACCACCGATGGCGTACACGAACATATTTCGCAAAATGCACTCAGAGATATGATGCTGCAAGTAAATATGCCTGACCCGACAAGAACAAATATTGTCAATCTAGGTGACAATAAACCCTTTGGTGTAAATACCCCAGAAATGATTGCCGACAAAATGGTAAAAACGGCGCTAGATAGGGGGAGTGATGATAATTTAACTGCGCTCATCGTCAGTATAGACGAGCTCCCTAGCGAAACACTAGACGAAACTCACAAAAGAGTGCTGCAACTTGCGATACCACCAGTATTAGCGCAAGGTAACAAACTTGACGATTACGAAGTTTTGGATGTGATATTTAGCGGTACTCGCAGTCACATGTACCTAGTAAAAGATAAAAACACTAGTGAAAAATTTGTGCTTAAAGCACCGTCGCTTAACTTCCAGCAAGACACATTGTACTTAGACGGCTTTATTCGTGAGGAATGGGTAGGGCAAAAAATCGATCACCCCAATGTGATGAAGACATACAAGCCACGTCCAGATACTCAGTTTTTATATTACTTAGGTGAGCATATCCAAGGTATGAACTTGAGGGAGTGGATGAATGACAACCCAAATCCACCCTTGGATGAAGTCAGAGATTTAACAAAGCAAATTATTGCTGGTCTTCGTGCATTTCAACGTGCTGATATGGTGCATCAAGATCTAAAGCCCGAGAATATTATGATCAATCAAGATGGGCGCGTGAAAATTCTTGATTTTGGTACGGTGAAAATTGCGGGTGTGGAAGAAATGAATTCACCACTAGATAAGTCAATCCCTCAAGGGTCTGTGAATTATGTTGCACCGGAGTACTTACGCGGTGAACAAGGTAATTTTCAAGCAGACCTATTCTCATTGGGTGTAATTGTTTATGAAATGATTACTGGGCAACTTCCGTATAAGGAGATGTCGACGAACGATGTGAGCTTGGCTCGTTACTCTGATTTGGAGTACAGACCGGCCATTCACCATCGTAAAGACTTGCCCTTTTGGGTAGAAGGTTGTCTAAAGAAAGCCCTGCAGCCCAATCCTCGCTATAGGTATATGGCATTTTCTGAGTTTTTATTAGATTTAACTAAGCCGAATCAAACGCTTGAGGCAAACATACAACACCAGCCTTTAATAGAAAAAAATCCGATACTTGTTTGGCAAATAATAGCTGCAGCGCTATTAGGACTAAATTTACTGCAACTATTGATAACATGACTCAAATTAATGAGAAAAATCGATATTGAGTACTTCTGTGTTGTCAGTAAAGGTTAACGTATTAATACTGTCATCAAATTTAACGTTTACGGTATTCGTTTGTGCATGCCAAATATCGCGTAATGCGTTATGCACTACTTGAAGGCCGCCTAATTTTTCAGGCTTTGTGGTTTCTTGGTATACCCAAAAGTGTTTGCCATCAATTTCATAACCCACAAGTGTTAAATCCAGCGCGGTATTGTCTGCCTGATAAATACCGAAACGTTCCGCAACATAGCCTGCAAACGCTTTTTGCGTTTCTTCTTTCCTGTGGATATCTGCACCAGTGTCGAATAACTCTTGTACCGCGTGTTCTGCATCATGAAGGCTGAAACGGTGCATAATTTCAAGCGTATTCGTTCGTTGGTTTAACTCTACTCTTGATATTGCTGCTTTTACTTGGTGAGCTTCCGCAACCGCATTACATGTGAGCAACACACTGAATAGCAAATACCCTAATAGCGTATGTATTTTTTTTGTCTTGCTTTGACCCTTTTCTATCGCAGAGAATAAATCTGCGATAGAAAAGCTTGAAGACATCAACTTATTATTCATCTTCAATTGCGCCTGCATTACTGGTCGTCTTCCTCGTCAGAATCGAGTTCAGTTTTAATATCATGCATGATATCTCTGCGCACCTTAGCTTTGCTGGCACTGCGCTTATAGCTTTCTATACGCGACTCAATAATACGACGGGGGTAGTGGTTGTTATCCACATCTACGTCTGCTGTTTCCCAGCGTGGATCAACCGTGACACTCTCCAATACTTTGTTTTTATCCGTTACAAAGAGCTTACTTACTTTTTTGGGCGTTCTTCTCCAAATTTCAGCTGGAATGCGCACCAATTCTTTACTTCCGTCTTCAAAGGCCATTTCAACAATAATTGGCATTACTAAGCCTCCAAGATTTGAAAAGTCCATGACGTAGTAGTTCTTGTCTTCTTTGACAGCTCTTTCTAAAGCTGCTCGCTCCCACGGGTCTAAGTCTTCGAGGTACGACTGATAGCTATTGCGTTCCTTATTAGTCACTGTGAATCGATCGTTGTCGTCGTAAAAATCTTTGATGTCTTTGTTACGATCAACCCAAAGTGTTTTACCCTCAGCTTTGTTTCGCTCATCAGTCAACGATAGAGGTTTATCTAGTTCTGCTTGACGCTCACGAGCGAAATCGATGTCAGGATCTTCGGTATCCAAACGCAATTTGTATACACGGTCGACCGAGATATCTACGTGATCGGTAGAATAGAACCATCCGCGCCAGAACCAGTCCAGGTCGACACCAGATGCTTCTTCCATCGTTCTAAAAAAATCGGCTGGCGTTGGGCGTTTGTATTTCCATCGTAATGAATACTCTTTGAAGGCAAAATCAAAAAGTTCACGACCCAAAATAGTTTCACGCAAAATATTTAACGCTGCCGCTGGTTTGGTGTATGCATTAGGCCCTAGGCGAAGCACTGAATCTGATTGCGTCATTATGGGGACTTGAGTACTTGATGCCATGTAGTCAGTAATATCTCGAGGCTCAACGCCCCACGGAATCATCGGATCCCATTCTCGACCTGCGACACCATCTAAGAAACTGTTAAGGCCTTCGTCCATCCATGTCCATTGACGTTCGTCAGAATTCACAATCATTGGAAAGTAAATGTGTCCAATTTCATGGATCACTACGCCAATTAGAAAGCGCTTTTCTGCAAGTGAGTATGTGCGCGAACCGTCATCACGCAATTCCGTGCGAGGACCATTAAAGGTGATCATTGGATATTCCATACCACCAACTGGCCCATTGACTGATTGAGCGGTTGGATAAGGGTAATCAAATGAGAAGCGTGAATATACTTCCATTGTATGGATCACCGATTCAGTGGAATATTTTTTCCAAAGATCGCCGCCTTCTTTTGGATAAAAAGACATTGCCATTACCAATGGCATCTCTTCTCCACCCTGCTGATAACCTTTTGCATCCCACATAAACTTGCGAGAACTGGCCCACGCAAAGTCCCTCACATTGTCAGCAGTAAACTGCCAAGTTTTCGTTTTTGACGTGCCCTTTTTTTCGTTATCTAGCGCTTCTTCTTCGGTCACAATAAATACAGGACGCTTGGCTTTTTCCGCTTTTTTAAGTCGTTCTCGTTGCTTTTTGGTCAATACATCTTTTGGATTTGCTAAGACACCAGTAGAAGACACAATGTGGTCAGCAGGCACAGTGATATTAACCTCATAGTCGCCGAATTCTAAGGTAAATTCACCTCGGCCAATAAATTCTTTGTTTGTCCATGCTTCATAGTCAGTATACGCGGCGAGTCTTGGAAACCATTGCGCAAGTAAGAAAATATCGTTGCCACCTTCCCTTTCATCGTCAGGAAAATGCTCATAACCAGCACGGGCCGAGACTGCATCCTCTTCAACGATGTTAAACGCAAAATCAATATCAAAGACGGTAGTTTTGTTTGGACTTAAGGGCGTAGGTAAATCAACACGCATCAAAGTACCAACAATGACGTACTCCAATGCCTGTCCATTAGCGCTTTCAACGCGAGTAATGTCATAACCAAGCTCAGTATCTTCTACAAAGTGTTGACGTCTAAGTGCCGCCAAGCTTATTTTTGCTGGCGTACTACCCGAAGCTGCTTGCGTTGAAGGGCCTCGACTACCAATACCACCAAATGTAGTAGTAAGGGCTGACATTGAGTCATTCTTGAACTTGTTTTGGTCTAGTTGTATCCACAAATATTTGAGTGTATCTGGTGAGTTGTTGGTGTACGTAATTTTTTGAGATGCTTCAAGGCGACGTTTTTCTTCATCGAGTGTAACGTCAATGACGTAATCTACTTGCTGCTGCCAGTACATGTGACCAGGTTCGCCGGCGGCATTCCTGTATACGTTGGGCGTTGGCAATACTTCGTCTAATTGTCTAAATTTGTCTTCGTAATTCCCTTTCGTTTGATTTATCGCAGAGTGGGCATTTGCAGTCGCAAGCAACAATAGACCCAAGGGTATGAGCCTGACATGTTTAAATAACATAGAAATTCCTTTGATTTGTCGTTTTTGGTAGGTCTATCGCCTATCTTTCACCCACATCATATAGGAAAGAAAAGCGCCTGTCAGTTGATGTAAATAGTGTGTTAATAGGTATGACTAAAGTTATTAAAATATAAGGTAAATTTGGGCAATTCTTTTTTTTTGTGCATATTTTTGCTTAAGCGCTTGAGAAACCCCTCAATATCACTATCCTTTACGCATTGATTTACAAAATGAAGTGTTAATGGCTGAATTTACTTGGCAAACTGCAGTAATTAAGATTGGAAGTGCGTTAGTTTCACCTGACGGCACAGGGTGCAGTATTCAATATATTCAGCATGTCGCTAGATTTATTAGTGAATGTCGAAAGCATAATAAGCATGTGATATTGGTGTCGTCTGGCAGCGTTGCCGCTGCTAGAGGGAGTATAAAAACAGGCATTAAAGTAAGTGCTAGCGAAAAATCTGCGATGGCGGCGTTAGGACAAACGAAGTTGATGACCTTATGGTCGACCTTGTTCGACTTTCCTTGCGCGCAGCTGCTTCTAACTGTCGATGATCTGAATGACCGACAGCGCTACGTAAATATTAAAAACACTATTCAAGAGTTGCTCGACAATGGTGTTTTGCCGATTGTAAATGAAAATGACACGGTAACCGTCGAAAGGTCTAAAGTCGGTGACAATGACAATTTAGCGGCGCACACGGCAATCGCGGTGCAAGCAGATTGCTTACTAATTTGTACGGATGTTGACGGTCTATATACTGGTAATCCTCGAACGAACCCTGCTGCAACATTGATTCCCGTTGTAGAGCATATTAATGATGAAATCATGGGTTTGGCTGGCGGCGCAGGCAGTAATGTTGGCACTGGTGGCATGATCACAAAGATTCAGGCGGCAAAGCGCGCTACCTATTCAGGCATTCAAACCTTATTGGTGCGTGGTAACGATCCTACCACTTTTGATAAGTTACTCACAGGCGATTGCCCCGGTACCTTGTTTTTGCCTGAAGATCAGGGGAACCGTGCAAAGCATGAATGGATTGCGCATACGTCGCACCCAAAGGGCGAAATTATAATAGACCACGGAGCTTTCATTGCGATGACAGAACGTGGTGCATCATTATTGCCGGCAGGCATTATTGAAGTAAAAGGCACGTTTGCACAAGAAGATGCGGTGCTAGTAATGCATGAAGGAACAGTTATTGGCAAAGGTATCAGTGAGTTTTCATCCGCCGAAATTCAACAAATTGCGGGTGTTAAGAGTCATTTAGTGTCGAGAATCTTAGCCTATGACGCATCAGAGGTGGTTATTCACCGAGACAACTTTGTGTTAATTACACCTGAAAAATTAACGCATTTCGAATAGACTACAACGTAATATTTAGTGCATCATTTATATACCATGGAGAACCTTCGAGTCTAATCGTCATGACATTCGATATCAAGCTGGCTGCAGCTCAAGCAAAAGCAGCAAAAAACGCAATAGCAAATCTAAGCCAAGCACAACGTTTGGCATTGCTTCTTTCTGTGGCAAAAGGTCTACGCGAAAATGTAGAGCCTATTTTGGCAGCAAATAAGGTTGATTTAGACAATGCCAAGGAGAGTGGTTTAAGCGATGCAATGATTGATAGATTGGCGCTTAACGCTGACGGTGTTGAAGCCATCGCTAAAGCCGTTGAAGAAATAGCACATCAACCTGAAGTGTTGGGTAGCATTAATAACATTCAACCACTGCCAAGTGGTATTCAAGTTGGGAAAATGCGTATTCCTCTTGGTGTCATTGCGATGATATACGAATCAAGACCTAACGTGACAATAGATGCCGCCGCACTATGCTTAAAAGCGGGTAACGCTGTGATTTTACGTGGCGGTAAAGAGGCGCAGGCGTCAAATAAAGCACTAGCATCTGTGCTCCACTCAGCGTTAGAAGCTCAAGGTTTGCCAGCAGCAATAGCGACAGTTATTCCAGTCCCTGACCGTGAAGTGATGCAAGAGATGCTTACATTAAGTGAGAGTATCGATTTGATTATTCCAAGAGGTGGTGAAGGTCTCATTCGTTATGTTTCAACGAACAGTCAGATTCCGGTTATTCAGCACTTTAAAGGTGTTTGTCATTTATTCATTGATAAAGATGCCGATTTAGATAAAGCAATTCCTATTTTGGAAAATGGAAAGACGCAACGCACAGGCGTATGTAACGCATTGGAAACGTTACTTGTTCATGTAGACGTGGCGACGCAAGCCATGCCAAAAGTTGCTGCGTTGTTTGATGAAAAAGGCGTAAAAGTACATGCCTGTGAGCGAGCAATTGGCTATTTAAGCAACGCTGAATTTGCTACAAAAGAAGATTGGGAAGCAGAATATCTGGCGTTGGAAATTGCAGTAAAGATAGTGGATGACTTCGATACGGCGGTGACGCATATACAAGAGTACGGCAGCGGCCATACTGAAGTTATTGTGACTGAGAATCTAGCAAGTTCACAACGCTTTATGCGAGAAGTTAATTCATCCGTAATTATGTTAAACGCGTCATCTCGTTTTTCTGATGGTGGACAGCTTGGCCTCGGCGCAGAAATTGGTATATCAACATCTAAGTTACATGCATACGGACCAATGGGTGCACAGCAACTGACCACGGAGAAATTTGTGGTTTACGGTGATGGCCATATTAGAGTGTAAGCAATCGTTATTTCTTTAGTTAATAAAGGTGGCAATTATGCCACCTTTATTGTTTATTCCCACTAAGTTTGAAAGCTGCGCTAGGTTTTCTATTAAAAAATCGTCATAATCAAACATCCCTATGAATTAAGGCAATATCGAATGCCAGAAATAAAAAAACTCATTGATAACAATACTCGTTGGGCGGAAGCGGTAAATGCAGAAGATCCTACTTTTTTTGATCAACTATCGAGGCAACAAAGCCCGGAATATTTGTGGATAGGTTGTTCTGATTCAAGAGTGCCCGCAAACCAAATCGTTGATTTAATGCCGGGAGATATTTTTGTTCACCGTAATGTAGCTAATCTTGTTGTACACACGGATTTTAATTGCCTATCGGTACTGCAATATGCAATTGATGTGTTAAAAGTAAAGCACATTATCGTTTGTGGTCATTATGGTTGCGGGGGCGTTGAAGCAGCGTTGTCAGATCAAAAATTTGGTTTAATAGATAACTGGTTGTTGCACATAAAAGACATTGCAAAAGAGAATAAACTTGAGCTTTCGCAATTGGAAAAAGAACAACGTTTGGCACGTTTGTGTGAACTCAATGTGCTACAACAGGCAGAAAACGTGACCAAGACCACCGTATTTAATGACGCTATTGCACGTGGACAAGAGCTACAAATACATAGCTGGGTGTATAGCTTATCAAATGGAAAAATAAAGGTACTTAATCGTCAATATGCCTAGTTAAGGGCATAAACGTATTTTGATGATCGTATTCTAAGCATCATAGTGTATCTGTTTCCCCGTCAGGGAAGCGTATCGCATTTGTTCAAAATTATCAGCAAAATGGCGGTGTATCTGTATTGTCTACACTCGATTTTGAGAGTGGTGAAAGCAAACTTATGCTGACATCGGACAATGTAAAGGTAAAGTTCAATTGGTTTGAGTGGGCAAACGATGACATTCTATTAATTAGTGCTAGGTACGAAACAAAAGAGAGGCAACTTAGGTATTATCAAACGCGGCTACTTAGTATGAATGCCGCAGACAAAGAGCCTAAGGCTAAACTGCTTTTAAAACCATCGTTAGCTAGATTTGGTAATAAGGACAATAATAGTCAATTCCAAGACAACGTGATTGACTATTTGCCTGACGATCCCGAGCATATTTTGCTTTCAGTTGACCTTGATGTACCCAATATGCCCTCGGTGTATCGTGTGAATATCCGTACGGGTAAAAAAAGGCGGGTAGAGCGTGGCAAGCTTAGTATTCGCAATTGGATAACTGACCAGCAAAATCAAATAAGGGTCGGATATACATATGATTACAAAACGGCTGACGCAAGCTATCTGATACGCACCGAAAAGGGCGCTTCATTTGAGACATTATTTGAATTTAACGCAATTAATGACAAACCAAAACATGTGCTTGGGTTTGCCATAGATCCTAATATTCTTTATTACTCTGCTTACAAGGGGGACTTCCGCGCTGTTTATAAGTTGCGCATTGATACTAACGAATCAGAGTTAGTGCTAGCGCATGAAGACAGAGATGTCAGTGGCGGTGTGATTTATTCAAAGAAAACAGGCGATGTTATCGGGATTTACGATAGGTTGTCATCTTATGGTCGGTATTATTTTGACAAGCGGAATTATGCCTTAAATAGAGGTCTTGAAGCCATTTTTGAAGGAACAAAAGCCTATATAACAGACATGACCCGTGATGAAACTAAATATGTCGCATTGATTGAGTCAGACGACAAAGCGCCTGAGTATTATTGGGGTGACCGTACCGATAAATCAATAAATCTTTTGTTTGAGCAATATCCTGATTTGTATCAGAAAAAACTGTCCCATCATAAACTCATCAGCTTCGAAGCAAGAGATGGTGTATCCATCGAAGGATACTTAACACTGCCTTTGGTTGGCGAGGCGCCGTATCCAACGGTGTTGCATCCGCACGGTGGGCCAGGTGCGAGAGACCAAGCTGGTTTTGATCCATGGGTCGCTTATATGGCCAATAGGGGGTATGCGGTGCTACGGCCTAATTTTAGAGGTTCGACGGGTTATGGGTACGAGTTTGCTCAAGCACAAATGGGGCGTTGGGGCTTAGAAATGCAAGACGACTTGACGGATGCCACTGAGTGGTTGATTGAAAGTGGTGTAGCAGATAAAGATAAGATATGTATTTTTGGTGCAAGTTACGGCGGTTATGCAGCGATGATGGCCGCGGTTAAAACACCTGAGCTATATACATGTGCGGTCAGTTTTGCAGGCGTGTCGGATTTAAAAATGTTACGTAGGACAGGGCGTAAATTTTTAGGTGGGAAAGTTAGAGGGGATGCGCAGTTAGGCGACGATACGAAGGATTTGAATAGTCGTTCACCTATTCGTCATGTCGAAAAAATTGCGACGCCAATGTTAATTATGCATGGTAGTGACGATATTGTTGTAAGAGTTAACCAATCTCGATACTTTGTTGAAGAACTCATTGATGAAAAGAAAAAGCACAAATATGTAGAATTTGAAAATGGCGACCACTATCTCTCTATTCAGAAAAATCGTCACTTATTTTTTGACGAATTGGATGCATTTTTTGCTGAGCATTTAGGTGTCCCTGCCGCATCAGCCACTGGAACGGAAATATCTGAATGATACAAAAAATGATACAAATTACACATAACTTTTATCCGATACCGAAGTAAACTATGTTACATTCTGCACTCGTTTTGTTTGACGCTGAGTGACTATAGTTTCGGCGTATTCATTCTAGGATAAGAGTTAATGCATAGTATCGATAGCATCAGTACAGAGACTCAAACTAGGCAGTTACCACTTGCCGAGTTTATTGTATTGATGGCGCTGTTTACCGCGTTAATCGCACTTAGCATTGACGCGATGTTACCTGCATTAGACATTATCGGGAATGACCTTAATAGCACAAGCCCACAACAAAACTACCTAATAATCTCATTGTTTTTTGTCGGCCTAGCGCTCGGCCAACTTTTCTTTGGGCCATTTGCTGATGCGCGAGGTCGGCGTTTGACGATTCTCGTTGGTTTGATCATCTTCATGTGTGGTACGGCGGTGTGTTATCTGTCTACGAACATCGAAATATTGCTGTTTGGTAGAATAATACAAGCCTTTGGTCTGTCAGGACCACGTATCGCGAGTATGGCCCTTGTAAGGGATTTATATAAAGGCGACGCAATGGCGCGAGTGATGTCGCTCATCATGGTGATATTTATCTTGATGCCGATGGTTGCACCATTGATTGGCCAGTTCGTGATGTTTTGGTTGGGGTGGCGTCATATTTTTTCTGTTTTTGCGGTCGTAGCGATTATATCGGCAACTTGGTTTTTTTTGCGTCAAGGTGAAACATTACCAAGAGCGAATCGCGTAAAATTTAGTTGGAAAAACTTTTCCTCGTCTATCAAGTGGCTATTGAATCATCCTGTTGTAATGGGCAGTACGTTAGGGATGGGGACAATATTTGGTGCGTTCTTAGGGTATTTAAGCGCATCTCAAAGGATTTTTACACAAATATATGATACTGGCACGTACTTTCCCCTCATATTTGCATTATTATCTTTTTCTATCGGCGCGGCGTCACTGTTTAACAGCATAATGGTGATGAAGTTAGGCATGGTTAAGCTAGTGAAATGGGCAACTATTATGTCGGTTGTTTTTTCTTTTTGCTTGCTAGCTTCTGTTGTCGTTTACCTTGATAAACCGCCCTTATGGCTATTTATACTGATCATGTTTATTGGTTTTTTCTTTATTGGAATTCTGTTTGGGAATTTGAATTCTTTAGCAATGGAACCCGTAGGACATATCGCTGGCGTCGGGGCTGCATTTATTGGGTCTTTCTCAACGGTAATTTCGGTAGTTATTGGCGTGTTTATCAGTCAATACGTGCATGATACGCTATTGCCTATCGGCCTCGGTTTTACAGTGTTTAGTATACTGACATATATATCCGTGATGTATGCTATTCGTCACAAACAATGAATCAATTGCTTCTTTGTAGTTTTGTATTGTGACGTATAATTTCATGACCATAGGAATTATCGACTGAACATAACCAAATGCCTTTTGCGTTTTTGGTGAACACATATGTTGCTTTACGAATCGCTATTTTTCCTTTGGCATTGCGACCCGGCTCAATCACTAAAATGGCATCATCTGTATAGATATCAATTAAGGAATCAAAGTCCTCAGAAACAATCACGTTGTCTGCTTTATGGATTTGTTCAATTACAGGATGATCCATTGTCTCTCCAAAATATATGTTTTTATTTAGCATATCAGTATAGAGAGTAACAGCCATAAAAAAGCCCGGCCAAATTGACCGGGCAAAAGGAGCTTAGTTAAAGCACCTAACGACAGAACTGTCGAGCGTTAATAAATGACTATGAAACGATAGCTTTCATATCTGTCATGTATCCACGCAATTCTTTACCTACTGATTCGACGCCATGGCTGCGAATCGCTTCGTTAATTTGTACAAGTTTCATGTTGTCAACGCCGTTAGAGGTGTTGCTCAACCCACCACCTAAGTGTTCGCTAGTGATACTTGGTAAAATTTTGTCTTTCAAAATCGGCACTGCTGCATTGGCAAACAAATAGTTTCCGTATTCGGCGGTATCTGAAATCACTACATTCATTTCGTACAAACGCTTACGTGCGATGGTGTTTGAAATAAGTGGCGTTTCGTGCAATGACTCGTAGTACGCTGACTCAGGTAAGATGCCCGCTTCAACCATTACGTCGAATGCTAACTCTACACCTGCTTTGATACACGCAACTAAAAAGATGCCTTTATCAAAGAAGTCTTGGTCTGTGATTTTGCCGTCGTACACTGGCGCATTTTCAAAACCAGTTTCGCCGGTTTCTTCACGCCATTTAAACAAGTTAGCATCGCCATTTGCCCAATCTTCCATCATTGTTTTTGAGAATTCACCGCTGATGATATCATCTTGGTGCTTTTCAAATAATGGACGGAATTCAGTAATTAATGTTTCAGATAACTCGTACGCAGCTACTTTCGCTGGGTTCGATAGGCGGTCCATCATGTGGCTAACGCCGCCAATCTTAAGCGCTTCTGTAATGGCTTCTAAGCCATATTGAATAAGTGCTGCTGCATATGCAGGATCAACACCATCTTCAAGCATTTTTTCGTAACCAACAATCGCCGCAGCTTGCTGCATACCACATAGGATTGTTTGCTCACCCATTAGGTCAGACTTAACTTCAGCGACAAATGAGCTCTCAAGCACACCGGCTCTATCTCCGCCTGTTGCACTCGCTAATGCTTTCGCAATGGCAAGACCTTCGCCTTGAGGGTCGTTTTCTGGGTGAACTGCGATAAGAGTCGGTACACCAAAACCACGCTTGTATTCTTCACGTACTTCAGAACCAGGGCTTTTTGGCGCACACATCACAACAGTAATATCACCGCGAATCTGCTGGCCTTCTTCAACGATGTTGAATCCGTGAGAGTAACCTAGTGTAGCGCCTGTTTTCATTAGTGGCATTACTGCCTCTACAACACTCGCATGTTGCTTGTCAGGCGTCAGGTTATATACTAAATCTGCGTTTGGAATTACGTCTTGGTAAGTTCCTACAGTGAAGCCATTTTCGCTAGCGCGTTTAAATGAATCTCTTTTTTCGTCAATAGCTGCTTGGCGTAATGCGTAGCTGACATTTAAGCCAGAGTCGCGCATGTTAAGGCCTTGGTTTAGACCTTGAGCACCACACCCAACGATAACAATTGATTTCCCTTTCAATACTTCACATCCCTCAGCAAATTCTGAGCGTTGCATAAATCTGCAACGACCAAGCTGATCGAGTTGTTTGCGAAGTGGTAAGCTATTAAAGTAATTTGCCATGATTTTTCCGAGCATCTAGAAAACAAACAATTTGTTTTCACATAATTTATGTCTGTGACGACAAGTTGAGCGCATACTATATAGTTTGTTTTGTTGTTTAAAGTGAATTATATGAAATTTAATGTTTCATAAAGTGAAATATATATAGCGTAATGCGCAAATAATCGTATAATCCCTGTACAGTAGTTAACTAAAAGCTCATCACTAATTTAAAAACGCCTGTTTTTATTTAAAAGTCGTCGCAAATGGATATTAAATCTCTTAAGTTATTTCAGCATTTAGCCAATAGCCTGCATTATTCTAAGACGGCACAGGCAATGTTTGTATCACCACCTACTTTGTCGCGCGTGATTACGCGTTTGGAAGAAGAGTTCAATACTACGTTGTTTATTCGCAACAACCGAAAAGTCGCGTTAACTAAAGCGGGTCAAACCTTACTTGCGTTTACCGATAATTTTCTAAGTGATTACACGTCCTTAGTACAAACACTGAATAAAGATGAAAATGTCCTAAAGGGAGAGTTGTCATTATTTTGTTCGGTTACAGCGAGTCAAAGCTATCTCCCTGCTATGCTCGATAGACTCCGTGAGCAGCACCCACAAGTGGATATAAAGTTGGATACTGGCGACCACGCATTAGCCGTTGAACAAGTCGCTTCACGACAGGTCGACATATCTATTGCTATTCATACACCGGATTTTCCGTCCAATGTGTATTTTCAGCAAATAGATACTGTACCTCTAACCTTGATCGTACCTAAACAGATGCCCATTGATCGCGTGGGAAATATTCGTTGGCAAAATATTAAGGTCATAATGCCAGCGCGAGGCCCGTCAAAAAGGATCGTACATCATTGGTTCGCCGAACAGAACATTCGGCCCAACGTGTATGCGCAAGTCTCGGGCAATGAAGCCATTGTCAGCATGGTGTCACTCGGCTTAGGCGTCGGGTTTGTGCCTCGTATCGTGTTGGAAAACTCAGCCGTACAACACAAAGTAAAAAGTTTAGCCGTAAATGAAATAGAAGCGTATCGCTTAGGCTTATGCTATCTAAAAGAACGCAGTAATGAGCCCTTAATCCATTCAATGTCTCAGTTATTTGCTAACTGATGCAATAGTCTGTCAAAGCTTCTATAAGAAAGCGCTTCTGCTAAGTGCTGATGCTGAATGTCATTAATATTCGCTATGTCAGCGATGGTTCGGGCAACTTTTATGGTGCGATGATAGCTACGCATAGACAGCCCTAGTTTTTCAGAGGCATTTGTCAAAAAATTCGAACAAGCTGCGTCTAACTTACAATGCATATTGAGTTCTTTATTATTCAATGCCGCATTTAATTTGCCTTGCCGCGCTAACTGAATGTCTACGGCTTTTTGCACGCCCTGACGCGCTTGTTTACTGGATAGCCGCTCGCTCGGCCCTTCTCCGGTTGATGCCTCAATGGACTTTTTTATATCAACTTTAGGTACATTTACCTGCATATCGATGCGATCCAATAAAGGCCCTGATAGTCTATTCAAGTAGCGAAGCACTTGATCAGCGTTTGCGCGTTTGTCGGTATGGTCACCCGTCGGGCTCGGATTCATTGCGGCAATCAGTTGAAAGTCTGCTGGATAAGTCACCTTATGCTTAGCCCTCGACAGGTGGATTTCCCCTGTTTCTAGCGGCTCTCGCAATACGTCGAGGACGTGGCGTCCAAATTCTGGTAGTTCATCTAAAAATAGCACGCCTTTATGAGCCAAGGTGATTTCGCCAGGCATGGGGTAACTGCCTCCTCCAACAATGGCAGTGGCTGAGCTAGAGTGATGGGGTTGACGAAAATTAGGCTGTAGCCAGTTATTGGCACTAACTTGTTCACCGACCACCGATTTGATACTTGCTACGGTGAGCGCGTCTTCTTCAGGCAGTGTCGGTAATATAGTAACTAAACGACTTGCGAGCATGCTTTTTCCTGTACCGGGAGGACCAAACAATAACATGTTATGCCCGCCCGCTGCCGCAAGTATCAGTGCACGTTTTGCGGCTTGTTGCTCGACAATATCCGCCAAGTCCATGTCTGCATTTTCGTCAGACTGAGCGTCATCGACGCTATTTAGCTGTGCCATTGGTAAGGCTTGCTTGTCGGTTAAATGAAGGTACACATCCCACAAAGACTTTGCTGCGAGCACCTTAGTGTTAGATACGAGCGACGCTTCACTGGCGTTACTTTCCGGTAGAATTAAACAACGCTTGCTCTTTTTTACTGCGCAGGCCATAGGTAAAGCCCCTTGAATACTGCGTAGTGCTCCTGAGAGTGCAAGTTCGCCAACAAACTCAAACTCACTCAAGTCCTTGACCGGAATTTGCTCGCTGGCGGTAAGAATGCCAATCGCAATGGCTAAATCAAACCGCCCACCCCCTTTTGGCAAATCCGCCGGTGCCATATTCACCGTTATACGATGACTTGGGAATTCAAACCCTGAATTAATAATGGCACTGCGCACTCTGTCTCTACTTTCTTTTACCGTTGTTTCAGGAAGACCGACCAAATGAAATCCGGGTAAGCCAGTAGACAGGTGAACTTCAATGGTAACGAGCGGCGCATCGATACCCAAATTTGCGCGGGTACGAACAACAGACAACGACATAAATACTTACTTCCTACAAGCGTCAATGTGACTATTTGAATAAAGGCTAAACTTTATATTGTTAGCCGAATCAAACAACTGAGCATGAGGCCAGTTTGATTCGAACTATCCGAGCGATATAGCTTGAATTTTCAAGTGATTTAAGGCACATTGCGCGTGTGACGACATTTTAATGATTTTTTGAGCATCCTTTACAGGGTCAGTAGAGTAAGCTGGCCGTTGCAGGGTGTTTGTAAGTGAATACAAAACCCTCCAAAATGGAGGGTTTTTTGTCGGTATCTATAGGTCAGATAATTCTATCTCCCATGGTTGCAGCAACCGATTCAAAAATAACTCAACTTACTTGCATATTACTAAGCCGTATTAAACAAATTTAAAGCAGTATACCTAGGAGTTAGCAATGCCAAAATTACGTTCAGCGACGACCACTCACGGTCGAAATATGGCCGGTGCGCGCGCACTATGGCGTGCAACAGGAATGAAAGACAATGACTTTGGCAAGCCAATCATTGCCATCGCCAACTCGTTCACTCAATTTGTCCCGGGCCACGTGCATTTAAAAGACTTGGGTCAACTCGTTGCCAAAAGCATTGAAGAAGCCGGCGCAGTAGCAAAAGAATTCAATACTATTGCGGTAGATGACGGTATTGCCATGGGCCACAGCGGAATGCTATACAGCTTGCCTTCGCGTGAAGTCATTGCCGATGCAGTAGAATACATGGTGAATGCACACTGCGCAGATGCCATCGTGTGTATTTCTAACTGTGACAAAATCACCCCAGGCATGTTAATGGCGGCTATGCGTCTTAATGTACCGGTCATTTTTGTGTCAGGTGGCCCGATGGAAGCGGGTAAAACTACGCTTTCTGACCAAGTCATCAAATTGGATTTAGTTGATGCCATGGTTGCCGCTGCAGATCCAAACGTGAGTGATGAAGATTCTGAGGCAATTGAACGCTCTGCATGCCCTACCTGTGGTTCTTGCTCGGGCATGTTTACTGCAAATTCAATGAACTGTTTAACCGAGGCACTTGGTTTGTCACTGCCGGGCAACGGCTCTACCTTGGCAACCCACACCGAAAGAGAACAACTGTTCATTAATGCCGGCAAGGTCATTGTTGATTTATGTAAGCGCTGGTATGGCGACGACGACGCCACTGCGCTGCCCCGTAACATCGCAAACTTTAAGGCCTTCGAAAATGCGATGAGTCTCGATATCGCTATGGGCGGCTCGACTAATACTATTTTGCATTTACTTGCTGCAGCGATTGAGGGTGAAATTGAGTTTACGATGGACGATATTGACCGTTTATCGCGCAAAGTACCGCATTTATGTAAAGTAGCGCCAGCTACACCGCAATATCACATGGAAGATGTGCATCGTGCGGGTGGCGTGCTTGGTATATTGAACGAATTAAATAAAGCAGGTTTATTACATGGCGACAATAGCCATGTATTAGGCAAGACAGTTGCTGAAGTGATCGCTGATTGGGATGTTACCAATCCAAGCAATGACAAAGCCATCGAATTTTACAAAGCAGGCCCTGCGGGTATACGCACAACTAAAGCGTTTAGTCAAAGCTGCCGCTGGCCAACGGTTGATGACGATCGCAAAGCCGGTTGTATCCGTGACCTAGAAAATGCCTACAGCTTAGAGGGTGGCTTGGCTGTGTTGTTTGGTAATTTGGCTGAAGACGGATGTATCGTGAAAACTGCTGGTGTCGATGAATCTATTCACAAATTTACAGGTCCTGCACGCGTATACGAAAGCCAAGATGATGCAGTTGCAGGCATTCTAAATGACGATGTTAAATCGGGTGAAGTAGTTGTTATTCGTTATGAAGGGCCAAAAGGTGGACCAGGTATGCAAGAAATGTTGTACCCCACCTCTTATCTGAAATCTAAAGGTTTAGGTAAGGCGTGCGCGCTTATCACCGACGGCAGATTTTCGGGTGGCACTAGTGGTTTGTCTATTGGTCACTGTTCTCCAGAGGCGGCGAGTGGTGGTGGTATTGCGTTTGTTGAAAATGGCGACCCTATTGAAATTGATATTCCAAATCGTACATTGAATTTGGCAATTTCTGATGAAGAATTTGCCGCGCGTAAAGCAAAAATGGATGCGAGCGACAAACCTTATCAACCAAAAGACCGAGTGCGTGAAGTATCTACAGCATTGAAAGTATTTGCCATGATGGCAACCAGTGCAGACAAGGGCGCGGTGAGAGATCCTTCTAAGATAAAGTACTAATGACTTATACTAAATCAGATTACCTAGTTAAGATATTGCAGGCGCCTATTTATGAGGCGGCTGTTATGTCTGACCTTGTGAATATGCCGCGTTTATCTGGTGAATTGCAAAATCAGATATTTTTAAAGCGAGAAGACCAGCAACCGGTAAAATCATTTAAGTTGCGCGGCGCTTACAATTGTATCGCTCAATTGAGTGACGTTGAAAAACAAGCGGGTGTTATTACTGCATCTGCCGGCAATCATGCTCAGGGAGTTGCTTATGCCGCAAAATCGCTGGGGATTAACGCAACGATCGTTATGCCAGAAACAACGCCAGATATAAAGGTCGACGCAGTAAGGCGTTTTGGTGGCGAGTTTGCGACAGTAGTGCAATTTGGTACTAGTTTTGACCAAGCAAGTGAGCATGCAAAAACCTTGTGTGAAGAACATCGCTTAACGATGATCCCGCCGTTCGATCACCCCAATGTCATTGCCGGGCAAGGGACGATTGGAAAAGAGATGTTGTCTCAGCAAAGTGATTTAGATGTCTTGTTTATTGCCGTCGGAGGCGGTGGATTGGCCGCGGGCATTGCGGTGTATGTGAAGCAAATCAATCCGAATATCAAAATTGTCGCGGTTGAGTCAGAAGAGTCGGCTTGTCTTCAGGCGGCTATGGCAAATGGGAAACCAGTTACCTTGCCCGAAGTGGGCATTTTTGCTGACGGTGTTGCAGTCAAAACGATTGGTGCTGAGCCGTTCCGATTATGTGAAAAGTACATTGACGAAGTCATGACGGTGACCAATGACGAATTGTGTACTGCCATCAAAGACATTTTTGATGATACACGCGTTATTGCAGAGCCTGCAGGTGCCTTATCGGTCGCCGCTATGCGTAAATACGTGCGAGAAAGCGGCGTGTCTGGACAAAAATTTGGTGGCATCTTATGCGGTGCAAACATTAATTTTCATACGCTACGGTATGTATCAGAACGTTGTGAATTAGGCGAGCAGAAAGAAGCCGTTTTTGCAGTTAAAATTCCTGAAGAAAAAGGGGCATTCAAGGCCTTTTGTGCAGCCCTTGGTGGCATTGTAATCACCGAATTTAACTACCGGTTGGCACATAACAGCAGCGCACATATCTTTGTCGGCGTTAAATTAAAACATGGCCGTGAAGAGTATGTAGAATTACTCGATAAACTAAATAATAGTGGCTATGATTGCTTTGATTTATCTAGCAACGAGCTAGCGAAGTTGCACGTGCGTCACATGGTAGGTGGTAGGCCATCTCAGCGCACAGAGGAAGTCGCGTATTCTTTTTCTTTCCCTGAATATCCAGGGGCTTTAATGCACTTCTTGAACGCCCTCGGACATAAATGGAACATTACACTTTTTCACTACCGAAATCATGGCGCTGCGAGCGGACTTGTGCTTATTGGTTTTGAGGTAGAAGAATATCAAAAATCAGAATTTCAAATGCATATCGATTCGCTTGGCTTTAATGCACAGCCACATACTAACGACCCCGCTTATGAGTTTTTCCTAGCGAGTGGACGCTAAATTCTATATACCGCGGAGATTCTGGCAGTCATCTGGCCGTGAACTTCGCGTCTCTTTTCTTATTACTAATTAACCTGAACTATTTCTTATCCACAGTTCAGGTTAATTAACGTAACGAAAGTACCAATCGACTGTTCGTAATCGTACACGCTGTGTACTCATTTTGTACACTTTCAAGCGGATACGAATCCTTACTTCTCTGTTTTTTCTATGTTTTTTCGTTGGCGTAAGGTTTGCTTGAGTCTTACAAGCAAGTTGCTTGTATTCAAGGGAGCTTAATGTGAAAAAAGAGATACTAAAGTACTTAACCCGCCTACATTTTATAGGTTTATCTGCATATTGCTACGCCGACGTAGTTAATGCTAACGAAAAAATATTTACGTGGCGTATTGTCAACGAACAGGAAAATATAATCAGTACTCCTATAAAAGTCCTCGACAGTTTAGGAATTAAATTGGCTCATGGAGAAAGGGCTGAATGGTTGGGGGATTTGCCAGAAAATTTTCACTTGTCATTGGAAATAAAAGCCAAGGTTATGGCGGGTATCGGATTTTATAGCAAAGGCCGACATGAATTCGAGTACCTATTTTTTAGAACAAGCAATGATAGTCCGAGTAGAGCCATACAATATCTGCCTGTATACAATGGGGCTTTTGCGTGGCATTTGTATTCTGACTATCAATACCCTGCTGCAATAAATTCAAATGATTTTTTTGGCGTGGAATTGACTTGCAGCACAGATGCATGTGAAGTCGTCGTCAACGCAGCAGACCAAGCCAAGTTCAACCTTTCCAGAAACGAATTTAACACTGGCTTATTCTTTAGAGCCTTTCAAGGAGATGCTGTGATCAGGAACGTAGAAGTTTCGCCTACACCAAGGCGAATTGTTAACGAGCCAGTACAAGCGAAGGCCGGGATGATTCAGTATTGGGAATTATCGCAACAGGTGGACCTTCCGTCTAACGTAAATATAGGGAAAATATGGCGTTCTTTGTCAAACGTGAACGACAAGCCATGGAAAAAGGTCCGGCCTGACAAGGCAGGGATAGTCAATATTTCCAAATACTTCGAACACCCTAAAGGCGCCGTATTTGCTAAAACGTGCCTTCAGGCTACTCAGGATGGTAGTGTCACATTGAAATTTGACTACAGCCACGTGTTAACTGTGCTATTAAATGGACAAATAATATTCAGTGGAAGAGAGTTAGATACTCATAACTTTTTTCGGATTTCACATGATGAGGAAAGTATCGAATTGCCTGTAACGAAAGGACAGAATGAATTGTCCTTTTTAATTCATGGTTATGATTTAAGCCATTTACCTCCTATATTTGACAGAACTCAATATGCCAACTGGGGGTATGTTGCGAGGACAGACGGAGCCATTGCCGTAAGTCCATGCAATCAAGGTTGAGAAGATAGATACTATCTATCTCTCAATCTGTTCTAAATGTTGAACAATTTCAGGCCATATTAGCGGCGTAATAGCATTTTTTAACAACAAACTCTTGTCTGAAAACGCCAAGCTACCATCTGGTTGGCTAGTTAATAAATCATTGTCCTTTAGCGCATTTACAAAGGTACTCAGTACGTTTTTGTCATAAAATTCTGGAGAATGGAGACCAAACAACGCGGACAGTCTTTCGGCTACCGTCACGCTTTGACGTTCTAGTTGCGCTCGTCCGATGATTTTTTCGGTTTCAAGAATTTTTAATACTACCGCGTAGCGTTGCCAAGTTTCTTGCATGGTCCGGCTAAGCAACCAGGCTGAATGAAATTTAGGGCTTGTAACCGCGGGTGAGGCGAGCATGTCATTATCTTCATTTAGGTAGCCTTCTTGTATGAAGTATGAGACTAAGTTGTCAGCATGTTCACACGCTTGCTCAATGTTTTGATGCATGAAAAATTCACGCTTTAACAATGGAAACAAGGTTCCTACCAAATCAATAATTTGCTGTTTAGTTTTGTGTTGACCACTAAACACAGCTGCCAGTACTAAACTCGGTATACTGAACATATGGATAATGTTATTGCGATAAAAGGTCAGTAAAACCGCGTTGTCATTCTTAGGCGATACCATCGTACCATATTTATCTTCAGATTGACTAAACCGGTTAAGCGCCAATGTGCGGTCAACTAATTCAGATGCCGTTTCATTAGGTAATGTAGAATCGCTACTATAAGGCACGGATTTGAACATCGTTAAGTAATCGTCAGTGGACTGAACCAACTCTTTCTTGCTCATTACATGTGTTTTTGAGCTAAGTAAACTCAACGCCAACATCGCGGTGCCATTTATTGCCGAGGCGCGGTTTATTCGGGTCATCACTGTGTCAGCCAATTTGTTGACCACTGGCGTTAGCCATTTGGGCTTTTTATCATTTTCAGGCTGTTGGTCGCGCCAATCTGGCGCAGAGTCATCTAAAAACTGATTGACATGAATGGGCTCGCCAAAATTCACAAACCCATGGCCGTAATTTTTCAACTTGCGTATTGCTGAGAAGACTTGCGTTGGTGATTCTTTCTTTTTACTTTTTCCGCGCAATTCCTTCATGTAACTTTTTACTTCCATCACATGCTCATAGCCAATATAAACAGGTACTATTGATACTGGCCGATTGATACCTTTGGCAAGCGCTTGCAGTGTCATTGCCAACATCCCGGTTTTTGGCGGCAGTAAGCGCCCTGTGCGGCTTCTGCCACCTTCAGGAAAATACTTGACCGAATAGCCTTTGTTAAAAAGCAATTCTAAGTATTCTTTAAATACCGCGGTGTATAGTTTGTTTCCGCCAAAACTGCGACGTAGGAAGAATGCCCCTCCACGTCTAAAAATCGGCCCAGCAGGCCAAAAATTTAAATTTATCCCCGCGGCTATATGCGGTGTTACAAGACCTTCATGATAGATAACGTAAGTTAACAACAAATAGTCCATATGGCTGCGGTGACAGGGAACATAGATAATTTCATGGCCGTTTTGTGCTAATTCTCTTACACGTTCTGCATGACTAACGTCAATACCGTCATAGATTTTGTTCCAGATTCGAGTGAGTACTCTATCACCCATACGGATTAGACCTTCACGGTAGTCCGCTGCAATTTCGTCTACGTAGGATATTGCGTTCTTTTTCGCTTTGTTATTGCTAACACCTTTTTGCTTAACTTCTTCAATTAGGGCGGCTTTAACCATGTCAGAGCCTAAAATCGAATTATGCAAAGTTTGTCTTTCTAGTAGTGTAGGTCCGCTAATGGTTTGGCGTTTACGTTGAAAGTGCGTGCGCGCAACACGTACTAATTTTTGAGCAATTTGTTTGTCACTACCATGTAAATCCGCTAATTGACGAGTAGATACTGCAGGTGAGTAGCTGACAAAGTTGTCACGCCCAAAGAACAACACGATTAACGCTTTGCGAAGCCAGTTAGGCGACGCTTTACTGGCAAATAGCTGAGCAAATCCCGATTTTTCTTTGCCGGCGGAGCGTCCCCATGTAATGAACACTGGTACCACTTGGAGGTCAAGCTCAGGGTTTTCGCGATGAATGTGAAACAGTTTTGTAAACACATCTTCAATGGCGGTCTTTTCAACCTTTCGCGTCAAAATGCTTTGGGGACGTTCGAGAAAATAACGTCTTTTTTGTTGAGTCCCCGCGACATTGACCATGTCATGCGGGCTTGGTAAACCAAGCGCCTTAGCGGACTTTTCTAACGCAAGCTGATCGGTGAAAGACTCAGTTTGTAGTAAGAATAGAATGGCTTTGTCAGTATTAATGCCAAGTTCGGCCTCTACATCAGCTGGTACACTTTTTACAGAGACTAACCAAGTAATTGCTTTAGAGAAAATCCATCGGGCTGCTGTTCTGATCGAACTCATTGTTGCGTTTAACCTTAAAATAATTAAGTGCAGACTTCAGTTATGATAGAGGGGAATAATATCATGAACTCAAATACTTACCCTATAAAAACAGATAAAGTTGCGTTTTTTACTACCGTGCGTATACTTCTCGTATAACTGTATAGAAAAACAGGCTGTTTATGCGTCCATTAACACAAAGACAACAGGAAGTCCTCGATCTCATTAAGAACACGATGATCGACACCGGCATGCCGCCAACTAGAGCTGAAATTGCGCGCCAATTAGGTTTCCGTTCTGCAAATGCAGCAGAAGAGCATTTGAAAGCGTTGGCAAAAAAAGGTGTGATTGAAATACTGCCGGGTACCTCACGTGGTATCAAGCTGAATTGCGCATTGGACGATGAAATAGAAGATGGCCTACCGCTGATTGGCAAAGTGGCTGCAGGAGAGCCGATACTTGCGCAGGAGCACGTTGAATCGCACTATAAAGTAGATCCTGCGATGTTTCATCCTGGCGCAGATTTTTTACTTCGTGTGAGCGGCATGAGCATGAAGAAAATTGGCATTATGGATGGTGATTTACTTGCTGTACACAAAACACAAGACGTCCGAAATGGTCAGGTAGTCGTCGCACGCGTCGATGAGGACGTTACTGTAAAACGTCTTGAGCAGCGAGGGGCACAAATTATATTACATGCTGAAAACGACGATTTCGATCCCATCAAAGTAGATTTGGCATCTCAGTTTTTTACCATTGAAGGATTAGCGGTAGGAATTATTCGAGATTCTGTTGATTTCTAGATAGTTTACAAAAACTTAACAAAGGCTGCCCTTAAGGTGGCCTTTTTTGTTTGCATCTGTTTAAAAAACAAACTATTAATAAGTAAATACGATCATAATGTTCATTTTTTATAAAAAATGACTAGACGCCACACAAAAACTGATTAATGATTGCACAGTGATTCACAATTGGATAACAAAAAATACACCTTGATTTTGTTGCTTAGCCGTTAATCTCGGCTTGCCAAAAAATAAAGTGACATGTAATCAGTCAATCTTAAGGGAGAAGTAGTGTGAAGTCGCTGAAATGCTTAGTAAGCACGTTTGTACTATTAGTGTCTTGGTTTAGTTCTGCTCAAAGTGCTGCAGAACGTTCAGATCTTAACTTGCGTACTGGTGTCACCGACATAAGTCAACAAGTCTATAGTCTGCATATGTTGATGTTTTGGATATGCGTGGTTATCGCTGTATTGGTCTTTGGTGCCATGTTTTACGCGATGTTTAAACATAGAAAGTCAGCAGGTCATGAAGCCGCAAACTTCCATGAAAATATAAAGGTAGAGATTGCTTGGACTGTTGTTCCTTTTGTCATTCTCATTGGCATGGCTATCCCTGCTGCTAGCACTCTTGATGACATGGAAGATGCATCGAAGCCTGATATGACGGTGCTTGTCACTGGTTCTCAGTGGAAATGGCACTACAAATACATGGAAAACGAGGTCGAATACTTTTCGGTACTAGCGACGCAACGTGAGCAAATCGAAAATAAATTCAATAAAGGCGAAAATTACTTACTCGAAGTCGACCGCCCATTAGTTATCCCCACAGGTCAAAAAGTTCGTTTCTTAATTACGTCAGACGACGTTATTCATAGCTGGTGGGTACCCGACTTTGCCGTTAAAAAAGATGCGAATCCGGGTTTCATTAATGAAGCTTGGGCACGCGTAAATGAACCCGGCATCTATCGCGGACAATGTGCAGAATTATGCGGAAAAGACCACGGCTTTATGCCAGTGGTCGTCATTGCAAAAGAACCAGCTGAGTATGCGCAATGGATAAATGAGCAAGAGCAAATAGCCGTCGCACGGAAAGAAGAGGAACAGCGCTTACTCGCGATGAATATGAGTATGGATGAGTTAATGAAGCAAGGGCAACAAACCTACAACGCAGTATGTGCTGCATGTCATCAACCAAACGGTGAAGGCTTGCCTGGCGTATTCCCTTCTTTGAAAGGTTCGGCGTTAATATTAAATGATCAGCAGGCGCATATCGATATCGTCGTGAATGGGCGCGCAGGCACAGCCATGCAATCCTTCTCAAAACAATTAACAATGTCAGAAATTGCAGCGGTCGTTACTTACACAAGAAATGCTTGGAACAATAACACCGGTGATTTAGTGCAAGCCAAAGACGTCAACGCTCTGATGCAAGGAGAGTAGGGGAATTACTATGACAACATTAACTGACGACGTAAAAGACCCAGCAACAG
Source organism: Agaribacter marinus (assembly GCF_030160655.1). Taxonomy (GTDB): domain Bacteria; phylum Pseudomonadota; class Gammaproteobacteria; order Enterobacterales; family Alteromonadaceae; genus Glaciecola; species Glaciecola marina. The sequence continues at coordinate 184,026 of NZ_BSOT01000006.1, forward strand.
ATGACGCTTCTCATGATGGCCATGCGCATGATGATCATTCTCATGACGATCACCATCATCATATACCTAAAGGCATCTCTCGCTGGCTGTTAACCACCAACCACAAAGATATCGGTACGCTTTATCTTTGGTTCGCGTTCATCATGTTTTTGGTGGGCGGTGCTATGGCGATGGTAATCCGCGCAGAACTTTTTCAACCTGGGCTACAAATTGTTGAGCCAAATTTCTTCAATCAAATGACGACGGTGCATGGTCTAATTATGGTGTTTGGTGCGGTCATGCCTGCATTCACAGGACTAGCTAACTGGCTGGTACCGATGATGATTGGCGCGCCTGATATGGCACTGCCAAGAATGAATAATTGGTCTTTTTGGATCTTGCCTTTTGCTTTCTTAATTCTATTGTCTTCCTTGTTCATGGAAGGTGGTGGTCCCTCATTTGGGTGGACGTTTTATGCGCCACTTTCCACAACGTATAGCGGTGACAGTACGGCGTTGTTTGTGTTCTCGGTGCATATAATGGGTATTAGCTCAATCATGGGGGCAATAAACGTGATTGTGACTATTTTCAACATGCGAGCGCCAGGCATGACCTTAATGAAAATGCCAATGTTTGTATGGACATGGTTGATTACTGCATTTCTACTAATAGCCGTAATGCCAGTGTTAGCTGGCGTGGTAACGATGGTCCTTACCGATAAATATTTTGGGACTAGCTTCTTTGATGCGGCGGGTGGTGGTGACCCGGTATTGTTTCAGCACATATTCTGGTTCTTTGGTCATCCAGAAGTGTATATTATGATTTTGCCTGCGTTTGGCATCATCTCTCAAATTGTCCCGACCTTCTCTCGTAAAAAACTCTTTGGTTATGCTTCTATGGTGTATGCCACAGCTTCTATCGCACTGCTGTCTTTTGTGGTTTGGGCGCACCATATGTTTACCACAGGTATGCCAGTGGAATGGGAGAAGTTCTTTATGTTTGCAACCATGCTGATATCGGTGCCGACAGGTGTAAAAGTATTTAACTGGGTCGCGACTATGTGGCGAGGTTCTCTTACTTTTGAAATCCCAATGCTATTTGCAATCGCGTTTATCGTATTATTTACGATTGGTGGTTTGTCTGGCTTAATGTTGGCAATAACGCCTGTGGATTTTCAATATCATGATACCTACTTTGTAGTGGCACATTTCCACTATGTGCTTGTCACCGGCGCGGTCTTCTCAATTATGGCTGCCGTTTATTATTGGTTACCTAAATGGACCGGCCGCATGTTTGATATAACGCTGGCCAAATGGCATTTTTGGTGCTCATTAATTTCTGTGAACGTGCTGTTCTTCCCCATGCATTTTGTTGGTTTGGCCGGTATGCCTCGTAGGATCCCTGACTATGCGCTTCAATTTGCTGACTTTAACAAATGGATTAGCGTTGGCGGTTTTGCTTTCGGTTTATCGCAACTCATATTTTTAGCTTTACTAGTCAAAGCCTGTAGAAAGCGTGGTGAACCAGTCTCTGACCAAGTATGGGATGGTGCAGAAGGTTTAGAGTGGGAAATACCATCACCAGCACCGTATCATACCTTTGATACACCGCCGCAAATTAAATAACTGAACGGCAGCATTGATACAGTGAAAAATCATGGTATGGAGCAAAACGTTAAGCCAAAAACGTCAATAGATGAGGGGTCTTTGCGAGCTGCGCCAAATAATGCAAAGACGGTGACAAAGCTTGTCTTTGTCGTTATTGGTATGTTTGGTTTTGGTTTTGCACTAGTGCCTTTGTACGATGTGTTCTGTGATATTGCTGGTATCAATGGCAAAACAGCGACTACGGCAGCAGTGTACGAACCTACATTAATTGATGAGTCTCGCAGTATTACTGTCGACTTTATTACACGCACAAATACCGGTATGCCTTGGGAGTTTTCAGTACAAACTAAAAGTATTGATGTGCATCCTGGTAAATTGGCGAAAGTAGATTTTTATGTCAGGAATCCCGCCTCTAGAGACATTATTGCACAGGCGATACCGTCGATTTCACCTGGCAAGGCGGCGTTGTACATGAACAAGACTGAGTGTTTCTGCTTTAATCATCAACCGCTAAAAGCAGGTGAAGAAGCGATAATGCCAATGACATTTTTTATTGACCCGCAGCTACCTGATGAGATTACCTACTTTACGCTGCAATACACTCTTTACGATATTACCGAGCGCGTTGATGAGCCTGTCAGCGTTGCTATGAACAAAAGCCAAGGGAGATAACAATGGCCCAGCAAGAATATCAAAAGTATTACGTCCCCGATCAAAGTATTTGGCCCATTGTCGGTGCGGTTGCCTTGTTCCTAATCGCTGTGGGCGCGGGTAATTATGTGGTTGAAGTCTCGAAAGGGAAAGAAGGCATTGGCGGTTATATATTAGTTCTCGGCTTGATTACTTTGTTAGTCATGGTGACTGGTTGGTTCAAAAATCAGATAGATGAGTCTATGAGTGGTTTGTATAGTGCTCAGTTAGGACGTTCTTATCGGCAAGGAATGGCTTGGTTTATATTTTCCGAAGTCATGTTTTTTGCTGCATTTTTTGGTGCTCTTTTTTATGCCAGAATGATTGCGGTGCCTTGGTTGGGCGGCGCGTCGAATAATGCGATGACAAATGAAGTATTGTGGCCAACGTTTGAAGCGATGTGGCCGTTAACTGGCACGCCTGATGGCACACAAACGACGGCAATGGCAGCTACGGGGCTACCATTGATTAACACCGCGATTTTATTAGTATCCTCTGTAACGTTGCATTATGCCCATGTTGGCTTAGAGCAGAACAAACGTAAGCAGTTGACGGCTTTATTGGGTGTGACAATTCTTTTGGGCGCGGTGTTTTTAGTGTTACAGGTGTGGGAGTACATTCACGCATATAGAGATTTGGGCTTAACGCTCCAGTCTGGCGTCTATGGGAATACCTTCTTTATGCTCACAGGGTTTCACGGTTTGCATGTCACGCTCGGTACGATAATTTTGATTGTATTATTTTTTAGAGTGATAAAAGGTCACTTTACACCAAAAGAACATTTTGCTTTTCAGGCGGGTAGTTGGTATTGGCATTTTGTAGACGTTGTTTGGGTAATGTTGTTTTTCTTTGTTTACGTGTTGTAGCTAGTGCTTCAACTACATTAAAAGAGTATTACATAACCGTACTTAGTAGGGCCGTGGGTTTGGAGTAATAATGCCGGTGGCAATCGCTAGTAAAAGTAAAATTACAATGGCCGCAGACGCTAAGACTCGGCGGCCAATATATTTACTCATTGGTTCTTCAGACTCGCCTTTTAACATAACAATCATGGCTTTAAATAAATTGAAAATCATGAAGATGAGCAATGCGCCAACTGTGATTTTTACCGCCAACATATTCAATGCTCCTTTGGTGATAGATCATGCTTTTGCATAAAGCTGGTTTTTTATCGTCTTTGGTTACCATAGTCGCAATTATCTGCATTGTCATTATGTTCTTGCTTGGTTTTTGGCAGCTAGACCGAAAACAACAAAAAGAAGTGCGTTTGGCACAAATTGAGAAAGGCAGTCAGGTTTCTCCGGTTGAATTGATTGATGTAGCCAATACGCCAGAAAAATACATAGATTACAAAGCTGAAGTATTGGGCATCGCGACGCCTTCACTATTTTATGTTGATAACAAGATCCATGAAGGCAAGGCGGGATATCACGTGCTGCAAGCTGTGAATACTGATTTAGGCTACGTTATTGTAAACCTCGGCTGGGTAAATGGTGTGAGTGAGCAAAGAGCATTACCTGTGGTAGCACCTTTGACAGGGAATGTTGTGCTAACAGGTATGATTGCAGTGCCGCAATTGAATGTATTTATCTCTGAAACTAATGACCGTTTTGGTGAATTTCCGGCCCGCATACAACAGCTTGACTTAGCAATTATTTCGCAGCATTTAAGAGAACCTGTGTTGCCTTTTGTATTGCTAGCGGATACAAAAAGTCAATCGTCGTTTATTCGAGAGTGGCAGCCTGTTGTGATGTCACCAGACAAACATTTAGGCTATGCCATACAGTGGTTTGGTTTGGGAGTAGCTGGACTGACAGTCTTTTTAGTTTCCGCGATTAAGCAAAAAAACAAACCCATGGTTGAATAGACCTTATTTATACTCAAGGAATTAAGGCAATGAAAATTAAGAAGCATAAATTAAGTATTATCATGTTGGTGGTTGTTTTTGTGTTGCCCGTTGTATTGGCTAAAGTCGCACTGGATAACAGTTGGTTTAATGAGGCTTCGACAAATAGGGGGCGGCTGCTACAACCAACTATCGACGCAGCGCCTATTTTAAAAGATACAGAAAAGAAGTGGCACTTTGTGTATGTGTTGCCCGAAAGTTGTGAGCAAGACTGTGAAAACGCCATTTATGCTATTGGACAAGTAAAAGCAGCCGTTGGGCGTGAAGGAGAGCGGGTGGATGCAGTATTTTTGGCAACTGAATCCAGCGATCCTAACACTGTTGCCTTACTAAATAGCAGCTCGCAACTGGAGTTGTTGCATAAAGATATCTCAACCGTTAATAAAGTGTTTAAAGATGTTGACGTTAATGCTATTTTCATTGCTGATACTTTAAACAATATTGTGCTTTCCTATCCAAGTAGAAGCGATAAAGAGCAGGCGATCATGGATAGTCGAGATATGTTGGCAGATTTACGTAAGCTGTTAAAACTATCTCGCATTGGTTAGTGCACTAAGGGCAAAACAGTAATGAGAAAACTCGCGTTGTTCAGTATTTTTTTAGCACTTGTCGTGATTGTGCTAGGTGCATATACGCGTTTAACGGATGCGGGTTTAGGCTGCCCTGACTGGCCTGGGTGTTATGGTGAATTACTAGTGCCACAAGCTGCTGCCAGTATCGATGCAGCGAATGCCGCTTTTCCCGAAAGACCCCTAGAGGCCGAAAAAGCATGGAATGAAATGATTCATCGTTACTTTGCTGCAGCACTGGGTTTTTTCATTTTACTGATTTTTGTGGGTGCACTTATTAAGCGTTTACGAGGAAAGCCTGCGCCTTTTTTCTTGCCCTTCTTATTATTGATAATGGTATGTTTTCAAGGTCTATTGGGAATGTGGACAGTGACCTTAAATTTGTTGCCAGTTGTGGTGATGGGACATTTACTAGGCGGCTTTACTGTCTTAACGTTGCTGTTCTTACTATATATCCGTCTAACGCCATTTCGTATTCCTGGTGGCGACTCACAAATACGTTATCTAGCAAAATTTGGTTCTCTTGGTATTTTGTTATTGGTAATACAGATTGGGCTTGGCGGTTGGACCTCGGCAAATTACGCATCGTTGGCTTGTACCGAGTTACCGATATGTGAGGGTAACTGGATGAGCAAACTAGATTTTGCTGGCGCTTTTAGCGTACCAGAGGCAGAAAACTACGAATACGGCGTGCACCCTTACGAAGATAGAATGACTATGCATGTGATGCATCGCTTTGGCGCGATTATTGTGTTTATTTATCTTTGCTGGTTGGCTGTCACATTGTGGCGTAAGGCGGATTCCGGCTTAGTTAAGCGATTGTGTAATCTTTTGGTGATTGTACTCGGTGTTCAAATTGTGTTGGGTGTAAGTAATGTTGTGTATTCCTTGCCGCTCACCGTGGCCGTGATGCACAACGCCGTAGCGGCATGTCTATTGTTGGTATTGGTACTCATTACTTACACAATGTACCGAAAATATTGACGTATTTACGATGAAATTATGAAGGTATTCTTAAATCGGAACCTTAGGAGCAAGTGATGGCAAAGCAAGCCTTGTTAAGCAAAAACATTTCGCAGTCTGCCAGTTGGCGAGATTACTATGAGTTGACGAAACCACGAGTCGTAATGTTGCTTTTGCTTACTGCGTTAGTGGGGATGTGTTTGGCAACGCCTACTTGGGTTGAGCCGACAATTTTAGTCGCAGGTATGTTGGGTATTGGGATGTTATCGTCTGCTGCGGCTGTGATTAATCATGTGGTTGATCACAAAATTGATAGCGTGATGGCACGTACATTCAATCGGCCTGTCGCCAGGGGTAAAGTATCTCCGCAACGCGCATTAATATTCGCTTTTGTATTAGCAACACTTGGTTTTGTGCTATTAGTTGCCTATGTCAATATGCTGACCGCTTGGTTAACCTTGGCAAGCCTTGTAGGTTATGCATTTATTTATACCATGTATCTAAAACGTGCTACGCCACAAAATATCGTCATTGGTGGTTTAGCTGGCGCCGCGCCTCCATTATTAGGCTGGACGGCCGTTACCGGTGAAATTCATGCATATGGTTTACTCCTTGTTTTGATTATTTTTACTTGGACACCACCACATTTTTGGGCATTGGCGATTCATCGCGAAAAAGACTATGCGAAGGCCGAGATCCCAATGCTACCTAATACACATGGTATTGAATTTACTAAAACATGTATCTTGTTGTATACCGTATTGCTTTGCTTAGTATGTGCGCTGCCATATTTAATTGGTATGACAGGGATGATTTACCTTATTGGTTCAACAGTGCTTAATGCGTGGTTCATGTATATGGCGTGGAAGCTAAAATTTAAGCCGCAGCCGTCGACTGCGATGGATACGTTCAAATTTTCTATTTTGCATTTAATGCTTCTCTTTGTTGTGCTTTTACTTGATCATTACGTATAGTATTTGGTTGGTGAGAAGCTCATCCTTGAGAAGGAATTTACATGCAAAATAAGTGGTTAGTCCCTGTTGGTGTCTTGGCGTTAGTTATCGGTGTTTACTTAGCCTCAACCCTTGGGCAAGGCGGCAGTTTAGAGGGCAATAATTCTTCTTCATTGCAGTCCCAAACTAAATTTCTGCATTGGTATCCAGAACCACGCAAGCTTGCTGATTTTGAAATTACTCAACATAACCAAATGCCAATGAACAATCAGACATTGGCAGGCAAGTGGACCTTAGCTTTTGTTGGTTACACATTTTGTCCGGATATTTGCCCGGTTACCTTGGCAGAAATCAATAAAGTCTATCCTGACTTAAAACAAGTAGCGGCTGAAAGCCCTTTGCAAGTTTGGTTTCTTTCTGTTGATCCAAAGCGAGACACACTTGAAAGACTAAATGAATACGTGAGTTATTTTAATCCAGAATTTATTGCTAGCACGGGTGAACATGCGCAATTATTTCCTTTGGTAAGAAGCATGGGGATGATGTATTCAATTGCAGGCGCGACAGACGATCCAAATTACCTTGTTGATCACAGTGCATCGATCGTGGTTATCAACCCTAACGGTCACGTGATTGGTCGCTTTAAGCCGGTGCATAAGCCGGGTCAACTAGCCACTAGCGACATGCAACAATTGTTACATGACTTGCCTTTATTGCTAACATCAAGTTAAGTCTTTACTTATAAAAAGGCGTAATCTTATGCTAGAAATTAAGCAAGGTACTATACAATACACGGACGGTATTGTGCCTCTCATTCTTGCCTCAGCCCCTGAACTACTTGCCTATATTTTTGGTTCGACGGAAAAAGCTGCGTCATTTTTAGCGCATGCGGTTAAGCAAAATGATGGTCAATTTAGCGCTGTTCGTCATAAAATCGCCATCATGGACAATAAACTTGTAGGGTGTGTGAGCATTTGGCATACCGATATGCCCCCAAACTTTCATGATGCTACACTAAAGAGTATTGCCACCTTTTTAAGTCCTGAACAGATGGCGCATGTAATTGCTATCAACCCGCTACTAGTTACTTTGTTTCCGCCGCCAACATTGGATGAATTGTGTTTTGGCCATTTGTCGGTTAGACCTGATTATCAGGGAGTCGGTGTGGCAAGTAAGCTATTGAGCTATATTGTTAGACAAGCTAAATATTTGAAAAAAAATACGATTGTTTTAGATGTAGACGAGTGCAACCAAGATGCTTTAGCCTTTTACGAAAAGTGGCAATTTAAAACAATTGAGCGGGCATTGTTTGAGCCTACGCGACAACATTTTTTGCGTCTCAACTTGAAGGTTTAGCAATTAACGTTGCCCATGTGCAATCAACGGCCATTTTACGTTTTTACGCTTAATTTGACTCCTTATTCTAAAAACTTCCCTTTTTCGGTGGGTACAAAGAAAGGTTGGCTATACCAATAATAACGTCCCTTTAAACTTTTACTTGGTGCCGTGCAGTTGACCCGAATACGCCCAGGCCCAAACGTATGGGCAAGGGTAACGTTCATCTCTATATCCGTTGTATTATTTTGCGTCACCACTGGAATGGATTCTCCTTTAAAGTAACACGCAATACTATCAAATTTCATATCAGATGCGGAAAGGTTAGCGCTCCAATGCTTCAGTGGCAGTGTTTTTACTGTAAAGCTGTGCAAGGCTTCGCCAACAGACATCACAGGGTCGTGTATTGACGTTTCGGCAATGGGCATAGGTAAACTTTTCATTTTTACTTTAAGGGTATCGAGGTTTGCGTAGATACCCGCCGCTGGAAAGCGTGGCAGCGCACCAAAATCTGAATCAATATTCACTGCGCCCGAATGTTGCGCAAAACCTACGTAACCTAATTTTAGTAGCGCATTTTTTAGCTGGGCATTAAACTCGCCATAAGGGTATGCAAGCCACTTTTTACTGTATCCAAGTTGGGATTCTATTTTTTTCTCAGCAGATTGAATGTTTTGAATGATGCGCGTTAGCCACATTTCGTCAGTTTCATTCGCGATTTTTTCAACCAAATGAATGTGATCTAAGGTGTGATTTGCAAAGGTGGCTAAAGGCTTCATTTCCTTTATTTGTTGCCAATTTAATTGTAGGTGACTTCTGCCAATTTCGTCTGGGTTAATAAATACGGTGTAGGGCATATTGTATTTTTTTAACAGTGTATGCGCGTTTTCAAAAATACTGAGATAACCATCATCAAATGTAATTACCACAGAATTAGATGGCATTGGAAAATCATTTTTTACAGCATCAAGTGCATTTTCAAGTGTAATGACTTTATGCTTTTCATTGATGTACTTAAGATGTTCTTCAAATATTTCCGGTAAGGTTGACGTAATACTCGGCGTTCTATCGCTGATATGGTGGTATTGCAAGATAGTAAAAGATGAATGAGGTTTTAACTGACCCATCATGTTCTTTACTTGGGCGTCGGAAAATAAACTGTGTCCGAACAGTACGATGAGGATAAGAGCTTGGTATAATTTCATTTCAACTGTCCCTGACTGGAAAAACATATTAACACGGTAGAACGACATAAACGGCTTTTAAGCATAGCCTTTCCCCTTATAGTAGCAAATATTACGACGCCATTGTTGGGTCTTGTGGATACAGCAATTTTAGGACGAATGGGTGGGCTTCATTATTTAGCGGGTGCTGCAATAGGGAGCTTGATTATCACACAGCTCTATTGGGTTTGTGGCTTTCTAAAAATGTCGATCACGGGCCTGAGCGCCCAAGCCGATCGGTCTTCAGGGCAGGCAAGAGCAGATGTTTTGGTACAAGGTGCAGTAGCCAGTATATTAATAGCATTCATCATCATACTGGTCAGTCCGCTTATTTTGGATGCTGGGCTTTGGTTTGTTGGCGACCAACAACAAACCAATCAAAGTACGGTTGACTATTTTGAGATACGAATATGGGGAGCACCCGCGGCGCTGCTTAACTTGGTATGCATAGGGTGGTTAGTTGGCCAACAGCGTACTACCTTAGTTTTGGCAATCCAAGTGGTGACTAACATCATCAATATTGTCGCAAGTTTGATATTCGTTTATGAATTGGATTTTGGTGTACAGGGCGTCGCTGCAGGTACCTTAGTGGCGGAATATTCAAGTACAGGGATGTGTTTGCTGCTGGTAGTAAGGGTCCTTGCCAGTCAAGATTATTTTTTAGGAATGCCAAAGCTTAGCGCGTTAGTGTCGTTGGCAAATTTAAATGCAAATATTTTCGTTCGTAATTTGGCGTTGCAATTTACACTTGCGTTTATTACGTTGATTGGGGTGACTTTTGGGACTGAGGCCGCGGCAATCAATGCGATTTTAATGCAGTTTTTCTCACTCATTGCGTTAGGCCTAGACGGTATTGCTAATGCGGTGGAGTCCCTTGTTGGCCGAGCCAAAGGCGAGAAAGCGTTTTCATCTCTCAAACGTGAGGTTAATGCGGGCTTATTTTGGTCAAGTATAATTGCACTTGTATATGCAATGCTATTTTGGATATTTGGGCAAAATATTTTGACTTTGTTGTCTGACAATCTGGCCTTACATAAGGTTTTTGATGAATATCATTGGGTGGTAGTTACATTGCCGTTAGTGAGCCACTGGTGCTTTTTATTCGATGGTGTTTACGTTGGGTTGACTGCGGGAAGGACGATGAGAAATACAATGTTAGCGAGTACCCTGTTTGTATTCTTACCCACATTCTACGTAGTTGATAAATTTACTCATCACGGGAATATGGCATTGTGGATAGCCATGTTGGCTTTTTTAGGCAGCAGAGGTGTTTTGTTGTGGGGGGATTATCTCAAACATGTAGGCCGCCACCCAAAGACAGCATTATTTGGATAGCGGTGTGAGGAGTTACCATCACTTAGTAATATGAGTGTTCACCTGCTTGATGCTCTGTTTCGTCTTTAACAGACGTAATTTCACCGGCAAATTGCTCTAGCATTTGTTTTTCGATGCCTTCTTTAAGCGTAACGTCGACCATCGAACAGCCATTACAACCACCGCCAAATTGTAGTACTGCTGCACCCTCTTTCGTTACTTCTACTAACATTACTTGCCCACCATGATTGGCAAGTTGAGGGTTGATTTCTGTTTCAATCATGTAGTTGATTCGATCAATTAAGGGGGCATCATCTGCAATTTTTCGCGCTTTTGCGTTCGGCGCTTTCAGTGTAAGTTGCGATCCCATTTGGTCGGTAACGAAGTCGATTTCGGCATCTTCTAAATAAGGCGCGCTTTCTTCATCAACAACTGCATCAAAACCATTGAAAGGTAAGCGTATATCTGTCTCTTCAACAGCCTCAGGAGGGCAATATGACACGCCACACTCTGCTTTTGCTGTACCGGGATTAACTACAAACACACGAATATTTGTACCGTCTTGTTGTTGTGAAAGCAACTTTCCAAAATGGGCTTGTGCTTGTTCTGAAATATTAACCATAGCAACCTCATATATCTAATTGGGGCGAGTATATCAAAATTACTTGAGTAAAACACTCAAGTACTAACTAGTTTTGTTCAATTCAGGAAAAATTGCGTATTATACGTTTCAGCATTCGTATTGCTCATAAAACAATTCATATATTTCATTGAAAGTCACTTTGTGACTATATGAATTAGTTTATTGAGGGAAGAGATAAAAATAAAAACGAGAAGGACAGAATTTATGCTGCGTTTTATAAGCAGTTTTGCCATGATATTTTTTATATCAACCAGCTTGCAAGCCGCAAGTGTTTTATCAAACAGCCATTCGCACACCAATATAAAAAAAGCGGATATCGAATATTTACCTGCTGGTGAATATGATCCAAATATACCAACACCTGCAGAAGTCTTAGGTTACACGGTGGGTACTTGGCATGTTCGTCATGACCAACTAGTCAACTACATGACGGTACTCGCAGAGCGGTCTGATCGCGTTTCCTTTGACGTTATTGGATATACACACGAACAACGACCATTAATGTTGCTTACGATTACCAATGACGAAAACCGAGGTAACTTAGACAAGATTAGAGCTGAGCATATACAACGTTTGTCTGATGGAGCGGCGGCAAATGAAGACGATCCACTAATTTTTTACATGGGGTATTCGGTCCACGGTAATGAACCGTCTGGCAGCAATGCCGCGCTATTGGTCGCATATTATTTAGCTGCTTCGCAAAGCGAAGAGGTAAAGGCATTATTGGCTGAGTCTGTAGTATTACTCGATCCCTCAATGAACCCAGATGGATTGTCTCGTTTTGCGCAATGGGCAAATATGCATAAGGGCTATAATTTGGTTTCGGACAAACAGCACCGGGAACACCGAGAACATTGGCCGTCTGGCAGAACCAACCACTATTGGTTTGATTTGAATCGAGATTGGTTGCTGTTAACGCATCCGGAATCTCAAGCAAGGATAACGCAATTTCATAAGTGGCGGCCGCATATATTAACTGACTTCCATGAAATGGGCACTGATAGTACCTACTTCTTCCAACCCGGCGTCCCCAGCCGCAAAAATCCGCTAACACCGGATACTAATGTCACCTTGACGACAGCGTTAGCTAAGTATCATGCAAACGCATTGGACAACGATAAGCAACCCTATTTTTCTCAAGAAAGATTTGATGATTTTTACTATGGTAAGGGGTCTACATATCCAGATGCCCACGGCAGTATTGGTATTTTGTTTGAGCAAGCTAGTAGCCGCGGGCACAAACAAGCATCTATTAATGGTGACGTAGATTTTCCAAGAACCATTCAAAATCAAGTTACGACGTCGTTGTCGACGTTTAAAGGTTCATTGGCTAATAAAAAAGCGATACTGGCGTACCAGCAACAATTTTACCGCGATACACAAAAGTTAATAAAAGACGATGATGTGCATGGTTACCTTGTGCAACAAGGCAAAGATAACACGCGTTTTAAGCGCATGTTATCTATCCTTGAAGCGCACAGAATATCTTGGCGCGGGATTTCAAAAGATATCTCGTTTGATGAATTAGAATTTGATAGTGCACAGAGTATTTATGTGCCGCTTAACCAGCCGCAATATCGTTTGATTCGTTCTTTATTTAGTGAGCGAACACAGTTTCCAGATAATACATTTTATGATGTGTCCAATTGGAATATTGCGCTAGCCTTCAATTTGCAATACGCCGCGATAAAAGGGTCGGACAAACGCAAGGTGAAAGTCAGTGAGTATGCTGGTCGCAGTGAAAACATGCTATCTCATTTGAGTCAGGACGCGGTTGCCTTTGCGTACAATTGGTATGACTATAATGCGCCTAAGCTCACACAATATTTATTAGAGGCAGGTATCAAGTTACGCGTGTCTGGTAAGCCTTTTTCATCTAAAGAAAAGAATGCCACACTTCATTTTTCCGCCGGTGCAATAACGGTCCCGGCAGCCGACAATGACCTGATATCTGTGATTGACCTTCTTCAAGCATTCAAGAATGTTAACGGCATGATACCCATTCAAAATATAAGTAGCGGCTTTACCGTCGACGGCATAGATATGGGCAGTCCCTCTATCTTACCTTTGAAAGCACCATCAGTATTGCTGGTGGGAGGTAAAGGCACTTCTCAATATGAAATAGGAGAAATTTGGCATTATTTGGATACTCGTGTTGGGTTAGCCGCCAGTCTAATTGACTTAAGTGACTTAGCTAATGTGGATATTGCTGAGTATTCTCACCTTGTCTTCGCTTCTGGAAACTACGCGTCAGTCTCTAGCACCACTAAGGATAAGCTACAAAAGTGGATTAGTAATGGCGGGGTGCTTATTGGTCAGCGTACAGCAGTCAAATGGTTTGCTAAAAATACTTGGCTTAAAAACAAAGTGTTGTCGGATGACACAATAGACAGTGCGTTTGATACGTCCAAGCTTGCCTTTGAAGATAAAGCCGCCCTGCAAGCAAATAAGTTAGTTGCTGGCGCTGTTTTTGAAACGATAATTGATCGTAGTCATCCGTTGTTTTTCGGCATTGAACGTGACAAATTGCCTGTATTTAAAACCAATAATTTTATCTTGGATGTTAACGATGACCCATTTACTGATATCGGTATATATACCGAATCACCGTTAATGGGTGGTTTTGCGGCGCCACAAATGCAAGATTTAATTGAAAAAAGTGTGTCTATGAACGTCACGCCGAGAGGTCGAGGTGTCGTGATTAGCTTTGTCGACAACATTCATTTTAGAGGCTATTGGGATGGCACAAATAAGCTCATGGCAAATGCTATTTATATGTCAGAGTTAATGAAGTAGGTTTGTGTGGTAATTAACTTGGCTACTAGTCAACGCTTGCTACCGCCATGCACCATACAGAAATTTTTATGTTTGGTGCATGGTCTAAAATACATTCACAAAGGTTATTTAGGGTCGCGCCGGTCGTTACTACATCTTCAACAATACAGATGTGTTTATATTGAATATCTTTCACCAACTTAAAGGCATTCATCGTATTCGCTAATCGTGCGTGCCTATCTAAACGACTTTGTTGTTTGGTATGTCGATGACGAATAATCGCATGTTCGATTGGAATACCATACTTTTGATTGATAGCCTTTGCGAGCAGCCATGTTTGGTTATATTGACGCTGTGTAAAACGTAAACGAGAAATTGGCATCGGGATTAATGCATCTGGTAAGGTTTCAAGTTGCGACAGGCGCGCCAATACATAGGTGTTAAAAAATTCTATCAATATTGGCGCTACGATTGATTTGTTACTGAACTTAAGTTGATTTATTAGGGCCGCAATAATGCCATCGTGATGACATATCGCCCTCAAATTATCATACCTTGGCGTAAGTAGGTGCTTGCTTATGCTCTCGAGTTCTAGTAAGTCTATTCCCGGTACTGGAAAATGAGATATGGGCGTACTTTTAAGGCAATATTCGCACACCAACTCTCTAGAATATTGATCGCATATATAGCATTGACGATTACCGATAGCGCTTTTCACATCTAAATTGAATTGTTGGTAAATGTGCTTGAGTTTATTTACCATACGCGGGTTTTTAATCGGTGGAATAGCAATGACCTTATGTTTGAATACCGAAACTCTTAATGTGGGATAAGCATAGAATGCAGCGTTTGAAAATACCGCTGGACAATGGTACAGAATTTTTGAATGTTGTCCGAATTTTAGAATATAGGCCTTTTAAAATATATGTCGCAGCAACCTTGTAACGATTCGCAAACATACACCTTAGTCTTTGTGCATGGGTGGGGCATGAACAGGGGAGTATGGGAAGCGATTGAACCCTCATTGTTTACCCTTGTCGACTCGCTTGAAGGTGCAGATATTCAATGTAAGCTTAAGTTTGTTGATTTGCTTGGTTATGGTGAACGAGCAACAAAAGAAAGCGATATCGATAGCCAAAACCTTAAGTACGATCTCGCCACGTTAGCTGATGACTTAAATGCGCAAATACCCAAAAACAGTGTACTCATCGCATGGTCTTTGGGGGGCCTAGTGGCAAGTATTGTGGCCGAACGGCGCTTAGATATTAAAGGTCTAATTACTGTGGCGTCATCACCAAAATTTGCTGGATCTAATGAGTGGTCAGGGATTGATGTTGATGTATTGATGAAATTTAAACAACAATTAATCGAGCAACAGCAGGCAACAATTAAGCGTTTCATCGCCATTCAGAACATGGGGGTAGATAATCAGCGTTATCAAAACAAGCTGATTCAGGAAAGTATTTTTCAATATCCCTTGGCATCAACACAAGCACTTTCAGACGGTCTAGATATTTTACTTAACGATGATATACGACTTGTTTTGCGTGATATTACTTGCCCTCACTTAGCAATGTTTGGGCGTTTGGATAGCTTGGTGCCCTATGCCGTCATTCCCCAAATCTTAGAATATTCGCCTAATACTCAAGTTAAAATTTTTCAAAATGCCGCACATGCGCCCTTTTTGTCTCACACTGATGACTTTATTAGTACGCTAGAGAACTACCTTAAACTTGCGTTAGCATAAGTATTTTTGAATTGTTGCGTGTATCTTGTGAAACATATATGCTTAATTATTGTACACTTTGATTCAAATAACCTGACCTGCTGGTTGTTTGACTCGGGTGGCAACTAGTCGAGTGCCTGAACGGAGTCTAGAGGAGTCAAAGTCACTATGCAGGATATGAATTTAAATGAATCATATATTGGTGACCGGCCAGATATACTTAAATTGGTGTCTGGTGATCCTAACACTGTGCTTGATGTTGGTTGCAGTGTAGGCAGTCTAAGTCGGTCTTTAAAAAATAAAACGAATGCGTGTGTTACTGGTATCGAGCTTTCATCCGAGATGGCGGGAGAAGCCGAAAAATATTTAGATAAAGTTTATACAGGGGATGCAGCCGAAATTATTCAGAGTGGCGCCCTAGAAGGCCAGCGCTATGACCTCATTATTTTTGCTGACTTACTTGAACATCTAATTGATCCTTGGTCAGTATTGAAGGCGTCTACACGATTGTTAAATAAAGACGGCTATGTGATTACTTCTATTCCGAATATTCGACATTTAAGCACGATTTACTCATTGGTAGTAAAAGGTGACTGGCCGCATCGCGATCGCGGTATTCATGATCGGACTCATTTAAGGTTTTTTACTAAAAAGACAATATTTGAGTTGTTCGAACAAGCAGGGTTATCTATCGAAATTGTTCACACAAACTATCGTATTTTTGAACGGCCGTGCGGTATCAATTCTTTTGCTAAGTTGCTTGGTATTCCACTACTGAAAAACTATTTTGCATTTCAGTACTTAATAAAAGCGAAAACGAAATAAAGTATACCGAGTACAATAATAGTTAATGCTAGTTCTTTAGCACAATCTAATGTTGAATAGAGAGTTTATTTGCAATGAGTGTGTTGGTGGTGTATAACACTACATAATGTGAACGCATAGGAGCATTTAAGGTGAAACATTGGCAAACAGATACGCCAATTTATATTCAGCTCTATCAACAAGTAATACAACGGATTTTGGATGGCCACGTAAAGGAAGGCGAGGCCTTACCATCGGTTAGGCGAGTTGCTGCAGAATATGAAGTAAACCCAATTACAATTTCGAAGGCTTACCAAATGTTACAAGATGAAATGATTGTGGAGAAACAACGAGGCAAAGGATTGTTTGTACTGCCCGGTGTGCAAGAAAAAATCTTAGTAAGAGAGAGGCAAATGTTTTTAGCCGACGAATGGCCTAGCATTGTCCAAAAAATTACGCGTTTAGGTTTATCTAAAGACGATTTATTGTTGGCATTAGCTCAGGAGGGTCTATGACATCATTAGTCTATGTGGAAGGCGTAAGTAAATCTTATCGTAAAAAGCCAATACTGAATGACGTGTCCCTAGCGGTGGAGCCAGGGCAAATTCTTGGTTTAGTGGGGCCAAATGGCGCTGGCAAGACAACATGCTTGCAAGCTATCTTAGGATTGACCGCTTATGAAGGTAACATTCATGTGTTAGGGCATGAACCCAAAAATGGTCGTCATAAAATGTTGAATGATGTTGCATATGTGTCAGATGTTGCGGTACTTCCTAAGTGGCTAAAAGTGTCACAAGCCTTATCGTATATGCAAGATGTTCATCCAAAATTTGATGACAGAAAAGCCCGAGAATTTTTAGCGAAGACTAAAATTCCACCGCATGCAAAGGTGAAGCACTTATCTAAAGGTATGGTAACGCAGCTGCATCTAGCGTTGATCTTGGCGATTGACGCAAAAGTACTTATTTTGGATGAGCCGACGCTGGGACTAGATATTGTATCGCGCCGACAGTTTTACAAACACTTACTTGAAGACTTCTATTCTGAAGAGAAAGCCATCATCGTAACAACTCACCAGATTGAAGAAATTGAAAACATCCTTACCCATATCGCGTTTATTAACAACGGTGAAATACTGTTAAGTGAAAGTGCGGACTACATAAGAGATAAGTATAAATTAGTGTCAGTAACGAATGACAAATTTGAGTTGGCTAAAACACGAAAGCCACTATTTACTGCCAGTATGATGGGTATGCACTCTATGTTGTTTGATAGCGCTGAGAGCCATAATCTTTCTGAGCTGGGTAATATTGTAACACCGACATTGGCGGATGTGTTTGTTGGCCTTGTTGGTCAGGAGGCAGGGGCATGAACAGTACGATGATTTACGCAAATATTAAACGCGAGATTTGGGAGTATAAAAAGACGCTTATATGGGTGCCAACGACGATTACATTGCTCATTTTAGCATTTTCTTTACTCGCCGTATTTAAAATGGATGCATATCAACTTGAGCGTATTGAGGAAGTGCTATTGCATGCAAACTCCGCAAATTATAAAGGCTTTGAGCAGATGACTCTCGTGTTTCTGTTGCCACTCTATATGCCATTTATCGTTATACTTTTTTTCGTCCAATTTAGTTATTTTACTAGTTGTTTATTTGACGAAAGAAGAGATTTATCTGTGTTGTTTTGGCGCTCGCTGCCGGTATCTGATGCAGTTGCAATTGGCAATAAACTCTTTGTCGGAGCCATTGTTCTGCCCTTAATTTTTTTGCTGTCTGCAAGTGTATTAGTACTAGTGTGTAGTTTACTTGCAGGTGTGGGTACAGCGCTATTTTTACACTCAGATATTCCAGTATTAGAGGTGTTCATGTCTGCTAATATCCTCACCAATTTGGGTTTTATTTGCTTGCATTTGATACCCATTACCTTGTGGTTATTTCCACTTTATGCATGGCTAATGTTGGTGTCTATGTTTGCTAAAAAAGCGCCTCTATTATGGGCATTCTTGCCAGTAGTTCTCATTTTAACGCTTGAGTATTTAGCAGAGGGTTTCTTGCATATAGAGATGTCATTCTTATCAAATATGCTATTTGAATATTTTCAATTACTTGATATTAAAGGCATGAAAAATATTTCTCTAAACATGTCTGAGGATGCGAGCTCCTCCGGAGCTTATGTTGTCTTCACAACTATCTTTGAAAAGGTTGGTGTTGTGCCTATGCTGATTGGGTGCGCGTTTATGTATTGTACATATTGGCTGCGAGTAAATCGGAGTCATATTTAGTTCGATGCAGGTAGCTCAACACCGTTAGCCCAACATATTGTTGGCTTAATGTGCCCAGGTTGTTTTTGACAACTTGGGCTTTTCTATTTAGTTTTAATATAAATTAAAGTTTTTATTGTGGTTGCCGATACACAGACGAAGTTTCAATTTTTTTGGTATCGATATGATTGATAATTTGCAAACGAACCATTTATCTAGCGCATTTCAGTCTGGTATTGATGGATATCAGCGTGGCGGCACATTAGTTCGAGACGCTAGTGCAAATTTAGCTCAATCGAATAAGCATGCTGTGGATATTAATCGTGCGGTAATTGATATTACTGCTGGCAGCATTCAAGCCGAGGCATCTGCAAGCGTGATAAAACGCGCAGACGGTATGATTGGCACAATCATCGATACTTTCGCATAGCTACTTTACGAGGATAATTGCTGCTATGAATGTTTTGTCGTCTGCACCCCTGAGCCACAACAATCGCGCACAAGCCGTGTTGTTGGTCGCTGGTGCCGAAGGAAAAACTGAGCAGGCGCCTGCACAAAAACAAACCTCCAGTATTTCTTCAGAAGACAAGGTCAGTATTTCTGTTGAGGGCACGCAAAAAGCGGCATCTAGCCCAAAAACAACACACGGTATTAATGATAAAAAAGATGACCCTAATGCCTTAACGGAAGAAGAACAAAAGCAGGTCAAAGAACTAAAGCTGCGTGACGCAGAGGTACGTACTCATGAGCAAGCGCACGCTGCTGTCGGCGGGCAATATGCAGGTGCACCCAGTTATGAGTTTCAGCGAGGCCCTGACGGTAACCGATACGCAGTGGGCGGTGAAGTTCAAATTGATGTAGGGGAAGAAAAAGATCCTGAGTCTACCATTCAAAAAATGCAAGTTGTCCGTCGGGCAGCACTAGCGCCAGCAGAACCGTCGTCGCAAGATTATAAAGTCGCCGCCGAAGCGTCACAAAAAGAGTTAGCAGCAAGAGCTGAACTTGGCAAAGAACAAACAGCCGAGCGAAATGCCGCTAGCACTGACGATGCTGCGAATAAACGCAATGAATCATCTAACAATGAACGTTCAAACCGATCAATCCATGAGCGTCAAATTCAGCAATATACCGCTATTCAAAACGCGCCTACTCAAGGTGTTACCAGCGCTAATTCGTTGTTGATTTCTGCCTAAATCTAGCCAAATATAGTTTTCGCCATAATGCTTCGAGCGGTCCTTGTGTAAAATAGCGAAGGTATATATTGGCTAATATTAACTGA
Source organism: Agaribacter marinus (assembly GCF_030160655.1). Classification (GTDB taxonomy): domain Bacteria; phylum Pseudomonadota; class Gammaproteobacteria; order Enterobacterales; family Alteromonadaceae; genus Glaciecola; species Glaciecola marina. The sequence goes on from NZ_BSOT01000006.1 coordinate 204,060, forward strand.
ATGCCTGTGAATACCGCTGCAATTAAGAAATAATCTAATTGGGTTGCGGTCATATTGAAATCAGGTATTAGCCAGCGTAGAAGTATTGCCATTGCAATGGATTGAAGTATGTACAGGCTGAACGCTATCTTTCCAGTAGCGGCAAATACATGAAATAACTGAGGTGTCTTTTTAACAATGCGTATTATTAAGTGAGCATACAGTAAGGACATGAATATGGCAGATATGCTTGCCAATAACATGAGCGATTCACTCGTGATATCTTCGAAAAAAGCATAAGGTAAGAGGCTGATTACGCTAAAGGTTAGTGCTAATGCAAGTAATTTAAAGACGGTATGTTGCTTAAAACCTTGGCTAAAAAACTTTGCACGGTATAAATAGATACCCAAGTACATTAAGCCTAAGACTTGCCACAAAATGCTGATGAACGAAAACAGTATGACGGCAAGCGCGACGCCACCTTGAACCAAAACCTGATAAGGGTAATTGCCATACCACATTTCGTATTGTGTTAGGAACGCTTCGGAGCTTCTATATATCGGCGCTTCAAGGCCTTCAGCAAATAAAATACCGATGCCAAATACTAAGCACAATATGCAACCAATGGATATTAGCCTTATTGCTTTTTTCAGTAATGCGTCTTGGTTGCTATCAAGTGACTTAATCACCTGAAATGCGGCCAAGCTATATAGCATCAATATATCACCTCCAAAAATAAATAGGGCATGCACACCGCCAAAAATTGCAAGCCAGAACAAGCGTGACTTCAGGAAAATCATATGGTCTATACCTTTGCGCTGGCAAGACTGATATTGAATGGCTAGCCCGACACCAAATAAGAGACAAAAGAGAGTTCTAAAACGGCCATCAGAAAAAATGGCATTGAAAACGGTAACCCATTTATCTGAATTCGGTGGGTTTTCAAAGGGCACATAATTGAGCTCTATGTTTGCATGGTAGGTGATGTTCATAAACAGTATCCCCAATATGGCGATACCACGTAATATGTCTATAGAATCAATACGCACTTAGGCTGTCCTTTATTGTCGAGGGTCGTTTTTCATGCCCTACAATAGCGTTGAATGAAGCTATTGTGTGTTGGTAATTTGTCTATAGTTTGTTTGATATTGTGTCTAAATTTGTCCAAGAATGATGAAAGCTCAGCGTCACTCATCGCATGGACGATAGGATGGTAGTGTTCTGGCATAACCCCTTGGCCAAACAAGACCTGTGTCCATGAATCTACTCTAAATATTTCACCATCAACTTGCATCGCCTGCGCATGTGTTTTAAACAAATTGATTCGGTGCGCTAAGGTATCTGGAATTTCCATATGTTTGCAATGCCGCCAAAATTCAGAATCTTCGCGCGCAGTGACGTGATAGTGGAGAATAATAAAATCACGGAGTTGCTCTATTTCTAGTTTAGTTTGTTGATTGTATTGTTCTCGCGAGAATTGCATATCTGTATTTTGCGGGAACATTCGAATAAAGCGGATAATATTACTCATGATGAGGTGTATGCTGGTGGATTCTAAGGGTTCGATAAAGCCACTCGATAAGCCCAATGAAAGGCAGTTTTTATGCCATGCTTTTAAACGCCGACCGGTTTTGAATTTGAGTAATCTTGGATCGGTGATTGGTGTACCATCAATAGTATCTAACAGTCGCTGCTTGGCATCTTTGTCAGATAAATAGTGGTTACAGTACACTAAACCATTGCCAATTCTGTGTTGTAATGGAATGCGCCAACGCCAACCAGCATCATGGGCAATAGCACGCGTATAAGGCATTGGGTTGTCGTTTGATTCGGTTTGCACAACACAGGCGCTATCACAAGGCAGCCAGTGTGACCAATCTTCATATCCTGTGTGTAATGCTTGCTCAATGAGCAGGGCTTTAAACCCGGTGCAATCAATGAATATGTCACCGTCTACGCGGACACCAGACGTCAGTTCCAGAGACTGAATATCGCCTGACTTCATATGTTTGTGCACCTTGGCTATTTTGCCTTCAATGCGTTTTATACCTCGGGATTCACTGTACTCTCGTAGAAATTTTGCGTAAGCGGTGGCATCTAAATGAAAGGCATAGTTAAGGCTGAGTTGGTCAGATTTAATAAATTTTCCGGCTTTGGCCGCTTGAAGCTCTAGACTGTATTCGGAAAAACCTGCACTGTGGCCTTCTTTTAAGCCTCTCAACCAAAAATGATGGAAGTCAGCAAAAAAGCTCTCTTGCCCCGTTTTACCGAAAGAGTGAATATAGCTTTCGTCAACATTGCCCCAATTTTCAAATTCTATGCCCAATTTAAATGTCGCCGACGTGGCGCGCATAAATGCTTGTTCATCGATGCCTAAGAGTTGATTGAAAACACGAATAGGTGGAATGGTTGCTTCACCCACTGCAATAGTGCCAATTTCTTCAGATTCCACTAAGGTAATATCTAGCACTTTACCGAGTTGTTTAGCAATTGCAGCTGCCGCCATCCAACCGGCGGTGCCGCCGCCAGCAATGACAATTTTTTGGATATTGCGTATTTCCACAAGTGCCTCGTTTATCGATTGAGTTTGTTTAATATGTTTGCTTTTAATTGCCTAACGCGTAAATCGCTTGACTCACCTAAAATACCCCATGCGTGCTCAGGCAAGTGCTCCCTTGCTAAGTCTGGGCTGGCAAAAATGTAATAGTCAAAGATATGTTTCCATGCGGATTTTTCTATACTGGGCTGATCGCGTAGGCTAAGTAAGGCATGCATTAATACTGTGTTGGCTTGTCCCATCATTGGCGGTGCGGGTGTCCACCAGTAATTTACTAGGGTGTTAAATTTGTCGAAGCCTTCCACTTGATGCCACCACATCGTGGGTAAAAATAGCGCATCTCCTGGTGATAAGTCTGCAATCATGCCATGCGCTAGCGCGGTACGGAATTTGGGGTATTTAGCGAAGTCAGGGTCTTTAAAATCTACCATGCTGACAACTTGCCCGCCAGGTGTTGGATGAAACGGTCCTGGATATAAGTTCTCAATTTGATCCGGTGGAAATAGTGTAAATCTGCGGTGGCCAATAGCACAACACGCCATATTTGAAAGTACGTCGTAATGACAAGACACTAGCGTTTTGTTGCCAATCCAAATGCTGGCTCTAGGCTCGACATTTCCAAATACTGTCTTGTCGAAATGTAGGTTATTTGAGGTCAACAATGACGGAAAATGTTGATTGATGTCATTCGAAGCAATGTAAAAGCTGGGTGGTTTGGTATCATCCAAGTGCTTTATAATGTTGTCTAAAAACTCGTTCAACTGCGTTTTTTTGATAGAGAAATTGCAGTCACTTAAGTCTTCGTTATAAAAGTACCGCCCTGCAATATCTGGCGACCCGAAATATGCGCCAGAAGGTTTGCCATTGTAATGAGATTTTAAATATTCAACGGCGGTATTTGGATTCTCCAATCCTTTTTTGACTAAGGTCCATTCGCGTATTAATCCTTTGAGTATTATCGGTGTTTCAGACGAAAATACAGATGGCGGTATATTTTGGGGGGTAATACCTTCGAGCGTTTTTACGCTCGGCATTGAAGACACAGGAAATACATTGGTAGAATCTGACATCATAGCAATTAGGAGGCGTCACTCTGTTGCTGCATTTTTTGGTTTTGCCAATTTACCAACTTTTGTACATTGCTCATAGATGCCCTTGCCAAGTAGGCACATTGCAAAAATCCAGCTTTGTGCAGTTTTTGCAAGTCATTTGGTGAGAGCGCATCAAGCTTCGTTTCACTGATTGTATAATTCCCGTGTAAGCGGTGCTGTTGATTGCCGTGCAGCGTTACTTCTAACTCTACTGCTTCAAACAAATCAAGCGTGTTGAATGCATTTATCATGGCTTCACCCATTGCCATGCCATCCATCATATGGGTAAAGATATTGCTAATATGTTCTAGATATGGACTATTGCCACCATGTTCTAAGAACACCGAATGTCCTTTGTCTTTGTTTACCCTTGGGTGATCAACGTCAATATGGATAACCGGTGCTTTTTCTGCTCCCCCTTCGGCAGTTTGGTCTTGAAAACCGATAGCAAAGGGGCCTCTAGTAATTGCTGCTGGTATGTAGCTCGCGAGCCACTGATTATTTTGCAGAAAAAGATTGTCATCTTGAAACAAACCTAGCATAGCAACTGCTTGAAACGTTTCAGTCTCTGGATGCTTTCTAAAAAATATTGGGTATTCTTTTTGTATATCACCAAATTCAGTCGGAAAGGTCATCACTGTACCGATGTTGTCACCATAATCACTTGCGTAGTCGGTCATTATTTTTATGTTGTGATGGGTAACATTGTTAAGCAGTTGATGATTTGGCATTTATTACGTCTACTTTTTATTGGTTTTGATTTATTTAAACACAATCAGAATAAAAATCTATGTGTGTATTGCACTGGTCAAAAATATGAAAGCCGCGACCAAATAAATAGCTATTCGATAGCGGCTTCGTTTTCATGCTAGTAGTTTACTGCATTACAAAATAGTCTGGTCAGTCATGCTTTTCATTAGAATGCATATCTTGCAGACAGTTGGTAACGTGCACCAAGGTCAATTATATTCCAGACTTGTCTTACAGAGCGGCTATGCGTTCTTTGATCTTCGTCAGTAATATTAATTCCTTCGAATGATACCGTGGCATTTTCATTAATGTTGTAACTAACACTGAAATCCCATTGAGAATAGTCCTCAGTGTATCTTGGTGTGCGACCTGCTTGTGTTAAGAAGGTGTCGCGCCAGTTATAAGCTAAACGGGCCTGAATACCATGATTTTCATACATCGCTACGACGTTTGCGCTATCACTCAATCCCGTTAACGCAAACTGAGAAATGTTAGGCGCAGCAGAATTATCGTACTTCACATCGCCATTCACCAAGGTGTAGTTTGCTGACAAGCCAAAACCAGTATCGCCAAAGAAGTGCTGCGCAGCGAATTCTGCACCGTACAAGTTGGCATCTCTGTTATTAATTGGACGAGAGGTTAGGAATTGGTACTGGGGGTCGTCGCTGTTTGGCGTAATGTCGTACGCCGTGGCAATGTTTTCAGAGAATGCTAATTGACTTTCCGCTTGAGCAACGCCTGTTAGGTAATCGGCAGCCCCGTTTGGAAAATCTTGAGGATTGTCCAGTATTGCTGTCATTACAAATAACGAGGTTTCCTCAACGGTTACACCAATTGAGTTTAATGCGTCCCAAGCAGCTTGTGCACGAGGGCCTGCGGTAGCATCGCGTAAATCAAACTGTGGTAGCTCAACTTGCTCGTTACCGATAAAGTTGCTTACTCGCTTATCAAAGTAACCAATAGAAACATAGCTAGTATCTGCAAAATAGTATTCGAACGACAGGTCAAAGTTATTTGATAGTAAAGGAACTAAGCCTGGGTTTGATGCAGTTGCTCGGGGTGTTGAGCCAATGAGTGTCGGTGCATCTGTACCAATGCCTGAGACTGATGCACGAAGCTGATTGTAGTTAGCTCTCGCAATGGTTTGACCAAAAGACATCCGCGCTTTGATTTTGTCTGTCAGTGAAATATCGATATCTAAACTCGGTAGCACGTGATTGTAATTGTGCTCTTCTGTAACACTATTTGTATCTGTGCTATTTACGACAGTAAAGTCATTGTTATCGGTCCACAATATACGCAGTGGTATAGCTTGTATTGATGTCGATGTTACATCAGTACTCTCATACCTCACTCCTGCGAGTACATTGGTTGGCATACCGCCTACTTCTGCTTCAACAGAATACTGTAAATAGGCTGAAAATGTGTCTTCTTCCACAGTATGATCGTGGTCCCTTACACCTGTCGTTTGAAACTCTGTTTCGAAGGGATAGCCATAATCTGCCAAGCCCCAACGCATGATATCGACAGCATTCCCTCTGAATGCCGTTATGCCGGTGTTACTTGTGTCGTAATCCTCAAATTGACCAAGAATATCAAACTCTTCAATTAAGCCCGCAGGCAGTTCACCTGGGTTTGCAATTCCCCAGTCACCTTGTTTCAGGGTTGAGTTCGATTGCAGTTGACGCATTTCCATCGCACGTGTTTCGATGCCAAAATCAAATTGACCGTCGTCAAGCACGTAACTTCCCTCAAATTTGATCTGAGAAATGTCTGTTTTCTGAGCAGACGAGCGCACTCTGGCATAGTTTGTCCCTACATCGGTCGTATCCCAAACGCCATTACATGCAGGTAAGTCTTGCTTGTCGGTGGTTCTTGATTTTACGCAGTCATCGGTTGTTACCTGTATCAATGGGAACTCGCCAGTAAAATCATAGCTTTGCGATAAGCCAACCGGTGAGGCTAAACCTGCTTGCAATTGACCGATATTACTGCCGCCTAAATCATCTGGTAGGCTTTCCATGCTTGAATCATGAAAATCGAAATTGAAGATTAAGTCATCATTTAGTGCATATTCTAAATTTAAACCAATCGATTTAAGCTCATTCGCCTGTGCAGTATAAATCTGTGTTGCAGTATTATCTTTTGTACCACCAGGGTTTTCAGTAATAAGTACACCGGTCGCAACGGGCTGGTCGGTATCAAAGGTAATGGTGTCGTGGCTACGCGTTAACCAAAAACCCGCTTGCGCTTCTTGCTGCAAAAGCTCATTTTTAGCGTAGGTATAATCCATCGTTGCGACAAAATCGTCTGTGGGTGCAAATTGGAAGGTTACCTGAGCATTTGTGCGGTCACGTTCAAAATCTGAATGATAAAAGCGCAAATCATTTGGTACACCAAATAATTGCCCTTCCGCTGGCGCATTTATTATTCTACTGCTTGTATATGCAGCATTTTGTTCGCCATTTGGACCATCTGCAATACCAAAACCGTCATATTGGAAAGTATCAGATTCGGCATTGTATTCAGGAGACCATTCTTGAAAACGCCATCCGCCAACACCTGCGCGAGAAGAGCCACTGTGTCTTGTTTGATGGCTTAATGTTAAGCCGACTCCCCAAGTCGAATCGTCATTCGCGAAGCTGAAGATACCTGACAACTCAGGTGTAAAATCGTCGCCACTCACAACGGTCGTATCATGAACTATTTTGGCGCCTACGCTTGCTTGAAATCCTTCACTGTCTAATGGTTTTGCTGTCTTAATATTTATTGTTGCGCCAATGCCACCCGTAGCAATGCTGGCTTTGCCTGTTTTGTATACCTCTACCGCGCGTACACTTTCCGACGCTAAGTTACCAAAATCAAATGCTCTTGATGTTCCGCCACCACTACCATAGGCTGAAGCGGCTGGCATCATGCGGCCATTGAGTGTCACCATATTCTTGTCCGCGCCAAAACCACGGACAGTCACATTTTGGCCTTCGCCATTATTTCGGTTAATAGAAACACCTGAAATACGTTGAAGTGACTCGGCTAAATTTGTGTCCGGGAACTTACCAATGTCTTCAGCGGAAATAGCGTCTACCACGCCTTTCGAATCCCGTTTGATGCTCATTGATTCTTGTAAGCTACCTCTAATACCTCTTACTTTAATTACTTCAGGAGCGTCATCTTCTTGAGCAACAACAGGCGCAATGGCAGTGGTACTAAGCACTAGCGCTATACTTTTAGCTAATAACGATGGTGCGAAATGTCTTGAAGATCTCATCGAAATATACCTTAAATTATTTTAGTTGAGTGAATGTATCGTTGTGTGTTCTTCTTGAAATCGATTTCAACGTTAAGTACATGATGCGTAAATGTCAATAAGATGTTAATGATTTTAGTTTGTGTGTAATTTACTATACTTAATGTATTACTTGTTTGTGTTAAAGATTATTAGTTGTTAAATCAACAGCTTAAATGTCATTAATCTTCGTCGCATATGTGTTCTAACGAAATTTAATTGCGGTGTTATTATTTTTTATCTTAGATGGTTTCTTGCAACATCTTATGAAAAATATAGTTGATGAAGGTTATTTTTGGTAATTAATGTAGAAGGAGTAGACGTAGAATTAACAGCGTAGACTTGGCGCTGTAGATCTCAATGATTGTTGTTGAAATCTACAGTAACCTGAACTCTGGATAAGAAATAGTGCAAGTATTTGTTTTTAAAGATAGATAATCCAGTAATTCGCGTTTTTAGTGTTGCTGGGCGCTGTTGCTTATCTAGAGTCCAGGTTACAGTTCCTTTGTTGTTATTATTTTTTTGCTTTGGCAAACGCTTCAGCAAAGGCGTTACCCATTGCTGCGTTAGATTGCGCAGGTTTCGGTTTTTGCCTGTTTGTTTGTGATTTGTGATGCGATTTGTGCGGAGAATCACGCGTTGACTTAATTGGCGCTTTAGCCTGATTCGCAGAAGTGTCATCGTCGAGGCGCATGGTCAGTGATATGCGCTTGCGAGCAGGGTCTACGTCGGTCACTTTTACTTTGACGACATCGCCTGTTTTCACAATTTCGCGAGGGTCTTTAATGAATTTATTTGTCATTGACGAAATATGCACCAAGCCATCTTGATGCACGCCGATATCCACAAAGGCGCCAAAATTGGCTACATTGCTTACTACGCCTTCCAACTGCATGCCAATCTTTAAGTCACTGATTTCTGAAACGCCGTCTTTAAAACTCGCCGTTTTAAACTCGGGGCGGGGATCTCGTCCAGGTTTTTCGAGCTCTTTTACAATGTCTTTTAAAGTCAGTAACCCAAATTCGTCATTGGCAACGTCTTGAAGGTTAACTTTGGCTAGTGCTTGCGTGTTCCCGATGATATCACTCAATGCAATCTCAGCTTTCGCGGCAATGTTGTCAACGACCGTATACGCTTCTGGGTGAACGGCACTCGCATCTAAGGGATTGTTACCATTCATCACACGTAAAAAACCAGCGGCTTGTTCGAATGCTTTAGGGCCTAATCGCTCTACCTTTTTTAGTGTTTTTCTATCGGCAAATGAACCGTTTTTGTTTCTAAAAGCGACAATGTTATTCGCTAAAGTTTTATTAAGACCGGACACGTGTGCCAACAAGGAAGGAGAGGCAGTATTAAGATCAACACCAACGGCATTTACACAGTCTTCTATTACATTGTCCAACGAGCTAGCTAGCTGACTTTGATTCACATCGTGTTGGTACTGCCCTACACCAATGGCTTTGGGTTCAATTTTAACAAGTTCCGCAAGTGGATCTTGTAAACGTCTTGCAATAGAAACCGCCCCCCTGAGTGAAACATCGAGCTCAGGTAATTCATTTGAAGCCAATTCTGAGGCAGAATAAACGGATGCTCCTGCTTCGCTTATGACTATTCTTTGTAAGGCCAACTCTGCTTCGGACTTCATCATTTCAGCCACTAGTTTGTCTGTTTCGCGTGACCCTGTGCCGTTACCAATACTAATAATGTTGACTTTATGTTGTTTGCATAGCGTCGCTAGGGTACGTTTAGACTTATCCCACTGATTTTGAGGGGCATGTGGGAATATGGTCGTCGTAGCCAATACCTTACCAGTACTGTCTACAATGGCGGTTTTTACGCCGGTACGAATACCAGGATCAAGCCCCATTGTCACGCGCGGTCCAGCAGGCGCAGCCATTAAGAGGTCTTTCAAATTTTTCGCAAAAACATTGATTGCTTCGGTTTCCGCTGCTTCTCGCAATTTAGCGAAAAGTTCTGTTTCCATGTGCAACGAAATTTTGATTTTCCACGTCCACTGAACAACAGTATTTAGCCAGCGATCACGCGCCGAATCAGCCAACTTAAGTCCAAGCGCTTGTTTAATCAGAGATTCGCAAACAATCGTTTTTTGTTCTGTTTGCGCTGGGTTTGGATCAATTGCAATATGCAATATACCTTCATTGCGGCCTCGGAAAATTGCCAATGCCCGATGACTAGGCACTGTACTATATTTTTCCGAATACTCGAAGTAATCTGCGTATTTCTCACCTTGCTTCTGCATGCCGTCAACCACGGCACTGGTGACATGTCCTTGCTGGGTGATGTGACGACGAAGTAATTGTAGGACATCTGCGTTTTCCGCAAATTGCTCCATCAGGATAAACTTCGCACCATCTAACGCTGCCTTGGTATCAGCAATGCCTTTTTCCGCATCTACATAGTTGGCCGCTTGGCCGTCAGGGTCGGCACTTGTATCATTAAGTAAGGTTTCTGCAAGCGGCAGTAATCCGGCTTCAATGGCTATTTGCCCTTTTGTACGGCGCCTTGGTTTGTACGGTAAATACAAGTCTTCTAAGCTGGTTTTGTTTTCGGAATCAATTATCTTCTGTTTTAAGGTATTGTCTAGTTTACCTTGTTCATCAATTGATTTTAGAATCACCTTTTTACGATCTTCTAGCTCTCTTAAATAAGCTAATCGTTGCTCTAAGTTTCTTAACTGGGTATCGTCGAGGCCTTGCGTGACTTCTTTTCGGTAACGGGCAATAAATGGCACCGTTGCGCCTTCATCAAGTAAAGAAATTGCTGCACTTACTTGTTGTTCGCTGGCATTTAACTCATTTGCAATAATGGATTGAATCATAGATTAATATCTTGGCGTAATATGGACGGTTGTGATGGAGTAAAGGCTAAAATTATACCCTTGGTATGCGGTAATGGATATGTATTTTCGTGTTTATACTGCGCGAACATGGCAAATGTACCCGCGTAAATCTCTCTAATGGCTTCTTTCATATGCTCTCTTTTGTGTATGAAACATTATTGATAAACCAAACAAAAACGCCTGCTTCTGTGCGCACTTCAATTTCGTCGCCAACTTCTTTCTTAATCAATGCTCGAGCCATTGGCGAATCAACAGAAATTACATCTTTCCGTTTAAATATTTCGTCATAACCTACAATTTGAAAGTGTTTTATGTCGCCAGCTTCGTTTTCAATTTCAACATGGGCACCAAAAAAAACTTTTCCTTCTTGGCTTGGGTTATACGGAATAACTTTCAGTCTTTCTAGGGCTTTTCGAATATACCGAACGCGCCTATCAATTTCGCGGAGCCTGCGTTTGTTGTATTGATAGTCAGCGTTTTCACTTCTGTCACCTAGGCTTGCAGCCCATGTGACTTTCTTAGTTATTTCAGGTCGTTCTTCTCGCCAAAGGTAATCAAGTTCTTGCTTAAGTGTGCGGTAGCCGCGAGGAGTAATTAAAGGAGTAGGCATGAGTATTAACTTAAATTATGATTTATTTTTGAACCAAAACACAGGCGTAGACTCTACCTATTACATAGAAATCGTATTGAGCAGTAAACGATTACCTTCATTAACTGGAGACTCTTATGTTTTTTTCAAGATCAAAAATGCTGCTTACGTTGTTTGGTTCGGCTTTTCCGGTACTAAAAAGCTTTATTTCCATCAATACATTTATATTGGGTGCGTTGGGTGTAATGCTATGCATTATGGCACTTATTACTAGTAGTCATGAGCCGTGGTTACCTTATGTATTGATGTTAAGTGTTACTTTACTTATTGCAGGTTGGTTTTTAGTCAGATTTTCTCATAAAACAAAACAAGCGCATTAGCGCTTGTTAGATTTTTATTAACTGAGAAAACAAAACGGCCACCATCATGGAAAGTGGCCGTCTGGCTTATTCGCCTTTTTTAACGATTTCTAGCAATTCAACTTCGAATATAAGGGTTGAATTAGGTGTAATTTTTCCCGTTGCGCGTTCACCATATGCCAGCTCAGGCGGGATAAAAAATTTGAATTTTTCGCCTACTTTCATTAACTGCACACCTTCAGTCCAACCTGAAATGACTTGATTTAGTGGGAATTCAGCTGGCGTTCCTCGGCTGTAAGATGAGTCGAATTCAGAGCCATCAAGTAAGGTGCCTTTGTAGTGCACTTTTACCACATCTGTGGCCGCTGGGCTTTCACCTTCACTAGACGTAAGCACCGTATATTGCAAGCCAGATTCAGTGGTTATTACGCCTTCTTTTGTCGCATTTTCTGCTAAAAACGTTTTACCAACAGCCACATTTTCTTCTGCTGCTTTTGCATCTCGTGCTTGTTGTGCCGCGCGCAAAGCAGTATCAGCTGCTTGAGTAATTTCTTGCAATTCCGCTTGTGTAAATTTAGCGTTGTCCGCAAGCGCGTCTTTAACACCTTTTACTAAGGCATCTTCACTTACGTCCATGCCTAGTTTCTTTTGTTCTTCAAAACGGTTTTTAACATATAAACCCATACTTGCACCAAGTGCGTATGATTGTTTCTGGGCTTCGGTCATCGACTCTGTTGTTGCGCTCGCTTCTGTTTGAACGGGTGCATCAGTGCTTTCTTCTTTTTTTGCTCCACCGCATGCAGTCATTGTTAGTGCAGCAAGTAGCGTAGTGGCTAAATAAGCCTTTTTCATAGAATTACTCCGGTTAAGGTTGGTACAACCTTTAGTTGATCAGATATACTTGGTGATACATGGTAAACACCTGAGCTAAAAAGTAAAACCTCTTTCATGAAAAGCTATTCAAAAAATATTCTTTGCATTGTTAGTCTTATTAGTACAGTAGCGTGTTCAGTACCTGATTCGACACCAATTGAACGAAAAGTTCTATCAGAATCTGGCGTTTATGCAGCCGATATCAGCAATGATGCTTCAGTGGCTGTCGTTTCATCTGTAAATGGCGCGGTGGATGTGTGGGATCTTGAAGCAAAAGAAAAACGTTTTACTTGGCGCCACCAAGGTGAAGGCCTTAACCTTGTCGACAACGTTAGGTTATCCCCAGACAACACTGTAGCCGTGACATCTGATGACGAGGCATTTGCATTATGGGATATGACCTCTGGTGAGCCACTTGGTTTTTGGCGAATTGATGAAAGTACTATTCGTGATGTTGCGGTAAGTAACAACGGCAACGCTATTATTGTTGGGCGTTCAAATGGCAAGGTGCTATTTTTTGAACCGTACACTGGACGCCGCTTAGAATTTTTGGGGCACGAAGAGAAAATAAACTCTGTCGATATTTCTGCGAATGGACGTTTTGCACTTACTGGCGGTAATGATTATCGTGCGTACTTGTGGGACACCGATAGTGGTCAAATTATCCATGCTTTTACGCATCCACATCGTGTAACTAAAGTGGTGCTAGATCAACTGTCACGCTATGTATTTACTGCAGATAGTCAAGACGACTCGCAAATATGGGATGTGCAAAGCGGCGAGCCGATTAGCCAATTGCGATTCATTGAGCGTCAGATTATATTTACTGCAGCAGAATTTTCAGAAGATGGTAAGTACTTATTAACGGGTTCTCCAGCGAAGCGCTTGATCTTATGGGATGTGAAATCTGGTGAATCCATTTCTGAATGGCGGGTGACACCGAACACTGGGCCGGCACCACAATCTGCCGTAGTATATGCGGTTGGCTTTGATGAGCTTCAGCCAATTTCAATATCGAGTAACGGCAATTTAGCACACTGGAAACTAAGTCAATGAACCAAATCTTATTACAAGAGGCATTAATGGAACGTCTCGATTACCTAGAAGTAAAAGTAGCGTATCAAGAAGATACGATTGAAAAGTTGAATCAAATACTCATTGAGCAACAACAATCGTTAGAACTAATGGAGCGTAAAATGTCTATTGTCTCTGATAAGTTAAAAACACTACAAACGTCAGACTTACCTAGTGCTGATCAGATAGAAATTCCGCCGCATTATTAGTAGTGCAAATAGATAGTAGTGCAAATAGAGGGTAAAAAAACTACTATCGCTCTCTACTAAATAAGGGCACTATTTTGTTAAATTAAGACGACTTAATCATGATCGTCACTATTGTGGTCGCTCGTTTTAGCGATACCGAGCCAAACCAGTCGTGAGGGGATTATATCTAGTTCGATATCATCCTCTATGCTCATTTCTGTTAAATCGATTTGCAGAATATGTTGGGCTATAGGATCAGCGATATACAAGTGTTCATCATTCTGTGACATGGTCATGCTGAAGTTATGACCTTCAGGCATTGCGCTTATATCCTCGTTAGAAACCCCAATTGCTGATTCAAACTCGAATTCTAGTTCACCGTTATGTTCATGCAGCACATACTTAGCAACAAAACCGAGGTTGTCCAGAATTACAAAGGTATCGCCATCGCCAGAAAAGCTGTATGCAACCGGGTCCGCGCCCGCCTCTGAACGCCATTCTACTATTTTCATCGTGTTGTTTTCTGGATTAATACTTACCATTGCGCGTTCGTCGGTGGCTCTAGAACTGGCAATCCCAAAAAAGAGAGCACTGTTCTCATGACCATAAATTGTACCTACTCGGAGACCATCGATTTCAGCAATGTTGTCGATTTTTACGGATTCAAATTCATCATCATGCTGGTGGGTAACCAATACGCTATCACCACAACCGAACGCAATGTAATCTTCATTTTCTGCGGCACCGTGCAGATCAGGGCAGGGTGTTGCTAATACTTGTTCAAGTTGGTATTCACCATCGTGCCAATGATAAATGCCTACTTGGTCAGGCAATATTTTTGCATTTGATGTACTTTCGCTATCTTCGCGACGCACGGTTGATACAAGGATATCACCACGAGATTTTGCAACGCCATGCATGTTCATCGTAAATTCAAGTGTAGGGAGAGTGTCAGACTCGGCTGCAATATTTTCGTCTGTAAGTACTTTTACACCAGCTGGTACGCCAGCTTCAGCATCTCCATCATAAAATATAGTCATTTGGCCATCGTAGGTGCCAATATGCGTTGGGCGGCTTCCGTTGACGCTGAAGTCACTCATTTGAGGGGCTTGTTTGTAGTCGTGCAAATGGTCAGTGTGATCTTCGCGCCATAAGCCACCATCGATAAAATCAGTCGTGTCCATTGAGCGCATTGAAATTACGGCATATCGATTGTCAGGTGACGCGTAAAGGGCTGCGCTACTATCGCTTAATGAAAATTCATCCAACATAGCACCATCGTCTATATCCATTATTGCCAGTGCACTTGCCTCTGACGACAACACAGCGATACGACCCAAACTTTCGATTGTTATATCACCTCCACCACCGGGTTCACCTGAATGGTCGTGGCCGTCGTCATGGTCGTCTTCAACGATAGGTTCGCGTTCAATGATAATTGTTTCTGCATCTCCGCTACAGCCGCTAAGTAATGCACCTAAAATTGCGAGAGTTATCAAGCTCAAAGGCTTTTTGTTCTGAATAAATGCGTTCATGTAAGTTTCCTTGTTCTTAAATTTAGAAGTAGCCTTTGATGCCAACAGTAAAATTTCGGCCGGGTCGTGGTGCAAGATCCTTCAAAAAGGAAGTATGCACGCGGGCCTCGGTATCACTTAAGTTTTCGCCTTTAAAATACACAGCCATGGACTCGTTGAAATAAGGTAATGTGTAGTCAGCGTGCAGATCGACTAGGGTATATCCGTCAGTTTCGGTTTCGAACGCAGAGATCCGTTCTTGTGCTTGATAACGAGTAATATCTAAATGCGCACTTATCGTTTCAGTTTCATAAGAGAGCTGAGTACCAAAGCGAAATGGTGGTGTTCGTGGCAAATTGCCGCCGTTTTTAAGACGCGCTCTAACGAAATCAGAAAATACCGTTGTGTTAAAGGTGTCATTCACTTGCCAGGCAATTTGTGCCTCAAATCCATTTAGAATCACATCGTCAGTCTGAAAGATAAAGACAGGTAATTCTCCGCCGTGTTCATCTTCGTGGCCTTCTTCGTCGCCATGATTATGACCATCGTCAGCAAATAATCCTGTATCAATTTGATAATAGTAGTTGTCTACTTGATTATAAAATACGTTAAAAATAAACCCGATATGGCCTTGGGTTTTTCTAAAGCTCAGATCGATATTGCTGGCGGTTTCTAAATCAATGATTTCATCAGTTAAGCCTATTTCATCGATGCCATCGTGTTGCTCGAGTGCAAACAGAGCACCTACTTCATAAGTACGAGTACCAATATGTGGACCAAATGAAAGAAGCTCAGATGCCGAAGGCGCTCTTTGTGAACGAGAAATTGACAAACCCAAGTTATAACCAGGTGTAAAGTCCCACAAGGCACCCAATGATACACTGACAGGCGTAAATTCGTGCTCAGCATAAAACGTACGGATTATTGAAGCATCGCCGCCGTGCACGTCTTCATGTTCATGGTCATGCCCATCTTCGTGATCATGTCCATCTTCATCCATATGTCTATCGTCATGCTCATGAGCGTCGAGTGAAGGAAGTAAGACCCTATCAGCGGTTAATGTAACGCGCTCTGTTCTCGCGCCAAATTGTAGAAGTACATCACCGATGTGACGCTCTTCCATTAGTGCGACTGCAAACATTTCTGTTTCAGATGGCGGCGTAAACGCTTCACTTCCCTGCGCTTCGACATCACTTTTTTTGTAATGAAAACTTACGCCACCATTAAATCCCCAGAAGCTTTGATGAATAACTTCAACGCGGGCTTCAAAGGTTTCGTTCTTAAAATTAGTGCCGACTTCACTATTTTCTACTTCTGCATGTTCATAATCAGTATAACCAATACGTGTATTGAAACCGCTAATAATAGAGTCTCTAACGCTCAGTTTGCTGAGGAATTGGATTTTAGTTTGTTCTAGGTCAGCAAAGACTTCTTCGTCGCTATGCCCTTCTTCTCCGTGTTCATGCCCCTCTTCATCTCCATGACCCTCTTCATCTTCATGACTATGTCCAGGGATGCCATACTCACGATTGTACTGCTCAACAGATACGCCAACATAGCCGTTATCAAGCAGATAACTCGTGCCTACTGTAAATCCAGAGGATTTCTCACTGCTATTGGCGACTTTAAAATTTTTCCCGTGTTTTTTGTCTTCACCTTCACCTTCACCTTCATGGCCGTGGTCATCGTCTTCAAGCTCTAACTCTGGTGCAACTGGCACGTTGTAATCATCGGAATCACGAAAGAAACCGTCAGCATAAAAAGCAAAATCGCCAGCGCCAATTGTGGCATTGAACGAACCAAGTTTTTGTTTATCCACCGAGCTAGTTTCGAGTAACCATTCGCCTTTGGTGTCATTACTAGTGGGCACTCGTTGGTCAACTACATTAACCACGCCGCCAATTGCGCCACTGCCGTAAAATAATGTTGCAGGGCCTCTGAGTACTTCAATTTGTTGCGCAGTAGAGGCTTCTGAAGTAACCGCGTGATCGGGCCCAACTCTAGAAACATCACTCACATCCAAACCATTCTGGGCAATCAAGACTCTTGGCCCGCTTAGACCTCGAATAATTGGGGTACTAGCGACTTTGGCATGAAAACTTGTATGTACACCTGGTAATTGCTCTAGGCTGTCACCTAATGTAGCTGCTTGGTCGCGGCGCAGTGCTTCTCCACCCAACACATGCACAGGTATTGCCGACTCCATTGAAGAAAGATGAATAGGAGATGCAATAACGTCTATCACTTCTATCGGGCTTTTAGAAAGGGTAAATGTAATTTTACTCGGGGTTGAGGATAGAACATCCACATCTTCGTGAAGATGTGTAAAACCCTGTGCACTAACATGAATCTCGTTCTTTCCTTCTTTTACATCTTCAAAAAGGAAATTCCCCTTAGCGTCTGTCAGTACTTGCAAACCTAATCCTTCAAGCTCAACTTTGGCACCTACAATTGGTTTTCCCTGTGATGTGGCGACAGTACCTTCGATAGTTTGCGCCACCGCTGGCATAGACAATGCGGCACAAACCAGAGCAGCAACTTTCGACAGTTTCCTCATACTGAACTCTCTTTATGTAATGTTATATTGTATCAAATTCAAATTAATGAAATGTTATACTATAACAATAAATGCAACAAGCACTTATTTTGAGGTGGGCGGCGACTAGATGTGCTTCAACTATAGAGGGTTAAGTAATGTTATAGAGAGTTAAGTATGGTGCAACAGGAGAGGGAGAGTTCGTATACAAAAAACGTCGACACCTATTGAAGTGCCGACGCTTTGATAAAATCTATATGTTTTTGACTAAGCCAGGTGTTTGTGCATTGATTGGACTATTGGCAAATTGTCTTAATTTTAGATTTAGGACTTAGATAAATATTCGTCGTAAGTCCCTTGAAAATAGACCATTTCCTGCTGTTTAATTTCAATTACACTGGTCGCAATGCTAGAGACAAATTCACGGTCATGACTGACAAAAATCAATGTGCCGTCAAAACCTTGCAATGCATTGTTTAGGGCTTCAATGGCTTCCATATCCATATGGTTTGTTGGTTCATCCATTATGATAACATTGAGTTCTTGCATCATGAGCTTGCCGAACATTAATCGGTTTTTTTCGCCCCCAGAGCATACGGTTACAGATTTTTCGATATCATTAGATGAGAATAACAAACGGCCCAAGATAGCGCGCACGGCTAAATCATCATGAACTGGCCTGCGCCATTGCGACATCCAATCAAACAAGTTCATGTCGACGGCAAAATCAGCACTTGTATCTTGCGGACAGTATCCGATTTGTGCATTCTCGGCCCACTTGATACGGCCTGAGTTTGCTTCTAATTCACGCATAAGTAATTTTAAGAAAGTCGTTTTACCCGCACCATTTTCACCAATAACGGCGAGTTTCGAACCAGCTTCTAGTAAAATATCGCCACTTGTAAACAGCGCTTCTTCATCAAAGCCGTGGCTCAATTCAGATAACTCAAGGGCTAAACGGTGTAACTTTTTATGCTGTTTATAGACGATGTAAGGCGATTGACGGCTCGATGGAACGACATCCGTTAGCTCAATTTTTTCAAGTCGACGCGCTCTGGAGGTGGCTTGTTTTGCTTTTGACGCATTTGCTGAGAAACGCGCAACGAAGCCCTTTAGTTCTTCAATTTCAGTCGATTTTTTAGCGTTTTCTAAGTGTATTTGTTCTTGAACGAGAGCAGCGGCTTCTGCATATTGTTCATAATTGCCGGGGTAAATACGGAGTTCACCGTAGTCGATATCAGCCATATGCGTGCAGACCGAATTTAAGAAATGACGGTCATGCGAAATAATAATCATGGTGCACTTGCGTTGCTGTAAAACATCGGCGAGCCAATTGATAGTGTATATATCAAGGTTATTGGTCGGTTCGTCCAACAACAAAATATCAGGGTCTGCGAACAATGCTTGAGCGAGCAATACGCGTAGCTTAAGGCCCGGCGCAACTTCAGACATTAAACCAAAGTGAAACTCTTCACCTATACCAGCTTCAACCAGCAATTCGATGGCGCGCGTTTCGGCCGTATAGCCATCCATTTCAGCAAATTCAGTTTCAAGGTCGGCTACTTTCATACCATCTTCTTCTGACATTTCTGGCAGGCTATAGATGCGATCACGTTCCTTTTTAACTTCCCATAGCTTGGCGTCACCTTGAATGACTGCATCTACTACCGAGTACTCTTCAAAGGCAAACTGGTCTTGACCCAATATACCTAGGCGTTCACCCGGTGTAATTGATACGTTGCCAGAGGTAGGCGCAAGTTCGCCACTTAATATTTTCATTAAGGTAGATTTACCACAACCATTGGCACCGATAAGGCCGTAGCGGTTACCGTTGCCAAACTTGGCGGATATGTTTTCAAATAATGGCTTCGCGCCAAACTGCATTGTGATATTAGCTGTAGTAATCAAGAGAATTCCAAGAGAAAGATAGAAGTGGTTAAAAAGCGCGCGGAGTGTACACTATTTTGCGCATTGGTGAAACGTATACCGCGTACATTAACCAAAAGATGTTGTTCATTCGTGCATACGAGTAGGGTCTTGTCTACGTCGAATGGCTGCATTGAATCTGTCAGAAAAACATCATCAATTGGTCATATTATATCCTCAAATATGTCATATCCGATCGCTACTTTATCTGCTCTTTCACCACAACGGGAGCAGAAACATGATAAAAAAAATAGCAATGATAGGATTGATAGGGGCAGTGACGCTGATCAGCGGGTGTGACGACGATAGTATTGAGATAGTTGAAGTAGAGAAACAGGTAATTGTTGAAAATACTGTGACACAGATTGAAACAGTAGAAGTCCCGGTGATTGTGCAAGTCCCTGCGGGTGGTACCAACAACATTCAGTTAGGGTCACGTCCATATTTTTTGGTCGAAGATATGGATGAGGGTGAGCTGAAAACTGCCCTTCAAGCATGTGCTGAAGGTCCATTTTATAAAACTGATTTTTCAATTGGGCACCGTGGTGCACCTATGCAATATCCCGAGCATACAAAAGAATCATATGAGGCTGCTGCCCGCATGGGTGCAGGTATCCTTGAATGTGATGTGACGTTTACCGCAGATCAAGAATTAGTATGTCGACATTCCCAGTGTGATTTGCATACAACCACTGACATTTTAGCAACAGAATTGGCGTCAAAATGTTCTATACCTTTTTCGCCGGCTGACCCTGTAAATGGTATCGCTGCTCAAGCACGTTGCTGTACGAGTGATGTTACGCTTGCTGAGTTTAAAACGCTGACTGGAAAAATGGATGCAGCAAACCCAAATGGCACGACTGTAGAGGAATATATGGATGGCACTGCGCCATGGCGAACCGATTTGTACGCAAGTAAGGGAACGCTGTTAACCCATGCAGAAAGTATTGAGTTATTTAAATCACTCGGTGTAAAAATGACACCTGAGCTTAAGTCAGCAAGTGTTGAAATGCCATTTAACGGTTTTTCGCAAGAAGACTATGCACAAAAAATGCTCGATGAATATAAGTTAGCAGGTGTGCCAGCGAGTGACGTATGGGCGCAATCATTTAATTACGATGACGTATTGTATTGGATAGCTAACGCACCGGAGTTTGCTCAACAGGCAGTATATCTTGATGGGCGATATAGCGAGCCTGTGTTTGACGTGACCAATAGTGAAACATGGTCGCCGAGTATGGATGAATTAGTCGCCCAAGGTGTAAAGATCATTGCCCCTCCGACATGGATGCTAGTGACTGAGAGTGATGAGGGTACAATCGTTCCATCTGACTATGCGATAGCGGCCAAAAAAGCAGGGTTAGATATTATTACGTGGACACTTGAGCGCTCTGGTACACTTGAGTCTGGCGGCGGTTGGTACTATCAAACCATTGCGAACATTACCGACAATGATGGTGATCAAATGATGTTACTTGATGTGCTAGCGAAAGATGTCGGCGTTATTGGTGTATTTTCAGATTGGGCGGGCACAACCAGCTACTATGCAAGCTGTATGGGCATGCCTGCAAGTATTTAGCAAAGATCAACATGACTAGTCAATTTGTTCCGGTAAATGCTTAGTCAGGTTTAAAGACGCC
Source organism: Agaribacter marinus (assembly GCF_030160655.1). GTDB lineage: Bacteria > Pseudomonadota > Gammaproteobacteria > Enterobacterales > Alteromonadaceae > Glaciecola > Glaciecola marina. The sequence goes on from NZ_BSOT01000006.1 coordinate 225,282, forward strand.
GATAACACCGGCGTCATTTTTACTTGCTTTTGCGGTATCTCTGTCAGTCTGGCTTTCTGAATAATCACATTTTACGCATGCGAGTTGTTCAATGTTATTTTCAAAAAACAGCATAAGAGTATCGACTGACTTACATTTGGGGCAGGTAGCACCTGCAATGAATCGTTTTCTTTTTTTGGTAGGCATGTACTTTCTTAATCACGTGAATATCATTTACTGAATCCTATATGCATGGGATAACAGCATTTGAATTTAAATTATTGGCAGTATGAGTACTGCAAGGTTTAAACATTACATACGTTTTAGCTTCATTATACCCTTGAACAAAAGCGAATGATCAAAAATCGCAAATTTGCTATTCTTGCAATATTACGATCTAGGTTAAAAATAATGATAAAACTGCAACAGGTCAGTTTACAGCGTGGCCCAAAAGTACTCCTCGAAAAAACCAATTTAGATATTTACCCACAGCACAAAATAGCCATTATTGGACCCAATGGTTGCGGTAAATCGAGCTTGTTTGCCTTGTTTCAGGGACAGCTTCAAACAGATGACGGGAGCTTAACTCTGCCAAAGACATGGCAAGTGGTGTCGGTGGCACAGCAAATTGACAACATGCAGCGCCCTGCCATTGAATATGTGATTGATGGTGATACACAACTTCGTGCTATTGAGAAAGAAATTGCTCAAACTCCCGACGACAGTGGTCAACGCTTAGCTGAATTGCATGATGCACTTGAGCAAGCCGGTGCCTATGATGTGCAATCACGCGCAGCTAGCATCCTCAACGGTTTAGGTTTTACTGAAGACAAGCATTATTCGCCCGTTAGTGATTTTTCTGGCGGTTGGCAAATGCGTTTAAACTTAGCGCGTGCGCTGCTGTGTCCATCTGACTTACTTTTATTAGACGAGCCAACAAACCATTTGGACTTGGATGCGGTTATTTGGTTGGAAAACTGGTTGCAGCAATATAAGGGCACGCTAGTACTTATTTCACACGATCAGGCGTTTATCGATAGTACTGTGTCGCAAATTGTGAGTTTCGAGCACCAACAATTGGTGTCTTACACTGGTGATTATTCATCATATGAAAAACAAAAAGCAATGCGTTTGTCGCTTGCTGCAAGTGAGTACGACAAACAACAAAAGAAACGCCAACATTTAGAAAGTTTTATTACACGCTTTAAAGCTAAGGCAAGTAAAGCGAAGCAAGCGCAATCAAGAGTAAAGCAACTCGAGAAAATGCAAGAACTGATGCCAGTGCATCAAGCGAGCGAATTTAGTTTTGAATTTCCGCCTCCAGACAAATTGCCTAACCCGCTCATTGGTATGGAAAACACTCAAGTAGGTTATGGTGAAACCGTTATATTGAAAGACATTGCACTTAATTTAGTACCAGGTAGTCGTATTGGTTTACTGGGACGTAACGGCGCGGGAAAATCGACGCTTGTAAAGTTGTTAGCGGGTGAACTGTCGCCATTATCGGGTGAGTATCATTTGTCTGCCGGTTTAGATGTCGGGTATTTTGCTCAGCATCAGGTGGACAGTTTAGATATGCAAGCAACGGCCCTTTTGCACATACAGCGTTTAGACAATAAGGTCACTGAGCAATCGATTCGCGACTTTTTGGGTGGTTTTGGTTTTCATGGTGACAGAGCTGTAGAACCTGTAGCGCCAATGTCTGGTGGTGAAAAAGCGCGTTTAGTTTTGGCAATGCTAGTCTATCAAAAACCCAACTTACTATTACTGGATGAGCCAACTAACCACCTAGATATTGAGGTGCGTCAAGCGCTAAATTATGCGCTACAAACTTATCAGGGCGCAATTGTATTAGTATCGCATGATCGCTTTTTATTAGAGGCTGTGTGTGACGATTTTTATTTAGTGGATGACGGCAAGGTAGAGCCTTTTGGCGGAGATTTGCAGGATTATCGCAAATGGATGTTGCAAGGTAGTAAACAAACGAAATCATCTCAAGTGGTCAACGAAGATAAGGCACAAAATTCACAACTTGATCGCAAGGCGCAAAAGCGTTTAGAGGCCGAGTTTAGACAGTCAATTAAGCCACTTAAGAATCAGCTACAAAGCGCTGAAAAACAAATGCAAACACTGAATGAAAAACTTGCGGAATGTGAAACCGCATTAGCTGAGCCAGATATTTACGCTGCTGAAAACAAAGCTAAATTAACTCAGGTACTTAAACAACAAGCCGAGAGTAAATCCGCATTAGAAATTGTTGAAATGGATTGGATGCAAGCGGCAGAAGATATTGAAGCCGCGGAACAAACATTTAAACAACAATTGGCCTGATAGTTGACAATGATTCCAGTAGATGAATTTTGGCAGTATTCCATCAATACATACAGGAAAAAAGACGTAAAGCGTGCGTGTTTAATCTTACAGGATGAGTTAAATGCCAACGTAAATGTACTGTTGTTTTGTATGTATCTTGCAGACAAAAAAACGGCAATTTCTGCCGAGGCTTTACAATATCTTCAGCACCTTATTCAAGCATCTGATGATCAAATTAAAGCACATCGTGAAAAACGTAAAGCGTTGAAAACAATGGGTGGCGATCTCTACAAAAAAGCACTGGACGAAGAGCTAAAAATGGAACGCGCAATACAAGATATTTTGTTGGAAGCGTTCTCCTCTGCTGAATTGCCTATGAGAAATACGGATTCTTTTTCGCAGGCTATAAAAGGCTATTTATTGTCGTTTGACAAGACATTGGTATTCGAGAGTACTCATATTCATGCTATTAACACCTTAGCGGCAAATATCTGATGGTAACGCGTTACGGTAGGTTGTCAGCTTCCACATTTACCGCTCCCTTCTGGGCGAAGAATCCGCATGTTCAAACAATTTGGCCGAAATTTTTTGCACCATCACCAAATATTCAGATCATTCCCGAGCGGGTGGCTACGCCAGATGGTGATTTTGTTGATTTAGCGTGGTACTTACCCAAACAACCAAAAGCTATCGCGCTTGTGTTTCATGGGTTAGAAGGATCGATTAACTCGCATTACGTAAGGCAGTTGTTTGCATATTTGTATCAGCACAATATTGGTGCTGTGCTGATGCACTTTCGTGGGTGTAGTGGTGAAATGAATTTGACGCACAGAGCTTATCATTCTGGCGATACTGGGGACGCCGGATACATTATTAAGCGCATAAAACAGCGGTATCCAACAAGATCATTGTTTTGTGTTGGCTATTCACTTGGTGGCAATGTATTGCTGAAGTTGTTGGCAGAACAGCACAACGAGAACCAAGCATATGTCAACGCGGCTATTGCAGTATCTGCACCGATCGATCTTCATGCCTCGGCAGAGGCAATTAATTTTGGCTTTTCGAAGTATTATCAGGCACATTTACTCCGTAGTATGAAGGCAAACATACTCAATAAGATCAAACATATCGATATGACACGATTCATTGACGTGTCGGCAAAAGACATTGCGACGTTTTCGTCTTTTCGCGAATTTGATGAACATATTACGGCCAAATTGCATGGTTTCAAGGGGGCTGATGATTATTATACCCAATGCAGTGCAATAACGACCTTGCGTGACATAAATACGCCAACACTTATACTGCATGCGCGTGATGACCCGTTTATGGATGCGCGGGTGATACCTCAAGCTGAAGAACTTTCGCCAAGTGTCGCCTATGAAATAAGCGAGTTTGGTGGGCATGTGGGCTTTATTCAAGGAAACCCCGTAAAACCCAACTTATGGTTACCCAATAGAATTACGAAATTTATTAGCGAACATTTATGATTATTCCTTACAAAGACCTCGAAAAAACCACACTAATAAATTTAATCGAAAGCTTTGTCCTCCGTGAGGGCACGGATTACGGGGATATAGAAAAAACGCTGAATGAAAAAGTAGATGACGTATATAAGCAACTGGAAGTTGGCGAGGTATTTATACAGTATTCAGAAGAGTTTGATTCCGTTAACATAGTATTTAAGGATCATTTACAAAAATAATCGGAATACTCAATGAAATACCGCAAGCTTGTGCCGAGTAAAAAAAGTAACAGTGTAAAGCCAAGTTCGTTTTTTTATGTACTTGTTTTTTTTCTGCTTGTTGCCTGCCAGCATTCATCTGAAACGACTACCGTCATGCAAAAAAAACAGCCGTTGATTAGCGCTCAGTGGGAGCAGGTTGCACAACTTAGCGATCCTGTGCCTCGCCATGAAGCGAGTTTGGTTGCTCACGACAATAAACTTTATTTACTTGGTGGGCGCAGAGTAAACCCTACGGACGTGTTTGATCCCAATACTAATCGCTGGGAATCGAGAGCAAAACCGCCCCTAGAGATCCATCATTTCCAAGCGGCTGCTTATGGGGATGATATATACATTTTGGGTGCTTTTACCGGGGGATTTCCAAACGAACAGCCCATCGACCGTGTGATCAAATATACACCAGAAACTGATACCTTTCATGACGCACATGTTATTCCAGAAGACCGTCGACGTGGCGGCGCAGCGACGGCGGTTTACCAAGGAAAAATTTATGTTATTGGTGGTATTACCGAAGGCCATATGCGAGGCACAAATGCTTGGTTTGATTCATATGATCCTAAAACGGGAGAATGGCAACGCTTAGCCGATGCGCCACATGGAAGAGACCATACTCAGGCCGCAGTATATGATCACAAATTGTATTTATTGGGTGGCAGAAAATCCTCATTCGCGACAAAGCAGGTGTTTGAGTTAACAACGCCATATGTCGATGTGTATGATTTTAGAACGCAGCAATGGAGCACATTACCAAAAGGTCTGAATATTCCTCTGCAAAGCGCAGGCAATATGGCTATTGCGACATCGCAAGGCGTACTCGTTGGCGGCGGGGAGAGCGGTATACAAGGGATTGCGCACAATGAGGTGTACCTCTTTGTACCCGAGACTCAAGTCTGGCAGAAAGTGTCTTCCTTGAACTTAGGGCGGCATGGTTCGGGCTTTGCCATGCTCAATCATGATGGTGTTGATTATGTTTACACTGTCTCTGGGAGTGGTAATCGTGGTGGTGGGCCAGAGTTGGTCTCTACTGAAAGACTTGCCTTGCCTAAACAAAACATAGAAGCAAGTGCATTCGTGACAGGGGTTTACGAGCCGATCACCTTGGATTTCATTGGCCAAGACACCAGTGAAATGGACAACAATAACCCTTTTATAAACAACCACTTATCGGTTATTTTTACGCATCTTGAAAGTGGTAAAAAACATAGAATAAAGGGGTATTTTGCTGCGGACGGAGATGCCGCAAATACGTCCGCTAGCAAAGGGCATGTTTGGCGAGCACATTTTACGCCTGACCAACTCGGTAGTTGGTCCTATGACGCCAAACTACATTATGGTGAGCATGTTGCACTTGATATATCGAAATCAAAAGGCAACATATCAATTACAAATGGCACTGGTAACATAGACGTCGTTGCTAATCGCTGCAAAGCCCCCGACTTTTGTGCTTTAGGTAAAATATCTATCGTCGACGGCTACTTTTATGCTGATAATCAAGATAAACATTGGTTGAAAGGCGGCACGAATAGTCCTGAAAACTTATTGGGCTTTGAAGGTTTTGATGGTACCTATCGCTTACAATCTCAAACAAGGCAGTATGAAGCATCCGTAAATACGCAACTCCATGAATTTAAACCACATAGTAATGATTGGCAAATTGGTGATCCTGTATGGCAACAAGAGAAAGGTAAAAATCTAATTGGTTTGATTAATTACCTTGAGAGCGCATCGCTTAATTCAGCATACTTTTTAAGTTTTAATATTAATGGTGACGGGAATGACGTGTGGCCGCACGTGTCGCCTGATCACATGACTCGATTTGATGTGAGTAAGTTAGATCAATGGCGGATCGTGTTCGAACACATGCAACGTAAAGGGGTAATGGTGCATGTGGTATTGCAAGAAACCGAAAATGAAACTTTGCTTGATAATGGCAATACTGGATTAACGCGTCAGCTGTATCTATCTGAAATGATTGCGCGCTTTGCTCATCTAAATGGCATCATTTGGAATTTAGGTGAAGAAAATGGTCCCACGCATTGGTCGCCGGTTGGACAGAGCCATGCGCAACGCAAAGCAATGTTTAATTATCTACATGAGCATGACCCTTATGGTCGACCAACAATCATTCATACCCATTCAACAAGCAAAGAGAAACACGATATTTTACCTCCCCTACTGGCTGATGAAAGTGTAGATGGTTTGTCATTCCAAGTTGATCAGCCCAAATTAGTCAATGAGCAACTGGTTGAATGGAAGGCTATCAGTCAAGCATCTGGATTGCCATGGCTGATTACAATGGATGAAGTGGGTTTATGGAAGGACGGTGCGCGACCTGATAGTGTGGATGCCTCTCACGATATTATTCGATTTCATACGCTATGGGGCAGTTTGATGGCTGGTGGTGCGGGTGTAGAGTGGTACTTTGGTGCTCATCATCCTCACAATGATTTAAGTGCTGAAGATCTTCGTAGTCGCACGAATATTTGGAAACAAACACGCATTGCTTTGGATTTTTTCGAAAATCAACTCGCCTATTGGCAAATGAAGCCCTTGAACCAATTAGTTATCTCAAACAATAGTTATGCCTTCGGTAACCTGCATTCAAAAATGGTCGTTTACGTCGCAAAAAATAGTCAGGTGAAAGTTGATCTTTCGGATACTAAGATGTCATACATTGCTTGGTTTAACCCTATTGAAGGTGGATTTCACGTGCAGCGCACTAGTTTACAAAACGTCAATAAGGCAAACACATCGCTAAGGCCCCCTTCAAAAGCTCATGATTGGGTAGCCTTGATTTATTAGTCATAAAATATGTTAAGAGTGAACAAAGGTTTACTAAGTCTTTCCAAGCGAGATGGCTATAACGTTTGTTCACAACCGCTAAGTACTCGATTCTTACCTTCTGCTTTGGCTCTGTACATTGCTCGGTCTGCGCGTTCAATCATCACGTCTAAAGTATCAGCGTATTGTCTAGACGCATAGATACCGAAACTAGCCGTTGCTTTGACGTTAACAGACTCGTTAATATGAATCTCCAAACGCTCAATCGCTAGTCGGGCTGCCTCTGCTAATTCTTTCGCTTCTTCCCCATCAGTATCGGGTAGAATGAAGGCAAATTCTTCTCCACCCCATCGAACCACTAAGTCTTGTTTTTTCACAACACTAGAGAAACAATCAGAAATTGTTTTAAGTACCTGATCGCCTGCCATATGCCCATAGGTATCATTTATGCGTTTGAAATGGTCTAAGTCAGTCACTACTACAGCAATTTGTCTATTGCGTTTGCGCATTCTATTGAAGAACATGCGGCCATACTTACGGTTGGATAGTCCAGTTAAAGGGTCTTGATTCATGTTAGAACTGACTTTGTCGATATAGGCATCCACTATCCGGTAAAGGATTTTGTAAGCAAATAAAATCAATACCATGCCAAGCGCAACGTAGATAGCAAATGATTGATTCACTTCTTGTTGGCGGCTATTGAGTGGCGTAAGAATGTATAGACTCCAATTGAGATTTTCCAAATTTAATCTCGATACCAATAAGTCACCTTCTTCGGCTTCAACAATAACGCTTGGTTCTACGGTATCTTTTGATTTTTCAGTAAATTCATCGTACCAATAGAGTTCAGGCAATTGCTTGATACCAATTCCTGACGTTGCCGTTTCTGCCTGCGCAGGAGAGAGTTCGGAAATGGAGGAAAGCACAATCTCATCGCGATTATTAACAAATACAAATTCATGTCCATACTCGCCGCGAAAACGTTCGAATGACTCTAGAAAGTCAGATAACGATTTACCTACACCAGCGAAGCCGATAAATTTCCCATCGTCGTCATATTGACGAACATCAATGTATAAGTGAACATCTTCTCGTTGACCAAGTACGGCTTGTATTTCCGAATCCGTCTCATCTTTCAAGGCGAAATACCAGATTATCTGACCTTCTATCAGGTCGAACACTCTACCATCGGAGTTAAATTGTTTTCTTGATTTGTCGTGTGCTAAGTAAAATTGGAAACCAAATGCATCTTGATAGCCTTTTAGCTGTGTAACTAAGGCATCTTTGTCAGGCTCTTCGCTTCTAAAGTATTGGTCGTACACGCCAATTTCACCGAGTGTTTTTGCAATATGTAAGGGTTCAGTGAGCTCATTTTCGATAAGCGCAAATACAGGTGATATAGATTGCTGATGTTGTTGGCTTTGCTTACCTGCTAAGTCATTAATTGTGGCGTAACCTGATATTACTAAGACAAGAAATACCGCTACACCTAGCGCAAGAAACAGGTTCTTTTGATTTTGATTTGCTGCCACTGTTAACCTCTATCCACTTGAATCTTAAGAGCTAGTATTTTCCTTACTGTTTAGTAAATTCAATACTAAACGTCAGTGGAATTGTACTAGATATCTGAGCCAATTTGGCAATTTCTCGCAGCGCTTCAATACCAGTACCTAAGTCGAACTGAGCAGCATTTAATACTGTGGGCTTTAAGGTGGTTGCAGATATATTCCCATTGTTTAACCTCACTATTAGCACCTCAAAACTTACTTTTTGAGAAATACCACTAATAGTTAAGTCACCCTCAACTGTAACCCGTTTGGCTGTACCTACTGGATGTGTCAACAAAGCCTTATCTACGTTTGCAGTATATGTTGCTGTTGCATGTTCGCTTACGTTGAAGAGCATATTTTGCATACGCTCGTTGCGTATCGGTATTAGTGTGTTCACTGAGCTTAAATCAATATCAATTTGCAAGTGACCTGAAGCACTGAGTGTACCGCTGATACTATCGAAGGTATGAGTTTCAGTAATATTGATATTCTTAGTCGATAAAAAATATAATGAACTAGCGTTTTCATCGAGTAAGTAATTGGCATGTGCTTGACCCGCCAAACAAAAGGTTAGCAAGGTGCTAATAATAATTGATGAAGCTAATGTGAATTGCTTATATAGTGTTAGTTTCATTGCCTAACTGTCCTTGTGTAAACGTTTAAAACGAAGGCTACGAATCACTTTCGTCTGTTGAATAATATTGCACAATGCTTCGCCAATCAACACGACTATCGCCTAAGACAACAAAATCAGGATTGTCTACCGATTCTCTTAGGTTATAAGTGATTTCGTTAAAATCGGCCGCGCAAATTTCGCCACCAGCTTCATTTATAATGCATTGAGAAGCGCCAGTATCCCATTCTCCTGTTTTGCCTAAACGCATGAATACGTCTGCTTTACCTTCAGCAATGAAGCAGGCTTTGAGGGAGCAGCTGCCTGTAGGTAAGGTTTGGTATTCGCGTTTTGAGGTAAGACGATTGAGTACGCGTTCTCTGGATTGTCTGCGACTAATAGCAATGACCACAACATCTTCACTGGGGACAGAAAATTTCCGCACATTAATTGGCTTAGTTTCGATTGGACAACGTTTATATGCGCCTTCGTTGTGGCTAGCAAAATAAAGTGACTGACCACAGGGCCAGTAAATAACGCCAATTACGGGTTTGTTGTCTTCAATTAGTGCTATATTTACTGTGAAATCTCCCGAACGCGCAATAAATTCTTGCGTGCCATCAATGGGGTCAATTAACCAATACCGTCGCCAATTTTCGCGTTCCAAAAGCGGTGGAATCGTTGTCTCTTCAGACATAATTGGAATTTTAGGTGTTAGCCGTTTGAGCGCTTCAACGATAATTTCATTTGCGCGATAATCTGCACTAGTGACCGGGGATTCGTCATCTTTTTCATAGGCCTCAAAGTCACCTTTGTCGTATATATCGAGTACTTCCTTACCCGCTTGAACAGCGATGTCTTTCGCTATTTCTAATAACTCGGCGATTGGTTTTGACATCATTTGCTATCTCTCCATCGTTGTAATAAGAGTAATGCAGCTACACTGCGGGCTTCCCCAAAATCTTCTCTATCTAATAGTTCGTCAATATTGTCGATTGGCCAGGGGATCACGTCCAAAGGCTCAGGCTCATCACCTTCAAGGCTAGCCGGATGCAGATCTTGAGCGATAAGAATATGCATGGATGCGTTAAAAAACGTCGGGGCCATCTGCACTGTCTGCAATCTTAACAAGTGTTTCGCTGAATATCCTACTTCCTCTTGAAGTTCTCGGTTAGCCGCGATTTCTGGGGTTTCATTCGGGTCGATTAACCCTTTTGGAAATCCTAATTGATATGAATGAGTGCCTGCGGCATATTCTTTAATCAGCAGCATAGTATTGTTGTCGAGTAAGGGAATAATCATTACCGCCCCTCTGCCGCTGCCAGCCATTCGCTCGAAGGTGCGCTTTTCGCCATTGCTAAACTCTAAGTCGACTTCTTCTATGCAAAACAATCTACTTTTGGCAACGTTTCGACGGGCATGTATTACCGGTAAGGTTTTTGGTTGATTCGATTTACTCATTGAGCCGATACAAGATACACTTAGTTAGATTAAAATTTTGTAAATTCTGTTTTGGCTACAGTAGCATAAGGAAGCTCGATTGACACGATTACCCTGGCATAATATAGAAACAGTTTTGTTGGATATGGATGGTACTTTGCTTGATTTACATTTCGACAATCAGTTTTGGCTAGAGTTAATTCCGCAGAAGCTTGCTATACGCAGCGGAAAGTCAATAGAGATATGTAAACAAGAACTTGAAGCGCTTTATGCAAAGGTACATGGGCAACTTGAGTGGTATTGCCTTGACTATTGGGCGAAAACGCTTGATCTCGATATTGTCGCGGCAAAACAGGAACTAAAGCATCTTATTGAGATGCGAAAAGATACCATTCCGTTTTTAGTCGCATTGAGGCAATCTGGGCGACAAGTGATATTGGTAACAAACGCACATCCAGAAAGTTTACGTTTAAAAGTGGAGCAAACGCAGTTAGATCAATATGTCGATATGTTAATTTCAAGCCATGAATTTGGCGTCAGTAAAGAGTCTCAGTCTTTTTGGCAAAAATTACATAACAAGCTATTGTTTCGTCCAGAACATACCTTGTTTGTGGATGACAGTGAACGCATTTTGGATGCGGCAAGTGAGTATGGTATTAAATACACGCTTGGCATTACTAATCCAGATAGCAAAAAAGACGAAAACGTTATGTCACGTCATTTACATATTAATGACTATGCGCTAATAGCTGATTCGATCATTAGTGATAACTTCGTCGGTGCGTCAAAATAAGAAAGTAAACTCGATATATAGATGAGCGAATAGTGGAAAAACTGAGAGTCATTGTGGGTTCCAAGAATCCCGTTAAAATTAATGCAGCCTTAACTGCTTTCCAGGCGATGTTTCCTGGTAATGAGGTGTTAGTTGAAGGTGCTGATGCGCCTTCTAGTGTACCTGATCAGCCAATGAATTTTGAAGAGACTCGCGACGGCGCCAAAAACCGCGTTGAGTATTTAATCCACCATCAGGCAATGGTGGCTGAGGTCAAAGAACGAAACAATGAACTAAAGAATTTTTACATCGCCTATGAAGGCGGTGTTGATGTTTTTGATGAAGGGCCAAGAACCTTTGCTGTTATTTGTATTTCTGACGAACGCACCATGTGTTTTGGGCAAACAGCAACCATGCCTATTCCTTTATCGGTATACCAAAAGTTATTGCAAGGTGAAGAGTTAGGCGGTGCAATGGATGGTCTTTTTAATACCGTGAATATAAAACAAAAGGGGGGAGCAATAGGTCAATTAACAAATGGGCTAGAAACAAGGCAGTCGGTTTATACCAGCGCAACTATTCTCGCTTTAGCCCCATATGTATATTCAGATTTATTTGAAGTGAGCTAACTTAGACTCAGTAGTGTAGTAAGGCTTAGACAATTCATATCGATTTTTACCGCTTTTTTTACATTCATATAAAACTCGGTCGGCGGCTTGAAAGGCATCGAATGAATCTGATTTAGTATCTGGATACATTATCGACATGCCCATACTCAAGGTTAGCTTATATTCACCCTGCGCGTTCTTTTGGGGAGGGATTAGTGCAACACTGTCTAATATTGATTGGCATTTAGTTTCAGCAGCACAAGGTTCAAAATCACTAAAAATGAGGGCAAATTCGTCGCCACCTATTCTTGCTACCATATCGCCGGGCCGATGAATACTATTGCGCAAAATACCTGCAACCGTTGTTAGGCATTGGTCGCCAACACTGTGCCCCAAATTATCATTAATTACTTTAAAGTCGTCTAAATCAACAATTAGTAACGCAAGTGGTTGGTGATAACGCGTGCATCTTGCCCATTCTCGCTGCAGGGTCTCGTTAAACTTGCGTCTATTAGCCACTAGGGTGAGTGGATCTTGATAGGCAAGTCGTTCTAGCGCACGAGTTTGTCTATTTAAGCTTAGATGTGTGGCTATTCTTGCTTTGAGTTCGGTTTGCCTAATGGGCTTAACCAAATAATCAACACAGCCAACGTTAAACCCCTTCGCCATGTCTTCTGCACTCTCATTTCCTGAGATAAATATAATGGGAATATCATGGGTGACTGCATCGGCTTTTAGCATTGAACACAGTTGATACCCGTTGCACTTTGGCATAACGATATCCATCAAAATGATGTCAGGTTGTGGAAATTGATGGCACAACTTATATGCATCGTCAGTATTGCAAGCAAAACTGACTTCATAGTCGGCGTGAAGGGTCGAGCGAATCGTCATGATTTGGCTCGCTTCATCATCAATAATGAGAACTCGAGCTCTTTGAACTGCTTCCTGCGGTATATCCATATGAAATACCTCTTTGATTAATAGAAAGTTCAGTATCGAATCGGCATGATTAACGCAAACTGAAGAAAAAAACAACAGTTTTTGTGTAAAACTAGCCTAAAGTATAATTTGTTAAGTTTAAAAGTTAATTTGATAAAAGCCTTGTTGGTCTGGTTGACCAAAGAAATTAGCGGCTTGTTTTATTTCTGATGGAAGTGAATCATCGGGTTTAAACTTGCCCGAAACTTTGTAGCTACCCGTTGTTGTGAGGGATAGACTCGCATCAAGGTTCAGAATGTTTTTGTTATTCATAGTAATCACGTATGCGTTTTCTACACAGCTTAGGTTTGCATCAAAGCTGCCTAAGTTAGTTACTTTGCCATTAGAGCTAATAGCTGCATTCTGCCAGCTGCCTGTGCCTGTTAACTCGATACAGTTTGGACTAGCGTCAAGATGCTGGATGTTGGCTCTTACACGACCCTCTGCAGTAATAAATACAGGTAGCTGTACTTGCGCTAAAAGTGTTTTTACCGGTATGTAAGTTTGTAAATTTTGTATATTGAGATCATTTGTATCTAAGAGGTTAATTGTTATGTCACCGGCGACATACGTTTGAGCCATGTCACGTAAATTACCACCAGTAATGTCGACATTTGCTGAAAGTAATAGTAGCTTTAACGGCGAAAGTTCCCATTTTACGTTGTTAATGTTAATACCGTTTACTATGACTTGGTCCGCACCTCCAGAAAAGAACGTACCATTTGGCGTGCTAAAAAGGACTTTATTTTGGCTGTTTTTTTGAATGGCATTGGTAAGCAAACTTGCGGGCGCATAAATTACCAAACCAAGCACATATATTAAGACACAAAATAATATCCACTGCCAAACTCTCATTAACTCTTTCCTAATTGAAGGCGACGAACTTGAACTATTCCTGGGTTATCGGTTTCGCTGATATCTGATTGAATAATTGTAACGCCTTGTTTTTCAAGCGTATCTAACCAACGTAATAAGTTATTAAATGGCACTGCATCTATCCATACTTGCAGACCTTCGCCTTGGGGCTGCATACGCGAAACTGAAATATTGGCGCCGCGAGTCGTTTGATTTACAAGCTGAGTAAGTGAACCTGAAAAGCGCTTTGCTTGTCCACTTTGTTTCAATAGCTGAGCGCGAGAAGCCCGTTCTTGTATCCATACGTTGAGTGCTTTGGCATTCGACAATTGTGATTTATTTTCATCTATCGCCTGATTCAGTGGTGCCCATATGGCAAAGTAAAAAAGTGCGATAATACCTACGCCGCCACCGATTAAAACAATCAGTTTTTCGCGCTCAGAGAGTGACTTAAACCACTGGGAAACTGCGTTCATTTGATAATTATTCCTTTACGACTATGTATGCTTAACCTTTGACCACTATAACGCCAACAACTTGATCGCCTCTATTGTTGATGGCGCCTTGATCAACTTGCAAACCGAGTGATTGAATGTCGCGGCGGAAGCGTTCTAACGATTCAAAGTTATTGGCAACAGATTGCATACGCAGTTCCGTGCGGCTACTATCAAAGCGCAAAGTTTGTGGTGTAACGCCAGAATTACTAAACGCCCCGGACATTTTGGATAATAGTGCTAGCATACTAGCGCCTCCACCAGCACCTTCTAGACGCTGCATCTCTTGTTCTACTAAACGTTTTATGATTGACATACGCACACGCTGGATACCGGGAAAAGAGGCCTTAACTGTTTGTGATATTGATTGATCTACTTTTGCTTTTTCGCTTTTAAGATGGTTTAACTCAATCGTTTTACCGACTAAATTTGCCGACAATGCGAAAATGGCCAATACCGCTGCAATTCGCCATTTTTGCCAGAACGGATTAGATGCCGCTTTTACAGCAAAATCACCCTGGAATAGGTTTATATCTGCGCTAGATATTTGCTGTCGTAAACGTTCTAATGGCAACTCATCAAAGTTAAATTCGCTATTATCAGGCAGATCAGCGTTTTCTATTTCACTAAACGCATTTATTTGAATTTCGTCATTCGCCAATATCAGCGGCAGTAGCCAATCAACTTCGCCTTGAAGTGCTTCATATTCAGAGGTTTTAACTAGCAGCGAATTGCCAAGCTGCAATAAGCTGACATGATTTTCCGATGGGGTCGGCAGTAATATTGCGTCTGGAATCAGCCGCTGACAAAAAATGCCGGCGTCTTTGAGCGTTTCTTGCCAATCTATGAGTTTTTGCTTTTCTATTACCGCGACCTGCTGACGTTCTCCTTCACGCTTTCCGAGCGCAACATGTTGTTCGGATACGTCGGCACAAATATTTTCTTCCAACATATATGGAATCGCGCTCAGTACCTTTCTATTTGCATTTTTAGGTATAGTGACGGTGGTTAGCAATACGTCGGAGGCGGGCGCTAAGGCAATCACTGTAGATTCTGTCGCGTGTTCTTGCAAGCTACTTAGTTGACTGTCGTTACTGAGTTCGCCAGAGGCAATGATCTCACCTTCTGTTGTGGAATATAACATCCAATGGATAGGCAAATCGGCATGACTAGCCAATCGAATCACTAGTTGTTGCATTTGTTAGATCCCTCCAAACTCTCTACTCACGGTCGTTATAGCGGTATTATCGTCATTCACTTTAAACACGGTTACCATGCTAAATTGAGTGCCGTTATCAAAGGCACTTTGTGTTGATAATTTAAAATATTTTGTTGTTACATCGAACCAGTTAGTTTGCGCAGGCCGTAAACTTAATGCTCGCACTTCTGGCAAGTCTAAAAAATTTTCTTTCTCAGTAAAACCTTCTTCAGGCCGTGTTGAAATAATCTGAGCGGCATCTTCATTGGATATTCCGAGTAAAGCGGCGAGCACTATAGCAGATTCTTCCGTTACTGTATTGACATTGAGTTTGAAATTTCTTTCAGGTACAACGCATAGTTGGGGCAATAAATGTTTTAGCCATCCTTGTTTCATAGCGTCTTCAATGCCATTGATGAGTCTAATTTCGGAGATATTTGCAAACATACTATTTGCAGCCAAATATGGTTGAGGCAAAGATTCGTAATTTGCGTCTTCTGCACCAAAGTCAGATTGGAAGTCGTCTTCATCAATCCAGTCAATGATTGAATCTCGCAAAGTGTCAACAACATAAGAATCTTCAATGTAGTGTGTCAGTATATTACCTAATGCATCTTTTGCAGCTTGTGTAACGGTTTTTATTGAATCACTGCTATTGTTTTCAGGCGCTTGGGTATTGTTGGTTTGATTTTCTGTGTTTTCGGCGTCATTGCTATTGGCGTCGTCCCTGTTGTTTTGTTGCGAGGTATCTGGAGTATCGCTCGCCGTAGGCAGCACGCCATTTAAGTTAAAGCACGCTTGTAAATCCGTAATTTTTGCCTTAATTACTCCGCCATCTATGGGGTATTCGAATTGTTTTGCCCATGGTTGACTTAAGTTGATGTTATCTGGCGTTAAAGACATAAGTTCAAGTAAAGACTGTTTAGCGAATTGCTCAGCACCTAAGGCATACCAATACGCTTGATTATTATTCTTGATATTGCTTGTTCTAGCTACGTTAAGTTGCAGCCGAGAGGTCATTTGCGTTGCCATAATACTAATTAAAGCGACAATCAGCATCACGACTATCAATGCCACGCCACGTTGTTTGCTTTTAGCTCTTGATAGTGTCATTAAGGGGCCACTTGAAACATGCGAATAATGGTACCGTAGGCGTCTGTTTCTAAGGTGATTTTAATTGCAATTGGTAGGCTTGTTTTTTCGATTTTCTCGACAAAATCAAGTTCGTCATTTGTGAATTCAAACGCGGCTTCTACTTGAAAATCTGTCACACCTTCATATAGCACTCTCACCTTAGGTTCGGTACCAATGACTGAATCTACGTGGTTAGTATGCAAACGTTGCAGCTGTTTATCTTGCAAACGGTAAACTACATTTTGCAAAGTACTCCTTGGCAGTATAAATTGTGGATTATGCCAACCATTGCGAACAAAACCGATGGCATCCTCATCACTTTCGAATTCAAAGTTGCCGCCTTTAATGACAAAGGGTTCTCCCTCTTGCCCTGACACTTTTGGTGCGCGTGCCACCATTTGTAAAAAATCGCGCTCCATTATCAGCATTGTGCGTTGTATTGCCTGCAGATCTTTTAGGGCTATTTGAGAATTGTCATTGCTTGACTTAATCGTTGTGAATACAGCCCCTGTCGCTAATGCAATCATTGAAAAAATAGCGATTGCAATGATTAACTCAATCAGGGTAAAACCATGCTTGTGAGTTCTCTGTAGCGCGAAATTAGTCTCCATACTTAAATGCTTTCTTTTACGACAAAGGTTGATACAGAGGTAATGGCATCTTGCCGTTGCGCGTCATCAAATACTGTGACCGTGACTTGGCTTAAGCCATTTGTGGGTGTTTTAGAGACAGTTTGCAACCAGTACCAAGTGCGTTCATTCATTTTGGATTCGCCGGACAGGTTGTTTTTTACTGGCCACTGTCGTTTACTGAGTAATACAGCTTCGGTAATTTGATTGTTGGCAACCCATGTGGCTACGGTCGTATTTTTGAGTAAAGATACAGAACTTAAATGTTCGCTGGCGGCTTTAACAATTGCGCCACCCGCTATAGCAAAGATGGCTACTGCGACCATAACCTCTAGCAGTGTAAAGCCACGTTGTTTGGTTGGCCCAATAAAAAATGTCATAGGGGTTCTGGCCCTATTTTATTCACAGGGATGGTTTCTTCACCCTGTAGTGCGTAATAGAAGGGGTCGATACTGTTATCTATGCCATTATATGTAAATTTTAGTTCGAACGGGGTCAACTCGCCGCTCGACAGGATTAATATTTGAGGCGGTGGCGGGGGGATGTCTTCTTCATCGCCAATTTGAACGCTATCCTCGCTTACACTAAGATTTTCGTCAAAAATTTCCCTATCAAATAACTCATCTTCTTGCTGCCATGGAAGATTGTCTAACAGCAATTCTACTTGAATATCCTCAGGCAGCTCGCGCATTCTAAAGTACTTGTTATCCGAGATAGGCAACCATTTATCATTTTGTAAGCTAACAAATTCATAGGTTTGGCGATCGATATCAATGCGTAAGCCCATTTGTAATTGATTTAGAATAGCGAAATCACTGGCCAAATCGATAAGGACTTGTAACCTTGAAGCTTCTTCGCCGATTTCTTCTGTAATGTCTTTGGAAAATCCACGAAAACTTATTACCGACACAATCAGCCCAAGTAAAAAAACCACCACGATAATTTCGAGTAAAGAGAATCCTGATTGCCTTTTCATTGGACGTGAGTAGTGCATTTAGTTTGCCCTATTGAAGATACTCGTTCACATTCCAAGTACCAATGTCGTCCTCAGTGCCATCGACGCGGTCTGGTCCAAAAGAGTAAATATCATATTTATCTACTTGGCCAGGATTTAGTAAGACGTATTCATTTCCCCAAGGATCTAGCGGCAGGCGTTTGATAATACCGTCTTCAGGGTAATTTTTTGGAATCGGATCAATGGTTGGGATAGATATCAGTGCTTCCAAGCCTTGTTCTGTCGTTGGCATCAAATTAGTACGTAATTGGTACATTTCTAATGAGCTTTCTAATTGTTGTATATCGACGGCCGCTTTTTTAATAGATGCAGCATCTTTATTGCCCAAAATTTGCGGTGCGACGACAGCCGCCATAATACCGATGATAAAAAGTACAACCATGATTTCTATAAGTGAGAAACCTGCCTGTGAGCGATGATTTTTATTTAGACGATTCATATATTTACCCGACAAGGTTATTAAGTGCCAAAATTGGTAACAGGATTGCCATTACAATAAACAAAACTATTCCGGCCATAGATATAATCAACAAAGGCTCAAATAGTTTGAGTGACATATTTACTGTTGCTTCAAATTGTGTTTCTTGATTATCTGCGGCGCGTTTTAGCATTTGCTGAAGCTCACCTGACTTTTCACCGGACGCTATCATATGTAACATCATCGGTGGAAATACTTTAGTCTGTGCTAACGCAGCACGCAAACTGCTGCCTTCTTTTACTTTACCTGCAGCTTCGCTAATCTGTTTCTTTAAGTATTTATTTGCGAGTACGTCACCAGAAATTTTCATTGCTTCTAATAAGGGGACTGCGCTTGCAGACAATATACTGAGTGTTTGAGCAAATCTAGCGGTATTAGTTCCACGAGATAAGCGACCAATGAAAGGTAAATTGAGTATCCGCTTATGCCATGCCAGTTTCATATGCGGAAGTTTAAGCATACGATTAAATGCAAACATTAAAATAACGAACAAAATGCCTGCGTAAATACCGTAATCCCTCACCCAATCAGATATGCCAATAAGTATCCTTGTCATTAAAGGAAGCGTTTGCTCCATGTTGTCGAATTGACCAACAATCTCAGGTACGACGACAGTGAGTAGCATCACCACAACACTGATTGCGACAAACACCATGACTAAAGGATACACCAGCGCTTGCGTGACTTGGCTCGCAGTTTGGTGGCGTTTCTCGGTATAGTCTGCAAGACGACTTAATACTGTATCTAGATGGCCCGACTTTTCTCCTGCAGCGACCATGGCGCAATATAGTTCATCGAAAACGTAGGGAAAGTCGGCTAAGGCGACCGCGAAAGAATGCCCCTCTACGACTTTACTTCTTACTGCCATCATCATATTTTTTTGATTGGGCTTTTCACATTGCTCCGCAACGGCTAGCAAGGCTTCTTCAATAGGCAATGCCGCTTCTATTAAGGTGGCAATCTGCCGTGTAATCAACGCTAAATCGTTAACTGATATTTTGCGTTTAAACAGGCCTGAAAAAGACTTTTTTGCATTAACTTTTTCGGCGACGGTATTGACTTCAATAGGAATTAGGTCGCGCTCTCGCAACTGTTGACGAACCTGTCTAGGCGTATCGGCTTCAATTACGCCCGATTGATTTTTCCCTTTACTATTTACTGCCTTGTACGCAAACGCTGCCATTACTCTTCTCGCGTTACTCGCAATACTTCCTCAAGAGAAGTTTCTCCTGCAAGTACTTTATCTGTGCCGTCCTGCCTAATCGACGGTGTAAACTCGCGGACATACTTTTCAACGGCTTGCTCACCTTTGCTTTCATGCATCATTTCACGTACTTTTTCATCAACGATCAGTTGCTCATGAATGCCGGTCCTGCCTTTGTAGCCTGTATGATTACACTCGGGACAGCCAACAGGGCCATAAATTTTGATATCTTCTGAATCTGATACACCTAATGCTTCTCGCTCTTTTGGTGTTGGCTTATGCGCTTGTTTACATTTGTCGCAAAGTGTTCGAACTAAGCGCTGCGACAAGACAGACAATAAACTAGAAGAAAGTAAGAAAGGTTCTATTCCCATATCTTCTAAACGAGTAATTGCACCTGCTGCCGTATTGGTATGCAAAGTAGATAATACTAAGTGGCCGGTTAAACTGGCTTGAACCGCTATTTGTGCTGTCTCTATGTCACGAATTTCACCAATCATTACAACGTCAGGATCTTGGCGTAAGATAGCGCGGAGACCACGTGCAAACGTCATGTCAACTTTTGGGTTTACTTGGGTTTGCCCGATGCCAGCAATATCAAATTCGATTGGATCTTCAACAGTAAGAATATTTCGATCTTTAGAATTAATTTCAGTTAAGCCAGCATAAAGCGTCGTACTCTTACCTGAACCTGTTGGGCCGGTAACCAGAATAATACCGTGCGGTTTACGAATTAAATTGGCAAAATGTTCTCGGTTGGCTTCTGTCATCCCCAAATCTTCAAGATTTAGGCGTGCGTTATTCTTGTCTAGCAAACGCATTACGACACGCTCGCCATGAGAAGATGGCATGGTTGAAACACGCACATCTACCGCCCGTCCACCAATACGTAAACTAATGCGTCCGTCTTGTGGGACGCGTTTCTCAGCGATATCTAATTTTGCCATTACTTTAATACGCGAGACCAACATTGACGCCATTTTTCGATGTGGCTTCAGAATTTCTCGTAGTACGCCATCCACTCGAAAACGAACAATGAGCTTGTTTTCAAAAGTTTCAATATGTATATCTGAAGCGCCTTCCTTGATAGCCTCGCCTAACATGGCATTGATAAGCTTTATTATTGGTGCATCGTCTTCACTATCGAGTAAGTCTTCTGTGTCGGGCAAGTCTTCGGCAAGCGCAAATAAATCGCTTTCGTTACCCAGATCTTCCATCAATTGTTGCGCCTGAGACGAGTCTCGTTGAAACGATACAGTTAGTAGTTGCTCAAAGGTGTCTTCATCAATTTTTTTAAGGGTAAAAGGTTTCCCTAAAAAGCGTCTAACTTCCGCTAATGCAGACAGTGAGGTGAGTTCTGTATAATTTAACGTGAGGGGTTCCGTCGAAATATCGGAGAGTACTTGATTCCGTTTGGCAAAGCCAAACGGAATTTGATAGTCCAATACAAGGTCTTCACCTAACGCAAGATTGTCAGTTACTGCTGAATCTACCGCTGTATCCACTAATGACTCATTGTCTAAAGGTAGATGTGAGCTTCCAGCTTCGTTAACCATTACTGTTCCTCTTCGTCTTTCTCTAGCAAATACTCTTCAAAAGAGGGAGGGAGGACTAATTTATCATCCCATGCAGGCAAATCTGGACCTTCAGTAAATGGCATTAAAGCAACACCTTCTGCTTGACGCTTCAGTTGTTGCACACGCATAAAGTTATATTTGCGATGACTAATATTGTTCATTGTGGCAGCGTCACGCACAATTGTTGGGCGTAAAAATACCATCAAGTTACGTTTACGCTTAGCGGTGCTTGTACTTTTAAATAAGTGTCCTAAGATCGGAATATCACCTAATAGAGGTACTTTGGAAACGGATTCTTGTACATCTTCATCAATCAAGCCGCCAAGCACAATTGTGCCGCCATCATCGACAATAACGGTAGTTTTGATTTCACGTTTGTTGATAGTGATATCGACCGATGTTGCGCCGCTTACGCTCGAGACTTCTTGTTCAATCGTTAGTTGTACTGCGTCACCTTCGTTAATTTGTGGCGTGACTTTTAACTTGATACCCACTTCTTGACGGTCGACCTGTTGAAATGGGTTTGCATTGTTTGAACCGGTCGTAGAACCCGTAATGATTGGTACGTCTTGACCAACAATAAAAAATGCTTCTTCATTGTCCATCGTGGTTAGATGTGGTGTGGCTAAAATATTTGAGTTGGTATCACTGCTGACCGCTTGCACGACTGCGCCCCAACCATTATCTACAACACCCGCGATTAAACCGCTCGCCCCACCAAGTAATTGTGCTAGCGGAGTTAGATTTCCTTCAATTGTTTCGTTCGTTTGTACTGGCACGCCGTTAGCTGAAGTGGTTGATCTTGTTACTGTTCTATCTTCTGCCTGCCTAAGCGCAACACCTAAACCGCCAACAGGCACCACGCCATTATTGAATTGAGTGCCACCGCCGCTTTCAGATACAAACTGCACGCCAAGCTGCACACCGTCGCTTTCGAATACTTCGACGATAATGGCTTCAACTTGCACTTGTGCTCGTCTAACATCTAATTGGCGGATGACCGCTTCTAACGAGCGCATCATGTCCGGTTCGGCTGTAATAACCAACGAGTTGCTGTCTTCGTGTGAATCGATACTTACGTCACGTGTGCTATTTCGGCTAGAGCGACGTTGCTGCTGATTAGTATTTGCTTGCCCTTCGGCTTGAATGGTAGCACTGACGCCTTGTAATACATTGACCAAATCTTCGGCTTTTGCATAATTTAAAAAGATAACGCGTGTGTTACCACTGGTTTCTAATTCTTGATCCATACGCCTGATCAGGTTAATCATGCGTTGGCGAGCTTTCACGTCTCCACTAATGATGACGCTGTTAGTTCTATCATCGGCTACTAGTCTCGGGCCTGATTTACCGCCCGTGGGTTGTTTACCTTGTGTTTGATTAATACTGTCGATAATCCGCACCATCTCAGAGGCAGACGCATACTTAAGTTTGATAACCTCGACTTCTTCGTCGCCAGCTTGGTCAACACGCTGGATGATTTCTGCTAAGCGATTAACCACTGCTGCACGGCCAGTTAACATCATGACATTTGATGGTTCATGCGCTACTACATTACCGCCACCAGAGGCGTCATTCAGTTGACGAAGAATAGGTGCAAGTTCACGCACAGGTACGTTGTATACGGGAAGTACACGAGTGATCATTTCGTCACCATCAAAACGTGTCCCTTCTACCACCGGAATGTTGGATGATTTTGCATCTTTAGAGCGGACGACTTTGAGAATACCATTTGGCATTTCAACAACGGCATAATCGTAGACTTGTAACACATTGAGAAAAAATTGGTAATACTGATCTTCAGTCATTAGGTCGTAGCTACGTACACTAATTTTGCCTCGAACATTAGGATCGACAACGATGGTCTTCTTCAAATTTTTACCAACGGTGTTAATAAACTCCGTTATTTCAGTATTTTTGAAATTTGGTTGATATTCAGATGCGTTAGCAAATACGCTCGCTGACAATATCACTAACGCCAATAAACTCCGTTTTGTCATAATTTTCCTATTACCAACTCTGGTAACTTGTATTTTGCTTAATAAATTATTCATATGTCTCTGGGGATCTCGATAGAGAGCGAAATAGGCTCATTGTTGCGCAATAACACTAAATCAAGCTCTTCAGCTTCTTGCAATATTCTTAATGCTTCAAGTGCCTGTTGAGGATTTGACAAATCTCTACCATTTAGTTCGGTTAGTACATCACCATTTTTAAGGCCTACACTGTTAAAAAAGGCCGGTTTCTTACCTGGCGCCACTTTATAGCCAATAATACCGAGTTCGTTTTTTGCTGGTGTTAAGCGAATAAAGTCAGCGAATGATTCAGGGTTTTGGAACACTTGTTGTCTTATTTCTTGCGCTTCTTGTTGGGATACTTCTCGTGTTGGCTGTGGACCGACATTCACTGGGTTTCGACTAACGTTTGGCCCTTGTCTTTCGCGCTGACGATTGGCTTCATCAAAATCTAAACCTTCCATCATCAGTGTTTCACGCGTGAGTCTGTTTTTGATGATTACTCTGTCGCTGAATATTTCTACCAGTGTAACACTCGTACCTTCAATCTTGTCGCCTATACCATAGGTTTGCTGCGTATTCCTGTAGGCAATAACGGCGACCCCACCATTTTCTTCAGAGCTTGCTACCACGCCCGATAGTGTCAAATTGAGCTTTGTCTCCGGGGCTTCAGTTATTTGTTCTTCTTGTACTTGTGGCGCGGCCGCTGTATCACCAAATAAATTCAATGAAACTATTGCATCTAGGTTGGTTTTTACTTGTGCTGACCCGATATTACTTTGGTTCAGCGTTTGCGTGTTCTGGCCAGCGACAGACGTGTTATTGTCGTTGGGTAATAAAGACCACGTGAGTTTTGCCGCCCATAAAAGAAGGTATACACTTAGCAGCATAACAATTACAAGTATCAGCTTGGTGTCATGCCGCTGATAAAATTGTTGTATTGGGGTAACAAACTGCGTGTTAATAAGATGTCTCGCTAGGATAAAGTTGGCTTTCTAGTTCAATCTGCCATCATAGCTAGACATTGGCTTATGAACAATAGGTTAATGCAATTGTGATGAAACTTTAACATTTATTGGAGGTTATTTAGCCAATGGGCAATCAGAAACATACCTCTGGAAGCAAAGACGCGCCGACATCGCCAGTAGTTAGACTCGATAAATGGATATGGGCTGCGCGTTTCTGTAAAACAAGGGCCATTGCGCGCGATTGGGTGCAAGCCGGTAAAGTGAATTACAATGGGCAACGCAGTAAGCCGAGTAAAATTGTAGAGTTAGGGGCGATTATCAAAGTCCCCGCTGGATTTGATCATAAGACGATTGAAATACTTGCGTTGTCAGATAAACGTGTAAGTGCAAGTTTGGCACAAGGCTTATACAAAGAAACAGACGAAAGCATTGCGTTACGAGAAAAAAACAAACAAGCGAGGCAATTGAGTGCTTTTCATAGCCCGAAGCCGGATCATCGACCTGACAAAAAACAGCGTCGACAAATAATTAAGATTAAACATCAGGATTAGGAGTGGCGCTATTTTGGCAAAAGCTAATTATGATTGCCTACAACGATGTGCCAGAACTAAGATAAGGTCAAATTCATGAGTGACAAATTAACCCGATTTTTATTTGATGCCTATGCGATACGCGGGGAAGTCGTTAAATTAAATACCGCTTATCAAGGAATACTGTCTTCCTATGATTATCCGCCTAGAATAGCTATTTTACTTGGTGAATTAATGGCGGCAACATCACTCTTAACAGCCACCTTGAAATTTGAAGGTGAAATTGCCTTACAAATACAAAGTGAAGGTCTGGTTAAGTACGCAGTGATTAATGGTACCCACGATCAAAAATTACGAGGTGTAGCCCGTTGGGATGAGTCAGTCAGTGATTTTCCAGAAAACTTTAGTGACCTTTTTAAAAAAGGGGTATTAGCTATTACAATTACGCCAACAGAAGGCGAGCGTTATCAAGGTATAGTTGGCCTAAATAATGAAAGTCTAGCGAAGTGTTTAGAGGACTATTTTTATCAATCAGAGCAGTTACCTACAAGTGTGAACCTATTCGCTTCGGTTGACGAAAAAAATGGGGCTTGCGCAAGCGGTTTATTGCTACAAGTATTGCCTACCTCCAGTGAAACCTCACAAGCTGAAGATAACCCCGATTTTGAACACATAAGAACATTAGGGAATACTATTACCGAAGAGGAACTAAAAACACTCGACGAGATAGATGTGTTGCATCGCCTATATCACGAAGAAAAGGTAAGACTATTAGCATCATCCGATGTGGTATTTGAGTGTGATTGTTCAAAAACACGCAGCGCAAATGCGCTTAGAAATGTAGCCAAGGCTGAACTCTTAAATATTGTTGCTGAGGAAGGTATGGTAAAAATGAATTGTCAATTTTGTCATGCTGAATATGCATTTGACGCTGTTGATATAGAAAATATTCATGCGGATAACTTTCAAACGTTAGCTGCTGGTGATAGTCAATCGAGACATTAAGCGTATGCTATGTGGCTCAGCGTTGGCCGAGCCATTCACTATACGCGTAGATTGCTAATTGTATATGTTGACGACTAGATATCTTCCGCAAATACGACAGGTGCATTTTCACCATCGGCGTATACCAAGTACGAATGCCCAGGTGTGCCTATTTGGCATAAATTGACGACTAAATTATTTATCATTAAATCATCGCACCCTTGGATGTTTATCGGGGAAGTGGGTTCACCGACTTCAGTCCTTACTGCTAGCTGATTGTTGCCTGTGTACATTACATTTAAACGTTGGTTCGCAAATATTCTTACTCTGTATTCTCCTGGGCTTGAAATGGTGCTTCTATCAAAAGCAGAAACATTTATTCTATTCCCGCTTTGCCATGCAAGTACCCAATATTGAAAGCCGTCGTCAGCAAAAAATTCATCTCTAGACTTTTTAACTTTTGTGTTTACATCTTCTATCGATACTTCAGTGTTTGAATATGGATGTAACCATTTGTATCTTGTGACATTGGAGTGTTGATCTACCTGTAAGTCTCTTACTTTAAAGTCGTTATTAAACACGTCTCTACGAAAACGTTCATTTTTAATGAAAAAACTGACATCTGTGTCGGTGACATTTGCATACACAATATCTGCTGAACGATCGGTTTTCACCTGTTCAACAATTTTATCCGTTAATTTATCTCCATCTCCGCATCCATTTAGTAGTGCTACACACCCAACAATCCATAGTTTTGTCATTACTCTTTTCATTTTGTTTTCCTTTCAGAGACTTTTGAATCTCTATTATCGCTGCCAGAGAACTTGAAAACTGTTTAATACTTGTAAGTTATTGTCTAAATCAGTGAGAACTTGTCTGAATGGTATGTATTTGCTTGCGGAGAGTAAGTTTCTGAGGATTTTTTTAGTACGTCTACAATTCTTCGTCGTCTATTTGTTTTCGCGGAGAATAAAACACTGGTAGTGTAAATCCTGCTTCTAAACCGCCGTCGACATGGTTTGAGAACTCCATTTGTCCGCCATGACTTTCTACTATTCGTTTTGTAATTGAGAGACCTAAACCTGAACCTTGCGTGCCTCTCGCCTTGTCACCCTGTTGGAATGGATTGAACAAGCTTTGCATCTGCGCGTCTTCAATACCAGAACCATAGTCTCGAACGGCAATATAAACAGTACGTGAACGTTGTGAATAGCGGGTTTTAATCGATATGTTGTCACTACCATACCGAAAAGCGTTTTCAATCAGGTTATCAATCACTCGTTTTATACCAATTATTCTGATGCGTATGATTGGGATATCTCGCAAGTCGAGCGTTATGTGTTTGTCTTCATGAATTTTTCTTGCATCCGCCAGTTCTACAATAAGATCATTTATCAGTGTTGGCGTTAGCTTCTCTTCTTGATCTTGCCGCGCATAGTCGATGAATTGATCAATGATGGCATTCATATCTTCGATATCGTGTTCTACGCCTTCTTTTATCCAATTTTGCTCCTCGGGTAACATCTCTGCGGATAAGCGAATTCGAGTTAACGGAGTGCGTAAGTCGTGAGAGATACCAGCAGTCATCAATACCCTGTCAGCTTCCAGTTGGCGAATACTCGCGGACATTTTATTGAAGGCTTGTGTCACGGCAATCATTTCTGAACTACCTTGTGCTGGTAAGGGGTCTGGAAAATTGCCATGGCCGACGTTAACCGCGGCTTTTTGTAACGCTTGTAATGGTTTATTTAAGCGCCTTACATACAACCAGCCGCCCAAAACACTTAGTCCGCCAATAACGATGAAGTACATACTCAAGGGGGAAATATCATTTTCAGAGATGCCATCTAAGGGGACTGATATCCATAGATCGTCATTTGTATTGGGTTTAATCCAAACAACGTAGTTTTCACCTGGCTTCACACGCACTTCAATATCTCTGGCTAAACGCTTTGATACTTCTTGTGACATGTATTCATAATACGTCGCGTTATTTAAACCTGCATGCATGGCGCTTATTTGATCATGGAATTTGACGCCAGTAATTAATTGGAGGCGCAACTTCTCGTCTTCACTGAGCGTATTGTCGCCACTAATGAAAAGCGTCGATAGCTGATTAGAGACAAGGGTGTTAATTTGTGTGTAACTTGGGTTGATAAAATAATATGTAACAGATAAGTACGAGACAAGTTGGTTGATAAGCAACAAACCACCGATAAGCAAGGCGGTTTGTGCAAAGGTGCTTTTGGGTATTAATGGCATGGCTTATCCCAAGTGGGCTTAGCTTGCACTCTCACCGTCAGGCACAAACACGTAGCCTAAGCCCCAAACGGTTTGAATATATCGTGGGCTAGTTGGATCGTCTTCTAGCATGCGACGCAACCTTGAAACTTGCACATCAATACTGCGCTCTAAAGCGCTGTAGTCTCTGCCACGGGCGAGGTTCATTAATTTGTCTCTCGAAAGCGGTTCTCTTGGGTGTGTCACAAGTGACTTAAGTACTGCAAACTCCCCGCTTGTTAATGACATTGGGGTTTCCTCGTCCTTCATTTCACGGGTGGCTAGATTGAGCGAGTACGTGCCAAACTTAACGATTTGTTCAGCTTGCGAAGGCGCGCCAGGTGCTTCGTTTGTCTTTCTGCGTAACACGGCTTTTACCCGAGCAAGTAATTCTCTGGGATTAAATGGTTTTGGGAGATAGTCATCGGCCCCCATTTCTAAACCAATAATTCGGTCTACTTCATCACCTTTAGCGGTTAGCATAACAATGGGAATTTCGTTTTCTTGTTGTCTAAGACGTCGGCAAATGGACAAGCCATCTTCATCGGGCAGCATGAGATCCAATACAATTAAATGAAAATTTTCCCTTTCTAGCAAGCGGTCCATTTGCTCACTATTTGCGGCACTGCGCACTTGATAACCCTGTTCTTGAAGGTATCTTTCGAGCAGAGAGCGTAAACGCATATCGTCGTCTACGACTAAAATTTTGGTTGTTTCTTGTCTCATATACTTGCTTTTAAACTCGTCTACTTCCCTAGATAAGGTTTACTATATGGCACCGCTTGCAAATATCCAAGTGTGGCTTTGTTTCATTTTGTTTCAAGTTTGGTTGCGTAGTTTGGCTTACATCGCCTCCTAGCCTATAGCAAAACCGCTGCAAGTCCATCCATGGACGCTCAAATTTTTCATCCATAAAAAATATGTTTTGCTATAGGCTAGGAGGCGATATAAGCCTAGATAATCGCTGTAAACTCACCGATGAGCCTTAGTTGTCGGCGACCCAATCGACCTGATACCCAGCGCGACGCTGCTTATCCATTAATTCTTCAATCAATGGGGTGAGTATTAATTCCATCGCCAAGCCCATTTTCCCGCCGGGAACGACCAAAGTATTAATACGTGACATAAATGCGCCGTCAATCATTTGTAGGAGGTAAGGGAAATCAATATTAGTCATGCCACGCCTGAATCGCACCACCACAAAACTCTCATCTTGGGAGGGGATTTCACGTGCACTAAAGGGATTTGAAGTATCGACCGTGGGGACGCGTTGAAAATTAATATGGGTGCGCGAAAACTGCGGGGTTATGTACTGAAAATAATCATCTAGGCTACGTACTATGCTGCTCATCACGGCATCTCTTGAATGTCCGCGATCGGTAGTGTCACGTACAATTTTTTGAATCCACTCTAAGTTTACGATTGGTACCATGCCTACCAGCAAATCTACATGTGATGCAACGTCATTCTCTTCAGTGGTTACGCCGCCGTGTAGACCTTCATAAAAAAGCAGATCGGTACTTTCGGGTAAGTCCTGCCAAGGCGTAAAGGTACCAGGCATTTGATTAAACGGTACTGCTTCATCGAAGGTGTGTAAATATTGGCGAAACTGGCCGTTGCCAGATTCACCATAGGACTTAAACAGGCTTTCGAGTAATTCAAAATCATTGGCTTTTGGGCCAAAGTAGCTAATGTGTTTGCCTTGTTCTTGTGCCTTGCGAATCTCTACTTCCATTTCGGGGCGGGTAAATCGATGAAAGCTATCACCGCCAACACTGGCTGCATTGATGTCTAAGTTTCTGAAAATATGGCGGATTGCGTTTGTCGTGGTTGTGGTACCAGCGCCAGAAGAACCAGTTATCGCAATGATTGGGTGTTTAACAGACATGATAAGAGCAACTTTTCTTTATAGTTATAAAGTGAGGTGATTTAAGGGTCAAGTTTTTTGTCAAATAAAGTGTGTTACTTTGGTAAATTTACTGAGATACAATCTATAAGGTGGCACTTAATTGGCATTTAATAAATTAAGCCCCACGTACAACCCATCGGCGAACCATAAGATTATCTACCATTTCAATATTTTTATATGTTTTCGTCGCCAATGAAAAGCTATATTTGGCAGATATATAAAACGAAAAAAGCAGCAATAAATGCTGCTTCAATTTCGACTGTTATAGTTAGTGCTTACTAAAGTTTTTTGAACTTTAATGTCATGCGATCGCTTTCGCCGATAGCCAGATATTTAGCGCGATCTTTATCGCCTAAAGACAATGATGGCATCAGTGTCCATACGCCTTTTTCATGATCTTTTGTGTCGAGTGGGTTGAAGTTGACTGGGCTTTCGCCAACTAACTCGAAGCCTGCCTTTTTAGCGGCAGCAATGACGACAGATTGTTTCATGTACCCACTGCTTTTTTGCATTTCATCATCTGCGCTTTCTGGCAATTTATGCTCAACCAAGCCAAGAATACCGCCCTTTTTGAGCGCTTTCGCATAGGCTGCAAAGGCGTTGTTTAAGCCTTGTTGCTCGCCATCCATATACCAGTTGTGCACATTTCTAAAGGTCAGTACGCGATCAAGTGAGCCTGCAGGTGCAAAATCAGGTGCTTTGTTGTGATGAAAAGCAGTGATTTTCATGTTGGCAAAGTCAGGGTTAGCTGCTGTTTTTTCTTTAAAAGCTTTTAGTGTGCGCGCGTAATATTCGTGGGCGCCTTCGTAAACATAGTTGTGCGCGGCGTAAAATGTGCCTTTATCTTTTAACAGTGGTGCCAGTATGCTGCTGTACCAACCGCCACCGGGTGATATTTCAGCGACCGCCATGTCAGGTTGCACATCAAAAAAACGCAGGGTAGCTTGTGGGTTGCGATATTCGTCGCGTAAGCGTTGATCTGCTGCGCGATTTTCGCTGTTTACTGCATCGGCGATTGGGTCTGCAAATACACTAGAGGATGTCGTTAGGATTATGCTCAGTGCCGAAAGGCTAATGGCTGTTTTTAACACTTGCTTTAACATGGTTTGTCTCTTTCTTATTGGTTTATTTTACAGCTAAGGTTTGATTCAACGTTTTTTGATCTAACGTCACTTAATTCAAAATAACGAGACACAGTTTAAGCGTGAAATCTTTCGTTCGCCAATAAAAAAAATTTGGACATTGTATCTCGTTTACCAGTCTCAAGTGTTACCCTAGTCATAAAACAATGTGGTAGACAATACGTTTTTTTGGGATAAATGATAAATGGCGATAGGAAATAATAGTAGTAATTTACTTAAGTCATTTAGCTACGTTGCTAAGACTGACGCTACGTTGTTAATTCTTGGGTCAATGCCGGGAAAGGTTTCGCTTACCCAAAATGAATACTACGCGCATCCTCGTAATGCGTTTTGGTCGATTATGAGCCATTTGCTGGGCTTTCCGCTTGCGTTAGCTTATCCATTGCGCTTGCAAAAATTGTTAGATAATCAAGTCGCATTATGGGATGTGATGAAGCATTGCGAAAGGGATTCGAGTTTAGATGCGG
This sequence comes from Agaribacter marinus, assembly GCF_030160655.1. Lineage (GTDB taxonomy): Bacteria > Pseudomonadota > Gammaproteobacteria > Enterobacterales > Alteromonadaceae > Glaciecola > Glaciecola marina. Next base: position 256,945 of record NZ_BSOT01000006.1, read on the forward strand.
ATATCCTTGAATCATCTATTGTTGCCAATGATTTCAGCGCTTTTCTCAACAAACACACTGACATAAAAGTGATTGCACTAAATGGTAAAAAAGCGGAGCAAAGCTTTCATCGTCATGTGTGGAAAGATTTATCTGCTGAGTTTCCGAGTGTTCGGCCTATTGGTCTGCCGTCTACGAGTCCGGCAAATGCGCGGATATCATTGGAGCAGAAGAGGGAAGTTTGGATAAATCATTTGAATAAATCCCCGATTGCTCGGGGATAAGTTTATTCCGTGGCACTATTGCTTATTACTTGTAAGGATATTACAAGCTTATGTTAAGCCTGCTCGCGCGCAATGGCACGATAAGCAATATCTTTACGATAAAACATGCCGTCCCATGATATTTTGGCGACTGCAGCGTATGCGTTTGCTTGTGCTTCGGTGACGGTAACGCCAAGGCTTGTCACGCAAAGTACACGCCCGCCGGTTGTGACTAGGTTATCACTGACTTTTTCAGTTGCTGCATGGAACACTTTAGTATGCTCTGCGTCAACATCTGCAAGACCTGATATTGGCTTTTTAGTTTCATACGCGCCAGGGTATCCGCCGGATGCTAATACAACGCCAACGGCAGCACGCGAGTCAAATGATATCTCACATTCGTCGAGTTTGCCTTCACACGCTTTGACACAAAGTGAAGCTAAATCAGATTGCATACGCATCATAATTGGCTGGGTTTCAGGGTCGCCACAACGGCAATTGTATTCGATGACCTTGGGGTTTCCTTCACTATCTATCATCAAGCCAGCATATAAAAAGCCTTTATAAGGATTGCCTTCTTTAGCCATGCCTTCCATTGTAGGTAAAATAACGTCTTGCATGATTTTATCGTGCACGGCTTGGGTGACTACTGGCGCAGGTGAATAGGCGCCCATACCACCTGTATTTGGCCCTTCGTCATTGTCGTAAGCGCGTTTATGATCTTGGCTAGTCGCCAGTGGAAGTACATTTTTACCGTCACATAGCACGATAAAGCTGGCTTCCTCACCGTCAAGAAACTCTTCAATAACTACGCGGCTACCCGCATCTCCAAACTTGTTGTCAGAGAGCATGTCGGTCACCGCATCGATAGCAGTTTGCTCGTCCATGGCAACAATGACGCCTTTACCTGCCGCTAGGCCATCCGCTTTAACAACGATAGGCGCGCCTTGTTGTTTAATATAAGCAATGGCCTCGTCGATTACTTCAAAGGTTTTGTAGTAGCCGGTAGGAATGTCGTAACGCGCTAAAAAGTCTTTAGTGTATGACTTAGACGTTTCGAGTTGCGCTGCGGCTTGCGTTGGGCCAAAAATCAATTTTCCGTTGGCTTCAAAGAAATCTACCACGCCTTTAGATAACGGCGCTTCGGGGCCAACAATCGTTAGTTCAATACCTAAGCGATTGACTTCGGCAAGTAAGGCTACTTTATCATCTTCTTTAATCGCAAGGCGTGTGATTTTAGCTTCTTGATCCATACCGGCGTTGCCGTCGGCTACATAAACCGCGTCTACCTGATCGGATTTGGCAACTTGATAGGCCAATGCATGTTCGCGTCCGCCGCGTCCGAGTACTAGTACTTTCATATGTTTATCCTTTACAGTCCGTGATTTCGTCAATTAGTGCTTAAAGTGACGCATGCCGGTAAATACCATGGCAATACCATGCTCATTTGCCGCGGCAATTACTTCGTCATCACGCATAGAGCCGCCAGGCTGAATAATTGCCTTTATGCCTGCAGCAGCAGCGGCATCAATGCCGTCTCTGAAAGGGAAGAATGCATCAGACGCCATCACACAACCTTCAACAACGAGGTTTTCGTCTTGTGCTTTAATACCAGCGATTTTGGCTGAGTATACTCTGCTCATTTGTCCAGCACCCACACCTACTGTCTTGCCATCTTTAGCATATACAATAGCGTTGGATTTTACATATTTGGCGACTTTCCACGTAAATAATAAATCTTCCAGTTGCTCGTCGGTAGGTGCTAGGTCGGATACGACTTTTAAGTCATCAGCATCGACCATACCAAAATCACGGTCTTGCACTAACATGCCGCCGTTAACACGTTTAAAGTCATAGCCTTCGGTCAGTTGGCCTTGCCAATCACCACAACTTAACACGCGTACGTTTTGTTTTGCGCTGAGTACTTCTGCCGCTTCATTACTTACGCTAGGCGCAATAATAACTTCAACAAACTGACGCGCAATGATTTCGCTGGCAGTTGCGGCGTCCAAGGCTTGGTTAAATGCAATGATACCGCCAAATGCAGATGTCGGGTCGGTTTTAAATGCGCTGTCGTAAGCATCTAGTATGTTGTCTGCTACAGCAACACCACACGGGTTTGCGTGTTTAACGATAACACAAGCTGGCTGGGTAAATTCTTTCACACATTCAAGCGCTGCGTCAGTATCTGCAATGTTGTTGAACGACAATGCCTTACCTTGAAGTTGGGTTGCCGTCGCTACTGAGGCTTCTTGGATGTCATTTTCTACATAAAATGCGGCGTTTTGGTGACTGTTTTCGCCGTAGCGTAAATCTTGTTTTTTCTGCATTTGCACATTGAAGGTACGTGGGAATTGAGAAGCTTCTGCTTGCTCATCATCTTCTTCATCGTCGCCATTTACCATTGTGCCAAAGTAATTTGCGATCATACCGTCATATTGTGCGGTATGCTCAAACGCTTTGATAGCTAGGTCAAAGCGAGTGGAATGGCTAATACAATTATCGTTGGATTGCATTTCCCGAATCACTTTACTGTAGTCATTTGGGTTAACAATGATCGTGACATCCTTATGGTTTTTTGCCGCGGCTCTTACCATCGTAGGACCGCCGATGTCGATGTTTTCGATAGCGTCTTCTAAGGTACAGTCTTCATTGGCAACCGTAAGCGCGAATGGATATAAATTTACGACTACCATATCGATAGGTAATATTTCATGTCTATCCATGACATTGGCATCAATATCGCGACGTCCTAAAATACCACCATGGACTTTAGGGTGAAGTGTTTTTACTCGCCCATCCATTATTTCTGGGTGTCCGGTATACTCACTTACGTCTTTAACACTTATGCCTTCTTTTCTGAGCAAGCTTGCTGTGCCGCCGGTAGATAGAAGCTCAACACCAATACTGTCTAAATATTTAGCAAGACTGATGATATTTTCTTTATCTGATACGCTCAGTAGCGCGCGTTTTATGGGTGTGTTTTGTTGCATAGCTTATATGGCCTAATAAGTTTGATACTGTTTGTTAAGCAATCTTACGCTGCTAATCTGCCGTGTTGTTGTTTTAATTGGACGCGAATGTTGTAACAAAAACTATTAATTTAAATAAGGTAAATATTGAAGTTGATTAATAAATATCACAAATAAAAAGAGCGCAAAAAGCGCTCTAACAATTGAAATGCAACTTAGCCTAAACCGTACATTTTTAGCTTTTTGCGCAAGGTACCACGGTTAATGCCCATAAGGTTTGCAGCGCGTGTTTGATTGCCACGAGTATAAGTCATCACTTCTTCCAATAACGGTGCTTCTATTTCAGCTAATACTAGCTCGTATAGGTTATCAATATCTTGGTTGTTTAACTCTTTAAGATATTTGTTTACTGCTTGTTTTACCGAAGAGCGCAAAGGCTTTTGTGCTTGGGCTTGAGTCGGTGTTGTTACCGTTGTCGTAAAAGGTGATGTCAAATTCTGATCGAACATAAATGCTGCTCTCTGTAATGTACAATAATAAAGCTATGCTACTGAAGACAGCGATTGGCTGCTCTGTAACGATGAAAAATACTCTGTTAACGAATCGAGTTGGCTTTTTGCATCTTCGAGGCCGTTGAACCTGCGTCTAAATGATTTGCCTTCGTCTTGTTGGCTGACGTACCAGCCAACATGTTTACGTGCTATTCGAACACCGGAATACTCGCCATATAGGTCGTGAACTCCTCTTACATGTTCTAGTAACACGCTGGCCTGTTCTTGAATACTCGGTTTGTCAAGAATAGTACCAGTGGTAAGGTAGTGATGAATTTGTTTAAAAATCCAAGGGTTACCTTGCGCTGCTCGACCTATCATCAGCGCATCAGCGCCGGTGTAGTCGAGCACGTGTTTGGCCTGAATTTCGTTACATATATCGCCATTTGCGACAACAGGAATCGAAATTGCCTGCTTGATTTGACGAATTGTGTCGTATTCAGCATGGCCTTTAAACATACAAGTACGGGTTCTGCCGTGAACCGCCAAGGCTTGTATGCCTGCTGCTTCAGCGATTTTCGCTATTTCTACGCCGTTTCTGTTATCTTCATCCCAACCGGTGCGAATTTTTAAGGTCACAGGAACGTCAACAGCGTTTACCACCTCTGTTAAAATACTTTCAACTAATGTGGGTTCTTTCAATAGCGCTGAACCAGCTAATTTTTTATTTACCTTTTTTGCAGGACATCCCATATTAATGTCGATTATCTGTGCGCCTTGCTCGACATTAAATCGTGCAGCGTGTGCCATCAATTCTGGTTCGCTACCTGCTATTTGTACACTACGTACACCCGATTCTCCGTCGTGATTCATTCGAGCCATTGATTTGGCCGTTTTCCACACTCTAGGGTTACTAGAAAGCATCTCTGATACCACTAGTCCTGCGCCCATTCTTCGACAAAGTTCGCGAAATGGGCGGTCAGTTACACCAGCCATTGGCGCAAGTATCAAATTGTTCGCTAATTTGTAAGGACCAATTTGCACAATATTGCCTGCTCCAACACTTTCTGCTTCTGACTAAATCGGCGGCGTAATATACGTGTTTTTTTGCTTTTTGAAAAGTCTATTTTTTAAACAATTCATAGAAAAATTGCTTGACTTAGTTGATTGTTGACAGTTATCGCTTCTTTGCAGATATTCTTGCCCATTCCCCTTCTTGTTCGATAGGGTCAAATTGGAATTCGTCTGAATACGCGTCGACTACGTCTTGCGCTTGTTCGACAAGTACGCCCGACATCACTAACCAACCACCGCTTTTGCAGTGCGAAGCAATTTTGGATTTAAGTGTTTTGAGAGGACCTGACAAAATATTCGCGATAACGATGTCACTTTGAACATCGGGTTGTTGATCAGCTAAGTAGAGACTGAATTGCTTATTCACATGATTTTGTTCAGCGTTACTTTTACTTGCAATAAGTGCTTGAGGGTCTATATCGATACCGAGTGCGCTTTTCGCCCCGAGTTTCAGTGCGGCAATCGCTAGAATGCCACTGCCACAACCAAAATCAACGACAGTCTTGTTTGCTATGTCTTGACTGTCTAACCATCTTAGGCACATTGACGTCGTTGGATGAGTGCCGGTGCCAAAAGCCAAGCCAGGGTCAAGGAGTACATTCACGGCATTGGGATCGGGAGCACTGCGCCAACTGGGACATATCCACAAACGTTTTCCAAACTGCATTGGATGGAAATTTTCCATCCATTCTCGTTCCCAATCTTTGTCTTCGAGTTGATCTATGCTGTAAAGAAATTCATGCTTGAAGACGGAGGCTTTGCCTATGCGCTCAATAATAGGTACTAAGTTTACGCTAGCATCATAAAGGCCAATGACTTGAGTGTCTGGCCAAAGCAAAACTTCTCCCGGTTTTGGCTCGTACATTGGTGTATCTTTTGCGTCTAAAAATGTTACCGCTTGTGCTTGATTGGCACTTAGCATGTCACCAACGGCTTCGGCATGTTCTGCTTTTATACTAATTTTAAGTTGTTGCCATGCCATATTGAAAGTAATTTCCGTTGGTTTAATTGGGCGTAAATATACAACAACTTGAACTTGATGATAATGCTTTAGTTGGTTTTATACTTTGATTGCCGCTTTCATTTACTATATATCAGCGATGTCTGGGCTTATTAAAAAGTTAATGTATCTTTAGGATAGAACGTGGACACAAGATATTTGACAATCTATCAGGTCTTTTTGCCCAAAATAAACTTTTCAACTAAGTAAAATGTGAGAGCTATACCAATAACAACGATTGCTTCTTGCCAGAGCAACAAATTGAAACGCGACAAAATAAGTGCTGTTACAAAGCCACTAAAGAAAAGTAAGTATCTTTTCATTGTGTCTCTCCTAGAGAATTAAACTTTATTCCTGCGTTATTTGTTGCATATTCAAACTAGATACCTTTTTAATATCCAAATTGAAAATTGCAAAAATGTCGACACTTAATTGCCAACAGAATTTAGAATAGCATTGAGAATATTAATTACAAACTGTACTAAGGTCCAAAATGTTACTCCGTCAGCAGCAAAAGATATTCATAGCTACCGTTTAATTCTTTTTATCACCGGCATTATTTTTAATCAGAGTTTCCTTCAAGTTTTTCGATTTCTTTCCACATGCTTTCTGCCTCGGCAGTGAGCATTGAATAGCTTTTAATATCGCCTTTGCGTTGAGCAAGCATGGCTTGCTCAAGCTTTATGTCATATTGCTTTCGTAATTTTTTGGTGGGATTAGACTTTAAAAAGCCAAACATGCATTTTCCTATCAAATAAGTTTGTGACCTTGACTGCTTACGTAGAAAAAAGTCTTTTGTATCTTTTAATGTGACTAATAAAACCTAAGCACTTTAAACAATTAACTTTGTTTAATGATAGATATATTGGCAGTCAGTCTTTCTTCTTAACGACTCAACACTGCCAATGTTGGTCGCAGAGATAAGATCAAAAACTATTTCTTTATCCTTTCTTTACGCGCTTTGTATTCATGTAACTTCGGAGAGTCAGGATCGATTAACTTTAATATATCAACCATGGCCGTGATGCCAAAATCGTTTGGTGCATTTAAGAAAATTATTAGTCCGTCTTTGCTATTTTCATAGTAATAGCTTAGCGCTACAGTTGACCAGTCAGAGCCAGAATGACCAATTAACTTATCTTGTTTCAGTTCGGTCACGTTCCAACCAAGACCGTATCCAAGTTTGGTCGGGCACAAGGCTTCAGGAGACTGGCTGCAATCTATTTCATAGGATACGGTTTGCACCGAGTGCGCCAGTGTTTTTAGTTCGGCGCTTAAGCCATTCCCTTTCATCACATCGACTAAAAAAGTCGCGTAATCACTAAGCGTAATTACCATGTCACCTGCCGCAGAAAAATCACCTTGATGCCGGCAGTAACCACCTGGATAACAATAATAGCCATGAAATTTTTGCTCTTTCCCTAAGGGTCTCGCAATGCGAGTAAAGTTGGCTTTATTGACGCTCATGAATGCGTTTTTTATGCCTAGAGGTGTAAAAATCTCTTGTTGAACTAAGGTTTCAAAACTGGCATTCAATTTTTTTTCGGCATAGCGAGCCAAATAGTTAAATCCTTCTCCAGAATAACCAAAACTAGTGCCAGGAGGGGCGACAAATTTCAATTTGTTGTCATCTGCGTAAAATCTCCAATTCATAAATCCCGTCGTATGTGTTAGCGCTGTCCTTGGGGTAAGTTTAGATAAATTGGAGTCATCTTTTATATCGGGATCTATCCAATGTTCACTCATAGACTCGTCTAGATTAAGCAGCCCTTTGGAAACGAGTCTTATTGTGGTTTCAGCGGTGATTGTCTTAGTAATTGAGGCGATATTATATAGGGTATCTGGAGACGCTTTTGTGTTTGTATTCTGTGCGCCAAAATGAAACTCTTGTTGGAGCGTACCGTTCTTGATAATCGCGACAGCAGCGGTATTCAGTTGATTGTCTGACACTATGGATGCTAGACGATTTTTGAAGGGTCTTATTTTTTCAGCAGATATTGATTCTATATCACCTGCAAGCACTAAAGATGACGATAGTGCATAAATTAGCAGGGCTTTTACTGCAACTAACGCGGTTTGGAATATTGAGTTTAATTGCATTTTATTGTCTTTGGGCTTGTCTATCAATTCATTGAGTAAGTAGACATTAAAGTGAAGCTAACTACAATTAATCAATGTAATTTTTCATTTCAGCTTTTCAGCGTTAAGATTTGCTAATGTGCTTCAATAACGTCGAATTTCGCTATCGATAAATACCACATTTATCTTACTTTTTGTTAAAGCGACTCTCTTGTCATTCTTTAGATGCTTCAATCGGAATTCTGATACACACTTTAAGGCCTTGAGGCGTATTTTCTTGTACCATAAATTGATGATGTTTAGGGTAGAGAACGGCAAGGCGTTCTTTAATATTACGCAGACCTACGCCTTTTGCTTTTGCATCTGCGTTGCTGTGAATTTTTGAAATAGATGCATGGCCATCAGGCCCATTGTCAGCGACGTCTAGCTGTAAAAACGTTTCGTCAACGGCCGCTTTTATAGCAATTTCACCACCCGATGGCATTTTTGCAATTGAATATTTGATACTGTTTTCCACTAGTGGTTGTAAAATTAGACTCGGTACGAGTAAATTCTTAGTGGCTTCGTCTATGTCAAGTTGTATGTTTAGGCGCTCGTCAAAGCGTGTCTTTTCTATTTCCAAATATAACATAAGTGCCTTGAGTTCGTCATATAACACTACCTTTTTCTCAGGATCGTTATCTAAGCTAAAGCGCAGAAACGTCGATAGGTGTACTAACATACCGTTAGCTTTTTCTTTATTTCCCATCAACACAAGGGTAGAGATTGCATTGAGCGTATTAAACAAAAAATGCGGGTTAATTTGGTAGCGCAACATCTTAATTTGTGCACTATGGGAGAGGCGAACCGCGGCTAGGTGCATCTCTTTTTCGTTGACTAGTCTAAAATAGAAGTTGACGCTAAAGTAGAGAGTACTCCAGGCAAGAATCATTGCTAGACTATATGTCAGACCGCTAAAATAATTGAATATGTTGATGCTTTTTTCTACTTTAGAATGATCGAGCTCAGGATTAACCAGTGGGTGGATTATCCACATGGCGATGCTTTTTGCAGGCGTCCAAATGAGAGCTACCACCACGCAAGATAAAATGACGAGTAACAATATTTTTTGCGGAGAAAAGCGCCAAAAGCCTCTATATAGATATCTCAATGGAATCGTCAATATGGCGGCCATAGAAGCGCTTACCAGCAAAGGAATACCAATCAAGTAATCTTTAGAGATAGAGCTGCCGAATGACAATACGGTATTTTCGATTAGGAATAGCAGCCAGTATACAAACCAACCAACACTGTGTAGCAACCAAAATGAAGGCTTTGTTATATTTGGAGAACGATAAATCTCGTCTGTTTCAGGTACAACTGCTTTATTCATACTAATGTGTAATACATCAAAATTACATAGTAAATACTAATATTGCTGATGAGTACAGTCTAATGAGACGAATTGCATTTTTATGAGGCAAAAAAATAGCCTCAAACAAGAGGCTATTTTGATTGACATAAATTTTTAGACTTCTGCGTCAAGCTTCTTTTCTAAATAGTGAATATTGGTTCCACCATTAAAGAAGTTCTCGTCTGCCATGATTTTTTGCTGCAAAGGGACGTTTGTTTTAATGCCATCGATAACCAACTCGTTTAGCGCATGGCGCATACGGGCAATGGCTTCGTCTCGACTTTCACCATAAGTGATGAGTTTGCCGATCATCGAGTCGTAGTAAGGGGGGACTTTGTACCCTGAATAAATGTGAGACTCCCATCTAACACCTAAACCGCCCGGGGAGTGGAACATTTTTATTAGCCCTGGGCTTGGAATAAAGGTTTTAGGGTCTTCAGCATTAATGCGGCATTCGATGGCATGACCATGAATCTTAATTTGTGACTGCTCAACAGATAATGGTTGACCAGCAGCGATGCGCAATTGCTCTTTAATTAAATCCACACCGGTTATCATTTCTGTTACCGGGTGTTCTACTTGAATACGCGTATTCATTTCGATGAAATAAAATTCGCCATTTTCGTAAAGGAATTCAAATGTACCCGCGCCGCGGTAGCCGATTTCTATACAAGCTTTCCGGCAACGTTCACCAATTTTTTCACGCATGCTTTCTGTAATACCTGGCGCTGGTGCTTCCTCGACAACCTTCTGGTGGCGGCGCTGCATTGAACAATCGCGCTCACCTAGGTGCACAGCATTGCCTTGTCCATCGGCCAATACTTGAATTTCAACATGGCGTGGATTTTCTAAGAACTTTTCCATGTACACAATATCATTATTGAACGCCGCTCCGGCTTCTGCTTTAGTTGTGCGAATAGACGTTTCAAGCTCTTCTTCAGTGCGCACAACTCGCATGCCACGTCCACCACCGCCGCCAGCGGCCTTTACGATGATTGGGTAGCCAATGCGTTTAGCAATGGTTTTATTTTTGTCCATGTCTTCGCTAAGCGGGCCGTCAGACCCTGGTACGCAAGGTACACCTGCTTTACGCATAGAGGCAATAGCCGATACTTTGTCACCCATTAAGTTAATGGTGTCCGCAGTTGGGCCAATAAAAACAAAGCCGCTTTTTTCTACGGCTTCCGCAAAATCTGCATTTTCGGACAGAAAACCATAGCCTGGGTGAATAGCAATAGAGTTGGTTACTTCTGCCGCTGCAATGATTCTTGGAATATTTAAATAACTCTCTGTTGCCGATGCATTGCCGATGCAAATCGTTTCGTCAGCTAGCAACACGTGCTTTAAGTCGCGGTCAGCGGAGGAGTGAGCGGCCACAGTTTTTATGCCTAGCTCTTTGCAGGCCCGGAGAATGCGTAGTGCAATTTCACCGCGATTGGCAATTAGTACTTTATCAAGCATGATGCCCGCCTTTTATTCGACAATGAATAGTGGTTGATCGAATTCTACTGGCTCTTGATTATCAACCAGAATTTCTTTCACGACACCGTCTGCGTCAGACTCAATCTGGTTCATCATCTTCATTGCTTCGATGATACACAAGGTATCGCCTTTCTTCACTTTTTGGCCCACTTCTACAAAAGACCCAGCTTCTGGCGAAGATGCTCGATAAAACGTGCCTACCATGGGGGATTTAACTATATGGCCAGAGGCAACGGTTGGTGCCGCACTTTCTGCGGCTGGCGGAGCTACTGCCGCTGCTGCGGCAGGCAATGGAGCTGCTGGCGCAGCCATTTGCGGCATATACTGTATTTGCTGCGCCTGACTTGTACCACGGTTGATACGAACAGACTCTTCACCTTCGGTGATTTCAAGTTCTGCAATACCTGATTCTTCTACTAGCTCAATGAGTTTTTTTACTTTGCGTATGTCCATCTGATAACCCTTAAAAATTAGCTGTTGTATGTGTATGCGATTAAAGTGTTGTTGAGCCTTAATCGTCTATTATCTATTATTTAGTCTGCTGACTATATGTTTTTAGAATAGTTGCTTCATCTGCAGTGTTTGGTCTTTATTATTATGTTTTTAACTTAAAACGTAAGGCATCTAACGCAAGCTTATATCCAAGAGTGCCACAGCCAACAATAATGCCGACAGCAACATCAGATAAGAAAGACTTATGCCTAAATTCTTCCCGCGCATGTACATTTGATAGATGAACTTCAATAAATGGCAGTTTAGTGCCTAAAAAGGCATCTCGAAGAGCCACACTTGTATGTGTAAACGCGCCGGGGTTAATGATGACGCCGTCAACTTCCCCCATGCCAGCATGAATAGCATCAATCAACTCGTGTTCGGCATTTGATTGCAAGGTACTCAATTGACAATCAGTAGACTTTGCATAAATAGATAAGTCATTCTCGATATCAGCTAAGGTTTGGCTACCGTAAATTTCAGGTTCACGTTTACCAAGTAAATTTAAGTTCGGACCATTCAATAAGAGTACTTTCATCAAGTTAGCGCTTATAATTGTTTATATTGTAGTTAACGTGCTAGTAACGTGTAATTTTTATTCTTTTTAACTAAAAAGTACACAAAAACTTAACTTAGTCTTTCAATATAGCAAATATAACAGAGATGTTTGCACTTTTTCAGCAATTTACTGGTCTAATCACGGAAGTTAGCGATGGATGTAGGTTTAAAGGGGATCGATTTTGAATTTGAAACTACCGACAGCAAATTCATAGTCTTCATCTGTCGATTCGTTTTTATAACCGGGAAATAGCCGAAATTTCCCTAAGACTTTTTTACCGCTTGCAAGTGTGAGTTCTTCTTCAAAAACGGCTTGCTCATTCTGTTGATGTTTTTTTATGGCGTCCAAGGGGAGTGCGTCAGCAAGTGCGATTTGTTTGTCTTTTATGTTTTCAATTTCTGGCAACGACAGTAGCTTTTCTGCGGCGATGGTTGTTTCTACGTGCATTGAATCTAGTTTTAGTATGAACATGGGTTCAGCTGAACGCAGAAACGAATGGGCGATGGTATTTAAGGTTATTTGTTGTTCATATTTGCGAGTAATATCTTTAACTATGCCAATGAAGTGAGTGCCAACGCCACTGGCATCTCGACTTACAAATTGCCCGCAAACCCTAGCCCAGCGCAAGCCGTTTGTATCTTCATTAAAGTAATTTACATGCATGTCTATTTTTTTAGTTTCGCCGATTTTATGTGCATTCCAGCTTTCGATGAGTTTTGCTCGATTCTTTTTGGACACTAAGTTAAAACCGGCTTCTAAATTGCCAATAGTTTTAATTTTCACTTCGGTTTTGTCTATTGATAAGTATATGCGAATAGTGTCTTCTTTGGATTGCCACTCCCACACAGACTCGCCGCTGGCGTACAATGCCTGATTTAAGCGCTCGATGGTGCGGTCAAGCCGTTGATTTGCATCAAGAAGATCAAGTGTTTTTTGACGAATGACTTCTTCAGCTTGTTTCCGGCTGGCTCGTTCTCGCCCTAATTGGCGCTCAAGCAATTGAATTTTTTCTTTGAGCTCTGTATCTGTCATTCGTTTTTTTACTCAAGATATTTTTATAAAGCGGCTAGTTTAGAATGTGAACTAGGTGCTTGCTCTCTATTTCAAAATAATTCTTTTAACAGTATGTGTTATCGGGTTTTTGCTTACTTCCTTTAGGAATAAATCATTGGGTCGATAACAAGCATAGAAAGCGAATCGCTAGTTGAAATAATAAATGATTGAGAAATCGGTAAGCTGATCATATATTGTCCAACGAAAGCATTTTAAGGAGTGTTCCGTATCTCTGTTCCTCAGACGCAAGAAACGTATTATTACGACACGCTTAAGCAGCTTATTGAGTTGTGGGCAAATGCGCGCAAAAGTCGAAAAAAAGCCCCTTTTGTTGAATTCAATGCGAAGATTCGTGAACTTTCCAATGAAATGGCTGTTTATGCTGTTTATGTGCTGCACCACCAGTTAGAAGAAATTAAACAAACTATCAATAATGCGCTCAATGAAAATATTCCATTGAAAGTGGCCGTCAGTAAAATAGATACTGCATTGAATGTGTTGATTTATGGTAGTAAAACTCAACCCGATCCAATACTCGCAGAAATGGTTGATGGCGACCATGCCAGTATCATTGCTGCGTTATGTCAAACGGCCAAAAACACCTTGCCACTTAGTAACGGTGATACCTTGATTGCAGTCATTGATGATGAAAAGTCAGTAGGCGTAAATCTGTGTACTGCTTTAAAGCAGTTCAATTACAACGCTGAATATTTTGCGAACATTCAAGATTATAAACAATCAACACTTGTTGAAAAGTGCACCTTAGTTATTCTCGATGTAACGATGCCTGACTACATTCAGGAAGAGGTGTTTTCGTTTGCATCAGCGTTGCAAGCGTCTGGTGTGAACGTCATTGCGTGTTCATGCCTATTTAATTTAGAAACTCGCTTAGCTGCTGTTAGGGCAGGCGTTTCAGATTACATTGTAAAACCGATAAGCTCGTATTCTCTGTTTGAGAAAATCAGTCGAATATTGCAACGTCAACAGGACGATAGCTTTAATATCGTGCTTGTAGATGATCAAGAGTCGATGGGTATTTTTTATAAAACAGTATTTGAGCAAGCTGGTTGCCATGTGGAATACATTCAAACCGCTCAGAAACTGCTTGATTCTCTTGAATATTTGAAGCCGGATCTTTTTTTGCTGGACATGATGATGCCTGATATCGATGGTTTAGAAATTGCGTCTATGCTGCGCCAAGAAGAGAAGTTTGATTTTGCGCCTATCGTGTTTTTAACCGCGGATGACAGGCTTGAAACCAAACTACGGGTGCTGGATTCTGGCGCAGACGACGTTATTGCAAAATCCACTCCTGCACCGTTAGTGGTAAAGCAGGTAATGGCGCGTTTGAATCGTTCTTCCGTTATCCGTAATTTTGTGTCTAAAGATGCATTAACTGGTGTTTTAAATCATGGTCAAATAGTGGAGTCGGCCAGTAATGTTTTACGCCTAAGTAAACGGCATGGAAACGACAGTGTACTTGCCTTAGTTGACGTCGATTATTTTAAAACAGTCAATGACAGTTACGGACATTCAAATGGCGATCAGGTGTTACGTGCGCTAGGTCAGCAATTAAGGCGAACATTGCGTGAATCAGATCATGTCGGCCGATATGGCGGTGAAGAGTTTTTACTGCTTTTACAGGACTGTGATTTAGCGAGTGCAGTTGAAAAGCTTGATAAATTAAGAGAAGCTTTTTCTAACATTAAATTTAAGTATGAAAGTGGATATTTTAACGTGACATTTAGTGTCGGGGTTGTTGCCTTAGAAAAATACGCGCAAATCCAGGATGCTATTAACGAAGCTGACGTTCGTTTGTATGCAGCGAAAGACGCAGGAAGAAATCAAATAAAGTATAGCTGACATGTACCTTACGACTCAAGATTACGTCGTGCTATAAACGTGTACCAGCCCCTTTACTTTCAACTGCTTGTATTAACGCCTTATTCATGCTTTCTAAAGGGACAACATTGTTTGTTGCACCAAGTTCAATAGCTACCCTCGGCATCCCAAACACGACACAACTTGCTTCATCTTGAGCCATCGTAATTGCCCCCGCGTTTTTTAAAGATAAAAGACCTTGTGCACCATCTCTTCCCATTCCGGTTAAAAGTGTAGCTACAGCATTTTTCCCTACTGTTTTTGCTAAGGATTCGAACATCACATCAACTGAAGGTTTGTGACCACTTACTAGTGGACCGTCATTAAATTTTATCCGGTAGTCAGCGCCACTTCTGGCAATTTCGATATGTTTATCGCCAGGCGCAATATATACGTTTCCTGGCAATAAGCGTTCTCGATGTTCAGCTTCTTTCACTGTTATTTTGCATACGCCATTGAGGCGAGTGGCAAAAGATTTTGTAAAATTGGGTGGCATATGTTGCGTGATTATTGTTGCTGGGAATGAAGGTGGTAATCCTAATAAAACCTCCTTTATCGCTTCAGTACCACCGGTGGATGCCCCAATACCTACAATAATTTCGGTGCCCTTATATTGAAGAGGTGGTGTATTTATTGACGCAATATTCTTTTTAGCTTGGCGCGGTGTAGATTTTGCTGCAATTTTAATTTTTGTGGTTATTTCTTCCTGATATTCTGCAATGCCTTTCGCTACGTCGAGCTTTGGCTTAGGGATAAAGTCAATCGCGCCTAGTTCTAGCGAGCGAATAGTGGCCTCTGCACCTTTTTCTGTTAATGTTGATATCATTAATACCGGTGTTGGTTTAGCTTTCATTAACTTATCTAAAAACGTCAGCCCATCCACTTTTGGCATCTCGATGTCGAGGGTAATCACGTCTGGATTTAGTTTAACCACCATGTCTTTGGCTACATAGGCATCGGCTGCAACGCCAACAAGCGTTAATTCAGGATCTTGTTTAATTATTTCACTCAACAAACTGCGAATTAACGCGGAATCATCAACAACTAATACTTTTATTGGCATAAGTCTCTCTTGTGTTAAAACAAATCTACGTCGCCTGATGCAGGCTGTTTGTCAATTTTAGAGCGGTAGGCTGACTCACGATCAATGATAGTCGTGTTATGCATTGATTTGAGTTTTCTGACTTTTACCTCCCCGGATTCTGGGAAAAAGTAAATCTTTCTTGGGTATTCTCCCAATACATCAGTAGCCGTTACCTTGATGTCTTCTGTTTGCATATATTCAGTGATGAATGCAGCATTTTTTTCGCCGACGCTATGGGTTCTAAATTGTTGCATTACGTTGCCACCGCCAAATATTTTGGCCTCAAGGCGACGTTTAGGAGAGCCTAGCTTCAACATATGATTGATGAGTACTTCCATTGCATAAACGCCATATCGAGCCGAATCTGTGTCAACGCTAGCATCGTCATTGTTCGCAGGTAGTAAGAAATGATTCATACCCGCAACTCTCAATATCGGGTCACGCAAACATACCGAAATGCAAGACCCAAGCACGGTAACGATGAGTGTGTTTTCTTGGGTTGCAAAATATTCGCCAGGTAAAATTTTAACGGCATTCATATTGAAATTTTTATCAAAATATCGATTAGGTGCCAAGTGTTCAGTTAAATATTCACTCATGCGTTATACCTTATATCTTAGGCCGATAGATGGTTTTACCAAGGGGCGTTAGTAGTGTGCTTACATGAGAAAAATTTTCAGAGTGACCGGCAAAATAAAGACTGTCTGATTTCATATGGCGGACAATCTTTGTCAAAATGTCGAGTTGGGTTGGTTTGTCGAAATAAATCATGACATTTCTGCAAAATACAATATCAAAGTCTTTTGCTAAATCCCAAGACGCGTCCATTAAATTTATCTTTTTAAAGTTAACTAGTCGCCTAAGCTCGGGGACTACACGAGCCAAGTCTTGATTTTTTCCTTTGCCACGGTGAAAAAAACGTTTTTTTACATCCTTGGCTAATCCATCCAATTGTTTTATGTCGTATATGCCTGCGCTTGCTTTTGTTAGCACTTTACTATCGATATCAGAAGATACCACGTTGACAGGGATATCAAACTTGCCGAATCCTTCCACTACGCTCATCGCAATCGAGTAGGGTTCTTCTCCTGTCGAAGCCGCCGCACACCATATTTTCAATGGACGTTTATTTGATGCTACAAAACGCTTTAAATAGTCGAAGTGATGTTTCTCTCTGAAGAATGACGTGAGGTTTGTCGTCAACGCATTTACAAATTCTTCGTGCTCATCAATATGTGCGTCTACGTATTGTAAATATTCAGAGAATGAGCGAAGTTTCAAATGTCTTATGCGCCGAGATAGGCGGCTGTATACCATTGAATCTTTATTCTCAGATAAATTGATGCCGGCAATTGCCTTGAGTTTCGTTCTCACCGCATTAAAATCAGCCGAGCGAAACTCAAATTCTTTGTCTTTTTCAGCGCTTAAAGCCATTGTCTAAAAGCTTTCCCATTCATCTTCTTCCGAGATGGCTGGTATGGCTTTGGTACTTGGCCTCGCGCTCGCGACTGAGGGCAATTCATCAAATTGTTGACTTAGTAAATCAGGTGAGCTTTTGACGATATTTGTGGTTACATCTTTAGTATCTAGTTTAAATGTTCCAACTTGACTATTTAAGTCGCCAGCTTGACCCCGCATGCTTTCTGCGGCGGCAGCAGCTTCTTCAACCAGCGCAGCATTCTGTTGCGTCATTTCATCCATTTGAGATACTGCTTTACTGACTTCATCTATGCCACTTGCTTGTTCTGCGGATGCGGCAGCAATTTCGCTCATGATGTCGTTAACGCGTTGGATTGCCACAACGATTTCTTGCATGGTTTCACCCGATTGACTAACAAGTTCATTGCCACTTTCAACTTTGGTTACCGAGTCTGAAATCAAGTCTTTAATGTCTTTTGCAGCATTTGCAGAACGTTGTGCAAGTGTGCGTACTTCTGACGCAACTACTGCAAACCCTCGACCTTGCTCCCCGGCTCTGGCCGCTTCAACTGCCGCATTTAACGCTAATATGTTAGTTTGGAAGGCAATGCCATCAATTACGCCAATGATGTCAGATATTTTCTGTGCACTTTCGTTGATTGAGGCCATGGTAGTAACCACTTGTTGGATAAGGGCGCCACCATTTCCGGCGACGTCAACAGCTTGTGATGCTAGACCATTGGCTTGGTTTGCGTTCTCTGCGTTTAGTCGGACAGTACTGGTGAGTTCTTCCATGCTTGACGCCGTTTCTTCAAGGCTTGATGCTTGCTGTTCTGTGCGAGTAGAAAGATCTGAGTTACCTTGTGCAATTTCAGAAGAAGCGTTGTTGATTGTATCACTAGCTTCGCGAATTTTGCTGATAACGGACACTAAGTTCTCATTGGTTGTATTGCAGTAATTTTTGAGGTCATTAAATGTGCCCTTAAAATCAGAGTTGATACGCTTAGTTAAATCACCCTCTGAAATGGCTAGCAATACATTACTTACTTCATTCAGGCCGCTTTCTGTTGTTTTCATTAGTTGATTCAAGCCTTGTGCCATTGTTAGCATAAAGCCTTCTTTGTCGTTTTCGTTTACGCGTTTTTCAAAATTACCTTCTAAGCTTGCTTGAACAATTTCAGCAATTTCTTGTTCTGCGTTAACTTCTTTAGTTCGCTCTAACCACTCTACTACATAACCTAGGCGCTCTCCGTCAGAGTCAAAGATTGGATTTGCGACAAGCCTAAAATGCCTAGGACCGACTTTAATATGAGATGTATATGATTTTTTTAGCCTCTCAAGAAGAGCCTTTTGATGGCTAGGATCTTTATGGAATGTATCCATATTTGCACCTATTAGTGTGTCAGCATCAAAATGTGGTAAGACTTTCTTTAAGTCTGATTCGGCCTGTTTCATCAACGCTCGTACAGACCGGTTCATATAAATAATGTTTCTATTTGCATCGGCAAGCATTACATTTGTGGTTGTACAATTTAGTGCTTCCAGTATACGCGCAACTTTACGCTCTTCTTCCTTAATTTTTGTTAAATCTTGCCACTCTACACTATGACCTAAGTTATTCCCGCCCTCATCAATAATTGGGTTTACTATCAACTTAAATATGTATCCGCCTAACTTAAGGTTGGCTTCATGTTTGCCTTCTAGTTTGTCAAGGATACGGTGCTGATGCGATGGGTTAACGTGAAACGAATCAATATTTGTCCCTATTAGGGATTCTACGTTGAAATGCGGGAGTTCTTTGCGAATTGCAGATTCAGCTTCCTTTAGAAGTTTATATACTGAGTGATTCATGTACACGATATTTCTGTTTGTGTCTGCCATCATAAAGCAACTGGAAGTATTATCGAGCGCCTCTTTAACTCTAGATGCCTCAATTGAGGTTTTTGCTGCGATCTGAAGTTGAGTATTTAACTTGGATAGTTCATTTTCTAATATCCCCATTTCATCTTTTCGGTCAACATTAAACTTAATGTTATATTCGCCTTTTGAAATTTTGATGAAATGTCCAATTAAAGACATGGTAGAAACTTGAATTGAGCGTATGACGACAAATCCAATAACGCTAATGATACCTAATAAAATACATATTATAGTGAGCGTCGTAATTCTATCTTGGGCTATTGCGCTTTTTCGTTCAGCAATTATTGTCGTTAATTTTACCATGTTTTCATCGTGTTGCGCATACAGTGTATTTAGCAACTCAGTGTATTCATTAAAGAATTGTGTTGCGTCATAAGTTGGTGAATTTTTTTCTAATGTTTCTCTTTCTGCCATTTTTAATGCAGAATCGACGCTGCTGATAAAGTTACTAGCGGCACTATAACCATCCCTTAATCGAATATCTGCATGCGAAGCTGCAGCCATGTTCATTTTGAAATCTTGCAAGGGCGTTCTAATGCTAGATATATTTGCTCGAATAGTGCTTTTTACTCCATTGGCGATTGTCGAAGTAGAAAGAGCTCCAGCGCCAGCTCCTCTGACTTTGCCAATGGCATCTGCTAAACGAGGCATATCCTGCAAATTGGCTACTATCAAGTGGTGGCTTGCCGCACCAGTATCATAGTTAAGTGAGAAATGATTCATTACTTCACCTAAGTACAAATCAGCAATGACGATTAAGTTTGAATGTACGTTAAATGATTCAATAGCAGTGTAGTTTCTACTGTTTACATTTGACTTTATTGTATTCCATCGATTATTCAATTCATTTAAGCCATCCAATAAATCCTTAGTTTCTTCTCCACCGGCTTCGTTAATTAGCTGCCCAATCGCAGTAAATTGTTGATCTACTTTGCTACTTTTGCTCTCGATTGCGGAAACAGCCGCTTGATTGCCGTTAAATAGTTTTGCTGATGTGCCTCGATGCAAGGCTACATACTTCTTAAGCTTAACCACGGCAGACGCAACTGGAATACCGCGAAGTTCCATTTCTGCTGATAGTTGGTTTTTGTACGAAAGTTCGGAGTAGTAGTACGTAGGTAAGCCTAGTCCTATCAGCGCGAGTATAGCTATGATACTCATTTTTTTAGATAATTTAACGTTATCGAGCCAGTTGAGGAATTTCATGTTAATCTTGCTCCGCGGTTACTGCTGGGTCATATAAGCCCAGTTCGTCACTTGAAATTAATTTTTGAATATTGACTAAAATAATCATTTGTTCACTGATGGTCGTTAGCCCATGTAAATAAGCACTATCGAACGCAACGCCGAATTCAGGAGGGGGTTTAATTTGAGAAGTGCCGACTTTTATGACGTCACTCACTTCATCCACTACGATGCCGACGATACGTTCGTCAATCATCAACATAATGACGATCGTAAATTCGTTGTAAGTGGCTTGACCTACACCAAATTTAATACGTAAGTCGATAATCGGCACAATGTCGCCGCGCAGATTGAGGACTCCCTTAATGTAGTCAGGTGCGTTGGCAATTTTAGTTACTTGTTCATAGCCCCGAATTTCTTTTACTGTCATGATATCTAGTGCGTAGTTTTCTTCGCCCAATACAAAGGTAAGAAATTCGTTTTTGTGTTCATTTTCTGTGTGTTGTTCTGGCTTCTTTGTACTAGTTGCCACCTGACACCTCCTGAATAGTCGGGATGTTTATTTCGTTTGATAGCGATTCTACGTCAAGGATCATGGCAACACAGCCGTCACCCATAATGGTTGCACCGGCTACACCTGGTACGCGTTTATAGTGTCGTTCTAAGCTCTTTATGACAACTTGCTGTTGCCCTTCAAGGTCATCTACTAAAATGCCAAAGCGTTTGCGACTGGTTTCTACCAACACAATAATGGCGTCGGTTGGCTTTGTCTTCGCTTTACCGATACTCATCATTTTGTGCAGTTCAATGATTGGCCAGTATTCGTCTCTTACCCACAATAAGTGGTCATTGCCAATAGTTTTTATTTGTCCCGCTTGCGGTTGCATCGATTCAACAATATTCGTGAGGGGAATCACAAAGGTTTGCTCGCCGACAGATACGCACATACCGTCAACAATTGCTAAGGTCAGTGGTAATCGAATGCTAAAGACTGAGCCTTCGCCAGCGTGGCTTTCAATCTCGACAATACCACCAATAGACTCAATATTCCTTCGTACAACGTCCATGCCTACACCACGACCGGATACATCCGTTACTGCTTCAGCAGTCGAAAAACCAGGTTCAAAAATCAGCGGCCACACCTCGTTATCAGGAATGTCGTTTGATTGCACAAGGCCATTTGCTATCGCTTTACTCAGTATTTTTTCTCTGTTTAACCCTGCGCCGTCATCAGTGATTGTAATTATAATGCTACCGCCGCGTTGTTCGGCGTTAAGAATAACAGTGCCTTGAGGTGATTTGCCCATCGCACTGCGCGTGTCTGGCATCTCGATGCCATGATCAATACTATTGCGGATTAAATGGGTTAGGGGATCAACAAGTTTTTCAATTAAGCCTTTGTCGATTTCAGTGTTACCACCTTCGATAACTAAATTAATATCTTTACCAAGTTTATCGGCGAGATCCCTGACAACCCGGGGAAAGCGGTTAAATGCGAATGACATTGGCAACATGCGCATAGACATCACTGCTTCTTGAATTTCTCTAATATTGCGAGACAGCTCGCCAATGGCACCGTCGAGCTTTTCTTCCGTTTCCCCATGTACTTCTTTCCCTAGAATTTGAATCATGGATTGCGTGATAACAAGTTCACCGACTAAATTGACGATAGAATCAATCTTGCCTGTGTCGACTCTAATAGATGATGATTCTTTGCTTTCAGTACGCGGTTTTTTACTTGCCTTGGGTTTAGGTTTTTTTACCGCAGTTTTGGTAGTTTGCTTTGGTGCAGAAGCTGCAGACTGAGGCGTCGCTGTTGCCGGTTTGATAGATTCTGTATTCTTGGGCGTTGAGTCATCGGATGTGGGGGCATCAAAAAAACCGAATCCATCTTCGTCAGGTGCTTTACTTTCTGAATTTACTTGATCATTGCTTGATTCTTCATCAAAGAAACCAAATGCTTCACCGTGATCATTAGAAGTGTCTTTATCGGTAGGCGTTTGTTCATTTCCAGGCGCTGCGTTGTTTTGCGTTCCGTCTTCATCTTCAAAGAAGCCATACGCTGTCTCTTTCTTTTCAATTTCTTGGGTATCGAAAAAACCAAAGGTTTCATCGCCATTTTCGGCTACTACAGGGCTTTCAAATAAACCGAAACCTTCATCTTCTTCGGGGGTAGTGTCGCCGCTTTCACTATCTATGGGAGAATCTTTTAGCAGGGCCTCTAAAGCTGAAGTGCCTTTTTCAATCGCCGACCAGTCGATATCTTCTTCATTTTGATAACATTCAAGAATGACTTTTAGTTTATCGACGGTGATGAGCAATTGGTCGACAATTTCTTTGGTAATGGTTATTTCTTGATTACGTGCTAAGTCAAGAATATTCTCCATTACATGGGTGAGACCCGTAAGGGCATCGAAGCCAAATACACCGCTGCCACCTTTTATTGAGTGCGCAGCCCTGAATATACTATTTAAATCTTCAATATCAGGCTCATCGAGAGAAAGGTTCATCAACAGACGTTCCATTTCATCGAGGTGCTCATGACTTTCTTCGAAAAATACTTCGAAGAATTGACTCATGTCTACAGACATAAAGTTTGCCTCTAGTTCAGAACTTTTGACGCGACTGCGAGCAGCTTTTGCGGATCGAATGGTTTTACCATCCAACCTGTCGCACCTGCTGCTCGACCTTGTGCTTTCATATTGTCACTTGCTTCAGTGGTCAACACTACGATAGGCGTTGCTCGATAAGAACCAATATTTCTAAGCGACTTTATGAGTGTGAGGCCGTCCATACGAGGCATGTTTTGGTCTGTCAACACAAAGTCAAACTGCATGCGTTTACACACATCCAGGGCAGCTTGACCATCTTCTGCAGTAGTGACTTGATAACTCGCAGATTTAAGCGTTACTTGAACCATTTGACGAATCGATGGCGAATCGTCAACGACTAAAATGTGCTTACTCATCAATTAAAACTCTCTTTTTATTTGCACTGTTGTTTGGTTGCCGGGCGGGCTTACCTCAACTGTTTTGCAAAGTTTCTTTATTAATGAAAGACCGCGACCTGAGAGGGAGCCATCTTGCATTTCGGATGTGGACTCCATGTCATAACCAGCCCCAGAATCCTTGATGCCGAACGTGACTTCGTTCTTACTGGGGTCATATATAAATGTAATTACTATTTCATCGTTGTCGTCAACGGACGTTAGGCGTTCTTCTTTTAGCGCCAAATATTCTGCAAATCCGGCATAATCGTCTTTTAACGAAGAATCTAGCTCCAATACGCCATGATCTAAGGCGTTGCTAATAAGTTCGGCAAATACCGTGAACGCCCGTTGCCGCAAATCACCAATAATATCGACACAACGCATAAGGCCATCGAAACAACCGACAATGTCAGTAGTGGCAATTAAACTGCCTGACAACGTAACAGAAGCATTAACCTTGCCAGATTTACCGAGCTCATCAGGTTTTTCGCTATGCAGGTAGTTGTCTACTAGCGTATCTAGTTGAACGTCGCAAAGAGATAAATCGTCTTCTAGTTCACGCATCTTGTTGAAAATAGTAAAATAATTTACTACTAGACTGACTAAAGAGTCTCTGTTTTTGTAGCGACTTAACACCGACAACAGACGAGTCATACCATACTCTTCGCCTTCAGAGTTGCGTTGTTCAATCAAGCCGTCACTAAAGAAAAAGAGATTCTTATAAGGGTGAATCTCCCGCGTCGCGATTATTGGTTCAAATTCGTCAGATTCTAAAATACCGAGTGCCATACTCTTGGCACTGAAGCTTTCGATTTCGCCATCATGGCGTAAAGCTATAAGGTCTGGCATTCCGCCGTTGAAGATAGAAAACTGTTTTAAATTGAAGCTAATTTCTAGTCCGATAAGTGCCACGAATTTGTCGTCAGGTAGCTCTTTACAAAGTTTAGAGTTGGTTTCATGAACAATATGAGCTAGCGCTAACCCTTTCCTTATCATGGCCTTAATTGTCGTTACTAGTGGGAGAATACTAATTGCAGCGGCAAGACCATGCCCTGTTGCATCAGCTAAGAAAATAATTCTATTACCGTTGGGTGACGTTTCTGAAATAAGTACATCACCATTAAATGAACTAGATGATTGCAGGTATGGGTCGATACCTTTGGTATCTTGGATTAATGTTGATGCCATGTGTTCATATACATAGCGAGCTAATCGTTCTTCCTGTTCGTTTTGGTCGAGCAACGCTCTTAAACGACTAGTCTGTTCTGCTAACATGCTTTCTTTTTTGTAAAGTGCACTGACGCGTTGAACTTTTTGCCAAAGTAAATCTAAAGAAAGGGGCTTCATTAAGAAGTCATCGGCGCCCCTTTCGAATGCTTCTGACATAGTAATTTGATTGTCTTCTGCTGTAATCATTACAACCGGAGTGCCAATCGCTAATTCTTCTTTTATTACGTCAATAAAGCTTATGCCATCGCCATCGGGTAGATGATTGTCTAGCAAAATGAATTGAAAGCTCGACGCGCGTAAGAGCTGTCTAGCTGACGCTATAGTATCTGCAATGATTGTGTTGCACTGCTTCTCTTCCAAAAAGCTTTGCAATATTTCAGCAAATAACGCGTCATCTTCGATGATAAGGACTCTCATCGTTGCACTCTTCTATAGTTCAAAACATTTAAACCTTGGTTGTCTTTTGGCACACTGAATCATTAGCTGATGTCAAACAGCCTGTCGAAATTGGCAATGAGTAGAATTTCTTTTGCGCTCTCTCGTGCACCTCTAATACGTACTGATATATTTTGGCTTTTTGCCTTTTTTTGAAAAAGTACCATCATGCCTAATGCTGAACTGTCTAAATAACTTACTTTTGTAAAATCTAATGCGATATCGCTTATACCGCCTTCGTTTAATATTCGTTGATATTGCTCAGTGAATTCTTTGTGGTAACCAAAATCAAATCGCTCGGGAATACTCAATGACTTTTCACTCATAACTTGCTCCTCAGTTAAAACAGGTCGACATCGCCAGCGTCCATACTATTCGCGGACACTGGGTTATGTTGGCTGTTTTTACGCTCGTTAATTTTGTTAATGTGTGCGTGCACCTGTTGGGTGACTTCTTCAATGTTGGATATGTTTGTACTTGCTAAACTATTGCCAATGAAAGTGATAGAATCTTTCGTATAACTTAAGTTCTGGCCATTGATATCACCAAACTGTAAGCCGCGTATCGCTTTGGATAAGGACGCTTCTAAGTCAATAGACATTTTCTCTAGTCCAGACGTGACTTCTGAATCTGATTCGGCTTTTTCTATGATACTGTTGAGCGCTAGATTAATATCTTTTTTGGCTTCAATAACATAACTTACGTCATAACTTGCCAGCGCACCTACCTCTCCGGTTAATCCTTCAATTTGTTTTGACATAGCGGTTAGTTTGGCCTGAATTTGTTCACTAAATTCTGATGACCGATTGGATAGTGAGCGAACTTCGTCAGCAACTACCGCGAAACCTCTGCCATGTTCACCTGCACGAGCTGCTTCAATTGCCGCATTTAAGGCCAGTAAGTTTGTTTGGTCGGCAATACTGTCTATGTCTTTCACTGCTTTTAAGACTTCAGGCACAGACTCGTATATTTCGGTTACTTGATCCAGTAGTGCCATAGATGAAGCGGACATATCGACAGTAGACTGAATGAATTTGTCTAAGGTAATCGCTGTATTATTTGCGAACTGCCGCATTTGTTCGCTATATAGAAGCTCTTCATCAGATTGTTCTTCGTTGTCGTCAATTCTTATTAAACGTTGAATTGTTTCTGATTGCATGCGCACCAATTCTTGCAATTCCGTAAAACTCTCGCCCAAGGTATGTACTGCGTCGTCTTGGGTACTTTTAATGTCAGCGAGATTACGTTCACATTCAGAGAGGGCCGGAACGAACTCTTCAAAGAGACATTCCATTTCAGAAAAAGCGGCGCTAGAATCAGACGATGTTATCGCATTTTCTTCGACATCAGGCACTTTCGTACTATGTGCTTTTCCTTGCAGTACTAAGCACACTAGTAAGCCAATCGACAACCAAACGATTGCGACGTGTGCGAATCCCGTGTATAAAATGACTGCAGATACAACTATAAAAAAGCAGGCAAGCAACAGCATTTTTGGAGACATTGAAAACATATTCAAATAACTCAAGGAACCAGCAAAATATACTGTTATCTATCGGTTTACAACGACAAAGAATTGACACTAATGACCAAAAAATTGACGATTTATTGTACAAATTGTAAAGAGTGTTAGATAAAGCAATTTTGCAGACTAAGGTATAAGAAGTTATCGTAGGGGTTCACTAAAAGTTTAGACTTAATTAGACAAAAGTTTAATTTTTTTGCATTCGGCCACGTTACCGAGAGCATTATTCATGAACAGTCTAGTTGCGAATAAGATTCGATTAATTTTTTAGCGTTAGTTTGACATGTTCAGCAAAGGGGGCAGCTTTCATAAAACCCGTTACACGCGCTTGCGCTACTTCGCCGCCGTTTACATTAAAAAACAATATAGTGGGGAGCCCCAATACATTAAACTTTTCCTGAAAAGCTAAATTGGTCGGTGTATTGTCGGTCAAATCAATTTGCATCCAGACGGTGTCTTTCAAAGCATCGACTACTTGCGGGTCTGGAAATGTGTATTTTTCAAATTCCTTACAGGCAACGCACCAATCGGCATATAAATCTACCATAACTGATTTACCTTGTGCATTCGCGTCAGCAAGCTTTTGCTCGAAATCTTTGAGGTCTTTAACTACAACAAATTCTGGGTGTGCTGCTTTGTCGTGTTCGCTACTAGCATAAGAAAACAAGCCAGTGTTAAGTGCAGTATTCCGCTCAATACTTTGTAGTGCATATATTGTTGCATAAACCAAACCCGCGATAACAACAATACTGCGAATACCTTTTGCAAATGACGCTGATGTTTCCTGGTTAACCACGTAAAGGTAACCAAATAAGCCTAAACTGAGTGCTGACCAAAGCAGTGTGGTCCAGTCGGCAACAAAAATTCTTTCAATAAAGAGGATGGCTACAGTTAGCATCATAAAGCCAAATACAATTTTGATAACGTTCATCCATTGGCCTGCTTTTGGCAGCAGTTTTCCACCCGTCATGGCAAACAATATCAGTGGAATTCCCATACCAAGAGATAGCGCGTATAAGGCACTAAATCCAAAAACCAATGACTCTGATTGCGCAACTACTAACAACACTGCAGTCAGCGGTGCCGTTGTGCAAGGAGATGCGACAAGCCCCGAAATCACGCCCATAAAAAACACGCCGACTAAATTTCCGCGTTTTTGGTTATTGCTAAGACTGTTAAGTCTTTCTTGCCATTTGCTGGGTAACTGGATTTCATATAAGCCGAACATGGCGAGCGATAACAGTACAAATAGAATGATGAAAATACCAAGAAGCACCGGATGTTGAAGCATCGCCTGAAACTGCACGCCAGCGGACGCCACAATTAGGCCAAGAATACTGTATGTAATTGCCATCCCTTGAACATACACAAATGAGAGAACAAAGGCATTCACGAGCGATACCTGTTCTTTGCCTTTACCAATAACAATACTCGAAATAATTGGGTACATTGGATAAACACATGGCGTAAATGCCAAACCAATGCCAAGGAGTAAAAGGAGTCCTAAGCTAATGGCAAGGCTTTGATCTGACAAAAGTTGATCAGCAAGCGTAAATTGTTGTGATTTTACTCGCGTTCCGTCTGATTCTGCGCTAACAGAGGTGTTAGTGGACTCTCCTACGGCGTCTAAATATATGACTTTGGTTGTCGGCGGGTAGCAAAGCCCCGCTTCTGCACAGCCTTGAAAACGCAAACTGATAACGCTGTCTTTATTCGCGTGTTTGATGGGGTAAACAATTTCGGTGTTGTCGAAGAATACTTCAGAAATGCCGAAAAACTCATCTTCAATTTCTACCCCTTTTTGATATGACGCTTCGCCAATTTCGGCACCTTTTGCTTTTGTCTTAAACTGCTTCTTGTATAAATAGTAACCATTGGCAATTGTCCATTTAACGATAAGCTTGTCTTCGCGTTGTTCGAAATCAAGCATGAAGGCTTCGTCAACTTTCAAAAAAGTAGGTGAATCAGAAAATAAAGATTCTGGCGTTAACTGTGCACGCGCATTATTGGCACTTGTAATACCACTTAAGATAACGAAAAATGCAAAAGTGAATGCAGCTAACTGTTTGCTTGTGCGAGATACTGCTTGTGTAACGCCCATGGTTTGCCTTCTACTGATATTGCTGTCTAATATTGATATTGTGCTGTGTTACGCACAAATTGATTACACAAGTGACCCAATCAATGGTCAAAAAATTTCGTGCTAGGCACTTCGTAATGCATCAAACCCTAACAAGAGTGTAGATACTATCTTTTTATTGCACTGGATTGAAAGTGAATAAAAAATCCCAATGTATATATTTCGAACACTGGAGGCGATTTTGCTCATTCTTTTTTTACTTTTTGCTGTATTACCAATTTCCGAAATTATGTTATTGATGTCGGTTTCTGATGGCATTGGCGGTTGGAATACCTTCTTTTTAGTACTAGTCACGGCATTTTTTGGTGCCTATTTTGTTAAACGGGAAGGCTTATCAACCTTGCAAACGGTGCAAGCAAAAACAGCGGCAGGCGAAATGCCCGGTAAAGAGTTAAGTGAAGGGATACTTTTACTTATTGCTGGTGTGCTATTGGTGACACCTGGGTTTATTACTGATGGTATTGGCCTACTTTTTACCCTACCTTTTTCTCGCGCAATGATTGCCGCATCAGTTGTAAAACATTTGATGCATAGGCAACAAAAAACGGGTAGCAGTGGTTTTTACTTTAATATGCATGGCACTGGAAATCGCAGTCAGCATGATAGCGCTAATGCGGAGTCATTTAATGCAAATAGCCAGCAAAACTCAGACGGAGCTCAAGGCACGGTGTTTGATGGTGAATATGTTGATAAAACAGACAACGACAATAAGCCCCGGCTCGAATAAATTGTGTGATGAATAACTTATAAAAAAAATATAAAAAATTTAAATCCAACCCTTGAGTTTATTTCTACGACCCCCACTTAGCTTGCATCATAACGATTTCATACTTGTTTTTAATGTTCTGTATGAGCAGCAAGAATAAGTGATTACTTAAACCATAATGTAAATTGGAATTTTCAGGAGATTTGAAAATGGCAATTCGTCCTTTACACGATCGCGTCATCATTAAGCGCGAAGAAGTTGAAAGCAAGTCTGCAGGTGGCATCGTACTTACCGGTTCTGCAGCAGAAAAATCTACTCGCGGTAGCGTTATTGCTGTAGGCAATGGCCGTGTACTTGAAAACGGTAATGTGCAAGCACTTGATGTAAAAGTGGGTGACACGGTGATTTTCAACGACGGTTACGGCGTTAAAACTGACAAATTAGACGGTGAAGAAGTGCTTATCCTAAGCGAAAGCGACATTCTTGCAATCGTTGAGTAATAAACCAATTTAACTCATCAAGTTTGAGCAATTAATCAAATTAGAGGAAAAAACACATGGCAGCTAAAGAAGTACGTTTTGGCGACGACGCTCGCACAAAAATGCTAAAAGGCGTTAATGTATTAGCTAACGCAGTAAAAGTTACCCTAGGCCCTAAAGGCCGTAACGTAGTACTAGATAAATCATTTGGTGCTCCAACCATTACTAAAGATGGTGTGTCTGTTGCAAAAGAGATCGAGCTAGACGATAAGTTCGAAAACATGGGCGCACAAATGGTAAAAGAAGTCGCGTCTAAAGCAAATGATGAAGCGGGTGACGGTACGACTACTGCAACTGTACTTGCGCAAGCAATTGTTACTGAAGGCCTTAAATCAGTCGCCGCTGGTATGAACCCAATGGATCTTAAGCGCGGTATCGACAAAGCAGTAATTGCTGCTGTTGAAGAGCTTAAAACATTATCTACTGAGTGTTCTGATAGTAAAGCTATCGCTCAAGTAGGTACTATCTCTGCAAACTCCGATGCTGAAGTTGGTCAAATTATTGCCGATGCAATGGACAAAGTAGGTAAAGAAGGTGTTATTACCGTAGAAGAAGGCCAAGCACTGCAAAACGAATTAGAAGTCGTTGAAGGTATGCAGTTTGACCGTGGTTACTTGTCACCTTACTTTATGACTAATCAAGAAAATGGTTCTGTTGAGCTAGACAGCCCATTCATTTTGTTAGTAGACAAAAAAGTGTCTAACATTCGTGAATTACTACCAACGCTTGAAGCAGTAGCAAAGGCCTCTAAGCCTTTACTTATTATTGCTGAAGATGTTGAAGGTGAAGCACTTGCGACGCTTGTTGTAAACAACATGCGCGGTATCGTTAAAGTTGCTGCGGTTAAAGCACCAGGTTTTGGTGACCGTCGTAAAGCAATGCTACAAGACATCGCGACACTTACTGGTGGTACAGTAATTTCTGAAGAGATTGGTCTAGAGCTTGAAAAAGTGCAATTAGAAGACCTAGGTACTGCTAAGCGCGTTGTTATCAGCAAAGACAACACTACGGTTGTTGATGGCGCTGGTGACCAAGATGCTATTGAAGGTCGTTGCTCACAAATTCGTGGTCAAATCGAAGAATCTAGCTCTGACTACGACAAAGAAAAACTTCAAGAACGTCTGGCTAAACTAGCGGGTGGTGTTGCAGTTATCAAAGTAGGCGCTGCGACTGAAGTTGAAATGAAAGAGAAAAAAGCACGTGTTGAAGATGCATTGCATGCAACTCGCGCGGCAGTAGAAGAAGGCGTTGTCCCTGGTGGTGGTGTTGCACTTGTACGTACTGCAGCTAAAATTGCTGGATTAACAGGTGATAACGAAGACCAAACACACGGCGTAAACTTGTTACTTCGTGCGATGGAAGCACCTTTACGTCAGATTTCTACTAACGCTGGTGCAGAAGCATCTGTTGTAACTAATGCAATCAAGAACGGCGAAGGTAACTTCGGCTTTAATGCGGGCAACGATACATACGGCGACATGCTAGAAATGGGTATTCTTGACCCAACTAAAGTAACGCGTTCTGCGCTTCAATTCGCTGCGTCAATCGCTAGCTTGATGATCACTACCGAAGCAATGGTAGCCGATTTACCACAAGACGAAGCGCCAGCACCTGCAATGCCTGATATGGGCGGCATGGGTGGAATGGGCGGCATGATGTAAGCCACTCCATCACAATGCATTGAGTCTTTTTGCAATGCAAAAATATTGAAGCCCGCAACTTTCTGAGTTGCGGGTTTTTTGTGAGTTACTTCGAAGCTATGACAGGCGGTAAAATTATTTTTGTAGCACAGTTTGAAATATGTCAGTGTGGGGCTGTTCCGCACTGTGGAAAATGATGCCTTCTGAGAAGACATCAAAGTGCTCGTGATCTGACCGCAATATAGGCTTGGGCTCAGTACCATTTTCATTCATTTCATATAACTGATATTGGTTATTGTCCCATTTTTGCCAATACCAACTGTTCCCGAACTTTCTTAAATTAAAGTTTCTTCCATGCATCAGCTCAAATTTATCAAATCCAGATATGGATATCGGATTTGCAGAAGCACCGGCGTATATTTTGTTTTCTTGGTCTATCCACAAAGTATCCTCTTCATTCGCATCGAAATGAATAAATTGCCATCGATTGTCAAAATTTGAAACCTCGAGTGTTTCGATGTTGTATCGTTTTGCGATCCATTTATCGTTTTGTTTAACGCTAAAGGCGATCGTCCGATTGTCTTTAAAAGACATTGCACGTATTTCTGCTTGGGGTAGAGGCAACACATTCTCTTTAGCGAGAGTTATATCGTATAGATGAATCTCATTTAATGTGAGCCCAGCAAGAAGTTTTCCATTTGGTGACCAACTTAAATCTACGTAATGCCGCTGATCGTCAAAGTGTGTAAGCTGCCTTTGATGTTTTCCAGTACTGTCGGATATCCAAATTTCTTCGTTGCCACTGGCAAGTCCAACGAAAGCAACTCGCAGATCTACTGGGTTGGCTATGGCCAATCTATCGTCAACCGAAGTATTTACAATATGGTGACTGTCAGACGAATTAAAGGGAAAGACTTTAACATCAAGATTACTCTTGCCTGCAGACAAAAGGTAATCTAGTCCGTTTGGATGTCTTTCTGGTGGATATAGCCTTTGGGAACCGCTGTAGAAAACGGTCTTATCTTGGCCTTGTAGATCATAACTAATAAGTTGCGTTGCTGGGTGATCACCCATAAGTACGATACGTTCGCCAGAATGCTCCCAAATCCCGCAACATATATAGCTATCAAGCTTGAATAAAAGTGAAAGTTCATCTGTATCAAGGTCAATTGAATAGAATCCCTCCCAAATTTTTTCGTCAGGAGATGAAATCAACAATCGGTTTTTTCTTGGGTGCAAATCGAAAGATATATTGCCGCCAAGAATCAAAGGTGGTTGATTTAATCTCCGCTTAGTACCAGTTGTAAGATCAAATTCAAATAGCACATATGGCGCATTAGCGGTTAGACGTTCAGCAAATATTAGTTGTTCATTAGAATGAGTATAAGCAATTTTTCCATAACTTCCTGCTGGGCAACTATAAATAAGTTTGGGTTTACCAAGTCGTAGTTGATCAAATGATTGGGTGTAGTAGCGGCAGTAGTTTTTGGTCGCCACTAAATAAACAATATTGCTACCATCAGGGCTCCAGCTTGCAGGTCCGACCCAAGCGTTTGGATCATCACTTGGCTTAACTTCTATTTTTTGTCCATCAGAAAGTTGCTTAATATATAAATACATTTTGTTGGCGAGTACTTCTACAAACATTAAGTATTTTTGGTCTGGAGAAACAGAGGGGCTCCATTCTTGGCCACTTGCGCGAGTAAGAGGCTTTAGCTGTGGTAACAGCGCAGGCTTGTCATCGTTTGCCATAATCCAAAACAACACAAGGCTAATAACGATAAAGGGAATAACAAAGCTGAATTTGAATAGTCTGTTTTTTGTGAGTTTCGGTTTCGAATAAGTATTCTCGCTTGTTCGACGTGTCGTGCGAATCTCACCATACTGAGTGATTCTCTCGACGTCAGCGATAAATTTGTAGCCCTTTTTAGGAAAAGTAGCAATGAATTTTGGAGGTTTAGGGCTGTCACCTAAGCACTTTCTGAGTTTAGTGATAGCGCGGTTAACAGCGTTATCACTTACTATGCGCCCAAGCCAAACCGACTCTATTAGTTCGTCCCTACTAATGATTTTGTCAGGATGATGACAAAAGTAAGATAGCAATTCTACTAAGATGGGTTCGAGCTGTTGTTCGTTGTTTTCTGTAGACAACAACTGTGTTTGATCGCAGAAAACAAAACTATCACAAACACTATTAAAGGTCACCAATGGTCATAAAAAGTCACCGAAAAATCATGTTTTTAGGATTAGCTTTAGCAATCATTGAAGCATCAAATTCTAGTCATATTAAAGAGAAACACATGAAGCAAATTTTGTTCATATTGTTGGTGTTAAGTTGCGGTTTATCAAAGGCTAACAGCGGTGTTGAAAAAAAATCGATTTCGGTAACGCAACAATCATTGGTTGAAAACGGACTACGGTTACCTGTTAGTTTTGGTCACGATAAGACTTTCACAGTCGAGGAAAGGCTTTTACGTTATAAAGTACCGGGTCTTAGTTTCGCGTTGATTAAAAGTGGGAAAATATCTTGGGTTGCGGGATATGGCTCTGTCTCAGTTTCATCACAAGAAGCTGTTACGCCGATAACGGTGTTTCAGGCTGCATCTATTGCAAAACCAGCGACCGCATTCGGCGTTATGAGAATGCGAGACAAAGGGGTTGTTAATATTGATAAAAATATTGAAGAATATTTGTTCTCAAGCGCTCTACCGTCCGGAAAACAAAACCAAGAATCGCCAGTCACGTTTAAAAATTTACTCAATCATTCATCGGGTTTAAGTGAAGGGG
This sequence comes from Agaribacter marinus, assembly GCF_030160655.1. Classification (GTDB taxonomy): domain Bacteria; phylum Pseudomonadota; class Gammaproteobacteria; order Enterobacterales; family Alteromonadaceae; genus Glaciecola; species Glaciecola marina. The sequence continues at coordinate 291,262 of NZ_BSOT01000006.1, forward strand.
GCTATATGGGCTACGAAAAGGGCGAAAACATACCCTCCGATGTTCAAACGTTTAATGGCGTTCATCCCGCAAAAAATAAGCCTGTTACTATTGAATCTGCGCCTGACACAACAATTCGTTACTCAGGGGCAGGTTATACATTAGTTGAAATAACGCTTAGCGATATTTTCAAACAACCCTTTGAAAAAATCATGGATGATTGGGTGTTATCGACAGTGGGTATGAAAAATAGCTCATTCGATATGAATTACCCATATATAGATGGTAAACAAGTTGCTCTAGGGCACGATAATTTGGGTAAACAAATCAAAGGCGGATGGCGGTTACATCCTGAACAAGCGGCAGCAGGTTTGTGGTCTACCCCTACAGATTTGGCAACGTTAGCCATTGAAGTGGGCAGGCATATAAAGGAGAAAGCCAGTTGTTATCCAGAGCATCTGCCCTAGCGATGCTATCCCCAGTGATGCCTGAAAAAGATCTAGCGGCGCAATTCGGTGGACAGCCAGCCATGACTTTTGTCGTCAACGGGCAAGGTCGCGACTTTATGTTTCAGCATGGTGGAGGCAATGTTGGTTATCGTTGCCTAATGGTAATGTATCCAGAAACAGGTAACGGCGCAGTATTTATGGCAAATTCGGATATGGGTTTTGGCGTTGGCATGGAAATGATAAGGGCAGCATCGTTTGTGTATGAGTGGCCAGACTTTAAAACTAAACGACTAAACAAACGCACAGTCAGTATCGATGAAGCGTCAAATTTCGTCGGTACGTATTATTTTGACTCTGGTTGGAAAGTTGACATTATTGGAGTTGATATGGCTGATGGTATAGCCATTAAGTTTCCAAATGGCGATATTTATCCCTTAACTGGTGTCAAAAGTAAAAACATTTATGTACATGAAGAAACCGGCGTTGAGATTAGTTTTACCGACGTTGCAGGAAAGCATGAAATTTATTTGTACAACCAACGTGGATACAGTAAACAATAAAGCTTTTAATACGGCGTCATTGTTTATTGTGAAAAAGGTGGTTCCGGCAAATAAGACGCTAGACGTCTGGAAAGTAGAACTTACTTTCTTAGGTTGAGTGACATTTAATGTTGATGCGCTCGACTAAATATGGAAAGGTAAATGAACACGGTTCATAACGTTTACTCGCAGGAAAATTGCAGATGCCATCCTTGCCACCATTATTTTCAAGTTTGCATAAGGCTGCTTACCAAAAAACGAACGCATATCTTATGGCGCTCTCTATTTTCCTAATTAGCAATAGTGTTTGCGCCGAGAGCTATGTTCAAGCCATTGAGTTTTTGAATAAACATGACAATCCTATCGTGTTAGAAAGTAATAATGGGCAGCAAAAAATTGTTGTTTCGCCTAAGCATCAAGGACGGGTGATGACGAGTACGGCTCAAGGATTGAATGGTTTAAGCAATGGATGGATAGACAAGCACGCCTTGGAACAAGGCAAAAGTGGCGGTGGCGAAGATCGCACGTGGATTGCGCCAATTGGCTCAAAATATTCGCTTTATTATCCTGTTGGTACCAAAATGAGCGGTGAAAACTGGCGAGTACCACATGCTTTACTTGAGCAAAATTATCCAATCATTAAACAAGGTCGTGACTCAATTACCTTTCAAAAAAAGCTATTTTTCGAGAACTTTCAAGGTAGCCACTTTTCCACCCAGCTAACGCGAAAAGTTACATTAAGGACAAAAGCAGAGGTAGAAAATAGTTTAGGGATTACATTATCAGATGCAATAAGTTGGGTATCGTTTACTGCAGACAATGCATTGATGAATATTGGTAAAGATTGGCGCGCAAGCAATGGACTAATTACTATTTGGTCGATGGCGATGTATCAGGGAACAGATGATATGGTATCTATTTTCCCGACAACGATCGCAAATGAGCTAAATGCCGAAAAACAAGTGAATCAATATTTGTATCCGCTGAATGAAAAAAGGCTACGCCAAGTGAGGCAAGCAATCTTGTATAAAACGGATGGGCGTTACCGAAGCAAAATTGGTATACCTGCAAACATTAGTAAAAATGTAATCGCTGCTTATTCTTCATCTTTAAGGCGCTTAACAATTGTTAAATTTTCGCTACACAAAAATAATACCTATCCTATTTCGCTCGAAGAAGTTGCAACAAAAGGCGTATTGGGCGATGTCAGCAATGCCTATAACCATGGCGCTAATGATGGGAGCATACTTGCTAAACCTGCTTTCTTTGAGTTAGAAAGTGCGGCACCTATGAGAGCGTTAAAGAAAGGTGAATCTATTCAACATACACAGCAGGTTTCTCATTTTTTTGGTTCGGTAGAGGAGCTTGACGCTATCAGTGAGAAGGTGTTGGGTGTTAAATTGTTGGATGTTCTTCGTTTTGGTGAGGATGGATGAATACAGGTAGTTTTGGTTTTATTAAGCTCGGGGTATATTGCTAGTGATGACTACAAATTACAAATTGAAAAAATTGAATGCTGGCAGAGATTATATTGCTGATAATTATCAAGCACCGCTCAGTTTATCCGACATAGCTAAGTGCTCATGTATGTCCCCGTATCATTTTTTGCGCGTTTTCAAGGACACGTATGGAGAAACGCCTAACGAATTCTTGATTCGGCTTAGAGTCGAAAAAGCCAAGAGAATGCTCATTACAGAAAATTGGAATGTCTCAGAAGTTTGCGAAAAAGTGGGTTACATAAGCCTAGGTAGTTTTTCTTCATTGTTTTTAAAACAAGTGGGTATGGCGCCTACTTTATATCGTCGTAAGCTTTGGAGTTTGTCTACTGAAGTATACCGTTTTCCTTCGCAAGCTATACCGGCATGTTATGCCTACCATTTTTTGGGTAAATTGGCTAATTGAGCAATATTGGAGAAATACTGTTTTGATTAGTCCTATAAAATACAAATGAATTAACAACTGAGAATATAGAGATGATCACATCCATAGCACATGCAACAATATATGTACTTAATCAGGACGAAGCGCTTGATTTTTATAAAAACAAGCTCGGTTTCGAGGTTGGTGATGACATGAAAGTGGAAGGCGGCTTTCGATGGCTAACAGTACATCCGAAATCTAATTCACAACTCCAACTGGTATTGGCAGAGCCAAAAGAGGGACCTATGTTCACCAAAGATTCTGCCGAAAAAATACGAAGTTTAATCGAAGAGGGCGCTTTTGGAGCGGGCGTTTTCGAAACTGAAAATTGCCAAAAAACCTACGAAGAGCTTGTGGCGAAAGGCGTGGAATTTATGCAGCCTCCTACAAAACAGCTTTATGGCGTCGAAGCTATGGGTGTAGACAACTCTGGGAACTGGTTTAGCTTAGTTCAAAGGTAAAAGTATAATGTAACAACTAGAGCTAGCAGGACGTCGCAAGCTGCGTCCTGCTTAAGACATTGAGATTACAAAAAACAACAACTCAAATCATACAAAAATCAGTAATAAATCAGCCTTTTTTCATGTGTTTTTAATCCTTACCAGTATGTTGGTAGCAGTTTGTGGTGTTACTAAGCAACGCCATACTAAGTTCAAACATATATAAGGGATAAACATGGCTATCAATTCACATCTTAAAAATTCACTAGTGGTTGTTGTTTTCGTTGTTTTTGGCGGCGTTTCGGCATTAAGCGCAGTCGCAGACAATAGCTCTGCACCAACTGCAACACCTGAAGAAGCAAAAATTAAACATTGGGGCATGCCCGAGATTGGACTGTCTTTTACGGATATTCCCGAACTAGAAAAAGCATACGTTGACGCAACACCCTCTGATATGAAAGATGGAATTCCAGTAGGTAAGTTAAATACAAGTGAAAGCAATAAAGATATTTTATTTACGCTCGCAAAGGAAATATTTAAAGGCAAACATGGGAACTATGACAGTTTACTTATCGCCCACAATGGTAAATTAGTATTCGAATCTTACTACAAGCGCGGTCGTGTTGATTTATCGCATCCACAGTCCTCAGCAACCAAAACTTATACTGGTTTAGCTCTTGGTCGTGCAATTCAGTTAGGTTATTTAAGCATGGCAGATTTAGACAAACCTGTGTATAGTTTTTTGAGTGAATTAGACCCAGCTAAGTTTGTTGAAGGCGTGGAAAGTATTACACTCCGACATGCATTGACGATGACAACGGGTATCGTGCTTAGCCAAGAACAGTGGAAGAATATACGCGAAAATCCAAGTGAGTTTAAAGGCCAGAAAGAGGTTCAAGCGATGTTTGAACAAAGTGAACCAATTACGCCTGACTCACAGACTTTTCGCTATGGCACTGGCCCTGGGATAGTAATGCAAATCATTGAGTCGGTGGTACCTGACACGGCAGAAAATTTTATAAAAAACGAACTTTTCGGCAAAATGGGGATTACAAATTATGATTGGCGTACTGCACCGAACGGATTACCAGCAGCTGGCTGGAAGGCTAGTTTAACATCACGCGATATGCTCAAATTAGGTATCTTAGCGCAGGACAAAGGGCGCTGGAGAGGTAAACAAATAATCCCTGAAGCGTATATCGCCGAAGCTACCAGTAGGCAAGTTTATACCGGCGATGACGACATCTATGGTGGTGGAAAAGATGTATCTAATCAAGGATATGGATATTTTTGGTGGGGCACTGATTTAACCTATGACGATAAACAATATGTGAGTACGTCAGCGCAAGGGGGCGGCGGTGTGTACATCATGTTGGTTGACGCATTAGACTTAATAATTGTAGTGACTGCGCATGAGCGTGAGGATAAGACCCAGCAATTAGTGGCGGAGAGAATTTTGCCAGCATTTATCTAAAACACAATGCTACTTGGCCAATACCGCGCTATTTTAGCGCGCTTTCCCTCTCTTTTATAATTAAACATTGAAACTCACTAATGTAATAATATAACATAGTGGATGTATACGTTATATTATTACATCAAGGCCTCAGTGTGACCAAAAACAACAATAGTAAAGCGCTCATCGAAGCTCGCGACCTCTGTGTCGATATTAAAGATGCTACCATTTTAAAAAATCTAAATTTCAAGGTTGCCGCAGGTGAGATATATGCGCTGCTTGGTGGCAACGGCGCGGGTAAATCTACAACCTTAAAAACATTTTTAGGATTTAATAAACCTGTTAGCGGAAATGCCGTTATCGATGGGCAAGAAGTCACGTCCGCGCTTGATTCGGTGCGCAGTAAAACCGCTTATTTGCCTGAATCTGCGACCTTGTATCCACATTTAACGGCACGCGAAAATGTCAGCTATTTTTTATCGCTCGCTGACATTAAAAAAACAGACGCTGAAATTGACACTGCGTTTGAAAAAGTTGCGTTGCAAGCTAATGCGCGTGAACGGCAACTTCAAACCTATTCAAAGGGGATGCGACAAAAAACCGCAATTGCCTTGGCCTTACTGCGCGAGGCACCAATATTTTTCTTGGATGAACCAACATCTGGTTTAGATCCCGTGGCGATTGACGAATTTAACCAGCTTGTCAGCGATTTAGCTGCAAACGGTGCGACAATCTTGATGGTAACGCACGATGTATACGGCGCGTGTCAGGTGGCCGATCGCATTGGCTTACTTCGCGATGGTGAACTAGTGGGTGAATACGAGGCACCTGAAGGCGGTCGTATTGACACCGAACAAGTGCATATTGCATTTGCACAAAGGCAAACCGCATGAGCGTTGGCATGACTACTAATGCGGTGTTTAGTGTCGCAAAAGATGAATGGCGTTATTGGGTGCGTTCCAAAATAGCGGTGTCTGTGTTGATCATTGGTTTGCTGCTAACAATATCATCGGTCATTGTCACGTTAGCAAATATGCATGAACTTAGCCATCAACGGTCCTCTATGCAAAATAACGCTGAAGAAACCTTTGTCGACCAACCCGATAGGCATCCGCATCGCATGGTGCACTATGGACATTATGCTTTTAGAGTACCTTCGCCTTTGAGTATTCTTGACCCAGGGGTTGACGCGTACACCGGTAATTCTATCTTTTTAGAGGGGCATCGCCAAAATAGCGCGATGTTTGCTGACCAAAAGCAAGGCACTGGCCTAACTAGTTTAGGTAGCTTATCACCTGCTTTCGTTGTGCAAGTACTTGCCCCACTATTATTGATATTGATTGCTTATAGCTCGATGAGCCGAGAAAAAGAATCTCAAACGCTGTCGTTTATTCTTTCACAAGGTACGTCAATTTATGCGCTTATACTAGGCAAAGGTTTGGCTTTGCTGTCGGTGGTCGGGCTCATATTAGTACCTTTAGCCATTGCTGGCATGTATGCCGTTACTCAAGGCGAAAGCGGTATTGTAGTAGTAGGTTTTTTATTGGCTTACTTTTTTTACTTGCTAGTTTGGGCACTTATTGTGTTGTTGTTTTCTAGTCTGTTTTCGAAAAACAGTGAGAGCTTTACAGCGCTTGCTTTTGTTTGGATTTTGCTATGTATTGCTATGCCGCGAATAGCAAGCACAACTGCTGCAACGGTATCACCTTCATCCGGGAAGTTAGAAACCGACTTTGCGGTTTTAGCAGAGCTACGCACACTCGGCGATGGTCATAATGCTAACGATCCTGCATTTGCAAAGTTAAAGGCATCGCTGCTAGAAAAATACAATGTCGACAAAGTAGAAGACTTGCCTGTCAATTTCCGAGGTATGGTGGCTAGTGCTTCTGAAGAAGAGTTAACCCATGTATTGAATCGCTTTGCAGAGCAAAGTATGCAAGACGAATTGGCGCAAACGCAGATTTCCCGTTATTTTGGGTGGTTGTCGCCAATGGTGGCGATTCGTTCTTTGTCAATGATCAGCGCAGGGTCTAGTATTGAAACCCATCACCGTTTTTTGCGAGAGGCTGAGGAGCTACGTTATAGCTTCGTGCAATCGTTAAATAAAGTTCACGTTGAACAGTTGAGCTACATCGATGATATTAATCGGAGTAAAGGCGAGGAAGCGTGGAAAAAGGCTCGAGTAAGTGCCGATAACTGGCAGATGATCCAAGATTTTACGTTTGAGACAGATGCTGCAGAAACACGTTTAAATAGAAGCATTCCGAGCTTTTTACAACTAGCGCTATGGCTAGGTATTTTAGCATTTGGTATCCGCTTGGCAGGGAGGCAGTCATTATGATGTATAGTATTGCTCAGATAAAGCGCGAGTGGCAGTTTATGCTGTCTCAACGATATGTATTGGCACTATTACTTTGTGGGCTGCTTGTGTCAGTTTTTTCTGTGGTAACTGGCATTAGCGAAGTCAATCAGCAACGCGCAACTATTGAGCGGCTTAAAGCTGCAGACGAAATCGACAGAGCAGAAGCACAAGAAAAATATGACGATCCAGGTTCATTGGCTTATTACACCTTTCATTTAACGTATGCTTCGCCCTCAAATTTAGCCTTTGCAGCCCTTGGTGAACGAGATATCTATCCTTGGAAGCATCGTGTTCGCATGCTTGCTTTGGAGGGGCAAATTTACGAAAGCGACGCGCAAAACCCTGAACTAGCGCAAATCGGTAAAATTGACTTTGTATTTGTGATAAGCGCACTGTCCCCATTAATTATTATTCTGCTTTTTCATGATTTAGTGGCGAGTGAACGTAATAACGGACGTTATGATTTTATTGTAAGTACTGCTAAATCGTCTTTTGCGCTCTGGGGAGCTCGTTCTGCGGTGCGTTTTATCTCGCTTTATGTTTGTTTTATGTTGCCGTTTGTAGTTGGTGCGGTGATAAGTGATACCGCGTTTATTGATGTTCTATTGGTAAGCTTTATGTGCTTTGCATATTTTATATTTTGGACATTGCTTAGTCTGTGGTTTGGGCGACATTCCAGTAGTGCACCCAAAATTGCCTCAAGCCTTATTGGTATATGGGTGTTGTTTGCATTTGTATTACCTATTTTGGGTGATATCGCCATCAACAAACATATTGAATCCCCGGATGGCGGTGACATTCTGTTGGTGCAACGAGAGGCGGTAAATGACGCATGGGATCTATCCATTGACACAACAATGGCATCTTTTCTAGCTGAACACCCAGAGTACGACTATTACGAGGAGCTGCAGTCTGGAGGTTTCAATTGGTGGTGGTACTATGCCTTTCAGCAAGTAGGTGATCAAACGGCAGGGTCGTTGTCGGTACAATACAGGCATGCATCAGTGGCGAAATACGAGAGTGCGAAGTATGTGTCGTGGTTATCGCCACCTCTGCTCTTGCAACGCAGTATGACACGTATCGCTGACACAGATGCGAAAGCGGCGTTTGAGTATGAAAATCAAATTCGCGAGTTTCACAAGGCGCTTCGCATGTTTTATTACCCGGAGTTATTCTCGTCAGACACCTTTGATAAAAACAAGCTAGAATCCATGCCTCAATTCAAATAGAGTTCACGAAGCACAATTACCGTGAACGATGAGTTACGTAATTGTATAGATAATTTGTATAGGTAATTAAAAGCCCTTAATTGAGAAGATTAAGGGCTTCTTTAGTGGAGTTTAGAACTTGTAAGAGACGGTAATACGAGCGCTTCTTGGTGTACCAGGCTCTACCCAAACATTGGCATAAGAGTTGGTATAAAATGTTTTATCAAACAGATTTTCTACATCAAGCCTGAGCACTACGTTATTGCCAAAGTCAGCTTCAGTAAACACGCTGGTGGTTGTATAACTAGGTAAATTGAAGTCAGAACCAACCCAGCCATTTCGTTCGCCAACATATAGCAATCCGCCACCCACTCTTAACTGTGTGCTTGCGACATCGTAAACCTTAGCAGCTTGTATGCTTGCTTGATGTTCTGGCGTATTAATGAGTGGGTCCCCAGCATTAATAGTGAAGCCGAAACCATCAACATCAGCAAAGGTACTCAAAAACTCTGCATCCGTATATGCGTAAGAAAACCAAATGCTGGTACTATTTTCGAACTCGATATTGGCATCTACCTCTAGCCCTGTGCTTTCAGCTTCACCTGCGGCAATTGAGAAAAACCCAACTGCGGTAGCTTCAGGTCTGTCGTCGTTAACCAAAAAATTACTTTGTTTTACTTGGAATAAAGTAACATTCAGTAGACCTTCAGCTGATTCAAATACAGAATCAAGCGAAATTTTAACGCCAACTTCGGTAGATTCAGTTATGTTAGGAGCAAATTGATTACCAGCGAAATCTTGCCCTGTTTGTTGGCGATACCCTTCTCCATATGAGGCAAATAAGCTTGTGCCTTCACTCAAGGAATACACCGCGCCTACTTGAGGGGAAACGCGACTATCGTCAGTTGTGACTGTATCAGCAGGAGAAGCCAAAAAGTTTGTGAGGTCTTGCTCAAAATCATCATAGCGTAAGCCGAGTCTTACTTGCAGGTTTTCGCCTAGCTCTAGTTGGTCTTGTACATAAATACCATAGCCCGTTAGCTCTTCGTTTCTATTAGTGTTCGCGCCTGGGTCAGGATTAAGATTAACTCCGTAAACCGGGTTATTGATGTTAAGTAGCAGGTGCGTACTGATATCATCAGGCGTCAATGCTGCTAAATCACCATTGAATCTGGAACGATAACGGTCAATAACCAGTGTGTTATCGAATTTGTCGTAGTCAGCACCGATGATCAAACGATGCTTAATGCTTCCAGTTGAGATGCTGCCTGATAGTTCACCACGGAGTACTAAGTAATCTGATTCAAAATCTCGTGACCGGAAAAATCGCGATATTGTTTCGCCATCTCTAAAGTACGTTTGACGTGAACCAAATTGCGGTTCAAATGCATCACCTTCTAAACTTGTTTCTCGATACCCTAATCCACCAAGAAAGCTCCACTCGTCATTGAAATCATGTTGTACTTCGAGTTGATGCCCAAGCACTTCAGTTTCGATTGGCACAGCTTCACCAACAAACACATCGCGAGGTGAAAAACCAAATTCATCTGAATACACCACACCACGGTCGAATGGCAATTCTTGACTCGTATATTCGAGTTCATAGGTCAAATTGGTTTGGTCAGATATGCTCCATTTGAGCGAGGGATAAAAACCTTGTTTTTGGGTTTCTACCTCAGGCCTAAAACTCTCTGCATCCTCATAAAATCCGACGAGACGCAAGCCAATGTCTTCATTTTTATCGAGTATTGCTTGATAATCGCCTTCAACACGCAATTGACTCCAGCTACCTAGGCTTGCTTTAACATACCCACCTTTTTCATAGGTGGGACGTTTTGTGGTTAGGTTCACTGTACCACCTGGCTCTCCGCGCCCAAACAATGCTGAGCGTGGGCCTTTAAGTACTTCAACTGATGCTATTCCAACCAAATCACGCGGACCACCAAAGCCTCTACCAGCGTTAAACCCATTCACAAGGAATCCACTGGGTAAGTTAATATCCCCAGAAAAGCCTCTTATAGAAAACGCATTCCAGAGGCCACCAAAATTGTTTTGACGAGAGACAGAAGCTGATAAGTCGAGCGCATCATCTAAGCTCAAGACTCCGGCATCACTAAGCGTTTGAAGGTCGATGACTTGATTGGCCGCCGGCGTTTCAAGTGGCGCAAAATTACCCGTGTAGGCTCGACGCTCACCGAGTACTTCGAATACTTCTACGTCTTGGTTCGCATTATTGTCTGAAGGTGAATTGGGTGTGTTTGCAAAAGCGAGAGAAGCGGTTGCCGACATCGCTACGGCGAGTGCCGCGCGTTTGAAATTGTGTTTGTCCATGGTAGATTTACGTCTTAAAATTATGTGAATGTTATATTATCACATGTATATTTGTTAGCAATGTTGGCATGGTTTTTAATATGAATATTAATGGCTTATGCAGTAAGTAGTCCTGAGCTTAAGCCTGTAAAAACTTTAGTTGAATAAATTGGGGAAGTACTTGCATGCTCTCTCGCATCATTGGTTTAAACCAACAAAACTGGCAATACCATACTGATTTACGGTGTCTAGTATTTTAGGACTCGCATTCGTGCGTTGGAAAATAATGAGTTTACGGTTATAGAAATCATATTTTTTCATGATGTCTAAATAGTGTTTGTCAAATAACTCATAAAAAGATCTATCCTCAATCGCCATTTTAAGTCCTTTTTCTAAGCGTTCTTTTAAGCGAGGCGTGGTTTTGCTGACAAACATAAAGGCGGCGTAAGGGTATACAAATGCAACATGCTTTTCAGCGACAACGCCTTTTGGTGCGTATTTTATAGCTTCTGGCTCAATTTCATTTAAGCTTCGTAAAAAACAATCAAATCGCCTGCGTTTTAGCATTTCAAAAAGAAGCTCATAAGTAGATGAATGCACGGTACGAAGCCCATTCAATTCATATATTCGTCGGTCAGGCCAATGTGTTCCAGCGCCAATTAACAAGTTCTTTTGGTTAAAATCTTTTACCGTATCAATGCCTGAGAATCCAGGGTTGTCGTCAGTGATTAGGCAGATTTTAAACCCCAATAAGCCCCGATCAATTGGAATATATATCGTTAAGTGTTGCGCTTCTCTATCTTCGCTACTACCAGCTATTGCTAGGTTTAATGTTTTGCCCCGAATAAGGTCTGAAAATGCCCTACCTTGCTCCATGTTGACTGACGGAAGGATTTCGTATTCACCGTACTCGGCTTTTGTTTTTTGAGCTGCAAGTATGACAAAGTCTCTAAAGGCAGGGCGTTCATAATTGCGTTGCCATAAGATAATTTGATCTTTTGCATAAACTGTGGAGAAATATGAGGTTAACAGAAGCGTGCTGATGGCAGCGACTAACAACTTCATTGATTAACCTTAGCGTAGATATGGATTTCTAATCAGAGAATATACGATGTACAATTTCTAATCAAATTAGTGATGCTTTTAGGCTATTGACGCTGTAAACACTTGAAAGTGTTAGCGCCCCCCAGTATTAGCTAACAATCATATGAGGTATGCATGATCAACAAGTTACGCAATTTAGGCCCAGGCATTATTGTTGCTGCTGCGTTTATCGGCCCTGGCACTGTTACAACCTCTACTATTGCGGGGGCAAATTTTGGCTACACCTTGTTGTGGGCGTTGGTGTTAGCTACTGCTGCGACAATGGTACTTCAAGAAATGTCAGCTCGACTTGGTACTGTGGCGCAACAAGGTCTTGGCGAGGCACTTGCTAAAGAATTTCAATCTTCTCCATTTAAGTGGCCAATGTTTGTGCTCGTGGGCATCGCAATTTTTGTCGGAAATGCTGCATACGAAGGTGGTAACCTGACGGGAGCAGCACTGGGTGCTCAAGCGATATTTGATAGCTCGGATGGGAGCTTCAAGGGCATCGTTCTTGGCTTGGCGATTACCTCGATTATCATACTCACTATAGGGAACTACAAGCAAATTGAAAAAGTGCTAATAGCTTTGGTTTGCCTCATGGGCATTGCGTTTATTGTCACTTTTTTTGTTGTGCAACCCGCGTTGTTAAGTGTATTTAGTGGCATGTTTGTCCCACATATGCCCAAAGGCAGTTTGCTAACAATCATGGCACTTATTGGTACAACCGTCGTGCCTTACAACCTCTTTTTACATGCGTCTGCGGCAAAACAAAAATACAAGGGAGAGGCTCAATTAAAAGCTGCTCGTATTGACACGATGCTATCGATTAGCTTAGGCGGGCTTGTGGCTATATTTATTGTTTCTACCGCGGCTGCCAGTATGTTTGCGGCAGGACTCAAAGTAAATAACGCGACAGATATGGCAATTCAGCTTGAGCCACTATTTGGTGAATATTCGCAATGGTTAATTGGTTTTGGCTTATTGGCCGCGGGTTTAAGTAGTGCAATTACCGCTCCACTTGCCACGGGGTTTGCTATTTCAGGGTTATTGCAGCTTGCACCAGAGAAGAAACAAATGATTGCTAAGTATACTAGTTTATTGGTTGCAGTGGTTGGTACTTTGATTGCGGTTATTGGCATAAAACCCATTACCGTCATTTTGCTTGCGCAATTTGCCAATGGGTTATTACTACCAATCATTGCCGGATTTTTACTTTATGTTATGAATAAAAAGGCGGTACTTGGTCGCTACACGAATACCATTGTATCAAATGTAATGGGGTTTGCCGTAATGCTATTTACCGCGGTTCTTGGTGCAAGACTCATTGGGTTGTCCGTTGGCGTATTTTGAGTCACGCTTTAACGAATCATCTGCCGTGATATTCATCAATCAAGTTAGCCAATAATTCTTGGAATTGTTCTTCAAATGTATCTAGGTCTTGCCCAAAAATTTGTAAATATTTTTCGGCTTTATCATGGTCTAAGCGTTTGCTTTTTGTCTTATACTCAGTTTCTGGAAGGGATTTGTCGTAGCGAGGTGTGACTTTCCAGCGAACGAAATCAGAATGTAAAACAGTCACTTTATTTTTTGCAAACGTACAGAAAGCTTCAATATGCTCCATACCGTCAGGCCCTAAACACCCTGGTTCAAGTCGAAACAACACACTTAGCTTTTTGTAGAGTGGTAAAGGCAAATCTTGAGTCATTATAGGTAAGGTCTCTGAGTTTGGCTTATCACATACTGCGTGAAAAAACGGGCATCTAATTCTAGCGGGTTACAGTGAACAAAAGCAATGCTTACCTACTCATTCTTGCAACTCATTCACTAGTTGCTGAGCAAATTTTGCTGCAGCGACTGGCAGTGTTCGACCACTCCGTTGTCCAAGGTATAGCATTCCATAAGGCACATCTTTAGTATTTAGAGGGACCGCTGTCATATTTAGTTGAGATAAATCTTCCGGTAAACCAATGGAAATTTGAAAGGTAATATATTGCTTATGTAACGCAAGGTATCTCAAAAACTCAAAGCTATCTGATTCAATCGCTGGACTAAGTGATTGGGCGCTTCGGTTGGCCTTACTGTTTAAAATACGCCGAATGCCATAGTCACTGCTTGGCAGCGCAAGCGTATATTGAAGGCAATCGCTTAGTTTTAACTGCGGTCTGCCGGCTAATGGGTGTTCGGTTGACATAATTGCATACGTTTGTTGCTTGCTTACAGAAAGGATCTGAAAGTCAGCTAGCGATTCAGGCTCAAATACCAGTGCAATATCAGAACTCAAATTACGTAAGGATTCTTCAGCCTCTTTTCGATCTTTTTTCTGAACACTGAATGTGACGCCAGGATGCTTTTCACGGTAAATTGAAATCTGTGCGGGCAAGAATGCCGTCAATAAGGCCTGACTGCAAGCGATGCGGACATGCCCCCTGCGTTCTCCAGACAAGTCGGCAATTTGGCTTTTCACTCTTTCGATGTCGGTAAGTTGTTCTCTAACATGGTGCAGAAAAATTTCCCCAGCTGACGACAACCTCACTCCTTTAGGTAAGCGTTCGAATAATTCCACTCCGATGTCTTCTTCAATCGCCAAAATACGTCGATTCAAGGCAGTTGATGTAATCGTAAGTGATTCAGCGGCTTTTCTTATTGAGCCAGCCTCAACAATGGTTTTAAAAAATAAGTAATCTTGTAAATGTCTCATCGCCTATACCAAACTGTGTTTTGGTGAGGTAGTAAAGCAAATGTAAAATAGTGATGCAAAATTTGCACTGCTCTGCTGTGAAATTAGCAGTATACACACTTACGATCGATTGTTTTAATAAACACATACTAGAAATCACGCGTTGTTGTGGTTTTTAACGATAGGCGTTTACATGTATCTATATCTTTACTTTGCATCAGCAAAACGACCTACGCAGAAACAGTTAGCACAAGACGTTAATATATAGTTTCACGTTATTTTGCCAAAAGGATATCTAGGGTTCCGATTAGTTGTTGATTTATTACAAGTAATGTCTGGTCCGAGAGTTATCAACCTGGCTAATATATTCCTAGAATATATTTTGCATCTGCAAGGGTTACACGGAGGGATAAAAGCCCGGGAGGTCAAATAATTTAACCTCTTGTGCTCTTAATTCGTGTAATTATTGGAGATGAAAAATGCGCAAAATCAAACTATTACTGGTGCTAATCACGCTACTAACCTCTCAGCAACTGCTTGCCAAAGAGAAATTTTCTATTTGCTGGTCAATCTATGTGGGTTGGATGCCTTGGGAATATGGTGATAGTTCCGGCATTATTAAAAAGTGGGCCGACAAGTACGATATTGAAATTGATGTCGTACAAATTAACGACTATATCGAGTCTATTAATCAATATACAGCGGGTCAGTTTGACGGTTGCAGTATGACCAATATGGACGCACTGACCATCCCTTCAGCTAGTTTTGTTGACAGTACAGCACTCATCGTTGGTGATTTTTCTAATGGTAATGATGGTGTAGTGCTCAAGGACAAAGGCGCATTAACAGACATTAAAGGCCAAAAAGTTAACTTAGTAGAGCTAAGTGTCTCTCATTATTTGCTTGCAAGAGGTTTAGAAAGTGTTGGCTTATCCGAACGCGACATTCAGGTCGTTAATACGTCAGATGCTGATTTGGTTGCGGCATATTCTACCGCAGGTGTAACAGCCGTCACTACATGGAATCCCTTGTTATCTGAAATTACCGCGCAACCTAATGCAACAAAGGTATATGACTCGTCGGACATTCCCGGCGAAATTATTGACTTAATGGTTGTGAATACCGACACCTTAAATGAGAACCCTAAATTTGGTAAGGCCTTGGCTGGGGCATGGTATGAAATCATGCAAAAAATGCGAGCTGATAAAGCGGTATTAACGCACATGGCAGAAGCATCTGGGACAGACCTTGCTGGGTATGAAGCGCAGCTTTCAACGACAAAAATGTTTTACCAAGCAAAAGATGCGGTAGCCTTCACTAAAAGTGAACAGTTACCAAAAACGATGGAATATGTGGCGAAGTTTTCGTTCGAACATGGCTTGTTGGGCGATGGTGCGCCAGATGCAGGGTTTATTGGTATAGAAACACCTGCTGGCATTGTTGGTGACAAGAATAATATACAACTGCGTTTCAATCCTAGTTACATGCAAATGGCGGCCGACGGCAAACTGTAAGCTGAACATTGGGTAACTAGTTTGCTTTGGGGAGTGAAGATATGAAACGTTTGATGAATATAGAGCCTTCACCCGTGGTAAAAGTGTTTCTAACAATGCTACCTTTTGTTATTGCGGTGGTCGTTTATTGGTTAGCATCAGAAGCACGTTTGTCAGAAAATCCCAACGATAAATTACTGCCGAGTTTTACACAAATAGCGGCTGCAGTTGAACGGTACGCGTTTGTCGAAAATAAACGGACCGGTGAATATTTGTTTTGGCAAGACAGTGCGGCAAGCCTTTGGCGTATTGGTTTGGGTATTGGCATTAGTGCATGCGTAGGCCTTGTTGTTGGCATGCTAAATGGCTTGTTGCCAATGGTGAGAGCAGGCTTATCGCCATTCATCACTATTCTTTCGTTGATTCCTCCAATGGCGATTTTACCGATATTGTTTATTACCTTTGGGCTCGACGAACTCGCCAAAGTAATGTTGATTATTATTGGCACCGCCCCGGTGATCATGCGAGATATGCAGTCGCAAGTGACTCAGCTACCCCGTGAGCAACTGATTAAGGCGCAGACCTTGGGCGCGTCTACATGGTTAGTGGCTATTCGCGTTGTGCTTCCGCAGATTTTACCGCGTTTACTTGCGTCGGTGAGGCTAACGTTAGGTGCCGCTTGGCTCTTTCTTATTGCGGCCGAAGCCATTGCAGCGCAAGAGGGTTTAGGTTACCGAATTTTTTTGGTTCGTCGCTATATGTCGATGGATGTCATTTTACCTTACGTTATTTGGATTACATCGTTGGCGTTTGCAATGGACTTTAGCTTGAAGAAACTGTCCATGCTTTGTTTTCCTTGGTTTCATCAAGGAGAGGCGAAGTGAGTTTTTTGACGATCAACAATTTATGGAAATCTTACGGCGACGTACAAGTTTTAGAGCGTATTAATTTGTCAGTCGAGCAAGGCGAATTTGTTTCCATGGTTGGGGCATCAGGCTGCGGTAAATCAACCTTTTTAAATATGTTACTGGGAAAAGAGCAAGCGACACGAGGGCAAATATTGCTTGAGGGAAACATGCTTAAGCAAGAGCCAGATGAAGAGCGAGGCATTGTTTTTCAGCGCTACTCAGTGTTTCCACATTTAAATGTTTTACAAAATGTCATGATAGCGGACGAATTTACGGAGGCTAAAATACTTGGCTGGGTGTTAGGCAGTAAACGCAAATTAATCAAAGAAAAAGCGCTTGCCTTTATTGATGCCGTAGGATTAACGCCGGCATTGAAAAAGTATCCTCATGAATTGTCTGGCGGTATGCAGCAAAGGCTAGCCATTGCACAAGCCTTGATGAAAGCACCCAAAATATTGCTGTTAGATGAACCTTTTGGTGCGCTCGATCCGGGTATTCGAGCCGATATGCACCAACTAATTCGAGACATTTGGAAAAAGAATAAACTCACTATTTTTATGGTCACGCATGATATCAAAGAGGGCTTTGAGCTAGGTTCTCGTTTATGGGTATTTGATAAAGTGCGTCATGACCCGCATGCGCCAAATATGTATGGCGCTCGAGTAACGTATGATTTGGCATTGAATACCGGTGGGCAGTCAGCTGACATTAACAACATTGTGGCTGAGATTAATCAGCATGAGAAGAATAAATGATTTTATACAAAGATATTTTGGCCAGTGGTAAGCATTGGTCGATGCGCATGCGACGAGGGATGAGTTTAACGTTGGTTGACCTGCATGGTGGGGCCAACGTGGGCATGCTGTTCTACAATCCCGAAAATTTGTTAGAGCGTTACAATGCGCCAGACACACTAAAGTGCCAACATACGTTTAAGCTAACAAAAGGGCATTGTTTATATTCGGATATGGGCAGAATTTTTTGTTCGATAGTTGAGGATAGTGTTGGTTGGCACGATACCTTATGTGGTAATAGCCATGCAGTGTCAGTTGCCACAAAATATGGTAAACGAGACTATCAACTCGACCGGAATAACTGGCATCAAAATGGAAATGATGCCTTCTTGGTAGAAGCGGCAAAATACGGACTCAATAAACAAGACTTAGCAGCCAATTTGAATGTGTTTACTAAAATTGTGCCGAACGAAGATGGCGTACTTACTTACGCTGCAAATCAATCGAAAGCAAATGACGCTATTCAACTGCGTTTTGAAATGGACACGCTTGTTTTGTTGCATACTTGTCCTCACCCCTTAAATCCAGCACTGGAATATCCATTGGGAGAGGTGGAATATCAAATTTCGCGCGCTGAACCAATACAAGACGACGACTTTTGTAAAAACAGTTGTAGTGAAAATCAACGTGGTTTTGAGAACAATCGTCTATATCACTTAGGGTTATAAGGTAGCGTGAGGAATATAAAATGATGATAGAAAGTAATTTGAGTCTTGCGCAAGCCACACATAAAAAAACAGTCGGCGCGGGTGACTACTATATTAACGTTATTAAAAAGGGACAAGTGCTGCGGATTCTCGATATTGAGGGAAATCAGGCGGCAGATACATTGTTTTACAATGCAGATGACCCGGCCGAGCGCTACAGTGCAACGGACACTATTCGCGAACAAGGGAATGTGTATTTGACGGCAGGCAGCGTGTTGATGTCGAATGATTGTAAGCCAATGTTAAAAATTGTCGCGGACACATGCGGTCGCCATGACACTGTCGGAGGAGCGTGCGCCTCCGAAAGCAATACAGTGCGTTATGCTTTGGAAAAAAAATGTATGCATGCTTGTCGTGACAGTTGGTTACTGGCGATTTCTGAGCACCCTGAATACGGTTTAAGTAAGCGGGATATTACTCATAATATTAATTTCTTTATGAATGTACCTGTTACCGAGACCGGGGGCCTAAGTTTTGCAGATGGGATCAGCGGGGCAGGCAAATATGTTGAACTTGAAGCCTTGATGGACACAATCGTATTAGTGTCAAATTGCCCGCAATTAAATAATCCGTGTAACGCATACAATCCAACGCCAGTTGAGATTATTGTTTGGAATTAATGAGCGCTAATTAACGCCAAGTCAGTTCCCGTTGAGGACGACCTCAACGACAGAGACTATCAAACGTAGTAATGGTCTCGATACTTTTGGAAGCGGGACGACCCGCGTACGCGAGTAATGTAATGTCGATTCAAAAAATTACGCCAAAGATAACATTTACAAAAGTTTTAATTGCCAATAGGGGCGCAATTGCCTGCCGTATTATCCGTTCCCTCAAGCGTTTGGGTATTATAAGTGTCGCCGTTTATTCTGAAGCCGATCGGGAATCCTTGCATGTGGCTCAGGCCGATGAAGCCTATAGTTTAGGTGAAGGCGGAGCAAGTCATACGTACCTTGCGCAAGACAAAATAATTGATATTGCAAAACAAGCTGGCGTTGAGGCAATTCATCCTGGGTATGGCTTCTTAAGTGAAAACGCGGAGTTTTCTGAGCGTTTGCAAGCTGAAAAAATCACTTTCATCGGACCAACACCCCAGCAAATGGTTGATTTTGGATTAAAGCATCAGGCACGTGAGTTAGCTGACGCCGCAGGTGTGCCGCTTGTCCCAGGCAGCGGTTTATTGGCTGATTTAGAGGCAGTGACTCATTTTGCAGCACACGTTGGTTATCCTGTGATGCTTAAAAGTACGGCGGGTGGCGGCGGCATAGGGATGCAACGCTGTGATGATCAAACTCAGCTAGAAAAAGCCTTTATTAATGTAAAGCACCTAGGCGCTCAAAATTTTGCAAATGACGGCGTCTTTCTCGAAAAATTTGTAGAGCATGCACGCCATATCGAAGTGCAGGTCTTGGGCAATGGCGTTGGAGAAATCGTCACTTTAGGTGAACGGGATTGTTCAAGTCAGCGCAGAAATCAAAAGGTGGTTGAAGAAACGCCCGCGCCAAATTTACCCACACATACACGCCAAGCAATCCATCGCACTGCGAAGTCATTGATGGCGTCCATCAACTATTTAAATGCTGGTACGGTAGAGTTTATTTATGACCAAGAAGATGATCAATTTTATTTTTTGGAAGTAAATACTCGCTTACAAGTGGAGCATGGTATTACTGAGCTTTGCTTTGAGGTTGATTTAGTGGAGTGGATGCTAAAAATAGCTGCGACACCTGGGTTGGATATGTCGAATATCGCAGACTTAACGCCGACAGGTCATGCTATTCAAGCGCGAATTTATGCTGAAAACCCTGTTAAGAACTTTCAACCATCATCTGGTTTGCTAACAGAAGTAGTGTGGCCATCTGATGAAAGCATCAGAGTTGACCATTGGCTAGAAGCAGGCCTTACTGTGTCGCCGTTTTTTGATCCCATGCTAGCTAAAATCATGGCGCATGGTGAAAACCGATTAGATGCCATTGCAAAATTGAATGACGCGCTAGCAGACACGCAGCTATATGGCATTATGAATAATATCAGCTACGTGCAGCAAATATTAGCGTCCAGCGTATTTCAACAAGGCATGATGAGCACAAGAAGTATCAATGCATTGTCTGCGCAATATATAGGGTTTGAAGTACTTCAGGCTGGCACGATGACTTCGATTCAAGATTACCCTGCACGAACGGGCTACTGGAATATTGGTGTACCGCCATCTGGCCCATTTGATAATTATTCATTTTGTTTAGCCAATCGCTTATTGAACAATGAAGACAATGCGGCAGGTTTAGAAGTAACGCTGGAAGGGCCAAGTTTAAAGTTTTATAGCGAGACACAAGTTGTTGTATGTGGTGCAAACATTGATATCTGGTTAGACAAAATACCTCAACGCTGTTATGAAATTATCGTAGTTAAATCGGGGCAAACATTAAAAATTGGCAAAGTAGGTACTGCCGGCGCTAGGGCATATCTTGCGTTTGCAGGTGGTATTCAGTGCCCTGACTATTTAGGCAGTAAAAGTACGTTTACACTGGGACGTTTTGGCGGGCATGCTGGCAGAGCATTGCGCACAGGTGATTTTATATCATTAACAAACACGCAGACTCGTCAGGCCGCGGCCCAAACCGATGCCATTCAAACACACTCGGTTCAAATACATCCAGATATTGTGCCCCCGATTACTAATGATTGGACGCTACGGGTAATGTACGGTCCGCACGGTGCGCCTGATTTTTTTACAGTCGAAGACATTGCTACTATTCAGTCTCACTCTTGGAAAGTCCACTATAACTCTAGCAGAACAGGCATTCGCCTCATTGGTCCCAAACCCGAATGGGCAAGAGAAACGGGCGGTGAAGCTGGACTCCATCCTTCAAATATACATGACAATGCGTATGCCTTTGGGACGGTCGATTTTACCGGAGACATGCCTGTCATTTTAGGCCCTGATGGGCCAAGTTTTGGCGGCTTTGTTTGTCCGTTCACAGTAATAAGTGCGGATTTGTGGAAACTCGGCCAAGTTAAATCCGGCGATGTGATTCAATTTGAAGTCGTTGATTTAGCTAGCGCAAACTGTATTGAACAAATGCAGCTAAAACAAATTAGCACCTTGCAACCACAAATCGTAGCATACACAGCCATAGATACTGACACGCCGATTATCGATACCTTAGTCACTGATGACGGTGAGCCTGATGTCATTTTTCGACATGCTGGTGATAAATTCATCTTGGTCGAGTATGGTGAGTTAGTGTTAGACGTCACAATACGCGCGCGCGTCCAGGCGCTGTTTGAAGCCGTTCAATCTGCCAACATCGCGGGTGTGCTAGAGCTCACGCCAGGCATTCGTTCTCTGCAAGTCCATTTTAATAGTTTGGCATTGCGTGTTGATGACTTGATTGGAAGACTAAAAGCAATCGACATTGCGCTTGGGGATACTCGGCAACTCAGTTTTGAGTCTCGCATTGTGCATTTACCTTTGAGCTGGGACGACATTGCTTGTCGCCAAGCTATCGAAAAGTATATGCAATCTGTCCGAAAAGATGCGCCTTGGTGTCCATCCAACCTCGATTTTATTCGCAGGATTAATGGTTTAACTGAGATTGAACACGTTAAAAAGATTGTGTTTGATGCGAATTACTTAGTCCTTGGTTTAGGTGATGTGTATTTGGGGGCACCAGTCGCAACGCCCATAGATCAATGCCATCGTTTAGTAACGACTAAATATAACCCTGCACGCACGTGGACCGCAGAAAACTCGGTAGGTATCGGTGGGGCATACATGTGTATATATGGCATGGAAGGCCCTGGAGGATATCAGTTTGTTGGGCGTACCATTCAAATGTGGAACCGTTACCGCGAAAATACAGTCTTTTCCCGTCCTTGGTTATTGCGATTGTTTGATCAGATCAAGTTTTACCCCGTCACAAGTGACGAACTTACCGCATTGCGCGCGGACTTTCCTTTAGGGAAGTGGCAGCCGAAAATCGAAGAGTGCCAAATTTCAATGCCTGATCTAAGCGCGCAGTGGGTCGCAAATGAAGAAAATATCAAGCAATTTAAGCAACAACGAGAAACGGCATTTGCAAAGGAAATGTCAGACTGGAAAGCCAATGGACAACTCAATTACCAATTCGAACCAGATGAGACGCATGAAACAGAAGTCGTTGATTTAAAAGACGGGCAATACCTTGTGGAATCAAGTGCGGCAGGCAGTGTATGGCAGATAAATGTTAACGCTGGGGAACAGGTGCGAAACAACCAAGCATTAGTTGTTCTTGAATCCATGAAAATGGAAATTGATATCAGTGCATTTGAACATGCAACGGTAGTGAAATTATTAGTTAGCAAAGGGCAACAAGTCAGCGCTGGACAAGCTCTATTAATACTAGAATCAAATTAAGGTTAGCGAAGTGAAATCTATTAATTTAAACATAGCGGCATTGCAGCAAGCATATATTGCTGGTGAGTTAACGCCAGAACAACTCATCGGGCAGCTATTGCCCAAAGCCAAGGCCTTGAGTGCGGTGTGGATACATGTGTTGAGTGAAAGTGAAATTGCGCCCTACTTAACCAATTTGGTTGGCAAATCTCCCAGTACTCACCCCTTATATGGGGTCCCATTTGCCATAAAAGACAACATAGACTTGGCTGGCATCCCGACAACTGCAGGATGTGAGGCGTTTAGTTATCTGCCAGAAAAGTCAGCACATGTGGTGCAAATGCTTATTGACGCGGGCGCCATACCCTTAGGAAAAACGAACTTAGATCAATTTGCTACGGGCCTTGTTGGTACGCGCTCTCCCTATGGTCAGACACCCAATAGTTTTGATGCAAATTATATTTCTGGTGGGTCTAGCTCTGGGTCTGCGGTCGCGACGGCAAGTGGTGTGGTTAGTTTTTCCTTGGGTAGCGACACTGCTGGCTCAGGAAGAATCCCAGCTTGTTTTAATAACCTTGTTGGTTTAAAGCCGAGTATCGGTTTGTTGTCGGCATCTGGGTTGGTGCCTGCCTGTCGAAGTTTAGATTGCGTTAGCATATTTGCATTAACGGCTAATGATGCTCGCAAGGTGTTTAATGTGGCAGCACGTTATGACGAAGAAGACTGCTTTGCTCGCCCGAACCCTTTAGGCAACCAATCTCCTTTTAAAACTCAACAGGCCTTCAGTTTTGCAGTACCCAAGCGTGAGCAGTTATCGTTTTTTGGCAGTGAAGAGTATGAAAAGGCATTCTATAAATCAGTAAGTGACCTTGAAGCCATTGGTGGTGAACGCCTTGAGTTAGACTTTTCACCTATGCTGGCCGCCGCTAGGTTACTCTATGAAGGCCCATGGGTGGCCGAACGATATTTGGCGACGAAAGACATCATTGAAAATGCACCAGAAGCGATGATGGATGTAACAAGGACGATTATTGGACAAGGAAAACGTGCAACCGCGCCAGATACGTTTGCGGCTTTGTATCAACTGAAAGCACTAAAAATGCAAGCGGATAAACTGCTTCGACAAGTCGATATTGTTGTCACACCGACCGCCGGGCGGCATTTTACCTTAGATGAAATTAATGAGCAGCCTATTGAGCGGAATTCTCAATTAGGCTACTACACTAATTTTATGAATTTACTCGATTACGCCGCGATTGCGGTACCGACTGCAATCACTGAGCAAGGTATGCCGTTTGGTATTACGCTATTTAGTGATGCGATGAGCGACCAAAAATTACTTTCTTATGCCGACCGTATTCAAACGTATTTGGCGCTTCCACTTGGCGCAACAGACTTTTTGTATCAAGCCAGTGACACGGAATATGCTGAAAATGATGGTTTTGTAGATTTAGTTGTTGGCGGCGCACATTTATCTGGGATGGCCTTAAATTGGCAACTAAAACAACGACAAGCGGTGTTGCTGGAAGAAACCAAAACAACAAAAAAATATAAGATGTTTGCCGTCCCAGGCAAAGTCGAAAGACCTGCATTGGTCAGAGATGAAAAACATGGTAAAGACTTCATCGTCGAAGTCTGGCGCTTGCCAATCGAAAGCTTTGGCTCTTTTGTAAAGGGTATTGCTCAACCACTTGGCATAGGTAAAGTGGAGCTTGCTGACGGACGTTGGTTGACCGGCTTTATTGCAGAAGGTTATGCATCAGACCTTGGCGAGCCAATTAGTCAATATGACGGATGGCGCAGTTACTTGGGGAGAGCTTGAGGCATCGATTGAACATTTTATTTTCCATTATTAGTTGACATGCAACCTTTAGGTTGCTCATGCTTAGTTCATGGATATTTTTAGTGCACTTTCTGACCCTACCAGACGGCATATTCTGGAGCAGCTAAATCGATTAGGCCCGCAATCGATAAAACAGCTAAATGCAGGATTGCCTATTACTAGGCAAGCATTAACCAAACACTTAAATAGGTTAATTAAAGCAAAGTTAGTAATGGCTGAATTTTCGGGAAAGGAGAAAGTTCACAAACTTAATCCCAACGCATTGTTAACTGTAGAACGTTGGATCGCACCTTTTGCCAAGCAATGGGATAAACGATTACAGGGTTTGCAAATTCATATGGAGAATAAAGATGAATGATGTAGATGTTATTGAACGCGTGCTCGATATCAATAAACCTATTGGCCTTGTCTGGCAGGCAATTACTTCCCCTGAAGAAATCTGCCAGTGGTTTGGTTCAGCCTGCAGTGTTGTACTAGAGGAAGGTGCAGAAGGTTATTTTGAATGGCAGGAGGAGTGTGAAGGCCAGTTTGCCATGAAGATCATTCGCATTGAAAAACCGACATATTTTGCGTGGCGTTGGATGCTAAAACAAAACATGCCGTTCAATTTAGCGACGTCTACACTTGTCGAATGGCGACTGACTGAGACAGACACTGGCACGCGGTTAAAGCTTCGTGAATCCGGCTTTGCAAGCGCCAAGCATTTAGACATGAATAAACAAGGGTGGGAACAAGAGCTAACAGACCTACAAGAGTATCTTAAGTAGGTGTGAAGCTCTTATTGCCTCACAAGGTGCTTATAAACGCGTATAATTGTGCTTAACGCCTTTTACTTTAAAATTAAACCTAGTTGCGCGCTAGTGAGTGCTACTTTTGGCGAGAACTCATCACTCACAAGGTATCTTTCTAAGCTTTTCCTAAGTTGCTTGGCCGCTAAACGATTGTCTAAGTCGGTAGTTAAGTCCATGGTTGTTATCAACAATTTGCCTTTACCTACTTTAACTTCAATGATGTTTGCGAGCTTGTGATTGCGGTTAAAATTATCGACTAATTGTACAAGCGGCTGAACGTCGACTGGCATGTCGTCCAATACAATTGCATTCGACTTTTCTAACAAATCCCACCATTGCCAGTTTGTATACTCTTCCGTTGGGAAGTCCGAAAATACTGGGTGTTTGGGATCGGTTAAAATACTCATGTTTACGTAGCCGCCGCGAGGCTTAGTCCACCACCAGCTGGGGCTCCAAAATACGGTTTTAAATTGCGCAGGAATGCTACTCACTAAGCTATCTTCAGCGGCAATTAACAATACAGACTCGCCTTTGTTTAAGGCGTCTTTAAGGCCTTTATTATATTTAGTAAACACCTGCACATTCTTGGATGGCGTATTGCTCACATCTGGATATACCCATATATCCCAATCATTTGCTATTTTCGTGCCTTCAATAGTTATGCTGACATTTAGTTTCTGAGGCTTGCTAACGAACGATAAGCCAGTATTAATTTGTCCGATTTTTACGCGTCCGCCACGCGGAATATTACTGATAGGTAGGTGTCCTTTTGCAATCACCTTGTCGTTGCTATCACTCATTGTCCAAATAGGTCTGGCTTTATTTAAATCTGTTGGCCCGTAGTGATGTATTTCCACGTCGCCGATAAAGCTCTCAGAGTTTAGATAAGTGCGTTTTTGCATTCTCAATAGCGGTACAATCGGGCCGCTAAAACGTTTAAATTCCGCTGCCGACATTCCGCCTTTTGGCTCCCAAAAAGCGTTCAGTAGACCAACGTGAGCAGTACCTTGACCCACATAGTCATGTAGTGCCAGTAGTTGAAATCCGGCATGGTCTTCGGTTCTAAGGAGTACTTCAACTTCTTCTTTATAAAGAAGCGCCGCGTGTTTTGCCGTCACGCGAAAAAAATCATCTGCTTGGTCAAGTAAACCTAATGACGTTAAGTCTTTGCGTACATCGATTAAATTTTGTGGTTTCAACACCCCCGTATATTTTGAGATATCGCTGATATTTGGGTATGTCGCCCACTGGCCCACTTCATGCGAGAGGAAGGGAAGCTCCGTTCTAGACATCTTGGGCGTATGATCCTGCACAGTCGATGGCGCTGAAAAACCTCGAATGCTGCCTACTTTGTATTGGTCAATAAACGCCGTACTCTGGATATGTTTCATCCCATGGCCGCCAGAGGTAGTCGAATACAAATGGCGGTCGTCGTCTTGTTTGGCGCGAGCAACCATATTTGCATTGATTGGCTCTGGGGACGTAAGTTCATTGCCTGAAGTCATCAACATAAAAGACGGGTGATTGCCATAATGTTGGTTTATGCGCAGAAGTTCGTTTTGGATAAACACATCGCGTGCTGGCATTGAGTTATCAATATTGGCGCGTGGACCTTCTGGTTGCAAATACATGCCGACACGGCTTGCAGCGCTGAATGCTGCCTCTGGCGGCGTCCATGAATGGAAGCGTACGTGATTAAGGCCGTGATCTTTCATGGTTTGCATGATCTCAATCCAACCACTTTCGTTCATTGTGGGATAACCCGTCAACGGAAAAATACAGCTTTCCAAATTACCACGTAAATAAATTTTCTCGCCATTCAACGTAAATTGTCTGCCTTCTACGCTGACCTCACGCATGCCAAACAACTCTGACAACTTATCTGCAAACATGGGCTTTGGCGCATTTGAAGCGGCCGTTGATGCCTGTAAATGAGCGTGCATTACATATAGATCAGGCGAAAATTCACCCCACAACAAAACATCATCGCCCATCGGTACAATTGTTTCGATTGTCGTTTCTTTGCCAGTAAAGTTAAAATCAACCGTGCTTGTTTTCAGATGTTTACTATTAGTATCATTATTCGCTTGATGACTACTATGTGTTCTATCAAGTACGGCCTTAAGCGCCACGCTGCCGCTCACACTTTCATTTGATGTATTATGTAAAGTTAAGCGCACGAGCGCCTGTTTTTCCTTGATATTAGGGTAAACTCGAAGCTCATCAATCCATACCGCATCTCTAGCTTGTAATTCAAGTCTTCCGACTAGACCATTCCAATTCGACTGCGTATGCTCTGATACTGACGACGCAAACGCGCCCAAACTAAACGGGTATTTATTATTCACTGCAATAGTTAAACGATGTGTGCCAGATGTAAGATAGTTAGTTAAATCGTATTCATGTGGGGTAGATAAACTGTCTTCACTCCCTACCTTTTGCTCGTTTATCCAAACTTCTGATATCCAGTGCGCACGTTCTAAAAATAACGCGATATGCTTGCCATCCCACTCTTTCGGTATATGGATATCTCGCTGATACCACGCTTTACCTACATAAAAATGTGGCCGAACCAAGGCATTGTACTTTACGGTAGATACTTCTGGTTTACCGTAACCGCCCTCATCCGTCGTGCCTGGTAGGGATATTTTATCCGGCAATTCATGCGCAAACCATTTACCTGCTTCACCGACATTTTCAGGATCTAGTTTAAATTGCCACTCTCCATCCAAGGAGACCGTGTCGTTTGCGTGCGCGTAATGTATTTGCATAAGAAATACGGCCACTACACAGGCGCTTAAACATTTCAGTCGTGATGTGGATAACCATTTCATTGATATTTCCTTTACTTTTCAAGTAATTCAGGGGGATGAGATTCAAACGCGAGCATCATCGGTAAGGATGTTGCGAAGTAATCTATTGGCTTTGGGGCAGCTAGCCGAGACGCTTGATAGTTTTTTAACTTAGTAAAGAGGACAGTTGCTTCGTCTTGCCGACCTAATTCGACAAGTGCTAATCCTCTAAAATGCGACGATTCGGAATATTCGGTAACCGCCATGTCTTTAAAATCTGTTGAGTCAGCGATACATGCGGTAAATTTTTCATCGGCTTCATCGATACGACCTAATGCTTGCAGTGCTTTCCCCTGCCAGTAATTAACCTCACTTGTGGCTTGTAGCAGGTGGTACGCTTCGCCAAGATTCTCAGGGGGTGACATAGCATCAGTAAAAAACGTCAAGGCGATATCTGCTTTGCCCTGCATCAATGCGTCTTGACCAGTTAACAGCATGGCTTGTGTGTATTGGGCTAGGACTTTTCCTTCGCCGCCTTCCCAAGGATGAAACCGGCGTGTGCGTAATATATCCAAGGCCTGTCTATGTTTGCCCGTGTCGTTTAACAGTGTTAGGTAATTTACCGCGCAGTCATCGCGTGTCATTACCAAGTCAACGTTTGAATGTAAAAATGCTAAACGAGACGTTTTGTTGTCCCCGAGTTTTTCGCATAGTTGGTCATATTCAGATACGACTCGCGCATCTCTTGCATTGGCTGACAGTGATTCAAGGTAATATGCTCTGGCGCTTTTACCGTCTTTTCTAATATTCCAATAGGCAATACCAAGGTTGCGACGACTAGTTGCATAAGCCTTGGTATTTTCATTCACCATAGTCCACATCGCGATAGCGTCTTCATAACGTTTTTTATCGTAGTAATAATTACCTAAGGCAAAGGCCTCATTGCTAATGTTGGTGTAAACAGTATCTGCATTAGCGTCAGTTGATTGTGCAATCGCCCACTCAAGCACAATTTGATCTTGCAATCGCGAAGGGAAAAAGTAGTCGCTGGTACTTGTTCTTGCTTTACTCAGGATTTGCATGTCATTCGTTAGCCAAGCCAATAAATACAGGCACATCGGTGATTTTGATAATGGATTTGGTACTGGGCTTTTGTTCGTGTCTTGGTCATTGCAAGATAGGTGCAATGTCACTAATTCAATCGCTATATTGTTAAAGCCGGCCTCAATGCAATCGTAGCAAAGGTCTAAAATGGTTTGCGCATCGTTTCTCGATTTTTCCAACACGCCTTGCTTATCGCCAAATACAAACCGGGCCCAATGATCGAGTGGGTCCGCAACTAGTAAGGCTTGCAGGCTCTTATTTGCGTCAGCAGTTTTGTCTAAAGTTTGCAATACTATCGCTCGCAGTACAATGGCCTTATTGTGTTGAGCATTTGTTGTTAACGATAGTTCGCAATGGTGAAGCGCTTTTTCATAATCTTGTTGGCGACTGTCTAGGCAGGCAAGTTCATAAAAAGCGGCGCTGCGCCAAGCACTATTCCAAGTGGCTTTATAAAATGCTTTGTAAGCAAGCGCTAATTTACCGTCAAATCGAAGCGCTAGCCCTAAAAAGTAGTGTGCTTCGCCCGTTGAAGGATTAGGATGCAGGCTTGTTAGCCTATTCGCTGCAACCCTCAAGTGCTCAATTGCTTGGGTAAATTCGCCGTTTGATAATTTATGTTTACCGTAGGCAATATTACTGCGAATGTCTTGGCTGTCTCGCTTAAGTACTTCGTCCCAATATATCTCTGGGTAGCGGGTAGGATGCCGATATTGCACTAAATGCTCAGCCACAAGGTTTAGCTCTTCAATCGAATCGATATCTTTTGGCATTGCTGGCTCGCGAGCGATTTCTCGGTTTTTTTCAAGCCCACCTAGTTTGACGGGTTGGTACGCTATGTATTCGCCAACACTCAGTTTTAGCTGATAAAAATGGCTAAACGTACATTCAAAATTCGGTAAATACCAAGGTGTGTCTGGTGATAAATCAATATGTAAATCGAGTAGTATTTGGTCGTTTTCTTGCAAGATTATTTGTACATTTTTTAACAGACGAGGGCTTGCAGCACCTAAATCTAATGTGTTGTCTGCATTGCGTACTAAACGAATCGCAGCTTCCTTGTTCGCGTTTTGCACAGGACCAATTTTTTTGTAAGGCCACCAATATTGTGAGAACGTTTTTGTTTCATAAGGTGTTAAATAACTGAAGTCGGGCTGATTATCTGTATACACGCCAGCCATTAATTCAATGTAAGGCGCAGGTCTTTTGGTTGGCCCTACTCTGTCCGTTAGTTCTCTGTCCCATGCCCATCCAAATTCTTCATTTCCCCATGTCCATTGTTTTTTGCCCGGTGCAATATGTTTGTTTGCGACGTGAACAAAGCCGCCTTCGGCATCAAAGTCGTAGGCGCCAAAAAAATCAAAATTGGTTTCGCATACCATGTAACTAGTGGGTACAGGAATATGACTATATTGCCTTAAGTCATTTTTGGGTTGTCTGCTCGCATAGTCAATGCCGTAGTAATCGTTAGTTGCAAAAGGAAAAGTACTTTGTGCCCGTACCGCATGATCAGCGACATAATGTACGTCTGGCGGAAAAAAACTCTGCATGTTGTCGTGAGATTCTACAGCGATATTCGCCCACCACAGAAACGTTTGTGTAAAGGGAGTACGGTTGTATAAGCGAGCGTTTAACTCAATTACGGCACTATCTTCCTGCAAAGAAATTGCGTGCATGCCTTTCATACGATTAAACGGGTCGTGCTCTGATAAATGCACAGTGGCATCGTTTATGTGGACGTTGTTGTTAGTGGCCTCAATATGCACATCTGTTGGCATAAAAGTGCTTGGGCGATGGTGTTGAGGCCAATTAAATTCAACCCCACCGGAAATCCAAGGCCCGGCAAGGCCGACCAAGGCGGGTTTTATTTCGTCTTGGCGATAAAAGAAGTCAAAGTCCTTATTGGTTTTATCCTGCGCCAAAAATATGCGACCACCAATTTCTGGGAGCAACACTAGGCGAACAAAGGCGTTTTCTAATTGTACTGCGTCATAGTCGCAATTTTCTTTGCTATCAAATACCTTATCGATAAATGGTAAGGGGTATATTTTTCCGTTAGACCCTTGGTACACGCGTTTTTCAAAGAACATAGGGTTCTTTTCAGGTTCACCCAATGCATATGTCGGTATTGCCATGTGGCTCCTTTCAACAACGACCTTACTCATGCGTCACCCACTAGAGATTTTTCAATGTCTTCTAACGATTTGTCTTTGGTTTCTGGCACATGCTTTTTGATAAAAACGAAACCAATGAGGCATATTGCACCATAGAGCCAAAAGCTTCCCGCGGCACCCAATGCTGTATTTATTGGTTTGAATGTTAAAGTCAGTACAAGGCTTGCTATCCAAAGCGCAGACACACATATACTCATGGCGAAGGCACGAATATGGTTTGGGAAAATTTCTGATAACAGGACCCAAGTGATAGGTGCTAACGTCATGGCATAAAATGCAATGGCGGCTAGCAATACAACCAATACCGCACTACCTGTTACGCCAAAGTAGTAACATGCGCCTAATATAGTGTAGGTCACCATTAAGCCCGCTGAACCAAATAACATCAGAGGGCGTCTGCCCCAACGATCAACTGTATTAATGGCAATTAGGGTAAACACTAAATTTACGATGCCAGTGATCACAATATTGAACATCGTGCCGCTGACATCGTATCCCGCCGCAGTAAAGATTTCTTGTGCGTAATTGAAAATAACATTAATACCGCACCACTGTTGAAACACTGCCAACACAATCCCTAAACCTAAGACTTTCAGCAATTTGGGGTTGTTCAATACTTGCTTGTAGCCAAAAGTATGTGTTTGGTTCAATAAGGTTTTTTGAATATTTACTAGCTCTGTTTCGGCATATACGTTGCCCCCAATCTTTTCTAGTACGCGTCGCGCTTGTTTGATTTTTTCGTGGTCAGTATTCGCTTTTTTAATTAGCCAACGAGGAGATTCGGGAATAACAAAGGCCAACACCAAGAACAAAAGCGCTGGAATGGTTTCTACAGCGAACATCCAGCGCCATCCAAATTGCCCATTCCATGAATTAAGTAGTTGTTCAGTCGAGGCCTCTGGTTCAACAGGGTGACTATTGTAAATAAGTAAATTGATAACTTGAGCAGCAAGTACGCCAATAACGATAGTCAATTGATTGATTGATACAAACCGGCCGCGCATTTTCGCTGGCGACATTTCTGAAATATACATTGGGGATACATTCGACGCGATGCCTATGCCGATACCGCCCAGTATTCTGGCGACGATGAATATGTCGAAACTCGCGGCTAACGCAGAACTAATGGCTGATATGGTGAATAGTATTGCAGCTAGGATTAATACCTTCTTACGCCCTATTTTGTCGGTGATGGCACCGGAGAGTAATGCACCAAACAAACAACCGACTAAGGCAGAACTCATGGCCCAACCTGATGCCCATGCGTTGTCTTCGCCATCAATCGCGAAATACACCTCATAGAAAGGTTTTGCTCCGCCAATAACGACCCAATCATATCCAAAAAGCAAGCCGCCCATGGCGGCGACTAAGCTAATCATCCAAATAAATCTATAGTTATATCCCTGTTCCAAGGATGCCTACACTTTTGTTAATTTTGTGTGAATAAAAGCATTAAACCAGAAAGATAGCGGTAAATGGAATAGCCAATTTTATTTTTAATGATGGATAATATTATTCTTCGTTCAGCACCACGGGGTATCTGAATTGACTACTCATGGTGTAAGCCTTCGTTAATGAGGTTTTTACGATATTGCTCCGGTGAACAACCTTGAGACTTCTTAAACACTCGGCTGAAGTAGTAGGGGTCGCTATAGCCTAATAACTCACCAATAGCCTTTACCGTTAAGGTACTTTGATACAGATGGTCACAGGCTTTTCGAATTTTTAAGCGTGTAAAATAAGCAATAGGCGATTGGTTAGTGCCATGCTTAAAAGATTTGCAATAATATGGCACAGATACACCCGCGTCCTTCGCCAATTCGTCAATACTGATGCTTGTGTGTAGATGTTGTTTCATATATTCAACACTATTTTCAATCATGTTAGATATGCACAGCTTTGTATCATTTTCTTCTGATGCCATGCTTTTCTTAGACGTCAATGTTTGACGAAGTTTAATCAGACCGAATAAATGCAATAGTTTAGACGACATTAAAAATAGCCCTGCGTCTGAGTAGTTGTAGTCAATACACGCATATAACTGTTCAAATGCTTGTATCATCGAGTTTGTATCGCTGACACTGACAAGATGCTTGTTCTTAGTAGTCGCGACGCTATGTAAGGTTTGCAGACTTTGAGCGCCAGAAAAGTGCACCCAAAAAATCGACCATGGTTGGTGTTCATTACTGCCATATGCATGTGGCATGTCGGCAGGAATAAGCAGCAACTGCCCAGCTTCAACAATGGATGTAGTGCCACCAATGGTCAACCAACCCACTCCTTTCATGCAATAAATTAACACTGACTGCTTGCAACCCTTAGGTCGTTCAACACTGTGTTTAGGCGCGGATGGAAAAGCGCCAATGTGAGTAACAAATAGTGAACTTACGACAGGCAGTTGCTTACATGTGTCGATCACCGACGGTTGCAATATTACTAGTCGTTGATGAGGAAAGCCTTCGCTTAGTTTTGTGTTTGTTTGGCTATTCAAGCGTATATACAATGCGAATTTTATTTAATGCTTAGCATAAAGCAAAGTGTTGCTTAGGTCATTCCTTTGCAATAGTGGCATTTCAAATGCCTTAATAATTTTCCAGTAAGCCCTTATTTTATGAGAAAACCAAAGATTTATTCATGAATAACAGTGGTTGCATGCCATACCTATAAGGTTTACTCTTTTTTGAACTAAAGCATGGCGTGTTTAATTACTTAGGACAAATTTACGATGGGATTGATAAGGTTACGCTATGTTTTAATACTCATTTTTAGCTTTGCTTCGATGAGTTTTGTTGCGCACTGCCAAACACCGTCTGAGCTTTATCAAGAAGCTGAAGCCGCATTCAATAATGGCGAATGGCAAAAGGCACATGATTTTTATCAAAAGTATATTTTAACTCGCCCTAGACCTCCTCCTCGGTTCCAAAAGTACGTGAATAATCGAATACGATATTTGCAAGCACAAAAAGGCGCAGTTGATGAAATGGCGATTGAAAGAGAGAGGCAACGACAAGCGTCACTAGTGGTAAAGGTGAATCCTCGTGTTCGTGATTTTAAAGTGACAAAAGGCCAGTTACAGTCAGCTGAAGACATTACTAGTAACCTCAAAATTCTTGCATCCAAAAGTAAAGCAATCGTTCAAAAATTTAATGCGGATGCGTCGCTAAAAACGTCCCTTATGGTCGAAGCAGATACTCGCTTATTACCAGAGTATGATGCTCTGGCAGACTCGATATTCCGATTCATAGCGGTGAAGCCCGCGTCTAACGAGCACTACGTAAATGCAGTTATCAACACGGATGTATTAAGAGAAGAATGGCGACGGTCTTTTGCAAACCTTTCTCCCCTAGATTTTCAACTTTATTCACCGTATTCAAATAAATTCGTAAACATATTCGAATCTCGATTAAGAAAGTATCGGAATATGTTTACTGGTTTTGGACTGGATTTAGATAAAATTGTAGACGAAATTATGGCTGGCGCATGGAATATATACGACCCGTCACGTGTGTTGCAAAAGTATTTCCCTGAAAATGACGGGCGAGCCGAAGTTTACCCCGAGAAGGTGACGTTGGCCTTCCAATCAATAAATGGAAAAATGGATTATTATTGGGCTTTGCTACCTAAAGACTCAGCCCCTAAATTGCAGGCGGAAAAAATCGCTAGCGATATAAATAGAGTGTCTGGCTTGTGGCATAGTTTAGCTGTAATTAAAGCACACAATGCGTATGGTGGGTGGGGAACAGATTACATGCCGTTGCCCGTTCGCGAAGCCATCGATGCATCGGAAGCCCGCCGCCGCAGTGATGCAAAAAAACTGAGACGCAGTATCAGTCAAGTCAGTGCTGACCAGCGTAACCCTAATGTTTATGGGTTTGTATTGTCGGTATCTACTAAAGCCGAAGTAATGGATAACTATACGTCTATGCTAGAGCGTTTTTTTGCAGAAAAGGCGTTCTCATTTCCACGGATTGGCGTTAACAGTACTGGCTTATTGGATAGACCGTTCTTTTTAAGGCGCGCAGATATGCCAGTCAATGGGCATGACTTAGAAATTAGTTGTTTAGAATATAAAGCTATTCGTAAGGGAAACACGCAAGCAATAGATTGTTTCTTCTTTGAAAAGAATATTCTGGTTGGGTTTAACCTGAACTTATCGCAAGAAAACTGCGCTGAAAACTGTGTCGGCTACAAGCCTTATATTATGCATTTGCGTAAATATGGGTTTGACTTCTTAGACGAAAGTTCTTTAGTTGAAGAAGGAGTTACTAAGCAAGTGTGGGCTAAATTTGATTCTGACAAATTCAAAATGAATGTCACTCTTTGGGGGGCTTTGTATTCTATAAAAAGAGAGAAAAGTCGCTTCTTCGAACGCGAAAGCTCAGGCTTTAGACAGTTTGCACAATTGTGTGTATTCCCCAAAAAAATAGAAGCCCTACTGAAGGATGTTTCAACAAATACGCCGTCATATACGTGCACTTAATTTTCAGGAAATTTTACTATCGAGTCCGGCGAAAATATTACCCAATGTTTATCGGCCCATTTACTGTTGTCGTTTCCGACGAAATAAAACGTTGCGTGTTGGGTTAAGTGATCTTGTAACGTTTCTTGTGAGATAGTATTTGGGTCGAAACTCAAAAACCATGATCTAAGTGAACGCGTAATTGCCGATAGGTACTGCTTCTCTAGTATTGAAGTACTGGTTGCGTTTTCAAGTTCAATATCAACAACCGTTGTTTTCCAAGGATCAAATTTTAGTCCAACAGCTGTTTCCTGTTTTAACTGTAGTTTCACTGTAACCGCGGCGTTGACTTTTTGTGTTTTCGCTTGATGCGGCATCGTTGGCACCGACGACATGACGACCAATATGCTGTTATCTTCGTCTTGATAAACGATATCGTCTTGTGCATTTACTGCCGATGCGACTAGATATGTAATTATTAACGACGCCCAGAACCTACATACATTTTTCATCTTTTTGCCCTAATTGTTATTGGTTTATATAGGTTAAATCGTGCTATTGATAAAGTGGAGAGGTGCTATTCAGATATAGTCACGGTGCACACAGTGAAGTGTAACATCAATCGTATCCATCTTAATCTTCTGTAAGGTGAAAAGAAAGGTGCTTTTTATCTCCGTTAATGTGAACTTAACAATCTGTTTACTTTAAATTCGCATTCTTTATCGGTATTATCATTGATGAATAATTAAGCAGTATCAGGCAAATCTATTGCAGGCTTTAATGCGTGATCAAATTCGAAAATTATGTTTCGCTTGGGGTGTGGCTCTTGGGGCAATATCCTTGGTGGTTTTATGCGCTTTTGCTTTTCCATTGGACGGCGTTTCAGGACAAGGTGTTACTCGATTTTTGGGGCGGTTTCACCCGCTAGCACTTCACTTCCCTGTTGTATGTTTACTGTTAGCCGGTGTTTTTGAGCTTGTTCGATTTCACCCTAAAGCAAGCTCATTGGCTCGCCTTTCATTTCCGCTTATATCATTGGGTGCGATAACGGCCGTTGTTACTGTCATATTGGGCATTATGCTTGCGAGCAATGAAGGGCATCAAGGTGATTTGATTGCTCGGCATCGATTTGGCGGTATTGTGGTGGCGTTGCTATCATGCATCACTGCTGCCTTATATTTCACATCTAAGATGAACGTGGCGATCAAATTAGCGAACTGGTCATATCGCGCGGTGTTAACGATAGCGATTGTCGCGATGATGTTCACCGCTCACGAGGGCGGAAGTTTAGTGCATGGTGAGCGTTACTTATCAGAATATGCGCCGAAGTTTCTTCAACCGTTTTTTGCTCCTAATGATGATGAGGCCATAGAAAACAACCTGAATAGTCGTGCGGGGAGTGACGCGGAGACGAGTTATATCTCACCGAATGTTAATGCCCGTTACGACAACGAAATGCGCCCGTTTATTGAGGCATACTGTGCGCGTTGTCACGGTGCAGGTAAGCAAGAAGCAAATGTGCGCTTGGATACTTTAGACCAGTCTTTTATGCACTTCTCTAGTCAATATGATTGGCAGAAAGTATTGGATGTACTGGGTGCACACCGAATGCCGCCCGATGATGCTAAACAACCTTCTGACGCGGAACGTGCGCAAGCCATCAATTGGATTCAGGATGCGTTGCATGAATATGCTTATGCTAAACGCGCAGAACGTGACGATTCTTCCATGCGCAGACTTAATCGGCGAGAGCTCAATTACACATATCAAGATTTGTTTAACGTAGATGCAGATTTTGCGACGCATTTATCTGCTGATGCTAAATCTCTGCATGGTTACGATACTGACGCCAATATGTTGGTTTTGGCGATGTCCGATGTAAAGGCGTATCACGAGATAGCACGGCAAGCGGTTGAGCGCTATGTGCAGTTTACGCCGTCTACGACATTCAGTAAGGCCGATGTTGATCACTATTTTATTGAGATGGAAGACATCTATCACTTTTGCCGATTAGAAGGTGACAAGTTGTCGTATCAACGAGCACCTGAACCAATCGCGTTTAGTGAGCTACATCGGATGAAGCAGCAACGTAAAAGCAAGCCGATTGAATATCGTTACCGAGACTACGGACCTTTACCTTTTGGGCCGGTGCCGGTCGGCGACGTCAAAGAATTAGGCGAAGGACGAGGATTTGCGCGAGCGCATGAACAGTTCATGCTAATTAAAACGCGGCATAGGGTGGGTGAAGTCGTCGTTAAGGTACATGCAGCAAAAACACAGTCACGTATGGGTGACAACAGTATGCCTAAGTTACGTGTGGAAGCGGGTTGGCGCAAAGAGCAAAGCTTGCGCGTAAAAGTAATAGGTGAAGAAGATATTACTGCGGCCTTAGATAGCCCTCAAGAGAGTGAATTTAGATTTCGATTAGAAGACGTTGTTGCACCACAAACCGCTACATTTTATGACGAAGACAGTGAGTACAACTGGCTATTGTTGGTGTTATCAAATTATGCTCGACATGAAGACGGCGCACTTGGCGGGTCAATCTATGGCCAAGTAGATACGCGTTTAGCGTCATCAAAGCAAGCGCATCCAACGTTTGCAAGACAGGCAGAGACTGCATTGGCTTCACAAACGCGTGCTCAACAAAAATGGCAAGGCTCGCAAGTGCCGCTATTAAAATTGGATGCGGTAGAAATAAGTATTACGCCTGTTGATAGTGATGCTGGGTCTCCTTTTTTAATTGCTTTACCTGCAGATTCTTCAGAACAAAATGAAGTAGTGACGGTTAAAAATACGCTTTCTTCATTTTTAGAAAAAGCCTTTAGGCGCAAGGTTCAAACGATTGACATCCAGCGCTATTTAGATTTATTTCAAGCGCTACGTCAACAAGGCGATGATTTTGAAACAGCAATGCGAGAGACCATGGCTGCGTCATTAATTTCCCCTGAATTTTTGTACATTGGATTTCCAAAAGCTGATACGTCAAACCCAGGCGTCGATTCATCAAACGCCGATTTACCAAACACCAATTTATCAAACACGATGCTCGACAACCAAGCAGCGGCTCACAAACGATCTGACAAAGAAAAGCTTGAGTATAAGAATCAACTGCTTGCGTCTAAAATATCGTATTTTTTGTGGTCATCTATGCCAGATGAAACCTTACGTATGTTGGCAGACAAGGGGACATTGCATGACCCATATGTATTATCAAATCAGATAGACAGGATGTTAGACGATCCTAAAGCGCAGCGTATGAGTGCCGATTTTGCTAAGCAGTGGCTGCAATTGAGTAAGTTTATCAATATCACTGTATCTGAAGAAAAATTCCCTGATTATGGGGACGAGCTTGGTGAATTAATGGTTAAGCAATCTGTCATGCGGTTTCAGGATAACTTTCATCATATGCGTGATGCCCGTGACTTGTATTTTTCTGAGCATATGATGCTTAATAAGCCATTAGCGAATCATTATGGCATTCCTAATGTAGAGAACGGTGTAATTCAACGTATTGATTTACGGGCGCTTGAGGAGAATACGGCGACAGTACCGAAGCAATTGGGTTTATTGACGCATGCTAGTGTGTTGACTATTAATTCTGACGGGGAGGATTCGCATCCCATTAAACGTGGTGTATGGATGTTGGAGCGAGCGTTCAATAATCCGCCTCCACCACCACCGCCCTCTGTGCCGGAGTTAGACACTAGTAACCCTCAGTTAGCGGGTTTAAGTTTAAAGCAAAAAATTGAACAACACCGTGAACTTAGTGGGTGCTCCGGTTGCCACGAAAAAATCGACCCTTGGGGCGTATTAATGGAAAATTATGATGCACTTGGGCGTTGGCGTGATGTTACATGGTTAGCAGATGAAAGTGCCTTAGCGATCGATGCTAGTTCAATTTTACCCGATGGCACCAAAATTAATAATTTCGAAGAGTTTAGTGCTTATTTGCAAGGCAAAGGTGAGACGAAATTAATGAAGGCCCTTGTGCATCATTTTATGCTATATGCTTTAGGGCGGGAATTGGATATTTTGGATGAAGAAGAAGCCGACGCCATTTATGCCAGCTTTCGTGCGTCAGGTTATCGTTTGAGTGCCTTAACGAAAGCAATTGTGCAAAGTGATGCATTTACCAATCGACAAAAAGGCTGAGTTTGTTGCAGCGCTTAAGTAGGTTTTAGTAGGAGGACGTTAGATGAAAAACATTGTTAGATTGAATAGACGGACGTTTTTAAAGGCTGCGGGTTCGTCGTTGCTATTGCCTACTTTACCCTCATTATTTTCAAGCGCAGCGGTTGCTGATACCTATGGCAAACAACAACTCTCACCTAAGCGTATGTGTAATGTCTTTTTTGGCATGGGTGTGTCACTTCCGCCAGAAGAACATATATCCCATAAAGATTGGCATTGGTTTCCGCACGAAACTGGCGCTGACTACCAGTTTACAAAATCTCTTCAAGCACTCGCCCCGCATCGTAAGAATATGACCATAATGTCGGGCTTATCTCATCCGCGCACACGCACAATGTATTCTCATTCTACAGGCGCATATTTTTTGAGTGGCGCAGATCCTAAAACTCCAGCAGGCAATGCTATATCAGCAGACCAAGTATATGCTGAATATGTTGGTCAGCACACTCGTTATCCTTTCATTACGATGGATTCGGAAGGGGGGATCGGTGATTTTAGAGAACCCACCACCTTATCGTATAACCGCAGTGGTCAGCCAATACCGTCTATTGGTAAACCGCGAGGCGTGTTCAATGAACTATTTGGTGTGGGTGAGGGGGACAAAAATACTGAACTTAGAGACATTGGTCGTAAAAAAT
Source organism: Agaribacter marinus (assembly GCF_030160655.1). GTDB lineage: Bacteria > Pseudomonadota > Gammaproteobacteria > Enterobacterales > Alteromonadaceae > Glaciecola > Glaciecola marina. The sequence continues at coordinate 331,957 of NZ_BSOT01000006.1, forward strand.
CTATTTTAGATCGTATGACTCAGGACTTAGGCCGGCTAAATGATAAGCTCGCAGGAGAAGACCGGCGCCGTTTAGATCAATACTTAACATCAGTAAGAGAGTTAGAGCATCGAGTGGAACGTGCGGAAGCGTGGCTAGATGTAGAAAAACCGAATGTCAGTCCATCAGATTTTTCGTTGGACGTGGATCCGCTAAAAGACGGCCCGACTGATTTTATCGATGCGATGTATCAACTCATGTACACCGCGTTCTTAACGGACAGTACGCGCACTATTTCGTATCAAAAGGTGCGAGAGAGTCCAGGGGCATATTCGGTTAAATTTTCAAAAGCAATTGGTTTACCTGACCACCATGCCTTATCTCATAACTTTAAAGAAGACGGCGGGTATGAGCGTTGGGGACAGTATGATGCCTACTTAAGTGAACGTTTTGCTAAGTTCTTGACACAAATGGCTGACACCGATGATCCATTTGCTGAAGGTTCGTTGCTCGACAATACCATTGTTTTATATGGGTCAGGTACAAGCACCGTGCACAACACGCGAAACTTTCCGTTGATATTAGCCGGTGGGAAAAACTTAGGTTTATCCCACGGTGAGCACCGTCACTACGATGAAAAGGTCCCGATGTCTAATTTGCTTAATACCATATTGCAACAACTGGGAACGCCCATCGAACAGTTTTCGGACAGCACAGGTACCATACAGAATATCTTAAGCTAAGGCCTTGGTGTTGGGGCCTTCTGATGAGTCAACGTCTACCCCTTCGATACGCCAAAGCATAGTGGCTATTGGCTCTATTTTGCCTCTTTTCCGTGTATACCTAGTTTTGTGAGCAATGTTTTAGTTAATGAAGCAATGTAAATTAACACCACACTACTGCCGAACATTGGAAATACAATACCGAGACACACGATGATTCCGAGTAATGCTTTGTCTACGTGAAACTTTGCTGGCACAGCGGGTATTCCCCATTGTCCTTTTGGTTTTCGCATAAGGTAAGAGATAAAGCCTGCAATACTTGAGAATGTAAATAATATCGCGACCAACAAAAGTATGCTCCAGTTCACTAGGCCGTATTGCCCTTCGTGCAAGCGCATGAATACTTGGCGCATGTCCATCAATATACCTACGTCATCCCACGTCAATCGTTTAACTACTGTACCTGTATACTGGTCGAGATAAATCACTTGTTGGTTTTCTGTGTAGAAAGCGCGATTGGTAATTTTGTAAACACCTGTCGGTGACGTAGGTAGTTGAATAGTCACTTGCCCTTGTAAATCGATAGATGAAACTAGGTGATGAACAGCATCAATAGAGAGCCTTGGCGTGTTTGTGTCTTTGGGCTGGTGTGATTGAATGCCCTTGCCACTGCGCCAATGCGTTGGATACCCTGATTCAGTTTGTTGTTGTACCCATTTTAGCTGAGTGCCAAATACTTCTGTCCAAGGCATTGCACCGGCAACAATAATGAGCATAAAAACGGACAGCCAAAAACCCAAAACAGCATGTATATCGCGATACAAGATGCGCTTGCTTCTATTAAAGCGAACTAAAAACATACCGCTGATACCTTGTCCTTCCCGTGGCCACCATACGTAAAGGCCTGTTAAAATTAGTACAATAAACCAACTGGCGAACAGTTCGACGACTAGCGTGCCGAACGTGCCCAAGAGTAACTCACCATGAAGTTTTCGTATGGTATACATAAAGGTCTCTTTACGATCAATTTCGCCTTTTACTTCACCTGTGTATGGGTCGACATACAGATTATTTTTAGCGCGGCCCTTTCCTGCTAAACTAAATATTGTGGTGTCTTCGCTGGTTTTCGGTAGCGTAATCGACGCGACTTTTTTGTCGGTTGCACGACTAGCATTGTGCAATTGCGTCGACAACGGCAGCACTTTTGCTCGGTTTAGCGCGGCCATCGCAGTGTCGTCGTTGAATGTTGATGCCACCAATTGCTCCTGATATACCGCTTTATTTACGTCATCTTTAAACAAGTAAATTGTACCAGTAATACTCAACATCAATATAACGGGTAGGGTAAGCAAGCCCGCGATCACGTGCCACTTCCAGAGCCATGCATTTAATGTATTATTTTTTGAAATAGCCATTGTTGCTCCTTTTTCTAAAATGTGACCGATGTGCCGGCATATAAGGTGCGGCCGTCTATAGTGCGAAAGCGTAACGCACCTCGGCTAAATGTGGCTCTGTCTTCCATGGTGTTGGTTAAATTTAAGGCATGCAGCCAAATTCGCCATTGCGCTATTTGATAGTCTAAGCGAAGATTAATGCGTTCAGGTCGTGTATATTTTCCTTCTGGTGAATTGGCATTGTCACTAAAATAACTGGTATAAAAATCGCCTTCGAGTTCAATGCTTAAATCTTCATTTGGTAACCATGCAAGACGTGCATTAAGGTGGTGTTTTGGCGAGCGACGAAGGACTTTACCGCTTAAATCATCGGGCGCACCAATTGAGCTTTGTACAAAGCTGTCGTAGGTATTTTGGGTGTATGTATGAGTTATGCCGACACGCCAACGTGTACCTTTAGGCGCATACTCAACGACGGACTCTATGCCCTTGATACTTACTTTTCCTGCATTATTGGTGCGCTCTACTTCGTTGCCATCGGAATCCATGAACTCCTGAGTGACCAAGTAATCTTTGATATCCATGTAATATGCTGACGAATCATAGTGCCAATCGCCAACATCGCCCCTTAGCCCAATTTCGTGATTAAGTGCTTGTTCAGGTTTTAGCGCAGTATTGCCATTATCCAAATCAAATAAATCCGTTGCGTCCGGCGCATAAAAACCTTCCGCAAGACTAAACCAAAGCATGTGGTTTTCTTGAACTTGATATGTCAGCCCAAACTTAGCGGCAAAGTCGTTAAAATTTTGAGATTGAGTCGCACCGAGTTGGCCTGTATTTTCTGAGCTGCTAAGCGTAATGTCTTCATGTCTGCCACCTAGCGTGAGTGTTAGCCTTTCATTTGGGTCATATTGATACTGTAGGTAGTAAGCATGAATGCCGAGCGTATTTGTAAATTCAACAAACTCGCCAGCTAAATCAATATCGCTTCGGTCATATTGCTGTGTGTCTTGAGTGCCATTATATGATTGATACCCGCCAATAATATTGCCCTTGTTAAGCGTATGGCGATATTGTAATTTTGCACTATAACCTATGTCGTTTTCGTCCTGTGGTCCGCGAAATCGAGACGCGCCAACAGTGTCTTTTTCTCGCCGAACAAGCGCCATTTCAAATGCACCGCTGGTCAGTGTATGTGAAAGAGCCAATGCTAAGGTGTTTTGGCTCAAGTCGGTGGAGGCACTTAGACTGCCCGCTTGTTTAGGATCTTCGTCAATTTGAGCTTGGCTTAAATCACCGCGCGCATTTGTGACTTCTTCAAGCCATTCGAGTCGCGCAGTTATGTGCGTGTTATCGGAGAGATCGTAGCGAAGTTTTGTGCTGGCTTGGTCTCTATCGTTTTTCGAAAACTCTCGTAAACCATCTAATTGACGTGTATTGGCATTAAATGAGTATGCAAACGCTTGCTCACCAATATCTTTACTGCCAACTGTGCTAATGTTGCCTCTAAAGCGATTAAAGTCTCCTGCTTCAAGCGATATCATGGATTTTTGTTGTATTTGCGTATCCCGCGAAACGACATTCACAATGCCACCAAATGCATTGTTTGGAAACAACGCGGATGTCGGCCCCTTTATAACTTCTACACGTTCTATATCGAAGGTATTTGTGCGAGTGAGTCGTTGCGTGGCACCTTCATAGGGATTTTCAAGAGGCATGCCGTCAAGCATGGGTATCGTATATCCTTTACCGCCATCGGGTATTCTAAGGTTACGCACCTGTGTTTCGCCAGGAATACGGTCAAGAAACTCATCAGGATCGACAAAACGGAGTCTTTCTATTTCTGCTCTGCCCACCACATGTGAATTTAACGGCAAGGATTTTAGTTCGATACCACCTAAATTGGCACCGGTAGTATTTGCATTGCCGAGTACGGTAATTTTCTCGATATTTGATGATTGATTGCTTTTTGTCGCGGCGAGAATATTAAGGTGTACACTCACACAAATTGCGCCCGCAAGCGATGCGGTAATTAAGCTAAATTTCATTTGAAATCTTCTGTGTTTAACTAATGGATTACGTCTCATACAGCGCTGAGACGATATGGTAAATTTAAGTTATTAGCTTAGAACAGAAGCAGGGGGTGCTCTTGAAAGCGAGCGCGTATAAGGAAATGCAGTATAGGGGCGTTGTGAAAGTGTTTGAATGAGCGCTTTATATGCTATCCATTTTACTTGCACAGTATTCATTGTCATTTGTTCAAATGTCGGCTCAACGATAGGGTCGAAAGAGCAATCAACGCTGTGAACTGATTTCGGTAAGTCGGGTAAATCTGTCGACAAAGAAAGTTCGACGATTTTACCTGTATTGAGGTAAATTGACTCTGATATCCATTTAGTTTGCGACCCCGTACATATCAGCATGACGTCATTGTTTTTATTTGATGGGTTTATCAAGTTTAAGGCGCCGGCGATTGATTGCGCAGACGACAAATTAAATGACGTCACAATCGACCCAAAAACGCCTTGCGACAACAGCATGGCGCAAGCGATGAAGGTAATCAATTGTTGAGTAAATTTATTCTGCATAAAAGCAATAATCAATTGCGTCACGTCGATTTATGTAATTATCGTAAAGTAAATGATTTGTAAAAAATAGCGTTTTTTCAATGTTTTTTTACCAATGCTTATTTGCATTGTTTTAAATCAACCTAAATCGATTAAACTGCGTAATGAGTTTATAAGAAAAGCAAAAAAGGTAATTTTTATACATGTCTGATCCACTCGCTCTTAGACGGGCACTTTCTTTTGCGCAGTCTATATTTGCATCTAAGGCCTTGTTGATGTGCATGGCTATATTAATATTCATGCCTGTAACGACCGCTAGTGAGTTGGCGTCCGATACCAGAGAAACACCAGAACGCTCTATCACAGGCTTTGAAGGTGCAGACGAACAACAACCTCTTTGGGAAGTTGGGCTTGGCGGTGGTGTGGGAGAAGTCCCTAATTACCCTGCCTCCTCTGAGCGTAATTTTATTGCACTTGCCGCACCATATGTTGTTTATCGGGGGGATGTATTTAGAGTGGGAGACGGCAACGGCGTGAGGGCCGTTGTAGCAGAAGATGATAAATGGGAGTTTGATGTTTCATTTGGCGGTGCATTCGCTGCAGATAGCGATGACAATACAGTGCGAGAGGGGATGCCTGAACTAGATGTGTTATTTGAAGTAGGTCCTCAATTGATTTATCAAATACATAAACGCAAATTCGAAAGTGGTGGTCAAGGGCGTCTCAATTTTCGTTTACAGGCGCGCTCAGTATTTAGTACTGATTTTTCCAAAATTCAACATCAAGGGTACGTACTGGAGCCTGAACTACAATGGCAACAACGAGGATATTGGCGCAAAGATACTGCGTTGAGTGTGCGTCTATCGACAACCTTTGCGTCTGAAAAACTACATGATTACTTTTATGAAGTTGATGAAACCTTTGTGACTGAACAACGACCATTTTACGATGCATCTGCCGGGTACTTGGGTGCAGATTTAGGCGTCGCATTGTCATTTCGAATCAGTAAAAATGCGAGAGGATTTGTAGGAGGATCGTTAAGGTTTCATCAAGGGGCGGCAAACGACGACAGTCCATTATTTGAGCGCAAGAATACAACGCAATTAGCGGCGGGTTTCGTGTGGCGACTTTATCAGAGTGACTCAAAAGCTGGCTATTAACTTTAGCATGCCTAATGGCTTAAATATTCTCTAAATGGCGCGATAACCTTTATAAGATGTTTGGGTTGACGCTTAAGGCGTTTCGTACCTTAGTTAGGAAAATACAATGTTTGAATTATCACAACTTCATATAGATATGGCGAGAAATGCGACAGATGATTTTAATTTGTTTCATGACAGACATCGTTGGAGCTGGATAAAAGACAACCCTTTTCATGGGCCTATAGCCTTGGGGTTTCAGTTGGGGATGTTTATTGAAAGTGAGCTAAAAAAACAAAATCTCGAAGCGCCAGAAGCTAATTACCGATTTTCGACATATGAGTTTAATTTTGCTAACCCCGCAAAAGTAGGTGACAAGCTTACACTCGATATAAAGCCGCCTAGAATGAGTGAAAAGGAGCAAGGCGAGCTGCTCTCTCAACGACTTTGTTTAAAAGTGAATGGTAAACCGGGTTTAATTGGCTTTCATCGAAAAAGCAATTTTGCCACCATTTCAAATGACTTTGGTGAAGTTAACCCTGATCATTTGACAAATTTCACGGATAAAAGCTTTACTGATGACGGCTTTTTTTTGAAGCGAAAATGGATGATCGTGGGTAATGCTAAAAACTTTCTACTAAGTGCTTTTGCAGACCAAACCATGTTCATTGACGAGTTTGCAGACAAGGTGAGTTTTCCGAATATGTACCCATTGTCTCTCATTTCTTCGGCGTTACTTGAACGCGCGAAAGCGAAGCATTATGACTTGATTGGCAATCCGTTGATTTACGTGTCACAACATCTGTGTATTGACAACCAGCAAGTACAAAATTTAAGAAGCAACGATTGCCTACAGATGTTAGTAAAAGAAACGTCTGAAGACGCTAGCGATATCGTGACGCTTCAATGTTCAGGGTGGGTGAAGCAAACAGCTCCCATGTTTGCCGCAGAGTTAAAACTAACCCCCTTGCAGTCAATTTTAGCAAAGTGATCGTGCAGGTATACTAATTGTGTTGTTCTACGTTGTTGGATGCTTTAATGTAAGTGTTTGACAAATGATGGAGCAAATCATGTCTTTTATTCTGAATATTATTTGGTGGCCTTGTTCTAGGTTTTTCATGGTTGTTTTTAGGTATCATTATGTTTATTACCATCATTGGCATACCTTGGGGGCGAGCTGCATTTAATTTTGGTTTACTGATGCTTTGGCCTTTTGGGCGCGTAGCGGTGAGTAGAGCTGCCTACAATGGTGAAGGCGATTTAGGTACTGGTACATTGGGCCTAATCGGCAATATTATTTGGATGATATTTGGTGGAATATGGCTAGCAATTGGTCACTTAATCGCTGCGTTAGTTTGCGCAATCACCATTATTGGTATTCCGTTCGCATTGCAACATCTAAAATTTGCCATGATGGCACCTATGCCCATTGGAAAAGTGATTATTTCTAAGGAAGAAGCGCGTTCTCGCGGCCTAGCGTAAGTCTTGCGCAAGTAAAGCGTGCGCCTTACTACAAACGACAGTGAGCTAAAAGTTCTATAAAAAGTGTCCTACCTGCCCTGATTCGATTTTTTATCAAATTATTTTGTGCGCCGTGCAACTTTTGTATTTACCTGTCGTAAGGTTTTACTAGTAGTGCGGAATTGCGTGCATAAAATAGTTTGAATAAATGAAAAATTAAACGGAGCAATACAGATAGGACAATGCAACATTCATTAAACAATATAAAACCCCGGTACGAGTATGTTAGCTCTGCAAAATTACCGACGCTCTTTGGTTTATTTAACATCCATGGCTTTTTTGATACTACTGAGAATCAAGAACATGTCGTGTTAACCCACGGACAATGGGACGCAAATGATATAGTGCCTATTCGCATTCACTCTGAGTGTTTAACGGGGGACAGTTTGTTTAGCACAAAATGTGACTGTGGTTTTCAGCTTGAAAAAGCCCTACAGAACATTGCAGATCATGGTTTTGGGGCTATTTTGTATTTGCGTCAAGAGGGTAGAGGCATTGGTTTACTCAATAAAATTAAGGCTTACCATCTACAAGACCAAGGCTTTGACACCGTAGAGGCCAATGAACACTTGGGCTTTGACGCTGACTTAAGAGATTATAATATCTGCAAAACAATGCTTGATACCCTCGATATAGTGAACGTCGAACTGATGACAAATAACCCAAAAAAATTGCGTGCATTGGAAGATTTGGGCATTAATGTCGTGACGCGCAGGGCAATTGATCACGGCGTCACAAAAGACAACAAAGGCTACTTGAAGGTTAAGACGAATAAACTAGGACACACATTTAATTTAGACAAGTTGAAATGAGCCCGTTTTAACCAAGCGTTATTAAGCTTTGTTGACAGAATCAAGCACTTGATTCACCAAAATGTCGAGACTTAGTTCTCCATCTAAAACGGTAATGTTCTCGTCTTTACCTATGGGGTTAAAGCTATCGAACTGGCTTTGTAACAGTGCAGGATTGAAGAAGTGTTGCTTGGCATTTATGCGATTGATTAAGCGTTTTTCTAAGGTATCAAAAGAAACGTCTAACAAAAAGCTCAATGATGTGTCACAGCAGGCAGCCACTGCTTTTCTTTGCCTGCTGATTAGGCCTGAGTATGCCACAACACATTGTTGTTGATTTTTAAGCAAGGTGTGAATATGCGCATTTAAACGTAAAATCCATTGATCGCGAATGTCATCAGTTAGTGGAATGCCGTCAGACATCATTTGTTTTGCTTGCGTGGAGTGAAAGTCATCAGCATCTACAAACACCGCTTGGCAGCGTTGGGCGATGTTTTCAGCTAAGGTAGATTTACCCGTGCCGCTTACGCCCATAATGACAATAAGACGTGTTTGTTTAGATGTAAGATCACTCATTTATAATCACGCTAATAAGATAGGTTTTTTTCGCTTCAAACCCACTAATATGACTGCCCTCAATCTGCAAATTATTTGAGTCGCTTGATACTGAGGCTTCTGCCCCGCGCTTAATATTGATTCTTACATTTGCGCCAAAGATCTTTTTACTTATGGACGCATTGGTCCAGCTTGAGGGTAGATTGGGCTTAACGGTTAATGAGCCTTTAGATTGTTTTATGCCAAATAGGCCCTCAATAACGCTTCTGTAATACCATGCACAAGTACCTGTGTTAAATAGTTGGCTCGAGCGACCAGCCGCTTCTGGGAGTTGATGGTATGCCCCCCGGTAATAATTGGGAATGAAGTTAGGTAACTGGCCTCGTTTTAGGCAGTCACTATCTGTCGCGAGCATGCTAAAAAGCACTTCGAATGCAATATCGTTATGCTTGTTTGTGTTATTAATTTTGGCTTGTTGGTACAAGGCGTATGCATAAAAACTTGCCGCGTGGTTATACACCGAGCCATTTTCTGCCGTACCAGGAAACTTCTGCGTCACGCGTCCAATACGTTCGTCCATATGGGTGTATGCTGGCGCTAGCATACAATAGCCAAAGGGAGTTCTTAGTTTGCTTTCGATGGCATTTACCATCTTATCCGCTTGTTCTGGGGTTGGAGCCTCACTAAGCATTGCCCATGCTTGGGGGTTTAAAAATATTTGTCCTTCTTGATCTCGTGATATGCCAAAGTGTTCATCGTCATCAGTAATGCCCCTAGCATACCAATCACCATCCCAACCAAGTGTGTTGCAGGTATCATTTAAAATTTGTTGATAGTCATGCCATTTTGCGGCGCGTATAGTGTCTTGCGTTGTTTTTAATATTTTGGACCAAATACCAAAGGCATATGCACTTGCAAATGTTAACCAGAAAGAAACACCTCGGCCTTGAATACCGACCATATTCATCGGGTCACACCAATCTCCCTGCTGAATAAGACTTAAACCTCGATGATCGCGTTGTGCCCACAAGTAATCACAGGCAAGCTCAAGGTGCTCACTGACGGTGCTTTCATGGTCGCTATCACCAAAACCCACGGTTGTCTCCAGTATGCTAAAGTCATTTGTTTCGCTTAAATATAGTTCGACAAAAGGAAATAGCCAAACATTGTGGTCGCTGTGAGGAACTTGATTAATATATTTAAGCTCAGCGCCTTCATGCAGGAGAATACCATCAGGCATTGCTCCATTTTTTCCCTGTTGGCTTAGGGCAAGCAGAAGGTTACGTTTTGCTAGTGTTGGATTGAGCCAAATGCTGGATAAATGATCTTGTAGAAAGTTTCGCGTTTGTGGATCTGTCGTTAGGCGATTACTTTCAATGTGGTAAGACAACTGGCGTGGCAACCAACTATTAATCATGTGGTTAAGGTCAGCATTGGGCGTCTGAATACTAATCCCTTGTTTTAAGTAGCTTGGCTTGGCAGTGATGTGCTGCTGTAAGCGATTACTCAAGGTTTTTGCATGTGTCTCACTCTGGCAGGGGCCAAATAACCAACTTAGTTTTTTTTGTTGTCGTGGTTCAAGGCGAATTTTATGTTGTAGCACCGCTATGGGCGTTTCGTATAAGGCAGTAGAATTGAACAGTGAAGAATGCTTCACACCGTCAGGGCAATGCATGTGGCCTTCACCTAAAAAACGATTTGTAGAGGTATCAAAGCTCTCGATTGGAGAGTCAGCGATGAATAAGGTTTTATCCATCGATTGTTTGATTTTTGGGTAGTCTTTTGCTTTTTGATAAGGAGTGATGTATTCACCCAATATACCATTAAGTTCAGGGACGAATCGGGCAGATTGATTCATCCATGAAGCATAGCCAATGGTAAAACATGGGTAGATATCAAGGTGTATTTCATTGTTAGATTTATTGACGATATCCAAACGCCAATCTTCTAAAGCAACATCGTCAGCGAGGGTCACACGCAGTGTAAATTGAATATTTGCATGCTCTATTTCCCAGCGAAGCGTGTCTTGGCCTTGTATAAAAGCAAACTTGTCGAGTGTTTGTCGTGTTGGCTCGTAGGGTAAAGAAAATATATCACTATTGCTTAATTTGATGTAAAAGAAGCGCCCCGGATGACCGCTATAATAATGGTGTTCGGGTTGCATGAATGTTTTGGCTTCAAAACTTTGTCCATACGCATATTTGGCAGGTTCAGGTTGCATATGCAGCGCGTTAGCATAGCCTCGACATGTCATCTGAAACATCATTTTTTTGTTCCACAAGTAACCTGTCGCATTTGGCATCGAAAGCGGGCTATGCAAACGGATCTCAGCACCACCTGTGCCTTTTTCATAGGAAAATATGGGTTTATTGATATTCTGGGTCACGGCGTCGCTCATCTAAATCTTGTTGGTAACTGGCTAGGGATGCATCGTCTAAATTATAAAAGTACAAAAACACAATGGAGAGTAAGGCAAAAAAGCCGGGTATGAGTGTCATGAGTAATACGATGCCGTGAATTGACCCCGTGGTCTGCTCGGCGTTGGCAACGTACCCTAAATATCCAAGTACATACCCTATTGTCGCGCCTGCTATAGCACCGCCCAATTTTTGAGAAAAGGCTGCGGCGGCGAATACCATTGCCGTCGACCGTCGGCCGTTTTTCCATTCGCCATAGTCGGCAGTATCGGCATACATCGAAAATACTAAGGGCGATTTGGGACCTAAACACAATCCAATACCTATTTGGATCGCAAATGCTAGGGGTATGCTATCGTTTGGTACCAAGTAAAATAGCACTGAGAGTAACGTTACCCCTAGCATTAACGAGATTAACAAACGGCGTTTATCAAAGAACTTTGTCAGTATTGGCGTCGCGGCTGCGCCAATGCCAAGTGAAATGAGGTATGCACCGCTGAACATGCCAATTAAGTCTTCTCGCGCTAATACATACTTGAAATAAAAGGTACCGACACTCCCCCTAATGGAAATAGTCAACATGATGATTAGTGCAATACTGAACAAAATTAACCACGGTTTATTCTTGAATAAGTCCAAAATATCTTGTTGAGGTTTTGCTTGTTGTTTTGGCGGTTGAATGCGCTCTCGACAAGTAAGAAATGTGACGCAAAATAATCCACCAGCAATTAGCCCGTAGAGTGCCATTGTAAGTTGCCAGCCAAGGATTTCATTGTCGCCACCGAGGGTACTTACCCAAAATGGTGTCATAAAAGCCACAATAGTACCGCCAGAAAACGCCCCGACAAACCGGAAGCTACTGAGCATAGTGCGTTGTTGCGTGTCTTGGGTAATTACACCCAGAAGTGCGCCGTAGGGGACGTTAATGAATGTATAGGCAAGCATCATAAAGATGTAAGTTAAATAGGCCCAAACGAGTTTTCCATCTTGGTCAAGATCTGGCACCGTAAAGGTTAAGATACCTGCAGCGGCAATTGGGATAATGCCCCACAATAAATATGGACGATATTTCCCCCACTTTGTCTTGGTTCTGTCAGACAGTGCGCCCATCATTGGGTCCGTAAACGCGTCAATAATGCGGGTGACCAGCATCATCGTGCCGACAGCTGCGGCAGGTATACCAAACACATCGGTATAGAAAATAAAGAGGAATACGTCAAATACGCGCCAGTAAAAATTTGATGCAATATCACCGCAGGCATAGCCTACTTTTTCTTTAATAGATAACTTCATTCTTAGTCCATGGAGTTTTGCTTGGCGACCCTTGTTCATTCGCTTTTGCTGGATCTTGCCTATTCGTCGAATTGATGTCTGTATTCATGATTTTATTATGTTTAAGGAAGGCCTCATGTATTGGCAATTTAGTGACTGCATGATTAATTGTGGACAGCATTCCGCCAAGAAAATTTTCGAATTCGCTGTCAGGCATCTCATCGGCGATTCTATGATATGCGCGCGGAATGAGTCCTTGCCCAATTAATACTTGCGTCCAAGAATCAACACGGAAAATGTCGCCGTCGTCCAAAAATACCCGTGCACTTTCTTCAAACAACTGTAATTTATGCGCTAAACTATCAGGTACCGCCATTTGTTGGCATGCGCGCCAAAATTCACTGTCATTACGTTGATTTACTTTGTAATGCATGATGATGAAGTCACGAATAGCGAGCATTTCTGATTGCCATTTTTGATTAAACTCATTAACGAGAGATGGCATCACGCCATCAAACGGGAATACACGCATAAATCTAACGATTGATGTCATAATCAGATGGATACTTGTCGACTCTAGCGGCTCGATAAACCCGGATGACAAACCTATTGCGAGGCAGTTATTACGCCATGCTTCGGGCCGAACACCTGGCGTAAAAGCGATTTTCCTTGGTTCGTTAATTGGGTCGCCAGGCAAGTTGCTGATTAATGTGTCGAGCGCTTGCTTATCGTCCCAGAAATGACTACTAAACACTAAACCATTGCCAACGCGGTGTTGCAACGGGATTTGCCACTGCCAACCTGCGCCATGGGCAATAGATTTTGTATAAGGTAACGGTGCTTGATGCGAGTGAGTTTGTACTGCATACGCGCTGTCACAAAATAGCCATTGAGACCAATCCTCATAAGGCGAGCGTAGCGCCTGATCAATCAACAGTGCTCGAAACCCAGTGCAATCAATAAAGAAGTCGCCTTTAACGTGCTGTCCATTATTTAACGACAATGATTGAATATTGCCGGTTTCAGCATCTTGCTCAACAGCAATAATTTTGCCTTCAATCCGTTCAATGCCATTTTTTTCCGCAAAGCCCCTTAAATATTTAGCATATGCGGTAGCATCTAAATGATATGCAAAATTCATAGGTGCTTGTTTAGTATGTAAGAATTTTGCATGTTTAGCGGCTTGCAGTTCATAACAATAGTCGCCAAAGCTAGCTGTAGTAGCCCCTGAAGATTCGGCTTCTTTCAGTGCTCTCAAATAAAAATGATGGAATTCGCCCGCCCAACACTCTTTGCCGGTGACACCAAAAGAGTGAATGTACGCATCGCCTTTCGCCTTCCAGTTTGAAAATTCGATGCCGAGCTTAAACGTTGCTTGCGTTTGTTGCATAAACTCGAGCTCATCAATACCGAGCAATTTATGGAACGTGCGAATAGGCGGTATTGTTGCTTCGCCGACACCTACGGTGGCGATGTCATCGGATTCCACTAAGGTAACCTTTACTGAAGAGGGCAGCAATTTGCTGACCGCTGCTGCAGTCATCCAACCTGCAGTGCCTCCGCCAGCAATCACTAAATGTTTAACGTGTGTATTGCTCATGCGTACTCCATTTGTGCCATGTTTATATGCGTGAGTAGTTCATTATTGTTTGGTAAGCCGCGAACAAGGGCAGCTTGACGGGTTTGATTTTGATGCTGAATTTGCTTGTAAGCAAGCAAGTCTGACTCGCTGGGTGAGTGCAAAAAATCGCTTTTGTGCCGCATGCCATACAAGACATACTGATAACTCAATGAGCTAAATATTTCTTCGTTCTCATATACGTCATGGCGACTGGGTGCTTGGTATTGCCACAATTCCATCAACGACTGTAGTTCATCACTGGCGCTTGCAATGTCACTCACCGAACACCAGAACTCTGAATCTCTGCGCTTGCTTGTTATGTAATGCAATTTAATGAAATCGCTGACTCGCTGCCATCGGTAAGTAAATCGTTTATTGTATCGTTGAGAGACGATAGACATGTGCCGTTTTGTAGACGGAAAGTCATCTAGTAACATACGTATTGACAGCTCAACCATAGCTAACGCCGAAGCTTCCAACGGCTCTAGAAAACCAGCAGACATGCCGATAGCAACGCAATTGTTTTGCCAAAATCTTTCTCGATAACCGGGTGTAAACTCAAGTTGTTTTACGTTATCAAAGGCTAAATTAGGGGTGTTGGTGTATTTACTTAATTCAATGAGCGCTTGGTGTTGAGAGCAAAAATCACTGGCGAATACCATACCTACGCCACGGCGAGTCGACAACGGAATGTCCCAACACCAACCAAAACTATTCGCAGTGGCTTTGGTTGTAGAATGTATTGCCGCCGAGTAATTGTTGCCCGGTAATTCTGCATGTGGCAATTGGAGTGCTAACGCGCGATTGTTTGGTAATGCGCTGCTTAAGTCGACAATCGGGACTTGGTAGTGATTACCTAACAAGCGAGACTTCATGCCAGTACAGTCAACAAAAAGGTCTGCGCTTAGCTTGCCGGAATGTGCAGTGTTTAATGACAGAATATCGTTTGTACTTGGTTCAGGTGTTACATCAAGTACATAGTCCTTAATGTGCGTAATACCCAGTTTATTCACGCAATGTTGCGTTAAAAACTCGGCAAATTTATTTGCATCTAGATGATAGCCATAAGTGAGTACCCCAGCATACTCCGGCGTACTTTTTTGTTTGGGGGCTAAGCCTTGTTTGCAAATTTTTACTTGTGGGCAAACTGTTTCGTCAAACGAATCTTTTGGGTGCTCATGTTGCCATATGTGCGCGAGATTTATATGCTCATGTCCAGTTGGATTCGAAAAAGGATGATGGTACTCATGGCCTTGAGAGTGCCAATTATAAAAGCTTGATCCTTGTTTAAAGGACGCGTGGCAGTGGCGAATAAAATCATATTCGCCAATACCCATCTGTTGCAGTGTTTGGCGCATGGAGGGCCAGGTTCCCTCGCCAACACCCAATATTGGAATATTGGGTGCTTCAATCAGAGTGACATCTAATTGAGGGTATTTAGCCGCTATTGAACCCGCGCTTAACCACCCCGCGGCTCCACCACCAACGACCAATACCCTAGTAATGTTTACATCTTCTGAC
The DNA here is from genome assembly GCF_030160655.1 of Agaribacter marinus. Lineage (GTDB taxonomy): Bacteria > Pseudomonadota > Gammaproteobacteria > Enterobacterales > Alteromonadaceae > Glaciecola > Glaciecola marina. The sequence continues at coordinate 347,456 of NZ_BSOT01000006.1, forward strand.
ATTCACATGCGCCTTTTGTACTCTTAACTTAGTAAGTGTATTGAGTACCTTAGAAAGTGTATCTTGCACCAAGCGTATATCGAGCACCTAGTTGTTCTAAACGCCATATTTGTGCTTCAGTACGCCCGTGGGAGCGAGAGTTTTCTTCAGTAATATTGATACCTTCAACGAACACCGTCAAATCTTCATTTACGTCATACGACACACTAAAATCTATTTGAGATAATGACTCAACAAAGCCTGGTTCATTTACGTATTGAGTCGCATTTGCTAAGAATTTATCTCGCCAGTTGTAGGCGATACGCGCTTGAATTGCATCTTTTTCGTACATTAACACAAGGTTAGCGGTGTCACTCAAACCCACCAGTGCAAACTGGGTTTTGCTAGGGTCCGCGGTGATATCGAAGCCAATATCACCATTTACAGTCGTATAGTTAGCTTGTACACCAAACCCTGTATCAGCAAAAAAGTATTGTGACGCTAATTCAAACCCATAAATATGAGCGCCTTGGTTATTTTGCGGTTTTGCATTGATAAAGATTAATTCTGGGTCGTCGGCATTCGGTAGCACATCAAATCGAGCTTCAAATTGTTCGTCAGTCAGTGAGAAGTAATCTACATTGTTTTCCATGGCGGCTACCATGTTAAACAGGGTAGTGTCACTGACTGCAATACCTAAACGGTTCAGCTCCGCTTCTGCGGCAAGCGCTCTAGGACCTGCGGTCGCATCTCGCAGTCCATAGACGTTTTCTTCAACTTGTTGCGATCCGATGAAGTTTTTAACACGTTTATCATAGTAGCCAATAGACACATAGCTGGCGTCATCTAAATAATACTCGAGAGATAAGTCGACGTTGTCAGATTCTACAGGTAACAATGCAGGGTTGCCGGAGCTTGCAGTTGCGGTTGCATCACCTGAGATCAACGTTGGGCTTGAAGGCGTCGACACCGATGACGCTGCACTTAAGTTATTATAAGTCGCTCGGGCAATCGTTTTACTGTAAGAGAAACGCGCCATGAGGTTTTCTTTTAGCTCGATATCAAAATCTAGGCTCGGTAACAGATAGTCATAGTCTGAGTCTAGGCTAAAGTCTTGAGTATCTGTGCCAAATCTGACGTTAAAGTCATTATTCCCTTCCCATGCTACACCACTTGGTAAGTTAATGTTTGCGATAGCGGTTACATCTGTTTTTTCATATCTTAGGCCGGTTAAGAAATTGAACGGCATACCGCTAATTTCGCCTGAATGATCAACCTCAAAATAGACGCCAAATACATCTTCTTCAATAGTACGGTTGGTTGCAAGCGGGTTATTGGCCAACAAGTCGAAACCATATTGTTGTGCTGCCCATGCGCCTATTTCGCCAACGCGGCCTGTAAAGCCCTGGCTAAATATGCCGGAAGTATCATAATCGTCATATAGCGACTGAATATTCAGCGGTGTTAAAATGCCATCAGGTAATTCACCTGGGTTTTCAATCCCCCAGTTTCCTAATGTTTGTCTAGTCAAAGATTGTTGAGAAGTACTTTCCATCGAGCGGGATTCGATACCAAAATTAATCGCTGTGTTGTCGAGTGCATAAGTACCATTAATTTGAGCTTGTGTTACTTCAGTTTTTTGCCTATTGAAGTTCATATCGAAGATGGACGTCCCGACGTCGTCTTGGTCAAGCGTTCCATTTGGATTTAAGTTACCTCTTGCCGCGTCGTCAAAATCAACCATCATGATAGGAAATTCACCACGAAAATCGGCTGTTTGACCGCGCACAACGTTTGCGCCTAGTCCCAGATTTGCCCAACTGCCATACGGTGCATCAGGTCTACCTTCAGCACTTGAATCGTGGAAATCAAATTCTAGCGACAAATCGTCGTTTACATTGTAGTCAACGTTAAAACCGATAGATTTGTTTTCATTCACCTGATTGAGTTCTTGTACTGCAAGCCCTAAATCCCGAGGCGCAAGGGAGCGTCTTTCCTGTCTAGCAATGACCGGTGTTTTGACCGCTTCATCATCAAAGGTTAATTCGGCAAAGAAGCGATCGTCCATCCAAATGGATTGTTCAGCGCGTTGCTCATGTAACTCTTGTTTTGCATAGGTGTAATCTAGCGTGATTTCAATGTCGTCATTTGGCGCAAACTGTGCCGTGACTTGCGCATTTGTTCTGGTGCGTTTTCTGTCTGCTACGTAGTAACGTAAATCGGATGGTATCGCGAATAGTTGGCCGATAGCTGGCGCATTATTTAGCACTACCGCTGGGCCGTTATCGGCATCTGGAGATTGAGGAACCGTGCCATCAAAAGGATTGACACGCCATTCATTAACAAAAGCACCGACAGCGGAAGAATCACGTTCTTGCAAACTTGCCGATAAGGAAATGCCGAACACTCGGTCTTCATTTACGTAACTGACTAATGTGGCAAATTCTGGCGTAACGTCATCACCTGTTCTATTTGTGGTATCTGAAAGCGCTTTCACTGATGCGGTCGCCGACAAGCCGTCTTCTCGTGCATTAAATGGTTTGAATGTTTTAATATTGATAGCTGAACCAATCCAACCCGGTGCAATTCTGGCCTTGCCTGTCTTATACACATCAACGGCTCTCACACTTTCTGAAGCTAAGTCTGAAAAGTCGAAAGCGCGTGAATTCGGAGTACCGCCACCGCTTGGTAAGACTGAACCGGGCATTACTCGATTGTTTAACAACACTTGGTTGAAGTCTTGCCCAAAACCCCTCGCCGTAATTAAGTTACCCTCACCGTTATTGCGACTGATGGATATCCCTGTAATGCGTTGCAGTGACTCTGCAAGGTTTGAATCTGGGAATTTACCAATATCTTCTGCTGAAATTGCATCGACAATCCCGGATGAATCTCGTTTTACACCCAAAGATTCTTGCAGGGAGCTTCGTAGCCCACTGACTTGGATTATTTCTACGCTGTCGTTGTTAGCGCCATTGTCTTGTGCTTGTGCAATTGAAGCAGAGCCTGTAGCGAGCAAGATGGAAATGCTCTTAGCTAATAGTGACTGATTAAACTTCGCTTTAGAAGTCATGGTGCACCGCCTATGCTGGTTGAATGAGTTCTCATTGTTTATTGATATTATTGTTTTATTAATAGTCATTAATTGACTGTAAAAACAACGTGTAAGCGCTTTCATAAACAGGCCAAAAAAATTTATTATTTTGCGTGCCGTGCTCAATAAGGTTCATTTTAACAAATGACTGTCAAATGAAAGCGCTTTCAAAATATCTAAAATTCTCGTATAATGCAATCTAAAATTACAATAATTTAATAACTATTTAACAAATGCCGACAATATACGAAGTATCAGAACTTGCTGGTGTATCACTTGCTACTGTCTCTAGGGTCATGAATGGCTCAGCAAAAGTAAGTGAAAAAAGCAAAAAGAAGGTGCGAGATGCAATGGAGGAGCTAGGTTATCGACCTAATTCAGTGGCAATTTCGCTAGCGTCAAAGCGTTCAAACTGTATCGGTATTTTGGTAGCGGAATTGGATGGTGCGTTTTTTGGTAGCATGATGACGGGTATCGAAAAGACACTTCGTCAATACCAAAAGCATGTTGTTATTACTGCTGGCCACAGCAATGACGCCGATGAACGCGAAGGTGTTGAGTTTCTTAAATCGCGCAATTGCGATGCCCTAGTGATTCATGCTGAACAGTTAAGTGATGAATATTTGATTGAACTGAGTAAAGGCGATACCCCAATTGTTGTAATGAATCGACAAATAGACGCTATCGCTGAAAAGTGTGTGTCGTTAGACAACGTTAAAGGCGGATATATCGCAACGCGACATGTATTAGAGAAAGGTCATCGCCAGTTGGTTAATATTGCAGGGCCTAAATTTAAGAATGATGCAATGGAGCGTATCGTTGGTTTTCAGCAAGCCGTAAATGAAGCGGGTATCGATTTTGATGAAAACCGAGTGTTTGAAGGGGACTATTTACAAGAGAGTGGTGCGGCCGCGATTGATCATTTTGTTATGAGTGGTATTGAATTCACGGGTGTCGTGTGTGGTAATGATCAAATGGCGATTGGCGCCATGGCACGTTTGCGAGAATATAAACGCTTGCCCTCAAAAGATGTTGCAGTAATAGGCTTTGACGATGTGTCGTTTGCAGCATGTACTTATCCAACCTTAACAACCATTAACTACCCAATAAAACTCATGGGCCAGCAAGCAGCAAAATTAGTATTAAAAGATGTATATAAAATCGGCGTTAAAGATATTCGACAGATTTATGAACCCACATTGATGGAACGTAACTCTGTAAAACGCCTGAGATCAAAATAGGCTAGCGGCTAGGACTCAGTTTGCATCTAAATCATCAACACCCATGATATGCCCGAGTTCAACAATGCCTTTGTGATGTTCTTTCTTTGCTTTAAATAGCAAGTTGTCTGCGGCTTGATATAACTGAACGGCATTTCCGCCGCCAGCGGGGGCGGCAACAGCGACTGCAATTGTGCACTCGATTTTATGATCGCCAAATTCTTGATTAACGACAAAATTAGGTTGATTAAACGTATTTATTATTTGGTTAGCTTTGATTTTTGCGCCACTCGTTGAGCAATCTGATAACAAAAGCCCAAAACAGTCATCATCTAGGGAGGCGAATAAATCACCCGGTCTTGCGCCAATGCCAGACAAGGCATCCGCAATACTCGCGGTCATTGCGTAGTATTCGTCTTTACCATATTCCTTTTTGAACCATTGCATGTCTTCCAATCTAACCAAGAGCAACGACAAATGGTGCCAATAGCGTGCGCATCGAGACCATTCTTGCTTGAGTACTTCATCAAACTTAGCTGAGTTAGGTAAGTGCGTGAGTGGATCTATAAAAATAAGGGCTTCGAGTCGTTTTGTTTTACGATATTGCGCTGCGTGACGGTTGATACGAGCAACTAGTTCTTCGATAATTGGGGGTTTGACTACAAAGTCAGCACCACCAAGCTGAAAAGCTTGTGCTTTAATATTTGATCCCGTTAAGCTCGACATAAAAATAATGGGGATGTTACTGGTGTATTGGTTTTCTCTGAGTCGCTCGCAAAATTGAAGACCGTCTTCATCAGGCATCAGAATATCAAGTATTATAGCGTCAGGTAGTGGTGCTCTATTTAGCAATTCCCACGCTTTTTCGGTTGTGCGGGCAAAAGACATTGTGAAGTGTTTGGCAAGACCATTTGCGTATAACTTCAATTCTATATCGTTGTCGTCAATTACCATCACGCGAAACTGTCGGTTTTCACCTGCTTCATCTGATAATAGTTCCATACTAATAGGTCCGTTATGACGCTGAGCGTCATCTAGCGAGTATTTTTCCATGTCACTTGCTCTAGGTTTACGTACTGCGTTAACAATTAAGTTACACTAGGTTCATAAATCTCGCAAACATATTATGTGTAAAATGCAAATGCTTACTATATCTGCCCGCGAATACAACTGCTGGTATCGAACAAAATGCTCGTTATAATACGCGCAAATGAAACGTAATTTATTAACTAGTGTGGCGTATGAGTCAAGTGAATAATCAGCGTAAACGCGATTGGTCTATTGAAGAAGCTGAGCGAGTATTTGGTGTGGCTAGCTGGGGGGGCGGATATTTTGATATTGGTCAAAATGGGCATATTCATGTTATTCCACAGCCAAACAGCCCCGATATTCGGATTGATTTTAAAGCGGTTATTGATGAAATTCGAGGCGAAGGAATTCAATTCCCTATTGTTATTCGTTTCCATGATGTACTGCGTTCGCAAGTCGTAGCGCTTAACCAAACCTTTGGTCGCGCAATTGATGCCGCAAAATATGAAGCAGAATATCGTGGTGTATTTCCAATTAAAGTCAATCAAATGCGCGAAGTAGTGGAAGAGATTGTCGACGCTGGCGCAGAATACAATTTTGGATTGGAAGCTGGCTCTAAACCTGAATTACTCGCGGTACTAGCATATAACACCAACCAAGATGCTCTCACCATACTTAATGGATACAAAGACGAAGAATTTATGCGCTTGGCATTATTGGGTCGCCGCTTAGGCCGCAAGGTGGTTGTGGTCATCGAAAAATTTAGTGAGTTGGTATCATTGGTAAGGCTCAGTAAAGAGTTAAATATTGAGCCAATGGTGGGACTGCGCGCCAAAATGCAAGTTAAGAGCTTAGGTCGTTGGCAAGGCTCTAGTGGAGAGCGAGCAAAATTTGGGCTGACGATAGCTGAAATCATTAAGGCAGCTCGCTATTTAGAAGCGCATGAAATGGGAGATGCGCTCAAATTACTGCATTTTCATATTGGCAGTCAGTTGCCTGATATCCGTGCGATTAAAGATGCCGTGAATGAGAGTGCGATGATTTATGCCGAGTTGGTACATATGGGCTTTCCGCTCGAATATGTGGATGTAGGCGGCGGTTTAGGCATTGACTATGATGGCAGTAAATCCACAAATGATTCATCTCGAAATTACACCTTAGAAGAATATGTTGCCGACGTCGTTTACGGTTTAAAGGAAGTGTGTGACTTGGAAAACGTGCCGCACCCACACATTGTTTCTGAAAGTGGTCGGGCAATTACCGCGCATCATAGCTGCGTAATAACGGAAGTTGTCGGTGAAATTAAGCCTGATGGCGCTGAAATAGATACAACGCCACGAGAAAATGACCATGTGTTACTTAAGAATCTATATGAGTTACACCAATACATCGACGATCACAAAAATTATCAAGAAGTCTACAACGATGCGACACAGTGGAAGGAACAAGCTGCTGAGGCGTTTAAACTACGAGTTATTAGCTTAGAAGAGCTTGGTAAGATAGAAACACTGTATTGGCAAATAATGCGCAAGGTACAAAGCTACTATCAGTCAGAAGATTTTGTGCCTGCGGAGGTACAGTCCCTTGATTTTTCTATTAGCTCTCAGTATTTGTGTAATTTTTCAATCTTTCAATCCGCAGTCGATAGTTGGGCTATTGACCAAATTTTACCTGTTGTACCTATTACGGGTTTAGATAAGCCTCCCACTAAAAATTGCTCTTTGGTCGATATTACTTGTGATAGCGACGGCAAAATCGACAAATTCATTGTTGATCATGAATTGAGTAATGTCCTTCCGATGTATGATATTCCTGAAGATGAACCTTTATATTTGGGGATGTTTTTGACGGGTGCTTATCAAGACGTTATGGGTGACATGCACAACTTATTTGGTCGTCTAAATGAAGTACATATTTTTAGCTATGATGACGATCCAGAAGATTTTTACATCGAAGAAGTGGTAAAAGGCTCGTCTGTCGACAAAGTCTTGTCAGTAATGCAATACCACCCAAGTTCAATGGCCTTAGATGTAAAAAAACTCATTGATAGACAAGTGGCTGAAGGCCACATAAAACCTAGAGAAGGCGTAAAGTGGACGGATTTTTATGAGTATTGCCTTGAGGGTTACACATACTTGAACACATCGAAACCTTGATTGCATTTGCATACGACCAAGATGACTTAGGCAGTATCTTGGTCAACGTTTAACGACTCGTAATACTTTACTCGATTTCGCCCTTGGCGCTTAGCTTCGTATAGGGCTTTGTCTGCACGATTTATTAGCGCATCCGAGCTCAGTTTGCTCAACGGTGGTAAGGTCGTTACACCTACACTAATGGTAATTGACTGAAGATAAGTTAGTTTGGACGTAGCATGTGGGATACGTTTTTCTTGTATCGAGAGTTGCAGTTTTTCAGCAAAATTGAAAGCACCTTTTGCATCAATATTTGGTAGAATGATTGCAAATTCTTCACCGCCATAACGTGCAATTAAGTCACCTTTTCGTTTGGCTAAGTCGGATAAATGCTGCGCGATATTAATGAGGCAATTGTCACCTGCCACATGACCATAGTGATCGTTATATTCCTTAAAGTGATCGACATCCAAGATGATTAACGAGAGCGAAGAATGGTTACGATAAGCTCTGCCGATTTCTGTCGTGAGCATTTCATCAAAGTAGCGACGATTGAACAAGCCTGTTAGGCCATCACGACGAGATATTTCCTGAAGTTGGTGCTCTACAATTTTCCGCTTTTCGATTTCGTGGCTATGTTGGTGATTTAATGAGATAGACTTTTTAAATGCGGCGTTTACAGTGCGTACAAGGCTTAACACAATGCCTGAAAAAAACACAATGCAAAGCGACGAAATGTACCCTGCGTACCCTCCGTATATTGCGATGTGAATCGTACTTGGTACGGCGATGGGTATAATAAAACTTAATAGGCTTAAGTAACTTGCGCCAAACCCGACACAAGCGATTGAACTGAGCATTATGATAAATAAACCAATGGACATGACATATTCAGGTTTATCCATTGGTACAAAAGATATAAATGCGAATGAATATGCAAACCCTGCCAAAGCAGAGACGCCCATCCATGCATATTTCCAATATTGAAACTGTTGTTTATCAATTTTTTTACGCTGTGTTTTGTACATAAAGAACAAGGACAAGCGCAAAATGGACAGTAATAAAACCGCGCAAAACCATTGATATAACGACGTGTGATTAGCTACAGGGAGGATCCAAAACAAAAACAATAGCGCAGACACTGGGTGCGCTATCGCGACGCGCCAAGTTTGCTTATACAGTAAATCGATGACTTCGATTTGTGTCAGTCGGGCAATGCTTTCTTTCATTAAAAGCGCTTTACTTATACTCTTGCTTAATGTTCTTCTATTCGCTGTTATCGGCCAGAATAAAGATGGGTTTAACGCAAATCAGATGATATTCATTTTTCGGTGACTTTTGACCAAAATTTTGGCGTAGCAGTATTTATTAAGTTACTTTCTGCGTTCATTAAAAATCCGAAACCAATACCGAGTTCGGGGGCAAAAGACACATCCGCACGATAACCCTGTACCCAACCACCGTGATAATTTAATTTAATCCCATTAAAGTTATACACACGCCATCCTAGTCCATAGTGAGCGCTTCTTAACTTTCCGCGCCATCCGCGTCGGCGTAATTCGTTTTTGGTTTCAACGCGAGGTTGGGTCATGTCATTCACCATTTCATTACTGACGACGTCTGGGTTCTCAAGCAACATCGCACGCATCCATTTTGCTAAATCTTCCGCGCTTGCGTTGATGCCGGCGGCTGGCGAAAACCGATAATAATCGTCTTTAACTCTTACCTTAACCCATTTGTTTTTTGCAACCGCAGCATGGGGTTTCGCCCATTTAGATGAGGACATCAGCGCTTGTTTACCAACACTGGCTTGCATATCAAGTGGCGCAAAAAAATGCGTATCTAATTGCGCTGAAAAAGAGGAGTTTTGCTCGATAAAGTGCTCTTCAAGCACACCAAAAAATGCATTTTGGTAGGTATAGCAATGGCCGGGTTTACAGATTGGATCAAGGCCAGTTAAGGCTTTTAATACACGCGGACGTTTATAATTCGCCTCAATTAAATTGTCATAAGCATTAGGAATAAAGCCCGTAGATTGACCTATTACGTGGCGCAATAAAATTGGCGCGTCGTTATGTTTATCAAAGGTGTATTGAGGTGTTATTGCCTTTATTGGTGTTTGCCATCCTAACGCTGAGCTTTCTTGCTTAGCGACTAAGGCCGCGGTAAATGTTTTAGACACCGACGCTAGCCTAAACATAGTGTCTTTGCCAATGCGCTCGCCACCACGCTCGGTATTCCCAAAGGTATAGTATTTATTGGGTTTGCCTTCCTCTACAATAACGAAGATAAACCCGGGAATGCCTTTTTTCTTGGCTTCGTTTCTGACGTTCACTGCATAACTGTCCATCCAAGCTTCTGCGGAGACATATAATGGGAATAGAAGGCAAAGGATGGCGGTAAATATTCGGTTCAACTGCTAACTCTTATTACTAATATTTTAGACGACAACGAGTTCCGAAAAACACGTATATTTTGTTTTATATGACGTAGACTACTACGTAAAGTTTACTGATATTATCATTTTTTTTAGTGACATGTTATCCATGCAAGCAACAAGCAAATATCAATTGACCACGGAACAGTGTCAAAGCGCACGTATGGCAAAAGATCCTAGATTTGATGGTGTCTTTTTTGTGTTGGTAAAGACGACAGGGATTTTTTGTCGACCGGTGTGTAAAGTAAGGGCTCCGTTGGAAAAAAATGTCGCATATGCATTTTCAGCGATTGAAGCCGTACATAAAGGGTATCGGCCTTGTTTGCGTTGTCGCCCAGATAGTGCCCCAAGTTCATATGCATGGCTAGGGGTCGAAACAACGGTTAAAAGAGCATGTCATTTACTTGAAGATTTTCCTGAGCAAAATATTGAAACAATCGCGCAAAGAATGGGGATTAGTTCACGTTATTTGTCAAAGTTATTTAGTGAGTATTTGCATATTTCGCCTAAGCAATATCGTTTATACCATCAATTGTTAAGGGCCAAATATTTATTGCACCAAACGACGTGTTCAATCGAAGAGGTCGCGCTAACGGTAGGGTTTAACTCAGCAAGACAACTGCAAACGAACAGTAAAAAAGTATTTGGCTTGAGCCCGAGTAAGATAAGACAGTCTTTGCCCAATACTCAAATAAGCAATGCGTCAAAGCAAATACAAATATTTTTGTCCTACCGTCCCCCTTATGATTGGGGAGCCTTGAGGGACTTTTTTGCCCTGCGTGAAATACAAGGTAATGAAATAATAACAAGTAATGGCATAACAAAAGTACTTACAATTCAAGACCAAAGTGTGCGTGTAGAAATGGTGCATGATGGCGCAAACAATGGATTTTGCGTAAACGTTAATGCAGAAAATAGCCGTTTTATCCCAATGATTATTAAAGCCGTGCAAACGATGTTGGATTTGCATGCAACGCCCTTAATTATTGATAAAGCAATGCGTAAGTCCGGTCTACCAGCAGAAAAATCTGTGCCTGGTATTCGTATTCCTGGCATCGTAAATCGTTATGAAGCGGCTTGCAGGGCGGTGTTGGGGCAGCAAGTAAGTATTAAAGCCGCAATTACACAGTTAAATCGCTTACACGAACATTTGTCTGAACAAGGCGAGTTTCCTTCCCCATCAGCGGTAGCAAATTCAGAATTACGCTTTTTGAAGATGCCTGAACGACGCAAGCAAGCCTTACGAGACTTGTCTATGTTGCTGCACAACACTCCCGATGCAGACTGGGATGAATGGCTAGCAATCAAAGGTATCGGCCCTTGGACATGTGAGTATGTAAACATGCGTACACATGCATCAACCGATATATTTTTAGGGACAGACTTGGTGGTTAAACAACAACTCAAAAAATTAAACGAACAAAATGTGTTTATTGATGACACACAAGCTGCCCCTTGGCGTAGTTATTTAACTTACAATATATGGAGTCAGGCGTGAAGATTATAAAGCAATTACCTGAAGGACATTTTGTGTCGCAATTACAAACGGATATTGGTTATTTACGATTGTATGCCAATGACTCAGCCATTACTGAAATTCGCTTTTTTGAAGACGCAATTGATGAAATAGAGAACTCTGTAACACGCGATGCTAAAGCTCAACTAACGGCTTACTTTGAAAAAAAGCTAAAGACATTTGATTTGCCGCTTGCCCCCAAAGGGACTGATTTTCAGAAGAGCGTATGGGCGCAATTATTAACCGTGCCGCATGGTGAGGTAGTGTCATATTTGGATATTGCCAATCAGCTTGGAAAGCCAACCGCCTGCAGAGCCGTGGGCGCAGCAAATGGAAAAAACCCAATTTCGATTGTTATTCCGTGTCATCGTATTATTGGCAGCAGTGGAAAGTTAACTGGTTACGCGGGTGGCTTGCCAAGAAAATCTTTTTTGTTGACCTTAGAAGGTGCTGATTTTTATACAGAAAAACAATACAATATTGCCCTGTAAAGCAGGAGTGTTGTTATTTAGCATGTCTTAATAAAAACCAAGATAGCCAACGTAAAGGAATGATTGTGAGAGCAAAAGATTTTGCGGAGTTAATTTTACTAGGCGCTATTTGGGGAGCATCCTTCATGTTGATGAGGGCCGCAGTGCCAGAATTTGGTGTATTTGCTTTAGTTGAAGTGAGGGCTATTGGTGCGGCCTTGTGTCTTTTACCCTTGGTATGGCTTAAAAAGCAAGGTCGAGATTTATTTGCCAATTGGCGACATTTGTTTGTTGTTGGCCTACTCAATACCGCGGTGCCTTTTTCACTTTATAATTACGCCCTTGGGCACATTGATTCAAGTTTGGGTGCGATTTTAAATGCGACAGCGCCGATGTTTGGTATTTTAGTTGCTTGGCTATATTTGCGCGATCATATTGGGCGTTGGAGCGTATTGGGCATGCTCGTAGGTTTTACTGGTGTGGTCGTTATAAGTTTTGATCAAAAAACATCTGAATCGGCGTCATTATTGCCTGTCTTTGCTGCATTAGGCGCTGCAATTTGTTACGCCATTGCGGCAAGTTACATGAAGAAGCATTTGTCGCATGCGAAGCCGTTTGCCGTGGCAGCCGGCAGCCAGATATTGGCGGCCGCGATGTTATTGCCTTTTGCTATGTGGTATTTACCTACTGAAATGCCATCATATAACGCTTGGATAGCGGCTAGCATACTGTCTATTGTCTGCACTGGTTTAGCGTATGTCATGTACTTTGATTTAATAGCAAAGGTGGGTACGTCTAGTGCGATTTCTGTTGGGTATTTAATTCCAATGTTTGGCATTTTTTGGGGCGTACTTATATTGGATGAAAGCCTGTCTTTCAAACAACTCTTTGGTGCAGGACTAATATTACTTGGCGTAGTATTGGCCACCAATGCTATTCAGCTATTGCGGCGGAAAAAAGTGGGCGCCGAGATGATTTGATCATAACTATTTTTGCGTCTTCTGGTATGACCTCTAGGCATTGTTAGCGAAGTGTAATGTAAAAAATGCTGACAATGCCGATGACCTTAAGTACACTCTTGCGCAATTAGTTTTTGAGGAATGAAAATGGCGTTATCCGTGATCATTTTGGCGGCAGGGAAAGGCACCAGAATGAAGTCTGCCCTACCCAAAGTTTTGCATCCGTTAGCAAATAAACCCATTGTTGAGCATATTATTGACACCGTTAAATCATTGGATTGTGGTGCGATTAATTTGGTGTATGGGCATGGCGGTGAGCTACTTCAGTCGCGCTTATCTCACCACGAGCTAAACTGGTGTTTACAAGCTGAACAACTAGGTACCGGGCATGCAGTAATGCAAGCGCAGCCGCATGTAAACGACCATGACGATGTTCTCATTCTTGTAGGAGATGCACCGTTGATAAGCGCAGCGACCCTGCAAGGCTTAATTCAAACCAAACAAAGCGTTGATTTAGCCTTACTTACTGTCAATATGGATGACCCGACAGGTATGGGGCGAATTATTCGCGACGGCGCAAATGGTGACAATATTCGCGCCATTGTTGAACACAAAGACGCAAGCGACGAGCAGCTTAAAATTACCGAAATCAACACCGGTATGATGATTATGTCGGGTAAAGACTTAAAACGTTGGTTAGCTGATTTGTCGAATGAAAATGCGCAAGGTGAATACTACCTCACTGATGTCATTGAAATGGCAGCAAAAGAAGGCAAACGAATTGGCGCGGCGCAGCCTGTTTGGCATAAAGAAGTTGAGGGAATAAATAACCGTGCTCAATTAGCCTCGCTAGAAAGAGCCTACCAACGCAAGCAAGCGGATGATTTAATGACGGGCGGTGTGCACATATTTGATCCAGAAAGAATAGACATTCGCGGTAGTCTTACGGTGGGTAAAGACGTAAGTATTGACGTGAATGCCGTGTTTGAAGGCAATGTTAACCTTGGCGATAACGTCGTCATTGGCCCAAATTGCGTGCTTAAAAACTGTGACGTTGGTGCAAATACGCGTATTGACGCCTTTTCACATATTGAAGACGCGCAATTAGCCGATAATTGCCAAATAGGCCCATATGCGAGGCTCAGACCTAAAGCTAACTTAGCCGAAGGTGTAAAGATTGGTAATTTTGTAGAAGTCAAAAAAGCAAATATTGGTAAAGGCAGCAAAGTGAATCACTTAAGCTATATTGGTGATGCAGAAGTTGGCGCAAGCGTGAACATTGGTGCCGGTACAATTACTTGCAACTATGATGGCGTAAACAAATTTAAAACGACCATAGCTGATGGTGTCTTTGTAGGATCAAATTCTGCCATTGTAGCGCCGGTGACGATTGGTGTTGACGCGACAGTTGGCGCAGGAAGTATAGTCACCAAAGATATTGCCGATAAAGAGCTAGCCGTCGCTCGCAGTAAGCAACGCAACATTAAGGATTGGGCGCGCCCAACTAAATTGGAAAAGTAGAGAATTAGCATATGTGTGGAATCGTAGGTGCAGTTGCCGAACGTAATGTAGTACAAATTTTGCTTGAAGGACTAAGACGCCTTGAATATCGCGGGTACGACTCAGCGGGCGTAGCGCTTATTCACAATGGTCAACTCAACACCGTAAAACGCACAGGTAAAGTACAAAGCCTAAGCGACGCCATAAATAGCGAAAATGGTTTAGGTGCAACAGGTATCGCGCATACCCGTTGGGCAACGCATGGCAGCGTAACAGAAACTAACGCTCACCCACATGTGAGCACCGAGCGTTTTGCAGTGGTACACAATGGTATTATCGAAAACCACAAAGTACTGCGTGAAGCGTTGATTTCTCAAGGATACACCTTCAACTCAGATACAGACACCGAAACTATTGCGCACTCAATCGCTGAACAAATGAAAATCACGGGTGACTTACTGCAGTCAGTCCTAAACGCCGTAAAAACCTTTCATGGTGCATATGGTACCGTGGTTGTCGACAAAGAAGACCCCAATACAATGGTCGTGGCACGCTCTGGAAGCCCGCTAGTGATTGGTTTGGGCTTTGGTGAAAACTTTATCGCGTCAGATCAAATGGCATTATTGCCGGTAACACGTCGCTTTATCTTTTTAGAAGAAGGCGATGTTGCAGAAATTACCCGCACTACAGTAAAAATCATTGATACCGACGGTAATGAAGTTGAACGTGACATTATTGAATCATTAGTAGAGCACGACGCAGGTGACAAAGCCGGCTATCGTCACTACATGCTAAAAGAGATTTACGAACAACCCAGTGTTATTCGTAATACTTTAAAAGATCGCGTAAGTGCTGACGGCTTAGCTGACAACATTTTTGGCCGTGATTCGGAAAGTATATTTGCAAAAACCGAATACGTTAAAATTATTGCCTGTGGTACGTCTTACCATGCAGGCGTGACAGCCAAATACTGGTTAGAGCAATACGCAGGCGTTAGCTGTGATGTAGAAATTGCCTCAGAGTTTAGGTACCGCAAGTCGGTAGTACCTGCAAATAGCTTATTGGTGACAATATCGCAATCGGGCGAAACGGCCGATACCTTGGCAGCATTAAAGCTTGCCAAAGAAATTGGCTACACCTCAAGCCTTGCTATTTGTAACGTAGACGGTTCATCGTTAGTGCGTGAATCAGCGTTATCGTTTATGACCCGCGCAGGCACTGAGATTGGTGTAGCGTCGACAAAAGCGTTTACAACGCAATTAGCGTGTTTACTCATGTTAACGATTGCCATCGGCAAGCATAAAAACATGCCAAAAGAAGTACAGCAAAACGTACTAGAAGCCTTACTAACACTACCTACTAAGTTAGAAGAAACCTTACAACTGGCAAGCGAAGTAGAGGATTTGGCAGAAGAATTCTCTGATAAATATCATAGCCTATTTTTAGGGCGCGGGGACCAATACCCAATTGCAATGGAAGGCGCACTTAAACTTAAAGAAATTTCATACATTCACGCAGAAGCCTATGCTTCGGGCGAGCTTAAACACGGCCCACTCGCACTTATTGATGCAGAAATGCCGGTTATCGTTGTGGCACCAAACAATGAGCTACTCGAAAAACTGCACTCAAACGTGGAAGAAGTACGCGCCAGAGGCGGCATTATGTATGTGTTTGCGGATAAAGAAGCGCAGTTTGAAAGTGATGAAACCATGCGCGTGGTTAACGTACCCCATTGCATGGAATCGATTGCCCCGATTGTATATACCATCCCGCTACAGCTATTGTCTTACTATGTTGCTTTGATTAAAGGCACGGATGTTGATCAGCCGAGGAACTTGGCGAAGTCAGTGACGGTTGAGTAGGGAGGGCTCTTTGGAGATCTTGTTGTGCGCGATCGAATTAAAGTTTGAAACTTAACATTAAAGTGTGAAACTACACAATAAAGTTGAAAACATTTAAAATCCGATTACGCTGTTTAAAAGCTGATCGGATTTTTTTATGGCTAAGAAAAAATATACGCTGTCGGAACTGCAGAGGCTGTTGGCGTAAGTCCCTGTTGCTCTTCTCGATACTGCCGAATCCGACGTTGGAGTGTGGAAAAGCCAATATTCATCGCGACTGCTGCTTGTTTGACTTGATAACCTTGTCGAACAACGAGTTCAACACATTCTTGTTTAAATTCTGCTGAGAACGTATTACGGCTCATATTTACCTCATTAGCTGGGGGTAGTGTACCTCTAACAAGGTGTCTAGGAAAAGTAGACCGTTACACATATATAGAAAAGCCAAAAAATTACATACATGTCGTAGGTCATGTACATAAAAGTCAATTTTATGTACATATTTGGCTTTCATGTCGATAACATCGACATAAAACCAGAACGTGTCGAAATAGATACATTTTGTAAACATACTTACTTTACCTGTCGACCTCATCGACATATACTTATCTCATGTCGAAAAAATAGATAAAAATAAACATGACATGGCAAGCAGATGTTCCATTCAATCAACTTCCGCCACTGCCACCTGCAGTTGAGGTGGCGGAGTCTGTTGCTGTGCTTAAAGCCTGTATTCCCGCTCGTGCCGCTCTGGCCGAACTTAAACAGGCTGGGGCATTATTACCTAATCAACGCTTACTGATAAATCTATTACCCTTGTTGGAAGCAAAAGACAGTTCCGAGATTGAGAACATTATCACCACTTCAGACAAGTTATTTCAACATGCGCAGGAAGATAGTCAGGCCGATGCTGTCACTAAAGAAGCATTGCGTTATCGCACCGCTTTGTATGAGGGTTTTACCCAATTAAAATGTCGGCCTTTGTGCACCAGCACAGCAATAGAGGTATGCAGCACATTAAAAGGCACCCAAATGGATGTGCGCAAGGTGCCGGGCACTGTTATTGCCAACTCAAGTCGCGGTGAGGTTATTTACACTCCACCTGTGGGTGAAAAACAGATCCGTGACTTGCTTAGCAACTGGGAGCTGTTTCTGCATGCTGACGACGGTATCGACCCGCTGATTAAAATGACTATCAGCCATTATCAGTTTGAAGCGATTCATCCTTTTCATGATGGCAATGGTCGAACCGGCCGTATATTGAATATTCTCTATTTGATAGAGCAAGACTTATTGACTCTGCCGATCTTGTATTTAAGTCGCTATATTGTGCAGCACAAAGCCGACTATTACGCATTGTTAAATGCTGTTACCAAAGACGGCAATTGGCAAGCATGGATCATATACATGTTGACGGGCGTGACCGAGATGGCCACGTGGACTACGGCTAAAATAGCCGCGGTTAAAGAATTGATTGAACATACCAGTGAGTTTATCAGGCTAAACTTGCCAAAAGCGTACAGCTTTGAGTTAGTACAAGTGATTTTTGAGCAACCTTATTGTCGAATTGCCAATTTAGTAGATAAAGACATTGCCAAACGGCAAACCGCTTCGGTCTACTTGAAACAACTAGTAGACATCGGTGTATTGCAAGAACAGCAAGTGGGTAAAGAAAAGCTTTTTGTACACCCTAAACTGATGAAATTAATAACCTTAGATAGCAATGAATTTGAACTTTACGTCTGACTAGTTTGGTGTGGATGCACTAAATTTTTATGGATGCCCACGACCGATAGTGGAAAATTTATAACGACGATGGACGAAATATAGTCAGCCATTGAAATTCAACGGTATTCCGAAACTAAGATTGCACTTGTTCTGCCCTGCAGTGCTTCAAAAATATGCGGCAGTGCCCCTGAGTAAGAAATATAGTCGCCCTCGTCAAGTTCATAATTTTCAGAAGCTAGACCAAGCCGTGCTTTTCCTTTAGTGATTATTACATGCTCAACTACACCTTGATGGTGTGGTTCGGATACATGTACCTGACCAGGTTCTACTTCTATTTGATAGATATCTCGACAGGTATTTGGGGGGCACGCAGCAAGCAATGTTGCGCGGTAGTTGTTGTTTTTTGATGCCAATGTTGTGCCTTCGCCACGCCGAATCACTTTTGGTGTTTGTATTGGTGGCTCGAGTAAATGAGATACCTGTATGTTAAGCACTAGGCATATTGACCACAACGTTTCGATGCTTGGATTTCCTATACCCGCTTCCAGTTGAGATAAGGTTGATTTCGCAATTTTCGCTTGCCTGGCTACTTCAGCAATACTTAATCCTAGACGGTTTCTTTCGTACTTGAGTGCCTTAGCAATTTGGGGAATTGGCGGTTCAATCTGGCTCATAGGTAATCCTTTATTCACAACAACTTGTTCACTATAACAAACGAACGTTTCTTTTGATAAACAAAGTAAGGGTATTCATTATATTGGGCTTATCGTTTTATATATCAAGATTAGTTGAAAACCTTACACTAACTTAAACGAACCTATTTGGGAGGTCGAAGTGGAATATTTGTCGTCAATCATATTGTTTGCAGTTTTTTCTTCTATTACGCCTGGTCCAAACAACGTAATGGTCATGACCTCAGGATTAAACTTTGGTGTAAAAGAGAGTCTTCCCTTACTTAGTGGGATTTGCGTCGGTTTTGCTACTATGCTTTTACTTGTTGGTTTTGGCATTGGTCAACTTTTTATACTTTTTCCCGAATTAAACTTAACTCTAAAGATGGTAGGCGCTACTTACTTATTTTATTTAGCCTGGCTTATCGCAAAGAACCACAATATGCGCAGTGAAAATAGACAAAGCCAGCCCTTAGGTTTTTTCAAAGGCTTCATTTTTCAATGGGTAAATGCTAAGGCATGGATAGTCGCTATTGGCGCTGTTGCTACATTTTCAAATAGTGCAGATACGTCTGTCGTTGAAAGCTTCTATATTGCGATGGTATTCTTTTTCATCTCGTTTCCATGCGTAGGCGTATGGTTAATGTTTGGGTCGCTACTTCGTGAAAAATTTAAAAGCACGCGTTATTTACGATGGTTTAACGTTTCTATGTCTGCTTTATTAGTCTTTTCAATACTGCCTATATTGAGAGACATCTTCTTGCATCTACAAATATTTTAGCCAGCGTATGTCTTTGCGTGTCTGTTTTAATTGACCAAACCAGCCTGTCAAAAAATGCAGGGGGAGCATCATGCCAACAAACATTAACCACAGTTGCCACATCGAATCGAAGCCATACTTGTCTCCATGATTAATGCCGAAAAATTTGATGCATAACAGATAACAGATACCGATAAGGTATAAATGAACGATGTAAAAAAACATAGGTGCACTGCCAAAAGAGACGAGTGATAAAACAAATCGCTTGTCTTGCCAGCGTTCAAAACAAGCAAGAATTATCACGCCAATACCCAATGTGAACAACAAGAACAATAGGGAAGGCGGATATTTAGTCAGCGCAAAAAAGCTCATTAAGGTGATGTTTAAATGCTCACTTACAAACCAATGATCATCCCCATATTGGTTTATGAAACGTATAAGGCAAAAAGATATAAGTAACCCAAGGCCAAGTCTGATTAGCCGTGATTGGCGTACTTCATTTTTAATGCCTGGCTTAAACCACTTACCTAGTTGATAACCTAAAAGCATCACTGAAGGCCACGGTAGCAATGGATAGCTGGTACGCGCGCTCAGTGTATCAGTAATATGAATCCAATCTCTTTGATGCACAATGGCCCAAACAGTATGTAGACTATGTTCATGAGTTAAGTTAATGCCATCAAGAAGATTGTGCCCTACTATACCGGACACAATAACTAACCACTGTGCAGGTTTGGGCAGGTAAATGAGCCCTGCCATGGCAATCATACTCAATCCTATTACCCAAATAACTTGCAGGTAGAGTTTACTAGGAGGAATAGCGCCAGTCCAAGCTACGCTAATAACGGTCACTTCAAGAAAGATGAGGAAAAGTCCTCGCTTGAGCAGAAATGCCGCTATTTGTTCTTTAGAATGATGCAATCCATATAAGTAGGCAGATAGCCCAGTTAACAATACGAATACTGGGGCGCATAAAGAGCTAAATAAGCGAATCAAAAACTGGCTGGTATCGGTTGTTAGAACGTCCACTGGATCGCTGATATTCAAATGGTTAAAGAAAATATCGCGAATGTGATCGACCAGCATAATTACGATTACGAGTCCTCGCAATGCGTCTATACTGGCTAGGCGTTTATTTACCTTAAGTTGCGTACTTTGGTCGCTATTCGATTGCTCTATATAATTAGAGTGATATTTCATTGAATATTCTGCGTCGTCGGTGTGGATTCATAGGAGATAGTGTCAAATAGTGATTGTAGATTCATACACAGTAGAGTTCAACCGACAGATTTTTATTGGACTTGTAAGGCATCTAAGCTCCAATACCTAGAGGCAAAGTATCAAATTTTGGTAAGCCACTAGGAAAGGTTGCCCATGATGGAGCAGTATATGCAGTGTTAGTTGTTTTCGATTACCACTACGGCATCGACTTCAAACAACATACCGTCCAACGTAAGGCGCGGCACCGGGACTAGCGTTTGAGCCGGCAAGTGCTCACCAAATACTGCAACTAGTTCTTGTGTCATAACGTCAAGCATTGTTGGCTCGTAATTCACAACATAGGTTGTTAACTTCGTTACATGCTTGGTTTCAGCATTCGTTGACTCTATCGCTACTTTTAGATTTTTATATGCCTGCTTAACTTGGTTCGCAAAGTTACTATCAAGTTTTCCGTTTTTATCTTCTCCTCCTTGTCCTGCAATATAAGCAATTTTTTGTACATTCTCTGCAACTACAGCATGGCTAAAACCATATGGCGCGGGATTAAATAATGTGTCGGAATTTACTACGGTAGTGGTCATTGCTTTTTCTTGTACGGCTGCATTTGGGGATGAAGTTGTCATGATTAATGTTAGTCCTATTAATGGTGTTAAAAAGTGCATCGGGATTCTCATATTTCGGTTCAATGGATTGTAACGGTTTTAAATTCAATCGTTTTATCGGGGTTTCTTACAATGAAAACGTTGGTGATTTTGTTGTGTTTATCAAATTCGAAAGAGACGATTGCGTGAATTGCATCATTGTGTTTAATAACAAAACCAGTGTTACAGTTAATAAGGGTCATTTGCCAAGTAAAGTTAACCCAAAAAGCTGAAAGTTCTTCGGTAAGAAATTTACTCACGGTATTGTTGCCAATAACATCTTGAAGGATCGCAGGTACTTTTCCACCTCCGTCAGCTTTAACGATGGCGTCATTGGCTAGCAACGTTTGTAATTGTGTTATGTCTTTGGTAACAACGGCCTGCTTAAAAGAGTTTAATAAGCTAACGGTTTGCGTTTTATCTAAATTGTTTTTTCTTTGTGGGTTGCTTAGGTTTTTTTTGGCCCGTGAGACTAATTTACGGCATGCGGGTGAACTTATTGCTAAGGTGTCTGCCACTTCTTCATAAGGCGTATCAAAAACTTCATGTAACAAAAATGCGGCTCTTTCTTTTGCTGTTAGTCTATTTAACGTTAACAGAAAGGCCGTCGTAAGTGACTCAGCTAATTCTCTTTGAAAGGATTTATCGGTATTATCAAAATGCTCTGGTAGTATAGGCTCTGGTAACCAAGTACCGACATAGTCGATGCGACTTTTTTCAACAGACTTAACGACGTCTAAGCATCTTCTTACGCACACTTTTTTAAGCCATGCTTCTGGGTTTTTAATGGTTGTTTTATCTATATCTGACCATGTTAAATACACATCTTGAACAATGTCTTCTGCATCAGATACTGCGCTAAAAAATCGATACGCTATACCCATTAGTTTAGGCCTGACACTTTGAAATAGTTGAATGTTTTTTTCTATTTCCATGCTTCAATACTCTGATTTTCTTATTCGATTCCATGTATTTATAGTACAAATGAGCGCGGTGAGTGCGGATAATTCTTGTTTACTATAAAACGTTAATAACTCAACGCGTATCACCGAATAATCTGTCGCCGGAAGTAAATCAGTTAAAATTTCTGCCCACGCTAAACTTAGTTTTTCTTTTGGCGTAAATTTATTGGACTGTTGAAACACTACCAATTGGTCAAGTCGATCATTACTTTCTTTCGCTGCCCTTGCTTCCTGGGTATGCAATTCTACGCAATAGCCGCACTGATTAATTTGAGAGACGCGTAACATAATTAAGTTTGCTAAATCAGGTGTTATACCGTATTTGTTTACGCTTTCATGTATCGATAACAGCGATGAAAATATTTCAGGCACTTCATTTTGAAATGTTATTTTTGATGTTGTTGACATAAGTCGTCTTATTTTGATTACGTTAATATATAGACGAATTAGCTATTCTATTTGTGACATTTTGAAAGGATTTTTTTCAGTTCTCTTATTTTTCAGCTTAGAACTTAGCTTGCCAGTTAATTAAAAACTAATCTGTAATACATAAATACACTGTGTGAACAACGCTTGTTAAAGTCTCAAATTTTTAGAAATATTAAACTAACTCTTTCCACAACCTTACGAAAACTTTGATTCAATCTTGTGACGGTAAGTTTCGAGAAAGCCTCCCCATTCATAATGACGACATCCTGAACAATACAACAATCTAAAATCTCATTGGAGTAGAACGTATGATGTCGAATGAATTCATTGGTACCTTATTATTTAGCGCAATTGCGGTTGCCGCTAGTCCCCCTGTATTAGCTGAAGAACCAGAAAGCCGTTGGGGTTTAGGATTAGGCCTAGTGATTAGTGATCAAGGCTATATAGATGTAAGTAACGAAGTAACGCCAGTTCCGGTGGTTTACTACCAAACAGAAAACTTCCAATTACTTGGCCCAAATTTTAGTTACAAACTGGCTGAAATGAGCGATCTAACGTTAGATTTTGTTGGTCAACTACGATTTGATGGTTTTGAGGAAGGTGACAGCGATACATTCCGAGGTATGGAAGATCGTTCTGGCTCTTTTGATCTTGGGTTATCGGTAGGTTATCAAACTGGCTTTGGTGATTTTTCAGCACAATTTATTACTGATGCAACAAATGAGCATAAAGGTAATGAATTTAGCTTAACGTATTCTACATCCTATAACTTTGAAACCTACAACATAAAGCCTTACCTAACATTGACAAGACAAAGCGAAGACATTGTTGATTATTATTATGGAGTTCGTTCAGACGAAGAAACTCAAAGTCGTGCTCTATATATTGGTGAAGCGACTACTAATGTCGAACTGGGTGTTCAGGCGAATTGGCGTGTTGGTCAACATCATAATTTTATTACGTATGCGTCTTACACAGCGTTTGGTAGCGAAATTAAAGACAGCCCACTGGTTGATGCCTCAGGTAGCGCCAATCTAATTCTTGGTTACATGTATGTTTTTTGACAAGCGCTACACGCAACCATCCCTTCTTTTTTACACGGCAATGCTAGCCATATTGCTTGGGTTATCGGCTTGTAGTGATGACAAAGATATAGCGGCAAGTGAGTCGCGTATTGAGCCAAACAATACGCAAGTAAAAATATCGAATGCCGCAGCAAAGCTAGATACGGCATCTCTTGAACAAACGTTGTATAAAAAAGCTTTTCAATTTCATGGCATTGTTAAGGGTATTCACTCATACAATGAAACGATTTTTGAGTCTGGAAAAATAGTACAGTTAGACGCTAAAGAAGGACAAACTGTAAAATCTGGCCAGTTTATCGCTAAACTTTACTCTCCTATTTTGGCTGAAAAACTCGAGCAAACTTATGCGACTTTAAAGAAAAGCAAAGCCGAGTTATCACTTAGCCAACATACGTTAGCACGAAATAAAGTGCTGTTTGAAAAAAAACTAATCGCTCAACAATTACTTGATGAAGCTAAACGTGACAATAGCATTGCGCTACAAGCTAAAAATGAAGCACAAGCTATGGTTGCTCAAGCTAAAAATGAGCTTGCCGACACGGTTATTAAAGCTAAAAGTGACGGTATTGTCGCGAAAATTTATAAGCGTGAAGGTGAATTTGTTAGCCCAGGTGAATCAGTTTTTCGATTTGAGTCTACACATAAGCAAAAAGTCAGTTTTTTGATACCTGAAACCACAGCGGTTGCTATTACTTTGGGAGAAGTCTATCAAATATCGATACCTTCAACTGGCAAGGTGTTAAACGCTATTGTTGTAGAGAAAGCTCTACCTACTGAAGATGGCATCAGGCAACATAACATTACGTTTGAACTCGCTTCGTCAATGCCTGAATTGGTTGGCCTTCGTGTGATATTAAATTATGTAGGTACAAGTGTTTTGGCTTATGAAGTTGATTATCGTGCCATACGTTATAGCGCAGATAATACTCCTTATATCATTAAGGCTGCTGACAAACTTAGCCACATTCCCGTTGCAATTTTGGCGATGAATAATAGCAGTATTCTGATCACCGCAAACCTAGCCGCTGATACCAACATATTAATAAGCAATGAAGTGTCGTTACCTGTTAATTTATATCAATTTTAGGTGCCAACTATGCAGCAATATCATAAGTTTTGGTTTTTACAAGAGCGCTTAATTTTTGGCTTAGTGATAATTATCAGCCTAGTTGGCTTATTTACTTGGTTTAATATTAACGAGCAAGAGGACCCCTTTTTTCCTTACCGCAATGGTAATGTCACCATTATTGCGCCAGGCATGTCGGCAAAAGCAATTGAAGATACCATAGTGCAGCCATTTGAGAGATTACTGGCGACTGTTGATGGTATTGACAGAGTCTCTTCCGAATCGTCTGATGGAACCGCGATTATCGAAATAGAACTAGACGAAACCATCTACGAAACGGAATTTTATTGGCAACGTATACGAGAAAAAGTCTCAGAAGCTCAATCAAAATACGGTCATTTAGTTTCTAAATTGTCGCTCGATGACCGTGTTCAAGACACGGCAGGGGTCGTACTAACAATTGAAACTAGCAAGCCTTTATTGGAAGCGCGACACTACGCGTTATTCGTTCGAGATGAATTATATAAATTAGCAGCTGTACGTAAAATAGAACTGATTGGCGATCCTGGAGAGCAAATAGACGTGCTTTATTCACAAGCCTCTATGCTCGAGTTAGGTATTTCGCCTGAGAATATTGCTAACCAAATTGCAGATGCTAACTCATTAAGAAACATAGGCGTGTTAAAAGGCCAGCTCTATCAAAGCAATATTTCATCGCTTACTCGAATCGACAACATTGAAAAATTAAAAGCGGTTGAAATAACCACTGCTGACAATAAAATCGTTACGCTGAGTGATATTGCAAAGGTGCGCAAAGCGCCGCTAACTATTGAGCAAACAAGCTTTTGGCTTAATGGTAAAAAAAGCATTGGTTTAACCCTTGTTGTGCCGCCAAATACCATACGGGTTACCGATTTTGGCGATGCCTTGATAACAAAAATTGATGCGCTCAATCAGAAACAAAGTGACTACGTAATTAAACCCGTTTTCTTTCAGCCAGAGTGGACTGAAAGGCGTCGCAACGATCTTGCCCTGTCGCTTTTCTACAGTAGTATTGGCGTTGGTTTAGTGCTGTTTTTGCTGATGTCAAAAAAGGTTGCCTTTGTGGTTACTTTAACTATTCCTGCGATTGCACTTTCTGCGATAGCCATTTTTGGTATCTATGGAGGCGTCTTGCATCAAATGTCGATCGCAGGCTTAGTGATAAGCTTAGGGCTTATGGTTGACAATAGTATTGTGATGTCAGAGTTAATTTCTCGTTATCGACAGCAAGGTTTCAGTAATATTGCAGCTTCTCACAAAGCGATTAAAGAATTGTATCGGCCGCTTGCCACCTCAACTTTTACCACTATAGCAGCATTTGTTCCTATGCTATTGTCAGAAGGTAACGTTGCTGATTTTATTCGCATGATCCCCGTGGTCGTTATTATCGCTATTGTGATAAGTTATCTGTATTCATTGGCACTGCTTCCGGCAATCACCAATAATTTAGCAATATTTAAAGAAGGCGGCAGTTCTACTAGGTTCAATCGTTTAGGTGAAGAATTAGCTAAGCTAGGTACTCGCCATCCTAAACTAGTGATTTTGCTATTTATTGGTTTGGTTGTTCTGTCATTTATGGGATCAGAACAACAAGGCGGAGAATTTTTTCCTAAATCAAGTCGAAATCAGGCCTATATTGATATTGAAGGCAGCTTTGGTTTAAGCCTCGAAGCAAGCTTACAAACTACAAAGCAAGTTGAACACTTGTTAAAGCAAAACGATAACATAACCAATATTATTAGCTTTGTAGGTAATTCAGGCCCTTCATTTTACTATAATTTGAACCCAGCACCGCATAACCCTCATGTGGCTAGAGTAGTTTTTGAAACGAGCTCCAATGAATTAATTCCAGGCATTGTTGAACAGTTAAACCAAACGTTCGCCAAACAATTTACGTCTACTCGTGTGCAGGCGAGAGAAATTGGCCAAGGTCCACCTATTGAAGCGCCAATTGAAATAAGAGTATTAGGTGATAACCGTAAGCAATTGCTCGCAGCCTCAGAAGCAATATTTAGCTTGGTCAACAATCACCACGACACTACCGACGCACGTCGGGGCTACATAGTTGGCAAGCCGACACTAGGATTTGAGGTTAATGAGCTAAATTTACAAAATGCACAGATAAAACGCTCAGAGTTATCAAACATGATTTCATGGCGAACCACAGGCATAAATGTGACTGAAGTACCGCAAGAACGTGAGTCAACGCCAGTGGTATTGCGAGAGAACCAAGACATCAACCACGTTGATAGTAACTACATTATGAATACGGTCGTTATGAACCATCAAGGGCAAACATTTCCGCTAAGTTTATTTGCCCAACAACGTTTTACCGGTGAAGTACCACGACTCATGCGCTGGAAAGGCTTTAATAGCAATGTAATTAAAGCCAATGTAAAGCTAGGAGTTGACGCCGCAAGTGTCATCGAAAATTTATTACCGAAGCTGAATAAAATTACTGAGCAATACCAGGTAACGTTAGCGTTAGGTGGGGAAGCCGAAGAAACCTCAAACTCAAATGATGCTTTACTAAAAACCTTGCCTATAGGCGCCATTTTATTGTTTTCAGCGCTAATTTTGCAATTTAACTCGTTCAGAATTTCAGGGTTAATTATGTTAACAATTCCACTTGCTATGATAGGCGTAAAGCCGACTTTAGCTATCGTTGGCGTTAACTTTGGCTTTATGTCGATACTTGGCCTTTTAGCGCTAACGGGTATAGTGGTAAACACCGCTATCATATTGATTGACACTGTACTAGTAAAAATTAAAGAAGAAAAAGCGTCTCTAAGCACTGCGATAGAGCTGGCAACCATAGAACGGTTTCGTCCGGTACTATTAAGCGCTTGTACTACCATTGTAGGGATGATCCCATTAACATCGCCATCAAGCCCACTATGGCCTCCTATGGCATGGACAATCATTGGGGGCTTAATTACGTCTACTGTTTTAACGTTAATTGTTTTACCCGCATGTTTAACATTAACCTTAGATGAGAAGAAGATAAGAGGTGATAAAATTTGAGAGTCTTAATAACAGAAGACAATGGTGAATTAGCTGAATTTATTCAAGAAGCGCTAGCGCTAGAAGGCTATTTATCTGATATTGCCAGAAGCGGCGGTGAATTAAAATTATATTTAAACGAAAGCAGTTACGCGGCCATTATTCTGGATTTAGGCCTGCCTGATATTGATGGTATTGAAGTGCTTAAGAATTTGCGTCGCATTGGTAATATGGTTCCAGTGCTAATCCTAACCGCCAGAGGAGGAGTCCAAGATCGCATCAAAGGCTTAGATCATGGCGCAGATGATTATTTAATTAAGCCTTTTGCTATTGATGAGCTAATCGCTAGATTGCGTGCCTTACTTAGGCGGCCAAATGAACTTTCAAATACTGTACTTACAGCAGGTAACGTGAATATTGATATCATCGCAAAGTCTGTAACAGTAAATGGTAACAACGTTATTTTAGGAAAAACAGAAGTGGCTATTGTTGAGTACTTCATGTGGAACTTAGGACTTACCGTATCAAAGGAGTCTTTAGAAGATATGGTTTATCAAGACGGTTACACTTTAACAGATAATGCTTTGCAGGTTGCTGTACATAGGGTACGAAAAAAACTTACTGAAGCTGGTGCTACGCCCGTTATTTCAACTATAAGAGGAGTGGGTTATCTTTTTAAGTAACGTTATTCCAAGGCATTCTATTGCCTTCAAATTGTTAGTCTATTTTGTTTCATCCGGCACCATTTTATTTGGCTTGCTACTGATTTTTTTTCTACTTTTATCTGAACGTTATGCTCAAATGACCATTGAAAGCGTTATGAATGGCTTAACAAAAGAAATGTCTGAATCTCTCTATATCGATGATTCAGGAACCATCAAACTTGATGATTCAGAGTTGATAATGAAGTGGGGCTTTGATGCGCTCTTTTCTAATTTGGGTTATCGCCTTATTGAAGTTGATACTCAAAATACGATGCTTATGTCAGTACCTCATGGAAAGGAAGGAAGCATATTTAACGGTATTAGCTTAAGTATTCCAATGTACTTTTCACGAGTAGAGGGCAGCAATACCAGTATTTATCGGGTAAAAGTTGAACTAGCTGATAAAAGTTATTATTTTGATGCTGTACGAAGTGATTTGTTGATAGAGCTTGCAAATGAGGCGGTTGAACCAACCATCGTTGATGTGGCAACCACCGTTATTTTGATGACATTTATTATTTTTTTATCTGTTAGTGTTATTGCTATCAAACTCATTGTAAAACCATCTAGCCACTTAACGAAACAAATTCAACATATAAAACCTGAAGACTTGCACAAACGTATCGATGTGGAAAATGTGCCAAACGAGCTCTTACCTATAGCTAATGCAATGAACGACGCACTTAGTCGAGTTGAAGAAAGCTTTGAACAGCAAAAACGATTTATTGCTGATGCTGCCCATGAACTTCGCACGCCACTAACCATATTGTTAAATCGTTTAGAGTTGAAAATCCCGCCTTCTCCAACAAAAAGTGAGTTGTTCGACGATGCTCATTTTATCTCGCGGATCGTAGAACAGTTACTTGATTTATCACGCGCACAAAATACTAGTAGTCAACACCATATTTCAATAAAGCTATCTGATGTCGTAAAGAATGTTTGCTCACATATTGCGCCTATGGTAATTGATAAAAATCAGGCGTTAGAATTGATTGGTGAAAATGATTTAAGTAGGGTAAATGTTGATGAAGGGGAATTAACTGTTATTGTTAAAAACTTGCTCGAAAATGCCATTAAACATATACCCGAAGGTGGAAGAATTAAAACAACAGTGTCTAATAATTCAATCATTGTTGAAGATTCAGGTTACGGTATTCCTAAAGAATTTCATCGACAAATATTTGAACGATTTTGGAGAGAAAATCAATCTAACCGCAATGGTAGCGGCTTAGGTTTAGCAATAACTAAGGAATTAATCAGTCATTATAATGCAACAATTACTGTCAACAATAATTCAAGTTTAGGCGGTGCAAAATTCACCGTAGAGTTCTATAAATAAATCCGAGAACGCTCTGGTATGTAAAGCAGCATTAACATCTAATGCTGCATGACGATGGGCTATTGAGGCAATTACTCTATTGATATAGTTCGATCTCGTCAATTTCGATAAACTTACTGTCTCCGAAATTGCTTTCAAACCTTAGTTTAAAAAAGCGAGCATTGAGTTCAGATGAGAAAGTAAACGTATTACTTTCTTTAAGACTAAGAGTAAATTTAGACTCCTCGTCAAAATCTACACCGTCTTCTGATGTCAATAAAGTGACGTAACGTGGCAGTCTCCCCAACTCTAGCGATTGTTTATTAATGAAAACGCCAAGACCTCTGAGGGTTACACGATATCCATAATCGATTTCTACCCAAGGAGATAAATCTTGTTCGTTAGTATTTTTTATTTCACTGAGCCATATTCCGCGAGCAATTTTATCTGAGGATTCTTCATTGAATTGTTGAGTATATATGTAGCCATCAAATGCGGCTGCAACCTCGTCAACTTTGTAGTGTTGCGAGGAACGAAAGCTATCTTGGTCTAGACCATTTGTTCCAATCAGAGCTACGTTGCCATTGAGCCCGCTTTCCTGTAAGTCTCCTGCAACTACATCGCCTTCGTTATCTTCATATAGCATTGGCATTGCAATTGAGTTTATCAGGCACGTGTCCGCGTCAAAGTTAAAGTCTATAAGTTGCTGTTGTTGGCGTGACAAAACAACTGTATCTAACCAAGCAGATGAGTATTGTTGATCGAGTGGGAATGATAGACCTTCATCTAGGCAATCTGGTGCTTCGTCTCCTATTTGTATAATTGTGATGTTTACATCTGTTGGAGTGAGCAGTATCCCATTGGCAAATGATGTGTATTCTTCAGCGTTAGAATTGAATACAACCATGAATGCAATAAACGAAAAACGTTTCATCTTGTTTCCCCTAAATAAAATTATTCATATTGAAACAGCAAGTTTTACGCCAACTGGCTAAAACCGTATGGAGTAGGGTTAAATAACATCTCGGAATTTACATAGTAGTGACCATTATTTTTTTTTGGACGGCTACGTTTTATGTTAAGAAAAATTAGTGTTCAATACTTTACCTAGATTTTCATCCTTGTAGGTTTTATCATTCTTTTTCGCGTGATGAGTGTTAAGCATTTTGTTTAGCAAATTTTCTTGAAAAAAGCCGCCGTGGCATATCACTAAAGCGTCGTGCTGAATCTGTTAATTACGAACTCATATTTGTACATTTCTATCGTTTTGTAATTGATTTATGTAGAATAATTTTATCTTGCAAACACAGTAGTAGGGCAATCATTGTCTTCTGACAAAATAAGGCAATTACATCTAGCCGCACAAAAATTAATTAATCAAGGTCAATTAAAGTTGGCTCATGGCGCCTGCTCGCAAATTTTGTCTATTGAACCAAAACATGCCGACGCGCATTTTTTACTTGGTATGATCGCATTAAATATGCAGCAAATGACAAAGGCAATTGGCTTAATTAATGTTGCACTTACAGCTTCACCTGATAACGCCGAATATCATGCGTTTTATGCGAGGGCCTTAGTGCTGGTTAATCGGTATCAAGAGGCAAGTGATGCAGTAAACACTGCAATTGCTTTGGGCAGTAACAAGGCTGTTGTGAATGATACAATTGGAGTAGTACTCAGTCGCATGGGTCTTCATGTAGAAGCATTAGTTGCATTCAATAAAGCGATTGATATAGATGCAACTACCCCTACTTATTTTTATAACTTGGCAGCTTCCTTAAAATTTATCGGTAAGTTCAAAGAGGCTAAAGCCGCTTACGACAGGGTTATTTCGCTCCAGCCAAATTATTATGCCGCTTATTCAGCGTTGGCGGAATTGCAGTTGGCTACAAAGAAGCAAAATCATATACAGCGAATCCAAGAGCAACTAGATATTGTGGCAGGCAATGTGGAAGGACAGCTTCATTTGTGTCATGCGATGGCTAAAGAATTAGAATGTTTAGGAGAATTTGAAAAAGCACTCGAATTTTTGACCTTAGGAAATCAGGCTAAAAAACAGCAGATTGCTTACGACGTAAAATCCGATGAAAAGTTATTTGATTCGATAAAGCAATCGCATAGAACCTACTCAAAAGAGAATAGGCTAACTGGTCATTTGTCCAAAACGCCAATATTTGTGCTGGGAATGCCCAGGTCGGGTACCACCTTAGTCGATCGAATTATTTCAAGTCACTCTGCGGTAGTCTCTGCGGGTGAGCTGCAACACTTTGCGGTTGAGGCAAAAAAATTAACCAAAACGAAGTCAAGGCAGGTTTTAGATAGTGAAACCATAGACGCGTTTTCGACACTTGATTTTTCTGAGTTAGGCGCGTCTTACTTGCGTTCAACAGCATCATTTTTGCATCAAGGAAACCGCGTTGTTGATAAGATGCCTCTTAATTTTTTATACATAGGCTTAATCAAAAAAGCGCTGCCAAACGCCAAAATTATCCTGTTAAAAAGGCACGCGGTAGATGTTTGCTTGAGTAACTTTAGAACCCTTTTTGCTACAAGCTTTTCGTATTATAACTACTCCTACGATCTAACAGATTGTGGAAGGTATTACGCCTTATTTGATAACTTGATGGAATATTGGAAATCTGAGTTTGCAGACGAGTTGTTAGAAGTCTCCTATGAAGCCTTAGTCGAACAGCCCGAACGACAAACTAGAAACATACTTAATTACCTTGAGCTACCTTGGGAAGAAAGTTGTCTAAACTTTCATGAAAACCCTTCCCCTGTATCAACGGCCAGCAGTGTTCAAGTGCGTAAACCGATGAATAGTTCTTCAATCGGGAGATGGCAGAAGTACGGCAATCAGTTAGATGAGTTAGTTGATTTTTTAGTGAAACAAAAGTTGATTGAGCATTAGCGGCGTTGATTAGCCGCTAATACTAAGTAGGTATACTTATCTGAGTGACTAGAGCGTGTAATTAGTCTCCGAAATTATAAGTAAACTCTACACCAACGGTACGAGGTTGATTAATAAATCGACCATATGAGCGAATATCAAAGCCATTGACGGCTCTTATGTCCTCTCTGCCCGCACGTGTAGAAGTGACCGCATATTTATCAAACAAGTTCTTCGCATACAATGTGACGTCCCAGCTTTCACCCGTTAGTGTCACGGACATGTTATGTAGAGTATAGCTTGGTAATACTTCCCCAAAGTCACGTAATCCTACACGAGTATATATATCACCAGTATAAGACACGCCATAATTAATAAGCAATGGCATACCGTTGAATACTTCAGTGTTATAAGTTAACCCCATCGACAACGAACGCTCAGGTGAGCCAGGCAGGCGATCACCATCAAATGCATCATCCCCGTCAACAAATTCGGCTGCGTCAGCACCTAGTTCTGCTTTGGTGTATGCAAATGAGCCTTGAGTCGAGAAGCCACCCCCTAACAACGCACGCCACGAGAGCTCTACGCCTTGTGAACTCGCTTCGCTGCCATTAATGGTGATGGGCAATCCACCATTTTCCGTTACGTCTGAAATTTGAATATCAGTCCAGTCTATGTGAAATAGAGAGCCGTTCACGACTAGGTTGTTATTTAACCAAGTGCTATGAATACCAAGTTCGTAGTTTTTCGTTTCGTCAGGCAATATTAAGACTTCATCTGGTAAAGCACACAATGCCTGCCCAGGGGTATTTATATCGTCTGGCGTGCAAGGCGCAACAGAATTGACGCCACCAATACGATACCCTTCGCTTGCAGTAAAATACACGAGTGCATCGTCAGTCATGTCATAGCCGATGTTTAGTTTAAATAAACTTCCATCATCGGATGCTTCGTTTTCCTGTAAATTGGGTTCGATACGATCAGAAGGCGCGCCGCCCAGCGTATCCAATAGCGGAAGATCGAAGCCTTGTGTAACTTCAGTTTCGTATTCGTAGAATCTAGCACCTAAGGTGACAGTGAGATCTTCGGTAACTTCATAGCCCACTTCACCAAAAAATGCTGTTTCTTTTATGTTTTCATCCAATACCGAAAAATACTCTAAATTATCAGGGCGCTCGACACCAAAAAATGCTGGGATTCCTGGGGTAAATTCTTCGCTTGTACCAAATCTATCAAATTCATTGTCGAAGTAGCCGACGATCCATGACAGAGGGCCGTCTGAAGTAGAAACTAATCTTATTTCCTGAGTAATCGTTTCCTGCTCTTCTATTTCTCGTGTAAAGGCAGTAAATGAAGGAAAAGACTCGTAACCGTATTCGAAGTCGAGTAACAAATCTGTTTGATCACGCTGTCCCAACTCATCATAATTTGATATTCCTGTCGCGGAGACTAGCTCAGCAAATCCCAAGTCAAACACTAGTTCAAGGCTAAATAGCTCGTTTTTGAGGTTATTTGGTTCAAGTACACGCAAACCCGATTCATACGGCCCGGTGTTAAAAGATTCTTGGTGAACTAATGAACGTCCCTCAATCTCTTGGTCTTGGTAGTAGTAAGTAAAGTTTGCTTCGAACTCATCAGCGGGTGTCCAGCGAAGACTAATTCTAGCCGAATCTGTGGTTTCGCCGTTTGCATCATTTACTCTTATTAAGTTGTCGTCGAACGCTTCATTGCTTGGCTGTGGATTTGATACACCAATCTCTTTCACTACATACGCGTAATCGATAAAACCCGGGTCGTCATAATGTTGAAAACTTGCGCGTAGCGCGAGGGAGTCATCAATAATTGGTATGTTGACAATGGCACCAAATGTATTGCCATTGCTATCGCTTTCAGACATAGAGTATATGTCACCATAAACTTGCGCGGATGTAACATCCATTTCAGCTTTCTTCGGAATGTATCTGATAGCGCCGCCGAGTGTTCCTGCTCCATATAATGTGCCCTGCGGTCCAATCAATACTTCAACCCGTTCCATATCTGTTAATTTGAGGTCCAGATATAACGGAATTTCACCTAAATATGTGGCAACTGTTCCACCACCAGTATTTGTGCCGCTAGGCCCGAGAGAATCAGTATTCAGGCCACGTACGATTATTGTGTTACTCGAACGGCCACCTTGGTCAACGACGGTTAATCCAGGCACCCACTTCGATACATCGACTAAATCATACACTCTGTCTCTTTCGAGTTGAGTTGCACTTAGGGCCATGATATTTACTGGTATGTCTTGTACATCGTTAACGCGTCTTGTTCCTGTGACCACGATTTGCTCAACACCTTGCTCTTCAGCTTGGTCATCTTGGGCACTTGCTAAGACAGGCATAAATGAGGCTGATATAGCTAGAGTGAGAGCTGAGTATGTGAATATTTTTTTGTTAATATTATTATGTTGCATCATGTTTTCTCGTTAGTTCATAGTTGTATAGCGCGTAATAAGTGTACTATTTTGTTCGAAGTCTCGTTTTGAATAGCACTTTTCATGCCTAAAAGAAAGAGCATGACAGCCAAATTACGTTAGAAAAACTTGTTTTCGCTGGGTAATTATTCTTAGTTTATGCAAAAAAAGAAAAATTTCACCATTTTAGTGCTTTTGCGCATCTTCATGGTGCGGTAATTTTAATGAGGAATTTAGATGGAATTCTTTAACTATATGTATTTATTGAATTTATCCATAGCATCAGGAAAATAGTTGAAAACCCATAAGGTTTTCAATGAATATTTATTCAAAAATGAAGTGAAAGTTAGAATAAAAGCCATTTGGTCAGCGTTAGCGCCCTTAGATTTTCGTTTTCAGACCAGACAGCCATGTGATGCCTTGTACCCCGGTCATCGGAAATGCTGCTTGATGACCGCCCTCTGCAATAAAGTGTTGAAGAGATACGCTCTTTGCGCGTTGGGTTTTCAATATGTGAATAAATTCTTCTGCGTATTTTCCTAGCTCTGTTTCCAATGCGCCGTAAGATATAAATACCTTACGATTCGGCAGCCGTTTACTATCTTGTGCGCTATCGTGAGTATTAGACGCGAGTTTGGACAAATATGAAATGTTCCCTTTCAGTGAAGGACTACCCAGAATGTAATTTTTGAAGGTGTCTGGTTGCGCTAGCAAGGTGTAAGCACCGAATTCCCCACCTAATGAGTAGCCAAAATATGTACGGTCGTTAGGCATCGTGCGGTAGTTCTTTTCTACATATTTGATAACGTCATTACGTATAAATGATAAGTGGCTTTTGGCTTGTCCAAATTGGTATTTAGCTTGGTTATCCGCATTGGTGGATTTTTCGCTCGAGTAATCTCTGTAGCGACTAACATGTTTTCCGACTTCATTTTTTAACTTTTCGTCAATATCTGTTTGCCAAGAAATACCGACGAGGATAACGTCTTCCATCAAAAATGTCGTGGCGGCAGACAGCAATTCGATATGCCACATAGCATCAGTAAAATAAATGACGGGATATTTTTTGTCGCGCTTTTGCGAATAGCTCTCTGGTAGCTTAATGTAAAGCTCATAGCGCCAGTCTGTTGCCGAATTACTTATTGGGACGACCTGCGTACCCGGTATCTCATACAAGGTAGGTTCGCTAGCAGCACTGCTTATAAGTGGCACTAACATTAAAAAAACGATGCTTATAAGTTTATTCATACTAATCTACTAAGGCTATATCAACTGTTGCCATTGACGCTACGGTAATTTGACCTGAAATGCTTGATGTTGCCCTGATGTCTTTCTGAATTTTTTCTGACGTTAAATTATTATATATTTATCAATTAGTTATAAATTTTGGCGCGGTTGAAATTTGTGCCAACTTCGGTGTTTTTGTGTAGACTATTGTTCAGGCTATCGTGTTTTACAATTTGAGGTTTCATGTCAGTACAATATTGGGTGGGTGGTTTCTTTATTGATTTATCTAGAAATCAAATTACTCAAAATGAGCAATCACAAACAATTGCGCCGAAAGCGCTGTCGGTACTCACATACTTGGCAGAACACCGCGGTAAAGTCATAAGTCATGACGAACTGCTTGAAAATGTATGGGAAGGTACTGTTGTATCGCCAAATACCCTACAAAGAAGCATCGCACAATTAAGAAAAGCATTAGGCGATGACGGTAAAATTTATATAAAAACGCATGCCAAACAAGGTTATAGCTTGGAGTGTGATGTTAGGTGGCATGGTCAAGAAGGTGTTGCACCTGCGCGTGAAGCAACAAACGCCGCTACCAACCAAACTATTGATTCACATACGATTGATATACATATTGCTACGCCAGTTAACGTGGCCAGTACAAAAAGCGATGGGAACTCAGCGCCTACAACATATGTTAAACGTTTGATCTTTGCATTTTTTGCAATCGTTATTGTCAGTATTGTTGGCGCAAATTTAGTTATTTCAGACGCTACACCAAATTTATCTTTTGGCGAATTGCGTCTATTGACGACAACCGACAATAGAGAGTTAGCCAGTATATATTCGCCCGATGGGCAATATGTGGTGTTCCATCGTTATTCAGAAGAATTCTGCCTAAATAACATTTGGGCAAAAAATTTGAATACGCAGGAAGAATTTCAGTTAACGAGTGAGCTGGATTCGTATGGCAGTCACAGCTTCTCAAAAGATGGTAATAAATTGGCTTTTATTATTTCTAGGGACTGCGTAGCACCTACTTCCCAGAAAAAATGTTACGTCTTAATGACCTTAGACTTTCACAAGGCGATTGTTTCCCCTCAACGTCCGACTGAACTGATAGAGTGTAAAAACTCGGTAATTCGAAGTCCAGTTTGGTTAAATAACGACAATATAGCCTTGTTGCAAAAAACAGCCGAGCGCTGGACGTTAATTAGCTATTCGCCAGAAGACGATACGAGCGATATTATCTATTCGCTTGAAGACGGCAATATCATCGACTATGACTACTCCGCTAAAGAGGATCTTATTGCACTGACAAGTGTTCGTAGTGACGGCCTATATTACATTGAAATACTCAGCTCAGAAGGTGTTTTGTTATCAAGTAATAAAATAGAGTACCCCGATGAAATTGCGCCCTTAAGGTATGTTTATCCCAACTTTTCTCCTTATGAAAATCAGCTGATTTTCAGTACAGGTCGACAACTTTTTACACTGTCCTATGAGGGGCACGTGGACAATGTAAGTCTCCCGCTAGATTCACCAATGGGAACACCCGTCTTTCACCCCAGTGGTGGAAAAATGTTGGTTATTAAAGGGCATTACGATAGTGATATTGCATCAATCTCTATTGAACACCTCATGCAAAAAGATGGAGACCTCAGCGAAAGCGCAGATTATGAAGTGTTGGAACGCTCAATCCTAAGGGATTATTCTGCGAGAAAGCAGGCCAACGGCAGCGCTATTGCTTACTTGTCAGGGCGCTCAGGTGAAACACAAGTGTGGCTGTTTGACGGCAATCAGTCTCAGCAACTCACGCATTTTCCGTTGGACACCAATATTTATGGTATGGATTGGGCAACTGACGGCAACAGTCTTTTAGTGAATGTTGATCATCAA
This sequence comes from Agaribacter marinus, assembly GCF_030160655.1. Taxonomy (GTDB): domain Bacteria; phylum Pseudomonadota; class Gammaproteobacteria; order Enterobacterales; family Alteromonadaceae; genus Glaciecola; species Glaciecola marina. The sequence goes on from NZ_BSOT01000006.1 coordinate 385,740, forward strand.
CTTGTTCAGGTTTCGTTGGATGGTACGCAACACAGCATTCCTTTTGAGTACCCGCTTGATAGTTTGCTTCAATGGGACAGCAATGAGCAAACGGCGCTTATCAATCTGCGAATAAATGGTGTGCTGGCGTTTGCTGAACTAAATTTACGTAATTCACAGATGCGTATTATTAAAAACGAGCGAGTTGATTGGGCGTATAAAAATGATGAAGGTAATTTAATTTATATCGATCATATGGATCGGTTTTGGTTGTCAGGCGCACTTGAAGATCAAAGAATACAGGCGCTTGATGATCAGGGAAGCGATAAGCGATTTGTCGTAAAAAATGACATAATTTACGGTGTAAATGAGGATTTTGAGCTATGGTCGTATTCCCTGAATGATAGTACCTTTAATATTATCGCTAAATTACCCACAAACGTAGACTATTTGACAGATATAGACGACTCACAACTGCTCATAACAATTAGAGATTCTGCGCGTAAAGAAGTGGCGGAGCTTTCTTTGAAGTAATGCGACAAGTCGAATGGTCGTTGGTAAATTTCTAAATTGTTTGGCTGTGTAATATTTATTTAGAAAACAATGCTGATTATTTTTTCACACCTATTTCACAAGGCATTCAGTACTTTCAAGCTCTAATTTAGAGCTTGAAAGGGCATATCATGCAAAATAAATATTGGTTTTTACTCGCAGGACTTGGCTTGGGGAACATGCCCCTCGCGAATGACCTTGAATCTCCACCTTTATCACCTCACCATACGGTGATTGATACCCAAAAACGTTTACAAGATAAAATCTCACATGCAATAACTGCGTTTGAGCAAACACCCCGTGAAGACTGGTCGTTTCGCCTTACAAGGCATGAGAATGAAGAAGGCGATATTACGAGTAGTATTGAAATCTTTAACCCGACTAAGGCTGCGCATGAACGATGGACGTTGTTGCGATCCAACGGCGAAATACCCAACCAAAAGCAAATACGTAAGTATATAAAAGGTAAACAGAAAGGTGCTAAAAACTCTGAAGAACAGGGGGTTTCAATGAGGTTGCGAGACATTGTTCAATTAGAGAGTTTACAACTTACTAGTGAAGACGAAATGTTTATCAATGCAAGCTTTGAGGTGTCATTAGTGCAATTGGGTGAAGAGGCAGCGAAACACTTAAAAGGGACGCTTACCTACGTGAAAGAACAAGCATTTATTGAGCGTATTGTCATTGTTAATACCGCGCCGTTTTCGCCAATGTTCAGCGCTAAGATAACAGACTTTACACTGAGTTTTCGGTTTACAAAAATAAATGCGGCTATACTCCGGCGACAACATGATTTATCGATGAAAGGGAGTTTTGCGTTTTTTACAGAGATTGATGAAGTATCAAAAGATGTCTTCTCTGACTATAAATATGTAGGGCAAAGTATCGCGAAGCAACCAAACTAGCGTTTGCAGTGGCAATCACTCACGACGAAAAATTAAGTGTAACGGTAGTGCCGCTGTCGCTGTTTACGGCCATAAACCACCCTTGAGATTCGCAGAGTCGTTTGACGATAGACAAACCAAAGCCAAACCCCGTGCTTTGCTGACCTTTAATGCCAATTTCTGTCACTTGATCTGATATCGCCGGGTCGATGCCAGGGCCTGTGTCTTGAATAATCAGGGTGTTGTTTGTAAACGCGATTTTTACTACACCTGACTCGGTGTACTTAAAGGCATTGCTAATGAGGTTATCTAAAACTACTTTAAGTACGTTTGCGTCGGCGTCAATATTTACATGGCAGCTGTCCTGTATATCGACGACTAGCGATTTGTGTTCTATTAGTATTCGGTTGTCCAAAATTGCCTTTTCTACTATCGGCATAAGCGGCGTACTATTGCTTTTAATATGCGAATGTTCTTCTCGGGCCAGCATCAACAGGGTTTGTACTGTTTTTTCCATTTGATCTGTTGCATCAAAGATTCTTTCTAGCACGGCAGTGTCAGCAGTTGGCTGTTGCGGACGCGCACGACAGAGCTCAATTGCATTTTTTATGACGGCAAGTGGCGTTCGGAGTTCATGACTGACATCTCTGGTAAAGCTCTTTTCTCGCAGCAGTGCTTGTGTAATTTTATCCAAGGTATCTTCAAGTGTTCTTGCCAAAATACCCACTTCGTTATTTGGGAATTGCTGAGCAAATTTTTCAGGGAGGTCTTCTGGCGCTACATCTTCTACTAGTGTTGCTAATTGTTGCAAAGGTTTGGTGGTTTTTCTGCCAATGAACCATGCTATCAAACAGGCGAGCGTCGAGATCAGTATGGCACTTACTAGCAAAAATTGAATAACACCACCGCGAATGGGACGGACAAGGAGTTGCTCGCTTACCTCTGCAATAAGAAAAACATTTGGGTGTTTTTCGACATGGTGTAGGTGGTAGTGTCGGCCTTCTAAGCCAAAAAATTCTTTTCGAAGTGGTTCTTCAATTGCGATGCTGCGAATATCCTTTGGCAATGTAGACTTTGAGAAGTGTAGTTGCATATTTGAGCTTCTTGTTTTGGGCCACGTTCCAGTGCGTTCATATGTAGCGCTTAAGTAGTCCGCTTCATTTACAATGCCCTTTTCGATAAAGCTGTCTTCAAGCGTGTACATAAGTACAAATGAAATTAAACTGTAAACCACTGAAATTACTAGCGTAAATATACAAAACAGTAAAACAATGCGCCGGCTTAAGCTGTGAAACTTTCTTTTGTTTACGTACATTTTTTGCCCATAGTGTCTGCTAAATCCGCTATTCTTGAAGTTCAATGGTAAATCCGACGCCGAATACCGTTTTAATCATTGGGTATTGATAGGGTTTGTCAATTGCAGCCCGCAGTTGATAAATATGAGAACGCAGAGCGTCGGATTCAGTGGGTTCATCTCCCCATAGTTTTTGACTCAATTCCGAACGACTAACGATTTGTGGATACGCCTCTGCTAGCACCACTAGTATCTTATAGCCCATGGCGTTAAGTTCGATTTTTTCTTCATTACGGGTAACATATTTGCGTTTTCTGTCAATGCGTAATGGACCCAATGTTAAGGCATCTTTGGTGTGTAAACGATGTCGCCTAGACAGCGCTAGGCAGCGTACTTCAAGTTCTTGTAGCGAAAAGGGCTTTGTTAAGTAGTCGTCTGTGCCCACTAAAAAACCTGACACTTTGTCATCAATACTGTCTCTCGCGGTGAGCATGAGAATGGGAATATGTCGATCGGCTTTTTCTCTTAGTTGTCGACACACATCTATGCCATCCATGGTTGGCAGGTTTAAATCGAGAATAACGACGTCGTAATGGTGCTGGAGTGCTAGCTCAAGCCCTTGTTTTCCTTTGTTTGCAAAGTCGAATATATAGCCTTTATGTTCCATATATTCCGCAATATTCTTTGCAATGCTAAGTTCGTCTTCTACAAGCAAAATATGCAATGCTGCTTGTTTAGATAGCTGTTGCTCAGATATCTGTTGCATAGAGGTCTGTCGCTTAAATGTTTGAGCTGCTGGTAAGGGCTTGATCATTTCAGCGTCCTTCTGATTTTCTATGATTGTGTTCGGTGTTCGGTGTTCGGTGTTCGGTAACCGGGTGATCAATAAACCGATTATAAATAACGTGGCGATTAACGCACTGTGACCTTAACCGCCGAGCATTCATAAGCTGTTTAACATGTCACGCGCGGATTCAAAGTCTGGCTTATCGACCAAAATCTGATGAAGTGTTTCTTTGGTAGCGGCCATGTCTCCAAGCTTATATTGCGCTTTCGCTATTTGCATATCAAGTTTAGTGCTATTTATGGATTTTTGCCCTAATTTCATGAGCTTTAAGGCATTTGCTATTTCTGTGTCAGTTTCGGTGGCTTTAAAATAGTAAAACCCGTACATACCTACTAGCTGAATATTAAATTGCTCAGGTGTGGACAATAACGCCTTCTCTGCTTGAATATTTCCCTTTAAAATATCGGCGACTATACTCAAGGTTCTGTCATCAGAAAACTGCGCGATATCGACTGTTTTAATGCCAAGCGATTCGATTAGGGCTTTTGCAACGCCGACGGTAGAGGATGGGTTTTGTCCAGTAATGAGTCGCTCATCTACGGCAACATGACTTAACATGATGTCACTAGATTGAAATTTTCCGCCGCGTTCTGTGAGTTTGTCTTCTAGCATAAATTCAAATTTTGGTAGCCATTTTTGCCCAAACAGTTGTTCTTCTTGGTTTGTAAAACCGTTTACAATTTTATTTGTGACTAAAAAATTTCCATCCGCTAGTTTAACGTTTACAAGCGCTGCCGGTCCGTGACATACCGCCGCTACGGTGCCATTTTGCTGATAAATATCTGCAATCAGCCTCTGCAGCGGCAGGTCGTTAGGCAAATCAAACATTGCACCTTTTCCACCCACAATAAATATCCCGTCATAGTGCACTGCGTTAAGTGTTGCGGTTGGCTGTGTATTATTTAATTTAGCCATGATTGCAGTGTCATTCAGCACTTGCGCATTGTAAGGCTTATTAGGGTCATATTTATCAGCGTCAACTGCACCGCCCTTCGGACTTGCGATATCTACGTCGACGTCATGCGCTTTAAACACTAAATATGCTTTTGCAAATTCATCGAACTCATAGCCTGGCGCTTCTTTACCTTGTTGTTGGCCGTGCGCACTCACTACCATCAGCACTTTTTTATTGTCACTAGCGATGAGTTCAAATGATAAAAGCCCTAATGATAAAAAAACCAATGATAAAAATTGTATTGGCAGCCATGCGATGAATGAATATAAATAATGTTTACTATGCTTCATTGTGTTTTCTCCTGTTAGTTGTCAAAAAGGATGCGGATAGGTGTGTGAAAAGGATGTGAAAAGAATACAAATCATAAAAGCGAGTATAAAAAGAGAGCAAAAAGGGGCAAATTGCCCCAACTACTCCGTCATCAACTCCCTTATCGAGCTCGACAAGCTATTCTTGTTGGCGACAATACCTATCGCAGTGACTATGAATAATATGATGGACAACGTTGTCAGTAACCAAAAGAAATTTGGCCGATATAGCATAGAAAACTGAGACTCATAAATGAGTAAGCCTGCAATCCAGGTCCCTATGATCGCGCCGCTTGCAGCAATGCTTCCAGTAACAAACCATTCAATGATATTGAGGTGAAAGCATGTTTTTTTGGATAAACCAAAACTCATAATGATGCTGTTTTTTTTCTTTTCTTTGGCTTCAAGTGCATGCACAGAAGACAAAATGACGATGCTCGCTAGTAAACTAATCAAGATAGAAAAGCCGCTGATTATCTGCGTTACCATTGCGAGTGTTTTGTCAAAGCGTTGCGTTATTTCATCCATCGAAACCATACGCAATGAGGGGTGTTTTTGCCATACTTGAGCGAGCAACGAAAATTGCGCGTCTTCGAGTTCTAGGCTTGCCATGTGGTAGTGTGGCGCGGCAATAAAATCAAGTGCAGCGGCGGGCATTTGTGCCCAAAAGGTGATCGAACCTGCGCCGGGTTTGTATGCATGGCTCGCGGTAATTTCAAATTCGACGCTTTGTTCGGTGATATAAAACGTTAATCGATCGCCTAACTGCAAGCCTAGGTCGGTCATCACTTCTTGTTCAATTGATATTTGTTGCCAGTGTGTAGCATTTGTTTGCCACCATTCACCATCGACTATACGATTGTTTTCCGGTATTGAATCATTCCAATGTAAGCGAATAGATCGCATAAAAGTAGCTAAGCTATCACTTGGTGTATCTGCATAATCCGACAAATGCATATCATTTATATGCGTAAGTTTGCCGTACATAAAGGGTTTACGTTGGCGTATTTCAATGGCGTTTTTGGCGACCCATGTATCAATGTCGATCATTTGTGTTTCGCTGGCTTGCGTTATCAATAAGTTGCCATCATGCTGACGCTGATATGCATTCATGGTGCCACCAAGGTCTTTAAGTAACATTAAGGTAAATAGCAGCAAGAATGCACACAGGCCGACGCCTAATATCTGTGTAGTCTTGCTAAGCAATCGTTGTTTCATCATGTAAAGTGCAAATGGAATTAGACCAGAGAATTTTTTCGTTGATTTTTCACCGAGTGACAATGCAAACCAACTAATCAATAAAATGAGGGTTATGCTTATCCCTATTGCGCCCAAGACCATCGCGGTTAGCAGAGCATTGTCAGAATAAATCGCTGACACTGTTGCTAATACTATCAAGGCACAGGTAAAAGATAAGCTTTTGCTGACCTTACTATCTAGGTTGTTAATGAGCTGTCTCACAGATGCCTGTTTGAGCCGAAACCAAATAGGTAAGTGAAATGCGCTAAAGATAATGGCGGCAATCAGCATTGGTTTAATCGAATGCAGAATATTCCAATGCCATTCGAGCGCGTCAAATCGGGTGCTTAACCATTGAATGGCTAGCCAGTGAAGTAGGGTCGATAGCAACAACACAAGCGGCAATAAAAATGCGATATTCAATAGCCATTTTATAATAGAGATTTGCAGCCCTGTACTTTTTGACGCACCAAAGCTTATACACACTGCTGAGAAAAACTGTTCTTTTTGCATCTGCAACTGATTAAGTTGTTGGATGGCGATAGCTGCCATGAAAAATAGAATAATCGATGCGAGGCCAATGAAGTTCTCTGTCCGCTGCCAAAACAAAGCCAAGGGGTGTGCACCTTGCTTGTGATGAATCTGTGCGGCGGGCAAGTGCGCTTTTTGCCATTCAATCATGTCGTTAATTTGCTTTTTATTGGCGGAAAATAAATAACGAGAATGAATAATATCTTTAGGGAAGTTGAGTTGTTCTAAATCGTCATGGTGTATCAAGGCACGCATATCTACGTTATGCCCTTCCATTAATCGATCCGGTTCGTGCAGTATAATACGGGATACTGTAAACCTTTGATCCCCAATATTTAATTGTTCACCCAGTTGAATTGACAGTACGGTAAGTAGGCGTGAATCCATCCAAATTTCACCGCTTAGCGGACCTGAACTACCAGCAATAGTTTTACCTCCTAGTGAGTAAGATGTGAGTAACTCCCCTTGCAGAGGATAGTTGTTACCTACTGCTTTGAGTGTTACTCGTTGCCAATTATCATTGTAAGTTAAGGTCGTCTTGAGGCTTTGAGTAAGCGCGCTTCTCTCTGATATCCTATTGAGGTGTGTTTCTTGTGCATCCGTCAAGCGACCTTTTTGACTGATAACTATGTCAGCACCTAATAAGTTGTTGAGGTTAGTGTTGAGGTAGGTTTGAATGGAGTTGCTTGTCTGACTCAATGTAACGATAAATACCATTAAAATCAATTGGATAAGCGCAGGAAAACGTCTATACGCATGCCCCTTTTCTTGGTGGTAAAATTGCCAAGCTAAACTAAGATTATTGCTACGCATAATGCACCTTACCTTTATCATGCTCATGCTCGAGCAGTTCACATTGTCCATTTTTGAAAGCCAATATGTGTTGTGCGCGTGCCGCTAAGGTCTCGCTATGCGTAACCATAACGAGTCCCGCCCCATTTTCTAAACAGCAAGAAAATAATATGTCAGCGACTTCTTTTGCACTCTTCGTATCTAAATTGCCTGTGGGCTCATCTGCAAAAATGAATTTGGGTTCGAAAACTAGTGCTCTAGCAATGGCAACACGTTGTTGCTCACCACCACTTAATTGTTGCGGTTTGTGTTTAAGTCGCTGCGCTAGTCCAACGCGCGTTAGCCAATATTTTGCTTTTTCTTCAGCGCCCTTTTGTCCACGCAGTTTTAGCGGCAAGGCAACATTATTTAATGCATCTAATTCGGGGAGTAAATGAAATTGTTGAAAGATAAAACCAATCTCTCCACGTAAATCACTTAAAGGGAGTTTGTGTGTATTTTGAAGATATGTTACTTGCCCTTTTGAGGGGAGTTCTAAGCCTGACATTAGCATTAATAGACTCGATTTACCGGATCCTGATGGACCTGTGATGGCATACGATTCTCCTTGAACAAGGGAAATACTTAAGTCTTGAAATAGAAGCACTTCATGTTCATTGCTGGTGAAAGATTGGCCAACCTTATCTAATTCAATTCGGTTATTTGGATTTATTGACATAGTCATGATCCTTTTTTAGGTAATTTTGCTGCAGCTTAGAAAGCGAACTGTGAAATGGATGTGAAACGATTAGCGGTGCAATTTTTTAAATGTTAAGTATTTCGCTAAACGGGTTTTTGATAGCGATATCATATTTGGAAATTCTTGTTTTATTTTTGGTGTTAACTCATTGAACCATATTTAATAACAAATTATTAATAATTTGATAACGCTATCAAAATGATTTACAGTGTTTTTGAATCATTATTATGTGCAATAAATATTTTAATTGAGTGTAATAAGTAGTCGGTTATGCGTTTTTATTCTTAATGCTATGTATAGAACTTAATCAGTTATTCGCTTGTTTATTCCAAAACTTATGAGGGGTAACACTATGCCAGTAAAGAAACTATTTACAAAAAAAACGCTAGCTATAGCCGTGACTGGAGCGCTTTATAATATTGCCTTGCCTGCAAGCGCGCAATCTGAAACCAAGGCGGATAAAAATGTTGAATATGTTGAAGTAAAAGGTATACGGCGGTCGCTATTTTTATCTGGGAGTATTAAACGCGAGTCCTCTGGCGTTGTAGATGCAATAACGGCGGAAGATATCGGTAAATTTCCTGATACCAACTTAGCTGAGTCATTGCAACGTATCACCGGTGTGTCGATTGACCGCTCAAATAACGAGGGTAATCAAGTGACGGTGCGCGGCTTTGGACCCAGTTTTAACATGGTTACTTTAAATGGCAGGCAAATGCCACGCTCATCATCTCTTACATCGGACGGCATTCCCCGAAGTTTTAATTTTCGTGAGTTGTCCTCAGAGTCTGTGTCTGAAATTCAAGTGTATAAAACAGCAAGAGCAAATGTCGATTCGGGTGGGATAGGCGCGACAATCAATATTGAAACAGCGAAACCTTTCGACTACGACGGTTTTAAAGCATACGGCAGTGTAAAAGGGATTATTGATACGAGTGTTGAAAGCGGTGATACCGTTACACCTGAGTTATCAGGGGCAATCAGTAACACGTTTTTAGACGGCAAATTGGGCGTACTGTTGTCACTTGGTCATTCTGTTAGGCATAGTCATACGGATAGAGCGGGCACTGAAGGCTGGGTGCGAAATCACGGACAAAATATCAATACATCCCAAATAAATAATGGTACAGGCGCGTGGTGGGCTGCACAAACGGTTGATTTAGACTTAATAGACACCGAAAGGGAGCGTCAAAATGCGCAGCTTGTCGTGCAATTTGCGCCAAACGAAAATGTAGTGGCAACGCTCGACTATACACTTCAGCGCTTTGAGCAAAAGTCGCAAATGAATCGTCAAGGCATGTGGTTTGATTCACCCACAGGGACGCCAGACGTCAATGGTACCTTAGTAAACCCTATCGAAGTAACCGACGAATTAAACTTTTGGGCGTGGCAGTTTTTAGAACAAACTGAAGGTGATTCACTCGGGCTAAATATTGAGTGGCAAGTAAATGATTCCCTCAGTTTTAATGTTGACCTTCACGGCGCTGAGTCTAAATCAAACCCCAACGGAATTAACTCTGAGCATCGCGCAAACTTGGCCAATGGCGCATATCAGCTAAATGACAGCGGTGACTTGGTCGCAGTCGCAACTAAACTTGTTGATATTACAGCAGATTTTTCCACAGATATTCCAAGAGTTGTAGTGGACGACTCTGCACTGCCGGGCGGGAATGCTTATGACCCTTCAAATATTATTCCCGACTTGTTTCATACCTTCGGTTATGAAATCGACAATAACATTCAACAAAATCGTATTACGGGTAAATGGGAAAATAACAATAGTGGTGCTTTAGTTGAGGTTAATTTTGGTCTTCAGAATACCCAATACGAAGTCGATACTCGGCGTTTTGGTACCTTTTCATTTGTGACTTCTCTTAATATAGACAATCTTGGATTAACATTTGAAGATGTAGGTGATGCCTTAAGTGAGTTTGGCGGCGCTCAGTCTTTGTATCCGTTGGTGCCTAGATATTCAGCAGACCGTTTTATTCAACTCGCAGAAGAGCAAGGATTGTTTTTTCAAGTACCGCCCTCTCAAGATGGCGTAGAGGAAAAAACCACCGCCGCGTTTGTGAGCGCTGATTTTGAGTTTGAACTGGCAGGCATGCAAACTTATGCAAATATTGGTTTGCGCCATGAGCAAACCGACGTTAGCGCATATTCAGTGCTAGAGAGCATACAAAACCTCCAGTACAACCATGTGACCGGTATCCAACAGGTGCCAGATGGTGTGCCAGTAGCGCAAACACTCAAGGGCGAATACAACAATACCTTACCAAACCTTGACGTAAAGCTTGATTTAACGGATAAGCTAGTGGGGCGATTTTCCTATGGAAAGAGCATCACGCGTAGTGATTTAGATAAAATGTTCCCATCGACTAGAATCACCCAGTTGCGTCCAAATGAAGTCGCTAAGGCGAGACAAGGCAACCCAAATCTTTTACCCTATGTATCTGATAATATTGATATTTCATTTGAGTATTATTATGGTGATGCAAGTTACGTTTCGATGGGATATTTTCACAAAGATGTCGATAACTTTATCGGTGAAATTACGGTCAATCGAACACTTGACGATGTGAATGGCAATCCCCTAACTAATCCGAGTGTAAATGCCGACCCAGATCTTTGTCCGAGTGCCGTAGTGCCTGATCCTGCGTGTTTTAATCGTGCCGACCAACCAGCAATTGAGTTTGAATTCACTACGCCAAGCAATTTAGACTCGTCTGAAGTCGACGGTTGGGAATTTACGTTGCAACATGTCTTCGGTGAAAGCGGATTTGGCACAATTGCCAATTATACTGTCGTAAATTCTGATGCAGAATACGACATCAGAAAAATAGATGGTAATCGGGCGCTTACCGGCCTTAGTGACTCAGCAAATTTTGTTGGATTTTATGAAAAAGGCGATGTCTTGGTGCGTATTGCGTATAACTGGCGAGACCAGTTTCTTCTTCAAGGAGGTAATGAACCTACTTTCACAGAGGATTATGGTCAGTTAGACGCCAATGCAAGTTATCAGGTCAATGAGCATTTTACGGTATTTGTTGAAGGCTTGAATTTAACGAACGCCACCATTCGAAGACATGGTCGTTACCAGCAACAACTCATCGATGCTGAACAATACGGTAGTCGCTTTAATGTGGGTGTGCGGGCAACGTTCTAAGCTTGTTTATTACTAACCGCATTGGTCACAGACGCTGACTAATGCGGCTTCAAATGATTTGTGAAACTAATCAGTAATCAAGCTGTGTGTATCCAAGTCAACTACGTATTTATTGCTTTGTTCGTCGGTTATCGTAAGTCTACGTTGCACTTCATCTACCTCCATGCTGGCGGGATAAATTTCTTGTACGTCTGTTTCAATTAATGGGTCGAAGGCAATTTTGTATAGCTCAAGTGACCAAGAGAGTGTTTGTTGTTGGTCAAGTGCGTTTAATGTTGTACTTGAGGACGTTAACTCCTCATTAGTCTTTGTTGTCAGTAAATAGGTCATGCCCTCAAATTTAAGCGACGGGACATCTGGTGGCGCTGCTCTTTTTGTCGCTATTGATGGGGCTGAGCTTTGTCCATTATCATTGGGAAGCGGAATGCCACTCATATGTATGTCCTCTTTAGGTATTGGCGTATCTTGTCGGGTCGTTGTTGTATCGTCACATGCAAACAAAGTGAAGGTTAGCACAATAATACATAAGGCTTGCAGGCGATATTTGTGGTGCAAGTTACTCATGGTTTGTTTAAGACCTTGTTTAAAGAGTTATTGCTCAAGGCTTTTGCTGCATTGGCACAAAAGTATGCCCATGAATCTGCATTCTCAATGGCTTGAGCCGGAGTAAGGTTTTTATCAGGCCGAAGACCATCAAAGTCGTATTTGTGATCCTTTGTACTTAATTCTAAATGTGTGATTTCGTGAATTACTGTTAAGGCCCAATAGTCGCGATCAGGCATGATGCTGTTGTTGCTGAAGAAGCCATTTTCGATATAGATAATTGGAATTTTTTCATAGTTCCCGGCGTAAACAAACGCAAGGGCCGCTGCCAAACCCTTATCTTTGGCGTCAGTTGACGATCGTATTGTTGGCATGTCAGTAAAGATTATTTTATTTGAACTAATGACAGATACTACTTTGCGGATGCCAGCGATAAGTTTAGTAATACATTTATCAACTTCTGTTTCGTCGAGCTTGTTTCCTACAAACCATCTGCGTACGATTCTTTTTGCTCTCGATTTGGAAGACAGATGCGCCAGTGACAGCTCAATTAACGTAGCTTGACACCATTTCATTGCAACATTAGTGGCTTCGCCCAGCGCTTTCTTTTGTTGTGATGTGAAGCGTTCATCGACTTCCGCAATGCTTGCTGCTAGCAAAACGGGGTTATTGCGTACATCGTATAATTCATTCGAAATGTATTTTGAAAATATTTTCGGTGTAGAAATCACCCACACTTCTTGAGAACCCTGAGCTTTAATAAGATAGACATGCCTGAGAAACTTTACTAAAGAAGCTAGTATCACTTGTGTGTCTGTCATTGCCTTAGATGTGTCGGCACCCACAGACAAGTATATTTTCTCTCGCTCTTTTGCTAAGAGCGCTAACCTAAGGCCATCCAGTTGTCCTGAAAATTTGCGGTCAAAGCCATCAGATACCATAATGCTTTTTATTGCTAGCATGACGTTTTTTAAAGGGGCAGTGTACTTATCGGTATAGCCATCTAGAATTGACTTTTGATAGTTAAATTCTTCAGAAAAAGGTTTCAATGGCATACTAAAACTCCATGTTTTTGCATCTCTTTGAGCTGAATAATAGACAGGATTACTATCATATTTCAAATACTATTTGATTGAATTAGCAGCAATATTAAGGCTTGCATCGTTTCCGTGTTGTGTTACGCCCTTTTTGTTGTAACTTCGATATTGCGTTAATGCAACGTGACATATATTACGCTTATGATGAATATCGATAAAGTAAATAGCTACCCCAAAAATGCTTTTTTCTCTCCTTTTGTATAATAAAGCGAATGAAAAACAAACGTAATAACGCGGTATCAGGGCGTTAGTGATCTCTCTTTCTTTTTCTTTCAGTGTTAATAACTATTTCGCATATAAAAATACGATTTAGCTGTCGATAAACATAAGTGTTCATTACCCAACTTATCTTTCAATATGAAAATCAATAGTCTTAAATCACGTTTGTTACTGATTAGTATGACGGCAGCGTTGTCGATATTTTTGTGTTCGGTCCTTATTACCTTTTTACTCTCCAATAAAATCGACAAGTATGAATATTTGTTAGCGAATGAAAGCCGGGCGGCTGTATTAACCGGCACTATGAATCAGTTGTTTAAAACCCAAGTGCAGGAATGGAAGAATGTACTGTTGCGCGGGCACGATAACAACGACCGCGAAAAATATTGGAATCGATTTATCGATAAACAACAACAAATTCAAACGCAAGTCACCGCAGTATTAAATATGCCTTTAGCGGCAGATATTAAACAAAATTTGAATCAATTTAAGTCATCACATGCCGCAATTTTTGCTCACTATCAAGCTGCATACTCACAGTTTTTGGACAATGATTTTAATCATAAAGCTACGGATAGGATTGTTCGAGGGATTGACAGAGAACCATCTAAGCTGCTGGCCGACGCAGTTGAAATGTTGCAATTGGAAGTGAAAGTCACTAGCGATAACTTGGCTAAACGAACAAAGTTTCAGCGGACCGCGGCTTACATTAGTTCTGCAGTCGTACTTGTATTAGCATTATTTTTAATGCGCTACTTTTTAACACGTAAAGTGTCCTATCCAATATCGAAACTGATCAAAGCGATAGAGGCGGTGAGTCATGGGGATTTTACAAAACAAGTATCATCAAAACGCAATGGAGAACTTGGTTTATTGGCAGGCGCCATTAATCTCGTTAGGAAAAAGCTCCACCATGTTAGCGAGCAACTAGAACATGAGCAAAGAGCGTTAATCAGCGTGAGCCATGAAATCAGTGGTGATGCAACATTGGTTTATACAATTGCATCTCAATTGAATGAGCAAGCGAATAATATTTCTGACGTATCCCAGCATATTTCGAGTGCAGTCGCACAAATGAGCGAGAATGTCTCAGAGGCTAACATCACTGTGACAACAGCTAAAAAATCTGCCAATAAAAGTCGAGAAGTGATGCAAAATACAATTGTGGCTATACAATCCTCGAGCACCAAAATAAGAGAAACGTCTGACGTTATTCGGCAACTAGGGGAAGATACAGCACTTGTCGGTAGTGTTGTCGACGTTATTAACGGTGTTGCAGAGCAAACAAACTTGCTCGCGCTGAATGCTGCGATTGAAGCAGCACGTGCAGGTGAGCAAGGGCGAGGTTTTGCTGTAGTAGCCGATGAAGTGAGAACATTGGCGTCTCGTACTCAGCAATCCACGGAAGAAATTAAAGGTATAATTGATAAGCTACAAAAAGGCGCAAGTGCGGCAGTACAGGCAATCATGGAAGGGGAAGCTGAGGTCGTTGCCAGCGAGAATACGGTAAACAGCGCCTCCTCAATGTTACTGGAAGTGGATGATGCCGTAGCAAAGATTACCCTCATCAACGAAAAGATATCGTCATCTTTAAGCACACAATTAACACTCAATGATAAAATTGTTGAGCGTGTCGTTAACCTAACATCAACTGCAAAAGATAGCAGAGAATGCGGTGAAAACCTGAATACTAATGCGGTTAAATTGGCGGAAGTAAAAGATAAAATGTTGGCAGAATTGGAACATTTAACAGCATAGCCTATCTACTTTCGCTTGAATTTATCATGCATGTTAACGAAAACAGTCCCTGTTTTTTTCAACAGGTACTGTTTTTATAACGTATGAAGGTTTTAGCTTCTTATTGCAAGGCTATCAAGACAACTGGGCTTGCAAGGCTTTTTTATACGCTTCGATTGCAGGTGCAATGGCGGCTAGCACCACGGCTAAAAATATAAAAGCCCCTAAAATAAGCACTTCTTGGCTAAAAATATTAGCGCTCAAGAATAACCCGTAAGTGCTCGCTAGCCAGTCAGACAGCGCCATTAAACTTGTCGATACGAGAACACAAGCACTTAAAAATGCCAATATGGCAATCAGTATTGCTTCGTACACGATGAGCTGAAAGATTGTTATTGGAGACGCACCTAGGGTGCGTAACACGGCAATTTCAATGCTGCGTTCATTCATCGAGGCAATGAGCATCGTGGTCAATCCAAATAAAGACGATAGTAGCACCAAAAATGCAATCACTCTAAGCAGGTTTTCTATATTCCCCATGAGCTGCCACAACTGCATCATCGCGACTCCTGGCAATACTGCCATTAAGCGATCATCATTATAGTTATTGAGTTTACGTTGCAGAGTAAACGTCGCAAACTTATTGTCTAGGCCGACTAAAGCCGCGGTAATCGCTGTCGGTTTTAGTAAATCGAATCGTTGCTGTTCAACAATACTGTTTAGCTTTGAGGGAGGAAGGTGAATTGCTTCTATTGCCTCTAAGCTAACATGCACGGTTTTGTCTACCGGTGTGCCTGTCGGTTCGAGTATCCCAACAATGACAAATGGCGCGTTGTCGTGGTTTTTAAAACTCGTCGCACCGATGCCATGAGATATAACAATTTTGTCGCCAATGGCATATGCTAACGACGTCGCAACTTCAGCGCCGAGTACTACTTCAAATAGATTATTAAACTGTTGGCCATTAGAAAACGTAAGTGAGCGTTTTTCACCATAGCGAAAATGTGTGAAGTAGCTATCCGATGTCCCCAATACTCTGTACCCTCGATGAGAATCACCGAGTGAAATTGGAATAGTCCACGCAACATTTTTTTGTTTACCCAACATTTCATAGCTATCAAAACGAATATTATTTGTCGGATTGCCCATCCTAAAAATGGAATAGAGCAGTAAATTTAAGTCGCCGCTCGGTGCTCCGACAATTAGGTCCGTACCAGAAATCGAGCGGTTAAAACTTTCTTTTGCTTCAGCTCTTAAATGCTCAACTGCAATTAACACGCTAATACTTACTAGCAACGATAAAAAAGTTAGGACTACGGTTTTTTTGCGGCTGCGTAAGCTCTGCCAAGCAAGCGTTCTTAACATGCCGACTCCTTACTGTTAGTGCGCCACTGACAAATATCTGATACAGCAATATGTTGCGTAAAATATTGACGCAATGATTGATCATGACTGACAAAAATCATCGTTGTATCGCGTGTTTGTTCCATTGACATTAACATCTGCATGAAGCCGTCTCGCGCATTTGCGTCAAGTGCGGATGTGGGCTCATCAATTAACAACAAATCAGGTGAATTGATCAAGGCTCTCAGTATGGCAACGCGTTGCTTTTGTCCGACACTTAATTGAGCGACTTGTTTATTCAAAATATCAGTGGGTAGTTTTACGCTATCTAACATCGGTGCTAAGCTGTCACGCACATTGACGCTGGTTTTTGCGAAATATACTGCCAGTTCAATATTTTTGATAACACTTAAGTACGGGATAAGATTAAACTGCTGAAAAACAATACCAATGTTGCAGGCGCGAAATTTGTCTACTTGAGATGCAGACAGTTTACTTAAGTTACTTGTACCTATGTCAATGCTGCCACTGTTGGGCTTGGTGATGCCAGACAGTAAGCTGAGTATCGTCGATTTACCACTGCCCGAATCGCCGTGCAAGAATATGCGTTCACTAGTTTTTACCTGCCAATTTTCACAATATAATGTGGGCGCTGTATTCGCATAACGGTAGGTAATATCAGACAATTTTACTGCAATGGCTTGATTGTCAGCTTGCTGTAATTTTGCAATGCTCATAGTAATTGGATGGCTCGTTATTGGTAAATATTATGCTGTTATGATATAACATATTTTGTATTAGGGATCAGTATCGATATGAATAAACTAAAAATTAAACGCGATATTTTTGCGCGCGCATTAGCATGTATTGCCGCACTGCTGTTTTGTGCAAACGCTTTTGCTGACAAAAAAGAGTTTGTCGAGATAGAGTGGATAGAACTCATGCCCAAAGAAGATTTAGCGGTATTACTCGACCCCCCAGAGTTTCTCTTGAATATTCAGGATGGTGCTGCTGACGATAATATGGAAAAACTCGCTGAAAAAAGTGCTATCGACGAAAAAGCGAAGCGGTTTAACGAAGTACTTAAATCAGAGAAGATTATTCCAGCGTTTGATGGCCGTGATATTAGAATTCCTGGCTTTATTGTTCCGTTGAGCAATAACGAAGACCGTAAAGTGACAGAATTTTTTATTGTGCCTTATTTCGGTGCTTGTTTGCATTTGCCGCCTCCGCCGCCAAATCAAATCATTTTTGCTCGCTGGCCTGAAGGGATTACAGTCGAAAGTCTTTCTGTTCCTATGTTGTTTGAGGGTAAAATGTACATCGAAACCGTTGCTAATGATATGGGTACATCTGCTTATGGCCTGACCTTAGATAACGTTCAACCTTATTGAGTGGTGCGTCATGAAAAAACACTATACTACCAGCCTTGTTTTGTTGTCACTTATCTCTGCTTCTAGTGTCGCGTGCGATATGCATGGTAGCGGCCTAAATTTTGGTATTTTTGGCAATATGGCGACAATGCCTAAACAAAATTTTCATAGTGAATATGACCAAACGCTGTCGCTAGCGCACATAGATGAGAAAACTGTTGAGAAAGGCACTGATGCTTCTGTCAACTTTACATATGTCGCCCCTATTCGTTTTGAACGAATTAACGTTGAGTTTGCGGCGAGTGACGATCTTGTATTCATCAGCGACGAAAAAGTAAGTTTGATGCAGCTTCGAGGTGACTTCACATTGCAGTTTCAAGCAAAAAGTAAAGGGCAGCACTCAATAATAGTCAACATTTCCGCCACTGAAAATGGTAAGCCTCACTTTATGCGACAAGAGATTTTGGTAAATGCCAGTTAAGATACAACGCGTAACTAGCCATATAAAATCAAAACGCTGCATTCTATTAACTAGTTGAGCTTAAATCGATGAAAACCAAAGGCATTGTCGGCATAATATTGATGTCATTTATTGCAGCCTTTGTAACACATGTAAGTATTAAGCACTCTAGGCAAATAGCGTCAATGTTACTGCCCGCGTCGACGGTATATGAGGCGAAACCTACTTGGTATACAAGCCAAACCAAATTTGAAGAATTGACCTGGGAAATGTTACTCCCGGAGCATGAGTATGAATTGATCAGTCGTTATCAACAGGGAGAGGCTAAAACAGTCTCTGATTTCACTTCTCAAATCCTAAACTCGATAGAGTCAGCGAGCGACAAAGAATATCAGCAAGCAATGATATCCGTAAATACAGTGGATACTTTTGCTGAGCAGCGTGTTTCTATTTCGGGATTCATTGTGCCAATTGATTTTTACCCGAATAAAGACTTACAAAATGTGTTTTTAGTCCCCTACTTTGGTGCCTGTCTTCATTTTCCACCACCGCCGCCCAACCAAATGATTTTCATACAATTAGCACAAGGTTTTGGTGATTTTGATATTGGTCAAGCGTATACGGTAAAAGGAAAGCTTAAAGTCGAGTTATTCGAAGATTTTATTGGGACGTCGGCATATTCATTAGAGCCTAGTTCGATTAAAACATACAGTGGTGAGCCTGATACCTTCAGAACTCACGCACGGTAATATTTTAATTAGCTGACAGCTGAAAGCCGACCATTTTTAAATTTAGTATTTCTTAATTTCATGTTCTTCAAGTGGCCCCAAACGATAAGCGTCGAGCCAGCGATTGATATTAATACTTCTGCCGTATGGCCAAACGTATCGTGACCAATCGCGGCAGAAACTATGATTAACATCAAGCCTATGAGTGCGAGTATCAAAGTTTTTTTATTACGATGCTGGCGATAACCCCAACTTATAGTGAATAGGCTTAAGGGCACAACAAAAATAATTAACCAAAGGTGAAATGCCTCGTCTGTTAAATAACTTAGGCCTGCGAAGTAGGGCAAAATCAACGACAATAGTATGGGTAAAATACAATGCACGATGCATAGGCCAGAAAGCGCAATAGCAGATTTATCGGCAATATCAGTGGCAGTATCAGGCACGTTTGAGTTTCCTTTCCATTAAAGTTTAACCTTAGGGTTTGATGCAGAGATTTCACTTTGTCCTTGTCCCGAACTCAATGTCCACAACACGTCTACGGTTTCGAGACTGTTAAAGCTCTCAAAAATAGCGAAATTCAAAACAGATATGGCGGTATTGCAATCTAAGGTGGTCGTTACTTGGATATCTGCGTGCGTATCTGCATGGTCGCTCGTATGCTTTTCATGCTCATGCTCATGCTCATGCTCATGAGAAGGTTTGTCATCATTGCTGTGTTTGTCGAAGTGTTTAATGTCAAATTCATTCGGGATTACTACTTCGTGAGTAATAAGTGCGCAGTCATTTGGCAGCGAGAGGACTTTATCCAGTTGCTTTAGGCGTTTCGATTGCATATGAACATACTCTTGCTGCTTTTTTGTCTCTGGCTGATGTTCAAACCCGAAAACATCAGATGCTGGCAGGGTAAATTGCAGTTGCCATGTGTTTCCATCTTGCGCGATGAATAGCGTGCCTTTGCCGTGCATATGTGTTTGGGCTAGCGAATAACTTGATAGTAGGCATGAAAAAACTGCCAGTTGTTTCAATAGTTTCATTTCTCAACCACTTATAGTTAACTCGAATCAATTCTTGCTGATGGTTTTGTTATAATATAACATTTCTACAATAATTAAAGAATTAATTCGTAAGCTACTGGTTTTAAATCTAATGGACTTGTCATGGTAAAAAACGTACCGACTAACGTCATTACTGGTGCGCTAGGTGTCGGCAAAACGACGCTGATACAATCACTTTTATCGAATAAACCTGATGGCGAACGTTGGGCCGTTTTGGTGAATGAGTTTGGAGAGGTTGGCATTGACGGCTCAATGCTGTCTGGTGGCACTGTTGATGGGAAAGAGAAAAGCATTTTTATTAAAGAAGTACCTGGCGGTTGTATGTGTTGCACCTCAGGTTTGCCCATGCAAATTGCGCTTAATCTTTTGCTTGCACAAGCAAAACCGCATCGCTTACTAATAGAGCCAACTGGCCTAGGACATCCTAAAGAAGTGTTAGAAACACTGTCGCAAAGTCACTATAAAGATGTGCTCAATGTTCAAGCGACGCTGACCTTAATTGATGTCAGGAAGCTTGATGACCAAAAATGGCGAAATCACGAAACGTTTCAAGCGCAAATGCAGATTGCAGATACCGTCGTCGTGACTAAATCTGATTTATATACGCATGATTGTATGCCGACACTAGAAACTTATATGCATGAGATTGGTGTCTCCTCAACGCCAGTGGTGCATGCTAATTGCGGAAAGGTTGATAATCGCTTGTTGGCCAATGCTTCGAATTTTACGCTGCACTTGTCTGATTCGGAGCAACATCATCATACAAATAAGCTAAATAGTGCAAATACGCTTATTGCACCAAAAGAAGGCGCTTTGCGCATTGCTAACCAAGGCGAGGGTTATTTTTCTAGAGGTTGGTTATGCGCTGCTACATATGCATTTAGCTATAAGCAATGTGTAATGCTATTTAAAACATATACTGCAGAAAGATTAAAAGCGGTAATTATTACTGATAGCGGCATCTTTGCTTTTAATGTCGCGGACGGTGCTTTTGAAGAGCGTCGTTTGGATGAGGCTGAAGATTCGCGTATCGAATTGATATCGAGTAGCGAAGACTTCGCCAATACATTTGCTGAGGCGATTGATAGTTTGATTGACGAATACACTAAGTAGTGCACTTTATTGGTGAAGTAAACTTTTAACCTTGTTTTAAACAGTGCAAAGACCTGATTAAGTGACGAATGTGAAACAGTAAGTTATTGAAAATATAGCGTATT
Source organism: Agaribacter marinus (assembly GCF_030160655.1). Taxonomy (GTDB): domain Bacteria; phylum Pseudomonadota; class Gammaproteobacteria; order Enterobacterales; family Alteromonadaceae; genus Glaciecola; species Glaciecola marina. The sequence goes on from NZ_BSOT01000006.1 coordinate 406,802, forward strand.
ATGAAGTGGTGCGATATGTGCTGAGTAACATAGATATCGTTAATTACACATAGGAGTTGTATTCATGAGTCCAGAAACTGTTTCCTTGGTACAAGGTACTTTTGCGAAAGTAGCACCAATAGCACCAACTGCGGCTGCACTGTTTTATGGTAAGTTATTTGAACTAGATCCAACGCTAAAGCCCATGTTCAAGGGTGATATAACGGAGCAGGGGGCCAAATTAATGAAAATGATTGGTATGGCGGTAAATAGTTTAAACAATTTGGACGCGCTCGTACCTGTTGTGCAAGACCTTGGTACACGACATGTAGATTATGGCGTTAAGGATAAGCACTACGATACGGTTGGTGAGGCCTTAATTTGGACATTGAGTGAAGGTTTGGGAGAAGATTTTACAGACGCAGTAAAAGCCGCATGGATAGAGACTTACACCGTATTAGCAACGGTCATGAAAGAGGCCGCTAGCGAAACTGCGTAGGTGAATGAATATCGCCTTATATCTCTAGTTATCTGTAAAATCTGTTTCACACAAATAGTCTAGTAGTTTCCGCACAGCGCTTTGCGTTGCAGCGTTGTTGGGTCTAACTGCATAGAGAGCGATGGGCGGGACTTGCCAAGTCGGACAAATTTCTATTAATTGGCCTTTTTCGATGGCGGTTTTAGCAAGGTGAACAGGCGGAGTGGCGACCCCTTGTCCTTGAATACATAGCTCTGTCATTGCCTCCACATTATTTACAGTGACCTTACTGGTAAAATGAAGTTTGTGCCGTTTTCCTTCAGGGTCGACGATTTCTCTGCTTCGTGGCATTGGTGTTAAATGTACCCATGGCCAATTCTGCACATCCAATGGCGTGTCCGGTGTCGCTAGTGTTGCATATAGCGTAGATGCACAGACCAATTTACGCTGAAGAAATCCAATGCGCCTCGATTTCAAGCTACTGTCTGGCAACTCACCAGCCCTAATCGCTAGATCTATGCCTTGCTCAACTATATGTTGACGTTGATCCGTATATTCTAATTGAAGTGTTAACTCCGGGTGCTTGGAAGCGAAGCTGGCTATACCTTGACTAATTGGATGGCGTGTCAGTGCGGTGGGTAGCGTAATACTTAACTTACCATGAAGGTGTTTTTTACTGGCAGAAATTTCGGCAAGGCCCGAGCGTGCGGTAGATAGCATTTCATTTGTTTTTAGATACAGCATCTGCCCTTCGTGAGTGAGTGAAAGATTACGTGTTGTTCTGTATAAAAGTGGCGTCTCCAATGATTTTTCAAGTCGGCTGATGTGATAACTAACCACCGATGGTGACAAACCCAAGGTTTTCGCCGCCAATCGAAATGATCCCTTTTTAGCTGTTTCAGCAAATATTGCCATCGCACGCAGTTCATCAATCATCGTTATTGTACCAATTTATGAAATAGTTAAATCGAATACTAGCATATTTTAAACCAATGAAGTGCGAGGTAAATTACGTGGATAGTTTTGCGACAGCAAAAAATTCAATTGTTGAAAAGGTAGTAACCGCCATGTCTTTGTTTATTGCAATGTGCTTGTATTCTATATCTATGTCAGTTTCCCCCGGACCTGTAAATCTTATTACCTTTGCCTCAGCAATAAATTTTGGTGTGCACAAAACAATGCCATTTGTATCTGGGGCAACAGTCGGTTTTGTCTTCTTACTGCTATTTGTTGGCCTAGGGTTCCACCAGTTGTTCACCTTTCAACATGACGCCATTGAACAAGGTTTTACCATTGTATCTTGTCTATTTATTGCTTATATAGGGTATAAAATAGCTACAGCCGATGTGACATTGAGTCGCAAAAGCGATGAGGCACCAAGGTTTTTTAGTGGTTTCATGCTTCAATGGCTAAACCCAAAAGCGTGGTTAGCTTGCGTTGCTGGTATATCCGCCTTTGAATTGAATGAATCTCTCGAAGCGCTACTAGGCTTTATTAGCATTTATTTTATATGTTGTTATCCCTGCTTAGCACTTTGGGCAGTGGCTGGTCATAAAATGCGTAACGTAATGAAGCAAAAGAGTTTTCTACAAATTTTAAATCGATTGACCGGCGCAGTACTGATTATTATTGCCACTTATCTTTTATTAAGTAATTTCATTGCGATTGGCGTGCCTTACATATAAATGTCATAGTTATTGGCGACACTATATGCAATATTATGTCGCACATTAACCTACGAGTATTTTCGAAAGTGAAAGATAAGAAGGTTAGCAATAAAATAAAAATACAGGGAATATTATGCTTACTCGCCGACGCTTTAATCAAGGGCTCCTTTTTTCTGCGCTTAGTGGTTTAGCGCTTAATCTACAAGCGAACCCAAGTGCTAAGACAATTAAACATAGTCGTGGTCTTGGTGCTTTGCTGCCTGATCCAAAAGGTGTTATCGATTTACCACAAGGTTTTACTTATCAGGTCATTTCGTCCCTAGGCGATAAAATGGATGATGGCCTCACAGTGCCAGATCGAGCCGATGGCATGGGCTGTCTTAAGTTGGACGATGAGCGTGTGGCGCTTATTCGAAACCACGAGCAGAAGCCAGAACATAGTAAAGATTGGGACGTTAACTTTAGTGACGAACAATTAGCTAGAGCCTATGATGCGCATCGCTCGGGCATCCCCTTGCCTGGTGGCACGTCGAATATCATTTTCAATATGAAAACCGGGAAAGTCGAACAACAGTTTATGTCGCTTCTTGGCACAATTCGTAATTGTTCTGGTGGCATTACGCCGTGGGGTAGTTGGTTAACCTGCGAAGAGTCGGTTGACAAGGCATCTGACAAAATCAGTAAAGACCACGGTTATGTGTTTGAGGTACCAAGCACAACCAAAGGCTTAGTCGACCCTAAGCCGATAAAAGCCATGGGGCGTTTTAATCACGAAGCCGCTTGTGTAGACCCTAAGTCAGGCATAGTGTATTTAACCGAAGATAGAGGCGATAGCCTGTTTTATCGTTTTATTCCCAACGAAAAGCAAAACTTACATGCCGGTGGTCAACTACAAGCTTTAGTGATAAAGGGAAAATCGAAATTTGATACGCGCAATTGGTCGTCTTCAAGTATGCAAGTGCAAGTCGATTACGCATGTGAATGGATTGATTTAGACAATCCCGAAAGCCCGAAAGATGATTTGCGCAAACGAGGTTATGAAAAAGGCGCGGCGCTTTTTGCTAGAGGTGAAGGGGTCTTTTTTGGAGATGACGAGTTGTATTTTTGTTGCACTGACGGTGGGGCAAAAAAGTTAGGGCAAATCATGCGCTATAAAGTGTCAGGCAATTCTCCTACGATTAGCCTATTTTTTGAAAGTGATGATCCTACAAGCATGAATTTTGGCGACAATCTTTGTTTGGCACCTAGCGGGCATTTGGTCGTGTGTGAAGACCAGTATCTGGACACAGTCAATAATCATCTAAAAGGCGTTAGTCCGAGCGGTAAGTCTTATGATATTGCAAAAGTGCGCTGGCAAACCGAACCAGCAGGTGCATGTTTTTCGCCGGATGGCTCCACTCTTTTTGTAAATATGTATTCACCGACAGCAACGTTGGCAATCACGGGGCCTTGGCACAAAATGGAGGCGTTAGCCTAGGTTGGTGAGTGCTAGGTCATGAATATCATGTCAGTGAACAACAATGCAAATAATAAGCAGGGCTAGCGATAACCCAGTATCGTTAGCTCCTGCGCTTCTTTAATCGTATTTTTAAGAAGAATACGCGAGACGCTTATGCAACGAATGAAGTGACTTAACAATAGACGTAAATATGTTAATTTAAAGGCTTGTGGAAGTATTCATCCATGAGCCTTTTTTATGAGAAATTACTGGCCTAAATAACACTAAAAATACGCAGCAGGCTAGAACAATACAAACGAAAGATTAAGCACTACATTAACCGGATTGCGTTTCACTAACTTATGAAGGAACAATCGAATGTCTTACTTACGTATAGCGAAGCCTTATAAAGCGAGTATTAGGGCTGATGTCTTCACGAGTTTTGGTATTACGTCGTTCCAGTGTGTGATGACGGTAATTACCTTGCTAATGGTCTTAAAAGTTGATCAACTAAAAGATATCTTTTACCAAGTAAATGCTGCCAGAAGTTGGCTCGAATATCTTCCTTACATCGCCAGTATTACGTTCTTTAGCTTGAGTTTGTGGTGGACATCCCGGTTTATTCTAGACCTAAATTCTTATCCTAAACGTCGGCCTAAGAGCATCCTCAAAAACCCTTCTATTTTCGCGCGTTTTCTTTTTCACCATTACGGCTTAGGGTTTGTTAAATCAAAAGAAATTATCGACGCCAATAAATATGCTGGCAGAAAAGTTGGTAAATACTTACCTCGAATATATGCTACTTTGCCGTTGGTTATTATTGGGATTTTTAACCTTTACGATGATATGACCAGCGTTGGTTTTGTTACCCTTTGTACATCTGCATTCGTTGGAATATTTGTCACATTTCGGCGTCGATATTTTTTGAGTCATAAAGCCAAAAAAATAACATCTAATCGTTTAGTCATGCGGTTGTTGAATCCTTGGACATGGACGGTAGTGCTTATAATTTGCTATTCAGTTGTTGCATTTGCTGCAATAACTAACACCCAGAGTTTCGCTAAAGAAACGGGCGCAGCATTTATCATCTTTTGGGGCTTGGCGAGTGTTATTTTTAGTTTAACTTTATTCGTATATATTGTCGTTGTTCCTACTATTAACCTAATGTTTTTCATTATTAACGTTGTGATTAGTAAGGTTCGACATAAGTTTCATGACAATCCCCGTAACCCTCCTAAAAGTAACCGAGTACATTTATTCGATAAAGGTATTTCATTGCCTTATCCAATTGTCACCATCGCCATAATTTTTGCTGCACTGATGTCGTATTTCGTAGACACGGATAACCATCAGGTACGAAAATTACAGGCAAGTGACAATCAAGTGATTGCTGATAGTTACGCATTTAGTTCTTTAGCATCTGCGTTAGATAAATTTCACCAGGTAAAGGGCAAATATTACTACCTAGATAACAAAAGCAACACCAAAAAAGTCCCAATGTTTTTTGTGGTAAGCCAAGGTGGTGGATTGCGAGCGTCGTATTGGAGTGCGGGGTTTTTGTCGATGCTTGAAAGCAGATACCCTGGCATTCATAAGAATATATTTTCTTTATCTGGGGCGTCTGGTGGCACGGTAGGCAACGTATTTTTCACAGGAGCACTCCATTATTGTCTACAAGACGAAAATACCGACAATTGCCGCACCGATAACTTCCAATCGTCTCTGTTACAAGCGGTCGGTCGGGACTATTTGTCTACAGTCGCAACCTCCTTTATGTATAACGACCTGCTCTATCGCTTTTTACCCCTTCCGTTTTTAAGCACTGATCGTGCGACGTATTTAGAGCAAGATTGGGAAATCGGATTTAAAGATACGTTTAGTTCTGATGGTTTAGGGCAGGGTTTCCAAAGTACCTACCTTAATAATACACCGGATAGTCATTGGTTGCCGCTTGTGTTGTCGATGGGCAGTATTCAAGAGAGTGGCTCGCGTGTAATTACAGCGCCTTTTCCTGTTAAGCCCAATGTGTTCAGAGATAAGCTCGATATTTATCCCCAAATGGGTTGTAAAAATGGCAATCTTAAGGCATGTAATATGCGCCTTAGTACGGTTGGTTTAAACTCGGCTCGTTTCCCATATATCACGCCTGCGGGGACACTTGATAACAGTGTGGAATGGGAAGAAAAGCAGCATATACTAGATGGTGGTTACGTTGATAACTATGGTGCCCATTCAACTGCTGACTTAGTAAGATACTTGAAGCAAAGCGCTTGGCTAGATAAAACTCAGGACGCCCAAGCTGTCGAGTATGTGCCGGTGGTGATTGTACTGAAAAATTCAGTAGATACGGCATCAAAAAAAGAAACGAATGACGGCCTGTCATTATTTGATGTCAGCAGGACTGCCCCGTATGGTGAGCATAGCAGTTGGCCATTAAATGAAATGCTAGCGCCGATACAAGGGATCGTATCTGTGCGTGCGGGGCATACAAGTGCCGCCATGTCAGACTTGCTGCACTTGCAAAAAAGTGCGGATACTGCCTTATTTACAGACGATAGTTTTTGTAGTGAAAACATCGATATACATGATTGTATCTTATTGAATACTTTAGTGATTTCTTACTCAGGGCTAGTGCATGAACAAGATGGCAAGATGGACCCACCGTTAGGTTGGTGGTTATCTCCCGCGTCTACAATGCAAATGGACAATCAATTAAGCGCAATGGAAGCCAAAACCATGAAATTAATGAAAGGCTTACAACGTTAAGCATTAACTAGGGCATGTTAGGGTAAGTAGCTTATAAAGTGAGTACTTTCCTTTTTGGTTTAGTCTTTTGGGTTGGCAACTTTCCAGTTTGCTACTTGAGGGTTTATCATGCCATGAGTCACATACAGTGGCCTTATTTTGTTAGCTTGTCGCAATTTACTTAAACCAGTTTGCAGTGCAGAAAATATCATCCTGCTGTTCGCTACTTCTTTAGACATGACGAAAACGCGAGCGTCCATTATTCTGACTTTTATGCCGTTGACAGGCTTTACTAAGGTACCTTTGTGATTGAATATGAAATCCTTCCCACCGGAAAACTCGATAAGAGAAAAGTCCGCTCGGCCAGCTGCTAACATATTGACGATTGAGTCATACTGAATCGATGTTAGCACCTTGGGTGTTACCTGAAGCAGTGCTTGTAAGTCATGTCGCCAATTTCGAAACGTAATTGCAGAGTATTGCGTAAAGTCTATGTCTTCGAGCGCCATCTTTTGTAAGGGGTGGGAGACAATAGTGTAAAGTCCCTTTTCAAACTCGCCATATCGAATAATATCTTGTGAAATAAATACGTTCGGATTGCCTTGTACATCCTCTTTCCATATCGTCTCCGCGGGCATTAGCATTGTACCGTTGCTTACATCTCTTAATGATCGGCTGTAATTAGGGACGATAAGGAGCGCTATCTGAATATCAAAGTTTGCCGCTTTAAATGCCTGACATATAAGTGATAAATCGACCATCATTCGATGATTGGGGCGACCTTTGAATAGCCGTAAATCCTCACAAACATTGTTTAATTTGTCTAGTTCGTAGACTTCGTAGGTATCTTTGAGCATGGCAATTTTGGCGATGACTTTGTCATTCGCGCTGACGATGTGGGAGAAAATCATCAAAACAACACAAGTCAGTGTCTGCGTGAACACTTGCGTACTTATACTAGATTGTAGATTGGCCCATGGTGACATATAAATACCAAGGTAAAATTAATCGTTATACAGATTTTTCTTACGTCTGCTTTATCTTTTATTAAAGCCTGTTTGCGTAATATAAGCAATTAGTATAATTACTTCATGCTGTATCGAACAGTATACCCAAAACAGAATCTCATCTGTTTTTTTACGGACGGAAAAATTTTTGATTTGAAAATAAGTACTATGGCAGGCCAACTGTGTATTTTATCGCATAACTAGATATATGCGCTTTCGTTATCTATGTATTTAGATATTTTGAATTGAGATCTACTTAAGTAGATCTCAATTTTATTAATGAGTTTTTTACTTCGACGTAAACCATGGTTCGTTATTGGCGCCGTCAATATACCCAACGTACCAGCCGCTTCCCCAGCCAGATGCCCACAGTAAATGGCGATTATGTGGATCGGGTTTGGCGTCAATAATCTTGTCACTATTCGCCAAATTAGTATTAATTTTCTTCCAACGTTTGCCGTTGTCTTGAGATAGATATAACCCTGGATTCATGAATTGGCGATCCATGCGCATTTGGCTACCTGTATTTAACAGTAATATGTTTGGATCGACGGGCGACGTTTCTATTTGTAGTACCATCGGCGCGTCAAAGAATTTATGCCAAGTTTTTCCTTTATCTGCGCTGCGCCAAGCACCACCTTCTTCGTTGTTGCCTTCATAAAAACGGCCGGTGCTAATAAACATCTCATTTGTTTGCTTATCTATATAGATGTTATTCACACTTTTGATTTGTTTAGGAAGGGATATTTTTTTCCAATGTTCACCTTGGTCAATAGTCTTGTAAAGGCCACCATTGTTTCCTGTAGCGGCAGCATAAATCACCTGAGAATTTAGTGGATCTAGGGCCAGTCGGCGTAAGCTTGTGGTTTTGTTAAAGCCATTGTTACTTACCTTCCAGGTAAGACCGCCATCTTCAGACTTCATAAAACCGTAACCACCTTTAGTTGGTTCGCGTCTGGGCGCTCGGTAGATCTCAGAAAAAGCATCTCGCTCATTTACAAAAAACATCGTATCTGGATTACTCGGATCTATAAGCAGAGAGTTACTCGCAGGTAACATGCCCGGCGGGCCTTGAATTATCTTGCCGTCTCTATTGTTTCGTTCGGTAGAGGTTTCAAGTACGGTAGAGATATTTTGCCATGTTTTTCCGCCATCAGTAGAGCGTCGCAATTGCCCTTTGTGCGCTTGGCGCCACGCCATAATATACATTGTATTTGGATCATCTGGATGCACTGCAATAGTGGATATAGAGTACATCCCATCCACTTGTGCCTGACCTTCAATTTGCCGCAGGGCAACCGCTTGAGGGTTGTTGTCATTTGCTAAAGGTACAGTTTCCCAAACACCATGCTCTCCGCTCGTGAGTAAACGGCGATGTTGTATGCCTGTGTCTAACAGCATAATGCGTCCGGGCAAGTCACTGTTACCTCTGCCAATCCAGACATCGCTGTTGGGAGCCGTTTCGACATCGTCTACTTGTTGCCAAGTCTTGCCTTTGTCTACAGATTTATGCGTTTGTTGCGCAATGCTTAAGAACACTTCGCCCTTTGCATTTACTTCTAAGAGCCTATTGCCTTCCATTTCTTCATGGTCATCCATGTACGCTTGCACGTGGGAAAACTCGACGTTCGCGTCTGAAGGATTATTGCGAGACGCCCAATATTCAGCGTCTTTGTCGCTCAACCAATATTTGCCATGCCGAGCAACAACGTTCCATGTTTTGCCCCCGTCTAATGAACGCCACGCTTCTCCTGGACCAAAGGTGCGATCGTGCTTCTTATTGTACGACACATAGATTTCATTCTTATCATTTGGGTTAATGGCGATGCGATTAAATACTGGCAAAATGTTAGTCGGGAGCGTTGGAAACTGTTTGCGTGCTTTGTCAGTGCCAATACCCAACCAATGACCTATTGCTCTGTAATAGCGCCATATCTCGGCAGGATAGCTTACTTGACTTAGGTCAAACGCTAGGTTGCCAGTGATGTCCTGCCAACTAAGTCCTGCATCAACGCTCTGATATATACCGCCCGACGATGTTATCGATTTGCCGTCAGCGTGGTACTGCGTTTGGTCGATGAGGTAAAGTATAAATTCGCCAGACGCCTTGTCGAAATAGTAGCTTAAATCTCTAGGCATGTTATGCGGTAAACCGTTTGCCTTTGTTTCCCAATTGAGTCCGGCATCGTGGCTATGCATCAATCCATGATTACTCATCATGATCACGTGCTCTGAATTCAAAGGGTTTACGATGATTTCTCCAACATCTAAATTGTCAGGAAACCCTTTGCTAATTTTCTGCCAAGTACGTCCTCTGTCTATACTTTTTAAGATATAGCCATAATCTGCGTAGGTAAGTATGTTGCCGTGAGGTTTTTTGAGTGAGCGATGATTTTCTTTCACGTTCCAAAAGTCACCCGCGCCAACGTACCAAATGTTGTCGTCATTTGGATCAATGGCTAAATCGCTTAAACGCATACCAATTTGTTCATCGTACCAGCCTTTTTTAAAGGCTAATGGGTCGTACGGGTCAACGCCGTATTGCTTGTATGATGGTGAAAGCTCGGCGAGTTTAGACCAGTTTTTACCTTGATTGACTGATTCGTAAACCCAACCATTCCAATCTAACGCCACCGCATAATTTGGGTTTTGCCTCGAAAACTCTATATCAAGCACACGTTTCATCAATTGACCCAATTCATCATGATCTTGAATACTCTGCCATGAATTACCTGCATCCCAACTACCATAAGCAACGTGCATATCTGGGGCCATAAACATGACATTTGCATCCGCCGGGTGTAGCCAAAGCTCCTCGTTATAACCAGACATCCCTGGACCAATGTTTTGCCATTGTACAATTGGGTCAGAGTCGACGCGTTCGTTTTTTAGCGTTTTAAAATATGCGACATTTGATGAAGATATCTGCGAAGCAGCTTGCTCAATAGGTCGATCTTGCTTTACATCTTGACCAGCAACACATGCCGTTAAAATTGCAGAAAAACTGCATACAACTGAAAATTGAAAAATGCGCATTATTAAAACCTTAGTATTAATGTGTTGCTGTCACAATTTGCGAAAACCGCATGAGCTGGCAGTCTCGCTGTAAGCCGCAAATGATTGAGACATATTACAATAAATTTACATGCAGAAGATATGATTTACATATAAATTTATTGTGATTTAGGTAGTTTTGCGACGTAAAGAGTGCCTAAACGTAGTGTTTTGTGTTTGAAAGGGTATACTTGCTTTTGTCACTAATACCGATTGAGGATTGTCTTGTGCATCGCGTACTGTTATTCGTTTTGATTACTATACTCACTGCTGCCTGCAGTGATAAAGAAGTCGGTGACGTGTCGTTGGGTGTGTTTACTACGAAAGACATTAAAATTGACGCCTTGCAGGATCCTATTGTATCTGGAGTGACGTGTCATATTTCAAGTATCGAAGCTAATTTAGATTTATCGGATCCTTCTGATAGTTCTATTGCATGTCGACAAACGGGAGAGATTACCGTCCAGATGCTCAGCCAAATAGATCAATCTGACGCCGGTGAAGTCGTGTTTAAAAAATCAAAAAGTATCTTTTTTAAGAATATGAAAGTGAGGCGAATATACGACAAAACCAATCACACCCTAATATACGTGTCGTATTCGACGAAAGAAATTTCCGGCAGTTATAAACACAGTCTTTCTACTGTACCGCTATGGGAGACGATTGCGCAGGACAAATAGTTATCTGAGGTTCTGCTTAGCTACTCACTTCTGTGAGTCCAATAAATGCTCAAACTCATTTGCAGGCAAAGGTTTTGAATAAAGATATCCCTGGACAAAACGACAATTTATACTGCTTAAATATGCGGCTTGTTCTTTAGTTTCAACACCTTCAGCCACCACATGTAATCCTAATTTATGTGCCATAACAACAATGGCCTCAGTGAGCACCTGATCATTGTCGCTATTCTCTAGGTTGCGAATAAATGCACGGTCTATTTTGAGAAAATCTATATCTAGTTTATTAAGGTATGCCAATGATGAATATCCGGTGCCAAAATCGTCAATGGCAACTTCTATTCCTGCATCACGGAGTCGATGAAATTGCGCTAATACACTTGGCTCAGCGTTTAGTAATAGGCTCTCGGTTATTTCAAGTATTAAGACTTTGTGTAAATTTTTTGACTTAACGTCTTTTATCCAATGATTCCAAAACTCAATGTTTTCATATCGAAATTGGATGGGTGATACGTTGAAACTGATTTGAAAGTCATCATGCGTTTTTTGTCCCCATTTTAGCCGATACATAATGGCTTGATTTGCGACCCATGTGCCTATGTCATTAATCAATCCGGCAGATTCAGCAAGTGAAATGAAATCGCTAGGGGGGACCGTACCCAAGGTAGGGTGGTGCCACCTTAGTAAACTTTCTGCCTTACAAATCAACCCGGACTGTAGGTCGATGATAGGTTGGAAATGCAGGCTGAGTTGCTTTTCTGACAACGCCGCTCTCAACGCGTTGGTCAATGTCATTTTCTTTAGAGCGTCTTCCTGCATGGATTTGGTAAAGTAACAAAAACGGTTACGGCCCATTCTTTTTGCCATGAACATTGCTTGATCAGCCTGTTTAATCAACGATTTAGGCTCACAAGCATCACTCGGACAATGCACCAAACCAATACTCGCTGAGACATATAGCGTTTCCGTAGGTGTTTTGAAAGGTTTTGCAAATGAGTGTACGAGTTTTTCGGCTATTGCGCCGGCGTGGCTGGGACTTTCGATTTCTGGCAGTATTGCAATAAACTCGTCGCCGCCGATTCTTGCGACGAAATCCGTTTTTCGTAAATGCAGCAATAGGCGTTTTCCGACTAAGGTGAGTAATTCGTCACCTACGTCATGGCCCAAAGTATCATTAACTTCCTTAAATTCATCTAAATCGATCAATAGTAAACTAAAAGGATGTTCATTCAGATTAGTCATTTCTAAATGTCGCTGTAGTGCCGTTTGAAAATGATGTCGATTTGCTAGTCCTGTTAGCGTATCAAAATTAGCTTGTTTCCATAGTGCGTCTTCCCAGCGTTTTGCTGCAGTCATATCTGATAATAAGGCGACGTATCGTGTGACTTTTCCAGAGTGTTCAACAATAGAGTCGACACTTGTGCGAAGTACTAACTTTTCGCCCCATTTGCTGGTCAATCTAAGTTCACCCTGCCAATTATTTAAGTCATCGAGGTGTTTTGTCATTGCTGCATATTGTTCAAATGAAGATGGGTCAGAGAGAATATTGTCGAGGCATTTATTTTTTACGTCTGAGAACTCGTAGCCAGTGATCTCTGTAAACGCAGGATTGGTAGAGACTATACATTTACTTTCATCTAAGATAACCACAGCTTCGCTACTATTTTCTATGGCCAGCGACGACAAGCGGAGCTTCTCCTTAGCAGCTTCAAATTCAGAAATATCCTCTACCGCCGACAAGGTGATTCTTTCTCCATTAGCTAAGTTGATGCGATTGCCATTCAGGCGAACGGCAACCCAATTGCCAGCCTTAGTAATATAATGTTTCTCGTAGGGACCATAACTACCGGTGTTTTGCATAGATTCTAGCTGCACTTGTTCTTGCATTTCATATTGCTTAGGCGTTAAATCCCAGAAACTGAGTGTGTTTAACTCTTCCAAGCTGTAACCCGTAATTTTAGCAAAGGCTTTGTTTACGAAGACAAATTTACCACTTTCGGTTTTGTTGACTGCTAGCCCAACGGACGCATCATCAAATAGTGCTTTATAAATGTTCTGGTCGTCTTTCATAGGTAAATTGGCGTATCGTTCATATTCATCGGCGGTTATTTATTCTGTATCATAGTTATACACAACTAAGGTCATACTACTAAAGTCGGCATTTTGTGATTTTCCATTAGTGAGCAAGTTTGTGATCCATAAAACCCTAAAATCTGCTTGCGAGGCCTTAGCAAATTGTAAGCATTGTGAGCCAGCACTGCCCATAGGAGCAAAGCCAATTTTTCAGTTGAATGCGCATGCGAAGATATTGAGTGAGCGTAGGTGAGGCGACGCTTTATAACCCAGAAAACTTTGTCATTATGCCTATGACATTTTGTTACTCTCGGCTTGGTGAAAGTGTGGTAGCGATTTTAGGTACTTTTTACCAATTCTTAAGCGTTGATTGTTTTGCATTTTCGCTTCTAGACTGTTGCGGCAAATTGTATGTATTTCTGAACGTCTTACTATATATGAACGATGAATACGGATAAACTGATCGGCTGCCAACTGTGTCTCAATCTCTTTCATGGTTTTGCGCATTAGATAGCTGGATTCTTTTGTATGGATCTCTAAGTAATTTCCGTTTACTCGCACATAAATAATGTCTTGTGCGTTAATAACGGCCTTGGATCTACCTTTATAAACCACAAAGCTCTGCGCTGATTTATTCATAGTTTCTTCAAAGCTATGAATTTGATGTTTGTAATTTCTGATTTGAGCTTCTGTTTGCAATCTATATGCATAAAACGTGCATGTCAGCAACGTAAGTAAAGAGGCAACAATATATCGAGGGAAATAGACGTAAATTGTTTTAATGGCATCATACCCCTGCACCCAGTACTCAACTAAAACCCGATAAGTGCCGCTGAATAAAATACAAATTAGAAAACTACGGGCTAAAAATTTTAACCCTTCTTGAGTGGAAATATCGTGTTTGGCGGCGGTTCTTAGCAGCAATGGCGACAGGGCTACCCAAACAATCCAATCTTTCAGTACACATTGAAATGCCTGTTGCCATGAACTGTAGTAACTGTTGTCAGTGATCAGCATGTAACTATAGCTGTAAGCTGTCATGAAACAGAAAAAAATCACCCACGAAAGCAGTAGCCCTAGAATATACTTTGATTCAATACCACCCTTGCGCCCTGGCTTATCTATTTTAGGAAAATATCTACGGGTAATTATCATGGCGTGTTTAACTCGACAGCATTATCTGACTAAATTTTACCTTAGCTTCGTCTGGATGAAAACCGAGGCCTACATATACGTAAGTTTTTGATTATAGGCTTTGGTGTACTTGCACTACTTTTATCCCTCTCAGAGTCGTTTTGTCACAATTTTGTTTTACAAGCGCGAGATAAATTTATGATGCAGATAATAGTCAGCTTCATAAATTCGAGTGTCTTACGAGAGTGCTCCGCATCCGCACATTTTTTTGTACGAAAAGGTTCAATAATCAAATGAAAATATCAAACAACTTTCTTTTTTTAACTATTTTATTGGTGTTGTCCTTCAGTGCAATAGCCGAGCCACCGCGGCCACCTTTGGGCAAGAAATGGGTGCTCAATCATGTATTTTCCGATGAGTTTAATGGTACAGAATTAGACAAGTCTAAGTGGTTCGATTATCATCCCACGTGGGCAGGTCGTGAGCCGGGTATTTTTTTACCCTCGCAAATATCGGTACGTGATGGTTTGATGCGAATTAAAGGTGAAAAACTAGCGCAAGATAAAGTGATTACTTCACAGGATATTGTGACTGAAGAAGGCACCGAACGAACATACAGCATCGCAGGTGGCGCGGTGATATCTAAAACCGAAGACGCTTACTTTGGATATTATGAAAGCCGATTTAAGGCGGCCAAAACTACGATGTCCACTACCTTCTGGTTGGCAACCCGCAATTGGGATTTTCCTGGGCCAAAAGAGTGTAATGACCGATACGGATTGGAGTTGGATATACAAGAGTCTATTGGTCGAGAAGGCAACTTTGATGGAAAAATATTTGCAAAAGGTATGCATGCAAATGGCCATTTTTGGTATGCCGACTGTGACGGAAAAATGCAAGACCTGCGATCACCTCAAACTACCGTTAAGACGGATACTTTTGCTTCGGATGGTTTTAATACCTATGGCGGCTGGTGGCATAACGAAAGCTCGGCAAGCTTTTATTTTAATAATGGCGCACCTAAATTTATGACATTTTATTCTGAGATAAAAGATAAACCCTTTGATCAGCCAATGGGCGTGAATTTAGTCTCAGAGACCTACCCTTTTCCTTGGGTTGAACTTCCGAATGATGAGGAGTTAGCAGATCCTGAGAAAAACGTCGCATATTATGATTGGGTGCGCGCTTATGTGCTAGTTGATGCGGAAAGTGATCAACAAAATTCGGTTAAAGATACACCGGAAATCTATGCAGAGTCTATCCACCTTAATACAGATTCGGCGACCCTTATAGGCGACAATAAACTGTCCTTTTTGGCAACATATAAAACCAACCGTCGCAGAGTCTTGCGATTTGAACTAAAAGATGCGCAAAACAACGTGCTAGGAACATATCAAGTTCAAGTTAACCCTGGTTACGCTTTCTTGCCGTATCAGCTTAGCTTCTCAAAACCGTTGTCACGTTCAAAAGAGTACAGTATTACTACTAGTATTTGGTCGGTTCAGAAAGCTAATCATTCAGAGCAAGCTGTATTTGTTCAAACCGCGCAATTGCCTAATTTAAATACTGTCGATAATCTGCACCCAAGAAAACACGGTTTAACTTTGCTCGAAGTGTCGGCTGAAGGGAGTGTTAGCTTAACTCAAAAGCCAGGTGTGTATCACTTTGGTGTCTTTGACAGCCAAAACGACATTGTTCATCAGGGCATCACATACGATAATTTGATTGATGTTAGCAATTTATCCAGTGGTGATTTTACAATAAGATTGGACGGTATTCAGGCTGCCAAGTTTACAATAGTGAAATGATGCTGTTTTATGCGCGTTTCAATACCTAGTATATTGTAAATAGTATTGAGGAGCGCTCTGTACTCCTCTCTGCTGCCATCAGCCGTCAGCTGGCGGCAATATCCGCAATATTCACCTCATTTTTCACCTCACTATTCACATTGATACATTTTCTAACAGTACCTTACATTTATTCACTACATTCTCAACGGAACAATGAGCGTATGTGCTTCATTATTGATGAACTTTTTTAATTTCAGGAATTAAATGATGCACTACAACTCTAAACGCTTCTTGAGCGTTATTTTGGCAGTTGCCGCTGTTAGCATAACTGCATGCAATAGTAAAAGTAAAAACAAGACGGATCCGATACCGGATCCTAACCCGCCTCAAACACCGATAGACAATGTACCAGCTACCAACGGCTTATGGCACTCTCAGGCTTATGGCATGGTGTTGGATGTAAAGTCAGATGCTCATCAGTTTTATCAAATCACAAATGAATACTGCCAAACAGCGGATTATAGTTTTGATAGCTCAGCGCTTATCGATAGTATTTCGCTGACTGACTCAGAAGATAGTATGGAAATAACTTTCGCAGGTCTCAAGGTACCGGGCGTTGTCATGCAACGAATTAAAGATCTACCCGATCAATGCCTCACTGACATTGTTGCAAACGATGGCGAAGACAGCTATGTGTTTGATGCACAAAGAGACTTTGAGATTTTTTGGGCGAATTTTAATGAGTACTATGCATTCTTTCATTTGGAAGGTATCGATTGGGATGAGACCTATCAGTGGGCAAATGATCAAATTAACGACAATACAACGGAAGCTGAATTGTTTGAAATTTTAGCTAAAATGATTGAGCCCTTAAAAGACTTTCATGTGTCTTTAGAAAACATAGAATTAGACGAGCATTTTAGCGTAGATAGAAAACCAACATTAGACGACATAGCCTTGGTTGATTTTATAGCCATTAATCAAATTCATCCTCCTTTTAGCGACGAACAAATTGAGGCATTTGAGGAATATTTGCAAGAGGCAGAAGATACTTCGTTTACCATTATTCAGTCTTATTTTGACGAAGAAAGTGAGATTAAAATTAATGACAGCGACACAATTGCATGGACAATGTTGAATGATAATATTGGCTATATCAATATCGCGACAATGGACATTGTGAGTATTGGTGTTGAAGGCAATACCGTTCAAGAAAATCGAGTCATATTGTCTAGCGTATTAGACAGAATAGTTGAAGACTTAAAAGATACGGCCGGTATCATTATCGATATTCGTTATAACGAGGGCGGTGACGATTTAGTTGGGCAAATGTTTGCAGAACGATTTTTTCCAGAACGTACACAAGTTTATAGCAAGCAAGCACGTTTATTGGACGAGCGAACTCCCTTACAAACGGTATTTGTAACACCTGTTGGTGAAACCATTTTGGATAAGCCAACAGCAATATTGACTAGCTCTTCAACATCAAGTGCAGCAGAATCTTTTGCCTTGAGTATGCGCGAGCATGACAAATCGATATTAGTAGGTGAAGCCACAGCAGGAGGCTTGTCAGATACGCTGCCAAAATCATTGCCACATGGCACCATTTATAGCATATCGAATGAATTTTATTTGTCGGTCGACGGTATTTCCTACGAAGGTCTTGGTATTCCTGTAGGCATTGAGCAAGCATTCTTTACTCGAGACCAATTAGAAGGCGGTGTGGATCTGGGGTTGGAAAAAGCGCACGAGTGGATTTTAGCGCAGTAAGTGAATACAGCTAAGTGATACGTAAATCCCAGTTATTTATTGTTGGCAATGCGTAGCACATGATAAATGAGGGCTTGCCTCTATGCGTGTCCACTTATTAAACTCATGGGCTGGAATACTACTTTTTCCAGCTTTTTCAATGCTTTGAGCATATAATGGATGATGTTCATGATGGTCTCTGTGCACGAAGAGCAAAGACATCATACATACAATGGCTAAACAAGCCGCGAATGCGGTTCTCCAATGACGTTTGTATGATTGGGTGTTTGATTGATGGTATTCATTTTAAGGTGTCTTTAGTTCGTATCTGATTTTGCCTGTGGGCGATTTATTATGCTAAGTATTTTGGAGATATGAACTTCCCAGAGTTTGCTAGACACTTTTAACAGTTACAATGTAACTTACAGTAGAGGTGTTTATGAGCAAAGGCAAAAGATATACCGAAGAATTTAAGATTGAAGCCGTCAAGCAGGTGACTGATCGTGGATATTCGGTGAATGAAGTCGCTGAGCGACTCGGAATAACGACTAAATCATTGTACAACTGGCGTAGCCAATTAAGCGGCAAGAAATCTGTTCACACATCATCCGATAACTCGGTTCGTATAGCGAAGTTAGAGGCTGAATTAAAGCGTGTTACGGAGGAACGAGACATATTAAAAAAGGCAGATGTAGATTCAAGTGATCATCGCAACACTCTTTTCAATCATGTGTGATGGTGTTTTGAATTTCAATGTTTTTCTAGGTCGTTCGTTTAATTGAGTTGCAACCTCATTAAGTCTTGCTTGTGAATGTGGGGACAAATCCGTCTTTTTAGGGAAGTATTGTCTAATAAGGCTATTCGTATTCTCATTTGTGCCACGCTGCCATGGGCACTGAGGGTCACAAAAATATACCGGCATACCGAACTCTTCAGTAATGACACTATGCTTAGCCAACTCCATACCTCTGTCCCAAGTTAGTGACTGGCGATACTTAGCAGGCATTTTACTAAACGTTTCACATAGTGCTTCGTTTACAGAGTCTGCATCTTTTCCGACTAATTTCAGAATAATGGTGAAACGAGATTTTCGGTCGACCAAGGTGGCTATATGCGTATTCTTAGAGCCGGACACTAAATCACCTTCCCAATGCCCTAGTGAGCGCCTATTGTCGATATGTTTAGAGCGTTCGTGAATCGAAACGCCATTCACTATATTAATTGAGCCCCTATCACCTTTTCTCGAATGAAATCGACTATGGCGCATTGGGCGCTTCCTTCTCAGGTGTTGACAAAATGAATGGTGAATAATTTTTTTTGAGCGGACATAGAGTGACTTATAGATAGTTTCGTGCGAAACCTGCATCTTTTTACGTCGTGCATATTCAACACGTAACCAACCGGATATCTGCTCGGGAGACCATTTTAATTGAAGTTTATCCAACACTAACTGCTTAAGTTCTGGGTGTAATTGAAGCAAGCCAAGCTTTGGTCGCTTTGCCATACGTTTAGCTCGATTATCTGCATCTACCGCTTGATAACATCTACGCCCTCGATTTCTAGATACTTCTCTGGAAATCGTTGAAGGAGACCGATTGAGTTGCTCCGCTATAGCTCTAATACTTTTTTTAGCGGAAAGTGCGACCCGAATTTCTTCACGCTCTCTCATGGTCAAATGAGTAATATTACGTTTTCTAGGGGGTGGTTTAATACCGCCAGAACTTTTTAATATTGTAAAAACAGAGCCTGGCTTAGCTTCAATTACTCGGCCAATATCACTAAACCCTGCACCTTGTTTCCATAAATCAAAAACCAGCTCTCGTTCGTCCTGGGTAAATGTCCGTTTTAGTTGCTTCATCAAATGTCCTCACGCAAATCAGTATTTTAATATAACTGTTGCGATGATCACTTGAATCTACAGCAAGGTACTTTGCAAGCCACCCAGAATAAAGTACGCCTTTATTCGCGAAAACCAGAATACGTTTTCTGTGTCAGCAATGTGCAGAGTGCTTAAAATAAATCGTAGTGGGTTTTATGCATGGCTAAAAAAGCCGTTGAGTACTCGCTCTATAGAAGACAATCGCTTACTTAAGCGCATTCATGAGTTCTATGAAGCCAGTGGTGGAACGTACGGTAGTCCTTGGATACACCAAGATTTACGTGAAGCTGGAGAAGTGTGCAGTGTTAATCGTGTCGCCAAAATTATGCGGCAAAACAACTTGGTAGCTCAAATAGGTTATAAACGAAAATATATTAAGGGCAGCAAGCTTTCCAATGTGGCGGATAATGTTTTAAAGCGTGACTTTGCACCTGATGCACCCAATATTGCGTGGGTAAGCGACATCACGTATATCCGCACTTATGAGGGATTTTTGTATTTGGCAATTGTCATCGATTTATATTCTCGTCGAGTTGTCGGTTGGTCAATGAACAAAAATATGGATAAACGACTAGTGATCAACGCGTTACTAATGGCGGTTTATCAGCGTAGGCCTGCACAATCAGTGCTAGTGCATACTGATCAAGGTAGTCAATATGGCAGTGCCGACTACTTAGCATTCTTGAATGAACATAACCTTGTTCCCTCAATGAGCAGACGTGGCAATTGTCATGACAATGCGCTAGCAGAGAGCTTTTTTGGTACACTTAAAAAGCGCGTGTTAAGAAAGAAGATATTTTCGACGAGAGACGAAGCGAAGACTGAGATATTTAATTTTATCGAAATGTTTTACAATCCAAAAAAGCGTCATTCACATACAGGTGGTGTATCACCTGTTAAATTTGAAGATACGTACTTTTTGGAAAAACAAATTGTCTAGGGAAGTCTGGGAAGTTCAATAGTTTGTACGAGCCTGCAATAGAAAAACGCGACAAAAGCTTTTATTGCGTTCGCAACTAATTAAGTGCCAGAAAAATTCCGGCACACGTGTACCAAAGTCGCTAAATTACTTGTTCAATCGATTAATGTGAATGCTTGTTCTTAATCTTGTATGCTTACCAAACGATTAAACTCTATATGTGTATTTGCGAATAAGTAATAAACACAATAGCCACATTTGCCAAAATTGTAGTGCACCACCGCTCCGACTATCTGATGTATTAACTGTGCTACGCTCATTAATGATTACGGTCACACTTGCTTGAGTAACTTCACCGTCTTGGTCACTGGCTTCAATTACAAAGCTATCTGTTCCCGTTGCCCCAGAGTTAGGTGTGTATTGGAATTGACCGTTTTGCGAAAGTGTTACCTGTCCTGAAGTAGGTTGAGTAGCTACGTTCAATGTCAATTCATCACCGTCATCAATATCTTCGAAATTGACGGAAGAAGACACAGAACGATCTTGTGTAACAGACAGGCTAATTGTGTCATTCGATATAAAAGGTGCGTCGTTAATCGGATTCACGTTGATGGTAATAGTTTGTAGTGTTGAGTCTGTGCCATCGTTTATATCAATTTGCAATTGGAAAGACCCATTATCATTAGCTTGAGGGGTAACTTCTAACACATCGTTCGAAATTACCGTGCTCCATCCCTCTGGCGGGTTCGTAACGTTGTACGAAACCGCATCATCTTCTACGTCTTGTGCTGTAAGGTTCAGTGTAAAAGAATTATCTTCATCAACGCTTATTTCAGTGTCGCCCGTGAATTCAGGGGCATCATTGACTGCGGTAATTGAAATGGGTATTTCGCGCGTGGTTTCGGCGTCGCTATTGTCGGTTACCGAAACAGTAATACTATCAGTACCAAAAATGTTTTCCGAGGGGGTATAGGTAAGCACCCCACTCTCTGAAATAGTTGTAATACCCAAACTAGATGTACTAGAAATCATATAAGTAAAGATAGTGTCGTCAACATCATCTATTTCAAGTGTCATACTTACACTTTGATCTTCAGCGGTTTCAATGGATTCCGAAAGTATAATAGGTACGTCGTTAACTGCGGCAATTTCTATGTTAACCTGGAATACCGACGTACCTCCATGAATATCACTCACCTGTATTTCCCCGTTGTCGCTACCGGAAAAATTTTCGTTTGGCATGTAAGTCAGCAGATTATCAACGATAGATAATTGACCATTTTCTGGCTCTCTGAACACAGCGAAAGAGACTTCATCATTTTCTGTATCTGTGGCTAATAATGTTGATTCTACGGTAGTGTCTTCGTCTGTTCGAAGGTTAACATCGGCGTGGGTCGGTGCTAGATTAATTTGTATCTGATTAATAAACCCACCACTTCCTCGAGCAACAGTAAATAGTCTGTTGTTTTCACCAAAACTAATACCGTTTGAAGTAATGCGGTCGTTTTCATCGATTAAAATAGGGTCGTTAGGATTACTAATATCATAGACAAATCCTTTTCCATTGATAACCACAAGGTAATTGCCATTGATGTATACAGTAAAGTCATTGAAGTGGGTAAAGAAACTCAAATGAGGTATCTCTATGGTATTGACTAGGACTGGGTTACTCGCATCACTCACATTATATAAATTGACCACAGGTTGCACTGAGTTTAAAAAATCAGGGACAAACAATAAATCGCCATTTTTATAAACCCCTCCAATCACAATGCTTTGTCGTTCAATAACCGCTACTGGTGTAACTTGAGTTAGGTCGCTAGAATCGTAAATGGTGACTTCATTAGGAATGTTAGTGGGTACAAATAAATTGTTTCCTTCAGCAAATACGGGCTGATAAAAAATTGAAGAAAAAGTAACATTATTCAATTCAAATCTATCTACTTGGGTAAGCGATGAAGTAAAAAATGCGAAGTGATCAAAAGTCCGTGCAAGTACTCCATTTGATAAAGTAATCACTTCGCCATTACTACCAGTGATACCAGCGCTTCCTAAATGAATACCGTTATCTACTCCTGCTAGTATGTCAGCTTTAGTGTGTCTTTCTAGGGAGCCAGCTTTGAAAAGCAGCAAGTCATCATCAAAAAACTCCACACCAGCAACTATATCTCTGTATGTATAGCGACCATCCAGCGAATTGCTTTGGTCGCTTCCAAGTGTCCAGAAATGCACTGAATGATTTAAAGAAGACGTGACTAATACAGAATCTTGGATATCAAAATCAGTGACTTCTCCCGATTGTGAGAAGGCGCTTGCCGAAGATAAATCCGTGCTATTCTCAACACTAATAGCTTCAATGCCTTCGAAATCTTTTGATACCACTAGTAAGTCGTCTATCAACAAAGAGTCACGCAGAAAGCCATCAGTGTCGAAAGAGGAATGAAATGACATTTGATTGTCATTATTTATTTGATACACGTGTATCGAACCAAATGTAGATATGGCAAATAAAAGTGAATCAGATCTTTCAAAATTAGTGTAGGAAAAATTATTATCTGATTGATAAATCAAACTCACTTGATCATTATTATTGCTAATTTCAAGCACTTGTAAGCCATCACCACTGCTGCCAAGAAACCATAAGTTTTCTTTTACGAGAGACCCTACATACCTCTCTGTAGCCTCGTCGAATGCAATTTCCGTCGCATCAAGAGGAATACCTTGCTCATCAACAGGTAAAGTGAACAGTGTAGCAGGTGTTGTTTCTTGGTTGAGAACGATGAAAAATACATTGTTATCAAAAGAAATAGAAAATCGATTATCAGTGAAAAAGTTGTTTGGTGTAATGCCTACACTTTTGACCGATACATCTCCAATCTGACCTGCTTCTGAGACATTGAAGTGATGAATAGACATTGATCCTGTATGCGCTACATCAGCCACATAAACATTATTGTTGTTGCCTGCCACAATTGTAGGATTACCCGGAAGACTGTCTAATGAATTTTCAGAAATAATGGTGAGTGTTTCCTGTTGAATGGTTGCGTTGACTAAATAAAGGCCTTGATTGGTATCAATAAGGAATAACCAATACCCATTGAAAAAAGATACATCGAGTACATTTTCGACACTTGCGTTGTTGATATGGAAAAATTCGTACTGAAATGAAGGCGTGAATTCGCTGCCGTCAAAATTTAATATATCAACGACTCTACTGTTATTAAAAGGTGCCCCAGCCCCAGCCCCATTAAGGCCTGTGACTGCAAATATGCCATTATTGTAGGCTACTTGATTGTAAGGATCTGACCCAAATTGCTGTTCCAGTACCAGTGATACGGGCTTGGTAGTTCCAGTTACATGGATAGAAAATAGCAGTGCAGTGTATAAAAGTAACCTAGTAGTGTAGGCAGTGAAGCGAAGCATTCTGTTCCCTCAGTATATCTTTGTAAAATACGCAAGTAACTTTGCGCAACCTCTTTGGGGGAATATATTAACCTTCTTAAAAATGAATGTCAGCACTATTTGAATAACCGTTTTAAGGCCGAGTGCCAATTAATTTGCCGCGTCTCAAACAATTCGAAATGTGGCTCATCACATCCGAACTAAAAGTACTACCTAAAACCAAATTGGGCGAAGCCATCGAATACTGGCTCAGCCAATGGGATACGCTTCAACGCTACACACTCGAAGATGAGGTGAATATCGACAATAATCGTACGCTTACTTTTATAGACTCTCTCAAAGGTCAGGAGATTAACACGAAAGTCATCTGCACACTGAAATACCAATCTCTGGCATGCATAAGACAAATTAAAGCTATGGATTACACAATGTGACAGCTGTATTAGACGTGTGTTGCACTTGTGTCAAATGGGGATTTTTCAGAAAATAGCAAATGAGTTGTCGTCCAGATAGGTAAGTGATTTGGTCTTTGGTACTGAAATTTGGAAACAAATATTTGAAAGGTCATGCCTCAACATATCCTATGTTCAAGCGATGATTTATTTTAGGTCTCAAGCACCAGAATCAAAATCTCGTTGGATTGTATAGTCGTCAATAGATTTCCTTTGTCAATTGCAATATGAGGTAAGTAACCAGCTCGATAAACTAGTTCATTATTATTGTGTTCGAGAGAGCAATGGCTAAGAAAGCCCAGTGTGAAGAAACAGATGCGTGAAAAAGCACTGTGTTTTAGGAAACGAAGGAAGCGGTTTACATTCGAATACTGTCAGTCACCACCTAAAACCAAAATTTTAGGTGGTGCATGGCTATAGACGTATATTCGACTGTTTTAGTTACTTCTCTTGACCATTAAAACGCCTAGGATATAGCTCCGTATTAATTTCCCTTGCTGCTTCTACCATTTCTGTATAAGGGACATCTGCATTACTAACAAAACCAACATTATAGTTTTCACCGTCATAGGCGCGTCCAGTCACAGGTGAATCGGTGTACTGGAACCAATGTGCGCCTACCATGTATGGGTTATCTATGACTTTGCGCATATACGCTTTATATCCGCGCGCACGATCTGCCTGGTCGCTCGAATGAATAAGCCCTGGGTGGTACAAACCAGTATCCATTGCACCAAAGTGATATTCACCAATAATACTCGGCATATCTACTTCAGGTAAAAAGTGCCAAACAGCGTCATGCATACCTTCTCGGTAGTAGTTGTAACTCATTACATCCACGTACTTTTTGGCGGCACGCACGCCCTCAGGGTTAATACTCCATGCAGCCATTCGTACGCCCATGTACATATGATTTGGCATCACGGCCGTTAATGCTTTGTCAACAACGTCGAAATACTGGGTAGTATAAGCTTCTAAAATCATCGACATATCTGGGATCATACCGTCGGTAATCTCCTCTACCTTATAGCCTTTGGCGAATGACGCCCAAGACGCAATTGAGCTGCCCCATGTAGCGTTTAGTTTTTCAATTGTGCCATGTTTATCTTGTAGCATTTTCATGAAAACTTGTTTAGCTGGGCTTTCAGCTGCATCCATTAAAAAGTTTTGTACAGGGATGCGATAGTGACTATTTATGTTTGCAGGATTTCCCCAGCTTTTTTCATTGTCGATGAATACACCTATACACCAAGGGTTGTTTTGCACTTCGTCTGCAATCACTTTTGTCGTTACCGCAGCGCGTCGCGTAAACTCTGGATCATATGGGTCTGGCATAGGAGACCATCCGTGACCATCCGCGGTGACGGTTTTGAAATCACCAATGATCCAACCGTTGGCAAAATACGGGAATTGATTTTTTTGATAGAATTCTTTGTCTACCCAGTTGCCGAAGGATGTCATCCCCCAACTACGCTGCCGTTTAATTGTTACATCTTCCCAATCATCAATGAATGATTCAGTGTATCGCTCACCATATCTACGTTCTAAGTTTGACTGATAAAAACTAAAGGTTTCACCGTGCGCCAATGGACCTTTGTGAGTACTTCTTCTGTAAGAGTAATGATTGGCTAATTCGTCATCGTATTCTGGTAACCAGTTAAACATCTTGTGTCTCAGGTCAGATGACACAAAACGAGTTTTTTGCGCGTCGGCAGACACCGGACGAATACCTAAAGAGTCTTCTGGCGTGACGTCTTCTGGATCAATATAACGAACGGCGTCATCTTTAAAATCGACACCAGTAAGCGTCGTTGTATTTGCTATACGAATGTTGGCAAGCCCTGACGAGAAGAATAAATATCCCTCTGGGTCAACAAGGTACCACTTACCTTTTACTTTTTCTGTTCGGAAGTACCCGGTCGCTTCCAATTTTGGCCCATTTTTCCAACCACCAAATTTTGAGCGATCTGGCAGTACAGGATTGGCTGCTAGATCAGCTAATTCTTCCTTTGCTAGCTGTTTTAAATGCGCGTCAGATTTTACTTTGTTTTTATAGTTGCTTTTAGCCGGTTGTCCAAATTCATCGACCAAACCGACTAAGTAAGTTGAGTCTATTTCTGGGTTTGAGCGTGCTCTAATATTGTCTAAGACGATGGATTTGTCTTCTAAATTGGTAGAAATATAGAAATTAGCCGTAGTAATGCCACTAAGATCTAATAATTTTTCACCATTCATATAGGGCATTCTAAAATCATCAGAAGGCCACGCCGGCGGATCAGCTCTTAGCCCACTGTCTCTAGATATTTGTTCGCCGCTTAAGTCAATATAGTAGGTTTCGCTGCTGTTAGCTGGAATAATCATACTACGTAACTGAGATTGGTAATTTTTATCTTTCACTCTTACATACAACTGCACAGACACATCGCTTGTATTTGTTGCATCAAATGCCAAATTCATATTGCCCAACGAAGTAAAATCCCAAGGTGTTTCGGGTGTAATTTCTAAAACCGAATCTTCAACACTTGAATCAAACAGCAATTTTGCAGCTTGTTTACCCTGAGTGACACCGTCCGTTTTTGTCAAATTAATGTCGATATCTCTCTTTTGGTAAGTGCTTGGTAAGGATGCATTTTCAAAGTCCTCTAGCAAGATTTCCTGTTCATTTCCTGCTTGAGATACACCAGCGGATGTTGATTTAGCGTCAGAAGCATTATGAGAGCATCCTGTGACACTTATGGCAGAGGCCATCATGCTTGACGCAATGACAGCTGATAAAACGATAGAGATTCGAGATTTTTTCACAGCGGTATCCAGAGTGGTTTGTTAAAAGTGTATTGTAAACAATTTACATATAAAAAACATTCTTTAAATAAGAATTTTATTGTTGTTCGGATAGCGCGGAATAGCATCAGACAATTATTGATGCTATTCCTCGGGCCTGTTGATTTTTGTCGGGTTATTGTAAAAATTGCACGGCTGTAATGTGCGCTGTACTGTCGTCGTTTAGCGCTTCAGCCAAAGTAACTACTAAGTAGATTGGTGTGTTTTCATCTAGCGTTTTGGTAAATTTTAACCTTAGTTCACTGGGTTGATATTCTTTTGTGCCTGCATAATCGAATTTACCTGAAGCCAATACGTCACTGCCATCTTGTTGTGTCGAAACAGAAAATATTGCGCCTTTGGGTAGCCAGTTTCGGTATTTTTGTTCTATTTGAATGGAAGAGACGCCAGTCATATCAAAACTGCCCAAAGGTAAGACAGATTTAGCCCCCGACATGATAATTGTTTGGGCGTTACCGCCGGAATACCGTAAATTCTCGGCGCCTTCTTTATTGTCGAATAATTGTTTGGCATTTAATTTGGGTGATCGTAGTGTAATGCTTGAATGCGCGCTTACACTTGATAAATTTGCTGCGCCATTGTCACGATAACTTGCTTTTAGCGTATAGTTTTCCAGTGTTTCTTTTGTTGGGAGCTTTCCACTTAACGGCAAACTTGGGGCTTTAGACTTAAGCATCATAATGAATTTGGCGAGTTCTTCGCGTTTTTCATCAGACAGGAAGTCATGTGCGGGCATTTGGTGTTGTCCCCATTTTCCAGTGCTACCAGCGGCAATACTTTTAACCAAGTACGCAACAGGATCATCCATCGAAGCGTACTTATCAGCAACTGCCTGAAATGCTGGGCCCACTGACTGCGCTTGTTCTTGGTGGCAGCCAATACACAAATGCTTTTTAGCCGCGGCTCTGCCGGGCCCCATAGGGTCACTCGCCGCAAGATGACCCACTGCGTCTTGTTTGTCACTGGTGTCCACTTTGTCAAAAACAATCTCTACTTTTGAGAACTCTGGTGAATCTTGCCGAATAATACCGTCTTCGCTGTCTTGTATTGCTACCGTATATGTACGTGAGGTTTCGTTAGGCCAAATAAAACTCTGATTCCCCGACACTTTAATGTCGATTGTTGGTGAAGCATTACCCACTTCTATTAGTTGTGTCGCTATGCTAGTAAGCCCTTCCTTGTCTGTTACTGTCAGTGCGATGGCGTACCTGCCATTGTTCTCGAAGTTAATTGATGTAGTATGACCAGAACGCGTGTTTGCATCAGAATTAGTAAACGTTGCGTCTTTCAGGTCTTGTCCTGCATTTAGTGTTGATGTCTGCCACTGATATTCAAGCCTATCATTGTCGGGGTCAAATGATTCGACACCAGACAATTTGACCATTAACGGCGCTAAACCATTTGTTACGGATGTCGTTAGTTTGGCTGTAGGTTCACGATTTCCGTCGCCCGTATATGTGATTTTAGAGAGGCGAGCGTCTACATTACCCGAGTGCCATTTTGAGCCATATTCCAATACATATAGTTGTCCTTGATAACTAAACTTCAGGTCGATCGGCGCAACAAATTCAGCGTCAGGCGCAAAGTCTTCAATTTTATAGATGTCACCATTTTCATCTTCAAAGACAACTTTGATCCAACGGCGCATAAAATCAGAGATAAATAAGCCGCCGTCATAATATTCTGGAAGAGCGTCAGCGTGACTGTTGCTACGATAAACACCCGCGACTAGAGCATTTCTAGAACCAGCACCCAATTCTGGGAATATTTCTGAATGGCTATATGGATACCAAATATAAGCTGGCTGCGCTTCTGGCAAGTGTCTAGCACCCGTATTTCGCGGTGACGTATTGATTGGCTTGAGAGGGTTATTCCATGCGCCAGCTATATTTGTTGCATAGTCAAATTGTCTAAATGCCTTATTGTTGCCAATGAACAAGGGCCACCCGAAATTTCCCGCTTTAGTGACTTTGTTCACTTCATCGTAACCCTTTGCACCGTGCTCTGCATTTGCGCCTTTACTGTCAGGGCCGACATCACCGTAATAAAGTGTTTTTTCTTTGTTATCAAAGGCAATGGTGTAGGGGTTACGAGTGCCCATTACATAGATTTCGGGTTTTCCTATGGTGGCGTCAGTAAAAAGATTACCTTTGGGGATGGTGTAAGTTCCGTCAGCTTGCGGAGTAATGCGCAATATCTTCCCTCTAAAGTCTTGCGTGTTTGCTGATGAGCGATATGCGTCATGCGCTTCACGCCCATCTCTAAAGTCGGCAGGTCCAACACCGAAGGATTTGAATGGATTAGTATTGTCACCAATGGCAATAAATAGATTGCCTTCAGCATCAAATTCCATGTTGCCCCCAGTATGGCAACAGGTATCTTCGTTAGCAAAATCCAATAAGGTAATTTGGCTAGATAAGTCGATTTTGTTGTCTACTATTGTGTATCGAGATATACGTTGGAGCGGCCCCGTGGCGTCGTTTTTTGAGGCGACGTTGTACATTAAAAAAATATGCTTGTTTGTGTCGAAGTTGGGGTCAAGCGCTAGTGCGAGTAAGCCAAACTCACCAAAACCTTCGGCAGAGAAAACATCGATATTACCAATTTGTGTAGTTGTTCGACTGCTTACGTCCACCCAATGTATTTTGCCTTTTCGTTCGACAAATACAACCGCGCTACCATCTTTTGTAATATCTAAACTAACAGGCTCATTTAGCTTGTCTAACAACACGTCTTTTACGAAACGATTCGGTTCTGGCCTCGACAGGCTATAATTTCTCGTATTGTTACCTATCGCATATTCAATACCGCCAAGTATGTGTTTCATGACTATGTCATTTTTAAAACTGCTTTCGTCACGGCCTAGGCCAGAATAAAATGACCGTCCGCCGTCAAATTCAAGAAACCATGCAATGGGAAGGTAGGTATCGCGAGTTTCAGCGCTGTTTTGGCTTGAATCAGGCGCATAAGTATTACGATTGTATGAGCCACTATCAATGGCGAGTATATCCGTTCTGCGGGTTGATAAATTTGAGAATTCTAGCCACTCATTGTTAATGCTGAAATTGTCGGGTATATGTATGGCCGATGCGTGCGTTTTATCAAGCACCCGGATGCGGGCAGTTTGAATGTTAGATGGCACGGTAGAATGACTTTTATAGGTGCCACCGAGTAAGCGTTGGTACCAAATCCAAGCACTTTTTTGTTCGGCTTTGCTTGCCGAATGAAGTCCGACAAAGCCGCCTCCCGCCTGTATATACCGCTCCATCGCTATTTGCTGAGCAGGCGTAAGAATATCGCCCGTATTGTTTAAGAAGATAAGGGCAGCGTACTCTTTTAAATTAGCATCATTAAATAGGCTACTGTCGTCAGAAACCGTCGCATTAACGTTATGCGTAGAAAGCGTTTCTCTTAATATTTGGGCGCTTGCTTCTCTAGATTCTTTGGCTGCCGTGGTGTCATCCAGTGCTTTCGTAAAAATAAGCACGTTCTTGGGTGTAATTTCGACAGAATCAACGGCTTTACTCTGTTCGTCAGAACTGCATGCCGTTATGAATATCGAAAAAAATACGACGACAATGACTAATTGGCATTTTACAAACGATTGCATATTGGGGTGCGCCTTTTTTGTTTTTCAAAATGTTAAATCAAAAACTTAGCAGGCCATACTACGAGAGCATTGCATCAAGTCAATCATCATTAACATATTGTTTACATCATATGTGGCTGAACACCTTTACGGCACTCGCTTTTAGCAGAATTTATGAGATTTAACATCTATATTGATTTTTTTGCTATGGACGTATTGACCGTTGATTCACTCTTTTTGAACAAGCGTTGCAATCCGAACCACAACACTGCCGTTTTAAACCTTTCCATTTATTGTTACACTCATGAGCGTTAATTGGTTTGTCATCACTGTGAACGTTAGTGATAGCAATTAAATGGGAATTTGGTGAGACGCCAAGACTGTGCCCGCAACTGTAATCTGCGCAATGTTGTTTACCTAAACGACGCAGAAAGTCAGATACCAACCAATTAGCTGTGGCCTATTAACTTGGGTCTATTAATTGCGGCCTATTAGTTTCGGTGATTAATCAGCTGCTTATGCTTTCGTGCGGGAATACACGAATGAAAACATGTATTGCGCTCTCTTTTTTTGTTTTCTGCTTGGTCTATTCCTGTCCGTACTTTTTCCTCGGTAGATACGTTGCTTGTAGGTAGGTAGTATCAAATGGCAAACGCGCCTGCGCTCAAAGCGTCAAACATATCTGTGAAAATCGATAATAAACCAATACTAAATGGTATCAGCTTGGGTTTGCCTGCTGGCAAGCTATATGGCGTGCTAGGGCCAAATGGGGCCGGAAAAACAACATTATTAAAATGCTTGTCTGCGCAACTCAATGGCAAAGGCGAAGTGCTTTGGCAAGGACAAGATATTACAACACTGGATATTAAGTCTCTTGCACAGCAGGTGGCCGTTGTGAATCAAATCAACGACACGGTATTCGCGCTTACTTCTCAACAAGTTATCGAAATGGGTTTGCTGCCTCATAAAACCTTGCTTGCTAGACGCAATGATGAAGATGAGAAAGCCATTCAAAATGCACTTAATGCGGTAGGGTTGGTGGATAAGCGTCAACAACTATTTAGTGCGCTCTCTGGTGGTGAACAACAACGTTGTTTAATCGCAAGAGCATTGGTGCAACGTTCCCCCTTGTTGATACTTGACGAGCCGGTCAATCATCTAGACGTATATTATCAACACCAAATACTGCAGCTACTAAAAGCCTTGTGCCGCTCGCAAAATAAGACCATTGTTGTTAGTTTGCATGACCTAACGCTTGCGGCGAGTTATTGCGATGAGCTGGGTTTACTCTCACAAGGTAATCTTGTTGCGACCGGCTTACCTAAAGATGTGTTACAGGCAACATTGCTTACTAAAACGTTTAATGTGCCATGTGAAGTGAAGCATAGTCAAGATGGATATTTACAGGTGAATTTTCGGCCTGAGTTTAACGCGCAACGGTCGTTTTTTCAGGGATCTACATGCGCATAAATTTGATGAAGGTGAATATTAAATCACCTTGGATGTGGCTCGTCATTTTTGCGCTGATCACACCTTTGTTTTCTCTATTATTTGGTGCCGCAAATTTGAGCGCTACTGACGTAGCAGTGTGTTTATTTTCAGATTGTCATGATGAAATCAGTAAGGTAATTTTTTGGGATATTCGGTTTCCCCGCGTTGCTGTAGGATTTTTAGTTGGTGCTGCATTGTCGCTTGCTGGCGCAACCTTGCAAAATGTCACGCGTAACGGCCTTGCTGACCCTTACTTATTTGGTGTCGTGTCAGGCGCGGGTTTGGGTGCGGCTATTGCTACAGTATTTATCAATAATGTGCTTCGCGTGCCGACAGACGCAAAAGGCGAGGCCTTTGCTATTGCGCTGCCTTTGGCGGCATTCTTAGGGGCGTTATTGGCCGTCAGTTTAGTGTTAATCTTGGCGCGTACCACATTTGGCCGGAAAGTTGAGCATATGCTGTTAGCCGGTGTGGCGGTATCTTTTATGCTCAGTGCGCTCAGCCATTTTATTCTATATGTAGGGGACCCATTTGCTGCTAACCAAGTAGTATTTTGGTTGATGGGGAGTCTAGCCAGAGCGGAAGTTTGGTATGCATGGGTAATGTTACCAATAGTTGCTATTTGCATGTCGTTGCTATTGCTATTTGGCCCGCAAATAGATGCTCTGCTACTGGGCGACGAAAACGCGCTTACCCTGGGTGTCAATGTAAAGTATCTGCGTGTTTTATGTTTAACCATATGCGCTGGATTAACCGCGTGCGTGGTGGCTTATTGCGGTGGCATTGGTTTTGTCGGCTTAATGATTCCGCATATTGTACGAAATTGGATTGGGGTAACGAGCAGAGCTTTACTGCTTGGTAGTGCGTTGTTCGGTGGCATTTTTATGGTGTTAGTCGATGTATTTGCTCGTGTAGCGATTGACGGACAAGAGATTCCGATTGGTATTATCACTTCCGCGATTGGCAGTGTTTTCTTTTTGTTGGCAATGAAGCAGCGTGGATGACTTTGTATCGCAAAGGCGAGGTGTGTTATTTCAGTAAGCTGCGCAATACCTGCAACTAAGCAAACTAAGCAAATTATGCATGTAACACCAACTCTCACATACCGAATTGGTATTTAAAAAGGTAGCAATCATTTTATGTCAGTCTTTAGTGCCGATTATTGGCAAATTTCACCTGTTGACAATGCACTTGCCCCGCAGATTAGACAGATCATTGATGGCAAGATAAAACCCATCGGGTCGCTCGGCGTCCTCGAAGCTTTAGCTTTGCAATTGGCATGTATTCAGTCCGACGAAAAACAACAAACAAGGCAATCGAAGGTCGTGATTACATCACCCACAGTGTTGTTGTTTGCCGCAGATCATGGTGTGGCAATGCATGGAGTAAGTATTGCGCCTCAGCAAGTCACTGGTTTTATGACGGAGCGCTTTTTGGAAGGCAGTTCGGCAATCAACTGTTTTTGCAGGGCGAATGACGTCGCGTTGAGAGTCATAGATGCGGGTTTATTACACCCCATAAGTAGCGACGCGAATATATTTTTTGAGCAACGTATTGCGGCAGGAACGGCTGATTTTTCAGTGCAAGCCGCAATGACTCAAACACAAGTTACTGCGGCGATGGCGGCGGGAGAGGCGATTGCAAAACAAACCATTAGTGAAGGTTCAAATACGCTGGCATTTGGCGAGATGGGTATTGGCAATACTACCAGCGCATCTACGTTACTTGCTACGTTACTTGGTTTGAACGCGAGTGAAGTAGCTGGGCTCGGGACCGGTATATCTCCGGAACAATTGTGCAAAAAAACGGCGTTAATTGATAAGTCGCTCAGACGTGTGCAAGCGGGTAAAGGCTGCCCACTATTAGATGCAGAGTTAGCATTGACCGAGTTCGGCGGGTTTGAAATTGCGCAAATAGTTGGTGCAATGCTAGCGACAGCGCAAATGAAAAAAACGATTATTGTCGATGGTTTTATCGTTGGGGTCGCTGCGATGCTCGCCAGCTATATTCACCCAAATGTTAAAGACTACATGGTATTTAGCCATCACTCGGCTGAAGGGGCGTTTCCCTACTTAGCAACGGCCTTGGGCGCTACTCCGCTATTGGATTTAGGTTTGCGATTGGGTGAGGGCACTGGCGCTGTGCTCGCTGTTCCTCTGCTACGAAGTGCTGCGAGTTTTTACAACGACATGGCGGTACTTGATCCAAGTGTGTTGACGTAAGTTGATTTACAATGGCTTAAAGAAATTTAAAACAGCTTAATAGGAACATTAATATGAGTACTCGCATACGGCAAGAACTTAATTTATTAATGCTGAGTATCAGTTTTTTTTCACGACTACCGGTAAAAAAGAACTTGAATTACAGCCCAGATAAAATGCACGAAGCAGGCAAGTATGTCGCGCTTGTGGGCTGGATATTGGCATCACTTTTGTCTTTGCTTTACATGTTCTATAGTGCTGTTTTTCCAAGCAACGTTGCTGTATTTTTGCTTGTTGTGAGCAGCGTATTAATGACTGGCGCTTTCCATGAAGATGGTTTAGCTGATACTGCTGATGGATTTTGGGGTGGGTATACTAAAGAGCGTAAACTTAGCATCATGAAAGACAGCCGCTTAGGCACTTATGGTGCTAGCGCGTTGATTTGCGCACTGTTAGGAAAGTTTGTATTACTATCTGCTTTGGCCGAACACGCTTTTGTTATTCCAGCCCTATGTATTGCCTACCCATTGAGCCGTACAATTGGCATCAGTTATGTGCAAGACATGGCGCATGTATCTACACCCCATAGTGAATCAAAGAGTTCACCCATGGCGAAACCTTTTCGCGCGTCGCATCTTAGTATTTTATTGTTAACTGCCCTTGTCGCTTGCCTACTTTTACCTTTCACTACGATGCTTATTTTACTGACAATATGTTGGGTCAGTCGTGTTCTACTAAAGGCTTGGCAAAACAAGCATATAGATGGCTTTACCGGAGATACCTTAGGGGCGAGCATCATTATTAATGAACTGCTTATATATGGCGTGATGTTGGCAACTCTTGTAGGCGAGGGCTAAAGTGATTTATTTGATTTTAGGTGGTGCGCGCTCTGGTAAGAGTCAATACGCGACACAAATTGCAACGCAATTGAGCGAAAGTGATGGCCTACAGGTGAGCTATATAGCCCCTGCAACAGCTATCGACGATGAGATGAAGGCGCGTATTCAACGTCACCAACGTGAGCGACCTGACACCTGGCATTTAATTGAAGAGCCGCTTGCCGTAAGTACAGCAATTAGACGCACTAATGATACTCAAATTGTACTCGTTGATTGTTTAACATTATGGCTAAATAATCAAATTTATCATTGCCCCAATCAAGATTTTGAGTGTTTATTTGCTGACCTAATTGCGGCGGCGAGTGCGAGCAAAAGCCACATTATCTTTGTCTCGAACGAAGTGGGGTTGGGCGTTATTCCGATGGGCGAAGTGACCCGGCAATTTGTTGATCAGGCCGGGTGGATGAATCAAGCCATTGCGAAAGCGGCGGACGAAGTCAAGTTTATCGCAGCAGGCTTACCCATGTCGTTAAAATCTCGGACGAATAAAGTTCCTATGTCCGCAGCTAATGCTGAGCAAACGAGTAAAAGACGTGAATAAGATGGCAAATACGACCATCGACTTACTTCGTCACGGTGATGTGGCTGGTAAATCTGCACTGTATGGGCATACAGATGTAGCGCTAAGTGATGACGGGTGGCAAAAGATGCAATCGCAAACCGAGAGCCTACCTATACCCGATGTAATAATAAGTTCGCCCTTAAGCAGATGCTATGCCTTTGCTAAAAACACAGGAAACACAAAATTAATTCCTGTGCAGACATCTAACGACTTGATGGAATGTAATTTTGGCCGTTGGGATGGTGTCGCCTTTGACGACTTACATGGCAACTTGCAAAACGAGTGGCCGCTTTTAGATGCTTTTTGGCAATCGCCATCAACAAATACACCGCCCCAGGGTGAGGCGCTTGCAGCAATGTATCAACGAGTGTGCAAAGGCTTTACAGACATATGTCAACAATACAAAGGTCAACGGGTACTTGTTGTGAGTCACGGCGGTGTTATTCGTCAAATTGTTGCATCCATTTTGGGTATTGACTGGCAAGGAGGTGATTTGTATCAGCAGTTGAGTATTGAGTACGCAAGCTTGACTCGTATTGTGATACTTGATGTTCCGAACGCTAAACCCATCCTTAAGTTTATAGGTAAACCTGCGCCCTTAGAGAGCCAATTTTGAGTGAATCAAGATATAAACAAAACACCATTATGGTACAAGGTACCATGTCTGACGCGGGCAAGAGTATGCTTGTGGCTGCACTGTGCCGCTGTCTAAAAAATAAAGGTTACAATGTGGCGCCTTTTAAGCCGCAGAATATGGCCTTAAATAGTGCAGTCACTGCAGAGGGCGGCGAAATCGGACGTGCGCAAGCCGTACAGGCAAAAGCGGCGGGTATTGTCCCTCATGTGGATATGAATCCGATATTGTTAAAACCATCTACTGATACTGGCGCGCAGGTAATTGTGCATGGGAAGGCTATTGGTGATATGCAAGCAGGGCCTTATCACGCGTATAAAACCAAAGCGATGAGTGCAGTGATTGAATCTCACGCACGTTTAAGGTCTCAGTATGACGTCGTTGTTGTTGAAGGGGCGGGAAGTCCTGCTGAAATTAACTTACGCGATAGAGACATCGCGAATATGGGCTTTGCAGAAGCAGTGGACTGCCCCGTGATTTTGATTGCTGATATTGACCGCGGGGGTGTGTTTGCGCAATTAGTCGGGACCCTCGATTTACTCTCTGCTTCGGAACGCGCGCGGGTAGTTGGTTTTGTCATTAATAAGTTTCGTGGCGATATCTCATTGTTGACATCAGGCCTCGATTGGTTAGAGGCACGAACAGAAAAACCAGTACTTGGCGTGTTGCCATATCTTCATAATTTACAGCTTGCCGCCGAAGATGCCATTCAAGTTGAGCAGAAGGTCTCTAAGGTAAAACTGAAGGTTGTGGTGCCAGTGTTTAGTCGGATTAGTAATCACACTGACTTCGATACCTTGCGTTTACATCCCGAAGTAGATTTGCAACTGGTGCCTCAGGGTAGCCCGCTACCGCCTGCTGATCTAATTATTTTACCTGGTAGTAAAAATGTGCGAGCAGACTTGCTTATGCTTAAAGCGCAATCCTGGCAACAGGATATTCAGCGCCATTTGCGATATGGCGGCAAGGTGCTTGGCATATGTGGTGGGTATCAAATGTTAGGTGAATCAGTGAGTGACCCAAAAGGTATTGAAGGCAATCCCGGTGTTAGTGAGGGCTTAGGGTATTTGCCAATTTCTACGGTGCTTAAGGCAGAAAAACAACTCACACAAGACAGCGGTGTGTTGTGCTTGTCTGCAAGCAACCAAATGCCTATGCCTAAGGTGCAGATAAAAGGCTATCAGATACATGCAGGTGTTTCCCGTAAAACAGCGATGGTTAGTCCGTTTTGTCTGCTCAATGGTGACAACAGTGCGGGTGAGGAAGGTAAGTGCAAGGAAGATGGTTGCGTCTCGGCAGACAATCAAGTCGCAGGGTCGTATTTACATGGCTTGTTTGATGAGCCTGAAGCGATGCAGCACATTTTATGCTGGGCCGGCGCAAACACACAATTGATGGAAGATTATGATTCGCAACAAGAAAAAGAGATTAAACGCATTGCCGATATGACTGAAAAATACTTGGATTGGCAGCGACTTCAACAATATTTACCGGGGCTTACAGGAGATTAACATGAGCAATGATGACAACGCGCAGAAAAGTAAAGAGAAGCACCGAGAGAGGATGCAAGAACACAAAGCCAAGGTAGATGAGCGTATTGCGCAAGCGCAAGAAGAACGTGGTATTTTAATTGTTCTCACCGGCAATGGGAAAGGTAAATCAACCTCGGGTTTTGGTACTGTTGCCCGTGCGGTAGGACATGGCTTAAGCGCCGCCGTTGTGCAATTTGTGAAAGGCACGTGGCCTTGTGGAGAGCGTGATTTATTGCAAAAGTGTGAAGTTCCATTTCACGTAATGGGTACAGGCTTCACTTGGGAGACACAAGACAAAGACACCGATATTAAGGCTGCAAAGGCGGCGTGGGAACAAGCAAAAATTTGGCTTGCTGACTCTTCTATTGATGTGGTGTTATTGGATGAAATTACCTATATGATTACCTACAAATATCTTGATTTAGACGATGTATTGCAAGCTTTCGAGAATAGGCCTAAAGACCAGAGTGTTATCGTGACTGGGCGAGCTTGTCATCGAGCGATAGCTGAAATGGCAGATACGGTAAGTGAAGTAAAACCAGTAAAACACGCGTTTGATAACGGCATTAAAGCACAAAAAGGTATTGATTGGTGATGGCATTATGGTTTAACAATATTCGTAGGCTTAGCACATGGATGCTGCTGCTTCTGTATACTGTCAATTGCCAAGCGTCTGACAACACGCCTGTTAGTCCTGATGACCTTGCAAAACAATCATTACGTTTTATTGTTTTAGCACCGCATATTGTTGAGTCTATGTATGAAATTGGCGCAGGCCAACAAATTATTGGTACAACGGAACACGCCGATTTTCCAAAAGACGCTGAGGCAATCCCAAGAATAGGCAACTACGCCCGATTGCAAGTTGAGAGAATTTTGCAACTACGCCCTGATGCCGTGATTGCATGGCAAACCGGTAATCCTATGGAAGACCTTGCGCGCCTCGAAAAATATAACATTAAGGTAGTGTATTCTCATCCAACTAAGCTCGAAGACGTGGCGACCGAAATTAGAATGTTAGGTGAGTTGACGGGGCGAAGTACTGCCGCTGAGCGGATTGCAAGTCGGTATTTGGTGCGATTAAATGAGATTAAAACGCAATACCAAAATGCAGCCCCAATTTCTGTATTTTATGAGCTTTGGTCTCGGCCGCTTCGTACCGTTGCAGGGCAAGCATGGCCGCAACAACAAGTTGCGCTTTGTGGCGGCAATAACCCGTTTGTAAATGCGACCGAAGATTACCCTCAAGTGTCTTTAGAAAAAGTAATTGCTTACAAACCTCAAGTGATTATTCAACCAAGTCCTCATAGTGGTGAAAGCCCAGACGGTATCGATTGGCAGCAGTGGCACGAGATTCCAGCGGTTAAACACAAGCAAATATTGCATCCGAATTCTGACAAAGTACATCGTATGACAACACGGATGTTGGATGAAATTACCCTACTGTGTGAGCAAATAGCGGCGGCAAGAACACTTTATACTGCGCAAAATGAAGCTAAATAAAGCCCTTCCAAAACTAGCGGCGGACGTTCAAGTAGACAGAAGGTTGACGCAAATATAAGCGAATGGATGTGAGTGCCGTTAGAACTGCATTGACTTTCTGCGCCTAGATTTGTATTGTTCGCGCGCTGTTTAAGGTGCCTGTCGATTGTCATACCAAGATCATCGGGACAGGGTAAACGGGAAGTGTGGTATTGCTGAACAAATTTGGTCTGTTTAACGTGAATCCACCGCTGCCCCCGCAACGGTAACACCATTCTAATTGTCCTATTGAATGGTTAGCCCGATACCGGCCTAAGACGCAATTTATCGCCAATAAGAGCACGTTATTGTAGGCGCTTATTATTGGCTTACCTTTTTGAATGAAGCGGAGGGCTTCATCGGAATTCACAGTTTTTCACATGCTAACATTTGTTGAACTGTTCTCTCCTCATATAGAATATGTGAATGAGATGTGCCATTCATTTTTGTTTGGTGCTAGCTTTCCTTTTCCCTCCCTTGATCGTTATTTTGATTAAGGAAGACACATGCAAGGCCGTAAATTATCGCTAGCCATTGGATTAGCATTATCATCTACTTATTTGTCTGCTGATGAATCTTCATCAGAAGATACTGTCGAAAAAATCGTTGTTGTATCAAGTCGAGTCGCGACCCCATTGCGAGAAGTCGCTACTTCGATATCCGTCGTCACGCAAGACGATATTGAGCGCCGTGGTTACATTAGTTTAGCTGACATACTCAAGGTACAACCGGGGGTAAATGCTACTAATAGCGGTGGTGTTGGCTCAACTTCTGCACTAAGAGTGCGGGGGGAAGAGGGCTATCGTACCTTAGTACGCGTTGACGGTGTTGATATTTCAGACCCAACGGGTACACAAGTGCAAACGCAAGTAGCGCATTTATTAAGTTCTAACATTACCCGAGTCGAAATTTTACGTGGTACACAAGGTTTAGTGTATGGCGCTGATGCAGGTGGTGTAATCAACATTCACACTGGGCAACAAAATGAAGCGCTTTTTGGAAGTGTATCTGCTGAAGGCGGGCGTTTTGATACACGCAATATTGCCGGTGAAATTGGCGGCGGTTTAGGCGGCGTTGACTATTATGTTTCTGCGTCTGACTACAATACAAATGGCTTTAATTCCAGTGTGAATGACTTAATCGATGCTGACAGCGATGGCTATTCGAATACGACTATTCATGCGCGCTTTGGATACCAAATTAATGATGATTTACGGCTAGGTGTCGTTGCAAGGAGCAACGATGGCGAAGGTAAATTTGACAGTTGTGGGTTTGGTGCAAGCTTTAGCAATTTTTGCACAACTAATTTTCAGCAAAACAACCTTCGTATAAATGCAGAATATACACTTGGTAGCACCGAACATGAATTGGCCTTTGTTAAAACCCTAGTGGAAAGGGAAAACGTCAATCAGGGTGTATCAAGCTTTTTTACCAAGGGTCACGTCGAAAGAGTCGAATATGTCGGTAACGCCGATATTAGTGACAATAGCCACGTAATTTGGGGCTTTGACTGGGAGCAGGAAGTCATTTCTTCCGCCAATCAAGCGCGTACGCAAAAAGGGTATTATCTTGAGTATCAAAGTGAAGTATTGAGTGATACTTTTGTCACCGCAGGCTTACGTTACGACGACAATGAAGATTTTGGTGAGCGGGTTAGTTACCGCTTAAGTGCAGCCAAATTATGGGAAGTAAAGGGTGGTGAACTGAAGTTGCGTGGGGCTTATGGGACTGGCTTTAGGGCACCGAGTATTTTTGAGATTGAATATAATCGAGGGCCATTTGCATTTGCGCCCGCGTCAGAAACCTCATTGAAAGAAGAGCAAACGAAAGGTTACGAGCTCGCAGTGGCTTATGCTACTGAGGCCGGATCTAGCTATGAAATCGTCTATTTCGACCAAAAAATTGAAGACAGTATCTTTTTCGATTTAGCGGGTTTTTCTGGGTATTTGCAAGACATTGGCACGTCATTCTCTGAGGGTGTTGAACTCATCGTAAATCAGCAGCTTGCAGACGAACTAGTGCTCACCGCAAACTATACATATAACGACACCGAAGATACAGCGGGTGAGCAGCGTTTACGTCGGCCAGAACACTTGGCAAACATTGGTTTAAGTTATCAATTCGATCAGTTGAGCTTTGCGGCGAACATGCGTTTTGTTCGTGACTTTGTCGATGTTGGTACGGCGTTGCCTAATTACGACGTTGTGGATGTAAGCGCTAGGTATAAATTTGATAACGGCGTTAGCGTATTTGTCAGGGTTGAAAATGCTTTTGATACGGAATATCAAGATCTTGAAGCGTTTAACACCGCAGGATCAGCGTTAAATGTCGGTGTTAAATATAGCTTCTGACAAAGTGATTGAGTGACACATAATAGTTTTTGAAGATGCACAGCCATTGCTATGCATCTTTTTTTTCACTTGTTGCCAACTGTCCTTATACTTTCATATGAAAAAAAAGTTTGTAATATTGTAGACTCCTGTGTATCAATAGCTTTCCATTTGTTAAGAATGTTTTTGATATTAAGGAGTTTTTTTGAAAAGCGGCAAAGATATACATATCCTTATTGTTGACGATGTATCCGAGAATATTCAGGTTGCGATGAATATTTTGAGGGAAGAAAGTTATATGTTTTCTTTTGCATCTGATGGTCAAGAAGCCCTCGAGTTAATAAAATGCAACTCCTTCGATTTAATTTTATTAGATATCATGATGCCCAAGGTGAATGGTTATGATGTGTGTCGTCAAATCAAAGAGATGGAGAACGTTAAAGATATACCGGTAATATTTTTGACGGCTAAAGCGGATGTAGATTCAATATCACAAGGTTTTTTGGCGGGGGGAGTCGACTATATCGTCAAGCCTTTTCATGCCAACGAGTTGCTCGTTAGAGTCAAAACACATGTTGAGCTAGCGTTGTCACGTAAAGCACTAAAAGAACATTCTGATGAAGTACAAACAAAAGCTCGGCTTCAAGCGGAGAGGCTGACAAAAGAGATTGAAGAAAATCAGTGTGAGATGATCTATATTCTGATGGAAGTTATGGAGTCTACATCTGATGAAACCGGACAGCATATTAAGCGAGTCGCAGATACTAGTAAGTTGCTAGCCCAATACGTTGACTATTTGAGTGACGAAGAAGTGAATGCTATCTTTTTAGCATCGCCTATGCATGATATTGGTAAAATCGCGATACCCAAACATATTTTGCATAAACCTGGGCGCTTGACCGACGACGAAATGACCTTAATGAAAACGCATGCTGAAAAAGGGTATGACTTACTCAAAAATTCAAAGCGTCGTTTGACGACAGCGGCGGCCATTATTGCTCGCGAACACCATGAAAAATGGGATGGCAGCGGTTATCCAAGAGGACTAAAAGGCGAAGAAATACATATTTTTGGTCGAATTGTGGCGCTAGCGGATGTATTTGATGCGCTTACCCATAAACGTCAATATAAAAACGCATGGTCGGTAGAGGATGCCGTGGAGTATATTAAACAAAACAGCGGTATACATTTTGACCCATTTTTGGTGGAAGTCCTGGTAGAACATCTGCCAGAGTTTTTGGAAATAATGAAACAGTAAGATGCCATTTCGCTTTGCGTTTTGTTTACTTTTGCTCCTTATTTTGGGTTTTCAGCAAGCCGAGGCTCAACACTTGGCAAAAGTCCAACTTACTCAACAAGAACAGGAGTGGATAGCCAACCATCAGCAGCTTGTTGTTGGTGGAAGTCCTGACTGGACGCCATTTAATTTCACCGATAAACAAGGCAATTATCAGGGCATCGCATGGGATTATTTGCAGTTGGTAGCAAAGAAAACTGGCTTGACCTACCGAGTAGTTATTGATGAATGGCACGTTAATTTAGCACGCGCAAAAAATAATCAAGTCCAGATTTTGGGCGCCGTCTACAAAACCGAAGAAAGAGAAGCCTTTCTTAATTTTTCCCGCCCATATTTTGAAGCACTAGACTATTTTTTTGTTCGTAAAGATTTACAGGTCAATAGATTAGAAGATCTCAATGGTAAGCGTCTGGCACTGCCTTTAGGTTATGCGCATCGAAAAATAATCCAACGCCACTTTCCTGAAATTATAATTGTTGATGTACTTACCTTTGGGGAAGCCATTGATGCAGTGCTGGAAAATCGCGCAGATATACTGTTTGATACATATGGTGCGTTGATATACACCTTAGATATCGAAGGTATTAATACTATTGTGCCTTTTAAATCAACTCGTCATTTAGGTAAGAACCCAATACACATTGCGTCTACTAAGGCACATCCTGAGTTGGCGAACATTATTCAAAAAGGGCTGGATGCAATTACTCCAGAGCAGCATAGAGAAATTTACAATCGTTGGTTTAGCCCCAATAGTCTTGCAGACACATCAACACAGTCGAAAGTAAGCGCTGAGTTTGGACAGGCAAAAAATCGTCTGAAGTTAACCGATGAACAGCATAAATGGATTCAGGAGCACCCGGTGATAAATGTGGCCGGCGACTACGCATGGGCACCTTTCGAATATCAAAATGAGCGAGGCGAACATGATGGCTTAAGTCATGACATGTTATTAGAAGTTGCCGCATTAACGGGCTTACAGTTTAGGTTTTCTAATGACGTTTGGGAAAGGGCATTGGTAAGCGTTGAACAGAAGCAAAGTGATTTATTAGCCGCTGCATTTAAAACGCCCGAACGTGAAAAGCACCTATTATTCTCAGTACCATACATAGA
Source organism: Agaribacter marinus (assembly GCF_030160655.1). GTDB lineage: Bacteria > Pseudomonadota > Gammaproteobacteria > Enterobacterales > Alteromonadaceae > Glaciecola > Glaciecola marina. The sequence goes on from NZ_BSOT01000006.1 coordinate 451,252, forward strand.
TGTACTTAATTATTTTTTTATTCGAAGTGATATCGATATTTCCCGTATTGAGGAGCTGTCAGGGTATCGTTTAGCCATAATTCGTGACGCAGCTATGGAAGAAGAAATCCGTCAGCAAATCCCGGGAATAGAATTCATCTATGTAGAGTCGCCAGCGCAAGCGATACAGTATATATCTCAGAATAAAGCCGATGTGTTGTTTGATTCACATGCCGTTGTGATGTACTTGCTCGACAAAACACCACAAAGCAATATAGTGCCGCTTAAGACCTTGCCAAACCTCCCGATAAATTCGTTGCACATAGCGGTAAGAGACGATTATCAGCCCTTACTGGACATCATTAATTTGGCTTTGATTCAGATTGAGGATGATAGGTTTGACTACATGCTTGATAAATGGGGAATAAATCGACAATTAGGCGGTACGTCAAGAATAGCACTAAGCAAAGAAGAACAAGCTTGGTTATTGGAGCACAATGAATTTACGTTTGTAGCAGATCCAAGTTGGATGCCTTTCGAAGCCGTTGATCAGCAAGATCAGTATCAGGGCATGATGCCCGAGTACTATGATTTGGTGGCAAAAACCCTTGATATTACCTTTTCAAGAGTAAGCACTAATAGTTGGCAAGAAAGTACAAATCTGATGTTAACAAAAAAAGTTAACATGGGGACTGCGGCAAGCACCTATAAACCTTATCAGGACCTACTATTTACTGACAGTTTCATCCAAAGCCCATTTGTAATTGTAATGCAAAATGAGCACAAATATATCGATGATGTCAGTAAGTTGATGGACAAGCGAATAACGATAATTCACGATTATGCTAGTTCGGATGCATTGATAAATCGTTTTCCTGATAAGCAATTTCAGATTGTTTCATCCACCGATGTCGGCCTAGAAGACTTATATTTAGGTAAAACAGATGTGCTAATTAGTCCATTGGCGCAAGTAAATTACCTCATTGCCGAGAAAGGCTATAGCAGTTTACGCGTTGTGGGTAAAACAAACTACGATTTAGAGATTAGCTTTGCTATACAGCCTGAGTTTTCTGAGCTAGTGCCAATGATAAACAAGGTATTGGCGAGTATTAGTACCGTCGAAAAACAGCAGATTTTGGACAAATGGGGTGAGAAAGAATTACTGCTCAAGACGGATTATCAACTTATTTTTATCATTCTCGCAGTGGCCGTTGCCATTATTTCTTTTGTATTTTTTTGGAATAGGCGACTACAGTGTGAAATCCAACTGAGAACTCGTACTGAACTATCTTTAAAACAAAGTGAACGCAATTTATCTGTGGTTATCGATAATATTCCTGTGATCGTCTATGTGGTGGACGTGCAAACTGATTTATTGCTTATGGCTAATGTAAACGCAATTAATGCATTGGGGATAGATGAAGCCAAGGTGCACTCTGTGATGGGCACGCAGTTTTATAACGGTGAAACCGACAAAGTACTGGATCATCAAACGAAAATCTCAACTGTCGATGGTCAGAGTATTGAAGGGCTATTGTCTATTATTGCTATTCGGTATCAAAACAAAGATGCCTTATTGCATATTATTGTAGATTTAAATGAACGGATTTCGATGGAAAGAGATCTACAGAAAGCAAAGAATCACGCCGAGCTAGCGAATAAGGCTAAATCAGAGTTTCTAGCGAATATGAGCCACGAAATTCGTACGCCAATGAACGCGATAATTGGCTTTACGGAGCTGTTAGAAGAGCAAATTCAAGATACAAAGCTTACGTCATTTGTTAAAACCATTAAATCTGCCGGTAGTTCATTGTTATTGTTGATAAACGACATATTGGACTTGTCTAAGATTGAAGCCGGGAAGTTGAATATTTCGAAGGAAGTCTGTAATCCTCATAGTATTTTCGAAGATATTAGCAATGTATTTTCCATGAATGTGCGAAATAAAGGCTTAGACTTCATACTAAAAGTGGATGACCGAATTCCACATGCCTTATTGTTAGATTCTACGCGTATACGACAGGTATTATTTAATTTGGTCGGTAATGCGGTGAAGTTTACGGATACTGGCAGCATCACTTTGTTGGCCGCGGCCGAAAACAAAAATGACATTCACAGTACGGTCGATTTGCGCATTGATGTGCAAGATACCGGCATTGGCATTGAGCAACATATGCTTGAACATATTTTTCAGAGTTTTCAGCAGCATGAAGGTCAAAGCGTAAGAAAATATGGTGGTACGGGGCTAGGCCTGAGCATTAGTAAACGCTTAGTCGAATTGATGGGCGGTAAAATTTTTGTCACTAGTCAGCCTGGCAATGGCGCTTGCTTTTCGGTGTTATTACGTGAAGTTGATATTATGGCGGTTAAAAGGGGGGAGTCTGAAGCCTCCATCGATCGACAGATGCCAAGTGTTGTTACGTTTAATAAGGCGCGTGTATTAGTGGTTGACGATATTGAGGATAACCGAAATCTGTTGATTGAAATTTTTAAAATGCTGAACATTGAATGTATGCAAGCATCTAACGGTCGACAAGCGGTAGAGATGGCCAACAAGCATAAGTTTGACTTAATTGTAATGGATATACGTATGCCGGTAATGGATGGCTATCAAGCCGCAAATGAAATAAATCAAACAAAACCTAATTTGCCAATAGTGGCACTTACTGCGTCAGTGATGCGAGATGATTACGAGCGTCAACGCCGAGAAAATTTTGTGGGTTATTTGCGTAAGCCGGTATTAAAAAAGGAACTCGTTGACGAGTTGAAGAAGTACCTTCCATACAGTCAAGTTGAGTTGCAAGACACGCAGACCAAAACTACCCAATTTGGCAAGGAACTTGTCATCGAATTGGCTAAAGACTACTTGGCGCAGTGCAGACAGTTAAGTCAAAGCAATAACTTACAAGAAATCGCAGCGTTTGCGAACGCGTTGATTGAATTAGCGAAAGCGCGTAAATCAGAGGCCCTCGAAACATATGCTAAGCAACTTGTTGAGTCGACAGATAATTTTAATATTGCTGAGATTAAATCGGCATTAAATCAATTTACTATTATGTGCACAGAGCAATAATTTGCTCATTGTTAAAAATGTCTGTAGTTTGCAAATAAACCAAGCATGCCATCCATTTTGTCGACGAAATATTGATAAGACACAGTTATTAGAAAAATTTCCACAACATGCAGTCATATTTCAGCGACTTGCGCACTAATAAGTTGTGTTAAACGTTATTTTACTTGTTGATTTTGAGTAGACCTGCTAACTTTTTGAGTGCGGACAAAAATTATACAGCTCACAAACAACTACTGCGGTCTTAAATGCAATACACCAAAAAAGGAATGAGATATTGTCTGATACTTCAAAGGGACGTAGTCGACGATTAGGTTGGAAACCACTAAGATATAGTGTCGACGTCGGTGACGAAGTTAAAATTGTAGAACCTCCTTTTGTGGTCGCCGTTATTGCCAATTTAAGTGGCTCGTCGTATTCGGAACATAGGCCGCAGCTTCACGAAAGGAATTTTAAAGCAGTCGACGTTAACAACTTAGATGATTTGCTTGACCGAGTGAGTCCAAATTTACATTTCACTGTAGAAGACACCTTGGGTATAGGCGACTCAGGTCTTAGTCTAGATTTACACTTTCGACGTTTTGCAGATTTTAGGCCTGAAAATGTCATTATGCAGGTTCCTCACTTGCACAAGGTTTATCAACTTCGCAGCTATTTTTCTGAATTGATGCTCAATCTTGAGATACGACGCGAGCTTGTAGATGAATTTGAATCCTGGGAGCTGAGCGAAGAAAAGCGCGTAGAGTTACTTTCTTTCGATTTTGAATATAGTGAAGATTATGCTGAATTAGAGGGGTTACCTGAAGGTATCAGCGACGCTACTCATTATTCTGTATTGCGCGTGATCTTGAGTGACTGGAAGAGTAGCCAGTTGGGTATTGTAGAATTTGTTAATGCGAGGCTTTCTGAACTAGACAAAAAGTTATCTGCGCAGGTCGATCTTATTATTCATCATCCAGAATTTATGGCGCTGGAAGCTACCTGGCGTGGCCTTGAATATCTTGCTAGAGAAACTGAAGTTAGCGATCTATTAAAATTGAGAGTGCTGAACGTATCAAAGCGTGAAGTTTTTGAGCAATATGATAAGTGCATCGAAATTGACCGAAGTGTACTTTTTAAAAAACTCTTTGATGATGAAGTTGGTGTGATGGGTGGTGAGCCCTACGGGCTTATTGTGTGCGACTTTGATATTACACTGCAACGTGAAGACATAAGTTTACTTGACAATTTGGCGCATACGGCGGCCATATGCAGAGCGCCAGTACTAATGTCCGCTTCTCCAGATTTATTTTCACTCACGTCATGGTCTTCGCTTTCTAAACTGCATAATCTGACGAGGTTGTTCGAAAGTGCCGATTACCTTCATTGGCGAGCGTTTAGACAAACGCTTGATGCCTCCTTTGTATCACTAGTACTTCCACGCTTATTAGCCCGTATACCTTGGGACAGCGAAGGTGACATACGTCAGCACGGTTTTTTGTATACCGAAAATTGCGGAAATGACGAAAATGACGATCATTTTAGCTGGATGAGTGGCGCATTTGGCTTGGCGTCGGTTATCGTCAATGCTTTTGCTCGTGATCGATGGTGTGCTGACTTACGAGGTCCACGCTGGGGCAGAATCGAAGGCATCCCTGCCCACCATATTCATGAAGGCAATGAAATTTATAAAGTCATTGGTCCTAGCGAGTTGGATTTTTCGGAGCGACGCCTGCATGAACTAGCAGCCCTTGGTTTTGTTTCATTGTCTCGCCATAAGAGTGGGGAATTTGCGGCTGTACATACACCTACTTCTGTTGCGGAGCAAAAACTATATTCAAGTCAAGAGGCGAATGACTGCGCATATCATGCGATACAATTAGAGCATCAGCTTTGCGTTGGGCGAGTATGGAATGTTATTCGTTCTTATTTAAGTCATAGTTGTGGGCAGTATGACAATTGGGAAGTCGTGTCAGAAGATATCGAGCGTTGGCTTCGGGAGTATTGTGTCGGTGACGATATGGACAATGATAGTCGGAGCAAGTCGGTTTTTGTTGCGCCATTTAAAAGCGTTGACGTAAAAATTATAGGAACCGACAAATCACAACCGCATATTCAAGTAAGAATTGAGCTTAATTATATTCCTCAAGGGAAGGCTATCGCGAGTATGCTATTTGTGCATCCACCGACGGGTGTCTTGTCTGCTAGGCTTATCCCTTGAGTAAGGGCTGACAATGGAAAAAAATGGTCAGCACTCAAGGTCTGAGGAGTATTCTTCTAGTACCTCGATATATAACGATGAACCGGATGTAAATGATCAACTGGACCGAGTTGAGCTCGCAAAAGCGTTTTCAGAACTGGTTGATAGTTGTGAAACGCCGTTAGTGATTGGGATTTTTGGTACTTGGGGGGCAGGTAAAACGACATTCTTAAAATTGGTTGAGCAACACTTTGCAGAACAGTCTACACATAGTGTTTGGTTTAACGCCTGGGAGCATGATCAGGACGACGCGCCGGCGGTATCTTTATTACATGCAACGGTAGATTCCCTAGGACTTAACCAAGAATTTAAACACTCGTTATCCCAAGTGGCATTGGCATTTGGCTCTGTTTTGTTGAAGAAGACCACGACGCTTTCGATTGATAATGTCGAAAAAGTTAAGAAAATTCTTGATGAAGAATCGTTTCGCGTCAGGGAAGCAAGGGCCAAATTACAGAGTCACTTTAAAGAGCTACTTAAAAAAGCCGCAGATAAAGGGCATGGAAGAATTGTTTTCTTCATCGATGATTTAGACCGGTGTTCGCCTGAATGTGTGGTTCGCGTTTTGTCGTCAATTAAGCTTTATTTTAATGTACCAAATTGCGTGTTCTTCCTTGGCATTGATCGCGAGACCATTGAGCACGCAATTAATACGGAAACAGGCAAAAGTGGCAGCAGTAATGAGGCTAAATATTTGGACAAGATGGTTCAACTACCTTTTTCCCTGCCGCCTATATCAGAAAAAACCTTTGAAACATATATAACTGCGTTGTTACCAGACGATTTACTTGCATGCTCGAAGGTCTTATTCGATGGACTGGATCGAAATCCTCGTTCAGTAAAACGCTTTATTAACAATTTGATTCTTAGGCATAAACTGGCATTAAACCTTAAGATTTCAAATTACGACCCGCAACTTTTAGCGTTACTACTGCTTTTTGAACAAGCACAACCTGCATTATTTCGAGAGTTGGCTCAAAATCAATCGCTGCTATTGGATTTGCATCAGAACGACGAAAAAGCTAGAGATAAAATAGAATCGAAAAGCATTCGTAAGGCGCTTGCTAACGCATATGTGTCTGAGTTTGCTCGCCTAACGAATTATTTTAGTCTAGCTAATTTAGATGTAGCGATGAAGCAAGAGAAAGATGAATCGCTAGATCTTAGTGCATTGGCTAAGGCGCATGGGAAGTGGCTGAAAAGTGTGAGGCAAAAAGGCCAAAAATGGGTAGAAAAAGGCGTTAATTTTACCGAACAAAACTTTGATAACATGATCTTGCGAGAAGCTGACTTTACAACGGCATTGATGAACAATAGCAGTTTTAGAAAAGCAGATCTTAGACGAGCGCGTTTGGCTGGTGCAACCTTGCAACACGCAGATTTTACCGCTGCAAATTTGAGAGAGGCTGATTTGCGCGAGGCAGATTTAGTGGGTGCTAATCTACATCAAGCAGACTTAAACAATTGCAACCTGACCAGAACAAATCTGCGAGGGGCAAATTTACGCAAAACGATTGGCTTAAGCTACGAACAAATAAAAAAAAGCCTGATTGATAGTAGTACCCAGCTACCCTTGCCATTAGCAACAAAAGTCGCGAAACAAAATGACAATATTGTTACTCGTCGCGCTGTTAAAGGTAAACCTTTACAAGTAACATCATCTACTTCAATGGATAAAACAACACCCGTTAAATCTATGAGTGTAGGCGCTAAAATTAAACAGTTTTTTTCTTTTTGGCAACGTGACTTTTGATGTTGTTTGCACGACGTGAACTGCTAGGTGATTCGCATGCAATATCCCTCATTTGGGGTGTTTACAAAGGAAAGAACAATGATGTATTTTTTGCAAAAAATAAACCTTATTAATCGAAGTAGAATTCATTTGCGTCACTTCATTTCTACAATCGCATTAACGCTGTTGCTAGCGTCGAATACCGCCTTTGCCGCCGATGACAAAAAACCATGGGTTTGGCACGAACACATTAAAGGAGTGTATGACGGGCCTAAATCTTTGGTGTCTGCGATTACAGGGATTGAATATCCTTACCACGTGTACTTACCACCTTCGTATAACGAGCAGCCAAACGCCGTTTATCCAGTGTTTATTATTCTTGACGGGCAATGGAATTTGCCGGGCTATGGCTTTAACGTCGATCAAAAAAAGCTCGATATTATTCTTGTTGCGATTGAAGAAGGGCCAAAGGGAAGCAAGCGCAGAAATATTGACTACAAGTTGCCCGGTGCAATTGCATATACCGACTTTATTGCAAAAGAGTTTGTGCCTCATATCGATAGTCATTACCGAGTTGACAGTGCCAATCGTACAATTCAAGGCACCTCGCTAGGCGGCATTGCGTCGACAGTTATGTTACTTAGAGACGATGTAAAACAACCGCTTTTTAAGAACTACCTAGCGGATGATCCGTCATACTGGGATAGAGCCGATGAAATGCAGGCGTTAGCGAAATTACGCAAAGACGCGGGCGTCACTAAACAAGCCAATTTATTTGTTACTACTGCCTTTCCCTTAGGTAATCACTATGCGGCGACTGAATTATTGGACACTATAGAAAGCCTAGATATTCCCCATTTGAATATCACCAGAGAAAAGTATTTCACTACGCACAAAAACATTTCATCTGCTTCACTGAAAGATACCTTAGATAAGGTATTTGGCAGTTTAAAGCAGTAGCGCAACAACGAGACAGTATTCACCATGAAAACCCTAGATTTACAAACGCCATTGGCCACACTTCAAGCATTTTTAACTGCGTTAAATTGGCTTCAAGATGAAAATATTCAAAAAGTAGAATCGCCAGGTGAAGGCAATATGAATGTACTAATGCGTGTAGTGACCGATAAGCGCACATTTATTTTGAAACAATCCAGAGCCTATGTACGCAAATATCCTGATGTAGCCGCGCCGATCGAAAGAATTGACGCCGAGCACGAATTTTACTTAGCCATTCGGGGCGCAAACATTGAGGCACATACCCCTCGCGTTCTAGCATACGCGCCAGCACATTATTTGATGATGATGGAAGATTTAGGGGCGGGTGAAGATATGACGCAGATATATTCAGAATGCGACGTTGCTGTTGAAGATGTCACGTGTTTGCTGACTATTATGGCGCATATTCATGAACAAAAAGCCCCTGAAGACTTCCCGTTAAATCTTGCTCTGCGTAAATTAAATCATGCGCACCTTTTTGTGCTGCCTTATATGCTCGATAATGGCTTTCAGTTAGATGACGTACAACAAGGTTTGCAAGCCTTGTCGATGCCATACAAAACGGATAAAACGCTTCAAGCAATCATCGACAAATTAGGTCAACATTATCTTTCTCAAGGCACTACCTTACTTCATGGCGACTATTACCCCGGTAGTTGGATGAAAGCGAAGGGACAACTTTACATCATGGATCCTGAATTTTGCTTTGTCGGCGCAAAAGAGTATGACGTTGGGGTAATGGCCGCTCATTTGCTCATGACTACCGGCGAGCATACATGGCTAAATACCGTTTGTGCCACCTACGCAAATAAACTCGACGAGCAGTTAGTGTATCAGTATGCGGGTATGGAGATTTTGCGGCGGTTAATTGGCTTAGCGCAATTACCACTTAAAAGGACAATAGAAGAAAAGGCCGTGTTGTTAAAATTAGCGCGAGAATTAGTGATGGCCTGAGGTTGAGGTATGTGCTCGGTATTTTTTATTTACATTGGTTTTCTAATTAAATAGAAGAAAGGTAAATAAGGCCTTGCTCAATACAACAAATTACTATAAGTTCGCCGCTCCTTTTTTATCCAGTGCGCAAAGCGCTTTCGTCTGTCAGCTTTCGGTCGGTCTTCGAGCGTAGTGTTGGTATTGGCGCTGAATAAATGATTACCATCCAACATTTAACAAGAGTATTTTTAAATATATGAGTTTTTCCTCTTTAGGGCTATCTAAGGCGCTCGTCAATGCGGTTGAATCCAAAGGGTATTCAACGCCTACTCCCATACAAGCAGAAGGCATCCCTGCAGTGCTTTCCGGCAAAGATATTATGGCAGCAGCGCAAACGGGGACAGGAAAAACAGCGGCATTCACTTTGCCGCTGATTGAAAAACTCTCGAATAATTATCGGCCACCTAGAGCTAACCATATTAAAGCCTTGGTGTTAACACCTACGCGTGAATTGGCAGCTCAGGTAGCGGCCAATGTAAATGAATACAAAGTAAATACTCAGATAAAGTCGCATGTTGTGTTTGGTGGTGTATCTATTAACCCGCAAATGAAAAATTTGCGCCGTGGCTGCGATATTCTAGTCGCAACACCGGGCCGCTTATTGGATTTATTTCAACAGAACGCGGTTAAGTTTTCCGATGTTGAAGTGTTGGTACTGGACGAAGCCGACCGTATGTTAGATATGGGCTTTATTCATGATATAAAACGAGTGCTTAAACTATTGCCGGTAAAACGTCAGAATTTACTGTTTTCTGCGACGTTTTCAGACGACATTCGCACGCTCGCTAGTTCTTTGGTAAATGATCCGATTGAAATATCGGTAACGCCTAAAAATACTGCAAATACGAGTGTTGAGCATTCGATAGTCTTTCTTGAAAAAGCCAACAAAAGCCGCCTATTAAGCCACCTTATCGAGAGTAACAATTGGCAGCAAGCCTTGGTATTTACTCGCACTAAACATGGCGCCAATAGACTTACAAAGCAATTATCAGGCAAAGGGATTACCGCTGCGGCTATTCATGGTAACAAGAGCCAAGGTGCTCGTACCAAGGCATTGAAAGAGTTTAAAAGCGGTGAGTTGCGTATATTAGTTGCCACAGATATCGCGGCAAGAGGCATCGACATCGATCAATTACCAAATGTCGTTAATTATGATTTGCCAAATGTTGCAGAAGATTATGTGCATCGCATTGGCCGTACCGGCCGAGCTGGGGCGACAGGCAGCGCTGTATCATTTGTCACCATTGAAGATGTAAAGCAACTCGCGGATATTCAGAACCTAATTCAAAAAATCATACCTGTTATTCATGTAAAAGGTTTCTCGTCAAAGCATGAGTTGCCGCCAATGAAACTGAAGCCTGTGAAACCAGCAAGACCCAAAAAGCCGAAACAGGGCAGCACAGGTGCTAAAAGTGCTAACGCAGGTAATAACAGCAACTCAAGAACGCGTGCAAAACAGCGACGCAAAACGCCGCCTAAAAACCAGCATACACAAAACTAGCTATTGACCGCTATCAATCTACAACAGCATGGCGGTCTAGCACACTCTCTAGTGCGGCCATGCCAGCAGGTAAATCAAGTTGTTGGCCAAGTAAATTAATACTTGCGCCAAAGGCGTGTAATGTTCGGAATAAATTATGTGCACGGCATTGTTCGCCCATTTGCCCAATTCTGACGATATTAGCACCAAAGGACCCTGAAATTTCGACCTTATAGCGGCTTGACAGCGTGCGAAGTAGCTCAGGCGACTGAATGCCATCAGGCACTTTGATACCAACGACGGAGTTTAATCTAGCCTCGGGTTTAACATGCAAGTGAAGCCCCATGGCTTCAATTCCTGCCTGTAGCGCTTGCGAACTTCTTGCATGTCGTTCGCATCTGAGCTCAAGCGTTTCGGTACAGACTAAGCGCAACGCTTCATGAATCGCCAAAATACCGGATACAGGGGCAGTGTAATGATACGATTTTTTATACCAAAACTGGTCCGCTAATTTTGCATCTAAACACCAGTGCTTTAGTTGGTCTTTGCGGGCTAAAATATGTTCCCACGCTTGTTTAGAAAATCCAATGAGTGATACGCCAGGAATACACGATAAGCCTTTTTGGCCGCCAGTAATAACAGCATCAATTCCCCAATTGTCCATTTCAAATGGCATGGTACTTAAGGTACATACGGCATCGACAACGACTAAACAATTGTGCTTTTTCGCAATGGCGGCAATATTGGCAAGTGCATGATTGCATACGGTGCTGGAGGTTTCGCCTTGTACTATCGTAAGTACTTGCGGCTGATGTTTAACAATATATTCTTCCACTATTTCGGGGGCCGCGCTTTCGCCCTCAGGCACAAGTAGTCGGATAACATCTGCATCGACACGCGCAGCCATTTCGGCTAAGCGACTACTAAAAAAGCCGTTGCATATACTGAGTACTTTACTTTTAGGTACGACCAAATTGGCAATTGCCATTTCCATGGCCGCAGAGCCAGGCCCAGCTACACCGAGAATGTGCCCATGTTGTGTTTGAAACACATACCGAGACATTTGTTTTACTTGCTCGATAATTTGCGCCATGGTGTCCCCGAGATGATTAATCACAATGCCATTTGCTGCCGCGACTCGGGCCGGAATTGGCACAGGGCCAGCGCCCATCATGAGTAGTGGTTCGTCGGGCAAAATGTTGTCGAGTGATAATAAGCCAGTGGGCGCCTGAATTTGCAAAATGTTTCCTATAGAGTCATATGTTAGAAGATGTAGCGAGTTACATTCTCTACTACATCATATTGCACAAGCGCATATTATAAGCACATTGGGCAGCGAAAGCTCATGGCTTTTTTGCTCAACTCGATTTGATTTAGGCAAGTTTTTTGGGTGTGAGAATATTTGTACCTTCTTGTGTCTCTTTATTTTTGTCATCGGGGATAGCATTGGGCAAATGTTGCGATTGCATATCTTGCCATTGCTCTGCCGGCAGCGTAAATACATTCACGAGATAGGGTGCCGCATTCAGATTTGCTGTTGTTTGCTGAAGTTTTTTCATTTCGTAGGTTGGGCGTAGCTCTTCAGGGATGAGCAGTATACCTATGCGCTTAAACATTAAACCAAGCGATACGCTGCTCGAATAGCGAATCACCGGGTAGGCAAGCACTAAGCCTGTGAGCACCGGCAATAGCCAGTAAAATAAGGCGGGCGCAAAAACCAATACGACTGCTGACCACACCAACCCTAGTAAGGTAAGTGGCCATGTAAACGTAAAGGCAGTGCGCCAAGGCAGCATTTTCCCCTCACGCGTTTGCGCCTCCCATTTTACGCTTTTACCTGCCAATACATTGAGCACAAAATAGCTGTGATACATTAACATGATAGGTGCGAGCAATACGGCAAACGAGAATTCGAGTATCGCGCTAAACATAAATTTTAGGGGGCCGCCAAATTCACGACTGCGCTGCAATAAGGTTAGTAATATCCCAAGCATTTTGGGTAAAAATAGCAGTGCAATGGTCACGTAAAGCGTGATTTCCATCACGGCTTGTTTCGTAATTAGCCATGTGGGGAATAATTGATAGGGCTGAGTAAAATAAACTGGTGGTGTTAGCGATTTTATTACGGCATCTGCTGTTCCTGCAATAAGCATAAAAAGTAAGAGAATTGACGAGACATAAGCAAATGCACCGAATAAGAAATGTAGGCGATTGGCTGTACGTAGTTTTGGTGTTTTGATGAGTGCCAAATGTTGCATATTGCCTTGTACCCATCGGCGGTCTCTAGTCGCGTAATCAATAATGTTTGGTGGTACTTCTTCATAACTGCCATGGTGATCAGTCAGTAAATACACTTCCCAACCTGCACGGCGTAGTAACGCGGCTTCAACAAAGTCATGACTAAGAATATCGCCACCAAAAGGCTTCCTGCCTGTTAATTTTGGCAGTCCGCAGGTGTCAATAAATGCGGATATTCTTATCGTGGCATTGTGTCCCCAATAATTCGCGCTATTGGTTTGCCAGAATGCGAGGCCAGTGGCTAACATCGGACTATATACATGCGCGGCAAATTGCACAAAACGGCCGAAAAACGTCGTTTGTCTTACGGGCATGGGGATGGTCTGAATTAGGCCGACCTTTGCGTTGAACTCCATTCGCTGTGCAAGCTCAACGACTTTACTACCCGACATAACGCTATCTGCATCAAGCACGGTCATACTCTCATACATATACCCCCAGCGCTGGCAAAAGTCTTTTACATTGCCGACTTTTCTTTCGGTATTGTTGACGCGACGCCGATAAAAGCAGCGGTTTGCGATATCTGAGGGCAGGCGTTTTAGCATAGATGCCCAATACGACAATTCTTTATCTATTAAACTCTCATCTTGGGTGTCGCTTAGCATGTAAAAGTCGAATTGGTCGCTTTGTGCTTCTTTCGAAATGCCTAATACGTTTGCTTCAAAACCGGCCATAATGCGCAAGGTATCTTCATTGTATACCGGCATAATTAGCGCGTGTCGATTGTTTAGCTTTAGGTGTTTGTCGGCAAAGGCATGTTGTCTTTTTAAGGTTAAAGGGTCGCGCTTGAATAGCTTTAATATGAAGCCAATGATGGCTGTCCAAAATGCCATTGATAGCCAGAGGTATAACACCGACGCCAAACATAGTTGCACCCATTCCAATGGGCGTAGTTCGTTGGGTTCAAGAATGACAAAGGTTTGATAGCTAGTCCATACTGCCGTAGGTAACACCAGTGACAGCATAAGCAGTATTCGAAAAGCTGTAAAACGAGTAGCCAAGCCAGTTGTAGGTGGCGTTGCCGGTATTGTTGTCGATGAGGCGTTATTCATACACGTAACTCCATGTTTCGCTTATGGCCTTACCATTCTCCGTTAAGGTTAAACGAATGTCCGTGGCTAAATCGGTATCTATGGGAGTGACTAAAAATGATGCGCGAAGCTCCCGGTTAAAATTGGTGCTTAAAACGGTGATGTGCTCAACACGCCCATTGTTAGCTGTAAGATCGGCTGTAAGGTCTTTTGCGTCTATCTGTTCGATGTTGTCAAAGTCGACCACAAAACGACGCGTGAGGTTGTCTTCATCCTGTGCTTCACCAGGCAAAATTGTGTCGCCTTGCAAGGTGCGAATTACTTTTGCTTTTGCGTTATCCGTTGCCTTTGCGTTGGTGGTTTGCACTTTGTAGTCGACAAACAATGCGTCGCCTTTCTTGACCGGTTTATTGTTTATCCAATATGCGACAATGTTGTCATGCGTTTCTGATTGGGTCGGAATTTCGACAATTTCTAGCCTGCCATTTTCAAACCCAGCGTTTGGTGTTACCAATAAGCCCGGTCGCTGGTGATAATGGGCTTCGCTGTCTAAATAATGGCCGTATTGTATGTCTCTTTGTAGCATACCAAAGGCTTTTGGTTGTTTTGTTGAAAGAGACGTGATCCTTAAGCGTTGGGGATTTGTTAGCGGTCGCCATATTTGTTCGTCCTTGTCGGTAATTAGCAACACACCGTCACTGTCGTGTATTTCGGGTCTAAAATCGTCCGGTTTATCTTTTGTGTTTTCACCATAAAGAAACATACTGGTAAACGGCGCTAGGCCAAATTTTTCAATGTCTTGGCGGGCAAACATCCAAGCGCTTACGTCTGCTGTGGTTGATTTTCCCGGTTGTATTTCAAAACGAAACACTCCTGTAATTGACGGGCTGTCCAACTTTGCATATACCGTCAGTTTTTTACTAACGGTAGGTTCAATTAACCAAAACTCGGTAAATGTCGGAAATTCCTCTCCCTCAGCTAAACCTGTATCAATCGCAATGGCGCGGGACGAAATACCATAATGTTGATGCTGACCAACCAAGCGAAAATAGGTCGCGCCCAAAAATACAGCAAACTCGTCTTTGTAGCTTTGGCTATTAATGGGGTAATGTACCCGAAAACCTGCGTAAGCTATATTTTCGGATGCTATATTACTTATCTCCATAGCGGGTGGATCGTAGCTAAAAAATGACGAATCAAAGGCTAGTTCGGCATTTACATTGGCATAGTCAATCACATTTATTTTTACTGCTTGCTTGTACAAAAATCCACTATGAAATAGCTGTACTTCGTAAGGGTTACGTTTATGCCAAATGCTTTTGTCGGGCTTAAAGCGAATAGCCTTATATTCTGAATAACTCATGTTAAGCAGGTAGTCGTTTTCAATTAAGGCTGGCGCGGTGTATGCAGATTGCGCCTCTTTTTGTGCTTGTTCTACCAATGCTTTTAAAATCGGCGTGTTGGCGTCTGGCAAATTATTACTAAAACTAAACGGTGCTACGAGGCAAGCCAATAGCCCAAGCCCAGCTTTGATAAGCGCTGAATGCATATGTCGTCCTTTTTTTATTTTATGCGATGACGTTACGAATCTTGCGAGATTTGTGCAGATGCGCGTAACTGAGTAAGATTGCTATGATAGGTTTTGCAAATATCGAACCAAGATAATGTTATATTTTTGTTATTTTAAATATATGAAATGTATAGATAAATTAAGAGTTAACTAGGGATAGTTGATTGTTGGGTAAGATATTGGTGTTAGAGTTTACTTTTTTACAAGGTGAGTGTGAAAAAATTACGTGTTTTACCGGCTTGAATGTGTTGTTTCAGCGGTCCTACCTAGAGAGTATGATTAACGCTTCGAAGTGCTTTTGCCTTCACTGCTTTTTTTAATATTATATTCCGCCCAATTTTACACCTGCTTCTCGTCGACATGCAGCCAATAGATTCTCAATCGACTCTTGATTCTGAAGCGTTCTAGCAATAGCAACAGCGCCAATCATCATTGCCGTTACAGATAAAGTATCTTGTTCGTCACAGTTGGTATAGTCCCTCGCATACTCCATGATTGCCGTATTCATGCCATAGTAAACCTCTGCATAAGCAGTTTTTGTTGTTTTATTCTGCATATTGATGTCTGTGGCTAAGAACGCTAACGGACAAGACAAAGAGCGATCACCTTTAACATGCTCCATGCTTAAGTAGTTATTCAGTAGCAGAGACAGCCACTGTTTATTAGATGTACCCTCAGGTTTAAGGTTGGCAAGTTTAGTGCTGCTGGCTCTAAATTTTAATGCTTCACGATAAAGTTCTGCTTTACTCGTGAAGTGCGCATAAAATGCACCTCGAGTAAGCCCGCAGTTATTCATCAAATCATCGATGGTAACGCCTTTAAAACCTTTTATTGCAAATAGTCTGAAGGAGCTATCAAGAATTTTCTCTCGGGTTTCGTTTTTATGCTTCTTTGTATAGGGCATAGGTTATGCTTTCTAAAATTTTATATATGTTCTTTATCATATATAAAATTTGCTCTAGCATGAAGCCTTGCCTTTGGATAGGAAAATTAAATATGCATATTGTTTGTCCCATCCATGTTAAGTATCAACCAGATCGGAGATAACGTGGAAAAACATATTGGAAGTTGTATGTGCGGCGATATAGAATTTTGTTTTGAGAGCACACCAACAAATACTCTTTTTTGCTTCTGCAAAGAATGTCAGGCGCTCACTGGCTCTGATAAATGGTTTGGGCTTTGGGTTCCAAAAGATGATTTGAAATTTACGAAAGGTACACCTACATTATATACACGTACTGGAGATTCAGGCAATGCAGTAAATTATCAGTTCTGCGGCACGTGCAGCACTGTTTTATGCGCTGAGGTAACAGCGGGAAATTTTTACTCTGTATCAGCAACCTCACTAAAAAATAATCAGTTCGATCCTAAAATGTCAATCTATGCATCTTCCGCCCCTTCATGGGCAGCCTTTCCTCGTGATGTGCCAAAGTTTGACATCATGCCACCAGGAATGAATAAAAAATGAAAAAAGCCTAACTAATGTTAGGCTTTTTTCGAGGAGGATTACATAAATGGCTGTTACACAAAACCTGTTAGATAGAGGTCCCAGGCCGTTTAATTGGCTGTGTCCTTTTTATTCAACTGTTTAGTAATGTTCTGGTCAATCACCGATTAACTATGAAAATTCCTTTTGGAATGTGTCCGGTTGGACTTGACCAGAACAATTGGATAGGGTCGTTAAATGTAAACTTGACTGAGCGGGAACCAAAACTTCTAGTTCGGCCATTATCTGTTAAGTGCGATATACACCATAGACCACTAGTTCGACAATTTGAACCAAGTGTAACAATGGGTTCACCTAGTGAGTTTTCTCCTTGATAACCGATCCCATTTATCGTGTTGTTTGATAATATTGTGTGTAATGGATACGATTTCCAATCTTCTACAATCAAATTTTGAGTAGCTCTATCGAGTTCTTCAAGCGATTCATGAGTCAATAATGAGGCATGACTTTTTAAAGCTGAAACCATAATGATTAAAAAGATGTAGCTTTTAATTTGCTTTGAATTAATCAATTTTTTTACTCCTTTGTTGTATCCAATGGATTATTCAATCAATTTTTTTTACACGTTGTAATCGGATTCAAGACATCTTGTCATTTCGCGAAGCCTTGTGCTATGTAAATCCCACTTACCTATCCATTTTGGACCTATATACCAACCAACTTTTTGAATAAAACCATCAAACCTGACTGTGTGAATATACTCTATGCGACTCATGTTATCAGAGAGCTTTATCAATTTTTATCTTGTCGCCATCGATGTATTCTATACAAATGTCATATGTTGGATATTTCTTACTTGCATTACCCCGAAGGAATTCAACTCCACCTTTTCCGGCTTTTTCACAAATCACTAAATCTCCATCTGCCTAACATCCAATTCATCCAGTTTTCAGGTTTTTTGATAATTTCCTACCTACTCGCCTGTAGCTCAATAAAAATACAGGTTTTTAATGTTCGTCTTGTTGTTTGTGCATTAACCTGCCACTATAAACGCAACTGTGCACCTATAATTGCGTTTATGGACGGAAGACCTTTAGTAAATAATGAGCTTTATGATCCTCTGATTAGTAAGAATTTCGGGCGATCATCTGAACTCAAATATCGAAATAAATTATTACTTCTAATGGCTGGAATTGCTGGCCTTAGAGAAATTGAACTCACCCTTGCAACGATAGGTTTGTTTGTATCTCCTGCGGGTGATTTTAACGAGTTTGTCGTGTTACCTGAGTCGATTACAAGGGATGGTAACGAAAGACCAATTCTAATGGCTCATGATGAATTAAAAAGTTCATTTGAGACTTACATTAATTGGTTAATCGAGTCGGGTATCAACACAACACCAAACAAGCATTATCTAGGGTTAAATCCTAACGCTCAATTATTCGTGAATGATGAGTACAAAGGTTTTACGATTCAAAACCGAGGCGAAAGAACAAGTCCACATGCAATGAATAAGGTATTGGATCAGCTAATTAAAAATGCAGGGCTTTGGAATTGTGGGGTAAGACGATTATCACTCGTAAGAACCTGTGTTATTGAATCTTATCGTTCTGGTATGAGTACAACAGACATATCAATAGTTACAGGGTTTAGTGATGACTCTATCAGCAAGATATTAGCAATGGACTATACAGCATATAGCCCTATTGCCGAGTGGTTTGTTAACCGTAAAGAAACTAAACAAAAACGATTAGAAAGTTTTAAAAAGCGTAGAAAATTTATGCTTAATCTTGATTAAATAAGAGGTCTAAACCCTAAAAATGAAGAAGTTTAAATTCATTAATAGTCAGTCAAAAAAAGAGTTTTTAGCTTTGCCTGGTACAATTCAAAAACGCTTTTCTAATGACCTGAACGCAATTTGCCAAAACAAAGAGCCTTTTAGCAAATTTAAGCACTTAAAGGATAGCGTTGGTATTGGAGCGGTTGAGCTAATAGAGAACGGTAGACCAGCATTTAGAACGATTTACGTGGCTAAATTTGCCGATACTGTATTCATATTACACTCGTTCACCAAAACAACTAATGGTGTAGACAAACAAGCGATGGACACAGCCAAAAAACGTTACAAGTTAATGAAAAAAGAAATTAAATAGACAATATATCAATACTTGTATATATATCAAATCTGATATATATTGTTTATAAGTTAATCAATAAGGTTTTTAGTATGACTCTTGAATATACAAATATCTTTGATGCTATTACAGAAGATAAAGCCGAAGCCTCAGAGCTTCAAACACGCTCAGATTTAATGATAGCTATCCGTGACATTATTGATGCTAACAAATGGTCTCAAGAAGTCGCAGCAGAACGTATGGGGCTAACACAGCCGCGCGTTAGTGATTTAAAAAGTGGCCGTATAGAAAAGTTCAGTATTGATAAATTAATGACTTGCTTGTATCGCGTTGGCTTTCGTTTTAAGCCTAGTTATGTTGATAACAAGCTCACGATGACTGTTGAGTCAGTCGCGGTTTAATTAAGTAGAAATATTATGTCTAGAGACGAATTGATTAGTGCATATGGCGATGGTTGGTACGATGGTTTTCTTGCTGCGAAAAAAATTGCAGAATCCGACAACGAAGACATTTTTGATTATAAAGAAGACCACATTTTAAGTATGTCTGAACATGCCGAATCTGAGTCTCAAATAGCTAAATCAGCGTAAAGGAAAAATTACGATGTCTTGGAAATATGTATCAAACGAAAATGATGAAAAATACTGTCTGCCTCTGCCAGAAAGTCAGACATTGAGTGAGTCAGACTTACCAAAGAATGAATTTGACCTACGTGCAAAGCTAGCATTTTGGCAAATGAACTTTTTTGTTCCGTTTAATTCCTTGGGGTGGTTTGAGAAACATCTCGATAGTAAAAATTACAAGGAAGTTAAGACAAAATTAGACCACGCAGATCAGGAACTTATAGAAATAATTGCTAGTCCTGAAAACCACGCTGCGCTGAAAAGGATATTGTCTGTAATGCCAGAACATGTTCCTCAAAAGCGGTATTTAGTAGACCACGTTTTGTCATTAGGTTAACTGTAGGAAAAACGATGAAGTTTACAGGAATAGCTAAAGTAAAGCTGGCAGATGGCTCTTGGGTTGTAAGAATAACCGATGGAGATATGGAAATAGAACCAATCTCTAAGCAGGATTACATTCTGGGAACATTCCAGCCCGATTTTGACGAGCTAACTGAATCAGATTGGTTACCAAAGAGCTTTAATCACAGGTAGGAAAAATTTATGCATCGAAAGGCTGAAAACAAATTTGCAAAGTTAATTGAAACGATACTCACCTCGGACCACAGGATTTATCTATGTATTGCAATAGCACTATACATAGCAATATTCTTTCTCCCTAAGCAACCGTGGGTGGCTGGTTTAGCTGGTGTAGGCTCAGCAATACTATGCTTTCTTTGGTATCCAAATTTTATGCTTCGAAATGAGAAATTATCGACAAAGGAATAAAAATGCTCGATTTTTTAAAAGCTTCTGACAAAGAAATGGAAGACAGAAATTTGGCACAAAATGTCGTCCAAGCATTAACTCAGAGTAAAGATATTCTGCCTTGTGAGCAAGGTGCCTTCAATGTAAAAACAGGTTTGGTGTTCAAGGCGGTGCTTGAGAAAGTCCATATCGAATCTATTGGAAAAGGTAATGTTTTTGGTGAGGTTTCTTTTAATAAACCCGACTGCTTTATAAAGCTGCTCAATGCATACGACGTTCCAGGGGCAATTATTGATAAAGTGCTTGCTAACAGGGCGGAGGAATAGAGAAATGATGAGATTGCTAAGAAAAGAACCTGCCAAAACAGGGTTGTTTGTAATTGTCGTAGGTCTTCTTCTCATTTTAATGATGTTCTTTTTTATTAACTGGAGATCAGATTGGAACTTCATGACCAACGTCTCTCATTCTGCGATGTATTCAATTAAATATGACTGCCACACTAGGACGTCGCTCTTAAATAGCTACGAAACTTATGAAGCATGTGAGTATATTCATATTAAATTTAAATATTTGGTCTGGTTGCCAATTTGTTTAATTGGGTATGGGAGCTACTTACGCATATTTCAGCCCATTTCCGAAAAAGGAAGAGAGGAATAAAGAATTGAATTTACAGGAATTGTCATGGCGGTTAGGTTTCATAATTTTGTGCTATTTATCGTTTAGTGCTGTTGCAGACGAAACAAACAGTAAAGGCAAATCATCTGCGTTGCAGTGCTTATCACAATACAATAAATTGGCAGAATCAGTTAGAAAACTCAACATCGAAGAGACGTATGAATTCACATTGCTTTTCTTAGACAAGCTTCAGCAAGATGAGCTAAAAGACCAATTAAAAGAGCAAAAGTCAGAATTTTTGGAAAACCCAGAAGCAAGTAGAGTTTATTTAGATATGTTGATGACTCAATGGACCGAGGCATGTGTCAAAGATTCAGGGGAATAAAAAAATTGAGTATTTCAAAGCAAATTAAAAGCTACATCCTTTTAATCATCTCGGTTTCAACTTTGAAAAGTCATGCCTCATTAGTGACTTATGAATCGCTTGAAGAACTCGATCAAGCTACTCAAACTTTGATTGTAGAAGATTGGAAATCGTATACTTTGCACACGGTATTATCAAACAACACGATAAATGGGATCGGTTATCAAGGAGAAAACTCACTAGGTGAACCGATTGTTACACTTGGGTCTAATTGTCGAATTAGTGGTCTATGGTGTATATCGCACTTAACAGATAATGGCCGAACTAGAAGTTTTGGTTCCCGCTCAGTCACGTTTTCATTTAACGACCCTATCCAATCATTTTCTCTTTTCTTAATTCAAGGTATTAATGAGCCTGTAGCTGGTCAAAGCAGTTGGTCAATCGATTTTGACACCGGCGAGTCATTAGTAATGGATTCAATATATGAACTTGGCGAAAGTTTTGGTTTGAGTTATTTGGGGGCATCCGGTATTAATGGAGCGACAGCAGTAACAATAAGGCAAACACGAAATGATACTAATGTGGTATGGGCTTTCAATCATATTGGATACGAAACATTAAAAGTAAGCGAACCTACTACGATGGTATCTTTCTTGATTTTGATCGCAATCTATATGATTCGCTTTAAATTACGAGAAAGGAATTAAGATGCCAACTGAAATTCTAACAGCAATTATTGGTTTTTTAGCTTCAGTGATAGCAGCATGGATACAAAGTAGAAATAATCCTAATCAAACAGATAGTGATGGCCAATTTAAGAAGTCAAAAGCATTAGCAGTATTCGCTATTGGGATAGCTTTTACTAGCTTAGTAGTAAGTCTTGTCTCTTTTAAACAAGCGTTTACTCCGGAAATCAAAGTCGTCAGTGAAATGATTACTGTTTATGCGCCAGGCACTGATTTATCTGGAGTTGATAAAAATAGAACTATGAAACGCTATGTCGCCGGAGTCGATAGAGATCCTACACAAAACAAAACCATTAATATCGTTGATCTAAAGTGTTCGCAAGGTATGAAGCCAATTGGCGCTTGGTACGCTATTAACAGAAGCCGTCCTGGCGACTTACTGTACAATATATTTGTTGCTCCAAAGCATGACAATATTGAACTAACGCTACGCGTTGCTCAAGGTTCTCGGGGTTATGCCTATGTACAGATTTTCGCACTTTGTAGTAAATTCGAAAAGTGACAAGGGATAAAATACAGGTGAACATTGAGACAGTTCTGGTCGGATTAATAGGTGTTTTTGTGGGGGTTATATTAAACACTTTCAAAGACCTGTATCTACGAAAGAGAACAGAAAAAATCGCTAGAACATACCTTTCAATTCAGATCTCTGCGTTATTACATAACTTTATTTATGGTTGCTTGGATGTCGTTAATGACAATGGGTTGTATGAGGGGAAAAGAGATGAATCAGGATGCCTTAGAGCTCAGGTTGATACTCCAAAATTTGAACCCATGTCAGTTGAGGTTGATTGGACAACATTACCACCAAAATTAATGCAAAAATTGCTTCAATTTCCAAGTGATGTCGAGTATTCAAATATTTATATATCTGAAGTATGGGAATATGCGGCGACTCCTCCAAACTGGGATGAGTTTTTTGAAGCAAGAATTGAAAAATTTGCGCCCTTGGGCGTCACCGCAATTTCTTTGATAAAGGAATTGGAAGCCGTCTCAAACGTACAGTTAATTGACGACAAAGCTATTTCAGAAATTAAGAAAAGATTAGATTTAGAAATAGAAAAAGTAGAGAAAGCAATGCGTGTCAGGGATGCGCAAAACGCTGAAAATCTATCTAAATTATCAACAAGGGAATCAAGAAATTTTGGAAGTATTTAATTTGATATTGGCAATTATTGGATTTTTCGTAACGATTATTGGGGCTTTTCTTGAGCTTCGTGGCAGCTGTAAAAAGTTGGGCTTCGCTCTAGTAATTGTGGGAGCAATTGTTGGTTTCATAGGTTGGACGTTTGAAAACATTGAAACAAGAAAAATGCAAGAATCCATTTTGGAAAACCAAGAAAAACTCGGAAAAGCGCAAGCTCTTCTGGCGAAGGAACAAAAGAAAACTCTTTGCGTAGCAGAAATATTATTTAGTGCCGCTGAACAAGTTAGTAACGTGGACGCTTCTGCTTATGGGAAAGGCAATGATGGTAAAGCTAGGAGAGAAAGGCTTGTCAAATATCTAGTGGAAAACAAGGGGTATTTACTTGAAGAAGGGTACACAAACGGGCCGTATAGCACACCACAAAACTGTGTGGAAATGGAACAACTAGTAATAAAAGCGAGTAAGGAATAGAAGCAAGAACAAGCAAGGCTTGCTCTGTAATAATACTCCATTTTAGGGAGTTAACGCAAAGCCACCTTCTTTAGAAGGTGGATTATTTACTGAGCCCGTTGCGGTATATTTGTACGTGACGCCAGTGGACTTTATAAAGTCGTTTAATTTGTACTAGCTCAGACTTGCTCTTGATGTGCGTTTTGTCTGGTACTAAAAACAATCAACGTCTTTAGCAACAGTGGCAAACGTCGAACTGAAAATCCCATTTTTGACTTTTTTTCGTTGTAAGAAATTAAGCTCGTAACCTAGTCGGCAAAATTAATCAAAAGTCAGCCTGCTTGATTTCGATGAAATCGTATCATTTTTACCATAGATAGTGTCTACGTTAGCCTCATCACATAAAATACTACAGTATTTTTTAAAAGATGAAGCCACTTTTTCATATTCATGAAATGCTCCAAGGACATTTTCCTCTTTTAGATAATCCACTAGATATTCTACTGGTGCATTGTAACGGTCTACTTTTCCTAGACACCTTGTTAGAGGTACACTAACCTATAACTAATGAGGTAAATATGAGCCGTAAAACGTTCTCAGCAGAATTTAAACAAGAATGTGTTGAACTCGTTGTTCGACAAGGTTATCAAGTCAAACAAGCAGCACTCGCGATGAATATTGGCTTTTCCACACTCCAACGTTGGATTCGGCAGTATCGAGAAGAGCAACAGGGACTTACGCCAACAGCCTCTGCGATTACGCCAGAGCAACAACGTATTCAAGCGCTTGAAAAGCAGGTAAAACAACTCCAAAGTGACAATGACCTGTTAAAAAAAGCGTCAGCCTTTTTCGCCATGGAAATGAACGGCAGCAGCAAGTCGCGCTGAACTTGAAAAAGGCTGGATATCCCGTTAAACAAATATGCCGTTGTTTGCCTGTGGCTAGGAGTAGCTTCTATGCACGCTGCAAACCTAAAGCCATTAAGCCTGAGACACTGCGTTTACTCGCCGCTATACGCCAGACCCATAAGGATATGGATGCCACTTATGGCACTCGACGTATGGTTGTAGAATTACGTGAATTAGGTTTTGATGTTGGACGTTACAAAGTGAGTCGACTGATGAAAAAACTTAAGTTAGTCGCCAAGCGTCCCAAACAGCATCGATACCCTCGCTATGGACAATCATCGTTGCTTGCCCCTAATAGCCTAAATAGGCAATTTAATCCTGAAAGGGCTAATCGCTATTGGTCTGGCGACATTACCTATATCCGCACTAGCCAAGGGTGGCTGTACTTAGCGATTGTCATGGATTTGTACTCTCGAAGGGTGATTAGTTGGGCGTTTTCAGATAAACCTAATAGCGAGTTAACGACGCGAGCACTTAGGTTAGCAGTGAACAAACGACAGCCTAATCAAACAGTGGTTTTCCACTCGGCTCATGGAGGGCAATACACAAGTACGGCGTTTCAACAATGTATGGAGGAACACAACATTGAGTCAAGTATGAGTAGAAAAGGAAATTGCTTAGACAATGCCGTGACGGAACGTTTCTTTAGAAGCTTAAAATCAGAGCGAGTGAATTATAGAAGATATAAAACACGCCAAGCAGCTAAAGCAGATATCATAGACTATATTGAACCGTTCTATAATCAAAAAAGGCGCCATGCTACGCTGGGCAATATATCGCCAGCGGAATATGAGCTAAACTATTTAAAAACAGCCTAACTGGGTGTCTAAGATCATTAGACCGTTACATCAAAGCTGCGGCCGATAATCTGCATGCAATTATTGAAAGTTTCAATGAAATTAAAAAAGATTGTATCCAAGAAAAGTCCCTATACATAGTAGCTCATAGTATGGGGGGGTTAGTCGCGCGAGCACTATGCCAACTAACAGGCAGTAAAAAGTATGTGTCAAAAATAGTGACACTGGGAACACCTCATGATGGAACACTCTACGATGCTCAGGTTATAGGTCACATGATTCACTGGGGAGAGTCGATAAGTTCAAAAATGAAGGGGTTTACGCCGAATGCAAATTCGGCAAAAGAGTTAACTAAGAAGGACAATACAAACGGCCAATGCCTCATTGATAAATTACAAAGAGATTCAGATAGCTTGAAGGACATTAAAATTTTCAGTGTTTCCGGTGGGAAAAAATGGTTAGATTATGGTAGCTTTTTTAAAAGTTATATAGCAAATTGGAAAATCCAAAAATGGTTCGAAGATAAGCCTAATGATGGCCTTGTGTTGGAGTACAGCAGTAACATCAAAAACTCAACGCCCGACGCAGACAATAATCACCACCACTTTAATAAATATACTGAGTACGACGACATTAACCATTCGTATTTAATCGATAACCATCAAATACTACTTAAGTTAACCGCTTGGTTGAAAGAATAGTAATTTTTAGCGTACTTCACGGAAATATAATTTTATTCATTAAACAGCTATCTAGGTGACAAAATAGCTGCCTATAAGTTTACTTCTTCGAGTTCGCAAATTCAGATAATAAGTGCACGGAATCTCACCAGTAAATTCGGAGGCTTTTCATTTGAGATGTCCGTACATTTGCACGATTCAGAAGCTCAAAACCAGAAATTTCAACTTCCGCTGTTTGTCCTTAGCGGTGATCAGTTTCGTTAGTTGCCAATGGCTCTTTCTCGCTCAAAATCGTCAAAATGTAAAAAATACTGACAGTCGCCTAACTGCCCATTTTTGTCATTCAAGATAGAAAACAGCAACAAAAAATACCTACTCTATGCGTCCGCAAAGGAAGTCAAACAGACTGTCGAGTCTGGTTGAGCTCTCAATTTCAATGTGTTAGATGAAGTCTGAGCTAATACAAACTTGTTCGTTCAATGCTACCTGTATCACAAAGACATTTAGCCATTTATGAACGCGTGTCAAATACGAGCAAACATGCAATAAATATGTTTGATACTCAGCTTGGTTTGAGATTCCCACTATCCAATCACTCTTCAATGATTTTGAATATGCTGACCCTAATGTGCCAGCCAGATGATCAGCCACTACCTTACGATGGTACAATTGACGTTCTGGATAAACTGATTAAATTGGCTTATCAAAAACTCTCGGATAGAAAAACATCCTTGAACTATCAAGCAAATGTTGATACTAAAATTGACAGTAGATTAGGGCGTGTTGATCTTTCACATAGGTAACCAACACATAATACAAGCCAAAGCGACCATGCTTTCATAATTGGCTTTGAGTTTATCGTACCGAGTGGCTATTGCTCGGTACTTTTTGAGCTTTTCAAACGTATTCTCGACTAAATGACGATATTTGTATAGACACCAGTCAATATCGTCATTACCTACCTTTGAGTTCGATTTTCTAGGAATATTCGGTATTGAATTTCTCCCCCTTACTTGTTCTCGAATAGCCTCGCTATCGTATCCTTTATCAGCGATGATGTAATTTGCATACGGCAACATATCTATCAACGGTTTCGCTGCTTTACTGTCATGAGGTTGTCCGCCTGTAATCGTAAACTCAATGGGTAATCCGTAACTATCTACAGCTAAGTGTATTTTACTTGTATTGCCACCTTTGCTTTTGCCTATAGCTTCATCATATTTTGAGCTTGCTCCAGCACTGTGTTGATGTGCTTTAACGATACTGCCGTCAATAAATATCCATTCGAAATCAGGCTCAGAAATCAGCTTTTAAAAAGTCGCTGCAAAATACCTTTTCGAGTCCAAAGTAAAAAGCGCCTGAAAATGGTATTCCATAAGCCAAATGTGTCGGGTAAATCCTGCCAAGGGCAACCGACTCGCATTCGATAAAGAATCCCTTCCATAGTTTGTCTATGTTCTGGCTTGTCATATACACGGTCTTCAAGCAATATAGTTCGCAGCTTAGACCAGTGTTCATCTGTGAGCATTAATCTGGGCATGGCAATTTCGTTAGTTGTTTTTGGCGAAAATATTATACGAAATTGCCGACTTTTAATTTACTTACCAAAGATCAACACGCCCTAAATAGCGTTTATTCCAAAACAGTATCTTTCAGCCAATCGCGGGTTATTTGTATTACTCGCTGTGAATGAGTTTTTGATGAATCGAACACGTTGTAAATGTGGTCAGCGCCCACAACGAGCACTTTTTCCACACGTTCTGCATTGACTAGGTTGTCATATAAACGTGACTCTTCGTATATTTGAGGTTCGTCGGAGCCAACAAGATACAGCAGTTTTCCTGTAAAACAGCGTAAGGGCGGGTAAATATCTGCTGCATTCATGCCCAAGTAGTGTTCTTTCGTAATGATTAAGTTGGCCCAAGTATTCAGCGTTACACTGCCTTGAGTCATTACCTCTCGATGTTGTTGTTCGCTCAACATGCGCGGAAACAAGCTGTCGGGATTGCCTGCGTATGACCATAACACCAAGTTATCGATGCGGTTTTCATCATTCGCCGCTAGCGATAATGCAGTTGTACCACCTAAACTGTGCCCTAAGACAATGACTGGCAACGAGGGGAATTGTTTTTTTAGGTGTCCTAACGCTATCTGCGCGTCGTGTACTCTGCTTGCATAAGTGCTAGTCAGCGTATAATTAGATTTCTCTTGTTCGCTTTCGCCCCTTATATCTGTTCTTAGCGATACAATTCCCATATGCGCAAACGCTTTCGCTGTATCAACAAACAAGTCGCCGACACCATCTAGGTGAGCCGCCCAACCGGTAATAAATAGGGCGATTGCTTTGGGTGGTTTATTGTCACACTGCGTAATAGCAATACGTAAATCAGTGTCTATTTGCGTATATTCATCCAATACATGGCTGCACGTGTCGCTTTGTGCATTGGCGAATGCGCTGGTAACTATCGTCATCACACAACATAAGCATAACAACCGAGCGGTATTGAATACTGTCATACGTTTACAAACGCTTGATTACTGTTGGCAGATATAAAAGCTTTTTCAACAATATTGATATCTTTCAAGCCTTCTTCTCCTGGCACCATAACGGCTTTGTCTAGCAAGATAGCGAGGGCGTCGTCATCCATTTGTTTTGCTTGTTGATTGCCCTCGAATGCGGGTAAAACCAAGCCAGTAGACGACTTGGCAACAACGCCCGAATACGGCTGCATGGGGTTTAGCTCATACCAGCCATTTTTGCATTGTATTTTTAGATGATTGAAGCCTTTTACAACGCTAGTGCCGCAGTCCGCTTCAACCCCCGAGGGAAGTTGCAAAGTAAAATATGTCGTGGCATCGACATGGTCAAAACCAGCGGTATGTTCAATGCGTGCTTTTACTGCGGTAGGTTCAAGACCTGTCACGTAACGCACGCCATTTATTGCGTAAACGCCCATGTCATATAGCGCGCCACCACCCATTTCTGGTTTCATTCGCCAATAGTCAGAAGGGCCTGCTCGCCCCGCATATCCTGCAAATGCACTCACTGCTTGTATGTTTCCAAACGGGTTTGTTGCGCCTAGTTCAGCCATTGCACGCGTATTTGGTTCATGTTGCATACGGTAGCCAATGCTGAGTTTCACGTTGTTTTTCTTGCATGCCGTTATCATTCCTTGACATTCCTTGACGGTCATTGCCATGGGTTTTTCGCACCAAACGTGCTTTCCTGCGGCAGCGGCCATCAGCGCAAACTTTAAATGTGTAGCGGTGGGTGTTACAACATATACAACATCTATTTCGTCGTTATTTGCAATGCTGTGCATGTTGTCATAAGTATATACATTGCCGTCTGAGATACCGTATCGCGTTTGCCATGAGGGGATTTTGCTCGGCGATCCGGTAACAATACCTTTGAGTTTGCAATGCTTGGTAAACTTAAATGCTGGTGCGAGTACGTCTGTGCTGTAATAACCTAAGCCCAATAACGCCACGCCAACTTTTTTGCTAGGCGCGGCAACGCCAACGATTGGATTAACGCTGAGTCCTGCAAGTGTTCCGGCGATAAACTGACGACGGCTAATAGGCATTTTTTGCTCCTAGGCGGTAGGTTTATCAATGCTCAAATCTTAGTTAAGCACAGCGAGTGATACTTGCCAACTATTCTTCTTATACAATCAAGTCATGGATTTCTTTGAGCGAGGGAAGGTGATGGTCAGTTTGATAAAACAATCGATTCAACCGGCCTAGCAAGTTGACAGTGCGACTTGGATCGTTAGCCTTTCGACGATGCTCGCTCTCAGTTTCTAAAAATTCCCAAGGCTTCAAATTTAGTGCTTTGATTTCTTCTTCACTCACCCCTAAAGAATTTATCGTTGACAATATGCGTTCTGTTTTACTTTCTTGAATTGGGAGTAGATTTGTGTAGGTGCTGCGCAGGGGCGCGTCTACCGCTTCGATAGCTAGCTCAATTGCTTGCCAAATTTGATCATGTCCGGTATGCGCACCTTTGGGTTCATAAAACCCCATCACTTCCCATTCGAATTCTGCATTGCCTACGGCAATGGAACTATCGACTATGGGAGAGTAGGACAAATCGGGTCTGGCACCAATGTTGTAGGCGTCAACTGATAGGCCAATGACGATTGCCAAATCACCAATGAGCGCTGTGTTGGTATAAATGGCTTCGAATGCGGCGCGTTTTACGCCCATCCACCCATAAACGTAGCTATTTGTGCCGGCAAATTCCCGTATTTCATCGGGTAAGTCTTCGCCATATTTTTCGATGAAAAGTGGCGTAGGGTCTTGTGCCAAATACTCATCAGGCACCCATACTTCATACTCCTCTCTGTTGTCCCCTTTGCCGCGACTTTTTATACCTACCGATAAATTAAGTGGCCGACAAATGCTTCTATTTTCATCCACACGGTGAAAAAACTCAGAGCGAAAACGTTTTATATAAGGGGCGTCTAGCCCTGCAATTGCCGCCGTTGGATATCGAAAACCAATGTCACTACCGTTAATGATTGAAAAACCGGCAATGTTTTTTTCGAGCAGGGTTTTAACGTTTTTCAGATCTTTATAGTTTGGCACAATAATACTGCGCTCAGGTTCTATTGTTAACCGCCTACCATCAGGTGCAACAAATTTGGGTACTTTGTGATACGCGTGCTGATTAAGACCAATAGATGAGGCGAAGCCATTTCTTAGCAGTGCTAACTCGGTAAAAAGTGCATCGTGGTCTCGTATGTGCTTGATTAGCGGTCGATGAGTCATGCGGAGTGCTTGATTTCCTTTCTTATTTGTTTTTAACAAGCTATATCCATCGTATGCGCTTTTATCAATTGAAGCAATGGCTTACCGCGTAATTGTCTGGGAAGGTAGAATAAAGAATGCAGCACATATAGCGCGTCTACGACTCTAAGATGCGAATCGAAATTGCAGCCGCTGCCGTGCGATTATCTACGCCCAGCTTTTTGTAAATTTGCTGTAGGTGTTTGTTGACGGTGCGTGGACTCATATCCAATATTTGAGAAATTTCCCAGCTAGTTTTGGCATATGAGACCCAATACAACACCTCAGATTCTCGTTTAGTGATGGGTAAGTTTTGTTGTAAATCGGCAGGTGTTTTTTGTTGTTTTGTTTCTTTAATTCGCAATAGGTGCAAGGATTTTTGTTCGTTCTCATAGCTTATTTCTAGTGGGCCATCAAAACAATCAATGTTAAGTGTTGTCGCGGTGTCCCTTTTAATCCATTGGCTAATATGCGTAGCCAATGTCGCCCAAGGTACTTTGTCGTCTCCAGCAACGGCTTCGACCAACTCATGAACATGTGGCGTTGCCCATGAAAGCCGCCCTTCATTTGTCACGCAAAATACATTGCTCCCGGCGTTGTCCAAGGCGTTTTGTGCACTTAAGGTTAGGTTTGCGGTCTGGATGTGTGTTTTGATTCGGGCAATTACTTCGTCGGGGTTCATTGGTTTGGTGACATAGTCACTTCCACCTGCCTCAAAGCCACGCACAACGTCTTCAACGTCCGTTAGTCCCGTCATAAAGATGACGGGGGTATTGGGCAAGACTTGTTTGAGTCGTTTGCATGTTTCAAAGCCATCGAGTTCTGGCATTATCGCGTCTAGTAAAATCACATCAGGTTCAATCTTTTCAACAATCGATAGCGCTTGCATGCCACTTAATGCGACCAAAGCAGTATAGCCTTGTTTGTTTAAGGCAATGTTTAGCATGCCTAAAGATTCAGGAGAGTCATCTACAACTAAAACAATTTCTTGTAGCTTATTATTCATGGCTAGCTTCTTTTAGGTATTGAATAATTTCGGGAAAATTGCATTGCTCAACATATATATTGAGTTGTTTTACCATTGTGTCCGGTATGTTGTGTGATGCCTGTAAATCGTTAAGTTTTTCGCTAAAGCCAGACAGAAATCCAATTTCTGCTAAGCCAATAAGTTGTTCGTAGTCGCTTGTCTCTAACGTCGGTTTATTACATTGCTCCATCTTGTCATTGATTGACGTGTCAATTGAAATGTCAACGCCTAAGGCGTTGTTTTCGTTTGTTTTAGACTTGTATTGCCATGATAAATTTAACAACTCCCCAATTTTGGCTAGTAAAATATCTAGATTAAAGGGTTTGGCAATATATGCATCATGAAGGCCTTTAGCCGCAAGATTAATGTCATTTTCCCTGACGTTTGCAGACACCATCACCACTGGTAACTTATGTTCTTGCTCACGCAACAACTTTAGCATTTCCCATCCATCCATCACTGGCATTCTTACATCGAGTAATATTAAATCGATATGTTCTTCTTCTAAATATTCAAAGCCGGTTTTTGCGTCGATTGCGTTATATATTGAAAAGCCAAGGGGGGTTAACAACTCTCGCATCAGTTGTTGCTGTGAGGGATCGTCATCAACTACCAACACATGCTTAGGGGGGCCAATGTAAGCAATTACCTGTTTACTCTCAATTTCAAGCGGTGTTGCCTTGTGTTGAATTTGGGGGAGCATGAGTTTTACATTAAATGTACTGCCTTTTCCGACTTGGCTATGCAGTGTAATATCGCCGCCCATTAAGTGAATGAGTGAACGAGATATGGTTAAGCCTAAACCGGTGCCGCCAATACCTTGAGTATACGTGTTTCTAATTTGCTCAAAGGGTTTAAAAATGGTTTCTTGGTCTTTTTGTGCTATCCCCATCCCGGTATCTATAATATTAAAATTGATGACCTCATTTCGGTAAGATACTTCTAAGGTGACTGTGCCTTGTTGAGTGTATTTTATCGCATTAGAAATCAGATTTATCAGTACCTGTCGAAAACGTTGCTTGTCTGTGGCGACAACGTTAGGCAAATTACCCGAAGGTTTGTACAGAAAATCTAAGCCTTTTTGTTTTGCTTGCATCGCAAACATATCGACCAATTGTTGTAAGATTGCCTTTAAGTTAAATTCGTCTTTATGGAGAGAAAGTCTGCCGGCTTCGATTTTTGAAATCTCTAATAGCCCTTCAATTAAATCTGCGAGGTGTTCGCCATTGCGCTTTATAATGTTCAAGGAGTTCTGCTGGTTTACCGGAATATCTGCGTCCTGACTTAGCAATTGAGCATATCCCAACAGCACGTTTAAGGGAGTGCGAAGTTCATGGCTTAGGCCCGCTAAATAACGACTTTTCGCTTGGTTTGCTGATTCCGCAAAATCTTTAGCATCTTTGAGGGCTCTTGATGTACTCTCGTGAGCGTCTATTTCGGTCGCTAAGGCTGACGTTTGTGATCGTAATTCGTTTAATGCTATACGGTTGCTCGACCGCGCCAAAATGAACAACCAACTGACAATACCGATAATGATCAACATGAAAAAGAAGGTCTTGATAAGGGTATTGCCCAACACCGTTTGCACGTTGGTATCTTCCGCTGGAATTTGCAAATAGATTAAAAATAGAATTGAGGCACCTACAGAACCTAAGCCCAGTGTCATGTATATGAACTGGGCTGTAGAACTCGTCATTTGGTTCAGTAATTTAGTGTTTAAAAAGCGTTTAAAAAAGTGATGGGATTGGCTGAATATTGTGCCTTCTGGGCGGCACTTATCCCCGCAGCGAACGTCTAGTGAGCAACATAAGGAACAAATTGGATTCTTATATGCGGGGCAATAGGTCATGTCCTCTTGATCAAAGGTATTTTCACAGATGTAACAAGTCTTAGGCGCTGTGTAAACCGTAATTTTATTATCGACAAGGTAATACTTTCCTTTGGTTAGATAACCGATGAGTGGCACGGTGATGAACGGCAGGCCGCATGCAATGAACGATGCTAAGGCTTGTACGGTCTCTCCGTACCAGCCTAAATGTCCGGTGAAGCCAACAAATGTGGCGATAAACATAGAGCATACGCCAACCGGATTAATATCGTATAAGTGAGAGCGTTTAAACTCGATGTGTTTGGGGCTAATGCCTAGTGGCTTATTGATAACTAAATCAGCGACGACAGAACTTAACCAAGCAAGGACTACGACAGAATAGACCGATAACATGCTTTCAATGGTTTGATAAATATCCAGCTCCATCAATAGCAAAGCAATTGCCACGTTAAATACCATCCAAACAACTCGCCCAGGGTGGTTGTGCGTGACGCGAGAGAAAAAATTGGACCAAGCTAATGAGCCAGCATATGCATTGGCTACATTGATTTTTAATTGCGAAATCACTACAAAACTACAGGCAACGAGCAGACTGAATTCAGGATTCTCAAATACTAAACTGAAGGCTAGGTTGTACATGTGTGCTGGGTCATCAGCGACATTGGGTGCTATGCCTTGTTTTAAGGCAAAGTAGGCTAAAAATGAACCCAAAAATAGTTTCATTGCGCCAAATATTATCCAACCTGGGCCTGCAATGACGAGTGCCGCCCACCATTGATGTTTATTTTTTTGTGGTTTTTCAGGTAAAAAACGCAAAAAATCGACTTGTTCGCCAATTTGCGCAACGAGTGACAAAAGTACAGCTGATGCTGCACCAAATAGCATTAAGTTAAACCCTTTGCCGTCTTCGCCAGCGTTACCCGTATAGCTAATCCATTTTTTAAAATCACTGTCGGGATGCGTAAAGACAAAATACAAGGGAACCAGTTGAAGGACTATCCAAATCGGCTGGCTCCACACTTGAAATCGACTTATGTAGGCAATGCCGTGAGTCACGAGTGGTAATACGACGAGTGCACTAATTACGTAGCAAATGGCAATGGGAATATCAAATAGTAGCTGCAATGCCATCGACATGATCGCCGCTTCGAGTGCAAAAAATATGAAGGTAAATGAGGCGTAAATCAACGACGCAATGGTTGAACCAATGTAGCCAAACCCAGCGCCTCGGCTTAACAAATCAATATCAACGCCATTTTTGGCCGCATGGTAGCAAATGGGTAAGCCGGTCAGAAATATCACAAAGACCAAAGATAAAATCGCCCATGCCGCATTTTCAAAGCCAAAACTGATAGTAATTGCGCCGCCAATAGCTTCGAGTACCAAAAATGACACAATGCCTAGGGCAGTATTTGCGATTCTATTCAGCGACCATATGCGTGCGCGTTTTGCCGTAAAACGAAGCGCAAAATCCTCCATCATCTCATTAGCGACGAGCTTGTTGTAGGTTCTGCGTGTGGACAGTATTTTTCCGTTTGAATCCATTCGAGGCGCCAAAACTTCTTAAGTGTGTGCAAAACATCTATCGCAATATGTGCAATTACGACACGTATTCAGCTTGATTATAACGAATGTGTTCTCGCGATTATATCCAAAAAAAAATATCGGCAATATGCGTAATTGTGCGTAGTCGATTTCGCTATTTTGCGCATATTTTCTTTGCTGCAAAATCGAGATACTGCTACTCGTCAACATACATTCAAAGACTGTTTTTAATTTACGTAAAGCACATACACACATTTTTTTACGCATTTAAAGGGAAACAACCATGAAAAGAACACATTCTAAATTAAAACCGATTGCAGCAAGTCTATTGTTAGCGATGGGCGCGGCAGGCACAGCATCAGCTGAAATCAGTGATAAGTTTACTGTCGGTGGATTCGTAGATATGTCTTGGACATATGCGGACATTGATGGCGGCAGCTCTGAGCAATCTGCGGGTATCGACCAAGTAGAATTTAATATTGGTTATCAGTTTGACGACAAGTTATCAGCAACAGTTGACATTGAATATCAAGACAATGGCACTGGCGAAGAAGTTGACCTCGAGCAAGCGTTTGTATCTTACGCGGTGTCTGACCAGTTCTCCATTAAAGCGGGTCGCTTTTTAAGTTACACCGGTTGGGAAACTGAAGAACCTACGGGCTTATTTCAATACTCTGGCACCGGTTACGCTGCCTATTTCTATGGCGGATATCAACAAGGTGTCTCGGGCATATACAGTGGCGACGGTTTTGCTGTAGCGCTCTCAGTGGTAAATGACTTAGGTGACCTAGAAGGTGAAGCTCGTGATTCAGAGCAACCTGGCTTCGAAACGATGCTGGCCATCATGCCAACAGAAGAAATCACAATTAAAGGCTTTTATTCTACAGATAGCCTTGATGGCACATCTGAAGATACCACGCTTGTTAACTTATGGGCGAGCTATTCTACTGGCGCGTTGACGCTAGCGGCGGAATACAACACGTCTGAGAATGCACCAGCTTATGTGTTTGGTGGCGCAGGTATTGATGCGGAAGCGAGTGGTTACTTACTGATGGGTAACTATGCATTTGATTCTTTTGGTTTAACACTTCGTTATCACGATTGGGAAATTGAGACGGCCACTGGCGCAACGTATGAAGATGCTTCTGGTTTTACTATCTCTCCAAGTATCACGGTTAGCGACAACTTATTGATGGTATTCGAATATCGTCTAGATGAAGTAAACGACGTTGATTCTGATTTCATCGCCGTCGAAGCGCTAATTACATTCTAATTTGAGCTAATTTAGCCAGAAAAAATTAAGGAAACTCAAAATGAAATTGAAAAAACTCATTGCCGCAAGTTCGATTATTGCAAGTAGCTTAATGGCACAAGTGGCTGTTGCTGCAGACACCATTAAAGTTGGCGTTTTACATTCGTTGTCAGGCACTATGGCTATCAGTGAAACGACACTGAAAGACACTGTGCTTATGATGATTGAAGAACAAAACAAAGCCGGTGGCTTGCTTGGGAAAAAGCTTGAAGCTGTTGTCGTTGACCCAGCGTCTAACTGGCCGCTTTTTGCTGAGAAAACGCGTGAGCTCTTAGCAAAAGAAAAAGTTGACGTTATTTTTGGTTGCTGGACATCGGTATCTCGTAAGTCGGTATTGCCAGTGATTGAAGAGCTAAACGGTCTACTATTCTATCCAGTACAGTACGAAGGTGAAGAATCATCTAAAAATGTATTTTACACCGGTGCTGCGCCAAACCAGCAAGCGATTCCAGCCGTTGACTATTTGATGAATGACATCGGTGCTACTCGTTGGGTACTTGCGGGTACTGACTATGTTTATCCTCGTACTACAAACAAAATCCTAGAAGCTTATTTAAAAGCGAAAGGTGTTAAAGACGAAGATATCATGATCAACTACACGCCTTTTGGTCACTCTGATTGGCAAGGCATAGTATCTGATATTAAAAAGTTTGGTTCAGCAGGTAAGAAAACAGCGGTTGTATCTACTATTAACGGCGATGCAAACATTCCTTTCTATAAAGAGCTAGGCAACCAAGGTATTTCGGCAGAAGACATTCCAGTTGTTGCTTTCTCTGTTGGTGAAGAAGAGCTATCTGGTTTTGATACTAAACCACTTGTTGGCCATTTAGCGGCTTGGAACTATTTCCAAAGCGTTGAATCAGAGGAAAACGACGAATTCATCGCTGCGTGGAAGACGTTCATTGGCGACGAAAAACGCGTGACTAACGACCCGATGGAAGCGACATATATTGGTTTCAAGATGTGGGCAAAAGCGGTTGAGAAAGTGGGTACAACGGATGTTGATGCTGTTGAGCAAGCGATGATCGGTGTTGCTGTACCTAACTTAACTGGCGGTGTTGCGGTTATGAACCCTAATCACCATTTGTCTAAGCCAGTATTAATTGGTGAGATCCAAGAAGATGGTCAATTTGAAGTTGTGTGGGAAACGCCAGACACTGTTATTGGCGACGCATGGTCAGATTACTTACCTAGTTCTATGAATTTAGTTTCGGATTGGACAGCACCAATCAAATGCGGAAACTATGATGTAAAAACGGCGAAGTGTTCAGGTCAAAACTTCTAAGTTAACGATTCAATTATGTGTGTTGCAGTGAAAGGTTTGTAAATTCCCTTTCGCTGCATTTTTGTCAGGGACGACATTTTTTATTTTTTGCAGTTATTTTTTATTACAAAGGAAAACACAATGAGGCGATTTATTTCTGTGTTGTTCTGCTGTTTAGTGTCTTGGTATGCCATCGCAGATGACGATGTAAATACAAAAGATTCAACAGCCGCATCGAGTAGCATAGATAGTGAACTTATTGAATTAGTCAATCAATTACCCAACACCAAATTGAACAAAATGCAGCCCTTGGTTGAAAACATTGCTGCGATAAAAAGTCACAAGACACGAGAGGTTTTGCAAATACTACTGGCAGGTGATTTATATTACCTTAAATCAGATAAAACGCTTGTGAATGCCCAAAAACAAAATGATGGGAATTACCAATTAACAAATATTCTAACTGACGAGGCCTTAGCGCCAGTTAAAAAACGGGCTATTCGAAAAATCAGATCTAATAACCGTTTACGAAGCGCTATTCGCTCGTTTATTGCCAAAATTGACCTGACAGACGATGATAAATCAACTCGTTACGGCGCCGTAGAGCAACTACTTGAAAAGCCCTCACAAGAAACACTAGATACCATGCGGTCATTGTTACCTTTGGAAAAAGATGCCGATGTCGCTAATCTAATGCAGACGGTGTTGCTAATTGAACAGCTAAAGCATGGCAAGATTGATGAGCAGTTGTCTGCGGTCGCTGGCTTAAAATCGAGTCTGGAGCCTGTTGTATTAAATACTCTGAGTGCCTTAAGTGAGGAATTGTCGGCATCAGAAAAAACGCAAGAACAAGAACAACTGCTTACTGCCATGTCTAAAGCAATTGCTACGATTGAAAGTAAGCGCAGCAATTACAAATTTATTGAGAATGTCTTTTTTGGCTTGAGTCTAGGCTCAGTGCTTTTGCTTGCTGCCATTGGTTTAGCGATTACGTTTGGCGTGATGGGTGTCATCAATATGGCGCATGGCGAAATGATCATGTTGGGCGCTTATACTACCTATGTTGTCCAGTTAGTTTTTCCTAATTTAATTGAATATTCTTTGTTGATAGCGGTGCCTGCGGCATTTGTTGTCACAGGCCTCGTTGGTATTTTAATTGAGCGCGGGGTTATACGCTTCTTGAAAGGTCGTCCGCTGGAAACCTTATTGGCCACCTTTGGTATTTCTTTAATCTTGCAGCAGTTGGTCCGAACAGTTTTTTCTCCGCTTAATCGACAAGTTCAGTCACCTGAATGGATGACAGGATCATGGCAGATTAACCCGGTATTTTCACTTACCTTCAATCGTCTATACATCATTTTGTTTGCAATTATGGTCTTTTTTACCTTACTAATGATTCTAAAAAAATCCTCTTTAGGTTTGCATGTAAGAGCGGTTTCGCAAAATCGGGAAATGGCTAAAGCGCTAAGTATTAAAAGTGATTGGGTTGACGCGATTACATTTGGGCTTGGTTCCGGTATTGCTGGGATTGCAGGCGTGGTATTGAGTCAATTGACAAATGTAGGGCCTAACCTTGGGCAAGCGTATATTATTGATTCATTCCTAGTCGTGGTATTTGGTGGCGTAGGGAATTTGTGGGGCACGTTAGTGGCGGCAATGTCGCTTGGTTCAATAAATAAATTCCTCGAACCAATTACCGGCTCTGTGCTCGCCAACATCATAGTCCTCGTTGGCTTGGTACTATTTATTCAGAAACGCCCGAAAGGATTGTTTCCTCAAAAAGGCAGAGCGGTAGATTAATGAATATGAAAACGACGCATACCTTTGTTGAAATAATTCGAAAAATGAGCCATTTACATATTGTGGTTGGCACTTTATTCGTTGCCACCATTTATGTGAGTTTTTGCAACTTGGCGTTTGCCGAGTCAAGCTTTTTGCATGTATCTGACTACACCGTGAGCCTATTTGGTAAGTATTTGTGTTATGCCTTGCTCGCGTTAGCGGTGGACTTAGTTTGGGGCTATTGTGGAATTTTGAGTCTAGGTCATGGTGCCTTTTTTGGTTTAGGTGGCTACGCCATGGGCATGTACCTCATGCGTCAAATTGGCGACCGAGGAGTGTACGGCAACGCAGAATTACCAGATTTTATGGTTTTCTTGAATTGGACAGAGTTGCCTTGGTATTGGGCTGGCTCTTCTAGTTTTCTGTGGATGGTACTCATGGTATTTGTGGCGCCAGGAATACTCGCTTTCGTCTTCGGTATGTTGGCGTTCAGATCGCGTGTAAGCGGTGTATATCTCTCCATCATGACGCAGGCAATGACCTATGCGTTGATGTTGGCGTTTTTCCGCAACGAAATGGGCTTTGGTGGCAACAATGGCCTCACGGATTTTAAAGAAATAGCCGGTTTTTCATTGCAAGACCCGCACACTAAATTAGGCCTTTTTGTTGTTACTGCGATTGCACTTGCCATTGCTTATTGGGTAAGTAACTACATTGTTAAATCAAAATTGGGGGCGATAATTACGGCAACGCGCGACGCTGAAAGCCGTGTGCGGTTTGTTGGGTACAAGCCCGAATATTACAAAGTCTGGATTTTTGTTGTCTCGGCAATGATCGCGGGTGTGGCTGGCGCATTATATGTACCGCAGGTCGGTATTATTAACCCGGGTGAGTTTTCACCGCTAAACTCGATTGAAATTGTGGTGTGGGTGGCAATTGGTGGTCGCTATACCCTATATGGGGCGATTATTGGTGCTATTTTGGTGAGTTATGCTAAAACACGATTTACCGCAATTATGCCAGAGGCTTGGTTGTTTGCCTTAGGCGGATTGTTTGTCCTAGTTACCTTGCTTTTCCCTAAAGGGATTGCCGGTGCGTTGCCAGGTGTTGCAAGACGTTTTGGTCTCGATGCCAACACCAACGACAACAAAACCAATAAAAATAATGCACAAAGCGAAGAGCAAGGTACATTGAAAGCGCCACGCGCAGGGGGACAATGATGATCGTTGATAAAGCTGGCACCCCCATAACCGCCACTGACAATGTACAGCCGGATACGCGTCATGGCGTCATTTTATACGTCGAAGACGTGAGCGTAAGTTTTGACGGATTTAAAGCCCTAAATGACTTAAACCTTTATATCAATGACGGTGAGCTACGCTGCTTAATCGGCGCAAATGGTGCAGGTAAGACGACATTGATGGATGTTATCACCGGTAAAATTCGTCCAGACACGGGTAAAGTAAATTTTGGGCAACAAGTCGATCTTTTACAGTTAGATGAGTCTGAAATAGCGAGAGTGGGGATTGGTCGTAAATTTCAAAAACCGACGGTGTTTGAAGCACTTTCGGTGTACAAAAATATTGAACTTAGTTTAGCTGGCGACAAAGGCATTTGGACCTCGTTGTTTGGCAAGTTAACGGGTGAACAGCGAGACCGTATTGACGAAATATTGCGGACTATCGGCTTAACCAACGAAGCATTTTATATGGCCGAAAGGTTGTCTCATGGTCAGAAACAATGGCTTGAAATAGGTATGTTGCTAGCAGCAGAGCCGCGCGTATTGTTGGTTGATGAGCCGGTGGCAGGCATGACAGGCCAAGAAACCGAAAGAACCGCTGAGCTATTAACGTCTTTAGCGGGTGAGCATTCTGTCGTCGTTGTTGAGCATGACATGGCATTTGTACGCTCAATTGCGCGCACGGTCACGGTGTTACACCAAGGAAGTGTGCTTGCCGAGGGGAGTATGTCAGAAGTGCAATCTAATCCCGAGGTTATTAAAGTGTACCTTGGTGAGGATAGTGGTGAAGATAGTGGTGACGACAACAGCGAAGGCTACCCATCAGAAAGTGGTGAAGAATACATTGAAGCCTCAAGCAGTAAGGAAGGTTAAATGATTGAACTAGCTAAGGTAAATCAAAAATACGGCGGTACTCAGATTCTTTGGGATCTTAATTTAAACGTAAAGAAAGGCTCTCGTACCTGTATTATGGGGCGAAACGGGGTCGGTAAAACAACTTTACTTAAAGTTATCATGGGTATACTGCCGATCGCCGAAGGGACATTAACGATTAACGGCGTTGATATGGTAAAAAAGTCAGTGGAATCGCGTCCTGATATTGGCGTAGGTTATGTGCCCCAAGGTAGGCATATATTTGGTCAGCTTACCGTAGAAGAAAACCTTAAAATTAGTTTGAATTGCGCGCGCCAGAAAAGTAAGTTAATACCAGAACATATTTATGAGTTGTTTCCTGTATTAAAAGAAATGCTGCAACGCCGCGGTGGTGATTTATCGGGTGGGCAACAGCAGCAGTTAGCGATCGCACGTGCATTGGTGTTAAATCCAGAGATACTTATTTTGGATGAGCCTAATGAAGGTATTCAGCCAAATATCGTGCAACTCATTCGGGA
The DNA here is from genome assembly GCF_030160655.1 of Agaribacter marinus. GTDB lineage: Bacteria > Pseudomonadota > Gammaproteobacteria > Enterobacterales > Alteromonadaceae > Glaciecola > Glaciecola marina. The sequence goes on from NZ_BSOT01000006.1 coordinate 493,482, forward strand.
TGTCTTACTTAAACTCAATCGCGAACAAGGGATTACTATTGTGCTAGTTGAACAAAAGCTACCTTTTGCTCGCGCTGTCGGTGAAGAATTTGTACTAATGGAAAAAGGACATGTGATGTCAAGTGGCCTAATGGCTGATTTAAATGATGACCTAGTGAGCCAGTACCTAGCCGTTTAATATGAATCTTGCGCAAGAGAACTTGAAAAATGCATGGCAAGCATCTTTATATTTAAGGTTTGGTGATACTGCCGTAGGTACGCAACTACTAAACACCAAGCGGCATGGCCCACTCAACGTGCAGCGAGCGTTTTTTCCAGAAGGAAAAGACTGTGCTCACGTATACCTTTTGCATCCTCCTGCTGGCATTGTTTCAGGTGATGAACTCCGCATTTCCATCGACGTGCTTGAAGGAGCTCATGCACTTATTACTACCCCGGGCGCAAATCGTTTTTACCGGGCGCGAGAAGACATTTCTATTGGTGATTCGAAACAGTATCAACACGTCGAATTTAGACTAGCCAAAGACGCTAAATGTGAGAACTTTCCTTTAGAAACCATCGTTTACGATGGTGCTGACGGCGTTAATGAAGTGGATATCTACTTACATAAGAACGCATCGTATCTGGGCTGGGATATCACCTGTTTGGGTTTGCCCTCTTCAACACAGCCTTTTAAAAGTGGCAGCTTCACGCAACTTAATCGTGTGTTTTGTGATGATGAATTAATTTTTCATGATCGTATTGCTGTACACCCAAATAATGATATTTTTAATCATGTTGCTGGGCTTAACGCAAAACATGTGTTTGCGACGTTTTTAGCGCATGTGCCCTTGGATTCAGATCAAAAAAGCGCGTTAGAACAGTCGATTGATAGTCTTCGTGCAGTAGTAAGTGAGAATGACGCTGAAGGTAAAGTGAGCATTACAAAAATACGAGGGCTACTTGTGATGCGTTATCTTGGCGATAATGCTGAGGAATGCAAAGCGCTTTTTACTGAGTTATGGCAAATTTTGCGTCCAATAGTCATGCAAAAAACGGCAGTAAACCCCCGTATTTGGTACACATAATATGAGGGGGTGTAGATGGCACCTTTATTGAAAATAGAGCAGAGAATTGTATGGATTTGCTACCAAGAGAAAAAGATAAATTACTAATATTTACCGCGGCATTATTAGCTGAACGTCGTCTTAATAGAGGGTTAAAGCTTAATTACCCTGAAGCGATGGCATACATTTCAATGGAAATAATTGAAGGTGCCAGAGACGGTAAAACGGTCGCGGAGTTAATGGATTACGGCCGTACATTATTGGGTCGTGATCAAGTGATGGAAGGTATTTCCGAGTTGATACCTGAAGTGCAAGTAGAGGCGACGTTTCCGGACGGTACCAAACTAGTTACTGTGCACAACCCCATTGTTTGACAGCCATTATATTAGGCTGTTTGTTATAACGGAGAATAAACATGTTGATCCCCGGTGAAATTAAGACAGATGCTGGCGAGCACGAACTCAATCAAGGCCGCGAAAAAACGAATGTCGTTGTTGCCAACACGGGTGACAGACCAATACAAGTCGGTTCTCACTATCATTTTTACGAAGTGAATGCCGCGCTTTCTTTTGAGCGCGAAAAAACTAAGGGTTTCCGATTAGATATTACCTCGGGCACAGCAGTGCGTTTTGAACCGGGGCAAACGCGAGAAGTAACCTTGGTGGCATATCAAGGGAAACGCAGAGTATTTGGTTTTCGTGGTGATATACAGGGAGATTTGTAGATGGCGACTATAGATAAGCACGCTTATGCGCATATGTTCGGTCCAACGGTGGGTGACCGCGTGCGGCTGGCAGATACCGATTTATGGTTAGAGGTTGAAAAAGACTTCACTACTTACGGCGAAGAAGTAAAGTTTGGTGGAGGTAAGGTCATCCGAGACGGCATGGGACAGAGCCAAGCATCATGCAAAGATACCGTTGATTTGGTGATTACAAATGCCTTGATACTCGATCATTGGGGCATTGTGAAAGCAGATGTCGGTGTAAAGGACGGCCGCATTGCGATTATTGGCAAGGCCGGAAACCCCGATGTGCAAGACAACATTGATATTGAAGTTGGCCCTGGGACTGAAGTTATTGCAGGCGAGGGGCAAATTTTGACGGCCGGCGGTATAGATGCGCATATCCACTTTATTTGCCCTCAGCAAATTGATGAAGCGTTGATGTCTGGTGTGACGACAATGATTGGCGGAGGGACTGGCCCTGCAACGGGTACTAATGCGACTACATGTACACCGGGTCCGTGGAATATCCATAAAATGTTGCAAGCGACCAATGATTTCCCGATGAACTTTGGCTTTTTAGGGAAAGGTAACGCCAGTTTACCGTTGGCACTAGAAGAGCAAATTGAAGCGGGAGTTTGTGGTCTCAAACTCCATGAGGATTGGGGAACAACGCCTGCCGCTATTGATAATTGTCTATCGGTAGCAGAGCGTTATGATGTGCAAATTGCTATTCATACTGATACCTTGAATGAATCTGGTTTTGTGGAAGACACCCTAGGTGCATTTAAAGGGCGGACTATTCATACTTATCATACTGAGGGGGCTGGTGGCGGCCACTCGCCAGATATCATTCGCGCGTGTGGTGAAGACAATGTATTACCTTCATCAACCAATCCTACGCGTCCTTATACTATTAATACGGTTGATGAGCATTTGGACATGCTCATGGTGTGTCACCACTTAGATCCATCTATCCCAGAAGATATCGCCTTTGCGGACTCCCGAATTCGTAAAGAGAGCATCGCCGCAGAAGACATTATGCATGACTTAGGGGCTATCAGCATGATTGCCTCTGATTCTCAGGCCATGGGACGCGTGGGAGAGATGATCACGCGGACATGGCAAACCGCCCATAAAATGAAACAACAGCGCGGGCCGCTTGCACCAGACACTGAACGCAACGACAACTTTAGACTAAAGCGCTACATTGCTAAATACACGATAAACCCTGCCATTAGTCATGGTATCAGCCATGAAGTGGGCTCGATTGAAGTCGGTAAATTAGCGGATTTAGTCTTGTGGAAACCTGCATTTTTTGGCATTAAACCGTCGATGATTATTAAATCAGGCTTTATTGCGGCGGCGCCGATGGGTGATGCAAATGCGTCTATTCCGACACCGCAGCCCGTTTACTATCGGCCGATGTTTGGGTCTTACGGCAGTGCTGCAGCGAATACGTCAATGACCTTTATGTCGCAGGCCTCGGTGAATGCGGGTGTGCCTGCCGATATCGGCATGACAAGAATGGTGGGAATATGCAAGAACACGCGCAATATTGGTAAGAAAGATATGATACACAATGCGTGGACGCCTAAAGTAGAGGTAGATCCGCAAACCTATGAAGTGCGTGCAAACGGCGAGCTATTGCGCTGTGAACCGGCGACATCTTTGCCCCTAGCACAACGTTATACTCTTTTTTAGTCGCACTCCTATAAATAGGGAGAGTAGTTAGTTGCTATTGTTATTGTCGAGCAATAGCGTCGACTTTAGCAAGGACATTTAACGTGTATTTGTAACAATGAAAAACGTAATTGGAGTAATAAATGCTTAAAGCATATGAGCGCTATGATCACACACATGATCCTATCGCTGATACCATTACACTGGATCATGATACGCGCAAGAAAGCGCGGATTAAGGGGACGACTGACAGTGGTCAAAGCATTGGTATTTTTATGGAACGCGGTCACCCCTTGCTTGTGGGCGAAATACTTAAGACTGAGTGCGGCAAACAAATACAAGTGATTGGTGCTGAAGAACCGGTGAGTACTGCGAGTACAGACAATTGGTTAACATTTGCAAAGGCTTGTTACCATTTGGGAAATCGACATACGGTGTTGCAAGTGGGTGAATTGTGGCTACGTTACAAGCCTGATCATGTACTCGATGAATTGGTCGAAATGTTTGGTTTATGTGTTGATGCATCGCCCGCCGTATTCGAACCTGAAAATGGCGCGTATGGTAAGAGCGCGCATGCACATACGCATTCCCACGAACACTAATACTATCATGCAAGTAAATCCCATGAATATCAATCGCTTACTTCAGCTTTGTAGTGCGAATCTGCCCGTGGGTGGATTCTCGTTTTCACAAGGTTTAGAGTTTGCGATTGAAAACGGCTGGATTAAAAATCAGGCAGAAACCGCCAGTTGGGTAACATTGAATATGCGTGAATCAGTTGTAAGGACTGATGTCGCCATACTTAAGCGTTTGTATATGGCCATAGAAAAACACGATCTGAGCCAATTGCTTTACTGGAATCAACATCTGCTTGCATGCAGAGAAAGCAATGAACTTTTACTAGCAGATACAGCGATGGGAAAAGCGCTAGTGCGTTTATTAAATCAATTGGATGCGATTGATACAAGGCCCTACGAGGTGCTTTTTGCACAAGCGGATATCAGTTTTGTAAGTGCATTCACTGTCGCAGCGTATTTGTTTGAAATCGATTTACTTCAAGCACAAAGCGGCTATTGCTGGACCGTTATAGATAACCAAGTCGCGGCGGCGACCAAGCTCGTTCCCTTAGGTCAAACCCAAGCTCAAAATTTATTGTTTGGATTAAATAATGAGATCCGAACGTGGTTAGCGATTGCTAATCAACTAAGTGATGATGAAATTGGCGGTAGCTTACCTCATTTGGCAATGGCTAGCGCATGGCATGAAACACAGTATTCTCGACTATTTAGGTCGTAAAATTAGCGAATAAAAATAGATTTAACGAACATAATATTGGCAAACAAAATGAAAAAACAAGTATTAAGAATTGGCGTAGGTGGACCTGTAGGTTCGGGTAAAACCGCATTGTTGCGTCAACTGTGTCTGGCGTTGAGAGACAAGTACAATATGGCCGTAGTGACCAATGATATTTATACACGCGAAGACGCAGAGTTTTTGACAAAAAATGATGCGCTGTCGGCTGATCGAATTTTAGGTGTAGAAACGGGGGGCTGTCCGCATACCGCCATTCGAGAAGACGCCTCGATGAATTTGGCCGCAATAGAAGAATTGCAAACACGCCATGACAATTTAGATTTTGTGTTAGTAGAAAGCGGCGGTGACAACTTAAGCGCGACATTTAGTCCTGAGTTGTCTGATTTGACTATCTATGTGATCGACGTTTCTGCGGGTGACAAAATACCTAGAAAGGGTGGGCCGGGCATTACTAAATCGGATTTACTCATCATCAATAAAATAGATGTCGCTGACTTGGTTGGTGCATCACTGGATGTCATGGACAGAGATACGCGCAAAATGCGAGGCGACAAGCCGTTTATTTTTAGCAATATGAAAACCGAACAGGGCTTACAAGACATTATTGCTTTTATTGAAAAAGAAGGCATGTTGGGCGTCTAGCGTGCCATGCATAATAAAGGTTATACCAATTACACATACGGAGATACCAATGAAATTTTTTATACTTATGTTGTTAATATTGTCGTCAGGGTCTGCTTTCGCTCATCATGACCACCTAGTCAGTGACAGTACTTTGCACCTGATGTCACATATTGCCTTGATCGTTGTAGTGGCGTTATGCGGATATTTTGGTTTGCGGATGTATCGTAAAATGAAAAACTCTGATTAAATGGGCGTTAGCGCATATTTACTCGTTTGAGTGTTGATGGATAAAAAAGTTGTTGTAGTTACAGGTGGAAGTCGTGGCATTGGAGCGGCGAGCGCGAGACTATTTGCTCAAAAAGGGTTTCTCGTCTGTATCAATTACTCGTCGAATGATTTTGCGGCAATGCAATTGCAAAAAGCCTTGAATGCTGAGCTTGAATGTACGTATTTGTGTAAGGCCGATGTGTCGACTGGTGAGGGGGTTGAGCGACTTTTTAACTTTATTGATAATCAGCTAGGCAGAATTGATGTCCTTGTAAACAATGTTGGGATCCTTAAGCCGCAAGCGTCGTTGATTGATATAGACGAGGATCGTATTAACCAAATATTACGAACAAATGTCACCAGTCAATTGTTATGTGCCAAAGCAGCGGTTAGTCGAATGTCAACTTCCTATGGTGGTAGCGGTGGTGCGATTGTCAATGTATCGTCAGGTGCCGCTAAGTCTGGTTCACCTAATGAATACATTGATTACGCTGCATCGAAGGGGGCTATTGATAGCTTCACAATTGGACTCGCAAAAGAGGTTGCAAATCAGGGGATTCGAGTGAATTGTGTGCGCCCAGGCATGATTCATACTGCTATTCATGCCGATGGTGGAGAGCCAGAACGCGTAACTCGCTTAAGTCGCAAAATCCCATTGCAACGAGGGGGGCAACCCGCAGAGGTCGCTAACGCCATTTACTGGTTGGCGTCAGAAGAAGCCGCTTACACAACGGGCAGCTTTATTGATGTTACAGGCGGTTTGTAAGGTATTTAAGTCTTCCCACACACCGAACAACTATCTGAACGCTTAACGGCAAACTCGTTCCATTTAGCTGTCATTGCATCGTATAGGCATAACTTGTTAATGGCTGGAGTGCCGTAGTTTGTGAGTATTTTTATCGCTTCTATTGCTTGTGTTGCGCCTATTACACCTACAAGTGGTGACATGACACCAGATTCAACACAGCTAAGGTTTTGCTCGCCAAAAAACTGGCTGATGCAAGCATAACAAGCGGAACCTTGCTCGGGAACAACACAAAATACTTGCCCTTCCATTCGAATGGCCGCACCTGATACCAGTGGCGTCTTCTTGGCATAACTACACTTATTGATGAGGTTTCTAGTCTCGATGTTGTCGCTACAGTCGACAATGAGATCATGTGTTTTCACTAAGCCCATCAATTCAGTTTCGCTTTGACGTTTATCTATACAGGTAATGTCGATTTCACTATTGAGCTTAGTTAACGAGGTATACGCAGAGTCGACTTTTTTTAAGCCAATGGCCGATTCAGTGTGAAGCACTTGACGCTGTAAGTTGGTGTTTTCGACAACGTCATCATCAACGATGGTTAATTTGCCCACACCTGATGCCGCAAGGTATTGCGCCGCTGCGCAACCCAAACCGCCGACGCCAATAATCGCGACATTGGCGTTGATCAATATTTCCTGTCTATCTAAATCGAAGCCTGACAGCAATATATGGCGACTGTATCGCATGGCTTGTTGTGTACTGAGCGTTTTTTTCATGCACTAGCACTCAGAATGACGCGTTAGCTTTTGCATATAGATGGCTCACCATCACTCAGGAAATCCTGTGAATTTTTCAGCATTTAATCCCTTTTCGTACCAATTGGCGCGCTCTGACCAAAAAATATTGTCTTGGGGGGCAATGCTAGGGGCGTCATCTAAACTGCCTGCCGGTACTATAAGGGCTTTGCCTGAACTGGATACATAGGGCGTAGGTGAGCCACACGTCGCACAAAAGCTGCTGGTTAATGACCGGCCAGGCACATCAAAGCGTTTAACTTGCTCTTGCCCTGACAACCAAGTGATGTTGTCAACAGCCGTAAACAAGTTAGAGACATGTGCAGACCCAGTAGTTTTTTGACATTGTTGGCAGTGACAAAAATGAAATTGCATGAACGTATTTTCACATTCAAATGTTACGTCACCACAAAGGCAACTCCCTTTTATTTTACTCATCATTACTCCTAGATAATTTGGTAAAGGCGCTTAATTAGCGTTTGTATCTGCCCAAGTACTTATTTAACCATTGATCTAGCCTGCAGAACAGCCCCGAGGTCAGGCTCGGATAAACTAGGACTGCACAAGGCGCGAGCATCCTTTGCCAAATACGGCATAAGGGCATTCGAAATACCGCCAATGATACTCAAGCGTACTTTTTTAATGTCCATTAGCCTGTGAATGTATCGCCCAGTAAATGTCGCGATTTCCGTCACTACTTGCATCGCTATGGCATCGCCTTTGTCTGCGTATTCAAATACGATGGGCGCTAGGGAGGCAAAAAATGAGGGGTGTTTGGATATGCTCAAAGTGACGAGCGTTTTTGCATCCTCGCAGTTAAATGATTGCAATATGTGTTGCGTTAATGGCGTATGGGCGATTACACCATCCAAGGCTTCAAGCGTCAGTCTTATTGCTGTCAGGCCCAATTTTGCGCCACTTCCGCCATCGCCTAATAACAATCCGTGCCCGCCAATTTCTTCATAGTGGCCGAGGTGTTGAATACCTGCACAAAACCCGGTGCCGGTGATGATGACAGCGCCATCACTGCCATTGTGCGCTCCAGCCAGTGCGATATGTAAATCGGTAGTTATTTTTAACTGTTTAAACGGGTGTTGCCATTGCTTAACATCAGATGCATGGGGTTCAACTGTCGCGCCAGCAACACCAATACAAGCCGCAGTATCACTAAAAAGTGCGGGATCAATGTTTGCATCTTCAAAGGCTAATTGTGAGGCTGATAAAAATGCGTCTATCGCTTGCGTGGCACCTCGTACCAAATTAGACGCACCCGCTATACCTTCCCCTAACAGCTTGCCGTCAGCATCTTCTAATCGTGCTTTTGTTTTGGTACCGCCACCATCAATGCCTAGATAGAAATTTGGCTTTTTCATTTATGAGTCCGTGAAATCGTGAAAATTGCGTATTTGCGTTAAAAATGTCCGATGATGTCTTTACTTTTCAATTTATATACGCAGTTAGTATTTTATAAACGCAAATATGTAATTAAAACAATGTAGAGTAAAGTATAAAATACTACCAATAAAAGGAATAAATATGCTTATTCGACTGCTTGTATTAGGTTTTATAGTCTTTGGTACTATAAACTCATACGCATCAACACCAAAAGAACGTCAATTTGAGGTGCTACTACAAACCCACGTCCCAGGTGACCCTTATCGTGTTGTATCTACCGGTTATCTTATATATTACCCGGAAGACTATGAACAGGAAACGGATAAAGCGTTTCCTGTTGTGTTGTTTTTACACGGGGCTGGCGAAAATGGGACAAGTCCAAGCCTACTAAAATCAAAAGGTGGGTTTTTACCCGGTTTGGTTGAGCGAGATTGGAATTTTCCATTTATTATCGTATCCCCATTAGCTAGGTGGTCGATGGATTCATTGTCTCAGGCACCATACCTAGAAGAAATCATGTCTCATGTCCGTGCAAACAATCGTATTGATACAACCAGAGAATATGTTGCCGGTTTATCTCAAGGTGGCAAAGGCGCTCGATTATATGCTGAGAGACATGCTGATACTATTGCAGGTTTGGTTTCAGCTGCTGGTTACGCGGGTGGCGTAAATATTGATGGATTAGCGCAGAGCAATATTCCAGTCATTTTAAGCCATAATAAAGATGATGGGACGATTTCTTATAAGAGCTCGCAAGGGTATTACAATCGGCTGATTAATGCTGGTGCGACTAACGTTGTATACGATTTACAGGATACCGGCGGGCACAATGCGTGGACACGTGTATTCAAAAACATGCAACAATGGGATTGGTTACTGTCTTTTTCTAATCAAGGTACAGGCATTTCAATTAGTACTGCAAGTGCGTCGCCGAATGTCATCACATCAGACGTTACTTCTATTCAAATAAATGCAAACGTGATTGATGAATCTGGAGAATTAATTGGCATTCAGTCGGTGGTCGCAGATGTTAGTGAGGTAAGTGGCGTAGCGAATGATCTCATTGAAACAGTTGCATTAGGTGACAACAGCTATCAACTAAATTATGACCTTTTCAGCACCTTAAATTCAGGCACATATACCATAAACATAATTGCCACTGACTTAGATGGCAACACCAAATCTAAGCAAATAACGATTGAAGCAGTGTTGCCCGTTAATGCGCTGCCAAGTGCGACGATTGTTTCACCGAGTACTGGCGATCGCTTTGTTGAAGGACAAGATGTTGTTGTTGCCGTGGATGCGTTTGATAGCGATGGTGATATTCAGCAAGTATCACTTTATGTGAATGATGAACTTAGTGCAGTAAGCGACACGCAGCCGTATGAGTTTACTATTGACGATTTGTCGTATGGTGTAAATCAACTTCATGCGGTGGCGGAAGACAACCAAGGTGCTCAAACAGCGTCTGCTCGTATTACATTGATTGTCGACCCACTTAATCCGCTGCCAGCGGGTACTGAACGTCTAATTACTGTCGCAGGTGCTGGAAAAGTGACTAACGGTGGGTATTTTCCGCTAGAGATGGCGTTTGACGACCAACCAAGTTACGTAGACGATGGCACACCAGAACTTGTCGCTGGCGGCAGTTCGGCACCCTATTATTCCAGTCGCTTTGGGTATATTGATTTTGGTGAAAACTGGTTTAATGTGCGAATTACGAAAACATGGACGCTTTACAGGCCTTGGAGTGGCGGTCAACAAACGCCATATCAAAGCGTGTGGTGGGATGACGATAGCGATGCCGTGAACGACGATGGTGTTGTGGAGTCACAATTAAACTTTAATAGCGCAACAAATTTGGTAGCGCATGGTGATAGGCAATGGGCGCTTGACGGTAATTTTATACAAAATCCTATTGCGCCCAAAGCACGCTATTTGATTCTTCAGGCACCCGAGGCAATGTCCAATCGTGCGCTTGAGTATGCGATTATTGGGTGGGAGGTAGATGAACAAATACCACCACCGCCGCCTCCCGCAGCAGATTTAACCTTAATTCAACCGTTTGCAGCGGGCAAAGCTGAAGGTAGTGGTTACTTCCCTATGCAACATGCTTTTGATGACACGCCAGAATATTCAGATGGCATATTAAGTAATGCGGTGTCAGGAAACAATGCGCCATACTACAGTGGCAGAGTTGGCTATATCGACTTGGGCGACAATTGGGCAAACATCAGTATTGTTGAAACTCATACTTTATATAGGCCATGGAGTGGCGGTGATCACACGCCTTATGCGGAAGTTTGGTGGGATGACGACATTGATAGTATCAATGATGGGATCCTGGAAACGTCCATTAATTTCAATTCGGGTCAAAATTTGGCGAACAAAAACGATACCCAATGGATAAGAGATTTTGATGGTGGCGATACACCAATTCAGGCGAAAGGGCGATACATGCTCTTCCGCGCACCAGATAACATGTCTAGACGCGCGCTTGAATATGCCATTATTGGAACAGAGCAATAGTCAGTCGTTACTCTCTTCCTGCCGCGTATGCTGAGTAATCAGGTACGCGGTAATCATAAGACGTGTTTACTAATGACGATGTGATTAAATAGTCAGCGCTAGTGGGATTACAGGCAACTGCAATATTCCATACAGCGGCTATTCTCAGCAAGGCTTTTACATCAGGATCATGTGGCATAGAGGCTAACGGGTCCCAAAAAAATATCAAAATATCCAGTGTCTGTTCAGCAATTTTGGCACCTATTTGTTGATCACCACCCATTGGTCCACTGAGCAATGGCGCTACCTCCAAGCCCGTTGCTTTTTTTATTCGTTGGCCGGTGGTCCCTGTTGCACAGAGTGTTTGTTTTGCCAAATTCGCTTTATGTTTGAGGCACCATTGTGTCAAGGTATCCTTCATATGGTCGTGCGCGACTAGCGCTATACGTTTGGTTTTAGGTGCTAGTGCTTGGGTGTATTCCATAAAGTTAGTCACAATGCCTTAAATTATTTGCCCGATTAACGAGGGTCGTTAATGATGGCTTCTTCTATTCTATCCAATCTATCTTGCCCCCATACGACTATATTTTCAAATTGAATACTCGGTACACCCCAAACCCCTAATGAATACATTTCTTTTAGGTTTGCATCAACTTCTATACGCCAGCGGTTATTGTGTAAGTGCTGTTTGGCTATTTGCCAGTCTAGCCCAGCGGTCTTGACGATTTGGTACATGCCACTTTCATTGTCAGCGTGAATACCTTGCGCATTAACCGCCTTGGAAAAGCTGACTAAAAACTCAATGTATCGTCCTTGACTTCTTGCATAGTCCAGCAAGGCATAGCAGTTTTCAACGGCAGTGCCAAGCGGGTCTGCGACAAAGCCATAAGGTATCTTGTGTTTTTGTGACTCTCTTAGGGTATCTCTAAATATGTACATTTTTTTGCGCTTTGGGACATGTACACCTCGCATTACCATCGGTAATACGGGTTTTATCTCGATGCGTCGTTTGTACTTTCGGCCAATATTAATAAGCCGCATAAGCGCAAGATAAGAGTAGGGGCTTCGGGCTGACCAATATAAGATGATTGGAGATGAGCCAGCATTATCGACTTGTAGGCTTGTACGCGTGGCATATGCTCGTTCATCAGTTTTTAGTTCTGTGGATTGCGTTTGTCTATCCGATATCCCAAGTCGGGCGCTCAGGTATGAAAGCCTGTCTAGGCCCCAATACCAGTCACCAGCAAAGTAAAGCATCGCGCTATTGTAATGCCCTCGATTAATCAAATTCATGGCATTGTAGTCGCATGAGCGTTTGGCATACGCTAATTTGTTACCTAAGTCAGGGATTAATGTAGGGTTTAAGGTGAAATGATGTAAGGCTTTTAACAATACTTCCATGTTGTCTTGGGTTGTATAAGGCCGCTTTGTTATTGTTTCCAGATAGAAACTGAGCGTACGTTGATGACTAGCGGTGAGTGGCAGCTCTATTGGTGGCTTCAGGCCAAATTTATCTGCAAGGTAATGGGCATCCTGCCGCGCATATTTTTGGAGCATCACTGGTTCAGGAAACATGTCCTGCTCTTTATCTACTATCCAACGTATTGTTATGTTGAGTTTGTTTACGTCATTTCTGCTACTGCTAATGTCATCTGCAAAATGGTGCGCGAGATACTCAAGTAACAATTGACTGTATGGGTCGCCTACTTGAAGATATACCTCAATCATAGGCCAATTGCCTCTCAATTTTGATTCAATTTCGGCAGATTTATGCTGTATTGTCTGGGCAAGTTTACCGCCAATTCCTTTGGCAATGTAAGGCATTATCCTTCGCTTAATACGCATATGTGGGCTTAGTAGAGACATGTGAGAAGTGATATCGTTTGATACTACCAAAGTTTATTATTTGACTAAATATCTTGCGTTTAAACGTTATAAAAACGTGATGATTTGTATGCTTTTTAAACGTCGACTAGTGCGATGGTTATGGCGTCAGATAATTGTCAGGCTTATTTACCTTAGTTTACTAAGAAGCTCGCAATGCCGAATTGGTTGATTGACAGCAAGGCCTCTTGTGACATGTCTTTATTTTCTAAAAAAAGTAATCTCCGGTTATACATGCCATGAAGTTGTAATATGTCGGCATAATGTTTATCGAAGATTTCATAAAAGCTATTGTCTTTTAGCGCTTTAGACATACCATATTCGATGCGTTCTTTTAAGCGTATATTTTCAGATTTCACAAACATAAAATCCCCAAAGGGATAAATAAAAATTAGGGCAGGTTCTATCTTAAATTCGTCTTCTGCGTACTCAATTAGTTCTTGATCGACTTCAACAATACTTCTAGACAAACAATCAAAGCGCTTTTCTCGCAGCATTGGAAATAAGTTGCGGTACACAGGGTTATTAATCGATTTTAAGCCATGATTTGAAAATATATTTTTGTCCGGCCAATGCGTCCCTAGACCAACTAAAATATCGTTACTTTTAAAGTCTTCTAATGTACGTACGTAGGAAAAGTCAGCTTGTTCTTTTCTTACCATACATACGCGAAAGCCCAATAAGCCTCGATCCAAAGGTAAATAGATAGCGCTTGCTTTTTCTTCGCGTTCTCTGTTGACACCCGCGAGCATGAGATTTATTTGACGGTTACCATTAATTAAATCTGCAAAAGCCCTGCCTTGTTCGGTCGGCTGGCTAGGCTCAAGCGTATAGTCACCATACTCTTCTTTTGAAAGCTCAAATATATTGCGCAATGCTTCGCGTACATAGGGTTTGTCGTAATTTCTATTCCAGAGTACAACCTTGTCCACTGATAGCGCTTCAAACGCAACAACAAGCAGCAATATTCCCCAAATTCTTTTCATACCGTCATTATTCCTCTACAGCGCACAAATAGGACAATCCGGCACACTGTATATTTTTAGACTAATTACACATAAAAATCAATCTATTCAAAAAGGTCTTTTGGTAGCACACATGAACATATTTTTTTGTTTGTGCGGATCGGTGTTGTTACTATATATCTATTAAGGTCATAAATAAGGAGTTTGCAAGTTGAAAATAAAGATGTGTTGTTTACTTGTTATCTATTTTCTTGGTATTACTGCGAGTGTTGCTTCTCCTGAAAAAACCAAAATTGTGATTCATACTGATGGGTACTATCCACCATTTAGTTACCTTGACGGTAAGACTTTAAAGGGTTTTTACGTTGATTTAATCACAAAAATCGATGAACGTTTAGTTGATTACGACATAGAGTTAGTGCCCGATAAATGGAGCGTGGCCCGCGACAAACTTAAAGACGGAAACGGTTTTGCCATATTAGGTTCATATTTCCACGGACATACTCAGCCGTATTTGTACCCTTATTCAATCCCTCTTCATGAAGAAGAAGTCGTGTTGGTGTGTGGGAGTACAAACGATGACAATATTGGATTGAGTGTTTCTGAGCAAACTAGCGTTACAACTAATGCGCAGTGGCCAAAAGATTTTAAAGGTAAGTTGGTTGGTAATATAAAAGGTTACGATGGTTGGTTGCGTAATGCAGTGCGCAGTGCCGAAAATCTTGCGTACGTGCGGTTTTTAGAAATACCTAATATCGAAACTGCGTTGGCAATGATTGTCAAAGGGTCTCTTGATTGCGCGTTGTTTGAAAGGTTTGCGTTTCATAAAGCTAAAAAGCTGCTAGTGGCGTCAGGTAGATTTGATCCACAGACGGATATTCATCCGGTAATTTCAGCGTCGATAGCGCAAGAGAACGCCTATTTAGCATATTCGTCCAAAGCATTCGAATCAGAGCTATACCCCTTTTCAAGGGATTTCAAACGTGCGTTTGATATTGCTCTGTTCGAATTGCAACAATCAGGTGATTTGGAAGCGTTGACTAAACGTTATGGTGGCCTAGATATTCACTGATTTACGCATAGTATGTGCCAAATGTAAGGTGCGTCGATGCGCTAAAAACTAACAATCAAATTTGTCGAAAAATTGCGACCAGGTGACGTGAAACGATTGAGGTTAGCACTTCTGTCACGACCGAGCACTTCTGATGCAAGCCAGTATTTGTTGTTAGTCAGATTAAATACGCCAAGGTTAATTCGAATATTTGGTCGCAATTGATAGTGTCCGAGTAAATCGAAGGTTGTAAAGGATGGCGCTCTAAACAACACGGTATCAGGCGACGCATTTTCTTGTATAGGCGCTTGCGCTGTGTGAGAGGCGATAAACTCCAGGTGCCAAACACTATCTACTTCGCCGTATTGAATTCCCAACACCGACTGCGCTGGCAACACTGAAGATAGTTCTGCGCCAGTTTCAGTGTTTTCACTCGATTGATGCGATGTGCTGAATCTTGCTTGCCAGTTGTTAAAGACATCAAATGTTTCTCCGATGATCCAAGTCGCATGTAAATCTACGCCATTTATCTTAACGTCATCAATATTTTTGGCCTGAAATTCTAGTAAGTTACTTGTGGGGTTAAACCCTTTGACCGCAAGCGATTCAATAAAGTTTTTGTATGCATTCCTATATGCGCTGAACGAGAAGTCAATTGCCTTGAAAGACGTCCTGAGGCCAAATTCCCAGCTTGTGACTGATTCTGGTAATAAGTCTGGATTAGCTAAAGATGTATAGCCACCAGCAAAGTTAGTAAAGCCAACATTAACATCGTCCATTGGCGGAATACGAAAGCCTTCAGCATATTGAGCCCAAAGTGAGAGGGTCTCGTTTGGGTTGTATATTGCGCCAAACTTACCTGTGAGCTCTTCTTCTTCAACCGGCACAATGTCAACACCTGGATTAGCATTTGAAAATATTGAATCGCTATTTGGAGAAAGCGTAAACATATCATAGCGTAACCCTGGGCTTAGTCTAATTTTTCCATTTAGTAACTGATATTCGTCTTGGATGAATATGGCTTTTTCAGTCAAGGTCGATATGGGAAAGTCACGTGCTGGAAAGATTGAAAATTCTCTTTCCAATGTGTTGCTGGCCGTGTTTAGTGTAGCGCCTTCTCGAATGGATTCAGAATCCGTTTGCTGCCAACTTGCTCCATAAATTAAATAGTGCTCACCCGCGAGGTCAAAACTATGATCGAATTGCAGGTTTGTGCCTATCGCGTCTTGCTTAAATTTGCTATCACGTTGTCTAAATGTGACGGTGGGTGGTTGGGTGCTTGGGCTGCTTCTAAGCATGTTCGTATGTTGCAAGGTATCAGATTGCTGAGAAAATACACTTAAGTCAACCCGTTTAAGGTGTGAATGCTGTGGCTGATATACATAGTTTAACAGCAATCTGTGCCGGGTTTGCTCGTCGTCACCTTCACTATTTAGTGTTAAGACGCCACGAGATACAGTACCGGCATCAGAGAGTAGTGTGGTTTTGCTATCTTGCCGCTGGTAGTCTGTCGTAAACGTAAAGGCGTGTGAGACGGAGGGTTGATAGATGACTTTTGCCAATGCGGAGTGGGCATTATTGTCTTGTGGATTTGCGCTGTTGCGATTTGATCCTCTAATTTCTTGACCATTCATGTCTTTCTGTTCAGAGAAGTGACTTTGTGTTTCTTCGCCGTCGCGGATGCCAGCATTTAATAGCCATTGCCAGTCGTTATGCGTACCGGCATAGGTGATATTTGAGGAGAAAGTATTTGACTGACTATTGTAGCCGCTTTTCAGTCGTATGGCGGTATCTTTGTCGTCAGCGATTAATTCGTTTGGAGATTTACTTCTAAACGCCACTACGCCGCCAATAGCATCACTGCCATAAAGCGTCGATGCTGGCCCTCTAACAATATCGACAGTGCTAATTAAATCGATATCTACAAAGTCTCTACGTGCAGACAAATTGGGGCCAAATGAAAATTCGTCAGCAATCGGTACTCCGTCCAACAAGATTAAAACGCGATCACCATTAATGCCGCGAATATTAAAGCCCGCAAGCCCAAATCTGCCATTTCCTTCAACACTAATGCCGGGTTCATAGCGCAAAATGTCACGGATATTCGTGGACGCGAGCGAATCTATTTGTTCGCTAGTAACTTGTGTAACGGTTGCAGCAATTTCGTTAATCTCTCTTTTAGTTTTTGTCCCACTGACGGTAATGACTTCCAGCGCTTCGACTCCGTCTAGCGCATCTGCGTTAGCTGGAAAGTGCATGGAGAGGGATATTGCCGCCAGTACAGCAAAAGGCTTGGAATTGTAAGATTGCATAATTTCTCTTTTTCTAAATAAGAACAATTTTTATTTGCATTTAATGCTAATGATAACTATTATTATTTGCAACAAAATTATGTGATTTATTTTAAGGCTGCTTTAATGGACAGAGTGACAACGAGTATTCTAGTAAAATTTGTATTGATGTTTGTTTTTCTAAGCACGATGAACAAGGATGTTCATTCTCAGGAAAAAAACGCAAATTTTTCTGTGCAATTAGCAGGTGATAACACACCCCTGAAGATTGTCAGTGCAGGTGGCAGCGTCACGGAAATCCTTTTTGCGCTAGGTGCGGCAGCATCAGTCATCGCGGTTGATACAAGTTCCTCTTATCCAGCATCAGTGCAAACGCTGCCAAACGTTGGCTATTACCGTCAGTTGAGTGTTGAAGGAGTTATCTCAACCGGCGCTAGTCACTTGATTGCGCTAAAAGGCGCTGGACCGAGTACGGGCTTACAACAAATTGCGGCGGCGGGCGTGGCTGTTCATGGCGTCGATGTGCCAAAGAATATTGAGGGTTTGTATCAAGCCATTACGACCATTGGCGAGCTGGTAGAAAAACAGGAAGAGGCAAGGGCGCTGATTGCGAGCTTAACACAGCAATTTGCGACTATTCGTGCTCATGAGTGGTCTATTGTAGGAAAGACGGCGGCGTTTATGATGTCTATTTCAGACCAAGGCTTAATGGCCGCTGGTCAGAGCACAGTACCTGACTTGATTTTCTCACAATTGGGTTTGACTAACCCCTATACCGACATCAATGGTTTTAAAGCGGTTTCACCTGAATCTCTGTTGAAGCACCCGCCTGATTTTATCTTGATGCCCGCTCATCAAGCGCGAGGGCATACCGTTGAACAACTTTGCCAAAAGGCTGCAATGCGTTTATACGTCAAACAACACGGGTGTAATTTATATATTGTTGATTCTTTGAAATTCCTTGGGCTAACACCACGCCTACCTAGCGCGTTTAAAGATGTTTTAGCCTATGCAAATAACTGAGCGAAGTTTTCAATTTGAGCGTGTGGCTCGCCAACAAAAGCATCGACAAGCGTTATTGCTTTGTATATGCACACTTCCTTTTGCATTTTTGCTATCGCTAAGTATCGGCGCTGTGGATGTCAGTCTGTGGCAAATGTTAGCGTCATTCAGTGGTGATTTAAACGATGTAACGAGTGAATCAAACATGCAAGCGATGCAGCGTGCGATTGTCTTCGAAATCAGAATGCCACGTATTTTGATGACCATGCTTACTGGCGCTGGCCTTGCAATTTGTGGTGTTGTGTTGCAATCCATCTTTAGGAATCCTCTTGCTGATCCGGGACTCATTGGTGTGTCTTCATGTGCGGCTTTATTTGCGGCCTTAGGCTTTTTTATTAGTTCGATATTCATCGTGAGTGAATGGTTGCTCCCTTATTTTATTCCGGTGATGGCATTTATCGGGGCATTAGTCAGTGTTTGTTTGTTGTTTGCCGTCGCAGGGCGAAACAAACAAGTGAATACCTTAATGCTAATACTTGCTGGTGTGGCGATTAACGCTGGCGCGATGACCTTGCTCGGAATTATCACGGTTATTGTTGATGACAGCACGTTACGCCAAATTTCGTTTTGGAGTATGGGCAGTTATGCAGGTATTTCGGCGTCGGTGAGCGTAATGACCACCTTTGTAATATTTGTCGGTGCTTATTTGCTTTGGCAACAAAAAAACGCGCTGATGTTAATGGCGATTGGTGAGAAGCAAGCAAAGTTTCAAGGTATCGACACCGAACGCGTTAAAATTCGTTCACTTATCATTGTCTCTGCAATGATTGCGGTATGTGTCAGCTTTACCGGCATTGTCGGTTTTGTCGGATTGGTTGTACCACACATTTGTCGGATGTTAAGCACTAGCCACCTAAAAGTTCTTATGCCTATGTGTGCGATGGCCGGTGCAATTCTAGTTTGTTTGGCTGACACATTGGCTCGCATGGTAATCGCCCCGTCTGAGTTGCCAGTGGGTTTGATTACATCAGTGATTGGTGTGCCGGTTTTTGTTGCATTGATATACCAAGAAAAAAGGAAGCAAATGGATGTATGAAATACACGGTTTGAGTATTAATCGAGGCACAAAAGTGCTGATAAAAAACGTTGATGTCGACTTTCGTGCGAATAAAATCACGGCCATTATAGGCGCAAACGGTGCTGGAAAATCTACCCTATTTAAAGCCCTATTAGGCGAATTTATACCTGATGCAGGGCAAATACATTTTGACAACAAAAATATACAAGCATGGTCTTTATCGGACTTAAGCAAAAAGCGCGCGTACATCGCGCAAAGCTTTCGACCAACCATTGCATTACCGGTATTTGAATACTTAGCACTTGCCAGAGAGCAATACCACGAAAGTGAGCAACGTACTCAGCGCTTGGTTTTTGAGATTGCGAGTAAAATGGGGATTCATCTGAAGTTACTTGCATGCATTACGCATTTGTCTGGCGGTGAGTTTCAAATGTTAGAATTTGCTCGCGCTTGGTTACAGCTATGTGGCAGCACTAATGGCAATGGCAGTATGAAAGGCAAATGTTTAATGCTTGATGAACCAAGTAGCGCACTTGATATCTGTCAGTCTCAGCGACTATATACGCACGTTAAACATTTTCAACAGGCAGGCGGTACTGTGTTGATCATTGATCACGACATTAATGCGGTTTCGCAGTTAGCAGACGACTTGGTATTCATTAAAGACGGCGCACTGCAAACGTGCGGCCCCACTCCTTCTGTATTTACGGCAGAAAACCTGAACGATTGTTTCAATACAAGCGGCCAAATTCAGGGGCAACAAGCCAATAAATCACATTCGAACATGCGCAAACTTACGGGCGTTTATGTACTCAACGGTAATGCTTCACAAACGCCAATGCAAACTGAAAATGATGTGCATAGTGGCATACCAAATACCTTGAATTTTGATACGTAGGAAGAAATTAATTATGACAACAGCATCTATTATTACTGAGACGCAAGATGCGTCGCAGGAGAAAGACACACTGAGTATTACAGCTGAAAAACGCGACACGAAAAAAACACATATTCACAACGCACGAAAGCTAATGCGTCAGCAACACAGTGGCGTACTGTCTACGCTAAGCTTATCGATGAAGGGCTTCCCTTTTGGGTCTATCACGCCATATTTAATGACCGAGGAGGGCGACATAGTCATATATGCGTCAGATATTGCTCAACACTCTCGAAATATGAAAGTCGAATCAAAAGTGAGTTTGTGCGTACATGACGCTCATGCGCAAGATAGCCAAGCAATTGCTAGGGTGACACTATGCGCGTATGCAGAAATTGATGCAGTAGACAAAGATCTGCAACAAGCGTATTTCACTCTATTCCCCCAAGCGAAGGCTTACGTGAAAGCCCATGATTTTCGGTTTTATCTATTACATGTAGACCGTGTTCGTTATATTGGCGGGTTTGGTGAAATCTATTGGTTTTCGCAAGAAGAATGGAGTGAATCTCTGCCAGTCTCGGCGCAAAGCAAAGCGGCAATTGAACATATGCATGCTGACCATGCAGACGCACTTGCTGATATTGTCAATGCTTTTGCGATTAAATCGGGTGTAAACAAAGGTACGGTAAAGATGCTGACTTGTTACGCAGAAGGGTTTCATTACATTGTTGTCCGGAGCACCGAATCAGACAGCGATACTTGTAACAGGCAGTTTATCCCTTTTTTAAAGGAGGTTAATGAAGATTATAGTTTGCGAAAGGCGATGGTTGAGCTAACTAAATATAGTCGGTAATCTGTATTTTTCTTGTTTGTCATTCTCTTGTCATTAATTTACTTGATACTGCGTACTGCCAGAGATTTAATCATTCGGTTGTGAACGCAGTATATGAGACATTCATTTTTACAAACCTTCTTTTTTTCCGAATCCCTGAGGACTTACATCCGTTCATTGGTGCAAAGAGACTGTGACGTAGATGACGTTTTGCAAGATACTTACTTGAAGATGGCAGGGGCAGAGAATTCCATTGACCACCCGCAACGCTATGCAAAAAGGGTGGCACGAAACATTGCTTTCGATATGCACCGCAAACAATGTAACATGCCTCAAGAAATGACGCATGAGCCAACATGTGACAAAACAGATCTAGATAGATTAATGGCACAGACACAACGCATCGAGCACTATCAACGTATTGTCTCGAATATGCCAAAGGTGAGAAAGGATGTGTTTATTCGCTATCGCATCGAAGGCCAAACAAAATCTCAAATAGGCAAAGCATTAGGTTTGTCTCAAGAAAGTGTTAATAAGCACATTACACGTGCATTAAGTAGCTTAAAGTGTGAAATGGAAAAACTGATGTCAGCTAACAATGAGCACGGTTAACGAGAGCGCTGTTAATATGCATAAATTAAACAATGAATCCTGCCCGATTAAAGAGGACAAACTTGCCCAACAAATTTGGGATGACCCAGCGCTTACAGAAGCCTTAAAATCCTTACCAACTACTAATACAGTAACGTCCAATAAAAGCTATGCAAAGTATTGGGTGTCGGGCGTAGCAGCGAGTTTTATTTTGCTCGTGATAGTTAGCTTTACTCAATTTACTCCTGTCACAGGTCAAACGGAATTGAATAAACATTTAAGTAATCAATACAAAACGCAACGAGCAGAACGACAAGCGATTGCTCTTGCCGATGGTAGTAACATCCACTTAAATGCCGATACACAACTAAGTGTTGTGTTGTCTGAGTCAATGAGGCAGGTCTCGCTGAGTAAAGGCGAAGCTTACTTTGATGTCGCTCATAACGCGAATAGACCTTTCAAAATTCAATCGTTTTATGGTCAAGTCGAAGTATTGGGCACAGCATTTAATCTTGAGCAAAGTAGTCGAGGATTGAGTGTGAGCGTTTATGAAGGGCGTGTCCGTTTATCAAACTCCGATGGAGATGAGCTAATTTTACTAGGAGGCCAGAAGGCTGAGGTGGATATCTCGGGCACTATTGGACCTAAGGTCTTGTTCAATACTACTGAATCAACTGACTGGCAACAGGGTTTGCTAAACGCAAATGATATGCCGCTTGGCCAAATTGTAGAACGTCTGAGTCGTTATTCTGTTAAGCCCCTTTATCTCGCGCCAGGATTAAGTCAGCGGAAGGTTACAGGGTCATTTGCCTTGAATGAAGTCAATACAACAATTGGGCTTATTGGAGAGTTATACGACTTAGAGGTTATAGTCAACGACGATAACGTTTATTTACGTCCCAAGTAACATGACGTGGTTGTCATTTTGTTTACGTTTAACACTGTGCACATTAGGTCTTCTTGTTTGCGCTAGTAATAGCGCTTGGTCTTCTTTACAAAACGCGGCACATACGAAGTATCTAGAAAAGCACGAAGTTGACATACCTGGTGGTAGTCTAAATGAGGCTTTATCAACCCTTTCAGCAACTTTTGATGTGTCGATTGTCGCAGATACGGACTTTATTCGTCAGTTTTCAATCCTGCATGTAAGAGGCGTATATAGCCTTGATCAAGTATTGTCGTTGATGTTGTCACCACACCCAATAAACATCGCTAGAACGGAAGGCGGGATTGTGCTAAAGCCTATCGCAGCGCAACTAAATGCCCCTGAAAGTTCCGAAGTGTTTGTTACTGATAGCGATATTGAAACACTGCAAGTAAGAGGGTTTCGTACACGTTCCTCGTTTATCATAGGCAAGCAATCATGGAACCAGCAGGTCGAAGAGGAATTTTATCGCCGACTGCAATACAACGGCAGTATCAGTTCGGCAAATTACGGTGCACTAAGTGTTCTGCCGTCATCTAATCTTGCAGAAGCGTTTGGATATTTATCGGGAGTGACTATTTCACGAGATTTTGGCGAGGGTTTGAGCGTCAGCGCTCGTGGCGTCGGACCCGCTTATCAATCCACTATGCTAAATGGTCACCTACTTGCAGTAAATGAAAATGTGCGTGATAGCGGACAATTGGGTAGGGCGTTTAGGTTTGATGTGCTGCCTGTACAACACATTGAGCGTATTGATGTCTATAAGTCGCCAAATGCAGCGATGCCTGAAAGTGGTATAGGGGCAACGATTGGTATGAAAAGTATGCAAGCCTTATCTATAGGTGAAGGTATTCGTCAAATAAGTATTGGGCTTGAGCATAACGTTCATGCACAAAAAAAAGCGCTAAACACACAGGTGTTGAGTAATTGGGTGAATCAGGAGCAAAGCCTAGGACTACTGTTGACAGCTAACAGCCATGGGCGCTTTATTCGCCAAGATCACTTTCAAACTTGGGATTGGGAGCAAAATGGGAATAGTTATTTACTAGAGCAATTAGGCACTGATGTGCTGTTACCGAGTAATCGCATGGCGATCACCCTAGAAAACGAGCGACGAAACACAAATGGGGCATCGGCTTCTGTGCAGTGGCGCCCAGCAGATAATATTGATATCAGCGCTGAGCACTTTTATTCCTCGTTAACCAGTGATTACATTGAACAACGATGGTTGAGTCGACTAGATACGGCCACACAGCTAGGAGATGATTTTGCCATACACGGCAACAGTTTAGTTTCAGCAGATTTTGAAAACGTTGCGCATCGCACCGCACTAGACACGTCAAAGCAAGCCCATACAAACAGCACAAGTATGCTGACACTTACAACGCAAAGCGAACCGTGGCAATGGTATGGGTCATTTGCAAATACTGAAGCGATCAGTTCGACAGTGCGGCCAATTACCCGAACACGTATTCAAACTGCACCTATAAATGTGCGTTTTTCATTAGCGGGAGGACAAAGTGCACAGCCAGTGTATTCACTAGATCCTTTGCCTAGTATTGCCTTAGATTCATCTTTTTTTGAACATATTAGTGCTCGTAATATACGTGTCTCAGACCGAGGTAAGTCGCTCAGAAGCTTTTTATCCTACCAAGGTGATGACGCAAACTTGAGGCAGCTAAAATTTGGGGTGGACTGGCGGCAAAAAGTACGTACCTACATGCGTCAAGACGTGAATGTCGATGTTGATCAACTGGCAGATATTCCAGTCGTGCAACCGCATGTGGATGACGTCCGCGTGAGCGGTTTTTTAAATGGATATTTAGCCGGATCATTCCCCTATGTTTGGCAAGTGCCCAATCAAAGTGTGTCGGAACATGCATTGCAACAAATGCCATTTGATTTACCCTCGCAGGCAGATCGCGCGCGCAGCTATAAAATTAAAGAGCGGGTAACAGGAGCATTTACCGCAGTCGACTTTTCTTTTACAGCGCCTACGCCAATGGACGTAAACCTCGGATTAAGATGGCAATCATGGCAAGTTTCAGTGTTGGGTGCAGCACTATTCGAACTGCAAGAATCATCAATATTGCCGCTTGTGGATGAGGTGACGACGCAACATGCCTTTTGGTTACCAAACCTTAACCTTAGCGCAGATGTTTACGAGGGCGTGCAAGTAAAGTTTGCGATGGGTCAGTCTTTAGCGTTTCCCAGCTATTCAGATTTACAGCCGGGCTTGTCATTGAATACGACTGAAGGTGTTCTGCTTGCTTCGGGTGGCAATCCAAGACTGATGCCAGTGAAATCCAGTCACGCGGAAATAGGTGTGCTATTAACATCTACACCTTGGTTTAAATTGTCAGTTGGGGGGTTCTTGCGTCGCTTAACGGGCTTTGTGAATATTGGCAGCCGTCCCATCGATATAGATGGGCGTGAGTATCAGGTATCCCGTCCAGAAAACAATAAGGGGTTTACCTTGCATGGCCTTGAAGCTGATGCATTTGTGAATCTAAATAAGACAATGTCAGTTAGGCTCAGTAGCACATGGCTGGCAGATGACCTGCGCAAATATGGCGTAAGCGCAGTGGCGGATTGGGAGTACAAATTACAACTGTTATATGAGCATCAAAAAGTAACAGCAAGCGTGTCAATGGATGAACAAAGCGATATGTTATTTAACCAACGAGGTTTGTCGACACCCGACACCCGTTTGGCCTCCCAGCGTTTTATCAATGCGCATATTGCTTACCAAATAAACGACAATCTAGAACTTAGTTTAACAGGGAAAAACCTATTCGCATCGCCGGTAATTTATTACTTTGAGCACGCAGGTGAAGAGGTGTTCAAAGAAGCTGAATATGTAGGTAAGCGGCTTTCTTTTAACGTCAAATGGACGATTTAACACCCAGTCACTATGACTTCACGATAAATATGCCAACACAATAATTCTTGTTAGTGTGTGACTTTGTCACCAAATTTTCACAAAACACATTGTCCTAATCTTTCCTTGAGATCCGTCTTTTAGGTATCAACATGATAGTCGTAATCTTGGCTGGAAAAAGTGTAAATTTCTACCAGCTGATTAAGCGGTTCAACTGCGTCTGTTGTGGCGATTGTGCAAAATAACGGTAGCCCATAAATCGGATAATAGGAAAGAATATGCAAAAACTAATGTCGATAGTACTCGTTGCATTATTGCTTAGTACTAAAGTGTATGCGCAAGTAAAATATAATGAAATAAGCCAAAAGTCCTCTCACAATAGCTATTCAAGAGATGAGGGAATATTAGACCAATTAGTGTTTCATAGAATACGTTCTATCGAGTTTGATTTACATCGGGGCAAGATAGGCCGTCCGTCTATTAATAAAGACTGGTACGTTTATCATACCCCAGTTATCGACACAAAAACTAATTGCGATAAATTTAGTGACTGCTTACGTGAGCTTCAAATCTTTGATCAACAAATACCACAACATGAAGTAGTAACAGTTTGGTTTGATATAAAGGATGGCTTCGCGAGTGGTCAATCAGCAGAAGAATTGGATGCCGTAATCAAACGATTTATCGATGAAGATGATATTTTAAAACCAAGCGATTTATTTAACGCTTGCGAGAGCGCTACTGGGCTTAAACAAACAGTAACAGGAAATTGCAATTGGCCATCTCTTAGTAGCCTTAAAGGAAAATGGATTTTTGTTGTTACCGACACCAGTTATGCGAGTAATCGTCCGACGCGTTTGGGCTTTTCATCCGCAGCCATTAGCAGCATAAACGATGTCGGCCGGGCGGATAAACTATTTTTCAATACGAATAGTTCAAGTCAGGCCTTGGCTAAATATATATTTGATAGCGGTTTTATTACACGTCGTTACATCGTAAATAGTCAAAATGACTTTAATGCAGCGCTGGGCGCCCGAGTCCATCATATTGCAACGGATAAAATTAATTATCGTCGAGATACATGGTCAAAAACGCACAACCATAATGGTTATCCGTTTTTGTGTATTTTACACTCATGTCAAAATTATACCGAGGTAGATGACATAATTGGGATAAACGTAAATTCAGAAGACATATGGGGAAGCAGTGATAATTTCAGTTTTCAATATCAAAACAAAAACCAAGCTAACGGTCGATGGGAAGCGGCCGTGAATGTCGCGAGTAGTCATGTAGACCCTTTTGCAAAATCATGTTTGATGGCACGAGCCGAATTATCAGCCCAAAGCCCTTACTTTGCAGTATGTCGTTTATCAGATAATGGGCCTCTAGTCACTCAATACAGAATGCGCTATGGGGATAGAACTAATGCTAAAAATGGTACTATCCGCAATGTTACTGGTATCAGTCAAAACGATCTAAGCTATATAAAAATTGACGTTTATAGCAATGGGCGTTGTATCTCGGGGCAAGGTTCACGAGATGGTATCTCTTGGACGACAATTACAAATCAATGCTTTAATCAAACGTTAAAGTATCAAGGACTTGCTGCAAGCTCTCATGGAAACAATACGGTAAAACACCTCTTTAGTAATCCTAGGTATTGGAATAACACTCAACAAAAAAATGAATTTTCAAGCCGCCAATTTGGAACCGTTAGATCATCCACTGTGTTTCAAGGTGCTTTTTAAAAAGCACCTACGAGAAGGTAGTTAATAGATACAATATTTAGTCCGTATTCTGGATAAGTAATAGCTGATTTAAGATGGGCTTTTAAAACGCAGAGATACGCGTTTTGAGTTCTGCTAAACGTTATTGCTTCTCCAGATTCGAGTAAGTAAATTTCGATGTACAACTAATGCAATGGACAAGTCGTGCTCAATGTGAGCCTAGTTGCTTGCACCTTTGTCACTAAATTGTCACAAAAAATATTGTCCTAATCTTTTCGAGAGATCCGTCTTTTAGGCATCAACTAAGAGAGAACTCATATGAAAACTACATTATTTACACCTCTGGCAATTGCTGTAACGACCGCGTTTAGTGCAAATGCTATGGCGCAAACTACTCAAACAAACAAAGATGAAGCTGTTGAGCAAATATTGGTACTCGGCTCGTACTCAAGTAGCGTGCTGCGCGCGATGGACCTGAAGCGCTCTGCTGATACAGTGTCAGATGCAATCTCTGCGGAAGACATCGGTAAATTTCCCTCTGAAAACGTTGCAGAAGCTTTACAACTAGTACCAGGTGTTCAAATTGATAGAAACCGCGGAGAAGGGCTTGGTGTGAGTGTAAGAGGTTTAGGCCCAACGTTTCAAGTCGCTCAGCTAAATGGGCGCAGTATTGCAGTGAACGAAAACGTCGAAAACAGCGGGCAAAACGGTAGACAATTTCGGTTTGACGTGTTGCCTTCATCACTTATTTCGGGCCTCGAGGTTATAAAGGCACCAACAGCAAAAATGGAAGAAGGCGCTATTGGTGGGTTAGTAAATATACAAACCTTTAAACCCTTACAGTTAGGAAACTCGGGCTCTATCAACGTCAGTGCAACACAGTCAGACTTAGCCGATAGTATCGATCCAAAAGTGTCGGGTTTATATAGCTGGATGAGCGACGATAAGTCTTTAGGTGTATTAGTCTCAGGTGCATACTCAAAACGGGACATACGTCAAGATCGGGTGTTTACTTTTAACTGGATCAGAGGTGCGTTGAACGCGGCCGAATCAGAAACACAGTCACTTGACAATGCTTTTGCGCCTCAAAGAAACAGACCAACCTTAGAGCGTCAAGAACGGACGCGTCAGTCACTCGCTTCAAGTATTCAATGGAAAAGCAGTGATACGCATGAACTCAGTGTCGATTTACTTATGTCAAAGTTCAACGTAGCGTTTGACGAGATTGGGATCGATATTGAATTAGGCGGTAGCGTCGAAAACCCGGTGTTGCAGGGAGATTCTTTAGTATCAGGTACTGCGCTTGATACTAATTTACAATTATCTCGCGAAAGTTCTGATTCAGAGCATGATGCGTTTAGCATTGCAATAAACAACCAATGGGAGCGTAAAGACTGGGCGTTATCAGTTGATGTCAGTCACTCTACCGCAAACAGTGAAACAGTTGATCCTATTAGGCGTACCCGTATTCGATTAAACGATCAGGCTGTAGGGTTTGACTACAGTGCTGGTTTTGAAGATGCACCGTCGTTTACTTTCCCTGTAGATATTACAGATACAGCCATTTTCCCCGGACGTCGTATAGAGTACAGAACGATAGCCGTTGAAGATACCGACAATGCACTAAAACTCGACGCAGAGAGGTATTTCTCGGGCTTAGTGTCGTCAATTGAGTTTGGCCTGCACGCACGGCAGCGTGAACGTGAGTATAATCGCCGAGACATTCGAGTATCGGATGGCATCAGTGGTCAATTCTTTGATACAAGTTTCTACGAGACTTTCCCAGTTAATGATTTTGCTAGCCAAGTGAGTAGTAGCTATCCGAGCATATGGGCGGTACCTAACGAAAACAGCTTTTTCTCTAGCTTTTTTGCACCAGAATTGTTGAGCAATCCACTGACCGCAGGTGATCAGCGAAATTCTTATGTTGTCGATGAGAGCATTGCTGCCGCTTACGTCATGTTAAATGTCGAAAGCCAAGATGCTCTCCCGTTTTACGGAAACATTGGTTTGCGTGTTGTACGCTCAGAGCAATCACCGGTAGGTACCAGCATCATTGACAATACCCCCCAAGCTGTGGACTTTGAATCTAGTTCAGTAGAAATATTGCCTAGCGCAAATTTAAATTTTGAGTTGTCAGATGAACTATTGTTGCGTACCGCATTTGCCAAAGTGCTTACCCGTCCATCGCTACCAGATTTGAGGCCTGGTCTGACTTTTAGCACTGACTCGCCCACTGCGAGGGGCGGAAATCCTTTGCTTGCACCCTATGAAGCGATGCAGTACGACCTCTCCGCAGAATACTATTTTTCTGACGCAGCCTATGTATCGGCGGGTTATTTTTATAAGGACATTACCACCTTTATTTCTACCCAAGCGCAACTGTTGAATGTCGAAGGAACAGAGGTCATTTTAAGTGCGCCGTCAAACACCGGTAGCGGTGATATCTCTGGTGTTGAAATCGCTTATCAACAAGTATTTGAAACGCTGCCCGCCCCTTTTAACGGATTGGGATTACAAGCCAA
Source organism: Agaribacter marinus (assembly GCF_030160655.1). Classification (GTDB taxonomy): domain Bacteria; phylum Pseudomonadota; class Gammaproteobacteria; order Enterobacterales; family Alteromonadaceae; genus Glaciecola; species Glaciecola marina. The sequence goes on from NZ_BSOT01000006.1 coordinate 523,217, forward strand.
TTACACCTATGTTGAAAGTGAAGTAGAAGTAACAGAGGATGGACAATTGCTCGCGCAACCGATCGCAGGTTTATCTGAAAATAGCTTCAATTTAGTAGCGTTTTATGAGTATGGAGGATTTGGGCTTCGCATGGGTTACAACTGGCGAGATGATTTCTTAGTAAGTAATGGTGTAGGCGCTGTATCAGATCAATACCAAGACGCTTTTGGGACACTGGACAGTAGCGTATCCTATGACTTTACTGAGAACGTCAGGCTACAGTTTGAGGCTGTAAATATTACCGATGAATCAATTAAAACTTATTTTGATGACCGAATCAGAGGTGGTCGGATTGACCACTACGGTCGTCGTTTTTCCCTAGGTGTTAGTGCAAAGTTCTAAGTGTCACCTTTTGTGGCGCCTTTCGTTAAGGCGCCATTTTTATTATGTTTTACTCCATCAAAAGAATATCCATAGATAATTCGCTTAGCGGTTCATTTTACGCATCGTTGTTGTTATCTGCGGCCTGCACCGTCGTTTATGAAATGGATTCTGCACTTTTTTTAAAAGGTGATACTACATTTCGCCCAGATGATTTTGATGTGAAAAGTGCTTTGTCTGCACAAGAAATAGCAAATAGAAAGTCGGTGTCATCCGGCGAAAGTTGAGTTACACCAAAACTAGCGGTTAGTCTTATAGACTGCTTGTTAAAGGTGAATTCTTCTTTCATTAAGTGTCGCCGAATTTTTTCGGCGACAGCACTAGCACCGCTCGCATTTGTATCTGGCAGTACAATGACAAATTCCTCGCCCCCAAATCGCGCAACAAAATCAATATGTCTTACAGTTTGCCTTAAAATATCGGCGAATTGTATTAAGACACTATCACCCGCCAAGTGGCCATATTCATCGTTAATGGTTTTAAAGCGATCGATATCGCAGATAATAAGACTGCATTCCTTGTCTTCCTTCTGGACTAAGCTTATTTGTGCATCACCAAATTCAAATAAACCCCGGCGGTTGGCGAGTTTTGTTAGCGGGTCGTGAAATGCTTCAGTTTTAAGTTTTTGGTTCAAATTCTGATATTTTAATAACGCGGGTCTAAAAATAAAAAAACCTTCGAGTAGGACTGTCGCTATAAGAATAAGAATGACTGCGCGTTGTTGCTGATACAGCTTGGAAAAAGTAGTTTGAGATTCTTCTTCATATTGAGAAACCGCATATTCTAAACTTTTGAGTAATGCATCCTTTTCCGTTTGTATGTAAATGATGTTTTGTTCAGCGTTTGCGATAGCCAACTCATCACCGTTGAGCAGTGCGAGTTGAGTAGATAAATATTTGTCTGTTCTGGCCTTAATTTGGTGTGGGCTATTTAAATACAATGCACTTAACGCCTCTGACAATTCCAAATATTTGGGTGGGTGCTTAACGCCTTCTGACATTAAAAAGGCTAAATTATTTTGCATTTGTTGAATTGCTTGCAGCGCTTGTTGATGAGTTGTTGGATCATTACTTTTGAGATACTCAGTCGTTAATAATGCAGTGCGCTGAGATAACATTCTTTGCTGGCCGCCGATGTTTATAACTTTGCCACCTTCTGAGTAGTGGTTTAGCATTTGGTTAAGATTAAACAGTACTAACAAACAAAGCAGCGTGACAACAATAAATGACACACTAAATTTAATACTTACTTTTGTCTCACTCATGTTCAGCTGTTTCAAATGGCGTTTGTTTAAAAAAGCAAATACTGGGCCGGATTATTTCATACTTTGGTCTTACGATCGACATTCGTTATGCTGTACCTTTAAGTCCATGCTGCTGCAAATAAGTTGAAGTTAGTTACACCCTCTACTATTGTAGTGTTTTGTTTTTTTAACGAATTTTTAAATGCCTGAACCTTTTAAAAATCTATTTTCTAGCGCCTTAATTGAACAAATGGGGCGGTGTTTTACGGCGTTTTCGTCCGACTTTGATGAGCAGAAATTTGTTGCTTTAGCGTCATCTGCGCTTGATACCTTAGAATTAAAAGAACGCAGTGAGCAGATTAAGCAAGCGATGACAGATACCTTTGGTAATGACTTTGAAGCCAACTGTAATGTCCTTGTCAAAAGTTTAAAACCTATGATTACGCCTGATGACGTTAGTGAAGCGCCCGCACATTCACATCTCATAAATGGTTGGGCAATCATGCCGATGGCAGATTATGTTGCTGAACATGGACAAGATGCCTTAGACGTATCTATGCAGACTTTGTATGAGTTAACTCAGCGATTTTCTGCGGAGTTCGCTATACGTCCATTTTTATTGACCTATCCAAAAGGTGTTATTGCAATTTTAAACAAATGGGTAAGCGACCCTAGTCATCACGTGCGCCGTTTAGTTTCTGAAGGCACGCGCACGCGTCTACCGTGGGGCATACAGCTCAAGAATTTTATTGAAGATCCATCACCAGTCATTCCCCTACTTGAAGCGCTAAAAGACGATCCATCAGAATATGTTAGGCGGTCTGTTGCCAATAACCTGAATGATCTTGCTAAAGACCACCCAGCCTTAGTCGTAAATATTGTTAAGCAATGGCGAAATGGGGCGGATAAGCATAGAGAACGCTTAATAAAGCATGCCTGTCGCACCTTATTTAAGCAAGGACATGCCGGTGCTTTAGAGGTGTACGGGTACAATAGACCTAAATTACGTGTTTGCGATTTGCGTCTATCGACTCAGACCGTGTCGGTCGGTGAAGACTTATTGTTAGAAGCAACACTCATGGGCGAGGACGGTGTATCACAATCATTAATGATTGATTATGTGGTGTATCATAAAAAAGCAAACGGCAAATCAATGCCAAAAGTATTCAAGTGGAAGACAATCGAGCTGAAAGGGCTTGAGAGTAAAAAAATAAACATGACGAAAAAACACAGCTTTAAACCGGTCACAACACGCAAGTATTATGTTGGCGAGCATAAAGTTGCGCTAAAAATAAACGGCGTTGAACAAGCCTCGGTGCCCTTTGAGTTGGTATAACTTATGAAAAACAGACAGCAGATCATTGATGAAGAACTCTTAAGGGTAGACGGCGTATGCCCCGGTAATGGCCATGCAAAGCATAAGAAAATGTCGATTAGTCCGTTTGTTTTTTATCGAGGTACTTCTCAGCTTTTCTATAACGATGTTGCGTGCGGCTTGCTTGATATCCCCTCTGTTGAAAATATACCACTGACGACAATAATGGGTGATTGCCATACTTCAAATTTTGGTTTTTTTACTGAAGAAGGCAGCTTTGGTGAACGTATCATATTTTCAGTCAATGATTTTGATGATGCGTGTGTAGGCCATGGTATTTGGGATATTATTCGTTTATTGGTGAGTTTATTGCTTGCCGCAGAGCATTGTAAAGGGGTGGTTGACGGGTGTTACGCCTCAGAAAAAGACTATAGTCACAAAACGGCTGTAGACAACGGGCAAGTGCAGCGGGCAATGCAAGCCTTCTTAAATGCGTACATGTTAGTCTTAGAGCAGGGCCTGAGCAGAAAAGCCTCTGATACATATTTTCTAGATGAAACGTTTGACGATTTTGCGACCCCATCGCCAATACAAAAGCGTTATCAAAAAGCCAAAAAAGTGGTCTTGGGCGGAGAGTGTTTTCTAGAGAAAAGCTCGCTTGCCAAAGCAATTGCGCTTGAACACTATCCATTGAAGTTTAAACAACGAGAAGATAAGTTTGTCCGCTTATCTGGTGAAGAATTTAGAGAAATTACGCGTGCAGTATCTCCTTATTTTTTTGAAAGCATACTAGATATAGTCGCTAGGGTTGGCTCTGGTACCGGCTCTGTAGGCATGCAGCGTTATTACGCACTTGTTGGGCCAGAGGATATCAATGAAGTGAGTCAACTAGCCCTGTGTCATGTCGTAGAGATTAAACAACAACGAGAGGCGGCGCCGCTTTTCCATTTCCCAAATTTGCACCACCAGAACAGGCTTAATCCCGCACATTTAACCGTAAAATGTCAACGCCGAATGCAACGCCGCAGCGACTACATTCTTGATGAAGCTTATTTTAATGCGCAGCATTGGTTAGTGCGCTCTCGCCACCATGCCAAAGTAGGTATTGACCCCGAACATATCGGTATTGGCAAAGTAAATACACACCATGGCGGGTTTATTTTTTACGCGAGCGCATGTGGACAAGAGCTGGCGAGGGCACATTGTCGGGGGGATAGATATTCTCTAGATTACGAACGAGCGCAATTATCCTACTTACAAACACATGCAAAGCGTTTACTTGAAATCGCTAATCAATATGCCAAACAAGTAATGCAAGACTGGACATATTTGTGCGAAATGGAGCAATAGACGGTTACGTCAATGTGTTAATCTTAAGCCTTCGTTCAGCTCGGTCTATTCTTATTGTTTTTTCTTGGATATCGCAGAAATCATTGCGCATAAGTAAAGCACTAACGTTGCTAAGAGAATAGCGATTATGTCATGCCAGTCAAACAGACCAGTACGAAAATAGGGTTGTAAGACCTCGTATATTACTCCGCCAAGTCCCGTATAAAAAATTCTTTTATTTAAAGATAAAGATGAGTCAAAATATGAGAGGAAAAAGAATGTTGTTATTAGCCCTAAAAAGCTGGGTGCAGAACCAGCGATGCCAAAGTCGTTGATATCGTTCTCATATATATATGGGCGATAGACAAAGGTAAAGATAGTAGTAACAACTAGCCCGATAAAAAAATAAACAAATAATTTTATGTCTCGTTGTACTTTAATCTCTGTGTTTTTCTCGCCCATATTAGTGCATCTTCTTTTTAAGTTAATGTTTAATGCGTGGTAAAGAATATGAGATTGCTGCAATAACGTTAACTGGTCATTAGGTAAGATTTGTCTATTTACAACGTAAAAGATAGACAATGTGAGCTGTCATTCACAACCACCCCTTCTGTTTTGCTATTCTGGCGGCATCAGCACGATTCGTGGCATTCAATTTGGATATTGCTTCTGAAAAATAATTGCGAATGGTGCCTTCAGACAAAAAAAGGCGTTCCGCAACTTCTTTCGTTTTTAGTCCCTCACTGGCTAAGGCCAACGCTTTCGCTTCTTTGGTAGATAAGGGGTTGGTATCTTCCAGTGCCATCATCGCTAATTCTGGTTCTATTACTTTATTTCCTGCAACAACCGTTTGAATGCTTTTAAGTAAGTACTCGCTATCAGCCTCTTTGAGTATAAACCCTACTACACCTGCTTTAAGCGCGCGATTAATATAGCCTGGTTTGGCAAACGTCGTCATGATGACAAATTTACTCTGGTTGGTATTTTTCAATGATTCTGCAAGGCTCAAACCCGAGACCTTCGGCATTTCTATATCACTTAATATCACCTCTGGCGGGGGGTTAGTCGCAAGCCAATCTATAGCTGCTTGACCATCTTCGCATTTGGCGACGACATCAATATCTTCTTCCAAACTTAATAGTGTTGCAATGGCGTCGCGCACCAATCGTTGATCTTCTACTACCATGATAGTCGTCATTCTGCTTCCTTTGATGTGTTGTTTTGGCTAACCAATAGGGGGAATATCACTGAAACGCAAACGCCCTTGTCAATTGTAAAGTCAACCTTAGCACCAAGTATTGCAGCGCGCTCTTCAATACCTGTTGTCCCATTTCCTTTTACAATTGCTGAATTGGTGTCGTTGGTGGCAACGATTCCGTTGTCTTGGATAACCATTGACGCTGTGTCATTCTCTTGAGCTACAGTGATGGAGACCAAATTGCCGTTACAGTGCCGCAGTATATTTGTCATGCACTCTTTCATGATGAGTGTGAGATTGGTCTCTTGAACGGCGTTTAAGCTTGTCAGCACGTTTGTATCGATACTTTTTTCAATGATGAATTGTTTGTCTCGTAGTTGAGCAAGGCTTTTCTCAATTTCATCTTCCATTGACAAGTGTTTGATACCAGTGACTGTTTTTCTAATTTCACTCAATAAATTCTGCGATAACGTTGCGAGCTCCTTAACTTCGCTGCGGGCTTGTTCGTATTTACCTTTTTCCATGAGTTTGTCCGCTACTTGGGCTTTTAATGAAATGCCACTCAATGCATGGCCGGCAATATCATGCAAATCACGTCCTATGCGTTCACGTTCGGCAATTGCACTTAAGGTGCCAAGCGCTTCTTTAGCCTGTGTGTCTTTAATTAAATGCGTGGTTTCTCTTCTTTCCATGAAGCCAAACCCAAGCAGTGCACAACAATTTAACAGGCAAGCCAGAAGAAACAACCATTGGCCAGGGTACATAAAGTGCTGCAACGCTAGGATGCTAAGCATAACGCCAGACGTCACGCTAATACTAACGGCAGGGCGGTAATAGTAGCCGACAACAAAACTCATATAACCAAAGAGTATTGCACCTCCAACATTAAACACGCTTGCCGCGTTGTTTATTAAAAATAGACATACCAGTAATACGGGTATCAGTTTTTTCGGGGTATTTACAGTTACGACATAAAAAGCAACAAATACAAGGTAGCATGTTCCAATGATGACGTATTGGCTCGTATCTTTTGTCGCGCCAAAAAATAATGGCGTAAAGTAAAACAGTGAAAATAGTAAGGATGTATATGCCCACTTTTTTTTGCGACCTTCCGCCAATAACGGAAGAAGTACTTCATTTTTCATAGGTCAGTTCCCTTTGATCGTTATCACATATACATATTGTTGTGTTAAGTCAGTAGCGGCCTTCACGCTATTGAAACACCATGCTTGATTTACTCGTGATTAAAATAGTGCCGCAAACAATCAACAATATCCCAACAAGTGCATAAATATCAAAGCTTTGTTTGAAAATTATTACTGATGTTATGCTTACCAATGCGATTCCCATGCCTGACCAAATAGCATAGGCAACTGCGACGCCCATGTGCTTTAGCACAAAGGCAAATACTATGCCGGATATCGCGTAAAAAATAATAGATGTTGTGCCATAATTCGTATTTTCCCAGCCATTCGACGCCTTAAGGAAAAGTGTTGCTGTGACTTCTGTCAATATGGCGATAGCGAGTAGTAAATAGGTCATTAGTTTGCCTCAGAAAGTAGATTAATTTGCTGAAATTTCTGTTTCTGAGTGCGTTGCCGATGCTGATATTCCAATAGATAGATGGATACAACGTAGAGGCTGACAATAACACATGAAATTGCTTCTACTCTGTGTTCTGGAAATAAATACCATACAGCAACTATTGCCAGTGTTCTCCCGATTGCGTGAAAATAGCCAATCCAATGTTGTACTATCCACGAGAAGGGGATCCACATAATGCCTGCAAGTATACCTATACTGAGTGACAGTGTTTGATAGTCAGATTGGGCGGCAGGAATACTAATACCAAATACGAGCAATGCCATTATCAAACCGCTGAAAAATAGGCCATCAAATACATTTTTTTCTGTTTTTTTGCTAAAAAATCGCTCGCCCGTTAGATAAGACAAAGCCGCGCCTAAGTAGAAAATACCACCTGTACCAAAATACAACATCATGGTTTTTGTAAATTCATCGACAAAGGGGGATATTACGCCAATTGCTCCCCACACAATCATGCCAGCCAACGGCATAGCTAAAAATCTGCGTTGCTTAAATGCTTCTCTCTGTTGTTCTAAGGTTTGCGTAGTCATAGTTGATATCCAAGTTTTATGTATATGCCCCGAGGGGGTAACAAAGTATGGATACAGTTTGTCAACAAAATGGCTGATTGATAATTGTCGAAAGTCATTAATTTAATATGACATTTGTCATGACTTAACTTGCATAGTAAAGATCAACACGCCCTGGTTACTGTGTAATGTAATCGTCTATGTTTTTAAGCAGGTAGTTTTTGAATGTTTGCACAGCAAGTGATTGCCCATGTCGAGACGGAGCAAGTAAGCTCAGCTGCGCCCTTCCTGCATTCCAGTTTGGCAACACGTGAATAAGTGCACCACTATCGAGTTCTTGCCGACAGACGTAAGATGGCAGGTTAGTTACACCTAATCCATTTGTTGCGGCGCTTTTTAAACTACTCATATCATCACTTGAATATATTGAGTCATACACCACTTTCTTTTGTATGCTGTCTTGGTTTTGTAGTATCCAGTGAGAGCCTTTTGGTTGCCACCCAACATTTAAGCTTTTGGCATGGTTCAAGTCTTCCGGCGTTTTGATACTCCCTAATTTTTCCAAATATCTTGGACTTGCAAATAGCTGCCACGAAACGGTGGCAAGGTGGCGTTGAACGATGGATGAATCCGGTAAAGGTTTGGCGTGGCCTCGAATGGCCAAGTCAACGCCCGAAGACACAAGATCGATTGATTGATTTGTGACTTGTTGTATTAATTCAATTTTAGGATTAGCAGATAAAAACTTGACGACTAATGCCTGAATGGCAAATTGGGCTACGCCCACAGAACAGCTTATTACGACGCGACCACTGATTGTCTCTTTTTTGTTTAAGATTGATGCTTCTGCTAAAGCCATCTCATCCATCATTGCTTTGGCATGTCGGTAGAACAATTGCCCATAGTCGGTAATTTTGAATTGTCTTGAGGTGCGCTGAAAGAGTTTAACCTCCAAACGTTGTTCTAAGGTAGAAATATGCCTGCTGACTCTGGATTTAGGAATGCCCAACGCCCTAGCAGCTGCTGAGAATCCTTTTTTTTCTACCACATGCACAAAATAGAAATAATCATTTAAGTCGAACATTGTGTTTTTTATGTCCTTTCTATTGTTCTATTTATAGAACTTAACTTTCTTTTTTTACCTATTTTAACATTTATTGTTCCAATTTATATTACGTCCAGAGTAAATATTCAATTAAGGTGTACTTAGGATGAGCAAATTACGTACAAATAATACGATTTCAGATAATGCAAAAGTCGCTAGCATTTCTCCAATTGTGAAAGGCAATCCGCTTTCCATTGGTGCGGGGTTTACTGCGCTTACTTTTCGTGAAGGCAAGTTTGAACGGCTCATGGATCCACTTGTTTTAGTCGATCACTATAAGATGACAATGTCTACTTTTGGCGAGCATCCTCATGCAGGTTTATCCGCAGTGTCTGTACTTTTTGAAGATAGCGAAGGCAAGTTTCATAATCGAGATTCGCTTGGCAATGATGTTGACATTTTACCAGGTGACTTATATTGGCTTAAAGCTGGGGCGGGAGCTCTTCATGATGAGGCCCCACGCGCCAATTCTTACATTCATGGTTTGCAAGTTTTCGTTAATTTACCTACTGAACATAAACAGGATGTTCCTGCGTCTAAGCATGTTTCAGCGAAAGATATGCCCGTTATTGAAAATAACGGAGCTCGAGTAAGGATAGTGCTAGGGGAAAGCAACAATATAAGTGGTCCAACATCGCCCGCGTTACCGATGACTATTTTGGATGGAACAATTTCACACGGGGCTATTTTCCAGCATGCTATAAATGCGCAAGAAAATGCATGGGTTTATGCAGTACAAAGCGATATTGTTGTGAAAACGGTTGACCAGTCCATTCCCCTCAAGGTCGGTGAATCAATCGCTATATCTAATCAGCTCAGTGACGCACAGCAAACGATTGAGATTTCCACAATAAGCACGAAAAAAGCGCACTTTGTCTTGTTTGCTGCGATGCCGATTAACGAACCATTTGTTCAAAAAGGGCCTTTTATTATGAGCAATGAGCAGGAAATACAACAGGTAGAAAAAAAGTACGCCGCTGGCCTATTTGGTCGCTTAGATTAATTCAACGTTTGAAGAGGTTTACCACATATGAAAATTGTTACGTTTGCCGCTAGCAATAGCACCAAGTCAATCAATAGAGCTTTGCTGAAATACGCCGCCTCATTTTTGGATAGCCATGAAATCGAGATACTTGATATAAATGATTTCAGTCTACCGATTTATAGTGCAGATATAGAAGAAAAGCACGGTGTGCCCGAAGCGGCATCACGCTTCTTAAAACGCATCGAAGCGGCCGATGCTTTGCTTATTTCGTATGCTGAGCACAATGGCAATTATACTGCTGCTTATAAAAACCTATTCGACTGGGCGAGTAGAGAAAAACGCGGCGTCTATGATAAAAAACCTATTGTAATGCTTGCCACTTCGCCAGGTAAAAATGGTGCAAACTCCGTGCTTACGATGGCAAAGAATAGTGCACATCATTATGATGGAACGGTGATTGCTTCGCTTTCTGTTCCAAGTTTTTATGAAACGTTTGATTTAGCAAAAATGGAAATCAAAGATGAAGAATGGAAAGTAAAACTCGCCACCACCTTAGCGGCATTCGATTCATCTACTTTGTAAAGTAACTACCGTGCTCGTTAGTGGCTTGAGTGTTTCGTCCTTTTTTCTTGGTTGTATACTTTAAGTTAACAGTTATTGTATCTATATCTGTATTGTTTACATTTTAGTCCGCAGTGATACTTGTCGCAAATCAGCATTGAGGTGACGAATATGAATAATCGCGGTATTGATTTAATCCAAGCACAAATGCTATTGAACAATGCACTTAAGCTCGCGAGAGCTAAAGCTTTACCACCACTTTCCATTGTTGTCCTTGATAGTGGTGCTCATCTCAAAGTGATGGCGAGTGAAGACGGTGTGGGTACTCAACGTTATCAAATTGCGTTAGGGAAGGCCCAAGCGGCCTTGGGCATGGGGTTTGATACTCGGCAGTTTTACCAATTAGTTAAATCAGGTGTGTTACCAGAAATGTTTGCAACAAGCATAAACGGTGCAACGGGTGGACAGTTTATTCCTTTGCCTGGTGGTGTACTTATATACCATCAGCAGCAAGTGATTGGGGCGATGGGTGTTTCTGGGGCGTCATCAGATCTTGACGAATGGGTAGCCAAAGAAGCACTTGAAAATAGATAAAACAGGGCATTTGTACAGCTGATACTCACAGAATGAAAAACGTAGACTGACGCAAAGGTTTTTACGGATGAACAATTATGCGCCCCTATGTCATTAGTCAGTGGTTAATTACTAAGTGGTTAATTTACTTTCTTACTATTTTTTTTGTATCTGTGTTTTTTATTTCACCTGTTGCCGGCCAGCAAACGATGACCGTTCAGCTAGCCAAGGTATTTAAGGGGCATGATGTCAATGAATATCTTGTCAGCGAGAAATACGATGGCGTGAGGGCAATTTGGAGAAACAACACGCTGTTTACCCGACACGGACACGAAATACACGCGCCAGCATGGTTCACTGAAAATTGGCCTGATACGTGGTTAGATGGCGAATTGTGGTTTGAACGTAACAATTTTGAATACGTCATGTCTACGGTGAGTAAAGATAAGCCAATCGACAGCGAGTGGCAGAAAATACGTTACATGGTGTTTGACAAACCAGATTACGTAAATATCTTCGAGATGCGGTATTTAGCGTACTTATCGTTGATTAATGCGACTGACTCTCCGTATTTAGTAGCCGTTAAGCAATTTTCAATGGCATCCAATCATTCACTATATGGTCTGTTGACTGACTATGTTGATACGGGCGCAGAAGGATTGATGTTACATAAAAAAGACGCATTGTTTGGCAGTGGAAGAACCGGAAATTTAGTCAAACTGAAAACACATATGGATAGTGAGGCGCTTGTCGTCAAACATTATCAAGGAAATGGAAAGTATTCAGAGATGTTAGGGGCAATGCTCGTGAGGTGGTTTTCTCCAACGGGCAAAGAAGTGTACTTTAAAATAGGTTCAGGTTTTAGTGATTTACAGAGGTCAAATCCCCCCTCAATTGGTAGCAAGATTACGTTTAAATATTATGGTCTGACCAAGCGAGGTGTACCGAAATACGCGAGCTTTATTCGTGCTCATGACGAGGGCTAGTAAGCAAATTAATAACAAGCTTTGTGGTAACGAGTAAAGACTATTTTTACTGAAGATGGCAAGGCGGCTAGCTTTATTTTTGAATTGAGTAAATTTTCAATCTTCGCATCGACATAAATAAGTGCGCCAGCTAAGGCTAAACATATCATCGGTATATATATAAATGCAGCGACCAAATTTGGTTCGATGACTACGTTTATTAGCACTGGCAGTGTAACTATCGCACAAGCACATATGCGATACGCAGCTAAAAAAGAGAGTTTAAGCATGTTCTTTTTCCTTAAATATTGTTTGCGAAAACATTTTGCTAACGAAAACATTCCCCGCAAAAATATGCATGTAAATATGGACTGCATAATTTATAAGCAGACTTTAACGATCTTTTTGAGCACGAACAAAAGGAAAATATTCACTATATAGATGAACTAAATTCACCTATATAACAGGCTTAGATATCTATTGTTTTTTATTTTAAAAGTGGCGACTCAGTTAGCCAATCGATAAAACATTGGATATCGTGTCTATCAGCACTCTCTTCGCGGTATACCGCATAGACTGAACTAGCAAACCGTATGTTTTCTGAGAAAGGGCGCACTAGTAAGCCTAAGTCTTCATTTGATTGTTCTATTGGAAACATCGCTTGAGCAAGGCCAAGGCCCTGTGCGGCGGCGCGAATAGACGCGTCGTAGTTATTGAACGTAATGGCTCGTTTTGTGGATATGCCCGTTACACCAACAGCTTTCGCCCATCTTGGCCAGACATTGCTGACAGCTGTAATATCAATCAGTGGCACCTTGCATTTTGTAGACACTACGTCGATTGGTTTATTGAGATTATATTTTTTCTTGAAGGCCCTACTGCAAACGACTGCGATAAATACATCGCTTATTTTTTTTGTTACAAGGTCTGGCCAATCACCAGCACCTATTCGGATAGCGACATCTACGTCATCGTAGCGCAAGTCTGTCATTTGGCTACCCGTTTCGATACGTATATCGATATCAGGATACAGCTCTTGAAATTCACTAATTTGTGGTATCAGAATATTTGTTGCAAATGATGAGAAACATGAGATTTTTAGCGTTGGGGCTGAATAGTGTTGTGTGACCTTTTTGGTGCCTTGCTCGAAGGCTGCAATACCTTTCTGAATATAGTGCAAATACATTGCACCTGCACTATTGAGTTTAACGCCACGACGCTTTCTTAGAAAGACTGGAAAGCCTAAGTGGTTTTCAAGCGATTTAATTTGATGGCTAACCGCTGATGGCGTTATGAACAGTTCTTCACTTGCATTTTTGAAGCTGCCCAAACGCGCAGCAGATTCAAAGATGACAAGCAGGTGTACAGGCGGTAATTTTGTTTGCACTCGATAACCATTTAAACGTTAATATTGATAATTAAGCATAAATTAAATTCATGTAAATAGCGTAATTATTTTCTATGGTTTAGCGAAATGGTGTTTCACGCGATTTGCATAAATTACTGCAGGTACAATAATACAGATTGCCATGGCGGCAAGTACCCATAAATACACATGCTGGAAAGTAGCGATGTTAACTATGTTTGAAGCTTGCTCATTGTTTACGTGATCTGCATAAGCAATGGCGCCAACAGCGGCGTCATTAGCAATCGAAAACCCACCACTAAATGCGCTTTCCCAACCGAGTGATGACAGTGAAGAGTAGGCTTTATAGGCAAGCGCTGATGACCCCAATGCTAATATGCCGATGGCTACGGTCCCTAGACTAAACACGCCAAAACTTACTGCACCTATACTAATAATGCCCGTCGATATGATACCAACACTGATAGGTGCTATTGCAATTCCACCCCACGCAAAAAGCAAACCATGCGCTTTAGCGCCGCCCGCTATCCAGCCGAAAGCAGGTTTATCGCCATCTTCATGCGTGCTCAATTGAATGTGAATCAACGGAATACCAAATAATGCCAATTTACTTATAAAATCACGTTTTTTGCTTCCTTTTTGATGTTTTTCACCACAAAATGCGTCGGGCTCAAAAATACGCTCTTGTGCTCTAAGTTTGCGTGTCGACCTCAGCATCCATACCACCAATATTGAGTAGCTTAATACAAAGCCAAAAACAACCAACTGTGACAAAAGAGTATAAATGTCTGACAGCGCTGGTTGCTCGATTGCTGAATGTTTTAAAGTAAACATACTCGCGACATATACGCCGGCAACTAAAAAAAATAGTACTACTTGTTTAATAACTAACTTCTTTTCGCGCTGTGTACGAGACTGCGTTAAGCTAGCTTTAATACCAAAATAAGAGCTTATAACACCCGAAAAAACAGCGAAATATGTGATTAATGACGTCCAGCCAACTATTGAGCCCGTTTTACTAGCAGTAGCACTGACCGATGCAGCCTTTGCGGGGGCGGATACGCTGCCAATAGCCGCCATCACACCCACTGTAAATGCCACCGTTGGCTTACTATTTTTTAAGCCTTCTTCAATTAGAGATGACATCGCATGATTAAGTAGTTTTCTTCCTCTTGATAGGCGTTTTTTTACTGTATCTGTCGTGAGATCCAATTGCTTAGCCACGGTATCAATTGACTGCTGCTCTCGATAAAACAGCACTAATGGTTCTCTGTAAGTAGTATCAATGCCATCCAATACTTGCCAAAGTAAGCTCTGTCGTTGCTCTTTCATCAGGTCACCTTCGAGTTCTGTAGATGACAGTGACGTTTGCGTTTGATCGCATATTTCTTCTGCGGATTTTAGGGGCTGATTGGCCTCCTTACGTCGATGGTGACTGACTTTGAAGCGTAATATGCCACAAAGCCAGCTTTTTAACTTCTCTGGGTCTTGCAAAGAATCCAGTTTTTTCCATGCTTCGACAAAGACTTCTTGGGCAATATCTTCGCTGTATTTGATATCACCAAGCGATGCGTATGCAAGTGAGCATATTAAATTTTGGTAGCGCACGACTATCTGACTAAACGCTGTTTTGTCTCCGCCTAAGGCATGCATGACAAGGCTTGTATCATTTGCGTCAGGATGTATTAGCCGCTTTCTAAAAATGTTCATAAATTACAAATCTCTGGAGTGATGATGAATAAGTGCCTCGAGCCACTAAAAGGTGACAAATTTTTTTGTCACCTTTTAAGGTCATTCAGGCACTTACCTATACATGTGGCACCGGCAATGGCCAGTTGAGCCATATTTCAATCCAAATTTTTCTGACTAAAGTAGGGTAATTTAAAAATGAATCTCAAAAGTAATCATAGCATTTATATCGCCAAACTCATTTTATTAACAAGCTTTCTTGTTTTTTCATCTATTTCAAAGGGTACTCCTTCAGCACTTCTAATCGATGATTTTTCGCAACATGACAATACCAGCCTAGGGACTTCCAGAATATTCGTTAGCGATACCAGTGTTGGCGGAAATTCAACGATGGACTTTCATCTAAGTGAAGGCGTCATACAGGTGTCGGGTGACATAATGCCGCCACGTGGTCAACCAGGTTGGTCGAGCATGGTATTGCTACTAAATGAGGCGGAGCAAGTAGTGAATGCGAGTATGTACAAAGGTATTAAACTGCGTATCCAAATTAACAGTGGGGCCGTGTCTATATCTGCCAATAGTGCCGATGTTAGCAATTTCGATTACCACTCTGCGCAGGTTATAACGCAAATAGACGGCGAGTTTCATGACATTAAAATACCGTTTACGTCAATGAAACGTATGTGGTCCGAGCAAACGCAACTAAATACAAAGGCTTTGAATAGTTTGAGTATTGTGGCCTTTGGTTTGAAGCAAACTAAATATGAGTTTGCAATAGAAGAAATTAGTTTTTACTAAAGGGTGACGTTACCTATTTATGTCTATTCAACATACTCGACACTATTACCTTGATGCGGTTCGTGCGTTTGCTTTATTGCTCGGAATTGTGTTTCACGCGAGCTTATCTTTTGTGCCAATTTTTATTGGGTGGGCGGTCATGGATATCAATACAAGTGGCGTGGTGTCGATATTCGTGTTCACTAGTCATGCGTTTCGAATGCCTCTTTTTTTTCTAGTGGCGGGTTTTTTTACCGGTCTAAAATTGCATCAACTTGGGGTATCTGTTTTTATAAAATCTAGGCTAACCCGTATTGCTATCCCATTTGTTATCGCTTGGCTGATATTGCGACCACTACTTGCCTCAGGGTGGGTTATGGGGGCTGAAAGTATGCAAGGAGAGGTTAACGTCTGGACGGGGCTATTGGCTGGCGTCAATAGCTTACTTAATGCGCCGAACGATTTTTTGGTCGGGACGCATTTATGGTTTTTGCATTATTTATTGAGCATAACATTTGCCATGATTCTGTTGAAAAGTCTTTTAAGTACTGATCAGCATATTTATGAAAATGTACGTAAACTGATCTTAACTATTGTCACTTGGCTATGCAGCTCAACTTGGGGCACGTTGTGCTTGGTGATATGCACCAGCACTGTCCTTTGGTTTATGCGAGGCTGGAATATCGATACACCTGATAAATCTCTTATACCCGAACTTCCTATTTTCGCTCTTTATGCTGGATTTTTTGCATTGGGTTGGGTGTTGCAAAAACACCCCGTATTACTAGGGAAGTTTATGTGTTTAAATTGGCAAAAATGCTTTTTGTGCCTCATTTCGACAATAATTGGTGTCAGTTTGTCTGAATATGAAGGGCAAAGCGGTCACCCACATTACTATTGGCTTAAAGCACTTTTCCTGGTGTGTTATGCCATGATGATGTGGACATATGTGATGATCGCCATGCGTATATGCCGACGCTTTTTTTATCAAGCAAACAAGGTGATCCAATATATTTCAGAAGCCTCTTATAGCTTGTACTTAGTGCATCTACCGATTGTCATTTACCTACAAATAATATTCGCTGAGTTAGCTTTTCATTGGGCACTTAAATTGCTGTGTATCTGCGTGATTACGTTTGTTTTTTCGATATTACTTTATGACGTGCTGATTCGAGCAACCATCATTGGAAAGGTTCTAAATGGAAAGCGTAAACCGTCAATTATACTTAAGTATAGGTATTCTTCAGGTGTGAATAGTTAAAAACTATTAAATACTTTAGTAAAGAACTACGCAAATCGGTCGTAAACTATAAGTATATATATTTCGAAATACATTTGAAAATGCCTCTTTCTTCATCTATTACACGATCTATTCGTTCCACTTGTTTGTTTTTAATCACGACCTTAAAAGCGGCGTATCTTTGTGAGGTGAAACACTCATGAAAAACCCAGTATCTATTAATACACTGCAAAGGTTAGGCGTTTCAGGTTGTTTGGCCATATTCTTGGGTATCATTGTTGTTGCATTTACTACGGCCGTTTTTGAGCAAATGCATATGAGCATAGGCATCTTTTGTGTGGCAAGTGCTTTTGCGATATTTGTGCTAAATGCCATTCGGCGTGATGTCATGTCATTCCAAGATTATCTAGGAAATCTGACAAACGAATATGACAATCAAATAGGGGAGTGGGTAAGAGGACCGTTACATGCTTTGCAAGATCCAGTGGTAAACGTTTTGAGAAACAAACATCGTCATATAGATACGTCAGATTCCATCGTATCAGAGATGAGCTTTTCATCAAATGAACTTGCCAGCAACGCTAAGCTAGTCGTTGACCATTCGCGTTCTCAATCAGACGCCACTATGTCTGTCGCATCTGCGATTACTGAAATTACGCAAAGTATTGAGGATGTTTTCAGGCGTTTAGATAGCACAAGGGAGGCCGCAGACAGCAGTAAAAATGTTTGCCAAGCGGGGTATGAAAACTTATCTAATGCCAAGCTTATGGTACAAAAACTGTCGGAGTCAGCAAGCACAAGTGCATCTAGCTTAAAAGAATTAGAAACCAATATGGATGTCGTAAATTCTATGTCTCAGGTCATTCGTGAGATGGCAGAGCAAACAAACTTATTGGCATTAAATGCCGCAATAGAGGCCGCGCGCGCTGGCGAACATGGTCGAGGTTTTGCTGTCGTTGCCGATGAAGTGCGCAATCTAGCACAGCGTAGCCATGAGTCTGCACATGCAATCACCGAACAAACAGTGAATATATCGCAAAGTATGTCCAATGTTGCTTCACAAATAGCGCATCTACTTGACGGCAGTACTAGTACCACTGCGAAAGTGACTGAAGTATCCGATACACTGCAATCTTTAGTGGGTTCATCCGAACAAGTATCTGATGACATTACTGGTGTGGCGGTTGCTTGTGATCAGCAAGCAAGTGCATGTCGAGAAATATCGATGTTAATAGAAGATATTTCAAGTAAAGCAACAGAAAACGTCAAACGAGCGCAACAAACATCCGATGTTGCCACGCACTTACATCAACTTACCGAACAAAACAAGGAAGAAGTATGACCGTATTTATCACCATTTTGTTATGCATAATCCTTGTGATTGGGGCCTTGGTTGTATCTGGAATGCGCAATGAAAAAGGCAATCATGAAAAACAAAAAGAAGGCATTAAGTGGCTACATGAGCTTGTGCTAATGTTATCTCTGATTCAGCAACATCGGGGACTGACCGCTGGCTACATCGGCGGAGACAAGAGGCTAATGCCAAGAATCACAAAGCTTCAAACAGAGATCGAACAAATTCAGAACAACATTGACAAACATTTTGTCTGGGTGAAAACCAATGGATTCTGGATAGGAAAAATCGACCATTGGTTACGTCTTAAAACCGTCAAGGAAGACAAAACTAAAGAGTACAATTTTAACCAGCACAATAGCTTTATCCGCAACCTCTTACATCTTATCGAAGAATGCGCTGAACAACATCATTTACAAGAGATGAAATGTTCTGACGACACACCCGCAAATATTCTATGGCAATTGCTTTTGAATGCCGGTGAATCTGTCGGTCAGGCGCGGGCCATTGGCACAGGCATTGCGGCTTCTGGCAGTTCGAGCAGTGTCGAGCGAATAAAACTGCATTTTTTGCAACAACAGCTTGAGCAATTTCTTGCGCGTAATCCAATGCCAGAGTTAGCGCCGCCAATAGAGGCACTATTAGCGTGTATTGAGAGTCAGATTTTGATAGAAAAGCCAAGCTTAAATGCCACGCAGTACTTTGAGCTAGCGACTAAGGCGCTAAATAAAATTATGGACGGCTTTAAGAAGCAATTAGGTAGTTTGAGTGCGTAGTATTTCAAGCCCTCTTCACGTCGACACTCATTGCTCAATAAAGAACAATTGAATAGCAATAGCGCACAGTATTAGCCCTATGGATAGGTCGAATAAGCGCCAACGTGCAGGTGAGCTCAATATGACCTTAAGTTTTGGCGCAAAGAAAGATAAGCAACTGAACCAAAGAGTTGATGCGACGCAAGCCCCTGTTGCGAACCAAAATGGACTATCTTGCATTGCGCCAATATTGCCCAAAAGGATGACTGTATCCAAGTAGACATGTGGGTTAAGTAAGCTAATTGCGAACGCAGTCAATGCGGTTTTTTGCCAAGTTTGTCTATTTGTATCCGCTGCACTCAAACCAGAAGAACCTTTCAACGCTCTGGAAAAAGCCTGCAAGGCTAAATACCCTAGCATTAAAATTCCGCCCCATTTTAAAAATGGCACTAGGGCTGGAATTGCTTCATTAATGTGGCTAGCTGAAAAGACACCAACACTAATCAAGCATACATCACAAAAAATGCAGACACCGGCAGCTGCCCATCGATTCGCACCCGCCATACTTTGACTGAGTACCCAAATATTTTGAGCGCCGATGGCAATGATCAGACTCAAACCGAGCATTACGCCTGACAAAAGTGATGTCATTTTATTCTTTTCCTTGATTAGACGCTAGCTAACCATGTGTTATCAGGTTACCGCGGGTTAGAGATAGCTTGCAGAATAAAGAGATGATTGATATAAATCCAATGAATAAATTTATGCATACATGAATTTAAATCATGATAGATTATCGGCTACTACAAGCATTGGCCGCTGTCATTAAGAATGGCAGTTTTGAAAAAGCGGCAAAACATCTGCATATAACGCAATCAGCAGTGAGTAGACGCATTAACCGCTTGGAATCCCTTTTGGGTGAACCAGTGATTGTGCGTTGTCAACCTCCACGAGCCACTAAAACGGGCACAAAATTGCTTAACCATTTGCAACAAGTTCAACAACTTGAAGTGTCCATTGGTGTTGGGTTTCAGCCAGATGATCCGGACAATAATCTACCGTTGACGATTACATTGGCAAGTAATGCGGATTCACTGGCGACGTGGCTGCCCGAAGCATTGGCTTTTCCGGGTTTTGATAGTGAAAAAAAGTTAAGTTTTGATATCTCAATCGTTGACCAATCTGTTGGCCTAAATAAAATGAAGTCTGGCGAAGTAATGGCTTGTATTTGCGATTCTAGTAAACCTGTTAATGGCGGGCTTTCACGTTACTTGGGCGATTTACAGTATCAAGTTGTGGCAAGCCCCAACTTCATTCATCGGCATCAACTGAATGGTATTAAAGGTTTGCATGAGCTGCCTTGTTTAGTGTTTGACCAAGATGATCAGCTTCAGCATCGATTTTTACAAAAGTACTGTGGTCATGCGCCAAAATATATTCACTTATGTCCTTCATCAGAAGGCTTTAAGCAAGCCTGTATCGCTGGCTTGGGTTACGGATTATTACCTACCTTGCAAATTGATGATGCAATTAGCGCAGGTGCTTTGGTCGATTTAAGGCCTGATTATACATTAGATACGTCGTTGTATTGGCATTATTGGCAAACTGAGAGTGAGCAGTTGAAATCATTACGTGAACATGCCCTCGCTATTTCAAGGCGAGTGTTGCCGCAGTCAGCAACGTAGATTTTGTGCATCGTGCACCTTTACTTTTAACCATTGAATAGCAGATAAAATGATTGACTTATTGGGTTTTGTTTTCATTATTTTACCGATAGCCTTGTCTCCAGGCACAAGCTTTGTCTTGGCGATGTCAAATGTATCCATCTTAGGGGTGAAAGGCATATTCCCTGTACTTTATGGCACCAGTATTGGCATTACTATTCACGCCTTGCTTGCAGGTATAGGCGTCTCAGGGTTGCTTACTAAACATCATACTGTAATGTCTGTGATGAAACTTATTGGTATCACATTTTTACTATTTTTGGGTGTGAGGCTTATCCTGAATGGTATAAATAGCGACAGAGCACAAGCTAAATTTCTATCCGCAGTCAGTGGTGTAAAAGACGCATTTATATTGAATTTGGTCAATGTGAGAGCAATTGTTTTGTACGTTACAGTTATACCCACAGTTGCCGGTGGTAAAGTGCTCAATTTTCTGTTGCTCTCGACAGTACACATATTAATCTTAGCGTTTTGGATTGCTGTTTGTGCCATTTTACTGCGTTCAGCAAATAAGCGCTTTCAAATGAACCGCATACACCTCATTACCAATGTCTTGGGTGGTTTGTCACTTATCGGATTTGCGGGCAAAATGTTATTTGAAAACATTTAGATAATTTGAGACTTATACTTTACATACTCGTTGGCTAATTTGACCGAATATTGACCTTTGGTTTTCGTCGAACATTTCAATACTAATATGATCACCAAAAGCCATAAATGGTGTGCTTGCTTTACCTGTTTTGATTGTCTCGATCATACGTGTTTCGGCAATGCAACTGTATCCAGCTCCGCCTTCTGATATTGGTTTTCCAGGTCCGCCATCAAGTTTATTTGACACCGTTCCTGAGCCTATTATCGAGCCCGCGACAAGGGGACGAGTGCGGGCCGCATGAGCAATGAGTTGACCAAAGTCAAATGTCATATCCACGCCGGCATTTGGCTCACCAAACTTGTTACCATTTAGATGTGAAAGCAATGTAAGATGTAACTTGCCGTTTTGCCAATGATTACCCAATTCGTTAGGCGTCACAGCGACAGGACTAAATGCACTTGAAGGTTTAGATTGGAAGAAGCCAAAACCCTTGGCCAATTCGTCAGGAATTAAGCCCCGCAACGACACATCATTCATAATCATGATCAAGCGAATGTGGTTTAGTGCTTGGTCTGCTGAAACCGCCATTGGCACATCATCGGTAATCACTGCAACTTCAGCCTCAAAATCTATTCCAAAGCCTTCGTCTTGGCTTAGTTGGATATCATCGTGTGGGCCTAAAAAACTGTCTGATCCGCCTTGATACATTAACGGGTCTGTCCAGAAGCTTTTCGGTATTTCTGCACCTCTGGCTTTTCGGACAAGTTCTACGTGGTTTACATAAGCGCTGCCGTCAGCCCATTGAAAGGCTCGTGGTAAAGGTGATGCGCATGTCGATTGTTCAAATGGCAGGCCTATGCAATTGCCACCTTCTAAGTCATCAAATAGCGTGTTAAGTTTGCTCGCCACGGCTGTCCAGTTGTCTAGTGCATATTGAAGTGTTGGTGCGATATTCTCGGCGCTTACCATGTGAGTCAGCGCCGAATTTACAATGACTAATTTGCCATCTCGGCCATGTTTGAGACTTGCTAATTTCATGCTTTAGCTTCCTTAACCGCTTTGTGCAACCAATCTGCGTGCTTAGGCGCCTTTTTAGTTACTGTCCATTCCTCCAACATTTCGGATGCAACGTGTTTTAGGTCCGTCATCATCTCAGGCGTACCAATGTTTAGCGCAAGTTCTATGCGATGCCCATTGGGGTCAAAAAAATAGATGGATGTAAAAATACCATGATTGACGGGACCTAATACGTCGATGCCATGATTCTCTAAGTTTGATTTGGTGGCAATTAGGTCTTCTACAGCATCAACTTTAAACGCAATATGTTGCACCCACGCTGGTGTATTTTCGTCATGACCCATTTCGGGTGAGTTTGGCAGTTCAAAAAATGCTAAGACATTGTCGTTCCCAGCATCTAAAAACACGTGTATATAAGGATCTGGTGCATTTGTAGACGGTACCTTGTCTTCAGCAATCGCGAGTTGAAACTCCATGTTGAGCATAGTTTGATAAAAGTCCACAGTTGTTTTGGCGTCTTTACACCTGTACGCCACATGATGAATCCCAGAAAGTTTCATCACACCGTTTCCTTTGGGTTCTTAGCGCCACTGTCGATATCTGTGGTTTCTATCGAACCGCGGGCTAATTGGTCACGCTCTATTGATTCAAACAGTGCCTTGAAATTACCTTCGCCAAATCCTTGGTCTTCTTTTCGTTGAATGAACTCAAAAAAGACTGGGCCTAACATGGTTTCAGAGAAAATTTGTAAAAGTAGGCGTACTTCGCCTTTGTCAGTGCTTCCGTCTAGCAGTATGCCGCGTGATTGCAATTCGTCCGTTGGCTCACCATGGCCTGGTAGGCGTTCCTCTAACATTTTGTAATAAGTGTCTGGTGGTGCGGTCATAAATTTCATACCCGCAGTTTTAAGTCTATCCCAGCATTCAAGTATATTGTCGCAAGCGAACGCGATATGTTGAATGCCTTCGCCATTATATTGCATTAAAAATTCTTCAATTTGCCCGCCACCGCCGCGAGCTTCTTCATTTAGTGGAATACGAATTTTTCCATCTGGGGCTGTCATTGCCTTAGATAGTAAACCGGTATATTCCCCTTTTATGTCGAAATAGCGGATTTCTCTGAAGTTAAACAGCTTTTTGTAAAAGCCTGCCCAGTAGTCCATGCGACCTCTATAAACGTTATGGGTAAGATGGTCGAGTGTGTGGAATCCACAACCTTCAGGATGTTTTTCGACACCGTCTAGCCAATGAAAGTCGATATCGTAGATGGTTTCGCCTTCTTTATAGCGGTCAATTAAATATAATGTCGCCCCCCCTATGCCTTTTATTGCCGGCAAGCGCAATTCCATGGGACCGGTTTGAATATCTATAGCTTGTGCACCGCGATTTAGCACTTCGTTGTATGCAAATTGCGCGTCCTTGACTCTAAAGGCCATACCGCAAGCAGAGGCGCCGTGTTCTTCTGCATAATAATACGCGGGGCTGAATTTCTCATAGTTGGTTATAAAATTGATATCGCCTTGACGCCACAAGCACACATTTTTAGAACGATGAATCGCTACTTTTGAAAACCCCATTGTTTGGAATATGGGTTCTAGAATACCTTTTTTGGGGGCAGTAAATTCAACAAACTCAAATCCGTCTAAGCCAATGGGGTTTTCAAATAAATCAGGCATTTTTGAGACCTCGCGCTTTCGTGAGAGTCATCAAACGAAAGAATAGTTAATTCGTTGTGCTTAATAGTTGTAATTACAACTAAAATAGTTGCTATTGCAACTAATGTCAAGAAAAGGTAGCCTTCAAGATGTGCTGTATATTCAATCCGACGTATGGATGAACGAGCTCAATGCAATTTAACCCCTTCAGTTGAACAAGTAATAAACAGGAAATATGATGGAGCCTTTGTTAACGCTTGAGCGTTATTTACCTTACCGTTTGTCTCTTTTATCCAATAAAATCAGCGAAACTGTCGCTAAGACATACAAAGATAAATTTGCTATTTCTATCACTGAATGGCGAATAATGGCAGTGTTGGGAGAATATCCCGGTATATCTGCGGATGAAGTATCACTCAAAACGCATATCGAAAAATCGCTAATAAGCCGTGCCATAAGCAAATTACTTAAGCGAAAGCTATTGTGCCGGAATATTTCTGAAGACGACAAACGTCGTTCTGAGTTGGTTCTTTCTAATACGGGATATGAAGTTTATGAAGAGATTGTGCCTTTGTCTCTAGAATACGAACGTAAATTTTTGGCCTCGTTATCGCAGCAAGAACAAGAAGTATTAAGCAGTTTGATAGATAGACTGAGTCAGCATGCAGAATCGATAAGCCTTTAGTTAGTTGAGCAAGGTATCCAAGATGTTTACAGCTTTGATTCAACTCTGCCCAAAATTTTCTCTAGAAAATCAGTGGTCACTTCTTTTGCTTTAACAGCGTTACCAGATTTAATGTTATTGAATATTTGTTCGTGTGCATTAACCATATCATGTTGATTTTCATAGATATAATTTTGGTATCGAGTACCTACACGCAATGCTGTATTAATAAAATCCTTTAGCTGAATGAAGAATCTGTTTCCACTTGCTTCAAGTATTGCACTGTGAAAAGCAATCTCTGAATCTAGTGCGTCGTCAAGGCCGTTTTCGGCATCTTCAATGCGGTTAAGCGCTGCTTCAATACTATGCAATTGGCTTGGAGTAGCGTGTTGTGAAGCCAATTCAGCCGCAACAGGTTCCATTGCTAAACGTACTTGCACAAATTCTTTTAAGAGCGATAACGATGGCTTACTTTTTAATATCCAAGAGAGTACATCTGTATCGAACATATTCCAGTTAGTTTCGGGTAGGACGCGAATACCTTGTTTGGGCCGAGAAGATATTAAGCCTTTTGCAGATAACATTTTAACAGCTTCTCTTGTTGAGCTGCGGCTTACTTCAAATTGCTCACAAATCTCAGCTTCCGATGGCATACCCTTGCCGACGGCATATTGTCCATTTATTATGGCAAGGCCAAGTGTATGCGTGAGTTGTTGGGTGAGATTGTGCGGAAGTTTCATATCTTCTACTGCTGATCAAAGGCGAAAAAAACGTTTGCCGAGTTGTTAATACGACTTATAAGATAAATTCTATATGTCTTGTATGATAAGTTACTTTGGGATAATTTCATATCTTTTTTGCACACCATTAATTGTTAACATTTTGGCAGTCTTTGGATTTGTTCTTATATCGTTGTTTTCGTTAACTTAAACACCAAACCACTCTGTGGACATACGATGGGTAACTGCATACCAAATTGCATTAATGCCTCGCCAGAATAATGTTTGCCATCGATAATATTGAGTAAAGAAGGTGAATATTCGTTTAGTTTTGTTGGCCATATCATTTTAAGTTCGTAAATAGCATCTGCTAGTAGGCCCTTATACCTAAAGATAGGTGGCTGGGTTCGTCGCGTTTCGATAATACTGTTGTAGGCAAACAAGGCCTCGGATTTGTCTTTTGCAACGATACCAAAATTGATATTTTGACCATCGCTGTCATAACGATATAAATCGCCATTGTGAATGAGATGTCGATTTTTTTTATAAATATCAGTACCGTCGCGAAGCGCTTGTTTTTCTTCCTCCGTAAGCTCTCTGGGGTCCATTTCCATCCCCATGTGACAAAACATTGCAGTAGAAATGCGCATGTCAATTGGCATAATACGCCTAGTAATATGGCAATCTCTAGGACCAACGTGTGATCCAAGTAAGTTACTAGGGATGAAGAAAGATGCACCCCTTTGAATGCTAAGTCTATCTAAGGCATCGTTTGAGTCAGAAGTCCAAACCCTATCTGTATGTTGTAGCACACCATAGTCAATTCTCGCTCCACCAGAGGAACAGCTTTCTATTTCAACCGCCGGGTGGCGTTCTTTGACGCGATCGATAAGCGCATATACCGCGAGCGTCTGCTTATGGATACCGCTCACACCATGTTGATCACCTGTGTGATTAATATCTCTGTTCATATCCCATTTGATGTATTCAATTTGTGGGTATTCAGTCAGTATGTCGCTAATTTGATTGAACAAATAATCGCAGACTTCTTTCCGGGTTAAATCCAGTACTAATTGATGACGGAAGTCGATTTGCGGATTACCTAAGGTCGACAATACCCAATCAGGGTGTTGTCTAAATAAATCACTATCAGGGTTGACCATCTCAGGTTCGAACCATATGCCAAATCCAAGCCCTAAGCCGGTAACATGATCAATAAGTGGTTGCAAACCGTCTGGGTAGACATCTTTATCGACAATCCAATCACCTAAGCCCGCGCGGTCTGTTCTGCGACCTTTAAACCAACCATCGTCAAGTACAAAGCGTTCCGCTCCGACATCGGCGACAATACTGGCCAATTGTTTAAGCGTGTCGGTATCATGATCAAAGTAAATCCCTTCCCAGGTATTGTAATGTACTGGACGAGGTAAGCTATGAAATTGAGGATTGAGAATTTCTTTTCTTACGTAGTCATGAAATTGTTGGGAGAGTTGGTTAAGTCCTTCGCTGCTGTAGCTAACATATAGCACAGGGCTAGAATAACTTTCATCTTTGCCAAGCACTATTTCGCCAGACCCAAGTAATTCACTCATTTGTGCGTAGGTGCGTTGCTCAGGCAATAGCTCCACACGTGTCCGATGATTGCCGCTCCAAGCTAAATGAAAACCATAACATTCGCCTTGGTCCTCGGTTGTGTGAGGCGTGTGCAACACTACGCCCGGAAAGTTGTCATGAGAGGTTTTACCTTTGCGGTTTTCACGGGTATATGCCCCTAAAAACAAGTCGATGCTAGTTGTTTGAAACTCGTATGACCAACGCCCTTCGAACGACATTATTTTGGTGATATGGTCAGGTACTGCAAACGTTGGCGCAGCGCAATCGTTGACAGTAAGATCAGTAGATCCTAAGTTCTGTATTGTTGTAGAGGCTTTAAGTACATTGCTTGAATCAAACGTTAGGGAATGAGAGATCTTAATATTCCGAACCTCATCAACAGAGATAAAGGTAGCGCTATTGCTATCTATTTGTTCAATGTCTACCAATTCAGCGCCCACAGACCATGCAACACCTTGATCACTAAGACTAATACCCGGATGGCCGGTAAAGCCATTCCCTAAACACGGACTCAATGACAAAGGTACTTCATGTACCAATGCACACTTTGGTTCTTGTCTAACATGTAATTCTGCAAGCATATCGTCGTTTGTTGCAGAGGAAAGTATTTTTCCAAAATAGTGCACGACCGGCGTGTTTCGTCTACAGTCAATGACTAGACTGATTTTTGGGCTTTTAATATGAACGAAATTTGGTACCTGATTCATGCGTACATTCCAACTGTTGTGCTAGGGTCTAACGACCTTTTTAAATAATGTTAATGCAGCTTGTTTTTTTCTGCTATTCGTTAATAATAATGCAATCCAATAATAAATCATATAAATATGTTAAATATTTTAAAGTTTGTTTTTATCCTTGCGCAAATATCGCAAGAAAAACAAAATCATAAGTGGAGATCAATATGTTAGGTGTATGTTATTACCCAGAGCATTGGCCTCAAAGCATGTGGAAAAAAGACGCAGAAGAAATGCGTGAATTGGGGTTAACGTATGTGCGATTGGCTGAATTTGCTTGGTCAAAGATGGAGCCAGAAGAGGGCGTTTATGATTTTGAATGGCTTGATAGTGCGATTCAAATTTTAGCAGAAAAAGGCCTTAAAGTTATTTTATGTACGCCCACTGCTACGCCGCCTAAATGGTTGATTGATAAATTTCCAGATATTTTACCTGTCGACATTAATACAGGTGTGACTAGAGGTTTTGGTTCGCGTCGGCACTACGATTTTTCGAGCAAAAATTATCATCGAGAATCAATGCGCATTAGCGAAGTTATGGCAACTAGATATGCTAATAATCCAGCAGTTGTCGGTTGGCAAACAGATAACGAGCTAGCATGTCACGACACTACTCACAGCGGTAGTGAAAACGCAAAACATGCTTTTCATTTGTGGCTTGAAAAGTACTATGGCGATATTGATTCACTCAATAAGGCGTGGGGCACCATCTTTTGGTCGATGGAATATCAGCGCTTCGATCAGATCGAATTGCCAATATTGGCCGTGACTGAAACACACCCGTCACATCAACTTGCCTATCGTCGATTTAGCTCAGAGCAGGTGATTAATTATCACAACGACATGATAGATGTGCTAAGTAAACATTGCCCTAAGCATTTTATGACGCATAATTTTATTCCGATGACCGATACTCAAGCAGACAACTTTGCTTTAGCTGAAAAGTTAGATTTTGCATGTTATGACAACTATCCACTAGGGCGCACAGATTTGTTCTTTGCGGATAGCGATACAGACACGTTTAAACGCTATATGCGTACAGGTCATCCTGATTTTTCGAGTTGCTCGTTCGATCAAATTCGCGGTATAAGTAACGATAATTTTTGGATAATGGAGCAACAACCTGGTCCAGTAAATTGGGCACATCACAACCCTAGGCCGTTGCCTGGCATGGTGCGTTTGTGGTCATGGGAAGCCGTGGCACATGGAGCAGAAACAATTTGTTATTTTCGGTGGCGACAAGCGGCATTTGGTCAAGAACAAATGCATGCAGGCATAAAACGTGTTGACAATTCAAAGTCTCCTGCGTGGTTTGAAACCGAGCAATTTAGGGATGAGCTTGCGGAAACAGGTTTTGACCTTAAGGCAAAAGTGCATACATCTGTTGCGATTATCATGAGCATTGAAAACCAGTGGGTGACTGAAATCGAGCGTCAAGGCGATAGTTTTAGTCATCAGTTGGTTGAGTTTGAGTATTACAGCGCATTAAGGCAATTAGGTATTGATGTAGATTTCGTTTCATCAAACGACAATCTCGCAGATTACAAAATGATTGTTGTTCCATGCATGCCTGTCGTGAGTGACGAACTAATCGACAAATTGGCGGACAGTCAAGCGCATGTAATTTTTGGCCCTAGAAGTGGGGCGAAAACGGATGAATTAACCTTTGCGCCTAATTTAGGTCCGGGCAACATTCAACGCTTAATCCCTATTCAGGTGGAGAGTACAGAGACCTTGCGGGCAGACTGTACGATGAAAATGCTGTACAAAGGTGCTAGTTACCTTGGATCTCGTTGGAATGAAGCACTGTCTATTGGTGACAAGGTGAACACGGTCGCTCAATTCCACAATAAGCAAGCTGCCGTCGTTCAAAACGATAAAGTAACCTATGTGGCGACGCTTTGTGAAATAGAGTTTTTACGCGTTTTACTGAATGATATTGCACTTGCTTGTGACATCAAAACGTACCAATTACCAGAAGACATTCGCTTATCTCAACGTGGAAATTTTGGTGTGTTTTTTAATTATTCCGGGCAAGCAAAACGAGTGGAGTTTGACCGCGATGTCGAGTTTGTACTAGGCAGTGAAGAAATTGCGCCTTACAGTCTTTCTATTTTTAAACGTAATTAGTATATGGCTACTTTGAAGCCGTGAATTGAGGTCTGACGTAATGCGATTTATCATTAAGTCAGACCTTTTTTACATAGTTGTTTGAAGTTGGGCTAGCCTACATTTTCAGCAGGGACATCACCTTTTAATTGATCGAGTGTAAATTGTGGCGGCTCCTTGTATAGGATCCAATTCAGCAATAACGCCAATGCAATTGAGCTTGCTAAGGTAATGAACATTTGGTGAATAAAGTGTAGCTCAAGCAAGCTGGCTATCATGCCGGTCTCAACGTCAAATAAACCATAGCCTTTGAAGCTTAAGAAACTATAAAACACAACGCCGTAAACCACTGAAAATATACCGGCAGTCGCATGAACATTTTTAAACACAAGACCCAAAATAAACACTGACAAAATGGGCATACTTAGTAAACCATACAGTTGCTGAATTAAATTAATAATACTGTCTGCCTGTGCATATACTTGTACAAGCAGTAGCGATATTACGGTAATAAGGATTGTTACAATGCCGCTAAGCGCCGGTACATTTGGCTTGTCGTTGATGTACGCTTCATGAATATCACAGACGTACAATGCGGTTGCAGAATTGAGGTTACTATTAAAGGTCGTTAGCACTGCTGCAGCCATTGCAGCGGCAAATATTCCACTTAACCAGCTTGGCAGTAGGTCAGCGACTAATGTGCCATAAGCAGAATCTCCAATATCACCATATAGCTTAAATGCAACTATACCCGGAATAACGATAATTGAAGGAACGATCATGAAGCGTATCGCCGCGGCAGCAAACACGCCTTTTTGTGCTTCTTTGATGTTGGGTGCAGCCATGGCGCGTTGCGTGATGACTTGATTGGTACCCCAGTAAAACATTTGGATAAAGATCATACCTGTGAATAACGTATGCCAAGGAATGGGCGAGTCATTATCACCAATAAGTGTTAAGCGTTCTGCAGGAACACCATCGAAACTAAAATCAATTGCCTTCAGCGCAAGTATCACTACCAAAACAGCCATAAACAACAGCAATACACCTGAATAAGTATCTGATACCGCCACCGCTCTAAGCCCACCAAATATCGCATAAACAGCACCAACTACCGCAAATGCGATGGCGATATACATGAGAGGTGCATCTACATTGAACATGTTTTGCATAAACAACGCACCCGAATAAATCACCGCGGGGCAAAATATCAACGCACTGCCAAAAAAGAACAGCAGGCTAATAATCGCGCGAATGTGGCGATTGTGATAGCGCTTTTCGAGTAGTTCGGTCGTTGTGGTGCAGTTATAGCGGTAATAGACTGGTAAGAATACTTTGGCGAGAATGATTAAGCCAATTACCGCGGCAAATTCCCAAAGTGCTAGAAGCGCCATTTGGTTTCCATTCATACCAACCAACTGGTCGGTGCTTAAGTTTGTTAGCGTAATTGAGCCTGCAACAAAATACCACGCTAATCCGCCGCCGGCCAAAAAGTACTCTTTATTTTGGTTAGATTGCCTATCACTTCTGCCTCGGCAATGCATGTATGTCGCTAAACCTATAAGGGCCGTGACAAAAAGAAAAACTGCAACTTGTATTGTTTGACTACTCATAATTTTAGCTCACTGTGGTGTCTTTGCTGACTTCTATTTTTACCGTATCTATATTGGTGTGAGTCGTAAGGTTGTTGTGTTTGTTGATGAGCACGTTGATTTGAAACAGCGACATTAGCATTGCATAAATGGGTGCTAGGTAGCCTGCTTTTCTGAGTTTATCGAGATCATCGGTACTGATCGTTTGAAGTTTATCTTCATCAATGGTTTGTAAGCCCTTAATTACACCTACTTCGCCGCTTTGGTAGTGCACTTGAAGGTCTACTGATTTCATTAAATCCAATGAGTCAATCATTTTGGTAAATGCGTATGTCAAACGCATTTGTTCAAGCTCGCCTTCAAGCAGTTTTGTTTTTTCGCTTAGCATTGGTGTCGCTTTGCCGTCACCAGTAAACAAAGCCAGGCCATGTTCTTCGCTTAAATGCCCACTGTCTTGATCAAACCCAATAGTAAAATGCTTTTCATTTTCTGGCGATTGCATCAAATACAATGGATACGTTCGAAAGTTGGTTGGTTGGAACACACTATGCCAAGAATTGTCTTGCACGAAGAGGTTTTCTTGCGTTGCAAAACTCATCATTGCCGATACTGCCAATTGTCCGTTGATACTATTTCGCGTAATAAATACTGGAAAACATGTGGCTGCATTGGCAATTTCTTGTGCTTGTAGATTGCATACATGCTGCCTTGATGCATGTGACATCATTGCGTCATTGGTAACTTTTAAGTTTTTATGAGCATTAATGCTTAGCTCTATAAGTTTAGCCATGTTGTTATTTTAATTTCCTACTGTTGGTTGGCAGCTAACCACTGCTCAATATAATCTCGATGAGATGGCAATTGTTGCAACATTTGATGCGTGATTTTTTGGTTGCGTTGGATAATCATCTCTGCCTGTTGTTGGTCTTTATATAGGTGTTGTTGTTTGTCGAAATTTGGTTTAAAGCCCATACCATATAAAACATATTGATAACTAGCGGCTGGGAATAATTCAATAGCACTTTCAAAATCTGCTTGTGTTGGTCCTCGGTATCCCCATACTTGAAGATCCTCTTTCAAACTTTCTGGTATCGATTCTATTTGAGTATGTGCCTGCCAATACGGCTCAGGTCGCTGAGTCAGCATGTAATGCAGTTTTAAGAAGTCGATAATGCGGCCCCATTTGTATTGCAATTGTTGATTGAATCGTTTTGCAATGGTTGGCATAACGGCAGCATCAGGCGGGAGGTTTTCGGCAACGAAACGAGACGATATTTCAATTAGCATGATTGCCGTAGCTTCAAGCGGTTCAACAAAACCTGCGGCCATGCCGATTGCCACGCAATTGTTCTTCCAAAATATTTCTCGATGTCCAGACTGAAAGCTGATCTTACGTACATATTTATCGACGCCAGCATTGCCTAGATACTTTCGGAGATTAGATTCTGCTTCATCATCACTTAAGAACTGGCTTGAATACACATGACCAACGCCCCGTCTATGGGTTAGGCCGATATCCCAAATCCAACCGGCATTCTGCGCGGTGGCTATTGTATGTGAGGCAATCGGATCACTTGGGTTGGCATATGGCACCTGAATTGCTAGAGCAGAATCGTTAAATAAGTACTTGTCGGCGTGCTTAAATGGAACACCAAGTGTTTCGCCAAGTAATAACGATTTAAAGCCCGTACAATCAATGAATAAATCGGCGTTGATTGACGACCCATCATCTAACAATACTGCAGATATATTGCCGTCATCATTTTTTGAGACCGTGGCTACCGTGCCAATCTTGTGTTGAACGCCGAGTGTATTTTTACTGTGGTTCTTGAGTAATTCGGCAAATGCGCCTGCATCGAGATGATAGGCATAATTGCATTGTCCAGAATATTCAGCTTCAGCTATGGTCCTTGGTGCTAGACCCGCTTCACACACATGATGTTGAAAGTTTGATTCAACGGCATACTGCTCGATATCATCAATATATGGTGCTAAGTCGATACGGCCATAACCTAGTGGTACGGTAAATGGGTGGTAATAAAAATCACCGTCGCCTTTAACCCATTCGACAAATTTACCGCCTTGTTTAAACACTGCATTGCAGTGGGCAAATAGCTCAGATTCTTTTAGGCCGATATCTTTTAGTGTGTTTTTCATCGTTGGCCAAGTACCTTCGCCAACCCCTACAGTGGGAATGTCAGATGATTCAACAAGCGTAATTGAGAGTGTTTTATCTTGAGTGATTGCCGTTTTATGGTAGGCCGCAATAACAGCGGCGGCTAACCAACCTGCGGTTCCCCCACCTACAATGGCAATACTGCGTATTGGGCGATTCATTTTCATTTTATAAACACAACGCTCTTAACTACTTTATTGAAAACTAACGATAAAGTGCATTTTGGTATTTGTAAATGCACTTTAGCCTTACTATCCATGACGAGATAAGAAACAAGGGGAGTGAGTGAATCCACCCCCCTTATAAGCATACACTTCTTAGAATTTTGCTCTTACACCAATTGAATAACGTGAGCCGTTATCTTCAATTGAGTAAACTTGATCGGCGAAACGACCCGTTTGACGCAATTCTTCTTCGGTAATATTAATCCCTTCAAAGAATACCGTCACAGTGTCATTTACATCATAGCTTGCACTCACATCCCACTGACCAAACGTATCGGTGTTAATGGGTTCGCCGTTAAAGCCATTATCTATTTGACGTAAAAAACCTTCGCGGTTGTTGTAAGCAACACGTGCCTGCCAACTCTCTGCTTCATAGAACATGATGAGGTTTTGAGAATCACCAAGGCCTTCAAGTGCGAAAGTCGTCGAAGAATCATCACCAATCGAAACATCACTATCTACGACGGTTGCATTGGCAGTTACACCAAAGCCGTTTTCGAATACGTGAGTCCATGCGATTTCGTAACCAGTTACACGCGCCGCTTCACCGTTTTGTGGACGTGTAATGGTATAGGCTTCTTCTAGACCAACAAGTTCATCTGCGAGTGACGACGGATCAACATTACAATCGGTTGAGTTCGATGGATTACAACGACTACCTGGTTGGCCTTCACGATCAGCTAAGGTGTATAACTCCGTGCCGGATAAAGTCGTAATAAAGTCATCTACTTCTTTGTTGAATACCGCAAAGGTAAATAGGCTTGTATCACCATAATACCACTCGTAAGAAATATCCCAGTTTTCTGAGCGGAAAGGTCTTAAGTTCGGGTTACCACCCTGACCAGTTAAGTTTTGACGGCGAGGCTCGTTAAACGTTGTCGATGGTGAAAGTTCTGATACCGTTGGACGCGTCATTGAATCATACACTGCAAAACGCAATACCATGTCATCGGTTAATTCAAACTTAACGTTGACGTTTGGTAGTAAACTTGAATAACTGCCTGATTCAACGATATTTTGCTCAGGAGCAAAGACGTTTTGGAATAAGGTCAAATCCGAAGTCGGAATGACGTCAGATAAGAAAGCCTGCACTGCATTGCCGTCTACATCTGTTTGTGAGTATCTAGCGCCAATGTTTAAGCTGACAGGCATGTCACCAATGTCATAACCAAAGGTAAAGTCAACGTATAGGCTGGTGATTTCTTCGTCAATCGTATAGCGGTTACCTTGAAGTGTTGGCTGAATTGGATTGCCAGAGCTTGCTAAGAAATCCACATACGCGTCGCCATCATAGGTATAAAACGTATCAATAAGACCAGAGAAGAAGTTGTTCGCAGTGAACGGACGGAAGTCGATTGTAGAATTTGGTGCAGGCGTACCGTAACCACAAAAGGCACATTGACTACCAAAAATTTGGAACGAGCTTTTTTCCCTTTCTTGATGATACACACCAAAGTTAGCTTTCTGGAATACCTCTGTATCAGCTAAATAGGTAAAATCAGCTTTGTACTCAGTGATTTTGTCTTCATAAGTAGGTTGATTACCTTTTTCGTTGTAATGCAGACGAGATAGGCTAGCATCTGGCAAGTTACCGCCACCAAAACCGTCATGCCTTACGGTGGGCGTGCCGCCCGTGCCGTCATACTCATAGTTATTAATTATACCAACCACGTTGAAACGGTCGCGTCCAGCGCGATCATTTTCAGCACTAGAGGTATTTATGTCGAATTTAGCAGATAAGGCGTCGTTAATTTCCCAATCAACATTTAGACCAAAACCATCATTGCTCACATCGCTTGAGTTTCTGGTGTGTGATACAAAGTCAGTGGCCGGGTTACCTGATCCACCGACTGGGAAGTTACCGATTTCTTGCGTGAACTGAATGAGCGTTCTTGTATCTGGATTTAAAGTACCCGAGCCCACACGGTCAGGTTCAAACCAAGAGGCTAAATCTGTCACTAAGGAATCAACTTCAAATTTAGACACAAAGCCATCTAAAGTAATTGTAATGTCTTCGTTGGGCGCAAATTGAAGGACTAAGTTTGCGTTAGTGCGCTTACGTTCTTGCGTGTCGACAATTTGATCCCAGTTTCTTGGGATGTAAGCATTCTCAAATAAGACGCCATTTGCGTTTTGAATCGTTTGTCCAGGGCGCCAGCCAGCCGTTTCAATACGATTGATTTGGACATCACGTTGCTGATGACTGACTGCGGCTAAAATACCAAATTTGCCGTCTGCGAAGGTGCTACTTACTAACCCTGATACTGACGGAGCGGTTTCTTCCGACAGTGTTTCATATACACCTTTTGCCGATACTAGTGCAGTAAAGCCTTCATAATCAAACGGACGGGCAGTGAGTAAGTTAATTGTACCACCGATGCCACCTTCCTGTAGGCCTGCGGTCGTTGTTTTAAATACGTCTGCGCCGACGATTTGGTCTGCGGACAATGAATCGAATGCAAACTCACGTCCTTCCGTTTCTGACGCGACTTGTCGGCCATTTACTAGCACCGTATTGAATTGGGGGCCGAAACCACGAATAGTGACTGCTTGACCTTCACCACCGCTACGATCAATTGAAACGCCTGTAATACGCTGCAACGATTCTGCAACGTTTAAGTCAGGAAATTTACCTAAATCTTCAGCTTTGATGCCATCAGATACAACATTTGCATCTTTTTTATCAGCCATCGACGCTTTAATACTATTGCGTATACCGCTGACAGAAATAACTTCTACGTTGCTGTTTGCGCCAGATTCTTGTGCAGAAACTAGCGATGTTTGAAAAAGCGCTCCGGTAACCGCAAGCGCAATGGCGCTACGTTTACCTAAACTAGCCATTGTGTCTATAACCATATTTTACCCCTGTGTTGTATGTTCAGACCTTTTTTTATCTGTTTCAGTCTGTGTACCTTTAGCAATTACTACCAAAAAGTATAAAAAAGCCTATTTAACTTATTTATATTATAATTACTCTTATTAAGTTTAATTTCAATAAAAAAAACATAGTTTATGTAATAATATTTATCAATATTACGCATTTTAATAACATATGGTTTACATAGAGGGCTTTTGAATTAACTAGATACAAAGGGGCTAAGGGGGAGTGAAAATCCCTATTTTATTCTGGTATACTGCTCGCAAGTGTTTATTTTTTTATCATATAAATCATATTTTTTAAGGGTAATTAACATGTCGTCTAATCCGGCCGCATTCCGTCGGCGTAATCCGCTAACGGGTGAATGGGTGCTTGTGTCACCTCATCGAAATAACAGACCTTGGTCAGGTGCAACTGAAGAGCCATCAAAAGTTGAGCTCCCGGCGTACGAAAGTAACTGCCCGTTATGCCCCGGAAACGCGAGAGCTAACGATACGTCAAACCCTAATTACGAAAGTACATTTGTATTTAAAAATGATTTTGCTGCGTTAACTGAACATGAGATTGAACCGGTAGATGCTTCAGACTTATTTCAAGAACAAAGCGCAGTAGGTGAGGCGCGTGTTATTTGTTTTTCTCCCGAGCACAATAAAACACTGCCTCAATTGACAGAGCAAGAATTGCTTTCTGTGGTAAATACATGGCAGCGTGAGTATTCCGAGCTTTCTGAAATATATAATTGCGTTCAAATATTTGAAAATAAAGGCGAAGTAATGGGGTGTTCACAACCTCATCCACATGGACAAATATGGGCGCATCAGCACCTTGCCACTGAAGTTGAAAAAGAAGAATTAAGTCAAAAAGCGTACTTTGATGATCATAGCAGCGCCTTGCTCTCTGATTACGTGGCCGCTGAGACGAAAGATGCATCTCGCACAGTTTGTGAAAATGACCATTGGTTGGTTGTTGTGCCTTTTTGGGCAAAATGGCCTTTTGAGACACTACTAGTAAGTAAAGATGGCATTGCCGATTTTATTGCGTTAAATCAAGCGCAAAAGCTAGCATTGGCGTCCATACTTAAAGAACTTACGACTCGATATGACAACGTTTTCAATACCAGCTTTCCTTACTCGATGGGATGGCATAACGCACCAAGCACATTAGAAGATAAAAGCCATTGGGTTTTACACGCGCACTTCTATCCACCATTGTTGCGCTCTGCAACAATTAAAAAGCATATGGTTGGGTATGAAATGCTTGGCGAAAGTCAGCGTGATTTAACGCCAGAGTTGGCCGCGAAAATACTTCGCGAAGTTAGCAGTACACACTATTTGGAAAATTAATACACATGTCTTTAGATACCCTTAAACAACACTTCCAAGAGAAGTTTTCTCAAGCACCAGATATTTACGTAAGCTCTCCTGGAAGAGTAAACCTTATTGGCGAGCATACAGATTATAACAATGGTTTTGTTTTGCCGTGCGCCTTGCAGTATAAAACGCATATTTTGGCGACAAAACGCGACGATTCCTTGATAAAAGCGTACTCTTTGCAATATTTAGAACAACCTGAAGAGTTTGATTTAAACGCTGAAATTATGCATGGTGATTGGGCTTGGGGAGATTATCTACGTGGCGTAGCCAAAGAATTGCTTGGCCAAGGTCATCAACTGACGGGGCTAAATATCTTTATTGACTCTCAGGTGCCGCAAGGCAGCGGATTGTCTAGCTCAGCTGCGTTAGAAGTGGCTGTTGGTGGTTTATTTAACTACGTGGGTAAACTAGGTTTATCGACGCAACAAATTGCGCGTACTGGGCAAGCTGCAGAAAACAACTTTATTGACTGCCAATGCGGCATCATGGATCAACTCATCTCTGCAGAAGCAAAAGAACAATCTGCGCTGCTAATTGATTGTCGTGATTTATCGACACGTTCTGTGAGTATTCCTGAAAACCTTGCCTTAATGGTGATTAACTCCAACTACCCTCGAAAGCTTGCAGACAGCGAGTACAATGAACGTCGCGCTGCATGTGAATTGGCAGCCGCGGCAATGGGCACTCCCTCGTTGCGTGAAGCAAGTATGGAAAAATTGGAAGCCGTTAAAGCAACCTTAGATGAAGTTGTGTATCGTCGAGCGAAGTACGTTATTTGTGAAAATCAGCGTGTCCTGGATGCGGAGAAAGCCTTGTCTACGGGTGATTTACCTACCTTGTATTCAATCATGAAAGAAGCCCATTTGGCGCTTAAAAATGACTTCGAAATTACAGTACCCGCCACCGATGGCTTAGTTGATATTTGTATGGAAGCACTGGACGGAAAGGGTGCTTGTCGTCAAACCGGTGGTGGTTTTGGTGGTGCCGTTATTTGCCTTTGTGACAAAGCCGACACCGACAAAGTGGTTGCAGCCGTTGAAGCAAACTATCATAAGAACTTCTCTCTTACCGCTGACATCTTGATTTGTGAACCTGGCGGAGGCTTGAACGCCTCTTCATTGTAATAAGGTTATCTATCAATGGCTGTACGTTGGGGAATTATTGGCTGTGGTCACATAGCCAATACCTTTGTTGCTGGTGCTAAACAAGTCAAACATGCAGTCTTAGCGGGCTGCGCGGCCTCAGATTGTGAACGCGCAAAGGCGTTCGCTGCTGATCATGACATTTTAGTTGCCTATCCTGATTATCAATCTCTTATGCTCAGCAAAGAGATTGATGCTATTTATATTGCGACGACACATAACTTTCATTTTGAGCAAATAAAGTCGAGCTTACTAGCGGGTAAACACGTATTGTGTGAAAAGCCAATTACGCTTAATAGTAGGCAAGCTATGGAAGTTTATGCACTTGCTAGACAGCAAAATCTATTGCTTATAGAAGCGGTTTGGACGCGATTTTTACCTGCCATTATTGAATTGCAACGTCGTTTAAACGACGGCGCTATCGGAAAGGTGAAGCATGTAAGTGCAAGTTTTAGTTTAAATAGAGAGTTGCCAAATTCGCATCGTTTAAGAAACAAAGCCTTGGCTGGTGGTGCTTTACTTGACTTAGGGATTTACCCGATAACCTTTGCGGATATCGTGTATGGTAAATCACCTGTAGCGGTTTTTAGCAGTGCCTATATGACTGATACGGAGGTGGATGAAGTGTCTAGCTATCTTCTCAAATATGAAGATGGTCGTAGTGCTACTTTATCAGCTAGTTATAGAATGGATGCCCCTATTTTCGGTCATATTTACGGTGAAAATGGCCGTATTGTCGTACCGCATTTTTTGGGTGCTCAAGGATTTCAAATATGGCAGGGTGAGACCTTAGTGGAAGAGGTATCTTGTCCGTTTGAATCAAGTCAAAACTTCCAATTTGAAATTGCGCATTTTCAATCTTGCCTTGAACAAGGATTGACAGACAGTCATTTACTTTCTACAGAAACGAGTACGCGTGTACTTGCAATCATGGACGACGCTCGAAAACAATGGGGCTTGGCTTATGCGGATGAATAAACCAGCATATAAAGCACTAAATCTGCCTTTAATGGCTATTGCAGCCTGCTAACCCCAGCCAGTCTTCCATATCTTGTTCGGGCTTTTCTTTTCTGAAGTTGGCATATAATTCTACGCCTAGTTTGTCTTCTAGAATATCGACTTGAACCCCTTTATCTCGCAATAGGCTTTCATTGCCTGATGCATTCGTCACATCTCCTACAACCACTCGGTTAAAGCCTCGCATGTAGAGCAAGGTGGCACAGACATCACATGGGCTTAAACTCGTGAATAAAGTGGTTTTACTAAAATCGATTCTGCCTGCATCTCGAATAGCCGATGTTTCTCCGTGGTTGTATGGGTGACTTTCTTGTATCAATGTGTTGTGGCCTTTGCCAACGATTGCATTTGTTTGATTGTCGACAATTATCGCTCCAATTGGGCAACCGCCTTCGTCATAGCTTTTTTGTGCAAGGAGTACCGCTATTCGCATAAAGTGTTCGTCACTAAGGCGTGAAACAAAATCATGATTTACAAGCGAAGGTAGGCTAAGCGTTGGCATATGAGCGATTGCGTTTAGTGCGGGTTCACATACATCACTATCTTTGTTTAAAATCGTAGCCATAAACATCTCCTATTTACTTACGCCTTCTGTGTTTATCTTGATTTTAGGCCGTTTCTGCCAGTGATCTCAAGTACTTAAACATCTCGCGTGACGCGGAGGGCGGTTTATTATTGTCAGCTTCTTTTTTGGCTGTGCGGACTAAATGACGTAGTTTTTGTCTATCACCGTGAGGGTACTCATTTAGTAGGTTTTGAATCTCATCGTCGCCGTATTGAATAAGCTTGTCGCGCCAAACTTCTAGACGATGAAATTTATTTACATCTTCTTGGTGCGCGCCTCTCAACTTGCTCATCGCCAGTTCAATTGGTTCAATGTCGGTTTTACGTAATAGTTTTCCTATGAACTGTATTTGGCGCCTAAAGCCTTCTTTCTTTCTGTTGATTTTTGCAGCAAGCCCAAGTGCATCTGCTAAGTCGTCGTCTAAAGGAATTTTGGCTAATTGCCCCGGTGTAAGATCTAATAGTTCTAATCCCAATTTTTTAAGATCTT
Source organism: Agaribacter marinus (assembly GCF_030160655.1). Taxonomy (GTDB): domain Bacteria; phylum Pseudomonadota; class Gammaproteobacteria; order Enterobacterales; family Alteromonadaceae; genus Glaciecola; species Glaciecola marina. Next base: position 564,489 of record NZ_BSOT01000006.1, read on the forward strand.
CGGATTCTTTCTTTAGTTGCGTTTTACTGACGTATTCGATTTCGTCGTCTGGCTGATCATCAAATTGATTCATATAGCGTCTTTTAATTCACTTAATGCTAAACTATCGCGAATTGTAACTATCCAACAGTGATTTGCACAGCGAAACTTACATTATGCAAATAGAGCAACAACTCGCAGAGATCCAAAACATCGTAGAAGACACATTGACATTCGCCAAAAAGCTTGGTGCTACTGGCGCAGAAGCAAGTATGTCAAAGGTAGAGGGGATTGCGGTGAGTTCCCGCATGAAAGAAGTAGAAAACATGGAATTTACTAACGACGGTGGGCTTGGTATTTGTGTGTTTGTAGGGCAAAAAAAAGGCTCTGCATCTACTGCTGATATGAGCCCTGCTGCGTTGAAGCTTACAGTCGAAAAGGCGATTGAAATTGCAAAATATACGTCTGAGGATGATTGCGCAGGTTTAGCCGACAAACACTTAATCGCGCAAGATATTCCTGATTTAGATCTTTATCATCCGCAAACGCTTGATACTGAACAAGCATTAAAATATGCCGTTGAAGCAGAAACTGCGGGTTTGGATGCTAATCCACTTATTAGTAACTCTGATGGCGCCTCATACAATGCGAATTTGGGCATCAAAGTTTACGGTAATACTCAGGGTATAAATGCAGGTTATCCTAGCAGCCGTTACAGCTTAAGTTGCGTGTTAATTGGGCAAGATGGTGACGATATGCAGCGAGATTACGCATATACCATATCGCGCGAAGCTGACAAGCTGCGCGCCCCCAGTGACGTCGGAGTTGAAGCGGCCGAGGTTACAGTATCAAGATTGAACGCACGCAAAATAAACACATCTAAAGTACCTGTTATTTTTCATCGAGACATTGCCGCCGGGCTTTTTGGTCATTTCATTAGTGCAATCAGCGGTGGTAGTTTGTATCGCAAGTCGAGTTTTTTACTTGATAGCAAAGGAAAGCAAATATTTCCAAGCTGGTTTAATTTGCATGAAAAACCTCATTTACTTAAAGGTTTAGCGAGTTCGCCTTTTGATAACGAAGGTGTTAAGACTACTGACATGGATATTGTAAGTGATGGTGTGTTGCAAGACTATCTATTGACAAGCTATTCCGCGCGAAAGTTAAATATGGTGACTAACGGACATGCAGGTGGCATACATAATTGCATGGTCGATGATACGGGACACTCAGACGCTGAATTGCTCAAAGAAATGGGCACTGGTTTGCTGGTGACTGAATTAATGGGGCAAGGTGTCAGCATTGTCAATGGCGACTATAGCCGAGGCGCCGCAGGTTTTTGGGTTGAAAATGGAATTATTCAATACCCAGTGCATGAAATCACCATTGCTGGAAATTTAAAAGACATGTATTCCAGCATCGTAGCCATTGGCAATGAGCGTGAAGTAAGAAGCTCATTGCAAACCGGCTCTGTCTTAATTGGTGAAATGCAAGTGGCTGGTGCTTAGGCCATGATAAGGTCAGAGTTTCTGCAGGTACTGGGCAGTTTTTTAAATTTACTTGTCTGCCCAGCGTTGTCTAATAGAATATATTTATGACAAGATTAAACGTTATTCTATTAGATATTGAGAAAAATTGAAGGTTACTAGACTTTTTACAAAGGTTTTTTGCCGATTACTCTCATCGTCCTCGATATCGTTAATAGCCCATGAAACCTCGTCTGTATAAACAAACAAGAGCATGTTTTGCCAGTATCTTTTTTCAATGTCAGTTAGCTCAACGTGTTTTTTATAACCTGAAAGGAATAATTTCCACTCATCTACCGTAAAAATTCTATTAGGTGCAGTGTCTTCAGTCGTGTGAAAAAGAAGTAGTGCAAGGGCTAAATCAAATATTCTGGGTACTTTACCGGCATTGTCTGTGTCAATCAGATAGAGTGTTTTGGGTTGATAGATTAGATTGCTAGCTTTAAAGTCCCAGGTACAATCTGAAGTGGGTAGCTCCCGAGTTTTGAGGCAATCGAACTTATTGGAGGCCAAAGATTTTACGTTATCGAATAATTTCTTTCCTGCTTCAGAATTGAACTCACGAGGATAACGCAAAGAAATCTTTTCAATATCATCAAGTATCTCGTCATAAAACTCCTCATCATAATCCTCCCACGAGAAGCCGTGTTTGAAGACTGAATCAGACGTAGAATGCACTCTCCCGAGTAGCTCACCCGCAGTGTAAATTTGTTCTTGTGTAGACTGATATCTATCCCCTTCAATGAAGGGATAAACAACCCAGTTTTCGTCATCTATTGAATGAATTAATTTGTCATTAAACCTTAAAGGATGGATGGTGTTAATTCCATTTTCACTTAGCTTTTTCTGCCAATTTATAAGAGGCGCTAACCTATCTATCTGCTCTTTGGTTTTTTTGATAATTACTTTTTTTCCGTCAATCACATGCTGAAAGACAGGTGCATATTTGTATATAGAGCCGACATCCCTACTTAATCCGAAATACTCATAAACGTCCATCATGTTCCTTTTTCAATATATCATGTGCGCTGTTGTAAGCAGTGGGTAAATTTATCGCTTGAGTTAATTCAGATATTTTTGTGATAAAAAAGGCGCTACAGGAGCGCCTTTCAAGAAATGATTATTTATCGATTTAGTCGACCGCACCGCAAAAGCGATACCCTTCACCGTGGATTGTAACAATCAACTCTTCGTCGTTTGGCTCTGATTCGAAGTGTTTACGAATACGACGAATAGTGACATCAACTGTGCGATCGTTAGGTCGCAGTTCACGCCCAGTCATTTCCATGATTAGTTGTTCACGAGTAAGAATCTTACCCGGATTACTTAAGAACAAATGCAAGGCTCTAAATTCGCTGCGTGGTAATCTGAATTCATTACCCGTAGGAGAAATCAAGCTGCGACTGTCACCATCAAGTGTCCAACCGTTAAACTTAACTTTACTTGGCAAATCGTCGTCTTCTCCGGCATTACTTGTACGAGACAACAAGTTTCTTGCACGGATAGTTAATTCGCGAGGGTTGAATGGTTTAGTTAAATAATCATCGGCACCTATTTCTAGACCAAGAATCCGATCAACATCGTTATCTCGACCTGTTAGGAAGATAAGGCCAACATTCTTACGATTTCTGACTTCGCGAGCCAATATCAATCCATTCTTTCCAGGTAAATTGATGTCCATGATCACCAAATCAATGCCGTTTGCTTCAAAGCAATGATGCATTTCTTCGCCATTTTCGGCTTCGTACACGTTGTATCCTTCCGCTTCAAAGAGGCTTTTAAGCGTGGTACGTGTTACAACTTCGTCTTCAACTATTAATATGTTTGGAGTTTGCATTTCTTTAGTTTTCTTCTACGTTAACTCGAGGATGGCTAGCTAAATCACTCGATAGGGTTTACCCAATCCTTTCACGTTCACTGGCGACTTACGTTAGCAACTTTGTCACCCTACCGCCTAGGTCTATATATTACGTTATACTCCGAAGCTTATTAACAGTATTTCAAAAAAAAGCGAGGAGTTAAAGTACCTTTTTAACAATTGCACATAATTTTTCGAGCAAAAACAGCAAGATTAAGACGGTTGCATAAAGTATATTACAAAAAATTAACAAAAATGCTACTTGTATCTATCGCTTATAAACTCTGATGTACTCTTCAGCAGCAGCATGCCACGTAAATCTTATGCTCATGGCGCGCTGTTTTATGTCATCAAAGGCTGTTTTATCTTCTAAAAATAAAATGATAGCGCGGCGTATACAATTGACTAGCGCTGTGCCTGTGGGTTCATCAAATACAAAACCATTGCCATTGGGTTCTTTTATGTCAATGATTGTATCAGCTAAACCACCAACTTTTCTGACAATTGGTAATGTTCCGTAGGCTAAACTATACATTTGATTTAGACCACAGGGTTCGAATTCCGATGGCATTAAAAAGAAATCGCTACCGGCCTCAATCATATGCGCCATTTCAGGTAAAAAATCTTCTACAAAGGCCATCTTTTCTGGGTGCGTTGCAGCTATTCGTGTTAGCTCACTCGTAATTCTGCTGTCGCCCGTTCCCATAATTATTAACTGAACGTTGTGACTAAGCATGTCTTCCAAAATGGGTAACAAATAGTCAAAGCCTTTTTGCCTTGTTGCTCTGCATACCATACCAAATACTGGTATCTTGCTGCTACGTGGTAAGTTGTTTTCAGCTTGCAAAGCCGCTTTACATTTGGCTTTACCTTTAATGTCATCAGCGGAAAAGTTAGACGGAATCATTGGATCGGTGGACGGATCCCATTGACTGTAATCGCAACCATTCAATACCCCAATTACACTGTCGCCAGCACGAGAAATGACATCATTTACGCCGTGGCTTCCTAGTTCAGTGAACAATTCTCTGGCGTATGAAGGGCTTACGGGGCAGGTGATATCAGCGTACAATATACCTGTTTTGAGCATATTAAGATAACCGTTATGATTATACACTTTGCTTGCATCTATATGGTCGAGTACGCCTACTTGATCTAAACCTTCAATACCCTGGAATGCTGCATTGTGAACACTAATGACAACCTTAGCATCGGTATACCATTGTGGATCTGACAATAAATCATTGCGCTGAAAATAGTCGCTTTTAAGGAAATATGGCACCATTGACGTATGCCAATCATTTACGTGCACAATATCGGGTTTAAACCCCAATTCGTGGCTTGCGCATACCGCACAGAGCGAGAATAAGCTAAATTTTTGCGCATTGTTTGCCATTAGCGTATCTGTGTACGGTGTTGACGATTGTGAAAAGTACTCGTGATCAATTAGATATACAGGTACGTTGTCTAAACTTAATTGCTTAACGCGGTAGTTGTAGCTGCGATTATTTACATGCAGCACTTGTTGTATACTGGCATCTGATAAGTCAAATGTATCGGCCACTTGACGGTAGTAAGGCATTACAATTCTAACTTCGTGGCCTAGTTCAGCCAATGCCAGAGGAAGCGCTTTGCCTACATCAGCCAAGCCACCCGTCTTAATAATGTCTTCGACTTCAGAAATTATAAAAAGTATCTGCATAATATTCCTTCTGGATGCAAACTGGCTAAATGCCTATCGCTTGGTGGTTTGATACACGGTAAATTTGTTCGATTTTGCCAACACATCAAAATTGTTAAACGTATCTTTAATGCAATCAGCATAAGGTAAAAAGCGATTGGCTACCAAGGTTAATTTTGCCATACGTATGCAATGGGCATGCGCATCTTGAATAAAGCGCTGAGTAATTTCGTAGTCGTTTTTAAGGCCTGAGTGAAAGGGAGGATTGCTAACGATGTGATCAAATGATTTGTTTACCGCTTGCATTCCATCACTCGCCAATACCTCGCCCTCTATATTGTTCGCTTTAAGCGTTTCTTGTGTGCAATAGATTGCTAGCGCTGATAAATCGCTTAGCGTAAGTTTCAGTTTTGGGTTTACTTGTTTAAAGTAAGTGCCAATAACTCCCGTACCGCATGCAAAGTCATACAATTTTCCGCGCATTTGTCGCAGTTTGGTTTTATCGGAAAACTGATTTAATAGCAACGTCGTTCCAGGATCTAGCTGCTTGTGACCAAAAACACCAGGTAAAGAGCATAAGATAATAGACTCATCGTTAATAATGTACTCTCGACGAATGAGGTAGTGGTTTATATCGAATTCACTGTGCTTGCCTTGTTTTTCTAGCGTACCACCTAACAACGTGCAGTGTTTAGCGCCGTCCAACTTGTTCACACTAGATAGGTATTTCTCCATTACCTTGCTGGCACTTTTTATCCCGCCTTTGTTTTCTCCTACGACGAATATTCTAGTGCCAGTGTCTAAATAGCTTGATAGGTTATCAAGCAAAAGATCCAGCACCTGCTTGGCTTTTGGCATATAAATCACTACGCCTGCTAAACCAGATACAACATCTTTCGAGAAAAACGCAGAAAAGCACTGTGTTGTTTGGTACTGTTTGCTGCAGGCTTGGTATACGTCATGAAATTGATGTAAACCGATTGTATCTTTTGGTAGAAGCGAAAATACAGATGTATCTTCCGGGTTGACTAATGCCCAAGGTCCAGTAGAAAAAATATCTATATTGCGCTTTATTAGTTGTGAAGCTGGACTAAGCACTAACTTACTCGCTTATATATAATGTCCCAAACGCCATGACCTAGACGCTGCCCTCGTGCCTCGAACTTTGTCAATGGGCGGTAATCAGGCCGTGGCACAAAATGATTATTTTCGGCAGTATTTTCGAATCCGTCGCTGGCTTCCATAACGTTTATCATGTGTTCGGCATAGGGTTCCCAGTCCGTCGCCATATGAAACTCCCCCCCTATTTTTAATTTAGCGCGGATACTTTGTACAAAGGCGGGTTGTACAATTCGGCGTTTATGGTGACGCGTCTTGTGCCAAGGGTCAGGAAAAAACAGTTGCAATCGTTCAATGCTTTCGTTGTCTAGACAAGTATCTAGCACTTCTACAGCGTCGTGCTCAAATACTCGTAAGTTTTCAATGGCTTGTTCTGCGGCTTCACCCAAACAAGCGCCAACACCGGGTTTATGTACCTCGATACCAATAAAATCCTTTTCAGGGGCATTCTTCGCCATTTCTACCAATGACTTTCCCATGCCAAACCCTATTTCAACCACTCTGGGGGCATTGCGACCAAAAACGTCATTTAGGTCCAACTTGCCCATGTCTGTGGACAAACCCATCGTTGGCCAGTTGTCTGTTAATGCTTTAGCTTGCGCGTTAGTGAGGCGCCCTTCACGTTTTACAAAGCTTTTTACTTTGGAAATGTATACGCCAGCCGCACGGGCTTCTTCTTCTGAATTAAACCGAGTCATTTTGCGATGCTTCTTGCCTTGTCGGAGGTTTGATATGAGTAATGCGTAAAAAATAGTGGTGTATTATCTCAGGACTTTCATTAATTGCAATTGGTGAGTTGCGCGGTAAGTAAGCTCGCAAGATCCTTGGCGCTAGTTAAAGGGGTCATGTGAGCAGTGTTTGGAAGTAACTCAAAGGTTGCCGAGGGTGAGCGTAAACAGTGCTCTTTAATTGCATCAGCCTTGGCTATCTTGTCGTACTGCGCAGCAATCCATAGTTGAGGTGTTGATAGCTGAGATAACTGTGACGACAGATCCTCTCGTGGCGTTGTGGATGCCATGTGAGCCCTCATCACACCTATGCCCAAATCCGAAGCCATGGCTAACACAGTTTGCGGATATTGCGCCTCTTGTACTTCTTGTGTTGTGAAATATTGAGATAAGCTCGCTTGACTCAATGCATTAGTGTTTTTGGCGCGCTTGAGAGAATTCAACACATTCTTGCGCCTGAGTGTTTCTTCTTTGGACAAGCCATTTGGGTCATAGCAAACAAAAGATAAGCTTTTAATCTTGTTTTGATTCTTTGGGTGTAAAGCCAATAAGGCAGCTATGTAACCTCCCATTGAGAAACTCACTAGGTGCACTTGTTCATCGTAGCTGTCGACTCTGTCTTGGGTTAGCGCTAGCATGTCTTCAAGAGAATTAGCCCATTGAAGCGGCGAATAGTCCCGCTGTTCCATTGTCATTTTGTCCCAAGTTGGCAACCAAATTCGTTCATCACATAAAGTCCCTGGGATAAAAATAACGGGCGAGGAAATGGTTATGTCGCTATGGGGATTTGGCATTTAATTGGGTCTATTTCGCTAAAAAGCTTGTATGATGGAGGTGAGTATAATTATCTACTCTATGTGCTGCAAATGAACATACATATGATAGCGTTTCACCTATTAAACAGAAGCGCCAGCATTTACAGTAAAGATAATGAGTAATTGAAGTTAATGACAAAAAAGGGCGTTAGCCGCACGTATGGTCAGTAAGAACAACGATTTTGGTTTTAGTGAGAAAATTCTCACGTGGTATACAACACACGGTCGAAAACACCTTCCTTGGCAGCAGCAAAAAACACGGTATTCTGTTTGGGTATCAGAAATTATGTTACAGCAAACACAAGTCGCCACAGTGATTCCCTATTTTGAGCGTTTTATGGCGAAGTTCCCCACCGTTTGTGATTTAGCAAATGCGGCTCAAGACGACGTGCTTCATTTGTGGACTGGTTTGGGGTATTACGCGCGCGCCAGAAATTTGCATAAAGCAGCGCAAAAAGTAAGAGATGAGCATAGTAGCAAATTTCCTAGTAGCTTTGACGCTGTGCTTGCCTTGCCCGGTATAGGGCGCTCTACGGCGGCGGCCATTTTGTCTTTGGCTGACAATCAAGCTTATGTGATTATGGATGGTAACGTAAAGCGTGTGCTATCTCGCTATTTTGCGATCGAAGGTTGGCCTGGACAGGCTAAAATTGAAGCACAACTTTGGACATTAGCGGAGTCATTAAAGCCACGTGCACGTTTTGATGATTATACGCAGGCAATGATGGATATGGGGGCTACCTTGTGTACGCGGTCAAAACCAAGTTGTGACAGTTGCCCTGTGACGTCGCATTGTTTGGCAAACGCTCAGGGCCGACAGTCAGAGTTGCCTCACAAAAAACCTAAAAAAGCCCTACCTGTAAAAGCAGTGCGTATGCTGATTCCATTTTGTAAGGGTAGCGTCTTTCTACAAAAACGGCCTAGCACCGGTATTTGGGGAGGATTGTGGGGGTTTATTGAAACGTCGCATGAAGATTCAAAACAACGCATCAGACACTTGAGTGGTCAAGCATCTGCTACAATTCGCGAATTAGAGGGTTTTAGGCATACGTTTAGCCACTTTCATTTGGATATTTCGCCCATATTAATAGAGATGAATGAGCCAAGGCTTGAAATTAATGAAAGTGAGCATGCTTGGTTTTCAATTCATGAAGAATCACAAATTGGTTTAGCCACTCCCACGGTTAAGATATTTAAGCAACTAAAAGCGCGTTACTAAGGAAATAATATGAGTCGTACAGTGTATTGTGAACACCTAAAAAAAGAAGCTGATGGGCTAGATTTTCAACTTTATCCTGGTGATATCGGTAAACGTATTTTTGACAATATTTCTAAAGAGGCATTTGGTATATGGCAGAAAAAGCAGACCATGCTAATTAATGAAAAAAAACTCAATATGATGCAAGCCGACGATCGTAAGTTTTTAGAAGAGCAAATGGTCGCGTTTTTGTTTGAAGGCAAAGAGCCGACGATTGAAGGTTACGTGCCGCCTAGTAAATAGGCAATTAAACTGTCAATTGGTCAAATAATGATGGAATGGCCAAAAAAAGCCATTTTTTTACCAAAAAGCTATTGACTTAGAGGGCGTAAATCCGTTTAATACGCGTCCACAGTGAGAAGCTGATGCCTCGATAGCTCAGTTGGTAGAGCAGCGGATTGAAAATCCGCGTGTCCCTGGTTCGATCCCGGGTCGAGGCACCATTATTAAAAACAGAAAAGCCAGCAAGCGATTGCTGGCTTTTCTGTTTTTAGCAGTATTTAAATTTTTTAGAATACGATCAAAAAAGCCGTTCTATGATTGCTCATGAAGAACGGCTTCTAATAATATCGGTCTTGTTGTATTTACCTTAGTTTATGCAACAAATTGGCTTGCCCCACCACCAAACCATTTCCGTTAGAGAGTCTCTCTAAACCGCGTAAAGGATTTATAGAAAATACAACATTCCTAACTAAGGTGCCGCTCAAACGTAAACTTACCGAATCTCAAATTGTTGTAATTTTAAAGCTAGCTGAGTTCGGAAAAAAGGTGAATGATATTTGCCGTGAACTCGGCATTAGCAGTGACAAGCCAGGGATTGATGCATTGAATGGCATTATTGCTGATCCAAGTCGCTCTTGCTGGGACTTTGGGGAATCAATCGTTTGATTAAAAATGGTAATGCACTTGTGTAGATAACATCGTTATATCTGCATCAAGATCTATGCTTACTGTCTTAATAACAAAACTCCAATTTTTGATTTTATATTTGGCGCCCAATGCATAATAGATACTTGAGTCTCTCCCGTCTTTTAATGATTCTTGATTATGCGAAGTGTTCGCTAAATTCTGTGCTTCATTGATATCCAAATTTATCGACACGCCTCCAAATTCAGCAAATAAATCGATTGTTTCAGTAATGGGGTAGCTGCCAATCGTGCTGATACTTAACCCCTTACCTTTCATCCCTAATGTTTTATGGTCACCAAGGTTAAATAATGATGCTTCGTAACTTAGGTACTTAGAATATTTGTATCCGCCAATAAGTGTTAAGCCGGTCTCTTTGCTCGATGCTCCTTTTTCTTCAGCGGAGATATTAGCGATACCAAATCCACCATAAAATCCCGAACTTAAGTCGTTTGCTTGGCAGGTTAATGATAATGAGCTGGTTAGCAGTACAGCTATTTTTGTCCTATTAAATTTAATTTTCCTTAAACAAAAGGCTATTTGTTTAGCTTTGATATTCGTTCGTTTTAAAATCATGAAATATTACATCCTATTATCGAATTTTGTCTTAATTAGCCGATAGTCACTTACATCAGCTTTGTGCTTATTGTGTCAAAGGACTTAATGTTGTCTTTTTTGAGACTACTTAATTTCGGCAGGCAACTATTTCGTTTGATAACAAAGTACATTAAGTTACCTTGTAAGCTATTAGAGCAAACGGCTCTGAAGATTTGCTGAAGATGTGCACTATTATTGATTAACACTTAATATAGTTTTCTAATTTGAATAGATAAAGTAGAGATCTTGAGTAGTGAAGCAGAACAATGATGCTGAAAACAATAAAAAAGTAAGCGTTTTAACCTATTTTTTTGGGGTTGTTTTGGCGTTAATTGTGCCTTGTGTTTCCTCGACAGATAACTTTCTTGCGCCTAACTCACTTGTGTTCAAAACACTATCAACACAACCAGACTTTTTATTAAATAACGTGACCGCAATCATGCAAGATAGCCATGGTTTTTTGTGGATCGGCACTGAAAATGGCTTAAAGCGATATGATGGTTACGAACTCAAAATGTATAACAATATTCCAAGTGATCAAGCCAGCCTTTCTCATAACGAAATAGCAAGCATACTTGAAGATCGTGATGGCTTTATTTGGTTAGGAACTGAAGGCGGCGGGCTCAACAAGTTTGACCCTAAAAGCGAACGTTTTGTCCATTTTTTCAATGATCAAATCAAAGAGGTTAATTGGGATGCGTTAAGTGATGATGAGGTAATCCCTCTCGATGCTGCATTAATTAACATAGCGGACAGCGGTTTGGCAAATGATAACATCAGTCACAACGTTATCCATGCACTTGCTCAGGATGACGAAGGTAACCTATGGATCGGCACAGAAGGTGGTGGTCTTAATGTTCTCAATCAAACTACGGGCAAGTTTCATCATTATCTTGCTGGCGATGATGATAGTCATTCATTGTGTGATAACGAAATAAAAACGCTTTTTATCGATAGTCAAAACCTTATATGGGCGGGTACAGAAAATGGTTTATCAAGTTATCAACCAGCAAACCAAACATTTACTTGCTATCGCTACCAAGAAGATGATGTTAACAGTTTAAGCCATAACGAAATATCGTCTATTTTGGAGGATAAACACGGTAATTTATGGATAGGTACGGAAGAAGCGGGCTTAAACTATTTCGAACGTGATAAAAACCGTTTTAGCCATTTTCAGTATGACAGTTCGGTTAGTGATAGTGTGAGCAGCAATTCAATTGAAGATTTGTTATTCGACCAAGAAAGTAGGCTTTGGGTTGCTACCGAAAATGGGTTAAATCTATTCAACTCAGAACAACAGAATTTCTCGCGTTTTCATCATCAGCCAAATAATAAAACAGGGCTAAGTAGCAACCGCTTATCCGCGTTATTGCTCGACAGTAGTCATAATTTATGGGTTGCCACCAAAAACGCAGGCCTAAACCATGTAGATCTGAAACCGAAAAAATTTCATAAAAGCTCGTTAAACCGTGCCGGAGAAGCTCAATGGTATAGTCATCCAGTGAATGCCATTTATCAAGACAGCCTCGACAGCTTGTGGATAGGCACTGAAAACGAAGGGTTATTTGAATATCAAAATAATGGCACAACTCGCCATTATCATGCGTCAGATATTAACTCAGGCTTAAACAATAATGTCATCACCGCAATTTCTGAAGATACTAAAGCTAATTTATTTCTGGCAACAGACGACGGAGGCTTCTATAAACTTGACCGCCAACATCAAACTTTTGAAAGGATTACACTTAATGCCACAAAAAATTCGATAGCGACATTGCATATAGGGCCCTCGCAATATATCTGGATGAGTGCTGGTGTTGGCACTATAGCGAGAATTTCGCCTAGCTTAGATGATATTCAATATCATCCTTTATTAATGAATGACGGAAATGAAGTCGTGGCTGCTGATATTTCAAGTATTCTTGAACTGGATGACGGTATGCTTTGGCTTGGTACTAAAGAGTCAGGGGTGATTGTCTATAATCCCAGCTCAAAACAAACTATTGTTTTAAAGAATAATCCAGAACAAGCGAATTCATTGAGTAGCAATATTGTTAATACGGTTAAATCAGACCACAAAGGTGGTCTTTGGATAGGCACTCACTTTGGTCTAAATCATTATAATCCTGACAGTGGTCAATTTACCCTTTATACAGAAGAACATGGTTTACCTTCGAATGTGGTCAATAATATTGTTATCGATCAAAACAACCAGCTTTGGCTGAGCACGCAGCGGGGACTTACGCGTTTTAACCCAGCGCGTATGGAGTTTAGCAATTTTGACCGTGATGATGGCCTTTCAAATGCGTATTTTCAAACAGGTTCTGCACATATTAACAAAAATGGCGAGTTGTTCTTTGGTGGTAGTAAAGGTATTGATCACGTTAAACCTGAAACAGTGATTACTAATCCTTTCCCGCCTAAGGTGCAGTTCACCGACTTTCAAGTGATGAATCAATCGGTTAAGCCATCACAACGTGGGCTACTGGCATTTTCAATCACAGAGACCAATGTTATTAATTTAAACCATCAACAAACCATGTTTGCTTTTGAATTTAGTGCGTTAGATTTTACCATTGCCAATAAGAACCAGTATGCTTACCGGTTGTTGGGGTTTGATCAAACATGGCAGTTTGTAGGGAATAGACGGTACGCTTCTTATACCAATATTCCTGCAGGTAATTATCGTTTTGAGGTCAAGGCAACCAATAATGACGGCTTATGGTCTTTGCAAAACGCAGGTATTGACATCAATATTGCCGCAGCTCCTTGGTTAACTTGGTGGGCTAAGCTTATATATGCTTTGATTATTGTTAGCCTCATTTTTCTTGCGCTGACATTGCGTTTTCGTCAAGAAAGAAATCGTTTAGCGATGGAGCAAAAAAAAGAAGAAGCACTATTTTTAAAAGAAAGTTATCAAAAAGAACAGCGTTTTACTGCTGATGTGGCGCATGAATTGAGAACGCCGATTGCTGAATTGCGGACCATGGCCGAAGTAGCGTTAAGGTGGCCTGATGATCCCGCGCAAGCACAGCCTTTTTATCAAGATACACTTGATGCCGCATTACAAATGCAACAGATGGTCAATAATTTACTTGCATTAGTAAGAGCTGACCTCGGCGTTGTCGCGATTCATTTGTCTGACATAGATCTGACTGACATGTTACTGAGGGTTTGGGAAAACTATAAAACTGAAATAAACAGTAAGCAATTCAGTCTGAGTACAGATTTATCGCAGGAGAGCCTGATTCACTCAAGTGCGGCAGAATTCCGGCTAATACTTAACAATATCATCTCCAATGCGATAGAGTATGCGCCAAATAATACCACTATTGACGTGAAATTAATGACCACGCAGGATGGCTATTACTGTTTATCTATTAGTAATCAAATGATTGAATTGCTTACGGAACAAGATCTTCTTAATATGTTTAACCGCATGTGGCGAAAAGATTTAGCGAGATCATCAGAGCAACATGCTGGCTTGGGGATGTCATTAATTCAATCTTACGCGAGAATGTTGTCTTTAACGGTAGACGTGACGGTAAACGAGCATCAAATTTTTACTATTAGTATTGGGAAAATACCAATAGTTTAAAATTTATTCATGACAAGGAAAGGGCGCGATGAAATTGCTGATAGTTGAAGACTCACAACGTTTAAGAAAGTCTTTACAATTAGGGCTTAAACATTTGGGGTTTACTGTTGATACTACTGGTAATGGTCGTGAAGCGATAGCGTATTTGAGGGTTAATCATTATGATGTGGTGTTGTTAGACCTAATGCTGCCTGAAGTTGATGGCTTAAGTGTATTGAAAGAAATTCGCCACCGTAAAAAAGAGAGTGCGGTGATTGTCATTTCCGCCAAAGATCAAGTGGATGATCGTATTTTAGGCTTAGATTTAGGCGCGGATGACTATTTATGTAAACCGTTTGACTTCGATGAGTTACACGCGAGAATCAAGTCATTAATACGGCGAAAATACCAATTACATAATAATGTGATGGTCTTTGGTAAGCTTAAGGTTGATATTGACATGCGGTCGGTTGCGGTAAACAAACAGGCGGTGAATCTTACGCCAAATGAGTATTCAATATTAGCATTATTAACCATGAATCAAGGCAAGGTCATGACGTTCAATAATATAGAAAATCACCTGTATGACAGCTACAGCAGTGTAACCAGAAATGCAATTGAAGCTCATATTTCTGCCGTCAGACGGAAGTTAAAAGCACACCAAGTGACTGATTTGATCAAGACCCGCCGTGGTTTTGGTTATTATATTGATGCTGTTGAATAACCCACAAAAAACATTTTTTAGGCGCTTATATTCTTTCCCTGCGTTTTTGGTATTTTTTATGATTTCTTTATCAAATACCGTTTTGGGGCAACAATACGCTGGTTTTATTGACGGTTATCTTGATGAGGCGCATTGGCTCCAAGCAATACGCTACGATCATTTTAAAGTCACTCAACCTTATTCATTGCATGAACCAGTATTTGTAACTGAAGTTTTGGTTTATAGCGATGAATATGGTTTATATGTCGGTTTTATTAATCAACAAAATCAATCTTCCGGTGTTACGCATACGAGTTTACGCGATGAACAAATAAAAACTGATTTCAACGAATTAATTGTTGATTTTGATGGCCAAGGTAAACGTGCTTTTGGTTTTAAAGTTAGCCGTAATAACGCCGTGCAAGATTCAGTTTGGCATAATAAAAATCGTGAACAAATTGACTGGAATGGAAATTGGTTGCATGGAGTGACAATTGATGAAACACACTGGCAAACCGAACTATTTATTCCTTGGACGGCTGTTATCAGCAACAAACAGCAAAGTACGACACGCGATGTTAAACTTTATTTTTCTCGCTGGCATCAGGAATTGCGACAAGCGTTTTCATATCCCGCTATCAATCGTTCACAATTAACGTTTATGGACGAATTCAAAACCTATCATGCTGTTACCACTTACCAACCACAATTAGATTATTTTCCGTACTTTACACTTAATCATGATTTATTAGCCGGCGAAAATCATTATAAGGCTGGCATGGAGGTTTTTTGGAAACCAAACAATAACCAACAAATCAACTTGTCGGTAAACCCCGACTATGGGCAAGTTGAATCAAATGATTTGGTGATAAATTTTAGTGCTATTGAAACATTTTCCTCTGAAAAACGTCCATTTTTTCGTGAGAACAATGAGTTGTTCGATATTTGGGGGCCAGAATCACTGCGTGTTATTCATACACCACGCATTGGCGGGGCTGGTGATAAAGAGCAGGCTCGAGATATTGATGCGGCCATTCGTTTTACGCAATTAGGTGAACACTTTGATGTGAGTATTTTGGGTGCCTTTGAAGCCGACAACAGGCATCTTGATGGCCGTGATTTTCTTGCTGTTAGAGGCCAGTATAAAGCAGAAAGTTGGAATACTGGCATTATTCAAACATTTGTCGATAGCCCCAGTATTAATCGAAAAGCACAAACAACCGCGGTAGACGGCTTGTTGGAAGTAAATGAACAGCTGTTTATCTCAGCGCAACTTATTCAAAGTCAGATCACTGAGTACAGTCTGCATCCGATTAACAACACGAATGCCCATCACCGTACTCATATTAACCCTAAGATAAGCGATATCGCGTGGTGGTTAAAAGCCGATTTTCAAGTAAGTGAAGTATGGTCTAATGAAATTTCGCTGCTTAATTATGGTGAAAAATTTGATATTTCAGATTTCGGTTTTGTCAAACAAGTTGATCGGCAACAGTTTTTATACAAAAGCAGTTATGAATGGCCTGAATTGGAAAGCACTTGGCTGCGAGACATTATAGTCGAAGTGAATTTTACCGCACAGAATAATAAAAGTAATGATGATTTACCGATAGAGTTCGAGCTCGACATGACCACAATACAACCCTCTACAGCGGCGTGGGAATTTGAAGTGCTTTATATTGCCGCCGGTGATGACGATCTTATTACAAGGGGAAGTAATGTTGCCTATCTGCCAAAGAAAACTGAATTTGTACTCGGTTATACTACAGCGCAAGATTATTGGTTTCAGTTTGAAGTGTCGGCTGGTATAGGTTCTCAAGGGTTGGATGGCGCCTACAGCACGCTTGAAATTACACCGTCACTGCAAATTGACCACTGGATGAACGTGGAACTTGAAATTGAATATCAAAAATTTGAACACGGATTAATTTGGCTAGGTGATGAAGACGCAATTGTGTTGGATGAAGATGAGCCAGACTATGAAAAACAAAACCAGCTCGGTGACTTTGCCATTGACGAGTTATCGATTGCTTTGAATGTATCGGCCCACATCGCGGACAAACATGAGATACGACTAAAGCTGGAAGCTGTTAGTGTTGAAGCTGACGCTAATCAGGTGATTGAAGTTGGCAGAGACAATCAAATTTACCGCGCAGCGCAGCAAGATCTAGAGAGCTTTTCTGAAAGTGAGTTTGCACTGCAGGTTCGTTATCGCTATGAAATTAGCGCATTAGCTGAATTTTATTTGGTCTATAGCCGAGGTAGTGAACAAGAAATTTCAGGATTGCCAAAATCGCGACGTAAGTTTATCAATAGTGCTATTAATAACGCAGATGAAGAAAACCTAGTGATGAAATTTAAGTACCATTATTAGGGTAATTATCTTGTGATGTAGCGACCGCATTAATCGCCATCATCAACATTAGGGTCAATTTGTACTTTTAGTATACGTCCTTTAGCCGTAATAAAAGCCTCATAAGGTTTACCTCGATAGATGAAATCAACGTCATATACTTTTTGGCCATTATAAACTTCGATATCAACATCTTTGACGCGAGCGTTTTTATAACGCTGTTTAATTATCGCTTTTAGCTGACCTTTTGTCAGTGCGTTTTGGTTAGTTTCTGCCGGCGCCTTAATCCATACGTCTTTGTTTTTATGGCTATTTTCCGCAGCTTTCAGTGGATTATAAAACATCAATACTATTATTTGTAAAAATAACGCGATGGTTATCAATTTAAAGATAATCGAAAATGTGTTTGATGGGCTTATAGCCATTTTTAGATTTTGTCTTACATAGCGTAGTTTAAAAATTTATGAAACCTTCAGAGTTCGTAACATGTTTTGAGCAGCCATAGCTTTACATCATACTTTTAAGGCGCTCTTTGAAGACAATCATAAAGTTTTTTAATGTTTACTTTCAAGCTTTATGTTGGTGCGTGAGGGCTCATCACTTGCGCTATGGTTCGGCAGGTGCAATAATCATAGCAGACATTGTGAGCAGTGATGGATCTCATACCATGAGCTTGTCACGCTAGCGCGCAAGAAGGCTCATGAAACGATTAGATTTAGTCATTCGCCTGATAGCCATTTAAACAATTGAGTTAGCGATATAGCCGAACTACAGCGTTCATGTAGGGAATTACTTCGATTGTATAGATTTGCGCGAAATTAGGATAAGGAATAAGCCTAACGCAGCAAGCAATGCCGGTGATGGTTCTGATACCTCTACACTAGTTTCAATAATCGATATTTGCCCAGCGATATCTTGCATAAAAGGCATAAAGAAGTTACTGCCATCTTGCAATACACCACTGATGGTGCCAGAAAGCTCAGTAATTAAACCGCCCATATATGCTGTGCCATTTACATAAAAATCTGAGCCAAAAAGCGTAATAGTACTTTCATCAAATGCCGCTAAACCGCTGTCCAAACGGCCTAAGCCATCTGCCGCAAACATTCCGCCAAAGATCAAAATTGAAGCGATATCGAAGGCCTCAATATCTTCGTTAAACGCGCCGCCCCACAATGTAACAAAGCTGTTGTCACTCGCCTCCACGTCGTCACCTACCAGGCCGCCAAAAACATTTACAATCGAATCATCAAACGCAAGAATATCATCTCCGATTTCTCCGCCAAACATATTCAGTGCTGCAATATCATATGTATGTGCGTCATTCTCAATCATGCCACCATTTATCTCAACTAGTGACGAACCAAACACAACCACACTAGTATCGTCGACGATTACGGTGTCTGTGCCTACTTGCGCACCATCAGCTAACACAACTGTCGTCGCGTCACCCGAAGTACTGTTGTCTACTATAAGGAAATCTGGGCGAACATCGGTATCAACAATATTGATACCACCATTGTCAAAAAATAATGGAGCTGCATGCAGTGTATTGGCGGAAAACAAACTGACTAGTAAGAAAAACCCAAGTCTGATATTAAAATTTTTTAAATTCACTTATTAAAATCCTAGTTATAATTGGTCGGATGCGACCGAATGTCGTTGGCGTTGGGCGTAAGCAAGATTTTAACCAATAATTATTCTTTTGATTTTCAGTTACTTATGCTAAATTCACTCAGAGGAGTATGAATAGTGTAAAAAATATTGACATCATTACTTATCTGAAGAAAGAAAGCCAAAGAGTAATGCGTAGAAGCGACAGTATCTGCGATAAAGGAGTATGCGAGTGTATAAGCAAGTATCCCCTGAAAATTATTGGGCACACACCATAATCAGCATGACAATAATCAACGTGTCGCGCAGCCGGGGGTAATTACATAATTGCACTTGTCGTAAATGTTTTAGGTTACTTAATATAATGTTCGCAAAAATTACTTTTTATAAATCGCTTATTGTGATGTCGCTCTTTATCTTTTCACTCTTTGCTCAATCCTCAGATGACATCCCTACCCTAGATGCGCATCAACTAAGGTCAATCGGTAAGAAAATTTATCAAAATGAAACTGGTAGTAATCCGGCTTATTTAGTTGCTTGGAACGCCGGTGAATCATTTGCCAGCCTAGGCTTAGGGCATTTTATCTGGTTTCCTGAAGGCATTAATAGTCCGTTTACGGAGACATTTCCTGCGCTACTTGATTATATACAACAACAAGGCGTGATACTTCCTTCTTGGTTGCAAGCGCAGCGATATTGCCCATGGTCAAATAAGCAATCGTTTCAACAAGCGCAGGACAGCGCGCAAATGGCAGAATTACGGGCATTGCTAGCAAGTACGTTTGAACATCAAGTAAACTTTATTTATCAGCGCATGCGCAACGCGCTGCCTGCGATGCTCAAAAATGTCACTAACAAACAAGAAGAAGCGCTTGTGGTAGCGCGTTTTCATCAATTGGCAAGCAATGAATTAGGTATGTACGCATTGATTGACTACGTCAATTTTAAGGGTGAAGGCATATCAAAAACCGAAAAATACGAGGGGCAGGGGTGGGGCTTGTTGCAAGTATTGCTGAATATCGACGAAGATACTGAATCAATTAATACAGCCTTTCGTCACGCGTGTGAATATGTGTTGACGAGGCGTGTCGAAAACTCACCACAAAAAGGCGTTGAGCAAAAATGGTTGCAAGGATGGAAAAAACGCTGTGGTACCTATGAAAAATAGAAGGGAATGATTTGACTTGCGTATTTTTGGCTTATGTACTTTCAGGGTATACGATGGGTTTAGGTCAATTGACAGTTAAGCTAGCGAAGACTATATTGCATAAATAATAAGCAAGGAGAGTTTTTATATATGGCAATATTAAGGCTAGTATATTTTAATATTTTTTTGATTTTTACGCTTGTATTAAGCATTTTTATATCCACAAAAGTTGTAGCTGATGATGTTTTTAAAGCAGACAAGTTGTTTGTCGCAAACGATTACAAAGGCGCTGCGTTAGCTTATGCCGAAGCTGCATCTATTGGAAGTCCCCATGCCTTTTATCAGTTAGGTGCGATGAATTACAAAGGCTTGGGCATGCCGGTTAACAAAACAAAAGCCTTAGTTTGGTTTGCCTTAGCAGCCGAATACCATTTTAGTGATGCTCAAAATGTTGTGGATAATATGTTAGCGAGTTTAGATGAGCAGACTCAACAAGGTATCTTAGAAAAGATACAAGTAGCAAAACAGAATACGGGTAAACTAGCTATTGAAGAACGGTTTTTCCCTCAACTGAACGTCGCTCTTCTAGATGAAACGGTAACATTTGGTGGGCACGCCACGTTAGACAATAAATACACAGGCTCTGATTTTGAATTAGGTGTGTTTGATCAACCTTTCATTTTTGATGGCGGTGGATTTGATAATGGAGGGTTTGATGAGTTTTCGACTATTTTTGACGATGACATTACCACGTCATACCTTGCAAGCGGAGGATTAAAAAATATCGATGAATCAGATAAGCTTAGGCGTCGATTACCCTTTGCAATTGTTGATTACGACCTAGGTGAGGATGGCTCAATACGTAATTTGCAGACGGTTCAAATATTGGGTAATCCTACGACGCTGATTCAACGTTTTGTGCAAACTACATTGCCCCCGCCGGCGTTTCAAGGCAAACGCGTTGAGTTTACAAACAGAACCTATCTAGGGATTGCAAACTTTGATAGGTTCGGCATTAAAGAGCAAAACAAAGACTTTTATTTCCGAGTGAAGCGCTTGGCGCGTAATCTAAAGAAAAGTGATGATTTGAATGATAAGTTTCAGTATGCGATGACGCTTTATAACTTTCCTTGGTTAAATCAAGAAGAAGGGGAAGCAAAAGCCGTGCTTGCTAAAGTTGCTGCCGCCGGGCATCCAATCGCTCAATATGAGTATGGCTTAAGGCTTTACCGTGACCAAACGAATATTGCCGAAGCAATTGATTGGCTGACACAGTCAAGCAAATATGGTTATGCAAAGGCGCAGTATCAATTGGCTAGAGTTCTGCATGCTAGCCCATGGGTGATGAATGAAGAAGACAAGGCACTATATTGGTATATGTCTGCTGCAAATGATGGCCATAAAGCGGCGGCCTTAAAAGCGGCAGAGTTAAAATTACTGGCAAAAGACAAGCGTCTTATTAATGTGTCCGAGGCGATTGCGTTACTCGATAGTATTGAAGATAGCCAGGAAAACAACCCGGAGTATAATTTCTTGGTCGCTGTATCTCACAAAGACCGAGACAATAGAGATTTTACGCAAGTGGTAGGATATATGGAAAATGCGATCTCTTTGGGTGAAAAATACAACTGGGATGTTGCGTATTGGGAAGCGTTACTCGAGTTGTGGCGAACCGGTCGCGTCACTGTTAAAGATCAACCTAGCTAGTTTAGTCCATAAAAGACCTCCGTTTAAATGATCGAATAAGCTTTATTGGCTTATTCGGTCTTTTTGTTTGCAGTCGAAACTACGTTCGATTGGTGTTATACGACTCAATTTTTACCTCGTTTCACGGTATCCCGTATTTTACGCGAGTTGCCAACCTCTCATTTTTTAGTACAAAAAATGTACGAAAAATTCTATTATTTTTCTAAATTAACCAAAAAATAAGAAAATTATAAGATTAGGCCCCCCCTCTATTTCTAATGTACAGCGGCACACCCGGGCTGTTTACATTTTGAAAATTAGACAATCGTTAAAAGCTAAATAGTCCAGTGTTTTTTTATGCACCAGCACGCGAAAGCACACGAATGCTAATAAGTGTTGGACGTTCTTAACCAATAAATTAACGGACTGCTTTTATGAATCGTTTGACTCCACTCTTTTCAGTCATGCTTGCGTTATCCTTGAGCGCGTGTAATGACGACGACTCCCCTATTTTGCCTGAACCAACCCCAGCGCCTGCACCAACGCCCGAACCTGAGCCCGAACCAGAACCAGAACCTGAGCCAGAACCAGAAGTCGTTACCGTAGAGCTTGAAGATTTTGTAGCAACCGGCGGTATATCTTTTGACGATGACGCGTTTAGTACTGGGTTTCAAGCTTTTTCAACAGAAGGTGACTCGCTGGGCGGTATCAACTTCAACCAGAATAAAGATTGGGGTGAATACGACGTTAATTTTGTAGGCAGCGCGACATATCAACTTGAAGTGCGCGCTGGTGTGCCAGCGCCCGGTGATCGTAATATTCGTATTTATGTTGATGGTTACATCGTTGGTTCAGGTGCCTTGGTGTCAACGGGTGATTGGAGTGTATTAGATGTTCAGGTGGTGGCTGACGATTTAGTCATACATGCTGGCGAGCGCGTCGTTAGAGTCGAAAGTTTTGGTGAAGAGTGGCAGTGGAATGCCGATTGGATAAGATTTACGCCTATTGGATCTGCGCCTGAACCGGAGCCGTTACCGCCGGAGAATGACATTCCACCACCAGAAATAGTGAAGCACTTAGAAGTCGAAGGCAATGAACGTCTTTACATTGCGCATTTACCTAAAGGCTACGAAACAGGTGAAAAACGCCCCTTAGTACTGATGTTTCATGGGGCTGGTGGTACAGCCGCTACTGCTCGTGCGCTCACACAGTATAATGATGTTAGCGATGAGCATGGTCCAGTACTTATTTATCCGCATAGTCTAGCGACAGCTGAGGGACCTAATGGTGAGCCTCCAGCTCGAGTATGGGACGCCTTTTTTGGTGTTGATTTAGGTGGTTTTCACGATGTGGAATATGTTGAGGCCGTTATCGCTGAAGCGGTTGAGTTGTATAACGTAGACCCTGATAAAGTGTTTGTGAGTGGCCATTCAAATGGCGGTTTATTTATAGCTGGACTCATTTGTCATGTACCTGATTTAATTGCAGGCGTTGCATTAAACATTGCCACACAAATTGCACCGGAAATCGAGTTGTGCACACTTAATCCTCGTATGCCTGTGATAAGCTCAAATGGCACTGAAGATGAGGTTTTCCCTTATGAAGGCGATGACAACTTCCTGACAAGTATACCTGCGACGAATGAGCTATATGCAACACGTAATGGTTGTGATTTAACGCCGGTTTCAACCGATATTGCTGATACTGATCCCGATGATGGTAGTACGGTCACAAAACTGGAATTCCAAAATTGTGACAGCGGGTATCCAGTTGTTCATTACCGGGTCAATAATGGTGGTCATCATTGGCCAGGCGCTATGATTGACAATCCAACAAGTTCTGTGAATCAAGATATTGATTGGACTGAGGTTCAGTGGGAGTTTTTCCAACAAATTATGGACAATCAGTAAGTGCCTTAAATTTAAATATCCTTGTGATATTTGCACCTCAAAATTGCTTAGCTTGTGCTGGCTGAGTAATTTTTTAGGCCTGAGCTAATCAGGCCTTTTTTGTATTTTCTGTACAGGTAATTTTGGTTTAAAACATTTCTTACTAATACCAACAGGCCGCAAAAATAGTGTACTCTATTGTCCGTTACATACTTCAGCTACGATATTGTGTTCGATGTTAAGACAGTTATGCTCGAGGTTAAGGCAGTCAAACGTAAGGACTCTATATGTCATTAAATATTGTTATCATTGGCACAAACAAAGGTATTGGGCTTGAATTTGCTCGCCAATACTCTACGGCTGGTCATCGCGTATTTGCTATTTGTCGTCAAGCAAGTGACGCACTCAAAGGCCTTTCTTGCACTGTAATTGAAGGGATTGATGTTACTGATGATAAAAGTGTTCAAGGTTTGGCAAAAGCATTACCAATAGATCACGTCGATATACTAATTCACAATGCAGGGGTGCTGGTTTCTGATACTTTTCCTCACTTAAATATGGAGAGTATGAAAAAACACTTTGACATAAATGCCTTAGGTGCTTTACGCACAGTAATGGCACTTGTACCAAAACTTGGTAGCGGAAGCAAAGTCGGTATTGTGAGTTCCAGAGTAGGATCTATCGACGACAATACGAGCGCTAATAATTATGCATACAGAGTGTCTAAAACCGCAGTTAATATGATTGGCAAATGTTTGAGTATTGATTTGGCTAACGACGGTATTGCCGTGGCCTTACTTCATCCAGGCTATGTACGCACACAAATGACCAACGGCAACGGTTTGATTGATGCTAGTGAGTCAGCCCAGGGACTAATCAAGCGAATGGATGAATTGAGTATAGAGACAAGCGGTATTTTCGTTCATACGAGTGGTGAGTTGTTACCGTGGTAGGCGTCATCCATTGCGCATACACGCTAGGGTGTTACAGAACGATTGATTGTTCGTTTTTCACCAGATGTTGAGAAATAATCCTTCCCAGATGCCTTGAGTTCCTTAGGTACTATCGTGGGTACATGAATACCAACGTGCTCATGTGCATTGAGTAATTCGTCCAATATGTAGTTACCTTCCATAGAGTAGAAGAACCAATACGGGGGAAATGCCATATGCGTCTTGCGAGCTGTCCAGTGATCTTTGTATGGCAAATAATGATCGTCATTTGGATCGGCATCGCCCATATGCATAACGGTAATTGCGCCTTTTTTGTCATCAGCAATGGTCACTCTAAATACAATATTTTCGATATTCGCTCTGCCAGGCCAACCGGCATGCGGAATTCTCACACCTTCAAAGGTTATATTTCCGATTTGCATTGTCTTTGGCGAGTCATTAAATGCTAGTGTGATCGGTATTAGCTGAGATGAAATAGTACCTACATTTGGTAAAACTTGTAGGGTTTTAATGGCCTGCTGAGGCGCTACTAATTTGGTTGCCGGGAATTTTTCCAAATAGCGAGCAACGTCGTCTGCTGCAAAATGATCACCATGAGCATGGCTAATTACAATTGCGTCAATGTTATCAAAGGGGGCCTCACCAGCAAAAATGGCGGCTAACGTTTTTTGAGGTACAAGTAGATACTGATTAAAGCTTTTATGAAAGAAAGGGTCAAAAAGTACTTTAGTATGTCCATTGCTCACAAGCACCGCTTCGTTAGCTAAATACGTCGCAGATGAATCATGTGCTTTGACAATAGTCATGCAGGATAAATAAAGACTTACAACAAACATAAGTCTTCGTGTTTTTAATTTAAAAATCAACGGCTTACTCTTATATCTTGACCAATCAAACAAATCTTGTTTTTTTGCATATTACAGCAAATAAATGCAAACGCTAGTCGATCAATGATTTGTCACGAGCAATCTAAAAAAATTGCTGCAACTGTAGCCTAGATGGATATTGCTCACTAGTATGAATAATGACTTTTCCTTGGCTAATTGATTCGTGTTCTAAGCCGCTTTCTTCAATGTCAGTGCCTTGTATGACTATTGATAAACGTTCGCCAGCGCGAAATAAGGTAGATGATGGAAGGATTTCTATTTCTACCTCAACAATGTCATCTTCAAGGATTGGTTGCGCTTGTTGATGAAGGTGATAAGGCGTTAAAAAAGAGGACCTGTTTAGATCTTGTTCTCTATGACTTGCGCGAAGCCAACCATTGGCTACTTGACCGTTTTCGATGTCATTGCCAAAAAAGTGTACTACCTCCCCATTTATATCGTGCTTTTGAATGCCGACAAAAATGTCGGTGTCTTGTGCACCCTCTAAAGAAATCCAAAGCACTGCTTTCATGCCACCCGTAATTTCAGTGTCATTGCTGAATGTATGACTAAAAACAACTCGCTCACTTTCACTGACGGTATCAGTATCGGTATCGGTATTATATTCACTTTTACTGGGTGACGATGGCATGCTTTCTGATAGTTGATTATTTATCGCGTTTAAATAGAGTACGGTTTCATAGCCTAAGGAGAGCGGCCAATTTTCAGCATATTTGGTTTCACCTTCATAATACGCTGAGCGCAATTCATAAGTGACGCTGGGTTGTTCCATAATACTTTTGTCGTTATCCGCTAAAAAATGGTTAAAGAATGATAGTTGACGCAGTTTTGCTTCATCAGAGTAGTACCATTCCCATTTTTTTCTGCCATGAATTTCAAGCCATTTATAGGGCGATTGAATTTGCTCAAAACCTGCTAGCGTCCCACGAGTATGGAGTCCATGGTCGGGCCAACTGGCGACTACATAAGCAGGGATGTTTATTGATGATAAGTTGCTCGGTGAGTGATGTTCGTAAAACGCGTCGAAAAAAGGGGTTTGTTGCACTTGGTTAAAAAGGTTTTGCTCAGCGGCGTTTGGGTGTTTGTTTTCCAAAATTCGAAACATCCACCAACCTTGTAAAAATGAATTTCCACCAATACCGCCATGATAAGCAAAGTCGCGATACAAATCTGTTAAGCCTTCCCAAGGCATAAACGCTTTGAGGTGAGGTGGTGCAAGTTCGGCGACTTTCCATTGGTTCATTGCCATATAAGAAACGCCATTTAGCCCGACATTTCCATTTGACCAGGCTTGTACACCTGCCCACTCAATTGCATCATAATAGTCTTGCGCTTCTTGATCATTCAATATTGCCATATCACCTTCTGACAGGTTCATTCCGCGGTTATCAACGGCGATGACCACATAGCCATTGGGCACCCAAAATGCAGGATCAGCTTGCTCAAAAGTGGCGAACTCTGAAACGTTGATATGCCCATCACTTTCTTCATATTCTACGTCCAACCAATCTTTGTTGTAGGGGGTCATCGCCATAATGACAGGGTATGTGCCGTCACTGTTGGGACGAAATACATTGGCTGAGAGCGTTATACCATCACGCATCTGTATGCGGACATCTTTTTCAAAAATGAACTCACTGCCATCTGCAAATACGGCAAGATTTTCATTTACCTCAGGGGGCGAGGGGATAGGCGTAACTGTTGTTGTATCACTTCCACATCCTGAAACAAACATTGTCACGAATGCTAAGGCGGTTAAATTATGCAGTGCTTTCGATATATCCATATCGTTCTCTCACTAGTATAGGGAGCTAGAGTTTATCAAGGCACATATCAGTGATTTGTCATGCAAGCGTGAAGTGAACGTGAAACTTATTGCAGTGTTTTCCACCGTCTTTTTCACCCTGTTAGTTAATAACTAAATGATTAATAAAGAAAAATATCTTGTTTAGAAAAACATTTGATTAAATTCAGCGATATGCTGGGTCTTTCGTTTATAAGTTAACTCGTCATATGAATGCCTGTTTATAGCGCTGTCATATGTCGGAAAATAAAAGAATATCGACGAAGACAAACAGCAAACGAATGAAAACTTTAAGTCCAGAAAGGAGTAGGTATGAAACTGACAGATGTCACCGCAACGTTGATTACGAGCGTTACGATAGTGGTGGTAAGCGTATTCGGTACGTTGTTGGCCTCAGCGAACGCTGAAGAAAAACAGGCAAGTGCGAATGTTCAGACGAGCACTACTGTTGAGTTAGCAAGGCATGATTTCCCTTACAAATCACATTATGTGGAAGTAAAAGGCGCAAAGATGCATTACGTGGATACCGGCGGTAAAGGCTCGACAATTGTGATGATCCATGGTCAACCCACCTGGTCATATTTATGGCGCAACATTATTCCGCATTTAGAGGATAAACACCGTGTTATTGCACTTGACCTCATTGGCTTTGGTAAATCTGACAAGCCAGATATTAGTTATAAAGCGCCTGAGCATGCGGAATATTTACAAGGTTTCATGGAGCAACTGAACTTAAAAGATATTACCTTGGTGATTCATGATTGGGGATCGATTCTTGGTTTCAATTATGCAGCAACTAACCCTGATAATGTGAAAGCAATAGCCTTTATGGAAGCTGCTGTTGCAGTGCCTCCAATTCAGCCGCCTTACGGCATGCAAAAACCGAAACTTGACGCACAAGGGCCTTCGACCGTAGAGCAATTTGGCCAAATCTTAAGTCAAATTAAAACGCCGGGTGTTGGGGAGAAAATGATTCTTGAAGACAATTTCTTTTTGGAGCAATTGACCTTGGCTGGGTTTGTCGGATGGTTAACCGAAGATGAAATGAATGCATATCGCGAACCTTTTTCGGAAGGCAAAAATAGAATGCCCATGTTGCAATTTCCTCGTGATGTACCTATAGACGGGAAAACCCCAAAATATACTGTCGACATGATGGCGAAGTACAATACATACCTGCGAACGCGAAAAGACTTGCCCAAATTACTGCTTCATCTCGATAAAGGATTTGTTACGCAGCGCTGGGCAGTTGAGTGGATGCGTCAAAATTTATCAGATATTACTATTCACAATATGGGTGAGGGGAGCCATTTTATGCAAGAACATAATCCTGACGGCATTGGCACTGCCATTGCGATGTGGATGGATGCCAATAAGTTGTAACAACAGGCGAATTTACTTGAATAAAAGGTTCGAATAGGAGTATATCGTTTATTCGAACCTTCTTTTGTGCCTGCGATTGTGCTAAAAATACCGTTGCACTACCATTCGTTGCGCTGGCATGGGTTATATGGAAAAACACACAGGGACACAATCTTTCGGGGAATATTCATCACTCTTGTTTTCATACATCTTCAATATGTATGACATGTTTGTGTTGGCGACAGGCTTTGTAGCGATGCTGTTGATTTTACCTTTGATGTTAAAACGCGATCGCAGTAACGCAGACTACACGCTTTCTGGGTTTCTATTGGGTCAAGGTGTTGTGGCTATTTACACCGTGTTTTACTACAACAAGAATCTTAACGCAGATACTATAGAGTTCTTCTATCCCTTTCATTTTGCGCCATTTTTTATCATTTATGGTACACAAGGTATTCTTTTATATTGGTGTAGCAAAGCGATGATGGGTGAGAATCCCAATTTTCTTTCAAAAAAATCACTTAGCGTTGCCTGCGTATTATTTTTGTCTATCGCCAGTAATATATGGATGGACAAGGATCCTTACGCCAAAAACTATGGTATTTCCCTGGTGATATTGGCAAGTATGTCGGTATATTTCGGTATTGTTGCAATTAGGCAAATGCAGCGTTTTGATACGCAAATTAAAGCGACCTATTCTAATGTAGATAAACTCAAGCTTGACTGGATGCGTTACTGCGCCACTGGTTTTGTGCTGGTATGGATCATTGGGTTGATTTGCTTTTTTTGTGGCATATTGGGTTACTCTCAAGTGGCGAGTAAGTTGGGCACTGTTAACAATATTCCGCCCCTGATTTTAGTGACATGTATGGTGGTGTTTAGTCAGTCAGTTGCCAATATTGCAGAAGTAACCTTGCCTCTTGAGCACGAAAATACAAAGGATTCGGCTTGGGAAGAAAGTCCAGAAATTATTGAGCAGTTGAACAACCTAATGCTAAATGTAAAGGTGTATCAAGATCCTGATCTTCGTTTGGAAGGGTTGGCAGATTCTTTAGGTGTTTCCGAGCGACGAGTTTCGATGATAATCAATCGCCATCACAACAAAAATTTTTACGATTTTGTGAACGAGTATCGAGTAATGGACGCGGCTGAGCAACTCAAACTACATGACGCAAAATCAAAAACGATACAACGCGTATTCGAAGATGCAGGTTTTAATAGTAAAAGTACGTTTAACACCTTATTTAAGAAAATCACGGGACAAACGCCCAGTGATTTTAGAAAGAGTAGCAACCAAAGTGTCTGTGTTAATTGAGCCTAGTCGTTCAACTTCTCGGTAATCTCGTTATTTTTGGTATTCACTCATTAACAATTCGAGATGGCTAGCAAGTTGATCAAGGTTACTGATTTGATTTGTGATTTGCTGGACGCTTTTCACGTTTCTTGATGCAGTGCCGCGCATCTCATCCATATGACCGTTTATTGAGTCTATCGAATGAGATTGTCCGCCGACAGCATGGGACACTTGTTCACAGCTTGTGCCTATTTGCTCAAATAGCTCTCTGTTCTCCACTAGTATTTCTTGTGCCACTGCAATAGAAGACGACGATGACTTAGACTGTTCTACAATAGAGTTTATTTCGGTCGTTGCATTTTCTGATGATTGCATTAATTCATCCATAATGCCTTGAATTTCTTTCGTCGAGTTTGCGGTTCTGTGTGCCAGCGTTCTTACTTCGTCGGCCACCACCGCGAATCCACGACCTTGATCGCCCGCTCTGGCTGCTTCAATGGCCGCGTTAAGGGCAAGTAAGTTTGTTTGGTCAGATATTGCTTGAATCGTTGCCAGTGTGCCTGCGATGGTTTCGGTATTGGTGGTTAGCGACTTAATGACGGATGACACGTCATTAATCTTGCTAGCAAGTTGATTTATCTCTATCTGAGAATTGCTAATAACGTCAGCGATTTTCTTTCCATTGGTTGCAATATGCTGACTTATTTCATTTGCATTGTCGGCGTTTGATACCACCTCGGTGGTGCTAGTACTTACATTCTCAAGTTGTTCAGCGACTTTGATTGTGCTTGCAGTTCCTAGCTCAACATCGTGCATAGTAGATTCGGCATCTTGTTTCAGCTTTTTCGATACTTCATGTAAGTCAACGCCATTTGCTGCAACGTCATTGAAGACTGTTTCAAGTTTGTCTACGAATTTATTGTACCCATCTGCCACCAACGCGACTTCTTTTTGTCCGTCTGTGGATAGGCGGTAAGATAAATCAGAGCCGCCTTCACCTAAACGTTGAAATAAGTTTGCTAATTCATCAATCGGTTTGCTCACTGAAGACGAGATAATGTTAGCTAATATGAAGCCAACGATAACAATGGCGATTGACCATAAGGCTATTTTCCATATTGCGCTATTGATTGAAGCGAACAATTCTTCCGTAGGTACTTCGGCAACTAAATACCAATCCATATTGGGGATGTATCCGGTAGCCAGTAATATTTCTTTTCCTTTGTGTTCCAATTCAACCAAGCTAAACGCTTTTTTATTTAACAGCGTTGCCCCAAGTTCTTTTTCATACAAGTCAGCAAGTGTCGTCTTCTTTTTTACTTCAGGGTCGTTATGCAGTTGTATGAATCCTTTGGCATCGAGTAAGTATACAAAACCAGTTTGTTCGATACGGTAATTCTTCAAGGTGGTAATGACGTCATCGAATGAACGCGCTGTGCCAGATAAGCCCCTCCCGTTTGTTTGCTGAAAATTTACAAACAGATTGGTTTTGCCAGAGTTAGAGGAGGTGTGCATGCTCACCATGTTTTCTGCATTGCTGTCAACGTAGGCAAAATACCAACTATCCGCTTTTCCCGGCGAGAGAACACGTTTAAAGCCATTTTGGTCCCAGTATTTATTGGTGCTCTTGTCAGCAAAAGACACTGAAGATAGGCCATGCTTTAGTGCAATTCCGCCTAATTTATCAATGAGTAGCGCTTCGCCGTTTCCGGTCTCGCCATTTTCTACCCAATCATGAATATAAGGATCGTTTGCTACTTGAGAAGCAATAGTCTGCATATTTTTGATTTGCGCATTAATATCAGAAGCAATTTTTGTCACTGTGCTTGGTAGCTCAGTGTTGAGCACTCTATCTGAGATAGTTGTACGCGCAGTAAATATACTCAATGTGCCTATCGATACGGCGGTTATCACAACCAACACGGTTAAGGTTACGATAATTTTTTGTTTGATAGAGAATGCTAGCATTTCTTTAGAATCTCGTTAATTTTGATCTAAGCAGTCCGCTGCTGTTCGATCGAGTTACTAACTTTGTTGTAAACGCGCTACAACCTAATGCAATAATTATCGACTGATAGAATAATTTCTAGAATGCTATTTCGACGATAGTTTAATGTTTAGGAATGTCGCCGATTAGCAGTGCCAGTCCTAAAATTTGGTATTGACACCCTATCTATTTACCGTTAATCAGTCGTAATCCCCGTTTGACATATTTTTGTGTTTGTTCCGTTTTTTCTTAGTAGATTTTGTTCAGACATAACCAGCAATAAGCTCAGTTTGAGTAGCTCGAATGAAATTAAGAGGAAGATTAAAATGAACATTTTAAAGAAAATTGGTGCGGCAGGATTAAGCGTTTTGTTATTGCTTACAGCACTGCCTTCGGCCTTTGCACAACAAAGCCTAGACGGTGTTTGGCGAGGGCTTTTAACCTTACAAGAAGGAGTATCTATCCCTATTGGATTTAACATCACTGACAACAACTCTGTACTTACAATGGACAGTCCCAATCAAGGCATGAAAGCAAAGGTACCCACGTCATTTACCATCAATGATGGTAAAGTTGAATTTACGGATACTTCTCTTAATGCAAGCTTTTCTGGTGCGCTAAGTGGCGCAAATAAGAATGAAATATCGGGTGTGTTCACGCAGGGAAAAGACACGCAACTCCGCCTTTATAAGTTGGATGATACGGCGCTCTCTAGAATGAAATTCGAAGGTAAATATACAGGCGACTTAAAAGTAAATGCCAACATAGTTTTACCTTTAGCGTTAAATGTGGCAGTGCTGCACGATGGGTTTTCTGCGACTTTAGACAGCCCTGCTCAAAATAGTTATGGCATTCCAATTGACAGTATTTCGATTGATGACACAACGCTCAGTTTTGCGTCGGCAATGTTGAATGCAAGTTACCTTGGCAAACACAAGCAAGCAGCATACGTAGGCAACTTTACGCAAGGAACAAGTATTCCGCTTACGCTCACTAAAGTTTCTGCCGAGAATGCGCATGTGCAGTATCAGCAACCAGATTTTGGCGAGCAAGGTGGCAGTGTTGCCGTTATTACACAACACAACGTCGAAAAAAAACATATAGGTGAACATACAAGCACGACACAATATGAAATTGGTTCAGTAACAAAAACATTCACCACCTTATTGCTAGCAAAGGAAGTGTCTGCAAAAAGGCTTGCCTTAGAAGACTCTATATCTACATATTTTATAGGTGCGCCAGAGATATCTCTGGTGTCTGTAGCCACACATACCAGCGGCTTGCCTCGTAACCCAGGCATTTTGAGGTCAATTGCGCATCCTACTAACCCTTTTACAAATCTTACTAGGGAACATTTAAAACAGGATTTGGCATCAGTTAAGTTGACGGAAAAGAACCATACATATTCTAACTATGGTAGTTCGGTATTAGCGGAGGTTATGGCGGTTGCCGAAGGAGTATCTTACACTGATTTGGTTAGCAAAAAGATCTTTGAGCCGCTAGCAATGAAAGCATCTTATGTTGCGTCGACGTCAGACATAGGAAAAGGGAAACTTGCTCAGGGTTATTCAAGCGTAGGTCAAGCGGTTGAGCCGTGGTCTTTTGCCGCCGCATCAGGTGCAGGTGCCGTAGTGGCAAACCTAGACGATATGATAAGGTATGTTCAATATGTGATGAATCTTAATAAAGTCGATCCGCAGTTAGCTAACATACTATTCACTGAGAGAGTCGAGTTTTCGGCATGTTGCGGGCAAGCCTTAGGTTGGATGCTTGATAAAGACAAACTAGGCAATGAGTTTGCTTGGCACAACGGAATGACCGCTGGTTTTAGCGCTTTTGTTGGCTTCTATCTTGATGGTTCGCGAGCTGTTGTATTACTGAATAATCAGGCGGTGCCTATAGATAATCAAGGGCGTGCATTGCTATTTGATGAAAACACTATCGCTCGCCTATAGATTTTCTTTAAAACAGATATCAATGTAATGAGTAAAGCCTTAATCTACTTTTTCAATATATAAAGTTGTTTGATTATGAATTCTAGATATTTTTACGTGTATCAAATTGCTGGCTGGCTTATTGTCTTCATTGCAATTGTGGCTACTATAAAGTTTACGCGTAGTTTGGTAGATTTTGAACTTTTTATGGCAGGAATACTGATCGCAACAACTGCTGTGTATTCTGTTTTTACGCGCCATATTTATAAAAAGAAATTTGCCTCAAAAGGCTTCGTATCCCAGAGTGTTTACTTTGCAATACAGTCTTTCATCGGCGCTTGTGCTGGCGGTGTTGCATTAGTCGCATTTATTATTTTGCTCACTCACTTTTCAGGTCAAGCTATCCAGTTCAATTCTCAGTTTTTGATGTCCTTGTTCACCATTTTTTGGGGAAATGCGTTGAATATGTTTATTGCCTCTTTTGCGTGGAGCGCAATCTATTTAAGCATCACCAAAGCCCGACAGTTGTATGAAGTGAAAAGAGCACTATCTACCAGTCAACTAGAAGTACTTGTTCAACAACTCAATCCACATTTTTTATTCAATATGTTGAATAATATTCGTGCACTTATTCTGGAAGATCCTAATAGAGCGCGAGAAGCCTTAGCTCAACTTTCAGACATGCTTAGATATAGTTTACAGCAACACAAAGAAACCAAGGTAACCGTGGCTGAAGAGCTGAAAATTATCGAGGAATATGTCGATTTGTGTAAGATTCAGTTTGAAAGCCGTTTACGCTTTAAAACGAACATTGATTGTGAAGCAAAATTGGCGTTAATTCCAAGCATGTTGCTTCAGCTTTGTATTGAGAACGCGATCAAGCATGGTATTTCATATATTCGAGATGGCGGTCTTATCCAATTAAACATACATGTGAAAGCGAACGAGTTGTTCATTATTGTAAACAATCCCATTGCAGACAAAAGAACAATTAAGACGATAGACGCGTCTAATGAATTTTTTGATACTGATGAAGCTGCGAAAGAAAGCAAATCAGACAATAAATTTGTTCAGGGACGTGACCGCGTTGGTATTCGAAATATGCGAGAGCGTTTACAACTGCTTTATCCATATGCGTCAGAAACTGTTAGTCAAGGCAAGTCGTCTAAAATCATGCCTACTGACTTACATTTACACATGGCAGATGGTATGGCTGAAATTAGTATTCGTTTGCCATTAGAATATGAAGATGATGCAGCAAAGACCAACACGCCTTAGGCTAGGTATAAAGGCACAAACCAAGCGTATTGCAAATTGAGGAAATAATATGCGTGTAGCAATTGTTGATGATAGCCGGCTGGCAAGAGTAGAACTACGTTCGCAGTTATCACAAATTGAAGGCATTGAAATTGTTGCAGAAGCCGCCAGCGTCAAAGCCGCGTTAGATATTCTCGCGGAGCATATGATTGATTTATTGTTATTAGATATCGACTTACCTGACGGCACTGGCTTTGACGTGCTAGAACAAAGTAATCAAACGCCGCAAGTGATTTTTGTGACTGCGTTTAACGAATACGCTATTAAATCCTTTGAGTACAATGCGTTAGATTATCTTCTTAAACCCGTAAGACAAGAGCGTTTAGCAGTATCAATTAGCAAAGTAAATGCAAAAAAAGTGTCTGAAAAGTTGAGTTCAGATAAGCGCATTTTCATTAAAGATAGGGACAAATGCTTTTTTGTGCACCTTGATGAGATTTTTGCTTTTGAAGCGATGGGCAATTATACCCGCGTCTATTTGTCAAAAGGCGTTCCGGCTGTTTATCGTCCCATTAGTGCTATATATGACCGCTTAGATCAATCTGTTTTTTTTCGTGCCAGCCGCAGTTGGATTGTTAATACTAATTTCATAGAAAACATCGAAATACTAGAAAATAATACATTTTTAGTGAAGATGACAAATGGCAAAGAAGTGAATATTTCTAAACGCCAAGCGGCAGAATTTAAGCGTATTTGGTCGCTCTAATTAAGTATATTCTCCCCAGTTTAGATAAGCGTGCAGTGAATGTATAAATTTTGTTAACGCTATTCTTGAAAAAAGTAAGACTCTTACCTTATAACTGCCTTTATACTCGTCACTAACGAGTCATTGCTTGCACTGAGCAACGTCAATCGAGGTGAAGATTGTTTTTTACATCCCCAATTAAACGTTCCAATATTTGCAGTATTAACAAAATTTGTGTGAGCATTAGCCTATTTTCGCTGCTTTTTTTGAGCGCTTGCGTGACAAATGCTAACAAGTTAAATGACAGCATGTCGACTGCAAAGAATACCAGCAATCAACAAACGCCTAATGTTGTGCTCATTGTCACAGATGATCAGGGCTTTGGTGATTTAGGTGTGAATGGGAATCCGATAATTGATACTCCAAATCTGGATGAATTAGCAAGACAAGGCGTAAATCTTACCAATTTTCATGTAGATCCTACGTGCTCGCCAACGCGGGCTGCGTTGCTAACGGGCAAACACTCTTTGCATGCTGGCGTGTGGCATACCATTCTAGGCCGTTACATGCTTGGGCCTGAGCATCAAACGATTGCTGAAGTATTGAAAGACAATGGATATCGCACTGGGATATTTGGTAAATGGCATTTAGGAGATAACTATCCTTATCGCCCTCAAGACCAAGGGTTTGATGAGGTGCTGATTCATGGTGGTGGTGGCGTAGGACAGACACCTGACTATTGGGGGAATACGCAGTTTGACGATACATACTTTCACAATGGCGAACCTATAGCGTTTAAAGGCTATGCGACGAAAGTATGGTTTGATGCAGCGAAGGACTTTATCTCTGATACACACAACGTTTCAGCTACAAAAAAAAGTGTCCAGCCATTTTTCACATATATTCCGCTAAATGCACCTCATGGCCCTTATCGAGCACCAGAAGAGTATATTCAAACCTATTTGTCTAAAGGCTTACCTCGTGCCTTGGCAAGCTTTTATGCAATGATCACTTATGTAGATGAGCAAGTGGCTGGTCTGCAAAGTTTTTTGGCTGATAAAAAACTGCTCGATAATACCATATTCATTTTTATGACTGATAATGGCAGTTCTTTTCGACTTACCAATCATGAGTTGACGTTAAATAAGGACTACGTAGGCCTAGCGAAATCTTTTCCTACTTGGCAGCCAAATGCCAATTTACGCGGGTACAAAGGAGAGGTATTTGAAGGTGGTCATAAAGTCCCCTTTTTTTTGTCTTATCCAAATGGCAAGTTAAAGGAGGGCAATGTTGATGAGTTACTTGCGCACTACGATGTAATGCCAACCCTATTAGATATGGTGGGGATTAAGCCCCCCGAAGGATTGACTGGGCAAAGTGCTAAGTCATTGCTTCTTGGCGAGACAAGTGCAAAAAAAACGTTTCGTGAACGTAGCGTTGTTATTACAAACCAACGAGTAGACAAACCAAGTGTTCTTCGTCCGACGGTTGTGGCGTATCAAGATTGGCGCTTGATCAGCGGTGTTAAGGATAAAGACAATAACGAGCATCAACTGTATTTGTTGTCAGAAGACCCTAACCAGCAAAACAATATAGTAGACAAATTCCCGGATATTACCAAACGACTAGTTGCTGAGCGAAATGCTTGGTGGAGTGAAGCTAAGCGCATTGGGTTTAAGGACCGATTTATTGGTGTTGGGTATCCGCAAGAAAACCCAGTACGTCTAAATGCAATGGATTGGATGGAAGTGCCTGAGAAACAACCCGTGCCGTGGTTTATTGGACACCAACCGCCAGCGCCTGAATGGGACTACGTGCATTGGTTAACTGAAGAAGCCAATTATAGTGCCTTACCTTGGTATATAGACGTCGCGACCTCGGGGAAATATAAAATATCTATATACTTCCATGATATTCCGGCAGGTACGCCTATTTTAAAAGATTTATGTGTTGTCGATGTGAATGGGACTGTCGCTGAGGCAAAAGTACATGGCCGAGCAGCTTTATGTGAAGTGACGCTAGATCTTTATAAAGGTGAACAGAAATTGACCGCTTGGTTTACTGACGACGCTGAATCACTGTCAAAGGAAAAAGCCGCTTTTTACGTTTATATTGAAAAGCTAAAGTGAGTTATTTAAGTTCAAATACATCTGAAAACTTTTGGTTATGAATAACTTGTACTATGCTGAATATTGCAAAATTGGTGTGTTAAACAACTAATGTTTAAAAAATCCTAAGAAAATAGTTTGGAAAAATTTGTTGTTGCCGATAAATACCATTATCAAGACAGTTCAATGACGTTGACGACAGTTCAATAAAGGACACAAGTCTACATTTTGGTACAGAGCTAATTAACAAAGGAAACCCTTTTATGTTTGTACTTGCTAGTTCGCTACGTTCGGCACAAGCCGACAATGATAGCTTAAAAGACAAAGTTGCAGAGCTTGAGCAACTTACACAGAAGTTGCAATCTGATAACGAAGAATTAAACCTCCAAGTGGAAGAATTATCTGTAACAAAGTCAGGTTTCCAAGGTGAAGTCACAGCGTGTATGTTAGATTCGATTCGCCAAATTGAAGATGTACATGAAAACCTATTAGCCCAATACAACATGACATCAGGCGAAGGCGAACGCATTGATTCAATAAACGAAATGTTTAACAGTTCTACTCAATCACTTCGAGACATTACGGTATCTATGAATTCGATGGGTAGCAAAATGGGACATATGGCAGAAGGCATATTAGGCTTGAGTGATACGGCTGATTCAATCAATGCTTTCGTTACAACGATTACAAGCATCAGTGATCAAACTAACTTACTTGCGTTAAATGCTGCCATCGAGGCCGCGCGAGCAGGTGATGCAGGTCGTGGATTCAGTGTCGTAGCGGATGAAGTAAGAACACTAGCAACAGAAACCAATAAATCGGCTAGCGAAGTAGCAGAGCTGGTAACAAATATTATTTCATCGACTAGAAATGCAACCGGCTCGGTAGATGAAATTAAAAGTAACAACGAGCAACTGTCTACTGGTATTGTGTCGTTAGATGAAAATTATCAGCAGATAACAACCCAATGCCAAGAAATGATGAACAGTATTACGGGTTCTTCATTAACTACTTTTATTCAGACGATTAAGTTGGATATTGTTCGTTGGAAAGGAAAAGTTTATGAAGGCGTACAGCAACCTGGCACTGTAACGGCTGAGTCACTAGTAGACCACACTGCTTCTCGCTTTGGTCAGTGGTATAGTCAAGATGGACAAAGTAAATATGGCCGTGATTCTACGTTTGTTTCTTTAGCTAAACCTAACGAAGACTTGCATAAAGAAGGTAAAGAAGCTTTACGTGCAATGTCGCTAGGTAACGAAGACCAGTGTTTAAATCATTTGAAAAAAATGGAATCGGCAAGCCAAAATTTGATGCGCCTATTGGATCAACTACAAGGCTAACAACTTAGTTATTTTGTACATGCAAACTAACGAATGTAAAAATAGCTTCATTAAAAAGTAACGCCTTTGTCATGCACAGTACATAAGCTATGGCTCCAAGTAAATCGCTACTTGGAGCCTTTATGTATAAAAAACGGCATTTTTCTAGCGTCTTCATTTCGGATGTTCACTTGGGTAACCAAGATTGTAAAGCCGAATTTCTTTTAGATTTCCTCAATAATACGTCTTGCGACAAACTATTTTTAGTCGGTGATATCGTTGATTTGTGGCAAATGACAAAGCAATTCCGTTGGCCTGATGCACACAATGAAGTCCTTCATAAAATAATGGCCTTAAGCCACGGTAAGACTGAAGTCATTTATTTACCTGGAAATCACGATGAGCCATTGCAAAAATATCACGGTATGCAGTTTGGCAACCTCGAGATTTGTCGAGAGTACGTCCACACCGCAAATGACAACAAGCAATATTTAGTCTTTCATGGAGACCAATGTGATGGTGATGTCACGTTAGGTAAGTTCCACGCTTGGTTTGGTGATAAGGGCTATGACTTGCTACTCTTTTTGAATCGTCATTATAACCGCTACAAAGCTTGGCGTGATGGGAGTTATTGGTCGCTTGCAGGCTATATTAAAAGCAGGATTAAAGGTGCGAACAAGGCCATTCACCGATATAAAGTAGCGGCTTGTCAGCGCGCAAAGGCTAAAGGCCTTGATGGTGTTATATGTGGGCATATTCATCACCCAGAGCAGGATACGATTTTAGGTATTACATACCTTAATGATGGCGACTGGGTAGAGAATTGTTCTGCCCTCGTTGAAAACTTAGATGGTTCAATGGAAATCATTTATTGGACTGAGGTACAAACTAGTAGAGCGATTGACTTTCCAATTAAGAAAGCAAAACGTGCTGCCTAGTTTGTCAGTAGTAAATATAGCTTGGTTCGAAATCGCGATGGGTTTCAAATAAACTTAAAATAGTCGTTTCCAAGGGCGTTGATTTGAGCTAATACGTCTTTGTTTTCGATGTAAGAGAAGTCCTCAAAATTGAACCCCGGGGCAACAGAGCAGCCCACTAGCGTATATTCACCCGTGGACTCTGCGGCTTGGAAGTAACCGCCTGGTATGATGCCGAAGTAATTGATATCTGATACGGTTACACCACCACTCGACGATACAAGGTGTTTTTCTTCCACGCATTTCCCATCAAATTGAAGTAAACGTAGGGGCGCACCTTCATAGATATTCCAAACCTCATCATGTAGGACTTTATGCCAACGACTGATTTGTCCTTTTGTCAGTAAAAAGTAGATATGCGTTAAACCATGACGAGTTTTACTGTTAATTGGCGAACTAAGCATCGTTGATGACTGGTACATTTGTACATAATATCCGCCTTCGGGGTGTGGCTTCATACCGAGTGTTTTAATTATTGTATCTATTCTATTTTGCATATTTCTCCCTTTTCGATTACTGACTGAGACGGCCCTCGTCGGTGAGGATTTGAACACACTTAAGCTCAGATGTTAGGATGTCACTTACTTTGGCAACTTTGTATTATAAATTTGAAACCGCCATGCGCTAGTTGTCAGAGTATATGAGGTATTTGTTAACACCAAACAAATAATATAGTAATGGAATATCAAAGGGAGTAGAAATAATGGAAGAGATACTCGGTTATATACTCAGAGTAGAAGTGTTCACATTAATTTTTGTGTTAATTTTGCTTAAGAGCTCAATTAAATTCGTTCCGCAAAATCGCGCGTATATTATTGAAAGATTTGGTAAATTTCAGTCTACCAAAGAGGCGGGTTTAAATTTTATTATCCCCTTTATCGATAGAGTGTCCGCTGATCGTTCACTCAAAGAGCAGGCAGTTGATGTACCTGAGCAATCTGCAATCACAAAAGATAATATTTCTTTATCGGTAGATGGCGTGTTGTATTTTCGTGTCTTAGATCCGTATAAAGCCACTTATGGCGTCGAAGAATATGTGTTTGCTGTGACGCAACTAGCGCAAACAACCATGCGTTCTGAACTAGGTAAAATGGAACTTGATAAAACCTTTGAAGAGCGTGATTTGCTCAATACGAATATTGTTACTTCAATAAATTCGGCGGCAGGTCCGTGGGGGATCCAAGTGATGCGTTACGAGATTAAGGACATCGTTCCCCCCAATTCTGTGATGGAAGCCATGGAAGCGCAGATGAAGGCAGAACGTGTTAAACGTGCTCAAATTTTGGAGTCTGAAGGTGACCGGCAAGCCGCGATTAACAGAGCCGAAGGTGAAAAAGCCTCAGTAGTGTTAGCTGCTGAAGCGGATAAATCAGAACAAATTTTACGTGCGCAAGGTGAAGCATCTGCGATTGTGGCTGTTGCAGAGGCTCAGGCAGAGGCATTACGCAAAGTAGGTGAAGCAGCCAATACGGACGAAGGCCAAAAAGCCATAGAGTTAGACCTCGCGACAAAAGCCATTGATGCAAAACATGCTATTGCTAAAGAATCTTCTGTGGTTTTATTGCCTGATGGGGCAACGGATGCGGGCAGTATTGTCGCTCAAGCGACCAGTATTATTCAAAAACTGAAAGGTGAAAAATCAGGAGGATAGGTACTTCGATGAACGAATGGTTTGTAAACAATTTTATTGAATCCATCATGGTCTTGGGTATTGCATTATTGATAGTCGAAGTCCTTGTGCTAGGTTTTGCCACATTTTTCTTGTTCTTTGTCGGTTTGGCGGCAATAACAACGTCAATTTTAATGTGGATAGGTATTGTTGACCAAAGCTGGTTACAAGCGATAGCGAGTATGGCGCTCTTTACCTCGATATATACTATTTTGCTGTGGAAAAAATTGAAAGCATTGCAAAATCAAACAAATCATAAACGTGCACAAAATGATTTAAATGATGCCGTATTTACATTAGATGCCGATGTAAGTGAAAACCCTGCGATACCGGTTTATCAAGAATATTCTGGTGTCAGTTGGCAATTGTTGTCATCCTCACCACTTAAGGCAGGGACACAAGTTAAAATTTTACGAGCGGATGTTGGTAAGTTAGTTATAGCGCCAGCAGAATAGGCTAGTGTTAGTCGGGCATATGCCAAATGGTTTTGCTTGTTATCGTTGTGTTGGAAATTAGTTCATGCGACAAGTCTTGGCCATCCATGCTGTTAATTTTAAAGAGCATTTCGACGTTTTTGTGTTGACTGGAAAGTTCGCTTTCCAGAGATGCGGCATAACTTGTTTGTGTTGTTTCTTCACTGCTAGTTAAAAACCAACTTAGCCACAAGAGAGATGAATCAGTAAAACCAGAAATAATATAGATTTTATTGTTTCTAGGCCCATCTACTTTAGCGAATAGTCCGTAATCTGTGTATTGTTGGCTAGTGTTTTTCGGTCCATAAAATGCTTCCGTTGTATTTTTTACGTTAAGTCGATTGTTCTCTGAGTCAAAGCTGTATTGTGACCCACTAAAATAGTTTGCCAGCATGCCCATATTTTCAAAATGCCCAATGTAAATGATATTTGCTTGTTTAATATCGTTAGCACTTAAATCTGATGACAAGATAACAGGGGTGTATCTAAAGTCATTCGAAAGCGTCAGTATGTTTTTAAACGCTAGGACTAATCCTTTACTCATGCGTCTATCATTGTGATGTGTTTCACGCATCGATGACTCTGCTTGAGTACCTAATACAATAATATTTTTCACTTTGGGTGACTGATACTCAGCCCATATAGGGTTTAACGTCGTTTTGTCAGATTTGTACACATCGAATGTAGTAATAAATAAGAAGTGTATCAATAGGGATAGAATACAAAAGGGAATAAGGTATTTTGTCTGATAGCCTTTGAGGGCTGTTTGACGGAAGGATGATTGCTTTTTGGCCTTCTTATCAGAATCAACAGATGTGCTAGCGTGAGTATTTTTAATAAAGACAAGTCTGTATTCACCTACGGGAATTACGGTGCGGAAATCTTCTTGTTTTCCTTCTTGCAGATAATACTCCAGTAACTTTTTTCTCAACCTAGAAACATGCACCCTAACTGACGCATCTTCGTTTGAGTTGAAATTGACATTTTTATCGAAGACATCAATAGCGATTTCTAATTCTTTAGGTAGAGATGTCGTTGTCAATTGCTGTTCGATTCGTTGAATTTCTTTTTGAACCAGGTATTCAAGCAGCTTGCTCAAGTTAGACGACCGGGAAAGCGCATTACTTTGCTGTATTCTTTGAAGCTGTTTGTACAAATCTTCTTTTGAAGGGACCACAGTTGTCATATTACGCTAAGTCTCATTTTAGTTGATGTTTGAGCAATGATGTAACGGTTACATGATACATGTTAACAGTATTGCAATAACTGTTTCATGGCAAACAAATGAGGGGTTCATGTAGACCGACTACCTTGGATGATTGTATGTTAAAACCCAATCATTTTTCTGGATTATAGGTAGACAAACAATGAAAACAGCAATCTCGCTATTACTTATCACTAGTCTGATATCTATGTTTCCTTTTGGATCGTTGGCGTCGACCTGGGTCTATGAAGGACAGCGAATAGCCATTAGCGCTGATGGCAACAATCAGGCTGACATATTGCACTTTTGGCCAAGAGCGGATCCTGACGATTGGGGAGCAACACCCGCAGCGTTAGCTATTATTGCTAAATTAGGTAAGAAAAAAGCCTTAGTACATTACTCTTATAATAACTTTATTGACTCACCAAAGCATACGTCAGATGTAAACGAAATGGCGATTGGTGTGAACGGGGCTATTCAGCATTGGGCATATGACGCTAGCAAGTTTTTTGATGTTAGTGAAAACTATGAACTTGCGTTAGTGGACTTGGTAAGTGCACTGGAAGTAT
This sequence comes from Agaribacter marinus, assembly GCF_030160655.1. GTDB lineage: Bacteria > Pseudomonadota > Gammaproteobacteria > Enterobacterales > Alteromonadaceae > Glaciecola > Glaciecola marina. Next base: position 608,473 of record NZ_BSOT01000006.1, read on the forward strand.
CTAGTGAAAATGATCCTCTATTTTTCATTCACATGGGGCCCTCTGAATTTCTATATCGTGCAGTAAAACGGGTGATTGAGAGAGGCAATGCAGATAGCTTAGCCCATATCTATCTTATTTCGCATAGCGGCTACAACGACAATCATTTGCGCAGAGGCGACCCCAAATTTGATAAAAAGCCTGTACAAGAAAACCAAAAGCACCATACGCTAACAGACGTCATTGCACTTAGTGACGGTCGAATCAATTACAAAAAAATTAAAGATCAAAACGCAAAATGGGAACCAACTAAGTTGTGGCATTCCGATCAAGACTGGTCGGTTTGGCAATGGATGCAAGTGCACCAAGATACTAGTGTGAAGTGGATATACGAACGAATGAAGAGGCACCCTCTAGGTGTTGCGGACATTTCTGATGCGGGTATGGTTTATTTTCTACTAACCGGCGACGAAAACGGTAGCCCAGAGAAATTCAAAACGTTAATCGGCAAAAGTATTAATTAACTGCAGTGTATTTTACACCTTGCTTTATACCCTCGTGCTGGGCTTACTTAAACACTTGAAAATATCAGCGTATTGCGCTTGAGTGCGCTGTGACTATCTTGTATACTCCGCGCCCTGCAACTAATATCTAACTCCTTGCCTTCATGACAGCTGGTTGCACTGTTCGAGGCTTTAACCGTAGGGAGCAGAAATGCGTCATTACGAAATTGTATTTATGGTTCACCCAGATCAGAGTGAACAAGTGCCTGGTATGATTGAAAAATACCGCGCTATCCTAGAACAAGACGGCGGTAAAATTGATCGTCTTGAAGATTGGGGTCGTCGTCAGTTGGCGTACCCAATTGAAAAACTTCACAAAGCTCATTATGTGTTAATCAACACGCAAGCAACTGCTGAAGCAGTTGAAGAGCTAGAAACTGCTTTCCGTTTCAACGATATCGTATTGCGTAACCTTGTTATGCGTACTAAATCAGCGACTACCGAACCATCTCCGATGGCGAAAGAAGAACGTCGTGAAGAACGTAAAGAAAGACCAGCGGCAGCTAAAGTGGAAGCTGAAGCAGCAGAGGGAGATGAATAATGGCTCGATTTTTTAGACGTCGTAAGTTCTGCCGTTTTTCTGCAGAAGGTGTAACTGAGATTGATTATAAAGACATCTCTTTACTAAAAAATTACATCACTGAAAGTGGTAAAATTGTACCTAGCCGCATCACTGGTACAAGTGCAAAGTATCAGCGTCAGCTTTCAACTGCAATTAAGCGTGCTCGCTTCCTTGCGTTGTTACCTTACACTGATTCACATAAATAAGTTTGGCAATTAAGAGGTAGCAAAGATGAATATCATTCTACTAGATAAAGTCGCCAACTTAGGCGGATTAGGTGATCAGGTTGCTGTTAAATCTGGCTATGCGCGTAACTTTTTGTTCCCGCAAGGCAAAGCAGTTCCTGCCACAAAAGACAATGTAGAAAAGTTTGAACAACGTCGTACTGAGTTAGAAGCGAAAATCGCTGAAGCGCTTGGTGCAGCAGAAGCAAGAGCTGAAAAGCTTGGTGCATTAGAAGTGGTGACTATCGCTGCTCCTGCAGGCGATGAAGGTAAATTGTTCGGTTCAGTTGGTACGCGTGATATTGCTGATGCAATTACTGCGGCTGGCATTGAGGTTACTAAAGCCGAAGTTAAACTGCCTACTGGTACATTACGTGAAACTGGTGAGTACGATATTGACGTCCAAGTTCACGCAGAAGTAATGGCTTCTGTTAAGCTAGCGGTTATCGCTGAAGCTTAATATAAGCTACTAAGTAATTAAAAACCCGAGTTTATACTCGGGTTTTTTTATGCTTGATTTTTGTGTCACATATTGTGTAGCGTATTGCATCTGTTTGCTGAAGGAAAAGGATTTTATGTTAGTAAGTGTTGTTGTTTCATTGTTATTACTCGGGCAGGTAAAGCATGCTGAATTTTAGTAAGCACATAATAAATAGAGAGAAGTTTAAGACTCGAATGGCGGGGTACAACTTTTCGCAATTATGTTACTTCGTCAGTTTTATTATTATAGTCGTGTCACTTATTGGCGGTTTAAGTACTTTTTATTTGGCGCTTTGCATTGCTATTTTAGGCTTGGCGCGAGAGCTAAATGTGCTTTTCTTAAAACTTTGGGACTATGCGTTAGGTAAGAGCTTTATCGTTATTATTTATGCAGGTGCTGCAAATATCGCGCTTGCATATGCCGCTAGTCAAATCAATCAAATTACAGGTATCGAACCCTATCCATTTATCTTTACTATTGGGTTTACTGCACTTGTATTTACGCCGTTTTGGGTCGCACTTAGTTCGTTACTCATATTGTCCGTCGTACTTATTTCTATCAATCTTTGGTTAGTACTCTCCATTTTATTACGAATATTTAGGGTTAATGTTAGAGCACATTGGGAAGATCATCAAAACGTGTGGTTAACGATGATTTTGAGGCTTCTTTTAGTTCCCTTTGTTTGCGCATACCTATTTAGCATAGTGTTTCCGTATTTTGCAGACTCTAGCTTTGAAGCTTTGTTTACAAATAAAATCTATCAAAGAGTCATAGCATTAGATGCAAATGAGAATATTGAAGAGACAACGATTAGTGCAGAAGAAAACGCAAACGCAAACGCGTCGTTATTTGATCAAGAAACTCGACGGAAAGGACGCTTTTTAAAGTCGATTATTGCTGATTTTATATTCTACTTTGAAGCTTATGAATACAGTAGTTGTAAAAAAGAAAGTGGACAACGTAGTGTCGTCATTGACGATTTTTCTGTCTTGTTGATTTCGATTGATGAAACAAAGCCGTATGGATATAGCTACATCGTCGCTAAATGTGAGCCGGTCTATGAATAAAGTAGGTATTTACTTACGTTTACATGAGCTTTCTAAATCATATATTGTGCCTGTCGGTTTAGCATACTAGCGAGACTTTGTGGGCTTGATATTCTGCTGGTACCGTCTTGTTATTAATATACATTTCCAATAGTATCCTTCGTGAATGAACTATAGGAAACAAACTTGTTTTGGTAGAAAGCCTTAAAAATAGCAGCGATCCTGAAGAACTTGCGCTTGAAAATACAAAAGAGCTTGAGATGCTTCGTGACAGAGTCATGACACTCGAAAGTGAGCTTTCTGCTTTAAGAGAACGTAATATTCTTCAAGCGCAAGTTATCAATTTACATCAAGACAGTATTTTTGTTAAAGACCAATATTCTGAAATGATTTTTGCCAACGAAGCTGCATTAGATTTTTATGCAGAGCGAGACCAAGCGGAAAATGAGCTCGTTGATGCTGAGCATAATGCGGATAAAAAACTTAATCCCGAAAAGGTCAGCGGCGCGTTTTCAGGAGCGCAAGTTAAACGATTTAAAGAGACGGATAGAATAGCGTTTAAAGACGGTATTTTTCAGGCGCGCGAAAAAGTCATATTGGCTGACGGTAGTGAAACGTTTGCGAACTACGTAAAAAAGCGTTTTGTGGGCGATGATGGGCAACCATATTTGCTTTGTATTAGCCGCGAAGAAACCGAGCGTGAATCACTAATAAATGACTTAAAGCGTTCGAATCAAGACCTAGACAATTTTGCATACGTGGCGTCCCACGATTTGCGAGCGCCATTAAACGCCATAAAAACCATTGTGTCATGGGTCGTCGAAGATTCAAAAGACGTCTTGCCCTTGGAAACCATCGACAATCTTTCATTGGTTATGAACCGTGCCGAGCGCATGGAAAAACTACTAAAGGATTTATTGGAATACAGTCGCATTGGTCGAGAGAAGCAGGAGCCGATAGATATTCCGGTAAAAGAAAAAATCTTTGAGTTATTGAATCTTGTAGATTTACCTATGGGCTTTGGTTTGCATTGTGACGATACAAGCATACTAGTACCAGAAGTGCCATTTAGTGTGGTGATGGTGAATCTTATTAGCAACGCGATTAAACATCACGATTCTACTAATGCGAATATCGACATTAAGGTTAAGAAAAAAGTACGAACAACAACTGTAACTGTTGCAGATGATGGACCCGGCGTACCCGATGCGTTTAAACAGAAAGTCTTTGAGCTATTTCGTACGTTAAAGTCTAGAGATGAAGTTGAGGCGTCTGGCATGGGCTTGAGTGTTGTGAAAAAATTGGTTGAACAATACGGCGGAACGATCACAATTGAAGACAACATCCCTCGTGGAACGCGATTTATTGTGAACTGGCCGACAAAATATAAGCGTCCGACCATAAAATAAGCAGAAATAGAGATTAAAACCTTTCACTCTTTTGTATTTAATTGTAACGTATAGGTCTCTGGAGCGACTGGTCTCCTAACGGTACGAATCTCATCGCGTAAGTTTTCAAATAGGGATAATTTGAGTCATCTTAGGTAAGAGTGGTTACCATAGATTTAAGAGTACTACCTGATGGAAATGAGAAGGCGCCTTAAGGTTCTTGTTGTTGACGATGATTTAGTAGATAGAAAGATTATTCGTCGTACCCTCACTGCAAATTCTTTTGATGTAGACATCATTGAAGCGGTATCTGTTAACGAAGGTCTAGGAAAGCTTCGTCAAGAAAGTTTTGATGTAATATTACTTGATTATCGTATGCCTGGGTCTGATGGCATCGAAATGGTAAATGCACTGAGATCTCGTGCAGACTTAGGCAGTGTGGCTATCGTAATGATGAGTTCCGCAGAGAGCGAAGAACTTGCCGTGGAATGCATTGAAGCCGGAGCGCAGGATTTCATTCTAAAATCCGATATTGGCAAGTTGAATTTGCAACGTGCAATAACCCATGCACAAAAACGTTTTGAACTTGAACACAAACTCCATCAAAATTACCTTAATGTAAAACACCTTTCTGAAAAAGATCCTCTTACTGGCTTATCGAATCGTCATCACTTCAATCAATTGATGTCGATTTTGATTGATGGCGACGGCCATACGCGTTCTGACGTGGCGTTGATTTTGATGGATTTGGATAACTTTAAGTTCATTAATGACACAATGGGTCACGATGCTGGCGACCGTTTGCTAATTGAATTTTCAAAACGAATAAAAGCACAACTTCGGCGACACGAAAGTTTTGCCCGCCTTGGTGGTGATGAGTTTGCCATTATACTTAATGGTATCCGCTCTCCAGAACAAGTGACAATGGTCGCTGAACGTATTCATAAGGCCTTAAAACAACCTATTTTTATTGCTGAAAGCGAACTTGAGTGTAATGCCAGTATTGGGGCTGCAATGTACCCTATGCAGGCTAAGAGCAAAGAAGATCTCGTAAAGTATGCAGATGTTGCAATGTATACCGCAAAACGTGCCGGTAAAGGCATGGTGAAACTGTATGACGACTCGATGCAAGCCAAGTTTAGCCGACAGTACGATATTCAAGTTGGATTAAAAAAACACTTGAATGACAACTCGTTTAATATGCATTTTCAACCCGTCATCGATATTAAGACGGGCGGCGAAATTGGTTACGAAGCCTTACTTCGCTGGCCGGATGACAAGGAAATTTTTGTGCCGGATGAATTTATCCCTATTGCAGAAAAAAACAACGACATACATGAAATAGGCAATTGGGTGATTGATAGAGCGATTGAGCAAATTGCAGATTGGCAACATCAGGCAACTAACACTAATTTCATTGCTATCAATATATCGCCCGTGCAATTGCAGTTCCCTAAAATTGCACAATATATAATTCAACGTGCAGAATACCATGCCGTAAAACCTGAAAACATCGTGCTCGAAATCACCGAAACAGCGCTTTTTGAACAGCAACACGTAATCAAAGAGTCTATCGAAACCTTATCAAACTATGGTTTTGTCATTTCGCTTGATGACTTTGGTGTTGGTTATTCATCTATTTCTCACCTCATTAACTATCCTATAGACATTGTGAAACTAGACAAATCACTATTCACGATTGACGAAAGTGAAGAAAAGCGTTTGGCTGTATTTGAAGCGTTGGCGACCATGCTAAAGCGGTTAGACATGACAGTTGTTGCTGAAGGGATTGAAACAGAAGAACATCTAAAAATGTGCCAAGCGTTAAAGATTGATCATGGGCAAGGTTTTTATTTTGCTAGACCTCAATCCGCCTCCGTAATTGAATCTAGATGGTATGAAACGGCTTTATTGGATTAAGTCGAGACTAATTCAGTTGAGCTTCTCGAGCTAGTTGTATTTTTCGGTTCGTTCGTTATTGTTATTTGGATTTAGCCTGATTACCAAGGGCACTACAAATACCCTCCAACCGCTTGTATCGGATTCAATCCACTATTGTCACTTAGCCAAACGACTAACGCAGTTTTCTCAATCGCTATTCCTTTCTTTGCTAAGTCGCATTTAATCATCGAGTAATCTGGCAATTGGTAGGTAGTATTGTTTTCAAAATGTAGTGAGTCCATCGCAAGTACAACAAAATTGTCTTCCAGCGTCTTTCGAGCATTTTCACCACGCCTGACTTTGGTCAAGAGATCAAAGCCCAATATTGCGATATTAACCTTATGTGTACCGTCGAGTTCGCCATCAAACGAAATATTCAGTGCATCACCTTGCGTTTTTGCTTGCAGAACGCCCACGTTCTCTTTACTGAGGGACAAGCCCTTTCCTGCAAACCAACCGGTCCACTCCTGGCCATTTGCAACAAACCCTGGCGTATATACTGAGTTGATTGCACCCTGTTTGGCGTATTCTCGTTGTCGCTGACTAAAGCTTTCGTTACCAAATGGATCTCGCCAACCTATATAATCCCAATAGTTCACATGAAACACGATGGGAATTATGTCTTGCCAGAGTTTTGGATTGTTTGTAATGTCATTTACCCATTGTTGCGCCGGCGGGCAACTGCTGCAACCTTGTGAAGAATATAATTCGAGTAAGGTCGTTTGATCTTGCTCAGACGTAAAAATACGTGCAGAAGAATCAACGCTTGCAAGTGCAATATTCATCCATACTGTGAAAATGCTCAGTATGAATGACATAAGCAATATGAGTCCTAGGGATCTAATAAAGCAATGAGGACATTTTTTCATGATGCGTACTCGGGAAAGTTTAGGATGTTAGTAGAGTACAATTTATTTATCACGAAACCGTCCAAGTCATTCGACGAATCAGTAACAATTCATGACTCAATCATCCACTAATTAGGGCTATTAAGTACTTTCCAGTCTTTTACTGCGGGCGTAATAATTCCTTCTTTGACGTAATGCGGGGTGATACGTTTTTCGTTCCGTAATATTGTTAGCCCCCGTTCCAAGGCATTAAAAATTTCCTTACTATTTTTACTTTTTTTAGAAATCACAAACACGCGCGAATTAAACACTTTTACCTTAACACCTTTGATGGGCAAAACGGTGACTCCGTAATAGGTAAATTCAAGGGATTTGTTTTTTGGAAATTCAATCAAGGAAAAATCTGCACGACCGGCTTTTAGCATATTCAACAATGATTCAAACTTAATAGTAGTTAACACTAAGCCAGATATCTCGCGAAGCGCCTTATAATCATGTTCCCAATGTCTAAACGTGACAGACGAGTAATCTTTAAAGTTTATCAAGCTCGTTTGTTTAAACTTTTGTAATGGGTGACCCGGCGATGTATATATGCCTTTTTCAAATTCACCAAAACGAATCACTTCTTGAGTAATATACAAATCTTGAAAATTAGTAAGACTACTGCTCCAAACTGTCTCAGCAATAGTGTGTATCAGGCCACCATTTGCATCTCGTAAGGCCCGATTATAGTTAGGTACAGGGGATACATTTATATCAACTTTAACGTTTGCTGCGGCAAAAGCTTCACACATTAAAATAAGTTCAATCGCCATTCGATGATTGGGTCTATCATCAAACAAGCGTAACTCTTCACAGACGTTTTCGATGCTTTTCATATCATACTTGTCAAATGAGCCAGTATGCATGCCGATGTTTATTTTGAGGAGGGTTTTAAAGGTATTCGGGTTTGCATCAGCCACACTAGTGGCTATGCCGAAAAGTAGCACAAATAAACACTGAAAGAATTTATTGTTATAAAACGTAGTGCTCATTCATCCTCAAAATACATAATTACACCTTATAAACCAAACACCTGAATGTCGACAGTTTCACCTTCTTTAACGTTCCCTTGCTCTCTTTTTAGCACTGCAAAGCAATTTGCATTTAATACTGAGGTGAGCATGCCAGACCCTTGTGGTCCTGTCGGTTTAACTAATAACTTGCCACTTTCTTGCCAGTATATGGCACGTTGAAAATCTAGCCTCCCTGGGCGCTTAATAAAGGGCTCAGCCGCTATTGCACTAAGTAAGTTTGTGCTTTTGTCTCTCATACCAGACATTTGCGACAACGCAGGCATAGCAATTTGCTGTAAGGTTACGACCGCCGATACAGGGTTCCCCGGTAAACCAAAGAAAAAAGCACTATTGAGCTTGCCAAACGCCAACGGTTTTCCGGGTTTTATCGCGAGTTTCCAAAAATTTATATTGCCGATTTCTTCCAATACTTGTCGAGTGTAATCAGCCTCACCTACTGATACGCCACCAGACGAAATAACGATGTCTGTGTCTTGATCAGCTGTTAAAAATGCTTGTTTTATTTTGTCTGCACTGTCTTCAATTAACCCTAAATCGACCACTTCAAGGTATGCTTGAGAAAGCATAGATATTATGGCATATCGATTTGAGTCATATATTTGGCTGGCTTTTGCTGTAGTGCCTGGTGGACATAGCTCGTCACCAGTAGAAAATACTGCAACTTTAAGTTTACGATATACCTTTACACTACTTATACCAAGACTTGCGAGTATCCCAATGTCGATGGCACGAAGCGCTTGTCCCGCAGATAAAATAAGCTTTCCTTGCATAATATCTTCGCCACATTTTCGTATAGAATTGCCTTTTTTGGGTGAAGATAGGATGGAGATTTGATTTTCAACGGCATCGACGTTTTCTTGCATTTCGACTGTATCTGCGCCACTGGGTACTGTTGCGCCAGTCATGATTCTTACGCATTCGCCCTGATTTACTTGTCCGATGAAAGGTTTGCCAGCAAAGCTTTTACCAATCATTTTAAGTGCTTGTCCTGCAGATAAGTCTTGATGCCTAAAGGCGTAGCCGTCCATTGCTGAGTTATCGGTCGGTGGAACATTAATACTAGAATGAATATCTTCGGCAAGAATGCGACCTTGAGCGGCTAACAAATCACATTGTTCCGTTTCAGCAATTGCTTGTGTTGAAGAATTTATTTTTGCCAATGCTTGTTCTACCGAGAGCATCGACGTCGCTGTTTGATCGCAGTTCATTGAGTATATGGGCCTTAACACGAATAATCATTTTCGGCCGTTAATATAGCATAAACAGGTATATATTTTTATAACACGTACTCATTAACACTAATCAACTATTATCCAAAATCGTTATGTTATCGATACGAACTTTGCTAGACAGTTCATTAATACTAAATAGTACCTATATGTTAAAGCGTGCTTAGCAAATACCTTGTTGGATGATAACTGAGTAAGTACCTCGTAATGTTGAATGAAAAAGACGGATTTGTCTTGTTACTAAATAAGCTCCAATCTACCGAAAATATGTCGGGGCCGCTGGCTGGGCTGATTGCAGATAAGACGCCTGAACAGCTAAATTCCTTTGTAAATGTTGTGGGTTTAATCACTGCGATTGTCTTTGCTGTATTAATCATTGGTATCGTTGTTGGTATTTTTACAAAAAAGAAATTAAACAAAGCGCTTGAAAAGCAAGTTAGCCTTCAAAACGCTATTCCTGCGGGTATATTGCAGGTGGATACGGAAGGTAAGATTACTGGTGCAAACAAAGACAGTGCAAAGCTTTTAGGTCGTCAGCATGACAAACTCATTGGCATGTCATTGGCGTCGTGTTTTGTAGAGAACAATCAAGAGACAGTATTAGAGGCACTCAATGCAACAGACGCAAAAGTTCAGGCATGTGCACGTGCAAGCAAGTTAATACTTGCAGTAAACATTGGCGCGCTGATAAGTACGCACGATGGTATGACAAGAAGCATCGTACTTGTTGATCAAAATAACTTACAACGTGCATTTACAAAATCTAAAGATGAACACAGGCATCTTTTGTCTTTTGTTGCAAACGCAAATCTCGGAAAGATCATTGGTGATTTATCCGATGAAGAAATCAGATTGGATGAAGCCGCAGCTACATTACTTTCTTCAGATGATTACCCGCTTATTGACCATAAAAAAGCGTTGCCATTTCAGTCTCTAATTGAATATGTTCACAAGGGGGACGCAGAAAAATGGAAGCGCTTGTTGGATACCTTTGCGCATAAAGGGTATGCCGAAGTGAGTCTGCGTGTTAAACCACTTAATGCGCCAAGCCATACACAGACAGATGACGCTGGTGTGGTAGAACAATTCTACTATTTACCCATTAAATTTAGGCTAAGTACGCAAAGTGAAAAGCAAGAGGAGCGCTTCACGCAATTTGACGCCATTATTGAGCGTGAAAACGACTTAGCAGAATACAAGCAGCAAAATGTTATTATTGAGCAGCAACTACAGTCTATGCTAAGCGCCAACGCAAACCCTGTGTATACACTAGACGGCGTTGGCAATATTACCTCGCATAACAATGCATTTAGCTCATTGCTGCGTATTGTAAATCCTAATATCAATACTCAGAATATTTTTGAAGCGCAAGTATTTCCTGAAAATATTCTGGAATTGCATAAGCGAAGCGCGGGTGTGAGTAATTTTGCTCAGCAAGCCGAGTGCAAAGTAATTGCACATGATGGGCGAGAATTACACTTACGCTGTTTTATTGCGTTTTATACGGCGAATGAGTATTTGAGTGAAAAGACAGAGCGCAGAGTCGTGGGCTCTATTTTAGACGTTACTGAAGTGATTGAATCAAAAACGCAACTCAAGAGTGAGCGAGAGCAGCTAGAAAATATGCTGAATTTGGCGCCAGTTGCCATAGCAACTATTGACGCTGAAGACCGTGTAATTACCGCAAATCACAATATGCTTCATAGACTGCAATATTCAGAAAATGAGCTTAAACATGGTAACTTCTATCAGTTGTTTTCTGACCCTGCTGAGGCAGGTAAGGCAGCGAAGAAGCTAAATCAAACCGGTAAGTTACGTGATTTTCATGCAAGGTTGAAAGGGAAAGACAACCAACTTCACCCTAGCGAATTACATATCGACCTTATTAATCGCGAAAAACAAGAGTATCTATGTTGGATCGCAGATCGTTCAGACGAGCAGTTCCAACAGGATAAGTTTGATAGCCTACTTGAACATAGCAGTATGCCAATGGCGATATTGAATGAGCAAGGATTTCATAAGCTGAACGAAGCGGCGTTGTCGTTCTTTGGTGCGCAAGACGAATATGAATTGCGCAACGTGATGCCTTATTCTACAAAACTTAACAGCAACGAACTGAAAGCAAGTCGTTTAAAGCGGGCAATCGAGCAAGTTAAACAATCGGGTAAAGTGCACTCACTTGATTGGGAGTACCAGATTGGCGACTATTCTCTCCCTTGCCATTCTACATATGTACCCATTTATAAAGATAAGTCTTTTGATTCGATTCTGTGCATATGGATGGACAAACGAGAATTACAAAAGGCTGATGAAGCAAGGGCACAAGCCTTGAGCCTTAAACAAGCAGCAGAGCGCGAGAGCGAAGAAAAGCAAAAATTACTTGCAGACAGTCAAGATGAGCTTGCGAATAAAATGAAATCGCTGGAAGACACTCAGCAAGAACTGAAGAGTGTACAGGCACGCTTTGATGAAACTTGCAGCGAATACTCTCAGTTAAAAGAAGAACACAAGAGTGTTGCCGACAACCTTCAACAATTGCAAAGTGATTACAGCCAAAGTCGAGGCATGCTTGCCGACGCACAGCGCACAAACTCCGAATTAAAAGATCAATTAGACTCATCCGCTGAACAGGTAAAAGGGCTACATGACCAACGGGAACAAATTGCCATCGCCCTTAGAGAGAGTGAAAATAAGTACAAAGATGCCCAACAGGCACTTGCTTTAAGTGAAGATAATGCGCAACAACTTAAATCGCATCTAAAAGACCAAAAAGGCAAAATGACGACACTTGTTTCGCAAATACAACATATGAAAGACGCAGTGAGTGATAAAGATGAGCAAATTAATCAGGTAAGTGAACAAATTCAATCTTTGCAATCTCAATTGTCGAGTTCAGCAACAACGACAGAAAGTTTACGCCAACAACTAGTTAATCAACGTAAAGCGAGTGAAGAGGCCGAAAAACAACGACGCGCGCTTGAGCAAACGTATGAGCTTGCGCAATCTGAAATTCAAAATAAAGCACAACATTTGGAGCACTTACAACGTGAAATGCAGAAGCTTGAGGAAATGTCGAATCAAGAAAAAGGTGATATGCAGGCGCAGCAATCTGCACTTCGCGAAGAGCTTGAAAATAAACAACAGCAGCTACAGCGGACAAAAGATGCGTTGAGTGCCGCTCAACAAACGGCTGAGCAAGAGAAACAAGCAAGAGATCAGCAAGAAGCGATGTTAAAACAGCTTCAACAAGAGTTAAACGATACTGAAAATCACGTAAAAGAAAAACAGGCAGAAGCTGAACGTCAAGAGCAAGCACGAAAAGAAACGCAGCAAAAACTCTGGGAGGAGTTAAAAACTAAACAACAGAAACTGCAAGAAACTGAGCAGATTTTAAGTCAAGCAAAGCAGCAAACAGAAGCTGAAAAAGCAGAAAAGGAACAACATCGCAAGTTAATGGAACGGTTGAAGCATGAGCTTGCCGAAATTGAATCTAAGAGCGCCGCAGAACAGGCTAAAATGAGCGAAAGCGATCAGCAATGGCAGGCTGCTAAAGAATCTTTAAAAGAAGAAGTGGAAGCTAAACGTAAACAACTGGAACAAACCAAGCATGAACTGGACGAAATTCAGCGTCAAGCCGATAAGGAACGCTTAGCTCGCTTACAACAGGAGCAAAAGCTTGAGTTGTTAGCAGTTGAACTGAATGATGTAGAAACGCGCGCCGAGAAGCAACAACAAATGATTGCGGGTAGCGAAGAGCAATGGCACAAACACCATGCAGAAATAGAAGAGCAGAAGCGTCAACTGCAACAAGCGCTTCAGGAAGCAAACAGTCAGAATCAAGAACTGCAAGGCAAGTTAGCCGGTAAGCTTGATGCGTTAAAACAAGCTGAGCACCAAGTAAATCAGTCGCAATCTGGGGAGGATGCTCTGCAGAACGAGCTTGAAAAAGCTAAGGCCGTCGCTGAAGAGTTGGAGAGCAAGATTGCGCAGCAAGCTGAACAAGAGCTTAAGCTGCAACAGCAATTGAGCGAACAACAACATGCCTTGGAAAATAAAGAAACCGCAATTTCCGCCCTTGAATCCAAACAGCAATCGTTGGCTGAAGAATTGGCGAAAGTGCAACAAGAATATGCCGAGAGTAAGGAGAGTTTGTCTCATCAGCATAACAGCCATTCTACGCTTTCATCTCAGATGGGAGATTTAGAGAAGGCCTTGGAAAAGAGTCAGCAGCAGATAGCCGAAAAAGAGTCTGCGTTGCAGGCGGCGCAGTCAGAATTGCAAAACAGCCAAACAAAATTGGCTGAGCAAGAGTCTGCGCTAATAAATGCACATAAACAAGAATTGCAAGAGGCAACGAGCGAAGACAATAGCTTATCTCGCCGTCGCCCAGAAATCGAGAAATTGGATATGCCAAACAATCCGACGGATTGGTTCGATTTATTGCCTTATTTGCAAAAACAGGGACAAATTGAATCGTTGCCTGCAGCCCTTTCTGGGTTAATTGATGGCCTAGAAAGCAATTTGCTAAGTACTGAAGATGCGATTGAAGCGAACGACGTATCTGGCATCTTTAGAGGCACTAGAGCACTCATCAGTATTGCTCATGAAGTGAACTCAGATGTATTGACAGACATGATGTCGAGCATCGAAGACGATTGTAAGAGCGGAATGGTTGATAACGTATCTATTCGCTGGCCAGCTGCCAAGCAAAGTTTAGAAAAGACCTTAAGAGTGGTTTATTCTCATGTTCATGGATAACAGGCTCAGTAGAAGTCCAATTTCAGGTCTATTCTCGGACCTATTCTTTGGAAATTTCCCGTCTTAATAAGCGTCAATTTTAGTGTGATTTGCACCATGTAACATATAGGCGTCCAGTCTAACCATAATTTCTGTCCCTTCAGCGTTTGCTTACGCCAGCCTCTCGTTCCTCATTGCAATAAATACTCGCCAAAAGGCTTTCCGATAAGTACATATATTTAACAAAAATATCGAAGTATCTTTTCAATGATTTGACACAAATTTACGTATAAAAGCAGACAATTTCATAGTTTTCACTTACAAGTGATTAAAAAACAATCTTTTATATTTCTTTTAGATCTTTAAACGTGGTTTTTTATATTTATTTTCATAGGATCAAAATAAACACTAGACGATAGGTAGTTTTTTTTATACCTTAGTATTGAAGCGAATAACTGACTAAGTGGTTATCTTCCTATTTGGTTGTGCACATTCAGCGAAAGCTTCAAAAGGGTTTGTTGTTTACCCCTTAAATAACAGTTGGTTAGCTTGTTGTTGCAAAAAACAAGAATATTAATCTTAGACGGAGACGTATAAAATGAAAAAAGTTAGTACTCAGAAGCAAAAACAAGTTACTGGTGGCTCTCAATTATGGAGAGGCCAAAACTAAGTTTTGGTGATTAAAGAATTTTAAAATGGCCGATTATATCGGCCATTTTTGTATCTGAAATATGTATGTGAAGATAATATTTGACGTTAGTGTCGCAATAAGGTTTGTTATTCGCCTCGTGATTGCCTCGAAAACCCATGCAACATCTGCTTGCTAAAATGTTTAGGCATTTTTTCGTCACCCTTGTAGCCTAGTAATATATCGCCACTATCTTCTGGGACATAGGCTGTCCCGAATATGTAATCCCATAAACTTAGCGTTAAACCATAATTCATACCGTGCTCCATGCCTTTTGGTAGGTCACGCGCATGGTGGTAGAGATGCATCACTGGGTTATTGAAAACATACTTAAGCGGTCCATAGCTCAGTTTAAGGTTTGAATGGTTAATATGACCAATAGTGATTGTAAAAAAGTGAACAATAAATGCTTGTGAGGGTTCAAAGCCGCCAATGAGCATGATACCGAAGGTTTTTAGCGGTTTATATAAGACGTTCTCCATCCAGTGGTAGCGAAGATGTCCAGCAAAGCCCATTTCTTTAATTGAATGATGTACTTGGTGAAAGCGCCAAAATACATTTACTCTGTGCAACGTAAGGTGGGTTAGCCATTGTAAAAAATCGAGTAAGATAAAAAACACAAGCAATTGAAGTGCTGCCGGCCAGTTAGACATATCGATAAGGGCAAGTGATTCCATATCGATGCCTATGCTCTCCATATGAGTGGCTAAGACTGCATATACACCAGAAATAACAATGCTGAAAATGAAAAAATTAAAATACATGTAAAAAGCGTCAAGCCAAAAATCATGTCTAAACGTCGATTGGTTTTTTCGCCACGGAAAGCGTAACTCTAGTCCCCACACAATCAGTGATAATATTGTTAAGCCCCAAAAGTAGTTTTGAGACCAAGGTACGTCAAATATTATGTTGCGACCGACCCACTGACTTGTGCCAATGGCAGTGTCAAAAAATAACTGAATGCTCGACATTGTTTATATAACTTCCTCGGTACCAAAAATACTTTGCATGTAGTAATCAACAATATAGACCGCGCTGCGCCTATATTTATTCGCTTATTTAGTATTATGTTGATGTATCCGAGATAATTTGATGGGTAAAAACTTCTTCACGGTGTCATAGCCAATATCATAAAGCGCCTCTTTCTGCCCCGGCGACATTGCGAAGTCTACAGATGATGTCGCCCCTGTATTTACTACAATAGTATTGTGCCAAAAATTAGCGTGTACATATTCACGAGAAAGCGCTGTCATAAACGTACGAATAAGCATTTGAATATATTGCGGGAGAATAAAGCGTCGATTAGTATTTAATGGTGAAGTTTTTTGATCACTGCATAGGCGAAAGCAAACGTTCGGCGTGCCGTCACCTTGCCAATCATTAAACAGCGCATCTTCTGACAAAATAGCGCCATCAACCAATAAATGCTCTTTATATACCTTTGAACTAAAAATTAACGGTATCGACATAGAGTATCTAACGGCTTTCGATATTTTTAGGTTTGGTGAGTTTTGTTTGTTAAAAATAACGGGTCCTCCACCATTCAAATCCGTGGCGACTATATGTAATGCGGTGTCTAGCTGGGCGAAGGTTTTATGCTCTAAGTGTTTATCTATCCACGCCTCAAACTTGTTACCTGATGAAAACCCTCCTTTTGTGAGTAAGCGCCAAAACGAGAATTCTTTAAACTGACCAAAGTTGGTGATGGTGGCGAGCTGAAGGATTTGTTGCAGCGGCATACCGTTAGCATAAAGTGCTGAAACAATCGAACCGCCAGATATGCCAACAATAGTAGTGAATGATATATCTAAGTCATGAAGTGCTTGAAGGATTCCAATATGCGCAGGTAAACGCGTACCTCCGCCCGAAAAAATAGGCACTATGTTTCTGGACATTGCGATAACTCAACTCCTAACGCCACCTGAGACTTAAAGAATAGACGCTAATTACATTGCGGTAAAGTTAGGGCATATTTGTAGTTTATATAAAGTGTTTGGCTTGTTGTTGACAATAAATTAACAGCTTGCATACTTTAGCAACATATATATCCAATAGTTAAGCTTTAGTTGTTTATGAATAAATTCCTTTTACTACTTACACTGAGTAGCATACTTATTGCCTGTTCCCCCGCGCCTGAAGGAAAAAAAGATGGTGACGCTGTTAAGGGAGTAACTTTATCTTCCAATAAGTTAGGCCCTCAGAATTTTAATGACGGCTGGTTGTTTACTGAGGGAGATGATGAAAACTTTGCATTAGCTTCTTTCGACGACACCAAATGGACAACGCTTCGTTTGCCTCATGATTGGTCCGTATCTCATCCGTTTGAAGAAAAATGGGACGGTGCTACAGCTTATTTACCTGGTGGAATGGGTTGGTATCGAAAGACGTTTTCTACACCAACGACAGAGAAAGAGACCCTAACGTTCATTAATTTTGATGGTATTTATAATCATTCAACCGTGTATATCAATGGTCAAAAAATTGGTGGAGAAGTGAACGGTTACACACCGTTTACGCTAGACCTGAGTGAGCATCTGAAACCAGAAGGTGAAGAAAACGTATTAGCCGTGCGTGTTGACCGCTCACGATATATTGATTCTCGTTGGTATCCTGGTTCAGGGATTTATCGCAATGTGACGCTCTATCAAAAGCCTAAGTTACATATTCCTGTTTGGGGAACATATATAACGACCCCCGAAATTACGCAAGACAATGGCAGGGTGAATATTGCTATTACGATAAAAAATACCTTGTCTTCGCAGCAGTCTAGCCTTTACCGAACGCGCATATATGATGCCGCAGGAAATAAGATTTTAGTGGACGGTGGAACTGTTACAGTAAACGCAGGTGAAGAGTTTATTGTGGAGCAAAAACTCGATGTAAAATCGCCTGAATTGTGGGATACAGAATCGCCTTATTTATATTCTGCCGAAACCGAACTTATCCAGAATGGTCAAGTAGTTGATCGGATTAAAACCCCCTTAGGTTTCAGAACAATTGAATATAAACCTGATACCGGGTTTTATTTGAACGGAAAACATACCTTAATAAAAGGTGTGAACATTCATCACGATGCTGGGTTAGTTGGTGCTGCTGTACCAGAAGATGTATGGCGTCGTCGCCTATTAACACTTAAAGCTTCTGGCGTTAATGCGATTCGTATGGCGCATAACCCTGCGTCGCGTGAGTTAATGGCGTTGTGTGACGAGCTAGGATTGTTGGTCCAAGCTGAGATATTTGATGAATGGGACTACCCAAAAGACAAACGTCTGAACCAACAAGAAAGACACGATGACTACATTAGCCGGGGTTATGCTGACTGGTTTCAAACGCATGCACACAAGGATTTAAAGGCAGCGGTCTTGCGCGATCGAAATCACCCATCGCTCATTATGTGGAGTATTGGGAATGAGATTGAATGGACGTATCCAAGATATGCTGCAGCAACTGGCTATTTTGAAATGGAAGCCAACGGCAATTACTTTTTTAACCCACCTTACATTACACCAGAAGAGATTAAGCATCGCTTTGATACGAGCGAAGAAGGCGAATATGTACTCGCTAAAACAGCTAAAAAGCTCTCTGAATGGGTAAAAGCACTAGATACGACACGGCCGGTCATTGCTAATATGATCTTGCCATCGGTGAGTCATATTTCTGGCTACACCGACGCCCTGGATATTGTTGGTTATAGTTATCGACGTGTAATTTATGACTATGGGCGAAAATTGTTTCCAGAAAAAATGATCATGGGCACTGAAAATGTAGTGCAGTGGCATGAGTGGAAGGCAGTTATTGAACGTGAATTTGTCGCAGGTACATTTTTGTGGACCGGCATTGACTATATGGGCGAAGCTCACGGTGGTTGGCCGCGCAAAGGCGTAGCGAGTGGTATGCTTGATTTAGCTGGTTTTAAAAAGCCGTCATTCCATATGTTTAAATCTTTGTGGAATTCAGAACCACATGTTTATTTGACTACGCAAGACATTGAAAAGTCAGTGTATACGTTGGATAACACAGGAAAAGTCGTTGAAAAAGAAGAAGGCAGTTGGGCACAACGTGTTTGGTATTGGCATGACGTTGAGCGCCATTGGAATTATACAGAGGGCCTAAATACGGTTGTAGAGGCATATAGTAACTGTGATGAATTAGAGTTATTCGTAAATGGAGAATCCTATGGTAAACAAAACTTAGCGGATCACGCCGATCGCATATTTAAATGGTCTGTGCCTTATGCCGCTGGAGAAATAAGAGCCACGGGTGCATGTGGTGCCAGTGACATCATTGAGACGACTGAAGCGCCAACGGACTTTGTCGTGACAGCAGATAAAACCTTATTGAGCCTTGATGAAAAATCTGTGTCTCACTTAGAAATCCAATTGACAGATAAGCAGGGTAAGCCAGTAACGCATACTGAGTCAGATATTCGTTGGCAAGTGCCAGAAGGCTTAGACCTAATGGGGGTAGACAATGGTTGGGTTAACAACGTACAAGCATTTCAAAGCACCTCGGTGACTACTCATGAAGGAAGAGCATTGGCGATTATTCGAGGTTTAAAGGCCGGTACATATAAGGTACAAATGACACAGGAAGACGGTGCGACGAAACATGTGAGTATTGAAGTTAAGGGGGATTAGTATTTAGATGGAGCGGAAGCTGCATATTGAATAGTAACTAATCCTCTATCGAACGCAAATTGCGAGCATTAAAAAACCAGCGATGTCGCTGGTTTTTTTGTTCTCTCGATATTTACATGGTGTGATTACCAGAAAGTAATATACAAAATAATGGTTAATACAACGACACCCATACCAAGCATTTTTGCTTTTGGAGAAGGCGTTAAATCAATATCTGTATTTTCAGGTAATACAACCGGTTTTTCCATTGGTTTCCATGCGGTCATTACTGCACAGTACGCACAAACAACAACTAAGCAAATTGCCATTCTATCGAGGAAAGATATACTATCTGCAAACCATAAGCCGGCATCTACAATCACGTCACCAAGATACCACTTGAGTAATCCGTATAATACGGCATTCAACACGATACCACTCCAACCAAGGAATTTAGGCGCGCGAGGTACTAACATGCCAAATAAGAATATTGCGATGATGCCTGAGCTAATAAACCCTTGGAATTCTTGGATGAAGGTAAATATGCCGCCAAAGCTTGGGTGAGCAAGTGTAGGTGCAATCGACGCAGAAATAATAACAAAGATGATTACGAAGCCTCGGCCCCATACTGGCAGCTTTTCATCAGGGATGTCAGATTTAATTTTTCTTACTACATCCATTGTTGCGATGGTAGAAGCCGAGTTAAGCATTGACGCTAATGAACTTACGATAGCACCAAAAATCGCCGCGAGCACAAACCAACTAATCCAAGGATAGGGTTTAATCAAGTTTCGGAGCAATACAGGGAATGCACCATCAAAATCATATCCGTTGCCTGAAGATAACGCCATTTGCTCGTAGTAAAGGTTAAAGGCAAGAATACCTGGAATAACGACTACAAATGGAATAAGTAGCTTAAGGAAAGCGGCAAAGACAATACCCATCTGACCCTCAGCTAAGGATTTAGAGCCCAATGTACGTTGAATGATGTATTGGTTAAAGCCCCAGTAAAACAGGTTAGGGATCCATAAACCGACGATAAGTGCAGACCAAGGAATTTCGGCATCCGTCAGTGGACGAACCATATGCAGCTTACCGCCTTCAGCGGCAGTCCCGCCATTGAGTAACTGGAATCGTTCCCAAGCGCCGGCATCTGCTAATTGTTCGGTTGTTACGTCTTTTAAGGTCGCTGTTTTTACGAGTGTAGCAGGATCTGCACCGCCAAGCGCTTGAAAGGCAAGATAAGCCACGACAGCGCCCGCTATAATAAGTGCTGCGCCCCAAACAAGATCTGTCCAAGCACAGGCTTTTAAGCCACCTACAAACACATAGCCAGCAGCTAAGAAAGCAATTAACCAACATGCGGCGGTCAAATTGCCTAGCAGAAATACATCCGGATAGTAGCCCGATATAACTTTAGCGCCTGAATAAATAACGGAAGCAGTAGGTACACCGACTAAAATGAGCAAGGTGGCGAGCGCCATTACAGTGCGAGCAAAGCCACCATAGCGGTATTCCAAAAATTCAGGTGCCGTATATATGCCGACTTTCAAAAATTTGGGTAACAACACAAAGGCGACAAAAATTAAGGTAATTGCGGCCATCCATTCATAGGACGCAATCGCCATTCCTAGCCAGTCTGCCGCCTTTCCAGACATGCCGACAAATTGTTCAGTCGAAATGTTTGCTGCAATAAGCGAAAAACCTACGAGATACCAAGACAAACCGCGCCCAGCAAGAAAGTAACTGCTTGCTGCACTTCCGGTTTCTTCAGCGCCTTGTCGACTCTTCCATATACCTAGCCCGATAACACCAATGACGGCGATTGAAAATAGTGATATTTCTACGATATTCATTACTAATGAATCCCTTTATTTATAGATGATCGACGTAGGTGAGAGTAATCGGTATCTATTTTTCTAATTGAATTATAACTGTTACAAAAATTTACAATTAAACTTACGTTAAATTTACAATAAGGTCAATTTGCCCACGCAGTTTACATGGGAATTACAAAAAGAATAGCCTTGCACTTAATACTTGACGAATACCTCTTACTCGGCGCTTAATTTGTTGCATAGAAAGAGAATTTATTTAGTCGATGAAAAGCAGATATGGAATCAACTAGCCGACAACTCGTCAGTCAAGTAGTGTACATATAAAGTACAGGCATGCTTACACCGCCCAATGTACGTATTTATTGTATTTTCAATACGTCTTAAGAATATTGATCTATGTGTTCCTGATGAAATTAATTCAGCGAGGCATCACATACGTCTGTTATACAGTATAAGAAAAAATTTACACATAGTTAGCTTTGAATAATGTATTTTTTACTCATATATAAAAATCATTTTGCATATATACATTTTCTCATGGGTGTTTTCTTTACAAATTGGAAACATCCAATTAACCTGCGATTGTTGACAACCAGTATGTCAACAATAAGTGTGTCAACAATAAACAGATTTTTAGCCTTCTGCTAGTTCAGACACGTTCCTTGCCGCTTTATACATTTTATTAGGACATCACGACAAATGGTAAAACATAAGCTTTCCTTTATCGCTTTATCACTTATATTAGCAAGTTGCGGCGGCGGCGGAAGTGATTCTGCACCTACGCCGACACCCCCAGTAACTCCGCCGCCCGTTACAAGTGACACAACGCCTTCGGCATTTACGTTTACAGATCTTGATGATGTTAATGTTTCCTCACAAACGGCATCGAATCAAATAACCGTATCGGGTATCAATGCGGCATCTGCTATTAGCGTTACCGGCGGTGAATATTCAACTGACGGTGGAGCAACGTTTACATCGGAGAGTGGTACCGTTGATAACGGTGATGAAATCATTGTTAGAGCGATGTCTTCTGCAGATTATGACAGCAGTGTTGAAGTAGTGCTTACTATCGGGGGAGTATCGGATACATTCACGATAACCACAGAAACTGCGCCACCAGCAGTTCCGACAGTAGATGTGAATTTAGATTTGGCGCATAGTGTCAATGGTGTTGAAACATTTGATCGTAGCAAATGGATCGTGCTTCATGCGGCGGTTACGGACAACGAATGGGACAGCAATGAGCAACGAGATTCGTTTTTAGAAGACTACGATGTGTATTTAGGACGGAACAATGGCGCTATGCCATGGCAGTTAAGTCGTTTACAAGCGACGTCAACTAACGGCTTTTTAGATACTGACCAAATGGTAACCTACGGGAATCAGGCGATAGGTTGGTATGCAGCAGATACAGCCGGGCATAAACATGAAGCACGTGCTAGCAACATGATGTTTGGTGGCCAACCAATTATGTATCCAATGGCAGAATATGGTCCAGTGCCTTGCAGTGGGCAAGACTGTGACGGCAATCAATGGCTTGCAGGCTTTGAAGAGGGTGCAAAATTTTACAGTGAATTTTTAACGCATTATTTTGGTACTGGTGGTACAACAGGTGAAATGAAACCCACTATCATTGAAGTGCTAAACGAACCATTTGTGCATGCGGATGACGTACAGGCTACTCGCCAGCAAATTTCAGAGTTTCACTCTGTAGTGGCTCAAAAGATTCATGAAGACCATCCTGATGTATTGGTTGGCGGTTACACTGCGGCGTTCCCACAGTTTGAGGCTGGCAACTTCAATCAATGGGAAAATAACTGGCGCTTATTTATCGACGAAGCAGGCGCAGATATGGACTTCTATTCTGTCCATATTTATGACGGCGGTAACAACGGTCAGCCGACTTATCGGTCGGGTTCCAACGCAGAAGCGATACTCGATATGATTGAACATTACGGTAAGCTGTCCACGGGCGAAGTAAAGCCTTTCGTGATTTCAGAGTTTGGGCATTTTGATCGCCCTATTACAAACGCAGGACCTTATTCACGAGAACGTGATTGGTTTGGTGTAAGGTCATTTTCATCTCAAATGATTCAGTTTATGGAAAGACCTGATCAAATCGTATCAGCGATTCCATTCATGATTTTGAAAGCTAACTGGGTGGGCAACAATGGCATTCGAGATGATGGCTCTCGCTATGGACCTCGGTTATTGCGTTTAAGTAATGAAGACGAAGGTGGCTTAAATGTTGTCGATGATGAAAGTAATGAATGGGTATATACCGATTTCATCAAATTCTTCGAGCTTTGGTCTGATGTTGGTGGTACACGGGTAGATACCAAAGCAACAGATCAAGACATGCAGGTGGATGCTTATGTAGAAGGAAACACAGCGTATGTCATTATGAATAACCTAGAGTTTGAAGACAAAGTGTTTACCTTGAATATGGCGGGTATGGGAGACAATCAGATTACTGCTATTTCTTCCAAACAGGTTTACCAAGATAGCGCTAGCTTAGCGTCTGTATTTGAGGAGGTAAGCGATATAGCCTTGAATGAAACTGCATTTAATGTGCATTATCAGGCCACGAAAATTGTAAAAATTACCTTCGCGAATGACATTAATGTTGATGGAAGTCTGAAAGAAAGCAAACATTTTGCAGATACTTATAAACAAGCAATTAGTGCAAATGTTGGTATCGATTTTACGATTAACGGTGTGCAAGCGACGGCGGCGACAGGTGAAGCAATGCTGCGTATGGGCTTGGGCCGCGCTCACAATACCTCGCTTACGCCAACAGTTATGGTGAATGGCACTGAGGTAAGTGTGCCGGTGGACTTTAGAGGTTATGATCAAAATACCCGTGACGAATTCTTTGGCGTAATTGAGGTGCCAGTGCCTTATTCGCTTATTCAAGAAAGCAATTCAATTGAGTTGACCTTTGAAGATGGCGGTGGCTTTGTCACTAGTCTAAGCCTGCAAGTGTTTGAAGCGAGTAGGGAAATTGTTCGTACACCAAATTAATTGTATATAAAGCTAAAAAGGCAGTTATCGAAAAGATAACTGCCTTTTTATTATGAGGCTTCTAATCAGTGTTAGTGCAACACCTCTTAGTAATTTACAGGAATTTCGTTCACTGTATATCTAACGATATCGCCGAGTAATCGCTGTTGCGAAGAGGAGCGCGCATTGTTTAACGACATGGTGTAAATATAACCGGATTGTAGTACGGGATATTTGGCGATTATCGTTTTCTTATCTTTTGATAGTGTTGTTAATACTTTTATATTTTTGTCATGATCTACTTTGGGCGAACCATAATCTGCATGATAATGATATGTATGAGATTCAAAACTGATATCTGGCATATCATTTAAGGGCATAGAAAAGCTGAGTTCAAAGCCGTCTTCACTTAGGATTACATCTTCAACAAACAAAAAGTCCTTTTTGTTCCATTGAACAGACTTGATACCTTCGTCACCTGCCCAACCTAGATGCGTTTTTCCTATCCAAAGTTTGCCATCTGTATCGAATGAAAAACGGTTGTTGCCAATGCCCAGTTTGTTAGTTTCCAAAAAGGGAATCGACGCACCTTGCATTACACCATTGACTTCATCTGGTAAAAAACGAATTAAACGTTGTTGATTCATATCGCCAATTAACATTTCATCAGCAGGCAAACCAAATTGTTTAAGTTTTGGTGGCGCTATTGGTTGTGTTGGTGAGTTTGCCAATTCAGCATGAGGAAAAAGTGCGGCGGGTGGCGTGCGTAAGGCATTTAGTTCCTTCGCTGTCATTTTTACAGGGTCTTTATCCCATCCTTCCTTCCAAACCAACGACGCGGGATGGCCATAAAACTTTCCTTCTTCCACATGATACAGTGGACTAGTGGCTAACCAGTCGCCTTGATTATCGGTTACCCATAGCTCGTCATTGTTATCAATGTAAAGCCCATTAGGGGAGCGAAATCCTGAGGCGTAAGGCAGTGTTTTTCCATCAGGTGTAATTTTAAGTACCCATCCTCGGTAAGCCACTCTAGAAAACATACGTCCTGCGGTGTGGCGAAGGTTTGTTTTCCATTCATCATTCCGCCAATTTGTCATTACCTCACGAGAGGGGCCTAACGGACTAAATGTTCCTCTCACGTTTTCAAATACACCGGCGTAGTTAGAGGCAACATTGAGACTAATGTAATAATTACCTTTACTGTCAACAGCAGGGCCAAAGGCAAATTCGTGATAGTTCCCGGATAGCCCAAAATCATCAGATATATTTTGATAAAAATCTGCTTTACCATCGTTGTCTTCGTCAACCAGTCTGGTTAATTCTGCCATCTGTGTGGTAACCAAGGAGCCATCTGCTAATTCGAATAAACCAAGTGGCTCATGTAGTCCATGTGCAAAATGTTGCCATTCTCTTGTTTTTTGGTCATATATCAATACTTCGCCACGATGAAATGCAGCCGCAAGTTTGCCATTTCTAAGCGCGGTTAAGCCGCCAATTTGTGCGTTAATTTCTTTTGGAATCTCGATACTTTGGATGTCGTAATAGTTGTCCCAATCGTCGTTGGTGTTGGCAGTTGCACAAAAGCTAACGGTGGTAAACGTCGTCACAAAAGTGAAAGCCACAACATATCGCGATTGATATATTGTAGAGAGCGCGTTGATTAACTTCATTGGTTTACTCTCACTTTTAGTCATTTGGGCTACTCACTTTCATCTTGATTGTGAATGATTTTGCTTGGTTTTTTGACAACGTAAGTTTACTGTCGATGATTTTGCCGACTGATGAGCTTATGCTTAACTCGCCATCCTTAAGTTTTGTGATGCTAGACAAATCCATTGTCACTGCCTGTTCATGCCCTGACAGCGTAAACCGTCGCTCAATGCTATTTTTTGTTAGGCCAGGTTGGAATGATTCTGTGACCTCTACATTGCCAATTTGATAAATAAACACTGGTAAGTCATCAACTAAGCGATACCCTTTGTATTTTGGTGTGAGCCCTTTTGCAAAGGACCAAAGTGCATCCGCGTTTTCTTGGTAGATGATGTCGCTTTCTAATTTTTCTTTGTTATTTTCGCCACCTAAAAAATACTGTTTACTCTTGAATACATATCTAAGACGACAAGTGGCTGCATCCCAATTTAGTCCAAAACCGGGGGCTAGCAAAATGCCCACTGACGCGGGACTAGCAAAAGGCATATACGCCCGTTTGTAGTATGGGTATGTTTGTGGTGGTGCTTTAAATGTAAAGTTATGTCGTTTGTTGGATTTTTTCTTCTTTTTTGCCGGTGTAAAACTCACCACATACTCATGTATTGCGATAAGTATGTCGTCATCTAAGTGCGACATTGCAGGCATTTGAATCGTATTGTCACGTTTCTTACCCGGCTTTTTTGTCCATGACAAAAAAGCCGGCTGTTTGTTGGCCGGGTAAAGTGACTGAATTTCTTTTAAAGATGGCCCAACGGTATCTTCAAGGTCTGCATGGCAGGCTTGACAATTGGTTTCATATGCGGATTTTCCATCATCATTTGCCAGCGTATTCGTACTAGCCATAGAAAGCAGAAAAGCCCCTAAGAAAATGCTTACTAAAGGTGTCTTGCCCATATATTCCGATAACTCACTTTAATGTTTTTATTTTGGATATAAATAGATTCGCAGCCGTGCGCCTCGTAATACGGCGGACCTTTGTGTTGAGTTCTGCCCTGAATTTCAACATTATTTTGTACAACGATGCCATTGTGCAACACGGTAATATTTGCTTTTTCGAGCAATTCTCCAGAATCAGAAAAGCGTGGTGCTTTGTATATTACGTCATACGTTTGCCATTGCATTGGCGGAAGGCTTGCATTTACTAATGGGATACTTTGTTTGTAGATAGAACCCGCTTGTCCGTTAACGTATGTAGGGTTTTGATAGGAGTCCAGTACTTGTAACTCATATTTTCCTTGTATATAAATCCCACTGTTGCCTTGTCGTTGGCCAGAACGTTCGGGATCTTTTTCCGGTGTACGCCATTCGATATGTAACTGCATATCGCAAAACTTTTCTTTTGTCGCTATGCCAGTGGCACCGGGCTTAATGGTCGTAATGCCGTTATGTACATCCCAGTCCGCTGGGCCTTTATGCCCATGCCATTGATCTAAGTTGTTGCCGTCAAACAGGACAATTGCATCAGAAGGGAAAGGGTAGGGCTTAACCTCTTTCGGTGTGGGTGTCCACACTTCCGTATCTTTCGGGTTGTATTCATCAACGGCAAACGCTGCGCTCAATGTGGACGTTACGACCAAAAAGGTACTTCCAGAGACGCATAAAAGCGTTTTTGGCACCCATTTTAGCTTGTTGGTATTGCTGTTTTTGGCAAGACCCATAATGTATTTACACTTAAAATAATGAAATTATATGTAAAATACTATGTTGTATGGTGTTAATGCAATGTTTTCGTTCGTCCGATATAATTTTTTTCCGGAAGTAAGCAGCCTTGTAGTAGCATTTTCTAATCGTATTTTATTAGAAGCTCAACTACAACGCAGTGTTAGTTTAGGGGGTAGAAGCAAACGAAAACTCTGCTTTTCCGTGGTCGTCAGATCTCAGGGTGCCTGAACTGCCAAGGACTAAATCATCATGTTCCGAGAATAGGACACTCAAGGTCGCAGTGGCGATGCCATTTTTGAATACGCCTTTATGCTCGATGATAAGTTGCTTTTTATCATTACTCTTGGAGAACGACACGTGTTCATATCCGATAAAGCTAGCATGTTTCTCATTGTTGTAAAAAAGTTGATATTCAATGCAGCTGGTACCAACGATGTCACCGTGGTACTCGGTTTTAACCGTTGCTTTGTTTAGTTTAGTGTCATTGTTAATCTCAGTGACTGTAGATTCCTGCCAATCTATAATTTGAAAATAGCCGTTAATGGTCATTGTCGTTTATCCTTGTTTACTTTGAACTAATTTAATTACAATGCGAGATAAGCTTACCATCAGCAGCAACAGACCTGATTGTAAAAATGCGACATGCGCGTTACTTTAGCAAAAGGTTGGTATCTCATTAAAATGGTAACGTTATGCGCGAGAACCTAGCACCCATTTCAGGGATTTTTCACAATAAAGACAGCCAGAAAGTGAAACATGAAAACTATTCACTTAGACGGTATTTTCCAAATGACACATTGGCGCCATACATCGAGCAGTTTTGGTTTGTCGATTGGCAATTTCCAAACGGACAAACACACGTACAAAAAAACTTGCCCGATCCCAATCCTAATTTATTGTTTAAAAATGACGAGATGTATTTGTTTGGTCCAATCGACGGACGTTTTGAATATAAAATGGAGGGCATTGGCAGTATTGTTGGTGTGAAATTTCATGTAGGTGTGCTACCTCAGCTCGGTTTGTCATTTTTTGAAAAGTATAAGGCCAGTCACATGGTAAATCGCCAATATGCGATAGACGAGATATTTGATTTATATTCGGACGCGTTGTTTTCATTTCAGAATACACTTGCACAGAAAAGAAAAGCGGCACCACAAACACTATGTGGTGCTATCAATGATAAAAGTTATGACGATGACCATTACTTTGTCAATCTATTGCAGGAAATGTTGCCTAAATTACTTGCTACGAGGCCAATTTTAGATAGTAGAGCGCAGAAGATACTCGATAATATTAAGCATCAATCAATATATAAGGTGGATGCATTGGCTGCTCAAATGGATATTTCAGTACGTCAATTACAACGCATTTGCAAAGACTACATTGGCCTTTCGCCAAAGTGGTTAATTCGAAAGTACCGGATGCATGGTGTGCTGAAGTTAATTGATGATGGCGAGGCGAGTATAGTAGATGCTGCAGCTATGCTTGATTACACCGATCAGTCTCATTTAATGCGTGACTTTCAAACATTCATCGGCCAGACGCCAACGTCATACAAAAGTGAATAAAGCGGTATAATTTTATGTTCCGCGCTTGCTGCCAAAGGTACGAATAAGCTAAATACGGTGATTCGAACGTTTGATTCGGTGTAGTAACCGGCGTTCGGACGCCAGTTTCGTTTTGATTGCGTAATGTGATCTCGAATTCAATTAACCAAGCATTCGGAGAACATCATGACATTACGTAAAGGATTTATTATTTCGATATTTATTGCGGCGCAATGCTTTGCTGCAGGCAAGTTAAGTGCGCAGGGAATGAGGGACACCATTGGGAGCTTTAACAAAAATGTAATTCAATGTTATGAGCAAACAGAGAAAGTATATCAGGGGATAGCAAAAGCTAAATTATCCACGCGTCCTTGTTCTAAGATCATCCTTAGTAGCACTAAGTCGCGTGAAGCCGAGGCAAACGCGCGACATAACAGAGGGATTATCTATCAATATTTGGACCAGCAAGCGCGCGCGATTAAAGATTTTGAACGAGCAATAAAGCTCGATTCAAGTTCTGTTGCGTCATATATCGCACTTGCCCAACTGCATCTTAAGCAAGAAAACTGGGTACTTGCGTATAAGTATTTTGACGCGGCGAGTCTGTTAGACAAATCAGATAAACGGCTTGTAGCAAATAAACAATACGCGGCCAATAAATTGCAACAAGCTGAATCCAACAAAAATCTTACGGCTAATGTATTGCTAAAGTGAGACCCAGTGCTGCCTGGTAAGTCAATGATGATTTAGTCTCGTGACTCGTGTGCAAGGTAGTTCTTAATAAAACGAGAACTACTTTGCCCTACTACTTCCTTTCTTCCTTCCTATCCCTTATTGTTTCAAGCACTTATGCAGTTATGGTGCCTATCCAATAGTAGACAAAGATTAGCACTATTTCTTATCTAGAATTCGGGTTAATTAAAAAATTTTGATTGTGTAAATTTGACTATGTAAACCAATGCATAATTGCTTGCGACTAACCCAATAAGACAAACAAAAAGCCAAGGTAAATGAATAAGCCATTAACTCTTATACCGTCGGATACTGCATTAGAAAACGGTGAAGACAATATTGTATACGCTGCTAAAAATGGCGATCGCAATGCGTTTAAGGTGCTTTATGATGCGCATATTAATCGCGTATATGCCTTATGTTATCGGCTTTGCGCAGATAAATCGCAGGCCGAGGATGCGGCGCAAGAGGTGTTTATTCAGGTATGGCGTAAGTTAGATAATTACGACGGTAAAAGTAAATTTTCTACGTGGCTTCACAGTGTGACAGCCAACGTCACTATTAGCTATTTACGCAAACAAAGAGGTTGGTGGCATAAGATGTTTAGTCTTGAGTCAGCAGAGCTCAGGCACGAGATTGCCTCTGAACCAGACATGGATGCTTTTGAAAAACATATATATCAGTTACCTGAACGCGCCAGATGGGTGTTTGTTTTGCATGCAATAGAAGGTTATCGACACGAACAAATAGGTGAAATGCTGGGCATTGCTGTCGGCACGAGCAAAGCGCAATTTCATCGAGCAAGACATTTAATTGAGGAGTGGATGAGTAATGAATAATTCTGAAAAAGATATGACTCAGCAGCTCGAAGCGCTACCGCGCGAAAAAACGCCGTCGCGAGATCTATGGCCGGGTATAGAGTACGCCATTTCGCAACGCCAAGCGGCTGAGAAAACAAGTTGGCGTCGCCAGACGGGCATTGCGGCATCTTTTTTAGTGGCGCTGCTTGTCGGGTATATGGGGTATCAAGGGTTGGGTAGTCAAGGAATATTACAGAACAACCAAGCTATCGCTGAGCAAATGAGTGTGCAATTTATGCAGCAGCGTGATGCTCTCTTAATTAGTTTAGACGGTCAAAATGCCACGACACAAAATTGGCAACAACAGTTAGATGAACTGGATGCGGCTGCAAAAGCAATAAAAACAGCGCTAAAAGAAGATCCTAACAATCAAGCATTATTAGCCATGTTAAAAAATGTTTATGAGCAACAGTTAAAACTCATAGAGCGTGTGCATGCGCCTTCTTGGCAACAAATTTAATTTATAGGGTAATTTTATGAAACTTGTAAAAATGAAAAGTATGAAAGCAACAAAAACCGTTGTTGTCGCATGTGTATTGTTTTGCTCTACTCATATATTCGCTGGTCAAAAAGTTAACGAAACGAAGGACGCAAGCGAAGACAGTATTGTTAAAATTGAGCATCTCTCGGGTAAGGCTGAGATAAAAGGTTGGAATAAAAAGCAAGTAAAGGTTGAAGGTGAACTTGGCGAAAATACGAAAGACTTTCAGTTTACGCGCAATGGTAAAACAATAGAGATTATTGTGAAGGTCGAGAAGAAAAGCTGGTCAAGTTGGGGAAGTTCGCATGCTGATGGTGACGAATTGGTGATTTATGTCCCCAAGAAATCCAGAGTAGATTATCGAACAACAAATGCAGATGTTGAGATTAGCGACGTGAGTGGTGGCACCGATATCGATGTGATCAATGGTAGAATTGAAGCAAGTAACTTGCAGGGGCGAATTCGTTTAGAGACAGTGAATGGTGATGTTAGAGCGCGTGAGCTTGCTGGAGACGTTGTCATCGATGCTGTCAATGGTGATATTGATGTTGAGCATACTAGCGGTGAGAATATTCGAATTGAAGCAGTAAATGGCGATGTTGAATTTAACTCTAAGGCTAGTGACGTGAAGGTCGAAACCGTCAATGGTGACATGAGTATCAAGCTCGACACTGCGATGGATTTAAACATGGAAACCGTGAACGGTTCTATAGACGCGTCTGTTGATTTAGATGACGGAGGTTATATTAAAGCGAGTTCAGTTGGCGGTAGTATTGATTTAAATCTTGATAAGGATATTCAAGCAAAGTTTGATATTGAAAGCCATGCGGGTGGGCGAATTCGTAATAAATTTAATGATGTAGCCCCTCAAAAAGCAAAATATGGCCCTCGCAGATGGTTAGAATTTTCAACGGGTGATCCGACGGGAACGGTCGAAGTGTCTACAGTAAATGGTACCGTTACACTAGATAAGCGATAAGTGATAGACGAAACAATTCTATAAATTTGGCTACAAACCCGAGCAATTAGTAAATACGCTCGGGTTTCGTGGAATAAGTTGGCTTCTTCTGTGAATCAGTGTGATTGCCGAGGGATTAGACGCCATATAATCCGATATTTTCGATACCCCTGCCAAATCTATTCTGATAGTCTCTTTTGTACGTAAACCGGAACTTGGCGAAATTGTTGCAAGCGACAGATAAGAGGGTAGACCTTTTTCATAACCGGACGTTCAGTGTTTGAATATTTACAATGAACTCTCTTATTTCAATCTATCTCCGACCAGCTCAGCGTTATGCAATTTCCAGCAACACTCCTTTGATAATGAAGCTTAGTGATGTTTGTAACTAAGTACTGAGTTGTAAAATAGAGAAACATTTTAAAACTATCTAACATTAATTGTGCGTTGGTCAATTCAAATCGTATTGCCTTGCGGATTTTCTATAGTGAAATTGACCATAAGTTAAGACTCCATTGATGCAAACAAAAACTATTTTTGATAGATTTATTAAAACGCATTCTCAATGAGTTTTTCTAAAGCAAGTATATTGGCTGCTGATAAGGATGTCGTTAAATTTGCATCAGTGGAAGCGTCAATGGCAGTCGCTCCGTGAATGTTGCGTGCTAAAAATTGATTAAACGCATTTATCAGTGCTTGTTTTTGCGTGGTGGTTAAATTTAAATAACAATCCTGATTCGTAATAGATGGACAAGTTTTTGTTAGAGCATTTGCGTGTTCCAATGCAAGTTCACTTAAAAAGTTGTTCACATTAGCAATCAAAAGTGCCTTTCTTTTCTTGAGGGCTTCAGGCGCGCTCGCTCGCACCTTTATGTCACTCACATTCGCAACCAGCTTGTCAATCGCTTGTAACTCTCCGGAAAATTTTTCAAATAGTGCTTTGTTAAAGAACTTTTTATAACCATTTTGCAACACGGTTTTGACTTTACCCGCATCACTTAATGGTTCACTGCCTAACGGTATGATAGTGCTAAGCTGATGAGCTGGGTTGGGATTGATGCTTTCTAGAAACGCATGTAACTCTATTTGAAATTGCTGTACTTGTTCACTTGATATTAATGACTCACATTCAGGCGGTAATGGTATATCATCGCATTTTGCCGTTTTCATTTTGTTTAGCTCAATGTCGTACAGTTTGACGAACTTTGATGCCTCGATAGAAAACAAATCAAATTTATTTTTTGTAATATCGCTAACAATTGTCTTTAAGGTATTCAATGATTTTTGCAAACTCGCTTCTTTGGCACGGCTACTAAAGGTATTTTCTAAGCCTGAAATCGCTTGTACCGCTTGCGCAGCACTTTCATCTGCAGCTTGATTCAAATCATTTAACAGCAACTCAAAGGTCTGAATATTATCCAAGGTTTTTTCAACGAAACCAGATTTAATTTGAAAGGTTAAATAGGTGTTTTTACGATAGTCCTTGAAATACTTACCGGTATTCAAATCAAGTGTACATGGTATGTAGTCAAACTCATCAAAGGTGCCATCATCATAGTCAACTCTGGTCAATTCCTTATCATCTTTTTCACACTCTTCCACCAAGCGGCCGGAGAGATTATCAAAGTACAATTTGTCCAATAGTTCGGTTTCCAGTGGCCCTTTGTTAGTATTTTTACGGATAAATGCGTAGTTACCTTCAGCAACGATTGGGCTTTGATAATTTTGCGATTGAGAATCGGGAACCAAGGTCATCGAATACCGAAAAAGAATATCATCACTGGAGTTAGATAATATGGCTGAGCCAACAGAATCTAGCACTGTCAGCACATCACTGGCAGGCGGATATAATTGTTTTCCAGCGGATGCCAGTGATTGCAGCATCGCTTTTTGTTGATCTGAAGGATCATCAAGCTCGACAATGGTCAACTGAATAATTAAGGGACCACCTTCATATTTGATAGGACCATAAACGGGTAAATAAGATAAATTTAAATACTGAAGGGCTTTTACGCCATTTGAATAAAAAATAACCCGACCATTTTTATCTGCTGAAGGCCCAAATGACATTGAACATCCGGCCTTTCCTTGCTCACACACATTAGCAATGATCACCATCTCAGCGTTGGAGCCTCTTCGTCCAAAGAACTCAGAAGCATTTTTCCATTCAAATGCAGCACCGTTGAATGCTTGCATCAAATGCACCGAGATAGTGTCTCCGGAAGCAATTTGTGGGACTTTCGTGTATTTTCGGTAAAGAGTTTCATAACACTCACGCGTTACCCCTGCACGAGTATATTCGGATTTGTCATAAAGTGCTTTGTCACATTGAGTTATATCCTTGGCGGACAAGGCATTATTTTCAACGGTTCGAACATAATCTACCTCGCCTTCTTCAATTATCTGGCAACCGGTAAACAAAATAAGTGAATAACATAGTAAAAAAGTACGTAGTTTCATTGCGAGCCCTCTTTCCTTGAGTTCGGAACTACCTCATTGCGCGACGCGAACAACCATCACAAAACAACGCCACGAACAACCATCTCAAACCCTTAAATTATAAAAATGTGCGTTCTTGCTCTAGTGGTGGCAAGTTTTATTACCAATTTAATATTCGATTTTACTAAAAGTCTGGATAAAACATATATTTAAAAATTCTCAAGCTAATATACTTAATTATTAAGTAATATGGTAGGCAAAAACAAAAAACATGCTTTTTGATATCGAAACAGGCTGAATAATTAAGTCTTTGTTAGTTCAAATTAAAAAGAATAACAATTACTTACGCCTTCTTAACACGATGGACAAGTTTCTCATTAGCTTTAAGCGACCGGAAATCGTGCATAGCGCCAATTTACATAATACTGATAGACGGTCCGATAACGGCACACAAAAATCGGTCAAATTATCAGAAATAGATTCATTTCAACGACCGCTTAATGCCCTGAGCGAGTCAGATTTTTATAATCTGATGGATTTTATCAGTTACGAATACTAGATTGTTTGAAAAATTTGAGAGTCCGCTTAGTGCCATTCAGCATCTCTCAATAATTAAAACTCGCAGGTCGGTTCCTTGTCTATTTGAGCCAGTGGTTACAAGGGTTTCGGCAGAAAAGTACGTTTTGCAGACGTAAGCTTAGTAATTAACCCAACTAGGTTTAACTATTGAGAAGTTTCAAATCGAGTTTGGGTGACGCTGTAATTTCGGCCCATCCATATAGTGGAATCATATTTATCAAAAAACTCTAGATATCGCTTTTCTATGTTGCCTATTACTCGCTTAGGAGTCAGTGGAATAGTAAATAGCTTTTCGCCCTGCAATGAATAAAACTCAAGTACATAGGGTTTTGTATACGTTTTGATGAGCAAGTGTTCCTGATCACTGGTAAATCGCCCCATTCCCTTCGTTACTGTGGCAATGAAATTTTCTCTTCCATTTGCTATCTCACAGAACTCAGAAATATCATTGTCTCTATCAGATAGCATATATCCGTATTCACACCTATGAAAAAGTAACCTGCCATTGGTATAGGTAGCATGGCAATCAACTGTGCTGCTGAATGTCGCTCTTTTCATCGTGTATATAAAGGGGTCATAACGCGCCCCCCACATGTTTTTTTTCAAAGTACAAAAATATTTAGTTTTAAAGTAATGAAAGTTATCTTGAAGCGTAACAAGATATTCCTTTTCACTAACTTTAACCGCAGCACGATACGGCCCAGTCTTACGGTTAGCCTCATCACGAGGAAGTGAATCTTTAACGCTGGTAGTTTTAAAAGTTCTTTTACGAAGGTCATATTCAACAAGCTCATGGTCGAACACACAACCAAACCCTACATCCGTTATAAATAGTGCCCCGCGGTAGTTGAAGCCACACTTATCCATTGAAGGAACTTCATAATCAAGCACTTCTATAGAACCTGAATTTAAGAGTACGAACTTACCCAATTCACCTGAGTTTGTGCCAAGAATCACACACATATCATTCGATAGTGCTAGGCAACCATTTACGCCGAAAGGCAAAGTATATTGATGAATTATTTCTGACTTTACCTTTAATTCTTTCTTTTCCATGCTTCCAATTAATGGGGTAATACTATCACTTGTTATAGTCAAAAATATCCTGAATTGTCAGTTTACTGATTACTAGTAAAAAACATGGCGGCGACATTTCCACTGTAAGCTTAACACAGCGTTTTTGTTCACTATTTAAAAGTTACTGACAGTCCGCAATTTGTCTTAAGCTGCCTATCAGCTCAAGTTGAAGTATTTACTTAAAAATATCACTTTAGATATGAGCCGGTATAACCTCTTAGTAATCACACCAATACAATTCATATTAGTTCAAGTATACTAGCGCGCTAAAATTTTCTTACCACACAATGGATGATCAATGATTCAAATTGGACTTGCCGCATTTTTAGTATTTTTATTCTTTAAATTTACAGACAAAGACAAAATAATAGATGGTTTTATATCTCTTACATTTGTACTTGCGCCCGCAATTTTAGTCTTTCTTATTCAAATAGGTTTACGTGCCTTAGATGCGCAACCTGTACTCATGTATTTGCCTGATTTGCTTTACTTTTTTATTCCGTTTTTCATGTTAAAAGCGGTAACTGAGTACAGTTGGGTAAAATCGGCGGTTCAAGCAGGTGTCGTTTTTGTCATTGTCTTAATTTGCCAGTTGTTAATTGCGGTTTTACTTGCGCAATTGTAAAT
This sequence comes from Agaribacter marinus, assembly GCF_030160655.1. Lineage (GTDB taxonomy): Bacteria > Pseudomonadota > Gammaproteobacteria > Enterobacterales > Alteromonadaceae > Glaciecola > Glaciecola marina. The sequence goes on from NZ_BSOT01000006.1 coordinate 645,370, forward strand.
ACTACTGAGCTTGTTATTTAATTAACTCTCTAGCGAGATTAATTGCTTACATTGAAAAAAACGTTGATCCTTTAATTCATATTTGTAAAATCTTATCGATAACTTTGTTAACAAAAAATGAGTAGATTTAGTGTAAATCGACTAGCAAATTTGATGTTGGTCGTCTAAATTTAACTTCAAATTTTATTGAAGGACACGCTATGATTAAATTTTCTCGTCGGTCGATTGCACTTGCATTTGCGGCTGTTTTTTCGGGGACTAGCCTAAATGCCCTAGGTGCTGTCGACGATGCAAACGATTTTAAACACAATACTTCTTTGTCAACGGCGAAGACCTTAGACGGTGAAGTGATGCTGTTCGACTTTGAGTCAAAAAAAATCCCATCTTCAATTGGTAGTAATAATGCAGATTTGGGCTTAGACACCAATCAACCAATTAGTGGTGAGCGGTCATTAACTGTTTACTTCAATACAAAAGAAAATAACGCCTCGTCAATCGTTATACGTCCTGAAACGCCGTTTGATTGGTCTTCATATAAAGATTTTCACTTGGCTTGGGAAGTCACTAACAGCGGGACGGAATCAGTACAAATTGATTTAAACATTGGCGATAAAAACGGTGATTTCTATACACGAGGCATAGCCGTGGGTGTGGGCGAAACAAAAACGGTTTACGCTAAAATGGATGGCCATGACCAAGTTGATCCACCGTGGGCAACACGCACTGAATTTAATTTTTCGTCAGGCTTTCGCTCAAACCCAGTGACATGGGAGTCAGGGGATCATCAATTTTATTCTTTTTGGGGTAAAAAGCGCTTAGATTTGACCGGTATTACTGCGATCTCTTTAAATGCAGTCGGCCTCGTTAGTGATCGCCAAATTAAGATAGACAATATTCGCTTGCGCCCTAATCCAAAAATGGACAAAGACTTTCTGGTCGGCTTAATTGACAAATATGGCCAAAATGCCAAAGCAGACTATGAAGACAAAGTTAATAATGATGAACATCTGGCGCAAATAGTTGCGGATGAGATGGCGACCTTGAGTGGCGAAAAACTTCCTGATCGCTCAAAGTTTCATGGTTGGAAAGATGGCCCTCGTTTTGAAGGGACGGGCTTTTTCCGTACGCAAAAAGTAAAAGGTAAGTGGGCAATTATCGATCCCGAAGGATATTTATATTTCTCAACCGGTATCGACATTATCCGCTTGTCTAATTCGTCTACGATGACTGGTTATGATTTTGATGATGAATATATCCCTAAAAGAAGCGCAGACGAGACAGTTGCTGAAGATGATCAACCTTTAAATAGAGTAGCCGATAAGGCCTTGCACAGTCGAAAGATCATAAATGATACTCGCGCTAATTTATTCGAATGGTTGCCGTCATATGATGATCCATTAGGTAATCACTTTGGCTATAGACGCGAAGCCCAGAGTGGACCGCAAAAACGTGGAGAAACATACAGTTTTTATAGTGCAAACTTAGAGCGTCGTTATGGCGAAACTTACAAGGAATCTTACTTAGATACTTGGCGTTCAGTAACCGTAAGACGCATGTTGGATTGGGGTTACACCTCGTTGGGCAATTGGTCACAAGAGCAATATTATGGTAACAATCAAATCCCATTCGTCGCATTTGCCGATATTATCGGTGAATTTGGAACCTTGAGTTCGGGGTTCGATTTTTGGCATGGTGTACCTGATGCTTACGATCCACGCTTTCGGGCAAGGGCTGTTGCTGCCGCTGAACATGTCGCTGGGCAAATAAACAATACGCCGTGGTGCATGGGTATATTCATGGACAATGAACAAAGCTTTGGCCGTGGTGGTAGTGACGAGCTCTACTACGGTATTGTGTTCAACACACTAAAACAAGATGCTACTCAAGTCCCTGCTAAAGCTGCATTCACCAAAATCCTGAAAGAAAAATACAAATCGATTAAAAAGCTAAATAAGGCGTGGAATAAAGAGTATGCGTCTTGGGACAGCTTTGCAAAAGGTGCTGACTCTTCATTTAATACTGATGCCCAAAAACAAGATTACTCTGACTTACTGTATGCCTATGGCGTGCAGTATTTTGGGACAGTCAATAGTGCATTAAAAGAAGTATTGCCAAACCATATGTACCTAGGCTCTCGTTTACCTGTGTGGGGAATGCCTGACGAGATTGTAAAAGCGGCGGCGGAGAACAGCGACATCATTACATATAACCTGTATGAAGAAGGTATTGTGCCAAGTGAATGGGAAATTTTGGAAAAAGTGGATGCGCCGAGCTTAATTGGAGAATTTAGCTTTGGTTCAGATGATGCGGGTCATGTGCATCCTGGAATCATTATTGCGTCAGACCAAAAGGATCGTGGCTACATGATGAAGCGCTATATGGAAACCATTGTCGACAATCCATATTTTGTGGGTGTGCACATGTTCCAATATATGGATGGCCCTATTTCCGGTCGTGCTTACGATGGAGAAAATTACAATACTGGTATGGTGAATGTTGCGGATATTCCATACAAGCATATGGTTAAAGCAGCGAAAGAAGTCCATGCTGAATTGTATCAGCGACGTTATGGCTTCTTATTGGAAGACGATAAGAAATAGTGCATTTAAAATGTTAAAGGCCGTTGCATCATTTGATGAAGCGGCCTTTTTGTTTGGGCGCCATAAACATACGGTTGCTCAGTGCAATATATTATTTTGAAAATAACATAATACATTTCTGTTGTTTCGTACTTTAGCGCTAATATTGCTTAAGGTATGATTTATCAAAGCATTCGTTTTAAGACCTCGGACTTGAGCAAGAATCATGGGAATGGTAGGTCAAGTTCGTTATAACTTTTGCTTAAAAAACGCTTGAATATAGTTATCATTGACACCATATTCACATATAAATAACAAAATTCATTCGCAAGCAGGTGTTTGTTCCGCTAAACACTTCGTAGTAATTAAGGTAAGTAAGTTGTGTCACAAAGCAATGTATTGGAACAGGTATGTTTATCTCAAAAATTTACGGTGAGTTACGAGTACCCCGTAGTATTTTGTCGAAATGCATTCGACCCAACAAACGAGACATTAGCTAATTTAATTAACAATAAACACGAATCACCTTGTGTGCTGCCCATTTTTGATGAGCAGGTGTCGCTATTGCATCCTGAACTTAAAAGTGATGTGAGCACTTACTTCTCTAATATTGGTGTTGAGTGTCTACCTTGTTTAGTACTAGAAGGTGGCGAGGGCTGTAAAAACAATGAATCGCTTATTGATACGCTTTATGCTGAAGTAGAAATGCACAAAATAGATCGCCATTCCTACTTTCTTGTGATTGGCGGTGGAGCCTTAGTGGATGCTGTTGGTTTTGCGGCGGCGACGGCGCACAGAGGGATTCGTCTTATTCGGATGCCATCTACGGTGTTGGGTCAAAATGATGCTGGTGTAGGTGTAAAGAATGCTGTTAATTTTCACAATCGCAAAAACTTTGTGGGCACGTTTGCGCCGCCGTTTGCTGTTGTCAATGATTTTACATTGCTTGACACCTTAACAGCGCGTGATAAGCGAGCAGGTATAGCCGAAGCAATAAAAGTAGCGTTGATAAAAGATGCTACTTTTTTTGAAGAGCTTTACGCCACTCGACATGCATTGGCAAACTTTGAAGCTAAAGCCACAGAAAAAATGATCATAAAATGCGCTAAATGGCACCTTGATCATATCGCAAATGGCGGAGACCCTTTTGAACTCGGCTCTGCCCGTCCATTAGATTTTGGGCATTGGTCCGCCCACAAATTGGAGCAAATGACTCACAACGCGCTAAGGCATGGTGAAGCCGTTGCCATTGGTATCGCGCTCGACACTATTTATTCTGCGTTAATGCAACATATCAGCATTGAGCAAGCCGACAGGGTAGTCGAGCTTTTATTAGACCTAGGTTTTGAGCTTAATCATCCAATTCTCTTAGACCTAGATATCGTGAAAGCCTTAGACGAGTTTAAAGAGCATCTAGGTGGCGACCTCTGTATCACCTTACTTTCAGATATTGGTAAAGGCTTTGAGGTGAATGAAATTGACGATGCCGAAATGTTGAATGCCATAAATCAAATAAAATCAATATAATGTGATAACATAACATTTATGTTGAATATTATGCCTTTTCTTAAACTTATTCGTGCGCCAGCGGGATTTACTGCAATATCGAATATTCTCGCTACGTCGGTAATCGTTTCTAATGGCCAATTGGATTGGTCGCTACTATATTTATTGTCGGCTAGTGTATGCTTTTATTTTTCGGGCATGACTCTAAATGATTGTTTTGATTATAAAGAAGACCTAGCTGAACGCGCTTTTCGTCCCTTGCCGAGTGGTCAAATTTCAATCGGATTTGCCTGGTTATTTGGCTTTGGGTTGATGATTGCTGGTCTTGGTATGGCCTTCGCTTTTAGTCAAGCGTCAGGCGTGATTGGTATGTTTTTGTGCCTTGCCATTGTGCTATATAATGGCGTAATAAAAGATGGTTTGCTTGGTTCTTTTTGTATGGCAAGTTGCCGCTACGTTAACTGGATTTTTGGTGCAAGTTTTGTGCTTATGTTCGCCACTAGTAAACAGAGCCTGAGTCAAAACTTGAGTAGTATCGACTATTTCATTGCGGTGCCAATATTTTTCTATATTGCTGGCCTTACCTACTTAAGTAAGCAAGAAACCTCGGCCGCAAACAAACAAGCAGTATGGGTAACCGCGTTCTTCATATTTTGCAGCGCTATTTCGAGTTTGTTCTTAGCCCATATGCATTTTGAGTTATTCGATTGGCAGCGTTACATCGCTTATGGAATTGTCATACTGTGGTCATTATTGATGTTAAATAAGCTGCGAGTGGTGTTTGCTGATTTTGTCCCAGAGAATATTCAGAAACTGATCGGCTTTATGGTAATTGGCGTTATACCACTAGATGCACTAATTACTGCTATGGCGGGGCACTATTTATACAGCTTGTTTATTTTGGCGTTGCTACCACCTTGCAGAATGTTAAATAAAAAATTATACGTTACTTAGGTTGATTTATTAATGTTAAACCCAGTTGCTAAAGATATGTTGCCACGTGTGCGTATTCAACTTACGACAGAAGAGAATGCTTGGTTGTCTGCTGGGTTTGACGCTATTCGAAGTAGCAATGATGCTGTCAATGAGCTACTTAATATCTCGGTCGGGGTAAAAAGGAAAATTAAGAGTGCGGTTTCTTTAGATGAGTTGCCTTTATGCGAAGCAAGCGAAATTGTGCGAATCATTTTATTAATAGATACACTTCTTTGTCATTCTAACTTGCCAATTTCTCAGCTAGTAAAAGACTATTATCAGTATGGTGATAGTCAAGAAAAGTGTGCCTTGATTAAAGGCTTGTTTCTCCTAGACTCAGAAGGTCTAGCGGTGAATACTGCCGTGAGAGCAAGTCGATGTAATAGTGTTGATGAGTTTGCTGCATTAGCACTACATAACCCTTATCCAAGTACGCATTTTGAAGTATTAAATTTTAATCAGTTAGTGCTTAAAGCCTTGCATCAAGGTTTGAATATCGAAAATGTAATTGGCTTACAATCGCGTTCAAATGACGTATTAAATAATATGTGCTTTTCTTATGTTATTGAGCAAGCGTTAGCTGAGCGAATTCCGCCAGCCTCTATTTGGTCGGCAATTCAAGTCAATGCTTTGGAAGCTGAACATAAAGCTGTTTTCAGTCAATATGCGCGACACTTTGCTGCGCGCGATGAAGCGCACAAACAAGGTCTTGAACGTTTAATTGAATCTCAAGCGATTGAGGATGTCACAATTTGAAATCTAGCGCATGGGTCTTGAGATGCGTTAGTTACGGAAATATTAAAATTTAGGATGATAACCATGAAATACTTTGATCCGCATATTCATATGCTAGCTCGTACCACTGATGATTATGAAAATATGGCTGCAGCCGGCATCATTGGGGTCATCGAACCTGCCTTTTGGCTGGGCCAGCCGCGCACACAAGTAGGGTCGTTTATTGACTACTTTGACACCCTAATTGGTTGGGAACATTTTAGGGCGTCGCAATTCGGTATTATGCATTTTTGTACAATGGGCCTAAATCCAAAAGAATCAAATGACATAGAATTGGCGGAAGCCGTAATGAAAATTTTACCGCGCTATTGTCAAAAAGATAATGTCGTGGGCGTTGGCGAAATTGGTTACGATGACATTACACCTGAAGAAGATAGGTTTTTGGCTGAGCAACTACAGTTGGCTATTGATCAAGAACTGCCAGTACTTATTCATACGCCTCACAGAGACAAAGTCGGCGGGACCAAGCGTACCTTAGATGTGATTAAAGAAAGTGGTATTGCTGAAGAGATGGTATTGGTCGATCATTTAACAGAACAAACCTTACCTTTAGTTTTAGAAACGGGGTGTTGGCGTGGGCATAGTATCTACCCAAATACAAAAATGTCAGAACCACGTATGGTTAAGCTGTTGCAAGAATACGGTACGGATAAAATGGTGGTCAACAGTGCGGCTGATTGGGGCGTGAGTGATCCACTTAAAGTGCCAAAAACCGCACAAGCCATGTTAGATAGCGGCTTTAGTGCAGAAGAAGTTGAAAAAGTCACCTTTAACAACCCAATTAATTTCTTTGCGCAGAGCGGACGAATTTCGTTAGACATGGTGAAAAAGCCCTTGATTGATCAAACAAAAACCTTCGAAGACAACAAAGTCTTGCGTGGGCAAGAGCCCATTGTCGAAACACCAAAAGACTAAGCGCTTGCAGATGAGCTTTTCAGCGGCGCAAATTGCCTATTGCAGCAATGTGCACCCTGGCGAAGATATAACGGATGTACTTGAGAATATTCGAGTGCATTTCGCTGCGGTGAAAAATGGCCGTGGGTTGCCTCAAATGGCGTCGGGTCTATGGTTGTCTGCAAAAGCAACCAAGCAACTTATTGATGACACGCATAAATTCGATGAATTTACACAAGTGCTGGGCAACGAGGGAGTGAGGTTAAGTAGTTTAAACGGTTTTCCTTATGGCGATTTTCATCAAAAAGTTGTTAAGCAACAAGTATATTTACCTACTTGGGCAGAGCTGTCGCGCCTTGAATATACCCAGCAACTTGCTATTGTCTTAGCCAACTGTTTGCCAGATGATGTGTCCTTTGGCGCAATATCAACCTTACCCATAGCCTATGCAAGCAATTGGACGGTCGCAGAACACCGCCAATCGGTTGTAAATTTTGTCACGCTTGCACAGTTTTTAAAAACGTTAGAAGAAGATACAGGCAAGCGTATTGTTGTCAGTATCGAAATGGAGCCTGATTGCGTATTGCAGTCCACGACCGAACTTACTGCGTTCTTCAAAGACGAGTTAATACCCTATGCTGAGAGTGTTGGAGTAAACAAACATAGACTGCTCCGCTATATTGGTTGTTGTTATGATACCTGCCATCAAGGCGTGATGGGAGAAGATATTCGAGCGTCTTTGCAGGCGATTCACTCGCTTGGGATAGTGATTGCCAAAATTCAAGTCTCAAATGCACTCACGGCTAGAGTAGCAACTAATGAAGATATTGAAGCACTGACACAGTTGTTTAGTGATGAAAAGTTCTTACATCAAACAAAAGTGTTTAGTAGTGGAAGGCAAACGACGGCAATTGCAGATTTGAATAGAGAAGATTTAATTGCTCTGCTAGAGAGCGCTTCTGGTGATTACTGTAACAATATAGATGCGAATACGAGCATTGAGGCGCGTATTCACTACCATATACCGATTAATCATGCGGAGGAAAATTTGCCATTGCCAAATTTAGGCACTACGCAAAGGGCTATTTTGACGGCCTTAGATTTTGTTTCCGAGCACCTACCTTATGCACCACATTTAGAAATTGAAACCTATACTTGGCTAAACTTGCTTTCAAAAGAAAAAGATAAAAAGCTGGCCTTACATAGCGGCCTGATTGCTGAATTTGATTGGTTAGAGCAGGCGTTATTTGCACGAAATTTGTTGGCTGGAGTATCCAAGTAGCAGTGGTAGATGTAATGAATAGAATAAGAGCAATAAGATGACAAAACCTAGTGCTAACCCTTTAGTCGTTCTGAATGTTGTAGGCCTCAGCCCCTATATGTTGGGTGAAAATACGCCGAACATGAATAAACTTCTACAGCGAGGCTATCAAGCCCAGCCAATGGACGTCGAGTTTCCGGCGGTGACCACTACTGCGCAATCAGCCATGTTAACTGGCAAACAAGCAAGAGAGCATGGCATTGTAGGTAATGGCTGGTATTTTCGAGAGTTGGCTGAGGTGGGGTTTTGGAAGCAATCAAACCAACTTGTGCAATCAGACAAAATTTGGGATGTACTAAAGGCGCAGTATCCAGAGTTTACAGTATCTACGCTTTTTTGGTGGTATAACATGTACGCTAACGTAGATAATAGCATTACACCACGACCGCATTATCTTGCAGACGGCAACAAGATATTTGATTTATATTCTTCGCCTACTGGCTTGCACCAGAGCATTGAAAACGACATTGGAACCTTCCCATTTTTTAATTTTTGGGGGCCGAAAGCGGGTATTGGTGCTAGCCAGTGGATAGGGAATGCCGCTATAAAAGAGTTTGAAAAGAATAGGCCTGATTTACAGTTCGTTTACTTACCTCATTTAGATTATTGCTTACAAAAATTTGGACCCAATCATGTCTCTATTCCGAGTGAGATACGCGCCATTGATGAGGTGGTAGGCAATATCGTAAAAGCCTATGAACAATACAACGTAGATTTTTTGATTGTATCAGAATATGGCATTACCGAAGTCAACCAGCCCATTCATATCAACAAAATGCTCCGTAAGGCGGGTTATATCAATGTGCGCGAGACGCAAATATCAAATACGCAAATTATCGAAAATATAGATTGCGGGGCGTCAAAGGCGTTTGCTGTCGCTGATCATCAATGCGCCCACGTATATCTGCATGATAAGTGTCTAAATGACGGCAAAACGTTAGATGATGTAAAAACACTACTGCTCTCAAATGATGGTGTTGAACAAGTCTTAGATAAAAAAGCACAACAGAAATACGGGTTAGATCATACGCGAAGTGGCGATTTAGTCGTGATAAGTAAAGCGAATGCCTGGTTTACTTATTACTTTTGGCTTGACGACACAAAAGCCCCTGAGTTTGCACGTACTGTCGATATTCATAGAAAAATTGGTTACGACCCAGTAGAAATGTTTATTGATCCTGAGATTAAATTTCCTTTTTTATACGTTGCCAGTAGAGTTCTCAAAAAGAAATTAGGTTTTAGATATTTAATGGATGTTACACCGTTGCGTCCAGACTTAGTCAAAGGAAGTCATGGACGTATTACCGATGCGCCGGAACAGGGCGCTATTCTTATTGCGCCGAAAAATGCTATTGAAGATGGTAAAGCCTATCGTCAGGTAGATGTATTTGCGCTTATCCGTCGTCACTTTGCGAATGCATGAGCACAAAAAGCGCAGAGTAACGCTGGTGTTCAGCGCTATTCTGCTATAAACCTTTAAACCAATCCCAGATACCTAGTGAAAAGTCTTCAAATAGATTAATACCTAACCAAGATTTCAATAAATACAGAGTTAACAAGCCCACTAGCATTGAGAATAGAACGAACAGCGATATTATCAATGCCGAGGTGAGTGCAGAAATTCTTTGTTCTCGTCTAGACATTTCGCGATGGTTTTTGCCCACAAGGAATACGTAATAGATGCTTGTTGGAGACAATGGAATCGAAAACGTAGAGCGAATATCGATACTGTGTTTTTTCCAGCTTCTTGCGCCTAAAGCAGTGTGCAAATGTGCGAGTTGCTCTTCAGAAAAGCTTTCTGCTATCTCTTTTGGCATTCTTTGTAGAATATTTTTCACCGCCTGCGGTTGTCCTTTTGGAATAACCGTTTTACCGATATTTTTTTCCTGTTCAGGATGTCTGTTTGAGTCTGTTTGAGATTTAGTGTTAATACTGTTCACGCGATAAAAAGTGTCCCTAGCCCTAAATAATTTAACGCCCGAAACGTTGGATAGTTTAATTAAAAATAGGCATTTATATTTAGGATGGGTATTGTGTTAACGACAATGTATAGACGTAAATTCCATTTTTTGTTTTCTACATCTTGAACTTACGCTAAATGATATCGCTATCAATTTGGTGGGACTATTAAATATTTGATGATTTTCTACTGGTATTTGTGGACTAAATCGGTATTCCAATATTAAAAACAAATAGCGACCTTCCATGGTTTAACTTATTGTATTTATATTGATTGCCTCGTTTGAATGTATTAATCTTTAAGACAATCCAAAACTTCACTAAAATTTCTTTATGACTTTTCTATATAATAAAATGATAGCGTTATCATTTTTGTTCTTGGTTTATACAATTTGCAATCAAGTACAAGCTCAACAATTACTCGAACAAGAAGCGGTAGAGGGCGAAACTGCGTCCGCAGAAACCTTACGCTTAATTGCCTCAAATACTGAAGCGCTATCATCTGCTGCTCGTATCGAAGAGGTATCTGGCGGGCAAGCAATAGATAGTCGTGTATTGCGAATATCTGTAATGCCTGATGGACAAGATCAAGATGGCATCGCGTTTATTGCCCCCGACGGAGGCTGGAATTTAACGGATTGGCGTTCAATCAAAGCTGATATCACAAACCTGAGTGAACATACGATTCACCTCGGTATACGTGCAGACACGCCTGGTTCGGAAGAAACCAATAAGGGGTGGGCGCATAAGCTTTATCAGTATGTGCAAGTAGGGGAAACCAAGACGATTTCGCTTAATCTTTACAACACAGACTGGGCCATTGAGCCGCCAATGAATGTGCGGGGGCTGCGTGAAAAACCGGGGCAAGCCATTATTCCGCCAAACGAAGTAATTAAGATCAGCGTAGTTTCTGTGAGACCAAATCAGACGGATACCTTCACCGTAAGCAATTTGCGAGGAGAAGGTGCAATGGCGAAAATGTCAGTAGATAAATTTTTGCCTTTTATCGATAAATATGGCCAGTTTATGCATGCTGAATGGGATGGTAAAGCTAAGTCGGATGCAGATCTTTTGACTCAGCTTGCGCAAGAGAAGAAGGACTTAGCCGCTAATCCGGGTCCAAAGAATTTTAATGAGTATGGAGGTTGGGCGAACGGTCCACAACTTGAGGCGACTGGACATTTTAGAGTCACTAAGCGTAATGGTAAATGGTGGTTAGTTGACCCAACAGGTAAACTTTTTTGGTCCGCAGGCCCTGATATGTTGGCGGCAGATTTTACTGGTCATACTGGCATAGATTACCGTGAAGAGTATTTTGCTTGGGTGCCACCGCGCGAAGGTAGCCCATTTTCGGAGCATTACTTTTTGAATGAAGGGTGGGCACCGCATGGCTTTTATCGAGATAATTTGCCCTTTATGATGTTTGACTTCCATGATGCTAATTTGCAGCGTAAGTACGGAAAAAACTGGCGCGACGCGTTTGCAAATATGGCACATAAGCGTTTGCGTAGCTGGGGCATGAATACCATTGCTGCATGGGGTGACCCTGCCGTTTACCGTCAGCAAAAAACAGCATATACAACGCATGTATGGATTCATGGCGCGCGCCCAATCGAAGGATCTAGTGGCTACTGGGGGCAATTTCCCGATGTTTTTGACCCCGATTGGCAAGAGACTGCACGTAAAGCGATTGGTGCATACAAGCAAGAACAAAGCGACCCTTGGAATATAGGCTACTTTGTCGATAACGAAATGGGGTGGGGTGATACTACAAGCCTAGCCGTTGCGACATTGACTAGCCCACCAGATCAAGCGGCTAAAATTGCATTTATGGATGATTTGAAAATGAATCATCGCAATATTCAAGCGCTAAATGCATCTTGGGGAACAAATTACCGCTCATGGGATGACATGCTGGAAAGGCAAGACGCTGATGGCCTCGATGTTGACCGTGCCCGTCCTGACCTTGAAGCCTTTTATAAACGATTGTGTGAGCGGTACTTTCGTATCATCAAGCAAGAGTTAAAAGCAGTTGCCCCTGATAAACTTTATTTGGGTGTTCGTTTTGCATGGCGTAATGACATCGCGGTAAAAGCCTCCGCCCGCTATACCGATGTTGTGAGCTACAATGCATATCAGGGATCGGTGCGTGACTTATTCCTACCGGAGGGAATAGACCGTCCGTTAATGATTGGCGAATTTAATTTTCAAGCGACTGATACTCGCGGGTTTGGTGGGCAAATTGTTAGTGCTCGTGATCAGGCGCATCGTGGAGAGCGTTATGTTGAATATATTCGTAGCGCATTAGAAAACCCACAGATTGTAGGTGCGCATTGGTTTGAATATACTGACGAATCACCTGCGGGTCGGCCTGATGGCGAAAACTGGAACAATGGTATTGTTTCTGGCACAGATTATCCACATTATGGACTAGTGGATGGTATTAGAGAAATTGGCTATAAAATGTATGAAGTCAGAGCCGGTCTAGCGGAATAGTATTTGGTATTACTTTTCTAAATAAATAAAGAAAGGAACTTATTAGCGGGCATAGGTTTATAGAAGTGATAACCTTGGAATGCTGTAATGTTCTTTTCTTTTAGGAAGGCTAACTCTTTATCGTTCTCAACACCCTCAACAATACACTCCATCGAAAAATGCTCGCAAATCCCAACGATAGAAGATGTAATGACTTGGTTGTCTTTACAATTATTGATGTTAGCAATAAAACTGCGATCAATTTTAATTGTTTGTAAGGGAAGCTTTTGTAAGTATGACAGCGAAGAATAGCCGCTGCCAAAATCATCCAACATAAAGTCGATACCTTCGCCATTGAGCTGATGCATTTTTGCAATGGTTAAATCGATATTATCGATGGCAACATTTTCGGTGATTTCTATGCGCAGCTTCTTATGATCTAAGGCATATTTGTCTATTGTCGTTAATAGGTTTTCGGTAAATTGGGGTTGTACGAACTGCCGAGGACTAATATTGATACTTAGATACTTGGGCGTTAATTTGTAAATGTCTTTTTCTAGTATCTTCAGTGTTCTGCATGCTTCTTCAGCAACCCAATCGCCAATTGAGAGAATTAGGCCACATTCTTCTGCAACAGGGATAAACTCGGCAGGGCTTACCCAACCTAGTTCTTTACTGCGCCACCTAATAAGTGCTTCGGCACCAAGAATGTCGCCTGTTTCGTCCACGAGAGGTTGATAGTAAACCTCAAATTCTTCATTTTGTATTGCTGTGCGTAGGTACTTCTCGATTTTAGAACGTTTGTCTGAAAATGCTTGCAAATCTTCACTAAAGAAACTGAAACCATTGCGATTCCCATGTTTTATGCGATACATGGCAAGGTCTGCATTTTTAATGAGTTTTTGAGATTGAATATCGACACAGTTTTCTGCATGTTCTCGCACTGGGAACAGATTGATGCCCGTACTTATGGTGACAATTAATTCATTTTCGCCGACATGAATCGGTTGAGATATGGTTTCTGATAATTTTTCGGCAATTCGTTTGGCCTTACTGGTGGCGATGTCTCTATCATTGTCTAGATCGACAACTAGCAGTGCAAATTCATCACCACCGATTCTGGCAAGCGTGTCACCTTCTCTTGTGCACTTTCTAAATCGTTTTGCTATTTCTTTGAGTACGCCATCGCCAAAGGAATGACCAAGGCTATCATTGATGACTTTAAAACGGTCCAAATCAATATAGAAAATAGCACCAATTCTTTTACTTCTTATGGCGTTGGATATTGCTTTTTTCAAGTTGTCATTGAACATCTTGCGATTAGATAGTTGGGTTAGTGAATCCATCAGAGATTGTTCTCTGAGTTTTTCCTCTACTTTTTTTCTGGCTGATATTTCGTCTACTAAGGTTTGATGTTGTTCACATGCTAGACAACTGGTGGCCAACTTAGACATCAAAGACACCAATGCATTTATGACCTTGTCTTCAATTGTTTGATGTAAGCGCTCACAGATTAATATGCCAAAATTAGGAACAAAGAAGAAATAGTGATGCGTGTCATCCTCAAAGGAATGTGTTTGAGACGGTGTAGCCTGTTGAAAAAGTGCGTTTGCCGCTTTAATTACCTTGGTGTCAAATCGACTATTTGATTTTGGAAAGCTTAAGGATTTGTAATCATCTAACGACGAATCATTGATGTGCCACACCATGTGAATGGCGCTTAGACTTAGCCTTTTTTGCGCACGTTCCATGAATACGTTTAACATGTCATCAAGCTTTAAGCCAATGCCAATATTCATAGACAGCTCATGCTGTATTGATATTATTTGGAGTGCTTGACCCATTGGGTTCATCGTCGTGACTCCATCACCTTTATGCAAAAATCAATCACTAGACATCACAATAGCAGCAACGGCTGTTTTGTTGTGTAAGTCGATACCGCCGGCTTTTCCAGAAGCAATTTCCCCTAGTGCGAGCGCTCCGAATAAGGGGGTGTTTTCTCCAAGCGTATGCCTAATTTTATGCAATTCTTGCGTAAATTTGTCTCCCAAAAATAGCTTTCTGCTAATGCAGTCAAACAACAATGTAGCTTGTATATCCTTGGACACAGTTTTTTCTTGAATCGCAGATGCAGCAGCTTCAATTAAGCTATCAGCATGGCCCTTAAGTATGTACAACATTGTGTTTTCAGGTACCCGGCCAACACAAACTAAGGCTTGGTCGTTTACGGTAATAGGGTCACGTACAAGTAGTTTTTCGTCTAGGCGCTCCAAACCAAATGGGTAGGAGGAGGCAATTTCAAAAAAGTTTTCGGTGTCGAGTTCTCTAGCATCATGTCGTTCGATGACGTCTTTATATACTTGATAAGCAGGTTCAAAATTCAGTTGTAAAATTTGGTTGTCGTCTACCTGATTAGCCAAAAATGGGCCTTCTAGTACTTCCCAACCATGGCCTATTGCGAGTTCTACATCTTGCTTGATAGCGACGAGTAGCATGGCATCTTTGATGATCCCTTTGGGTGTAAATAAGCAAGGCATTTGATTAAAGCTTAAAGAGCCGGCACCGCCACCAAATACTTGCAAGGATTGCCCAAATTTTTGAAATACTTGATTCAGTGCATTCCCAATCCCTCTCGCCAAACCGTCAACGAGCATTAAGACAGTTGAAAAATCCTGCATAGCAAAGTGTATACTGAACTTGTTTTCGTGGCACTCGCTTAGGCCTTCAAATACTTTTACTTCTAGTTGCGCATGCATAGGGATGATTAGCATGCCAGTTTCGTATGCCGTGTCTTGATGAATTATGTTAGGGAACACGCCACCGAATACAGGCTGTGCAATAGTTTGGAGTGTTTGATCGAGGCTAGTTCTGTCGTCGAGCCCATTGTCACAGCACAATATAAGAAAGCCACTCGGATGCGTTGTCTGTAATTGACTTATGGCATCATTTAATGTTGTTGAGGTGACATGTTCAATGTATTTCGCGACACCGAATATATTTTGCATACTAGTCCTACATTAAAATAACAAATACTAGGAGAAGCCTAGGCTTACAAGGATTTCCCCGGATGCATGATATTTCTAATAGACGACGAAACTTATTAGACTATGGTTTTATCGGCAGTTGAATAGTATTGTTTACCTTATTCGACAAACTTTAGGCCATCATAGGTCTGATTGGCAATGCACTTGAATAAAGTTAGATTGCATAGGCATTGTGGAGACCGAAGTTTCAATCACCTGTTGAATATGTTGTAGACGCCTTGCTATTTCTGTTTCAGGCAGATTATCTACTATTGGATGATACGCATTTGCATGTGCGCCTTGCCCATGTATGACTGCCAACCACGATGTCTCGTCAAACAATTCGTTGTCTTTTCGAAAAATTCGCCCATTGCTTGTATACAATGACAATTTGTCGGTTACGCCTTGCGGTACATCCATGTGTTTACAGTAACGCCAAAATTCGATGTCTTCGCGGTCAGTCAATTTGTAATGTAGTATGATGAAGTCGCGAATTTGCTCCATTTCCAACTTGCTTTGTGTATTAAATTCATCAATATCTACTTGGTTAAATTCGCTATTGGGAAAAAATGCCATTAAACGAGAAATAGCAGATTGAATGAGGTGTAATCCGGTAGATTCCAAAGGTTCAATGAAGCCAGCAGAACCGCCACCTAAAATAACAACATTTTTAATATTGTTTTGAGTATTCGTTTGCATGCTTTAATGTCCTTTTAAGTGTCAATAACGTACTACGCTGATAGGGCTTGTTCAAAGCGGTATTTGAGTTTGTCTAATATGCCTTGCTTGGTAAAACGGAAATCGTCAGTAGCGCCTCTTTAAATCCAGGAAATAAATATGCTGCAACGAAGCTCATAAGGGTCCCAATGACGATTATTGGTTGAAATCGATTTCATATTATGTGCAAAAAAATCGGCTTAAACAGGCATTTTGCTTAGCTAAGCATGAAATAAATGGAAAATGTTTAAAACCGATATTCTTACTTTATTTCAAAATGTCAACATATTGTAAACTTGGATGCACTGTGGATGTAAGTTTATGTTTATTAATGCATCTTAAGTGATTGATATTAAATTACTTAAGTATTTCCTAACGTTTTTTTACGATATTCGAAGATAATTTCTATGTTATCAAATTGTTTAATTATTTATTGAAAACGGTTTCATAATGCATTACCGTTTAAACCAAATTGAGTAGCAGACTCATTATTCATGAACTGAACTAGGGGAATTATGCAAATTGCTGTAATTGATATGACCATCGTTGCTGCCTATTTATTGGCAATAATATCCATAGGTTTCTATTTAAAGAAAAGGGCATCTAAAGACATGTCGGCTTATTACCAAGGTGGCCGCAAGTTACCTTGGTACATGTTAGGCCTGTCAAATGCATCCGGTATGTTCGACATTTCAGGCACCATGTGGTTGGTGACCTTAATGTTTGTTTATGGCATGAAAAGTATCTGGATACCTTGGTTGTGGCCGGTTTTCAATCAAGTCTTTCTTATGGTGTATTTGTCTATTTGGTTACGACGTTCAAACGTATTGACCGGTGCAGAGTGGATGCGAACGCGTTTTGGTGATAGCCACGGAGGAAAATTGTCGCATTTCGTTGTCGTATTGTTTGCCATTATAAGTGTGTTGGGCTTTTTGGCTTATGGATTTGTGGGGGTCGGTAAGTTTGTTGAAATATTTGTGCCTTACGAAATTGTTTCTCCCTATCTGCCTTTTGAACTATCGCCTGAATTTGTCCCACATTTTTACGGTATCTCTTTTACTGCTATCGCGACACTTTATGTAATGTTAGGCGGAATGATGAGTATTGTATGGGCGGACGTGTTGCAGTTTACTATCATGACGTTTGCAGCTTTGGCCATTGGTTTCATTGCGATGGCGCAAGTGTCACCTGACGCATTATCTGCTGCGACCCCAGAGGGGTGGAATAATCCCTTTTTTGGCTGGTCATTGTCTCTAGATTGGTCGGGTATTATTGACGAAGTCAATGACAAAATCTTATCTGATGGATACTCATTATTCAGTATTTTTGTAATGATGATGCTGTTTAAAGGTGTATTAGTAAGTGCCGCTGGCCCAGCACCGAACTACGATATGCAAAAGATACTTGCGACTAAGTCACCTAAAGAAGGTGCATTGATGAGTGGCTTTGTGTCTATTGTTTTAATGCCTATTCGCTATTTTATGATTGCGGGTTTTACAGTGCTCGCCATTGTTTATTACGACCGATTGGATCTTGTGTCTGGTGGCTCTTTAGATTTTGAAAATATCTTACCAAGTGCAATCTTGGAGTTTGCACCAGTGGGTATTTTAGGGATTCTGCTAGCGGGTTTAATCGCGGCTTTCATGTCAACCTTTGCAGCCACAGTAAATGCTGCGCCAGCATACTTAGTGAATGATATTTACCATCGTTACATCAACCCAAACGCAAGTAATAAGACCCTCATTCGCGCGAGTTATCTAATTTCGGTAGCGGTAGTCGTGATCAGTACGTTCATTGGCCTTTATGTGCAAAGCATTAACAGTGTATTGCAGTGGTTAGTATCAGGGCTTTGGGGTGGATACGTTGTCTCAAATGTATTGAAGTGGTACTGGTGGCGGTTAAATGGCTACGGCTACTTCTTCGGTATGCTGGCCGGTATTGTTGGCGCGCTAGTATTCCCGCCTATATTTTCAGCCGTATTTCCCGAAATTAGTTCGGACATTGCACCATTGAGCGTGTTCCCCATTCTACTTATTGTTTCGGGTTTAGTGTGTATTTTAGTCAGTATTTACACGCCTCATGACGATATTGAGGTCTTGAAATCGTTTTATAAGACAGTGCGACCTTGGGGATTCTGGGGGCCGATTAAAGCGCAAGTGATGGCAGAAGATCCAGATTTTGTTCCGAATAAAAATTTCAAAAACGATATGTTTAATGTTGCAACCGGTGTTGTAACGCAAACGTGTTTAGTCGCGCTTCCCGTTTTTATTGTCATTAAAGAATGGGGCTCTATGACTACTACGCTTGTTATTTTAGTGGTGAGTGCGACTTTATTGAAGCGCAACTGGTACAACAAATTAGATGAAAATGCAGCATGATAGATTCAAAAACTAAATTTGGTCATTTTGACAATGACAATTATGAATACGTAATTACCGATCCGTTTACGCCGTCTCCATGGATCAATTACCTAGGAAATGATGGCTTCCATGGGTTAATTTCTAACACAGCGGGTGGTTACACATTTTTCCGTGATCCGAAGTTTAGACGCTTAACTCGATATAGGTACAACAATGTGCCTGTAGATACTGGTGGTAGATATTTTTATATTTCAGATGGGGACGACGCGTGGTCGCTCGCTGGGCGTCCGATGGATACGGTACTTGATAAGTACGAATGTCGACACGGTATGGGATATTCACGCTTTTTATCACGTAAAAATGATGTGGAAGCGAAGGCAACGTGTTTTGTTCCGTTAAATACGACTGCCGAAGTTTACATGGTGTCACTCGAGAACACCGGTGCTAAAAGTAAACAACTAAGCATGTTCTCATTTTTAGAATGGTGTTTGTGGAATGCTGAAGATGATGCAACTAATTTTCAACGAAACTTGTCCACGGGTGAAGTCGAAATTTCTGAGAGCACACTTTTTCATAAAACCGAATTTAGAGAGCGTCGTAATCATTATGCTTTTTATCATGTGAATCATGAATTATCCGGCTTTGATACGTGTCGAGATAGTTTTTTAGGCCCGTATCGCGGCATGCATAACCCGCTTGTGGTCGAGACGGGTAAATCCAACAATTCTCATGCGCACGGTTTTTCGCCTATTGCGTCACACCATTTAAAAGTGGATTTAGCGCCGGGCGAAAAAACCTCTTTCGTTTTTGTTATGGGCTATTGCGAATTGGCCAATGACGAAAAGTGGGCACGGCCGGGCGTTATAAATAAAAAACCTGCAGAAGCACTCATTCACCGTTTTGATACGACTGAGAAAGCACAAGCGGCTTTAGATGATTTACATCGGTACTGGCAAGACTTGTTAGGTAAGTGTGTTGTTAAAACACCTGACAGTGCGTTTGATACCAGTATTAACATTTGGAATCAATACCAAAATATGGTGACGTTTAATTTATCAAGAAGCGCATCGTTTTATGAAAGCGGTATTGGCAGAGGTATGGGATTTAGAGACTCTAATCAAGATACCATTGGTTTTACGCACATGGTGCCGAATAAAGTGCGTGAGCGTATTTTGGATTTATCTGCGACCCAAAAACCAGACGGTTCAGCATTTCACCAATATCAACCATTAACTAAAAAAGGTAACGCCAATATTGGTGGTAACTTTAATGATGATCCTATGTGGCTGGTGCTGTCGACCTGCAACTACATTAAAGAGACAGGAGACTACGCAATATTAGACGAACTCGTCCCGTTTAATAATGATGAAACCGACAGCGGCACTCACTTTGAGCATTTACATCGGGCCTTTAATCATGTGGTGAACAATTTAGGGCCTCATGGTTTGCCCTTAATCGGCCGCGCCGATTGGAATGACTGTTTAAACCTTAATTGCTTTTCAACTGATCCAAATGAATCTTTTCAAACAACGCAACGCGGTGCGTCAGATATTGCTGAGTCATTAATGATTGCTGGGCAATTTGTCTTGTACGGAGAAGAATTTGCCGTGTTGTGTGATAAGACAGGACATTCAGAATTAGCGCTCACTTGTCGTGCGCATACTGATAAGATGCGAGAGGCGATCAACACGCACGGATGGGATGGCGAGTGGTTTTTAAGAGCTTACGATGCAAGAGGTAATAAGGTAGGCTCAAACGATAATCAAGAAGGTAAAATTTTTATCGAGTCTCAAGGGTTCTGCGTAATGGCTGGCGTAGGTACTGACAATGGTCGAGCAAAGAAAGCGATGGACTCGGTGGCAGAGCATTTGGTAACAGACTACGGCATCATGCTACAGCAACCTGCATTCAGCGGATATGACAAATATTTGGGCGAGATATCGTCTTATCCGCCAGGTTACAAAGAGAATGCTGGCATTTTTTGCCATAACAACCCGTGGATCATTATTTCTGAAGCAATGTTACACAACCCTGATCGCAGTTTGGCGTATTTTTCTAAGTTGTGCCCGACATATTTACAAGACAAACAAGCTTTGCGTCGCTCTGAACCGTATGTTTATAGCCAAATGGTCGCTGGTGCTGATTCCGCTGTGCCTGGCCAAGCTAAGAACTCGTGGTTAACAGGGACGGCATCTTGGAGCTATTATGCTGCAGTGCAGTATATATTGGGTATTCGACCAGACTACGATGGTTTAAGAATATCGCCTTGTGTGCCTGCTGAATGGCAAGAAATCAATGTGAAACGCACATTCCGGGGTGCTCGCTACGATATCGATATAGTGAATGACGTAAGTGATGCTAGTGTCGGCGATGATCATACTGGTGAGTGCAATACCAGCAATACTAGTGATAGCACTAAACCATGCGTGACAGCTTCCCGCATTAGTATTGTTGTTGACGGAAATGCACTGATAGGCAACTTGATTCCATTCGCTGAGTTTTCTGGCGACCACAAGGTTGTGGTGACCTTAACTAAATAATTAGATTGTTACTTTTTTTAAACGTTGTTTTAAAGCTTTGATTAATGCGCACTATTTTGTGCGCTAATAATAAAAAACAGGATTAAATATGTTACGTATATTTAAAACATGCTTTGTCGCAGCACTACTTTGTTTCGTTGGTGTGGCGAACGCGTCAAAAATTGACCTAGAGACCATTGCTGAGTGGTGGAACATCCCTTATCCAGAAAGTTTCGATACGTCTCAGCTGAAGACGCAGGGGTTTATTCACGTAAAAGGAAATCAATTTGTCGATGCCTCTGGTAAACATTTTGTTTTTAGAGGAATGAACATCGCATCTCCCGATAAGTTGCTCAAACAAGGGCAATGGAAGAAATCACTGTTTGCAGAATTGAAAGACTGGGGAGTAAATACTATTCGCCTACCTGTTCATCCAATCGGGTGGCGCTCAAGTGGCAAATATAATTATATCGAGTTAATTGACGAAGCAGTTGTGTGGGCCAACGAATTAGGTATCTATTTAATTCTCGATTGGCATTCCATTGGGTACTTGCCTAATGGTTTGTTTCAGCACCCAATGTATAAAACCAATGTTCAAGAAACGATGGAGTTTTGGCAATTTGTCGCTGCAAGATACAAAGGTGTGCCTACCATAGCGGTTTATGAAATATTCAATGAGCCGACCGATATGGGAGGGAAAGCAGGTACCGCTGATTGGTTAGAATGGAAAGCGTTTAACGAACAAGTTATTGATGTTATTTATGCACACGATAAGCAAGTGATTCCTTTGGTTGCAGGCTTTAATTGGGCATATGACTTAACAAGTGTGATTGAGCATCCTATTGAACGAGAAGGGATTGCTTATGTTAGCCATCCATATCCTCAAAAGGCAAAACCCAAGCCAAGGACTAAAGATGCAGTTTATGCGTCGTGGACCGAAAAATGGGGACATGTGTCTGCTAAGTATCCAATTATTGCCACGGAGCTTGGTTGGGTTGAGGAAGGCGGCTTTGGTGCTCATATCCCGGTGATAGATGACGGGAGTTATGGCCCATGGATTATTGAATACATGGAGGCAAGGAATATTTCTTGGACAGCATGGTGCTTTGATCCTGAATGGTCACCGACAATGATCCACGATTGGGATTTTAAGCCAACAGAGCAGGGCAAATTCTTTAAAAAGGTATTACAAGCATACTGAGGTTAACGTGTTGGATTTTAGCAAGTCGGCGACTCAAGTAAGGCGATTGTCTTTTCATCGCAGTTGATTTCAGTGAGTATGCCATTGGGCATAACCCATTGCGGGTCTGTATGGCCAAATGTTAAGTTAGCAACGACAGGTAAGTCAGCTTGCTTAAATTCAACATCCAGTACTTTGCGGATCATGTCTATAAGCGCCAGTTTATTTTCATTGCTGTAATCTCGTGCGCGTCCAAAAAGAATACCTTTGACGCGACCGAATATGCCTTGAGTGCCATAGTTTCTTAAAAAGTACTTCACGCAGTCAATAGAGGGGGCGTTTTCACTGGTTTCGAAATACAAAATTTTATCGTCCCAAAATGCCGGCTCAGGCCAATACTTTGTGGCTTTTAAAAACTCTAATACTTCGATACAGCCGCCAAAAAGACGACCCTCAACTTTGCCTTGTCCTTGGATCCACTGCCAACCAATATCATCTTTTTTCAGCGGTTCTACTTGCCCTGCGTTTTCAGGTGTTTGCCAATTGAGATAGCGTTCGGTATAACCCTCAAAATAGGGAAGCGAATAGCGCGCAATCTGAGTCATTAACATGCGACGAATATGTTCAGTCACATGCTTGGGGTACGCTTGCAGTTGTGCAAAACCTGCCATCACAGCTGGGCCGTTAAACGTGACTAAGCCCTTTTGATTAAGATAGGTGAGGAAGGTTGTGGCATCAGAATAGCCCATGATTATTTTTGGGTTTTTCAGTATGAGCTCGATATCTAAGTACTCAAGTATTCGCACTGAGTCGTCACCACCAATGGTGACAATAATGGCATTTACCTTTGGATTAGCGAATGCGTTATTAATATCCTGCGCCCGCTTTTCGGGGGAAGCATAAAGCGTATCGTTATCCATCATAGCCGTGGGCATTTCAAGAATGTTAACGTCGAATGTGTTGCGTAAGTTTTCTAGGCCTAAGTCATATACATACGGAAACGTATAAGCTAAGCCACTGCATGGTGACAATACCGCAATAGTATCGCCAGCTTTTAAGCTGGGCGGTTTAAGGGGAAGGCCGTTAGAATGCATTCGTCGTCTTTTTTTTGTTGTTTACGTCATTTTAGCTGAGTTATCGAGTGCCAAATATTTTATCCCCAGCATCACCTAGTCCAGGTAAGATATAGCCTTTTTCATTTAGATGGTCGTCAATCGATGCAGTATATATGTCAACGTCTGGGTGTATTGATTGCACTGCTTCTATACCTTCAGGTGCAGCAACAAGAAATAAGCCCATAATGTTTTCACAGCCTTTACTTTTTAACAGGTCAATGGTGGCAATCAGCGTTCCGCCGGTCGCCAACATTGGATCTACAATCAATGCTGTTCGCATTTGCACATCGCTGACGACTTTATCAAAGTAGGCAACAGGTTGCAGAGTGTCTTCATCACGATATAATCCCACGACGCTGATTTTTGCATTCGGAATGAGTTTCATCACACCATCTAACATACCAAGACCTGCTCGAAGTATTGGAACGACCGTAATTTTTTTGCCTTTAATTTTTTTAATGTTAAGCGGCTCGCCCGTCCACCCTTCGATTTCTACTACTTCAGTGGCTAAATGACGAGTGGCTTCATAGGTGAGCAAATTGCCTACTTCACTTGCGAGTTCTCGAAAGTCTTTACTGCTGACACCTTGGGCTCTCATTAGTCCTAGTTTGTGCTGTATTAGCGGATGCTGTATTTCATTTACTGACATTTTGACCTCTAAAATATGATAACACCATGTGTAGATTCGCCTCGATTTTAGATTAAGAAGCGCCCCATTTATCTTATAAGAATTTGTTCAGATTAGTTGCTTATATTTTGCACTTTTTATTGTTTTTACTGTTTCTACTATGTTATAAATATGTAAATTCATTTTTAAAATGTGTAATCTATATATGAAAAAGCGTAATGCAATAACAATTATGCTGCTATTCTTGTTCTCAGTTACGCTAAATGCTAAGCCAAAACAGAATGCAGGCATAGAGTTACTTGCCAGTAGTTTAACGCCACAGGCGACAAATTATCGCCATGTGCCGGGTGGATTGGCTATTCGGACAGATCGCGGTAAAAGGAGTGCACAAATTAAAGTGGCCGTACCTGCCGGAAACACCGACTTTAACATCGAGTTTCACGCATTGCCTGACGCTGCTGGCGATGCGGAGCATGAGCTACTGTTAGGTGATACAAGTATTGGGAAGTTTGTTGTCCCTGCTAGCACGAACGATTCTCATGTAATTACAAAGGTATTCAAGAGCATATACATCAATGAAGGTGAATCACTCACTGTGCGTACAAAAGTGAGTTCGAATAATGAGAAGAATTACAGTACCGGGCAATGGAACAAGCTTGTATTTGTGCCCTTATCTGTAGACCCAGGGCGTTTAAAATCTATCGTCAATCGTGCTCGCTCTCAAATTGAGATTGAATCGGGTCCTGCGGTAGCTGTTACACGCGAGGCTGATGGGGATTCGTCAGTGAGTATTAGTGGTGAGTTGAAGCAGTGGCATCCGGTAACCCTAACGATGCAAGGACCATTTGCACATGAGCAAGATATAAAACCCAATGCCTTTTTAGATTACAGAATGTCAGTAGAGTTTTCCCATGAAAGTGGTGTACCGACTTATACTGTGCCTGGGTATTTTGCTGCCGACGGTAACGCTGCACAAACATCTGCTGATATGGGAACTGCATGGCGAGCGCATGTATCACCAGACAAAGCCGGTACATGGCACTACAGAGTATCATTTGTGTCTGGCGAGGGGGCTGCGATTGTGCCTGCAGTAGGCGAGTATCTGGCACCTTATCACGGGAAGTACGGTACCTTTAAGGTGAAGAAAACAGACAAAAAAGGCAAAGACTTTAGAGCAAAAGGGCGCTTAGAGTATGTGGGTGGCAGGTATCTCCGCCATGCTGGTAGTGGCGAATTTTTCCTAAAAGCGGGTCCTGATGCCCCAGAAACCATATTTGCATATGAAGATTTTGACAATACGGTCAATATGAAACCTGATTTACCCTTAAAAACTTGGCAAGCGCATGCGCAAGACTTTAATGACGGTGATCCCACCTGGCAAGGAGGTAAAGGTAAAAATTTGATTGGTGTTATGAATTATCTGGCAGATACGGGCGTAAATGCATTTTCATTTTTAACCTACAATGCCGGAGGTGATGGTGACAATATTTGGCCATATGTTGAACGCAATGGAAAACGTCATTTTGACACATCTAAGTTGGATCAATGGAATATCGTCTTTTCTCATGCGCAAGCAAAGGGAATTTATTTGCACTTTAAGCTTCAAGAAAACGAATTGGATGACAATCGACGAGGCAGTGCAAAAAAATATGCAGTGATTGAGGAGTCCCTAGATGGCGGCTTATTAGGTACTGAACGAAAAGTCTACTTGCGTGAAATTATTGCGCGGTACGCACATCATTTGGCGTTAAATTGGAATCTTGGCGAAGAAAATACACAAAGCTATGAAGAACAGCGAGATATGGCGGAATATATTTATAACCTTGACGCCTATGATCATAATTTGGTTATCCACTCTTTCCCAAACCAGCAAGAAAAAGTATACCGAGAGTTACTTGGCCCCAATTCAGTATTAACAGGGGCATCGTTGCAAAATTCATGGGATAAAGCACATAAACAAACCTTGCGTTGGATAGATGCAGCACGTTCTGCGGGTAAAAATTGGGTGGTGGCAAACGATGAACAAAACCCAGCGGGCATGGGGATTCCGCCAGATCCTGGCTACAAAGGCTTTGATGGCTTCGCTACCGACAGAAATGGCAAGTACGATTTACATGATGTTCGCAAATATACGCTTTGGGGTAATCTCATGGCAGGTGGTGCGGGTGTCGAATATTACTTTGGCTACAAATTACTGGAAAATGATTTGAATGCTGAAGATATGCGTAGCAGGCATCGTTCATGGGAGTATGCAGGTATTGCTATTAACTTTTTTGAGCAATACGACATCCCAGTGCAGCGTATGCGTAACCTAAATAGGCTCATCGGAAATAGTAACGGCAGCAATTTAAAATATTGCTTTGGTAACGAAGGCGAAATCTATTTAGTGTATTTACCAAATGGCGGCACAAGCGACATAGACTTATCGTCTGAAAGCCCGAAAGCGAAGTTTTCTATTAAATGGTTTAATCCTAGAACTGGGGAAAAACTAATGCGGGGTAGCGTGCGTTCTGTCAAAGGCGGGCGTTTGGTTTCTGTTGGTAATCCACCCAATGAGGAAAGTGAAGACTGGTTAGCGGTGCTCTCAAAACGTTAGGTGTAGCCACATTTGGCGTAGGTAAAAATATTCAATGTGTTCATGTCTAAACCGTCTACTATTCCACTTAGCTCTCACAATATAGTAGACGGTTTTAACTGGTTTAAGTTATTAATCAACGTCGCTTGATTAAGACAACCCAATCTTTTGTTCCATCTTTGGGAGGTAAACCTAAAGAATGCTTTTCCCGTCTAAAATATTGTTTGAGCGGAGACGTTATATTAATTTTTTCTACGCTACCTGTTTGCAGTTCTCCACCATTTCTAGGGTCAAACCATTCCACTGAGTACTCTGCTTCTCCTAGCGGAAAGTTAAGCGATATGTCTTTTGAGGCATCTTTAGCGAAAACGATATAAAACGCTTTTTCTTTTCCTAATACCCATGCATTATTTGTAATGTCATCCTTGTTCTCGGCTTCTTGGTATGCAACGTCAGCTAATTTGAAGAAATCCAAGGCATGCTTTGCTTGTGTCCAAAATAAATCACGTGTGCGCCAATCTTGTGCGGTAAGATCTGAATGAGGATGTGCATATCCGAAGTACCATTCAGTCCCCCATGCTCCTGCCGTTAGCGCTCCCCAGAGACCATTCATCCGTGCATCATTATGCTCAGGATCGAGCTCGTCTGGTAGCAAACTGTCTTGGGCATCTCCAGGTTCGTCAACGGCCACTGCGAAAGGGCGTCCATTAACAACAGGCCATGCCCTTAGGCGTTTTACGGCGGCATGCACATGACCAAAATCTTTACGATGTGTTTGCACTGAGGCGCCGGTGTAATAACTATCAGGGCCGGTTAAATCGTTATAATCATTCCCATTGTGAATGACGATATGATGATTGTAAGGGTCGTTGTTGTAAAAGTATTTCGCCATTGCTAAACGTTGAATCGTTGTTTGAGGCATGGTTTTGTGGTTTTTATGCCATTCGCCATTTTCCTCACCCATATTCCAGTTGAGGGCCAAATGATGACCGAAACGAGCAATTAGTTCTCGATAATAGAGTTGGCGCTCAAGGCCAAGTCCACCGTTATCGAGCAAGCCTTGGTTTTCGACTTCAGCTGTTTTGAAGTGAAGAAACAAGCCTTTTTTCTGAGCATGCGAAAAAATGATGTCCCATTGCGCTAGTTTTGATACATCCATTCTGTCGTAGGTATCGTAATCGATATAGGGGAATACATTTTGATCGTCACCTTTGATATTCAGTGTTAAGAAGGAGATTGAGTTCATTCCCTTAGACGATAAATAGTTTAGTGCACCTATCAGTGCTTTCCCTTTACCATCTTGCCAAGTAGGATCGTTTTCATTCCAATCCTTTTTATGCGCTTCCCAAGTTTTGACGAGATTGTCTTTGTGGCCGTCAGAATGAAAGGTGCCGTCAAAATCGGCATAAGACAATAAGTTTTCAGGCGCGTCAGGCCCAGCTTTTAGAAAATATTCACCTGTTTCGGCAAAGCGAAGATACGCCTGATTAACATATTCTAAGCGACCTCGTTCTCTAAAGTCAGGATACGCCTTATCACTTGCTTGGATAGCAAATTGACCTTTTTGATTGTCCATGTAGTTGGCGGACGTACCGGTAAATGGTTTGTCTGACACGGCAGCAAATTTTCCTTTTCTAAAGAGCGCTTGCCATTGCCATTCGCCTTGTAGGTTTGGGGTAAAGTGAACTCGCCATTTATTTCCAGCGGATGCGCCGGTATTCGCCGCGTTCCCATCGGCGGCAAAATAGCCTGGCACCATAAATTTTTTGCCAGAACTTATATGTGTAAACTCTACATTTAAACGAAAATGAATAAACGGGTTTATTTCATCTGTTTCATTTGCTTCCGGGCCATCAAATGTGAGTGTTACGGCATGCCATTTTTTCAATTCGCCGCTCAACTCAACATTTGTGCTCGCAGCTGAAAAATAAGAGAATAGGCTCAACCATATGATTGATAACCATCGCATTTGCATTATTTTGGAGGTGTGCATTTATATTTTCCTAGTGTTCGACGTTATTTAACTAGTTGGTTGATAAGCTCTTATCCAATCAACATACATTCGATTTTTTGTTGGGTCTATTAGCTCTTCTTTGGTGGGAGTGATCCCCTTTTTAGCTCGCCAAACGTGGTCTTCCATATCGAATATTATTCGCATCGGCGTATTAAAAAAGTTATTGTCGGGATCGGTTAAGTCAGTATCTGTTGACAAGGTGCGTATTAGCGAGCCATCTAAGTAAAACTCCATATGCGTCGGGCTTTTCCAATAGAAACCAAAACGATGATAGTCTTCGTTGAGCATATCTTGTGTAGGTGTTTTATGGTGTTTAGGCTTGTGTCCGTTATCTTGTAAGTAGTCATTAGTTACGGGATCACGTACAAAAATATGATAATTGGTGGCCATTAATTTGGCATTGTGTTCGG
The DNA here is from genome assembly GCF_030160655.1 of Agaribacter marinus. GTDB lineage: Bacteria > Pseudomonadota > Gammaproteobacteria > Enterobacterales > Alteromonadaceae > Glaciecola > Glaciecola marina. The sequence continues at coordinate 674,415 of NZ_BSOT01000006.1, forward strand.
TGTCACCATAGGTTTCTGTAACATCAATTTCATATACATCATCATCACTTAGCATCCAAAAGTTACTTGCTAAAGCGAATTTAGAGACTTTTAAACTGGCTTCTACGTATATGGGATATTTAATCAGCGTTTTTGCGGTAACAAAGCCTGTAAAGATTGTCTTTTTAGACTGTATATCGCCATAGTCAATAATCTCACCTTGCTGACTTTCTGGTACTGGGGAAGCTGACAATACAAGCTTGCCATTTTCAATGGCACTGTGGTTTGAATCAAAATATGTCGCACCAGGCCCTTTCCAGCCTCGAATATGATTGTCGTGCCACTTGTCATTAAAGTCATTAGATTTTTGTTGATAGTTGAAACTGTCACTTACTTCGTCGACTAGTTGCCAATTGTGTTGGGTATTCAATTTGTCAGGTAAGGGAATATCTTGCCAGTCATGTATATCTTTGCGATCGTTTACAGCTGTCTCGCAAGCTGAAATGAAGAGCAATGATAGAGCTATTAAATAAAAAGGCGTGCGCATTATTTGATACTTCTATTGGCTAATGTTTATAAACAGTATTTATGCAAGAATTGTAAATGATGTAAAAGGCAATTGTTGGCCTTGTAATAAAAACGTAAACGCACTCTAATATTTTATAACTACGCAGTGCAAACTAGCTTGTAAAAGATTTTGACAGCGTGAGTGATGCGCTGCCATTTTTAGCTACTAAAATGACCAATATATTTATGTTCAATGCATGATTTAAGGGATAAAAATTATACCTGTCAGTAATCTTTACAAATTGGCAGAACCTTAGACATTTACAATTTCTTTGCGTCATTAAATGCTCCCTTTTAGGGCTGGATATAAAGGGTTTGTGTTGTAAGTCCTCTTACCTGTACTTTTGGAGCGATTAATGCATGTCAAAATTTTGACGTTTCAAACTAAAACGTTAAATACAATAATAAAATTACTAAATAAGAAGAATCATATGAAAAAGTTATTGAGTAACACGAAAAAAGCTGCAGTAGGGATTGCACTTTGTACCACCATGTTAACAAGTGCAAATGCAGGGTTGTTAGTGACCGATTTAGGTATTCAACAACCAAAAATTTTAGCCGGTGGAAATTCTGGTGATCAAGCGCCACCGGTACCAGCAGGCGATTTTACCGGTGTTGTTAGTATCAACATTCGATACGATGCCGATGGTGATGGAGCTAGAGACAGCTTTATTTGTACTGGCTCAGTAGTTAGTCAACGCCACGTCGTGACTGCTGCTCACTGTGTTGATGAAACAGGTACGGGTGTCGTAGTTGATATTAACAACCCTATGAATGATGTTCGTGTCATCTTTAATGATGGTGGTGATTGGGCAACTGGAAGTGCTGCAGACAGTTTAGTAACTGCGGCTAGTGTAGCAATTCATCCTGATTATGAAGGGTTTGGAATTTGTGGACCAGGTGACAACCCTGGTTTCGGTTCGCAGTGTTTGAATGATGACGTCGCAATCATCGAACTGCCTAGTGATGTGCCAGACGGCGTAGAAATCTATGATTTTTATCGCGGCGTAGAACCGTTAGGCGATGACACTATTTTAAAATTGGCGGACGGTAACACCTTCTTCACTATGGTTGGTCATGGTACGGGCGGTAATGGTATTGATGGTGACTCGTTTTCACCGGACTTTTTTGTAAAACGTTTCGGTTTCAATATTCCAGAATTGTTTGAATGTGACGATGAGACCTCGCCTGTGCCAGGTGGCTTTTTCTCGGCAGATGACTGTGCAAATAACTACGGCAATGCGGTAGAAGTTTGGCGTGCTGATTTTGACGGTGTTGACGAGAATGGTGTATTACAGGACTTTTTCTGTGACGTTGTAGGTGTTGGTTGTGGCAATTTCTTTGGTCAAGATTTTTCAGATATCTTTGAAGGTAGCATCGGTGGCGGTGATTCAGGCGGCCCTTCTTTCGTATTTGACGTGATTGCAGACAAATGGGTGTTAATTGCTAACAATACTTTTGGTAGCGGTGATGGTTCGTTCGGTTCTGCCTTTGGTGGTAACTTCTATGCGCCTTACTTATCTTGGATCAACAGCTTTGTTGCAAATGTTCCAGCACCTGCTGGTGCAATTTTTGCGCTAAGTGGCCTATGGTTGCTTAGAAGAAAGGCGAAAGCTGCTTAATTTACTATTTAAATAGTAACGCAATAAAAAGCCTATGCTGGTGACAGCATAGGCTTTTTTGTAAGTACTTTGATTTAATGTTTCTTTTAGCTATGCGTCAGTGCAGACTGGATGACCTTCGCATGCTCACATAAGTCATAACCTAAGTTTGTCAGGTAGCCACCATCAGGTTGATTCACTATCCCTTTGTTAAATAGGCGCTTCGCTGCAGCTATAACGGAAGGATCTGCATCATGATGTATTTTCAGTCCTTGCATTAGACTACTGCTTGGATATTTGAGGATTAAATTGAGTTCGTCTGTGAGTTCTTGATTGAAAGACATTTACCGTACCCTATGTTTGCCAAAGATTAAAATTGCCAAATACGTTCTTCAGATGATGCGCGATAATACTTTATAGCTGGCTAGCTATCTCAATCATCTGATTCGTACTTTTACATTTTTATAACAATTGGGCAAGTATCTTATGTACATGCAAGTTACCTATATTAGTTGCTTCCAAAAACGCTCAGCTTTTGGGAGGTAGTAATTATCAGTATCTAATGAATACATAACATTCGTCGCTCTACCTAGCAACTCATCTTTTGGAATGAAACCATAGTATCTTGAATCAACGCTGTTGTTCCTGTTGTCACCCATTACAAAATAAAACCCCTTTGGAACAACGATGTTTTTAAATGAATCTCGAGGATTGGGTACATCAACAAACTGCACAGGGTGTTGGTAACCAAGTAAATTTTCTGAATACAAAGCGGGTGAGTTTATCTTTTCGTATTGGATGATTTCTCCGTTTAATACTACTTGATTATTTATCATAGCGATTTTGTCGCCGGGCAACCCTATCACACGTTTCACTAAACGCATGTTAGCTGCTTCAGACATGAATACAACTATATCCCCTCGTGCTGGACTGCCCATTTCGAGTAATGGGATGTCGGTAAATGGAATGTCGAGTCGATAGGCCATCTTATCTACAAAAATACGATCGCCTTCTTCAATTGTGGGTAACATTGAACCTGTTGGCACTTGATACCAATCGGCAATACTGCTACGAGAACTGATAAGCAATAAAACAAATAACATGAAGCCCCAGTTTTCTTTAAAAAGACGATTTAATTTTTGATTAAAGCCTGTTGCTTTCATTCCGTTCTCCTAGCCTGTACAAGTAATTTTCTGACATTCTCTACTATATCTGCCATTTAGTTAGATAAACGAGTATAAATCTGTAAGCGCATATTGCGTTGTGTAACATTCTGTTTCGCAAGTTTGCATTAGTGGCGTTTGTTCAATGCAATGGCAGCTAGGTATATATTGGGTTATCATCGCGCAAATTTCTGCCCATTTTGGCAAGTAGTGCTTAAAGGAAACAAATATGATCAACAATGATGTATTAAGACGCGTGCGTTTCGCGTTGCGGATCAACGATGGGAATGCAATCGATATCTTTAAGCTGGTTGATTACGATATGGATAAAGATTACTTGCAGTCCATTATGAAAAAAGACGAGGAAGCAGGATTTTTACCTTGCCGGGATAAAACCTTGGCAATGTTTTTGGATGGTTTGGTGATTCAAAGACGGGGGAAAAAGGAAGGTGCACTACCTAATAAGTTAAAGGCCGGCGAAAAACTTTCAAATAACGACATATTGCGAAAGCTGCGCATTGCAATGAGTTATCGTGATGAGGATATGATTGAGATCTTGCGGTACGCGAACTTCAGAATTGGAAAAACTGAATTGTCAGCCTTGTTTCGTAAGGCAGACCATCGTAATTATAAAGACGCAGGTGATCAAATCGTGCGTAATTTACTGCAAGGTATGGTTAGAAAGTATCGCCCAGAGGCTGCAAAAGACAGTACATCCAAAAAAACTTATAGCAAACTTCAATCTCTCCCAGCTGAGAATAATAAGCCAACTAACAAACAAGCACCGCGCATGCATTACAGCCAAAAAACAGAAAAACAAGTGGCGCCTAACACGCCGGTAAATCACGATATTTGGGGCAAACCTAAGCCAAAGAAGTAGCTGCCTTGCGTTAAGGTTATATTTCTCTCAGCTTATATTTACTCAATAGTATCTTGCCTAGCACTGCTATTGCGGCTGATATGTCGTCTGTATTTATGCAACCGAAACCAAATACTATTGCGTTTGGTAGCGCTTCTCCAGCACAAAAATCGGTCAGCGCACGTATTGCTATGTCGTGATTTGCCGCTGTACTAGCTAAATCTTTGGCGTCTATCACATCGATAAGCGTAGCAGTCGCATGCAAACCTGTTCGGATGGGTAATAGCGTTAAAAAACCTGAGCAATGAATGCTTAAGGCTTTTTTTAACGCAAAATAGCGAGCTGAATAGATTTTCTGCATTTTACGAATGTGTTTTCGCAATTCTCCTGATGTAATAAAGCTTGCTAGTGTCATTTGAGTTTGCGTTGGCGTATGCCAATCAGACTGGAATTTTGCTGCTGTTAAAGAAGGGAGTGACCATGATGGTGCCAATAAATAACCTATTCTCAACTCGGGAAGTAAGTTTTTAGAAAAAGTACCTACATAAAAAACAACGCCGTTGTTATCTTGCGTTTTGAGAGCATCTATTGGTGGTCCACTTAGCCTAAAATCGCTGTCGTAGTCATCTTCTATGATTAACATGTCTTTACGCATTGCTAAATCTAAAAGTGCTAAGCGTCGTTTAGCTGACATCGCTATCCCTAGTGGAAATTGATGTGATGGCGTGACATAAATAATATTTGTATCTAATGGAATGTCTGATACGACGATACCTTCAGAGTCAACGTTTATTGGTACAATGTCTGCACCCGCTGCACTAAAAACATCTCTCGCCATAAAGTAGTAGGGGAATTCCATCGCCACTTTCGTTTTGCCCGTTCTTACTAGTATTGTCGCGATTAAATTAAGCGCTTGTTGTGCGCCATTACAAATGAGTATTTCATTTGCATTGCTTGCTACTGCGCGCATTAACGATATGTGTTGCGCGACGGCTTCACGAAGAGCTAATATGCCCTGAGGTGTCCAATGCGCTTTTGCTAGTTGATTCAGTTGTCTTGAACCAGCAGAAACGTACTTTCGCCATTTCTCAAAAGGGAATAGCGATACGTCTGGAGAACCTACTTTGAAGGAATATTTTAAGTCTGGGTAAGGCGCGAGCTCTCTCGTTTGATTTTCTACTCGCCAATATTCTTTGATATGTGCGGATAACTTTTGGGGAAAAGGCCTACTGTTTTCTGTCAGATTCTCGGAAGCATTCGTAACGTATGTGCCGTCGCCAACTAAGGTTTCAATGTAGCCTTCAATTGCCAAATTGTCATAGCTAGCAATTATCGTGTTTCTAGACACGCCTAAAGAGTTAGCGAGCGAGCGTGTAGAGGGCATTTTAAAACCGGGCTTTAATCGATCGTTTTGGATTGCTAAGCGAATTTGCCTAGACAGGCAATCTACCAAGGTCTCCTTACCATCAGAGATAAGGCGAATGTCAATTTCAAGAATTGGATCTATCAAAATACACATTTTTGGAACTTAAAAAGTACCAGTCAGTGAATCATAATACCCGCAGTTGTGCAATTTAAAAAATAATGGAGTTACTATGTATAAAGCAAGTTTTGCGTCTTATAACCTAAGGCGAAAGAAGATTGTAGGAATCGTTATTGGCTGCTTGGCTGTGTTGTCACCGATTAGTTTAGTTAACGCGAAAAACAATGTGGATTTGGACCTAACGTTAAGAAATGGTGGCGTATTTAATGCAAGTCAGTACAAAGGGGAGAAGCCTGTTTATTTGAAATTTTGGGCATCTTGGTGTCAAGACTGCTTGCGAGAGATGGACCATTTGCAAGAAACTTCACAAGCGTATGGTGAAAGCGTAGAAGTAGTTGCCGTGAATGTGGGGTTAAATGAATCAGCAGAGGAGATAAATAAGGTTGTTCAACAATTTGGTTTAACCTTACCGATTGCTCTTGACACCAAAGGGGAATTGGCTAAGTCACTAAATTTAGTTGGCACACCGTATCACGTGCTCATAGATACAGATGGGTTGATTGTTCATTCTGGGCATGAAGCAAATAAAGAATTGGATCGTAAATTGTCCTTATTGTCTAGCCATGACAAACCTGATTTACCAGCGACTCTTTTCAATTCTGGCGACGCAAATAAAACTAGTCAAACTATCTTTTTAAACGAGGCGCTTGACGGTTTACAGGTATTACATTTTGCGACGACATGGTGTGAATCCTACCTAAAAGAATCACGCCCTCGTATGTCAGAGGCATGTGTTGACGCTGAAGCGAATTTCAATAAGTTACCAAAAAAACTGCCAAATGTGGCGTTTAAAACAATCGTTAGCCACTTGTGGACGTCTGCATCAGACGTGGAGGAATATGCTACTACATATGGTGTAACACACCCTATTGTGCTTGATGAACAGGGTGATACGTTTTTTACTTATAGAGTACAAGATTTTCCTACGTTTGTGGTGACTGAAGATGCTACAGAAGTCTTTCGCACAAAATCCTTTAATCAGTTACAGGCATTCGTTGAAAAACATACTAAAATAGTAAGCAAGCGCAAAAAACTATAATTTAACTTGTGGGAACCGGCCCTGTGCTTTGCCTAATGACTAGCTCAAATGGCAGTGTGATAGATTTGCATGTGGTCTGTTCTCCTTTCATTAGTGCGAGTAGCATGCGCATACTTTCTCTTCCAATATCTTCAAGTGGTTGTTTAATAGTGGTTAAGGTGGGTGACATGAGCTTGGCGTAACTAATGTCATCAAACCCCATGATTGAAATATCTTCCGGTATTTTAAAGTCGTATTCTCTCAGCGTATTCATTGCGCCTATAGCCATGTCATCACTAAAGCAGAATACTGCAGTGGGTCGGTTCTTTAGCCGAAGTAATTTTTCCATTGCAACTACGCCTGAATCTGTACCGTAGTCCCCTGTGATGATATATCTATCGTCAATTACTATGCCTGCATCGTTTAGCGCCTCTTTATAACCGACTAATCTGCTCTCGGTGCTTGGAGTAAACGAGGGGCCTTTGATTGCAGCGATACGCTTGTGCCCTAGTGAAATTAAATGGTTGACGGCCGCCATGGCGCCTGCCTTGTTGTCTATTAAGACTTTATTGATATTGTCATCGGGAATTTCTTCACATGAATTGACTAGCGGCGGTAAATCGTGAAAAGCCTGACGGTTTTCATCTACTGGAAAAGGAATGCGAGGAGTAAAAACTAATATTCCATCAGCCTGTCCGGATGTCACCATATCACCATAATGAGATTCTCGCGCCTCAATGTTTTGAGTGTCTCCTAGTAATACAGAGTACCCTGCTTGCATTGCTTCGTTTTCGATTGCCCTAATAATGCCCGCGTTCACTTGATTTGTAATGTCAGGCATTACGACGACAACATTGCCACTTTTTTGCGTCCGTAAGCTTGCACCAAAGCGATTAGGTTTGTAGCCAGTATCTTTTACGGCTTTAAGTACTCTGGTAAGCGTTTTATCATTTACTAGCTTAGGTGTTGACAAAGCTCTAGAAACTGTCGCCGCTGATACACGTGCTTGCTTTGCAACTTCTTTAATACTGACTTTTGCCAATCCACTCTCCCAATAACCTTTAACTTAACTGAAATCGGTTTCAATTAAAACGACGCAAAACAGGTAAACCTTCTATACAAATTACATGATAACCCATATGCAATGGCTTTTCATATGTGAATCTCACTATACTAAATGAAAACGATTTCATGAGTTGTTTTATTTTGTTAATGTATTGTGAAATTAATATTCAAAAATCTATGCAAGATTTGATTGAGGTTCGATAATGAATATAAAAATTGGTCAAATGACGCAGGCGGAACGAACACACATTACGTCCGCAGAAATAACGACATTTTTTATTGGTTCAGTATTAAACGGCGGTGTTGCTGATGCTGATTATGCACCGCTGTATCCATATGGGCACGGTCTATCGTATTAGGCCGTATTTTGCGCATTTAACATGCGACAAATCTTAGAAGACATTGCGCTAGATTTGTCGCATAATATTCGGCCTTATTATTTTTATGTAATGCCTGTGAACCAACCTACCAACGATAATATCGAGAGTTTACACATTCCGCCGCATAGTATTGAAGCGGAACAATCTGTACTCGGTGCACTAATGATATCCGCTGATTCTTGGGATAAAGTTGCAGATTTAATCGTTGAAGAAGATTTTTACAATCACGCTCATCGCTTGGTTTTTGCTTCCATTATCAGGTTAATTAATAAGAATGAAGCGATTGATGCTGTCACGGTAAAAAGTGAGCTGGAGGCCCATGCCCAACTTGATGAAGCAGGTGGCTTTTCGTATTTAATTGAACTTGCGAAAAATACGCCAAGCGCTGCAAACGTAGGCGCGTATGCTAACGCCATTCGTGAACGCGCTATTGTTCGCGAACTGATTGGCGTGGCACATGATATCGCTGATGTGGGGTTTAATCCTGAAGGTCGGGATTCAAAGGAAGTATTAGACTTCGCAGAAACCAAAGTCTTTGAAATTGCTGAAAAACGCACTAGCGCTGGCGAAGGGCCAGTCGACGTTAAGAGTGTGCTTAAAAAGACAGTTGATCGTTTAGATGAGCTAGTAAAACAAGATCAAGATGTGACGGGTGTATCAAGTGGATATACCGATTTAGATCAAATGACCAGTGGTTTACAACGTTCAGATTTGATTATTGTTGCTGCACGTCCATCTATGGGTAAAACAACCTTTGCGATGAACCTCTGTGAAAATGCGATGATGATGCAAGACAAGCCAGTACTCGTATTCAGTCTTGAGATGCCAGCAGAACAAATCATGATGAGGATGTTAGCGTCCTTGAGCCGCGTTAATCAGACGAGCATTCGTACTGCTAAGTTAGACGATGCAGATTGGATGCGTATGCAGCAGACCATGAAAGAACTTCATGATAAAGATAACTTGTTTATTGATGACAGTTCGGGGTTAACGCCAATGGAATTGCGAACGCGTGCGCGTAAATTAGCGAGAGAGCGCGGTGGAATTTCGATGATTATGGTGGATTACCTCCAGCTCATGCGAGTACCAAGTCTGTCGGATAATCGAACATTAGAAATTGCAGAGATTAGCCGCTCGTTAAAGGCGCTAGCGAAAGAGCTAGAAGTACCGGTGGTTGCTCTATCGCAGTTAAATCGTGGCTTGGAGCAACGCGCTGATAAGCGACCTATTAATTCGGATTTGCGTGAATCTGGCTCAATTGAGCAGGATGCCGATTTAATTATGTTTATTTATCGTGATGAGGTGTATCACGAGAATAGCGAATATAAAGGTATTGCAGAGATTATAATCGGCAAACAGCGGAACGGTCCTATTGGCACCTGTCGCTTAACCTTCCAAGGTCAATTCTCTCGCTTTGATAATTATGCGGGGCCAGCGTTTGAGGATGAATATTAGGGCTTGTTGATCTTTGTCCAAAAACATATTAAACAATAAAAAGCAGAACACGAAGTTCTGCTTTTCTTGTTGTCATAGTCGTTACTTTTAACGAGTAACTACTCACATATTAACGTTTAACTTTAGTTTCAACCTTGGTTGATACTACTACTTCAATACGACGATTAAGGCGATGTGCTTCACGTGTATTGTCAGTGCGTTTTAAGCGAGACTCGCCAAATCCAACTGCTTTTAAGCGGCTACCATCAATCCCGTACTCGTTAATTAACAAGCTACGTACTGATTGAGCTCGTTTTTCAGATAAGAATTGGTTGTAAGCTGCCTCACCCACCGCGGACGTGTGTCCTTCTACTACTGCTGTGGTGTTACCGTAACGGCGCATAAAGTCTACGAACGCCTCTATTTTTTGCGAATCAGGGTTGCTGATTACGCTACTGTTGTTCGGGAATAGAATATCTAATGCAACAGATACTTCTTTCTCTTCTAAAATACTACAACCAGAAGCATCTACTTTATCCGTACTCGGTGTTCCCGGGCATTTGTCATCTGCATCATAAACGCCATCATTGTCGCTGTCTTTTTGGACGACAGCGGTAATTTCACAGCCTGTGGCATCTACTTTTACACCTGAAGGCGTGGTTGGGCATTGATCTTGTGCATTTGGCACGCCGTCACCATCTAAATCAATACTACAGCCTGTTGCGTCTACTTCAGTGCCTGGCGCAGAGTTCGGGCAACGATCAACTGCGTCATATACGCCGTCACCGTCTGTATCCGGCTGTGCGATAGGCGCAGACGTTTGACCAAAGATATATGCCAAGCCCAATTTAGCGCTAAATTCATTATACCCCTGACCAAAATCATAATACGTTGCTAACTCGGTGATTACGCGCCAGTTACTGTTGGTTTCCCAATGCTTACCAACACCTAAGCTTGCCATTCGATAGCTATCGCGAATAGATTGTTCGCGTAAACCACCAAATAAGTAGGCAACATCGTCTTCAAGAAAGTACATAGCATCAACACCAAGTTGCGTGCCGTCATCTGCAAGCGCAGAGCGATTGTTGTCGTCTTTATCAATAAGCAATCTGCCTAATTCAAAACGCACAGCCCACGATGGATCAAAGCGAAAGCCTAATTCACCGCCAAAACCGCGTCCTTTGTCAAGGCCGCCTACTGGTTCTGGTTTTTCACTGTCTGCATCGTAATAGTTTACGAAACCGCCAACCCAGTTTTCATATGGCGGTGTTTCTTGTGCTGAGGTAATGAATGAAGCTGAAGCTAACGAAAGACCAACTGCTATAGCTAGTTTTTTCATGTTCCTTATCCCTTTTCCTATAATTATTAAAATATTCTTTAAAGTTAGCGAGTTGGCGCAAGTATACTATCAAATTGTTCACAATTCTAAACAAGCCGGTAGTTTCCGGTGGATAGTTTTATAATTATTTTTTTGCTGCTAGTTTTTAACGCCGTTTATAAAGAGCCTATACGCAATTTTTACATGTACCATGTGCCTCAATTGTTTGGCTTTTTATGATAAACGCGTTTTCAAATGCTTGAGCTTCTAAGGTGTCCTTAACACCTTTAGATTGTATTTCTTGCACATCACCGCACTCGTCACAGATCAAAAACTGCACGGGGTGAGAGCACCCAAAATGATGGCATGCTTTGAACGTATTCGTAGACTCCACCTTATGGACTAAACCCAGGTTCAGAAAAAAGTCTAGTGCTCTATATACCGTCGGTGGCTTTGCGTTTTCTTCTGTTTCGCGCAACTTATCGAGTAAATCGTATGCACCAATTGAGCCGCCTTGTTGCAATAATAACTCGTAAACCCTCGCTCTAATTGGCGTAAATCGACTACCGTTTTTTTCGCAAAACGCTTTTGCTTTTTCAACTAATGCTTGTTGTTCACTGCTTGGTTCTTTCGGCGCAGACAATTGCATCTCCGATTTGTTACATTATTTAACAAGTATATCATCGGATGATTTGTGGACAAGCGAGAAAACGCGTAAAGTTTTGCCCCTGAATTTCAATAGGAGGTGCATAACAGATGAATTTTGTTTTTGCAGATGGAAAATTGCTAGTACCTAAAAGCCCGGAAAACATAGATATCGTAGCGTCGCTTAATAGGGTGTCCTTCGCTACCTTTCCTGAATACAAAGATGACGTTGTTAGTTTTGAGGGTAATCTTGGCGGAAAATATCAGTTCCTCGAATTACATATTAGCGAAATAGATGAAGACAATTGGTCATTCTTGACTGTGAGAGAACTCCTAAATTGTTTATCAGATGAGCTTTTTGCGCCGATCGCACAAGCTTGGCAGTATGCACGCTTTTTAAAGACGCACCGATTCTGTGGGCAATGTGGTGTCCAGATGCAACGAGTGCATTGGGAAATGGCGACTCACTGCCACAAATGCCAGCACCGATGTTATCCACGTGTATCGCCATGTACCATTGTGTCGATTAAAAAGGGCAAGCAAATACTGTTGGCGAAGGGTGTTAGGCATTTATCAAGCGGTATGTTTTCAACGTTGGCGGGATTTGTAGAAAGTGCAGAATCTTTAGAAGACGCTACTCATAGAGAAGTGTTTGAAGAAGTGGGCATAACTATAAAAAATTTACGTTACTTTGGCAGTCAACCTTGGCCTTTTCCTCATTCACTTATGTGCGGTTTTATTGCGGATTATGATGGAGGCGATATTAAGATTGATGAAAAAGAAATCGCAGAAGCCAATTGGTATGATATTGACGATTTGCCATTGATCCCGCCTTCAATTTCTATCGCAGGGAAACTAATTGAGGCCACAATTCAAGAAATTAGAGGAAGCCAGTAGTTTTTAGACGCGCATATCAGTAAACTTGCGCGCTGTTCTTCTTTACCTAAACATATTGGGTAAACGATAAGCTACAAAATAAAATATGAATAATAAAGATATTGCCGAGGGATATATGACTGGCTTGAAAAATGATCGCTATTTGCGTGCTTTACTTAAACAACCTGTAGATGTCACGCCGGTTTGGATGATGCGACAAGCAGGTCGGTATCTTCCAGAGTATCGCGAGTTAAGAGCGCAAGCGGGAGATTTTATGGCTCTTTGTACCAATCCCGAATTAGCGTGTGAAGTAACATTACAGCCTCTTCGTCGGTTTGAACTTGATGCTGCGATCTTGTTTTCGGATATTTTAACCATTCCCGATGCGATGGGTCTGGGTCTATATTTTGAACAAGGCGAAGGGCCTAAGTTTAAACATGTCATTGCCTCTGATGCGGATGTTAAAAACTTGCCGATTCCAGATCCCGAATTATCGCTGACGTACGTGATGGATGCAGTGCGGACTATTCGTAAGAATTTAAAAGGAGAAGTGCCTTTAATCGGCTTTTCTGGCAGCCCGTGGACACTTGCTACCTATATGGTCGAAGGTGGTTCTAGCAAAGCATTTACTAAAATCAAAAAAATGATGTTTGCGTCGCCTCAAACCTTGCATTTGTTATTAGATAAGCTTGCGGATTCAGTTATCACCTACCTAAATGCACAAATTGCAGCAGGTGCTCAGGCCGTCATGGTATTTGATACATGGGGCGGCGTTTTATCGCCACGTGACTACAAGCTTTTCTCTTTGCAGTATATGGAAAAGATCGTCAACGGACTGACGCGTGAATACGATGGGCAAAAAATTCCAGTAACGTTGTTTACTAAAAATGGTGGCATGTGGCTAGAATCTATCGCGGCGACAGGTTGTGATGCGCTTGGCTTAGATTGGACGATTGACATTGAAAATGCCAAAGCACGAGTTGGTGATAGCGTTGCACTTCAAGGTAATATGGATCCGTCTATTCTGTATGCATCACCGGCGCGTATTGAAGAAGAAGTGGGAACAATATTAAAAGGATTTGGACATGGTAGTGGGCATGTCTTTAACCTTGGGCACGGTATTCATTTAGACGTACCGCCCGAAAATGCAGGTGTTTTTGTTGATGCGGTGCATGAGCAAAGCAGACAGTATCATAAGTAACTAGTTGAAAAAACTAGGCATCTCTAGGCAAGCCCTTTTGTATAGACCTCACTAATCGTGCTTGTTGACGGTTAGTGAGTCTGTTTTTATGGTCAGTCGCATCATTTTGTTTCTTCATCTGCATAGAGAGTGCCCACTTGAAATGTTCTAGCAGTACGTCTGAATTTGTATTTTCAAGGGCTCGTGAAAGTTCATTTATAATTATTTCTGAGTAAGGCGCATTGCCCATAGCGACGGAGAGATTACGCTGCCATTTTTGGTAACCAATCCGTCGGATAGGTGAGCCTTCAAAATTTCTTAAAAAGACCGCTTCCGTCCATTGAAACAAAGTAATCAAATCGGCATTCTTTAGCGCAATACGATCATTAAATTCATGCTCGCTTGTGATATTGGCTGCTTTATTCCAAGGGCAAACAAGCTGGCAATCATCACATCCGTATATTCTATTTCCTATGGCTTCTCGAAATTCAAGCGGAATTGCACCGTCATATTCGATGGTTAAGTATGAAATACACCTATTGGCATCGACAGTATATGGGGCGACTATCGCCTTTGTTGGGCAAATTGATATGCATGCCGTACAAGTACCGCAAGCATTTTCTATTGGAGCATCTGTTGGCAGTGGAATGTTTACAAAAAGCTCACCTAAGAAAAACCACGAACCTGCAGACTTATCTAGTGTTAAGGTATGTTTCCCCGTCCAGCCAAGGCCTGCTTTTTCCGCAAAAGCATGCTCCATGACTGGCGCAGAGTCCACAAAGGGTCTGTATTCTAATGATGCGCATTGTGTTTTAATTTTTTCGGCCAATAGTTTGAGCCGCTTACGAACGATTTTATGGTAGTCGCGGCCAAGTGCATATCGGCTAATATAAGCACTTGATAAATTTTCAAGGTTTTGCGCGAACATTGCGTCTTCTGGTAAGTAGTCCATGCGCACGCTAATAATTCTTTGACTGCCCGGAACCAAACTTTCGGGATCGAGCCTTTTATCTAGATTCCGCTCAAAAAAATGCATTTGTCCATGATAGCCCTTTGCTAGCCAGTCTTTTAATTGTTGGCCATGCATGCTTACATCAAGATCGCAGATACCAACGTGTTGAAATCCTAGCGATTTCCCCCAAGCCTTGATATCGTTCGCGAGTTTGTTAAGGTCTATTATGGGAATTGAGGACATACTTTTATGCTGCAGAAAATTGATTCGTCAAGTTTAACACAGAATTTGTATCGCGCTGAGCAAGTCCGCTTATATGAAAAAGCTGCCGCGGTAACACAAAGTATTGAAATGTACACGCTTATGCAGCGAGCAGGGAAAGCAATATTCGAACAGTGTGTGGCATTTATTCCAAATGTTGATAATTACTTGGTGTTCGTTGGTGTTGGACACAATGCTGGCGATGGCTATATTGCTGCGCTACATGCAAAGTTAGCGGGCAAGAATGTTACCTTATGTGCTGTTGAGCCTAAACGCGACGTACACGGTGACGCTGCACGTGCAAAACAAGCATGGTTAGACAGTGGCGGTAAGGTGGACGTTTTTGACGTATCTATGCTAACACGTGCGGACGTTATTATTGATGCGCTTTTGGGGACCGGAATTAATGGTACGTTGCGCAAAGAGTTTGCCGATGTCATTGACGCCATAAACCTTTCAAATACACAGGTCGTGAGTGTTGATGTGCCAAGTGGCCTTGATGCTGATACCGGTGAGTCGCTTGGGCAATGCATACAAGCTGATGTAACTATTACCTTTGTTGGTATTAAAATGGGCTTAACTACTGGGATAGGTAAGCAATCTTGTGGAAATTTAGTTTTCAATGATTTGGGGATCGGGAAAGCCTTTGCTGAGTTAGCGAGAAGCGATGCGAAAGCGCTAGATATTGCGCATTTTGAAGGGTTATCGCCGAGGCCAATTAATAGTCATAAGGGAACATATGGTCGTCTGCTGTGCATAGGCGGTAATGCTGGTATGTCTGGTGCAATAAGACTAAGTGCTGAAGCCGCGCTCAGAATGGGGACGGGCTTGGTGAAAGTATATGCACATCGCGAATCAAAAATTCAAATATGTGCCGGCCGCCCAGAGCTAATGGTCATCAGTGATGGTCTAGATGAAGCATTGAAATGGGCGACTTGTATTGTCGTTGGGCCCGGCCTTGGACAAAACGAGTGGAGTAAATCTATTTTTGATCAAGTAATGGATTATGTGCAACGTAGTCCAAAACCCATTGTCATTGATGCGGATGCGTTAAACTTGAACGCGGTGAATACTAGCTTCGTCGCGCTACCCGATTGTGTTATGACGCCTCATGCTGGTGAAGCCGCGAGACTATTAAATGTGGCTGTAGACGAAGTCGAAAGCAATCGCTTTAATTATGCACGTCAATGTGCTCAGCGTTATGACGCTGTTTGTGTACTGAAAGGCGCCGGTAGTATTGTTGACGATCAACAGCACTCGTGGGTTTGTCGCCATGGTAATCCTGGCATGGCTACTGCGGGTATGGGTGATGTATTAACCGGTATATTAGGCGCTTTATTGGCTCAAGGTGTTGATAGTCACTTAGCGTGCCAATATGGTGTATCATTACATGCAAAAGCAGGTGATATGATTGCCAGTAAATATGGTCAACGAGGAATGTTGGCAAGTGATTTGTTTGAAACAATGAGAGTGTTAGTTAATCAGTAATGACGCAAGTTAAGTTAGATCGCAAGGTAATTCAGTGTGATACAGAGCAAGAAACAGATACGCTCGCTAAAAATTTTGCGGAACAATTATTGAAACAAAATTTAGGCGGTACACTTATTTTTTTAAAAGGTGATCTAGGCGCAGGGAAAACGACATTTTCTCGAGGGCTATTGCTTGCACTAGGGCACAAAGGCAGTGTGAAAAGCCCAACCTATGCGCTTGTAGAACCATATAAAATAAGAGACATTGACGTATTTCATTTTGACTTATATCGACTCGCTGACCCTGAAGAACTTGAGTTCATGGGAATAAGGGATTATTTTAATGAGAATACTTTCTGCTTAGTAGAGTGGCCAGATAAGGGATATGGTTTATTACCGCCAGCAGATATCGAAATATTATTAGCATATACTGATGTTGGGCGGCAATTTGATATTGTCGGTAAATCGGATAAAGGCATTCAGTTAGTAGAGCAGTTACACATCTGAAATGAATAATTTTTATATCAAAAGTGGCATCAAAAACGTTGAAAGTGGCAAACCGTATTGCTCATGTCTGTGGCGCACTGCACAAACCTTTTTTGCTTTGTTTACAATTTCTCTTGCGATTGCATCAAGCGTAACTGCTGGCGAAATAAAAGATGCCCGATTTTCGTTTGCAGCCGATACAAGCCGTCTTGTACTTGAGTTAGAGTCTGCACCCAAGTTTACGTATTTCACATTAAAGAATCCGCAGCGTTTGGTTGTTGATTTGCAAAATGTCGACAACAACTTCTCTTTTACTGATTTACGTTTAAAGGGTAATCTTGTCGATAAAATTCGGCATAGTAAACCGAAAAGCCCGAACGATACCCGTTTAGTCATCGAATTAGCCAGTAAAGCCCAGATCAAATTGTTCTCGGTAGCGAAAAACGCTGACTTTCCTGACCGTTTAGTGATTGAGTTAGTCGACCCTAATCCAGTGCCTGTACTCGTAAATTCGACAGGGCCAAATAGAGACAAGAACATTATTGTGGTTATTGACCCCGGACATGGCGGCACTGATCCTGGTTCTATCGGGCCAACGGGTACTTATGAGAAAAACATAACCTTAAGCATATCAAAGATGCTAGCGCGTTTGATTGAGAATGAGCCAGGTATTAAAGGCGTGATGACCCGGAATAGCGACTTTTATATATCACCTAATGAAAGGCCAAAAATCGCTGCTAGAGAGCAGGCGGACTTACTTGTTTCTATTCACGCCGATGCATTTACTACACCGCAGCCGCGTGGCGCGTCGGTTTGGGTGTTATCAAAGGGGCGGGCCGACAGTGAACTTGGGCGATTGTTGGAACAAACAGAGCGGAGCTCCGCATTGTTAGGTGCTGCGGCTGACGTGATTGAAGACCGTGATACAGAACGTTATTTTGCCGAAACTATTTTTAACATGTCGATGGACTTGTCTCGTGCATCAAGTTATGAGTTGAGCAACAAAGTGATCCGAGAAATGAAAGGCATCACTAAAATGCATAAACGTACTCCTCAAAGTGCAAGTTTAGCCGTGTTAACCACACCAGAAACACCCTCTATTTTGGTTGAAGTAGGGTTTATCTCTAATCCTGTAGAAGAAAAAAACCTCAATTGGTCCAAACATCGAGAACGCTTAGCATTAGCGGTCTTTAATGCAATAAAGGCGTATTTTAAGAAAACGCCGCCCGACGGTACATTATGGGCCGAATGGAAAGTCGATGAACCACAAGAACATAGAGTTTCAAGTGGTGAGTCATTGTCTTTGTTAGCCCAACAATACGGCGTAACGGTTCGCCAGCTCAAGAATGAAAACAAATTGACCTCGGACGTTGTGCGAATCGGACAGGTTTTGAAGATCCCTAGTTCATGAGCGCCGATACCCTAGCAAAACCAACGATACGAGTTTTACCGCCGCAATTAGCAAACCAAATAGCTGCGGGTGAAGTGGTTGAGCGTCCAGCATCTGTCGTGAAAGAGCTAGTGGAAAACAGTATAGACGCTGGCGCCACATCTATTCATGTTGAGATTGAGCAGGGCGGGCACAAGCGTATTTGTATTCGTGATAATGGTAGGGGGATTGCCAAAGATGAACTTCGTTTAGCGCTTAGCCGACATGCAACAAGCAAAATATACGGCTTAGATGACTTAGATGCTATTGTTAGCATGGGATTTCGTGGCGAAGCATTAGCAAGTATCAGTTCTGTTAGTCGGTGTCTACTGACGTCTAAACCAGTAACACAAGATGAAGCGTGGCAAGCAAAAGCTGAAGGGCGTGATATGGACGTTGAAGTCACGCCAGCAGCACATCCTAATGGTACGTCAGTTGATGTCGTCGACCTCTTTTATAATACACCTGCTCGTCGACGTTTTTTACGCGCGGCAAAGACAGAATTTCAACACATTGAACACGTTATAAAGCGAATAGCTTTAGGGCACGCCAACGTCGCGTTTGAATTGACACACAATAATAAAAAAATATTGAAGTTTCCTGCAGCAACAACGCTGAAGCGCATTGAACAGGTATGTAAGCCTGCGTTTGTGCATGAAATGGCCGAAGTAAATTATGCGTACGAAGAACTTGTTATCACGGGGTGGGTGAGTAAGGTCGGTGTTGGATTTGATAATAATGAGCAACAGTATCTCTTTATTAATAATCGAATGATGAAAGACCGTTTGTTAATGCACGCTATTCGTCAAGCGTATGAAGGTATGCTGCCAGATGCTAAGTACTCTGGGTTTGTCATTTTTTTGCATATTCCGCCAGATGAGCTCGATGTAAATGTACATCCAGCCAAGCATGAAGTTAGATTTCGCCAAGGAAGAAAAGTGCACGACGCCATTTTTAAAGCAATTTCTGAGGTGGTTTTGTCGGGTGCAAAAACTGAGTCGAAAAACAGCACGCACGAATATTTTTCACCTGAAAAAGCAGCGATGGTACAACCGAGAACTGACGACACCGAGCGGCCACCCAATCAGCAGAATAGTACCAGCATAGACGAACAAGCCACGCAGGTGCGTGATTATGTTCGTCCTATCCAAACTATATCGCCACAAGGCCCTGGTCTAAGTAGTGGCGTGAACAAGCGTAGCGGAGCGTCAGGTTTATACAAAGAAGGTTTTAGTAACAACAGTGCGAATGCTGCGATAACCGAAGCCGGACGAAACTATCAGTCCTTGATGACTTCAGCTAGTAGATGCAACCAAGCACAAAGTGCTTCACCAACGGCAGATAGCCTTGAATGCTTGTTGTTCAATGAGCACTTATTGATAAATATTGCCGCCGACGTATCTGCTACTGCATCAACTACTAATAGAGGCTCAGCAACAAAACTTTTTGCAATACCCATTGATGGTATTGTTTCTGCATTTCTGAAATACAAGTTCATTGAGCCTGAGGATATTGTGCAACAACCTCTACTAATGCCTGTGTCAGTCCAGCATGCTGATTTACATAGCGACAAATCTGAGATCGACCGAGTAATTCAACTTTTTGCTCAATACGGTTTTACGCTCACGGCAAATGTAAACAAAGTAACTCTTAAACAAGTGCCAGCGTTTTTTAGACAGTTACCTTGGGCCAAAATGTTTGCGCCACTTGTGTCTAGTATATTAGTGTCTATAGTTTCAAAAAACCAAGATGCGAGTGATGATGAAACGCTGAGTTTCTTTGACAGTTTAGCGATAAACTACGTAAAGTGTGTGCCGATGAATACGGAGGCCGTGTTTCAATTGGTGAATGACGCTCAACTCAATCTACACAATATGGCGTATGACATTGGTCGTGAACTGAATATGTCGTCTCTATTATTAAATGCTAAAGTATTAAATGCTGAAGGTTAAGTAATGTCATACGTTAAAGTGACTGATATTGCAGAGAACGAGCGTTTAGACAAAGAATACCCTCAAGTACTTTGTATCATGGGTCCTACTGCATCGGGGAAAACGTCTCTGGCGATTAACGCGGCAAAATTGACAAACGGTGAAGTCATTAGTGTTGATTCTGCGCTCATATACCAAGATATGAATATTGGCACAGCCAAACCGGATACACTGGAAATGGATGGTGTTAAGCATTGGTTATTAGACATACGAAATCCTGAGCAGTCTTATTCCGTCGCTGATTTCAGGAGAGACGCACTTGCCGCGATTGATGATATAACTGCTCGGGGAAAGTTGCCCATTTTAGCCGGTGGAACGATGATGTATTTCAATGCCCTCATTAACGGTATTTCTGAGGTGCCGGCAACAGAAACAAAAGTGAGAGAGCAAGTAAAATCCTTGATTGAGGAAAAGGGCTTAGCATCTGTTCACCGTATGTTAGCCGATGTAGATGAGGTGACTGGGAATAGAGTTCACCCAAACGATTTACAACGTACGTCAAGGGCATTGGAAGTGTATATTTCCACGGGTAAAACACTTACCTATTGGCAGTCAAAGAAGACGCCCCAAGCCAGATGTCAATTTACTCAATTTAGTATTATGCCAGATGCGCGAAATACATTGCATGCTAGAATTGAACAGCGATTTGACTTGATGTTAAACAATGGTTTTGTCGACGAAGTAAGGCGCTTGGTCGATAAATATAGTTTGCACCTAGATCTACCCTCAATGCGTAGTGTAGGATATCGTCAAGTCTATCAGCACTTAAAGGGCGAATACTCTTACGATGAGATGCGTCAGCTTGGCATTATTGCTACTCGACAATTGGCCAAACGGCAAATTACATGGTTACGATCATGGCAGAACATAAATGCACTGAATACTGACGATGAATCAAATTTGACGCAAGTTTTGCAAAAATTGGGTGCATAAACAAATAAATATGGTGTACACTTATCTGACACATGGGTAATCAAAACATAATAATAAATAAGGACATAGGATGGCAAAAGGTCAGTCTTTACAAGACCCATTTTTAAACGCACTGAGAAAAGAGCGCATTCCTGTTTCAATTTATCTGGTAAATGGTATCAAACTGCAAGGTCAGGTTGAGTCATTTGACCAATTCGTTGTATTACTTAAAAATACCGTCAGTCAAATGGTATATAAGCACGCTATATCTACGGTTGTTCCGTCGCGCGCTATTACTATGCCAACAAATCATAACGACAACGACGGTAGCCAAGACTAATTCCGGAGTTTATGTTTGTTTGATCGTTTTGATGCTGGTGAAAATGCCGTTCTTGTTCACGTAGACTTTTCTGACGAACAAAACAAAGAAGATCTTCAAGAATTACAGATGCTGGTTTCGTCTGCGGGCGTAAACCAGCTAGGTGTTATAACCGCAAAAAGAAATGCCCCTCATGCTAAATACTTTGTTGGCAGCGGTAAAGCTGAAGAAATAGCCGATACAGTAAAAGCGTTAGATGCCAACGTAGTTATTTTCAACCACGCCTTATCACCTTCTCAAGAACGAAATATAGAAGCGTTGGTGAAATGTCGAGTGTTAGACAGAACGAGTCTAATACTGGATATTTTTGCGCAGAGAGCAAGAACCCACGAAGGCAAATTGCAAGTTGAGCTCGCGCAACTAAAACACATATCGACGCGTTTGATTCGAGGCTGGACTCACCTAGAGCGTCAAAAAGGTGGTATTGGTTTACGAGGTCCGGGTGAAACTCAGTTAGAAACGGATAGACGCCTACTACGAGGGCGTATTAAATCAATCTTAAAGCGCTTAGAACGTGTACAAAAACAACGTGAGCAAGGACGTCGCTCTCGTCAGCGTGCTGAAATCCCTACGGTTTCACTTGTAGGGTATACCAACGCGGGTAAATCTACGTTGTTCAATACAATTACAGAAGCGGGCGTATATGCAGCAGATCAATTATTTGCAACGCTTGACCCAACCCTTAGAAAAATTGAGTTGAGTGAAGTAGGTTCAGCGATATTGGCTGATACCGTAGGATTCATTAGGCATTTACCGCATGATTTGGTTGCCGCTTTTAAGGCGACGCTACAAGAAACACAGGAAGCAGACCTATTATTGCATGTCGTCGATTATTCTGACGCACAATACAAAGATAACATCGACCAAGTAAACGAAGTACTTGATGAAATTGATGCTGATGAAGTGCCTCAATTGATTATTTGCAATAAGATTGATCGCTTAGAATCGGTTGTTCCGAAAATCGATAGAGACCAAGATGGTCGACCAATTCGCGTTTGGGTGTCGGCTCAACAAGGTTTAGGGATTGATTTATTAAGAAATGCCCTTACTGAATGTTTACGGGAGTCGATGGTTAATCATCAACTTTGTATCCCAGCCGGTGATGGGAAGATACGTGGTATGCTCTATCAAATGAATTGTATTTTGGAGCAAAAATATTCGGACGATGGAGATTGGTTGGTAAATGTACAAATGCCCTCGTCTGATTGGCACCGTATGGATAAAAAAGTTGAGCATAGATTAAGTAAATACGTCGTTCATTAATCGAAAATAATTGTCGATTTAGGCAAGATGTAAATTTTCTTACATTTTTATTCGTCGATGGGTAAAACTATTCGCGATTTGTTCTAGTATAATAATTAGTTAGAGTAATTTTGGAGTGTGTACTTATGGCTTGGAATGAGCCTGGCGGTAATAACAACAATAACGACCCATGGAAAAACAAGGGTGGTAAAGATCAAGGTCCACCAGATTTAGACGATGTTTTGAAAAATATTTTCGGAAAATTCGGCAAAGGTGGAAAAGGCGGAAGTGATGGTTCATCCAATGGCTTAACTGGAAAAGGTCTTGGCTTTGCTGCAATCGTTGCGCTTGTTATTTATGGTTTAAGTGGTTTTTATACGATAAAAGAAGCAGAGCGCGGCGTATTACTGAGGTTTGGCGAGTATAATGGTTTAGCTGATCCGGGTTTACAGTGGAAGTTCACGTTTATTGACCAAGTATTACCCGTCAATATGCAAGAAATCAATTCTTTACCTTCTAGAGGCGCGATGTTGACAGAAGATGAGAATATGGTTGGTGTGGAAATGGAAGTTCAGTATCGTGTTATCAATGCTCAACAGTGGGTTTTTGCGGTAGTAGATCCTGAAAAAAGTCTCAGTCAGGCTTTTGATAGTGCAATTCGTTATGTGATTGGCCATTCTAAAATGGACGATATCTTAACGGGTGGAAGAGAAGTAATTCGAGCCAGAGTGCTAGAAGAGCTTCAAGGCATTGTTGACCCATATGCTATGGGTGTGTCGATTATTGATTTGAACTTCACAAATGCTCGTCCACCTGAAGAAGTACGCGCTGCATTTGATGACGCAATTGCTGCTCAGGAAGACCAAGAGCGTTTTATTCGTGAAGCTGAAGCATACTCAAAGGCTCGAGAGCCAGAAGCCCGTGGTGTGGTCAACAGAATGAACGAAGAAGCACAAGCATATAAAGAACGTGTCATTTTAGAAGCGCAAGGTGAAGTTGCACGTTTTGAAGCATTATTGCCACAATATGCCGCTGCACCTGAGGTTACTCGTCAGCGTATATACCTAGAAACGATGGAACAAGTATTTAGCAATACCAGTAAAGTGATGGTGGATACTGAAGGTGGCGGTAATATGATGTATTTGCCTTTGGATAAAATTATTCAGCAACAAGGACAAGCGGCGACTAACCCTGTGCGCTTAGATCCTAATCAGTTTCAGGGATTAACTAATGGTTTGGGCACGAATACTCGTCAAGACTCCTCGCGTAGCAACTCTTCAAGACAAGGGAGAAACTAGACAATGAAACCATTATTAGGCATTGCCGTTGCGTTGTTATTAGTGCTTGGCTATAACTCATTATTTGTCGTCGCAGAGGGCACGCGAGCAATCGTTATTACCTTTGGTAAAGTAAAAATGGATAACTCGGAAGTCCCAGTTGTTTATGACCCTGGTCTGCATACTAAGATTCCATTTTTTGCGCGAGTTCAACGTTTAGATGCACGTATTCAAACGCTTGATGAACGTGCTGATCGGTTTGTTACCAGTGAAAAAGAGGATTTGATTGTAGATTCGTACGTCAAATGGCGGATCACGGATTTTTCTCGTTACTATCTTTCTACTGGTGGTAATATTTTACAAGCTGAAACCTTGTTAAAACAAAAGGTTACCAATGGACTTCGTTCAGAATTTGGTACTCGTACCATTCAGCAAATAGTTTCTGGTGAGCGCAGTGAATTAATGGATGACGCATTAACTCAAGCTGCTGACAGTTCAGACGAACTCGGTGTTGAGATAATTGATGTACGAGTAAAACAAATTAATTTGCCGGTTGAAATCAGTAATTCAATATTCGATCGTATGCGTGCTGAACGGGCTGCGGCAGCAAGAGAATATCGTTCTAAAGGTCAAGAACAGGGCGAAATTATCCGTGCTAACATTGATGCAAAAGTGACGATTATGCTTGCCGATGCCGAGCGTAATGCACGTCAACTTCGTGGTGAAGGGGACGCACTCGCTGCCGAGATTTACGCGAATACTTACAACAAAAGCCCTGAGTTTTATAGCTTCTTGAGAAGCATGGACGCTTATCGTCAAAGCTTCAACAGTAAAGCTGATATATTGGTTATTGAGCCTGATAGTGACTTCTTTAAGTACATGAATCAAAGTTCTGGAAACCGCTAACGGCCTAACACGTTTGCTTAAAAATTGTCTAAGTAATAAGTCAAATCTATCAAAACCAATCCATACGGATTGGTTTTGTTGTTTTCACGTTTGTCTCTGTTACGATGAGGCTTAGGTACTACGTGCCTTTTAATGCTTACCTTGGTGTTGATTGTTATTTTGTATGTTTGCAATAAAATCAGTGACAGGCATAGGGCGACCATACATAAACCCTTGCGCGATATGGCATTTGTGGTCAATTAAATACTGTTGCTGAGCTTGTGTTTCAACTCCTTCAGCAATGACAGATAAATTTAAGCTATGCGCCATGGCAATAATGGCATTTACTATCGCTCTATCATCTTCGTTATCATCAATATCTTCAATAAACGAACGGTCTATTTTTAAGGTATCAATGGGAAGATGTTTTAAGTAAGACAATGAACAATAGCCGGTACCAAAGTCGTCAACTGATATATGAATACCCGTATCCTTAATTTCTTCTAGAAATAACTTCACTTTATTGTAGTTGTTGATTAACACGCCTTCTGTTACTTCAAGCTCTAGCAGATCTGGGTCAATATGGTGCTCTTCGATTTGATGTCGAAAGAAATTGATTAAATGTAAGTCATATATTTGTTTAGGCGAAAAATTTACGGTTATAGGTAGTTTAACGCCCTGCTCTGATAGGCGTACTTGAATGTCACAGACAGTGGCAAAGACCCAGCGGCCAATGGTATTTATAAGGTCGCTGCGTTCTGCTATTGGAATAAATTCGACAGGCGAAATTGTTTCACCATTTAGATGCCACCGCAGCAAGGCTTCTGCTTTGATTACCTCTTTGGACTCAATGTCAAAAATTGGCTGCAAGAATACTTCCAGCTGATTCTGCTCTATCGCGTTTTTTAAGGCATTTTCAAGAAAAAGGCGCCGTTGGGAAGCTTGTTTCAATTTTTCGCTGTATACCACGATATCCTTGGACATCGATTTTTTAGCACTTGCTAAGGCTAAATCGGCGCAACTTATTAATTCTTCAGCATTGATTGCGTTTAATGGGAAATGTGAAACGCCAATTTTGACCGGCAATACACATTTTCGGTCGCTTTTGGTGAATAAGGCCTGTTTACTCATCGACACTATTTCATCAGAAAGTCGCAAAATACTTTGCTCATATTCGTTTTCGTTACTTCCTTTTGGTCTTCGACGTAAAATCATGAACTCATCTGCACCAACACGCGTCATAAAATCGCCATTTGTTAATATCGCGGACGTACGTTTTACCATTTGATTAAGCAGCTCATCACCATCAAGATAGCCATATAATTCGTTAACGCTTCGAAAGTTCACGATATCTATGCTTAATAAGGTAACAGCTTGCCGTTTCTTTATTTGTTTTTGTAGTTCTTGCCAAAAGTATTGTCTGTTTGGTAAACCAGTGAGTGGATCATGCAATGCTAAATCTTCATTGGTTTGCAATAAATATTTTATGCGAGTGATATCACTAATCGTAAAAATCCAATAACTCACTTTACCGACGTCATTAAATACGGGGTTTATGTTCAATTTTAGCCATTTTTGTGGTGTAGGTGGCGCATGCCAATACAGCTCACCAGACCAAGGGTTGGGGTGATTGAATATTTCGCTTGTATTGTGATGTTGCCGTTTTATCAATGACTCAATGATTACCAATATATTTTTTTCTGATTTGCTTTTCGAGCAATCAAAAATATCTCTAGCGGCTGGATTAATTTCAAGCGATTCAACGTTTTCGTTAGTAATGATAACGCCAATATCCGCATGTTTTATGGCTTGATGAAGAGGCAGCCCCAAACCTGACTGAGCAGTTTCTATCAATATGGAGCGAATTCTCTCGCTCAAATAATCGTGACGTTCAACGATTTCGTCATTCGAGATGAGCAATTCACGTGCAATTTGCAATGTTTCTTTTTGCTGACTGTAATACTCTGCAACATTGTTAATGACGAGTATCTGTTGTCTATCAATAATGGCGGCGATTGCTTCTAGATATAATTCGCCACCATCGGTAATTTCAGTCCATATTCCGCTTTTTATTTGGTTGTCATTGCAGCTTTTTTTAGCCTTGGAGTTTTCCCAAAAATCTACAGCATCAATCATAAAATCATCTAAGAAAATTGATTTATCTTCCAAGGTGTATGTATCGACGGTTATTTCGTATTCAAATAGAGGCTTTAGCCAATCATGATTGCCTTCCAACAAAGTGAAACGTTGGTCTTCTTGTCGCTGGAAAACAGCGCAGTTAATGAGTCCTAGTGTTTGGATTAACGATGCGTGCATGATTACTCCATAGTGACGATTTGGCTCATGGCCTCGAACATGGCATTTACTTGACTACCTGTCTTTGCACTCGTTCTAAATGTTTTTTTGAAACAAGCGGTATGCTTACTGACAGTATCTTCACACCAATTGATAGAAGGGGCTAAATCACTCTTATTAATGGCGAGAATCGAAGGGGCATCAGTATGCTCGCTGGCTAAATCGTGTAGCTCCATGACTTCGGGGATTGAGGCAAAACGGCTGGTATCTGCCACAAATATTATGCCTGAGCAACCTCGTAAGTATCTAGGGTTAAATCCCGTGTATCGGTCCACACCTTCAAGATCCCATAACAGCAGTTGAACCGGTGTATAGCCGCCACTGACTATCTTCTTATCTACTTTGACGCCGATTGAGGTTAAATATTTTTCTGAAAATATTCCCTCAACAAATTGCTTGATTAAGCTTGTTTTACCCACGCCGCTGGGGCCTAGGATGCATATTTTTTTTTGCAACATATATTATTTACACACGTTCATACTGGTAGAGTCAGCATGGATTGATTTATCAGATTTTTAATCCTTACTATGCACTTTTCGGCACAATAAACCTATTGAGTCGGTCGACATTTCGCTAATACATTATTGCGAAAATCGCTTTTCTAGCATTTGAGTTTAGTCCATTTGTTTCAACTTGTCCTATCGCTACCGTCTGTAAAAATGACGCGTTTACTCCGTGCTGTACGAGTCTATTTTTAACATTCTCCGCCCGCTCAATGCTGAGCATCTGATTTCTATCTTGTGTGCCTTGGGTATCACTAGTACCCAATACCAATAATAGCGCCTTTTTGTTCAATTGTTCAGCAACAATTTGAATTTTATTGAATTTTTCACTAATGATTTTGATTTTTTCAGCTTCAAATTGAGGTATGTCACTTTGGTTTACCGCGAATTCAATACGGATATTTGAAATTTCACCTATTAATTTACCTAACAAGTGCTGTATTGCATTGGTATCTATCGAGTTAGTCGATGCAATATTTTGTATGTGAGATATGTCACCGAGCAATTTATCACTGTCTACTCCAGGAATGTTTCTTAGCATTGATTCAAGTAAAATTACATCGCCTGTGTGGAGTTGGCTTTCCATCCCATGTTGAATGGATAATCGTCCTTTGGCATACATGATCTGCGGGAATTGGCGAAGCACATCATTTATCTTTTGAGTTACAACATCATTGCTTAGAGAAATGACGGAAATCTCGTTAACCTTTACACGGTTTTTATCAATCGACTGATTGCCCATCCAGTCCTCGATGGATATTGCGGAAGGATCTCGCATGACTGTTACTTCGACATTACGAATGTCTGATATCTCCGCATGTGTCAGAGTAATGCCGTTTTGGCCAGTAAGCCCATTTTCAAAAGTAGTTACGATATTTGATGCTTGCCAATATAAAAAAGATAGCCACCCAAGGAACAACCCCGCGGCGCCAAGCAATATAATTGCAAGCCAGGTGTTTTTTTGTTGAGAACTCTTTTGTTCCTCGAGTAGGCATGCTTGAAGTGTACTTTCGACTACGCTAAATGTGCTTGTGTCACCATTAAATTTATGGAGTTCATCAACGTACATCTTGTGAATATATTCTAGGCTCGTTTGCAATTGATGTTTTGCTGAAGGAGAAATTGTGCCTGTTACTGAGGCGACTAGGAGAGCAGACGGCCCTTGTTTTAAATATAAGGAAAACTCCTTAGTTTTTATCTCCGCTAATTCCTGCTCACTTCCTCCGCTATGCGTCGAGAAAGAATCAGCGACAAAATCGTTTATTGCCGTTAGCATTGAAGATATTAGTTCTGAGTTTTCATTATCGACGCTATTGGCGGATGCCGAATGCAACAAGATGCCTGTTTCTTTATGAATAAGTAACACTTGATGGATTTTATATATGTGGGTCTGTGCGATCACATATTTTGCGTAGGACATGCCTGAGCGCCATGCTTGATAACGCCATTTAAGTCCACGAAAAGACAAAGAGCTTTCGATTATATCGTTCGTTTTTTCGATGAATTCTCGTAAGCTAGCGGCTACGTATTTCCTGACTAAATCCCCGACTAACGGAAATATATAATCAATTAATTCTTTTCGTTGCTGTTTGAAGGATTTTTGAATGGAGTGCTCGACGACTGGCAACAGGACCTGTGATACGCTGTTGTCTTGCTTTTCCCTATCGTTAATAGCCTCTGAAACGACGTCTTTTACCATCTGCCGCGCGTTACGCTGCATTTCAGCTTGTTGCTTGGTAAGTGGTTCTTGAAGTAATACCTTGCGAAGTTTCTCTAAATCTTCTTTCGCTCGGGTTTGAATATCAGACATTTTTTACGGTAACTATTCGTCTGCGTCAAGGTTAGTTGCAACATTCGCCAGCAGTTGCGCGAGTGTTTTTCGGTCCGTTTTAGAGCTAGTTAAATCCTTAGACACCGCGTCTAGTTTTGTCATCAATCGCTCAACTGCATCGGCTAAATCTGCTTGCAATGCATTTACTTCGTTGTCCATTCTTGCATGCAAATTTTTTGCTTCATCTCGGCCAGCATTCTCTGCCATTTCAATTTGGCTGTTAAGACGCTCTGTAATTTCAATGAGTTTTTGTTGATTTGTGTCTTGCGTGTTGTCAGTGTCGTTTAACTTGCTAAGTAGTATCTGTTGATTTTCAGCAATATTTTTTTGCATGTCAGAAAACTGCAAAGATATCTGGGTTTGTATTTGTTGCATTTCGTCACTGAGTCGCTGATTTAACGCATCGATCTTTTCATCGAGTTCTTGTTTAGCTGCACCAAATACAATCATCCTTAATTGTTCTAAGTCGCCTAAGGCATCATTTGACGCCTTTGCTGAGGTTACCTTTGTCGTCATAATACAATCCTTGAATTCGAAACGCCGCGTTAAAACGCAAGTTGATTCTCACAATGTATACAATTCGTACTGCTTACTCAATTATTTATGAAAAGATATTCAAATTTCGTTAGTATAAATTCAATAATAACAAGAGCTAGGAAACTTAGGTTTGTCTAAAGACTCGGTATCAAACACAGAAAAAAATGCACAGATAGAGAATTCAGGATGGTTCTCAAAATTCCTATCCACCGTCGAATGGTTGGGGAATTTGCTTCCTCACCCAATAACACTCTTTGCGTCGTTAGCCCTATTCATTGTTGTCCTAAGTGGTATTTTAGGGTATTTCGATGTGTCTGTCCTTGATCCGCGACCAGAAGGTGCAAAAGGCAGATCCGCAGACGGTATTATTGAGGTTGTATCCTTACTCAACGCTGAAGGTTTACAACGAATTGTTACAGGCCTAGTGACAAATTTTACGGGGTTTGCGCCTTTAGGTACTGTCTTAGTCGCATTGCTGGGAGTGTCTGTTGCTGAGCATTCTGGTCTATTGAGCACGATGATGCGCGCAATGGTAATGAATGCCTCTAAAACAGGTGTGACTGTGGTGATTGTGTTCGCGGGTGTTATCTCTAATACCGCGTCTGAATTGGGGTATGTCGTGCTGGTTCCGCTTGCAGCAATGATCTTTCATTCGCTGGGAAGGCATCCTTTAGCTGGTCTAGCCGCTGCATTTGCAGGCGTGTCTGCTGGATATAGTGCTAATTTATTTATTGGTACTGTGGATCCGTTGCTTTCTGGGATTACGCAGGACGCTGCTCGCATGTTGGATTCCGAGTATGTCGTTGGCCCTGAAATGAATTGGTATTTTATGGCAATTAGTACGTTTGCCGTGGCAATTATGGGCGCCGTCGTCACGGCAAAGGTTGTCGAGCCAAGACTTGGCACATATGACCCTGCTGAAGCGTCAATTGACCTTGGCAAACAAACGATGGTGTTTCCGTCTAAACAAGAGATTAAAGCGATGAAATGGGCTGGTGTGTCGTTCGTTGTCGTATGCGCGATTCTTGCTTTAACCATCGTGCCTGAAAACGGTATATTGAGAAACCCCGATACCGGAAAAGTGACCGGTAGCCCATTTTTAAAAGGCATCGTCGCGTTTATTTTCATCACGTTTGCGATTCCTGGCTTTGTGTATGGTCGAGTAGCCGGCACCATGAAAAACGATCGGGATGTTATAGACGCCATGGCGAAAAGCATGAGCTCCATGGGGTTATATATTACGCTCGTATTTTTCGCAGCACAGTTTGTTGCGTTCTTTAAATGGACGAATCTTGGTACTGTGCTTGCTGTAAAAGGAGCCGCATTTTTACAAGCTACCGGCTTGGATGGCCCTGAAGTATTTATGCTATTTATTATTATGTGCGGAATCGTCAACTTATCGCTTGGCAGTGCATCGGCGCAGTGGGCGGTCACGGCTCCTATTTTTGTCCCGATGTTGATGTTAATCGGTTATGCACCTGAAACCATTCAAGCAGCCTATCGAATTGGTGATTCAGTGACGAATGTGATTTCTCCTATGATGAGTTATTTTGGATTAATTTTGGCAATCGCCGCGAGGTATAAAAAAGATATTGGGATGGGCACCTTAATAGCGACGATGCTGCCTTACAGTATGGTATTTATTGTTGGTTGGACTATTCTGTTCTACTTATGGGTATTCTTGTTTGGTATGCCAGTTGGTCCGGGAGCAGAAACGTATTATGTTGCTTAAGCCAAAACATTTTTGTCGGTGCTTATGGTCTTGTGAGCACCGTTGATTCGTATCTACATAAAAATATAATGACTGGACAAAGATGAAGTATCGTTCACAAGAAAGTTTTACCCACGAACAAGCTGACAAAATAGGCGTATTAGTCACCAATTTAGGTACGCCAGATGCCCCTACGAAGCAGGCGTTACGTCCGTATTTAAAACAGTTTCTGTCTGATCCTCGTGTGGTTGAAGTGCCCAAGCTGATTTGGTGGTTTGTATTGAACGGTGTTATTTTGAATATTCGCCCAAAACGCTCGGCGCATGCTTACAGTACTGTTTGGACAGAAGAGGGTTCACCACTACTGACACACACCAAAGCGCAAGCAAAGGGCATTACTGAACGTATTCATGCAGCCTATGGTAATAAAGTACTTGTCGAGTATGCGATGCGTTACGGACAGCCGTCTATCGAAAGTGCAATCGATCGCTTACTGAATCAGGGCGTACGAAAGCTGTTCGTCCTGCCATTGTATCCACAATATTGCGCATCTACTTCTGGTTCTACGTTCGATGCAGTTGCGAACGATTTTACGCAACGCCGTTGGTTACCAGAGCTACGTTTTTTGAATCAGTATCATGACTACGACGACTATATTGCATGTGTCGCTGAAAAAATTGAAAGGCACTGGCAAAC
This sequence comes from Agaribacter marinus, assembly GCF_030160655.1. Lineage (GTDB taxonomy): Bacteria > Pseudomonadota > Gammaproteobacteria > Enterobacterales > Alteromonadaceae > Glaciecola > Glaciecola marina. The sequence continues at coordinate 706,959 of NZ_BSOT01000006.1, forward strand.
TAATGGAAAAGCCGACAGGTTGATATTTTCTTATCATGGCATTCCAAAACGTTACTTAATGAATGGAGACCCTTATCACTGTCAATGTTATAAAACTACTCGCTTAGTGGCAGAAAAGTTGGGCATATCTGAAGACGAATACATGACATGTTTTCAATCTCGTTTTGGTAGAGAAGAATGGTTAACACCTTATACTGACGAAACTCTAAAGCAGTTGCCCGAAGAGGGCGTAAAGAGTGTGCAAATGGTTTGTCCTGGATTTTCTTCAGATTGTTTAGAAACTATTGAAGAAATTGGTGTCGAAAATAGAGATTACTTTATGGCATCAGGCGGTGAGCGTTACGAGTATATTGCCGCCTTAAATAGTGATACTAGTCATTTGGATATGTTGACCACACTTATCAAACAAAACATAGATGACTGGTGTTCTGCGGATGATGGGCTTGGACACCAAAATACACGTAGAGAATCGCTTGCCAAGCAATTAGGGGCGAAAAAGTGAGTGACAAACAAGGCATTGACGAAAAGCATGTCAATGACAATGCTGAAACGCTAGCAGATAGTAAAATTGAAAACGGCTTATCAAGTGGGCGAACTAGCTCTTCAACGCTGAGCACAACGTCATCAGACGCTTTTCCTGACGAAAGTTTTAGAGCGCCCGATGAGTTGCTAAACGCACAGGCGCTTGCAAATCTCTTAGATACAGCGGTCAGAATACCTTTTGTAGGCATTAAAGTCGGCCTCGATTTTTTAATTGGCTTAATTCCCGGAGTCGGCGATACCTTAATGTTATTGGCTTCGTTAAGGATTGTTTACTTAGGGAAAAAGATGAATCTACCAAAACCTTTGATGCATAAAATGATCCGTAATGCGGTGATAGATTATGGTTTAGGTTTTATTCCAATCGTGGGCGACATTATCGATTTATTCTTCAAGGCTAACCAAAGAAATGTGCGTATCATGGAGCAATATTGGGTCGCTGAAAACAAAGATATTATCGACGCGATTGCAAAACGCAAATATGAAGAGTGGGAAAGAAACAACAAGCCCGAATAAAGCAAATGCTATTTGCCTTGATTCACGCAATATAGCGATATGTTTCTAGGTCACTGAGAGATACTATTTCTAAGGATTTGCTGTTAGTGGCGTCCAAAATAACAAATGGAGCTGCACCAACTGATAATGCTTGTTTCCAACGTATTGCGCAAAGACACCAGCGATCGCCAGCGTTTAGTCCATTAAACCCATACATCGGGTTAGGAGATATCAAGTCATTGCCAACTGATTTTGAATGGGCTAAAAACTCATCTGTCATAATGGCACAGATGCTATGGTTGCCGGTGTCACCAGTAGGTACGTAACAAAAGCCTTCTCGAGTGAATCCAGTATTTCCGCAACATAGTTGCAAAGGTTTGCCGTAAACATTCGTTTCGTTAGCCATAGGGTATTCAATAAACTCGTAACAAAAAAAGAAATCATAAGGTGTACGATGTTAGACAAAAATGAGATTAAAAAGTCTGATCAAAGTGGTAAATTAAAAGACACAACAGTATCAGCTGAGGAAATTGCTCGCTTCGACAAGATGGCGGAGCATTGGTGGGATCCAAACGGCGAATATAAAATGGCGCTGGCCTTTAATGAAGCCAGAGTAGGCTACTTCATCGATAACATTGCACAACATTTTGGTAGGCGCTCAGACGTGCAAGATTGCTTAGCTGATTTACGTATTCTTGATTTGGGATGCGGCGGTGGACTGGTGAGTGAAGCCCTCGCTAAACGTGGCGCGACGGTCATTGGTATTGATGCAAGTGAAGTGAGTGTTCAAGTCGCCAAAAGACACGCAATAAAGTCGGGGCTTGAAATCGATTATCGAAATGTCCTTGCGCGAGAATTGATCGCAGCAAATGAATTATTTGACGTGGTCATAAATGCTGAGGTTATCGAGCATGTATCAGACCAAAAAGGCCTTGTTAAAGACTGCGCAAAATTGACTAAGCCGAATGGCATCGTCGTGCTTGCTACTTTGAATCGTACGATTCAGTCTTTTTTCTTTGGGATTGTCGGTGCCGAATATATCATGCGATATTTGCCAGCTGGTACGCATAGCTGGGGGCTTTTTGTTACGCCGTTGGAGTTAAATAGCTGGGCTTCTCTAAGTCGACTTCAGTTAATCGAAGAAAAAGGAATGAATTACAATCCTTTCAAAAAGGCGTGGAAAATTAACAATAGCCTTAAAGTCAATTACGTACAGATTTATAAAAAATTGACGAAGTCAATTTAACAGTCATATCGGAGCAGCGTATGAAAGCCATTGGATATATAGAGTCTCTTGCAATTGAAGAACATAATGCTTTAATGGATATCGAGTCACCCAAACCCACGGCAAGTGGAAGAGATTTATTGGTTAAAATTGCTGCCATCGCGGTAAACCCGGTAGATTGCAAAGTGCGAATGAGAGCTCAACCTGAAAATGGACAACATAAAATACTTGGTTGGGATGCAGTGGGTGAAGTTGTGGCAGTTGGCGAGGACGTTAGTTTATTTTCAGTGGGTGAGCAGGTATTTTACGCGGGTGATTTAACTCGACAAGGCACTAACGCTGAATATCACTTAGTGGACGAACGTATTGTCGGCAAGAAACCTGTTACGATTTCAAATGCTGAAGCGGCAGCGATTCCCTTAACTGCAATCACGGCTTGGGAATTATTATTTGATCGTTTAGCGCTACAACAAAACAAAGAGACAACAAAAGACATATTGTTAGTAACTGGCGCTGCAGGAGGGGTTGGCTCCATACTTGTGCAGCTAGCAAAAACCTTAATAGCGGCTACTGTTATTGGCACAGCATCAAGAGACGAATCAAAAGTATGGCTAGAAAAGTTGGGTGTTGATCATGTGATTGACCATACAAAACCGTTGAAGTCTCAATTGGGTGCGCTTGGTATTGATGCCGTTACACATGTTGCAAGTTTAAATGCCACAGATAGCTATTTTGAACAGTTTGTCGACATATTGGCGCCGTTCGGTAAGTTAGGATTAATTGACGATCCAGATACCATCCCTATCAATAGCCTAAAATCGAAAAGTATTTCTTTGCATTGGGAATTCATGTACACACATTCTATGTTTAAGACGGATAGCATGATTCAGCAGCATCATCTGTTAAATCAAGTGTCAGCCTTAATAGACCAAGGTAAAATACGTACTACCCTTGGCCAACATTTGGGCCTTATTAACGCGAAAAACCTACGTAAAGCTCACCAAATGTTGGAGTCTGGCTGTGCTATTGGTAAGCTAGTACTCGAAGGGTTTTGAGATTTTTCACCTTATATTAACTACGCGCTTGAAAACAGGTCATTCATGCTACTTCTTTTCTTCAGTAAAGCGGCGTAGATACATATTTGAATGCACTTCTTTTGCAGCGTTTACCATGTACGGAAATGGGATATCCGTCATTGTGACAAAACCTACGTTATAGTTCTCGCCATCATGCGCTCTCCCAGTTAAGGGGGAGTCTATGTATTGAAACCAATGTGCGCCGACGATATATGGGTTATCAATTGCTGAGTTTAAATAGTGTTTAAACATATCTGCACGCACTTTTTGGTTGGCGGCAAGAATTTTTCCAGGGTTGGGGTGACCTACATCACTGGCTCCGATGTGATATTCGCCAATGATAACTGGCGCATCTAAGTTTTTTAGAAACCCAAAGGTCATATTATCGATGCCTTCGCCATAATAATTAAAACTGACGACATCGGCATATTTCTTTGCCGCGTAATGGGCCTCGGGTGCAGTTCCCCAAGTAGTAAATCGATTTCCCATATACATGTGGTTTGGCATAAACTCTTTTACAGCATTGTTTACAACTTCAAAATACTTTTCCGCATAAGTTGTTAATAACCACGAGACATCAGCTAAGAGGGCCTCACTAAATGTTTCGTCGTTTTTATAGTCAACACCTTCGCTTAGTTGTTGCCATGATGACAAGTTTTTATTCCATTTGGCGTTTAGCAAATTGATGTCTTGATATTTGTCTTTTAACATTTCTACAAATACTGCTTTTGTCGGACTATCTTGGCTGCTTCGTGATAATGCGTCCAATACGATGCCATAGCGACGAACATAAGGTGCAGGGCCTCCCCAACTCATTTCGTTATCAATGAAAATGCCCACGCACCAAGGACTGCTTTGGATTTCATCCGATATGACTTGCGCTGTTATTTTAGCTCTTCGAGTAAATTCGGGATCGAATACATCTGGCATTTCACCCCATATATCAAAGCCGGAACTAAGTGTTTTAAACTCTCCAATAATCCATCCATTTGCGAAGTAAGGCATTTTTTTATTGTTATAGAACATTGGATCTGTCCAATTCCCAAATGATGTAAAACCCCAGTTATTCATGCGTTTCAGCGTAACGTCATGCCAATCATTTAAGTACGAATCTGGCGAGGATTCACCGTAACGACGTTCTAGGTTTGCTTGATAAAAACTGAAAACTTCACCATGTGGCATGGGGCCCAAATGAGCCTTGCGGCGGTAGCCGTAATGATTTGCTAATGGATGGTTATATTCGGGCAACCATTCAAACATTTCTCGTCGTTGTTGATTTGCTATGAAACTTGTTTTTTGAGCTTCTCTATAGTTCCCACTAATGCCTTGAGAGTCTTCTGGTGTGACGTCATTTGGATCGATATATCGCACAGAGTCGTCCTTGTAATCAATACCAGTGAATGTCGAGGTATTTGACATACGCGCGTTAGCAATGCCACTTGAGAAGTATAAATAGCCTTCAGGGTCAATAAGGCTCCATGTGTTCTCTACTTTTTCAACGCGGAAGTAACCTGTTGCATCAAGGCGAGGCCCATTTTTCCAACCACCAAATTTACTGCGATTCGACCAACCTTCGAAAGCATTTAATTGTGCTAACTCTTTGTCAGCATAAGCTTTAAGCTCTTCCTCAGAGCTTACTTTTAAATCAAACGCCATATCGGCTCGTTGGCCAAACTTATCCATAACGTTTGCTAGGTAGGCTTTGTTGGCAGGTGGCGTTGTCTCAATGCGCAAGTTATCAATTATGACTTCTGTACGGCGAATTTGTTTCTCGGTATAAATTTTAATTGCGTGAATTTCATTGAAGTCAAGGGTTAACTTACTACCTCGAATAGGCATTTTTCTAGAGGTAGTGTCAAATGTTGGAGGTGTATCATAAAGACCACGATTAACATTCAACTCGAAACCCTTGAGTTCAAAATACAATCCGGTTACTTCATTTTTATCAATACCGATAGTACGGCGTTGAGATTGACCGTTTGCATTCGTAATCGCGACGGTAAGCATTACGGGCTCGTCACTGGGATTTTTCACATCGAACATAAATGCGTTGTCGCCCAGATTCTCGGTATTCCAAGGCTTTTCGGGTTTTATCGTGATGCCTGAATTAGTGTGCTCAGTTGAAAACTGAATATGTAGACTTTTGTTTCCCAAGGTAGATTTAACTACTGAAATGTTGGCATTGAGCACATCGATATCGTTTAAAATACTTAGCTCTTCAAAGTCACTGATGAGGACATTGATGTTATCTACTGGCTTGCTTTCTTGGCTGCAAGAAAACAAGAAAAATACTGCGGTAAACAAAATTGTAGATAGGTCTATTCGCTTTTTTGAACATTGAATCATAAGCTTAATACTCCAAAAATATTTCTTTGTATATGTGTTGAAGATGCTTAAATGACACAAAAGAATCAATAATTTTTATTACTTAAATTTTCATATGAATTTATTTTTTTATATATACAATATCGTGCATTGTGAAATAGAGTGGCTGCTTCTGCCGCTTGTATGAAGTAGGAATGAACGTGGTTTATGTCGCTAATATAAAAAATGTTTTATTTACAACAGCTTACCGTTTTTTATTTGCCTTTTGCAGCAGTCTTTTACTTTTTGCTTGTGCAAGCAAGCCATTTAGTCTTCCACTGAAAGTGCCATATGACACAGAGGCTTATTTGCATATTGAGGTCGAAGGCTCTAAAACCAAGAAAGTAACATTCACCGGATTTAACAGGGGTGAATATGCTTCGATTAGTGTCTTTTCAAATGGTCGTTTACTCATCGATAAGCTTCATATTGCGACGCTTGGCGCATTTGAAGTCAGTGCATTAATTTCCTTTGACACTATAGGGCAACATGCGTTGTCTATTCGTGCACACAATGCAACACTTGAATTGCATAATGTACTCTTTGACGATATAACATCTATCACTCTCCCTAAGTTTAGCGATACTAGCGCGCAAGCGGGCCTCGATAAAGTCTCATCCATTAAATATGGTGGGCCAAGTATTGCTGATATAGATAACGACGGTGACTACGATTTTATTGTTAACAACCACAATGCCGAAAGCAGTAAGTTGTATTGGAACAATGGTGATGGTTCGGTCACTAAACACAACAAAAACCTCGCTCGATGGTTTATGCATGATTTACACGGTACTGCCTTGGGTGATTACGACAATGACGGTGATCTCGACTTGGTGGTTACACAAGGGGGAGGGAATGGTAAAAATCCTTCCAAAGCAAATTTCTACTTAAATGACAAAAGCAACTTTATACGCTACACGGGTGACGTCGGAATACACAAAGGTGGACGTGGAAGAGGCGCACGTTGGTTGGACATGGATACTGACGGTGATTTGGATTTATTGCTATTCAACGAGGAAGGTTTAGTAAAAACTAAGCCTCAGCATTTCTTCTATCGGAACAATGGTGCTGGCAAGTTTGAATTGACAACAGTCAACGGTATTGAAAATGAGCATCCTTCTCGTGTTTTGGTTACCGATTTAAATAATGATCAAATTGACGATATTATTTTATATGCTCCATTGTCTGTTTGGCTTGGTAACGGTGATTTTACTTATACAAATATCAATGCAAACTTCCCTTCTTCTCTACTATCCAACCGCGCAATCAATGCCATCGCCGATATAGATATTGACAATGACGGTGACCTCGACTTGTATTTAGCCATCGGCAAGAAAACAGTAGGGTGGACGAAACCTTCGACCGCTGTAGATTTTGACCCCTTTGCAAAACAGTTATCAATAAAGCCGAAAGGACTAAAAGGTAGAGATGCATTCACGTTTAAAGCCGACAGTAAACTTGAGCTTTCTAACTATAGTTTTTTATCCAGAGGTGGCTTTAGGGGTGAAGACTATCCTATTTTTTTAGGTGCACAAAAGAAAGTCATTAAAATTACGCCTAGGGAGAATATTGTCCTTATTCCTTCAAACGCGGAAGGTTGGCCTGAAGATAGAAAGGAAAACGGAATCTATTTTGGCTACCGTGGCGGCAACCAATGGAAAGCTGAACTTGTCAGGAATGACAATATTTTCTGGAGTTTTCATTTTACATTGACAGGCGTAAATCACGTAAAAACAGCCTTCGAGCCAGAAAATCGATTAACACAAGATGTCTTGTTGATGAATGATAACGGTATATTTTTAGACGTTTCAAGTGATTGGGACTTGCCATCAGGAAGTCACTCAACAGGTGTTACTAGAGGTGACTTTAACAACGACGGCCATCAGGACCTTTTTGTGTATCGTTGGGGGGATATTGCTAGCCGTATTTCAGATTATATGCTGCTAAATACTGGTCAGGGTAATTTTGAAACATTGACGATGCACGGGGCAAATCACGTTGGTGGCCCAGGCAATGGTGATATGGGGCAAGCATTTGATTTTGACCTAGATGGCGATATTGATTTGTTAAATGGCTCCGAAGGCGGAGAGTGGTATTTATATACTAATGAAGGTACTGAAAAAGCAAATTATCTCAACATCCGCGTAGGTAGCTCTCCAAAAGCGTCTATTGATCCGATTGGCGCTGTTGTTGAGTTGTTTTTTAACGATAAAACGCTTCGTAAGCGAGTCGGTTCTGCTGGCGAGATATTTTCGCAAAGCTTACTCAATATTGTCCATTTCGGTGTAGGTGAAGTGGAGTTAATTGACAAGGTTGAAGTTACGTGGAGAAATGGTGAAAAATTTGTATTTACAGAACTGCCGGTAAACAGAGTTGTATCAACTTTACCTGTATCTGAAGGCCATCAAATAGATCTTATGAATAAGAAAAAACCGCTAGCGCAGGCGCCGTACATAAATATTTTAAATGAGGATATACTCGCGAAATCAGCATTAACAATAGGCGAAGATATATCTGTTGAAGTTGAGTATACCGCGGGCACTAATCAACAAGTTATCTGGGCTGACGAAGGTGGAATACGGTTTTGGTTGCGTCAATTTAAGAGCAAGTGGGTCCCGCAAAAGGATACTGTATTGGTAGATGATGAAGCGCTCTATTCTGAGTCAGGTAAGAGTCAAAAAACGTTTTCTACAAAAGATATTATACCCACTTCAGACTTGCCTGAAGGTCATTTTTACCTGTTGCGTGTTACCTTTACTGCCAGTGATGGTAACACCTATAGTAAGGAGATTTACCCATTGAACTTTGTCGCGCCTGAATAAGTTACCTGCCAAGCAAAGCGAGTATGTAAAATATTTGTGTCATATACAGATTGATGTAACAACATAACTTGATAATAAAATATGGTGACGTTTATGTTCATAAAATTTAATAAGTTATTTATATCTAGATATGCAATATTGTTGGCTTTTAGTGCACTGCTCTTAACCGCTTGTGTTTCACAAAGGGATATTACGGTAACGCCGGTCTCTTCTGAAACTCAAACTCAATCATTGGCTGGGAAATGGTCATTTAAGATAGACCCGTATAATCTGGGCGTTGAGCAGAAATGGTGGGAAGTAGCGCTAGACGCGGAACATTGGGATCAGATAGACGTACCGGGTGTATGGGACGTTTACGACAGGTATCACGATTATACAGGCACGGCTTGGTATCGATACCAGTTTGACACTGAGAGTTACTCCGAAGAGCAGTTAATAGAACTCGTATTTGATTCGGTTTACCATGATTCTGAAGTATGGTTAAACGGTCAGTATTTAGGTGCCAATAACCTTGGCTTCATGGCCTTTAAGTTTGATGTTACTGAGTATTTAAACGCTTCCTCCTCGAACACTTTAGTTGTCAAAGTAAATAACCGCGTCAAACGCGGTGCAGTATGGAACTGGGGAGGAATACGCTTTCCTGTTTACTTAAAGATTGTGCCGCAAACCAATATTGAACATGCTCATGTGACTGCAGTACCAGATCTTGCTTTAGGTAATGCAGAGATATTGGTCAAAACTCAGATCAACCATTCAGATGCAGGTCTTGATAATGCAAAAGTAAAACTCGATATTTTACGTGATGAACGCGTTATCTATAGTAATATTGTGACAGCGTCAACGAAGGACAAAGACAATAGCAATGCATCAAACTTTATCGACACATTTACACTAAATAAGGAAGATGTAGACCTCTGGCATTTTAATCATCCGAATTTGTATCATGTGCGGGCAACCTTAATGATAGATGGCGATGTTAAGCATACGCTGAATGATAGATTCGGCATCCGCAAGATAGCCTTAAAAGACAATGGTCTTTACCTTAATGGTGAGAGAATTCGTCTAAATGGCTTTAATATGGTGCCTGAAGATCGCTTTGATGGAAATGCGCTGCCACTTACTCGTATTAAGGAGGACGTAGATCTACTAAAAACGCTGAATGGTAACTTTGCGCGATTGTCAGGTCCAGCGTTGCCAAAACCATATTTAGATTATCTCGATGAAGTTGGCTTCCTGTTAATAGAGGAAGTTGGGCTATGGGGTAAAGATGCGTTGGTGGACCCAGATCATCCATTGCCGAAAGAATGGTTAAAGCGCCTAGTCAATGATCACTATAACCACCCATCTATTATTGGCTGGAGTGTAGGGAATGAAATTGGTGATTTGCAGAAAAATCCAAAAGCGCTTGAATATGTAGAAGGAGCCATTGAGCACTCCAAACGCTTAGATCCTGAACGTCTCGCGGTCTATATTTCTTATTCGGCAGACTATCAAAGAGACGATCCTACTCAGTTTTCTGACATCGTTATGTTTAACAAATATAATGACCACGAAGAACGGTTAAAAGTCGTTCATGATTTTCATCCTGATAAGGGTATTTTCTTTTCTGAAATTGGCACGAACTTGGACGGTGTGGATCCTAATGAGTCAACATTAGACCCGCAAGCCTTGTGGAATGGACTTAAAAAGTATCCTTATCTTATTGGTACATCGCATTTTGCGTTTAGTGACTATCGTAGTGATTGGAATGATGAGAAAGATTCATGGACAACCGATTTGTCAGAGAATAGAGCGTGGGGTGTACTAACATCATATCGTCAACCCAAGCGGTCATTTGATAAAATTCGAAACTTTAATGCGCCGGTTGAGGAACTTAAAATAATTGATGGTGATTCCCAAACTGTTTCGTTAGAAATTACACCTAAGTCAATCAATACCTTTCCTGCATTTACCTTACATGATTATCGTATCTTATGGGTGGCTAAAGGCAAAGGTGGCGCTATCATCAGCGCTGATTCTAAGCGGTTACCTGAAATTAAGCCTGGCGACCAAGTACTGTCGACGAATGTAAAAATCGATGAACCATTTGATAAGTTAAGTACTTATTTGCTAGATCCCTTTGGTTACATCGTAAAACAACAGGATTTATTCAAGAGTGCTCCGGATGCCCCAAAAGTAACGGCGGTATATTCCTCACTTGATACGTTTCGAGTGAGCTTTGAACATAGTGATTTAGCTGAAGAGTATACCCTTATCGCTGTAAATGATGCTGGAGAGATACTAGAGGGTAAGCCAACTATCAATGAATTTGCAGAAATTGAAAACATAGAACCCGACAAAAATTATCAATTACAACTTGTTGCGTCTAATCAGTATGGTCGCAGCACGCCAACTATCGCCTCAGAAAATATGATAACGAAGCCAGATGAGCTGCCGCCAATCATTTGGTCAGTGTTTGCAAAGCAGGATGCTTTCCATATCGGATTCTCTGTCACAAGAAACGATTTTAAATATGAGATTCAATATGGCCTTGCGCCAGGAGAATACAGTCGCCAATTTCTCATAGACACCCATGGCGCTACGCGTATCCCTGCCATCAAACCTGGAAAGAAGCACTTCTTCAGGATGAAGAGACTGATTACTGGCAGTATTGATAGCGAATGGACTGCAGAGTATGAAGTGGCTTTACTGGGTGAAAATGGAATTGAAGCTCCAAATGATGCCGTTGCTATATCAACGAACGAGGGGGTCGTATTGATGCTTAACCCAGTACAAGGTGCTATAGGTTATCGTTTAAGATGGATGGAAGAAGGTAAGCCAAAGACGCTTGATACTAAATTGGCTTATTCTACCTTTATAACGGTTAACAATGTTTCGTTATTGAATGCTCAAAATATTGAGATTGCAAGTATCGATGTTAACTCACAGGTCGCAGAGTATAGTGACGTGCGATTGATTAGTAATAAGTAATTCGATCTCTCTGGATAAGTAACTTCTGTAATCCCCGCAAAGGCGGGGATTTGTCACATTTTTTCACGCAATATTACAATCTAGTTGAACGACTTTCTCGTTCGTACGGACGAACAGCTTATTCAACTAGGGTGTTATTCTTCATTAGTCTGCGTATTTGCTCTTGGCTCAAGGCCGCTTCAAACACAAATAGTTCATCGACACTACCTTTAAAGTAGTTTTGTGTTTCATGGGCTGCATTTGGGTGATAGCCAATGTTTCTGCCCAAACTGAGTGGTTTGGACTTTGGATGATCTAATTGCGTGTTAACTTTGGCAATTGATTTGTTTTGCGTTTTTTCTAACTTTCCGTCCACATAAAGTAGTATATGCGTAGAAACATCGGAAGTTTCACCCCCGTAAAGTACCACTGCTATATGATGCCATTGATTGTCTCGCAAATCAGTGTGTCCTACCACTTGGGCGTTATATGTACCGATGCGTATCCGCCCCAGCTCACCGTTATTTTTTTCTGGATTGGGGGATATTTGCCAAGAGGCATAGTTCTCTTGTAGGCCCCAATTAATAATGCCGTAGGCGTTATCTGTTGAAAAATCACTCGGTACTTTAACCCAAAAACTAACGGTCCGCGGATCGTTATTTCCGATACCAGGAAAGTTGGTTTCTAGCCAATGACCGTTGCCATTAAAGTTTATTGCTCTTCCGTAAACGCCGTCGAGTAGTTCAATGGGTGTTTGTTTTTGCGATTGATCTATTGCGTAAAATTCAGAATTATCAAAGCCGTTGCTGAGAGCTAAGAACTTATTGTTTTCTTTTTCATCAAATGACCAATGTAAATAATTGGGTCGTTCCGCAGAGTTTCCTGGTAATACACGCCTAAACTCCTTTGGGTTACTATGAATATGTTCTATATCATCCGCATGATTGAACGCTAATGCTTGGTCTTTTTTCAAATGCTGATACGACTGTAGTTTACTCGCTCGTGCTTTTACTTCGCCTTCTAAGACATGTACTTGTGAGTCTCCATTAGCTAACACGTCGACGCCAAACTCAGTGCCTAAGTCAATGATCTCAGCGCTCGGTGTATCTATGCGGAAGCCGATGGCGTTCGGCGGTACTTTGGCAACTAGCTTTCCACTATCTACGAACACTTTATTCTCGCTTTGCAATGTGAGTTTTACTGGAGCTTCGAGCACAAGGATAACGCCATTGCTTAAGGTCAGCTCACTGTAGCCTTCGGAGAGTTCAATACTACCGCTTCCCAGTTTATCACCTATTTTAAGATGGTTATCTACGACTGATGTTGCGGCAATTTGAGTTATGATTGCGATATGTCTTTGTTTATCCAAAAAATTTGCTATAAACAAAAAACATGCAAAAGCGGCAATACTTGCCACCATTGCAACTTGGCTTCTGAACCAAGGTTGTTGTTTGGCCTTACGACTGCCAATCTTTCGTAATACGTGACTCGTGAGGGCTGATTGCTCTCTAGTTTGGATTCGCGTGATTACTTCTTCGCTAAACAACGTCGCATCATTAAGTGGCTCTAGCTCACCTGTCATTATTCTGCCGTTGGCAACCAAGGCACTTAGCTCTTCGAGTAGTGCAGGACTTTCTTTACATGCGTCTAGTAATTCGGAGGATACGTCGTCACCCGCTAAATATGCGGCAAGTAAACTTTCCTGTGATTTGCTCAATATAGAAGTAGCCATACTTTACGTATTCGTCCTATTTTCTATGCAGGTCTTGAGTTTTTGTCTTAGTCGATACATCCGCATTGTCATTGTGGAATGACGATCCCCATACTTTTTACAAAGCTCTGACAACGAATACCCCAAGGTAAAGTGCTCAGTCAGCAGTGTACGCATTTTCTCGTCTAGTTTATTTAAACAATACTTGAGATGTGCCGTCAATGCAGATTCTTGTTCTGCGTGAAAACGTTGCTCTATTTGCTGGTTAATTAATGTTTCTAACTCATTGTTGCCACCCACTGCAACAGGTGCATGTTTGCGTTGATGATTACGCAATAGGTTGGTCGCTATGCCGCGAAGCCATGCACTAAATGATGCGTTCATTTGAAAGTGACTCAATTTGTCATAGGCAACAATAAACGTTTCTTGGGCTAAATCTTCAGCTTCATGAATATTATTCATACGCACTCTCAAATATGCTCTAACCGCTGATTCATGTCGTTTAACTAATATAGAAAAAGCGTTGTTGTTGCCTGTTTTGGTTTTTTCGATGAGGCTTATATCACTAATATCTGTTGCTGAGCTCATTACGGATTTGTTCGTGTACTTACAAATTTATCGCCAAGCGCAGACACATATGATGGCTTAGTTATTGACAACGATATGCCTGTTGGTATCAGTTTTCCTGAACTGAGCTCTCGTTTTATAAGATTAAGTGTATCGCTATGCTGGTTGGCTACAAGTATATAGTCTTGTGAGGATGAAAAATTGAAATCTCTAGGATGTTTACCACCGCTACTGACTTTATTGATCAATGATAATTTGCCTTTTTCTTTGATCTCGTAAGCATATAGCATATCTTCGCCTCTAACGGCGGCATATAGATGTTTTCCTGACTTATCTATGCGAATAGCGGAGGCAATGTTGTTTGTCTCTCCTTGCTTTTGAGGGTGTAGTAGTGTTTTATGCAACTGGTCTAGTTTTCCTGTTTGTGAGCTTTGCTTGTACACTGTAATACTATTGCTAAGTTCGTTCAGGCTAAATACAATATTTTGATTTGGATGGAATGCAAGATGGCGAGGACCGTCGCCCGAATCTAGCTTGATGCGGTGAAGGGGACGTGACAACGCGTTTTCTTGTCCATCAAAAACTAATATTTCGTCAGTACCTAAATCACTCGTGTAAAGGTAACGATTGTCATTACTCCACCCCACGTAATGCAGGTGGGAACTTTGCTGACGTGCAGTGATACTTTTACCTACATTGTTAAATTTACCAAGTGCCGAGGTATTCGTATCGGTGATATCGAACAGGCCGATGTCACCGCTTGTGTAGTTAGCTACCGCGACTTTCGACTGATCACGGTTAGTATTTATATGGCATATTCCTCGTCCATCAATATTTAACGATTCTCGTAAATCAAATTTTTGTGTATTTTTATTCCAACTATATTGGAGTAACAGTGGTGATTTTTTTTCATCGGTAGCAATGCTATATAAGCGCCTTTGCTGTGGTAGCCAAGCTAAATACGAAGCATTATATGCTGCGGCGACTAACTGTTTTTTGGCCAACAGTTGCGCATTTGTATCATAGCTAACCAGTTGGATACCGCTTTCTGCGCTTGTTCCATATCCGCCAATGATAAAGTGTTCTATGTCTGGCCTCATGCTAAGGTCATCTTCATGAGGTAGTGTGTTTGGCACGTTTTTACAAGCGCCAAGCGTCACAAGCACAGCTGCAAATACTGCGGTTTTTAGGGCTTTCTGCAACCGAGCTTGCCAAGGTTTTGTGAAGGGATTGTCCTTGTTAAGCATATTATTTACCATTTTTTCATCACCTGACTTGTATTTCAAATAGGGCGGCTGGCACATCACTAGATGGGTGATCTAACTCAATTATCAACTCTTGGCTGGTAATCGATGAATCGAGCGTCAGCGTGTTTACCGTTTGATAGTTATTATTAACATCAGCCAGTAACTTACCTTCAGCAGTTCTAATTCGGTAGCTTTTAACGCAATACGGCATTTCTGATTCTGGGTGCTGCATTAACACAGTTTCTAAGGCGTGGTCATAGTCGGTATCAAAAAATAAGGTAATTTCTGAAAGCTCTACTTTTTCTTGCCAAGTGATCTTTAGCGTTGGTTGAGTATCAGCATAATCCGAAACCCACGCATTACTATTTAACCATGGACGTAAGTGACCGTTTACAACATTATCTTTGCTAAATGCAGGCAGTGGTGGATCGAAAGATACCGCTAAATTCTGCCCCTTTGGACGACGTTCTGGTGTCCAAAACTCAAATTCTTCAATACCACTATTGGCGGGAGCTTCCTGTCTACCTGAGTTAGATACTGCCTTATGTACTTTGTTAAAGACACTCATAGTACCGCTGACTAGTTGTGTCGATATTTCTAACTGAATGTACTGATTCGCTAGAAAGCAAACAAAACCATATTGGTCGATGACATCCACATCAGTAAAGTCAAATTCAATCGTTTGTTTACCAGCATGCACGGGGAGACTGATCGTTTTGTTTATTATATCTGGCGTGTAGTTTTCGGGCTTTTCACTTGTACGCAATTGACACACGATCTCTGTATCTCGTTCAGCGATTATGTTTATTGAAACAATAGGCGCGTTACCTTTTTTCAACGGTATCAATTGAGCTGCAGACTGCGCAAGGGATACATAATCTCCACAGCTCTCATAGTTTTTCAAGACAAGTTCACTACTGGCAAATATATTGGCAAAAGATACTTTGTTAGCGCTTTTATCAAGTGCAACCCCCGGAATTCCATGGCCGAATCGGTTTAATCGCTGTTGTAATTGGTGAATGAGTTCTTTCTCCAGTAAGTCCTTTGGACTCACTGATAAATCTTTGCACATAGCGGCGGCTTCACCTACTGCTTGACCACCATGGGCGCAGGTAATCATTACTCGTGTTGACCCATATGCCATGTGTGTTGCGCTGATATTACGCCCAGCAAAATAGAGGTTGTCGATGTCTTTACTGACAAAGCAACGATAAGGAATTTGATATACTCCCTTAGAGTGAAACTGAGAGCAAGCAGGTTTTTCACTGTAAATACCTTCAGACGGATGAATATCGATTGCCCACCCACCAAAAGATATAGCATCGTAAAAGTTAGTTTGTTCAACAACATCTTGCTGCTTAAGCATATACTCACCATTGAATCGGCGGCTTTCGCGCTTACCAGGCACTGTGCCAACCCATTCCAAGGTTAAGTTGTCAACATCTTCAAATTGGCCGCTATTTTTTATGTAGTCCCAAATACCGTATACAATTTTCCAAAGTTCCCATTTGATTTCTTCTGTTTCATAGATAGTGTCGCGAATACCGCCGTATTCAACCCACCAAAATTTTACGCCAGAATCGTGGCCATGAATGTTTTTCGAGCGAGGATTGGCACCAATTTCTTCATGTGAGTAGGCAAAGCTGGGGGCTTTGTAAGTAACAGCGTGGTCAACTTTTTTGCTGTAAAAAAATAAGGTATGTCCTAGTATTTGGTTACTTTCGTCTTCACTTGCCAATAATTCACCGAACTCTTCCCTGGACTCTGCGCCAATACGGAAGCTAGCGCCTGCATTAAAGCCGACTAGGCCATCACCGGTTGCGTCGCAAAACAAGGGCGCTGAAATGGTGTAATGTGTGGAGTTTTGACTACAAAAAGCATCAATACTATCTATTTTTGTGTCTAATGATTTATTGACCTGATAGGCAGCAGTGTTAAGAAGCAGAGTAATATTTTGTTCTGCAGAGACTTTGTCTAACAGAATGGCATCAAAGTAAAGGGGGTTGCCATCTTTGTTGGTTTTTAGGTTTTCCAACATTATTTCATCAATCACGCCACCTTCGCGCGACCAACGGTTGTTGTTGCCCATATGAGATGTTGCGCCTAAGGCCCAAATTCTCACTTCACTTGACGCGTTACCTCCCAGTACTGGACGGTCTTGAACCAATATAACTTTGGTCCCGGCTCGAGCAGCCGTAATTGCCGCGCATACACCAGCTAATCCGCCGCCAGCGATAACAAAGTCTGTTGTTAAACAAACTTTTTTATTGATTCGTGTATTTTTACTAAACGTTTCTTTAATCATTATATTTACTATATTTGTTCGTTATTTTAGTCACTGATTTGCATTAAATTTCATTTCAGTGAAGTATTGTCAATGACGATGCTTAACTCTATATTTTATTCTAGTGCTTTAGTTCGTCGTGCTTTAGCTTGTTTGGGTGACAACCTTTGTGCAAAAAATGCACTGGGAGCATGCACTACGTCAGTCTCCTTCATATCTTTACTGGTGTCGTTCAACATCAAATTACAGTCGAATCGACCCAAATAACTATGCTTGGTTGTCGGATCTTTTTTATCTGAAAAATGACAAATTCCCCATTGTATACCGTGACCGTACTTGGTATTCGTAAATGCCTCTGGATTATATGGTTTCGCACCTACGGGCATCATTGATGTAGTCGCAGCAAGTGAAAAATTAACGCCATCTGGTGAGAACTGAATACTGTTACTTTCGTTGCCATTTCTTATTGCGAAAGCGGCAATACCTTCTTTAAAAGGAAAAAAGGTAGTTTCGTGACCTGAGTTCATAATTGGGTTTAACGGGTGCTTTTCGAAAGGCCCCAAAGGGTGCTCCGCTGTGGCTAAACCTAAGCCAACTAAGTAATCTGGGCGGTCACCAAAAGCAGCTTTATAATAAAAGTGAATTTTGTCTTGATACAACAATAAGTATGGGCCATGTACAGAATACTGGTCCCAACTGCCGGGTTCACCATTTGGCACCACTAGTTGATTGTGTGGTGTCCATGGTCCATCTGGCGAATCCGCTACTGACACGGTAACAGGGCAGTTATCCCCTTTTACCATGCTTGGTTCGACAAACGCTTGATAGTATAGATAGTACTTACCTTCCCAGACTAATATATCGGGTGTACACACTGAGCGCCATCCCCAGTTCGGCTTTTCTGGGCGTCCAACCGCAATACCTTGTTCATCCCATGTAAAACCGTCTTCGCTGGTTGCATACCATATGTCGGCTAAGTCCCAATCGGTTGATGGCGCTGTATTATTGCACCCTTCTGGCCCTTGAGGTGGTACCGGTGTATCTCGTTTGGTATACCACATATAATACAAGCCATTGACCGAAATTATTTTAGACGGATCGCGACGCGAGACTGTACCGTCATTGTTACTGTAGTCAAAGCCTTTCAAGCGCGTGTACTTAAAGCTAGTGAACAAGGGATTGTCTTCAGGGCGCGGTGTTAGATAATTGTCGTATAGTCTTGTCATCGCTTGACTCAGCTCGCGAGCAGGCTTTTTTTGTGGAATATCCCACGGGAAGCTGTCCGCCACTTTATCAATCATCATTATTGCCCTTTTGCTTCGCTTGAGTTCTAGCGAGTTGTTGGCGTTGTTCATATTGTTCAGATGTTAAGCTTTGAGCAAAGAAGACCTCAGGATCATGAATTACATCAGTTTCCTTCATATCCTTATTTCCGCCATTAAGCATCAAGTTACAGTCGAATCGACCCAAAAAGCTATGCTTTGTGCTTGGGTCTTTCTTGTCTGAAAAGTGACACAATCCCCATTCAAGACCTTCAGAAAAACCGCTGTCAGTAAAGGCATCCGGTAGATAAGGACCAGAAGCCACGGGCATCATTGAGCTTACTGAGGCAATAGAAAAGTTTACGCCATCATCCGAATATTGAATTGTATTGCTCTCATTGCCATTTCTGATGGCGAACGCAGCGATGCCGTCTTTGAACGGAAAATACGTGGTTTCATGACCTGAATTTAAAATGGGATTTAGTGGGTGTTTTACAAAAGGTCCCATTGGATTACTAGCAATAGCTAAGCCGTTGCCAACCAAATAGTCGGGCCTATCTCCGAATGCAGCTTTGTAGTAAAGGTAAATCTTACCTTTATACACGATTGGATAGGGGTCATGTATAGAGTATTGATCCCAACTTCCACGCTCGCCATTTTGCACGACTACTTCGTTGCACGGTGTCCATGGTCCATCAGGGCTGTCGGCTGAAGACAAGGTTACAGGGCAATGATCGCCTTTTAAACCACTAGCTTCCATGAAGGCTTGATAGTAAAGATAGTATTTACCCTTCCATACCAGAATATCTGGTGTAGACACTGAACGCCAGCCTAACCCAGGTTTTGGTGGCCGCGTAATGGCTACACTTTGCTCTTGCCAGCTAAAACCGTCATCACTGGTTGCATACCAAATCTCTGCAAGATCCCAGTCTGTTGATGGTATTTTATCTGTGCATTGTTCTGCACCGCGAGGCGGAGTGATGGTATCGCGCTTTGTGTACCACATGTAATACACGCCATCTACATTGATGATTTTAGACGGATCCCGACGTGAGACTGTGCCGTCATGATTGTTGTAGTCGAAGCCCTCAATTTTAGTATATTTAAAACTAGTGAATAGAGGATTATCTTCTGGCCTTGGTGTTAAATAGTTATCATAAAGCCTTTCCATTGCCTCGCTTAGCTGTCGATTTGGCTTGGTTTCAGGAATGTCCCAGGGAAAACTATTGTTAGATTTAATTGTCATAATTATCCTTTACAAACTGACAGCGGCGTCACGAGTACCGCGAAACTTCACCAATAGAAAAATGCCTACTGAGAGAATTACTCCCCCAAGTAGGGCTACAACACCTTGCCCAAGTTCTGCTATAAACGATAACGTAAGCATAATTGTGCCTGTTGCTGCAATACCATAACCAATTACACGAATACCTTTGTTGTTATCCGTTGTTTTTTCGTCTTCAGAAATATGTTCGCCTTCTCTTGAGCGTTGCTCAACGGCATTGAGGTAACGCTGAAAGCCTGGCGCTTCAACGTTACGGAAACGCAAGACAATTTCGAAAATACCAAGCAATACTACAGGTAAGCCAACGCCAAGTATCATTTCTGAAGCACGAGACAAGACAATATCTAACATACTAGGAGCGACAAATTTAAAAAAGCCATTAACCGCTAAACTGATGAATGTTGTCGCTAGTATCGTTGTGCCGGTTTGATACCGAGAAAATAGCAACCAAATTGGAGGTAAAAACAATGCGCCACCAGTTAAGGCCGCGAGAGTCATCACAACTTCAACTACCCCCCCCATTTTAGGCACTAAAAGCGCAACAACAATAGTGATGCACCCAAGTATTGCCGTAGCTACTCGTCCAAATGTTACAAGCGTTTTTTGGCTAGCGTTAGGCTTAAACTGTTTGAATACATCATTTGTAAGTACACCAGCAGCGATATTGAGTGAAGTGTTTATGGAGCTAGAGGTAGCAAAAATCATCGCACCGAGCATTAGCCCTAACATTCCTACGGGTAAAACCTCTTTACTCATAAGTAAGTACGCACCTTCGTTCTCAAAGCCGCCAAGTTCAGGGTTCAATGCTCTGTATATCATTGGAGCAATCATCCAGATGATTGGACTTATCAGGTAAAGTCCACCAAACAATAGCCCAACTTTTTTTGCATCAGATGGGCTAGAAACACTGGTGAAACGTTGAATATATGCCCAGTTACCTGCAATGAAGAAGAGGTTGTACAAGCCAAATGCGACAATAAAGCCCCATGTATATTCGCTATTAGTCAGTGCAAAAAAACCTTCGGGCGCTTTTTCTATAAAATTACTTAGGCCGCCGATTTTATCCAGAGAGAGTGGCACGACAATTAGTACGGCGGCGGTGAGCACGACAAATTGTAATATGTCGGTAACGACTACTGCCCATAAGCCACCAATTGCCGTGTATAGCAAAATCAAAATACCTAAAATAATAATGGTATGCTCGATAGGCAGGCCTGTTGATACTTCTACAATTTTGGCCACTGGGTACAAAAAAGCACCAGTTGAAAAGCTAGTGATAGCCAAGAAAATATAAGTGTATACTTTCTGGACCTTAAGACCTAGACGATCTCTAATGAATTCCGCGGCTGTCAACACTTTAGTTTTTTGCCACTTCGGAGCGATAAAAAAACCGATAATGATACCAGCTATACACATTGTCCACTGTATAGTGACGGCAACCCATCCGTGTTCATAGGCAATAGACCCCCAAACAACGAAAGTGCCGGCTGAAAAAAAGCTCATGAACAATGATAAGCCGCTCATCCACCAAGGCAATGCGCCTCCAGCAGAAAAGAAGCTCTTCATGTTTTTACTCGAACTCGAAAAACTTATTCCGCAAGCAACTACTAACACTGTAAATAGCAGTATGACGCTAATATCTATCGTATTCATGTGAAACCCTGATTATTTACTGTGACTTAGGAGTATAGTAACGCACCCAATCAATGGCCATACTTGTACCGTCTATGCTATCGTTCACCTGCCCTGCAATTGCCGCTTTTAATATTGCTAGACTAAACAGCATAGTGGTTTCGCTGAAACATACATCGTTCCGCATTTGATAGAATAATTTGCCGTCTAAGTAAAATTTAAAGTAGTCCTGATCCCACTCGAGTCCATAGGTATGAAACTTTTCTGAATAATCTGCAACGCTTGCTGCATCATATGAAGCAACTTCAACCCATGTTTCGCCATTGTGGTATTCAAGTGAGTAGTCACTTATCAGATTTCGATAGCTTCCCTCTGAAACTCCATATTCTTGCAACCAACCATTGATGAACTGAATAGCTCCGATGTCTACTGGTGCTGACCAAGTTAGTTCAAGAAATTTGTTGCCGTGTTTTTCAGATACCCACCGGGTGTCTGGTCTGTTGTCTATGGCAAATTTTTCTTCTGACGGAAGACGATTAAAAATGCCATTTGTACTTAGCGTAACCCCCGAATCCAGAGCATGGTTGGTGTGAGCCTGTACTGCTTTTTCGTCAAACGCGTCAGGATAACCATTGTCCGACGGTGCAAAAACTCTAAATTCGCTAATATGAATTGAGGCAGGGTTTTGAGAGCGCAAACGGATTTTATTTGTCTTGATTGGAGAATCTAGTTTGATGGTATGGTCAGGTTGTCCCTCTAACGTGTGGTGTAGTTGATTGTCGGAATGGGCCACTCGTCCGTTGGGTAGGGTGTATTTGTCAGTCCAGTTGTGGATATTAGTATTGATGATATTTGGGTAGTGCCCCTCGTTAACATCTATCTCACAGGCTTTTTCACCATCTGGAACGCCATTTTTAGGCCAAAACCAAAATGAATTATTTGTGCCATAAGCGCCTGCGATTTTATATCTTGCTTCAAAGTATCCGTAATGGAATTGACGCTTAGACCATATGTTGCCAGTCGTCCACTCCTGCCCACCGCGAGATTCTTTTTTGGCAAGCAAATTCAAAACGCCATCTTTCACTACAGCGTTTTCGCGCCAACGGCTACTTAGCACCCATGGGTTTTCTGTTGGGCCATTCTGAGAAATCCAATTGTCGTCTAATTGTTTGTTTGGATAGTTAAACTCGTCACTCCAAGCTAATTCCCAATCCTTTAAATCTATATCGCTTGGAGTTGCGGATGCGTTGGTAGTAGCGGCTAAAAATACGGTGTTAATTAGTGCAATTAAGTAAATTTTGTTGTTTTTAAGAATAGACATAATAAAACTCGAACCCGTTATAAAAGTAGAATGTGTGCATATCTGTTGTTCTAATGTCTTTGAGCGTTATACATGACACATTTATTTTCGTAATGTTGACGTTAGCGAAACTTGGATTCATTAGTGATAAAAGCATA
The DNA here is from genome assembly GCF_030160655.1 of Agaribacter marinus. Lineage (GTDB taxonomy): Bacteria > Pseudomonadota > Gammaproteobacteria > Enterobacterales > Alteromonadaceae > Glaciecola > Glaciecola marina. The sequence continues at coordinate 729,876 of NZ_BSOT01000006.1, forward strand.
TGCCTTTTGTTTAGATGCATATTCAGATATTCTCAAAAGCTACTGTTGCAGTTGGGTTTTATCCGCCATCGCCTCTATCTCCCCCTTCATTTCCATCAGCGTCTCCATTTTCACCATAGCCATCATTCCCACCATTTGCCCCGTGCAAGCGAATGAACAAGCTAGCTTCTTGAAACAATGAAAATCGATGCAACTCTCCATTGGACAATAATGTAAAAACTAAACCCTTACTTGTGTGTTTTGGGATACTTAGCCCAACCGCGTGAAAGGCATTCTTAGCACGTTGCCAAGTATGCGAGTTCAAGAATTGAGTGTAACAACCGTTAACTAAATGAGAGTTTGTATAGACACGATCACAGATGTTGATATAGGAAAGAATAGAAATGCTGAAGGTACGCCATTTTGTAGTTATTAAGTTATTCATACTAATATGTGTTTCTTGCCTTGCTTACGCAAATACTAAAAGTGATAGCACTGATGTAAAGATCATTGTAAAAAATAATGATGGTGACGTACTTGAAAACATGGTGATCACGGTGCACGGTAACAACTTATCGAGTATACCTCCTGAAGAACGCCCGACCGTAAAACAAATTAACAAGCAGTTTGAACCTCACATAAAAGTCATACCGGTAGATGCGGAGGTTACTTTTCCAAATTTGGACAGCGTACAACATCATGTCTACAGTTTTTCGAAGGCCAAAACGTTTGAGTTAGCCTTATATGATAGTGATAGCAAATCAAATGTGGTCTTTGATACCGCAGGCGTCGTAGAAATGGGGTGTAACGTTCATGACTGGATGCTTGGTTATGTCTATGTCACCGATGCGCCAATCTACGGAAAAACCAACAGTAATGGCGTTGTGAATATTGCACTACCTGTGGGTGAATATAGCATCAAAGTATGGCACCCAAGATTAAAAAGCAGTGATATTGACAAAATACATACCTTAAAAAGTAGCGGTAATAAGCAGACCTTTACATTGCGTCTAGAAGAAGAAATGTTACCTGATGAGCTTGCTGATGAAGATGATCTTGAATTTGACGACTATTAATCGCAATAAACATATGTACAAGAAATAAGCACTGTCATGCAAATACGGTTCGGCTTTTTTTTCGCGTTAATACTACTTATTCAAACTTGTAATTCAGTAGCGTTAGCGAATGAGATAGGTTTGAGTGGGCGTATTGAAGCTGCAGTTGTAGACCGGATTGATCTTGTTACATGGCAACAAAGTGGCACTGGTATTTTACGCGCGGAAGATGATGGTTTGGCACTCAATCAAGCGTTTTTAATATACCAAAGTAGGTCATGGAAAGGCTTGTCATTCGAAGCAGTGGCGAATGGGTACATGGATGGCGAGCAAAATATTGGGTTTACCCAAGCGTTAATAAAATACAAACCGCTGTCCGCCAATAAAGTAAAAATGAAAGGACGTTTTGGTTTTTTCTACCCAGAGTTTTCTGTCGAAAATACCGCAAGTGGATGGTTATCCCCCTATCTTTTTACGCAATCTGCGATTAACAGTTGGTACGGCGAAGAGTTAAGAACTATGGGGGCTGAGCTGAGCTTATACTCGCCAGGACGCACTCGCAGAAGTCCATGGACATGGGAGCTAATTGGCGCGGCTTACAAGGGAAATGATCCCTTGGGGTCAATATTAACGTGGCGAGGTTTTGCTTTGCATGACAGGCAAAGCTTGCATAGCGACAGAGTTTTGATTGCACCGACGCCTGGTGTCGTTGACGAAGGTGCGATTAACGGTCCCGCGTGGATCGAGCCATTTACAGAAATTGATAGTCGTTTCGGTTTTTATGTCGGTGGACACGCTAGATATATACGAAAAACAGATTTTCGCTTTTATTATTATGATAACCAAGCTAATCCGAACGAGCTAAATCATCAACGTTTATACGCGTGGCGCACAAAGTTTCACAGCCTTGCAATACAGCACAATATTAACCGAGAGTGGCGAGTATTCTCGCAATTACTTGATGGTTCCACTGATATGGGCGCTCGTATTGTATCTGCAAATTTTACATCCGCATATATAGGCTTGTCTTGGCGTCCAGCACAAAATAGAAAACATAGAGTTTCAGCGCGTTACGACTGGTTTGAAGTAAACGAAACGGACAATGAACGAAAAGATCCAAACAATAGCAACGGCGACGCTTTTACCATTGCTTGGCGATACTCATATTCTAAGGTTGTGTCCGTTGGTATAGAACATCATGTGAACAATAGTGATGTTGAAAACCGTGTGTTTTTCGATCAAGAGGTAAAGCAAAGTCAGCAACAAACAATGGCCGTAGTTAGTTTCAATTTCTAATGAGCATAAAAAATTGGCAGATTGTAGTAATGGATAGACCTATATCCTACTACTTTCTAGCCGGTATTTAGCGCTGTGTATTTATGTTAGATATTCTTAAGGATATTCTCGGATTACGTATGAATGATGCTACCTTATCAAGCATTTTTCTTATACGCGAATTATAGATATTTACAAAAAATTCACCTTTAGATAGTCAAATTATTAGGTGTTTTTACTCAAAAACATCTACAAAATTATCTTACAAAAAGTGCTTTTTGATTGCGTGAAATTTACTCATCAAGCCATTTATTAGCACTTTTAGCTGCGTATAATTTTTGTATGACAACTCGATAAATACGCTTGTTTGTCAACAATCGATGAAATACTACTTATCATTTAGTAAAAAAATCTATATGGTATAAAAAAATACACTAAAGTATAGTAGACATACATAAATTACTGTTTTAGTTTAGATTATAGCAACTTACTTCGATAAGTAGTCTGTTTGTGCCATCGGCTATATTAAGTATATATAGCCATACAAATAAAAAAATTTGGTGTTATGAAAATGAGGTTTGTTGTAAAAATAGTATTTTTAGTACTATGGGCGCAAGTTACGCTCGCATCAAGCGACCTTGTAATTCACACTACCCCCGTTAATCCTCAACACGCAGACCTCCACGAAATACTTATTAAGTCCTATGAAAGGCTTAATGTGCCGGTTATATTTACGACCCTGCCCTATACGAGAGGTTCCGTTAGCGCTAACTATGGTGTGATTGATGGTTTGGATTTGCGATTGGAATCGCATGCCGCGGACTACACTAACCTCGTCAAGGTAGAATACCCGGTTTACGTTAGCAACATTGTACTTGTGATTGACAAACAGCTATGCATTAATTGCTCGTCTATGGCTATTTCTTCGATTGCAAGTGTGAGTGGATATAACTTTCAATCTCACTTTAAGCAAGACGTATTGACTGATTTGAGTTCCTTAGAATTTGCTGATCATGCTAAGTTATTTAGATTTTTTGATGGAAGACGAGTAGAAGGCATGGTTGTTGGTGATATATTTTTACCGCAAAAATATATCGACAACCCTCGATATCAAATAGTTCGTTTAACTAGTCAAAAGGTTTTTCATTATCTGCATGAAAAGCACGCAGGGCTCGCTAAAAAGTTAGCGCATAACTTTGAACGGTTGAATGAGGTGATTGCCAGAGAACTTAAAACTGGGGCGTCTAACCTAGGGCAATCATTACAGGCACCGCCTGCTATGCGGACAAATGTTGTGCTTAATATTCAAGCGGAAGTTAATTGAGCGCTAAATTCAACAGATATATGCATATTGCACTCTATCTGCGCTAGTTTCCCCACCTTTTTGTTAGCAGCTCGTACGCGTCAATTCGTCTATCTCTAAAGTAAGGCCAAACTCTCTTCACGGTTTCTGTTCGTGTCATGTCTACATCAACAATCAATGTTTCTTCTTCGTCATCGCCTGCCATCGCAAGTACTTCGCCTTGCGGGCCTGCAACAAAGCTGTGACCCCAAAACAGTATGCCGGGATCATTCTTAATAGGCGATGCTTCAAAGCCCACTCGATTGGCCACAACTACCGGCACTGAGTTAGCCACGGCGTGGGCGCGTTGAATAGTTTCCCAAGCCCCTTGTTGGCGCTTTTGTTCATCTAATGTATCTCGTTTATCCCAGCCAATTGCCGTCGGATAGAATAAGATATCCGCACCATTCATAGCCATCAAGCGGGCTGCTTCCGGGTACCATTGATCCCAACATACTAAAACGCCTAATTTTCCGATACTGGTGTCAATTGGCTCAAAGCCGAGATCGCCAGGTGTAAAATAAAATTTTTCATAAAAGCCGGGATCGTCAGGAATATGCATCTTTCGATATTTGCCCGCAATCTCATTAGAGCGATCGAAAACAACGGCTGTATTATGATATAGACCAGATGCTCGTTTTTCGAAAAGCGATGTTATAAGTACTACATTGCATTCTTTTGCTAGGTCACCAAAAAAGTCTGTGGCCGGGCCAGGAATGGGTTCAGCCAAGTCAAAGGTGTCTACATTTTCGTCTTGGCAAAAATACTGAGTGGAATGAAGCTCTTGCAACAGGATACATTCTGCACCTTGCTTTACTAGTTCTCTTATTTTGTTCGCCGACTGGTGCCAATTTTCGAGCTTCTGATTAGACTTTACCGCTGCTTGAATCAATCCAATTTTTATGTGGTGCTTATTCATAAACGTACATACATGAGTTTCTTCATTTTATTTATTCTATCGCTTAACCCTTATTGCCTTCAAGGTAGCGAGTAAGGCCATTTTTTGTTAATTCCAATATCTCCGCTCTAAGCGTATTCTCGGGAATTTGCATGGTAATGCAATGCAAGCTGCCAAATTGCTGAATTAGCGTTGAGCAATCAATCGCGAATATTTTGTAATTAGGGTAGGCGTCTGACAATACCTCAAGTGCTTCCTTGTCCTCTTCCTGTTGATATATAGGTGCCAATATGGTGCGATTGCAAATTAAAAAATTGGCATATGAAGCAGGTAAACGCTCTCCATTAGCATTATGTATTCGGGGTAAAGGTAGTTCGTATAGTAGGTAGCCTGTAAACTTCTTTTGAATCTCCAGTTTTAATTTGAAAAGGGCTTCGAAATGCGAATCATCAGTGCGGTTATAGGCGCTTTGCATGACTAAGCCTCTAAGGGGGGTAAAACGCACTAAGGTATCTATATGGCCATCAGTGTCGTCGCCTTCTAAATGTCCATGTTCAAATATACAAAGTTCTTTTGCCCCTAAAAGACACTGAAACATTTCCTGATAAGCGCTATCTGGCAGCGACCCGTTGCGTCGAGGGTTATATAAACAAGACGCGGTACTTAGTAGCATTTGGTTTTGGTCTATTTCGATTGCGCCGCCTTCAAGTACTGCGTCACAGGAAATCATGGGGCGTTGGCACAGTGCAGACAACGCTTGGTTTACTTGATTGTCTAGCGACGCATCAAATTTTTGTCCCCAACCATTGAATGTAAACTCTACAGGGACGTTGCCATGCTCACTTTCGCACGTTAAGAATACGTAGTCCCTTGTCCATGTATCATTGTAAGGTACGACAACAAGCAGCACTCTCGACCGCATAGGCACCATTGCTTTTATTAGCCCTATTTCGTCTTCTTGACAAAGTAATACAATGCTCGAACCGGTGTTAAGAATCGCATCGATTAAATGCAAATATGTGCGTCGAGCGTCATCTAACCAAGGCGCCCAGTCACTATTCGCATGAGGCCATGCTAGCACAACTGCCTCAATATCTGCCCATTCAGGCAGTAAAGTGAGTGAGTTTTTACTTACTTCAAACATACTGTATATTCTCTAGTTTTGCTTTTTTTAGTACGTATATCGCACGGAAATAAACACTCTACGTGGTTGTCCGACAAAATAACGATAATTCCCAAAACCAAAATCAGCTCGTTCGGCGTAGTCTTTGTCTAACAAATTAAATACATTCGCTTGAAGACTTAATGCGCTATTTATTTGGTGTGATACGCGTAAATCAACTAATTCGTGACCTCGATATTCTGCTGTATTCTCTGGGGTTAGGTAATAGTCGTCGAGCACATTTACACTTAATGATGACGAGGTTTTATCATTAATATCCCATCGCAAGCTACTATTAAATAGCGTATCAGGCGCCGTATCTATTTTATTCCCATCGATAGAAGTGCGGGCAATCTGAATATCATTGTCATATTCATGGTTTTGGCGAGTATAAGCGCTCGTTAACCTCAGTGAGTCTGACACACGCCACGTCCAACTTACTTCTAGCCCTTGGTGGCTAGTGTCACCACCAGCAATGCTTTGACGATCGGTGCTTAAAATAATGACATCACTCTTTTGCATGTCAAAGGCAGATATTTGCACATCGTGTATCTCACCGGCATAGCGCCAACCTAGTTCTATGGCATCTAATTTAACTTCATCAAAGTCCGTCACGGTTTGATTGTTTTGTAGGCGAAACAACTCTGTAGCTTCTGGCGCTCTAAAACCTTGAGAGTACTTAGCGTAAAGCCGTTGCTCAGATGATATTTGATAAGACAATGACGCAGATGGAGAAAACGATGTGAATGATATCTTTTGATCTGCTGGTCGAGTAAAACGACAAACTGCAACGTCAGGCGCACAGGCGTTGCCATCGCTTAAGCGATTGTCGTAGTTGTACCTTATGTTCTCAAGTCGACCACCTAGCGTAAATTGCCATTGTGCCCAACGCCACGTACCTTGCAAATAAGCGCCATTTCGGCTCGCATTTACGCGATAATCATAGTGCTCGCCTTGAGGTATGTTCGGTGAAAACGCTGCAGCTTGTGTTTCTCTTAACTTAGCTCGGGTAAAGTCTGAGTCCACGCCACTAAGCCAATCCGCATCTAAGGCATTGAAGGCGTATTGAATTTGCAGTCCTACGCTATGATGTTGATTTTCCTCTAGCCCTTTCCATGGCAAAAAGTGTTGTAAAAACTGCATTTTATTCCAACGTAAATAGGGCGTAATACTTAAGCCATTTTGACTGAACTTACTGTAGGCGCGCAGAGAACTCGCGTCTCTAAATGCTTCTGGGTTTGGGTTTTCGCGCCGGGCATCTTTGTCTTTGAATACTTCAAAGCCCTGCACAAACCCTGCGGTCTCTTGGTTAAGGTGGCTCGCATCCAGTACGGTTTTGTTTTCCCATTCAGTAAAACTGGTTTCGCTTATTAATGTGAGTTTTTGTTGGTCATAACCACTTTCTGCTTGATAGCCGTCATCATCGGTCGCATTAAATAGCAGCCTTAAGTTATTTTTTTCATTGTCTTTGCTTCGGCCTATTTGCCATGCATTGTCTGTTTCAATACGAATGAAATCGTTGGCACCGAGGGTGCCTTCAATCGTATTTTCGCTGGCCGCTGCGCTTGGCGTAAGAACATTCACCATGCCATGCAACGCGTTGGTGCCGTATAACGTACTCGCGGGGCCTTTTAGCACCTCAATGCTACCTGCTTGTTCTGTATTGGCATCAAATAGTTGATTGGTATTACAAAAACCTGGTGCGCGGAGGCTTATACCGTCTAGCGCCATTAAAAATGCACCACAACTGCCTGCGCCAGTTAGCACTGGCGAACGAATCGCGGTTAAATGTTCCTGCCCATTGCCTCGACTTATCCATGTGCTTGGAGAGTTTGTGAGTACTTGTTGAACGTGCTGTGCATTAATGCTTTGAAGATAGTCTGAAGAAATTTGCGTAATACTCGCATTTACTTCGCTTAACTCAATTGGTCTTCTAGTTGCAGTAACACTGACGACTTCGATGTCGTTTTCAATGTTTGTGCCGTCAGTGCTTTTGGTGATTTCATCATCAGCCAATGTAAATTTCGAAATAAACAGACTTGCACTTAAAATGGATAAAACGATTGGTGTAAATTTCATTACTTTAGGTGTCTCCCACCATTTAGGTGTAATACTTGACCTGTGACATAGTCACTGTCGAATAAATAATTGACTGCTTTGACGGCTTCTTGCGCACCAGGGCACGTTTCTAGTAAAGATTTTTTAACCGCCCGTTTGCGGTATTCATCGTCATCCCATTCGTTGAACATAATGAGCGCAGGCGCGATGCTATTTACCTTCACTTTTGGTGCTAACAAGTGACTAAAAGACAGTGTTAAATTGTGTAATGCGGCCTTACTCGCCGCATATGCAATATGTTTTTTACTGCCTTTTTCTTGCACAAAGTCGGTCATATGAATTATGTCGGCAAAATTATTGTCGTTCTCAAGCATTGCTTGGCATGCTAAGTTTATTTGGTAAGGGGCATTTGCGTGTACATTCATCATGCGACTGAATAAGGTCGCATTGTCTGATTCTGGAGACTCTTTGTCCCAATCAGATGCGTTGTGGACAATACCTCTCAGCGTGGTTGTTGTACTTTTTAGCCTTGCTATAAATGCGTCAATACCAGCATTTGTCGCAAAATCAGCGTGAATAAGCTGAGCGCCTTTTTCCTTAAGGGCATCTAGTGATGGTTTTTTGCTCCGATATGTTATAATCACGGGCTGATTTTTAGATATAAAGTTTTCAGCAATCGCTAAACCAAGGCGTTGAGCGCCGCCAGTAATAAGAATTGGTGCTGTCATGTAAAGGCCGAGTTCCTTGTGCTTGACGTATTTTTCTTTTTATTGATGTTGCGTTTTACGCGAGCGTCGTATTGTTGGATCGTATTCATTCGGTGGGTCTATATAGATAAAACCCAATGATAACTATCTCAATATAAAGTTACTTAACTTTATTTTAAAGAGCGCGCAACGCGGAAAACGTGTCAGAGAATAGCAGAGTGCGCGCAGATGGCGAATGTAAATTTTTTCAAATTAATCCAAATTTGCTGAATAACGCGTATATGACACTAATAAGACAATAAACTGGATGTAGGATGTTAGCAAAAACGGCCCTAACAAAAGAAACCATGAGAGTACTAGACGCATCGGTACATGATGCAACCGAGTGCGGTATATCTCCGCAAGCACGGATTGTTCAAGCGGCGCTTGCTAAGGCTGGGCTAGAAACGCCTATGGTTAACAATGGCTTGTCTGATGCGGAAAAACGCCAAAAAATCCAATGCGCGATGAATGATGTGATGGAAGCACTTGGCTTAGATTTAGCCGATGATAGTTTGCAAGATACGCCTAGACGCATCGCGAAAATGTACGTGGATGAAATTTTCAGTGGATTGGACTATCGTAATTTTCCAAAAATAACGCAAATCGAAAATAAAATGTCGATTGAAGAGCCTGTGCATGTCACTGATATCAGTTTAACATCTACATGTGAGCATCATTTCGTGACAATCGATGGTACTGCTAGTGTTGCATATATCCCAAAAGATACCGTGATTGGTTTGAGTAAAATTAACCGCTTGGTGGCATTTTTTGCTCAGCGCCCGCAAGTGCAAGAGCGCTTGACTCAGCAAGTAATGGTAGCGTTACAAGCATTAACTGGCAGCCAAGACGTTGCCGTTAGTATTAATGCCACGCACTATTGTGTTAAGGCACGAGGCATACGTGATACAAATTCTTACACCAAAACGTCATCGCTGGGAGGCGTATTTAAAACAGATAGAGATATGAAGCGCAGTTTTTTTGGTGTTTAGCGTTGTCGCTCTTCAATTGGTTATGTGTTTCTAGGGATAAATATCGCGAATGAACGTTAGTGACAGTATAAACTCTCCTTGCATCAGAAATTGCTGCCTTAATGACGAGAATATCTGCATAGGGTGCTTTCGTTCCTTGCAAGATATCACGCAATGGTCAAACGCGTCAGACGCAGAAAAGATAGAAATTCTGCGCTCAGTTGCGCGGCGGCGTGAGGAGCGAAATAAGCTTTTTTAAGGCGAAAATGCAAAACACGTCACCGACATTGTTATTTTTCAGTACTGTAAATTATATCCTTCCGACACTTACGGCGTTAAAGATATTATTTTTTGGATTTTGATATCATCAAAATTACTCGTAACAACCTCAATTTTATTTAGTTTACTACCGTGTTCTGTCGGCAAAATTAAGCGATAAGGATAGGTTGTATCTTTAGCCAAAAATGTTCTACTGCCAGTTTCGTCGATTGAAAATATCGACAAGTTAATATTGTGTAAGGCTAGGGTATTTTCAAACTCAATTTCGAAGGGTATTACTAACTTGCCATTGTCAATGTAGCTATTGCTGATTTCTATACGTTTAGCAATTGATAATGGCGCCTTCTCAGTTGCGCGGACTAAACTGTATGAGAGAGGAGGTAAGTCAAACATAGCCTTGTTATTTGATACAGTCGCGATTTCGCCACTTAACTGTTCATAGTTGCTAGAATCAACGTCTAAGGTTAGTGATTGACGTGTATTACTCATATTGAATACTGCAATGTATTCTTTTTGTTCGTCTGCGGCAATCCGAGAAAATGCATAGAGGTGTTTATCTGCATCGACATGCCGATTATGATGTTCACCTCGGGATAATGCCGGATGAGCACTTCTTAATTTGGCAAGGTTAACCAGCGTTTTATAGATAGGATGATTTGGATCGAAGTTGCTATCGGCGGTAGTCGCTGACGTGCCAATAAGTGTATTGTCGTTATAAACGTTGACTTGGGAGGGGTCCATGTTCTCACGCGCATCTACATCGCCGCCATCGCCGGTAAATCCTTGTTCGTCACCATAGTATACGACAGGCACCCCACGAGAGAGGTACATAAATGTATGGCTAAGTTTACTGCGTTGAAGTTTTTCCGCGTCAGTGATGTTTGGAAACCCTTGTTCGATAAAGTAACCAACACGCCCGGCATCATGATTGCCCAAAAAGTTCATAAGATCTAGCGGAGTTGAGTCGTGGTCACGGTAAAAGTCATCGCTACTAAACAGCGTACTTAGACGATTAACGTCCATCCCAGAGTAAAGTACATCTTTCACATTAAAATGAAAGCCAAAGTCGAGTACCGAGGGAAGTTTACCTGTTGTAGTAAAGTCTGATAGTACAGCTGGGTTTCCATCATAGACTTCACCAAAAATATGAAACTTCGGGATGCCAATCGATTGTGCATGTTTAACTATGGCAGGCGCAAAAGCTTGCCAAAACTCAATATCTACATGTTTTACTGTGTCTATGCGAAAGCCATCTGGTTTAAATTCGGTGATTAGATCATTAAACACATTTATCATATTTTCTTGGACGGTAGGCAAGCTCGTATTGATATCATCGAGGCCTGCAAAGTCGCCGGTAATTACACTTTCGCCTTGCCAAATGGAGTCTCCTTGGTTGTTATAAATCGCAGGATCATTTAACCAAGCAGGCACTTTTACATTCACTTCTTTTTCGGGCACAAACGGGGTGTATGTATCACCATTTGCAAGCTGTTCATCAGTTTTAAAGGGACAGCCTTTTTGCGCTGCTGCTAAAAATTTGCCGGCTGTATCATGGCATTCTTTAAATTTAATAACGTCTGCAGTATGGTTAGTGATAATGTCAAAAAAGACCTTAATGTTACGTGCATGTGCTTCATCAATGAGTATTTTAAGGTCGTCATTACTGCCAAAGTGAGGGTCGATTTCTGTAAAATCTACGACCCAATACCCATGGTGGCCAAAACCATCCTTTTGCACCGCTTTGTTTCGCAAGATAGGTGTCATCCAAATTGCACTAATGCCTAGATTTTGAATGTAATCAAGTTTCGCTGTTACGCCTGGAATGTCACCGCCATGAAATGCCCATTTCGACGTTTTATCTAAGCCACCATAAGAGATTGGGCGATTAGGGTCACCCATATCGTTTGCAGGGTTAGCATTGTGAAACCTATCAGGCATAACGAAATAGAATATATCGTCTTGAATGTCACGCGCCAGATAATGAGGTAGTGTCTCGCTAACGGGGACTACCAACGCTTCGCTTTTACTTATCTCCGCCGGAACATTTGGGGTTGATGCGCTTTTTTGATGGTCCTCTTTGCTACAACCATTTAACAGTGAGCTTGTTATTAAGGTCATGCCAAGTAAATGCAATGTAGTCGCTTTTAACATTCAATCATCCTATGTAAAAAATTCATATGGTTTACGGTACCTCTTGCCCTCTGCGTGCTTCGAGGAGGTGATACCAATCATCGCGAGACAACAATATTTTGCTCGCTTGCGCAGCTTCCGCTATGCGCTCAGGTTTAGTTGTACCAATAACGGGTTGTATCATTGCGGGATGTCTCATTAGCCAAGCCAAAACGATAGCGCTGGCGCAAGTGTTATAACTTTCGGCTAATTCACCGACGAGTTGTCTTGTTGCGATGACATTCGCAGGGACGTCGTCGTTTATATTTTGTGGGTCAAATAAACCTTGAGCCATTGACGCCCAAGCTTGCAACTGAATGCCTTGAGGCTGACAATATTCGAGTGTTCCTCTAGGAAAACCTATGTCACTGTTGATACTCATGTTTACCGTAATTGCATCTTCTACAAAGTCTGAAGCAAGTAAACTCATTTCTAGTTGGTTGGCAACCATTGGCATACCCACGTTGCTTTGAATATAAGCCATTTGTCCCGCGTGCATGTTGGAGACAGCTAGGTAGTCAAATTTGTCTTGTTCATAATTGCGGTTGAGGGTGTTGCTCAGGCTTTCAATTTCCATCAATGGATCTGGACGATGCAAGAATAGAATATCGAGTTTCTCGATACCCAAACGTTTAAGGATGGCGTCTAGACCTTTCTCCGCCCAAGAAGCAGATAGGTCGTATTGCTTTACTTTTGCGTCGTGAGTCAACTTTATACCGAGTTTGCTCTGAATTATAAGATTGTCGACTAGTGCAGGCACTTTTTTGAGTACGCGACCAACGACTTCTTCAGCTTTGCCAAAAGTATATATATCTGCTAAATCAAGCGTATTAATTCCATGTTCAATACAAGCTTCAAGCAATGCTTGAGTATTTGATTCATCATCTTTGGATATTGGGTTCTTGTTCCAACCTCCACCTAAGTGCATACCACCATAAATTAGCCTAGAGGCATGTGATATGTGCTGATGTATCGGGAGCTTGCCGTTATTTGCTGTCATTACATATTTCCTTTTCAAACTAGTTTACGGCGCGACATAAACCAGTAATTAACATTAGGCTAACAAAATACAGCAGTTTTGTAGCTTTGAATACGTATGCGTAAGGTGGTTCTATAAAATTAAGGCAGATGAACACAGCTAACTTCATGCGATGTAACGGATGTAATATGTGTCTATATAACAGGACAAAATAGAGATTATTTGTGGATTTTTGCGCGTAGCCCTATACTAGGGCAATCTGAGCTGAATAAACTCATTAATGTCGTTGATGGCCTTGGGTTTCCAGTGGAAGAGTTGATTTTTGTCACGCATTGATAAAAAAAACATAAATTTGAAAGAAAATCACAACAGTTTAGGTCTAGCATTACCGTATAATTGTTGTAATGTTACACTAGAGAAACAAATAAGAAGTTGCTCTAAAGCACCGGAAAAAGGGACATTAATGTCAAATAGCTATATACAAATCGTAGAACAAGCAATTGATTTACTGGATGGCTTATCGCTAAAAGAATATCAAAGTGCTATTCAACCTCATTTCCCTAGCAGTATTGGTGCGCATTTGCGTCACGTAATTGATCACTTTTTAGCATTGATGAGTGGATCAACTGAAGGGCATGTAGATTACAATAAGCGTCATCGTCACAATCAGATTGAACAATTCCCTCAGGCCGCGACTGAAATTTTGGAATCTATTATTGATTGGTTATCTGGTTTAGATGACAGCGATAGAGAAAAGACAATTAGCGTTACCAGCGAAATCGATGTGAACGATACTAAGTCAGCAACATGTCACTCTACCATTGAACGTGAGCTAGTGTTTGTAACAAGTCACGCAATACACCACTATGCCCTGATTCGTATCATGTGTGGTATGCAGAACAAAACCATTCCAGAATTTTTTGGGTATGCGCCAGCAACGATTACTCATTTGACTAAAACTGCTTAAATAAACATATGTACTGAGCAATACAAAAAGCCGCGAATAATCGCGGCTTTTTGCTACTTTTACATGAGTTTCAATCCACCAATGGACAGCGTATTACTCTGCTTTGTAAGCTTTATATTCTCTCCACCCCTCACCAGCATAAAGCTTTAACAGTTTGTCTGGTGCGTTTGGGAAATCGACACTCAGCATTAGGCCTGGCGTGTGATTGAAACTCTTATCTATACCTAAAGCATGAAAACGAGCGCCCATTTTTTGATATTGTTTTGCTAAGACTGGAATGTCTTTGCCATCAGTTTCAATGCTTTTCAAAAATGCAGAAAGTTGCTGGGTCCTGTCTTCTTGCCGACAATACTTTTTTAATTCGGGGTGTAAGTCAAATTCAAACTTGTTATGCGGTACAACATCGATGTCAGCGTTTTTATCAATAAGGACTTCTTCAATTAAGCTGACACTTCTTGGGTCATAAAGTTTACTGATAGACACTGTGCCATAAAACGTACGGTACCGTGGATATTTGCATACAAAGGTGCTTAAACCACGCCACAATAAAAACAGGCCATGAAATGAACCTTGGTATTCAGGCACTAGAAATGAACGACCTAATTCGACACAAGGCCCACGTTGATTAATAAAGTTGTCTTTAAAGTTGAACATCTTGTTTAAGTAAAGACCTTCACGCCCATATTTTTCTTGAAGTATATCGGTTTGCCCCATTCGATAAGCACCAATAATTTGTCCATCATTTCGATTGACAATGAACAAATGTGTATAGGTAGCGTCAAAGTTGTCTGTATCTATAGGTTCGCCGCTGCCTTCATTGTGTTCTCGAAAGACCAACTCTCGTAGGCGGGCTATTTCTGTCACTATCATGGGTATTTGAGACTGATACCCATAATAAACATCATAAGACTTAAAACTGACCAAATGTTGTTCATTTGGAAGTGCGTCGATTTCATCTTGAATAGTTTGCCGATTGATGGGGTCAGCCAAAGGCTTGTTTTCGACAATAGCATCTTCTGGCCATTCGTAGTGCCAGCTAGCATCTTGAGCGTAACTCAAGGCTCTGCATAAATCAGCCTTTGCGTCATTGTTGCCTGTTTTTAGCAATTTTTGCGGCACAGGCAGTCCTGCAGCAATTTGTATTTTATTGCCTTGTTTGTTTAGTAGTTCACGGCCCAATAAAAACATACGTAATTTGAAATACACTTTCTCGATACGGTAAAACCAATCAGAGTTTTTACCACTCACAAATACTGGCAAATACGCACTGTCTGCAATACCTGCAAGTTTTCCGACAATTTTGTTCCAATCGTGTTCGACTAAACGGCCGTCCTCATGATCAAAATGAGACACTCTGCCAGCAGGGAAAATCAGTAAACTATTTCCATTCTTGACATGTGCAATACATTGACGTAATGACGGCGCATTTTTCGGGTCATTGGCGGACAGTGGATTTGTGAAAATGAAGAAGTCAGTTAGCTCTGAAAAGATACCCAAGCCCTTGTTAGCAAGCACTTTTATATCGGGGCGCACTTCACCGATTGCCCTAGCTAAAACAACGCCTTCAATACCGCCAAACGGATGATTACTGGCGATTACCACAGGGCCATCTTTAGGTATTCTATTTTGCAGCTCGGCGATACCTTCAAGTTCAAGCGCCAATAATTCAAACAATTTGTCTGAAAAGGCCTCTTTGCTTAAGCCACACATTTTATGTTGGTGATAGAGCGAATTCATTTTAGCTACGCCCATGACCTTATCCATCAACCATACGCCAAATTTGGTAAGTGCAGAAGGGCGCTCGACAAGGTTTAAAATACTTATTTGTTGGTGCATGGATTTAACTTCTTTCCTTCGCTTAAACGCGTTTCAGATATACGAAACCTTTGCAGGTATCAATGTATTTTTCATACGACGACTATACATGACGACTAGATTAGATCTTAAACCTGTACTAAAAATTTTATAACAAAAGTATCTCATTGCACTCAGTCGTTGCTATTGTTTGTCAGCTCTGTGTCTACGAGTTCAGGCGCCTCAATACGTCGGTTGAGTGTTCTTAGTAACGCACTTTCAATCGATAACTTAATTTTCTTAAAGAATGCATCGTACTCTTTGACTAGTGATTCCGTAACTGTCCGTTCCTCGTTTTTATAGGCACTTAAGCGCTCTTTGTACTCAGCGACTAATGCACTGTTTTCAGGTGCTTCTACAATCTTTAATAATAAGGCAAGTGCATTTTCCTGCGTCGTAATAGCCTCATTGTATTCACCGTTTGCTGCATACGCTGCTGCCAATGTATCGATGTATATGTGGTTGTTGGAATACTTTTTATTTTGGGTAACTTTTTCAGCTAACTCGACCGCTTTTTCTGGCATCAGTAAGGGGTTTTGGTCTAGCGTGGCAAGATACCATGCGACATTATTTGTTGTTACGGGAAAGCGTAAGTCGGCGTGCTTAAGTAATACAGATGTCGCCTTTTTATAATCTTGTTCGACACCAAATCCATTACTATATATTGCCGCTAAATCGAAAGCACTAAATAGATCGGGTGCTTGTTCGTATGCGCGTTGAAACAACCAAATAGCGCGGGATGTTTTTGCTAGGGTATTTTGTTCAAGTTTATATAACGCTCCTAAGTACGCGGATGCAGGCCCATAATTTACATTCGCCAGCCGCTTGATTCCTTTTTCGCCAAAGGTTTTGTCTTTTTTAGATTCGCCTAAAGAGAGCAACATTATGTAGCGGAGCAGTTCGGCACGCCTATCCGATTTACCGATTATCGATACCCACTTATACGCTTCATTCCAATTTTGAAAATCCCCTTGCCGCGTATAAGTCCACGCTATTTTCATTTGTGCTCGCGGCCAACCGTCTTCCGCAGCCGCTAAACAGGTAGAGAATGCTTCTGTTTCTTCGGCTGTTGTTATCTCGTTACATGCCAATAGCCGCGCATCCCATGGTTCTGACGCGGTCTTAATTACAGGTTCATTCTTTTGACCCAAGGGCCATTGAAAATAAAGACTAATGCCGAATACCAAACAAAAAATTCCAAAGACAGTGAGCCATGTTTTTTGGCGATTCATATTTTTGGAAGGGATGGGGTTATGTGATTCTGACATGCTTACCTTAAAAATTTGCGCAGTATCTCTATTTTTAAGCAATATCCAAATAAATCAAGCTGTTTTAATGAGATCTTTTTACTGATAAGGCATAATAACGCTATTCCAAGTACCTCAGAATTTACATATGACTGATCAACTAACGATTCAAATGCCCGATGATTGGCATTTGCACTTTCGCGACGGTGACTTACTAAAAGAAACTGTGCCGGCAACTGCTAGGTGTTTTAAGCGCGCAATTGTCATGCCTAACTTAGTGCCGCCTGTTACGACAACAGCGTTAGCGCTTGCTTATAAGTCACGCATTGAGGCGGCTATTCCTGAAAATAGTCACTTTGAACCGCTGATGACCCTATATTTAACCAATGCCACAACTCCGGAAGAAATTGTTAAGGCGAAGTCTGCTGGTATTGTTGCCAGCAAGTTGTACCCAGCTGGTGCGACAACAAACTCTGACGCAGCAGTAAAGGGGATTAAGTCGCTCTATCCAGTATTCGAAAAAATGCAAGACGTCGGTATGTTGCTGCTAATTCACGGTGAAGTAACAGACGCTGATATTGATATTTTTGACCGCGAAAAAGCATTCATTGATGCATATTTAAAAGACATTGTTGCTGACTTTCCCGCACTTAAAGTGGTATTCGAGCATATTACAACAAAAGATGCTGTCGACTTTGTGAATGCCGCCAGTGATAACGTAGCGGCAACTATTACACCTCAGCATTTGTTATTGAATCGAAATGATTTGTTGGTGGGAGGTGTTAAGCCGCACAACTATTGTTTACCTGTGTTAAAACGCAATATTCATCAAAAAGCCTTGAGAGATGCGGTGGCTTCTGGCGCTAAAAAGTTTTTTTTAGGCACTGACAGTGCGCCTCATGAAAAACATAACAAAGAATCAGCGTGTGGTTGCGCAGGATGTTATAGCGCTTGGAGCGCGATAGAATTGTATGCGAAAGTGTTTGATGATTTAGGCGCGTTGGACAAGCTAGAAGGTTTTGCGAGTCACTATGGTCCTGACTTTTATGGCCTCCCCCGTAATAAGGGTACAATTACATTGTGTAAAGACGCCTGGAAAGTACCGTCTTTAGTAACATTGGCAAATGGTGATGAAATAGTCCCGTTTTTCGCGGGCGAAACCCTTACTTGGAAGTACACTTCATAATATGCAATTTACTCAACTTCCCGTTGCAAATGAAATTCTTCAAGCCATTTCTACCTTAGGTTTCGAAGAAACAACAAAGACTCAAGCCTTAGCCTTACCTGATGTTTTAAGTGGAAAAGACGTCGCCGTAGAGGCCAAGACAGGTAGCGGTAAAACCTTGGCATTTGCCTTAGGAATATTGCAAAAGCGGATTACACAGCCTGTAGATGCTAATCCAAGTGCGCTTGTACTTTGCCCCACAAGAGAGCTAGCAGAGCAAGTGGCAGAGCAGATACGGCTACTTGCAAAGCAAATCCCCAATTATAAAGTGCTTACACTTTTTGGTGGTGTTGCGATGGGTCCGCAGCTTGCGTCTTTAAAGCATGCGCCTGATTTGGTCGTAGGTACGCCCGGGCGCATTATCGACATTATGGGAAAAAAGGCACTTTCATTGGCGGGAGTGAATACCTTGGTGTTGGATGAGGCTGATCGCATGCTCGATATGGGGTTTGCCGAACAGATGGATTGGCTATTGAGGCAAATTAGCCAAAACAGCAACAAACCACAGACGCTTTTATTTTCTGCAACGTTTGGTGGAAAGATTCAAACCCTTTCAAAGCAGTTTCAGCACAATGCTAGTGTCATCAAAATTGAAGAAGCTAAAACACCAAGTAAAATTGAACAGCAGGCATGGCAGCTATTGCCTGACAAAAAAGATTATGCGGTAGCAGCGCTGTTAACTGAACATCAGCCCAAATCCGCGATGGTATTTTGTAATACAAAGGTTGACGTAAAGCAACTTGCTGATAGTTTGCGTGAAATGAGTTTTGATGTTGTTGAGTTGCATGGAGATCTCGAACAAGAGAGCCGAAACAATGCAATTCGAATGTTTTCTAGTGATTGCGCAAATGTACTTATTGCGAGTGATGTAGCTGCAAGGGGATTAGACATTCCTTCTGTCGACTTGGTCATTAATGCCGACGTTAGCCCTGATGTTGATACGCACATACACCGTATTGGTCGAACTGGCCGGGCAGGTGCTAGTGGTCTAGCCCTTACGCTGATTGAAGCGCATCAAATCCCGCATTTAGAAAAAATTGGTGCTTTTCTCGAACAAAAAATACCCGTTAAGCAAATGCAAGCGTTGCGGTTTCATGCAAACAGGATTGTTGAGGCAAAATTTAACGGTATTGAAATTAATGCCGGTAAGAAGGCTAAAATAAACAAAGGCGATATCCTTGGTGCGTTGACAAAACAAGCAGACATTGACGGCGACGATATTGGGAAAATTCAAGTGGCCGCGCAGCGCTCATTTATTGCAATAAAATCTCGCAGTGTAAAACGCGCTCTTAACTTATTCAGAGAACAAAAAGTAAAAGGCAAGCGAGTAAAAGCAAGAAAAGTGCAAACCATTTAATAAAATTTTTTTTAGGCAATTTTAATGATTAGATATTTTCGATATAGCAGTGCTAACAATAACCCATTGGCAAGCAACCCAAGGCATAAACTAGCTAATAATCACGCACTGAATATTTATTTGGCTGATGCAATATATTCGTTCATCCCAAAAAATGCATGTAGCACCATGAGAACAAGTCTGGCGCTTGCCAATGGGTGTATACAAGATCCTAAAGAGTTTAACTGGATACATAAGAATAACTTCACTTTTTCTGCGGGCATATCACAACTGTTAAAAGCGAAATACACGTTTACGATTCTTCGTTGTCCTTTTTCAAGGTTGGCTAGTGCTTACTTGGATAAGATTGTAAATCGTGACAGTGTGGCTTGGGGTTATTACGAGTTACGTGAACGAAAAGTTGAATTAGAAGATGTTTCTTTTGCGTCATTTGTCAAAAGTATGACCGTGCCTAGAGTTAAAAATGGTAATCCACATTGGCGGCCGCAAGTCGATTTTTTGGTATACAAAGAATATGACGATTATTTTGCAATGGAAAATTTTTCATACGTAGTTAAAACGCTTAAAGAAAAAATTGATTTAGATGTGATTGATGCACGAAAATTAACAAATCATGGTGTTGATGGACTTGAATTAATTGATGGCGAAGATTTTTCAAACGCAAAGCCGATTGAATTCTTGAAAATGAAAGCTGAAGGGAACTACCCATCCGCGAGATCCTTGTATTCACCTGAGTTGATAAAGTCAGTGAGGGCTACATTTAAAGCGGATTTCGACTTGTATAAAAGCTTATTTGGTACCGACAATTTACTATTTAAATAAGAATGAAGCAGGCAATTGTAGGGTATCATCTCGATGACCAAAATCATTGGGTAGCCGAGCTCAAGTGCAGGCACAACCAGCATGTTCGGCACGATCCGCCTTGGTCTACTCGTTTATGGGTAACCACAGAAATTGGGCGTCAAGAGAAACTAGGATTTAAGCTTTTTTGTAAAAAATGTGACCGCGACGAGCCAAGTGACTTTTAGATAGGTATAAACTTACTAATTAAATTGAAACTACCGCGGTCAACATATGTTGAATACAAAGGATATTTATGGAATTAGTTCAAGCAACTATCGATGATTTGGATGTAACTGCGGGATTGTTCGATGCTTATAGGCAATTCTATGGTCAAAGTAGTAACATAGAAGCCACGAAGGTCTTTATAGCAGAACGTTTATCTACAGGTGACTCCATGATAATCCTTGCTGTAGATGATGACAATGATGCACTTGGATTTACGCAGTTGTATCCATCATTTTCGTCCGTTGCTATGCAGCGGATATGGATCTTAAACGATTTATATGTCTCCAAGCATGCGCGAAAATCGGGTGTTGGCTCTGCGCTTTTAGAGGCTGCGAAACTTTATGCCGAACAGACCGGTGCATGCCGACTTGTATTGTCAACAGCTATCGATAATAAAGTCGCGCGCTCACTTTATGAAACAAAAGGCTATAAGCGAGTTGTAGAATTCGACAACTACTCTCTTGATATCGTATCGATTTAAGCTTTTTTGTAATGCCGATGCTGGCGTGCCATTGAGGTTTTTAATTGCCTTAGCTATAAAATGGCGGTCATACTCAACGAGAGCGATAAGCTCTAGTCTCTGTGTATGACCTCCTCTTAAGTCGAATTAAACTCGGAAGGACATAAAATGAATGCAACAATATTGGTGCTAGCCGGCTACATTCTCTGGATAATGCTACTGCTTGTAATTTTGGCAACAGTTCGTACTGCATTTAGCAATAAGAGAACAGATAAATCTCTGAAGTTCGATCCTAATGGCGCAGATTTAGCTGGTTTGGGTCAACGAATAACCCGTGCACACATGAATACCGTTGAATCATTTCCTTTCATTGGTGGCGTATTATTGTTAGCGATTGCGACAGATTCCACGGTTATCACTAACAGTCTTGCATTTGTGCTTCTTGCCGCGCGCATAATACAAAGTTGTATTCATATTAGTTCGGTAGACAATCGAGCGATAACATTACGTTTTATTTTCTTTATGATTCAGCTAGCAATTTGTTGCTTTTGGCTGGTTCGTATCATTCAGAAGTTCGTTTAACAAATATTAACGGAATCTCAGTAGGCTATTGGCTTGTTTTAACCGATTATTTTGAGTGTATAAATGTTTTCTTTTTTTGAACGACTTACAAAACCCTTTCCTTCTGAAGCGCCTGAACAGCCACCAAAATCATTATTTGCATTTTTAGTGTATTTTTCAAAAGGCATGTTACCTGTTCTTATTTCGGTCTCATTGCTGAGTGCGCTGGTTGCAGTGCTAGAAGTATCGTTGTTTGGATTCATGGGGCAAATGGTTGACTGGTTTGCTGAGCGAGATCCCAGTACTTTTATAGAAGAAGAAAAGTCGGCGCTAATAGGCATGGGGCTATTGGTGCTATTGATTTTGCCCGGTATGGTAATACTCGAATCGCTTATTACTCATCAGTCTATAATGGGCAATTTTCCAATGCGAATTCGGTGGCTAGCGCATCGCTATTTGTTAGGCCAGAGTTTATCTTTTTATCAGGATGAGTTTGCGGGTAGAGTGGCGACAAAGGTTATGCAGACTGCGTTATCTGTGCGTGAAACAGTAACAAAGATTCTAAATCTTGCGGTATACGTTATTGTCTATTTTGTATCTGTCGTTGCGTTAGTGTTTTCAACTGATTGGCGTTTAGCGATACCGTTGGTCATATGGTTGGTGATTTACGTCATTATTTTAAAAGTGATGTTACCTAAACTAAAGAATGTCTCTCAAAAGCAAGCAGACGCTCGTTCCGTTATGACGGGTAGGATTGTCGACAGCTATACGAATATTATGACGGTGAAATTGTTTTCACATCACAAACGTGAAGAAGAGTATGCGAAAGACGGCATGAATCAATTTCTTCAATCGGTGTATCCTCAAATGCGTTTAGTCACGGTATTGCAAGGGTGTGTCTGGTTTAGCAATTCCTTGCTTGTGTTTAGTATATCCGCACTAGCAATTTATCTGTGGATCAACGGAACAGTGTCTCCTGGCGATATTGCTATCGCTGTAAGCTTGAGTTTGCGTTTGAACGGAATGTCTCAATGGATAATGTGGGAAGTATCGTCTTTATTCGAGAATATAGGTACTGTGCAAGATGGTATTGATACATTAGCAATTCCTACTGCCATTCAAGATAAACCGTCAGCAAAAGTACTGAAAATAAAGGGCGGAGAACTCGTTTTTGATAACGTGAATTTTGCTTATAAAACTCAGCCGAACAGTGCAATACCTGTATTTTCTGATTTAACGCTAAGTATTAAGGCGGGAGAAAAAGTTGGATTAGTTGGTCGTTCCGGTGCAGGAAAGTCCACCTTAGTAAATTTACTCTTACGATTTTACGATGTAGACAGCGGTGCCATTACTATCGACAAACAAATAATCACTGATGTTAAACAAGAAAGTCTGCGTGGTAATATTAGCATGGTGACTCAAGATACATCGTTAATGCACCGCTCTGTGAGGGACAACATAATTTATGGAAGAGCGGATGCATCAGACGAAGAGATGATCGCGGCGGCTAAAAGTGCCGAAGCACATGAATTTATACAAACGCTTTCTGATGCACACGGTAGAACAGGTTATGACGCGCATGTTGGAGAACGAGGTGTTAAATTGTCCGGAGGGCAAAGACAGCGTATTGCCATTGCTCGTGTGATGCTTAAAGATGCACCTATTTTGCTACTTGACGAGGCGACGTCTGCTTTAGACTCTGAAGTTGAGGCCGCTATTCAAGAAGGCCTCACGAACGTCATGCGAAATAAAACTGTCTTAGCTATTGCTCATAGGCTTTCTACTATTGCACAGATGGATAGATTGCTGGTGTTAGAGCATGGCCGTATTGTCGAATCAGGCAGTCATAACGAATTACTCGCAAAAGATGGGATTTATGCGAAGCTTTGGGCACATCAAACAGGCGGCTTTATTGGACTAGAATAAATATTAACAAAGTGTAAGTTTGCTCGTGGTATATTTCTCTAATAGTCATGAATCTAGACGATTAGTGAGTGCTAAAGAAAGACATTCCACTACATAGCAGTCACACAGGTGCTGTTACCCTTCTTCTGATAAGGTGCATTCGCGGCGTGTTTTTTTATTTAGCCGACACACACGACATTTGCAACCGATTCGCCTCTTAAACAAATATTAGAATGAATATGCCATGATAGTACTTTCGTGCAAGTGACGAGATGCTGCAATTTATTCTCAACAAGCCCTAATAGTTTTAATATACCAATTGCCTCTTCCCTCTTTTATTGTTACGCCAAAGCAAAGAAATCAATAATGGTATTGTAAAAAATACCTATTTGTTTGTCTAAAGTCGCTTAAATCTTCAAAAGAGAGGCGATAATTCACTTCTGCTTGTACGCTTTTGCTTACAGGTATCAGACATAAGTTAAATTGATTTAATGTAAAAAAAATCGATACGGGCGCAATAAAACTAAAAAATTCACTTTACATATCTAATGGTCACATTAGTATAGGTTGGACATGGGATTTATAAATGTTGCAAAAAAGCGACAGCGTCGCAAAAAGATAACAAATCCAAGCCCAAATTCCGTTCTGTGTCCAAATTAATACCTAACCATGTTGAGTTTCACGACTTGATGCGATTTCACTCGTAAATAAATTGTGAAAGAAGGAGAGCAGAAATGATATCATTAGCACCACCGAGACTTAATGTATTCAAAAATATTATGGTTTTGCGAAAGATGTCTAACGCTATCGATGGCGTTAAAAAGGCTTATGGCGCTTACAAAAAGTTACAAGAAGCGAATAGAATCAGCCAGCACTTTTCTAACTTTTTTGAACCTGTAGTTGCGTCAACTCAGGAAGAGTTAAGTGGCGTTCAAAAAATCCGACATGATGTCTTTTGCCAAGAATTAAAGTTATTTGAAGCCACTGGGGATAATGTAGAGGTAGACTTTTTTGATGCATATTCTAGCCAATGCTTAATTAAGCATACGCGCACAGGCACATTTGGCGGCAGTGTTCGTATTATCAATCCGAGGAACGACGATGATATTCTCCCAATAGAAAAAGTCGCGAGTGAATACATTACTAAAACTGAGTATTTACCTTCCAACTTTGATAGGCATGAAGTCTGTGAAATATCTCGTATTGCTATACCTAAAGAGTTTCGTCGGCGTCGCGCTGACCAATTTAAGGGGGCAGCCCAGGCGGCTATCAATACTGATACCTATTCTGAAGAAGAGCTACGTTGTTTCCCATTAATCGCTGTAGGACTTTATATTTCTGCGGCAGCGCTAGCAGTTAAGCAAGGTAAAAAGCATGCCTATTTCATGGTTGAACCTCGATTAGCAAAAAGCATGCGCTACATTGGTATCAAGTTAATAAAGATTGGTGGAGAATTTAACTATGTAGGGCGGCGTGCTCCATATTACGTAAATTATGAGCTATTCTGCAGAGACTTGTCGCCATCGTTCAAATATATGATGGATCAATTTTTGAAAAAAATGGGCTAATGGTCTAAAGGCTTCAGTTTTATCTACGTTAACCTAAAGTAAGTAAAGCTATTGCTTAGGATTAATTATGTTCGACTATGATAATGCTTTTTCTCGTAATGTAGGTTGGATAACCGAAAAAGAAAAAGAAATCATTAAAAATACAAAAATTGCTATTGCAGGATTAGGTGGTGCCGGTGGGGAACATGCCATTACTCTTGCTAGAATGGGCTTTCAACATTTCCATTTTTCGGATTTCGATGAATTTGAAGTACATAATTTTAATCGTCAGGCAGGTGCCTATATAGATACGGCCGGTCGGCCTAAATGTACTGTAATGGCAGAAATGGTTAAAAAGATTAATCCGAATGCGTCTGTTAAAGAATTTCCCACAGGTATTAATAAAGAGAATGTTGACGAGTTTTTTGATGGTATTGATATTTATGTCGATGGCATCGACTTTTTTGCCCTTGAGGCACGCTTAACTGTATATCAAGCCGCGCAAGATAAAAAAATCCCCAATTTATTAGCGGCGCCTTTCGGAATGGGCGCTGCACTAATGATATTCACACCTAATAGCATGGGTTATGAAGAATACTATCGTTTCAACGACGGTAAGAATGATGAAGAAAAATTTATTAAACTACTCATCGGTTTAGGTCCTGCACTATTGCAGCGACCCTACCTCGTTGACGAATCGACAGCTGACTTTAAAGCTAAGAAGGGGCCTTCAACCCCAATGGCGATAAAATTATGTTCGGGTATGCTGGTTACCAATGTACTTAAGTTAGTATTGGGCCGAGGTGAGGTCATTGCTGCCCCTAGAGTTCAGCAATTCGATGCTTACAGAAACAAATATGTCATTTCTTGGTGTCCTTTTGGTACCCGTGGCCCAATTCAAAGATTGAAATTCAACATTGCTAAAGCAAAAGTGTTGTAATTGAGCAATAATTTAGTGTCTAATTTTTTTACAGTTAATCATTTTAATAAAAGAAGAAAATAATATATCCTTTACAAATCAATGGTTTGAAATTGTGGCATCGTGCTTGCTAACTGAAGCCTGAATGCTAAATTGAATCGATAAATAAGGATTGATTATGAATAAATTACTTAAACAAGTAGCAGCAGGTGCAATGATTTCTGCGTTTGCAGTTAGCGCAAATGCAGGTGGACTTCCATTTACTGTAGATACAACGACTGATACATCTCCTGGTGTTTCTGGTGCACTTTCTACTTTTATTGCTGATGAAATCAACGGTACTTATGTTGAAGGTATCAATGTTAAATCTGCAACAGAGTTCAGCGCATCTATCGTTTTAGATTTCACTGGTTTCAGTGGGATTCCAGATTTCATATCTGGTTTAAACATCGACTATGATATGTACGCTGTCATCGACGTTGTAGGCTCTATCACGCCAGCTGGCGGTCTTTTCGAACTTGCTGACTTTACAGGCGACATCAGTGTTTATGCAGATTGGGATAATGACTCTAACTTAGATGCTGTTGGTCCATTTAACCCAGCTGGTGTTACATTTGGTTTCGACGTAGCTGGTAACGTCGAGTCTATCATTGACCAAGGTACTGCTGACGTGCTTCTAGCGACTACTACAGACCTTGCTGGTGGAACAAACGTTGGTGTTTCATCTTCTTTTGCTTTGTTCAGTGATACTTTAGCATTAACACCTGCTGGTGAAGACGTATTTGTTGCTCCTCGTCCGTTCTACAACATGTTGTTCTCTGACGGTAACATCAGTGACTTATTCACTGAAGTTGATTTCGGAATGGTTACTACGTCTATCCAAGAGTTTACAGCACAAGCTGACATCATCTTTGTTCCAGAACCTTCTGCAGCTGCTCTATTAGGTTTAGGCCTATTCAGCCTAGGTTTCTCTAGACGTCTTAAGAAGTAATATTTACTTTTTAAACATATCTTAAAAAAAACAGTGGCTTGCCACTGTTTTTTTTTGCCTGCATGTGTTCGAATGTCTATAAGTGTGACTTAAACATTGGAACGTAACATGCCGTGGCAAAATATATTTAGTCTATCATTACCTCAAATTAGCATCATTCGGCTTATCTCAATAGTATTGGCAATTGTATACATTGCAGGTTGTGCTAAAGAGCATACTGAAGAAAGTTTAACCTCTGAAGTAGAAACATTACTCGAAGAAAAAAAATACTCTCAAGCTGAGCTGATCATCAAGAGCTTTCTAGTTAATAACACTGAATCTGCATTGTCTCGTGCTTTGTTAATGGAAGCGCTTGTCGAACAAGGGGACTATAACAATGGTGTTTTACAGTGGGATAAGATTGGAAATACATCGATAGATCGCCAAGCGTCATATGACCGTTTATTAGAAGCATATTATTTTTTGGCACAAGATCAGTTAGCCATTAGCTTCTACGAAACTATTCATGATGCAAACACTTTTTCGAAGTCCGATTTTCTAATTGCGCTAATTAGTATGAGACAAAATGATATCAGTAGTGCAAAAAAAATTATTGAAGATAAAATCAGTGCTGATAACGGCACTTCTATAGCGCAATTTTTAGTTCATTCCGTTGAATTAGCGCAAGGCGGTGACAAAGAAAAGTTTAGCGCTTTTATCAAATCAATTGATAAAAGTAACGCATTGTATGATTGGCCAGTATTTCAGTCTGTAGCCGCCAATTTTTTCTACAATGATTTAGTGTTTGACGATGCTGAAGTGTATTTTGATAGTTATCTTCAGCACAGAAAAAAGCATTTTGAAGTGTATTTAACGTTTATAGATTCGTTGATTCGCCAAAATAGTATCGGAAAAGCAGAACAATACATTGATTACGTATTACAAATTAGTGCATCACAACCGATTGCTAACCAACAAAAAGCGCACGTTTTACTTACTCAAAATAGAGTTCAAGAAGCCAAACCTTTTATTGAAAGGGCAATTTCAAATGGCTACGGCACACGAGATAACTACCTAGCAGCAGGCTTGATTAATTTCAACTTAAAGAACTATGAGCAGACCATTGGACATCTTGAGCGAGCGCTTCAGGACCTTAGCGGCTATTCCGAATATCAACGTATTTTGGACTATGCTAAGGCTAGAGCATCAGGCGCCGAAGCGACTTCCATTGTTGATAATTTACCCGAAATTGAGGACTACAGTGATTTAAATAGAATTTTAGCGGTGCTTAAGGGGTTTGAGGATAGTGGAAACGACCTTGGCGCTAATCAAATCGTTAACCACATTGCTAAGACGAAAACATCCAATGTTCGCTTAGGGTTAGAAACATATCTGCGAGATGGTATTTCTAATGAGTCAGAGCTTGGTAATGTTATTCTTCTCGCTAAGGATGCGATCAATAAAAATGAAGGTAGGCAAGGTTTAACGCTTGATAAGGCAAAAATAATTTACATTAGTCATTTACTGACTGAAAAAAAGCTGACTGAAGCCACTGCCATGGCTAAGGATTGGGTGGAAAAATACAATTTCGCCATGGTTGATGTTCTATTGTACGTCGATACCTTAATTGCAAATCAACAACATGAAGACGCTTTATATACTTTGCTTGAAGCTAAAAAGGTACGGGACTTGGCTGTTTATCATAGTCGAGAAGCTAGTGTTTATGTACAACTAGAACAAAATGAAAAAGCGATAAGCTCAGTAAAAAATGCCTTGTCGTTGTCACCATATTCGTCAGAGTATTTGCGTCAGTATCTCTTATTGTCGGTATCATTCGATGAGCAGGATGACGAATTTATTACGAATTTACTTTCAGACTACAAATCTAATCAGATTTCAGCGATTCAATTATCACTTTATTACACCTTAGTTGGTAATTTAGAGCGCTCAATTAGTGTACTTAAAGAGGTTAATTTTGAAGAATCAAACCAAGAACCCTTTGAATCTTACAGTGTAGTCTTAGCGCAGCGGTATCAGGTCGCCGGTGATATTGAAAATATGAAAGCGGTTTTGGAGCGATTCCAGAAAACACCATTAACAGATATTCGCTTAGCTGATGATATTGGCTATTTATTGAGTAAAACGGATAGTAAAAATGAGGCAATACGGTTTTATTCTTTACTGGCTGATACTTATCCTGCCAATACTACATTCACGTTAGCACTTGCCAATTTGCATATTGAAAATAAAGACAATAATTCTGCACTCAAAGTGTTGTCTTCGATGGAAGATAAAAATTCGTCTAGGTATCTTCAATTGTCTGGTATTGCGAATCGAAATAAGGGGGAGTTAGGAGCAGCTCGTACATTATTTTCTCGCGCATTTAAAAACCATAAAGACGAAACTAGTATGCTGTTGCTCGCTGAACATCTCTATTTAATTGGGGAAATAGGTAATGCGAATAAACTCATAAGTGATTATCTGTTAGTCAATCCAGAGAGTACTCAGGCTAGATTTTTACTTGCATCAAAATCAACGCCTGAAGGCGCTATCAATATTTATGAAGAAGTCTTAGGCAAAGAGCCAAACAATGTCTTTGCGTTGACAAATCTAGCGTGGCTGGAGCACGAAAGCGGTAACACACCAAAAGCTAAACCAATAATTGAAAAAGCAATAGCGCTAGCACCGGAAAATGAAGGTGTCAAGAATACTTACAATAGTATATTTTCAAAATAATTAGTCTTTAATTGCTTGTTTGGAGAGCTTAACGGGTTAATACCATTAAGCTCTTCAAACAAAGCACTAAGGTCAGCATACGATAATTAGCTGTACTAGCTTAAACTTAGATGTCACGGGTGCTTGTTAAGTGATTTTTTTAGGGCTTTTTCTAGTCCAATTTTTGATGCCTCAACGGCTGTCAACGATGTATACCCTTTAGGGTATTCCTCCTGTTCAACCACTAGCCATTCTGTCCCACCATGTTTTCTCATATCTGAGATAAGCGCGACCCAATCAAAGTTGTCATCCCCAATAATTGTATCTATCCCTGTATTGCCTTTCGTGCGAATTTTGATATGGCTGGTGAGCGTTCTATTTGGATAGCGTTTTATTATCGCATTAGGATCTTTTCCCGCATAATTTACCCATCCAATATCCATTTGCATCACAACGTTTTTTGGGGTGTTTGCAGTGACATATTCCCAAAAGGTAGCCATTTTACCGTCGAGCACTTTATAGTCCTCAAATTCGTATGCATGGTTGTGATACCCTATCTTGATGCCATATTCGGCCAACTTTTTTGCATATAATGCAAGTTCTGCGGTGAACTCAGCTAGCTTTTCTGGATTCGCGGAGCGTCCGTCACCAGGGATTATTGCAATAGGTGTACCGATATCAGACAAAAATTGCATCAACTCATGCGCATTACTATTTTTCAACAAGCCAAACTTTACATGTGCTCCGCTTACTTCTAAACCTAATTCATCTAAAAATTTACGAAGGCCTTTTGCGTCATTTTCGTAAGGGCCAAAATTGCCCGCAAATTCTACGGCATCAAACCCCATATTTGCGAGTCTAGTAAGCGTGCCCTTAAAATCAGCTTCGACGTCCTTTC
This sequence comes from Agaribacter marinus, assembly GCF_030160655.1. GTDB lineage: Bacteria > Pseudomonadota > Gammaproteobacteria > Enterobacterales > Alteromonadaceae > Glaciecola > Glaciecola marina. Next base: position 760,482 of record NZ_BSOT01000006.1, read on the forward strand.
TTACGGACCACAATTGCACACTGATTTTGGGGTGACTTAACACGCCAGTGTTTTCTTCTGCGGCATTAGCGAGATTTATAAAAAAACCCATGCAAAACACAGAATAAAAACACACTAAAGTAAATCGCTTTACAACCTTCATATATTCATCCTTTTATTTCATACTATTAGGGGTTTACCCTAATGGACATCCTCAAGTTTTTCTTTGCGCAAACTAACGAGATACGCTAATACATCCCTAATCTCTCTGTCTGACAAAAGCAAGTTCATGGGGGGCATTCCAGACGCTGCGCGTTTTATCTCTTGTACATCAGCCTTTTGATAAACAGTGGTATCCCCGTTTTTTACGGATATGCTGTTCTCATCTTCACCCATGTAAGTGCCGGTTAGCGTCTCACCACTTTTTAATATAAGCGTCACGCTGCCGTATCGTATTGCGATTTCGGCACTGGGATCCACTAAGGCCCTCAACAAATATTCTTTGGAGAATTGTTCGCCGACGCCAGTGAGTTGCGGTCCAACAAATGCAGAACCTACGCCGTTAACCCGGTGACATCTCATACAACCAGCCGCGCCATTATTAAAGAATATATCTTCACCAGTTTTTGCATCTCCTCCCTCCAACGCGACGGCATAGACTTCAGAGGGTGCCTTACCTATCAGGCTGTCATCATATTTTTTCACTGCGGCTAAAATCTGAGGCGATTTACTTTCTTTTGCTGCATTAACTACTTCAAGTGCCATTCTTTTATCTAGACTGCCCGCTAAGAGTTCGGATAAGTAACCCTTAAGTAAGCTAACTAAATTATCGTTTTCAATAGTCGAAAGTTGCCCTAGCACCGCTTTTTTCGCGACAATACCGCCGCCTCTAAGAATGTCAGATGCGATAGTCTGTGCTTTATCCTTGTCTGTATTAACGATTGTTTTGAATGCAGAAGACACCATAAATACTGAGTTATCTTTGAGGAGGGGTTCAGCAATTTTTATAGAATCAATTTTTCCCTGAGAAACTATCAAATTTAGCGCTTGTGCTCGAATCCTAGCATTTGCTTGGCTATCTTGCGCAATCGCTAGTAAGACATCGTTTTCGATAGAATAATTGTATTTTTCTGCTAAGCGCATACCTTGTACTAATGCGTCGTCTTTAACGGATTGAAGTACGCTTGCGATGTGTTGATTGATAATCTCCGTTATTTCATCCCGTTGTTTATTTGCTTTTGTGGCGTGTCCGGTAATTGGGTCAATTGGATTTACGTCATGCCAGCCTTCAATTGCCGCTAATGCTTCTGCGGCTAGCCGATCGTGTAAACCTATTGATGCTGCGTAGTCAAGTAAGCGAGTTGCGCTTTGCGCTGTTCCCTCGTTATAGTTAGCGTTAATCATTCTGTGGTGTGTGTATCGTTTTGCCGCGGTATTTGAAGGTAAACTTGAGTCGAGTCGTTTAGCCAGTAGAGGACGAAGTTCAAGCATTTCTTTATCATCGATGGCAAACGCTGCTTCTGCGACGATATCTGTATCACTATCGTTAAGGAAAATGGCAAGGTCATTGTCTTCTAACATGCGTAATGCCAGCAAGACTGACATGCGAACATGTGTTGAATCGTTGTTTGCATAGTCTATCCATTTACTTTTGTCGATTCCCTTCAATGCCATAACGTAGGCATGGCGTAGCCATAAATCCTTATCTTTATTTTGTTTAATTAGATTGATTAGTTTTTTCACGGCAGGCGCATGACCAATTCTACCTACGCCAATTGCTGCATACATTTGGACTTGTGGATGACTATCATCTAAGGCATTTACAAGGGCGTCCGCAGCAAATTTTACCTTGTGATCGCCCAGCACTTTGGCCGTTTGTATACGGACTTGTTCGTTCTTGTCTTTTAGTAATGGAAGTAAGGCGTTGAGCGCGTTTTTATCAATTACATCATCGAATACAGATTGACTTAATCCCCATATACTGTGTATGCGCGCTAGCGTATCTTTTGAAGAATCGAAAGCGATCATTTTAAATAAGGTCGTTGCAGGAGAACCTCGCTTCACTAATTCAAATTGCGCTCTCTGCCTAATTTTCATGTGATCTTCTGACAACAAATCACCTAAGCGTTTTGTCTCTAGTGAACTGTAGTCTTGCACCAGTAGCGTCTGTAGTTTCGCGACTTTATTTTTATACTCTGAAGAAGCATTCTCTGGTGATATTGTAAAGATGGCACCTTGGTCAGCATCTTTCCAACCCCCATAGTTAAATTCAGAAACATACAAGCGGCCATCGGGACCAAAATCTAAGTCTGGAATATTAATGCCGTGAACAATCGGCTTTACTGGTGTTGTAAGAAAGGATGCACCATTTTCGATATTCTTGTATGTGGATACAAAAGAACGCGTAGTCGCACCAACCATGTGAGCAATAAAAAAGCTGTCTCGCCACTCTTCCCCCCAATACATACTCGGATTGTATGTGAAACCTGATGGGCCAGTGAATAATTGGGCTATACCAGGTAGCATAAATGCTGGCTGCTCTTCCATTCTTGGCTTAGACATGTTGTTAACGAGCCAAGCCGTGGGTACGTCAGGATCACCGGTATAAAGGAATGAGCGCAATTTCAGTTTGTCTACAAAGCTCATGATACTTTGGTGACCGCCACGCCAGCCTGAATCGCCGCCTTCTACAATGTGATTAACACGTTCGGTATCAGTGCGGTCGCCGTCGTTATCGGCCGTAAACAAATTGCCGTATTTATCGAATGTAAGTTCTTGAGGGTTACGCAAACCACTATAAATTAATTCTAAGTTGCTACCGTCGGCTTCCATACGAAACACACCGCCCATATTGGGACCATGTAATAGCTGACCTTCTTTATTGGTAACGGAATGACCTCTGTCACCCAATGAGAAATACAAGCGACCATCTGGCCCCCAAACTAATCCATGTAAATCGTGGCCTAAAAAACTCATACGCGTGCCGAATCCCGTATGCATGACCTCTTGTTCATCGGCTACCTCGTCACCAGTCGTATCTTTAAGTCGCCATAAGTTTGGAATATTGGTTAAGTAAACATCTTTATCGCGGGTGATTAAGCCAACGGCTAAGCCGTCTAGTGGATCATTGAAAGGGCCCGCGAATACATGTGCTTTGTCGGCTTGTCCGCTGCCGTTTGTGTCTTCAAGAAGTTTGACATAATCCGAGTATTTAGAATAGCCGCTCCAAGGATATTTACCCTGATTTTTTGGGTCTTTCATCATGGATAAACGATCTTCCATTGTCTCAATGGAAATATCTTGAATACTCATGTATTTAGACATTCTACGAATATCGTTGGTGCCTTTGTCGATTCGACCAATTTCAGTGACTAACATCCGGCCCTTATCATCAAAAGTGAAAAAGCCCGTATTCTTAGTTTGTGTTTCATCAGCCCACAGCTCAATTTTCATGCCCTCAGGTATTTTTGCGCCTGACATTCTTAGCTTGGCATCTGATGTCACTTTGTTTTGTTTTAGTGGCTTAATCTTAATTTCTTTAAATTGGATTGGGTGGGTTTCTGCCTGAATAGAGATATAGCCGGAGCGTAAGTTTTTACCGCCGTAAATTTTCGAATATTTTTCTACATCGCCCACTGATAACTGCGGGGACTCATATTCAAGTACTACTTCACCATCTACAATGTGTTTAAAATACTCTCCGCCATATACTTCGACATCAACGGTTACCCATTGGTTGCCGCCATAAGTTTTGGATACCGACTTTATGCAATGTTCGGTGATAAGCTTGCCATCCATTACGACATCAGTATTGGGTGTGCATAAATTCAATGTAGGGCGAGGTGATTCATTTATTCCGCCGAGTAGCTGAACTTCAATGCTTACTGGAAAGGATTGATCAAGTTCCATGGTTTCTGGCGGTTGGCTATGTAGCATTAGTCCGTTGTTTCGAAATGCCCAGTTCATGTCTTCAGTAATTGGCATTTCTGCATCTGTAAAACGGTAGGTCGCTCTGATCGTATAATGAGAATAGGGCGTTTTGTAAAACAAGTGCCCAAATTCACGGTTAAATGAAGGCCATTTAGTATAATCTACGGTTAAATAACCATCTTTTACCGTAAAGGTATCTCTGTAGTTTTCGCCTAATGGATAACCTGCAAATTTTGGTGTCCATCCATCGAGTGACTCGCCGTTAAATAAATGTACCCATTCATCGTCTGGGTTTTCTTTTGCATTCAATGTAAACGTTAACATTGACATGTAAAAAGTAAGTATACATGTCGCAAATGCAGATAGTTTCCTTGTCCTGGGCATACAATTTTCCTGTTCGTAATAATTGTTAATTCTAAATGCTCATTTAAATACTAACAATTGTAATATAACAATAAAACAGAATGTTAACATTTATGGCGTTTTCCAAGCTATGGCAAGGACTAAATTGCTAAAAAACATACATGCAAAATTAAATTTGAGTGGGTTAAGATAAGGCCGGTTTTGCGATAGGAATGATTTGGGTGCTTGTTTCATCAAATACGGAAATGTGTAATACAGTTCTGCCTCGTGTGCCGGCAGCATGCGTCAGATTTGTGCCTGCGTCACGGAGTGTGTTTTCATAATTGATTAGACCATCACATTTGTAATTTCGGCAAGTCGTAGCGCGCATGTCACTAGGTAGCGCACAGCCCATTTCGCCTTGAAACACACAAGCCGCTTGGTAACTATGAGATGGTAAATATTTACGGTAGTCATTTATCACAGTTTTTTCTGTTGGCATCTTTTCAAAAGCAGACACGTAGCGCCTAAGCGACCAATAGTCTTGAAAAGCATGCGTCTCGCCTAAACCACAACAAGCGCCTTTACATGTGCCGCAGGCTTTCCCTAACATTGTTGATGTAAGTTCGTCATCTGCTGGCTTGAGTTCTGCCACATAAGTTGCTTCTGCATTGGGCTTTTGTTCACAAACACTTTGATATACACGTCTAAGGTGCGCTATAAATGCTTCCTTTCTGTCCTCAGGAAGCTCAACAAGGGCTTTGTCATTATAGGGCAAAATAGCGTTTATCGGTGTTGATGGATGGTTTTCATCATTTTCAGTGGGCTGTTGGCTATGCCTAAATAATTCAACGCTCTGCTGGATAACTTGATTTACCTTCGTTTTATGTTCAAGTATCTCTGCTTGGACGCGCGCTCGTTGACAAGGGTTCTGACTACAATAGGGGCTTCTATTGTAGTCAATATACGCCATACTTTGGTGGCAGTGTTTACAAAGATAATTTAGCACAGCAACGTCCCCAACATGTTGAATCCCTTTGCTAATGACTTACTGCATAAACAAACTCACCGCCCTTTGCATCTACACTAACACTGACAACAGGTTCACCTGCTAACATTTGGTTTAAGAATCGGTTGCTTAATTCAGGTAGTAATGTATTTGTCAGTATTGAGTCAATCATCCGGCCGCCACTTTCTAATTCTGTGCATCGACTAACGACAAGATCGACTACACTATCTGAGTAAGAAAATACGATCCCTTGTCCTGTTTCAACACGATGTTTAATTCGGTTGAGTTGAAGTCTTGCAATTGCATCTATCATTTCGTTTGACAGTGGATAATACGGAATCGAGACAATTCGGCCTAGCAAGGCCGCAGGAAAAATTTTCAACTGAGGTTCACGTAATGCTTTAGCAATGCCGTCTGGTTCCGGCATTAGGTCTGGGTCACTACACATATTCATGATTAAATCGCTACCAACATTTGACGTGAGTAAAATTAACGTATTTTTAAAGTCGATCATTCGACCTTCACCATCCTCCATGACACCTTTGTCGAATACTTGAAAGAATATTTCGTGTACGTCAGGATGCGCTTTTTCTACTTCATCCAATAATACGACGGAGTACGGCTTTCGTCTTACGGCTTCTGTTAAAATACCGCCTTCACCATAGCCGACATACCCTGGAGGAGCGCCTTTTAATGTGGATACGGTATGTGACTCCTGAAATTCACTCATATTAATTGTAATCACATTTTGCTCACCACCATAGAGTGATTCAGCTAAGGTTAGTGCTGTTTCGGTTTTCCCTGTACCTGAAGGTCCACAAAGCATAAACACGCCGATGGGTTTGTTTGGGTTGTCTAATCCAGCCCGAGAGGTTTGAATACGCTTAGCAATCATTTCCATTGCATGGTCTTGGCCAATAACGCGTTGCTTCATGATGTCCGCTAAGCTCAATACCACATTTATCTCGTCGCTTACCATTTTACCTACTGGAATCCCTGTCCAATCCGCTACTACAGCGGCAATCGCTTGCTCATCACATGCGGCAAGGATTAAAGGGCTTTCGCCTTGTAAGCTTTCTAGGGCATTATGCAGACGTGCAAGTTCTTGTTTGGTCTCATCGATATCTTTTTCATAATCAGGTGAATCCATTACATCCACGTCACTCTCAATAGCAGTGCTCTCAACAACGTCGCCGTCGACGGCCTCGCTAGCCTCTCCTTCGTTGTGGATATTTTCGGTCGATAACGAAGCTTTTTGAGCGCTGATGAGATCTCTTAATTTGCGTCTTGCTGCGAGTACACCATCCACGGTCTCTTTTTCTTGATTCCACTTACCTGTCAATTCGGATTCTCGCAGTTTTTCTTCTGCTAATTCTGACGTAACCTTGTCCATTCGTGCAGTATCTTCCATGCCGATCGCGGCTTCATTTTCTAACACGGTATATTCTTTGTTTAGGTTTTCAATACGTTGTTTACAATCTTCCAATTCTGCAGGCGTTGCAAATTGACTGACAGCAACTCGAGCCGCTGCAGTGTCTAAAAGGCTAACGGCTTTATCTGGTAATTGGCGAGCGGGAATGTACCGATGGGAAAGTTTAACAGCGGATTCAATGGCTGAGTCAAGAATTTCCACATGGTGATGTTTTTCAAGCATACCTGCAATGTTACGTAGCATTAATATTGCGCGGGCTTCACTAGGTTCTTCTACTTTTACCACTTGAAAACGTCGCGTAAGCGCCGGGTCTTTTTCGATATGCTTTTTATATTCAGCCCAGGTAGTTGCACCAATTGTGCGAAGCTCTCCGCGAGCTAGTGCTGGTTTGAGCAGATTAGCTGCATCACCGGTGCCTGCTGCTCCGCCTGCACCGACTAAAGTATGCGTTTCGTCTATGAACATAATGATTGGGGTAGGTGAAGATTTTACTTCTTCGATAACTTGTTTAAGTCGGTTTTCAAATTCACCTTTCATACTCGCGCCGGCCTGTAAAAGGCCAATGTCTAAACATAAGAGTTTTACATTTTTTAATAATGGGGGTACGTCGCCCTTATTTATGCGATGAGCAAAACCCTCAACAACAGCGGTTTTTCCTACACCAGCTTCGCCAGTAAGTATTGGGTTATTCTGACGCCGCCGCATGAGAATGTCGATGAGCTGTCTTATTTCTTCGTCTCTGCCAATGATAGGGTCAAGATCGCCATTAGCCGCTTGTGCCGTTAAGTCAGTGGTGAATTGCTGTAAGGCTTCTTGTTTTCCCATCTCTGCGGGCGACATTGCTTGACTATCTACGCCAGGTTCGCTACCAATCGCGCTACCATCATTTGCTGACAATTCATCCTCAGTGGAGCCAGCAAGAATACCTCGTAAATCGTCACTTAGCGCTTCAGCCTTGATTTTCTTGAATTCACCAGACATGTTAAGTAGCGCACTGCTCAGCGCTCGTGTTTTTAACATACCAACCACTACATACCCCATTCGGACTTTAGAATCGCCATACACTAAACTGCCATATACCCAGCCTCGCTCTATCGAGTCTTCGATGTGACTTGATAAATCTGATATTGATGTTGCTCCTCTGGGGAGTGAGTCTAAGGCATTTGTCATATCTTTTGCGATAATTGAAGGGTCTAAATCAAAATGTCGAATAATTTTGTGAATGTCTGAATCTTGCAACTGCAATATTTGTTGGAACCAATGGACTAGTTCTACATAAGGGTTACCGCGCAATTTGCAGAATACTGTTGCGCTTTCTACTGCCTTGTATGCAAGTGAATTTAACTTACCGAAAAGATTAACTCGACTAATTTCTGCCATGATGTGTATTCCTTCTTTTAATGAGCTAGCAAACTCGTTGGTATACTACAGCTGCTGTTGGTTGATTGTTCGATGCGAGTTTTCCTCTACACCATGTATTAATACCTAATCTCGATTTGCCTAAACAAGTAACACGCGTTTGCTTCGGTTTTAATAGAATTTTAATAGAAAATGAATACTCGCAACCCACGTGTTTTATGGCCAAGCGTTTTACATTTGTCATGCGGCTTTTGTCATCGATAAGAGAAATGTATTCCTCGTATGTCAATGGCCCGACAATAATGGAAAAATTAAAGCTCCGTTGGTGGGTTCTGTTGCCCAAAATTGTATCCTGACCTAAACGTGTGTTTACATAGCCGAGTTGGCTTTGCTCTTCGTTCCTGAGTGTATACCATTCACCTTCGAACTCTTGAATTTCAACTGGTTGATGTAAATATTCGCTTAGTATCTGTGACAAGATACCTGCACTTCTATTTTGTTGGCTAAATAAACCAGCTAAATGTTGTTGCACTTGGTTTAAATCAGTAAATGACAGTGACGCTTCTTTGCCATTTGGATTGTCGGTTTGCCCATAAAATACAGATAGCCGTTGACGAAAATGATCAGCGCCAGGCCGGTCATGGCATACTGCAGGCTGGCTGTCCGCCCAAGCGCGATAAAACAAGGAGATAAAGCGGTGATGAAAGATATCGAGAAATTCTGTTAGCGTCTTGTCGTGAATACGATATTGTCGCTCAATGGCATATTCTGTTATGTGTGTGGGTAAAGGACCGTTGTGGCCGAGCAAGCCCCAGTAGCTATTCCTCAGCTTATAATTGCCATTGACATCTTCAAATCGAACATCTGTAAAAGCCGAAGAATGGAAATGCAGTAACGGTGCTTGACCAAATCTCAATGCATCTTGTTTAGGTGAAACTGAATATCCTATTCTTTCTGCAAGCGGCGCATTGGCATCTAAATACCGCAACAGCGGCGTAAACCCTTGTTTATAGAGTTCTTCTTGATCACTTACAAGGTGCTCTAAATAGCGCTTCGTAAGCCGATTCGAATGGGCCACCGATGCACCTCTCCACGATTTGATGAATGTAACACAAGTTGCGTAAATGAATTAAGGCTAACGTAATTTGCAAAGAAACGATCTAGTACCATGCCCAGCATAAAAATACTGTTTCCTTCGTAAGCCATTTCATCCAGTGTAATCTTTATTTCTACCCCTCGGCCAAAACAAATAGGCCCTGAAAAAGGCAATCTGCTTGTTATTTGGCGTGTTTGAACATTAATAATACCGTCGATTTGTTTACTTGCGGTATGGTCATTTTTGTTCATCATTAAGCTCAATAACGTTTTTAGCGATGTTAAGGCGTCACCCTCGCTTTCGTTGCTCATACCCAAGAAGTTGATCGACAATTGGTTAATTAAATCCCAAGCCACGTTTCCTTCACTAAGTGGGGGAGAGGGTCTTGTCGGCTCACCAACACACCTAACTGCCTCACAGGGGGCACCAGTTTCAATCGTAAAGTCAGTGGTGCTTTTTCCTAATGGCATCATTAAGGGCAAATCACGGTTGCAGCAAAGTGTTTCTACTGACAGCTGACGCAAATTTTCAGCGTATGGTGCATTTTTGGGGTCCACCAGAGATAAACTAAGTTCTGTGCCGATATAGCTAGAGCGGTGTCCAAATTTACGTTCATTTACACTGAGTGTACGTGTACTTCTGGTGGTCGTGAAGTAGCCTCGATGCTGTAAATTCGGTTTATCATCACTACCATATAATGGGAGAAATTGTGATGTGGATTCTACGCCACTGCTAAACCCTTTTACGTCGGTTACTGCACACACTTCATAATCTAAAGGACGCAGTTTATCTGGCACAACATGGAGCTCGTTGCTCACGCGAGACACATTAATTCTATCAGCTCGTTTCGGGAATAAATTGATTGCCGGGCTACAGTGCAACGCAAAATTATCGGCGGAGACCAAATTTTCAAGCCGTTTATCATTATGATCTAGTAGCAGTAGCAGTTGTACTTTGCTTTCATGGCATTGTTCAAAGGTAGGTCGTAAGTTATTTAGCGCCAAAAACAAATATCGCCGAGTAAACGCAAAATATTCTCTGAGTAACCTAAAGCCATCAAACTGCCGGTTACAATAAGGTAAAAGCGCGTCATCTTTATCGTAGCCTAACGGTGACAAGTCAGTAGGCGCTTTTTCTCTGCGCCACAGCTTATCACCCGTTTTATACATGAGTCCTTTAAAGCCTTTAAATAAAGCTTCAAATAGATACAGTGGAAATGATTCGCTGCCTCGGATATGAAGATTCAAACTATCCATCATAATTTCAGAGAATTTTATATTTGGCGCAGTTTCGAGCGTTATCAAAATACCACTCTTCGGTTGATAGGGTAGCAGCCCCCGATTTACGTATGAGGCTAAGTCTTGTGCATTAACATATTCTGCCTGAGTAAGTCTAACCGGCCAAAGCGTTACAGCATGTGACGTACGGTATTCACAAGCGGTTTGTTCTCCCTTACTCAACAAACTATGTAAAGGCGTTTGTCTTGGCATGTTGACGCCTTCAAGTAAACTGCCTTCTTCAAAGTCTGGTGTAAACTGTGCGATAAGCATAGAAGGTAAAGGTTGTAAAAATGTTGGAAATAGCAGCTCTAATAAATGCTGGGTAAATTGTGGGAAAGAAGCGTCTAGCTTGAGATGTATGCGCGCGGATAAAAAAGCAAAGCCTTCCAACAACCTTTCAACGTAGGGGTCTGAGCAATCAAAACCATCAAGTCCTAATCTACCAGCAATTTTGGGGTATTCCTTGGCGAACTCGGCGCCAGATTCGCGAATGAACTTTAGTTCCTGGTTGTATAGTTCAAGAAATTTTGCTTCCATGGATATTTACCGCCACTGTCCTAATGAAAGACTACCGTTTTCGATGTCAACGTCGGTTTTCAGAAATAATTGTAGCGGTAAAGGTTGTGCCCAGAGGTCACCCGTTATTTCAAATGATAAGGTATTACCGCTCATTTCTTCTTTCGCTAAATGTACTTTTATTTTTAATGTCCTAGGAATAATACGAGGTTCATAATTTTTAATGCTTTTTACAAGTTCTCTTTCAATTGCTTTAGCGCTCATCGCTAAGGCGTTTACGCCTGATAGATCGAGAATACCGTAATTTAATGTAGATTTTTGTATTTCAGGGTAGTCAGATAAATCCATATTTGCAGAAGCATGCACACTGTTTAGCAGCCATGCTAAATCTCTTTGAACAAGCTCTTTAAGCCGAGAAACAGAAATAACTCTTTTCTCTCTTGATTCACTCAATTTTTGAGGATCGTCATCAGACAATCTATCCAATAGTGAGAGTTGCAATCGCTCTTTTTGAGAAAGTTCAGGCATTGTATTTGATTACACGCATTTTGGAGTATTAAAAATATTGAGGTAATGCATATTTACTCAAATACGATCGACGTGATATCCAGAAGTGGATATTCATTGTCTTCAGAAATGAGTACACGTTGGCCGTTACCAATAAAAAAATGTTCTACCGGTTCATCCCAATCGCAGGTTCGTGATAGTAGTTGTTGATCGGTTGTGTTGCCATGAATTGGATACCTAACGGGCACAAAAACAATCAGTTTTCCGTTGTTTTTGAGTGTTAAATTTGCAGGGCGCCAAACCAAATCCCTAAGATCTTCTACCGGCTCAAAGTGCAATTCTTTTATATACTCAAAGGGCAGCCAATAGTAGCCGCCATTCAGCATCACTTCGATTGATGGGCCAAATCTTACATCGCCATCGCTTAACCAAGAAAATGCTTTCCCATCGACTTTTCCACTCGATGTTGACGCTAGTTCGATACCATTGTTTAGCAAGGTTTGTGCTTCTTGGTATTTTCCAGCGCTAGCTTGCTCATAAGCTTGTACGTAGTAGGCTAACCAGTCTAATGGTTCTCCAAAACATGTTGGCTCGATATCGCCTGCGATTACTCGCTCTCTTTTAGCCTCACAGTCGATGAGTTGTTTGTAAGTATTTACTAATGCTAGGGTGCTATCAGATAATCCTTTGAGGACCTCTAGTTGACTTAATGCTCGCTTCCAATCACGTTCAATACAGGAAAGCTGGAATAAGAATATACGTAGCTCAACATTGCTTGGATCTTGTTTAACTTGGGTAAAAAGTTGCGCTTTACATTCAGCCAGTTGGCCCTGTTTTAGTAGTGTGGCGGCATCCATATTATTCTCTGATAAGTATGCTCGGGCAATGGTCATTGCTCAAGTCTGCGTTGAAGGTGTTATTTTTATAAAATTTATATTCTGAGAAAATATCGGTATATGCGGGCCAAAGAGACGAGATATGTAAACATATTTAACGGCTCTTTGGCGTGCGCATAGATTAGGCGATCTCTTTTGGTGCGTTCTCAGCAATACCCCAACCGAAGTTAACCGCAGCTGCGCCTGAGCCATCTTTATTTTGCGGCGTATAAATTACTTTAAAGTCCGCAAAGTTGATGGATACATTTTCGGTTAAACGATCTTCGCCGCCAGAACCACCGGTTGATACAGATGTAATCATTATGTCGCGCATATCGATCACGTAGTATTCAAGTGGGTTGCCTCCCGCCTTTCGAACGATTAGCTTTGCTTTTTCGATATGCTTACCTTCTGCCACATGCTGCATTAAGGTAGGTGAAGAGCGGTCAATATATTTGGTTACCGAAATATCTTGAAAACTAGCCTTCCCAGCACCAGCACCCATTCCCATATGCGTTGTACCAGATTGTGACAAACCCCAACTCCATGCTAAAACGTCAATCGTTTTTGCATGTGTTTTATCCATGGATTCACCTTCAATCCCTTCAAACTTTAAAAACATGTCTACTGCCATGATGCCTCTCCTCTAAATATTGTGCGTATTCGCTTAGTTTACTTGCTTTGCTTACTATTTTTCAGAAGGTAACTTAGACACTAGCCGCAGAGATGCCGTTAACCCTTCCAATTGATAATGAGGTCTTAAGAAGAACTTGGCGCTGTAATAACCGGGACTTCCTTCAACTTCGTCAACTACTACTTCTGCTCCCGCAAGTGGTTTACTTGCTTTGGTTTCTTCACTTGATGTGCCTGGCGCGCCATCAACATAATTATTTATCCAACTTTGTAACCAGCGCTCCATGTCAGGACGTTCTTTAAATGAACCAACTTTGTCTCTCACAATACATTTTAAGTAGTGAGCAAAACGCGTGGTTGCAAATAAATATGGTAGACGAGCGGCCAGCGCAGCATTAGCTGTCGCGTCAGGATCGTCATATTCAGCCGGTTTTTGTAGCGTTTGTGCACCAATAAATGCGGCCATGTCGCTATTCTTACGATGAATGAGTGGCATTATGCCGCATGCGGACAACTCTGCTTCTCTGCGGTCACTAATGGCGACTTCAGTAGGGCATTTCATATCGACACCGCCGTCATCACTTGGAAAAGTATGTACCGGCAAGCCTTCAACCGCGCCACCCGACTCAATGCCACGAATACGTGAACACCAGCCATATTCTTTAAATGAGCGGTTAATGTTTACTGCCATAGAATATGCCGCGTTTGTCCATGCATACTTCGATGAGTCAGGTCCGCTCACGTCTTCCTCGAATTCAAACGCTTCTACTGGGTCTGATTTTTCACCATAAGGTAATCTAGACAACACGCGAGGCATAGTCAGAGATACATACTTTGCATCTTCTGTTTCGCGTAAAGACCGGAATGACGCATAATCAGGCGTTGAAAATATCTTAGTTAAGTCGCGCGGGTTTGTTAGTTCATTCCAACTGTCCATCTGCAACAAACCAGGTGACGCAGCTGTCAAGAAAGGCGAATGTGAAGCGGCACAAATCTTTGACATATTTGTCAGTAGATTTACGTCAGATGGGCTGTTATCAAAGTAGTAATCACCAACAATCGCGCCGAAAGGTTCGCCACCAAACTGTCCATACTCTTCTTCATAAAACTTCTTGAATATAGGGCTTTGATCCCAAGCTGTACCTGCAAATTTTTTCAGGTTTTTACCGAGTTCTTTTTTCGATATGTTGAATACTTTTATCTTCAAGTATTCATCGGTTTCGGTATTGTTCACGAGGTAATGTAAACCGCGCCAAGTTCCTTCTAGGTTTTGAAAGTCTTCATGGTGAAGTATTAGATTAACTTGCTCAGATAATTTTTTGTCTATTTCAGAAATAATGGCTTCAATAGAATGAACTGTGTCATCAGATATTTTATTGATATCTTCTAACGCGAGCCCTGCAAGCGTATTAACCGCTTTTTCGACTTCTGTTTTTGCATGATCTGATTTTGGCTTAAACTCTTTTTGTAACAATGCAGCAAAGCTGTCATTATCTAAATCTTCCCACGCAGTTTCTTGGCCTTGGATAGCTTCTTGTTCTGCCATTTTTTACTCCTCAGACGCTTCTTGTTTGGGGGCTGCACTTAAGGTTTCTAGTAGTGTTGGATCAGCTAATACCTTTGCAATAAGCTGTTCAGCACCCTCTTTACCATCCATGTAGGTTATCAAATTCGACAGCTGCGTACGTGCTTCCAACAGTTGCTTTAAACCGTCGGTTTTCTTCGCGATGGCTTCAGGTGAAAAGTCGTCCATACTTTCGAAATTTAACTCTACTGACAGGTTTCCTTCACCCGTCAGTGTGTTCGGAACACTCAACTGAACGCGTGGTTTAGAGGCTTTAAGTCGATCATCGAAGTTATCAACATCAACTTCTAAAATCTTGCGTTCAGATATCGGTGCTAACGGCTCTGCAGGATTGCCGCTTAAGTCTGCCATCACGCCCATTACAAAAGGTATTTGTACCTTTTTTTCAGCGCCATACAACTCTACATCGTATTCAATCTGTACTCTGGGTGCTCGGTTTCTTCCGACAAATTTCTGACCGCTGGACACGTTAACTCTCCTATTTATGTAATATTAATTCAGGACCTTGTCTGAATAATCAAACCTGATAAACGCTGTATTACCATGAACTATCAGTTGTACTGCTGCTTTCAGGCGTTACCTGTTGTTCTTCAATGCCACCCAAGTGCTTTAAAGTCGATATCGCATCCGGGTATATATCTTTCATGATTTCTAAAAAGTCTAAATGTACAAGCTTATTTGCACGATGAACCAAAATAGGCACAGGGCTTGAAGGTTCATACTTTGCATAATAATCTAAAATCATAGCAAAACACTTTTCCACATCTTTTCGTGAACTAAGCGCACCATCTGTCGAAAAAGAAGAGTTTTGCATAGCAGCCCCTTGTGCTTGCGAATTTGCTTCACTGGTTGATGATGTAGAACTTGAGGTGTCATCTTGAGGAGCATGAACTTGCTCGTCGGCTTGCTCCACATTTACGCTTACATCGCCAAAGCGCTCAAATGTGCTAACAAGATGATTCAGAACTTCTAGTGCTTTATCAAAATTTACATTGTATTCGTTGCCAGCCCGTTCAACGAATGCTTGGCTGATTGTACTTAGATGTTTTACTGAATCGGCAATTGCCGAAAGGGTTTTCGCTTTTTCTTCAGTATCTACTTCACTGAAAATCCCTCTCACTTGCGATTCACTCAGGGCTTCTTCGTCTTCCCCTGCAATTGCTCTATCAATTTTTTGTAAATTCAGTGGTCCAAGAACTTTTGATGTCGCTAACGGCATTTGCTTCAAGGAACTTGTAATAAAACTGTCGTTAAAGTGTCCCAAAGCAGATATACGTTCAAGCGGATCACCGTCGTCTTCATCCAACGAAGGGTAGACTGTATCCCACTCATCGACCACTAAACTCGCTAATCCATTTAAGCAGGTTTCAAACGGAACAAACCCTTCTGTGTTGAGTACAGATTGGGAAAGTATGGATATTAGTTTTAAGTCTTTAGTTGATTTAAGGTATTCAAGTGAGCGTTTTTTTATGTCTCGCCAGTCTGGTGGTTCAGCGGGCGTAGTATTTTGTCCATCGAATCGCTCAGGCGTACCTTGCGCTTCAAAAAAAAAGTTTTGAAAGCCTGCATCATCTTCAAGGTTTAAGCCACACTTGGAATCGTTACTAATTGGATTGGTGATGGCCTGCAAATAATCCATTACAAAAACCTTATAAAACGTAAGTTGGGTATGAACTTTGTTTACAATTAAGTGATAAACACTAATACAAAAATTCATGATTGCAAAGGTAATTTGAATAATTAGTGGATCATTTTTTTACCGCAAAGGATTTCATTGCTCAAAATAATGCTTATACTGATACTTTAAGTGCAAGTCATTATTAGATATTTGTGCGGTCGTCGCTGATAACAAGGATAATGTAATTGGATGAAAATCATACAAAATCAAAGGGTTAATGGCCTGTGAGTATTGTAACTAATTTGTAATGTATTAGTTCGCTGAAAGGATACACAATGTCTGGAGAAAGTAGTTTAATTTCTATATCTACGCCTTTGGGTGACGATGTCCTTATATTTCGTCAAGCGAAAGTCAAAGAGCAACTGGGTCAGCCCTTCCAAATCGACGTTGAATTGATAAGCGATGACGAAGACGTGGCGCTTGAGAATATTTTAGGTAAAAACGTGACAATTAGGATGGAGACTAGTGAAGACCAGCCGCGTTTTTTCAACGGTATTGTGACGGAATTCTTTCAAAAAGATAATAAAGATAAAAATGCGTTTTATGGTGCGGTGATTCGGCCTTGGTTTTGGCTACTTACATTAAGTGAGCATTGTCGTATTTTTCAAGAGAAAAGCTACCCTGATATTATTAAAGCCGTATTTAGTGATCTTGGTTTTTCCGATTTCGAAGACCAACTTACAGCCACATATCAGGCCAAAGATTACGTTGTGCAGTTTAACGAAAGTGATTTCAACTTTGTATCCCGGATTATGCAACAAGAAGGGATTTTCTACTATTTCAAGCATATTAACGGTAAGCATTCGTTAGTACTCACTGATGATAGTTCTTCATTGCCGGATCTCGGTCAGGTAAACTTTTTCGAACTAGAAGAAAACAGTAAACATCACGGTGTCGAAGGTATTACTTCGTGGCACAACCATTTTAAAGTACGAAGTGGCGGTGTCAGTTTACGAAGTTTTGACTTTGAACTACCAACTAAGAATCTTGACTCGGTTACTGCAGATCCTAAAACGGCGTCTCTATCTTCTTTGCAGCGCTATTCTTATCCGGGTAAATATGCTGAAAGAGGCGATGGCGATCAGTATACCAAGCTATTAATGCAAAAAGAGAATGCAGGTTTTGAACAGAAATCTCTCAGCGGAAATATTCGTACACTATACGCGGGTGCGCAATTTTCACTTTTCGACTATACCAGAGAGGATCAAAACAGTAGCTATCTAATCTGTGGGTATCAATGTCATCTTAGAGGAGATGCATTGCGCGCAGAAAAGGGTAACGAAAAGCTGCCGATGTTTGAGTTTAATGCTACCGCTATTCCCGCCAATATACCTTTTCGGCCAGAGCAAAATGCGACTAAACCAAAAATGACGGGGCCACAGACAGCAACCGTGGTGGGTAAATCCGGTGAAGAAATTTGGACAGATAAATATGGGAGAGTAAAGGTTCTTTTTCATTGGGACAAAGAAGCTCAAGGCGACGAGAAAAGCTCATGCTGGATACGTGTGTCTCAATCGCTTGCAGGTAAAAACTGGGGAAGTATTTATATTCCTAGAGTTGGGCAAGAGGTACTCGTTGAGTTTTTGAATGGTGACCCTGATAAGCCAATAATTATTGGTTGTGTATACAATGGCAGTACCATGCCTCCTTATCCATTGCCCGCAAATGCGACTATGAGTGGTATTAAGTCTCGTACCAGTAAAGGTGGCGGAGGCTTTAATGAGATTCGCATGGAAGATAAAAAAGGCGAAGAGCAAATATTCGTTCACGGTAAGCGAAATATAGATACACGCATTGGGCACAATTGCTTTCAAACCATTGGCAATGATAAACATCTAGTCGTTAAAAACGATCATTTTGAGCGTATTGAAAATAATCAGAATGTCGAGATTGAAGGCGATAGTGTGTCTAAAGTAGGTAAAGACCAACATTTTTCTGTTATAGGCAAAGATGCTAAAAGCGTTGACTCAGAGTTATCTTTAACGGTGAAAGGAGATGTTTCTGAAACGTTTGATGCTGGTCATTCAATGGTCGTTAAAAAAGACAGTTATATTAAAGGCGCAAATATTTGTATCGAAGCCGGGACAAATTTAACCTTGCAGGTAGGTAAATCATTTATTGCGATTGAAAGTGGGGGTATTACGATCAGCTCTCCAGGCAAAGTTACCGTTGAATCTAAAGCCGCAATAAAAGTTGATGCTAGTGCTACAGTCGATATCAGTGCTTCAGGTATGGCGACGTTGAAAGGTTCAATGGTAAAGGTAAATTAGTATGCGGAGTATTTTGAGATCTTGGTTATGGTTGTAGTGCAATGAAAGCGAAGTCTGGAAAGGTTGTTAAAGCGGTAGCACCTATTGAGCCTGAAGAAGTGTTTGAGGCTGATGCTGCTGATCCCGGAAAAGCGGCAAAGGCAAAAGCAACACCAAAATCTAGCGAGAAAGGTAAATACGATGAACAAAAAGTTAAACCTTTCAAACCACCAAAAGACGACGACAATACATCGGACGAAAAAGAAGATAAGCCAAGTTCATGGGTTGAGTTTAGTTTAAAGGACGAAGCGTCGAACCCGGTGTCTGGTCAAAAGTATGAAGTAGAGTTACCAGATGGGTCAATTGCTAAAGGCACTACTGATAGTAAAGGAAATGCTAAAATTGAAGGGTTTGAGCCCGGCGAGTGTAAACTTAGCTTTCCTGATTTACATAAGGATGCATGGTAATGAAGACCTATAAAGTTAAAAAGGGCGATTGCTTTTCTAGCATTGCTAGACAAAACGGGTTTCATGACGCCAACGTATTATATACCGATAGTGCAAATGCTAGCCTAAAAGGTCAGCGAGACAACCTTCACATATTGCACAAAGGAGACAAGGTCAAAATACCGGATAAAGAGAGTAAAAAAATGACTTTGGCACCTGAATCTTCTGCCGGTATTTCAGTAAAAGGTATTATATGTGAGCTGAAAGTTGTCGTTGAAGATTTTGATGGCAATGGTTTTGCTGACATGGCGTATTGTTTGGAAATTGGCGGTGAGAAGTTTGAGGGAAAAACGGATAGTAGCGGTTTAATCGAAACCAAAATTGATGCGGGCAGTATGAGCGCAGAATTAACCATTTATCTTGACAAAGACAAAAAGAATAGTGTGTGTTGGCCTATAGATATTGGTGGTTTGGCGCCCCATGATGAAATTGAAGGCCTGCAGGCAAGGCTCAATAACTTAGGGTATGCCTGTGGCAATGAGAAAGGCAAAAATGACAAAAGCACTAAAAAAGCGGTGAACGCCTTCAAGAAAAACAATGGTTTAGCGGACGACGATGTGATTGATCAAGCAACAAAAGATAAAGCACGTTCTGTGTACGGATTTTAGGAAAATATACTATGGCGAGTGTTGCGCGTTCCAGTGCTGCTAAGACAAATAAGAACAAGCTTCGCGTACATAAAGTGAAAGTGTTTCTACAGCTGTATCCAGGAAAATTTGGCACAGACGACGAGCGGGCTATCGATAAAGCTATCGAATATACCGTTTACATCGATGGTAAGTTTTCTCAAGGCGGTAATATTGAAGATGATGGCAGTGTTGAGGTTTACATTCCAGGGGGCGCTAAGGCTAAGCTAGAAGCTTTGGGCACAAGTTATGAAATTGAACCAATTACCAATTTGGAAGCGCATGATACTCTATTAGGTATTCAGAGACGATTGCGTTTGTTGGGATATTTACACACTGATGTGAATGATGAGTGGGGAGCAGATTTTGATCGTGCAGTGCTAAATTTTCAGGCTGATCATGGTTTAGACCCTAACGGGAAAGCCCTCGACGCTGTAACTTATAACAAGATCAAAAGTGAATTTGGCGAATGACGTTATTTGGTGAACCAATGAAAGCCTCGGAGGCATACAGGAAATGACGATTAAGTTACAGGCCAAAAAAGAACTTAGAATTGTGCCTGTGCGCTTTGAGCGTGCGGCGACAGGCTCACCAGATGCCGCCTACCCTGAAGTTGATGACAGAGGACACACGCATACTGTGCCTCAAGTGAATGGTCTTGCTGCTTCAGACCCCATTCGTGGGGGTGTGTTGGGCTTAACCAAAGATCAAGAAGTCACGATACAGATGGTACGCGAAGACATAGATAATAATGCCGAGTTATATGTTACTACTTCAGATGAAGAGGTGGTTAAAATTATCACACCAAAAGATGGCGAAAAAGTTGCTTCTGGTAAAGAGAATAAGATTAAGTTGAAAGGTGGGACTTTTAGTGGTTCTACGCCAAAGTCTGGTAAGGTCGAAATACGTTTTGGTGCTAAAGATGGCCCGATCATCGCTAACTTGGTCGTTTATACCTTTAATCGCTTGTTGGTCTTTATTCAGCCCCATATTGTCACAGTCAATGATCCATCCGGTGCTAATGGTGTCGCACCAACGCTAAATATAGACAATGTTATGAAACAAGTGAAAGCACTCTGGGCACCTTGTGGCGTTCATTTCACTGTTAATAAGGCCGAATCTTTCGATATCAAATTAGCTAACGCTAACAAAATGTTATTTAGCGAAGTCAACAACGTTTATGCTAAAAAATGGGTTAAGGACACTATAAACGTCTATGTTATGCAGGAGCTTGACAGTGCATTGGGTTATGGTTTCAGTAAATCGGCATATGCAGGGTTTGGTTTAACTCATCCGGGTGTATTCATGGGGATGAAAACTGGCGCGACAGACCGTACTGCTGAGACCTATTGGTGCGCAAATGATTTGGCTCATGAGTTAGGGCACTTTTTCACTCTCTGGCATCCGACGGATGGCTCAGGGTCTGGTTGGCAACGTTATGAAACTTGGTCTATGCGCTTTTTAATGCACAATTACAACTACACTGGCAGAGCAGGCGCTCCTCAAGGTGGAGCACATTGGCCAGAGTACAATAATTTTGGTTACGGAAGTTATTCAGGCTATCCTTATCGTTCAGGTTTGGTGAGTCTAAAGAATGTAAGAACAGGCGCTAGTGCAGGGCGTGATGGGCAATGCTCGACAGTTAGGAATCATATCGCACAAGGTCCAAGCGTTTTATATTAAACACAAAAAGTATGAGATAAATTTGATAAAAGTGAGCAGGGTTGTTACTACTACAAGCGTTGCAGTGTTGCTTTGTTTAAGCAGCAGCTATGCGTCAGCTGCAATTACGTCAGTAGTTAATGAAAACGCTGACAACAGCAAATCGTTATCGCTTACCACGGGAGAGATACCAATGTCTCAACTTACAGAGCAAATTGAAGAGATGGATTTTGAAGCGGTTGACTTAGCGTCTCGTATGGGGAACGCCGCGTTAGGTGAGTTATCAGCACTATTGGAACATGAAGACAGCGCAATTCGCACGATGACGGTGATGGTACTTGGCGGCATGGATTTGTCTATCAGTTATGAATTATTGTTTAAAGCGCTTGAAGACGAAGACATCAACGTTGTTAACACGGCAATGCAGCAAATAGAGAACCATGAAGCGGCATTGTCGGCTGAACTACTGCATGGCCTGTTAAATAAAGTTAAGCACGAAAATGCAAAGGTCAGGGCAATACTGTTGCTTGGTAAGCGATTGACGTTGGAGCAATCACCAGCATTGGAGCCGTATTGCACTGCTGAGCAACCTGAAGTGATTGCTTTGAATTGTATGGCGGCATTAGCAAAGATAGGTGTAAAACAGCGCAGAGAGCAATTTTCTACGTATTTGCTTTCAATTAAAGACGACGTAACGGCTTTCAATACGATGTTTGATCTTATTGATTACATCGATCAACCTTGGGTAGTCCCCTCACTTCGACTATTGTTGGGGAATAAGAGTGACGTTCAAAGCTTAGGCGATCCTCCTCCCGGTTTTCCTCATATGCTTAGAGTCTGTGATAAGGCGGTACCTCGCATTGCGAGATTACTCGGTGTTCAATTTACATTTAACACTGAACTGCATTCGAATTATACCGATGAGCAGTTAGCTGAAGCGAACTTGGCTGCGTCAAATCATCAATATTAAATGTTCGTATTGGTAGCTTGGATAGTGAGTATTTGATAGTCGGATAGGAGTCACAATATGGGTATGCAAGTTGTAATGGGCGCTAGTTTGATGTGTACTCAAGGTGTCGCCCCAAGTACATTAATTGTAACACCGCAAAACAAGACACTTGCGGACGGTAAACCTGCAGCAAATATCATGGACAATAAACCGATTGCTAATATCCCACCGTTTGGTATGTGTCGCTCTTTAGCAAACCCGACCGTTGCGGCTGCGACTTCTGCGGCGCTTGGCGTACTGACGCCAATGCCTTGTATTCCAGTGATCCCCGCACCGTGGGCGCCAGGTTCGCCAACGGTGCTTATTGGGAACCAACCGGCACTAAACAATTCAAGTAAGTGTATGTGCGCCTATGCCGGCACAATATCGATAACAAATCCTGGTAGTACTACTGTGCAAATTCCGTAAGATTTATTGATTTAGTCGTCGCATACTTATGGTGTTATGTAAGTCAATTTTGACCTTGAATTTAAGAGGCAATTAACGCTTAAAAATTTTGCGTTTATCTGTCTTTACTTATAACCTAAGCAACAAGCGCATATACAAAAATGTCAAGCGCTTCTTTAATGGTAAGGAACAACAAGAAACATGCCTCATTTGCAGTTATCAATGGTATCAGAGGGGATAGCGGATCAAATCAGGACCTTTCAATTTACTAGTCTTGGTGGCACGATTGGGCGTTCAAAAGACTGTGATTGGACGCTGAATGACGTCGATCGTTATATTTCCAATAAGCATATTGTGATTAGTTACCTTGACAATCAATTTATGCTGACTGATCAAAGCAGCAATGGGGTTTTTATTAATGACGCAGCGTCTCCCTTAGGAAAGGGCAATCACCACAAGTTGTCACTTTCTGATCGTATTACCTTAGGTAAATTTTGTTTAGTCGTTGAGGCCATTGAATGTGATAGCCATAACCCTGCTTTTGTACCACAGATGCCCAGCACTAATAGTTTACAAGCGGATAACCCTACCAACAGTGACAGTGGCTTATTGGATTTGATATCGGGTGCTAGCGCTAGTGCGGACAGCAGTACGAGTAATTTGGGGGCGAATGTTGAGCAAAACCTCGGTGATTCATTCTCACAGAAATTGCCCAATACTGACAGTTTGGGTTTGCAGGATATTCTGTCCTCACCAGCAAAACCATCATTTGATAGTCAGCAAAATATGGGTAATTTTGACGACGATTTCACCAGGAGTACTGCGACTGCTAGCAACCATGACGGCGCATCGAATTTAGATCCCTTTAGTTTAGGGACAAATACGAATGAAGTTTCTCCTTTTGCCCGTTCTGATGGCGATAACAATAACAATAACAATAACAATAACAATAACAATAACAATCATGCGTCTGCAAACCCGTTTTCACAAACAACTGAGCGTTATGAAACCCAAAGCAATATGCAACCTTCTAATATTATTCCGGAGGATTGGGATTTAGGTGATTCGCCTAGCGAAGATAGTAACGATGCTGCTACTTTGGACGCTTCCCAAGTAGATTTTGCTCGAAGTGAAGGTGTGAATACGGAACATACAGCACCAAAAACACCTCAATTACCAGGCGCGGCTTCGTTAACGCCAACACCGTCAGTTTCAGTACCATCAGTTTCAGAACCATCAATTTCAACGCCGCCCATTCCAACAGCTAGTAGTGTCTCTCCGGGCATACCTGCACAGCCCACTTCTGGCTACGCAGCTCCCGCACCAATGCCAAGCACGACGCACAGTAAGCAAACAGTAACTGCGCAATCAGAAGATGTGTTTTTTCATGCGTTATATGAAAAATTAGGATTACCCAAAGAATACATTGATACCGTTGACAAAACGCAATTTGCAGATGATATTGTTAACGTATTAATGACCTCGACACAAGGCATTATGGCCTTATTGGCAGGACGTTCAGTCTTTAAACAAGAATCTAGATTGTCGATGACAATGATCAAGCCGCAATCAAATAACCCTATTAAGTTTTCTATTGATCCAAGTGATACTTTGGAAATGCTGTTAGTTAAAAAGAAACCAGGATATATGTCTGCACAAGATGCTTATGCAGAAGCCTTAAATGACATTCAACTTCATCAAATGGCCTTTTTATCTGGCTTACAAGCAACCTTAGCCGGTGTAGTTGGTGAGTTGTCACCAGAACAAATCGAACAAGAAGCAAAAGATAGCGGCCAGAGCTTTATTGGTTTAAAGATGAACAACATACGGTGGCAGCTGTATAGAGATAAGCAAGATTCATTAGGGAAACAAGTGAACGAAAACCTAAATGAACTACTTAGCAAATATTTTTCTGACGCTTACGAGGCGCAGATTAACAGTATAAAGAACCGATAATTGCATCGTTTATAAATTAAGGATAGTTATGTTGAAAATGGCAGTAAACAAGGTAATTTACGCAGTTTCACTCGCGTTACTTACCCTCATGCTTCTTGCTTGCGGCAGCACTGGTGAGAAGACGGTCGATTTTACTTATCTTATTACTGCGACGGACGATATTAATCCCGATATTAATGGGCGCGCGTCTTCTGTTGTTGTACGTGTTTATCAGTTGAGTAATTCAATTAACTTCGAAAATGCGGCTTACGAGGACTTGTTTGCTGCTTCTGGCAATTCTCTTGGTAGCGAATTTATCGCCGTTAATGAGTATTTAGTGGACCCTGGAAGTCGTACCGAGTTAGATTTGGAAATATCTGAAAATGCCAAATTCATTGGTGTTGTTGTTGGTTATCGAAGTGTAGATATGGTGACTTGGCGAACGTTAAAGGAAATCCCTGGAAAAAATTATAAAAACTTTTTTAGTGATTCAGGCTTAGAAATTGTCGTCGAAAAATTGAGTGTTAGAGTCGTATCGATATAGCATAAATTGTGCTAAATAATTAATAAGGATTTATCCCTATGCCA
The DNA here is from genome assembly GCF_030160655.1 of Agaribacter marinus. GTDB lineage: Bacteria > Pseudomonadota > Gammaproteobacteria > Enterobacterales > Alteromonadaceae > Glaciecola > Glaciecola marina. Next base: position 785,665 of record NZ_BSOT01000006.1, read on the forward strand.
TGGGAAAAACGCGTTGTTTGGTCCGAAGGGATGATGCTTCAACCGCATCACTTTCAACAACAAACCCGATATCATGAAGCTCAATTGAGGAATGTTTCTCATTTATCACAACCATATAAATGGGGAATATATTCACTTGATGTAGACAAATCTCATCTTAAAACAGGTAAGTTTTGCGTAAACGCATGCGAAGGTATATTGCCTGATGGCAGTGTTTTTAACTTACCTGAAGTAGACAACTTACCTTCTGCGTTAGACATTACTGAAGACCACCTGGATTGTACCTTATTTTTAGCCGTGTCAATTCGGCGCCACGGAAATACTGAAACGGCAAGAGATACTCAGATTCAAAGCCGTTATGACGTAATTGAGCATGAAGCCCGAGATGTTTCAGGCATCTCTTCTACGGTAGCGCCTATCGAAGTTGCAGGATTCAATTTTTCATTGCGCACAAGTAAGGATGACAATAACGAATTTAGTTGTATTCCTATTGCTCATATTGAAGATGTGAGTATTAATGGTGTAATTACGCTTAAGGAAGATTTTATTCCACCATGTTTAAATGTAAAGATGAGCGCATATGTTTCAGGTGTTGTTAGTGAGCTCCTAAAATTAGCAAAACATCGTATTCAGTCCTTGGCGTCGAGGGTGTCTGTTGCGGGTAAAGCAAGCACAACGGAAGTGAGTGACTTTTTGATGTTGCAAACGTTAAATCGTCACTATCCAATGCTTGAGTATTTGGATGCCGCTGAGCATGTACCGCCATTCGATTTATATCAGCAATTTATTACCCTTATTGGTGACCTGAGTACGTTTATTCATGCCGATAAGTTAGTGCCCACTTTACCTGTTTATGACCATGCTCAGCCATCTCGTATGTTTACAAGCCTAGTGGCAGAGTTACGGCAGTTGTTTAGTGTGGTACTAGAGCAAAACTCAATTAACATCCCATTACAGGAACGTAAATTTGGCGTTCGTGTTGGCACTATTTCTGACAAAACATTATTTACGTCTGCCAGTTTTGTGTTGGCAGTGACCGCAGACATTTCTGCGGACGAAATTAGAAAGTATTTCCCTCCACAGGTTAAAATCGGTTCTGTTGAACAAATTAAAGAATTGGTAAATGTACAATTACCGGGTATCCAACTAAATCATTTAGCAGTGGCTCCAAGAGAAATGCCGTATCAGCGCAACTATGTGTATTTTGAATTGGTGCAAAATGGCGAATACTGGAATGCCTTGGTGGAGTCTGGTGGCATTGCATGCCATATTGGTACCAATTTTCCAAATTTGAGTATGGAGTTATGGGCCATTAGGAGCCATTAGCAATGAATGATGATGACGATTTATCTAAAACAATGGTCATCCCCAATCCAGGGGGACGTCGCAAAGTAGGTGAAGTTGGTCAGCCTGCGCAGTCAATTCCGCCGCAACATGGGGGGCCACCCCATGGTCAGCCACCTCAACATATAACTCAGTCCGCCAATACATACGGCAATATTGGCGACGCATCGGCGAATATGCCTAGAATCGAAACTGAGAATATTCTGCTGAGTTGTGCTGATGATATCCTTGTGTTGGCTGGCAGCCTTAGAACTTTAGAACCGAATAACACCATTGAACAATTACGTCGTGACATTGAAGCGCTTTTTGCAAAACTAGATAAACAACTAACTGATCATTCATTGCCGCAAGAAGTCACTCTCACAGCAAGATATTTATTGTGCTGTCTTATCGATGAGTTAGTCTTGTCGACGCCTTGGGGTTTAGATAGCGCGTGGAGCCATCAAACCTTGTTAGGAAAGTATCACAATGAAACATCTGGAGGAGAAAAGTTTTTTTTAATTGCCAATAAGTTAATGGAGCAACCGCAGCGTAACATTGACTTGATTGAACTGTGTTACGTGTGTCTGTCTATGGGATTTAGAGGTAAATACAGACTTTCTCAGACAGGTGAAAACGATATTGTACAAATTTCTCAAATGCTCTATCAACCGATTACTTTGTATCGTCCAGTGGTCGGTGACTTATCGCCTGCATGGCAAGGAATAAGCGACGACAAGCCCAGCTTAGAAAAACGCGTTCCTCCTATCTTGTTTTTTATGATCTTGGCTTTTATCTGTATAGCGGCATATATTGCCTTTTTGTCCAACTTGCACGCTAAAGCCTCGCCTCTATATCAAAAAGTAGAGGGCATTGGCTGGAGTGATGTTGTATTGCAGATTAAAAATAACCAAGCGCCTGAGGTCAAGTTACCCGATGTTGCAACGCAGTTGCGGTCACGTCTCTCGCAATCAATTGCAGATAATAAACTTGTTGTCGACATTAAGGATGGCATGTTGATTGTTCGCTTAGTGAGTACTCAGCTTTTTCCTTCAGGCAGTGCTAAAGTCAACAAAAATGAATTGCCCGAAGTCAATGTATTAGTCGATACGCTTAATCAGTATGCAAGTTCGGTGATAATTGTTGGGCATACCGATTCTACCGGAAGAGCCGATTCAAATTGGGTCATTTCTCGTAAACGCGCGACAGCCGTCGAAGCTTGGTTAAACACCGCAAACACACCACCAAGTCAAACTTTGACAAGAGGGGTTGCCGATACGCAACCACTTGTAGACGATGCCAATAGTGATTTTAATCAAAGCTTGAATCGCCGTGTTGAGCTGATTTTGGTCGTAAAGGATGAGTTGGCACCATGAGTAAAATAAAAGCAATTACGTCACATAAATATTTTATTCCTATTTTATGTTTGTTTATCGCTGCACTACTTATTTTCTTGGCAGGGCCTTACTTTTCGTTCGCGGGTTATGCACCCTTGGCAGGTTTTGTTACGCAGTTGCTTGTATTTCTTTTTATTGTTGCAGGTTATTGCCTATACCAATATATAAAGTTTTTGAAGTCGCAAAAGCAACAAGACAAGATGGTCGAGGAGATCACTAAGGATGATGGTGTAAACGAGGCAATTGATGCAGAGTCGGCCGCGTTAAAGGAAAAATTTAAGTTAGCATTTTCTACTCTGAAACAAAAGAAAGGGGGACCGGCTTCATTAACGGAAATTCCTTGGTACATGATTATTGGTTCACCAGGTAGCGGAAAAACCACCTTATTATCGAACTCTGGTTTACGATTTCCTTTAGCGAATGAGTTTGACAACAAAGCTGTCCAGGGGATCGGTGGCACGAAAAATTGTGATTGGTGGATTACGCAGCAAGCGGTATTGCTTGATACGGCTGGACGGTATGCGTCTCAAGACAGTTATCAAAAAGTTGATGAGTCGGGTTGGAAAAATTTTCTTAGTATGATTAAGCGCTATCGGCGCAAGCCAATCAGTGGCCTACTTGTCAGCTTCAGCATGTCAGATTTGATGACAATGAACGAATATGAGTTAAGCCAACATACGCTAAAATTAAAGCAGCGGATAGCTGAAGTAAATGAGTTTTTTGGTACGCAATTTCCCGTCTACATTGTGATTACTAAGTCAGATATGTTAGCGGGTTTCACCCAGTTTTTTGACAATTTTTCTCATAAAGAACGAGAACAAGCTTTCGGCCTGACGTTTGATAAACAACTGAGTGTACAAGGCAATATAACTGAGGCATTTAGTCTTCAATTTAGTGATTTATTAAAGTCTATATCACGAAGACAGTGGCAGCGAATGTCTCTTGAACGAGATGCAAACAGAAAGTCCACCATCTATACGTTTAGTGATCAACTTGCGTCTTTGCATAATGCATTTAATACAATTGTTGACGGGCTTAGTCGCAAAGAAGAAGGCTTGAGTACCGGTATTATTCGAGGTCTGTATTTGACCAGCGGTACTCAGTCGGGCGCGCCTATTGATCGCATGATAAACAAAGTTTCTCAAGCATTTGGCCTAAAAAGTACCGCTAGAGTTATGTGGAATAACGATCAGCGTAGTTACTTTATTAAAGACCTATTGCAAGATTTGGTATTTGCAGAAGCTGACAAATTTGGCACTTTAACTAAGTATGAAAGCAGAAAGCAATTATTAAAACGTATCGCTATGGGGGCAGCCGCTGCAGTAACCTTAGGTCTTTGTATTGGCATGTACCTAAGCTACAACAACAATACACAATACATTGCTCGGAGTGACGCTTCAGTAGACAAATGGATATCGCAGTATGATGACAAATCTATTGGCAGCGATGCGGATATTCGACAATTTTTGCCAGCATTAAACGACTTTACCAATGATATTGAAGGTCTCGCGAATGAGAATAGAGCGAATTTTTCCGGCCTAGGTTTAAACCAATCGGATGAAGTAGAAAGTGCCTTAATGGCGAGCTATGGACGTTTACTTAAAGCGGTGTTACTGCCATACGTTAGCGAGCAGGTCAAGACACATTTAAGACAGCCCTCTGATATAAGCCAGCAATATCAAGCATTGAAAACATACTTGATGTTAGCGAATAGCGAAAACCGAGATAACAAATTTATTGCACGTTACTTGGAACAACACCTCAACAGCAATCAATACTTCTCTTCACTTGAATTTACCCAGGTATTTAGTCATGTTGAAAACCTGGTTGACAGTAACATGGTCATAGAGAGTGTCGATAACGCACTGGTAGTGGATGCGCGCCGAACGTTAAGTGCACAGCCGCTGGGCGAAATCTATTACAAACAATTCAAAGATGCTTACTTGTCAGATCCTACAAAGTATCTATCGATGGCGCAGTTGGCTAGCAGTGATTGGGGAACAATTTTCACAACCCGTTTTGATGATATTCAAACGTTGTCAAAGTTGTACACTCCAGAATCATTTGATGTGGTATTAAGTGAAGAAATTGATGAATATATTGATAAATTAGGTGACGAAGCCTGGATTTTGGGGCCCGATAACGTAGTAAATTCTGCAAATCTATCTGAACAGTTGAATAAACTCTACGCAAGAGATTATGTTAACTCATGGCAAGCATTAATCAATTCTGTGTCAGTAAAGTCTGCCAGCAGTGCTGCGTCGTTAAGTGCCGGTTTGCAGTTGCTAATTGAAACAGATAGTCCCATCTTTGTCTTTTTGAGTAATGTCTCTCAGGCAACAAAGTTGATTGATATTTCTTCAAATACACCAAATTTGAATCTTGGTGCCAATGCTAGCCGTGCTGTAAGCGCCGCTAAAAATGCGTTAACAGCTGACAACCCTAGGGTATATGTTACGTCTCGATTTAGTAAATTGCATGAGCTGATGCAAGAAGATAAGAAACTTGCAACGCAGCAACGTTTCTCTACATTGCTACAGGAAGTAAACGTAAACCTTAGCTTCCAACTGCAAAATACTAACAATGCTTTTGACCCTAGTATTCTAAATGGTTTGCAAGGGTACGGGTATTTGCAAACCGAACCGCTGAATCGCTGGGTTAGTCAGCTAGCAGGCAGTATTCAAAGTGCGCAGAACCGATTGCAAAAGACGCAGCTAACACAACTATGGAAAAGCGGTGTGCTTGGAGTGTGTTCGGACGTTGTAGAATTTAAATATCCGTTTAATCGCGGTGCTAGCGCAGATGCGAGCTTGCGTGACATCAATCAATTATTTGCACCGTCGGGGGCATTATATAGTTTCTTTGAGCAACACTTGGCCCCTTTAATTAATATGCAACGTCTACCATGGACATGGAAGAATGACGTGCAATCAAGTTATGCATTTGGCGAACATGTGCTACCGTTTTTTGAGAATATCTATACTATCCAACGGAGTCTGTATGCCAGTGATGGGTCTCAGCCAGAAATACAACTGTCACTTACACCGGTGTATTTAGACCCTCGGCTTGCCAGGTTTCGAATGTCTATTTACGGCAAAACTTTAAATTACCAGTTTGGTCGGCCAACATCGACACCGGTTATTTGGCCACCAGAGAACCCAAGCACTAATGGACAGGTGAGTTTTGGCCGCCGTGACGGAAGTGAAGTACTAGACAATAAAGAAGGTTTATTTGCATTATTCCGTTTACTCGATGCTTCTGAAACCAAGCGAATCAGCGCAAATAAAGTAAATGTTACTTTCTCAAAAAGTGATTACAAGGCAATTTACGAGTTATCAGCAGCGAGTCCTGTTGACCCCTTAGTATTCACAAGAATGTCTTCGTTAACATGCATTGACAGTTTATAGGAGACGCAATGAAAATTGGCTTTTTCGGCAAACTACCTGGATATGGTGATTTCATACAGCGAGGTGTGTCTCCAGAGCTTATTAGTCAATGGGACAACTGGATGTTACAGTCCTTAGAAGTGTCAAATGGTCAACTTGGTGATGATTGGCAGGGAATTTATTTCAATAGTCCTATTTGGCGCTTCTGCGCAGATGCTTTACTGTTTAGTAAGTCTTCAGATTCGCTTGCTGGTGCGGTAACGGGGGTAATGATGCCAAGTATCGACAATTGTGGTCGCGCATACCCTTTTGCCGTTCTATGTCAGACAGGACAAGCCGTCAATTTATTTAATCTTTCACAAAAAGTCGATGATTTGCACGCCCAATGCGAAGATTTTATTTTAGATTTACTAGACAAAAAACGCCCTGATCTCGACGAAATAGCCAATGTATTAAATCAAATTTATGCACCCTTAAAAGAGTACGATTGCCAAGATGTTCAACTCACGGAAACAAGTTCAGTTGGCGAATTATGCCGTTTAAGTGACAACATACTCAATGACATGAGCAAGTGTCACAATACATTTTTGCAAAACGCAATACTTTCTAAAGATATGCGTCTATCGATTTGGTCTATGGCGGGTACAACAAATTTAGCACCGCAACAACGCTATTACTCTGGCTTGCCTCCAGCGGATATGTTTTCTTCTCTACTACGTGGGGTCTGATTTAATTAAAGCTAATTAGGTTGCTTGCATACTTTAAAAACTTATTTAAGGGCAATGTTCACCAATTTGGCTGGATAAAATGGCAGTTTTTCTTGCGTAAACCAAAGCTCTCCATTCGTTGAGCAAACACCTTCCACTTGACCAAACCCTTTAAGGTATTCAGTTCTTGTAACGTTGTATTGAGCGTCTAATAGTGAGATAAACGGTCGAACACTAAACGTATTTACCTTATAGCCAACAATAATAAATTGCTGTTTATGCTCATCCCAGTCTGCACCCGTAATAATGCCAGGAAGTCCAGCTATGCTTGCTGTAGGTGTTAATATTTGATTTGTTGACGTTGTTTCTATTCGGTAGACGCTAGCGATACCGGTTTTCCAGCTTTTAGAAAACATAATTAAGTCATCGCCTTTCAGTACTAGAGCTTCGGCATCTTGGTCATGCGCTTTATACTGGCGGCTTTGCGGTTCGTTTATATTGGCGACATCGCCGTCATTTGCGTAGGTAAATGTGTGTTGTGACGTTTGTTTTTTGTCTACATTATGAATCAGTATACGCAAGTCCTTGCGATTTCCTGCGTTATTGCCGAAGTCGCCTATATAGAAATTTTTTCCATCGCTAGCCAGTGCTTCCCAATCGACATTTTTAGCCTCTACTGAGATTTGAGCGCTAAGCTTTCCGGTGTGGTTTAGTGCATATATTTCAGATAAATTCCCTGAGTCATTCAGGGTATAAATATTGTGGTTGTCGCAAAATAAGCCAGAGGTTTCGAGTAAGGTGTCTGGCAATAGTATTTCTGTTAGGACGGTTATACCGGCGCTAGTGTTACTGCGATTTGAGCAGGCAGAAGTCAATATTACGCCGAGGAAAATGACGCATACGAGAATGCCATGCTTCAAATATCGATGTTTACTCATCTCATGTCACCCAAGAGCGTGCGCACTATGCACTATGACTTATTTGAGTAATGTAACGGCAAGGTGTCATCTAACGGGAGTGTTTCGTGTAGCGCTTCTTCAATTTGCTTTTCATTTCTAACGACTATCACGGTAACGTTGTCTCTTGCTTTGCGATTTAATGCGATTTCTATTAAACGATTACTGATTGTTTTTGTATCCATCGTCTTTAGCGCATGTTCAAGTTCGAGGTCGTTCATCACTTTGTTTAAACCATCGCTGCATAGTAAAAATTGATCACCATCTTCCAAGGGCAGTGTTTTAACATCAAGGTCTAGCTCAACCGCTGCGCCAACGGCGCGTGTAATGACATTTGCTTTAGGATGTGTTTCGGCTTCTTCAGGGCTGATTAAACCCGCATCAATCATGTCCTCTACTTGACTATGATCTCGCGTAACTCGTTCTAATGTATTACTTCTGAGCCGATATATTCGGCTGTCACCCGCCCATATTAAATGTGCATGCTCGGCGGTAAAAAATAGTGCAACAACCGTGCTGCCAACAATTGAGTTGTGTTGATTCGATAGTTCTATAAGGGTGTAGTTTGTCTGCTTGATACAGTCACATATACTATCGACCGAAAGCTCTTCTGGTGCATTTGATGCAAGGTCTGATAACGTTTTTGTAATTAGCTGGCTGGCGACATCACCTTTTGCATGCCCTCCCATTCCGTCCGCGACACACCAGAGTTGGGCTTCTGGTAAATCTAAAAAATCGTCTTCGTTGACTTTGCGCACTGTGCCAATATTGGTCTCAGCGATAGATGTCCAGCCAGAATTGCTCATAGAATTCCTTAATTAATTAGCAGCAATAGCCGCAATTTTTTATTTTCAATTTAGGCTCAGTCATTCCGCAAAAGAAATTGAATATAAAATAAGTCGCAGTAGTTTATTATTGCATCAAGTTGGGCTATTGTTGAAGTCCTTCTTCTGCTTTACAGCAAAAAATACCTGGGAGTAGCATGGCAGACGACATGTTGAATCGAAAAATCGGCCGATACGAAATACAAGAACTCATCGGCGAGGGTGCAATGGCGATGGTTTACCGAGCATACGACCCTGAAATAAATCGCTCTGTGGCTTGTAAAATTTTAAAAGCCGACCACTGTGTTGATGAAGAGTATATGTCTCGATTCTTGCGCGAAGCTAAGGCCGCTGGTGCACTGTCGCACTCAGCAATTGTGACGGTATTTGACGTTGGGAAAATAGACGAATCACCATACATTATGATGGAGTTACTTCAAGGAAGTGACTTGGGTGACGTGTTAAAAGAAAAGAAGACGCTTAGTGTTAAAGATACTATCACTATTGGGTTGCAGCTCGCTAAAGCACTTGATTACGCGCATTCGACCGGCATAGTGCATCGTGATATTAAACCCGACAATATTATCGTGCTGCCAGATAGCGAAACCATCAAAGTAGCAGACTTTGGTATTGCCCGCATGAATGAGAATGAAGAAGCGCAGAAAACGCAAGTGGGTTCTGTGCTTGGAACACCGCGCTATATGTCACCTGAGCAGGCGCTGGGTGACGAAGTTGATGGTCGCTCAGATTTGTTTTCAGTCGGTGTGATTTTGTATGAAATGCTCACCGGTACTAAGGCATTTGATGCAAGTAACATGGGAACATTGATGATTCAGATTGCTCAAAAGCAACCTGAGCCGCTTAAAAAGTTGAACCCTGAAGTACCTGCAGGCTTAAGACAAATTGTTCAGAAGTTACTGCAAAAATCACCAGATAAACGTTTTCAGACAGGTAATGACCTAGCACAGGCATTGATCTCTGAATTGAACTCCCTTCGTGATCAACAAGAAGAACAGAAAAAACATAAATACATTCCCCTTAAAATTAAGTGGACGCTGTCAGCCGTGGCGATTGTTGCAGCTGTATTGTTAATCAGTATGAATGTTGTGTTTGGTCTACAATCAAAAGCGATGACCAAACAAGCAATAGATTCCGGGGCTTCTTTTGCTAAATTTATTGCGACTGAAACGGCAGTGCCTTTGCTCGGAGAGGATTGGATAACATTGGAAACTTTCATCAATGATGCTGCGGGTAGAGATACGTTTGCTTATTTGATAGTTACCGACCGTTCGGGTGTTATTCGAGGCGCAAGTGACACTAGCCTAGTTGGGCAAACCTATACTATGCAAGCCATGCATGATGAAGCTGAAGTGCTAATGCAAACGGATGATGTGCACACAAGTACATCAACGATGGATGACGGTACCGACGTTTTCAATATAAACACGCCTATTTTGTTTCAGGATACGGAAGTAGGAACCATAATCTTAGGGCTGTCGCAGGCTAGCCTAGAAGAAGTGAAAAGCGTCACCGCTTGGTTGATGTTCTTACTCGCGATAATCACGATTTCTGCAGTAGCAGTCACGATGTTTATTTTTGGGGGACTAATTTCAAAGCCACTAAAAGCCATCAGTCAAGCCTTGGAAGGTTTTGGTTCCGGAGATTTGGATACTCGTATATCGCTGAGGCGACAAGATGAGATTGGTGAGGTGTTTGGCGATTTTAATAAGATGGCTACTTCAATCCAAGACCGGTACACAGTAGTTGCCGATGAATTAGCACAATCAGGCATTAAAGTGACAGACGACGCAGATATAAGCCGAAGACTTGAACAATCTGCTATTCATCAATACAAGGATGAAGAAGTCGACGATGCTACTATCTTGGCTAGCAGTGTTATCGACATTAAAACTGACGGTGCTGAGCCTAATGACGACGCGAATACCAGTGTTGTTGATGCTGCGGAAAGCATCGATAGCAGCAGTGACGATGAAAGTGCTAGTGAATCCGATGCAATTGGTGACGAAGATAGAACCATTATTTCTTCCTCAGTTATTACTGAGATAGATCACACTGAGATGGATCAGTCTCTAAATGACAGCAATATACAAAATGATGCCATAGAGAACGATGTTCCTAAGGACCCAGAACAGCCCGATGAAGACATAGAGAAAAATAAAAAAAGTAGTTAATAATGTCTGTCAAAAAAGTCTTATTTTTTATATGTATGACCATATTCTTTCAAGGTTGTGCAAATAAACAAATACTCAAAAGAGAACTCGCGACAAACGCGTCATTTACACTCGTGCGTGTGACAGAAAAGGATAGTTTTGCGAGTTTAGCTGAGGAATATTTAGGACACGCAAAATACGCTAGCGTCGTCCAGCGATATAACCCTGGTATCGACATAGCTGCGGCTAATTATGTCGCTGTTCCCTTGAAGAGTATAAACGCTAGTGCGGTGTTTTCTAATGGGTATCAAACGATTCCAATTTTGTGTTATCACCAATTTACTCGGGATAAAACGGGTAAGTCGCGGATGGTTGTGCCTGAACATGAATTTCGGGAACAAATGACTTACTTGTCAAACAATGGCTATCAAGTGGTGCCGTTGAGTGATATTGGATTGTTTATACGAGGCAAAAAGGAACTGCCTGACAAGGCCGTCGTTATTACTATTGATGATGGATATAAGAGCTATATGGATATTGCCTTCCCTATCTTGAAAGAATATGGATTTCCTTCAACCATGTTTGTTTACCCAGAATTTGTCGGTGCGGGTATTGCCTTAAATTGGCGAGATGTTAACGCCTTAAACGATGAACCATTAGTTGATATTCAATCGCATTCAAAAACTCACGATAGTTTATCTAGGAAACCGTCAGGCGAATTGGATGCAAACTATGTGAAGCGCCTTGAGAAAGAAGTCGTTGACGCAGAAAAGATTATTTCAAAACGCACAGGCAATACAATTAATCAATTTGCTTACCCCTACGGCAATACCAGTGTCGTATTGGTTGATATGCTTAAAGAAAATGAATATGACTTGGCTGTTACCGTTCAGCGAGGCAGTAATCCCGCGTTTTCATCTCCATTTTTGCTCAATCGAACAATGATTTATGGCGGGGATAGCATGCGTAAATTTACCTCTAGTTTAGACGTGTTTATAGAGGTAAATACGAAATGAAGTCTTTATATCTTTGTTTAATAATGAGTTTTTTTCTGTTTGGATGTGAAAGCACACCAGAGAAACAAGAAGCGATGGCAGACAAACGCATGCGTATCGCTGAAAATTTGGAGCAACAAGGGCGTTGGTTTGACGCACTGATTCAGTGGCAGATTTTGTATACTTTATATCCAGAACAGCAACACATTAGCCAAGAGATTGACCGTTTAAGCCAGCAAATAATTAAGAAGAAACAATTTCTTAAAGCTCAATACGCGAAAATAGAAAAAAGTGATAAGACGAAAGCTAAGAAGGACATCCTCTTGGGGATATTAGCGATAGCGCCCAACGATCCGGAAGCTAAGGAAGCACTGAGGCAGATGAACTGGGCGCTTGCCTTAAAAAGTGCGAATGCGAAAACCAAGACGATCGTAAAGTATTTTGAAGAAAATCAAAAGAAAGCCCAGAAATCTATCGAACTCACCAATTTGCTCGATCAAGGTGAGCAATTTATCAAAGCAGGCAAATATAAAGCCTTATTGCAGACAGCCGATAGATTAGAAAGTAAACATCCAAAACATGCGAAAATTAACCATTTTCGATATACAGCGTATTCGCAAATAGGTAAACAATATCAAGACAATAACGACGTAGAGACGGCCATTGCCTCTTATGATCGAGCGGCAAAGTATGCACCAAAAAATGATGACGCTACATTGAGTCGTAAGATACTTGACCTTCGTCAAACTAAGGCTAATGAATATTATATCGAGGGAAAAAAATTATTTAAACATGATTTGGAAAAGGCGATTGAATTGTTTAAAAGAGCGAAAGCAATTTTTCCAGAACATCCTAAGGTAATGGGTGATTTGGTGCGAGCAGAGCGAATTCAAAAGAATTTGTTGAAGATAAAGAATTTAAAAAAGTAATTTAGCGCTATTTTTGACTCTGTATACTCTTATTAATTCAGTCAAATCGTTTGCTCAACAGATTGACTTTGGGGTTTTATCGTACAAACATGGCTAATCTGTAGTGGCTCAAATCTAATCAATCCACTTTACGCGTTGTCTAATTTCGCTGTTCAAAAGGTCGTACTATATTGAAACGATCTCTATGAATCACATACGAATAATTTAATACGATTTTTTAAACAACCACCGTTCTGTTTCTTCCGGTTTCTTTGGCCTTATATAATGCTTTATCAGCTCTTCTAAAGGCCATCTCAAAATCTTCATTTGTAGATAATTTTGTTGTGCCAATACTGGCAGTGACCTTGTCTAACTTACCGTTTGCAAATATTCCTTTTTCAATCGATTTTCTGATTTTTTCGGCGAACGGGAGTATCGATCTTGAGTGTTTGTTATGAAAGAGAATGACAAATTCCTCCCCGCCCCAACGACAAAATACGTCATAATATCGAGTATTCTTTTGTATTCGCTGCGTTAACTCTTGCAATACTATGTCGCCAGTATCGTGGCCTAATTTGTCGTTGATGGACTTAAAATGATCGATATCAAGTATTAGCAATGAATACCGTTCTAAGCGCTGCTTTTCATGTAAATCGCTTACGATTCGATTTAAACCGTGTCGATTGAGAATACCCGTGAGAGCATCGGTTTCGGACTGTTTTTTGTAATTCTTGCTCTGAACAGTAAGCTCTGTAATTTTCAGCGTTTTCAATTTTAGTTTGCGATCTAACTTTGTATAGCGTACTAGGCCTTCTGACATAAAAATACTGGCCCAAATGATGATGATGCCTAAGTACATGCTCTCTTTTGAAAAGTAGCTTCCTGATACGCGTAACGATTCTAGCTTGAAAGCATGATCGCCGATTACCACCGGAGGCCTAAAGTCGATGCCAATCGATATTACTTGATCGTATTCAGTCTGAATATCGGTGGGTGAGATATTGTGCGTAGATATCCACCAATCAGCGACTCTGAATGTGTCTAAAGGGATTGTTATTCCGTTTATTGTTTCTGTCGCGTCGACACTTGTACTGCTATATTTTGAGGTAGCCATTTCGTCAAAACTATTGGGAATAAAATAAGCGTTGCGAAGGAATATTTGGATATACTTCGCTTCACCTGTATATGTTAAATCTATTTCGAGATCTGTATATTGTGACAAATCAATCGCGGAAAATGGTCTTTCTTCAGACCACGTTAAAAACATACCGCAATAGGGGTACGGAATACCTTCACGAATGTGGCAGGTCCATTCTAAAGGGTGCTCATTTTGCCAGCTTAAAAACGAATTTCCACCATTCCAAGAGTCAGTGGCTGCCTGGCTAGATTTAGTCATGCTAGGAAAAAGCAGCATGGTGTTTTTTGGTAAGAAGTCGTAAAACGCTACGCATAATATTGGCAGTAATAGGCAAATTGCTTTTAGCACCTTAATAATGCCGATGTGCTTCACGAGTGTTGTCCCCTGCAATACTATCTACCACCATTATTTTAGTTTAGATGAAAATGCGTCATTTGTATTTGACCCTAGTGTCAAATGAATCGCACGCTATCAGTCTTTAACGGCCGTTCAGTCAAATTATTTATTACAGGTTAGTGACTTTGCAATTGCTTATATAGCGCAGACATAAAAAAGCTCGCATACTTGCGAGCTTCCTAGCTTGGTTCAATTGTATTTATCTGAGTTGTTGACTCAAACAGTTTAAATTGATTTTACTGGTACGTTAGGGACAAACTTAGACTGTGCGGTAAGTTCTTCAACCGGTGGCGCAAAGTCTGTTAAGTTAATACCCTTAACGGCATTTTTATATTCATCAATGCTCGGCGTGCGGCCAAGTATGGTCGAAAGTACAACGACTGGGGTTGATGCTAATAGAGATTCACCTTTCTTCTCCTCAGCATCCTCAACAACACGCCCTTGGAATAATCGTGTAGACGTGGCCAATACGGTATCGCCTTTCTCGGCTTTTTCTTGGTTACCCATACATAGGTTACAGCCAGGTCTTTCAAGGTACATGATGTTGTCGTATTTAGTACGAGCAGCACCTTTTGGATTGTCGTCGTCAAACTCGAAACCTGAGTACTTCTTAAGGACTTCCCAGTCGCCTTCTGCTTTTAGTTCGTCAACTATGTTGTATGTAGGTGGCGCAATTACCAGTGGCGCCTTAAACTCGACGCCACCGTTTTGTGCTTCCAAATTTTTAAGCATTTGAGAGATAATTTTCATATCGCCTTTGTGCACCATACATGAGCCGACAAAGCCAAGGTCGACAGTCTTTTCACCTTTGTAGTATGAAACAGGTCTAATAGTATCGTGCGTATAGCGTTTTGACACATCTTCGTTGTTTACGTCTGGGTCAGCAATCATTGGTTCATCGATTAGGTCTAAATCAACAATGACTTCAGCAAAGTATTCAGCGTTATCGTCGGGTGCCAATGCGGGGTTAGTGCCAGACTTAATTTCATCAATTCTTTTGTCTGCAAGATCAATCAAACCTTGCAGTGTTTGAGCTGCGTTATCCATACCCTTGTCGATCATTATCTGGATGCGACTCTTGGCAAGTTCTAAGGACTGAATCAAAGTATCATCTTCAGAAATACAGATAGATGCTTTAGCTTTCATCTCTGCAGTCCAATCGGTAAACGTAAAGGCTTGGTCAGCCATTAAAGTACCAATATGTACCTCAATTACTCTACCTTGGAAAACATTGTCGCCAAACTGCTTTAACATTTGCGCTTGAGTTGCATGCACAACATCACGGAAATCCATGTGAGATTTCATTTCGCCTTTAAAGGTAACTTTTACAGACTCTGGAATGGGCATAGTTGCTTCACCTGTCGCAAGTGCAAGTGCTACTGTGCCCGAGTCCGCGCCAAACGCGACGCCTTTAGACATTCTAGTATGCGAATCACCACCAATGATAATTGCCCAATCGTCAACCGTAATATCATTTAATACTTTATGGATGACGTCAGTCATTGCATGATAAACCCCTTCAGGGTCACGTGCGGTAATTAATCCGAACTTGTTCATGAAAGACATAAGCTTAGGTATATTGGCTTGCGCCTTTTTATCCCAAACTGATGCAGTATGGCAGCCTGATTGGTATGCACCATCTACACTCGGAGAAATTACTGTCGCAGCCATTGACTCTAGTTCCTGAGACGTCATTAAGCCAGTAGTGTCTTGTGAACCAACGATATTTACCTTAACGCGCACATCAGAGCCTGCATGCAGGTCTTCATCAGACAATGTGCCTACCGCATTTTTATTGAAAATCTTTTCTACTGCGGTAAGGCCTTGGTCAGCGTGTGAAATTTCTTTTGATGGTGCGTATACAATGGGTGGTTCAACACCGAGTATTTCTGCTGCTACGTTCTGTAGTTTCTTACCGAATACAATCGCATAAGAACCACCGGCCTTCATAAATTCTACTTTTTGAGGCGTAAACGCGGATGACACATCAACTAATTCTTTGTCGCCCTGATACAGCTTTTTCTCTTTTGTATTGATGGTCAGTACTGTACCTGTTTCTACGGAATATGTTTGTTCTAGTACTGGGTCTCCATTGTCATTTAGAACGGTATTACCATCAGCGTCAACTTTTTTCACCCAGTTTTTAAGATCAAGGCCAATACCACCTGTTACGCCAACCGTCGTCAAGAATATGGGGGAGATACCATTAGTACCCGCTACAACAGGTGCAATGTTAACAAAAGGAACATACGGACTTGCTTGCTTACCTGCCCAAAGTGCAACGTTATTTACGCCAGACATGCGAGAGGATCCGACACCCATAGTGCCTTTTTCTGCAATTAACATCACTTTTTTGTCTGGGTGTTCTGCCTGAAGGGCTTGAATTTCGGCTTGTGCTTCGGGTGATATTAAGCATTTTCCATGCAACTCGCGGTC
Source organism: Agaribacter marinus (assembly GCF_030160655.1). Lineage (GTDB taxonomy): Bacteria > Pseudomonadota > Gammaproteobacteria > Enterobacterales > Alteromonadaceae > Glaciecola > Glaciecola marina. Next base: position 802,302 of record NZ_BSOT01000006.1, read on the forward strand.
TGAACGTGAGTGCGCTTGATTACCTGGAGAGAGTAAATCGGTAGAAATGTCACCTTCGGCAGCAATATAAGTAACTACGTCAACTTTTTCTTCGATTTCAGGAAGATTAGTAAAAAAATCTGCTCTTGCGTAGCTTTCTAAGATATCAGTCGCAATTTTGTTACCCGCTTTATGCGCAGCTTCAAGGCGTCCAGTATCTGCTTCATATAAAAATACTTGGGTTTTTAAAACATCAGAGGCCGCATTTGCAATATCAGCGTTTTCGCCTAGCGCTAAATCCAGTAATACCTCTACAGAAGGACCGCCTTTCATATGAGATAGCAATTCAAAGGCAAAAGTGGGTGTGATTTCTTCAACTACTGATTCACCAAGAATAATCTCTTTTAAGAACGCCGCTTTAACACCTGCTGCACTTGTCGTGCCTGGTAGGGTGTTATAGATGAAAAAATGCAGAGAATCTTCGCGATGCTCATTTCCAGTATCTTTGATTTGTTCAATGATCTCTGATAGCAATTCTGCGCTATCGATTGGCTTTGGATGCAATCCTAACTCTTGCTTTCTTGTTGCGATTTCATCCATGTATTCTGAATATAAACTCATTCAAACCTCTCGGGGGTGCGAAAAACATTAATTAAACTGTGCGACATTTTACCTGATTTTATCACTGAGCGTAATCATTTGACTAATACTCTGTATTTTAAACGCTGATTATGGTCACTTATTAAAAATGATTCTTATTTACAATGCTTTAAGTGTTATTTAGGTAGGGTATTTGGGGCCATTCAGATAAAATACAGAATTTTAAACAAGACAGTATCTCAATATCTTTAGCAGTGATTTTGGTGAAAATGTCGATTCAAGCCTTACTTGTGCCGATTCAGAAGAACATTGCTGCTTGCTCAGCTCAAACACCACTTACGGTTTTGAGGTCTATAACACCATTCGCTATAACTCATGTCACACGAATATTGGTCAAGCCCATAAATCCTAGTATTCTTACTAACAATTTTTTAACAGTGCAAAGATCAACGCGCATCGCTTGTTGTTCAAATACAAAGAGATCTTTTATGCAACCGAGCTTAAAACCTTCAAACCCTAATTTTTCATCTGGACCATGTGCTAAACGTCCTGGCTATGACGTGAGTCAATTAGACTTGTCAGTACTCGGGCGCTCTCATCGAGCGGCGATTGGTAAAAAAGCCCTAAAAAGTGCCTGTGTTGACACCGCAAGAATACTCAATTTACCTGAAGGTTATCGTGTTGCTGTTGTCCCCGCGTCAGATACAGGTGCAATGGAGATGGCCATGTGGTCAATGCTTGGAGAAAGACCCGTAGATGTGCTCTATTGGGAGTCTTTTGGACAAGGTTGGGCAACTGATATTACTAAACAACTTCAACTTGATGATGCACGTGTGTTAAGCGCTGATTATGGACAACTCCCAAATTTGAACGATGTGAATTGTGATCATGACGTTGTGTTTACATGGAATGGTACAACCTCGGGGGCGCGTGTCCCTAATGCGGATTGGATAAGCGATGATCGCAAAGGGCTAACCTTTTGTGACGCGACGTCGGCGGTCTTTGCACAAGAAATGGCATGGGAAAAACTCGATGTCATTACTTATAGCTGGCAAAAAGTATTAGGTGGCGAAGGTGGTCACGGTATGCTGATATTGAGCCCGCGAGCAGTTGAACGGCTTGAAAGTTACATACCTCCTCGCCCGTTGCCTAAGATATTCCGCATGACTAAGGGCGGCAAGTTAATAGAAGGGTTATTTACCGGTGCGACGATCAATACACCTTCTATGCTTTGTGTTGTGGATTACTTAGATGCGCTTTCATGGGTTGAGTCGGTCGGCGGTGTGGCAGGCACTATCGCCAGATGTAATGCTAACTTAGCAACGGTAAGCGCATTTGTTAACTCTCATGATTGGATAAACTTTTTGGCAGCTGACGAAAGTATCCGGTCAAATTCAAGTGTGTGTTTAAGTCTTGATTTACAGGCTGAACAAGTAAAGTCGCTTGTGAGCTTATTGGCGGAGCATGAAGTTGCCTATGACATCGGCGCCTATCGAGATGCACCCACTGGCCTGCGTATTTGGTGTGGTGCGACGATTGAAAACAAGGATATAGAAGCCTTGATGCCATGGTTAGCATGGGCATATGAACAAGTAAAAGCAGATAGCTAGCTTACGCGTAAAATCTCTTATAAAGGAATAGTATGTACAAGGTAAAAACGTTTAATCTGATTTCTTCGAAAGGCTTAGAGAGGTTTTCTAGAGACAAGTATGAAGTGAGCTCTGACGCTAGTCAGCCTCATGCAATATTGCTTCGAAGCCACAAATTGCACAATGAAGTGCTGGACAACTCAGTACTTGCGGTCGCGCGTGCTGGAGCTGGCGTGAACAATGTCCCTGTTGCTGATTATAGTAAACGCGGTATTGCTGTATTTAACACACCTGGCGCAAATGCAAATGCTGTAAAAGAACTCGTGTTAGCCGGTATGTTATTAAGTTCGCGGGGCATAAAACCTGGCATTGATCATGTTTCAACATTACACAATATTTCAGATGCAGCGGAATTACACAAAACCTTAGAAGCACAGAAAAAGCAATTTTCTGGCAGTGAACTTAAAGGCAAAACGCTTGGTATTATTGGCTTGGGAGCAATTGGTTCTTTGGTCGCTGATATGGCACTAGCGCTTGGCATGAAAGTCGTCGGTTTTGATCCCGCGTTGTCGATAGAAGCCGCTTGGCGACTATCAAGCGAAGTACAACGAGCGGAGAACATGCATGCTTTATTAGCCAAGTGTGATTATGTCAGTTTACATGTTCCGGCAATTGAACCAACAATTCATATGATTAATGCTGATGCACTGGCGCAGGCTAAAGAAGGTATGGTGTTAGTTAACTTTGCTAGAGAGTCAATCGTCGACCCAGAAGCAGTGGCAAACGCGTTGGATAAACGTATATTACGCACTTATGTCTGTGACTTCCCAGAGCCTGTTTTTTATGGACGAGAGGACGTCATTGCGATGCCGCATATTGGCGCTTCTACCGCTGAAGCTGAGGAGAACTGCGCGATGATGGCAGCCGATCAGATTATGGACTTTTTGGAAAATGGCAACATTAAGAATTCGGTTAATTTTCCCAATGTGGCGATGGCAAGGGAGGAAGGGCAACGTATAATTTTTGCCAATGAAAATGTCCCTAAGGTCTTAGGTAATGTCTTGTCTGTATTAGCTGACCATAATGTCAATGTTATCGACATGGTAAATAAGAGCCGCGGTGACTTGGCTTACAATATTATTGACGTTGAAAAAATGGAGAACGGGCATGTAATCGACGCTATCAATAGTATTGAACACGTGACTAGTGTTAGGTTGATTAACTGAAGCCTAAGATAAATTTTAGGATAAAATGCAGGGCGAACTGTTTTCTCGCCCTGTTTCTTTTATCTTCTTGCGTTTAGGTACTAATTCTTTAGATGATTAGAGCGCTTTGATTTTTACGTTTTTAAAGTCTATCGGGTGGCCTTCACTTTGTAGCGAAATATACCCTTCAGATAATACTTTGCCTTCATCCCACGCCGATTTATCAATGCCTTTAATTGTGCCGGTAAAGCCTATTTGAGGGCGTTTGTACTCGAGCACCGTTTTGCCATTTATAATGTGAGTGACATCCCCATTATTTACGATTAATTCTGCTGACACCCAGTTATCAGAATAATAAGTATCGGAAGATGAATTTATGCAATGTTCTTTTGTAAGCGCACCATTGATATAAATATCCGTACCTGGTGTACAGACATTCCCCGTAGTACGAGTTGTTCCTTTTCTCCCTGCGGCTAAAAACTGCATTTCTATCGACAACGGCCAATTTTGGTTTTGCAAAATACTGTCCGGCGATTGCGCATAAAACATAACGCCACTATTTAGTTTGGCGAAACTTGGTGCCCCAGTGTACATCTCCCCCCTAAATCGATATTCAAGTGTTAGATGAAAGTTTGTGAATGGTTTTTCGTAGTAGATATGAGAGAAGCGGTCATCAAATTCCCCCGTATAATTTGTATAATCTACTCGTAGCATGCCGTTATGGACAGTAAACGTGTTGTCTGGATCTTCTCCGAGTTTGTAGCGATGAGTTTTTACTATCCACCCAGACAGATCGTTTCCATTAAATATTGTTTCGAATTGATTTTTGTTGCTGTGAGGATGATTCGCGCATGCCGAAAGCATAATGATTGCGCTAAGTAAGGGGATAATTTTCAACATTTTATTTATAGTTTTATATTTGAATTAGCAAATCCTACAGTAAAGTATCTAATGGGTCTATGTACAACAATAGGAATTCAAACTTGAAAAAACGCTGATGGTGCCGTTAACCTCTTTACATAATGTGTTTTCAACAAGAAAATTAGGCGTGAAAGATCCGGCAGAAAAATTAAAGCGAATAAACATTCTCGTTGTCGACGATATGGAGTCGATGATTGGATTAGTTACTAGTTGCTTAAGATCAATTGGCGCAGAAAAGATAAATACCGCGTATAACGGCGCAAGTGCTTGGTCAGCATTGAATAAAAAAAGTTACGATTTGATAATTTGCGATTGGGATATGCCCAAAATGACGGGGTTTGGCTTATTAAAACTCGTACGTGAATCTGAAACGCATAAACATATCCCGTTTTTATTACTTACCGCTGCAAGAGAAAAAAACCTTGTTGTTGATGCTCTTGAAGCTGGAGTAAGTGATTACTTAGCCAAACCATTTCAACCGAAAGAATTGGCTTTTCGAGTGATTAAGTTACTCCGAAAAATACCTGTATAATTGAATTAAGAAATCTCGACTCTCAATCAATATGTTATGCCTACTGCAATTTTACCGTTAGGTTGACCTCACGACTTAACTGAAATTTCTGCACTCAACTCATTGGTAATTATTTCCACAATCAAAAAAAACAATCCCGCGGATAAAGAATTGCCCGATACTTTGTTTCTCAGATTGCTCGAACTAAGCACAACGCCTCTCTTTTCAAGCAGTGCAACAATTTCATCATAGGTTACTTCGTGTTCCACCATTAATTTTTTAATATGCAAAGTTGCGCCTTTTGCATAGGGCAAAATTGACTTCTTGTTATTCACGCTTATATTAACTTGGGTGTGATTGTTTGTTTGCATGCTTGCCTCATAGATAAAGCTCTTAAGTAGTATATCTATTGATGCAACTTATTCAATACATAAGCTATTAATATCACGCATTTGCAATTTATTTTAATTATTTGCAACGTATGTGTTGCAAAATTATCTAAACTCACTATTATATAGACTATCGAAAGCGAAAAGCTTGATCAAAAGTAGCAATAACGTAGTCGCTTTTACATGGAGATTAAAATGACAATGAAGCGAGACCAAATACTTGCCCTTATGCAAGCGCAACTCAATTTCACAGCAGAGATTGAAGGGGATTGTATTAGTATTTCTAACGATGAAGGTTTGGATGCCTTTTTGGTAGTAGGAGAGCAGCAAATCGTCGCAGAAACCGTGTTGTTTCCATTAGATGCGGTAAAAGATTGCTCTGCACTTGACCATGAGATATTACGAACGCATCGGTTAGTGCCGCTGTCAACTGTGGCTGTGTCGTCAATTGGGGGTGAAGAATATTACGTCGCATTCGGTGCATTGTCAGTCGATAGTAAAGATGAAGTTATTGTTGAAGAAGTAGAAGCTCTGTTTGCAAACGTACCAGAGTTTTTAGAATTGTATTCTGAATATTTGAAATAGTAGGAGTCATATATGAGTTTAGGTAGACTTTGGTCAGCGTTAAAAGGCCACACAAACAAAGCATTGGAAGATGCTGCAGATTCACAAGCTATTACAATTTTAGACCAGCAAATCCGTGAAGCTAAAAAAGAAATACAGCAATGTGGGCAAAGCTTACATTCTATCGCTGCAAAGCGTAAGTTAAGCCAAAACAAAGTGGCATCTTTGCAAGCCGATATAGATAAGTATAGCCAAAGTGCGGCTGAGCATGCCGAAACTAACAGAGAGTTAGCATTGGAGTGTGCACAGCGCGTCGGTGAGTTAGAGCAACTCAAAGCAAGTGAGCAAAATATCACTGACAGTTATGTTAAGAACGAGAATACACTTAAGTCGAATTTGGCAACTGCTAAAAATAATTTACGTATGTTAGAACAGCAGGTTGACCAAGTAAAAGCAACTGAATCTGTCCAAAAAGCGCAGGTTGCAGCATCTACGCATTTTAGTGGTGGTAATAGCAAGGTGAAAACAGCATTAGATAGCCTTGAACGCATAAAACAAAAACAAGCGGAAAAAGACGCTGCGTTGGATGCTGCATCTGAGTTAGCTGAGCTTGAAACTGGCTCTGATTTAGATGCTAAAATTCGTCAGGCCGGTGGCGGAGCCAATAACTCTAGCGAAGACATGCTTGCGAAAATTTTGGCTGGCAAAAAGTAAACGTAGATTATCTATTAAAAGCGCTCGAAAATGGGCGCTTTTGTATGTTTAGGCATTGTATGTTTAGACGTAGAGTGTGTTACATTGACTAGCATAAATTAAAAATTGTCGATATACGCAAGTCACTCACATATGGAGTCGTGAATGTTTAATTTGTTTAAAAAAAAGCAGGTTGATAAACCGTCTATTCAAAAACCTGAGGTAATGGGCCTATGCATTGGTTCTAGCTTCGATATCGATAAACTTTCATTCCAACTTATCCTTGATCAACTGGTCATAAAAGATGTCGCCGATACTCAACTTATTCAGGCCGCAGGTAAAGTAGATTTGGGGTCTAGTATACTTCTGCGTTTTTACACGGACGATGAAGCTTGGTTACAAGTGGTGTGTGAAGGTGGCGTTGCTGAAGAGAATGTCGTCGACGTGACGCTATTCCATTATTTTGATACTTTGCATGTGAATACCAGCGAATGGAATACACTACTAAATCAAAAAATAGGTGTACCAGTCTACGTGTTTGAGGGCCATGAATATCAGCGTGTCTGGACAAGCACTACCGAATATCATCCACCAGTAGCTATGCAAGAAGAAACCTTTGATGAGACGAACGAAATATCAAAAACTGACCAGTTTGTGATGTTGTTTGAGCGAGAACTAGGTGATGGTTCTTTTGAGCAGTTATACTTGTCTGGTGAGGAAACTCTAAATGACAGTAATCAACTAGAGCACTGTTTAGTGATTAGCACAGGGATCAAACTGTCGCCGACACAAATTAGAGTCAATGGTTAGGTATTGTAGTGAATGTTTAACAGCAAACCTCGAACAAAAACATAACGTTTAAATTAACAATAAAACTGAAAGAGAAAGCTCATGGAAAATTACGATTTAGTCACAGGTATAATGCACTTCGCGCTATATTTCGGCATTGCGATTTTATTTTTAGTGATATTTAAAGGTGTGTATGGACTGGCTACTCCGCATGCCGAATGGAAACTAATTAAAGAAGAAAAAAATACTGCCGCGGCGATCGGGTTTGGTGGTGCAATTATCGGTTTTGCTACTGCGCTTGCTGGCGCCGTAAGCAACTCAGGTGATTTAATCGACTTTGCTATTTGGGGTGTCATTGCCTTGATTGCACAGCTTATTGCTTATTCGATTGTACGTTTTGTTTTCATGCCAAAAATCACCGAACGCATTGAGAACAATGAAGTGAGTGCCGGGATTGTATTAGGTGCTACGGGCGTCGCTGTAGGGCTGATAAACGCCGCTTGCATGACTTACTAAAGGAGCATGATCATGAAAAGAACATCGTTTCTTGATCTCAGTTTGATGAGAAAACACTCTCGTGCTTTCGCGCTGGCACCTCTATCCTTAGCAGTAATTTCTGGCTGTTCGTCAGGTTCTCAAGATGAGCAAGTAAAGTTTGTTACTTCTGTCTCAGAGTGCACAACAACAACGTCATTAACAGAATCTGAATGCCAGGCGGCATATGAGCAAGCAGTACTTGATGCGGAGGCTACTGCGCCACGCTATCAGTATGAAAGAGATTGTCTTACTGAATTTGGGAACTGCGAACGTCAAGGCAGTTTTTTCGTTCCATTTATGACCGGTTATATTGTTTCCGAAATCATTGATGAAGTTGGAGATGCCTTCGAACGCAAGCATCGTTATAAGCATTCTTATCCTGCATATTTATATTCTGGTAGCGGAAGCTACCGAAACAAAATCATGACCAGTGACGGCCATGTAATTGGTTCTCCGGGACAACGTTCTTATCGTGTATCACGAGACGCCTTGAAGCCTAAGCCAAAAGTAACTCGTACTATCTCTCGTGGTGGTTTTGGAGCTACTGCATCCGCCAAAAGTAACTGGGGTAGCAGTAAATCTTCGAGCAAAGGCGGTTGGGGAGGCTAAATGCTTCGTATCCCCTGTGAAGAACGTCCTAATTGGGAGGCAACCGCAGATGAATTTGGTTTCAAGTTTCATACCCTATATGGAGAAAAATACTGGGATGAATCTGCTTATTACCAGTTTACCCTTGAGCAAATAGAACAAGGGATTGAAGCGCCGACCGAAGAGATTCATCAAATGTGTTTGGCGGTAGTCGATGCGGTTATTCAAGATGACGATTTACTTGAAAGGTTTGCTATCCCAGCATCTCAATGGGCGTTTATTCGTAAAAGTTGGCAAAATGGCGACCCTTCATTATATTCGCGCTTAGACTTTGCATACGACGGCAAAGGTGTTGCGAAACTCTATGAAAACAATGCAGACACGCCGACGTCTATTTATGAAACAGGCTTTTGGCAATGGGTATGGTTAGAAAATAAAGTTGATAGCAAGGCATTAAATCGTACCGCGGACCAATTCAACTCTGTGCAGGAAAAGCTGGTAAATCGCTTTAAAGAGTTACATGCGCTTAATCCCGAACGCACGTTGCATTTTGCTTGTTGTAAAGATACTGAAGAAGACAGAGGCACCGTTCAATACCTGGAAGATTGCGCTATTGCTGCCGGGATAGAAACCAAATTCGTGTATATTGAGGATATTGGCATTGACCAAGATAATCAGTTTACAGATATAGACAACCTTGTTATCCAATGGATGTTTAAGTTGTATCCTTGGGAGTTTATGTTTGAAGATGAATATGGAGAGATACTTGGTAAGCAAAATATTCGTTGGATAGAGCCACCTTGGAAAGCAATTTTATCTAATAAAGCGCTACTGCCAATGTTGTGGAAGTTATTTCCCAATCATCCAAATTTACTGCCCGCATTTTTTGAAGATGAATTACATCTGGTGCCTGCTGACATGACCTTAGTGAAGAAACCTATATTTTCACGAGAAGGAGCAAATATCTCGTTCACAAATCATCTAGGTGAGCCGATTGATGGGGACGAGAGTTTGCTCGATTCAGATGGACCCTATGGCTCAGAGGGTTATATTTATCAGCAAATGCACGTATTACCTGTATTTCAGAACAATCATACGCTAATAGGGAGTTGGCTGATTGATGATCAAGCTGCGGGCATTTCTATAAGAGAAGATAGCCAAGCGATAACGCAAGACATGAGTCGGTATTTACCCCACATTATTCTTTAGTTTATTACTAACTCCTATAACGCTCCCATAATTACCATAGGTAATTCTACTGGCATACTTGCTATGTTAGGGCTTGCTAGGGTTGCAATAAGCGCCATTGATGCCTTATTTGAAACAAGTCTAAACAATTGCTCTAACAAATATCGAATAAATGTCTCCGTCATTTGTACTGTGCTGACCGCAGCTTTTCCAATAAACCTGAGTACGCCTTTTAATAAGCTTGCTAGCGATTTTTTGAAGTTGACTGCAAGCGTCGCTGCTCTGTGCAATAGCCATGCTAGGAAGTCGAGTGTACTCAATATGGTGATTAGACTAGCAGCCACAATAACCTGAGCTGAGCGAATAAGTCTTTTTAAAATATACATGATTATTTTTTGTGTACTCGCACCCAAGTGCTTACCCGTCTCAAGTGCTGCTTCTAATACACTTACGTTTTGATAAGAGAGCGGATCTGGAATACGTTGTACAGCACTCCATGAATCAAACTTTGCGGCACTTGGCATATATGAATCCGTCATCGAATGTGCACTAGGAGCAATAAGCACTTGGCGTTGAATGCAACAATCTCCATGGGTGTGCACAAATGGCCAACAGGGAACCATAGGTACGGGGTCGCCATCATTATAAACTCTAAATGCTTTTACTCGTCTAGACTCGAGGGCTTGCTTAAAATCAGAACCATAACCAACGCGAGGGCTGCCAAAGGTGTAAAGGTTCACCGCATAACCTTGACGCGCGAAATACTCCGCATTTAATGAGGCAAGTGCACCGCCAAGGCTGTGACCAACACAATGAACTGTATTAATACCAGTATTTTTAATGTCGTTAGAAAACGCTTTTAGATCGTCAAAGTAAGATTCAAAGGTGTCGATAAAACCTGAATGGCATTTAGTTCCTAAGGGCGATACTTTTGGGATTGTCCAGAGATCAGTGAGCACGTCAGACATGGTTGCCGTGCCTCTTGTCGAGACGATTGCTTCATTACGCCTGTTGCCCTCTCCAAGCGCAAAGAAGCCAAACCCAGATGTTTGTTTTGTTCCTTTATTTAGCGCCAATTTTTTGGTGAACAATACCGGTGCATTTACCTTGTCATAGCCACTTTGACCTTCAAATCGTTTTGAGGCATCAAAACCACCTGCCTCATTTATTGTGCCTCTCAGGCCAGTCTGCTGGTTGCGGCCTTCTCTGTTTTCATCAAGTGAATCTACGATGTTCATATTGTATGCAGCATCTGCGATTTTTGCTGCATTGAGTGGGCTGAGTGTTGGCATTTTGAATTTACCGAAGTTAAATGTAGCAGTTAATATGGCTTGGAGATTTATTCACGTCACATTACTCCAGTCGACACAAGCCGAAATAATCAGACAACTGGGAGATGTCATGTGCTTTTTCTGTTTCACTTAATTCGCAACGCATTTTCAGTGGTAAGCCGTCATTCTCACTATTTAACTCATAATTACCCTTCTTAAAACGCCATGCGGTATATGATTTGCCTTGATAATTTATGGTCAGTTCTTGACCGATGGCCGGGTTATGCGGGAACATCGACCAAAAAAAAGATTGTTGAGTTTTTACAGGAAAAGAGAATTCACCCGATGGATCTGTCATTTTTTCCTCAGAAAAAACCTCATCTTTCCATTTGTAATTATGAACGATGTTTGCGCCTTCAACAGGCTCACCGTTCAGTTCAACTACACCACTTACTGGAGAGAATAAGACTAGGGTAGAAGAGAAAGTGCTCATGGAATAAGTTATCCCCAATAAAATAATAAGTGCTTTTAACCAGTTAACAATCATAAAAAGAAAGTAGCAACCTTGTTCACTGAATGAACAATATGAATAACATATCTGCAATTGAAACGCTAATGAAATGAAAATGCGATTTGAGAGCATAAGGTGAATGAACACTAATTTCTCTGGCTCATCTGTATTGGCAAATATACCGGCGTGAAAGGAACAAACAGAGGTATTGGTCAAATGACCAAATTCACCTTCAATTTCATTCCTAGTCTGCTTTTAGCGAAAACCTAAATTCACTGCCATCTTGAGGTTCATCGGGAATATTCAGCGCTAAAATAAGCGAGCACACCGCAAAACCTGCACCAATGTAAAATACTGCGCTGGGCGAGCTTAACCACAATATGCCCAAGAGTGCTGGTATTACTACGGCCGCTATATGGTTGATGGTGAATGCAACACCCGCAGTGGATGCAATATCCTTTGGGTCAGCAATTTTTTGAAAGTAGGTTTTCATCGCAATAGCCATTGCAAAGAAAAGGTGATCAATAACAAACAATACCGCAGCCACTTGCGCATCAGAGACCATTGCGTAAGACACAAAGACGACTGCTAGTCCGACATACTCGACAGTTAACGCCGTGCGTTCACCTACTTTTGCTATCCACTTTCCAATTTTAGGCGCAAATATTAAATTAAAAACATAATTGATAATAAATAGTAAGCTAATTTGCCCGACAGAGTATCCAAACTTTTCGACCATCATGAAGGAGGCAAATACCAAGAATATTTGCCGTCTGGCGCCGCTAAAAAAGGTTAGGGCGTAATACAACCAGTATCGTTTCCGTAATACCATGTGTTTGTGTTGTAAAGACGGTTGCTCAAATTGCTTAAAGAATCCCCACATGAAGACGACAAGGATTAAACCGAATCCGCCTGCGAGCATATACATGGCGGTATAATTAACGTCCAACCATTCCATCAATACCCATATTGAGCCATAAGCAAATAATGATGCAAAACTCTTAACGGCAAGTTGTTGACCCATAAAATGCGCCGCTTTGTCTTTGTGCAGCCATTGCAGTGTTAACGATTGATTGATGGTTTCAAAGTAATGGAATCCGATTGACATCAATACAGTTGTGCAATACAAACCGATTTCAAAAGGTAATAACCCGGTAACCGCGATACCAATACACATGACTAACAAGGAGAGCATGGCAAATGTTTGCTCTTTTAGAATTAGCAGTACAAACACTGCAGTGAATGCGAGAAAGCCCGGAACTTCGCGCAAACTTTGCAATAAGCCAATTTCTGCGCCGGTAAATTGTGCTTTTTCAACAACAAAATTGTTTAGCAATGCGACCCAAACGGAAAACACCAAAGGCATTGCAAATGCCATTGCCAAGAGCAGTAACTGCGGGTTATTGCGGAAGTTTGATATTTGTATCACTACGTGCTCATATGCGTTAAAGCAGCAATAGTATATTTATAATGCTCAATGTAAAAGTGAGAATAGTGGCACACGATCAAAAAAATATAGGTCAATACCATCTTTCGTAAGTATTCTTTTCTTACCTGAGATTGAGCAAGACAGTTTTGCAGCGTAAAGTTACAATTTATTTACAAACGCTCAATATCGATTATTGAGTGATGAAAGATTAAACACACATCAGGGAAACTATGAAAAGCTCATTTTTGAAAGGTTTACGATTTGCCATTTTAGGTCAAATGTCCTTAGCAGTAGCGTTTATGTCATATGCTAATCAGCAACTGCCGCCGCAGGCAACAGAGTATTATGCGCCAGTGCCAGTAAAAATAAGTACAGATCCTGTTCCCTCTGATGCAATTGTCCTTTTTGATGGGAATAGCACTGATGCATGGGAGCACCACGATGGTTCTGCGGTAAAATGGACTGTCGAAGATGGTGCGATGACCGTTAAACCAGGCAGTAAAGGTATTCGCTCAAAAGCGTCCTTTTGCGACGCACAAATACATATTGAATGGCGAACACCTGCTGAGGATGCTACAAAAAAAGGTCAAAACGATAGTAATAGTGGTCTATTTATTATGGGACGTTATGAAATACAAATTTTAAATAATTATGACAATGACACCTATGTAAATGGTCAAGCAGGCTCTATTTACAAGCAATACCCTCCTTTGGTTAACGCGAGTAAACCAAGAATGGAATGGCAGACATACGACATCATTTTTGCTGCGCCACGTTTTGATAAAAATGGAATGGTCACCAAAAAGGCGACAATGACGGCGCTACATAATGGTGTACTTGTGCAAAATCATTCTGAGCTTCAGGGCAGCACAACATACAAAGGTTTACCACAATATAAAGCACATGGTTGTGCACCAATTCATCTTCAGGATCACGGTTCTAAAGTAAGTTTCAGAAATATTTGGGTACGTGAACTATAAGCTGGTCGTAAAGCGAGGTATAAGAAGCATCTGGTCACTTTTGCATGTTTTACTGCACATATGATACATATATGACGTAAAATCTAGCGTTAGCGGTAAACACAGTAAATGGACTCGGAAAAAAGTGACAAAACCTTTAGTTATTGAACAGCTTGCAAGTGTGCTTGCTCCCGAGCATATTGCGACTGAAGAAAAAGAGACCGAACATTATCGCAAGGGTTGGCGTTCAGGTGGTGGTGCCGCTTTAGCTGTTTTATTTCCACAAACGTTAATTGAATATTGGCGTGCCTTGGAAGTATGTGTCGCGTCGAATTGCATTATTGTTATGCAAGCGGCAAATACGGGACTCACAGAGGGTTCAGCACCAAATGGTGAGGATTATGATCGCGATGTGATTGTGATCAATACCTTGGCAATGGATAACATCGTTGTATTGGGAGACGGTGAGCAAATCATCAGTTTTCCCGGCGCGACCTTACATAAGCTAGAGAAAACGCTAAAACCATTCAAGCGTGCGCCACATTCTGTTATTGGTTCTTCATGTTTAGGCGCGTCGGTTGTTGGTGGCATAGCGAATAATTCAGGCGGTGCACTTGTTAAGCGTGGGCCAGCGTATACTGAATTAGCGCTTTATGCACAAGTTAATGCAAATGGCGTACTATCTTTAGTAAATCATCTTGGGATTGATTTAGGGAACGAACCTGAAGAAATACTCGCTAACCTCGTATCGGGGGATTTTGAGCAATGCCTCGGCAGAGCTGTGGGTGACCAAGACGTTCGAGTGGCCTCAGCCAGCGATTATGAAAGCCGTATTCGTGATGTGGATGCAAATTCGCCAAGTCGCTTTAACGCGGACAGCTCTCGACTTTATGAAGCTAGCGGCTGTGCCGGAAAAATAGCAGTATTCGCCGTAAGGCTAGACACCTTTGAAATGCCGGCGCGAGAGCAAACGTACTATATTGGTACGAATGACCCTAAAGTACTTACCCGTATTCGGAAACATATGTTAACGCAATTTACCCATCTTCCTGAAGTGGGGGAGTATATGCATCGAGACGTATTCGATGTCGCGAAAGAGTATGGCAAAGATACCTTGCTTAGCATAAAACACTTAGGTACTGACACTATGCCAACGCTATTTGCGGCGAAAGGGCGGATTGACGCTGTGCTGAATAAACTGACGTTCTTACCTGATAATTTGACAGACAAATTTATGCAAGTTATCAGTAAGTTGTTTCCGTGTCAGCTAAGTCATCGCTTGATGCAATGGCGTGACAAATTTGAACATCATTTGATTTTAAAGATGAGTGATAATGGGATAGAAGAGGCAAACAAATACCTCGAACATCTATTTGTCAATAACGAACAGGGTGGATATTTTGTATGCTCAGATGACGAAGCTGAAAATGCGTACTTGCTAAGGTTTGCAGCGGCTGGCGCAGCCGTTCGCTATCAAATAATGAACGCGGATAAAACGTCAGATATCCTTGCATTAGATATTGCTTTGCGCAGAAATGATGAAACGTGGGTAGAAGCTTTACCAGAAGATATCGCCAAGCATATCGACATGCCTCTTTATTACGGGCACTTCTTCTGTCATGTGTTTCATCAGGACTACATCTTGAAGCGGGGGAGTAGCGCAAAAGAGGTAAAAGAAAAAATCTTGGCCTTACTTGACCAACGCGGCGCTAAATACCCCGCTGAGCACAATGTGGGACATATGTATGAAGCTGAAGCTAGCCTGAAAGCGTTTTATACAGACTTAGATCCAACCAACACCTTTAATCCGGGTGTCGGTAAAATGGACAAGCACAAACGGAATTGTGCTTGTAGTATCTAGTTGTTGTTGCCTAACTTGTCGATTGGAATATGCTAATTTTGGCGTTCACTTTACATTGACTGTATGCTCGTGTGTTTTCGAATGTGCAATAGTCTTGTCACCCGATTTAAGTACTATTTGGATATTCGTTTTATCAAGATCTATGGCAGTCTTGAGTTGCACACTGCTGCGAAGGTGCCCATAGCCAGCCTTAAGTGACAATTGTTTACTTGTTAATGTTTTTGAGTCTTTTGTAAGTAGAATATCTGCGTCTATATCAATGTCGCTCTCGTAAACATAGTCCACTTCCAAGGTATTTAACACTTGGTTGACGCTTTTTATCTCCACTCGCTCATCAAAAATATCACCAGCTGATTCATTCGAATTATTTGAGTTTGGGTGTTGTTCAGTTACGTCAAGATAGACATAAGCGCGAATCCAATCGTAGTAGGACGTATTTATGCTGTTATCTGCGAGTTGCTCGTCTGTTGGATATGGTTTAGCCCAGTCATAGGTTTCGGTAACCATATTAATTTGCATTGGCCGGTTGTACGGACGCGCTGAAAGTGTAGTATCGATAGAAATATGCCCTGAAAATTGGTCGTTCAAGTAAAAATCGACTTCGTTTTCATTCTTCCACCAAGCAGCGTAGGTATTAAAGTCTTGCCATACTTCTTTTCCATTCGCTAATTTTGCGTTGCCGGGAGCGCCAGTCCCGTCACCCTCAGCAACATTTGTACCTTTTGAGAACCTTAGGGCGCGTCCGTAAAAATTCATCACTGAGTTATCACTGTTGGGGTCTACAAGTAGCTCACTATCTTCGGGTTTGCAGCCTCGATACCAAACGTGAGTGTTGTATTGCTGGCCGGTGCGAAATAAGGCGCCAAATGGTGCGTCGATTACGCCACCGACGGCTTCAGCGATATCGAGCTCAAGTGCCCAAGAATCTTCTGAACAGCTTTCCCCAAGAAAGTTCTCACCTTCGAAAGGCACGTTTTTATTTGAAAGCCAAAATGTCGTGGACATATTTATACGTGACGCTTTAAAGCGTGCTTCATAGTACCCATGATAGGCGCCTTGATTAAGCGATTGTATTGCGCCCCCACCGATAGTATAAGGACCATCGGTTTTTTTTAGTTTATGGTTTTTAATTTGTAAAAAGCCATCAGATAAAGTTACTGCGCTAGGTACAAACTTTGCTGGTGGGCGACCCTTCCAGGTATTGAAATGGTCTCGCCACTTTGTTCTATCGAGTGAGGTTTGATTAAATTCATCAGAATATGCGTAATTTACACTCCACCGTTTACCTAGTTCAGGCTCTGGTGGTTTTGCAGTGACGTTGACTCCTGTACATAATAAAAAACTGCCAAGCATTATGAATTTAATTCGCATAACTTTATCCTCAAAGCTAAGTTATAAATATAAACTCAGTGTTTTATATATGAATGGTGCGGCATCTGCAACATTCATTATCTTATAAGCTATATATACTTGCTTGCGATGAGTGTTTTGGCAAAGGTCAACAGACCCTAGCATCTTATGGATGATTTACACGAAGGTTTAGTTGCTTGTCAGGGGAAGGCACAAGGGTAATGCGAGCACTACCCTTGTTAATAAGTTACCGTAATTAGTATATTTAACAGTTTGTATTATTGCCTTTTAGGGTCTCTAGTCTGCATTTGAGTTCTACAGCTTGTGTGCGGTATGCGGATGCATTTGCGTGACTTGGGTCAACCGCCAGAACAATGTCCCACTTGGCGATTGCTTCGTCTAATTCTTGCTGCCTAAATGCGGTAGATGCTTCTCGATGGTATTTCTCAGTTATTTTCTTTTGCAAGGCTTGCATTTTTTCATTTGCTGAGGCATTTGAACTATCAGCTTCTGAAGCAAGTTTAAAGCTATCGAAAGCCGCTAATTCAGCGTTGTTTGAGAGTTGAATGTCGCCAGACTCGACAAATAAGCTAGCTGCAGTAATAGGGTCTTCAGCAACGAGTTCTTTTGCTCTCGCTTGCATTGCGACCAACGATGCAGATTGAAGATCACTTGTCAAAGGGCCGAAGCGTTTGAGCGACTCGATGATGTGAATTGATTCTGCATAATTTTGGACTGAATTTGCGTCAAGTAGTTGTTGCGTTAAAGATTCTTTACTTGGCATTTCTGGCGCGTCACTAACGACCAAATTGGGCTCTTCCATATCTGCTTCGTGAGCTGGCATGGCATTAGCGTCTTCTTCATTCGAGCTTGTTTCCACAAGTGCTTCTGCATCTTTATTATTTGCCGCAGCTTCTTCTTTTGCTATGACGCGCTTAGCCAGTTGTGTCAGCGGTACTTTGATATCTGTCCCAATATTGACCCGGTTTGGGTTGTCAATCTGGTTGTATTTCGCTAAGGCGTAAAACTCCCAAGCGGACCCCAGGTATTTTTTTGCAATGGTTGACAAGCTCATACCCGAGCGTAGTTTTAGCGTAAAATACTCTTCAGGATAATATTCAGATGACGGGACGGTAATCTGCTTAATGAGATTTGCCGCTCGACTACTGTTAGGCACTGCAAGGGAGTATTCTTTTAGTTCAGCAAGTGCAATATCTACGTTTCCTCTCTCAAGGTTTTTAATTGCTTTAGTCATCCGCGCTCGCGGTGTTAAGCCAACTTCCGCAACAACAGTAGGTTTTTCTGGTTGAGACTGCACTTCATTTTGAGGCGTATTGGTGGGCGTTGGTTCGGTTGTTGTCGGGGCGGTTGCGATACACGCTGACAACGATAAAGATCCTACCGCAAGTAGTGTTAACTTAGTTCTACTAAAAGACGCTTTATGAATCATGCCCTACCTCATCTATTTTTGGTTACACCAGTAGAATGATGTAACACTTCCATGTAAGCGTAAAACTTACTGTCAAACGCATTAATTTTGATGCTCACTACTATACATTCAATGGGTTAAATTACAAACAATCAGATTGAAGTATTGTGTATCGACATTAGTCTATCGGTATTTAGTGATAGACTGCCCGAATGTAGTGTTCGCTTCCTATCTAATAGCATTAAAAAATGTTGGTTTTGCACCAAAATGAGTCAACTGTCTTACTTTAGGGTGAGAGGTACTGAAAATATTCGTGTGCAAAGTATTTGATATGCCTAGAGTTTACTGCCCAAGCTTCGCAGATACCGTTATTTTGTGCTTACTTCACCCATATCGTTTTCGTAACGTGTTCTATTAGATTACTATTGGTTAGTTTCTTGCTTTAAAGCCAGTTTACTTAGCTTATATGGTTTGTATGCATTTTATGCTCTTTGGGTATTTGCAAAACGATTGAGTCCATTAGGAATAGATATGAAAAACACCCCGGATATATTATTTTCGCTTGATGACAAGCCAAACATCAAGCAGAGTCTTACGTCCGCTGTTCAGCATATATTGGCTTGTTTTGTTGGTATTATTACGCCGACTCTAATTATTGGCGCCGCTTTAGGTTTGCACGCTGAAATTCCTTATTTGATCAGCATGGCTTTATTTGTTTCAGGCGTTGCTACCTTTGTTCAAGCGAAAAAATTTGGTCCTGTCGGTTGTGGACTTATAGCTGTGCAAGGTACGAGTTTTGCCTTTGTAAGTGCGCTTTTGGTTGCCGGTTTTGCTGTTAAAGCAAAAGGCGGCAGTAATAACGATATACTTGCAACCATGTACGGCGTCTGCTTTGTGGGCGCTTTTATCGAAATAATTTTGAGTCAGTTTATAGAAAAAGTAAAAAAGGTAATCACACCGCTTACGACGGGCATCGTTATTACGACTATTGGTATCAGCTTAATTAAAGTTGGATTTACTGATTTGGCCGGTGGCTACGGCAGTGAGAGTTTTGGTAGCCTTCAGAACCTCAGCTTGGGCCTGTTTGTTCTTGTCATCATTATTGGAATGAACGTTTCGTCTAATCCTTGGATTCGGCTGTCGGCAATAACCGTTGGTATGGTTTTAGGCACTGTATTGGCCTATTTTCTGGGTTTATTGTCGTTTTCTAATATGGTTGATTTACCCACTTTTAGTATGCCGCTTCCTTTTAAATATGGCTTCAACTTTGATTGGGAAATATTTGTCCCTGTTGCCCTCATATACTTTTTAACCGCATTAGAAACCTCGGGCGATATTACAGCAAATAGTTTGTTTTGTGGTTTGCCAATTAAAGGTGATCGTTATCTAAAACGTATAAAAGGCGGGGTGTTAGCCGATGGTATTAATTCGGCTATTGCTGCTATGTTCAACACATTTCCAAATACGACCTTTGGTCAGAACAATGCGGTCATTCAAATGACTGGCGTGACGAGTCGACATGTGGCGTTTTACATCGCCGCGATATTGGTTTTGCTTGGGCTCTTTCCAGTGATAGGTGGTGTGTTGCAAGCGATTCCGAAACCTGTGCTTGGTGGTGCGACCTTAGTTATGTTTGCAACAATCGCGGTTGCGGGAATTAAAATACTCGCGAGTGAGCCAATTGATAGGCGGCGATCTTTAATTATTTCAACATCATTGGGGGCTGGTTTAGGTGTGCTAATGGTGCCTGATGCCATTCAGCAATTGCCTGAGTTTGTCAAAAATATACTGTCGTCTGCAGTCACCACTGCGGGTTTTACGGCTATTTTTATGAGCCTTCTCATCCCTGAGACGGAGCGTGTTCAACACGAAAAGACATAATTAGTAAATAAGGTACTGCAAATTTGCTAGACTCCTGTCTTCGAGGCAACTACAAGGCGTATTTTCAAAAAATGACAGGATTTAAGCAACAGATACCACATTTGGGTTATGGTACATGGGATAGAGCAGGTGATGTTGCATACCGTGGCGTTTTCGATGCCCTAACTCTAGGCTACAGGCATATTGATACCGCGCAAGCATACTCAAATGAAATTGATGTTGGTAAAGCGCTTGCTGCATCGGGGCTAGACAGAGACGCCTATTTTTTAACGACTAAAGTCGATCCAATAAATTTTGGTCCAGGTCAAGTAGCACCGAGTGTTGAACGCAGTTTAGAACACTTACAGGTAAACTCAGTCGATTTATTGCTGTTACACTTCCCTTCTTTACACGATGAATATGAGGCTGAAGACTACATCTCTCAGTTAGGAGAGGTGTATGAAAATGGTTATGCTAAATTTATTGGTGTATCTAATTTCACCAAACACTATCTTGATATTGCCTTGGATGTATTAGGTGAAGGGCTTATTGCTAATAACCAAGTTGAAATTCATGCTTACATGCAAAACCAAGCTATTGTTGATTATTGCCGTTCCCTAGATATTGTGACAACGGCATATTCTCCATTGGCGCGGGGCGCCTTAATTAAAGATCCTGTTTTACAAGGCATTGCCAGTGAATTAGGGGGTACGTCAAGTCAAGTAGCGTTGGCGTTTCTATTGGCCGAAGGACATGTTGTTATTCCTTCCTCAGTCAGCCAAGAACGCGCCGCATCTAATCTTGCTGCAAGTAAGTTAACATTGTCCAGTTCACATGTAGACGCTATTCGTGCTTTAGAGCGCGGTATGCGCTTAGTCGATGAAGACTGGTGCCCAAAATGGGACATTTAGGTATGAAACGGTAAACGATAGGTAGGATGCGATTTGTTACCCGTTGAAGCTGTTTTATCACAACTGACAAAAGCGTTAGTGGCTGGCGACGCTATTTTAATCGCTCCTCCTGGCGCTGGTAAATCCACTTGTTTGCCACTGCATTTATTAAAATCAGATCAATTTCAGGGCAGCAAAATCGTTATGCTGCAACCGCGTAGAATTGCGGTTCGGAATATTGCGCGCTATCTATCAGCACAATTAGGTGAAACGGTCGGGCAAAGCATCGGTTATCGAATCCGTGGGGAAACAAAAGTATCTCACCAAACGCGCTTAGAAATTGTCACTGAAGGTGTACTTGTGAGAATGCTCCAAGCGCAACCTGAACTCAGCGATGTTAGCCTTGTTATTTTCGATGAATTTCATGAGCGCAGTATTCATGCGGATTTTTCGTTAGCGCTTTGCTTGGAAGTGCAACAAGCACTGCGAGATGATTTACGCCTCTTGGTCATGTCTGCAACGCTTGATGTCGGGAATATTCAAGAATTGCTGCCTGATGCTGAAATATTGGAATCAAAAGGTCGGCAGTATCCAGTAGATATTGTTTACTGTGCTGATGCCTATAGAGCAAGTACTAGTAGCAAGCATCTGCGTTTGCATGACAGTATTTCAAAACTCATTTTTAATGTTTTTCCAAAACACAGCGGAGATATTCTAGTCTTTTTACCTGGTGCATTTGAAATAAATGCTGTCGCAAATGCCTTGGAAAACCTTGTCGATTTCCAATCGTCTGTCGCTGTGCATAAATTGTTTTCAGAATTGTCGCCGAATATTCAGCAAGCCGCATTGTTACCCGACAAACTAGGGCGCAGAAAGGTCGTATTAGCGACAAACATTGCAGAAACCAGTTTAACTATTGAAGGCATAGACGTTGTGATTGACAGTGGTGTGGAAAAGATTGCTGTTTTCCAACTAAATCGTGGTATTACCCACTTGCAAACTCAGGCTATTTCGCAAGCATCAGCTACGCAGCGCGCGGGACGAGCGGGGCGCTTGCGGGCAGGCACCTGTTATCGTCTTTGGAATAAGGAGTTTCATGCGCGCTTAGCGAAACATGGTGAACCTGAAATTAAACGTGTGGATGTGAGCAATGTCATGCTTGAGTCTGCGGTTTGGGGTACAGAGGTAAGTGGGTTGTCTTTGTTAGATTATCCCTCTAACGCGCAGTTAGCCGAATCAAGTGTTAGGCTGCAACGCATCGGCATCTTTGATCAACACAAAAAGCTAACAACACTAGGACACCATGTGCATCAAATTGGTGGTCAGGCAAATTTGGCGATCATGTTGCTTAGAGCTAAAAGGTGGAGTCAAGCTCACTTAAGTTTGGCATGCGCTTTAGTTGGTTTACTTGAAAATAAGGATCCAATGGGTCAGCATGTCGGAGCGGATATTCATTTGCGTGTTCAGCAATTGCAAAATAGTCGATTGGATACTCGCGACTATTCAGTCCTACGTAAAAGTATTCAACAGTGGCATATCAAGGTGTCATGCAAGTTAAGCGATGACAATGCGGATTGGCCTGTAGATGATATTGGCGTATTGCTCGGTTTCGCTTTTCCAGAATGGCTGGCTAAGCAACGTCAAAATGAACGATATTTGCTGGCAAAAGGCTCTGGTGCGGTGGTGCATCGTGATGACCCATTGACAACGCACACGTGGTTAGCGATTGCAAATATGCAGTCCAGTGATAGGCAACAAGACAACGCACAAATTCGCTACGCCGCGGCCATTTCAGAGAAGCAGATACTTGAACATTTTGAGCAAGTAATTGTTTCTGAAGAGCTCTGCTCTTGGGATGAAAATGAAAAACGAATCGTTGGTAGGCAACAACGAAAGTTAGGTAAAGTTATCGTTAGTTCACAACCATTGGCAAAGCCTGATACGCAAGTTATTGAGAATATCTGGCAAGCGGTCATTGTGTCAAAAGGTATTTCTGCCTTGCCTATGTCAGCGCGCGCGCAACAACTTATTCAACGCGTTGCTCTGGCGAATACGTTTGACCAAGGAAAAGCGCTTGACCTGCCACGTTTTGATGAACGTAGTCTGTTGGATTCCATTGATATCTGGCTGCTGCCTTTCATAAAGGGGAAATTAAGGTGGGCGGAGTTAACGCAAGTCGATTTTTATCAAGCCTTATCGAACCTGTTGGACTGGCAGCAGCAACAATGGCTAAATAAATTCTGCCCTGAACGTATTGTTATTCCAAGTGGTCGGCAGCAAGATTTAACGTATAGTGATGATAGCAGTGTCGTGTTGTCGGTAAGAATGGGTGAATTATATAGTTGGTCTGTGCATCCTGCCATTGCTGATAATCAAGTTGCGATTACAATTGAGTTGTTGTCACCAGCACAGCGACCCATTCAGATTACAAAAGATCTTGTTGGTTTTTGGGCGGGCAGTTACCGAGCAGTGCAAAAGGACATGAAAAGCCAATATCCAAAACATTATTGGCCAGATGACCCAGCCAACGCGCCAGCTACCACAAAAACCAAACGTAACATGAAACCCGTGTGAGAGTGTTCAACTGTTAATGCCAATGTATTACCTAAATTAGCGAAAAAATGGAGGGTTAAAGTTTATCTAATTGTTGCTCTGCAAGCTTTTTATCCATAGTGGCTTTAAGAAGCTTATACAACAAAATGGAAGCATCTATTTCTTCTTTACGATTGGTTAGACTTTCAATATTTAATCCCAGCGGGATACCTAAAGGCAAACACGCCTCTAATATTTGCAGTAAATTGTTGTAACAAATGGAAATTGACTCTTTGAGTGGTTTGTTAGCGTTTAAAATTCTAAGCGATGTCGCCTCAGGGACAGATACCCCCAACCAATCAATGAATTCGAGCGTTTTTGCACTTCCGCAAGGTGAGAACGTTAAAATAATTCGCTGTGGTTTGCGTCCCTCTTCGCGACAGGCATGTGCATATCTTGACAACATATCGATAGTGGCTTGTGCGTTGTATACCGCTTGCGTAATAAAGTATTCACACCCCTGGCTGGTTTTGTGCAGCAGGCGAGTGTGTTCATCGCCTTTTTTTGCGTGACGCTCGGCTATCGTAACGCCGCCAACGTAGAATGTATGCGCTTGTTTACCCATTGCTTCATATGCGCCCGCCAAGCTTAATTGAATATCACCTGTTGCCGCGGGGCTGCCTACCAATACTAAATCTCTTATTTCAAATTGATGCCATGCCTCTTTTAACCACGTCAGAAAATCGTCTTCATTGCGCTGTGATACGCTTTTATAAGTAATGACAGGGCGGTCGCTTTTATTCATTAGCAGCTTTGCGTACAATCGTGGATCGTGGGTATGCATAAATGGAAAAGGGCGTGGTTTGTCTATACGGCTACTTTCATCTTGGATGTCGTAAACAATGAAGCCGTCATAATCAATTTCTTCTAAGCGAGCCAAAAGCTTATCTGCGATGCTGCTCACATCATCAATATCAGTTTTTTGTTTTGGCGGCGTGGTGCCAATAAAATATACGCCGTGATATGGATCGCTTGAGATTTCTTTGAGTGTTTTACGCATTATACTGAGACTTGGCTTTTGCTTATTCCAATTTGTAATTATTTTCGCATACATTTAGGCTATTGGTCTAAGATTCTTCTTGTAAAAGCTATAACAAAAATCGTCAATGAACCCTTGGGGAAACAGCATGTTATTTAGTCTACGCCAGCGTGAAGTCCTTAAACGATACTCTGGCTTAATGTTTACCCTAGTCATTATTTTATCGTCAGCATATGCGTTATACGCCCCTGAATACTTTATTAGTATAGGTAGTTTTCAGCTAAAAGAGCTTATTGTCCCGCTGTTAATGCTCATCATGTTTGGTATGGGCACGTCGATGAGCGTTAAGGATTTTGTGTCGATAGTGAAAATGCCAAAAGGGGTATTTATAGGATTATGCTGTCAATTTACCATTATGCCCATTGCGGGTTATTCACTAGCCGTGATCTCTGGCCTGCCTCCCGAAATCGCCGCTGGCATAATATTAGTTGGCTGTTCGCCCAGCGGCTTGGCGTCCAATGTGATGGCATATATTTCTGGCGCTAACTTAGCGTTGTCACTTACACTAACGAGTATTTCTACCCTATTAGCACCGTTTATTACGCCATTTTACATGTCTTGGTTAGCTGGGGAGCTGGTGCCAATTGACAGTACCGCAATGTTTTTTAGCATCAGTAAAATTGTACTTTTACCTATTGCTGCCGGTTTGCTCTTTAATCACTTTTTGCACGGTCGGTTTCGTTTTATTGATAAGGCAATGCCGAAAATTTCAATGTTTGGTATTGCTTTTATAATTACGATCATTGTTGCACTTGGTCGTGATAACCTTCTTAACATCGGTTTCATATTAGTATTAGTCGTATTTTTGCATTCGACAATTGGTTTTGGCTTAGGCTATTTAAGCGCAAAATTGTGCAAATTGGATGAAGCATCATGCAGAACCGTTGCTTTCGAAGTGGGTATGCAAAATTCAGGATTGGCGTCAGGAATTGCTGTGACGATGAGCAAAGCTGCCAGTATGGGCCTTGCCCCTGCAGTTTTCAGTCCGGTAATGAATATATCAGGGTCGGCATTGGCCGCGTGGTGGCGGAGTAAACGCACTGAATAGTTTGCAAATCCCGCAATCTTTGAAACAAACTCAAGGGCGGCCGATTATTTCCACACCAACACAGATCGAGGAGGCGTAAAAAACGCACTTGCGGCTCGCTCAGGTCATTTTTATACTATGGTTTGAAACCTGCTTCTTCAGTGTTAAATGTAACGTTATGTTTGGGGCGTTTTAGTACTACACCGATGCGAAACATTGCCTTGTGGATAGCTTTAATCAGTTGTGTATCTTGTGCTTCTGCCTTTGCGTTATTTAACGATGCATTTGTGTCAAACACACAGGTAATTAATAGACTACTGGGGAAGTTTGAAAAATCGACGGTATGGGTCAACCATATAAACCCGTCGATATCATCTTTTGCTGTTTCGCACACCTCTGTTAGCGCATTAACTATGTTGTTCTCTAACTTCTTTATGGTTTTTTTCATGGCCGCTTAATCAGAATCATTCGTTGGTTTGGTGTTTGTCGTTTTGGCTATTGGCTTTTTCGTTTTTGCTTTGGGAAGTTGCGCTTTGTCTTCACCAGCCCATACTTTACCAAGTAATTGCATTGCCGCGGCCACTCTATTGATGGGACGTATCAGGTCGCCGGTATCTGATTGTTGCATATCCAGTTTTATATCTTCTAGTGCGTTGGCCATTTGCGACAATTGCTTGACCGCTTGTAACTGCGGATCACCTTCAATGTTTTTGGTTTGCTTACTATCAAAGGCGCTACAAATGTGCGCCCATCGGGCTTGTTCTTCTTCACTTATAACGCCGCGTAGGATAGCCAGTTTCAGTAAATTTTCTTCAGCGCCAGATGTTAAGGTTTGTGCCTCGCCAGTGTAATGATCACCAATAAGTTGCATGAGTTCGTCATGATTCATAACAGCAGATACTTTCTCTGTCATTTTATTCATGTTTCGATAACTACCTTGCAGCTTAAAGGGGGGCTCTTGCCGGTAATCTTCTGCTGTAGCGGCTGATTCAATATATTGCAAATTGACTTTTAAAATGACCTCTTGAATTGCTTTTAAATGCCGCAGTACTGCGACGATCTCATTCACTTCTGCACCACTGTATTGATGGCTGAGCTCGCTACTTGCTACTTCCTCACCATTTGCCATTGCTACGAATTTATAGACGTCGTTCATATCGCGCAGAGCGAGAGGCGCAAGCACTGGGTTGGATGTAAGCGCATTTTCGATATAACTTAATGCAAATTGTTCTTCTTTGCCGCCAAGTACGTCACCTAAATTGTAAATATCCGCTCGGTTTGCAAGCATATCCGGCACTTTGAATACATCACCAGATTCGGTATAGGGATTTCCAGCCATGACCACACAAAACTTTTTACCTCGCATGTCATAGGTTTTGCTTTCACCTTTCCATACACCTTCAATGCGCCTTGTACCGTCACATAATGCAATAAATTTTTGCAAAAACTCAGGATGCGTATGTTGTATATCATCAAGATAAAGCATCACGTTATTGCCCATTTCGAGGCCAAGGTTGAGTTTTTCGAGCTCTTGTCTGGCGGTTGCATTCGGCGCGTTTTGCGGGTCGATAGAGGTGACATCATGACCTAGTGACGGGCAGTTTATTTTCATAAATACCAATCCAAGTCGTGCCGCCACATATTCCATCAAGGTCGTTTTACCGTAACCCGGTGGTGAAATGAGTAGCAATAAGCCCATTAAATCTGTGCGCTTATTATCGCCAACGGTCCCCATTTGCTTAGCTAAGTTGTCGCCAATGATGGGGAGATAGACTTCATTGATAAGCCTATTTCTGACAAACGAGCTTAGGGGCTTTGCCGTGTAGGCATCCAGTTGAAGCTCCTTTTTACTCGTTTGCATGAGCTCGTTACGCAGTTGGTGATAGCGTTTAAAGTTTTCGACGTGTACCGAATGATAATGAGATAAGCGTTGGTTAAACTCATCTAAGGTTAGGGTTAATTCGCCGTCCTTAATTCTTGCGTGGTCACTTAACAAACTTGAAATATTTGTAGTAAGAGAAACGTCTGAGTTTCGTGTTGGTAGTTTGTTGTTAAGAATTACTAAAGCGCTGACTTCATCAATATAATGCATACTTTCAGACGGCAACGATTGTTGTTCAATAGTTGCTTCTACCCACGCCCGAGTGAGCGCCCACTGCTCCTGCAAGCCTTTCACATACTTATCTGTTGATGAGTGCTGATGAATCAACTTGTCAAATTGATTCATCGCTTGAATAAAGTCTTTACTGTGATTTAAGTGTTCAAGTGTTTGTGTGAATGTCTGCTGTATTTTGCTAGCTGATTGGCTTGTGACGAACGCTAGGTCGTCTTGAGCGAGTTCTAAACTCAGGTAAATAGCTGCTTGGGATAAGGTCTCTTGACTAAATGGCAGTTGAAAACGCGCGATAAATGATTCAATCGCTATTTTTAGCTTATTCTGTAATTCGATAAACCCTTGAATACTGTTAAAACTGGTCGATAAAATTGAAGCACTTTGTGCATGGCTTTGCCATATATTTTGTTGATGCTCAGATACCTTATTATATGCCCAGAACAACATCGCCAATGCTCTTGTGTTTGGAGCAAAACGTAACAAACCTGCTTTTTTATGTATCGGTATTAGTGCCTGTAAAATACTGATGGCATCGGCATCGTGTATGCCTTTTTCGTAACCTTCCTGAAAACGCTCTGTCATGTATTGGCGAACAATTTTATTGAGAGCGGAGGTATCGTTTTCAATTGAATAGAGTCGTTCTAATGATAAGTCGTTTCGTTGTTTTTCTGCATCAAAAAGTATCAATGAAACTAAAAATTCCGCTCGAGATACGTCATTATTTTCAGATATAAGATTTTGTTGCCAGTACGGTTTTAACGCGTTTAAAGTCTCATTGTCTATGGCTTCAAAGTAATCGGTACCGACTAGGTGGCGATACAAATTATCTTCTCTTGGTAAAAGTGTTAAATCTAATGACTGCCTATTTACCGAAAACTTATGTCGGCCAAGCTTAATGATAGCGCCGCCATCTTCGAAGATATCTTGCTTGTCTCTTAGCGAGCGTATGCCTTGCTCTTTCACATTTTTTAATTGCGCGTCTAAGTCATCGGCTTTAATTGGATCATCAAGTTCACGTAATTGATTGGCCAACTCATTTACTTTTAAAATCATTGGATCTGAAGCAAAGTAGGTATTTAGATCTGCGGCTTCAGAAAAGGTCATTGCTCGTCTACCAACACCTTTTAAAATGCGTTCTGCTGCACCAAAAATGTTTTGAGATCTGCGCTGTCGCTCCTCCATCAAGGTTTGTTTACGCGATTCAAATGCGCTTTGTAATTCTTCTCTTTTTTCAACAATGTCGGTAAGGAATTGGTCAAACTCACTAAATTTTGATTCCAGCTCTTCCAATTGAATGAGTAGTCTAGAAAGCTGTTCTTCCGCTTTATCTGGCGTGTCGGCCATCGCTAGTGCACTATTTATACTCTGAGAGAACAATCTAAATTGGGCGGCAAATTCGGCAGTCGCTTCGCTAGAACCTAGTTGCTTTCTGCGATTGCGCCCTTGTGCCTTCACTTTGTTTAGTTTGCTGTAAATCTCAGATATATCGTCTAAGATTTTTGTCCGTTTGGTGGCGTCGTCGATTTTTAGGCCATTGAGTACTTCCGTAAGCAAATCTAAGCCTAACGACAGGGATTCTAGTTCGTCATTCACTTCGTTGATTACAACGACTAACTCAGCACTTTGAATGCGTTGCTCAAACGTATCTATACTTTTCACATAGGGTGTAAGTGCAGCATCTGAGGATAAAAAGTCGACGGTTGCTGTACTGACCTCATCAAATGCCGTTTGTGCTGATTCGTCTAGCGCATTTAGCTTATCGACATCGATATATCGCTGCTCTCTCAATGTGACTAGATAGCCACGTTGCTTACGCAGATTTGTTAAGCTTTCAACGTATTCTTGCGGTGTTTTCCAGCTCGAAATTCTAATATTACTAATGACATCTTTTTGCTTCGTTTCTGCGTCTGACAATGCCAATGATGCTTGTTGTTGAATTTGTTCCACTTTTTCAAATTCATCAATTACTAACTCAGCTGTATTCGTGATGTCTTTTACGCTGTTTGCAAGTACTTCGATTGAGCTGTCTGACAACCAATAATAGGTATCGAACATTGATTTTGCTGTTCGAATGAGATCTTCGTATGACGAACGACTAGGCGTATTTTGGTTTACATTTCGGTAAATAGACACCAAATCAGATATGCCTCTTACCAACTCCTTATTGCCAATGCGATGATAGAAGTTGTCTTTGCTTGGTTGTTTGGCGGCAAATTCGTTGCTGAAATAAGGCGTTTCCCATACTTGCATTGGGTGAACTCGACTGGGTTCATCTTGCGCACTAAAAATGACCATTTTTCCATCGTCAAAGATACTAAAGCCGTGTGCGTAAATGGGGTTTTGTAGTTCTTTACGTATTAAGTTGTATGAATACAAACCCGCCAATCCGGTTTCAGGCTCATAAAATATGAACAATACGTCTTCACCATTGGGTGATTTTATACTTCGCTTAAAGGTGAGACCGTCAATTTCATCTGGGAATTTTTTGGTTTCTCCGCTTTGTAGGTAATATCCACCTGGGAAAATGATGCCGTGGTCTTCAGGTAACGACATACAAGCCAAGCCAATAGCATCAATTCTGTCGACTTGTTTAGTACGCGTGTTAAATACCAAATAGCGATGGATTTTTTCGCGATAGGGAAGGATTCTCAATAGTATAAGAGAACCAACTTGGGCATATTTAATATCAGCGTCAGCGAGGCTTTGCGTATTGTCGTCAACTTCTTCGCTGTATATTCCAAGACCGTCTTCGGTATTGTTCTCTACCTTTATTGTTAAATCGCCGCCAATGGTCTCAACAAATACTTGATCTAAGATATTCACATGCGGGTGGCTACCTGATTCGTGTAACTCTCGCCCCGCGCTTTGCCACTCAAAGTCATGAGATGGCGATTTTTTAATAGTTCGGTCACCTCTATTGTCAATATAACTAGCGCTACCTTGCTTATCCAGTTGCCACTGAAATACGCGAATATCTTCAAGTTTTCTACCAATCTGGAAAACAGCAAATAGTGTTTGGTTCTGAATCTTCAGCTGAATCAAACGAGCTTCTTTGTAGTAAACGTAAAGCTCATTAAACTCTTTTACGAACTTAGCATCGTCTAAAAAAGTGCCGTCAAGAGGCGTCTCGGTAAGCTCGTAACCAGTCCCTTTCTCTTCTAATTTGTAAAGGCTAAATACGTCAGAGACTTGGGTTTCTTTTTTGAGGCCAATAAATACGTTGTAACCAAACAGCACGTGATTGCCAACTGGCACAATATCACGCGCGATACAGTTATTTTCAGTGCGAACGCGTACTCGACCCGTCACGCTTAAGTTTGCTTGTCCGAACTCAGCGACACGTGCCTCATTTAATGTATCAACCGCTGACTTGAGTTGTGCTGATTGTTCGACTAGCCTAGCCCGAATAACCTCATACGCGCCACCTTGGGCAACGGCTTGGTCCAGTTGTTCACTCGCCATTATATGCTCCTTGCCATTACTGCGTTAACCATAGTAGTAACTAGGCAGAAGGAGGGTTGTTCTTCAACGAGTCATTCTTTGATGAGCCACTTTGCCCTAGAGCGGCCATAAGTGTTTCCATCAGTTGCGGATTGTCAGCGTTGTTTTTCAAAAATTTACTAATAAGCGCTGTCATAGCTGTATCTTTGGCATTTCCGCTAGCGTTTCCGAAGCCTGCCACTAATTCTTTTGCATCCTCTACAAAGCTTGCTTCACCGTTCATATGACCTTGGAAGGCAGTACTCAATGTATCAGACTTAGTGATAGTGCCATCAATGGCTTTGCCGACAGACAATGATTTTACAAAACTGTCGAAGTAAGCTGTGTCGCCACCGACAATATCAATATTCGCTTGTTTCAGCGCTTCTGCAAGCACAAGTGCTTGGTGAGAGGCTATATCCACATTGGTTTCAATAGATTTAAGAATTTGTTCATGCTGTTTGTCGAGGCGCATTCTAAATTCTTCGTGCGCTTTTTGTTCGTCAGACATGGTGGCCATTGCTGCAAATTTCTTTGTCATACCATCAGCTTCAGCCTCGGCTTTCTTCGCCATTACTTCAGCTTCTGCGGTACCGCCTTTTTCAATTGCTTCAGCCATGGCTTCTTTCACACGCACTTCGGCCATACCTTCTGCTTCTTGCGCTCTCGCTTTGGCTTCCATTACTTTGGCATGTGCTAGGCCGTCAGCGGCACTAATCGCCTCTAAACCTTGTGCTTCTTTTTGTTGCGCCTCTGCTTGCTTTTGAGCAACATCGAGGTCTGCATTTGCCGTAATGGATTTTTCTTTCGCGTGGAATTCTGCCGCTTTTTCAGCCGCTTCTGCTGCTTTAATGTCTTTAACTAACGATTGTTCAGCTTCGGCTTCTGCTTGAATCACTTTGGCCTTTTTCTGACGCTCAGCTTCGGACACTACGCGTAATTCATTAATTTCTTCTTCGCGCTCAGCAACGGTTTTATCTACCTCAACACGGCTTCTGATAACTTCAGCAATTTCACGTTTTTCGTGTTCGATAAGTTTTTCGTTCGCAATACGTTGAAGCGATGCTTCTTTTTCACGCTCAATTGTTTCAAGCTCTCTAGCTTTAATTACGCGCTCTTCTTCGATGGCGACTGCACGCAAACGATTGTTTTCTGCTACTTCGACCTCACGCTTTTTATTTTGTTCTTGTACTTCAATTTCTTGCTCCGCTAATACTCTTGCTTGTTCAGCCTTTAAATGTTCTTCATGCTGGACGCGCTCCATTTCCGCCTTTTCACGGGACCGTACGGTTTCAACTTCACGTTCTTGCTTCGCTTCAGCATCGGCTTCCTGACGCTCTAGCTCTAATATGGCTTCACGTGTCTCAACGTCTTTTCGTTTGATTTTCATTTCTTCATCGCGTTGGAAAACGTTGGTTTGAATATGTTGTTCAGCGGTCAACTCGGTGATTTTGCGAATACCTTGTGAATCCAAGATATTGTTTGGATCGAGTTTCTCAATGGGCGTTTGCTCTAGATAATCAATTGCGACATCTTCCAGTACGTAACCGTTTAAGTCTGTCCCAATGTTATCGATAATCATGTCTCTGAAATTGTCGCGTTTTGCATATAGGTCTTCAAATTCAAGCGACTTACCGACAGTTTTTAATGCTTCAGAAAATTTAGCACTAAATAAATCTTCCAATGTGGCAATGTTTGATGCGCGTTCACAACCAATGGCTTGCGCTACCTTTAATACGTCATCACGGTTTTTGTTTACCTTTACGAAAAAGCCTACTTTTATATCTGCTCGAATATTGTCTTTACAGATAAGCCCGTCTGAGCCGCTTCTGTCAACTTCGATTGTCTTCAATGAAATATCCATGATTTCCAGCTTATGAAAAACAGGGACAACGACGCCTCCTGTAAACGTCACTTTAGGCTCAGAACGCATGGTATTTACAATCATTGCTCGTCCTTGTTCTACTTTTTTATACAGACGTGCCAGCATAAAGATGATTGCTAAAAAGGATACGACGACGGCAATCGCCACAGATGCCCAGAAAAATAATGTTTCGCTCATGAGTTTGCTCCTTAAACTGCTAAATTAGGTATTTTCGGCAAATATTTAATTATGTTGGATGGAATGGGTGCCCATTAATTCACTTTCTGTCACCACAATATATATATCTTTTTCTTTATCAAAGTCTATCAACACGACGAGCGAACCACCGGGTATAACTTCACCTGGTGAGGTTCGTACGCTGTATATCATGCCATCTTCGGCCCTTGCTTGCCCAAAAGACTCGGTGACGGTTTGTGTTGTAACGGTGCACACGGTGCCAATAAGTTCAGATTTTTGAATTGCTTCATGTGTCTTAAAAAATTGACGCATGGGTTTACTAGAAATGGCGGCTAGCGGGATAGCGACAACAAACGCTAATACAACAATAATGAGGCCAGTGGCAGTCGCCGTGATTACGCCATCAAATAATGGTGATATATATTTTTTTGCTAAATAAGCAAAAACAAACCCGTAGAGTTCAATGAGGGTGATCGCAACCGTCAGCGGAACGCCATCAAGCCCAAGTGACTCAAGAAAGGAAGAACCTGTGCCTTCAGAAGATTCTGTATCTCCTGAGCCATCGAGTATTTCTATGTCGATGGCACCAAGTAGCGCAATTATCCAAAACACAATCATAATCATGAGAGGAACAGTAAACGCAACAATTGGAAAGCTAAATATATAGTCTAGAAATAAGTCCATTTTACTAGTGTTTTAATCCTTAAATTAATACTGCATACACGCACAAGTCGATATATTTAAGGTGTAAAACTACCCCGACAATAATTTACTGTCAACGAATTTGACACAGAGTAATTCTATTCCTATGTCTTTACAGCTTATTTTTTCTTGTCGTTGTCTTTTCGACGTTTCAACTGCTATCAGCATTCTTTGTTTGTGTGATATGCTTTTTTTCAAATATATACCTTGTATTTTCGTGCATTTGCGATTGTGCGATCAGTGATGGAGTGTTAGATACATGCTAAAAATGATGGCCGGAGTAGTGATAATGTGTTTATCACTGTCGACAGCTTTTGCGACAGATAAGAAGCCTAATATCGTATTTATTCTTGCCGATGATTTAGGATGGTCAGACACCTCTCTTTACACGCAGAATGACTTTTACGAGACGCCTAACATTGAACGGCTTGCCAGTATCGGCGTAACATTTACGCATTCGTATACAAATAGCCCTGTGTGCTCACCTACAAGAGCGTCAATATTGACTGGTCAAACACCTGCCAGACATGGTTCGACTGAGCCAGCGCATGGCTCCGATACTTTGCGACTTCGAGCGACGATTAATCGCACAGCGGCATCTAGCAGAAAGTCCGTTCGGCCAATGACGGCGACTCGTTTAGACACTGCGCTGCCAACACTTTCCAGTTTATTGAAGCAAGATGGCTATCAAACCGCACATTTTGGCAAATGGCACTTAGGTGCTGAGCCTTATAGCGCCCTAGACCATGGTTTTGATATTGATATTCCGCATTATGAAGGTTCGGGCCCCGCGGGAGGTTATTTAGCCCCTTGGCGGTTTGCTCCCAATTTACAGCCGCAACCAAAAGGGCAACATATAGATATTCGTTTGGCGGAGGAAGCCAGCAAGTGGCTACGTGACCTGAATGATGATGCCCCTTTTTATTTGAATTTTTGGACGTTTTCCGTGCACTCGCCATTTAATGCTGCCTCAGATTATGTCGAATATTTCAGGTCAAAAGTGTCTCCCTACAATAGTCAGCAAAGCCCGACATATGCGGCAATGGTTAAGCATTTCGACGATAGTATTGGGATTTTACTTGATACGCTTGAACAAGAGAACTTGTTGGATAATACGATCATTGTTTTCTCCTCCGATAATGGTGGCAATCATTATTCTGAGGTGGATGATGTTAGACCAACGAGTAATTTGCCGTTTCGTTATGGTAAAGCGACAAATTTTGAGGGCGGTATGCGCGTGCCAACCATCATTTACTGGCCTGAACTGCACAATCAGTCGCATGCGGTGTCGACACCAATACAGTCGGTAGACTTTTTTCCAACACTCTTGAATGGCGCTGGGGTTACGTGGCCAGCATCTCATGTTGTTGACGGCGTTGATATTAGACCATTGCTTTCTGGTGACGCTATTGAAGAACAAGCCATCATTAATTACTACCCAGCGGAACCAAGAACGAGTCATCCCGGTTGGATGCCTGCATCTGCCAGTGTCATATTTGAAAACTGGAAACTAATAAAGACGTTTCACTATGGGTTACCAAGTGGCGATTTATACCACCTATATGATTTATCGAAAGATTTTGGCGAACGAACGAGCATTGCAGAACAGTATCCAGATAAGGTGGCATTGCTTGAATCTATCCTAGACGCGCATCTAGACGATAGTTTTGCAATAGTGCCAGCACAAAATCCAAATTATGTTGAGGGGGCGTTTGACTATGGCTTAATTGACCGTACCCTAAATGGCGTATTTTTACATCCTGACGCTGAATTGCCGAAGGTCAGCGGTAGAAGTATCCCACAAACTGCTTCTGTAGGCGATGTGGTCGAAATCAAGTTGCAAAGTGATGATATAGCGACGCTTCAAAATTTGACTTATGAGCAGTATGTTGGCCCAAAAGTGAATATTGAGAAAGTTGACGAGAACACCCTTCGATATCTAGCACCGGAGGTGTATACAGAAACATTTATTGGTGTGGCGCTCTTGAATAATGATGATTCACCTGCTTTTACGTTTACTAAAATTAGCCCTACTGAAATTGAACCAAGCATAAGTGCAAGACCAAATTCGCAAGAAATTGCAAAGGGCGATATCTTGGTTATTGATGTGCAAGCGGTCGACTTAAACTTAGAAATATTAGACGTTTCGGTAGAAAGTGACTTAGGCGGTGTTGTATTACCTACCCCACCAGTAAGAGGGCAATACGAAGTGATGATTCCTGCAGATACACAGGCGACTGAAATGACAATAACGTTTTCGGTGACTGACGGTAAGGCGAGTGATTCAACAAGCGTCACTATTCCAATAAAAGAGCCTAGCGCTGGTGGGAGCACTTCCTATTTAACGCTATTGTTGATTTTGTATATTTCATTTTGGCGATTAAAGATAGGTAGGTTTTTTAATCGTTGAAAATGCTACATGTGTTTTTATTTAATAAATAGAGTCATAGTTGACCTGCGCAAACAACACGGTAAATGTATTTTATTGACATTGAGGTGACAAAACGCAACAAGAAAACACTAGGATACATTTATACAACTCGGAGACTGATTACTTCTGGCTATATTAATTCGCTGGCTTACTGTTTTTTTTGCATGCCTCATCTCTACGCCATTGCATGCGTCCACTTTACATGAAAAATGGTCACAACTTTATCAACAAGGTATGGCGGTTGGCACGGTTGCGTTAGCGCATGCAGATCTTGCTCGATACCCTCAAGAATTACTCGTATCAAGTGCTCAGTATCCAGATTTTTCAAGTTATTCATGGTATGACTTAACGCAGTTGTATCACATCAAAAATACATGTGCCTTCAGTGGCGAGATTAGCGCACATCTTAGCGCTGCTGTCGAATTCGAGTTAAAATTATGTAAAAGTCAACACGTTTCAACCAAATGGTTTAAAACAAACGCAGTACTTCACCCTGCTGGCGGCAGTTTTGCCGAAAGGTATCTCGCTATTAACCCTTTAGCTAGCAACCGCTCTTCACTAGAATATTTGCTGTCAGCAGATAACCCTAAACATCCGTTGAATAGCGTGTTTGTCGATATTAGTACTGAGGGACGAGATGCACTTTTGAACGGATATCGGGCATGGTTGAGTCAGGAGGCTCTTTGGCTCAATAGTGAGAGTGCTTGGTTAAAGTTACCAAACAACACTTGGCAGCCTCTGGCGAAAAAATTGAATATTACTTTGAAGGCTGATCATTGCGGATATACGTATACTAATCTGTGTATTGCTGAATTAAATTATTTTAACCAGACATTGACTATCGCATCGGTAATGGTTTGCTGTTTACTTACAATTTTACTTACCGTGGCTCTTCATCAGAAACGAGTACAACGTGAGACAAAAAGAATTGTATTGCAGCTATTGACTCATGAATTGCGTACGCCGATTGCCAGTTTAGGAGTGACAATTGAAATAATGCGGGAGGAGTTTGATAACTTAAATAGAAAGGCTCAGTTATCCACGTGGCGTTTACTTGAAGACTATCAGCGTCTGTCTCAAGTAATACAAGCGAGTAAAGGATATTTACACGCAAATCGAAGTAGTGACATCGATACTCAAGAAGTGGCTCTTAGTGAATGGATGACACACGTATGTGACAAGAATGATCTTTACTACTCATTGGATGGGGATCACACCTTAGTTCTGCCGTATTATTGGTTAACGATATGTTTAAATAACTTGATAATAAATGCAAAACAACATGGTAAGCCACCTTTCCGTATCTATGTTACGACACATCAATATGTAACAGTTACGGTATCAGATGCCGGTATTTTTCCTTCATTTAGTCAGCGTTTTTTTAAAAAGAAAGTGACAAAAGATATACATAATATGGGTATCGGTTTGAATCTCGTTCAACATCTAATGACAAGGTTGGGAGGAAGGTTGATATTTAAGAAAAATCCGACTCGAATTAGTCTTAGGTTGCCAAGATGAATTCGATCTTGCTTGTGGAAGACGACGAACTTTTAGGTCATGGTTTGAGTCTGTATTTAAATTCGAAGGGGTATACTTGTTGTTGGGTTACTAACGCAACGGATACTAATGAATATTGGTTTCATGCAGATCTTGTTATTTTGGACCGTCAGCTTCAAGATGGAGATAGCTTAAGGCACTTACCCGGTTGGCTTATGCAAAAAGCATTACCCGTTATTATATTAACCGCTAAAGTTGATATTGAGAACCGAGTCGAAGGTTTAATGCTCGGCGCTAAAGATTATATGACCAAACCATTTGCTCAGGAAGAGCTGCTGGCTAGAATTATCGCGCATTTACGTCCGTTGGGTGCTAGTCTTTTGGAATATAAGTCGCTCCAAATTGATGTATCGAGCAGAACTGTCAAATGTGCAGGCGAAAGAGTAAATTTAAAGCCTAAAGAGTTCGACTTATTGTTACTTCTTCTTCAAAACCCAGGGCGGGTGTTTCATCGAGATGAGCTACTCAATAAAATATGGGGTTACCGGTCTTTTCCTTCCACACGAACTGTCGACAACCATATTTTACATTTACGACAGGCTTTCCCTTGTCTGGAAGTTGAAACTCACCGTGGTATCGGATATCGCTTAACGGCAGCTAAATGAATAAAACAATATTGGGTCTCATTATTTTCTTACTAACCGCAGATTCCTTAGGCGCTGCTCGTGATAGTGAGTGGTTCATGAGAACACCTATGCAGAAGTCTTTCAATGCGCTAATGATTAAACAACCTAAGGTGGCTTGGTGGGAGCTGGTTTCTGCGTTAAATCGACATGATATTGCCGTTGAACATTGGCTTCCTCTGAAGGAGACTATTTTAAAAGAAAGTAATTGCGGTCAAATTTTATACAACGCATTCGGCAATCTAAATAAAGGTTTTAAACTTTCAATTATAAGTCGACAAGGCTTCTCCAATCAGGGCTATCAAATAAAGTTATCTATCGACCAGAAGACGATAAATGGCTCGTTTCAACTGCTATCGCCAAAAAAGGAAGTAGTGTTATCGGGTGGTATTGACGAGGATGCTTCATATCAAGAGTGGGAAACAGATGAATTACTAATAAAGCCTATTGCTGGACTCTACTACTTAACATTCAATGGCTTTGAAACTCCTATTGTTGTTTCTAACTACCACTCTGAACGTTGGCTGGAACGAATTACTCAATTTAGCGACAAAATATCAGTGTCGCTTCCAAATTTGGCTAATGGTTGCGATCCAGCAACAACGGGCTTTCATTGGTTCAATGAAGATTACCAACAAATAGGTAAAAAAATCATTGCTAACGTTGAAGGAAATACAGTAAAAGTTTCGCCTGCAAAAATTCCTCACGGTGCAGAATTTTTAAGTGTTTCCGCACTTATTTATGAGTTACAGTCGGGCGTCAGAGTAGAATATATTCACCGAATATCAATGCCATTTGCCCTTTATGTAGAAGACGACAATTGAGTATTTACATTGAGGTGACACGTTTGATTGACTAAGCATGTGAAATTGGAATATTCGAAAATATTGGAATCAATGCATGCTTTTTAAATTTGCGCTTATTAACCTGGCTTTCTTCATTGAGATGTTTCTATGCAATTTCGTGTTTGCAAGCCAACCAATCCAGTTAACTGATGATAACGGCCAAATCGTTTCAATTGAACCTAGTACTCTAATGATAAATTGGAAGGGCATACCTATCAATCGGCCTGCCCTAAAAGTTGCGAATGAATTGCAAGACATTGCACATCTTAAGCGGTTGTCGCAGAAGCATGTGCAATGGACACTACTTCCCAGTAACATTAAAGTCGATGCCGTAATTGGTGAGACGCTCGAGCTTACCTTTTCGCTTTTGAATACCGATAACATTGAAAGAAATAAGCCGCTACAACTCGAGTGGTTTAATCTTGCAAGTGAAGCTACTCAAGTGCTTTATTTGCCTTTTAATGAAGGGATGCGAGTACCGATAGATAATCAAGCATGGATCGAATACCTAACAAAGTCGCGTAATGCATCAAACACGACTCAAGATTTGAAAATGCCATTTTGGACGGCAAGGCTAGGGGAAATTTTTGTTAGTTGGCACTTAGTCACTGCGACAGACAACAAATTGTTTTTTTCAAGTGCTTCAGAAAAGCTCAATATGCAATCTTCTCATTATTTTACTGTTCTCAATTCACACCAAGCATTTAAGGTATCTGTTAGTCTCGGAGAGCACATGCTTGATGGCGCTAAACAGTATCGGCATTGGCGAATAGACAAAGGATCAGCTACGCCACTGTCTAGTAAACAGAAGAAAAATCGAAGTATCGCGAAATTAGTTGGTGCAAGTCATGTTTACTTGTTTGGCCGAGATGGTATTAGCAAGGAAGATGTAAAACATTGGAAAGGGTTGATTAAATGGTTGTTAGCGCAAAGTACATTTAAACTAGATTCGAAGAATCGCTCAGAATTGGAAGCCTTAGTTGATGGTCGCCGCTGGATAAGCAACTACTACAAGCAAACTATTATAGATAAGATTAACCGGTCACTCGATACTATGTATAGCGTGCCAGCTCCAACGATGCTGAATAATACTATTGAAACACAGTATACAGCAGCTCAGAGCAAGAAAAAGTGGTTGATGAATAATGCTGGACAATATTTGAATGATTCTGCGTATTGGGGGCAGGCAATATCAAAAGATATGGTAGGCTTATTACAGTCAACTGGGTTGTCTCGTTTATGGCTCGGTTTAGACAACTGGTTGCCTGCCTTCTATCAACCTGAAGTCATAGAAAGTGCGAAATCAGCTGGTTATCTAGTTGGTACTTATGATTCATACAATACTGCTTTGCCCCGTGGAGTTAATGATGCTTGGTTAAGTGCTCAGTTGCCCGAAAAAATGAGAGAAAGTTGTGCGATTGAGTTGGCTGATGGTATCAAGAAAGCGGGATTTAGAGGTAAGGGGTTTTATCTAAACCCGCTCTGTGAAAGTGCTTATGTGTTACGTCGAGTATCTGACGTAGTCAAATTTGGTCGTTTTGACAGTCTTTTTCTAGACGTTGACGCGACTGGGATGGCTAGAGAAGACTATCACTTAAACACCAGCGAACAACAAATGTTGGCTGGGTTCAATAAACGCTTAGAAGATGTCGTTGAAATTAGTCAAGTTGTTCTCGGTTCGGAAGATGGGAATTCCTTGACCGCGTCGGGCATTACTTTCGCTCATGGCTTGGAAACCTCTATTTTTGGTTGGCATGATATTGAGATGATGAAAGACCGTTCGTCTCCCTATTATCTTGGGCGTTGGTATCCAGATCACAAGCCAGACTTTTTTTTTAAACCCGCTAAAGTGAAAGAACCATACAGAACTCTTTTGTTTTCACCTCAATATAGAGTGCCGTTATACCAAGCTGTTTTTCATGATGAGCTTATTAGCAGTCATCATTGGCATTTCGATAGTCTTAAGTTCTCTAATGTTAAAGTGGAACGTGATCTCTTGGCGATGCTATACAATGTGCCTGCTATGGTTCATTTAAGTCGAGATGACGCTAATTCAAACGGAGGTGCGCGACTCATGCAGTTGAAGCACTATCAAAAAGCTTTCCTTCATATCCATGAAGCGCTTTGGGATAAACAGCTAGTCGATTTTAAATGGCTGGATGTTAACGGCGATATTCAACAGACTGCTTTTAGTGATGGAAGTAAGATTATTGCTAATTTCTCAGATAAAGCTTTTCCTGCTTTGGGTAAAGACGTTGCGCCCAAATCAATTACTGCAGTTTTAGTAAACATGCCACCATTTTCATGGAAACCTATGGAGGTTGGAGGTTAGGCATAACAAGTCAAATTAAATGTAAAGGGTACAATAAAAATCGTTTACTTGGCGTATTGTCATTGAACTGTAATATTTTCCGCCCACACGTGAGCATAAATACCTTGGGCGTTTTTCCGAGGTAAGCAAGCCATTAAAGGCGTTTTTTCAAACACTAGCTTAGAGACTGTTACTGGTTCAGATTGCCATTGACGCAAGGGCGTAATCACGCGGACATGACAAGTCACATCTTTTTTGTTTTCAGTAAAGAATACCTTAATTGAATCTGTATGATTTACTAAGCGTGTATAGGGGTATTCGCCTTTTTCATGATCTCGACTAATTTCCGCACTCGCCTTACTTATTTCAAAATATAAAAACATTAAAGAAATCATTAAAAACATGATTATATAGGGTGTAGCCTTTTTCATTGTTGTTTCGCTATGTAGCTAGAATGTGCATAAAGCTTAGCTACTCGGATATGTGTCGACAAACGATAAGATGTTAACTATAGTTAAGAAAATCTTAAGTATGTGGTGTTTTTTTGAAATCTCTTCCACCATTGAAAAGTTTGCAGTTTTTTGCTGAAGCGGGCCGACTTCTGAGTTTTAAAAAGGCGGCTGAATCACTAAATGTGACACAAGCGGCTATTAGCCAACAGATTAGGCAACTTGAAGAACGACTAGGTCAGAAGTTGTTTGAACGGTCAGCTCGAACAGTTCAACTGACGGATGCTGGGCGTCGAATGCTCCCACTTATTCTGCGTGGATTTGAGGCCT
Source organism: Agaribacter marinus (assembly GCF_030160655.1). Lineage (GTDB taxonomy): Bacteria > Pseudomonadota > Gammaproteobacteria > Enterobacterales > Alteromonadaceae > Glaciecola > Glaciecola marina. The sequence continues at coordinate 844,976 of NZ_BSOT01000006.1, forward strand.
TAAGTGATGGTGTAGATACGATACAAGGCGATCCTCGCTCCGACGTCCTGCGAATTTCAACTTTACACTCTTTCAGCTCATCATGGTTAATCCCGAGATTACAAGAATTTCAACAGATGTACCCCAATTTAATGGTCCAGCTTGCCCCGTCAAACGATCTTATTGATTTTAAGCAAGGCGATATAGATGTTGCGATTCGTTTGGGTGGAGGGGGGTACTCTGGTTTACATGAGGAAAAAATCTTTCAAGGTGACATGGTGTTGGTTGCTAGTCCAAGTTTGCTAAGAGATATTGATGTAAATAACGCTACGCAAGTGCTTTCTTTGCCGCGTATTGAAGATACGACCAAGGGAGTGCAAGATATGTTTACGAGTTGCTGTAAACAATATGGAGTAGACGCACAAAAACTGCGCCCCATACTTCAATCCGAAAATGCAGTGCCTTTAATTGAGGCTGCACTAATAGGACAAGGGTATTTGATGATTGATTCCTGCTTAATTACCGAGCACCTGCGTGTTGGAAGTTTAATTCGTTTACTCGGTTTTTCACAGCAAAGTCCCTATGCTTTGTATTTGGTTGCACCAGAAGCTCAATTTAATTGGCAAAAAGTGAAGCAGTTCAAATCTTGGTTTACACCCAAGGTTAGAGGTTTTTTGCAGGCGTAGCTTATTGGTTTAGTCATTGACTGAGTGTTGCGCTGTACAATAATACAAGTTGAATAGCGCACGAATGTTAATTATTCTCCTGCTATTCTTCGTCACGGTTAAGCGTTTATGTAGCTTATCGCTCGGTTTAACCCATAAGGCGTAAATAATTTCTCAGAATAAAGGATGTAAGGCGTGGGATTACAATGGTTTCCAGGGCATATGCATAAGGCCCTTAAAGAAATAAAAGAGTCGCTTGATCAAGTTGATATTTTGATTGAAGTACTCGATGCACGCATACCTTATTCGAGTGAGAACCCGGAGATTGCGAAAATACGCGGAGATAAACCCTGTCTTAAAGTTCTCAATAAGTACGATTTGGCGGATCCTAAGTTAACGGCAGACTGGCAAGCGCACTTAGAAACGGAACGAAGCGTACAAACACTAACAACGGCAAGTAACAATCCAGGGAATAGTAAGCAGATTATTAATATTGTTCGCAGTATTTGTGCGAAAAAAAATGCGTCGGTAAAGTCAATTAAGGCGATGATAACTGGCATTCCAAATGTCGGTAAATCAACGCTTATAAATATTCTTGCAGATCGTATTGTTGCCAAAACGGGTAATGAACCCGCAGTCACTAAAAGCCAGCAACGGGTTAACCTGGGTGACGGAATTATATTATTCGATACACCTGGTGTGCTATGGCCTAAACTCGAAAACCCTAATTCAATCTATCGGCTTGCGGCCTTAGGCGCGGTTAAAAATACAGCAATGGAATTTGATGACGTTGGGTTTTATGCTGCGGACTATTTAATAAAAGCATACCCTGAGGTCATGACGGAACGCTTTAAGCTTGAAGAGTTACCCTCCACCGAACTGGCGTTTTTAGAAGCGGCAGCAAAAACGCGCGGTGCATTGATGGCTGGTGGTCGTGTAAATTTACACAAAATATGCGAAGTGTTACTTACCGAGTTGCAGGCGGGTAAGTTAGGACAAATTACATTTGAGACGCCGGGCATGGTAAACATTGAAAAAAAACAAATGGAAGACGCCGCCGCGAAAAAAATTGCAGACAAGCAAAAGCGCAAACAGCGTTTTAAAGATGGGTCATTGACACCCGACAAAAAAGACCGCAAAGAGAAGCGCACTGAAAAACGAGAAGCACAAAGTAAGCGGATGAAAAAAGATCGGAAGTAGGCAAATATGCCAAGTTGCCTATTATTGCCTATGATGTCGGTTGTTTTTTTCGGCATCTTCAATACTACCTAACCAAGTTTTGTATTGTTCTTCTCCTTGAGCATTCTTTCTGGCAATATTTTTGTCCGCTTCTGCCTGTGAAGTGTTGCCCAATATTTCGTGTACACGAGCCCTATTTAGATGAGTTGACCAAGCTTCGGAATTTAACTCAATTGACTTGTTATAATCTGCCAGTGCGGCTTGGTAATTCCCTAGCGCAAAATGAGCTATGCCTCGACTGTCGTAAGCATTGGGGTTGTTTGGTTCAATGTCCAATGACTGATTACAATCAAAAAGTGCCAACTCGGCATCTCCCTTTAGCACTCGGGCCCAGCATCGGAAATTGTAATACCGAGCATTTTTGGGTTGCAGTCGAATCGCTGAGCTGAAGTTATCGACGGTTTCGTTGTAATTACGCTCGGCGTATTCGTAGGCCATTCCACGCACTATATAGAAACGAGCATCTTTAGGGTTCAACTGAATGGCAGTGTTGAAGTCAGTGATAGCCTGCTCGTAATTGCTTTTTTGGTAATAAGCGTATCCTCGTCTAGCTATTACGTCGGCCAAATTTTCATCGCTTAATTCATCTGACTGCATAGCAGCAGTGCAGTATTGGATAGTCAAATCGGGGGCATCCTTAATTTCATTGCACTTCTGAGTATCGTTAAATTCGACTGCATTGATAAAAAACGATACTAACATCGCTGTGATAATTAAAATGATTCGTAAGGCGTTGCTCATAATTTTCTCCCTAGTTTGAGTTTAATGAACTGTTTAAACTCAATTTAAAATAGAACGAACAAGCCCTCAGTTTAAGTAAACCAGCTTTAAAATACCTGACGTCTTTGTGATCTTTAGCTGAATTTGTACTGATTGAGTTGCGTGAATTGAACAAGAAACAGTAAACGTTTTCTATCAAACTTGAATAAACTGTAATAAGCCGCTATTTAACAGCGGCTTATTAATTGCTTGAACAACAAAACATCTTTAGAGTGTTTTAAACCTTTGTATGTTGCCATTTATTGAGGATGACATATATTGATATACGCTGTTGGCGCGTTTATAGCCACCATGGCTATCGACTACTTTCTTACAGTTGGCAACGTATACGTTTTTAGCTTTATTTAAGATATATGCTCTATCCTCGGGGCCAAAGAGTCCCAATGCGTTATCCCATTCTGCCATTCGATATATAACAGATAGAACGCCATCTTTACATGAATGAAGTACAAACAATTTTTCGACCTTGGATAAAGAATCACTAAATTCCTCATTTTCTTCTAATACCTCATTGTCGACGGCTGCCGCGGTGCAATAGTAATGTCTAATCAGTGAGCTCAAGTTCGACTGTTTTAACGCTTTCAGCGTGACTCTTGCGCCTAGACTGTGCGACATTAAATCCAATGATGACGTGACGCCCGACATTTTTTCAAGTAGAAAACGAAGTCGCCTCGCAACCGCATTCGCGCGACTTTTTGATTGCCACCATTCAAGCCCTCTATCTCCTCCCGGCCATGAGTAACCAATCACGAGGTCGTACTCACCTTGCATGTGTAAGTTGACGTTTTTTTCGATAACGGCGTAAGCGTCGTTCACCTCGTCTTGCTCGTTATTGTAGCCGTGGATCAAAAACAGCACTTTCTTATCATTTAATCGATTTAAGAAGTTTTGCTCTGAACTTATATCAACTATCGTTGCGTCACTGTCTAAATCGACTTCTTTGAAAATATGCCCAGAAGACGATAAAACATCTGGGTTGTTAAAATTTTTTCGTGCACTAACAATTATCATGGCGGTTCTCCAACGTGGTAAATAAGTTTGAATAATGCCATTCATCCATACCTTTGCAGTTTGCATTTGTTGACATAACAAATGCGATGACTGACTTATTCACTTTTAGTTTTATTTCGACAATACTTAGGTATTTTGTGCATTGAGTGATAGAAATATCTCACCTTAGCATTGTACATTACGCCAATATTTGCCAGTTTGGGTGCATGAATTGTGAGATAGTCTGGGTGCGTTTACCAAAGGTGACGGTAAATATCAATATTACTGCCAAAGCGGTCAATCATTGAGTACTGGGTGGGATAGTCGTTTAATATCAACCTTAGGTAAGACCGACTGAGTTATGACCAAGCTATTACTCTTATCAATAAACGAAAAAGGCACTCGGTTCGAGAACGTTCTTAAAGGCGCCTTTATGACGGTTTCAATAAGCGATGTGTCGAAAGCGTAAAAGTTTATTCGTTCTTGGTCAGCATAGCGTTGTAAAAAGTAAATGCCATCTGCAGACTTGAACCAGCTGTAGGCACTGCTCATTAAGCCTGGCTCAATCAATCTGACTTCTGTCCCAACAGGGTCGCTCAAACTTGCGGTATAAATTGCATCATTGCCATCGCTGTACCATATTGTGTCACTCGTGTTTGACTCTATAATGTAACCGCCGCTGCGCTCAGATATTAGTCGATAAGTACTGTCTTTAATATTTATTTTAAAATACGCTCTATTAAAATTTTCATCATTTCGTTCAAGTGCAGCGGATACATTTATACTGCTGCCATCTTTGCTCCACGTAGGCATTAAAAATTCGTTTAATCCGTTTGGCGTTAATTCTTTGATTTCTTGCGTTTCAATATCCACTATTTGAATGGATGTCTCATCAGAAGCCTGATGACGTAATAAAAAAGCAACAGATGTTCCATCTGGAGACCAACTAGGAAAAGAAATATTGCCAGCTAGTCGTGTCAATTGTCGACTTTGGGTACCGTTTAAGCTGGCTGTCCATAATTCTTTGTCGCCAGATTCATTTGAAATATAGACAATCTTTTTCGTCGCTCGAGAATACATTGCGTTCGTGTGTACATAGTCAGAGTTTATTAGTGGGAAGGGAATAGCTGCACTTTGCTTTTCAATTTCTAGTGTACTAATGAATTTCCGCAGTCTGCGATCATGGTAAATAATGTCATTTGAGCCGCTGATAAACTTAGGGAAACTGAATCCTTCAATACCTAAATCCAATACTTCATTGTTGTCCAAATTTAAGGCATACGCGCCACGGTTTTCAGCGCGCTCAGCACTGTAAACAATAAGGTTCTTGTTAGGGTGCCAAGCAACACCTTGAACATTTTGAAGCCCTATCGTCAATCGTTTACTTTCCCCACTCTCGCGCTCAACTAAAAACAGATCCTCTTCATCGAGTTGAGTCCTGCGCGTCATCAAAAAATACCTGTCATTCGGTGAAAACTCAATGTCCCTATCCGAAAATTCGCAGTTACTTGCACAGGAAAACCGTTTAGGCTGTGCATAGGGGTCTTGCAAATCTAGTGTATACACGCCCACTGACGAGACGTGGTCGTCATTTCCGACATAAGCCAAGGTTGTACCATCGTTTGAAATGGCAATTGACGGATTAACGTCTGGATGGCACTGACCGACAAATTTCTTTTCACGGGTACGTAGGTCAAGAGACACCACTCTGCATGACAGATAATCCCATGTTTTTTGAATGTAAAAAACTTTATCCATCGTCAAATTCCACACTGACTTACTCTCTCTTTCAGCGTCGTGAGTAAGTTGTACCGGTGGCAAATCAATCCGTTCTATGTCGCGATAAAACAAATCTTGGTTTTCGTTATTCCGCTTCCAATAGTAAAGCATTTTTTTACCATCAGACGATATATCAGGATAGGCTTCACGGCCTGACGAAGTAGTAATCGGCATAATAACGCTTTGTGAACTTCCTGTATGTTCAGTAAAAAAGTAAATAGCAAGCGCAAAAACAGAAAGCAACAATAAAACTAAACCTACATAGCTAATTAAGCCACTAGACTTTTCTTTATTATCTGGGGCTAATAGTTGCTCTTCCTTTACTACAGGTTTTTGGGTCAGGCGGTAGCCCTTTTTACGTACAGTTTGGATACAATCAGAATGCTCCAAGTGCAAACTTTTGCGAATATGCCAAATGGCGTTTGTTAGTGCTTTTTCGCCAACGTAGCGATTTCCTTGCCAAACCTCTTGAATAATTTTGTCACGACTGACAACGTCAGGGTAAGATTGTGCCAGGCAATAGAGAACTTCCAAAAATTTTAGTTGTACGTGTTCAAATCTTCCATCGTGGTGTCTGATCGTTTGTGTTGAGAGGTTAACTTCAGCATTACACAGTGTAAAAACCTGATTTTTTTTAACCACACTCACTGCGCTCTAGCCCTTGTTGTATAAGAAAATAGATATTTAATAGATATTAAAAAGGCAAATAATAGATTTGTCCAGACTTTCCTCACGGCACCCAGTCAGATATAACCAAGTAACACTGCCAAAAAACAATAAATCAAAATAGCGTGGTACGACGAAATGGAACATCAATTTAAGCACAATCTCATTGCGACCTCATTAATACTCGCAGGAATTAGCAATTCGAGTTTTGCACATGCGCAAGAGAGCACAGCTCCTTCAGGCATAGGTGCGTCGCAAAACAACGTCGCCAATACGCCAATTGAAAAAGTACAAGTAACTGGCTCGCGTATAAAGCGCTATGAATTTTCTCTTGGGAATCCGGTGGTAGTATTTGGAAGAGATAGCATTGATGATATAGGTTCCCCAGACTTATCAGAGTCTTTGTTAGAAATTCCATCCATCATCGCAGGCAGTACGGATGAAAACTCAACACTATCCATCAACGGCAGTGGTATTCAGTCGGTTAACTTAAGAAACTTGGGAGACAATCGCACACTGACGTTAATAGACGGTCGCCGCACAGTGTCAGAAAGTAATAACATTAATAGAGTCAGTCAAAGCTCTATGCCCTCTAGTTTTATTGAAAAGATTGAGGTAGTCACAGGAGGTCGTTCGTCAGTTTATGGCTCGGACGCGGTCGCTGGAGTGATCAACTTAATTACTGAAAGTGGCCAACAAGGCTTTGAAATCGACGTTTTAGGTCGTAAAAGCAACACCTTAGACAGAGAAAGCTACAGCGTTGAAGTCAGTTACGGAAAGAAATTTAATGACGACAAAGGTTACATTTTCGCAGCGGTCGATATGGATGATAGAAAAGCGTCTAGATCGTCAGCAATTCCAAGAACCTTAATTCAAGCGGATTGGGATTATGATGATGGGCTGAACTTCTTTAGCAATATCTTAGGCGAAGATATTCGTGCCAATGAAATATTGCCCGCTGAATATGGTAACAAAAGTGCTGATCCCGATGGCGGTAGATTTGATCAAGGTAGTTACTGGTATGATGAAGACAACGTCCTACGAGAGAATTTCGTTACCGACAGAGACGGCTTCGATTTTCGTTCGCCAGACACTTTCCAATCCCCTAGAGAGCGTTTGAATATAGGGATAAAAGGCGTCTACGAGTTTAGCAATGCCATTGAAGGTTTTTTCACTTTGTTACGTTCAAACATAAAACAGGTCAATGTTAGAGAACCTGAAGGCGACGACTACAACGATGTTCATTTATTGATAAACCCGGATGGTACAGTTAAGGAGCGTTTAGTCGCAGGTCGAATAGATTTAGATAACCCCTTTGTCCCACAGTTTATCAGAGAAAACGAAACTAGAGCACTGCGTTGGGACAGGCGATTCGTTGAAGTGGGCCCGCAAGAAAGTGACAACGACCGCACGACAACACGTGCTTGGGCTGGCTTAAGAGGACAAGTATTTGACGATTGGGATTGGGAAGCATCCCTAGGCTATGGAAAACACAAGCAAGTACAAACCCGTGCCAATGAAATTGATATCGTAAACTTGGCAAAAGGCTTGAATGCTGAACGTACTGAAGACGGCACCATTCAATGTGCAGATCCGCTAGACAGGGCGGATGGATGTGTTCCCGTCAATTTATTTGGGCGAGGCTCAATAACTAACGAAGCTGCTGATTATATTCGTGCCAACTTATTTACCTTAGCCGAAATTGAACAAGTGAATTTTCAAGCGTTTATGACTGGGGATTTGTTGGAATTACCGGCAGGACCCATCGGTGCGGCGATTGGGATTGAGTATCGAAAGGATGAACAAGATATTCAACCCGGACCACTTAATCGCCGAGGGGGGCACTCTTCGGGACATGTGCCAGCTTACACGGCGTCTATTGCCGTCGCAGAAGCTTTTGGGGAATTAAACATTCCTATCATTACAGATGCGCCTGGGATATATCAATTATCCATCGATACATCCTTGAGATTTGCAAATTATGATATTGATAGAGTAGGTAGCGTTACTAGTTTCGGCACCGGTCTTCAATATCAACCACTAGAGGATGTGCTGTTTAGAGCTAATTTTAACCGTGCCTTGCGTGCTCCCGATTTAACGGAATTGTTCTCTCCCCCTAGAGGTGACTCAGACAATGTCACTGACATTTGCGACGGTGTATCACTTGCAGCAGCCGATGCTGATGGTATTGACGGTATTGTGGCGAGAAACTGCTTGTCAGAACCCGGTATTCTCGCGGCCATTAATGACCTTGATTCTGAAAACCCGGGCTTTTTTACCCAAGAAAGTACGACAATATCAGGTCCCAATGCGGGGAACCCGGACTTAATTGAAGAAGAGGCTGATACCGTAACGGTTGGTATTGTTTGGGTCCCTGAGCAAGTCAAAGGCTTGAGTTTTTCTGCTGACTACTATGATATTGAAATTAAGAATGTCATAACTGCGTTAAGTGGTGCTGACATTCTGAGGGAATGTTACAGAGACAATGTCAACTTCTCCAGCAACCCCCTATGCAACGATGTAAGCAGAAACCCTGAAGATGGTCAGATTGAAAACTTAGTCAATCGAGAGTTTAACTTAAATGGCCGACTTACAAGTGGCGTTGACTACTCTATCGCATATGACTTTTCTTTAGAGGGCATGGGAATCCCTGGCAACTTTAGCCTTTCTTACAATCACACACACATTATCAAGCTGCTTGATATACGTGATGATTTTAATGAACTGGATCAAATTGCTGCATTAACGGAAGCAGGTAGGGCTGACGAAATTCCAACAACCATCGCAGCTGACGGAAGCCCCTTAGATGGTTTAGATATCGACAATGACAAAGGTGAGCTTGTCAGTAATTCTTTCAAAGACCGGGGGCGTTTTTCACTCGCGTGGCAAAACGAAAGTTGGCGTATTTCTTGGCGAACGAATTACTTCGGCACAGCTATCGGCAGTTATGCGCTACTAGAAACATACGAAGATGCTATTGAAGAATTTGGTAGTGATGCTGAGGAACCTCTCTTTTTGTTTTACGATCGTGAGTTAATACACAACTTATCTGTTAGATATACAACCAATATAGACAGCACTCAACTACGAATTTCTGCAGGTGTGAACAACATCAACGACAATCAAGGGCCATTTGCGCCGCTGGGTGCGCCTAATGGAAATTCAGGGAACTTCTCCGATGGATATGGCTTGTTAGGTCGTTCTGGCTTTGTTCGCGTGAGACTAAAATTCTAAGTGAGCAGGCGCACTGCCAGCAACATTTTTGACACCATGCGCTTCAGGTAGGACGACTAGCTGAAGCGTCTTTCCTCCATGCAAATGATGACAGCATTTACTATTAGTCGCGGTTTACAAATACTCCCATTGAGAGATCAACAATGACACCTAGTTATTTCACATCGACAAATATTATTGCCATCCTAGCCTTATTTCTTTTAGTAAACACAGCAAGCGTATTTGCAAGTCCTAAACAAGCAAAACCAATGTCTGCAGTAGACATATTAAGTATGACGCGAGTCCAAGATGCTGTTCTATCTGCTGACGGAAGTCATATTGCATTTGAGAAAAACAAACCGAACTGGAACAAGAATATACGAGAGTCGCAGTTATGGTTGTACAATGTAACATCCCAAGAAAGTAAGCAACTGACTTTTTCTAGTGCGCCATCAAGTGATCCATTTTTCAGTAACGATGGGCGTTATTTGTTTTTCTTGAGCAAAAGAGAGAAAGATGATCGTCGCCAACTTTATAAATTGAGTATGGACGGTGGCGAAGCAAAAAAAGTATTTAGCTTTGACTTTACGCCAAGCAACCTTGTCCTCACGAAAGACGATAGGTACCTGTATTTTACCGGCATAGCCCTTTCTTCGAAGGCGCGCCAAAAACAAATTAAAAAAAAACAAGTAATCGAACAGTTTGAAAACCCCGACAGGCAGCGCCAATTATGGAAAGTTGATCTTAATTCAGGGGAATTGCACGCTATTACTAATGACACTTTCAGCGTGCGCGCATATGCGCTAAGCACAAATGAACAACAGATAGTTTACTTGAAAGCCAAGGGAGTTTTGCTAGATCAAAGACACACTGGAGATCTGTTTCTTAGCGATAACCTCGGAAAAAATGCCCAAGGCCTAACACAGAACAATTTTGCTGAACAAGCACTGAGCTTTTCTCCAAATGATAAATGGATAGCATTTACAGCGACAGTAAATAGCATGGGTGACCCTTACTACAACAAGAATATATTTTTACTGCACGTGAAGACAGGGAAAGTTAGTATCCTTGCAGAAGACTTAGAAGGCGAAGTAATAAATTATGCTTGGTCTGGCGACAGCAAGCAGCTGTATGTTCTACAAAACATTGGCGTATCAAACCATTTGTTTGAGTACGACATCGAAAATAAGCAAATCACTCAACTTACTGCAGGTGATTGGACAATTTCCGACTGGGCCTATGACAGTGAAAATCAACAACATCTCATTAGAAAAACAAGTCCAATAGAGTTGGGTGACTATTGGTTAGCTAACGAAAAGGCGATGGTATTTCAGCGAGTTACTTCGGAACACGCCAAATTATCCCATGAGTTTACTTTACCCAAACAAGAAAAGTTGACATGGAAAAGCCATGATGGCTATTTAATTGAAGGCTTGTTGGTGTATCCAGTCAATTATAAAAAGGGGCACACATATCCGCTAGTAACACAAACCCATGGAGGCCCGAGGTCATCTGACCAATTTGGCATTTGGAGTACAGGTAGTTATATGCCAGTATTAGCTGGCATGGGATATGCGATTCTTAGAGTAAATCATCGAGGAGGCACCGGTTACAGCGACCAGTTTTTAAGAAGTATGATGGGCGGATACTTCAAGCATGCTCATCTAGACGTATTAAGTGGTATAGATTACTTAATTGACGAAGGCATCGCGGCGCCAGATAAATTAGTAAAAATGGGCTGGAGTGCAGGTGCTCATATGACGAACAAGTTATTAACAGAAACTACTCGTTTCAAGGCGGCGTCTTCCGGTGCAGGAGCTGTTGAATGGATGTCAATGTATGGCGAAACTGACACTTCATATGGCAGAACCCCCTGGTTTGGTTCTAAACCATGGAGCAAAGGCGCCAACTTAGACAATTATAGAAACCATTCTCCGTTACATGATTTATGGAAAGTTACCACACCCACACTAATTTTCGTCGGCCAACGAGACCAAAGAGTACCTTCAACTCAATCAAAAATTTTGTTCCGGGCGCTGAGAGATGTAGGGGTAGATACTGAGCTTTATATCGCGCCAGATGAGTCTCATGGTTTCAAGAAACTCTCCCATCGCCTTTTTAAAATTAATAAAGAATTGGCTTGGTTTGAACACTATGTAAAGGGGCATCAATATACTTACGTCACTCCCTATTGATAGACAACAGCACACTTTTTACTGGCTTAAATAAAGCACCTACCGCATTAACGAAATTCAGCATCGTAGGCTAATGCTAGCGCCTCAGCTACTCTTATACCATCAATACCTGCCGACCAGATGCCGCCTGCATACCCTGCGCCTTCGCCGGCAGGATATAAGCCTTCAACATTTACGCTCTGGTAATCGTCGTCACGTTTTATGCAAATGGGTGAGGATGTGCGCGTTTCTACGCCGGTAAGTAAGCCATCGGCCTTGGCAAAGCCTTTTATTTGGCGATCGAATGCGGGAATGGCTTCGCGTATCGCGTGAGTCACATAGTCTGGCACGACTTTACTTAAATCCGTTAACGTAACACCGGGCGTGTAAGAGGGTTTTACTTCACCCATTTCAATACTTGATTTACCGGATAAAAAGTCACCGATTAACTGCGCAGGTGCGTGATAGTTTTCACCGCCAATGGTAAACGCAAGGGCTTCTAATTCACGTTGCAGTTTAATGCCAGCCAAGGGGTGCCCTGGATAATCTTGTTCGGGCGTGATACCCACTACAATGGCGCTGTTTGCGTTGCGTTCATGTCGAGAATATTGGCTCATACCATTGGTAACCACTCGTCCCGGCTCAGAGGCCGCGGCGACGACTGTGCCGCCGGGACACATGCAAAAGCTATAGACGGTGCGACCATTTTTACAGTGGTGTACTAATTTGTAATCAGCAGCACCAAGTATTGGATTACCCGCGTTATCACCAAAACGACATCGGTCAATCATGCTTTGTTCATGCTCTATTCGAAATCCGACAGAAAAGGGCTTAGCTTCAACATATACGCCTTGTTCATAAAGCGATTCGAAGGTATCACGGGCGCTGTGACCCACTGCAAGAATCACTTGTTTACAGGCTAAATACTCGCCATTTGATAGATGTAAACCTTTTACTTTGAACTTGGCGGTATCGCCAGATAAATCTAATTTTTCTACACGTGTACTAAAGCGGATTTCGCCGCCTAGTTGAATAATTTGCTTGCGCATTTTTTCAACCATATTCACCAATTTAAATGTACCAATATGGGGCTTGCTGACATACATGATTTCGTCAGGTGCACCGGCTAGCACAAACTCGTGCAGCACTTTACGGCCATAGTGTTTGCGATCTTTTACTTGGCTATACAATTTGCCATCTGAAAACGTACCTGCACCACCTTCGCCAAATTGCACATTTGACTCAGGGTTTAAGGGTTGTTTTCGCCAAAATCCGAAGGTGTCTTTGGTGCGTTCGCGCACGGCTTTACCGCGTTCTAGTACGATAGGACGGTAACCCATTTGGGCCAAAATGAGTGCAGCAAACAAGCCGCATGGACCTAAGCCTACGACAACCGGGCGATGATTGAGTTCTTTAGGCGCTTGGGCAACAAACTTATATTGCATATCTGGTGTGACACGCACGCTGGTGTCGTTTTCGAATGTAGCAAGTAACTCTGCTTGCTCTTTGACCTCGACATCGAGGGTATAAATTAGCTTAATGTCTTTTTTGTTGCGTGCGTCATAGCCGCGTTTAAACATCGTAAAGTCGATGAGCTGTGTTTTGGGAATATTAAGTTTGCTCAATATAGCAGCTTGGAGTGCTTGCTCGTCGTGGTCGAGCGGTAATTTAATATCGGTTAAACGCAACATAATAGGGCTACTCTCTTTGAACGCCAGACACATCCTCTAGCAAAGCACGGCATTTTAAATCACTTAACAATAATTGGGTAGCACATTGAGTGATGTACGGGTATGAACCGACTGAGCAACGCAAAGTTAAGTAGAGAGCCATACTGACAATCACGGAAATAGGCATCCGAAAAAGCGAGTTATAGACACCGTAACTAGCATCTGAGCACTATTCAAAGCGTAGTTGCAATAGATTATTGCTACAATTGAGATTACACTTAGGCCTATCCTAAAACTATAAGGTAATTGGCTGTAAATGACCTTTGTTGTAACCGATAACTGCGTAAAATGTAAATATACAGATTGTGTGGCGGTATGTCCTGTCGATGCATTTTTTGAAGGGCCTAATTTTTTAGCGATTGACCCTGTGATTTGCATCGATTGCGCCTTATGTGTACCAGAGTGTCCGGCAGAGGCAATATTTCAAGACACAGAACTACCGGAAGACCACGCGCTGTATTTGGCACTAAATGCAGAATTATGCCAAGAGTGGCCTAATATCAACGAATTGAAAGCGCCACCTGCAGACGCTGATGACTGGAACGGTATCTCAGACAAACTACATCTACTAGAACGCTAAACCGTTTTATCCTTTAAAGCCTTTTGCCACAAGATAAACTTCGCGAGAGCGAGGGCGAGATGCGTCGGGTTTTCGTACAATCAGCTTGTTAAATGACGTGCGTACATCTTTTACATATTCGTCGTAACCCACGCCTTGGAATACCTTGGCGCAAAAACTTCCATCGGGTTTAAGGACATTGCGTGCCATATCGAGGGCCAGCTCAACTAGATACATTGACGCGTATTGATCGGTGGTATTTACACCGCTTAAGTTAGGGGCCATATCTGAAACAACCACATCGGCTTTGTTATCGCCTAGGGCCTGCAAAATCTCGTTGTAGACAGATTCTTCTCTAAAGTCACCTTGAATAAAATTTACGCCAATGATGCTGTCCATCGGCAAAATATCAGATGCAATCACCTCTACTGAATCACCGACAATGGGTGCCACAATTTGTGACCAACCCCCTGGCGCAGCGCCAAGGTCCATTACAATACTGCCGGGTCGAAATAGTTTATCTTTTTCATTTATTTCAAGTAGTTTGTAGCTTGCACGTGAGCGGTAGCCATCGATTTGCGCTTTTTTTACATAGGGGTCGTTAACGTGCTCGTCTAGCCATTTTTTGCTAGTTTTAGATCGGGCCATTTAGGGATTCTTCTGAAGATAGAGTAACAACAGGCCTTATTGTAAACTCGCCGCCGCTATTTGCAAACGATGCATTGGATTTGTAAATGGCGCGCGTGCTTTTATATAAGATAGTGTGAGCACAAAAATCACGATATAATTCACGCCAATATACCTATTTACATTGTTTCTGGCCCAATGAAGATGATGTTAACTGCCAGCACTGAGCACACCACATGAAACTAGATGATGTAAAAAAACTGCATCAAAAAAAATATAGAACGCGTTTCGGTTATTACTTGGTCGAAGGTGAGCACTTGGTCCTAGAGTTGCACAAAGCAATAAACGGGACGGTACTTGCACAAAAAGTGACCTTGTATGTCAGTGAACAATACATGCGCGAAGAGTACACGCAGACCTTCGAGGGTATGAATATTGATTTTAAGGTGTTGGTGCTTACTCAAAAACAAATGGCGCAAATAAGTGATACGAAAACGCCACAAGGTATTGTTGCATGTGTGCCTCTGCCCAATGTAAGCTCAGACCAAAAACCACAAGTCCCCGTAAGTGATGGAAATGGTGGTTCATTCAAAAACGAGCGCTGTATTTATTTATATCAGGTACAAGACCCAGGCAACTTAGGTACAATTATACGAAGTCTTGCTTGGTTTGGTCGATTTCGCTTAATACTTAGCCCTGATAGTGTGGACCCTTTCAATCCAAAGGTCGTGCGCGCGAGCATGGGCGCTATTTTTCATCTACCGATAGAGCTTGATGTTTCACTCGATGACTTGTCTACACGTTTTGAGCGCTTTGCCTATCTTGATTTGACGGGCAGTGCCGTAAATAGTGACGCATTCGCTAAATATGAATGTTATTTATTTGGGAATGAAGCGCGCGGCGTTCCGCATAACGCACTGAATATGTTCAATGCTGACGCTTACACTATATCGGGCAGCGGCAGCATTGAGTCTCTTAACCTAGGTAGTGCGGTTAGCATGTGTGCCTATCAATTGTCGGTGTAGGCACACGGTTTTACGCTAGTTATTGGCGATTAAAGTTACAACGCCGTTATTTTACTTGTTTTAGTAACTCTTTAATTGCACGTTGTAGTTGTTGATCGGTACCAGTCGCAATGTCTTCTGGCGCATTTGACAACATAATATCGGGTTCAGTCTGATTGTTTTCTAGCCATTCGCCTCGCTTGTTTTTAGCACTGATTGGTACAAATCCCCAGTAACCACCAAGCGGTAAACTTTCCCAACCGGCAAAACTACATGTACCTGGTACCGGCATACCAACAGACTTTCCTATTTTTAAGTCTTTGTAACCACTGGCATAACAATGGCCGTCGCTATACATGGATTCGTTAAACAACGAAATTACAGGTTTTGTATACCTTGATGTTGGTTCACCACCCACTACACGCTCTTGTGTTGCATACGTGAGGAACTTCTCACCAGTGAAAAACATTGCTAAATCAGCGACTAAATCACCACCGCCATTAAAGCGTGTGTCGATTACCATTCCTTGTTTGTCGAAATGACGACCAAGCATGATGTCAAAAACATTTCTATATGGTCCATCACTCATGCCGGGAATATGCACATATCCCAGTTTGCCTTTTGATTTTTTAAGGACTTCTTGTTCGTTAATTTCTACAAACCTGTCGTACAGTAAATCTTCTTCAGCACCTATAGATATGGGTCTTACTGTATACTCTTTTGTTTCGCCGTCACTGTTTAATATGCTGAGTAAGACAAGTTTGCCAGCTTTTCGGTTGAGTAGTTTACTCCAATCCATATCAGCACTAAGGTCTACCCCATCAATAGCGGTAATTACTGCACCGGAGGTTATATCAAATTTCGCTTTATCTAACGGGCCATTTTCAATGATTTCGGTAATTTTTATACCTTGTCCGATTACACTGTCGTCATAAAAAATCCCCAAAGACGCGGTGTCATCCCCGCCATCCGCAAAGTTACGGTAACCAGCGCCAGAATGTGAAACATTTAATTCCCCCAGCATTTCACTGAGCAACTCAGTAAATTCGTAAGTATTAGACACATGAGAGACTTTAGGGCGATATTCGTCGTACATTTGTGTCCAATTTACGCCATGATAAGTGGGTTCATAGAAGGTTTTAGATGTACGTAACCACACATGATCAAAAGACGACTGCCGCACTGCAATATCATCTTGTACCATTTGACTGTCGATAAAAATACCTTCTGAACTAGCACTATCCAAGTCGATTGTTGAAATTCCACCATCACTCAATAAGTAAAGGGTTTCCATCGCTTGGTCCCATTGTAAGCTTGCATTTTCGGCATACAAGCTGATTGCCTTTTCAGTTTCTTGGGTGCGAAGATTGGTTTTCCACAAATCCAATTGCCCTTCAAATTTGGTGAGGTAGTAAAGGGTATCTGCGTCTTGATTCAATACGGCATCTGACAATGCAGAGGAGTGAATCGTCAGTTTTGCAATGCGTTCATCTACGTTATCCCACTGAATTTCGATGTCTTCAATTTCGGGTTCATCTGTTGACTCCTCTTCACTTTCAGCAGATTCGGCATCGGTTTTCTCTTTGTCGTCAGATTCTACTTCTTCTAATGTTTGCAATAAATTGTAGTCATTTTCACTTAGGCGGTATTCATCCCATTCTGCTTGTGTGAGGAATAATGAATAAACATCAAGTTGCGAAGTGCCGCTGGTTGCATAGCTGCGCAGACCATGGCGATTACTAAACCACAAAATCTGCTTACCATCATTTACCCATTTAGGCGAAAAGTCATAGTAGGCACTAGGGATAAGCGTTTTAAACATATCAGTGCCATCAGCTTTAACAATGGCAATGTCTGTATTGTTTAAGAGTTTTTCATGTACAAATAGCAACCACTTGCTGTCAGGACTCCATGAAAAATCTTTATCGCCTGCACGAAAGGTTAGCATTTCTGAGGAAGCGACAAGCGTTTTTGTACTTTTCGATTCAAGGTCTAAAACTCGCAATGTTTTACGATCTTCAATAAACGCTAGCTTCTTTCCATCTGGCGAAAATAAGGGTTGTGTGTAATCTACATTACCGCTTAGTACGCTTGATTCATTGAGCAAGGTTGCTGCATAAAAGAAGGGTTCTTGCTCTCGTGTTTTTTCAGTTTTGTATATCCCCCAGTTTCCATTGCGCTCAGATGCATATATAACTGCGTCATCTTCTTTTGAGAATGATACAAATGCTTCGGTCTCAGGGGTTTGTGTGATTTGTTTGGTAAAAGCACCGTCGCTTGATGTGACAAATACATCGCCGTTAGAGACAAAAGCGATTTGTTTGCCGTCATGAGACGTCGACATTTCTGAGATATCACCGTCTACATTTACCAAGTTCGTCGCGTTTTCGATATCTTGTGTACGGATAGATAATTGTACCTTTGAAGGTTTTTCACCTTCTTTCATGGTGAAAAGTTCGCCATGGTAAGTAAAGGCAAGCACACCATTGCCTTCTGATAAGAATCTTACCGGGTGCACTGAAAAATCAGTAAGTTGCTTAGTTGAGCTGGGTCTGCGTAAACTCAGCTTATGCACATTGAAGGTGCCGCTTTCAGCAGACAAATAATAGATACTCTTGTCGTTATCGGTAAATACTGGATTGCGGTCTTCACCTTCAAACTTAGTGATTTTCTTATGTTTTTTGGTTTGTGTATTGTAAGTCCATATGTCTCTGGTTACGGCAGACTTATGGTGTTTACGCCAATAGTTTTCAGTCCCTTTATAATCATGGTATACAAAGGTGTTGCCGTCTTTGCTGATGTCGATATTTTCTGCTGGCGTAGTGAGTAGCTGTGCAACACGACCGCCCGACACCGGCACACTATATACCTCTTCAAAGCGGCTACTTGGATATTGTCTGTGAGAGTGCGCATCCATTCGTTGCCCTTTGAATACAATCGCTGTGTCGTCTTTGGCAAATGCATAAGGGACTTCATTGCTAGAATGAAAGCTTAGCCTAGTCGCTTTGCCACCCAAGGCGTCCATGGTAAATATGTCAAAATTACCGTGGCGATCAGAGGCGAAGGCCAATTGGCTACCATCATTACTCCACACTGCGTTGTAGTCATGAGCTTTGTGAAAAGTAAGCTGTTTTGCTTCTCCGCCTGCTGTTGGGACACGGTACAAATCACCTTTATAGGTAAAGACGATATCTTGTCCATTTGGGGATATTGCCGCGTAGCGTATCCACTCGGGTGTTATTTTTGCGTTAATGCTAAATGCAATTACTAGCATCGATAAAAGGCTACTATAGAGCGTAAATTTGTTTTTTTTCATTTGCTTTTATGCTTATTTTATTGTGATTTATGTCGTTAGAGCGCTATGGTTTAGTATTTTTTTGTTGAGCTACGATCAATGGAAGGCAAATGTGAACACGCTTTCCCTGCATGTAGTTAATAACAGATTATGCGCTAGTATAAGACAAGATTACGCACAATAGAAATAAGCTTAGTCGAGCCGCATTAAATTGACACAATTCTTTTAATTTTTTCTTCAACCAGTTGATTGTTGCGTTCAGCGCCGAAAACAACTAGTGTAATTCGCGACATGAATTCCTCAAATGCGCCCCCTTCGTACTCCTTTAGTATTTCATCGCTACTTTTACCTGTTTTTTTTAGCAATAGTGTCAGTACTTCTTTGGCTTCTATAGGGTGCGCAATATCATCAATGTTCTCTAAGACATCAAATAGCTCAGCAGTTGAATATGAATTAAAATCAGGTTTTTTCATTGTTTATCCTCCTTGTATGGCGAAGTGTTGACTTCGCCACTATTTTATCTATCTGTTTGATCCACCAGCAGACCCTGGGTTTTTGTCGCCATAAATACTTCCTAACGACTTATTTATATTATTTCTGAGTCCATTTAGCTTTCCTGCTGCATGTATTAAAGCGTGGGCAGCTAAATAAGCTCCGACATAAAGTACACCACCATTGACTTCTTTTATATCATGTTGTTCTAATTGTTTCATTTTTTACATCCTAATTATTTGTAAATAAATTTTTCCATAAACCATTATTATGGAAAGAGTATAATAGAATCTATTTACAATAGATTAACCTGAACCATGGGATGGTTTTGAGTAAGGTTTGAAAATGTAAGAGGCTGCATGTTTGTCAAGGTGGGTATCAACATTCAGTCCTCATAAGTAAGACATATCTTTAATCGCACCTGATTAAACGCAACATAGTTGATATTCATATTTTACAAATTGTTAGCTACAACACCACTGTATGCTTGCTTCGTCGTATTTTCCTTTGTATAAAAATACTATGTAGATTCAAGTAAATATCGCAATAGCTTTTTGTTAAAAAACTATCTGTATATTACCCTTCAAGGAAAAGCCTTGCCAACTCGAGCGCAACATTTTCTGCAGGCGAGGGCGGTCGTTCTTACGCACATATTTTACGTGGCAAAAATGTTGCAGAATTGTATAGTTGCTTTAAGTACAACAATCGTTCTATGTTTAGATGAATAATATTTTACTAGAAGAATGGATGCATACTGGCGAAAGGGAATCTTTCTCCATGATTGTGCCAGATGGTTGCCGAGATATTATTCTCATACAAGATATAGAGGGTAGTTCATCGTGCTTTATTAGTTCGTTAGCATCAAGCACCTATGACGTGAAAATTACCGCTGGCGTTCAGTTTCATGGGTTTCGATTGACGCCAGGTACAACGATAAATGAAGCGTCATTTAGGGCATTTATTGAGAATAACCCTTCTTTGGATAAGATAGATAAAACGTGGTTAGAACATTTCTGCTCTATGAAATCTTCCGTGCATGAGGCGTTAGAAGGGGTTCGGTCTGATTTAGATAGTATTGGCATTATTTCGAGAAATTTAGGCGTATCGGTACGAACATTACAGCGTCACATCAAGTCAGAAACAGGCATGTCTCCGCAGTTCTGGCGGTCATTAGTTAGAGCGAGGCGTTGCGCTCGGACGTTAGAAGAGCAGCCTTCTTTGGCAGAAGCAGCTTTGCGATCAGGATATTCTGACCAGTCGCATATGACAAGGGAGTTACAGCGGTGGTTTAACTGTACTCCCTCGGCTTTAAAAAGTGGCTGCTTGCAGACAGAAATTAACTTTTCTGGTTACGATTAATCAACCTCTAACTGGAGAGCATATCTCGATAAGAAAACCGTTGTGGTCAGCGATATAAGACGTTGTTTGTCCCCATGGCTCATCTCGCACATTCTGCACGAGTGTCGCGCCTGCATTTAATGCTTTTTGCAGCGCCTCTGCTACATTTTCAGTTTCAAAAGCGATTTCAAAAATAGGTTTTTGTGCATCCACATGACCGACTTTCTTTCCTAGTTCGTTCATAAGTTTGATGGATGAAAAAGAAAGCGTTGTGCTGCCAGTGTCGAGCTCTCCATAGTCGCCTCCTTCATGCAGCATAGCCCGTTTTAGTCCAAATGCGTTTTCATAGAACGCTAATGTTTTTTCTACATTCTCGACATAGAGTATCGTGTATTTGAGTTTCATATTTGTCTACCAAATTTTCAATTAATAGTCTCTAACCATAATGGGTTGAAGAATGACTGTCTTGAATAAAAGCGCCACCACTAAATGCGCCAATATGTGCAACGCTACTCGGCTGAACTCGATACCTATTATCAAACAAGTTCATCTGCTCAGTGTATTTAAAAATTTAGCATTGAAAGATACTCTCACCAATGCTGCCAACAGGCGTACAATCCTGCAAATAGCTACAAATAGGCTAAAATAAAAGAATAGTGAACAACTAAGTTCTAGCATTGCGACTATCGACATCGACCATTTTAACAGAGTGAATGATAGCTTAGGTCATAACGTCGCGGGACAATGCATTAAAGGCCTCTTACT
Organism: Agaribacter marinus; assembly: GCF_030160655.1. Lineage (GTDB taxonomy): Bacteria > Pseudomonadota > Gammaproteobacteria > Enterobacterales > Alteromonadaceae > Glaciecola > Glaciecola marina. The sequence continues at coordinate 866,271 of NZ_BSOT01000006.1, forward strand.
TAGCCAACTTTTAAACCTCCTATAAACTAAAAAACGACGCATCCAGCCAGAGTGCAATTATTTACTTATGATATAAACTGTAGTTTGTCTATGCGAACATCAGTGTTATAGTTTCAAAACTAATCACTTCGTAATTTATAAAATTTCGGAATCACAGGGTATATGTTTCGCATATGGCTACTTATTATGAGTTGTGCGGTGGCAATAAAAAGCTATCTGAAATCGTTGTTGCAGGCAGTCATGATGCAGCAATTACCTCTGGTGCAAGTAATGTTCAAACGCAAAATCTGGATATTTACGAGCAAGCGATGGCTGGCGTTAGAGTATATGATCTGCGCATCTGTGCTATAAAAAATGGGAATTCTGCTGAATTAGTCAGCTACCATTCCGGCTGGAAAAGTGAACGTAGCACTAAGGTAAATGGTCTAAAAACGTCGAAGTTACGAGTGGGCGCTTCAAGCATGGCCTTAGATGATGTCTTAACTCAAGCCACTGTTTTCGTAAACGATAAGCCCACAGAATTTTTAATTCTCAAATTTGATAAGTGTACAAACTGGGGTGCCATTGCGACGCAATGCGTACGAATTGCAGGTTCGAAACTTTTTACCCAGGCTGGCAATATCAACTTGCGTACTCTAGACGAGCTAAAAGGCAAAGTCGTCGTGGTATTCTCCGAAAAAGGTTTAGAGAAAGCGGCAATCGAAACCAATATGTCGCGTCAACAACTAAACGCATGTGGTATTTTTGGTTTTAAAAATCTCTATAGTAAAGATAGTCCAAGCGTTTACGATGCCAACTATTCTGGGCTTCAATACCTAGGAAAAGGTGGTACGAGCGTAAAAAAAGTCTGGAGTTCTTCTACCGATAAGACGCAAGAAAATTTTAAAAAGCAGCTTAAAATCATGACTGAAATGGCCGGTGAAATTCCTGAAAATGGCGATGTTGTGGGTATGATGTATTGGACGTCCACAGGCCTGAGGCAAAGTATACAAGAACGAAACCAAACGATGTGGTTAGATGGAGGTCAAGGCATGCAAGGGCTATGGAACGATTGTTTAGAACAGCATTTAACTAAGGTCTGCCAATCTCGCTATCGCCTTGGGCCAATACACGTTTCTAGCACGCCGTTTAAAACCTTCCTGCCTAACATCGTGATGATTGACTTCGCAAACATCCAAAAATGCGATGCGATAAAGGCTTTAAACAACATTGCTAACGTTCAAATAGCAAAGGCCATGAGCGTTGAACCAACCATGTACAACTAGGGTCTGTTGACCTTTACTTTACGGTTACAATCGAAAACCGAAAGAAGCAATCGTGCAATTGCGCTTGTCGCTTTTAACAGTGCGGCCAATGCACCTTTAAATTGTTGCCAGTTCAGGCATGCCACTTAACAGTAACTAGTCTATAACAACGTCTATTCGCTGATGACTCAAGGTGACAAAAATAATACTTAGGGGCTTAGCAACTTAACTTCATTATTCCTCAACGTCGACCATTCATGACACAAATCAGCAAGATACTCAGCGAGTCCATTTTCTGTAATTTCTTTGGGGATCTTAATATCGGTCGCTATACGCTTTTTACCCTCATTGCCTAGGTAAAATGCAGCCCAGCCAGTCGAAGTTTGAATAACTTCGACTTCTCTCCCAAAAACATCGAACTTCATAAAAATACTATTCCCATAATTTCATAACACTGTGCAGTCAGCGACATCGTATAACGTAATATCAATTCAGAAGGGACGCAAAACATTTTTCAGGTTTGCGCATGAGTTTATCCCTGACCTTAACAGACATATTAATTTAAAGTGGTTGGCTCGAACTTGTTACAACTTGTTGTGTTTAAGACTGACAGACATTTTATAATAGGCAGTACCGGACTTAAAAAATGCTTCTCCATCTATCGTTAACCCAAATTTTTCATAAAAGCTGGTTGCAGTAGTTCTCGCGTCACACCAAAAACGTTCGATTTTGTGATGCTTGAGATCAGATATTACTTGCAATATCAATTTTGAACCAATGCCTTTTCCTTGATGTTCAGGTAGGGTAGCAAACTTACGTAGCCTTGCTTCGTCATCAACTATATAAATTGAGGCAACACATACCAATAGCCCTTTTAGATATGCGCCGTAATGTATTGCCTCTTCGTCTCCGTTAACGTGACAAAAATCAATGGCTTTATTAGGCCATAGAACTTGGTGCCTTATGGGCAGAGCGTCTTGCCAACTAATCTTCTCTATTTTCATATCGCACTGAGATGGATTTAAATAAGTACTCTATATTCGCAGAGCAACGGTGGCAAGTGAGAATGAAGACACATATTGGCCTTCACACAGGTAGCCCTGCGCGTACCCGTCCTTCTTTATGTTTAAGCGAAAAGTCGTCGCCAGCAAGCTCAGCAGCATCATCACTCATGAGGAATGCAATCGCCTTCGCCACCCAATTTGCTGGTATATGCGCTGACCAATCAAGTTTGCTGACTGGGTTAATGCCACTTTCTCTAATCGTTGTTTGCATTTCGGTAGCAACGGTTCCGGGACTCAATCCTATGACACGCACACCGTGCCTTGCATATTCCTTGTGAACACAACGGGTTAAAGACAAAACGGCCGCCTTTGTACTACAATAATGACTCCAACCTTCTAGTGCACTAGTTGCAGCGCCAGAGCTTATATTGATAATTATGCCTCTTCCTTGTTGTAGCATGGCGGGAATTACTGCCCGAATACCGTGGTATACTCCCTTTATGTTGGTATCTACCACTTTAGACCAAGCAGTTACATCACTTTCTGCTAGTCGTTCAATTGGGTTAATGGTGCCCGCATTATTGATCAATACATCAACTTGACTAAAGTGTTTATGCGCGCAATTGACGGCCTTCTGCAAAACACGGTAGTCCGCAACATCACCTTGTACATAGATTGCATTTCCTCCGTTAGTTTGAATGTTACTTTGCAATGCCGCTAGTTTTCCTTGGTTCCGGGAGATCAATACAAGATTTGCGCCGTGCCTAGCTAGATAAAGTGCCGTAGCATGTCCAATACCTTGGCTAGCGCCAGTTATGATTATTGTCTTATTTTCAATGAACGTATTCACGATAAACCGACCTTTTGCCTTTCGTAATTAAGTTGTTTGGAAGCAGTTTATCTAGGTTCAATATGTGTTTTAATACACAAAATTTCATATGACTTTTGCGATTATTGCATTAATCTAATGGGGTTCTTGGACCAATATGTGCTTTTAAGAAATCAATGGTTACTCGAACTTTTTGTGGTAGGTAAGCTCGGCTAGGGTAAAGCAACCATTCTGCAGTATCAAAAGTTGTGGCCGTGACATCATAATTTGGAAACAAATCGATCAAGTGACCAGACATTAAATCATCCCGAATCAGCCAATCTGCTAATAGCGCGGGTTGTCCTCCTGAGCGAACATGAGAGCGAATACTTATTGCGGATGAAATGACTATTCCTTTAGAAATAGCGATGGGTTTAATTTCCTTATTGCTTCCTTTGATGGCTTTGAATTTCCATTCCGCGCCATATGATGGTAGAGAAAATAATGTACAGTCGTGTGTAGCCAGATCCTTCGGGGTTGTTAATGTTGGTGTATTATTTATGTAGTCTGGGCTAGCAACTACCCTATATCTGGTGTCAATTAATTTGGTAGCGATGAGGTCACCTTGTAAGCTAGATGACAATCGAATAGCTAAATCGATACCATTCGACACCAAGTCAATATTGTTATCTGTCAGTATTAGTTCCAATTTGATTTTTGGATAGATATCGTTAAATTTTTTGATCAACGGTATTAGCATACATTCGCCGAAAGCCACCGATGCAGTAAGTCGTAGCGTCCCTGTAGGCGTGCGGTTGAAGGACCGCACTTGTTCTTCCGCTTGCTCATATTCCTCAACTACATGCCGAACACTTTTTAAGTAACGTTCACCTACTTCAGTAAGTGTCATTTGTCTTGTTGTCCGGTTAAATAGCCTCAATGATAGATGAGCTTCAAGGTTTGCTATTGCGCGAGACACTGATGAAGCGTCTACATTTTTTTCGTTGGCAACATTGGTAAAGCTAAGCTCGTGTGCGACGTCAATAAACAATTTTAATGTGTCAATATTCATTGTGTTGGTCTCTTGAAAAACGGCGTTTACTAAGAAAGCAATTAGGGCGTGTTGACAAGTTGGGAGTCAACATAAGGTCAACTCTACATAGACTACCATGCGACTAAATCCGAGATAACCATTAAGAATGCATTTGTCAGACGTCGGTCAAACATAACATGCCTGAAAAAGTGCTTGAATTAATAGTACGATCGTCCTAACATACAAAAATAGGACGATCGTACTAGTGCGGAATTATGCTATTCGGGAGATAAAAATGAACGTATTTGATCCATATCAACTAGGCAGTTTAAAGTTAATGAACAGAGTCGTAATGGCGCCAATGACTAGAAATCGTGCCGGTAAAAATGGTGTGGCAAATGAATTGATGACTGAGTACTACCGACAGCGAGCCAGCGCAGGTTTAATTGTTACTGAATCCTCTCCTATATCTGAAGAAGGGATTGGTTATCCTTACACGCCGTGTATATATAATGAAACTCAAATGCATGGGTGGAAAAACGTTGTAGATGCTGTACATGATCAGGGGGGAAAAATTGTCATACAACTACAGCATTGTGGCAGGATATCTCACCCTAGCTTACAAAAAGATAACATGCCTCCATTAAGTCCTTCAGAGATAAAGCCAAGTGGAAGTGCTGTCACATACGAGGGCTTGCAAGATTTTGTCTCTCCCAAGGAAATGACCAAAGCGGAAATAAAAAAAGCTATTAGCCAATTTGGTTCCGCCGCTAAATTGGCAAAAGATGCTGGTTTTGATGGTATAGAAGTACATGGTGCCAATGGTTACTTAATTGACCAATTTTTGAGAGATGGAACAAACTTGCGTACTGACAAATATGGCGGTTCAGTGGAAAAAAGAATGCGCTTCTTGAATGAAGTGTTAGACAGCGTGTTCCTTACATGGAGACCTCAGCAAGTTGGTATTCGGTTGACACCTGAAAATACGTTTAATTCGATGTTTGACTCACATCCTCAGAAACATTTCGAATACTTTGTTGAGCAATTGAATGCTAAAAATATTGCGTACCTTCACGTGTTGGAAGGCGATATGTTAACCCAAGAAAAACTTGTTGACTATCACAAGCTTAGGGTGATGTTTAACGGGACGTATATTGCCAACAATGGTTATTCTCTCAATTCAGCCAATACTAGTCTACGAGAGAAACATGCAGACCTTATCGCCTTTGGTACACCTTTTATTGCTAATCCTGACTTAGTGCACCGATTCAAACACGATATCCCTTTGAATGAAGCCGATCATGCAACGTTCTATGGCGGCGGTGAAAAAGGGTATATTGATTACTCTTTTTCACAAATCAATGGTGGAAGTGAGTAATTATGAGTAACTCTGAAACTAAAAATAGAATTGTATTTACGGCAAGTGAATTATTTTACCAACAAGGGTTTGAAGCTACCTCTTTCGCTAAACTCTCTAGTGCGCTAAGCCTTTCTAAGGGAAATATATATCATCATTTTAAAAGTAAAGATCAGCTACTGAACGCTGTCGTTAATTATCGTCTCAAACAGACCCAAGACATGATTGATTGTTGGGACATCGCGAATACGACACCGGAAGACAGAATAATGGACTATGTGAAAATAGTGATCAGAAATTGGCATAAGATTAAACTTTATGGCTGTCCTGTTGGTAGCTTATCCAACGAGATGGTTAAACTTGACTACCCGTCAGAATCGGTACATCGAGTATTTACACTGTTTCGACATTGGTTGAAGAGCCAATTTATCGATATTGGTGCTAGCGATAAAGCGGATGAATACGCGATGCATATACTGTCGTGGAGCCAAGGTGTTGCGACAATGTCCGCTGCGTTTAAAGAATTAGACTTTGTGCACAAAGAAGTCGACCGAATAACGAGTTGGGTCAACTCGCTAAGACAACATCCAAACTAAGGCGGATTTATGGAAGAAACCAATACTATTGACGATTCAAAAGTGCGATGTAAATGGAGTCATGGTGCTCCAGATTATTTGCATTATCATGATACCGAATGGGGTTTTCCAGAGGTTGATGATATCCGACTCTTTGAAAAGATATGCTTAGAAAGCTTTCAGTCAGGACTGAGTTGGCGAACGATCTTAACTAAGAGGGAAAGCTTTAGGGAGGCTTTTGACGGGTTTGATTTCACTAAAATTGCTAGTTATGGCAGTCCTAGAGTTGAAAGCTTATTACTAGATTCAAGCATTATTCGACATAGAGGAAAAATTGAGGCAGTGATCAACAATGCCAAACGAGCGGTTGAACTCGTGGCAGAAAAAGGTTCATTGGCAAGTTATTTTTGGTCTTTTGAACCCAACGAAGAATCAAATCTATTGCCGCAAAGTCGTTCTACTTCTGAGGTATCAGTATTGTTGTCGAAAGATTTAAAAAATAGAGGTTGGAAGTTTGTAGGGCCTACTACTGTATATGCATTTATGCAAGCAATGGGGCTAATAAACGATCATGCTGAAGATTGTTTTGTTCGAGAAACCGTCGAGTATAAACGGAAAAAGCTGTGCAGAGACACATTAACGTTTTTAGATTAGTTCGATGTATTCTCATTAAATTCAATAGTTTGATACTGAACCTTCCTGAAGGAAATCAGCAGATTATTGCGCGGCGTCACGGTGACAAAAAACGAATCGCTCGCGGCCGGTCTTACAAGAAAATTTAGATGGAACCGTGGACTGAAGAGCTTGCTAGTGAAAGGTTGTTACAAATTTATCAAAACAAGGGATTTTGCTGCTCGCTTTCAATGAAAATGTACGTAAAAAAGATTTAATAGTTAGATTTTAGTACTTGATTACATGTAATTTTTCACCGCATTTTACATCTATTTCACATTCATTAAATCAGGATGGCATTTTAATGACTAGGAAATTGATATTGACATGATAAACAACTCAAAATTTTCATTAATTTTACTGTTGACGCTGCTCGCTGCCTTAATTGGAGTATCTAGTTGCAGCCAGCTTAAACGTCCACCAGTACCGCCAATTATTCCCCACTATGTGATAAGCAATGTCAATGTTATTGATGTTATCAATGAGCGGGTTGATGCCGCACAGTATGTAGAGGTAATAGACGGAAAAATCACAAACATCAGTGCAATACCAATTAATGCAGAAGGGCTTGAACATATTGATGGAAGCGGAAAATACTTGTTACCTGGTTTGTGGGACAATCATTCCACCCTGTTAAAGTTTTCACCCTCGCTTGACTACCCACTTTATGTAGCAAATGGAGTTACGTCGATTCGCAGTAATCTGTCTTGTCCCAATGAAGAAAAAGCCTCATTGTATGCATGTATGCATGTATGCAAGACAAAGCATCTTGGCAACAGAAAGTAGACGACAGTGTGATGGTTGGGCCGCGATTGCATGGTTGGGGAACCTTCCCTTTGAATGGTCCGAACGGTATGCATCCCGATTCTCCATTGTTCCACGGAACTAAAGACTACGAAGACGTTAGGCAGTTAGTTGATCACTATGCAAATATGCCTGATGAACATCAGCCAACATTCCTTAAAACCTATAACTGGATCCCGCCTGAATCTTATAAAGCGCTGGCAAGATATGCAAAAGAAAGAGGGTTTAAACTTTCCGGTCATATGCCCAGAACAATGACCTTAGCTGACGTAATTGACGCTGGTCAGAATTCTATTGCGCATGCGCGACTTTTTATTTTTGATTGTTCTAGTCAACAAGCTGAATTGAGGTCTGGGCAACATTGGGACACCCCGTTAGTGGATTTGTATCCGATGTTAATTCAGGCATTTGAAGAAGATACTTGTGTGAGTCGTTATGAACAAATGGCCGAAAAACAAGTGTTTTTAAATCCTACTCTAATGACGAGGCGGAATGACTACTATGGTGTGGCGGGTAAATTCAGCGATATGTTAGGTACAGATTATGGGCATTATTTACTTGCTATGGAATGGGAAGAAGACATCGCACAACACGGCACTAATATATCCCAAGAGGGAATTGCAGCATTTAGAGATTTTTATCATTTGTCTGCGGCCACTGTCGCACAAGCGTCAAAACATGGTGTCGTATTGCTTGCAGGTACAGATAGTTGGAGTGAATACAACGTGCCTGGCTTTTCTTTGCACGAAGAGCTTCAAGCAATGAGTGCCGCAGGTATAGACAACTTTACTGTCTTACAGGCTGCTACGATTAATGGCGCAAAGTACTTTGGGATAGACGATCGTATCGGCAGCATTACAGTTGGTAAAGTAGCGGATTTGATCATGTTAGATAGTAATCCGATTCTAGACATTTCGAATACACTGGACATCAATACTGTATTTCAAGGCAAGGTTATTTACAAAGCAGAGCATATTGAAGGACTTAAGTGTAATCCTCCCCGAAAAAAGTAGCACTTATAACTAGAAAATTCCGCTAATATATCAGCAAAG
>NZ_BSOT01000007.1 GCF_030160655.1 Agaribacter marinus
GGATAACCGCTGAAAGCATCTAAGCGGGAAGCCGGCCCAGAGATGAGTCATCCCAAGACCTTTGAGGTCTCTGAAGGGTTGTTGAAGACGACGACGTTGATAGGCAGGGTGTGGAAGCGTTGTAAGGCGTTAAGCTAACCTGTACTAATTGCCCGTGCGGCTTAACCATACAACACCTGAATTGTTTTTTACCTACAAGCACTTGCGTTGCAAGTGGTCGTGATAATGTGCGTAAACGTCGAAGTAAATTCGACTGACACATTATGCCCTCGCTAAAGGGGGAGGTTGAAGAAGGTGAAGTGTGTAATGACATGCTAACGAAGATATTAAAGACGATAGAGTTGTGACTCTGTTGGATGTATTGATTACCAGCTTTCTGAATAGTTAAAGACATACCAGTTTATGTCTGGCGACCATAGCGATACGGTCCCACCTGATCCCATCTCGAACTCAGTAGTGAAACGTATTAGCGGCGATGGTAGTGTGGGGATTCCCCATGTGAGAGTAGCACATCGCCAGACTCTTAATTCTCTGAGAAGAGACAGAAACCCGCACGTGCTGCGGGTTTTTTTATGCCTGCGTTTTATGGGCATGATAAAAAGCAGGCTAATGGACACTGCTCCAATACCTTGTTTTTTGCCTTAGATATCAAATCAAAAATATATTGCCATACAACAAATTGCTCTAGGTTTTTTGACCTAGATCAAGTAGTATTCTTGCCTGTTTTTTAAGATTACCTGAGGACATATTTGTGGCTGATAATGGCGAGTTTAAAGAAGCTTTCAACTGGTGGTACTTTTTTGGCATAGTTGCGGCATTAGTTGCATTTCCTTTACTACATATCATTGCAGGTTGGTATGTTTTCTTTTTCAGTAATTAAATAACCCTTTAATACAAGGAAACGTTGTGTCATCTCAATTAATTAAAGATGCAATAACAACAATCGTTGATTATCCAAAGCCGGGCATTATGTTCCGGGATGTCACCAGTGTTTTACAGAAGCCGGAAGCATTTCAAGCGTGTATCGATCTACTTAAAGCCGAATTCGGTAACAAAGGCTTCACTAAAGTCGTTGGCACAGAAGCCAGAGGGTTTTTGTTTGGTGCACCCTTAGCATTACAGCTTGGTATCGGCTTTATACCTGTAAGAAAACCTAAGAAGTTACCTCGTGATGTAATCAGTGAATCATATCAATTAGAGTATGGTAGTGACGTACTTGAAATTCATAAAGATGCCATTGTCGAGGGCGACAAAGTACTCATGATTGATGATCTTTTGGCGACAGGCGGGACAATGATAGCAACGGCAAATTTGATTCGTAGATTAGGCGGGCACGTAGCTGATGCTGGCTTTGTGATATCATTGCCAGATATTGGCGGTGAAGCTAAATTGCTGGATGCTGGTATCACACCGTATACAATTTGCACATTCGAAGGCGATTAAACTAGTCTTATGAGCTATCAAGTCCTTGCCAGAAAGTGGCGACCTCATACGTTTGCGGAACTAGTCGGACAGCAGCATGTTGTTGATGCGGTCACCAATGCATTAGAGAATAATCGACTGCATCACGCCTATTTGTTTACAGGTACGCGAGGGGTCGGTAAGACTACAATCGCAAGAATTTTTGCAAAGAGCTTAAATTGCGAGAGAGGACAAAGTGCTAATCCCTGTGGTAAATGTAATACCTGCGCAGATATAAACGACGGAAGGTACGTTGATTTACTCGAAATAGATGCGGCCTCTCGGACAAAGGTTGAAGATACAAGAGAGTTATTAGACAACGTACAGTACAAGCCTACACGTGGTGATTATAAAGTTTATTTAATCGATGAAGTGCATATGCTATCAAAGCATAGTTTTAATGCGTTATTGAAAACACTCGAAGAACCACCTCCACATGTTAAGTTCTTATTAGCGACAACTGATCCTCAAAAATTGCCAGTTACCATTCTTTCTCGTTGCTTGCAGTTTAATTTGAAGGCGCTCAGCGTAGAACAAATTCAAGGGCAATTAGAGTCGATACTAAAACACGAATCTATAGAGTATGATCTTAACGCGCTTCATCATATAGCAAAATCAGCCAACGGCAGTATGAGAGATGCGTTGAGCTTGACTGACCAAGCTATTGCACAAGGTAATAACAAAGTAACAACGACAGTCGTAATGACTATGCTGGGACTACTCGATCGTAATTTGGTCTTAAAACTAGCTAAAGCGATATGTGAGAGAGATGGTAATGAGGCAATCGAACAACTGACACAGATTTGCCAAGATTCGCCAGATTACTCTCAAGTACTAGTGCAGTTAATGGCCACTTTCCATCAAATTAGCCTCACGCAGATTGTCCCCGATGTCTGTAAACTAGATAGTAACAACCCTAAAGCTATATACGTTTTATCTAAAGCAATTTCTGTTGAGCATGCTCAAATGCTCTATCAAATAGCATTAAATGGAAAACGTGATTTACCGTATTCACCTGATGGGTTTGCTGGTTTGCAAATGACAATACTTAGAATGCTTGCTTTCAGCCCGGTAAAATCTATTGATATTAATATTGAAGATTTTGAAAGTAATAAAAGTGAATCTCATGTTGTTCATTCCCAACTAAAAACTACAAACAATCATAATGAAGCAATGCATGATGTTGCAGAAAGCATTGCTACGGAAAGTATAGTTACAGAAAACGAAGGTTTGTCTTCCCTTGAGCCTGAAGAAGTACTTATTGAAGCGCCAAGTACTGTCGCGGACCCAATTACAAGTGAACAATATTTTGCGTCTGTTACACCTCAAGAAACAACACCAGCACACGAAGGGAATATTGATTCTAGCATCGTTCCGCTAGGCTCGAATCGTGACAATTTGGATGAAATGAACGCTATGCTAAGCATGGTGAATGCGCCTGAAGACAATGATTTTGAACATAGTATTGCTGCTGCGCCTCAAGGCACAGGCCAAGAAGATCAAGTATTACATGATAGTACAGCACTAAAGCAACACTCGGTATCTAATGAGTCGGCTAAAGATACGCTCGAAGAGACCATGGAGAAAATGGCCTTATTTGATGAGCTGAATGTATCAGACGACGAAGAGGGGACAGAGCTCCCTGTAAAAAAGTCTGAAGTAGTTACTGCTGACAAGGTAGAAGCTCCAAAGCCGCCAAAAGCGTTTGGTAAGACCGTTGATACATTAAGCTCTCACTTGGATACCGGTGAAAAGCTTGTTCAAGCTGCTCAAGTAGATGATTGGAGCCGATTTGTAGATGAGCTTGGCGTAAGGGCTTTAGCGCGGCAATTGTTGCTTCATTCCGAAGTCATTTCTTTTGAAGATTCGTTAGAAATAAAAATTTCTGAGGCAGATCAACACTTAAATGTAGAATCCAATGTACGTACTGTTGAAGAAGCCTTGCAGCAGAAATTTTGTAAACCTATACCTTTGGTAGTTTCTTTTCATGATGTAAATGAAACTCCCTATGAAATACAAACTGACATTAATGATATGCGTTTAGATCATGCGAAAGAAGTAGTCAATACAAACGAGGCTATTCAAGAATTGATCAAGGCATTTAACGCAAAAGTAATCCCCGGCTCTATAGAGCCTAGATAGGAGAAGTAATTATGTTTAAAGGTGGCATGGGCAATATGATGAAACAAGCCCAGCAAATGCAAGAAAAAATGAAGCGCGCTCAAGACGAATTAGCAACACTGGAAGTGACGGGCGAATCAGGTGCTGGCATGGTAAAAGTTACGATGACATGTAACCACAATGTACGTAAAGTGGAAATTGACGAGTCTTTGATGGAAGACGACAAGGAAATGGTTGAAGACTTAGTCGCAGCTGCGCTAAACGATGCTGTTCGCCGGGTGCAGGAAGCTTCACAAGAAAAAATGTCTTCAGTGACTGGCGGAATGAATTTACCGCCAGGCTTTAAAATGCCTTTCTAATTTAAGATAGTGCTGTGTCAGCGAGCCCCTTAATAGAACAACTTATCCAAGCACTCAAATGTTTACCAGGCGTCGGTGCTAAAAGTGCACAACGTATGGCGTTTAACTTGCTTGAACGCAATCGAGATGGTGCGCTCCATTTAAGTAGAGTGCTTCATGATGCAATGGAGCATATACGTAATTGTGAACGTTGCAGAACATTTACTGAATCAACTATTTGCCATATTTGTGACGATCCCCGAAGGGCTGAAAGCGCGCAGATTTGCATCGTTGAATCTCCGCAAGACGTCATCGCAATAGAACAGACATTGCAATTTAAAGGGCGCTATTTTGTGCTTATGGGGCATTTATCCCCTATTGATGGTATTGGACCTAGCGAATTACGCTTAGACGTATTACAGCGCAGGCTCGAAGACGAAAAAATTGACGAAGTAATTCTCGCTACTAACCCTACCGTTGAAGGCGAAGCTACTGCGCACTACATTTCTCAAATGTGCGAAAAACAAGGCATTGCAGCAACACGGATAGCACATGGTGTGCCTGTTGGCGGTGAATTGGAATATATTGACGGTAATACGCTCACGCACGCGTTTACTGGACGCCGTAAGTTTTAAAATAATTTCTTACATTTCCTATTGAAAATACGACTAACGTCCACAAATATAGTGAGCATGTAAGTTAGTAAGTAATTCAATAGGAGACCCTTGGCAATGGCTGAGACTGTTCAACACGAAACACATGGTTTTCAAACCGAAGTAAAACAGTTACTTCAATTAATGATTCATTCTTTGTACTCGAATAAAGAAATTTTCTTAAGAGAGTTAGTCTCAAATGCAGCAGATGCCGCAGATAAATTGAGATTTAAAGCACTGTCGAACAACGATCTCTACGAAGGTGACGGTGAACTTAGAGTTAGACTTAGTTTTGACAAAGATGCTGGAACACTGACAATTAGTGACAACGGCATTGGCATGAATAAAGACGATGTCGTTAAAAATTTAGGTACCATTGCGAAGTCTGGGACGGCTGAATTTTTTAGTCAGTTGTCTGGAGATCAAGCAAAAGATTCATCGCTTATCGGCCAGTTTGGTGTTGGTTTTTACTCTGCATTTATTGTTGCAGACAAAGTGACAGTGAATACACGAGCGGCTGGCGATGATACTTCTGAGGGCGTTCAATGGGTATCAGAAGGCGAAGGTGAATTTTCAGTTGCGACGATTGAAAAAGAGAATCGTGGTACTGAAATTATTTTGCATTTAAAAGACGACGAAAAAGAATTCCTTGATGCGTGGCGCTTGCGTTCGATTGTGACAAAATACTCTGATCACATTAGTATCCCGGTCGAACTATGGAAAGACGAAATACCTGAACAAGATGGCCCTGATGGTGAAAAAACACCTGCAGAGCCTGGCAAATGGGAAGTAGCCAATAAGGCGACGGCACTATGGACTCGCGATAAATCTGAAGTGTCTGAAGACGAATATAAAGAATTTTACAAGCATATTTCTCATGATTTTGCAGATCCAATTAGTTGGTCTCATAATAAAGTAGAAGGTAAAACTGAATACACAAGCCTGTTGTATCTTCCGAGTAAAGCGCCATTTGATATGTGGAACCGCGAGCAGAAAAGTGGTCTAAAACTTTATGTTCAGCGTGTCTTTATTATGGATGACGCAGAACAGTTTATGCCTACTTACTTACGTTTTGTAAAAGGCTTACTTGATTCAAATGACCTGCCATTAAATGTATCGCGTGAAATTCTTCAAGATAACAAGATTACTCAAGCGATTCGTCAAGGCTGTACAAAGCGCGTATTAACCATGCTTGAGCGTATGGCTAAAAATAAGCCAGATGATTACAAAGCCTTTTATGCAGAATTTGGTAACGTGCTTAAAGAGGGACCTGCTGAAGATTTCTCTAATAAAGACAAGATTGCGGCGCTACTTCGTTTTGCTTCAACGCACAATGACGCAAATGACACGGATGTGTCATTGTCACAATATATTGAGCGAATGAAAGAAGGTCAGGACAAGATTTATTATGTCACTGCTGATTCTTACCAAGCTGCACGCACGAGTCCTCACCTTGAGGTGTTCCGCAAAAAAGGCATTGAGGTCTTGTTATTGGGTGAACGTATAGACGAATGGATGATGAGTCATCTAACTGAGTTTGAAGAAAAATCTTTCCAATCTGTTGCTAGTGCTGATATCGATTTAAGTGACTTAGACGATGAAGAAACTAAAAAGGCTAAGGAAGAAGCAGAAAAAGCGGTAGAAGGTGTGTTAGAGCGCATAAAGTCAGCATTAGGTGATAAAGTAGAAGAAGTGAAATTTACTCACAGACTCACTGATTCACCAGCAGTAATCGTTGCTAGCGAAGACAGTATGTCGACTCAAATGGCGAAGCTACTTCAGTCAGCTGGACAAGAAGCGCCAGAACCAAAATATCATTTTGAACTAAACCCCGAGCACAATCTAGTGAAGCTGGTTGCCGATGTGCAAGATGAAGAACAGTTTTCTCAGTGGGCAAATGTGTTGTTTGATCAAGCTGCACTTAGCGAGCAAGGTAGCTTAAAAGACCCTGCGAATTTTGTGAGTAATTTAAACGGACTGTTGGCAGCTCTGGCTAAGTAGATCCGGAAACTCATTAAACCTTAAAAGCCTGAAGAAAGCACTTCAGGCTTTTTTTATTTTAATAAAAAGCGTTCTCTAGCATCTTCCAACTCGTTTAACGTTCGTTCAATGTCTTTATGTACCATAAAACGTGTGAAAATCTCTGTAGACGCGCTGGCCATAGCAGCCTTGGTATCTCTGTCAAAAAATTGGGATACACCTTTCGCTTTAGACAATAAGTTTTGACCTTCTGAGATAAAATAGTTTTTGCTTGGCGTGAGCACTTCAGCTGTTGGTGATATGGTGGTTGCGGCGTCGTTTAGTAAGGCTAAAAAATTCGTACTTGTTAACGACAACAGAACTTGTTCAATCGCGGGTGTCATTTTCGTGTAACTTGGCACCATAAACAAATCCAAAGGTGCTTCTTCATAAAGTGGCATTTCGGGATTAATTGTTGGAAATGCGACAAACCGAAAATCATTTTCTAGTGTTTTTGGCAAAGTGCTAGCGAAGAAGTTTCCGATCAAGGTCATTCCGGCCATTTTGTGATAAAGAAATGGCATTGCTTGAGACCAATCCCAGCCATTAAACCTATCAGTAAAGCAGCCTTTGTTTAATAGTTCATGCCACTTTATAAATACTTCTCTTACTTGTGGAGAGCGAAACGAATGCTCCCCCATTAGTAGCTCTTGGTGGTAGGTAAGGCCATTTACTCTTAAATTTAAATAGTCAAACCATGCAGCAGACGTCCACTTATTTGCCGCCCCGATAGTGATTGGTGTAATTTCATTTTTTAATAATACTTCGCATGTTTTTATTAAATCCTGCCATGTTTTAGGTGGCGATAGGCTCAATTTATCAAATAATGATTGTCGATAATATATTCCCCATTGATAGTACGATGCAGGCACACCATAGCGAGAGTCATCCACACTGATTGCATTGGTTGAACTTACGCTGAATTTTTTTAACAACCCGTGTTTCTTCCAAAATTCGCTGAGGTCTAAAACTTTTTTTTGCGCCACCAACTGGAAAAGTCGTTGTCCACCTTGCCAGGTCAATATTTCGGGGCCGTTTGCATTATTTAACCATTGGCTCAAAGCTTGCTTAAAATCGGCGTCCGACAAAAATTTGATGTTTACATCAATGTCGGGATGTTTTTGTTCAAAATCTTTTTCGTGTTTAGCATAAACCGCTCTTTGTTGGCTTGAGGTTGAGAGCACAGCTATTTCAACGGTATTAGGAAATGCTTGCGGAACAATTAGCAAGCATATTGCCATCGTAATCAAGCATTGAAGGATTTTGTCAAATTTTAAACTAACTTGTTTGGGCATTACTGGTAATCCTCAATTTGGATCGCATAATTAAAATCCTTCTTGAGTATTTCCGTGTAATACGAGGTAAATATGAACCTAAGAAAGAAGCTTAGTATTGCGTCCTTCGCTGTTGTCACTATCACCTTATTTGTATCTCAGATCATTGTTGCAATTAACAACCATCTCAAATTGCGGGATGAAATGACTCAAGCCGCTAACAATACATCGACTAGAATGGGCGTAACATTAACGGATTCTATGTGGAATTATAATGTCGCAAGTTCTCGGCAAATTGCCAGTGTAGAGCTAGGCACAAATGGCCTAGTGGGTGTTAAAGCGTTTAATCGCGACGAAGAAAAATTATTCGAAACCTATTGGGATGAAAAATCAGAAGAGGAAATCTCAACGCCATTCGCGGGTGACGTTTTTCTGACATTGACTAAGCCTATTAAATATCTTGACCAAGGCGATGCATTAGAAGCCGGCAGCATCGAACTTACGTTTAGTGCGAGGGCTTTAGATGAGGCATTGTTGGGCGTCATACTAACAGGCTTATTGCAGTTGTTATTTTTAAGCGCTGTGCTAATTATCTTCCTAAACTTTTTTGTCGTTAAGTTGGTACTTAAGCCTTTGGATGAGATTAACCTCCGTTTAAAAGATATCGCTGATGGAAACGGTGATCTCACTAAGCGGCTTAGTATAAAACGCGATGACGAGCTAGGTAAGTTAGCAAATTACATTAATCGCTTTATTGATAACATCCATTCTGTTATTACTAAAGTCGTTGTGGTGGCTCGGACTCTTGATGGCAGTGCCCAAGCTAGCCAGTACAATGCCGACCAACTGAATCAGCAAGTCGAAGCACTTAATCAACAAGTAGAGAGTATTTTGGCCACTGTCGATACCTTGGAAGACACTGCAATGGAAGTTGCCGGTCAAGCGGCATCTACATCAGAAACGACTAACAATACTAGCTCGCTCGCATCGCATGGTATGCAAAAAGTAAATAGTGCTGCTGATATGATCAAGCAACTGGCGAGCAATATGGAAGAATCTACTCACAAAACTGAAATGTTAGAAAAGCATTCTCAATCGATTGATACCGTCATACAAGTGATAAAGGAAATCGCTGAACAGACTAACTTACTTGCGTTAAATGCGGCAATTGAGGCTGCAAGGGCAGGTGAACAAGGCAGAGGGTTTGCGGTTGTCGCGGACGAAGTGCGAACGCTAGCGCAGAGAACGCAAGTATCTACCGGACAGATCACTGACATTATCACTACCTTGCAGCAGCAATCAAAAGAAACGCTCAATTTAATGCAAACGGGGCAGAAAATGGCATTTGAAAATGTGGAGTCAGTCAATGATGCCGAAAAAACCTTCGAAGAGATCAAGACCTCCATCGAAGGAAATTTAGACGGCGCTAGAATCATTGCCCGAGATACTGATGAGCAAAAGAATAACCTACAAGAAATAAAAACGAATATTGAAGTGATAAAAGGGACCAACGAGCAAACTTTACAGGTGGCTCAGCAGAGTTCTGCAGTCAATCAAGAAATTGTTACGATGAGTCACGAAGTATTTGAGTTAGTTGAACGATTTAAAGTGGACTAATTGCTCAAAAATAGGACAATTTAGGCGTTTTTCACTTGTTATGCGACAAGCTAAGCTGTACAGTTTGTCAATTTTAAAATATTGGTTGGAGGACGCTTAATGCGCATCATTCTTCTTGGCGCTCCCGGCGCGGGAAAGGGCACTCAAGCCCAGTTTTTGATGAACAAATTTGGGATACCACAGATTTCTACAGGTGACATGCTACGTGCGGCGATAAAGGCTGGCACGGAACTTGGTCTAACTGCAAAAAAGGTAATGGACGCTGGTCAACTCGTCTCTGACGATTTAATTATCGGCTTAGTAAAAGAGCGGATTGCACAAAGTGATTGCGAAAATGGCTTTTTGTTAGATGGTTTTCCGAGAACAATTCCTCAGGCTGATGCCATGAAAGAAGCTAATGTAAAGGTAGACTACTGCATTGAGTTTGATGTACCGGATGATGTTATTGTCGATAGAATGGGTGGTAGACGAGTTCATCCTGCTTCAGGAAGGGTATATCACGTAGTTTACAATCCACCTAAATCTGAGGGTAAAGATGACGTTACGGGTGATGATTTACGCATTAGAGATGATGATAAAGAAGATACTGTGAGAAGTCGCCTCGGTGTCTACCATGAACAAACTAAACCTTTAGTCGACTATTATCAAGCAGCTGCGTCAAATGGATTGTGTAAGTACTCAAAGATTGACGGGACTAAAGCCGTTGACGATGTGAGTGCGGAGTTATCAGATATCTTAAGCTAGTATCATTGAAGTTTAGTTCTATCTTTAAGTACTGAAATAAAAAAACCGCCGAATAGGCGGTTTTTTTATTAAAAAGCTAATCTAATTCATCATTTCAAGTTAACAAGCCTACACTAGGCCGCTTTTTAAACAACAGGTATCCAAAAAAAGTGAGGTTTAGCGCCACTCTAGCTCAATCATAAGTTTATCGTCTTCTACTGCAGAGCCACACATCTCATCATACGGCGTATTTTGTTTTAAAAATATCTTGTCGAAATGTTGTCCAGAAACTTGTTCCCTTATATCTGTAATGGATTGAAATGATGGGGAGTTTCTGTAGCTATCTTTTAAGAAAGATGTTGCTTTATCACTTCCAATTCCCGCGATGTACATACCACCTTCAATGGATTCAATGAATAGGTTCATATATAGCCTCATTTGTTGAACGAAAAATAAACAAGTGAGAACTTTGTACATTGCATGTCTGCATAAGGGATCATATTTTTGTGTGATATACATTAAAAAATATTTGAAGGACGTACGTAATTTTGTATACGCTAGTGCTTCCACCAATGCTTTCTTATGACGATTAGACCAATATCTTCAAGCAAGTGTTTAAGGTGTTCTTTGTCTTTCAAGTTCAGAAATTCACCTACTTCAACTTTTTTTTCCGGGTTGGAGATAGTTAGTTTGGGTAACTGCCAATCTCGCTTTGTTTCGATATATCTCACATATAAGTGCTTTCGAGATAATTTTTCTAAGTGATAATGCTTACCGTCGATCCATTCGAATTTCAGATAATCGGCATAAACATATATACGTTGATAACGATAAGTTTGCTTGCATACGTGGTAAATTAAAAATGTAAATACACAAAATTCAATGCCTGCAAAAGGTAGTATTACCCATACGCCAACTAAGGCCCAACCTACAGCAATCGTCGACATAACGAAAAATAAAAGCGCAATAGCCCATTTAGTTGAATACCAAGTAGCAGATTTGTTAGGTCGTAAATCAATGAGTATATGATTAGATTGCAAACTTTTAATGACCATAAGTCCTTGCCTTGGTTATAATCGCTCGGATTGTCCTTGTTAGCAGTATTACGCTCTCGTAGTATCAATATGTTTTGGAATAGATGAGTCAACTTATACAACAAATTAATGAACATAAGATCAAGCTGTTGTTAATTTCAGCGTGGTTAATAATATTAGTATTCCAATCAGATTTTTCTAGTTTGTTGGTTGAATATTCAGGATTTTTGTTTTTGGGAATTGCTGGTGCTATCTTCGCAAATTCCACTGGTGCGGGCGGTGGTGTTGTTTTTGTACCGTTTTTCAATCAGTTAGGTCTAGACAATATCACTATTGTCGCAACAAGCTTCGCTATTCAGTGTTGTGGTATGAGCGCTGGGGCAATAACATGGTGGCAGCACAATAAACGTGTTCATTCTGATGATCCGGAATGGACTGGCTTAGTCAGGGGATTAGTCACTACTGTCCCATGCTCTATCGCAGGTGTTTTGGTGGCACAGTTCTTATTAGCCACCTTAGGCGAAAGTGTATCCGAATCGCTGCATGTTTATTTTGGTTTGTTTTCTATATTGCTTGCTGTATTTATATATATGTCAATTCCATTAATGACACGCCAAACTATTCGTACTCAGTTCTCTGTATTAGATGTTATATGCTTAACTGTGATCGCATTCGCAGGCGGTATCATTACGGCTTGGTTATCGGTAGGAGTAGGTGAGTTGGTTGCAGTTTATTTGATTTTGCGAGGTTTTAATATTACGTTTGCCATTGCGTTAGCTGTGATCTTGAGTGCGTTTTCAGTTTGGGGTGGTATTACTTACCATATCACGGAGTCACAAGCGATTTATTGGGATATCATTTTATTCGCAGGTGCGGGCGCTGTTATTGGCGGAATGATTGCTAAGCATGTTGTACTTTTTTTCTCTCCCGCGCGCCTGAAGCTATTTTTTGCAACTTGGATATTAGTCATGGGCATTGCGGGTTTGCCGTTGTGGCAATGAACATTGGCGATCTAAGTCAATACGTAATACCCAATACCCAATATCATTAATCCAATGATTGGATTGTCTATCCTCGATATTACATTTAGCTTGAACTCTGCATAAGGAATGGTGCAAACCTGTGTTTATACAGAGTTCGGGTTATTTACATAATCTCGGTAATAAATGCAATAACTGCTAGTATGACAAAGCCGATGACCATCCTATAGGTTAATGTCGCAGCATTGGCTCCCTCATTTATATGCATTTTCGGCACTAAGCTCTTAAATAGAAGGAAGGTACGTTTACTCATATGTAGCGAGAATGCCATGGCGTTATGAAGAACTCCTCCAGTGGCCGGCAAAACCTTTCTGTAGAGCCACTCACTGTCTAGATTTACAGATCGTAATTCGGGCGGATACAAACCTTGCTTATTGAGCCATACAAACGCGAGTGCAGAAAAGAATAGCAACTGAAGTTGCGTAAGTACATGCGTAACATCATATGGTTGATAGACGTTGTCCCACGGAAGTAGATGGTAAACTAACCAAGGGTAACTACCAAAAGCAATGCAAAGCCCTGACGCGATTCCCATAGCAATAAGCATATTTGTTGGCGCTTCTTTAGGGCGCATACCTGAATCATGAGCAAAAAACGCAAAAAACGGGATTTTAATTCCTGCGTGATGGAACACGCCGGCGGAGGCAAACAATAGCATTAGCCATAAGTATTCGTGCCCAGCTTCGATCATTGCGGCCATCACCATGCTTTTACTTATGAAGCCACTAAATAGCGGGAACGCCGAAATAGAGGCGGCGCCTACTATACAGAATACCGTTGTTTTAGGCATTGTTTTGTACAAGCCGCCTAAATCTGAGCCATTTACGTGACCCACCCTAGTCAGCACTGCGCCCATGGTCATAAATAACAACCCCTTAAAAATCACGTCATTGAAAGCATGTGCAACTGCGCCATTTAACGCAAGTGCTGTGCCGATACCGATGCCACATACCATAAACCCAAGTTGGTTGATTAAGCTGTAAGCGAGTACTTTCCTTAGATCATTTTCGATAACGGCATAAAAGATTGGAAAGCATGTCATCGCGGCACCAATGTACACAAGCAAATCTTCACCAGGAAAGGTGCGTGCGAGCATGTAAATAGCTACTTTTGTGGTAAACGCTGATAAGAAGACAGTACCTACTGGCGTTGCTTCTGGATAGGCATCAGTTAGCCATGTATGCAGGAAAGGAAAAGCGGCTTTAACACCAAAGGCGAATAAAAATAGATAGGACGCGGTCGTACCTAGGCCGACAAAGTCGATGTCGTAAGACCCAATATCGTTAAAGTGCATAATGGCGGCGATGAGCAACGCGACGCCAGATAATATTTGAATAATAAGATAGCGAATACCAGCATTTTGAGCAGCGGTGGTTTTCCGCGCAAAAATAAGAAACGCACTCGTAACTGCTAGCAGCTCCCAAAATATAAACAAGGTAATAAAGTCGCCGGAGAATACTGCACCTATGGCACTTCCTGCATAAGTTAAACCAGAGACTAATTGGAGTTTATCTTTTAAGTGCATTGCGTATATCAAGCAAATAGCGCAAGCGATATGGAATAGATACGCAAACATTAAGCTAAGTTTGTCTACATCCATGATTTGTATATCGAAGTTGTGTAATTGCCAAGATATATTCGCGGTATTTAGCCCAGAGGTATAGAGTAAAATACCGTTGACTATGGGGACCAATATTAGCGCAAACCTAAATTTATGCGGTATTATCAAGGCAATTGCTGCGGCAACAAAGAAAGGTAAAAATGCGGGAATGGCATAATCGATCATGACTGATGCTCCTCATCTTTGCTTTCTGTCCCAATTAGATCGTCTCTATCACGATAATAATTTTCGTCGCGCATAACGACTTTACGCATGAGTTTGGCAAGTACAACGAGTACGACACAAGCAACGAAACCGTACAATGCGTAGAAGGTAGGAATTTTTTCGAAGTCGAGATAAATATGACGATGCACTACAAAATCTAGTAAGACTAATAAGGCACATAATACATAAAAAACAATCATCATGATTTTTATATTCTTCGGGTTGTCGAAGAAGGAGACTTTTTCTGTCGTTGATTCTTGTGCTTTCATATTAGACCTATTTCACCCTACTAATGTTTGTGACAATGTATAAAACACAGAAGGGTCAAAGAAAAGATAGATAGTCATTGCCGTCGGAATAGCCATACCAATCAAACAAGCGATAGGGGCTTCCTTAATGTGTGTTTTTTCGTTTGAGGGGACTGTAAAAAAGGCTTTCATTGGAATGCTAAGTAAGTAAAAAATATTAAGCATTGAACTAACACTGAGTGTAATTAATATTATCCAGTAAACAAATTGGCTACCTTCAAATTGAATACCACCCGAAAGTAAATACCATTTGCTCCACATACCGCCAAAAAATGGTAAGCCAATAATGCTAAGTGAGCCAACTGTAAATATCGTGAAAGTGATGGGCATTTGTCGTCCCAATCCATCTAGCTGACTCACATATTTTTTATGGGTCGTAACGAGTATAGCGCCTGCCGCAAAAAACAATGCGATTTTAGCAAAAGCATGCATGGCGATGTGCATACTTGCGCCGACAATTGCCAACTGATTTGCGATCATTGCGCCTAATACAATGTAACTGAGTTGACTGATAGTCGAGTATGCAAGACGTTCTTTTAGGTTGTCTTTTGTTAAGGCTATTAGCGATGCCGCAATGATGGTAAAAGCAGGGAGCAAGATGAGTAAATCATTTGCGTCAGAGGCCGTAATAAAATCTGTACCAAATATAAAAACGACAACCTTTACGACAGAGAATACGCCAGCTTTAACTACGGCAACTGCATGTAACAATGCACTTACTGGCGTGGGCGCCACCATTGCAGACGGTAGCCACCGATGTAAAGGCATTACGCCAGCCTTGCTAATACCTAATATAAATAGTAGTAGTAGTGGCAAAACATAGGCTGAGTCTAAACTGCCTTTTAATATCCCACCCTGAACGAACTCTAGAGACCCTGCCGTATACCACGTAATGATCATGGCGGGTAAAAAGAATAATATTGAGGAACCCATCAAAATTAATATGTATTTTCTGCCACCGCGTTTAGCATCACGATTACCAGAATGAGTCACTAAAGGGTAAGTCGATATTGTTAAAAACTCATAAAATATGAATAAGGTGAATAAATTCTCTGAGTAAGCAACGGCCATTACGCCTGCGATTGCAACGGCGAATAATGTATAAAAGCGTGTTTGATGACTTTCTTTATGTGCCCTCATATAGCCCATTGCATAAATGGATGTTGCTATCCAAAGTCCACTTGCAATG
The DNA here is from genome assembly GCF_030160655.1 of Agaribacter marinus. Taxonomy (GTDB): domain Bacteria; phylum Pseudomonadota; class Gammaproteobacteria; order Enterobacterales; family Alteromonadaceae; genus Glaciecola; species Glaciecola marina. The sequence continues at coordinate 15,603 of NZ_BSOT01000007.1, forward strand.
AGCGCAAACATTACACCAAAGGCGTTAAATGCAAATGAAATGGCTAAACCGTCAATCGGCTCGGCAACGATGAAACCAGCTTGAATGGCATCTTGTTGATGTATAAGTAAGTAAATGTTTAGCGTAAATAAGGACAGTGCAGTGAGTAGCGTTACACCTTCACGTATATTAGGGACTTTGCCGAGTTTTGAAATAACGACAGCACCAAAAATAGGTAGCAGTATGGTTAGCATTAATACGTAGCTCAATTCCATTTCGGTTACATCCCCAATAAAGCTTTGGCAACAGCGTTTGCTGCATTAAACGGAATATTGGTAAATAAACCAAAATATAAACAGGCAATAGCTCCAAGCCATAACGCTAAGCCCATACTTTTGGATGCACTTGGAATATTTATATCTCCGCTTTTTACGTGTTGAATATGGATTTTACGTTTTGAATTAAAATATAGGGCTTCAACAATTTTCCATACATATGCGATGGCGAATACCGAACCGATAACAATCGCCCCAACAACTATCCATTTGCTTTGCTGGATTGCCGCTTCAAGTAAGTACCATTTAGTGACAAACCCAACGGTACCGGGCACGCCAATGAGGCTTAAGCCTGCGAAAGCCATAGCAAAAAATGTCCAAGGCATACTTGCACCAAAACCGCGTAAATCTGATAGTTTCGTTGAATTGGCACGGTAGACCAGAATACCGGCACCAATAAATAAGGTTGCTTTGATAATGGCATGATTAAACAGATGTAAAACGGCTGCTGTTAAGCCGGTTTCAGTCAGTAGTGCAATGCCAATCACAATATAACCAATTTGCGCAACACTCGAAAATGCGAGTAAGCGCTTAATCTCAACTTGTTGCCATGCGCGCACCGAGCCGTAAATCACACCCACGCAACCAAGTACTAACAGTAGTTGTGGAATCAGCAATTCCTGCCAGTAAGCAATTGGGTATAAGTCAAATAGCACACGAAGTAGAACATATATAGAGACTTTTGTTGCTGTAGCAGACAGAAAGATACTTACTGTTGAGGGCGCAAAGCCATAGGCATTTGGCAACCAGGAATGCAACGGAAATATAGCCGCTTTTAGCGCGATTCCCAACAAAATGAAAATGAAGGCAGTAACGACTAGTTGCATATCTTCGAAGCTACTAAATCTTTCAGCGATGTCTGCAATATTCAAGCTACCTGATGCTGCATACAAAAAACCGACGCCAATGAGGAAAAAGGTGGCGCCGATTGTGCCTAAAATTAGATAAGCAAAAGAAGCGGTAAGTGCTTGGCGTTTTCTTCCCATACTTATTAGCGCATAGCTCGATAACGAGGATATTTCTAAAAATACAAATAAATTGAAAATATCTCCTGTGAGGGCAATACCCAAAAGGCCTAAGAGACAAAGTTGAAATGCCGCATAAAATAAACCGGACTGGGTTGTATCTATCTCACTCGGTGCGCTTCTGAAGGAAAAAATACCAGATACGACGGCGATGCCTGAGACTATTAACGCGATAAAAGCATTAAGCGAATCAATTTTATATTCAATTCCCCAGGGCGGGCGCCAACCACCTAATTCGTAAATAACGTGTTTACCGTCTATCACTTCAGCTAAAATTACACCAGATATTGCGAAACAAACGATTGATACGCTGAGCGTAATTGCCCAAGTTAACAAATGATTTTTAAATATTGCTGTAATTGGCGCACTCAATAGCGGAATAACGACCAATAGGATCGTGAGTTGCTCTGTCATGCGTCTTGATCCAACTTGTTTATTTCATCTTCTTCAATGCTGTCATATGATTCTTTAATTCTTATTACCAGCGCGAAACCAAGTGCTGTGGTAGCAACGCCAACCACAATAGCCGTTAACATTAACACTTGTGGTAGGGGGTTTGAGTATATTTCGTATGCATCATCTACTATAGGAACCGTACCATCTTTTACTTTTCCTAGACTGACATAAAATAAGATCACGGCCGTTTGAAACATGGCTAAGCCAGCGAGTTTTTTCATTAAATTTGTTCGGCTGATAAGGGTGTATAAACCGACCATCATTACGACAATAATAAGCCAGTAATTAACGTGCCCAGCGACATACTCTAACATTCATCGTCCCTCATCATTCTGGCGCGACACGTCTAGCAAAGGTAAAGAATAGCAAAATCATAACAGATGCTACTGTAATCCCTACACCTAGCTCTATGATAATTATACCAATGTGCTGACCTGCTACGGGGTCACTTAATAAAACACTGTAATTGAGGAAGTTTCCGCCTTTGAGCATAGAGACGACACCTACACCTGCATATAACAACACGCCAAAACTGGCACATATCTTTAGGGCAGATTCTGGAATGACTTTCAGTGCAGCATCTAAGCCATACGTGAGTGCATACAGCAGGATGGCACTAGAAAATATTACGCCTGCTTGAAATCCTCCTCCTGGGCTGTAATCACCATGAAATTGGACATACAGGGCAAATAGGACAATAATTGGAGATAACCATTTGGTCACTACTCTCAAGACAAGGTCGTTACCCATGCTGACCTCCTTTGCTTTTGACATGTATTTTTTTTCTGTTACCCAATAAGAGTAAAACGCCGATACCCGCAGTGAGTACAACAGTCACTTCGCCCAATGTATCAAAGCCTCGATAACTCGCCAAAACAGCGGTAACCAAGTTCGGCACGCCGGTTTCTTCTTGGCCTTTTTCAATATACCTTGCAGCGACTTCTCTATTAGGAGGGCTTTGTGCGTCGCCTAATTCAGCAATATCATGTGTACCATAAATAAGTAAACCGCCCATGACGACACATATGATTAAAGGGGCTGTGCGTGATTTCCCCTGTGTGGTTGCTTCATGGCCATCTCTAATAGAGGCAAGCGTAACTAGCATTAATACTGTTGAAATACCTGTGCCAACGGCTGCTTCAGTAAACGCTACGTCTGGTGCGTCTAATACCACGAATAGTCCAGCAACTAGTAGACTGTATAGGCCAAATAGCATCGCCATAGCAAACAAATGACGAGTTTTAAGTACAGCTAGCGCCATAACTAGTAAAAAAACAAGTAGCACGATATTGACGATCAGACTCACTTTTTCTCCTCGTTATCTAGGGAGTTAATGTGGATTTTCTGTTTGTGTCTAAGCCCCCATCGCCACGCATTGTTGGCAAGCGCATACGACGACGCTGGGCTTGTAAATGCCAAAAATAAAAATATTAAAATGAGTTTAGCGATAACGATGTATGATGTAGCTTGTAAGCTAAGTCCAAGCAAAATCAAAAATGTACATAATGTGTCAGTTACGCCGACAGCATGTAAGCGAGCATATGTATCGGGCAGCCGCAGGATACCAATGCCGCCAATTAGACCGAGTAAACACCCTAAACCGATGAAAATAAAACTAATAATATCTAGCATTATTTTTCCTCCGTTTTGGCAGCAGAACCGCGTTGGTCGAACGCAAAGTATTTTCCTCGCTCTACCAGTCTAAGGGCTGCAATAACACCAACGAAGTTTAGTAGAGAATATAGCAGGGCAATATCTAGTAAATCATGTCGGCCTGTGAAAAATGCGAAAATTGCTACCAAAAGTACGGCCTTTGTACCAAACATGTTAACGGCTAATATTCTGTCAAACACACTTGGACCAAGCAATGCGCGACATAATGCCAATGCCATAGTCACTAATATAGCTAAGCCAGCGATGAGAAAGTACATGGCCATTATTGATCTATCTCTATTGTTTTTATTGCGTATTGTTTCGGCATTATGCGTAGCACGTCACTATTAATTAAATCTTGTGCTCCATCTTCACTAATTGTGTGGATAAGCAGGGTGTTATCACCCATGGCAATACTCGAAGAACCGGGTGTTAGTGTTATAGCGTTCGCATAAAGCACCTTGGCGACATCATCTTTAAAAGGTAAATCAATGGTAACAAAAGTCGATTCGACCGGCTTAAAACCGAGTATTCTTGCGCAGACATCAATATTCGACTGCACTACTTTTACGCCTAATTTAAATAAAAATTTGGCAAAACTACCTGTAACGAAGAAGCTATATCGTTCTTGATCTATTTTAAGCATTCTTGATGTTATCCAAAGCGAAAAGATAACTGAGAACAGGCCAAAACCTAACATGAGTGGCTCAAACATTCCGGAAAGCAACAACCACGTGATAACTAATATTATCGCGAGTCTAATTGTATGCGTCACATTACCTCTCTTCGTTACTGTTTGTTTTTATTCTGTATTTTTATACAGTTTTATGTGTAAAAATGAGATGTTAAAATTAATGTAACAACAACTAGCGCTGCTTACAATTAAAATCATCAGGAAAATTTGATACATAACTGAGTTTTTCTCTGCTGCGCAGTCCAACACATGTTACTCCGCTTTCCCCTATGAGCATCTTTTTTGAACTCATGCGCTTAGAGTAAACCTGATTGCTTAACATTTAGATAGGTATTAATCATATACGGCAACAACGATTCAGGTTTACTATTTACACAAATCACATTCTCTTTTCGTAAGCGTTGAGTATTTTGTTTGTATTGATTTTGAAGCGCGAGCGCTGAACAGTATGCATTGGCATCATCATTACTTTCTATTGACATATTTAAGGCGTCTTTTAAACCTTGATTTTCGATGTTAATAAGGGCAACTAAGTGGCGTTTTTGAAGTTGACGGATAGCCGGTAACAATTCATGTAAGTCGTGATCATTTAGTGAAGTAACAAGCAATACTAATGCACGTTTGTTTCTCTTACTGAGTAAGTTGTTTGAGGCTTTCGTATAGTCACTGGCACACTCATCGGGGTACAGGTCATAAAAATGATTCATCACACGAGATACATTTTGCGCACCTTTCACATTAGCGAGCCATCTTTCTTCTAATCCAAAACTTTGCATACTAAACCAATCGCCTTGCTTTAGAACAGTATGGCTAAGCATTAGTAAGGCATTGAGCGCAGCATCGAAGTGACTACCAAATTGCGTTTCTATTTTCATTCGCTGCCCAGCGTCTAGCATTACTACGACATGCTGGTTCTGTTCTTCTTGATACTCTTTAGATATCAATTTTTGTCGTTTACTTGTTGCCTGCCAATCTATTTGTCGAATACTGTCGCTATCTCTAAAGTCACGCAGTTGATGAAATTCAATACCATCCCCACGCTTTTTCCGTAACTTGAGCCCAACGATAGATTGCTTGCCGATACCGTTTAGAGACTCTGATGATCTTATCCGACTAAAATCTGGATAGACTTTGAATACAGTAGATAGGGGGATGAGTGCAATGCGATGCCACAAGCCAAAAGGAGAGTGCAAGCAAAGCTCTATGTGATTTAATACATATTCTCCGCGCTTATTTGGTTTTAAACGATAAGCTACAAGGGCTTCCTCATTAGCGTTTATAATGAGCTTTTTAGTTCGTCCTTCTATTTCAAAAGTATCGGGTATGTGTTCAGAAAACGTAAAGGCATATGTTGTCGCGGACGTGTTCCTAAATATCACTTCAACATTCTGCCAACGATGTAAACTAACATTGTTAGGCACAATGCGTTTAATCGCTAGTTGGGGGGAGTGTCTCACTCGTAAAAAATCACGAATGCATGCGATAGAGAACACTAAGAATAACGCATACAAAATGAACATTGCATTTTCATACGTATTCGACAACAAAGAGACTGCGAGTGTTATTAGAAGTAAACCGCCTAAGTATATTAGGTTAGGAATAGACGGACGAAAACGAAAACCAATCATAAACGGGGAGCTTCTGTGTCTTCCAATATGTCATGAATCAGTTTTTCTTGATTTACCCCTTCAAGCTCTAATTCAGCGGATAAGGTAAGTCGATGCCGTAATATGTTTGGTGAAACTGTTTTTACATCATCAGGCAATACAAAGTCTCGATTGTTCATTAAGGCATTAACTTTTGCCGCTTTTAAGATATTAATGCTTGCTCGTACACCGGCGCCATGTATAACTCCATGCCACTCTCGTGTCTTTCTAACGATATCAACAGCGTACTCATATACTTTGTCGTCCACTATAATCTTACTTGCCATAAGCTTTATATGTTCGATGGTTTGCGCATCAATTACGGGGCATAGTTTGTTGACATTTTCTTCGTTCGATTGGCCACTGGTATTTAGTTTTAACAGGGAAATTTCTGCTTTTTCCGTTGGATATTGTAATTCAACTTTCATCATGAACCGGTCAAGTTCAGCTTCAGGTAGCGGGTATGTTCCCTCTTGGTCTAACGGATTTTGTGTCGCAAGCACCATAAACGGTGCAGATAGCGCAGTGGTCTTGCCATCTATTGTTATTTGTTGTTCTTGCATAACTTCTAAAAGTGCTGACTGCGTTTTTGCTGGTGCTCTATTTATTTCGTCCGCTAATAGGATGTTAGTGAATGCGGGGCCTTGTTTTGTTGTAAATTGTCCGGTTTTCATGTCGTACAAACTATGTCCAACGACGTCAGATGGCATTAGATCTGGTGTGAATTGGACGCGTGCAAATTCAACTTGAATGCTTTGAGACAGCGCGCGTACTAGCAGGGTTTTCCCCAAACCAGGTACACCTTCAAGTAACACGTGACCGCCAGCCAACAATACGGTCAACACTTTTTCAATGACATTATCTTGTCCAATAAGTACTTGATTAATATTGCGCTTTATTTTATTGACGGCTTCAAATGCTTCTTCTAGTGTTAACTTTGTGTCGCTAGCGCGGTCACTCATATTGCTTTCCTTAACTGCTTAAATAGTTTTATTGTTTTAATTCTGTCCGGCTCGTTGTTTGGTAGAGGTTGCTCCAGAATAAGCTGGATCGTTGATAAATCTTTGCCGGTTAACTTACTGAGTATTTTTGCTTGTTCTGCAACGGAGAGATGCTTGAAGCTTACGTGTTTAAGTTCCATTGCGATTTCAATGTCCTTAATTAGCGCACGTTTCAATTCGTCCTCATGTCCATTGGCTTGCATAAACTGTCCTAGCGCAATAACATGCTCAGTAAAGGGAACTTTCTTGTCACTAAGTGGTGTCAGTGCAGGGCCAATCCTTACTAGAAAATACCAAAGAATACATATCACTAGTGCGATAAATACTGTCACTAATTGCCATGACCACAACCATAGGGCAGCGAGCCAATTAGTCGCTTTTAAACTCGGCAAGTAATAAAGTTTTTCATTGTCACCAATTAACCAATGTAAAAATGCGCCATGATCTAAATGGCGTAAACCATGATTTGAAATAATGTCGATGCTAGGCACAAAAGTTATAAAACCATCATCAAACTTAATTTCGCAAATCAGTTCCTTTGCTATTTTTGCTGCAGTACTGTTTGTTGATGTATTGTTTGACTCTGCAAATTCTGAGGGTTGCAGCAGTTCTTTCAATGTTTCGTCGGTTTCAGTTTTTGGCCGATGACGATCATCTAAAGCAACATGCGAAGTACCGCTGCATCCAGAGAAATAATATTTGTAGGGTAGATACAATTGTAGTATCGAGGATTCATGTTCTAAGCTCAGGTTTGCTATAGGTGAGTGGAGAACATTTTGGCGGTTTTGCCAGTTTGAATCCAATACTACCTCTATGTCAGCCGCGCCTAAGTATGGAAAATATGCTGGGTTTAAGCTGTCGCGATTAGGTGAGACAACGTACACTAAATGGCCCCCGCTGCTAATCCATTTAGTTAAGGCTTCTTTGAAATTTGGATATTCAAATAAGGCCGCTTCGTTTACTACAAATGTGTTGTTGATATCGATTGTAATTTCTTCATTATTCAAAAATTGAGCTTTGTATCGTAGTATTTCGGCTGAACGATTAGTGTCCGCCAATAGTAGATTAGCCACTAAAAGCGGGTCTTTTCTCGCAGCTTGATTTAATCCGATCTCTCTTTCGACTTTTTTCCATTCAAGGTTGATTATCGACAATAGGATAACCCCGAAAAGTATAGATAGAAGGGCGTAAAGAAAAATATTACGAAATCGCATTACTTTTCTCCCACGTGATTTTTTTTACGTCTTCAAGTACATCGAAAACCTGAGTGTGTTCAACGTTTTTATGTGCCCAAGCAATGCGTATCCAAGTCCTAAATACGGTGCGAAAAATTGTGTGCAAATGTTCAGGGGCAGCTAATAACACCGCTCGTTCACACTCAATTTCGGTCATGGATTTATGCAATTTAACGGGTAAATATTGATCCGCGCGCATAAGCATATGTTTGAGAATAAACGCAACGCTGAGTCTAACTTCATGCTTATTCAAAGCATCATGCGCAGCAGCCAATAAATCATCGGGCCAATCTTGCTGACTAATTTCACGGAAAAAGCTGGGAAACTCTTGGGGCGTAGGCTTTCGTTCTGATTTATGTGCGGTATGTTTAAACCATATGTTTTGTTTGCGAACTAGTAGCCAAATGAACCATGCAACAATTAGCCCTATTAAGCACCAGATAATGAGGCTAGTACTTGAGCTCATTTCTTTTGAGTTGCCAAATAGTGCAATGAGATCTTTTACCCATTGAGGAAGATCATTATCACTGTCGCTTTGTTTAGTAACAGGCTCCCATGCAATGGTTTTTTCTATGATTGCATGCTCTTCATAGGTATCTTGTACGATTTGTCTAAGCTGAGTTGTGTAAGTTGCGTCCGCTGCTGTAAGCGGCTGCGTAGTTTCTTGATTTGCCAATGGAGTACTATCATCTTTTGCGGCAATGCTTTGTTTTGAAGGTAAAAATACGATCGACGAAAACAAAATAACAATTAGTAGAGATGAAAATTTACTTACAATTTTTTTGAACGTTAATTCAATATCCCAAGCTTCTAGCTGTATTCGGCTATTTAGGTACATCAAGAATCCACCCGTGGTGAAGTAGGGGGCGACTAAAGATATTGCAAACACATAAAATAAGAAATACAGCGACTGAACTAGCGCAGTGTTTACGTTTTCATATAAGAATTCAGTATCAATGTGCACCCCTTGAGGTATTAAACTATATAGTGCAACAAACAATACACTAACTATTAGCATTTCGATGTGAAGACAAAATAATGTCCACCAAGTTTGCTTAGTATGTGTGCGTGCAGTTAACACATCTTTGCGCTGTTTAGCTTTTTGCCCATCTTGACGCTCTAATTGATCCACTGCCGCAAGAAATGCACGATTTGGGCTCAAGCGATGTACAGTAAGCATGAGTAAAATACTTTTGATTCTTAAGTGCTTTAGACTTTTAAGGCAATCGCTTAATGAGGGATGAATACCGAAACTATATTGAGATAAATAGTGCAACAATGGGCGCTCAAATACAGGTTTTAGCCACCAAAGTATAATGCTAGCGTATTCCGTAGGCAGCAAAAAATATAAGGTAATGGCGAGCGGAAAAACTAACACGGTATAAATTTTAAATAATGCCCAATAACAAGGCCGTACAACTAGCTGTGACAGGTCAAATACTTGCCATGGACTTCGGTACTTAGCAACAAAGCGTAAATGCTTAAGTTCCATACCGAACACCTTTATATAGACGATAACATACGAATAACCATCCAATACTGCCGATGAAATATTTGTATGCACTAGGGATATCTCTAGGTGACCAGAATGCCTCAATAAATGCCGCAATGAACAACATTACAAATGCACCAACAATGAGAGGCATAACTTGCTTGCCTGCGGCTTTAAAGGCATATGCTCGAGTATAGTTGCCCGGTGCAAGTAAACTAAAGCCAATTTTACTGCCTGCAGCGCCAGCAACAACTATTGCCATGAGTTCGAAAGAACCGTGAGAAATAACAAATGAATAAAAGGTAGAGGTGTAGCCGACGTTCAGCATATGTGCAAAGACTGCACCCAAGTAAAAGCTATTAAACAGCAATGGTATGAGAGCGCCGATTCCAAAGAGCGCACCACCTCCAATCATTTGAAATGCGATCCCAATATTATTGAAGATATAAACGCCTAACATCAGTACATCTGAGTCGGCTCCACGAATAAGTGATTGAGTAGAGCCGGATGGATTGTACATTGATTCTAAATTATTGACGCTTTGAGGATCTAAAAAATGATAAATGGCATCGGGTGAGATTAGCACCCAAATAAATGCTAAAAGCCCAAACCCGTAAAATGCAAAAAATGATCCCCACATGTAGTATCTAGTTGTATAGAGGGCTGTTGGAAAATCACGTGTAAAAACGTGTAAAATTTGTCGGAGGCTCAACGAACTGCCTTTATATAAGTGAGTTTGCCCTAACTGCACAAGCCTATTTAGATTTTGAACTAGTGTTGGTGAATAGTTTCGCGTCTTTGCTATCGATAAATCGCTGCATATTTGCCTAAACTGTGTTGGAAAATTACTAGGTAAGTTGTCCGCTTGATTGCAGTGTGCTTCGAAACGTTTCCAGTTTTCACTTTTTGACTGTATGAATTGATTTTGTTTCATACATTTCTCGTTGAAGAAACAGATTGCCCAATATAATAACGCGCGTAAGCTTTAATCTGCATGTGAGTTGGTTGTTCAATATCACCTAGGACAGGTGCTAGTACATTTGCTAACTCTACTTGTCTAGCTTCAGATAAGGTGTCACAGCGCTTGGCAAACTCGATAATGGCGAGTTGTTCTGTAGTAGATAACTGAATTGGTGGGCTACAAACTTCACCACCGTCGTCAATATTTAAATCTACCGTTGACTCTTTGTATACCACTAGAGTGCCAGCGGCCCAGTCTCCGATTCGTTTAAATTCTTTAGAGCTCAATACGGTGACAATGCCCAGCGCATACACAAATGGAAAGCTGTCAGCGACTCTTAATAAGTTTCGAATGATGGCATGAGCGAAGTGTGCTGGTAAACCATTGTCTTGAACGACGACAAGCCCGTAGCGTTTTTTACCAGGCGTTTGTCCATTTTTGCCTTCAAAATAGATGTAGTAACCCCAAGACACAACAAAGTAGCTAATTAGAAATATACCGCCGCCTGCTTTCCCTAACATTGCAGTTATTATCCCAATTGCTGCCATCGCAACTAGACGAATGAAAAAATCAAATAGGTAAGCGCTGGTACGAACTGCTAAACCAGCGGGGTGAAGACTCATGCTTACGCCTTCCGCAAGTGAACGTTGAGTCTGATTATCTATTCCTTGTTCATACATCTTTGTGACATCATCCTTTGTGTAAACGCACATTGAGTTTTGTTATTGAAACCTAAAACTCAAATTGCATATAGAATCATGCGATAAAAATGATTTGTGTGCAAGTTGTCGCGAGTCTATAAAATTGCGTTAAAACCTTATTTTGCTTTTTGCTTTGTTAGCTGGAAAATGTATACGTTACATACCGAGCGTAAGGTTTATCTGGCGTTACAATATCTGCTTTAAAAGCTGATTGGTTGATGGCATCAGGGTAACCTTGCGCTTCTAGCGCTACTGCACTGTGTTTTTGAGGAAGGTAATTTCCAGTATATACCTGAAGGCCGGGCTGGTCCGTTGAGATTGTTAAGGTCAATCCTGTTGTATTGTTTGCTAGTGTTGCCACCTTATTTTTTGCCGCGTTCAGGCGATAACATTCATCATAGTCTTTAATGGGGAGTACTTTCACTAAGGCTTTTGCTTTTCGGAAATCCATGATGCCCTCTACTGACAAAAATTGGCCGCTTGGTATACCTTGGTCATCGACTGGGATGTACTCATCGGCTTCTACTTGTAAAGATAAACTTTCTAAGTGTTCCGCCCCAAGCGTAAAATACGTGTGATCACAGATGTTAATTGGGCAATCGGCATCACTGGTAGCAACAAACCGCTGAGTTAAACTATTGTCATCGTTTAATCTAAAAATACAAGAAATATCCATATTGCCAGGAAATCCTTGGTCTCCGTTTTCGCTATGAATGTTAAATGTAACCTCTTGATATCCTTCTCCTGAGGTGACCGGAGATGTATGCCAAGTCCGCAAGCCGATACCCTTAGGTCCGCCATGTAAAGTCTTGTTCGGTTCGTTCGCTTCAAGTAGAAAGGTTTGACCATTTAACTTGAAACTTGCGTTGGATATGCGATTTGCCACTCTGCCACATTTAGCGCCCATATATGCGCTGTCGGTAAGAATTTCTTCGTCGTTTTGTAGGTTCAAGGTAGTTTCTATTAACTCTCCCTTTGAAGATGGCACTTGAATCGACAAAATTCGCGCGCCAAAGTCGCATAACGTAACGGTCATTCCATGTTTATTAATTAGTTGTACTTTGTTTAGCGTGCTCATGCTGGAAGGTCATTCCTTTGTAGTGGCATATAAAATCCTAAGTGCTTGATTAGGAGGTGTTGTCTTGCTACATGTTGTTGATGTCGCATCAATCTGCATGCATTGCCGCGATCGGCGAACACACGAAGAGTACAAAGCTCATACACCTAAGGTCAACCCCAACACGGCTTAGCATTATAAACTGACTTCAATACAATTCAATGCTTTTAGCGTAATGCTAGTTATACATTTATAGTGTTAAGTGTTTGTTTTTTATTGTTTTTTGCGGGTGGTTTTGGCTGATTTTATTTCTTTTTCCGATGTCACATTGGTGACAAATGTCATGTTACATTACTGACTCTCATCACTTACCTCGTGTTTCTATCATAGGTATTCTAGTTTCAGTTTAACGATACATAAAACACTAATTCACTAAAGGAAAGAGAATGAGAACCATCAGAGATATATTAAAACGTAGCATTACTATTTGCTTATTTTTAGCAGTATCGACAGCTGTAAATGCAACTCAAGTAGACGTTAACGGTGACGTTAAAGTATTCGAGGCTTTTCACGTAAAAGTTGTCGGAGAAGGAAAGCCTGTTTTTCTTATTCCTGGCATTTCATCATCAGCAGAGGTCTGGGAAGATACGGTTGGAGTACTTAAAGGCCACTATCAACTGCACGTATTTAATCTCGCAGGGTTTGCGGGTGTACCTGCCGTTTCAACTGAAAAGCTAGGAACTAGCGTTTTGACTTATCAAAAGAATGCTATACGCACGTACATTGAAGAGCAAGAGTTAAAAGACGTCGTCATCGTCGGTCACTCATTGGGTGGTTTTCTTTCACTTTGGTTAGCGGCTGAGCAGACTGAGCAGGTGCGTGCCATCGTTAATGTCGATGGCTTACCAGCCTTAGGTGCTTTGTTCAGTAGTATGCAGAATACTCAAGATGCACAAAATACACCAAGGAATTTTGACCCAGTTGCCATGGTGAAAGGTATGGCGAACAACACAAATTGGCATCAACGTATTTTGAGTGATATGAGTAAATCTGACCAAATGACGTCTGGTCGAGCGATGGGCGAACTAATGCAATTGGATATACGTGCGCAACTTGTCGATGTAAAAATTCCGACATTGACAATTGGTGCTCCATCACAAGGTTTACCTTACACCTCATATGAGCATAGTAAACACAATTATCTGACGCAGTTGAACAATATTCCCTTAGAACACAGGAACTTAAGCTTTGCCAAAACATCTAGACACTTTGTTATGGCAGATGAGCCTGAATGGATGAATCAACAGATTAAAGCTTTTTTAGATGCTTTATAATGAAAAAGGGCGCCCGTTGGGCGCCCTAAACACGTTAGGGAGGTATGTTAAAATTGATGCATTAGCCTGCGTCGAAGAGACGACTACCAATTTCAATTCTTTTGGGCTTTTGTGCCTCAGGCACTACACGCTCTAAGTCTATGTGAAGTAGGCCATTTTCTAAATCTGCTGCAAGCACTTTTACGTTGTCTCCTAACTGGAATTTTCGTTCAAAGTTACGCTCTGAAATTCCTTTATGAAGGAATTTTCTTTCTGCCTCAGATTTGTTTGTGTCTTTTTCTGATGCACGGTTACCATTCACTTTTAGTGTATTCTCTTGAACTTCGATAACCACGTTATCTTTTGAGAAGCCGGCAACGGCCATTGTAATTCTGTATTTATCTTCGCTCAACAACTCTATATTGTATGGCGGATAGCTGGTTTGTTTTTCATGACGGCTAGCTGCATCAATCATAGATGCTAGGTGGTCAGAACCAATGAATGAACGGTATAGTGGAGATAGATCGATAGTACGCATAGTCATATCCTTTTTTACATTAAGCAATATGTTTAATTAATTTGCCCCGACAATTCGGCGGCGGTTATATATCGACCCTTTCGGCGTCGACATATAATATGTAGGTATGGATATTAAATTTTCAATGAAAAATATATAAAAAAAGATAAATTATTTTTTATGCCTTTGTTTTAAAACAGAAATTACATCCGAAAAGTTTAAGTCACTTGCTTGAAGAAGTACGCATAAATGATACATGAGGTCGGCAGCTTCATTTTTAAGTTCTTCTGTGTCTTTTACTGTCGCCGCTAGCGCAGCTTCGACACCTTCTTCTCCTACTTTTTGCGCAATACGCTTAATACCTTTGGCGTATAAGCTTGCTGTATAACTTGAGTCTGGCGCCGCATTTTTTCTGCTTGCAATCACTTGCTCTAACTCGGCTAAAAATCCAAAATCACTTGATTCAGCTGAGTTATAACAACTTGTTGTGCCTTTATGGCATGTTGGCCCATTTGCATTCGCGAGCACCAAAATGCTATCGGCATCACAGTCAGTACTTATGTCAACTAAGTCAAGTGTGTTGCCAGAGGTTTCACCCTTGGTCCATAGTCGTTCTTTGGAGCGACTAAAAAAGGTGACCATTTTAGTTTTGAGCGTTTTCTCAATCGCGGCGCGATCAACAAAGCCTTGCATCAGAATCTGGCCTGAAGTCTTGTCCTGCACAATACAGGGAATTAAATTTTGCATTTTTTCCCAAGCTAAATTCTCTATATTGTCGAGTGTAATTTTCATTTTTTTCCTTAGACTTTTTTTTGCCGGGGCTTTTAGTCAGCGTTAAATGTAATCAGACAAAATATATGCCGGCTAATTTCTCATCGTAATTTGCTGTTCTCGCAGCCACTGTTTTAATACAGGAATTTCGATAATGCCTTTATGAAATACAGACGCTGCGAGCGCGCCGTCTACGTCCGCTTGCTCGAATACGTCCTTAAAATGCTGCGTTTCGCCTGCGCCACCAGAAGCGATAAGAGGGACATCGCATGCGGCACGTACCTTGATTAGCTGCTCGATATCGTAACCTTTGCGAACACCATCTTGATTCATACAGTTTAAGACTATTTCGCCCGCGCCGCGCTTTTGTACTTCTTGAACCCAATCGACGGTCTGCCATTGAGTTTTTTGTGTACGTTTTTCATCGCCCGTAAATTGGTAAACTTCGTAATTACCCGATGCTTCATTGTAAAAGCTGTCGATACCTACCACTACACATTGCTGACCATAGGTATTGTATAATGCGGTGATAAGCTCCGGGTTAGCCAATGCTGGCGAATTAATTGATATCTTATCAGCCCCCATTTCTAAAATGAGACCTGCATCTTCAACGGTTTTAATACCGCCTGCGACGCAGAAGGGAATGTCGATGACTTGAGCTATTTTACTAACCCAGCTTTTATCCACCACACGTTTATCACTGGATGCAGTGATGTCATAAAATACTAACTCATCGGCCCCAGCTTCGGCATATTTTTGTGCTAACGGAACAATATCACCAATGATTTCGTGGTTTCTAAACTTGACGCCTTTAACTACTACGCCATCGCGTACGTCTAAACAGGGAATTAAACGCCTTGCCAGCATGATAAGGCCTCCTCCAGTGTAAATTTACCTTCTAGCAATGCGCGACCCAAAATGACGCCTTGGACGTTTGTTGGAATTAGCGCTTTTATATCATCAATGCTGCCGATACCACCTGACGCTTGCCATTGAATCATAGGATAGCTTGCCACTAATTCAGCATAAAGTGCATTGTTTGAGCCTTGTAATGTACCGTCACGGCTAATGTCTGTGCAGAGCACGTGTTTCAAGCCAAATTCAGCGTAATAGGCGATAAGTTCATCGATGCTTACACCGGAGTTTTCCTGCCAACCATGTGTCGCAACGTACTTGTTTCCTTGCTCATCAATATTTACATCAAGCGCCAAGACAATGGCATCTGGCCCGTATTTTTTGAACCATTCGGCAACCAAAACACGTTCGGATACAGCTAGCGAGCCAATGACGACACGTTCAATACCAGCATCAAGTAAATCTGTTACGTCTTGCTCTGTACGAATCCCCCCCCCACTTTGGAAACGCATGACACCGGTGGCAACCATGTCTTTTATGAGTGGAATTTGACGTTTGCTGGTGTCTTTTGCGCCAGTTAAATCGACGATATGCAAGATATCAGCACCTGCATTCGCGTACGTCTTAACGACATCTATAGGGTCATAGGTATACTCAGTTGTTTGTTCGTAGTCACCTTGATAAAGTCTTACTACTTTACCGTTAATTAAATCAATCGCAGGAATGATCATTAATATTGTTCCTCTAACAGTGCACTCTTGGCTATATAAGTAAAAAGTTTTCTAGCAACTGCGCGCCCGCATCACTGCTTCGTTCTGGATGAAATTGTACGCCAAAAAAATTGTTGCGGTGTATAGCCGCTGAAAACGGTTTACCATAATCACAACTAGCAAGTGTGTGTTCATATTTACTTACAGCATAACTATGTACAAAGTAAAAATAACTGCCGTTGCTGATGCCTTTAAATAAAGGATTTTGTTCAACAATTGATATTTGGTTCCATCCCATATGTGGTAAACGCAAATCACCGACTTGCATGCGTTCTACCTTGCCTGGCATTAAATTCAAACAAGGTGTATTGTTTGAGCTCCCCAAATCACTTTCTTCAGAATTGGACACCATAAGTTGCATACCTAAACAAACTCCCAAAACGGGTTGTGTAAGGTGTTGAATACAATCTATAAGCTGTTTACCTTGTATGCTTTTCATCGCGGCTGGCGCAGCACCTACACCGGGCAAAATGACATGATCAGCAAGTGATATTTTTTGCACATCGTCACTCACGGTTACCGCAGCACCTAAACGTTCAAATGCAAACTTTACGGAGGCAATATTCGCGCACCCTGTATTGATGACAGTAACTTTCGTTTTTGTTGTGGGCACTACAAGGCTCCTTTTGAGCTAGGTAGGTCGTCGCCTTGTTTACTGATTGCTTGACGCAGTGCGCGTCCAAATACTTTAAACAGACTCTCTACTTGATGGTGAGCATTCCCTTCACTCGTAGTTAAATGCAGAGACAAACCCATTGATTGGGCGATTGAGTAAAAGAAGTGTGGCACCATTTCGGTTGCCATTTCACCCACTGATTCTCGTGAAAATTTTGCTTCGAACTTTAAGTGCGGCCGGTTCGAAATGTCTAATATGCACTCTGCTCGGCATTCGTCCATCGGTAAGGCAAACCCAAACCGGCCAATGCCCCGTTTGTCACCAAGTGCTTTTTTTAATGCTTCACCGAGCGCAAGCGCAGTGTCTTCTACACTGTGATGATCGTCAATATGCAAATCACCATCTACGCTAAGGTTTAAGTAAAACCCACCATGGGTTGAAATTTGGTCAAGCATATGATCAAAAAAACCCAAGCCTGTGTGAATATAAGACTTTTGTGTGTTATCAAGGTTAACGTGCACTTTGATATCTGTTTCACTGGTTTTACGCACGACGTCGGCTATACGTGCTTGCTTAGTTAACTGCTCAACAATTGCATTCCAATGACATGTATCTGGACTATATTTGATGCCGACGATGCCCATGTTTTCAGCTAACTGAATATCTGTATCACGGTCACCGATGACGTAAGAGCGAGTAAAATCTATTTTCCCTTGCTGCAAATAATCTTTTACTAAACCAAGTTTAGGCTTACGGCAACTGCAATCGTCAGCGGGGAAGTGCGGACATATGAGGACATCATCAAATTTGATTCCTTGCGACGCAAAAACGGACATCATTTTATCGTGCGGCAAATCAAAATCACTCTGGGGGAAGCTGTCAGTCCCAAGGCCATCTTGGTTTGATACCATGACTAAGGCATACCCCGCATTTTGTAGTGTTAAGAGCGCAGGGATGACATTCGGCTCAAACACAAGTTTTTCTAATGAATCGAGTTGTTTGTCGACAGGTGGTTCTTCGACAAGTGTGCCGTCACGGTCAATAAAAAGAATCGCTTGTTGACTCATGCTTGTGTCCTTGATGTCTGATTTTGTGTAAATTGTTTGTTTGAAATTTCACCTTCAAAAAAGGCAAGTATTGCGTTTAGTAAACGTTCATTTTGCTCGCTGGTACCAGCGGTTATTCTGAGGCAGTTTTCTAACAAATACTGTTTTGATTGGTCGCGGATATATAAATTTCGCTCAACTAAATACTGCATTAACGCTTTATTTTGCTTATGCCTGAATAAAATGAAATTACCTGCAGTGCCGCCGACTATTTCTACGTTGTCTATTTTTTTTAACCGTGCAGCTATGTTAGCTAATTCGGCATTTAAAAGTGCCACTCTATCTGATGTTTTTGCAATACCTTCAGGGCAAAGCGCTTGTGTTGCAATTTGTGCAACTGGTGCGGGCACCGGATATGGCGCAATCACTTTCAATAGCGTAGTAATTATATCTGGCGATGCTAATGTGAATCCGCAACGAATACCCGCAAGCGCAAATGCCTTTGACAAGGTACGCAGAATCACCAAATTATTGTATTTACTCAATAGATCAACTTGGCTTTGTTGCGTTGAGAATTCGATGTATGCCTCATCAACAACTACGATGGCTTTATCTTTATATGCTTCTAACACTTGAATGATATCGGATGTCGGGACATCAGTACCTGTAGGGTTATTCGGTGAGCAAATAAATACTACGTTTACGTCATCCACAAATGCTGTAATGGATTCGAGGTCCAAACTAAAGTCTTCTCTCAAGGGGGCTTTTTTGACACCTACATTAAATGTTTCCGCACTTATTGCATACATACCATAAGTTGGTGGACAAATTAGTACGTTACTTTTGCCTGCCTGACAAAATGCACGAATGATTAACTCAATGCCTTCATCTGCGCCGCGTGTAGTAATTATTTCGCCTTTTTTTACGCCCGCATATTGCGCATAAGCTGCTAAAACTTCACTTGGCTGACAATCTGGGTAGCGATTAAATAAGCGATAGTCGATTTGCACGGCCTCAGTGTCAGGCGCTTCGTTAGCATTGAGCCAAAGCTGATCACCGTCTGCGCCTTCTGCAGAAAACAACCGGCGGGCAGATTGGTAAGGCATTAAGTCACGCACATGCTCACTCGTCAGTTGCGACAACCAATTACTGCTCATTCGCCACCTTCCATTTTATCCAATGTATCTAAACGCAGAGCAACAGCTTGTTTATGCGCATCTAACCCTTCAGCGCTAGCAAGTGTCATAATTGCAGGGCCGATGCTTCTTATCCCTTTCTTTGATAATGTTTGTACTGTGTAACGACGCATAAAATCTAATAAACCTAAACTAGAGTACGTCCGAGAGTAGCCATATGTTGGCAACACATGATTAGTGCCACTCGCGTAATCACCTGCTGATTCAGGCGACCAAGGCCCAACAAATATCGAGCCTGCATTGGCTAGTTTATCAACTAAAATGCTCGCATCTTCTGTTTGCACAATGAGATGTTCAGCCGCATAGGTGTTTGTCACCTCTATGCATTTATTTATGTCTTCGCACAAAATAAAGCGACTATTCGCAATAGAAGCTGCAGCAATGTCTTTTCTAGGCAGTTTATTTAATTGGTTCTCAAGCTCAGTAATGGTCCTAGTAATAAGTGTTTCGTTATCACTGACGAGTATCGCCTGAGAGTCTGCACCATGCTCTGCTTGAGAAAGTAGGTCAGACGCAACAAAGGCTGGATTAGCGTCTTTATCGGCTAATACGAGCACTTCAGATGGGCCGGCAGGCATATCGATTGCTGCACCATCAAATGTCTGGCTAACTTGCTGTTTTGCTTCGGTGACAAAGCTATTGCCTGGGCCAAAGATTTTATCTACTTTAGGAATCGTGTTGGTACCAAATGCCATCGCCGCAATAGCCTGAGCACCACCGCAAAGATAGATTTCTTGAATACCACATTTTTTTGCTGCATAAAGTATCTCTGGCGCGACAGTACCTTGTTTATTGGGTGGGGTACATAAAATCGCAAGTTCACACCCTGCTACCTGCGCACTAACACCTAACATAAGCACTGTAGACGGAAGAGGGGCGGTGCCACCTGGTACGTATAAACCTACACGTGCAATCGGACTATGTTTTTGCTGGCAAATGACGCCCGGTGTAGTTTCAATTTCGATATCCTTTGGATACTGCGCTTGATGAAAAAGCCGTATATTTTCGTATGCTAAATCTATGGCCTCACAAACGTCACTGCTCAAACCCGAAATTGAACTTTCAATGATTTCTTTTGGTAAGCGCAAACTGCCAAGGGACACGCCATCGAACTTTTCACAAAAGTGCTTTAAAGCATTATCCCCACTTTTTCGTACTTGAGCGATAATATCTTTTACTGTCTCTTGAAGTTGGATATTATCTTTAAGTGCCGGCCTACTGAGTGCTAGTTCTTTTTCTCGCTCAGAAAGAGATGACCACTTAGTTAGTGTAGGCATGTTTTACCCCATCATTTTTTCAATTGGCAATACCAATATTGAACTACAACCAAGGGCTTTAAGTTTCTCCATGGTTTCCCAAAATAATGTTTCTGAACTTACAACGTGGATAGCGACACGCTCGCTATCATCTGCATTCTCATGTCCGGATAATGCAAGCACAGTAGGGTTCTCAGCACCGGGCAGTAAGCTCTTAACTTGCTCTAAGTAGGCTTTTGGGGCGTGTAACATAATGTATTTACTTTCTTTCGCTTGAATTACGCCGTCAATTCGGGGTAATAAACGGCTTACAAGTGCTTGTTTTTCATCGCTTAATGCATCAGCTTTTTGTATTAATACGGCTTTAGAATTAAAGACTACATCTTCTTCACATAGCCCATTTGCTTCAAGTGTTGCGCCTGTCGAAACAAGATCGCAAATTGCATCTGCAACACCCGCTCTTGGTGCAACTTCAACAGATCCCGTTAACATGACCGCTTGTGCATTCACGTTCTTTTGCGCAAAAAATCTTTCAAGTAAGAATGGATAAGTCGTGGCGACTTTTTTGCCCTCCAGAGATTTTATATTTTCATATGCCATCTCGTTAGGCACGGCTATAGATAAACGACAGCCGCCATAATCTAGTCGGCGTAGCGTATTAAATGCGGCCTGCTTTTTTGCAGCTTGGCGTTCAAGCATTTTTTCTTCTAATTCGTTTTCTCCAATAAAACCGAGATCAACTACGCCATCCATTACCAAGCCGGGAATATCATCATCACGTACTCTTAATAGATCGATAGGCTCGTTGGTGCTATGGGCTATCAGTAAACGGTCTCGAATCTGGAGTTTAATACCAATAGCTTTGAGTAAAGCTATGCTGTCATCACTAAGACGTCCTGATTTCTGTATCGCAATACGTAATCTAGTAGAGTCGCTCATTGTTTATATTCCTTGTGTTTACTGCGTGCATATTTAGCAATTTTAGTTCAGCAATTCAGACGCCTAAAAAAAAGCCCCCGAAGTTTCCTTCCGAGGGCTTTATGTTCCGAATGCCGACTTGGAAGAAACAATACCTTCCAAGCACATACCTGAAAGGTTATGTGTTGTGATGATGATGAATGTTTGCTGTATATATATTCATTTTATCGGCGTAATAATTTTATGAGGCGCATGGTACCAGAGTTGTTGTATTTTTCAATACAACTTTTCGACATAAGTTAGCGACTTACGCTTTCTTCTACTTGCAAAATTACGTTAGTGATAGGCTCGTTTCGTTTGGACGTATTATTTTTGTACAGAAAAGTGTCGGGAATATTTACAACTTCATTGCTACGAGTTTTAACTTGTTGATCTATAAGGCTGAAATATTTGGCTCAATACTTGTATTGAGATAAGTAATTTGTAGTCTAACGGTAGTAAAAAATGAAAACTAAAAACATAAAAGTAGCCTTAGGTTTAGCATCACTATTAAGCATGAGCACAGTAAATGCATCAATCATTGATATTTCAACATCGGCAGATGCCGCGTTTGATGATGTGCTAACATCAGTATCTGCGGCAGACCAAGCATTACCTGGAGACAATCGTTCTGTTAGCGCTAGTGTCTTTGGTTTTGGTTATGGTGCCAGTGCATCTGGCAATAAATCCGGTCAATTTTTTGTTAATTCGAGCGTAAATACAAGTGGCTCTTCGTTTGCTGAGTATCAACAAACGTTTAATGTATTGAATAACACTGGTATTACGCAGGCTTACGAATTTGACTTTGAAATTCTTGGTGGTGGGTTAAGTGTTGGCTGTGACACGGGTGATGGTGACGGCGAATTTCCGGGCCCAATCGATGTAGCTACTGTTGAAAATGGGTTTGATGCGCTAAGTGACGTTGTTTTTGTTGGAGATGCATGTGCCGGCGTCTCGCTGGTTAGTTCTTATAATGCATCTATTGCGTTAAACGGCGTAGAAATTTGGAATTCGCTTGCTGCGTTATCTTATGATTCTATATTCGGGGCTAATCTTGTCACTGACGGTGAAACTCTAGGGACATACTTACCTGGCGCGAACAACTATTTTTGGAATACATTTTCATCTACAGAAGCCTTAGGCGAGCTTTTAGATGGAGAGTCATTTGAGTTAACTTATACCGTAACTTCTGAGTCGTTTGCCGTCAGCTTATTCCCTGGAATTGGTGGTGGTGATGATGAGATCTCGCCTTTCTTTGCATTTACTGGGTTTGGTGACCCTACTGGTATCGGTGCAAACGCGATTAGAACGGTTCAAGTAAATAACGTGAATAGCCCACTACTAGGAATGTTTGGTTTATTGGGTGTTTTCTCCTTGTTAGCCTTTAGGCGCTCGAAATAAAACCATTTGGGACATCTACCTTGTTAGGTAGGTGTCCATTAATCTCCTGTACACATACATCTTTACGCTCCGTCAACATACATTTTTACAATTCACTTTAGGGCCAACTAGCTTCAAAACCGCAGTTGTGATACTTATTAGTTGGTAATAAGAGTGAGGTATTAGTGAAAAATCCATTTTCATCCATTTCAAAGAAATTCAAACGTGCGATTCGTGACAAAGCGATTGGCCGAGCGAAAACCCGTATTATCATTGCAAAAAGTAAACCTGAAGACTTTTCTGCTGAAGAGTTAGAAGTGATTGTTCAAGAAGAGGAAAGTAAAATTTATTCGTCAATTCGAGAAAAAGGCCTACTTGCAGTACTTGCCGTGTTGGGTATAAATATTTTTGGATAAATAATGAATAAGCTTATTAATATTGTATTGTCTGGGTTGCTGTGGCGGCGTTATAAGTTTCTTATAGTCACGTTGTTGTTGTTAATTGTGTCAATTTTGATTGTCGGGCAAATCCATCAAGATTACGTTGAGTTTGTGCAAACGACAAAAGAGGACACAAACTTGGCAATGTCGTTCGTGCTTAAGTGGCTTAGTTGGGTGGTTCTACTTGTCGTATTTGGGTTGGCAAATCACTTCTTCAACAAAAAAAAGGAAAAGATTGACGCTTTGGATAGTGCAGGAAACTCCGCGCTATCTCGGGTGTTGCTATGGCGTAAAGATAAAGAAATCAATCGAGGTCTTGGTCTAAAAAAAGTGAGTAAAAAGGCGGAGAAAATGCCGAATGAGAATGATCAAAGAGATCCTTTCGCAGAATTAAGGGAAAAGGAAAAGTTGCGCTCTTATGCAGATTTCCTTATTCAATCCAAAGATAAAAAGTAATAGCTAAAAGTAGTACCAACTTAACATTGTCAATACGATTGTACTGTAGAGCATAGAAATCGGCGTTCCAATTTTTACAAAGTGTTTAAATTTGTAATTGGATGCACTAAATACCAGCAAGTTCGTTTGATAGCCGTAAGGAGAAATAAAGCTGGCACTCGCGGCAAACGCCACGGCCAAAGCAAAGGGCATAATGGGTAAATTCAAGCTGGCAACCAAACCGTAGGCAAATGGGAACATGAGTGCTGCTGCTGCATTGTTTGTAACGAATTCTGTCAATAGTAAGGTCAACAGATAAACGATTATAAGAGCGACAATAGGGGAGGAGTGTTCTAATAGCGGCATTAACGCGTTGGTTAGCATTAACAATACTCCAGAATGTTCTAACCCTTTGGCAAGGCTTAAGGCGCCTACAATGACAATAATAAGATTAAGCGGCAGGTTACGTTTTATCTCTGCAATGGATGATATTTTAGTAACGACTAACAAGGCTGCAAAAAACAATAAACCTGTGGCTAATGGCAGAATAGACAGAGCCGCTAAGGCAATTACAGTAATGAAGCCAAACCATGTAAAACTTTCTTGAAGGACAGTCAATTTACGCATGATTTTTTGTTCTGAAACGATAAAGAAATTTTTACTAATGTTCTCCCGTTTTTGAAAGTCAGTGCCTGTAGCCAGCAATAGGAAATCTCCCGCTTGCAACTGCAATTCACCAATTTTACCGGATATAGATTCGCCGTCTCGCCTAATTGCAACTACTGCGGCATCAAACAACGCTCTAAAACCTGTTTGTTTTAATGTTTTCCCTATGATTGGCGCTCTATTGGAGACAATGACCTCAGTTAAATTTTCATGCATTAAGCCGTCCGTCTCTGCGAAAAACGTCAAACCCTTAATATGACCAATATTGTCAATATTCTTTACATTTCCAGTAAAAATTAGCTTGTCGTTTTTTTCAATTACGAGATCTGGTGTAACAGGGCTAATAAGCTTATTTCCGCGTATTATTTCTATTAAAAATAGCTCCGGTAAGTTTCGTAAATGATTCTCTTCTATGCTCTTACCTACCAATTCCGAGTCAGCTTCGACATCAGCCTCAAGTAAATAGCTATTATAATTTGATTTATTGCCTGCAAATTTAGGTAGAAGTGGATTCAGAATATATAAAAGCACGCCGCATATGATGCCTGCAGATAAGCCGAAAACTGTAAAGTCAAAAAAGTCGAAGCCTTTAAGTCCCTTTTCAATCAAAAAACTATCTACAATAAGATTTGTTGAGGTGCCAATTAAAGTGACTGTTCCGCCCAAAATAGCAGCATATGACAGCGGTATAAGAAGTTTTGATGCCGGGTGTAACTGGTTTTGCTTAATTGTGCTGATTAGACTGGCGACCACAGCCGTGTTGTTAAGTAATGCCGACGAGAAAAATGTTAGTGAGAACAACCTTAGGTAAGTCACCGAATAGGATTTGTTTAAGATTGTTCTTCCTATACGTTTTAAAAAAGTGGTTTTGTCTAAGGATGTACTTACAATTAATAGCAGTATTAAAGTAATCAGGCCCGTATTGGTAGCGTTAGCTACGACGTCATTGAAAGTAATTTGTTGAATAATCATCAGCGACAAGGTACATGCCGCAAAAATACCTGATGGGCGCCTTTTGGAAAATATCAACGTCAATATGGTAGTGAAAAATATCAGAATTACTGCAATTTGATGAATTGTCATGTAAGCAATTTGTCAAAGAAAACTATATACAGGTTATAGATTTTGAAACTTTGGGTAAAGCGAATAGGCTAGAGTTTTTCTATTTGATAGGAATAAATTCATATCTCATGTTAGATAATGTTCTAGTCTTGTATGCTGATACCGCCGAATATTACTATTGGTAAGAGTAATAGTTAGAAAAGAAAAAAATGAGGCCTTAGCCTCATTTTCTCTATAGTTGTAAATTATAACTTGCTGATATCTGCTGCGCCCCAATGAGGGAAGTGTTTTCGTACTAATTCATTAAACTCTAGCTCAAACGCTGAAAAAGTTTCATTGGTACTGGGGGCTTGATTTTCGCTAATAATCATACCTGCACCAACAGTACTATTTGAAAGTCTGTCGATGATTATAAATGCACCTGTCGCCCTGTTTTCTGAATAAGGGTCGCATGCAACGGGTTGTGTCAGTTGAATATCAGCAACACCTATTTCATTTAGGTTTAGGTGGACAGCTTCACTTTCTTCTAAAGTGTTAACATCAATATTGTGAGCAAGGCTACGTACACTACCAGCAACTAATTTGGTTGCAAATTTGAAGCTATATTGCTTATTCGGAATCATTGCATCTTCTGCCATCCAGACGAGATGGGTTCGGTAGTTAGTTGAGTGCAATGGGAGGTTTGATGATTTCACAATCATATCGCCGCGAGATATATCAATTTCATCTTCAAGTGTTAGCGTAACAGCTTGCTGAGATAAGGCTTCTTGTTTGTCACCATCAAATGTCGATACCGACTTTATCTTCGAAGTTTTAAGCGACGGCAACACGGTAATCTCGTCGCCAACAGCAACGCTGCCTGAAACTACGGTGCCAGCAAATCCTCTAAAGTTTAAATGTGGGCGATTTACATATTGAACAGGGAACCTGAATTCACTATGTTTTTGGCTACTTATCTCAATATTGTTAAGCAGTTCCATCAATAAAGCGCCATCAAACCAAGGCGTATTGTCGCTTCGGTTGACGACATTGTCGCCTTCTAACGCTGAAATTGGTACAAACTTAATATCAGGAATATTAAGCTGTTCAGAGAATGCTAAATATTCTTGTTTTATGTTGTTATAAACCTCTTCACTATAATCCATCAAATCCATTTTATTGATTGCAACTATAACGTGCTTGATGCCTAACAATGAGACCAAGAATGAGTGACGTTTTGTTTGGGTTTTTACGCCAGCTCTGGCATCGACCAAGATAATTGCTAGGTCACAAGTAGAGGCGCCTGTTACCATGTTTCTGGTGTATTGCTCATGCCCAGGTGTATCCGCAATGATGAACTTTCTTTTATCGGTACTGAAATACCTGTAGGCAACGTCAATTGTGATGCCTTGTTCTCTTTCGGACTGAAGACCGTCTACTAGCAGTGCCAGATCAACTTTTTCACCAGTGGTGCCTACCTTTTTACTATCTTTAGCGACTGCCGCTAATTGATCTTCATAGATCATTTTTGAATCATGTAGGAGTCGACCGATAAGGGTACTTTTACCATCGTCCACGCTACCACAAGTTAAAAAACGCAACATATCTTTACGTTCGTGTGCAGCTAGGTATTCAAGGATGTCTGATTTTAACAATTCGTTTTCGTGGTTCATAATTAGTTGGTAACCATAAAATAAGGGTTTAACACAGATGCTTTCTGGTTATATTTCAACGGTGAAGCATCGGGGTTTAAAGGGTTTTCAATATCGAGTTCAGTCACTTTTCCACCAGCTGCAAGTACAACTGCATGAGCTGCGCCAGTATCCCATTCACTTGTTGGACCAACGCGCGGGTACATATGAGCGGTGCCGTCTGCAACGCAACATAATTTGAGTGAGCTCCCCATTGCGACTAACTCTGATTCTCCCCCAAGCTGTTCGAGCACTTTATTAATTTCTGGGCTTTGATGAGAGCGAGAGCCTACAATTCTCCATGTTTGCGAACCATCGTTCACGCTAGGCGTTAGTGTTTTTTGTTCGCTACTTGTTTCTACGTATGCGAAGTTGTTAACCCAGCCTACATATGTTTTTTTCAGGGCTGGCGCATGTACAACGCCAAATACCGGTTGCCCATATTCAATAAGCGCGATGTTAACAGTAAATTCGCCATTCTTTTTAATGAATTCTTTAGTACCATCTAGTGGATCAACTAACCAATATCGAGACCAAGTTTTGCGCTCATCCCAGCTAATTTCTGCAGATTCTTCAGATAAAATTGGAAGAGAACTGATTGCTTCTAAGCCCGAAACAATATGATTGTGGGCGGCTAGATCAGCATCCGTGAGGGGAGACGCATCGTTTTTTTCATAAATATCGAAATCTTGCTCGTAAATGCCTAAAATTTTGTCACCGGCTTCAATGGCAATCTTCTTTACAGCATCCACAAGTAATTCTGTCAGGTTTTCCTTTCCCATTACACGTACCCCTTTAATTCAAGCATCTTATACAAACGTTCTGCACTTTGTTCGGCAGATTCACTATCGCTATACGCTAAATGTATTTCAGGCTGGTCAGGCGTCTCATATACCGAGTCGATGCCTGTGAAATGTTTAATGTCTCCCTGCCTAGCTTTTTTGTACAAACCTTTAGGATCACGTTGTTCACATACTTCTATGGGAGTATCAACGAATACTTCAATAAACTCACCATCGCATAATAGACTTCTACAAAACTCTCTATCAGCCTTAAAGGGCGAAATAAATGCTGTAATGACAATCGTACCTGAATCCACAAACAACTTAGCTACTTCGCTTACTCTACGGATATTTTCAACTCGCGCTTTATCATCAAAGCCAAGGTCTCCACATAAGCCATGTCGCACATTGTCACCGTCTAACAGATAGGTCTTTTTTTGTTTATCAAATAATTTTTTTTCTAACAAATTCGCAACGGTGGATTTACCCGAGCCAGAAAGTCCAGTTAACCATATGACACTTGGCTTTTGATTCAGGGCGCCTGCACGATTAGCTTTATCAACAATATGTTGATGCCAAACGATATTTTCGCTCATTAGAAATAACCTTCCATTTTTTTCTTCTCCATCGAGCCTGAGGAATCGTGATCAATTACACGGCCTTGACGTTCAGAGGTTTTGGTAAGCAACATTTCTTGAATAACTTCCGGCAGCGTATCCGCTAGTGACTCAACAGCTCCTGTCAATGGATAACAGCCAAGCGTTCTAAAACGCACTGACTTCATTTCTGGTGTTTCGCCTTCTTCTAAAGGCATACGCTCATCATCAACCATAATTAACACGCCATCTCTGTCAACGACTGGACGTGGCTTGGCTAAGTACAACGACGGAATTTCAATATTTTCCATGTAGATATATTGCCAAATATCTAGCTCTGTCCAGTTAGACATGGGGAAAACGCGTATACTTTCGCCTTTATTAATTTGCGAATTATAGATATTCCAAAGTTCCGGGCGTTGATTTTTAGGATCCCAACGGTGATTTTCATCGCGGAAAGAGTAAACACGTTCTTTTGCTCTTGATTTCTCTTCATCACGACGTGCTCCGCCAAATGCAGCGTCAAATTTATATTTATTTAGTGCTTGTTTGAGTGCACCCGTTTTCATAATGTCTGTATGTTTAGCACTGCCTACACTGAAAGGACTAATATTATTCGCAACACCTTCTTCATTAGTATGAACCAATAGATTGAGGTTGTGCTTTTTGGCCATATGATCTCTGAACTCAATCATTTCCTTGAATTTCCAGGTAGTATCTACATGTAACAAAGGAAAGGGAATAGTGCCAGGAGCAAAAGCTTTTCTAGCCAAATGGAGTAAAACGGATGAGTCTTTACCTACAGAATACAGCATTACGGGGTTGTCAAACTCTGCCGCTACTTCTCTGAAGATATGAATACTTTCTGCTTCTAATTGCTTCAAATGAGACATATTTGGCAATTTCGTGGTCATGAGTGTCATTTCCTGTTCGTAAACATATATTAAAAAATTCTATTTATAGAACTCTATCATATTTACAAGTTTAGGATTATGACAATTCGCTATTGCTAATCACAGATCTATAACTATTAAAGCAGTCATGTTACAAAAGCGTTAATATCGATGTTGGTTTGATATTAGGTTAATGCTTCAACACGCTCTTCTGCCCAAGTGCCAGCAGAAAAAAACGTGTCAGAAAGCACATCTAGACTTACTTTGTGTTGTGTACACCCTTCTTCCATTGCATCCCAATCGCCTTTTTCGCAACTACGGCAAAGGTTGAGGTAATTTGCTAAGTCACCTTGATGCCTGACTAGTGCGATTTTTATTTCATCGGATAGAGGAAGTTTACTTATCACAGAGGCTAAATCTGCATCAAGCATGGCATCTAGGAGTGAGAGCATACCTGCTAAAAACGCAGCTGATAACTTCTCTTTACTATTTGTTATTTCTGCAAGTTCTTCGCAAAATTTTGCGCGTTGAAGTGACAATCTAATGAGTTCAGTGGGTTTGTTTTCAGAAAATGTTGCTGCAAACAATAGCATTATGAAGCGCTCGAGTTCCTTGGAGCCAAGCATTACGAGCGCTTGCTTTATGCTGTCAATTTTTTTCCTACGCTGAAAAATTGGCGATTGTGCGTAGCGAAGTAGTTTGAATGATAGGCTTGGGTCTAATTCGAAAATTTCTGTAATTTTGTTGATGTTTGGTGATACTTTAGAGGTTTCATTTAACAAGGTACTTAGCAGTGATTGAGAATTAGATAGGCTGACGCTTTTTATTACTTCTGGCTTAGCAAAGAAATATCCTTGAAACAAATCAAAACCTAATGCTTTGTATTTTTGAAAGGTCTCTGCATCTTCCACTTTCTCAGCCAATAACTGCAGATGAGAGTGACGTTTTGCTACGGCGCATATATCCGCTAATTGCTCATCATTTATTTGTAAACAATCTACCTTTATGGTTTTACATAGTTTGTAAAACGGCTCCCAGTATTCTGAATGAATGAAATCGTCCAATGCAAGCGAATAACCAGCATCAGATAGCGTTTTCATCTTTACGTAGACGGCCTTTGTTGGTCGGACGCTTTCTAATATCTCAATGGTTACTTTTTCTTTTGGCAGCAATTCAGCATAATCATTTAACAAGCTTTGCTTTGTAAAATTGATAAACGCAGTTTTACCGTTCGAAATTCTATCTAGGCCCATGTCAATGTGAAGGCCTTCAATCATTTTTGATGTCGCCTTTTCTTCATCAACATTTGGGAACACATTGTCTAGGCTGCTGCGAAAAAGTAGCTCATAACCTACTAAATTTTTGGATGTATCTAAAATCGGCTGTCGCGCAGTGTATAAAGCCATAGAGTATTAACCGTCCTAGTTGTCTTTTTCTAAATATCTTTCATATTTATCGTACATAAGATCTAATTCATTAGAATTCGCTGGTTTTATTTTTGACACAATAACAATAGCCAGCGCAGAACAAATAAAACCAGGGGCTATTTCGTACATGACGGAAGACATCGATTCTCCGTTGTTGCCCAAGGGTAAATAAATCCAGGCAATTACGACAACAGCGCCCGTCAGTACGCCAGCAATAGCGGCTTCTTTACTGACTTGCTTCCACGTTAACGACAAAATTATCAAGGGACCAAACGCTGCACCAAACCCCGCCCACGCATTGCTTACGAGGGACAATATTGTCTTATTTTCACCAAATGCTAAAACGATGGCCGCAATTGAAACGATTAATACTGATATTCTGCCAACCAATACCTGTGTTTTTTCAGATGCATCGCGCTTGAAGAAATTAAGGTAAACGTCTCTCGTGAGCGAGCTAGATGTTACTAATAGTTGAGAAGATATTGTACTCATGATAGCTGCGAGTATCGCCGCTAATAAAAAACCGCCAATTAGCGGGTGAAATAGCAACTGAGAGAGTACTATAAAAATAGTCTCGTGATCGGACAATAAAATATTTTGTTCCGTTACGTAGGCGAGTCCAAATAAACCAGTAAGCGCTGCACCAAATAATGAAACAATCATCCACGACATGCCAATTCTTCGAGCGCTAGGTAGTGCTTTTAGCGACTTGATTGCCAT
The DNA here is from genome assembly GCF_030160655.1 of Agaribacter marinus. Taxonomy (GTDB): domain Bacteria; phylum Pseudomonadota; class Gammaproteobacteria; order Enterobacterales; family Alteromonadaceae; genus Glaciecola; species Glaciecola marina. Next base: position 47,206 of record NZ_BSOT01000007.1, read on the forward strand.
GAAACGAACAATAATATGTGGCTGGCCAAAATAGCCTAAGCCCCAAGATAACAATGAGACAATACCGATGATACCAATTGTTTGTCCTGTATTTGCGTCGATTGACAGCGACAATAGATGAGGTGAAATTGCGTTAAGTGAATCTAACGTTTGATTTACGCCGCCCAGCTCAAAGGTCACAACTGTTGGTACTAATACCAAGGCAACGAACATGATACACCCTTGAATAAAATCGGTAAGCGATACTGCCATAAAGCCCCCTACAAGTGTGTACGCGACAACCACGCCAGCGGTAATTATTACGCCCCAGTGATACGCAAGGCCAAAGCTTGATTCAAACAGTTTTCCTCCAGCTACAATACCAGAAGAGGTATATACTGTGAAAAATACAATGATTACGGCTGACGCAATAATACGCAACATTCTACTGTCATCAAAAAATCGGTTTTCTAAGTAATCAGGAATAGTGATTGCGTCATTGGCGACTTCTGTGAAGGCCCTTAGTTTTGGCGCAACAATTAGATAATTTAACCAGGCACCGATGATTAAGCCAAATGCAATCCAAAGTGAAGATGCGCCTGAAAGGTACATAGCGCCGGGAACACCCATCAACATCCAGCCACTCATGTCGGATGCGCCAGCGGATAAGGCTGTGACTGGCGCTGATAATTTTCTTCCGCCTAATAAGTAACCGGATGCACTCTCTTCATTGTTTTTATATGCATAAAAACCGATACCTAGCATGGCGATGAAATAAATAGCTAGTGATATGTACGAACTGAATTCCATAGAATCCTCAAATACTTAGTTTAAGAAACCATGGTAACAGGCTGTGCGAATTTCTAAAGAGGAGGGAGGTGTTATCTATTGATTATTTGTCCATTTAAGACCTCTATTAATGCAGAGGCCCTAAATGCAGGTGAAAAAAGTGACACTACGCAGAGAATTGCATGAATTGTTTCGCTTTAGCAGAAAAGTCATTCACTTCACCATCATTTTCACCTACTACGATAATACGAGCAGATTCTAGTAAAAAGCTTGTGCCGCTATGTTCATCGTTTGAAAAAGAAGAGTCCACATCGTCAGTTATATTGTTTGGCAATACAAACAATGACATCAATCCTTCTTGCCCTTTTACAATAAGGTGTAAGCTTTTAATGCTGCTCAAGTAGCAATAATTAGCAGAAACAATTTCTCCAATCTTCTGGTTAATGCTGCCATTATAATTCGCCAGTTTCGCATTTACGTCTTGTAAATCAACCAACCCATATTTTTGTGACTCCATTTCAACGTGCTCAACATGTGCTAATGCATCCATCGCAATACCACTTGGTGCCTGCGTTAACATACCCACTGTGACTAATGCTGCTAACGCAATAGATGCGGCCATTGCTATATACCAAGGGCGCTTTTGTTTTTGCTCTGAATGTTCGGCAATGGATTGTCGTAGCAATAGTTTGTCAGCAAGGTTTTCGGGCACAGAAACATCTAATGCCTGTTCGATAGACATTTCCATTGCCTTGACTTCATCCCAAAACGCTTGTTTTTTAGGATCGTTTTTTGCGGCATCAATGACTGCCATTTCTTTAGTAAACGGATCCGCATAAACAGTACGTCTAAATGTTAAATCATCCATTTATTTGGGCTCCTATTGTTGAATTATTCGTCATAATTTCTTTTAGCTGACTGCGAGCTCTAAAAAGACGAGTCATGACAGTGTTCTTATTTAGGTCTAATTGTGCAGCTATTTCGTCACCGCTAAACCCCATGATAACTTGGAGTACTAAAGGCTCTCTGTAGTCATCAGCGAGTTGAGCAATCGCACGTCTCAAGTCACGCTGTTGTGTATCAGATGCATCAGTGGCTTTTGGATCGGCGACACTTACATCATCAATATCAACAAGATCAAATTGTTTGCGTTCAAATCTGCGTGCATTTTCTCTACGTAAAATCGTGATTAGCCAAGACTTGGCAGCCGCTTCATCTTGCAGTGAGTCCAATGATTTCCATGCGCGAAGGAAAGTTTCTTGCACCACATCTTCGGCAATGGTCCGGTCTTTAATAAGCCACACGGCGTAGCGAAATATATCGGCATGTAACGCCTTCACTAGGGCTTCATATCTTCGTTGTTTTGTCATCATGTCTGTAGAGACCGAGGCAGTTTCGAAATTATTTCCTGACATTTTAAAAAAGTCCTGTTTGCTATTGAGGGCTGTTCACTCGCAGACAAATAACTTGTCTAAGAAATACGAGGGGCTCAAGTGACTTGCATCTGACATTCAATAAATCAATAGTACAAAAATAAGCGGTGCCTGTGAACTTGTATGACATAAAATAAGACTAACAATTGTATGAAAAAGAATTAACTATTTTGTCACACTCACCTTGAGGATGCCTTTTTTATGAAAAAATACCTACCACTGTTTTTGATGTTAAGCAGTATATCAGCAGTTTGTGCCGCCACAGAGCTTAAAGGAACGCCAGATGAACTTAAGCGTTTCTTGCACCCCGATAAGCGCACTGTCAGCTTACATACAAATGTTGAACGTCGTGCATATGCAGATCAAGCGATAATCAGTGTGATTGTGAAAACAGAGGAAAAGTCGCTTTCTAAAGCGATGGACAAGAATGCTAGTCTCAGAAAAATACTGCGTGAAATGCTGGTGGCTAACGGGGTTGCGAATGAAAATATTCAAAATTCAAAATTTTCTTCTTCGCCTCAATATGGTTGGTTTGGAGATAAACCTAAGAGCTTTGAGGTGGTGAATCGAGTGGCAATTAAAATTAACTCTGAAGTTGGATTGCAGTCTTTAGCGAATATTGCAGATCAGTACGATGAAATGACTATTTCGGCAACTGAGTTCAAGCATACTAAGAAAGATGAACTATATTTGAGCTTAAAAGATGAAGCGATGAAGAAAATTTTGGCTGAAAAAGCCTATTACGAAAAAAATCTAAATGTGTCGCTAAGCGCAATCTATTTTCATGATAACGGCATTAGCCCTGTTAATACGCAAGGGGCAAGAGTATTAAGAAGTCGAGCATTAGCTGAAGCGAAAGGTTTGCGCCTTGAGCAGGAAGCTTCTTATGCCGATACTTCTACACAATATAAACCGCCGCAAAGCTCTTTTGAAGAAGTCGAGTACCATTTAAATATGCGCGTCGATTTTGAATTAGAAAGTAATTAGATGAATTCATAGTCGAATTATGCAAATCATTTGAAGAGGCCCCTTAGGGGCTTCTTCAAATTTAAAAGAGTATCGTAAACCTTGCAAAGAGCTGCGCTATTGCGGATAGAGGCGGGCAGTGGCTTGCGTTTTCTGTTGCAAATCTTCCCGCAGTTGAGAAAGTTTACTAAATAAATCATTTGTATTCAGTTCCCCTCCGGTTGTTGAATATCGCGATGAGAGAAGCTCATCAAATGCCTTATATGAAGCAGTGCTATTTTCACTCAATCCTTCGGATGCTGATGCATATTGCTTTTTCGTTATTGTGTTGAGCCATGCACACAGCAAGTTGGGCAGTTTTCCTATTCTTCGTTGATGAATTGCGTTACTGAGATGTTCCCAAGCTATACCCTCATCATCATTACTGTTTTTAACCTGTTTTTCATGCAACGTCCCTTGCTTTGACTTGCTCAAGCCCAAGTACATCACGAGTATGAGTAAAACGGCACATATTGCTAGTAAGCTGATATGTAACCAATCTAAGATCCACAATATAGCGTTAGATTGAGGCTTCGTTGACACCGAACTCTCCGTATTTATATCAGTCGGAGAAACGTCAGTTTGTTCGGTATTTTCCTGGTGAATTTCTGCGCTATCATTCGCTGCAACATTTACTTTTTTTGCAGGAAGTACAGCAAATTCTGTTTCACCAGTCTTGACATTAAACCACGGGACTCGGATTTCAGGCAGTATAAAGTCACCAGCACTTTCTGGGATGATGGCGACATTTTGTACAGTCTGCGCAATAAGTTTATTGTCTCTTTGAACCGTCGCTTTTTGCGCTAGTTCAGGGTATGTTTTAAAGCTTGGGTGATAGTTTATATCAATATTAGGTAGTTGCTCTTCAATTAAGCCAAGTGCCGTCAGTGTGACTGTGTGCGTTATTGGTTCACCAGCGACCAGCGCGTCTTCACCGCCTTGCCATTCGTCTTGAATTTGTACCATTTCACTCGGCAACCAAGGGTAAGGGTAATTTGCAGGTATTGGCTGAACATTTATGGTTTGTGGAGGCCCAACTCGATTGATTGTTTTAGTGCGATTAAAATAAGCAAAACTTTGTCTGCTGCCACTCAGCACGCGAGCCTCAAAAAGAGGGCTCTCAATTTCAAATGTACCACTTGATTGAGGAATAATGGCGAAGCTTCGCTCAACGATGCGATAGTTAATGCCGTTGATGAGTTCTTGATATTCTTTGTCGTCACCAACTTTTTCAATAATTGCACCAGCAAGTTGTGGCTCGCCTAGCGAGCCACTTTGTATATCACCAGCAAGATACAATTTGACTGTGTAAGTAATTTGCTGTTGTAAGTAGAGTTTGCTATTACTGACTGCTGTTGTGAGATAGAACTCTCGTGGACGATTAACATTTGCCGTCGCAGACACGACATCCATGTTAATCGCTTTACTGGTTTGGTTGCCTAACGTAAATGAAGGAATGGTGAATTTTCCCGTATTTTTAGGAAACAAGGTGACGCGCCAAGTCACTGAAGAAGACCGATTACCATTGATTATTTGGGTTGACTGACTAACTGAAGGAACACTGACGCGAAAGTTCTTCTCTAACACAGAAAAGTCAATGTCCTCCCGCGTAATATTTCCCGTTGCTGTCAACTGTAGTGTGAAAGATTCATTTTCTATAACAGGATTTTGGTCAACAGAGGCTACTAAATTTGTAACGTCCGCAGTGCTTGAAAAAGCGCATATAAAACAAAGAGTAAAAAGCAAAAGTTTCATTGTGTTACCATGTCTGTTGTTGCAAAACTGGCGCCCGATTTTGGCGACGAGTCTGAGATTCTAAAAGCATTTTTCGCTTCAATAAAAACGCAGGGTCATCTGGCACTTTATTCATTAGCATCTGCATTTTTTGGAGTTGTTCTCTTTCTTCGGGCGATAAATCTTTCGGATCTATTTGGCCTTCGATCACTGAGTCGGGGTTTTCTTCAATCGGTTCTTGACCCTCGACGGGTTGTTCAGTGGAGCTTTGTTTCGCATTCCCATTGTTACTGTTTTCATCTTGTGCTTGTTGCTCGTTTTGTTGCTGCTCACTTGAGCCATCTTGATTTTCTTCAGGCTTGTTGTCTTGCTCAGCGTTATTTTGCGCATTTTGTTGTTCTTGCGATTGGTTTTGCTGACCTTCTTGAGATTGTTGATCACTATGTTGACTATCGTCTTGGGACTGCTCCCCTTGTTGCTCTTGTTTTTGCTCATCGTTCTGTTGCTGGTTGTCGGCACCGTTGTCACTATCTTGATTTTGCTGTTGCTCTTGTTGTTGCTGCTCTTGTTGCTCTAACATAGCTTCTACAATCGCTTTGTTCTTTAGCGCATCTTCATGGTCGGGGGCCTCTTTTAGTACTGCATTATAAGCGTCCAATGCCTCCTCTAAACGTGTGAGTTTAGCTAAGGAATTTGCCTTATTATATTTATTTATAATGGCCTGCTCAGGTGAAGAAGCTTCTTGCTCTAGGGATTCATATAAATCAAGTGCTCGCTCATAATCCCCTAGCTTATAGGCTGATGCTGCTTTCCAGCTAGGATCTTTAAATGTTAGTTGAGCATTGGCGTAATCTTCTTGATGATAAGCTATTTCTCCTTGTTGATTTGGATTAAGGAATAGCTTGTTCAGCAAAGACAATTCGTTAGTATCACTCATAGTCTTGGCTTTAGTGATATCATTTGCTAGTGTTTCTTGCGCGTAAATTGTGTCATTTGGTACAAAGGTAAGCCCAACAAAAAAGCATACTAGTACCCCTTTTCTAAAAAAGTAAGCGACTAAAGGTAACAAGGCAATTGCGATATAAACCCCCATATCTTCCCAAACATCCCCAGTTGACAATTCATCAGTTTCTTTGGCATCTTTCGTTATTGGTTTTGATTCAATTACCATATCGTCTATATCTGAAGCCGTAGTCGTCATCCTCGTCACTTGACCTCTTACCGTGCTAAGTGCTTGTTGGATGTAATTTTCATTCGCACGTGGAATAACAATTTTTCCAGTAGAATCCTTTAACAGTGAACCATCAGCCATTTTGATGGGGGCACCGTCTTTAGTGCCAACGATTAATGAAGATACTTTGTATTGGCTATTGGCTAGTTCTTCTTGTAGTAATTCGATATCTCGATATTCAATGCCGTCTGTTATCCAGTAAATTTCACCTTCTTGATAACCAGCGTTTACGAGTAATTCCTTTGCTTTATCAAATGCTACAAGTGGATTACTGCCTTGTACAGGCATGATTTCAGGAGATAAACTAGGTATTAAGTTTTGTAAATTAGCAATATCATCCGTTAACGGACTAATGATAAAAGCGTCCCCAGCATAAGCTATTAGGCCTATTTCTCCCTCTTGTATCGATTCAAGTAAATCCAAACTCTTAAATTTGGCGCGAGTAAGCCGATCCGGTGAAATGTCTGTTGCTCGCATAGACATAGACATGTCTATAATTACTACTTTTCCTACCTGTGTTTGATAGACGGGTTGAGGCAATTTCTCCCAACTAGGGCCTGCAAGACCAACGGCGCTTAAAATCCATACTAATCCAAGTAACCAATAAGTATAATTGTCGCTAGACTTAGAGTTTTCTTCAATTTGATGCCGTTGCAAATGTGCAGGCAACAGATTTCGCCAAGCTGTTTGTCGGCGCCGTACTTTCATTAACAATAGACACAACAGTGGTAGTAAAACGATAGCGAGTAAAAAATACGGCCGAATAAAGTGTAGTTGAGCAAAATCAATCATTGGTTTTACCCCTTTTTACAATTGAATGCACCGCAACAAAGATGGCAAATATTGCACTCATAAGTAAGGCCAAACCCATTGGATAAAAATATAGCGCAGTTTGAGGCCGCATTTGTTGGGTGCCTTCTTCAATCGGTTCGAGTGCATCTAGCTGGCGATATATGTTGATCAATGATTCGGTGTCAGTCGCTCTAAAAAACTGGCCGCCGGTTTCTTCTGCGATTTGATTTAAGGTTGCTTCGTCAAAGCTTGCACCACTTTGCATAGTAAAGCCAAACATATCTCGTTGGTTACTGCCAACACCAATGGTATAAATAGTGACTTCGTTATCTTTCGCTAGGGACAATGCTTGCTCAGGAGAAATATTACCTGCAGTATTTCTGCCGTCAGTTAACAAAATTAACACGCGGTTAGATTTTTCTCGTTGCCTAAAACGCTTCACAGCCAAACCTATTGCGTCACCTATGGCGGTATTGTCTCCCACTAGTCCAATCACTGATTCTTTAAGGAGAGTCTCTACTGTCGGGCGATCAAATGTTAGCGGCGCTTGCAAATATGCGGTATCAGCAAATAAAATAAGCCCTAAGCGATCGCCTACTCTTCGTGAGATAAAGTCTGACAATACGTATTTTATCATGGTTAAACGATTCACCGCTTGCGCGTTTACCACCATATCTCTAGCTTTCATGCTACCAGACAAATCGACAGCCACCATGAGATCTCTGCCTTCGGTGGGAATTGCAATGGGTTCACCAAGCCACTGCGGACGGGCTGACGCGGTTACAAGGAGCAGCCAAAGTAGCGCCATTAAAAATAAATTTACTTTAGCGTATGATTGCTTGGACACTTGAGATGGTCCCAATTGTATTGGAAAAGGCACTTTTAACGCGGCGCTACTTTGCTTATTTTCTTTTGCCGGGAAGAGCAAATAAACCAATAAGGGTAACGGCAAGGCCAAAAACATGAGTGGCCAAACAAATTCAAACACTATTTGCCCTCGCTTTTTATTGATTCATAACTAAATGCCGGAAGCTCCAATTGTAACCATTTTATCGCTGCACTTTTTATTTCAGCAGGCGACGGCAGTTCGTTAACCTGAGCGGTATACAATGATTCATGCAACGCATATAGAGTATTCGCTAGTTCCGGTTTAGTTACACTTGATTTTCCTGAATGCAGTAAGGTTTCCCATTGTTTAGAATGCCATGATGTGATTGTTTCATTCGGTAAATAGTGCTGAATAGTAAGCTTCAAAATGTGTTGCATTGACAACGAGAACGTTGACGATTGCTCATCAAGTGCTTGAATTTGACGAATGGCTTCATTACGTGTTTTTCTCTTATTGCGGTATTTAATAATCGATACACTTAGTAGAATTACTAATAAAATCATAGCCACAAGTAATACCCAATATCCTGTTGCTAGCGGCCACCAGGAGACGGCATCAGGTGTCTGTATATCAGAGAGTTGATCGAGTGGATTCATATAAGCTCTCCTGCGACAAAACCGTTGCGACTAAAGGATAGTTGGTCCTCCAATATGTCACCACAAGAAATGGTTCTTAGTTCTGTTTTTAATTGCAGAAATTGCTCTTTTAAGAGTCTTGTCCTCGCGAGTTGCCGTGTTTGGTAGTCCGTGGCACTTTTATCATCACCTACAACGATGGACTGAAGGTTATTCCCATCGGTTACTTGTAGCGTTTGTTTCATTGTTGATTTGGGCAGTGAAAACTCAAATGGATCATAAATTAGGTTTGCTTTTAATTCGCAATGTCTTGCGAGGTTTCCTAGGCGATCAAAGTGCTCGTCTGTAAAGTAGTGAAAATCGCTAATAAGGTGAATAAGGCTGCCAGGTTTGGCAATATGTTGTAGTCGGTTTAATGCATTTAAGGTGTTTTCTTGTGCATTGGACATCTTATTATCTTGGAGTTCTATTAATTGATTAATAATGAATAATGCAGCTTTGCTTTGTGCTTTAGGCTTGCATTCAATGTCAATATCATTTTTGAATATAACCGCACCAAGCTTGTCGCCTCGGCGCACGGCTGCCCAGCCAACTAGACTTGCCAGGTGTGCTGCTTGAACGCTTTTATATAACAATTGCGTACCAAACTGCATGCTGGTACTTTGGTCGACAAACAGAAATACTGGCCGCTCTCGTTCCTCTCTGAATACTTTAGTGTGAGGCTTTCCTGTTCTTGCGGTAACGCGCCAATCAATACTTCTGATGTCATCACCCGCTTGATAATATCGGGCTTCGTCAAACTCCATGCCGCGCCCTTTAAAGGCAGAACGCTCTCCACCGCTTTGCAGGTTTTTACTGCGCTTTTCAGGAGACAAACGAAACTGTGCAGCAATCGTACGATACCTGACGAGTTCGTCCAGCGTCAGTTGAATACCGTCGGAAGATAGTTGTTTTAAGTAAGTCTGTATTTCTGATACTGCTAACATACGGAATCAATAATTATCTATGGCACAGGAACTAACTGTTTTATTTGCTCAATCACGTGATTTCCCGTGATCCCTTTCGCTTGTGCTTGATAACTCAATATTAAGCGGTGGCGCAGTACGTTGTTAGTGACTGCTTGCACGTCATCAGGGCTCACAAAGTCGCGACCGCTCAGCCAAGCATGAGCCCTTGCGCATCGCTCAAGTGCTATGGTTGCTCTAGGGCTTACGCCAATATCGATATACGACGCTAATTCTTCCGAGTAGCTTTCTGGACGTCGTGTCGCGATGACCAGTTGTACGATGTATGCCTCAATAGCTTCAGATAAATGTACATCTAATACGGCTTTTCGAGCTATCTTAATATCTAGTTGAGAAAGTTTTTCTACGCCTTTGGCTAAACGACCAGTGAGATCACCGATAGATTCGCCTCGTGTAAGGCGTAAAATATTTAATTCGGTGTCTGCGTCTGGGTAATCGATTTCGACATGCATTAAGAAACGGTCAAGCTGGGCTTCAGGCAAAGGGTATGTGCCTTCTTGCTCAAGTGGATTTTGGGTCGCCATTACCAAAAATAATTCGGGTAGCGGGTAGGTATTTCCGCCAACGGTTATTTGTCGCTCAGCCATCGCTTCCAACAAGGCCGCTTGCACTTTAGCTGGCGCTCGGTTTATTTCATCAGCCAGAATTAAGTTATGGAATAGTGGTCCCTTTTGGAAAACAAACTCGCCAGTTTCAGGTCTGTAAATATCAGTACCGGTTAAATCGGCAGGCAATAAGTCTGGCGTAAATTGTACTCTGTGGAAATTGGCGTCAATACCGTCGGAAAGACTATTGATTGCACGTGTTTTGGCTAATCCTGGTGGGCCTTCCACCAATAGGTGTCCATCAGCAAGTAAAGCAATCATAATACTCTTGGTTAAATGTTGCTGTCCGATCACTTGACTATCAAGGTGTTTTAAAAGTGTTTGAATCTGATTTACTGCCATGTTGTTCCCGAATGTTTAAATTCTGATAAACGCTGAGTTTGCAATGTTGAAACGTTATCTTCTCAAAATTGCATTTATTTTTTGCGCATAGTGCTACCGTTTAAAAGCGCGTTATATATTACAGTGCGTATGTGACTGTTTTTTTTATAATAGGTTCGATTATCCATACATCAACTACTATGCTTGTATTTTTAATGAATCATTTGCCTTTTTGAGGGTTATTTGTTTAAATCACAGTGGTGGTCAGACCAGATTTGCCGTTAAATTTTTTCTAAAACGGCATTTACTTTACTTGTTAAAGGAAAAAAGATGTCGAAGAAACAAGAGCTTAAAACGAAGTCGGGCGATCGAATAGCGATCGTTGATGGCTTACGTACGCCGTTTGCTAAAATGGCGACGTATTTTCACGGTGTTCCTGCCGTTGATCTTGGAAAAATGGTTGTTAACGAATTACTTATCCGCAACGACATCTCGCCAGAAATAATTGAGCAAGTGGTTTATGGGCAAGTCGTTCAGATGCCCGAAGCGCCGAATATTGCCAGAGAAATTGTTCTGGGTACGGGGATGCATGTGCATACTGATGCTTACAGCGTGTCACGTGCTTGTGCGACAAGCTTTCAGTCCACTGTAAACATAGCTGAATCGATGCTTGTTGGGAATATTGACGCGGGTATTGCTGGTGGTGCGGATTCAACCTCTGTGTCACCAATCGGCGTATCTAAAAATTTAGCGAGAGCATTGGTTGATTTACAAAAGACTAAAACCTTAGGGCAGCGTTTAAGTATTTTTAAACGTCTAGGCTTAAAAGACCTATTGCCCGTACCTCCAGCGGTTGCAGAGTATTCCACCGGTTTGTCTATGGGGCAAACTGCAGAGCAGATGGCAAAGTCACACAGTATTTCACGTACTGAGCAAGATGCTCTGGCTCATCGTTCTCACTCATTGGCGGCAGAAAATTGGAATGCTGGCAATTTAGATAGTGAAGTCATGACTGCATACGCTGAACCATACAAAGGCGCGCTGGGTAAAGACAATAATGTTCGCTTTGACTCTGTACTTGAAGGCTATGCAAAGCTGCGTCCAGTATTTGATAAAAAGCATGGTTCTGTTACTGCTGCAAATGCAACGCCACTGACTGACGGCGCTTCGGCAGTTGTGATGATGACAGAAAGCAAAGCCAAATCATTGGGCTACAAACCACTTGGATACCTGAAGAGTTATGCGTTTTCGGCCATAGATGTTTGGGAAGATATGTTAATGGGACCGAGTTATGCAACGCCTATCGCGCTTGAACGAGCAGGTATGAATTTACAAGATCTCACGCTAATTGAAATGCATGAAGCGTTTGCCGCGCAAACACTTTCTAATGTCAAAATGTTTGCGAGTGAAACCTTTGCAAAAGAAAAACTAGGGAGAAGCAAGGCTATTGGCGAAATTGATATGGATAAATTTAACGTGATGGGTAGCTCACTCGCATATGGTCATCCATTTGCTGCAACGGGCACGCGTATGATTACTCAAATGTTAAATGAACTGAATCGACGCGGCGGAGGAACAGGATTACTGACTGCCTGCGCTGCCGGTGGTTTAGGGGCGGCAATGATCGTGGAGACTGAATAATGAGTGCTTTTGAATTAAAAACTAGAGAAGACGGTATTGCGGTCCTCACAATGGATGTGCCAAATGAGTCAATGAATACCTTAAAAGCGGATTTTGGTGAAGAAATTACCAGTATCTTGAATACCATTGAGAATGATGAAGACATCAAAGCCGTCGTGATCGTGAGTGGTAAAAAAGATTCTTTTGTTGCCGGCGCTGATATTAGTATGTTAGCCAATAGTGAGTCTGAATCTGACGCTGAAGCGCTATCAACACAGGGGCAACAAGTGTTTGATCGAATCGAAGGTATGAGAAAAACCTTTGTCGCTGCTATCGACGGTCCTGCATTGGGCGGAGGATTAGAACTCGCTTTAGCATGTCATTACCGAGTATGTACAGACAGTGATAAAACACAACTAGGTTTGCCTGAAGTGCAATTGGGATTATTGCCTGGTAGCGGTGGCACACAGCGTTTGCCTAAATTAATTGGTGTCCAGCGAGCGTTAAAGATGATGTTGACGGGCTCACCTGCTCGGGCAAAACAAGCAAAAAAATATGGGATTGTAGATGATGTTGTCCCCAAAAGTATTTTGCTTGAAGCCGCGATTAAGTTGGCAAATAAAAAGCCTTTGACTGGTGCTGCAAAAAAATCTGTGACAGATAAGATGCTTGAAGATACAGGGTTTGGGCGAAAAATCTTATTTAAAAAAGCGAGGGAACAAACGCTTGCTAAAACGAAAGGGAATTATCCAGCTCCCATGTTCATTATTGACAGTATTGAAGCGGGTTTAGAAAATAGAAGCAAAGGATACGCTACCGAAGCCCGTCTGTTTGGTAAGTTAGTTTTAACCAAAGAGTCGAAGCAATTAAGAGAAATATTTTTTGCTACCACTGATATGAAAAAAGAAAGTGGTGTTGAGGGAGTTGAACCCCGAAAAGTTGAGAAAATAGGTGTTTTAGGTGGAGGCTTAATGGGTGGTGGTATTGCATATGTTTCAGCGTCCAAAGCTAAAGTACCTGTGCGCGTTAAAGACATTAGCGAAAACGGTATTGCTAGTGCAATGAAATATAGCTATGACATTCTTCAAAAACGTGTAAAAAAACGTATATTGCGCAGTTCTCAAATGCAGAAACAGATGGCTAATATAACTGGTTGCTTGGATTACAGCGGTTATAAGCATATTGATATGGCCATTGAAGCTGTATTTGAAAGTGTAGAACTCAAGCAGCAAATGGTGGCAGATATTGAGCAGTACTGCGACGAGGATACAATCTTCGCTTCAAATACGTCATCAATACCTATCCGAGATATTGCTGCTAAGGCCAAACGCCCTGAGAATGTTGTTGGGCTGCATTACTTTTCTCCTGTAGATAAAATGCCGTTAGCGGAGGTTATACCGCACCCTGGGACAAGCGAAACAGTGATATCTAGTACGGTAGCGTTCGCTAAAAAACAGGGTAAAACCCCCATTGTCGTCAAAGACGGTGCTGGGTTTTATGTCAACCGTATCCTTGCGCCTTATATGAGCGAGGCAGGTTTTATTGTGATGGAAGGGCAACCCATTGACTCTATTGATAAAGCCTTAGTTGATTTTGGTTTTCCTGTGGGTGCGTTTAAGTTATTGGATGAGGTTGGTATTGATGTTGGTACCAAGATAATTCCCATTTTGAAGGCGCAGTTTGGTGAGCGATTTAGTTCGCCAAATGCATTTGACAAACTGTTAGAAAATGACAGGAAAGGTAAGAAAAACAAGTCTGGATTCTATAGTTATAAAGGAAAAACGGCCGGTAAAGATGTTGATAGCTCGGTATATGACTTATTAGGTATATCACCGGTTACAAAGTATACCGATGCAACAATTGTTGAGCGTTGCTTATTATTAATGTTGAACGAAGCTGCTCGATGTTTGGAAGAGAATGTTATAAGAAATCCGAGAGACGGTGATATTGGCGCTATCTTTGGTATTGGCTTTCCGCCATTTTTGGGTGGACCGTTCCGATATATGGATGAAATGGGCGTTGATTCGATCGTCGAAAGGTTACGTCATTATGCCGAGGTTTATGATGAAAAATATAAACCAGCTGACATTCTTATCGATATGCAAAACAACAAGAAAACGTTTTATTAATTGTGTTTTTACGTTAATTAAGTGTTAAAAAAAGCCGGTATCCCGGCTTTTTTAATTTAGATGCTCATTTTATGGGCTTTTTGATTATTTTTTCGTTATACTCTCCGCCGCAAAAGGAGAGGTCATGTTAGGTTTATTAGTATTCGTCAGTTATGTTCTGTCAGCGAGTTATTATTACGTTGAATCTGTAGTAAATGGTATGAATAAACGTCGTTGGTTATTTGGTGGCGTTGTAATGGGACCATTACTTTTGCCTATGTTTCAAATCTCAAAGCATATGACTGTGCGCAAATCTGTGGGCTTCAATTCGTTATATTTTTGTGCGTAGCTTTGGTGTTTTCCAGATTAACACGTTTGTTTAATTTCAGTTTCCACATGATGCGTCATTGGATGGGACATTAGTCTGATCTGACTATTGGCTCCGTCGAGAATGCTCTCCAACACATTTAAAATGTCTTCTTCTGACACCTTATTTATTGCTTCTTGCATCTTATGTGTATATTCCAAGGGATCAACTTGCTCATAATGTAACCAAATATACCGTGCGAAATCCGACGCCGTCCTTGGCGTTTCGCTTACTTGTTGAATTACTTGATATTTTACATGTGCCAAATTTTCAATAAGCTCTGAAAAGCTTTCTATCACTTCTGCAATGACTTCTTTTACATTGTGATAGATAACATCCGGCGAGGTATTTGGTGCTTGAGTATAAAATACTAGACCGGCTTGTTGATTGATTGGTTTGTAACCAACACCAACGGAATAACCTAGTTGTCGAATGTTTCGCATCTCAACAAAAAATATAGGACTGAGTAAACACTCCAACATAAGTGCAATTGCGACTTCTTTTTCCGCACTATTGCCGTTTTCACCCATAACTATCTGTTGGTAAAGCACAAATGCATTGTCTGCTGTACTTGTGGATGTTGCATGGGTAACGATGGATTTATGAATCAGATTGGCGGTGATTTTGGGCTTTTTCCACTTAGTATCAATTATCATTCGGCTGTCTAAATGCTGCTTCACGCTTTCGGCCATCTTTTTTGTCCAGTTACCGACCATCAAGCTTTCGATGTGTGTTTTCGAAAAATAAAGTTGTTGATGTTTAGTCGCTGTTTTAAAAGATAATTTTTCAATACCGTCGAGTAGTATTAGCGGTTCGAGTACATTAGGGTGAACGCGATTAGTGAGAATAGAAATCAATCTATTGACAGGTTTTTGTAACAAATTTTTATTTAATTTCCGTTTTATCAAAAATTTACTACGTTCAAATTCTTGTTGTGAAAATTTAAATGCTGTGGTGAGGTTGATTAAGTCGAGTACGAGCAAAATCTGCTTTTCGGTGAAACCACTTGTATGAATACAAATGCCATGTTGATGCCCATAAACTCTATAGTAGAGTCCAGCAAACTCCGATAGATAAAAAGTGCGTGACAATTTTGTTTGCAGCGCTTCTAACCAGACTTTTTTTACTAACACGTTTTCTGCAGAGCCAAACATACTTTGACAGCTTATCGAAATATATATGTCACCAAGTGGTTTGCTATTTTCTATAAATTGCATGAATTTGAATTTCATGCCTGGCTCTTCCCAATGTTCGACGGACAGGTCTTCTGGATTAAATGGGAACACACGTAAACTTGTCGGCATGTATTGGTTTTGTTCAGGGAGCTTGAATGTGTACTTATCGTCTAACTCGATAGGTTTTGGTGAGCTTATTGAATAGTTGACGTCGTAAAAATCAGTACAATCAGAGTAGATATCCAGTGTCGTAAACACATATGTGGTTGGAGACAAGTCTGACAATGTTGAAATAAGGCCATTTAGTCTTTGTTTTACTAAGTCGTCATCTAGTCGCAATGCTTCGCTTAGATCAGTGTTAGCACACACGGTGTTAAGGCGTTCGGCCATATCTATGGTGGCATCCATCATACTTTGCGTTTTTCCAAAGTGTTGTGCCAATACTAGTTGTTTTTGTTTTTCTCTAAATCGCCAAGATTCGATATCTGTGGATTGTAAAAACTCCAAATATTGTCGAGTAACGAATTTTATTCTAGCAATAAGCTCATCACTAATTTGAGGCTTAGAAACAGACATTTTTATTTGAATTTCTTCAATGGTGTTGTCTTCTAATCCACCCGTTACGATTAGTTGCTCTACATCACATATTCTTTTGAGCGTGTCTGTGAGGCCATATTGTTGTTTGCTATCGAGTAATTGCTGCAACATCGTAAGGGCCAAGTTGTCTAATTCGTCATTACCAATTTTTTCAACGATAAAACTTAAAATCAGCGCTTGAGAGCGAACGACAGGTTCAACGAAAATTAACTTCCCCTGTGCCTCTTTATCAATGATTGAAGGCAAGCATGGTGTGTCGATGCTAGCGTTAGCTCTAATGTGGCTTGTCAGTATCGATTCAATCTTCGGTAATACATCTTGGAATACGTTATTAGGTAAGGTTATGCCAACTGCGATATTGTCAGCACAAAAATGCGTTGAATGAAATTTTCTTAGTTGTTGTATAAGTGTTTCAACATCTACTTGGCAAAAGGTGAGTCTGTTGCCTACCGTAAAGCGGCTAAAGGGGTGGTTAGGGTTAGTTTGTGTTTGTTGTACTGATAAAATTCGGCGTTGCTCATCGCGTTTTTTCAGGGAAAATTCTGCATCAATGGCGTTAATTTCTCGCGTTATCTCTTCTACCGTAAATAATGGGTTAACGATTTTGTCGATTAGAATGGAGACGCAATCAATAAAATGTTCGTGTGGGCATTGTAAATGAAAATTTGTCGTTAATGAGTGCGTCCAAGCATTGACCTGACCGCCACGCTGTTCGACGTATTTCTGCAAAAAACCTACTTCAGGGTATTTTTCATTGGGAGAAAAAATCAAATGTTCGAGTAGGTGAGTGAATCCAAAGCACTGTTCTTTTTCGTAGTAACGACCAGACCGTACACTAAATGAAATTATACTATAGTCATTATTGTGTTGCTTTTCTGCCGCAATTCTTAGACTATTTTGCAACTCATTGGTGTAAATAGTCGTCTTGTCGTTATTCGTCAAGGTATATGACCTCTACTTGGTTACTTTCCTAGACTAAAGTAGTAAAGGAGCAGTAAATGCAGTTATTTTTTAGGTAAATCGCTGTTAACAACCCACTTTATAAATAGCGTCGATTAATAGCAATACTTTAGAAGATATGAAATGAAACTAATTATTATGCGCCACGGTGAAGCTGAACCATATAACAATGATGACGTTAATCGGCAGTTAACACGGTTTGGAAAAACTCAATCAGAGTATGCTGGACGTAGGCTTGCTGAATACTTACAAGATGATTTAAATAAACCGAGTATTCACAAGTTGTTAGTGAGCCCTTATCGACGTACGCAACAAACTTATCAAGAAGTCGCCAAAAAAATTGCTATTTCTGACAAAATAGATACTGACCTTATTGTGCCTGAGGCAAATGTACAACAAGCCACAGATTATATTCACGGCCTTGCTTGCAGTGATAATCCTCCAGATAACTTGATGTTAATCAGTCATATGCCCTTTGTTAGCTTACTCGCTGATAAAATTTGTTTCGGATTTAATGCAAAAATTTTTACGCCTGCCGATATACTCATTGTTGACTACAATGCAAAAGGCCAACAAGGAAAGCAGTTAGCTTTGATTCAAAGCATAAGTTAGGAGTGGTTTTTAATAATGCCTAGAGTTTCACTACCAGTGACGCTTCAATTAGCGCTTAAACAACACGTTGCTGCCGCCGATATCGATGATGACGATGAACTTCGCATGTTGATGGTTAAGCTAGGTGATTTGAATGAAAAAATTGAAGCCGTCAAACAAAAGGTGCGCGATAATCGTTTAACGAAACGATAGGTGTTCGCGCGTCTTGATATTTTTTTGTGTTTAGTCGATGGATTCTTGCTCTACGCTAACATAGTACTCAGGCTGTATACGCACAGTCTTAATCATATTACCACTTATATCGATAATTTCGATTGGATAACCGGCTAAACGCAGACTAATGTTGTTTTCAGGGATTTCTTCAAGATATTCAACAATTAAGCCATTGATAGTCTTTGGGCCATCAGTAGGAAACTCCCAATCCATTTCTTTATTTAGTTCTCGAATATTGGCGCTTCCGTCGACTAAATAGCTACCGTCTTGTTGTTCTACCGCCTCTTTACTATAGTCAGGTAACATGTTGGTAGTGAAGTCACCGATGATCTCTTCTAGTATATCCTCCAAGGTAACTAAGCCTTGTATATCTCCATATTCATCGACGACGAGTCCAATTCTCTCGCGCTCTTGTTGAAATTTAAACATAAGTTTATGCAATGGTGTAGATTCGGGGGTGTAGTAAATTTCCCTGACCGCTCTTAGCATTGTCGCCTTTGTAAATTGATCTTTTGATAATAGGCGTAAAGCATCGCGAACGTGCATAAAACCAACGGCGTCATCTATACTGTCTCGATACAATAAAACCCTTGTGTGCTGTGAATAAGTAAGCTGTCGCTGTATGAGTTTCCAGTCATCGTTAATATCGATAGCGAAGATGTCACTGCGTGGGACCATAATATCTTCTGCAGTCACCTTTTCTAAATCTAAAATGCTTACCAGCATATCTTGGTGTTTTTTAGGGATCATGGAGCCGGCTTCGTATACTACGGTGCGAAGTTCCTCTCTGCTAAGTGAGTCGCCATTGCCACCTTTAGGGTTCATGCGGAATAAAAATAGTATGCTATTTGTAATGCCATTTACGCCTTTTACAAATGGGGTCATGATAAATAACAAGGGCAGTAATATAACTGAGCTAGGAAATGCGACATTTTCTGGGTGCAGCGCAGCGTATGTTTTTGGTGTAACCTCCGCAAAAATAAGAACAATCAGTGTAAGTCCAAATGTGGCGACAATTGGCCCGTAAAAGTCACCAAACAAGCGCCAACACAAAATTGTAGCAACCGTGGTTGCGGCAATATTAACGAGGTTGTTACCAATTAAGATTAATCCAATCAGTCTATCTGGTCTATTCAGCAAGGATTGCACGCGTCTGGCGCCTTTATGACCTTCATTCGCTAAATGCTTTAAACGGTATCGGTTAATGCTCATTAAGCCTGTTTCAGAACTAGAAAAATAAGCAGACAATACGAGCAATATGCCTAAGATTATGTAGAGCGTTGAGTTTGACAATTGATCCAAAATATCTACCTATTCTCAGAGCGTACTTGAGTTAGCTGAGTGATTAATAAAGTAAGTTTATCCAATGATGACTTCCTGCACTATGCGTGAGCCAAAGTAGGCTAATGATAAAAATGCAATACCAACCACGTTAACAATGATGGCATGGCGCGCTTTTAGCCCTTTTTTGTGATGAAAAATAAGTGCGCTAATGAAGGTAAGTAGTGCGACGGTCGATAACGTAGTCTTGTGTGCATAGCCTTCAGCAAACATATTTGGCACAAATACGAACCCAGATATAAGGGAGGCTGCCAATATTAAAGTGCCTAGCAACATGAGTTTGTAAAGAATGTCTTCAACGAGTAAAAGTGGAGGAAGGTCGCTATGTAGCATAGTTTTTCGTTTGTGCTTTAATTGATAATTAATGTAACTCAATTGCAATGCGTATAGCATCGAGATACCCAAAATACCGAAGGCTAAAATTGACAGCGTAATATGTGCGATTACGCCAGAATTCATACTTGAATCGATGCCTGTTGTTGCAGGAAAAATTAAATGTAGAAATACAAACAACGCCGATAAGAAACAAACGATAGGCAAAAACACTATGTTTTTGATGAGTTTATTCAACATATACATGCTGGCTGATACAAGCCATGCTAGTGTTGCTAGCACAAAGGTTAGGCTGAGTTTTTCGCCATCAATTTGCTGGATACTGAGAATTAAGATACTTAAGTGAATGGCAATACCTAACATCAGACTGCCTTGGGCGACTTTAGTATTTTTATTGTCTTGCGCTTGACCAAAAAATTGTCTGAGCACAAGCACTCCTGCTAACAAGTAACAGATCATACTGATGACAGAAGTAATAGAAACAGCTGACATTTACATCCTTTGTTATTAGTTAGATAGTGCTAGACGTTACAAACCAGCATCCTACGTTTGCAGATAGTAATCTAATCGAAAGCTATTGCAAAGTTTCCGCTTACCCCAATCTTTATTGTATACTTACGCACAACAGTTTTGTACAACCAATAATAGACATATGTTTCAGAATCTAAGCGATCGCCTCGGGCAAACACTCAAAAATATCAGCGGTAAGGGAAGACTCACCGAAGACAACATTAAAGACGCATTACGTGAAGTGCGTATGGCACTGCTTGAAGCCGATGTTGCACTTCCTGTGGTGAAAGATTTCATTGGAAAAGTGAAAGAGCGCGGGCTTGGTACTGAAGTTAGTAAGAGTTTAAAGCCAGGACAAGTATTTATTAAAATAGTGCAGTCTGAATTGGAGTCTGTGCTAGGTGCTGATAGCGTTGGTTTAAATCTCGCCGCCTCTCCTCCTGCGGTTGTCATGATGGCTGGTTTGCAAGGTGCAGGTAAGACGACCAGCGTAGGTAAGCTTGCAAAGTACTTGAGCGAACGTGAAAAGAAAAAGGTGCTAGTCGTTAGTGCTGACGTATATCGGCCGGCGGCGATAAAGCAGCTCGAAACGCTAGCAAATGAAGTTAATGTAGAGTTTTATCCGTCAACCATTATGCAAAAGCCTGTGGATATAGTGAATGCTGCTATTGCCCATGCAAAACTTCAGTTTATAGATGTGCTTTTGGTCGATACTGCCGGTAGATTGGCTGTTGACGAAAAAATGATGGATGAAATAAAGGCACTTCATGCGGCAGTAAGTCCAGTGGAAACGTTATTTGTGGTTGATGCCATGACGGGGCAAGATGCCGCGAACACCGCTAAGGCCTTTAATGAAGCATTGCCGTTAACCGGTGTTATTTTAACTAAAGCTGATGGTGATGCGCGAGGTGGTGCGGCGTTATCGGTTAAACATATCACTGGTAAACCAATAAAATTCTTGGGTATGGGTGAAAAAGTCGATGCCTTAGAGCCTTTCCACCCTCAGCGTATTGCTTCTCGTATTCTCGGGATGGGGGACGTGCTTAGTTTAATCGAGGAAGTTGAGCGTAAGGTTGACCGCACAAAAGCCGAGAAATTGGCGAAGAAAGTTCAAAAAGGAAAGGGGTTTGACCTACAAGACTTTAAAGAACAGCTAGAGCAAATGCGTAATATGGGCGGAATGATGTCGCTAATGGATAAGCTACCTGGTATGGGTGGCATGTCAGCAAAAATTAAAGATCAGGCAAATGATAAACAGTTCACACAAATGGAAGCCATCATTAATTCCATGACGCCTGGCGAAAGACAACGCCCTGATGTTATCAAAGGCGCGCGAAAACGCCGCATAGCCGCGGGTTCTGGCACACAAATTCAAGATGTAAATCGCCTCCTTAAGCAGTTCACTCAAATGCAAAAGATGATGAAAAAAATGGGTGGCGGCAATATGAAAAAGATGATGCGAGGTATGGGCGGAATGATGCCTCCAGGTGGTATGGGTGGCGGAATGGGAGGTTTTGGTGGCGGATTTCCACCAAAACGCTAGTTAGCAACGAAAATATAAATGCCAAGTGTATTTCGCCTCATAAGGCCATGAGGCGAAACAGTTGATAGATTTAAATATACGCAGACTTTTAACGATGCTGATCGATAAGCACTGGGTTGCCATCTGGGTCTTTTAGTGAAATATGCGCTGGGCCACTCGAGTTTTCATCGATAATAGCGTCTAACGCTATGCCTTTTGACATAAGTTCTTTTTGTATTTGTCTAATGTCGTTAAACGGATTAACTTCTTTTGCTTGATTGTTCCAACCTGGGTTAAATGTCAGCATGTTTTTTTCAAACATCCCTTCAAAAAGCCCAATTGTCGTGCTATCGCCGTTGCGCAAAATTAACCACTTTTGTGATATATCACCGCCGGTAATGACGAAACCTAAGGCTTCGTAAAAATTCTTAGACTTTTCAATATTTGAAACGTTTAAACTAATAGAAAATGCACCCAATTCCACTATAACCTCCAGAAGGCCTTTTAAATACACTCTATCAGCATAGATGAAAATCAATATTTTGCTAAGACCCTTAGTATCAATTTGGCGTAAAAACTCTTAAGACGTTAACTCTGTTGAAACAAACGCACATAACGTAATCAAAATTTAACGATTTCATCTCTACAGCCGATAAAAATATAGTCTAAAGTATAGATAGGTTGGTGTTGTTTTGTACAAAACATCTTTTCTATACGCGTCGTATTTACGCATTCTCTAGACGTCAATTTTTTAGACGTAGAATTAAATTAATTGCTATGAAATACCTTTTATTTATTAAATTCATTTTATTAAGTGCTTTGGGCTTATATTCGGTTTTTGCTTCTGCGGCAGTGCCGCTATTTTCTGATGCTACGCCAATGGTAAATGTTTTTGAAAACACTGTTTATGTGGCCGATATCGTGGCTACTGATGCAGACTCAAATGCTATTACGTATAGTATCTCCGGCGGAGACGACCAAAGTCTTTTTTCCATTGATGTTAACACCGGCAGTTTACGTTTCAATTCGTCGCAAGACTTCGAAACCCCGCTAGATAATGACAGTAACAATGATTACTTAGTCGAAGTTACTGCCACTAATGTAGATGGATTTGCCATTGCAAATGTGACAGCAAGTATCGTCGATGACGTAACGCCGCCGTCATTCGAAAATTCGATGCCTCGAATAGATAGTTTTGATGCGACTTCAATCACCTTTAATCTGGATTTAGATGAAAGTGCTTCAGTATACAGTGTTGCGTTGTCTATGGGATCAGGAGCTCCCTCGGTGGCTCAGTTGGTAGCAGGGCTTGATAGAAATAACACCCCAGCGATCAACAACAATGTGCTACTAAGCAATACAACATTTACCGGTCAGTTAACTATTTCGGGTTTATCAACGAGTCTTGGCTCGCGATATGACGTGTATCTAGCGGCGGAAGATTTAGAAGGCAATCAGCAGGTTTCATGGGTTAGTTTTGGCTTACAAGACATAGATACTGATGGTGATGGCACAAGAGATACAGCCGAAATAGACGCTGATAATGATGGTGTTCCAGATACAAATGAGGGGCTTGATGGAACGAATAGCCTAAGTGAATTTAGTTTCTTAGATGACGATAATGATGGCGTTCCGAATTTTTTTGAACTCATGACACCTGCGCAATATGTTGATGTAAATGGTGATCCTTTAGACAGCGATAGTGACGGCACAATTGACTATATTGAAGCATATCCTGGTAAACCTGACATCCCATATTTTTTAAATTTTAATCCAACATTTACGGCCGTTAATATTACATCTTCTGCAATAGGAGCCGCTGGGGTTTTTGTCGCAGATGTTGATGCTGATGGTGATATGGATGTGTTATCGGCAAGTGCCGGTGACAATACAATTGCGTGGTATGAAAATACCAGCCTTGTTTTTTCTCAGCATGTCGTTGCTAATACTATGCTTGGCGTACGTTCTATTGTGGCGAGAGATTTTGATGGTAATTTATCGATTGATATGGCATCTGCAAGAAGTGCAGAGAACCAAATTAGTTGGCATAAACAGGAAGGCGATGGCAGTTTTACGAATGTGACGTTTTTTGGTGGAGCCAACAATGCCCAAGACGTATTCGGTGCAGATATAGATGGTAATGGTCATATGGATATTTTGTCAGCAAGTGAAGGGAATGACCTGCTTAGGTGGCACCCAAACAATGGTATTGAAACCTTTGGAATTATCTCAATTGATGATGTATCAGACGGCGCGAGATCAATTTTTGCTGCGGATATAGACAGTGATGGTGACATCGATATTCAAGCCGCCAGTGCCGAAGATGACACTATTGCTTGGTACGAAAACGATGGCATAGAAAACTTCACCAAACATGTGGTAACTGCTAGTGCTGATGGCGCTCGAGCGGTCTATGCGATTGATTTAGATGCTGATAATGATGTTGATCTTCTTTCCGCGAGTTTCATTGACAACAAAATAGCATGGTATGAAAACAACAATTTGACATTTACTGAGCACACTATTGACAGCAATGCATTGGGTGCTACACACATTGATGTGATTGATGTTGACGGCGATGGTGACCTTGATGTTGTTGCTGCAAATTACAACGAAGATAGTATTGTTTGGTACCAGAACGTAGATTTGAGTTTTAGTCGTCGGGTCATTGATAGTGCAGCGCTTGGTATTTTGTCTGTGCATTATGGCGATTTAGATGATGATGGCGACCTTGACCTTTTGTCTGCAAGTGAATCAGACAATGCTATAGATTGGTATGAAAATACACCAACGTTAAATGTAAATGTGTTAGAAGGGAGTACGTCAGCACTAACAATTGCCGCTAATGATCATGATGGTCAAGATATTACCTACGCGATAACAGGGGGACCAGATGCGTCAGATTTTGGTATTAATGCGACAAGTGGCGATATTAGTTTTAATGTTGTTACAGACCATTCAAATCCGGTAGACAGTGATGTTGACAATATTTATGAACTTGAAGTGCAAGCAATGTCGGTCGACGGAAGCGTGTTTGGTGAGTTGTTTATTACGGTTGATGAGAATGTTGCGCCTGTAATTAGTGGTTCGCCGGATACTTCGGTGTCTGAAGACACTCAATATAGTTTTACACCAACGGCGACAGATGCAAATAGTACAAGTCTAACGTTTTCCATCAACAATCTGCCGGGTTGGATGACGTTTGATTCAACAACTGGCATGTTGAGTGGTACACCTAGTAATAACGATGTAGGCGCTTATTCAAATGTCATTATCTCAGTCTCTGACGGTGTATTTACCGATAGTTTGGCGAGCTTTACTGTAACCGTCGAGAATGTCAATGACTCCCCAGGCATCATAGGTTCTCCCGATTTAACAATTGATGAAGACATACTCTATCATTTTACTCCTACTGCTTTAGATATCGACAGCAATGATCTTTCTTTTTCAATCGTGAATAAGCCAAGTTGGGCTAATTTTAGCCATGATACAGGAACACTGAGTGGCACACCGACAAACGACGACGTTGGACGCTTTGAAAATATCGTTATCAGTGTATCGGATGGTGCATTAAGTTCGCAGTTGGAAAGTTTTACGATAACGGTGACGAACATCAACGACGCGCCGGTGATCAGTGGAATGCCGCCTTTGTCAGTTGAGGAGGATTCTCCATATACTTTTGTTCCAAATGCAAGTGATCAAGACAGCTTTGAGCTTACCTATTCGATTGACAATATGCCGAGTTGGGCGTTATTTGATGTGTCCACTGGTATTCTGAGTGGCACACCGACAAACGACGACGTTGGGATTACAAGTGATATTGTGATAAGTGTGTCAGATGGAGCGTCAAGCGATCGCCTACCGCCGTTTAACTTGGAGGTTGTGAATGTCAACGATGCACCGGTTGTGAGTGACATAGTTGTGAGTCTTAGCAAAGATGATTTGACGAATAGTCCCGCATTTGAGACGTCAGCACTTGCGAGCGACGAAGACAATGACGCTCTTGAAATTCTTATTGTATCGCAGCCTTTGTATGGTATTGCGAGCGTGAATGGCTCACTGATTAGCTATCAATCTACGCGTCAGTCAAATACCGCTACGGTCGATGAAGATAGCTTTACTTATAAAGCAAATGACGGAAACTTGGATTCAAACGTTGCTACTGTAAAGCTTACCTTTCTTTCTAGTAACAATCGGGCCCCAATAGCACAGGATGATCAACTGGTACTCCCTGCGAATGACGTAAATCGATATGTTTTAGATGTCATTTCGAATGATCGCGACCCTGATATAGGCGACACTATCGCTATCGTGAAGGCAAGTACGCAAATTGGTCTCGTATCTATTGTTGGTAATATGTTATCAATAGACATTCCAGAAGGGTTCGTTGGTGAGGTGGATCTTTTATATACTATTGCTGATAGTTTTGGTCTAGAAAATGATGCGTATGTTCGTCTGCGTATTTCAAACGATATGATCGATATGGGTCCAGTGTTGAAAGTGCCTGAAGACATCGTTGTGAATGCGTCAGGTCTTTTAACGCCAGTTGATTTCGGTATTGCCACAGCTTTTGAACGACAGTCTGATTTGCAAATACCTATTAGCGTTGCTGGTGATACGGGTATTTTTGTACCAGGGAAACATTCAGTGGTTTGGCAGGCGACAGATAGTCAAGGAAACACGCTTTCACAACGTCAGGATATAACCGTATTGCCAATGATTTCATTCGGGCTTGACCAAATTGTCGAAGAGGGTGAAATTGCGACAGTTGAGGTATTTTTAAACGGAGTTTCGCCTAGTTACCCAGTTATTGTTGAGTATGATGTGAGTGGCACTGCGAGCTCAGGTGATGATTTCATTATGCCGTCAGGTGAAGTGCATATCGAAGAAGGGCTTTCTGCACAGATAGAAATTCAAACAGTAGATGACGTTTTAGTCGACGATCTTGAAAATATTGTGCTAACGCTGTCGGACAAGCACAATTTGGGCGAAAATAAGCAAGCCGTAATTACCGTCGTAGAGCGAGATGTTCCATATATTGTGAAATTATCGGCTATCCAATCTGGCGAGCTAAGAACCTTGGCCAGTCGAAATGATGGGCAGGTTATCGTCAAAGCATCATCACAACGCGCTACTTACAAAGAGAACCTTATCTATCAATGGAACATTGAAGACATCCTTTCTAAAACGACGTCACAAAATTTTATCGAGTTTCTTCCACGTGACCTTACTGATGGTGTTTATCAAGTAAGTGTTAATGTGTTTGATCATACTCAAATTCAGCCACTTGTTGCGCAAGATCGAATGTTCCTTAAAATAGCTGAAAACTTAGATGTGTTGTCGGATCAAGATAGTGATTTAGATGGCGAAATTGACCGTCGTGAAGGCTACGTAGACAATCATAGAAATGGCATTCCGAAATACTTAGACGCTCACAACCAATGTAATGTCATGAGTACTAACATACAAAATAGCCAACGTTTTTTAATTGAAGGTAATATGGGTATTTGTATTGGTTTAGGCAAAACTGCATTGCAGAATAATCAATTTGTGCCTGAAGTAACGTCATTGCTAAAACCATCTGCGAGTTCTGGATATAAGCTTGTTGGCGGTATTTTTGATTGGGTTGCAACGGGTATTCCAACTAATATCGACACCTATCAGATTGTTTTACCGCAACTTGTGCCTATACCGTCTGATGCTACATATAGAAAATACATAAATTCTGAATGGCTTGAATTTACCCAGAATGCGAACGAATTTCTCTCAAGTGCTAAAGGTGAAGAAGGTGTTTGTCCGCCACCTGGTGATGATGACTATATTGAAGGTCTTATTCCTGGGTATTGGTGCGTACAACTAAATATCGCA
The DNA here is from genome assembly GCF_030160655.1 of Agaribacter marinus. Taxonomy (GTDB): domain Bacteria; phylum Pseudomonadota; class Gammaproteobacteria; order Enterobacterales; family Alteromonadaceae; genus Glaciecola; species Glaciecola marina. Next base: position 74,810 of record NZ_BSOT01000007.1, read on the forward strand.
GATGGTGGCCCTAACGATATGGATGGACAACGCGATGGCATACTTGTTGACCCCGGTGGTATAGCGGTGCGAGCGAGTGACAACATATTGCCGATTGCAATAGACGATATAGCAAGTATTCGGTTAAACGTGGCAGTAGATATTGATGTACTAGAAAATGATACTGATGCAAATAATGATGAGTTGAGGGTTCTGCGCGCGTCGTCCACATTCTCAATACTCGAAATCATCGAAGATAGAACAATTCGATATTTTCCAAAACTCGATTTTGTCGGCACTGATATTGTGAAATACGTTATTAGTGACGGCAATGGCGGTATTTCTAACGCCGAAGTCGAAGTGACGGTTGCACCAAATCAGCATCCCCATGCAGTAAATGATCAATTGCAAGTAGATCAATCCCAATTTGAAATAGATGGTGGTGTAGACATTCAGGTGCTGTCGAATGACAGTGATCCCGATGGCGATAGATTGTCAGTGTTAAATGCGTCGGCTGATTTTGGTGACGTTTTTATTCGTAACAATACAAGCTTGTACTTTACGGCAATGAAAGGTTTTTCAGGTGAGGTAGAAATTCACTATACAGTCGGTGATGGCATGGGAGGCGAAGCCTCAGCGACGGTTTCAATCCTAATTGTAAAAAGCCGTCGCGGCGGCGCATATAGTATTTATTGGGGCGTCATTATGCTCATTGCATTTTTATTGAGATTGCGCCCCAACCAAGCTAAACGACAATAAGTTGGTTTTTAGGTCTTAGTACTTTTAGTCGACTAACGCTTGATAAACAACATTCCTAAAATCGTCATGATATGGGTGAAAACCCATAGGTAAAAATTGTGTCATGCTGATCATTATCATATTTTCATGAGGATCAATACGGAAATACGTTGAGGCTGCACCACCCCAGCCATAGTTGCCCGTTGAGCTCATAAAGCTTACTGCATTTTCATCAACAGTCACCGACATAGCAAGGCCGTAGCCTTCACCATTAGCGCCGGGCGCAAAAGGAATTAAATTATCCGGCAAATGATTTGAGCTGAGATATTGCACTGTTTTACGGCCCAGAATTCTTGCACCATTTAGCTCGCCACCATTGAGTAACATCTGCGTAAATTTGAAATAATCGCCAATGGTTGATGTTAGTCCGCCGCCGCCATTATGCACAACAGGATCACTAGCAAAGTCGCCTAACATCGGGTTTGCGTTAACAACCGTTTGTCCCTTGTCTCCAGGCCCATATATCTGCGCTAAACGACTTTGTTTTTCTGCGGCGACATAAAAACTCGTGTCGCTCATATTAAGTGGCGTGAAAATAGCTTCTTGCATGTACTCGCCTAACTTTTTCCCTGTTAAACGTTCAACTAAGAAACCAATAATGTCGGTGTTAACGCCATAATGCCATTTTGCTCCTGGCTGATGAACTAAGGGTAAGGTTGACAGTTTTTCTAAAGCGGCTGCAGAGCTCGCATTATTTAATTCAGCAAATGCTGCTTGATATAATTTGTCCACTGGACTTTGAGAGAAACCATAGGAAAACCCTGCAGTATGCAGAAATAGTTGCTTCACGGTGACTGATGACTTTGCGTCTTCTAATACCATGTCATCACCTTCACCACTGACATATACCTTAAGGTTTTTTAACTCTGGTAGGTGTTTTTCGATAGGATCGTTCATATGAAACAACCCTTGTTCCCACAGTGTAAGTGCCGCTACTGCAGTAATCGGTTTTGTCATAGAGTAAATCCGAAAAATGGTATCTTCTGACATCGGAGTCTGTGCTTCTCTATCTCTCATTCCGTTGGCGGATAGGTGCACAATTTCGCCATTTCGAGCAACTAAACTTAAGGTGCCTGCCAATTTGTCGGAGGTGATGTAGCGTTGCATCATATCGTCAATACGAGCCAAACGCTTTTTTGAAAACCCCTGTACTATTTGTGAATCGTTTGTTTTTTCAGATGTCGCTATTGTTTGTAATGGGGCTGCTTGGCATGCACCGATAACAAGCAAGCTACTGAGTAAAAGTGTCTTTGTCGTTAGTTTCATATTCGTCTTTTTTTAGTATGTGGCGTTCTAATGTGAATTTAGTGTTAATTAGTCTAGGCGAATTAAAGCATATAAACAAAGAACAATTTATGACAAATAAAAAATGAGAAATAGATTACCTAAACTACGTAGATAGGTGCGAGGCACCTTGGCGTGACTACTCTTTACCTAACTAGCACCGTCTTTTTTCTCCCGCCTGTTTATTTGCCATAGCCCAGTGAGCATCAATAAAGGTTAATCAGCTAGCGCTGGACATTCCTTTATATCAGTACTTGTATCTAGTTGCAGTATTCGTCCTTTATCATCCATATTCATCGCCATCATGTCACCTATATGCGGTTGGATGTGCAAGGTGGGAGAAGTTTGTATGTTCTTTAAAAGCGCCTTAGTAATTTGGATAACTTCATCATTGCAAGTGAATAATTTAATGCCATCTTCATTATCTTCAATTACTCGCGCAATCTTTTGATCATCAAAACTACGAAGTTCTAACGTATTGATGTATTCGTTAAACGCATTGTCATATTTAACTCTGTGGGCGCCAGCGATGGTAGTTGTTGCTTCGCTAGCTAAGCTATGTATTTCAATATCAACGTAATTGATGGTGCTTCTTTCGTGCTGAAAGAATTGGATACCAAAGACGATTGCAGCCACGGCACAAGTAGCCAAAACTGCGCTGTATTTAAAAAAGCTACCAATAGCATGATGCCAAGGTTGCGCCGTCGTATTATTAAACAAATTTTGCTGCAAACTCTCGGGCACTTTGCACTGTTGTTTTCTGTTTTTATACAATTTAGAAAACTTGTCCTCGTAATGTTCATTGTTTTGTTTATTCACCGACATGATATCCCTCCAGTAAATGTTGTAGCCTTTGCTTTGCATAGCGCAGTCGAGTCTTGATTGTTTCTGGCGGGGTATTAGTAATGCTTGAAATATCGTTAACAGTAAACCCTTCTTGTTGTAAACAGAATGCTTCGCGTTGATAAAATGGTAATTGCGTTAGCGCATCATTAAATTCATCAGCAATACATTTATTGTCTAAGTCAGATGCGTGAACGGGAGGATGCTTTTCCCCATAAATAGGGCCATCATTGTTTATTTCTGTATTATTGACTGTTGTTAGGTCAGATAGTTTATTAGAGCGTTTATATTCGTCAAAGATGCTATTTCTGACAGATGAAAACATGTAAGCTTTGAAGTTTTTTTGCTGTTTAAATTTTTCAGGGTGTTCGAGTAACTTTAACCAAAGCTTATGCGATAAATCTTGAGCAGTTGCATAATCAGTGAGTGTCAGCGCAAAATGAAAAATATCATCTGCATACTTTTTATAAAGGTGCTCAACGATTTTCTCGTGTCTCGTAACACTTGCTTTTTCATTAGTATTTCTTGAGTCAGAAGCGCCTGTGAATACATTATCGAGTTGTTTTAACAGAATTGATAACACAATACCTCCTTAACGTCCCTTGTAAACCTTTGCACTATTGCACACGTTCTCAATAAATATTGCTAATTTGATAGATTAAACTCTAACTTTACTTGTAAGCCACTTACAGGCGTGGGCTTACCTGCGTTCATCTGAGGTTGATACTTCCATTTTAGTAGTGCTCGTCTAGCTGCGCGTTCAAATATGCCTTTTGGTTCTGCATTTACAATTTTAATATCTTCGACATTGCCGGTGGCAGTGATATTGAATGACATTACCACAAAGCCTTCAATGCCGTCACGTGCTGCATTTACCGGGTATGTTGGATTAGCACGAACCAGAGGCCTCAAATCTGTAGCGCCAAGGCCTAGTGTAGGTTTTGTATTTGTATTAATGCGTGGTTTTTTCATTGTCCAATTGGGTGTGCCAATTGTCGGTTTAACTTTTTCAATGTGTGCCACAGGTGCTTTGGGTGGTTGTGTTAATTTGGGTAGCGGGACAAGCGTTTGCTTTATAATCGTTTTTTCGGGCGGCGCTTCATAACGAGAATTTACAAATAATGGCGGTGGTGGTGGAGGCGTGTTCACCCCTGTATTTTCGGTCAATTTCTGCATGGCAACAAATAGTGAGAATGTCACACCAAGCGCAAGCACAGTCTGAACGCTAGTCGATAGTATTTTTTGTAATGTTGAAACATGCGCGTAAGGTAATGTTAATGAATTTGTCATCGCTGAATCCTTATTTTTTGTAGACTATTTATTGTTCATTCATGGATAAGACGATTCAAAATGGTTAAAGGGGTGAATGATTTCAAAGTTTTTTTTGCATGAGTGACATTTAACGCCCTTCTATTAACGGTAGGTCTGTTTTAAGCCTTGCATTTGTAGCTTATCTGCGTATAATTCGCGCACCTTTTTGTCAGTGGTTGGCAATCAGGTTTGTTAACGGTAACGCGACAACGAGTTTGAGGCATATATGGTTACTATTCGTTTACAGCGTGGTGGTGCAAAAAAGCGCCCATTTTATCAAGTAGTTGTGGCTGACAGCCGCCGTGCACGCAACGGCAAGTTCATCGAGAACATCGGTTTCTTTAACCCAACAGCACAAGGCCAAGCAGAAAGACTACGTCTTGATCTTGAGCGTATTGAGTACTGGGTTGGTAAAGGTGCTGGATTGTCAGACCGCGTATCACGCTTGGTAAAGGATGCACAAGCAGCAGCTTAATTCGCTGTTGCTAAATGGAGTAAAGATGAGTTCTGCGTCTGACAAATTAATTGTTGGCAAAATTGGGGCACCAAACGGTGTACTCGGTTGGGTCAAAATTAACAGCTTTACCCAGCATCAAGAAGATATATTTGATTATGTTCCATGGTTTTTGGGAGATGATCGACAAATAAAGGTTGACCAATGGCGTACTCACGGCAAGGCCCTTGTGGCTAAGTTAGCGGGTATTAATAGCCGAGATGATGCTGAGCTTATTAAGAATTTAGACATAAGCGTTGAAGAATCTCAGTTACCAGCATTAGACGATGGCTTTTATTGGAAAGATTTAATTGGCATGCAAGTCGTTACTTCAAAAGGGTACGATTTGGGCGTTATCAAACAAATGTTTGAAACAGGTGCCAATGATGTAATGACAATAAAAGCAAACGATAATGACGCCTTTGGGCAAACGGAACGTTTACTTCCTTTTTTATACGACGACGTTGTATTAGAAGTGGATAAAAACGCCAACACTATTACAGTGGATTGGGACCCTGGGTTTTAATGGCGGCAGTGCAGCGATTTTGTATTGTTACATTATTTCCAGAGTTATTTACGCCATTTATAGAGCAAGGTGTATTTGGCAGGGCGGTAAAAAAAGGATTAATTGAAGTTCATTTAATTAATCCGCGTGAGTTCGCTCACGACAAACACCGAACTGTTGATGACCGGCCTTATGGTGGTGGTCCTGGCATGTTAATGATGGTGCAGCCTTTAGCAGACGCTATTGCCAAGGCTAAATTGCTTTTGGCAGACAACAGTAAAGTGATTTACTTGTCCCCACAAGGGACGCAACTTAGCTTTAATGGCGTTCAGCAATTAAGTGAGTATTCAGATATGGTGCTCATTGCCGGACGTTACGAAGGTATAGATGAGCGAGTAATCGCCACCTTAGTCGATGAAGAATGGTCTATTGGTGATTACGTGTTAAGCGGCGGTGAGTTACCCGCAATGGTGTTAATGGACGCAGTTGCTAGATTAGCGCCAGGGGTATTAGGGCATAAAGACTCTGCCAGTGAGGATTCATTTTCACAGGGTTTGTTGGATTGCCCTCATTATACTCGACCCGAAACGTTTAATGATTTGTCTGTGCCTAAGGTGTTGTTAAGTGGTGATCACGAGAAAATTAGACAGTGGCGACTTGAAGCATCGCTTATTAGAACGCTTCAACGTCGACCAGATTTGTTAAATGACCTAGCTCTGACTGAGGAGCAACAGGCGCTGTTAAAAAAGATTCAACAGTCCTGATGCGGCTAGATGGCAGTTATACTAGGATGAGAGGATTAGATGAGTAAAGTCAATCAAGATATCATCAAGAAGATTGAACAAGCACAACTAAAAACTGATTTACCAGAATTTGGCCCTGGTGACACAGTTGTTGTGCGAGTTAAAGTTAAAGAAGGTGACAAAGAGCGTCTACAGGCGTACGAAGGTGTTGTCATTGCTAAACGCAACCGCGGTTTACATTCTGCTTTTACTGTTCGTAAAATTTCAAGCGGTGAAGGTGTAGAGCGTGTGTTCCAAACTCACAGCCCAGCGGTCGATTCAATTGAAGTGAAGCGTCGCGGTGCAGTTCGTAGAGCGAAACTATACTATCTACGTGAACGTTCAGGTAAATCTGCACGTATCAAAGAAAAACTTAACTAAAATTAATTCCGCTTTATCGTTAACAATAAAAACCCGCCGTTTGGCGGGTTTTTTAATGTTCGAAGTGTTCTACTCTAGTTATGTGTCCAGTCTCGGTCCCATGATACCCGTCAAGTAAATATGTTTACTACTCTTATGCACCAGCTATCTTGCAATATTTTTCACTTCTCGCATAATGATGAAAAACGCCATGCGTTAAAATAATAACAATAATGGAGAGCATCATGCAAAACACCCAATCTACATGGGTGACGCGAGCCTTAGATCGTGTCGAAGTAGTTGGTAACAAATTACCTGATCCAGCTATTATATTCTTTATTTGTTTGTTGGTCGTGTGGGTCTTCTCGGCTGCGCTTTCTCAACTTTCATTTGATTCAATTGACCCTCGCACGGGTGAAGCCATTGTTATCAATAATTTGTTGACTGGGGATTCAATCGCCGACTTTTTAAGTCGTATGGTCAAAATATTCACTGGCTTTGCGCCCTTAGGTGTTGTACTCGTGGCTATGTTGGGTGTGGGTGTTGCGGAGCATTCGGGTTTTATTAGTGCCGGTTTAAAGCGTATGTTAGATGCCACGCCGAAAACATTTTTGACCCCAATGGTCGTGTTAGTCGCTTTAGTTTCACACACCGCTACCGACGCGGGTTATGTACTCGTTATTCCATTAGCAGGTGTTATTTTTTATGCGATGGGAAGGCATCCCTTAGCGGGTATTGCGGCAGCATTTGCGGGGGTCAGTGGTGGTTTTTGTGCTAACTTTATACCGTCGGCGATTGATCCATTGTTACAGAGCTTTACACAAGAAGCCGCCCGCATCATAGATCCAACCATTGAAGTAAATCCGTTAAATAATTACATATTTAATTCTATTTCATCCGTTCTGATTATTAGTATTGCATGGTATTTAACTGACAAAGTAGTTGAGCCTCGTTTAAAAGACGTCGAAGTGGATGGTAACCCTAACGATATTCCTAGGTTCGAGGATTTAAATCCCAAGCAAACAAAAGCCTTACGTTGGGCTAGTTTGTCTATGTTAGTTGGTTTTGTTGCGTTAATCGCGGTATTAATACCCGAATCTAGCCCAATGCGCGCGCCATCGGGAGAGCTAACTTCATTTTCTGCACCTATCATGCAATCCATTGTGCCGATTATTTTCTTACTCTTTTTATTGCCCGGTGTTGTTTATGGTTACGTGTCGGGAGCGTATACGTCAACTAAGGACATGATTGATAGCATGACAAAAGCCATGCAAGGCATGAGTTACTACGTGGTCATGGCCTTTTTCTGTGCATTATTTATTGATGCTTTTGGTAAGTCTAATCTTGGTGCGCTACTCGCCATCGAAGGCGCTCAAGTGCTAAAAACCCTAGGTTTGCCGAGTATGGTGACGATTGTTGGCATCATACTGCTCACGGCCTTTGTGAATCTATTTGTAGGATCTAGCTCTGCCAAATGGGCATTATTAGGACCTATATTCGTGCCAATGTTAATGCAACTCGGTATTTCACCAGATTTAACTCAAATTGCTTACCGCGTAGGGGATTCATCTTCTAACATCATTACGCCGTTAATGCCGTACTTCCCGCTCGTTGTCGTTTACTGTCAGCGCTATGTTAAATCTACTGGCATTGGCACACTGTTATCGATGATGCTGCCATATAGCATAACGATCCTCATTGCGTGGACTATATTTTTACTTATCTATTGGTCTATTGGTATTCCATTGGGCATACAGTCTAGCTACATATATCCAGCGGCTGGTTGAGTAAGTTAAGGGCGCATTTCTATGCGCCCCATGTGCTCGAAATATATGTATAACGGTAGTGCTGTATACCATACTCAGACTTAACATATAGACAATGAGTGACAAACGTGGCTTATGAGTTCATGATGCCTTTGGCAATGCATTGAGCTTTCCGTCCACATCCCATCGAATTTAATTATTCACATCAAGCAAGGATGCTCGCATATTTATATCAAATATCAAAAAAAAATTGCTCTCTCGGGCTGCTTTTGTTACAACTCACACCACGCGTAAAAATAAAAAAATAAAGCACGCACACGACGTATAGGGATCCAATTACTATCGACAGAATCTGGCTAGTCATAGCCTAGAATGGTCTCTTTTTTTCAAACTTGTGGCAGGTGACTAAGTATCATCTTGCCCGATAAATCAGTGTTAGAGACAATGCAAAAAGATAGTGTTAATAATTTACACGTTAGTGGTGAGAGAGTACTGGTAACCCCAGAAGCACTTGCTAACGAAATGCCAATAAGTGATAAGGCAAGAGGCTTTGTCGAATCTGCAAGAAGCACCATTTCAGACATCATCCACGGTAAAGACCATCGTTTACTTATTGTTTGTGGGCCATGTTCTATACATGATGTTAATGCCGCAAAAGAGTATGCTGAAAAGTTAAAAGCCTTACACGAATCGTGCAAAGATTCTTTGTATATTGTTATGCGAGTATATTTCGAGAAGCCTCGCACAACAACGGGTTGGAAGGGCTTAATTAACGATCCTCATCTAGATGACTCTTTTGATATTGAAAATGGCCTGCGTACTGCTCGAGAGTTGCTCAATTATCTTGCCGAGCTTCAAATTCCTGTTGCAACAGAAGCGCTAGATCCTATCAGCCCGCAATATCTTTCTGAGTATTTTAGTTGGGCGGCGATCGGTGCAAGAACCTCCGAGTCTCAAACACATAGAGAAATGGCTTCAGGCTTATCCATGCCGGTAGGCTTTAAAAATGGTACTGACGGTAGTTTGGGTATTGCTATTAACGCGTTGAAATCTGCTGCCTCGGGCCACAATTTTATGGGGATTAACAAAAAGGGGCAGGTGAGCGTTATTAATACGTCTGGTAACCCCGATGGCCATATTATTTTGCGTGGCGGTAAGCAACCAAATTATGATTCTGTTGCTGTCGCTCAATGTGAAGCTGATTTAGCAAAAGCCAATGTTACCTCAGCCCTTGTCGTTGATTGTAGTCACGCGAATTCAGCAAAAGACTACAGACGCCAACCTTTGGTTGCTGAAAATGTATTTAACCAAATCTTAGAAGGCAATAAATCCATTATAGGTATCATGCTTGAAAGCCATTTAAATGAAGGTAATCAGGGCATGAACGGAAAGTCGTTAGACGAGTTAGCGTATGGCGTTTCTATTACTGACGGTTGTATAAATTGGGAACAGACAGAAGCATTGATTCAACAAGCGAGCGAAAAACTAAATGCAGCGCTTAAATCGCGTCAACAAAAGTAATTTCTAATGGCAGAAGACCCAAAGGAATCACCGTCTCTTGAGGAATCTTTAGCGGCACTAAGAGAGCAAATCGACGAGGTCGATACTGCGCTTGTTGATTTGCTCAAACGTCGTTCTGAAATAACGACTAAAGTAGGAGAGCTAAAAAGTAAGCATGCAATGCCTGTTTACGTCCCCGAGCGCGAAAAATCGCTCATTCAAGCTCGGCGATGCCAAGCAGAAGCCGCAGGGGTTAACCCTGATTTGATAGAAGACCTGTTGCAAAGAATGTTTCGCGAATCCTATCATTCTCAGCATAATAACTACGCTTGCATTAATGCTGATATTCAACAAGTCGTTATCGTTGGTGGTGGTGGTGCCTTAGGCAAGGTTTTTGTTAAGCTATTTATGCAGTCTAAGTATCAGGTCAGTATATTAGAGAAAGACGACTGGGAAAATGCGGATAGTCTCTTATCTAATGCCGATTTGGTTATCATTGCTGTGCCAATAAATGCGACTGAAGATGTTATTCACGCGTTGCCTCAGTTACCAAAGCACTGTGTATTAGCAGATGTCACCAGTATTAAAGAAAAGCCCCTGCAATGTATGTTAGAAAAGCACAGTGGGCCGGTAGTGGGTTTACATCCAATGTTTGGTCCTGATGCACCAGGCATGATTCGGCAAGTGGTGGTGGTTTGTCATGGGCGTGGCGAAGAACAGTACCAATGGTTTTTAGAGCAAATGCAATTGTGGGGGGCTTCATTGCATATAAGTACTGCTAATCAGCATGATAAGGCCATGAGCATTATTCAGGTAATGCGGCACTTTTCTAGTTTCGTTTATGGTTTACATTTGCGCAATGAAGATCCAGACATCAACGAACTCATCGCTTTTAGTTCGCCTATTTATCGACTTGAGCTAGCGATGGTTGGGCGACTTTTTGCTCAAGCTCCTCAGTTATATGCCGATATCATCTTCGAGAACTCTGAAAATATCGATTTACTCGATAGGTTCATAGGAAGATTTACGAAGGCAACACAGCTATTAAAACAAGGTGACAAAGCCGGTTTTATTGCTGAGTTCAAGGACGTATCAGCCTGGTTTGGTACATATGCGTCCCAATGTCTCGTAGATAGCAAACAAATGTTATTAAAGGCAGACGACAGTCATCTCTTAAGAAAAAAATAGTGCTCCGTCTGCCAGAATAGCGATATTTTGGTTATAGGAGATGTTGTGTCTTTACGGAAGCGTTTAATATTATCACTACTGGCGTTAGCGGTTGTATCTACAATTGTCGCTGCGGGCGTTTCACTCTTTGTTTCTTCAAGCGAGTCAAGCAATTCACTTAAGGCACAAACGCAACAGCAGTTGATTTCACAATCGCAAAGTGCGGCTGACGGGTTAAAAACTTACTTTTCTACCATCGCACAGCAGATATCGACTAAAGCCTCTGATGATAGATGGCGAGATGCTGCCGTTAATTTTATATCGTCTTTCAATCAATACCTTGATCAACGTGGCGACACGCCTTCAAATCAGTCGCAGTCTATTCAGCAGTATTACGAGAATGAATTTGCCACTACGTATAACGCAAGAAATAACGGAAAACCCTTAGATGTTAACGCCTTATATGCTGAGTTATCGCCAACAGCGCTGGCGTTGCAATATGACTTTATTTCAAATTCACAATTTCCGCTTGGTGGTAAAGATGAACTGAGAAAGCTTGATAATCAAAGCGCCTATGCTGACATTCATGGTTCTTTTCATGGAGATGCGAGGGAGTTTTTACAAGCTTTTGGTTATTATGACATTTTTATTGTCGACGCCCAGTCAGGGAACGTGGTGTATAGCGTGTTTAAAGAGCTTGATTTTGCGACAAACTTAACACGTGGTGTGTATTCAAATACAGGTATTGCAGAGGCATTTAATCTAGCGGTGAGTTCAAATACTGAAGGACAAGTGTTCTTTAGCGACCTCGATAATTATCTCCCATCTTATGAGGCAATGGCTGGTTTTATCTCAAGCCCAATAGTTGTAGACAATAAGACGGTCGCCGTCGTTATTTTTCAGATTCCACTGGACAGAATTAATAATTTGTTGACTCGTGGGCAAAATTGGCTTGATAAGGGGTATGGCGCGACCGGCGAAACCTATTTAGTCAGTCCTCATGAAGTACTCGTTACAGAGAGTCGGTTTTTCCTAGAATCAAAAACTGATTATTTGAATCTAATGTCATCCATATCCCCTGCTATAGCTGATGCTGTTGAAAGTGCAGATACTACCGTTGGTTTCCAAAAAATAGAGAGTGTCAGCGTTAAAAAGGCTCTAGGTGGCGAGTCCGGTTTTAATGAGATTGCTGATTATCGCGGCGAGGCGGTTTTTTCATCGTATTTACCAATAGCCATTGGCGAACGAAATTTCGCACTCATTACCGAAAAAGATGTTGCAGAGGCGCTAAAACCCGCGAGAGAACTCACCAGTAGCTTGCTAAAAATTACGGTAATTATTTGTATTGCGGTAGCGCTTACTAGTAGCATAGTTGCATTTTTTATTGGCAATTCTATTGTTAAACCCTTAAGCCGCGTCCGATCAAGTTGCCTTGAATTAGCTAAAGGAGAGGGTGACTTAACCGTAAGGTTAGAAGATTGCGGCGTGAGTGAAATTGACGATTTGGTTGATTCTATTAATCAGTTTTTAGATCAAGTACATGATATTATCTCAAAAATCAAGATAGACGCTTGCTCTTTAGCATCGTCTTCCGAACAGCTCAATGCAGTGACAGAAGCGAGTAAAAAGTCGACGGCTAAGCAGTCCGAGCAAACACAATCTGTGCTGACGTCAATGCATGTTTTATCGGACTTGATAGAAGAAATTGCCTCACAAACCTCAAGCAGCTCGCAGCGCAATATAGATACCAAAGAAGACTTGGCAAAGAATAAAACCGAGTCTCAGCAAGCAGCATCAAGTATTCAGTCATTAGTGCAGCAGATAAAACAAGCGAGTGACACCATTCGTTCACTTCAAAATGATGTAAATCAAGTAACAGAATTTTTGGATGTCATAACGAGTATTGCTGATCAAACAAATCTGCTTGCGTTGAATGCTGCAATTGAAGCCGCCAGAGCAGGCGATGCCGGCAGAGGTTTTTCAGTTGTCGCTGAAGAAGTGCGTTCTTTAGCTATTCGCTCGCAAGAGAATACGGACAAAATTTCCAAAATAGTGGAACAGATGAATTCAAGTTCTGACAATAGCGTGGCGGCCATGGAGAGTGCCGTTGGGGTTGCGGATGAAGGTTTGCAAAAAGTGAATACGGTCGTATCTGCGTTGACTAATCTTACAAATGTGTTGGAAGAGTTGCAGAGTGTTGCCGACCAAGTATCTGAAGCAACAGACAAGCAATCTACACTGTCAAAAGACGTGAACGAGCGCATGAACACAATTCGTCATATGTCTGAAGATGCAGAAAATTCTGCAGATCAAACAAGTGAGTCTTCGCACAAATTGGCAGAGATGGCGACCCACGCAATGGAATTGGTAGGGCGCTTTAAATCTTAAGTGAGTTTAGTTTTTTACAGTTAGCTAGCCACAAGACGTCGGTGGCAGTATAAAATGAAAGTACTAGTGTTGTATTTCTGCGGTAAAACAGTAATACATCCTAGTACTTTTCTTTTTTGTGTTCCGAAACTATTGAGTAAGGGATGACGCAACGGCAACTCTGGTCGGCGCAACATCTTCAACAGGGTAACATCCGAGTATTTTGAAATAGCGAGTCATATCACGTAAGGATTCAACCGCTTTTTGCATTGGTCCGTCTTCAATGTTGCCTTCAACATCGATATAAAACATTTCTTCCCATGGATTGCCGTTAATAGGACGTGACTCCAATTTAGTCATGGCAATATCGTTGTCTTTAAGCACGGTCAAGGCGTCAACTAGTGCGCCTGGGCTTTGAACTGTCGACATGATCATGGTCGTTTTGGCGGGCACTTGCAATGGTACTTTTATAGGGTTACGTGCGACAACAATAAAGCGACTGTGATTTTCTTTTTGGTTGGCGAGCTTCGACTTAACTGCTTTTAAGCCGTACAATCTGCCGCCGCCTTCTGAGCCGATTGCCGCGACTTCAGGAGATTTCAGTTCATTCACCACTAGCATCGCAGCTGACGTGCTATCACAAGGTTTTACTTCAATGTTGCCTAACTCCGCTAAAAAGTGGCTGCATTGCGCAAATACTTGAGGGTGCGCATAAAGTGTTTTTATCTTGCCAAGTTCAACGTCTTCATGAATCAAGAGCGCATGATTAATCTCGTGTGTCAGTTCCCCGATAATACTTAACCGAGTATGCTGCAATTGGTCATACACTTCATTAATGCTACCTGATGATGTATTTTCTATTGGCAGTACCGCAAAGTCTGCTTCGTTGCTTTCAACCGTCGCAATAATATCTGGAAAGCTCTTGCACCCAATTTCGACTAACTCGCCACTACGGCGGGCAAAGTATTTTTGGGTGGCCAAATAACTATATGAGCCTTTTTCACCTAAAAACGCCACACGATTTATTGGCAGACTTGCTTCGGGGTTAGCGCGTTGTGCGAGAAGGGATTGTTGGTTAAGTACTGAGTCTTCAATAATCACATGAAAGAGCTTGGTGACAAAATGAGGATCTAGCCCCACTTCCTGGCCCTGTTTAATTAGGCGCACTAGTAGTTGCTCTTCACGTACCTGATCGCGCACCTGTATATGATGTTTGATTTTGGTTTCTGCAACTTGATGTGTCAGTTTTTGACGTTTTGCGATGGTCGCAAGTAAGTCGTTATCGGTTTCTGTAATAGCAACACGTAACGCTTCTAATTCCTCATTAGCCAATTTGTTTGGATCCCTGATAAATATTTAAAAAGAGAATTATGGGTATGAGTTTAACACACCAATAAATTAATTGGCTGACTGTAAAAAACGCGACCATCCATGTCAACGATATTTTTGTTTTAAGTAATCACAAACGCTAAGAAAATATGTGCGTTACAACGCTATGCAGTGCTAATGATCGAGTAATCTAGACAGAATTGCCCGTACTTCGTCAGATTCAAAGGGTTTATCACACAGTGCATTTACACCTGTTTGCTGTATATTGCTCATATGGGCACTTTCAGTATTCTCTGAGGTAACCATAATTATTGGAATATGCGTCGTTGCAGGATTAAATCTCACAAACTCAGAAAGCTCGCGCCCATCCATTTCTGGCATATTGTAGTCAGTAACGACTAAATCAAACTCTTGGTCTTTTAAAAACGTTAACGCATGAGCGCCATTTTCAGCTTCGGTAATACGTTGTATCCCCATATTTTGTAATACACGTTTAATATGGTTTCGGGCTAAACGGCTATCATCAACAAGCAACACTCTCACTTCAGCAATATCGAACGTATCTAGATCGAGTTCTTCGGTATTCATTAACTGCAAGCTGGCGTTTAGGCCGCGCTCTAAATGTATTGGCTCAAATGGCTTTGGTAAAATAGCGGCAACACCGGATTGTTTGAATTGTTCGAGTTTAGAAATACTACCTTCGCTAGATACCAACATGAAAGGTATTGTGTTGCTTACCTCGTCAGCTTTTAAATGTTTTAAAATATCTAAGCCTGTGCCGTCAGACAAATACATGGCACTAACTACCACGTCTGCCGAGTGTTTCGCTATTTCATGTTTTGCTTGTGTCACATTTTTGACGATATCTACACTATTTACATCAGCACTTCTCAGTAATTTACTGATTATTTTTGCTTGAGTGTCTGAGGGTTCAACCAACAAAATATGTAAGTCAGTTATCGCTAATCTATGCATTCAAATGTTCTCTATATAGAAACTAGCCTCCGGCTAGTTTTACTTTAAATCCTTTACTTTCGAGGAGATGTTTAAGTTTATCTCTTACATCGCCTTGAATCTCGATATCAAAATTTTTAACAGCACCACCACAACCACATTGTTTTTTCAGATCGGTGCACATCTTTTTTAATTCGTCTTTCGGCAATCCTAAGCCGGTAACTAGCGTTATCCCTTTGCCTTTTTTCCCTTTAGTCACTCGTTGTAACCGCACAATGCCATCACCTTTGGGGCTTTCTTCTTGTGCTTTAGATGGCTGAATTCGCCCACTCTCTGTAGAATAGACAAGTCTAGAATTCGTCATAAATTTATCCTTACCAAAGCATCTATACAAAATAGATGCCATTAATTTTTCCAAGTGTTAATTTTTTATCAGTGTTGTATTGTAGCGCTTATTTTGTGAAGTACCTATTTTGCTAGCCTAGTACACATATTCTTGTGACATGCCCTAGACTTGCATAGATGCTGTGATACACTACATGTAATTGAGACTTATTATCAATAAAAGCTCAATAATACTTTAGAATAACTATTACATAGAGTTAGGGCTGTGATTGAATTTCATAGACTCTATTAGGAGGCTGTATTAAAACCTTGGCGTCGGTATTTACCATATTATTCGCAGGACTTTCAGCAGCGCAAAGTTTCGCAGCTGAAGTAAACGTGTATTCAGGCAGGCAAGAAGCACTGATCAAACCATTGTTAGACAAATTTACCGCGCAAACGGGTGTAAAGGTGAATTTAGTGACTGGCAAAGCCGATGCGCTAATTAGTCGTGCGGCATCTGAAGGCGAATTTTCGCAAGTAGATCTGTTAGTCATGGCTGACGCTGGGCGTTTAGTCAGGGCTAAGAATATGCGCCTAACGCAAGCAATAGGGCTCGACTTACCTGCGCTATCGTCATCTTTTATAGATGAGGAAAAGCATTGGGTGGCGCTGACGACAAGAGCTCGCACAGTGATGTATAAAAAGGGCAGTGATGTGGTATTGCCTGAGTCTATGCTGGCCCTTGCCGATAAAAAATATGCAGGCCAAATTTGTGTCCGTTCGTCTAGTAATATATACAATCAGTCAATGACGGCGGCGATGATGTTAGATAAAGGCGACGAAGTAACATCTAAGTGGGCTAAAGGGATTGCTGAAAATATGGCAAGAAAGCCAAAGGGCGGCGATAGAGACCAGATTAAAGCGATGATTGCAGGCGAATGTCAGTTTGCCATCGCAAATACATACTATCTTGGTGGTATGCTTACGTCTTCTGACGAGAGCCAAAGAGAAATCGCTGAACAAGTTGCCATTGCTTGGACACCGAAATCTGAAGGTGGAACGCATATTAATATTTCGGGTGTGTCTATCGCTAAACATGCGCCAAATAAGGCAGCGGCAGAACAGCTACTCACATTCATGTTAGCTGAAGAGCAACAAGCGTGGTACGCGGAAGTGAACCAGGAATACCCTGTAATAGACGGTGTGAATTGGAGTAAGACCTTAGAACGCCTTGGGCGATTTGACGCGCAGTCAGTTAATTTTAACGACATGGGACGTTTAAATGGCGACGCGTTAAAATTAATGGATAAGGCTGGTTGGCAATAAGCGTCAATACCAGTATATTTCGTTCTATAAAGATGTTGCACTTGGTTGGGTAACATCTTTTTCTTTTCTTAAAACAAAATAATAAGTAAGCGGTGTAATGAACGGATTTAACTGGATTAAAATATTTGCTGTGATATTTGCCAGCATTTTAATTCTTCCTTTATTCTCTGTCTTATTTAGTGTGTTTTCGCCCGACCTCGATACATGGCAGCATCTTATCGATACAGTGTTAGTCGACTACATTACTAACAGTGTGGTATTAGCACTAGGCAGCGCGACTGGTGCGATTCTTCTCGGTACTACTACCGGCTACGTCATGGCTAATTACCAGTTTGCCGCAAAAGCCATTTTGCAGATTGTATTGCTTCTTCCCCTTGCTATGCCTGCTTACATCATTGCTTATACTTACACTGGGCTAATGGATTTTGGATCGCCTTTACATCAACTTATTCGCGATGTATTTAGCTTACCATCAACGGTAAGCGTGTTACCCGATATCCGGCACTTATCTGGCGCCGTGGTTATGATGTCTTTGGTGCTATATCCCTACGTGTATCTATTATCTTACGCCGCATTTAAGAGTCAACCGGATGCGCTTCAAAATGTTTCTACCTTGGCAGGTAAAAGTAGCTTATCGCATATTTTTAATGTGGCACTGCCAATGGCAAGGCCAGCAATATTGACCGGCGGTGCGTTGGTTATGATGGAGGCGTTGGCTGACTATGGCACCGTGGCATATTTTGGAGTAAATACCTTTAGCGCCGGTATATACAGGACATGGTTTGGTATGGGGAATCGTGAGGTCGCGGCTCAATTGGCATCTGCCCTGTGTCTATTTGTGTTTTTGGTGCTTATTTTAGAAAAATATTCTCGTAAAGATGCCCGTCGCTATGTAAACAACTTAGCGAATAAAAAAACGACTAGGGAGGTGACTGGTAAGGGCTTGGTGTTTATTTGGTTGCTCTGTTTATTGCCTCCTTTGTTTGGTTTTTTTATTCCAAGTATTCAACTTTTATATTGGGCTGTATTTACGTCTGAGGCTGATACACAAGGGTTTTCCAATCTATTAGGAAACACGCTATATCTTTCGGCGTTGGCGGCGTTTATCATTGTGGCGTTAGCGTTGATGTTTTCTTATGTCGCAAGAATGACCAGCGCTAACCACTTTAGTCGGCTAAATCAGTTATTGTCACTCGGTTACGCGTTGCCAGGTTTGGTTATTGCTGTTGGTGTGATTAGTATTTCGGGTTGGGCAGATAGGCAATTCAATATGTTTACTATTAGTTGGTTTGACTTTCGTCCAGGCCTCATTATTTCTGGCAGCATCACTATTTTACTTTTTGCTTATTCGGTTCGGTATCTTAGTGTTGCCTTGCAAAATACCGAAAATGGATTTGCACGAATTTCATTGCAAACCGATGCGGCCGCGTTAAATTTAAACCCCAGTCGGTGGCATTTGCTGTCACGCATTCATTTACCTTTACTGAGACCCAGTATACTTAGTGCTATGTTATTAGTATTCGTTGATGTTTTAAAAGAATTGCCTGCTACCTTAGTACTTCGGCCGTTTAATTTTAATACGCTGGCGGTGAGGGCTTATGAGTTAGCAAGTGATGAACGTTTGATTGATGCAGCGCTGCCGGCAATCGCAATTGTTGGCGTTGGTTTATTACCTGTTTGTTTGTTGATTTATCAGTTAGAACGGAGAAGCACCTAATGTTAACTATACAAAACCTTAACTTAGGTTACGACAATAAAACCGTACTTCGTATTGACGACTTACAATTAAATAAGGGAGATATCGGCTGTGTGCTCGGCCCGTCAGGCTCCGGTAAATCAAGCTTTTTGCATGTCGTCAGTGGTATAAATTCGCCGATGTCTGGCAGTATTCATTTAAATCAGCGAATAGTATTTGATGCGGAAGTAAATGTACCTGCTTCCGATAGAGCAGTTGGTATGGTATTTCAGGATTTATGTCTTTTCCCACACATGACAGTGGCGCAAAATGTCGCTTACGGCTTACATTCTATCGTAAAGGCAGCGAGAGATAGTCGCATAGAAGAAGTTTTATCATTAGTCGAATTGAGTGATTTTGCGAGTCGTTTTCCATACGAATTATCTGGTGGGCAACAACAACGCGTCGCGATTGCTAGAGCGCTTGCACCGCGCCCCGAAATTTTATTAATGGATGAGCCGTTTTCTAGTTTAGACCCAAGTTTGCGTGAACAATTAGCGTCAGATTTACGTGTGTTGTTAAAAAAATTAGGCATTACTGCGCTTATAGTAACGCACGATCAGCAAGAAGCATTTGCCATGGCAGATAAAATAGCGGTATTTGCTGATGGTAAATGCCAGCAGTGGGGCAGTGCATACGACTTGTATCACACACCGGTCAATCAAGATGTGGCGACCTTTATAGGTGAAGGCACATTTTTAAAAGGGCAGGTAGTTGAAAAGGATGGGAACTTGTATATCTCGACAGCACTTGCCGAGCTAAATACGCAAGAAGTAACAACTGCTAATACAATAGATGCTCGCGAAACGCCTAAATTATCTATCGGAGAAACAGTATCTGTTTTGGTGCGTCCGGATGATATTTTGCATCGTGACAAAAGTGCGCACAAAGCAACGGTTGTAAACCGGCAATTTAGAGGCGCACATATTATGTATACTTTGGCCATTTCAAATGGAGACGAAGTACTTTGCTTAGCACCGAGTCATCACGACCACCAAATAGGCGAAGCCTTTGGGATTAGCTTAGATGTTCAGCATTTAATTTATTTTTAAATGCGCTCTTTGTCCTCCAACCTGCATAGTCTATAATGCGCCGATTATTGAGCAAAATGCTCACCTGAATAAAACTAGAATGAAAAAGGTTATGGAATGCGCACTGATTATTGCGGTCGAATTGACGAAAAATTTGTAGGTCAGATAGTAACGCTAAAGGGTTGGGTACATAAGCGCCGCGACTTGGGTGGTCTTATCTTTATCGATTTACGTGACAGAGAAGGTGTGATTCAGGTTGTTATTGAACCAGATGCTGAAGCGGCTTTTGTACCTGCCAATGAATTACGTAACGAATTTTGCATTGAAATTAGTGGCCAAGTGCGTGCTCGTCCAGACAGTCAAGTGAACAAAGATATGCGTACCGGCGGCGTTGAAATATTAGCTACTTCGTTAACTATCATTAACCGTGCGCCAGCGTTGCCATTAGATTGGAATCAAGAAAACTCTGAAGAACAACGTTTAAAGTATCGCTATTTAGATCTTCGTCGTCCATTAATGACTGAGCGCCTAGTGTTTCGTTCCAAAGTTACGGCTGCGGTAAGACGTTACCTAGAAGACGCTGATTTTCTCGACATTGAAACACCGATGCTAACGGCGGCAACACCAGAAGGCGCGAGAGATTATTTAGTACCGAGTCGCACGCATAAAGGCGAATTTTTTGCACTGCCTCAATCGCCGCAATTGTACAAGCAGTTGTTAATGATGAGTGGTATGGACAAATACTACCAGGTTGTAAAGTGTTTCAGAGATGAAGACTTGCGCGCTGACCGCCAGCCAGAATTTACGCAAATCGATATTGAAACGTCGTTTTTAGATGCCGACGGTGTAATGGCAATAACCCAGGGCTTAATTACACATGTATTCAAGCAATTATTGGATATCGATTTAGGTGAGTTTCCGCGCATGAGCTATGCCGAGGCAATGCAGCGTTACGGTAGTGACAAACCTGATTTACGCAATCCACTCGAAATTGTTGACGTTGCCGATGTTGTTAAACATATAGACTTTAAGGTGTTTAGCGGCCCTGCAAATGACGAAAATGGGCGAGTTGCCACTATTTGCGTACCGAACGGCGCTAAGCTATCACGCAAACAAATCGACCAGTATGGCGAGTTTGTTGGCATATACGGTGCAAAAGGTTTAGCTTGGATGAAGGTAAATGACCTTTCGGCAGGTAGAGAGGGTTTACAGTCACCAGTGCTTAAGTTTTTTGATGACGAGAGTGTTAAGGGCTTACTCGAAACCACGCAAGCGAAAGATGGTGACATATTGCTCTTTGGCGCAGGTGATTACACAACGGTCACGGAAGCGCTGGGTGCTTTACGTTTAAAACTTGGTGTAGATTTTGAATTGTTAAGTGATGAGTGGAAACCGCTTTGGGTGGTTGACTTCCCAATGTTTGAGCGCGTTGATGGGCGCCTATATGCACTTCACCACCCCTTTACAGCACCTAGAGATGACAGCACTGACGGGCTAAAAGCGTCACCTGAAAACGCTTTGTCTAATGCATACGACATGGTATTAAATGGCGTTGAAGTTGGTGGGGGCTCAGTCCGTATCCACAATATGGACATGCAATCTACCGTATTTGACTTGCTAGGTATTTCGGAAGAAGAAGCAAATGAAAAATTCGGTTTCTTACTCGAAGCCTTACGATATGGTACGCCTCCTCATGCAGGGTTGGCCTTCGGTTTAGATAGGCTTGTGATGTTGATGTTAGGTGCTGACTCTATTCGTGATGTTATGGCGTTTCCGAAGACGACTACTGCTGCATGCCCTCTAACAGGTGCGCCCGGCAAAGCAAATCCTGAACAACTTAAAGATCTCGCTATTCAAACTATCTCAAAAAGTGAGTAATAGCCTGTTATGACATTAAAAAGACCTGAATCTGTACTTGTGGTTATCTACAGTGAACAGGGACGGGTCTTAATGTTACAACGGGACGACGACGCTGATTTCTGGCAGTCGATTACTGGCACAATGGAAGTCGGGGAACGCCCTATAGATACCGCGTATCGGGAAGTGGCTGAAGAAATTGGACTTGAGCTTGATATTAGCCGCAATCAGATTAAAGACTGTAAAACGACGAATCAATATCAAATTAGAAAGCGTTGGTTACATCGCTACCCTGAAGGTACTAAGACCAATACTGAGCATGTGTTTAGTTTATGTATTTGTGAGCAAACCAGTATTTTATTGACTGAGCATTTGGACTTTATTTGGCTGTCGAAACACGACGCTATTGCCTTGGCGTGGTCGGATACAAATAAGACTGCAATAGATGAGTTTGTAGCGGTGAATCAGTGAGTATTATTCTTGGTATCGATCCCGGTTCTCGCGTTACTGGCTACGGCATCATAAAAGTTGTGGGCAACAAAACAGAGTATCTTGGGAGTGGATGTATTCGCGTCGTTGATGATGTGCTCGCAAATCGTTTGCATAATGTATTTACTGGTGTAAGCGAGATCATTCGTCAATTTGCGCCGAATCAATTTGCTATCGAGCAAGTATTTATGGCAAAAAACCCGGATTCAGCGCTTAAATTGGGACAAGCTAGAGGCGCTGCTATTGTTGCAGCAACATCGGCAAATATGCCCGTGTTTGAGTATTCAGCAAGACAAATAAAACAATCTGTTGTGGGCAAAGGGAATGCTGATAAAACACAAGTTCAACACATGGTGACTCATATTCTGAAATTAAACAAAACACCGCAAGCTGACGCCGCTGACGCATTGGCTGTTGCGCTTTGTCATTTGCATACTGAGCAGAGTATGATTAGATTGTCGGGACAGGCTAAAAAGACGGTAAGAGGTCGTCTGCGGTGATAGGTATTACAAAAGATCCT
The DNA here is from genome assembly GCF_030160655.1 of Agaribacter marinus. Classification (GTDB taxonomy): domain Bacteria; phylum Pseudomonadota; class Gammaproteobacteria; order Enterobacterales; family Alteromonadaceae; genus Glaciecola; species Glaciecola marina. The sequence continues at coordinate 97,533 of NZ_BSOT01000007.1, forward strand.
AAGACCATAGTGCGCAATAAAGGCGCTCAACTTAAGGTGTAAAGATACGCTAGTTGTAAAAATACGCTCTAAAAATAATAGGTAAACAATATCATGATTGGAAGATTGAAAGGCGTGTTAGTTGAAAAGCTCCCGCCTGACATACTCATTGACGTTAATGGCGTGGCATACGAAGTTCAGCTTCCAATGACAAGTTTTTATCAACTCCCTGAGGTTGATCACATCACCACTATTTATACCCATTTTGTCGTGCGAGAAGATGCGCAGTTACTGTTTGGTTTTATCGACAAATATGAAAGAAGTTTGTTTCGTGTGCTAATTAAAGCGAATGGTGTAGGGCCTAAACTGGCATGTACGATCTTGTCTGGTATGTCTGCGGGTCAATTTGTGCAAGCGGTGCTTGATGAAGATATTACTTCGCTTGTGAAAATGCCTGGTGTTGGTAAAAAGACCGCGGAGCGTTTAGTCGTCGAGTTAAAAGATAAAGTATCGACTATCGATGATATTCCCAAAACTGGCATAACGCCAAGCCAGCCACTTAAAAAAGCCGAGCTACTCGCGCCAGCTACTTCGGCTAAAGATGAAGCTATTAGTGCTTTGATTGCTTTAGGATATAAAAAGCTTCAAGCTGAAAAGGCGATTCAAGGTGTGCTTGTTGATGACGCAACAAGTGAGTCTTTAATACGCGATGCACTTAAATCAATGGTGTAGTGGAGTATATTCATATGATTGATGCAGATAGAATTATAACGCCTGACGCGCAGAGCGACGAAGAACAAATAGACCGCGCCATTCGGCCTAAACTACTGACTGACTATGCCGGACAAGATCACGTTTGCGAACAAATGGATATTTTTATTCGGGCGGCAAGAAAGCGTGAAGATGCGTTAGACCACCTACTTATCTTCGGTCCTCCAGGACTCGGTAAAACAACACTTGCGAATATTGTTGCCAATGAAATGGGCGTAAGTATTAAAACTACGTCAGGGCCTGTACTAGAAAAAGCAGGTGACTTAGCGGCTCTTCTCACTAATTTAGAAGCGCATGACGTATTGTTTATTGATGAAATACATCGGCTGAGTCCAGTGGTTGAGGAAGTACTTTACCCGGCGATGGAAGATTATCAATTGGATATTATGATTGGCGAAGGCCCTGCCGCGCGTTCCATAAAGCTAGAGTTACCGCCGTTCACTCTGATAGGAGCTACAACACGTGCTGGTTCTCTAACGTCACCGCTTAGGGACCGTTTTGGTATTGTGCAGCGCTTGGAGTTTTATAATTTAAAAGATTTAACCAACATCATCATGCGCAGCGCCAAGTACTTAAATATGGACATGGAACATGCAGGCGCCATTGAGATTGCACGTCGCTCGCGAGGTACACCACGAATTGCTAACCGTTTACTGAGACGTGTTCGAGATTATGCTGATATAAAAGCTGACGGCAACATTACAGAAGAAGTTGCGTCGCTAGCGCTTAATATGCTTGATGTTGACGCCGAAGGGTTTGACTTCATGGATAGAAAATTACTTAGCACGATTATCGAAAAATTTTCTGGTGGACCGGTCGGGTTAGAAAACGTTGCAGCAGCAATAGGGGAAGAAAAAGAAACGATTGAAGATGTGATTGAACCATTTTTGATACAGCAAGGTTTTTTACAAAGAACGCCCAGAGGCAGAATAGCAACCGACAGAGCATATCTGCATTTTGGCTTTGATAAATAATTTTTATTCGATATAAGTAATCATTTTGCATAAAAAAGCCCGCATAAACAGCGGGCAAGAAAAAGTTAACGGAAGGGAGTCCGAGAATAACAAGAAGCCATGTCTACACCTCAAGTTGGGACATATATTAACGTTTTAATAATTTCTGACAATTTACAAATATTGTGCTTTCGGATTATAAAAACTAATATTAAATTTTAGAGTGTAGTTTTATTAAGTTGTTGTAATAATTTATATTTAACATATTTTATACAAAATAAAAGTGAAATAAATCTGTAATATATATGAATATTTTTAACATAAAGGCTCGAGTGTATTTCGAGGATACAGATGCTGGTGGTATCGTCTACCACGCAAACTACCTGAAATACATGGAACGTGCGCGTACCGACTGGATTCGAAACATCGGCGTTAGCCAGCAAAACCTTTTGGAACAATCTGTTGCTTTTGTCGTCAAAGACATTACCTTAAGTTATAAAAAAAGTGCTAAACTTGATGAGATGTTAACGATTACCTGTCATCCGTTGAAAATTGGTAACGTTAGTGTTGCTATAGAGCAACAAATTTATAATAAAAATGATGAAATCTTGGTAAGTGGTTTAGTTAAGATTGCCTGTGTTGATCCTAAGTTACAAAAACCAGTTAAGATTCCGAGTAGTATATTGAGGGAAATGCGCAGTGACTCATGATATGTCAATAACCAGTCTGTTTTTGCAGGCCAGCCCAGTAGTGCAATTTATTATGCTATTGCTACTAGGGACGTCAGTTGTTAGTTGGGCCTTTATTTTTCAACGTAATAGTGCCTTGTCACAAGCTGAAAAAGAAGTTAAAGCGTTTGAGGATGAGTTTTGGTCGGGCGCTGACTTAAATCAATTGTATAGTCAATATAGCCAGCAAGAAAATATGTCTGGTTGTTCGCTTATTTTTTGTTCTGGCTTTAAAGAATATGTGCGTTTACACAAAGCGGCAGGCGCTGTGCATGAGTCAATCATGGACGGCGCTTATCGTGCCATGCGTGTTGCTATGTCACGAGAAATCGATGGCTTAGAAGCTCGCCTCCCATTTTTGGCGACGGTGGGCTCTATATCGCCTTATGTTGGTTTACTCGGCACGGTTTGGGGCATCATGAATGCCTTTATTGCACTAGGGCAAGTAAAACAGGCAACCTTGCAAATGGTAGCCCCCGGTATTGCAGAAGCATTGATAGCTACGGCTATTGGGTTGTTCGCAGCAATTCCGGCAGTCGTGGCATACAATCGGTTTAGCACCAAAGTAGAAAAAATAGAAAATACTTACGGCAACTTTATGGAAGAGTTTTCTTCTATTTTACATCGCCAAAGTATTACGAAACGAGGCTAGTATGTTTATTCGACGTCGCCGTAAGCGCGTTTCAGAAATTAATGTTGTACCTTACATCGACGTTATGTTGGTGTTGCTCGTTATTTTTATGGCCACAGCACAAGTTGTGACGCAAGGGGTTACTGTCGATTTACCCAAAGCCGAAGCGCAAACTATCGAGACAGAACAGGACACGATTTTGATTGTGTCGATTAACGGCGAAGGTCAGTATTTCCTGAATATCGGTGACAATGCTGATCAAGCGATGAGTGCACAAGATGTTGCAGCATTGGTTAGAACACGTTTGGAAGTATCTCCGCAAACACCGGTTGTCGTAAATGGCGATCGTAGCGTAAGTTATGAGAAGGTAGTGGATATGATGGTGTTGCTGCAGAACTCTGGAGCTGAGTCGGTTGGTTTAATGACGGATCCAAATCAAGGGTAGTCATGAAGGAAAATAAAGCGCTCGGAATATCATTTGGACTGCACGTATTATTGGTGATCGCGCTCGTTGTGAGCATCTCCTTTGATAGTCCTAAAATGGTATTTGCTAGCGCCCAAGTGCAACCGGTTAAAGCGGTTTTTATTGATTCACAAGCCCTTGCTGATAAAAAGAGAAAACAACAAGAAGCGCAAGCACAAGCTAGGCAGCAAGAGCAAGCACGTAAAGACAGAATTAAAAAGCAGCAACAAGAAAAAGAGCGAAAAAGAAAACTCGAAAGGGAACGTAAACGGAAAGAAGATGCTGCTCGAAAAAAACGTGAAGACGATGCACGTAAGAAAGCAGAGCAAGCCCAAAAAAAACGTGATGAACAAAAGGCACTAGAGCGTGCAAAACAAGAAGAAGCTGAATTTCAACGCAGAGTGGCAGAAGAAAAAGCCAAGCAAGAAGCACTAGAAAAAGAAATGGCTGAACAATTGGCGAAGGAGCAAGCGGCAATTGCCGAAGCGCAGCAAAAACGTGTGATGACCGAATTAGATAAGTACCGAGCATTGATTTATCAAACCATCTACCAAAATTTGTTTGTGGATGACGGTGCAAAAGGTAAGGAATGTAGGTTAACCGTTAAACTGGCGTCTAACGGTTTGGTGATTGATACAAAAATCGAGGGGGGAGATGCAGCGATTTGTCGAGCGGCACAATCTGCGGTATTGCGACCTGAAACACTGCCGGTGTCGAAAGACCCTGCAGTATTTGAACAAATGAAAACTTTAAAACTGACGGTAAAATTATAAAAGATGATAAAGCGCGCTAAAAAAATCATTTTAATCACGTTGTTCGCGTGTACGGCAATTGCTAATAAAGCGTTGGCCGAACTTGAGATTGTTATTACAGAAGGTGTAAATAACGCGAGACCTATCGCTGTCGTGCCTTTCAAGTGGCGGGGCGACACTGTGCTTCCAGAAAATTTAACAGATGTTATTAGAAACAATCTGTTGCGTAGTGGTAAGTTCAATCCAATTAGTTTGTCTGATATGCCTCAATTTCCTAGCACGGATTCAGAGGTGGATTATGATGCTTGGGCGGCGCGAGGTATAGATACTGTCGTTGTTGGAAGCATTGAGCCAGCAGGAGTAGACAACTACAAGGTAAGCTTTGAGTTGGTCGATGTTTTGCGTGCGCAAATAACAGGCGGTGAATCTAGGGCTTTAGTCGATGGTCAATTGGTGTTGAGTAAAGATCATATCATTGAAGGACGCGATAAAACGATTATGTCGGAAGATTTTCGACAATATGCGCACATTATGAGCGACATTATATATGAGCGTTTAACGGGAGAGCGTGGTGCTTTTCTTACTCGCATTGCCTATGTCGTCGTAAGAGACAGGGTAACAAATCCATTGCCATATCAATTGGTGATTGCCGATTACGATGGCGCTAACGAAACACGTTTATTGTCCTCACCTGAACCACTCATGTCGCCGTCTTGGTCACCTGATGGCAATAAGCTAGCGTATGTTAGTTTTGAAAATAAACGGTCTCAAATATACATCCAAGATATTTATACTACCGAACGCACGTTAATTACTGACTTCCCCGGCATAAACAGCTCACCGGTGTTTTCGCCTGACGGCAAAAAGCTAGCAATGGTCTTGTCTAAAGACGGTAATCCAGAAATCTATATCATGGAATTAGCGACGAGAAAACTTGAACGAATTACGCGAAATCGCACGATTGATACTGAGCCGTCTTGGACGCCAGATGGAAAAAGTATCGTTTTTAGCTCAGAGCGGGGTGGTAAACCGCAAATTTATCGCGTAGATTTAGCAAGTAAGCGTCCTAGACGCTTAACTTTTGAAGGTGATATGAACTTAGGTGCGTCAATTACGCCTGACAACGAGAATTTAGTTGTGGTCAATCGCACACAAGGTAATTATCATATTGCTAGGCAGCAATTATCGACGGGTAATATGCTGGTATTAACAAAAACGTTTTTGGATGAATCGCCAAGTATTGCACCAAACGGAAGTATGATTATATACAGTACGTTGCATGAGGGTAGGCAAGTGTTATCACTTGTTTCTCTCGATGGCAGATTCAAGGCCTTATTACCTGCAACAGAAGGGCAGGTGAAATCGCCGAGTTGGTCACCATTTTTATTATAAGTAGTAAATACCAAAATAAGGACTAATAAGCATGCTTACTAATAACAAACTTAAATCTCTTTTAATTGTTTTGCCGACGTTAACGTTAATGGCTTGTGCTAACTCCGATGGAGAAGAGCAATCTGCTGACACTAACGCAGCAGCTGAAGCTGCAGCAGCGGCAGATGCAGCTAAAAAGGCTGAAGAAGCAGAAAAAGCGCGTGCAGAAGCAGCTGCGGCTGATAAGCTTCGTAAAGCAAAAGATTTAATGGCAAAAGAAAAAGCGGCGCTAGAAGCACAACAAACCGTTTATTTCGATTTCGATCGTTCAACAATTAAAGCTGAATTTCAATCAGTACTTAAAAAGCATGCTGACTTCTTAGTTAAAAATAGCAGTCAAAAAATCGTTATAGAAGGCCATACTGATAGTCGTGGTACGCCTGATTACAACATCGCACTAGGCGAGCGTCGTGCAAAAGCTGTTGAAACTTTCTTCCTTAATGCGGGAGTAAGAAGCTCACAGATGTCAGTTGTGTCTTATGGCGAAGAAAAACCTGCGGTAATGGGTGCATCAGAATATGCATTTGCTCAAAACCGTCGTGGTGTAGTTGTTTACCAATAATCTTATATGCGTAAACAATTTGTAAGTACACTAGTCCTGTCTTTCATATCAGGTGCCTGCCTTGCGCAAGCACCTGTTGTTGATATAAGCGACACGCCGACGGTATCGACTGCGAGTACCAATGGTTTAGTTGACGTATCTATCCTGGAAGACAGATTAGCCGTGTTAGAGAGAATTGTTGAGTCTCGTACTGAAAATCAGCAGCGCATGCAAGAGCAGTTAGATATTTTGCAAAGCGATGTAGACGGCATTAGAGGCTCAATCGAACTTCACAACCATCAATTAGAAAAGATACTCGAACGTCAAAGAGAGTTGTTTCTAGAGATTGACAATAGATTTTCGTCATTGCAGTCTCAAACGCAGCAAGTGGCTAGTCAATTTCCCAGCACTACTAACGCTGGAGCTGCGAGTAACGGTACACCTACTGCTGTAATTCCGGCATCGGGTAATGAGCAGTCAGCATATCAAGATGCGGTTAATTTAATCTTGAAGCAACGTGATTACGATGCTGCAATTCCTGCATTTAAAACCTTTTTGAGTCAGTTTCCTAACTCAGAATATACTGACAATGCACATTATTGGTTAGGCCAACTTTTATATAACAAAAAAGAATGGGCTGACGCCAAAAATGCGTTTGAGCAGGTGGTGAATAATTTTAATCAGTCACCTAAACGCGCTGACTCAATTTTAAAACTGGGTATGATCGCAAAGCAAACGGGTACCATTGGAACTGCAAATCAGTTGTTTCAACAGGTGGTTGCAGAGTATCCCGACAGCACACCAGCGCGACTAGCAAATGAGCAACTAGCAGGTAATTAGGCTTGCTAGCTTGTTTGATTGTTTAGTTTCCATGCAATCAAACCATATTTTAGAAAAAAACGCATTTAAAGGTTGCACTCAATTCTTTTATGGGTAATATATGCCGCCGTTGCAACATGATGTTGATTTGAAGGGTCGTTAGCTCAGCTGGTAGAGCAGTTGACTTTTAATCAATTGGTCGCTGGTTCGAATCCAGCACGACCCACCATCATCACATCATTGTTAGTAGCATTACACCAAGAATTGTGGGTCGTTAGCTCAGCTGGTAGAGCAGTTGACTTTTAATCAATTGGTCGCTGGTTCGAATCCAGCACGACCCACCACTCTTCTCCAAGTTGTATCTTTCCTTATATCTTATCGCTTTAATTTTTACATCATCTAAATGAACTTTTTATGACGTCAGTGTATAATTATCGGATTAGACACACTTTATTTTTATTATGACTTTAGCAACCCGCATAGCGCCAATTGATTATCCATTTCCGGAAAAGCCTGTTAGTTTAGATGCTTCTCGCGAACAAGCATTAATTAGCGAAATCACATTGTTACTTAAACAACATAATGCAACGCTTGTTGCACATTACTATACAGATCCCGTGATTCAGGCGCTGGCAGAAGCCACCGGTGGATGCGTATCTGATTCTTTAGAAATGGCAAGATTTGGTCGAGATGCAAGAGAACAAACCCTCATTGTTGCTGGCGTTAAGTTTATGGGCGAAACAGCAAAAATTCTTAGTCCTGAAAAACGTGTATTTATGCCAACGCTTGAAGCTACTTGTTCACTTGACTTAGGTTGCCCTGAGAAGGAGTTTACAGCGTTTTGTGATGCTAACCCTGATAGAACCGTTGTGGTGTATGCAAATACTTCTGCAGCAGTAAAAGCGCGCGCTGATTGGGTGGTTACTTCAAGCATTGCTTTAGAAATTGTAGAACACTTGGATAGCCAAGGTAAAAAGCTGATATGGGGGCCAGATCGCCATTTAGGTGCTTATATTCAAAAGCAAACCGGTGCTGATATGCTGATGTGGAACGGCGAATGTATTGTACATGACGAGTTTTCTGCAAAGGCATTGAAAACCGCAAAACATTTGCATCCTGAAGCGGCAATCTTAGTTCACCCAGAATCCCCCGCAAGTGTTGTAGACATGGCCGACGCGGTAGGGTCAACGTCGCAACTGATAAAAGCGGCGCAATCCATGGACAACCAAAAGTTTATTGTTGCGACGGATAAGGGCATTTTTTACAAAATGCAGCAGTTAGCGCCAAATAAAGAATTAATCGAAGCACCAACGGCTGGACAAGGTGCAACGTGTCGAAGTTGTGCCAACTGCCCTTGGATGGCGATGAACGGGCTTGAGGCACTTAAAAACTCACTTATTCATCCGCAAGGCAGGGAAATCTTCGTAAGTGAAGACTTACGCGAAAAAGCTATGATTCCATTGAATCGCATGCTCGATTTTGCCGCGCAATTGAAAGGATAGCTTAATTCTTCTGCGTTTATACCCACAAAGCTAAATTCTGGCTTGCAACCAAGCCCAGATTTACCTAGTATACGCCCTCAAATTTCGGAGAGGTGGCTGAGTGGCTGAAGGCGCACGCCTGGAAAGTGTGTTTAGGGTTAAACCTAACGAGGGTTCGAATCCCTCTCTCTCCGCCAGATAATTTTGAAAGCCCCGTTTATCGGGCTTTTTTGAGTATCTAAGCCCTTTTAAAAGATTCTCTCTACCACAACAAAATTTTGCCTACATTATTTTATAGTAAGGCGGCGAGCTGAATCGAACCAAATCAATACTCAATAACGTAGCTAAACTAAGTATCTTCATCAGATCAACACGCTTTAAAAAACCAAAGCATTCTTTAAGTTTTCTCAGTTAAGATAAATTAGTTACGACAAACTTAACTAAATTTACCTAGCACTGTTCATTTTGTTTGACGCTTGTTAAGACGACGAGAACATGACAATAGTTATGTCACCTTGTCATTATAGTGAATAAAAGCAATATAGTAGAGTATTTAGTCTTTTATAGTGAATAAAAGCATTGTTAATGATCTTGTGTAATAATTAATATAAGCACTATAATTGGACGTATGTTCCAAAGTAATGCGGATAAGCAATATTATGAATTTCGAAAGAATGAATAACAAAGCAATTATGCTCGAGATTGGTCAGCGCTTTTTGCTAGCGCGCCTAAATGAAGGATTGGAGCAAGTTGAGCTGGCTGACAACGCAGGCGTAAATGTCAGCACTGTCCAAAGTTTGGAAGGAGGCAAGCGAAGTGTCGGTTTAGAAAAAGTCATTGCCATATTGCGTGCTTTGGGCAAGTTGCATGAGTTAGACAATTTTATGCCAAAACCACCTGTGCGTTCTGCTTCGTTGCTTACCACCAAAAATCAAGTACGTAAACGAGCAACTGGGGGAAAAAAGAAAAACTCCGGCAATGAGCCGTTTGAATGGAATAAAGTCATACCACAAATGGATAACACGAAGGAGTGAGTATGGTAGATATACTAGAAAAAGCCGATGTTTATTTGTGGGACACTAAAATAGGTTCAGTAATATGGCAAAACGAATTAGGGTATTTTGAGTATGATAAGCAGTTTCAGCGCTCAAATATTCAATTGTCTCCAATCAAGATGCCGTTAAGTAATAAGTCGTATTCATTCAGTGATCTGTCAAAGGAAACCTTTAAAGGCTTGCCAGGCTTCTTGGCTGATAGCCTGCCAGATAAGTTTGGTAACCGCCTGATTGACCAATGGCTAGAAAGAAATGCTCGCACACCTGAATCATTTAGCCCCATTGAACGTTTATGTTACATCGGCTCTCGTGGTATGGGGGGACTGGAGTTTAGACCCTCTGTCGGCTCAATTAAGGAGACGACATCTGAGGTACAATTATATGAATTAGTCAAGCTCGCCAACAAGGCTCTGCAAGAAAAAACAACACTTAATGTTCCAATTGAAGATTCTGAACAAGGTAAGCACGAGGCGGTTGAACAAATCATTCTCGTTGGCACCTCAGCGGGCGGTGCAAGAGCAAAGGCAGTTATTGCATGGAACAAAAAGACCAAGGTGATCAAAACTGGACAAGCACCAGCGGGTGAAGGGTTTGATTATTACTTGTTAAAGTTCGATGGAGTGGATGGCAACAAAGACAAAGAATTGTTGGCTGATCCAAAAGGGTTTGGCTTACTGGAGTATGCCTATTATTTGATGGCAATTGATGCTGGCGTCAAGATGAATGAATGTCTAATTTTTAAGGAGAATGGTCGCTCTCACTTTATGACTGAACGTTTTGATCGATTGACTGGTGGCAACAAACTTCACATGCAATCACTTTGCGGTATTGCCCACTACGATTTTAATGAATCGGGTGCTTATTCCTATGAACAGGCCATTGGAGTCATGCGTGAATTAAGGTTGTCAGCAAAGGAAATTGAGCAATTCTATGTTCGTATGGTCTTTAATGTCGTCGCCGTCAACCAAGACGATCACACAAAGAATATCTCGTTTTTAATGGATCAGTCAGGTAACTGGTCACTATCACCAGCATATGACATCACTTATAGTAATGGCGCTGGCTGGACAAGTCGTCACCAGATGACCATTAATGGTAAGGCACAAGAGTTCACAATTGATGATTTGCTAGCGGTAGCAAGTCATGGAGACGTATCTAAAGCCAAAGCAAAGAAGATAATAAAGAGAGTCGTTTCCACTGTAGCTAACTGGCCGCACTATGCGAGGGAGTCTGGTCTGGCTAATTTTGCTGATATGTCTCGATTGCTTAGAGAAGTGGGTGAAGCTCATCGACTTTATCTGGGTGAAGATTTGTAGCCAGTATTTGAACATCCTTGTTTTTAGTTATTCTGGTTTACGTACTAAACTTGCGTGCAAACTAGTCAGACAGGCCGAACGAGAAAAAAACTAAGGGGCCACGCCACAGCATTTGTCTGTGCAGGTTTACAAAAAAAGAGTTGATTACAAATTCATCGTAAACTACACAAAGCTTTACATTTATTACCCATTATAAGTTTTACACTGTGATTTTTATATTACGGAGCAAACTATGCGTAAGGGTCTACTGTCATTGTGTATTTTGGGAACATTTTTGAGTGGATGCAATTCAGATGATACATCCGATGAAAATACATTAACGATTGATTTTTCTGAGTCAAATCAAAATTTCAAAGCAATTTTTTCAGAATACTACGCCAATCGTGAGGCGATGAATAACGAAGTGTTTTATCAACTCGAGGGGCGACATGATCCACTACCTACCCCGTTTGATGGTAGTTCAGGTTGGTACTTGGCGGGTATGAATCGTTCGGACGATTTGTTTATGTCTATTAAAGGTTACTCTCAGGGCTGGTCGCCAGAAACGCATTATGATGCAGTGCTATCGGTGACGATAGTTACAAATGTGAATTCTGATTGTGTGGGGATTGGTGGGGCGCCCGGCGAATCTGTTTATGTGAAATTAGGCGCCAGTACTCAAGAGCCTATTAATACTGTTTCAGACGATACTGAGCTAGGGACGTATAGACCTAATATTGATAAAGGCAACCAAGTTAATTCAGGCGTCAACGCGACGAACGTGGGTAACGTAGCCAGTGGTATTGACTGTGAGCAGCCTTCAAGTTATGTCGAAAAGACCTTAACTACGGCGCAGCCGATAGATGTTCGAAGCGATGAACAAGGTGGCTTTTGGGTGCTAGCTGGATCTGACTCTGGCTTCGAAGGTTTTACTGACTATTATATTCGTTCCATAAGATTGGATGTAAACGGGGGCACTCAACAGTTTGATTTTGCTGAGAATGATGGTGATTTCTCCGTGTTTTTCTCTGACTACCCACCGAGCGGTGATGCTGTTGACAACGAACAAGCCTTTCAGTTGGTATCAGACTACGTTAATTTGCCTGCTCCGCAGAACAATGAAAACGCTTGGTATCTTTCTGGCAACAACAAGTCGAGTGACTTGTTCATGGGCGTTACCGGCTATGTAAATGGTTATACACCGAACGAAACGATAGACCTTGAGATTCACTCTAGTTTTGTCACCAATACCCCAGATGCTTGTGGCAGTGCTGATGTTGGCGTAGCTGATGCCCTATACGTGAAGCATATTGCCAGCCCATTTGAACCAAGCAACAACTTATTTCAAGAATTCGATGAATTCATTTATGTGTTGACCGTTGACAAAGGTAACAATGAAAGCGACGGTTCTGAAGGATATACGGCGGGTAATCTAGGTAACAACATGAGCTGTAATGATGAAAGCGAATGGGTAGAAGTACTGCTCAAGTCAAATAAGCGCCTAAGCGTTGATACTGATGAAAGTGGCGGATTTTGGGTAACAGTGGGTGTTGACTCAGCTTCTGAGCATAGCAATCAGTTTTATCTTAAAGGGATTGGGGTTGTTGAATTGTAATCTTCGTTTGGTGCAGATCAATTTGTTTTAAAAATTCACTCTGTGACGTATTTTTATACATACTACCATTGCAAGAAGCATCATTGATTTATGTGTAGGGCTCGACAAAATAGCGACTGAGCTAGTACAACTGAGTAAAGCGTTGAAGCGGTGATCTGCTCCAAAACATTATGTAGCTGCGGTATATCGACACTTTGGAAAGCTACTGCATCCAAAAAATTCGTTTCCTGTATTAGGACCTTTTTTAGCAACACGCTTAACCAAATCAGAGTCACATTTAGGGCATTTTTTGATGTCTTTAGTTTGCGCAACGGGTTTGCATTCGCCTGATGTTTGAACTTCGGCAATTAACGAGACTAACTCATCACCACTGATTAAGGTAATCGGTAAGTCAGCAGCAAAAGCGATAGCGTCTTTTGTAAAGTGACCAGAACTAACGACATAAACGCTTTTTGCGGACGATGCTTTCAGCACGCCGAACATCTCCCTTATGATCGCCACCCCAACGTTAGATTTTCGCCACTGCTTGCACTGTACTACGTGATGTTCGCCGTCTTTTAACAGCAGTAAATCAATACCGCCGTCTGCACCAGCTGACATATTCTCCTGCACCGAATAGCCTTTGCGTCTAAATACTTCTCCAACAAGCACCTCAAAATCGTTCCATGATGTTTCTCTGAGCGTGGCAATGCTCTTTTGTTGTTCAACTAAGTTTTTGCGTTTCCGGCTTCTGAAAAGTGATGTTACGGTCGGTAACAGGAATAACAGACTTAACCAAGTTGCTGCATGCTTGCCAGCGCCAATAAACATTCTCAGCATATTGTTGTCGGTCGCTATACTCGGCAGTATGTACGTAAGGCTAAAGTATACAAAAATACCTGCAAGAACACTGAGCCACCAAGGCAAGTATGATAAAGCTATGAATAGTGAGGGATTGTTTCGATTCATGATATCGCAAGTGTTCAACGGATACTTTTGATTTTATGCAAACATCGGCCATTAACAATATCTAAAAACATCACTTGTTATGTGGATCTATATTTAGCCGAAGAATCACGAGAGTGTTTTCTGTAAATATTTATTTTGTAACTTACCTTTATTCTGGTAAGAAACTCTGTCAAAAATAATAATAAATCTGACAGAGCAGCATACAAAATCTTATTCTACCTATCTTTATAAGTATAAACATCTATCTAATCACTAGTTTAGCGATGCAACCATGAAGCTAACAATCTCTTTGGCTGTCGTGATATTGTTGGTATTCGCGTATAACTTACCATTTTGGCCGGAGTGATGACCATGACCTATGAGCTCAAGAAAAAATTGTTTTTTGTTTTTGGCTTGCAGCTTTGCACTATAAATTAATGAGGGCTGACCAGAAGAGCCTGACCCGCTATAAATGGCGTCATCTGGAAACCTGTCCTTGCTGTAATATTCATTAAAATCGTAAGATCGGTTCACTTCAACCATTAGTCTTTTGCCGTCTAGATTTGTTCCCGCCAGTTGTAGCAGGTGATCGCTTTTTGGCGTGGCTGCTGTTCGACCATCAAACGCGGTACTATCCTCCTCTGGTACATATAATCCGTCACTGGCCTTAATTCCCCTTTTATGAGACCAGTAGGGAAGGGTTTCCGGTCGTCTTACTCGTCCCTCGTCTTCCTTCGCGGAATAAAAACCTGACTGGGCGACTTTACCTGTTACATACAGGGTTTGAAGGTAGTTACCCTGCATATCTTCCAGCCATACGGCAATTTGTGGTGTGGAAGTGTAAGTCAACCCCCAATAGAGTGGTTGTGGTTCTGACTCGTATTCACGGCCTGCTTTAATAAACAGTGACAGTTTGTTGTCATCATCAAGATCTGGAGCCAGATCAATCGTCTTATATGCGCCTTCTCTAACCTCACTGGCACCACGCAAGTTCTCACCTAATGCAACTAGTGTTACAAAGGGCGTCATTTCTGAAACCAATCCCCACGAAACAGGAATAAGACCGACAGTAAAAAAAATGAAAACAAACTTGCCGATTTTCTTTTTGAGGTGGTTTTTATAGGGCGCCCAGTTGCTTTTGATATGCCCAGCGACAGCCACTAAAACCAAAATTGAAGACCATAAGTGTAACCCGGATGTAAAGTAGTCATACTCCGTGCTGTACATCAAAACGCCAGTGATGATTAAACAACTAATACCTATAGACAAAGCAACAGTGTAGGCAATACGGTAATTCATTTGTGAATGCTCCAGTTATGTTCCGTTTTAGTCGTTGCTATTTTGAAGGCTTTTCACTTTTGGCCAGAGTGACATATGTCACGAATTCAGCGCCAAAAAATTCGTGACATTTGTCCATTGGATTTGCAGAGAATTTATGGAATGATGTTCATCAAACTCAATAAAACAGCTAACTCCATGAAAACATTAACTAAAGACTATCTGATAACAGGTTCCGCCTGGGGTCTAATAGTCGTAGTAAGTTTGGTTTTCTGGACTACCGACGACCCGGAAGTTCAATTGGACTTTACGTTTGAGTCTATAGCTTTGGCGGTGATTCTTTTTACTATTTTCCTTGCCGGCATATGCTCGCTTAAATACTGTCAATACCAGAACTTCGTAGAGAAAAGAACATTTTATCAGCGTATTGCTTTTCTGGTTTGTATAGTGTCGTTCGCGGCATTAGCAGGCATTTTTTACTACCTGTTAATAGGATTACTGTTCGTTCTTTTAAGCACTACTTTTCTAGATTATATGAAGCCATCGCAGGCCTGGCTATTAGCAGTGGCGGTGCCAATTCTGGCGGGTACCTATGATGTGTTTTTTAAACAAATGAGCTTCTATATTGAAATTAAATTGTTATTTATTGTGCTTAACAGTCTAGTGCTTGTATCTAGTAGTAAAATAAAATCTGAACAACAAGCCATGGAGCAAGCATCCCAACTCTTAAGGGAGTTGCAGGCCACGCAGCATTTACTAGAATCTACGGTAAAAAGAGACGAACGGTTGCGTATCGCCAGGGACTTGCATGACTCTATGGGGCACAAATTAACCGCACTTAAATTACAACTTGAGTTAGCATCACATCTTGCACCGGACCTTATGCTCGATAAGGTTAATACGGCAAAAAAGCTTAGCGGTACCTTGCTGGATGATGTCAGGGCTAGCGTGAATGAATTTCGCGACTCCAATGGAATAGATTTAAATAAGGCTGTTAAAGCACTAGTTCCCAATATCGCGTCTGTCAGATTTGAGTTGAAGTTGGACCTCAATCAGCAGTTACTATCAAATCGTCAGGCAGAGACATTGTTTCGCTGTATTCAGGAATCCATTACGAACGTATTACGACACGCGAATGCTAACCATTGTCTTATTGAACTTGATGATAATGGGTGCAACGCTTTTTTAAGGGTGCAGGATAATGGCGATACAAAAAATTCATCTAACAATCCAGGTAATGGATTGGCCGGTATGGCAGAAAGGGTAAAGGAAGTCGACGGTGAAATTATGTGTGGTTTTAACCAGTCCGGCTTTGAAGTAAAACTATCACTACCGCTCGACCATATCCATTAACTCAGTTTCAACAGGTGCTATAAATGATAAATATTGTAATAGTTGACGACCAAAACTTAGTAATGGAAGGTATTTGTAGCCTGCTGGAATTAAATTCAGAATTTAATGTTGTAGCTAAAATTGATGACAGCACCCGGGTTGTAGAAACACTTCACCAATATAACCCCGACGTACTGTTACTTGATATCAGAATGCCAAAAATGGATGGTTTAGAGGTGCTTAGGGCGATGCAATATGAGGGAATTGACACCCCTACGCTGATGTTAACCACCTTTGATGAGCACAAACTGGTACTCAATTCACTTAGTCTCGGTGCCAAAGGCTATTTGCGCAAAGATGTTTCGTTGGAAGAGTTAACAGACGCTATTTACACGTTGTCTGCAAAAGGCTCTTGGATCCAGCCTGCGGTGTCTTGCCAGTTGAAAAGCAACAGTGAATGCTATTCACAGCAGGTTCAGCTATTAGAATCCCTTACAGCAGGTGAAACGGAAGTTTTACGACTTATTGCGGCTGGTTTTTCAAATCATGAAATCGCTGACGCATTGCACAAATCATCTGGTAGGATTAGAAATATAGTTACCGCTATATTAGATAAACTTGCTGTGCGAGACAGAACTCAAGCGGCACTAAAAGGCCTTGAGCTAGGCCTTATTTCAAAAAACTAATCAATCCCGCTTTAACTTTCTCCTTCTACTAGATACCTTTGATTTAGTTCGCTCCTTTATCGTGTCACTGCAGTTATAAAGGGGTACGCCACCAGATTGGGGCGCATATCGACCATTACAACTCTGTAGCTGATAACATATGCCTATCTATTACTACGCCATTTAGAATGACCTTGTTAATTGTGTCGTATGCAGAAACATCCACTAGCGGATTTTCGTTTAACAAGAGCAAATTTGCTTTCATTCCCACGCTGACTTGACCAATGGAAGCTTCCATCCCTATAGCTCTGGCATTTTGGACTGTCATTGAGGTAAAAAGTACGTTAGGGCTTAACCCTGCGTCCATCCAGCGGTCCATTTCCCAACGCCCATTTATGCCTGGAAATTGAGTATAAAAAGGTCCACTTGGCGTATCGCTACCAAAAAGTAAGGTCGCACCTTCTTGCGATAGCATTTTGGTAAAGCTTAAAAGATTGTTGATTGGTGTGCTATACGCGTCTTTTACTTTGAGATACAAATCTTCGGCATCCTCGAAATCGTTACCAAAATTCTGACTTAAGTCGTTTTTCATCCACTGGCCTTCATCACTTTGATACCAATCTAATAGAGATTTTGGCATCACATGTTCAAGCGCCTTATGCAGAAAGAACGTTGGCTTAAATATTTCTTTTTCTCCAGCAATCACCTGAATAGTCGGCTGTACCCAAATATTCGTCTCTGCATAGCGTTTGGCGAATTGTCGCTTTGTTAAGGTGTTAGCTGTAGATAAGTTTCCCCAATGCCACATACCGTGAACAATACCATCAACCTTTGATGCTAAACCAAATTCATGTGACGTTTGAGAGTTAGCATGTAGTAAAACGATTAAGTCTTGCTTATGAGCATGCTGGATAATCTCCTGTATCAACGCAATCGGCGGTACCGGCAAGTTTTTCCATCTACCAAAGCCTTTTTCATAGAAGACTTTGATACAGCGTGCGCCTTCATTTTTAGCTCGATTGACCATTTTCTCTGGTGTTTGCTCAGCCTTTGGAAAATTGCTTGGGTAAAGTTCGGATTGTTCAGGATTGAATACGAGGCTATGGACCAACGGCGAAGAAAATTGATGTTTGTGACTGTTTCCTTGTATTGGGTAGCCATCGGGAATGATAATCGAGTGGCAAAAAAACGCTTGCGGCGCTACAGATTGATTGTTCCAATCCTCAATAAACGAACGATGGGATATTAAATCTAATAACGTCGTGAAACCAAAATACAAATAACTACGCGGGATTTGCGCTATTGCCTCGTCAACAAATTTGGGCTGCTTACCGTCTTTAGTTATAACGCCAGGAATGCCTTGTAAGTGAACATGTGTATCTATTAGTCCAGGAATTAGATATTGATTTTTACCCTCAATTACCGTTTTTGATGGGGGAAGGTCATGGCCGATGTTAAGAATAATACCATCTCGAATAAACACATCTTTAGGACTGCTGACGTTAGGTTTGTCGCCGCTAATAATGTGCACATTACGTATTAGTAACTCTTCGGCAAATGCGACTTTCCATGAAAAAACAGCGACTAAAAATAGGCACCATAGACTAATGCGATTTTTGGATACTGTCTGGTTGAGCATAAAAGACCTTCTGGCTTGCGAATATTAGATATTGATTGTTATGCTCATAGCCCATAATTGACGACCTAAAACACGATCGAGGTCTGCTTTTATTCTGAAAAAAAGCTATGTAATGGATGTAGAACGAATCTATGGAACAAATACTTTCACACAGCCAAGCGGCCAATGTCATGATTTGCTTGGTATTAGCGCTTCACCTCTTTTCTGTTAGCACTAGAGTTCGCTTACCGGCTCGGATGTTAGGAGTGAATTACCTGATGTATAGTTGTCAGAGCTTCTTGCTCATTGGATTGCTGAATGATGTTAATTTGTCTTATACATCTGTTATTAGACCGACTACAGCAATGCTGCTAGGGCCAGTTTTTTATTTCTATTTTTTAACGGTTAAACGGACAATACCTCAATTCAAATGGGTAGACTATTTGCACTTTTTCCCATGTCTGTTGGTACTCTTTGCCTTTATAGCGCAAAGTCGGTTCCTCTACCTTACGGATTATCTCATCATCGGCAGCTTTGCTTTTTATTTGATACTAATGACCATTCCAATGCTGCAGGGTGTAAAGGTATTTAGCCACTTAAGCACAGAGCCCAAACGGCCTTATCAATGGTTATGCATATTGGCGCTGATGATGGCTGTGAATATCGTTGCCGAGGTTGCAGTGCTTACGGAAATACATGCAGGAAAGGCACTTAACGAAAGTTTGGCTTTATTTATAGGTACCAGTTTATTTCTCGTTATTAACGCTATCGTAGCGTTTGCAACACTGAGGAGAAACCCTTTGATTGAATGGATGTACGAACTGAGTGTGCAAACATTCTCTGAAAATGACGTGGCATCGGCCGAAAACAACGCGCATTTTGGCAGGTGGGAAGTACTTGTTACTACTGAAGAGTTATACAAAAAAGAGTTTGGCATTACGCTATCCGAAGCTGCCAGAAAACTGCAAATACCGGCAAGACAGTTATCTAATGCTATTAATCAATGTTACGGCAGGAGCTTTTCTCAATATTTGAATGACAAGAGAGTGAAAGAGGCGCAACGCCTAATACAAGCTGACCCTGAAATGACCATGATAGATGTAATGTATGCGGCAGGCTTTAATAGTAAATCTAATTTTAACAAAGAATTTCAGCGAGTTTCGGGGATGCCTCCATCGAAATATAGGTTGGCATTGTTGGTGGATTGAAGTCATGTAGTAAACCACTGCGATAAAAAAAGGCCGCAAAAGCGGCCATATTTTACTTGTAAATAGCGTTACCCAATCAATTTTTTTCTGCCAGCAAAGGCTAAACCCAGCAAGGCAATTGAAGAAAACAGTACGCTACTAGGTGCTGAGACTTGGTTTACTGTAGATACATCAAACCCATTGCCATTTGGCGTGAATAAGATCGACATTTGATCTAAGTCAAAAGCACTGTTATCTAAACCAGTAAACTGCTCACAGCTGTCTTCTGTGTCATAACACCATTGTTCAAATACTGTATTTGCTGTATTACTACTATCACTACTTAAATCGTGAAGCGCCAGTGGACCATAATCGCCCGCGCTTATGCCTGTCACGATACCTTCATCAAGAGAGTCAAAGGGACTTTCACCTGCGTCGTCAAAAATACCGTTATAACTAAAAAGGATTTGCCCCATCTCAAATAACTGAATTTGAAAGCTAGCCAAATGATCTAACTCTAACGCGCTACCTACTTCATTCCATGTAAAAACGGCTCTATCACCAAAATCATTAAAATGAATGGTGCCATTGTCTTCTAATGACAAATCGGTACCAAACGCCGAAAATAGGGGAGTACCATCACCTAAAAATTCATCTAAATCTGCCCACAAGTCATAGTCTATGTCGTCGTCATTGCCGGCTAAACCTAGGTTGTCCGTTGCTTGAATTCCCCCGTTAGTGCCGACAGCAAATTCGTTATAACTTTCGCCAGCATACGGAAACATAAAGCTCAAAGACACGGTTGAAAATGCATCATCTTCGCCAGTTAAGTCAGCGAGTTCAGTGCCAAAATCGGTTTCCCACATGACGGGGGCGGCGTAACTAGATGCACCAAACATTAATATAAGGCCGCTTAGGCTTGCTTTAGTCACTTTATTAAATTTCATTATTATTCCTCTTTACTACTGTCTTGTTTCCAACAAATACATGTTGAAAAACAAATATGCTCGGTCAATACCATTGACCGAGCACAACGTTGCCTATGGTAAAACTTCAATAAGTTTTACATCGAAGGGTTTCAAGGTAGTCATATATGCCTTTTGGTTATATTCCAGCATTGACGTAAACTCGAGCCTTGTACCGTCAGCTCTACTCTCCAAACTCATGTCTACATCATCCAAACCAGTATTCACGATAGACATCACAATTTTTCCATCGGCCATACTCACTTGTTTGATCATCAGCTTTTTCTCACCCGTTGTGCGTAAGGCGTCATTTGCATACTCTTGAACGCGCACTGGCGAGACAGTGTTTTTGTCTGTCAAGACAGTCATTGCTTGATGTGTTGCATCTGTCGCCGTATTAGCTGTAATTAGCTGCCCAGACGACGCATACAAACTAGCAGGGAATGCCTGACCATATTCGTCCGTCTGGAAGCTTTCATCGTCAATGACCACAGTGCCCCCTTGATCCAAGTACGCTTGCAATTGATTAAACTCCGTCAAAGTTGCCATCGGTGTTTTATGCACCACCACCACATCCCAATTTACATCTTGCGTGGCCAAAATATTCTCTGTGACAAAGCCTATGGCTTCGCCTTCAAAATATAGTGATTCGTGCATCGCGCGTTGTGCTGGCATATAGTCTCTGCTGTTTATGCCTGCAACGCTTGAGTAGAACATACGAATGGGTTGACGGTTATGTTGTATAGCGGTTATTTCTTCAGCATAACTGTTCAAATCCATCACAGTTTCAGTGATTTCATGCAGTACTTTCGGGTTTTGGGTAATCGAGATGACAAAATCCGAATTAATGCCACGGTTTGTAAATAGGCTACCGTCAGGGTTTCTGCTCCAGACCCACGTTTTTGTCGCGTCTATACCACTAGTAAAGCCACTCCAATAAGCCGCTCTCACATAGTCAGGGTTTAATTGTGGATTCTTATAGTTGCTTTTCAATATGAAGTGATTCTCGGAATCATACATAACATTGTCTGGTTTAACTGATCTCAAAAAATCAAAGGTCAGCAGCGACGTTTGCCAATCAAATGAATATTTATCAACCCATGACTTATAGCCGAAGTCCAAGCCATCCTGCATACCTGCATCAAAACTAGTGATCGTATTCAAATTAGTAATGGCTTCAAAGTCCACTCCATGGTCTCTGGCAGCGTCAGAAAATAACCAAGGCATAAGCTTTGCGTGGGAGTTTGCATCTGGATCATATTTTCTAATTTCATTATTCATGAATGCAAAAAAGTCAGTAACCCGGTGGTTGTTAAATGTCATCCAATCCATCCAACGTGGTGTTCCCTGCAAGGCCCGAGGCATGGGAATGGTTTCATTTACATCATCAAAACTAACGTATGTTGACCCCCACAAATTATTTAAGGTACTTATATCGCCGTGTTTTTCACTTAACCACGTTTCATAGTTGTCCAAGGTATACTGTGAAACAATTCCAGTGTTCCAAGTACCTACCTCTGTAAAGTAACTAGGCTCATTAAAAAGCATGTACCCCAATTCACTAAATTTCTTCCCCTTCAGGAGCGGTGAAAAGTGTCTAAATAAGTCCCTTAGCAGCTGCCTAGAGGCAGGATGATCAATATCGTATTTACCATAGATACGTATTCCATCTTCTATTTCTGGGTAATTTTCTTTTATCCAATTGGGGATCGCATTTTGACTAAGAAAAGCTGCGCCAATAGTCGTTTCTTGTTGCTCTTGAGCTTGCTGATAAACATATGCTCGAGGACTACCGTCCTCTTGAATAAAGTTAGGTGCAATATAGTGACCGTCCATCGCTCCATAGTAGCGAGTAAATTCTGGGTCGAGAGGTTTCCATGTATAATCAGCTAAAAAGACGGGTTTGCCATCTTGCGTCAGGTTTTGATTGGAAACATCTACACGGCTATAATCGACAAGTATTCCAGGTCGGCGAACTAAACTTTCTCTTCGCATTTTTTTCAACCGGTCAATCGCTTCTTGCATGATATCTCTTGCGCCTTCGCGTTCGAAATTTGGCAACCAAGCAGCAAGTTCGGCAGCTTCTTCAATATCTATTTGACCACTTTCTGAATAGTGAGACTGTAAAATATCAGGATGTTGAGCATCCCAGTCTGCCCATTTTAGAAATATATCGGCGGTGTACAATGTCATTTTTTCTTTTTCGACGTCGATACCGTCATCTTCCATCAAAGCAATCAAGGTAGAGAGCGTTTCTCTCGCTTTCACGAGCTCTTCGCTCAAGGTGAGTGAGACTTTACATTTGTCATACGTACAAAGCGCTCTTAGCGCTTTATAGTCATTTTTATCTACCTTACCGTCACCATTAAAATCATATTCGGCACCGAGTGGTTCACCAGATTTTAGAAGCGTATTAAACGCTTTTGTGTCTTTTTTATCGATGTCTCCATCACCATCAAGATCGCCAAATTCAACGCCGTTTACCATCACACTTTGGGTAAATACCTCACTGATTGGTGTGTTGTCATCGACAGCTGACATAAATATTTGCCACTCGTAGTTACCTGAATACAACTCTGGTAATACAATTTTAAAGTCTTTACTTGCTTGGTCATCAACTTGTTCAGATGCACTGAACACGACATTATTTGAAGTATCAGCTAGTACAAAATGAATGGCTCTTTCTTCTGTCACATCAAAGCTGACAAAGATGGATGACTCTGTGTTTATGTCGATTGAAGATGGGGCGGAAGCGTCGAATATTTTGTCTTCGCGTGTTAAATCTACTATTTCATAAGTATATTGCGCTTGTTTGTGATTGATATCACCTGCCCACGAGAATGCTCTTACTATTTTTCCACCGTTTCCTAGTGCTGCGAATACAGCTTTTCCGTTTGGCGCGGTTAAAGAAAGTTGAACATCACCATGATCTGAAATAAGAAATTTATTTCCATCTTCGATGTGATCTGAGCCTAGTACTAGCGCGCCACTTTGACTTGGTGCATCAGGTGTACAGTAACAGCGGAGGTATTTGCCCGTTGGCAAATGACGCAAAGCTATTAAGTCAGGCGTGCCAGCTTCAACAACCTCAAAAATACTTGAACGGTTTTCCTCGCCATCCCAGCGGCTGTCAGAAAACCCGTCTTCAATCCATAGGTACGCGCCCCGATCACTTACTGTTTTTAATCGGATAGTTTGTCCAAGGATTTCTCCTTTAATAGCACTAGTATCCGGTACTGGCCTATTAGCAGGCTCATAGGTGTATTGGGCTTCCCACGAGGTAGGATCATTTGACCATGTAAATGCTCTAGTAAATTTAGCGGAGCTGCCAAAGGCTGAATATACAGCTTTGTCGTTTGCAGCCACTAGCGCAAAGTTGTCATCACCTCGGTCAACTACTGTATAAGACTCAAAATCTCCTATAGTGTCAGCATTGGCAATTAGTTGACCGGAGCCGCTGCAAACACAACTCAAATATTTCCCGGTGTCTATGTGCAGCATGGCGATTGTGTCAGGCTGCGCACCTGCAACTACTTTAAAATCACTTGTTGTATCTCCTGAGCCATTCCAACGCAATTCCGTTGCACCATCTTCAAACCAAAGGTATTGGCCTCTGTCGCTGCGCGTTTCGATTTTAATTTCCTTTCCAAGTAAACCAACTGCATCCACTGCATAACTTGCCTGACTCACCGTACCTAAAATACAAGCAGCGATTACAGAAAGACGTGTCGGTACTTTGTTACCCCTGTGTAACTTTTGCATTTTTTCTCCAACATGAATGTATACGTTTACATTTTAATAACTATAAATATAAATACATATTATTCAATTAAAATTTACATATAATAAACAAACTATTGATTACTAAGTAAATTGAAGTAGGGGCGCTTCGTATGATTTTTGATGCTAGATGGAAAACTTGCGAATAAATGTAAACGTTATTATCCTGTGGTGTAAGAAGCATGTCGTTCAAGATTGATAAGTAAAAGGATTAAGCGTATTAATAGGGATGCAGTTTGTTAATCAAATCAGTAGGTTTTGTGCGCACCAAACATAAATTTGTTCTAGGCATTGGTTTTTTAGCGATATTTTTTAGCGCACAAGGCTTAGGCATTCTTGCCACTCCGTATTATCAAATGACCTTGGGTGTTGACCCATTTTTGCTTGCGCTTGCCATGAAAGCCCCTGTATTTATAGCTAGTTTTCTTGCGCCATTCATTGGTCAATGGTCTGATGGCTTTCGTTCCAGTTTTGGTCGTAGAAGACCATTTTTATTCGTGTTTCCTTGGTTATCGTGCCTAATATTTGGTTTGATTTGGATGGTGCCACAAGCTTGGTCTCGAGAAGAACAGTTGGTGTATTTCGCAATCATGGCACTTGCATTTTATTTATGTAATACGTGCTGGACCATTCCTATGAAGTGTTTAGCGTATGAAGCGTCAAGTGATTACCACGAACGAACCCGAATCATGGGATTTGTCACATACTTTTTAAAGTTTGGTTCAATTATCTATCATTGGGTATTTCCTATTGCTCAATTAAGTATATTTGGCGGTGTTGTCGTTGGTATGCAGTACGTTGGATGGGGCGTTGCGCTCATTTGTTTAGGCTTATTCGGAATGATCCCCGCTATATTTTTGCGAGAGAGAACATACGAGCCAAGCAAATTGGAACAAAAGCATTCCTTAATTGAGAGTTTAAAGACAATTCTTCAAAATAAAAACTTGCGCATCTTATTGTTAATAATTTTCTTTCAAATGGGCTTCGGTGGTTTGGCTGCAAGCATGGATTATTATGTTCTCGTTTATTATATGCATGAGGGGAACGTTGCAGAAGGTGCTACTTGGAAAGGGCTGTTATCGACGGCGTATGCAATTGCAGGTATTGCGTCTATTCCTTTGATAACCAAACTTTCTTCAACGTTTGGCAAAATTAATGCGATTAAGTTTATGTTTATACTTACCTTTGTCGGTGGATTGCTAAAATGGGTCATTTATCAGCCAGGCAATGAGTGGCTTTTAGTTATAGATGCGGTAATTTGCTGTGGTATTTGGGCGGCTATGGGGATTTTGGTGACATCTATGGTTGCTGACCAAATTGATGTCGATGAGCATGCGTATGATATACGAAGAGAAGGCATATTTGTGTCCTTACAGAATTGGTTTATCGCGATTTCTGGTGCTATCGCAGTAATATTGTCTGGGCTCATGCTCAACCTTATCGGCTTTGAAGCCCTTAAGGGAGGTAACCAAACAGATACAAGTCTAAATGCGATGCGATTTATATTAGTGTTTGGCACAGCTTTTCCGGCGCTACTTGGCTACAAACTAATATCTCAGTATGATTTAACAGAGCAACGCTTTAATCAAATAAAGGCAGAAATAAAAACGAATCATCCGAGTGAGACAGCAGATTAATGAGAAGTTGTGATGCTAAGCGCACATTAAATGTTTTATCAATGTGCGCTTAGTAGGGTGGTCTTTTAGACGGCTGACTTAGGCTTAAAATACATAATTGATAGCAAAACGAAGTAAGGTCGCATCGCTGTTACCGGATGCATCTCTGTCGTCAGTATACTTTGTTAAATCAGCTTTGAGCGCCACATTCGTGCTGTGGTCGAACCTTACGCCCAGAGTTATCGTACTATCGTCACTTATAAAAGCATTCTGTAGGCCTGCAACAGCACCGACGAGTGCTGGTGGTAAGCCAACAAGTTGATTTGCGAACTTAAGGTCGTCCTCATCTTTTACTCTTTCATATGTAATTGACGGGGTATACTTGCCAAAGCGTAAGCCTGCGGTGACGTAGTATGCGATATCCTCAGTAAGAAATGAGTCTTCAGTATTCACACTGGTAAATTCGCCGCTAACAAACCAATCAAATTTATCTATTTCAACACCTACGCCAATAAACTTGCCGAGATCCTCTTCTTGCTTTAAGTTGTTAAACAAATCCGCAGGTAGCGTTTGTTCAAGTTGTGCTAGCAAGGGGGCAACAGGCCGCAGGTTTAAAGTAGTATCCGCTTGTCCATATACTAAACGAAGTTTTAAGTAGTCATAGGTCGCTTCGATACTCGCAGTAACATTGTTCCTGCCGTCCAGTTCAAGTAAGTCGTTAGATACACTGTAGTTACCAACGGCGAGTTGTAGTGCGTATTCCCAATCGCCAACATAATTATTATAGTCTAATCGAACTCCTTCAATACTGTTAAAAGGTACATCATAAACACTTTGAGGGGCACTGACCCAATGATATGAGTAACCGATATCTTGAGAGGATGAATAGCGGAATAAGGGTTGTCTAAATCTACCTGCACTGATATTCAGGTTATCGGAATAGTTATAGGTAATGTATGCCCATTCTAGTTTGGCGTTGTAGTCATCTGAGCCGCGCGCTAAAATTTGCCCGGTTGCTGTCATTTTTTCGTTGATGTCGCCAATAATCTGTACGGCAAATAAACTTTCTTCAGAAAAGCTTATATTGTCATCATAAGCATACAAGGTCTCATCCGATTTCGTTATACCACCAACTAAATTAGCAAAACCGTTTATACGAATTTCAGCATGAGCAGTAGAATATATACATGCGCACAAGGCAACAAATGGAATAATTTTTTTCATAATTGTATCCTCGTTAATTAAGTGAAATAACACGAACAGCATCAGTCACTGCGCTGCTGTCTATGTAGCCGATACAACTTGGATTATCGGATATTAAGTTGATAACGTCGGCATCACTTTCAACTTCTTTGGGCGGTATACCTTTTCCTGTGAAAACCAGCTTTGACCAGTAAGCTGAAATTTGACTTGAGCTTCGACCCAATATACCTGAGTCAAAAGCATTGCGAGCAGCTGCGCCTTCGACTTGGTTAATTGGAATAGCTTCTTTTCCGTTTGAAAACTTTTTAGCTTTTCCTAAAAAAATTCGTTGAACCGATTTTTTATCAAGTGTAGCGTCATTAGATGAATGAGTGACCAATACGACTTCAGCGGATGCTGAAAGCATTACTGCAAGGTAAAAGAAAGTCATCATTCCTATTTTTTTGTATATGTTTATACTCATATAACCCTCGTGGCAGGATGGTGTGTTAGTGTTCGGGCGTCTCTCCGTGATGCCGGCTATGGTTGGATGATCCCTTCTGATAAATTACAGAACAACCTTAGGTTTATTTCGGCTGCTTTTTCATTTACTTAAGTATGGTGGGAAGGTATTTTCAGGCTGGACGGTGTGTAATCCAAATTTAAACTCTTTGGAAAGTGCATAATAGGCCAGTGCTTTTATCCCCGAAAGGAAAGCGTTTTTCATGCATGGCGAGCGAACCATCTCTATTCAATGACTCACTACGCCAGCCATCATCTACAATAATGTATTCGTAGCCAGCATCAAGTAAGCCCTTGTATGGATTTTATAGAGGAATGTAGAATCTTCTAGGGCAATATTTGTTTTGTACTTACGATATTAACGATTTGATTGGGAAAAGACTGGAAAAGGCGCAAACAAGCACCTTTAGTAGGAATGAAATCACAAATGCAAGTGAAACCACGTCGCCAATTCAGATAGCGCCATGGTTTTTGCATTAGCATTAAATGAATGTTTTTCGCCGCCATAAATTGAGAGCTTATATGGATGCTTAAATTCTTCCAATTTCTCTACTAGCCAATAGGCGTTGTCTACCGATACTTTTGTGTCTTGATCGCCATGTATTATCAGGATTGGCATATTCTTTTTTAGGGTGTCTGCCCAATTGATCGCTGAGCGCTCCGCGAGAGCCATATGCTTATTATCTGAGTAATTTGGAATTCTTATTTTGTACACGTTTTCCATTTCTGGTCTATTTTCCAATTCTCTGAGTAAATCGGACGCGCCAGATTGCACTGCAAGCGCTTTTATTGACGGCATTCTTCGTGAGGCAATAAGCGTTTGCATGCCGCCTCGACTGCTACCGTACATGCCGACACGTGAGCCATCAACACCTTGGATATGGGGAATATAGTCTAAAAGTTTAACCACATCATCAATGTCTTTGCCGCCAAATTCGTCATACTTTCCTTTGACGACTTCCTTACCAAGTGAGCCACGATATTGGCTCCCAATAATAGCAAAGCCTTTTTCTGCAAGAGGAAACAAATTCGACATGAGACTGGCGAATATAACGGCGCCATAGCGGCCATTCCCACCTCGATTATATATAAGCAACGGCAAATCATTTTGACCTTTAGGTTTTATTAAATAGCCGTCGACAAGGAGGTCATCAACCTTATATTTAAACACAATACATTCAAGCGACGCCTTGTATGTGTAAAAATCGTCTTTTTCGAACATGCGCTTAAAGGTATTAAGCCGTTGTTCCAGCTGAGCCGGTGTTTTTGCCTTGCGTTTACTACCGCGTTCTATCATGCTTAACTAGGTGTCATATTCTTCGAAAACACCGCTATAACAATTTTTTATCTGGCTCACGTCACGGTGTTTGAGAATATCGTCATTCGCCTTGACGACAAATACGGCAGAAAATATCAATACCCCTGTTAAAAAGATACTACTTATATATTTTAACAATATACGTCCTTGCATAACTGATTCCCTAAAATTCTAAAGTACAGGAACTAATTGAAAAAAGCGAATTCGGCGGTTTAGAAATCATCGGCTTTCATTTTTCTGCGTGTTATGTCAAATCGGAAAATTTACAGAAGCTAAACAAATCGAGATTTATTGCTTAATACATCCTTTAGTATGTATAACTACATACTTATTCTCGGCTTGTTCAAAAAGCGCCTAGCAGTATATTTGTGTCCTTGTGAATTAATAGTAAAGGATCTTGTATGTACCTCACTCCATTAAAAAAACAACGAACGCGCTTGTTAAATGCTCTGTTATTTTTAACTGTATTTTTGTTTGCACAATCTGCTAGTGCCATTTTAATCGACGCAAGCGTTGGCATAGAAATTACTGATTTGTCTTCTACCGACCGGGTCGTACTAGAGGTTGATGGGACAGGACTCGAGCAACGCCTGTTGGGTGCTTATAACGTCGAAATATCGGGCCAACTCTGGGATGTCAGATTTGTCGATGGAACCGTCGGGAATATATATAACAACGGCGCTGATATTGATACGCCAGCCGTTTTTTTAGCTTTGTCATTCGCAGAAGCAATAGGTGAACAGGTGTTGAGAGGCTCTTCTTCTATCTTTAAGTTTTTCAACTTTTTTCCGCAAAATGTCAATGGTTGTGGTGTTGGAATAAATCCATTTAGTTCTTTTTGCGACATTATTGTGCCATATCGCTATCAATCTCAAGAGGATGCATATTTGGCTGTGTCATTACGAAACGATGTGTCTTTAGATATTTCCAATATTGATCTGAATACATTGATTGATGCGAATGTAGATACCTCAAATGATTCAGCTGTTACCCTTACAGAATGGGCAACGTCGTTTTCAGAAGAATTTAGAATCACGCCTCCCGTCACACCTACAACACCGACAGGTTCAGTACCTGAGCCATCTGTATTGATTTTGATGTTAGTTGGATTGTTGGTTCTCTTTCGCAATGTCCGCAAAAAAGTCAGCATATTTTATCACGCAGTAAAGTTAAGATAACTTACTTAAGGCGATGAAAAGGCCATGAATTTTTGGCGGTATTGACTTTTAACATCATTGATAGGAAAGGTTAATTTTACTGACACTCCGGTTTTGATGTGCATAATTATCCTGGTAGACCCTTTTATTTGGGTCACAAAGGACAGGTATGAATTTCACAAATAAACACCATAAATTGACTATAAATGATGCAATCTTCAAAGCGCAAATAAAAGAATGTTGTCGCCCTCACTATGAGATATTTTTTGCAGCATTGCTAGCGATTATTTTCGTAGTTTTCCTTAGCGCTGACAAAGGTAGCAATCAACCGCTGCTTATATGGGTTGGAATAACCCTCACAGTATTGAGTTTACGATACGGGTTTGTAGCGTGGTTTAACCGTTTGCCTGACGAAAGGATTAGAATAGGCCATAGTCGACTATTTTGCCTTATTATGATGGTTTGGGGAGGTTGTTGGGCCGCGGCAACGCTCATTTTTTTCCCTCTTTTGAGCACCGCTCAGCAAGCGGCATGGTTTGCGATGTTCATGGTCATGATTTCAGCATCCGCGACCTCACATGCGGTGTTTATTAGTGCTTTTTTTGCTTTCGCCTTGCCCTATTTTTTCAGTATTGTTTGGGTCGTAGCGATACAGTATCCGAGCCCTTATCATGTAAACGCGTTTATAGTTACTCTGGTGATGATTACGCAAGTAGGTGCTGCAAAAAAAGGTAATTTGGCAATATTGGAGTCCTTACGGTTACGATTTGATAACCTTGATTTAATTGCTAAATTAAAAGAACAGAAGGATACAGCGGAGCAAGCAAACCTTTCTAAATCTAAATTTCTCGCAGCTGCCTCTCATGATTTGAGGCAGCCATTGCAAGCCATAACGTTGTTTAGTTCAGCACTGAAAGACGCAATTGATGACAAAAGTAAAGCTAAAGTACTTGCCTCACAAATAGGTGACTCTGTGGGTACTCTGCAAGGCTTGTTCAATGCACTGCTGGATATATCAAGGTTGGATGCGGGTACCTTAGAGTGTGAGAAATCAGATTTTTATGTTCAAGATGTATTGAGTAAACTCGAAAATGATTTTTCACTAAGTGCGGAAGCAAAACAAATCGATTTGTACTTTGATGGTGATAACCATGTCGTGAACACAGACGCTACTTTATTATTACTAGTGCTTCAGAACCTTCTTTCAAATGCCTTACGTTATACCGCTGTAGGTTCGGTAAAAGTCTCTGTTAGCGCGCTAGATTCAAAGATAAAAATTGATGTTGAAGATACGGGGATTGGTATTCCTATTGAACATCAGCAATACATTTTTGAAGAGTTTGTGCAGCTACATAACCCTGAAAGAGACAGAAAAAAAGGACTTGGTTTAGGTTTGTCCATCGTTAAAAGAGTGACGACATTGATGGGAGCAGCTTTATCTTTTTGCTCTAAAGAAGGAAAAGGCAGTTGTTTTTCCGTAGTAGTGGATAAAGGGAGCGATATGGCCGCGCCTTCAAATAATGAAGTCCACGTGCACAACTTTTTATCGAATCAAGCAAACGTTGTAGTGATTGACGACGAAGTTGCCATCTTAAGTGCAATGTCTGCGTTACTGATAGGCTGGGGATATAATGTGATATCCGCTGCAGATCTGACTAAAGCAGAGCGATTGCTTGAGGGGCAGTCCATTGTACCTGATTGTATTATTGCTGATCTGCGTCTACGAGACAACAAATCGGGAATTGAGGCGATTTGTCGACTCCGGAAACGATACGGTGCATCGGTGCCTGCACTCATTGTGTCTGGTGATATTGCCATAGAGCGACTTCAGGAAGTGAAGGAGCATGGATTGGACATGCTTCATAAGCCTATTCAACCAGCGAAGCTACGAAGTTTTCTTCACAATAAAATTCATACATTTAAGAACAACACGGTCTAACCTGTGTCTACTAAAGAAATGTGTTTTTCCCGAATTTTTGCAATCGCAGCGCTGCGATTATGTACGTTCAGTTTTTCAAATATAGCAGATAAATGCATCTTAACTGTGGGTTCGGCTAAGTCCAATTTGGCAGCAATAATTTTATTCGGGCAGCCTTCAATAACTAAGGACATTACTTGGCGTTGTCGCGGCGTCAAATCTATACGTTTTTCGCGGCTTATTCTGCGTTCGGTATACATAATCGAATGGGGTACGTAAATTTCACCTGCCAAAATCAGACTCATGGCATTGTGCAATGCGGCGGCAGGAGAATTCTTTGATATAAAACCCAGGGCACCCGCATCAATCGCTTTATTAACGTCATTGCGTTTGGTCGAGGCGGATAAGATAACGCAAGGTAAGGTAGGGTATAGCGTTGTGAAAATATCTAGTGTCTCAAACCCGTCATTGACAGGCATTTCTAGATCTATTAACAGCATTACTAAATCTGGGTGTTTTTCTACCGTAATTTTTGCCTGAGACAGCGAATCTGCTTGAAGTAGAACAATACTACTATCAATTGCTTTGAGTGCGTAATGTAACCCATCTCGAAATAAGGCATGATCATCAATGACTAATACTTTCATTTCACTACTATTTAGTCTCGGCTTAGTACTGTTGGATACGGTTACCCATTTTTAATCTAAAAGACTAATACATTAAAAACAAAACTGAAAATTTTTAATTGCGTAAAGTATTTTCCTTTTTAGTTTTTGTCGCAAGTGATTTAAACCTAAAATTATCATAACATCTGGATAAAGGAGTGGCGTTCAAAAATCACTATGCCAAGAAAATTGAACACTTGCATCTCTACTAAAAGCCGAACCAATTCTTCTCTAAAGAGAAGTTTGGGTTCAATTTGCTGAATATTAGCTCCAATTCTTCAATCGTATCTTTGGTTACACGTCCCAATAACGGTTGTTCGCTAACTATGTAGCTTTGCCTTTCAAAAAATGAAGATGAAACGACATTTACGTTGTTTGCTGAATACACGATAGTTCTAATAGAGACATGAGAGAGGTAGCTTTCTTGGAGCACATTATCTTCTTTTACAAACACATCACTTACAATAAATCCATTTGCATTCAAATGCTTGGCAACTTGCTCCATCGCTAAAATTGGATCCTTATTATATTGTTCTTGCAAAGCAAGATGCTCAATTGTGCTCATTACTTGTCGGGGCGTAATGAATTTAATTGGTCCTCTTGTGGCTAGTTCGTGAATATACTGGTCGGTAACGTATGAGTGTGTATTACCATCAATTGGGGCAATTAAAACGACGTCCCAATTTTGACCTTCGAAATTAGCGTTAAATTTTATCGACGTACACGCCGTCAAGGTGCATAAAGCAATAAATGTTATTAAGTACTTCATTTGAACCATATTCCCTCTGGTTAGAAATCTTATTTGGATAAACGTATGAAAGGCTGTGAAATACACACATGCTAACGACTTGCTAAGTCTGCTGATTACGTAAAATATAAATGTACATCAATATTTTACATAATCAAGCCTAAAAAAGCTTTCATAATGAGGAATTTATATTATTCACCATCACTTACAAAATTTAGCGCGCTTGAAATTAAATTGTTCATCAAGCAATATGTATATTGATTTAATTATACCTATTGTTAGGTCAGTATTTAGTAGAATATTTTCACGAAATAAATAGTAAAAAGGTAGCAATATGAGCGTTGACGCATATCAAAGCCCAGAAGCAGATTTAAGTAACAGTAGTAATGATGTGAGAGTTTTAAGCCCCAAGCAAATATTGTTTACGATGGAAGGCAGAATTGGTCGAAAAACTTATTGGCTCTATTATCTTGGTACTGTGTTTTCTCTTTTGATTCTTTTTGGCATTCTTATGGCTGTTTTGCCCAGTGCAGGCGGGGAATCGGTTATAGGTGGCGTGATTATGATGGGGGCAATGTTAGTCTTCTATGTGCTAATGATTTGGGTCTCTATTTGCATAAGTGGCAAGCGATGGCATGATAGAAACAAGTCTGCATGGTGGATTTTAATTAGCTTTGTACCAATAATTGGCGGCTTTTGGTTACTAATCGAAAATGGTTTCTTGAAAGGCGACGATGGTGAAAATAGGTTTGGGCCACCGCCTTTCTAATGCACTTAGCTGTTAGTTAGATGTATGAGTTTGGACCTATTTAAAGGCTTGATTGGGCGACAATCAAGCCTTTATTCGTCGTTTTAGACGGTTTGTGCTGACTTAAAATCGTGTATATCTAAAAAGTATCCTTTAACAATATCAACATATCGTCTACGGACAGTTTTGTCGCTTGGTCGCTGCCCGATAGCAGCTTATCCGCTAAGTCTCGTTTGTGTTGATGTAAAGAGACAATTTTTTCTTCAATCGTATTTTTCGCTATCATCCGATAAATCGTGACAGGACGATTTTGCCCCATTCTGTGGGAGCGATCAGATGCTTGATCTTCCACCGCAGGATTCCACCATGGATCCATGTGAATAACGTAGTCAGCGGCGGTCAAGTTTAAACCAAATCCACCGGCTTTTAAGCTAATTAAAAATACCTCACCTTCACCTGCCTGAAAGGCATTTACACGCTGCTGCCTTGCCTTTTGTGGGGTCGAACCGTCAAGGTATTGATATGAGATACCTTTAGATTCTAAATGTTGTTTTATGAGCTGAAGATGCCCAACAAACTGACTGAATATTAGTGCTTTGTGTTTATTCAGGCGCAAGTCAATCAGCAACTCATTTAGTGCCTCAAGTTTTGCGCTAGGCAATTCACTCTCTTCTAGCACCAGTTTTGGGTGGCAGCACGCCTGTCTTAGTTTCGTTAATTCTGCTAGCATTTTTATGCGCTGCTCTCCGGCGTTAGTTATGTTGCTAGCTTGACTAATATTATCTATGGCATTGAGTCGCAAGGCTTCATAAAACGCCCGTTCCTTACTGCTAAGTTCAATCGGCACATTTATCTCTGTACGTGCCGGCAACTCAGTTAATACCTGACTTTTTAGCCGTCTTAAAATAAATGGTTTAATCAGTGCTTTCAGCGCTTGGCTGGCTTTACGGGCGGCAAGTTTATCTTCTTTCGCATTTTCAATGGGTTGAATAAAACGTTGCGTAAAACGCTTTAAGTTACCTAATAGCCCTGGATTGATAAAACGGAACAAGCTCCAAAGCTCTGTAAGATCATTTTCAATGGGTGTGCCGGTTGTCACCATGTTAAAGTCAGCCTTGAGTAAATAAGCGGCTTTGGTGCGTTTTGCTAACGGGTTTTTAAGTGCTTGGGCTTCGTCCGCAATTAACGTATGCCATTGGACTTTTTGTAATAATTCGCTCTCTCGTTGCAGCAAGCCATAACTCAGTACTACGCAGTCAAAGGCTTGCAATTCGGCTAATAGAGCGGCTCGTTCGGCACTTGTACCGGCGTCGGCAAATAGTTTGATGTTTAGGGTTGGTGCAAATCGTTGTGCTTCTTGTATCCAATTAAAACATACAGATGTTGGCGCGATGACTAAACTTGGCCCTCCTTGTGCTCTGGCGACTAACAAGCCGAGTGCTTGCAGGGTTTTACCTAAGCCCATATCGTCGGCTAGACAAGCGCCGGCCCCCCAATGAGATAAGCGCATAGCCCAATCAAAACCTTCCAACTGATAGTCTCTCAGTTGGGCTTGCAAAGTTGATGGGACTAGAGGTTTTATCTCGTTGGCTTCATACATTTGCTTGGTTTGTTTGTCCCAAGCATGAATCGTTTTCATGCGCATGCCGGAAGTAGCTTCTTCTACCTGAAGGCTAGCCACGGGGTGAAATTTACCCTCATCGGTAACTTGGTTAAGGTATTCCAGTTTTTGACGCAAATCATTGCTTAACGCAAGCACTCGCTCCGAGTCCAATTTTATAAAGCGCCCGTTACTGGTCGAAACCAAAGACAGCAATTTCCGCAGCTCGATGACGTCATTGTTATCGATGGCTAGTTCGCCAGTGATATCAAACCATTCCGTTTTTTTGCTGATACCCAACTGTATTTGTTCACTGCTTAATTTTTTACTTAACGTGACTGTTTTACCTTTCGGCCAGCGAAGGATAATAGGCAATTTATTCTCAGACAGCGCGTTTTCGAGTTGCTCTAAGGCTTCCAACGCACTTTGCGTGTCTTCTAGCTGCAACATATTGTCAGGCATTGACAAAAAGGCTGGGCATGTAGCATCAAGCCTGTCTAAGAGGGTTTGTTCTTTTAATAAATCGCGTTGTGTTGCGACGCGTTTACCACTAATTTCTGCGCTTAAATTTGCACTGCCTACTCCAGGCTTATACGCAGGGCCTTTTTCACCAAACGGCATGATAACGCAAGTAAACTCTAAGCCTTCCCTTATTGGTTGAATATTTATTATCAGATTGTCATCACACGGCACGGCGTCTAGGCCGGTATCTAACTCAGCGACATCAGATTGAATATTTAAGAACGGTGCAATAGCGGCAATGCCTTCTAGCACACGTTCTTTAGCTGATATCGGGACGAGTAAACCGTCATCGCCAAGAATGTCGACAACTTGTAAGTGTTCCTTTGAAAATACTGTGAGTTGATATTGCTCAGTGTTGAGCTGTTTTAGCACATAAGGTTTATTTAGCGGATTTGTATCATTGGTATAGTAGCCTCGTTCATCAAGATGATCCGTTGTAGACACTGGCTCAATATCTGACATACTCAAGCACAGTTGGCTGCCATGCTGGCTAACCACGAGTTCTGGTTCTTTCTCAATTAAGTCGATACTTTGACTAATGTCATTGGCCATGTATAGGTTAGGTGCATCTACCGCTGCTAAAAGCGCGGGTAAACCCTCTAACTCATATTCCGTTTTGGCGTAATAACCATAGCCTTGATAGGGCATAATAGCGCGGCAGATTTTTATATCTGATTCAAGTAAAAAGCTAAAGGCATCAGTATTTTCATATAGACGTTTTAACGAGACTACTCGGCCTTTGCTCCATGCTGTTTTTGTTCGTTTTTGTTCTCTAGGCACCAGCTCGTCTTTAAATCTACCAAGATGTAGCTCCCATATCAGTCTTGACGTTTTTTCTATCTGTGGTGCTTTTTTCGCCTCACTATCATCATTGGTGCTGTTTGGGTTTAAAGCGACAAGTTTATCTAAGGCATGTTCCCATGCTGCACGCCTATGAATTTGCGAGCTTATGTTAATCAGAAGTGGTGGTGCTTTAGTTGCATTGTTTTTGTTTATATTCGCCGCGTTGGTTTCTAATGAAGTATCAAAATGGTCCGCGAGCTGCTTGCTTAAATTGGCAAATAATGTATAGCCAGTGTCAGAAAAAAATGCGACACATTGGTGAGCTAATTCAACATTGGCATTGTCACTCAGTTCAACTTTATCCGATTCACTAGTATTACACCAAGCACTACCAATGAGTTGATTGATGCGATTAAGCCAAAAAATAAATGCATTGAGATCCTTGTTGATATCATACAAATCCGAGTGCGGTAAATATTCGGCACCATCGCTTAAGCGGGAGGTGATTTTTTTTAACTCAAGATATAAGGGTACGCAATCACTCGCTGTTTTTTGATCTACATATTCGTTTTCACATTGTGTAAGCAGTGTATTGAACAAACTAGCGTCATGTTGGTTGGCTTCAATGATAAGCGACAATTTAAAAAAGTAGCCAAGTAGGTCACCAAGGTATTGTTTTTTTCTGCGAGAAATCTTATTTTTCGCAACTATGGCTTTTTCGTAATATGTATTTGCTATTTGGGTTTTGCTGGTTAAAAATTGATAAGCGCCCTGTAATTGCAAGCCATAAGATGATGAGTCAAGCTCGTCCGAAAACGCTAAATATTCTTCAAAACGGCATGTATAAAGATATTGTTCGCAGAGTAATTGTCTACAAAGAACGTTCCCTTGGTTTTCCTTACAGATTTGTTCAAGTAGCCTAAGTGGATACAAAATGTTACTTCCATCGCGTTGGCACATACGAAACAATGTTGCAAACGCGAGATATTGAATTTTGTCTGATAGGATTAAAAAACGTTTGAGAGAAAAGGGTAAAAATAAGAGTTCAACCAAAATCTGATTAAACTCCGTATCAATAATTTGTGGATTTTTGTGTGACTCTATTGTTTTTTCTAAGTTATCAATTTCATTCAAGTAAAAAAAGTCGCGACATAAGCGCTGTTTATCAACGCGTTTGTCTTGCCAAGCGTATGGGTTCACTACTGGCACTATGTGTTCTGCGGCAAATAGAATACTGATGAATTTTCTATGCCCAACACCTTCGCGCAATTCTTCTAGATACTCGACTTCTTCTGTTAGTTTGTTAGCGAGCAAGCGATTCACCATTACACCTTCACGGGTGACTTGTAGCATACCCGCTTTACCTAGTTTTGCTTTAACGTCAGTCGTCAATTTGTAGTAAGTACCTTTTTGAGTCAAAAAGTCCATGTCGATTAACTGACGAATAACCTGGTCGAATTTTGTTGTGCCAATTGGCTTATAAATTACAGATAAAATAATAAGGATGACTTTATCAGCAGCAGATAAATCTAAAAAAGCCTTATGTACAACTTCTGATTCCTGTTTTGTGTTCTGAGATATTAAAGAAGTGATTTTCATTAGGCCTGCTATAAGGGATGTAGAAAGTACTAATTGCAAAGATGCTCAGACGCTATCAGAAAATTAAAGGCAGCTCAATTTTAGCTTTTTCTATTGATTAAGATTTATTCATTCTTGCCGATAGACTGCCTATGAATCATAGGATGTTGTACAAAAAAAGTACGAATCCAGCGTTAAAGATAAGTGTGGCATTGAATGAAAGTATTTACTTGCTTTACCTTATTAGTATGCTTAGCATTTTCGTCTACGTTGCAATCAATGACAACGAGCGAGAATGCTTCAGATATTGTTGTTGTTGTACATGCAGAAAATTCGGTTAGGGGCCTTACAAAAAAACAGCTTGTTGACATCTACATGGGGAGATTTAAACATTTCCCAAATGAAGAAAAGGCCTCACCTATAGACTTTTCTAGTGGGAGTGAACTTCGAAAGGAATTCTATTCCGCTTTAGTAGGTAAAACTGAGCGCAGTATTAACGCTTATTGGTCCGTCTTGCTATTCTCTGGTAGAGCGACGGCACCTAAAAAAGTAAAGTCCGTAAAAGATGTTATTTACTCGTTGGATGCTGATGTTTCCTCTATTGCATATCTTCGTGCTAAAGATGTGACGCCAGATATGCATGTGGTTTATAGATTTAGGTGATATGCTAATGGTTTCATAAGGGGTGAGGGCATGGTGTGCAACTATATATAGGCAACAAAAACTATTCATCTTGGTCGCTAAGGCCTTGGTTACTTTTAAAAAAGTTCAACGTAAATTTTGATGAAGTTAAATTAGATTTAGCTACACCAGAATTCTATCAACAATTAGTAAAAATCTCGCCCGCTTGTAAGGTACCCACGTTAGTTGATGATAAGCTAGTGGTGTGGGATTCTTTAGCGATATGCGAATATATTAATGAAGCTTATTTGTCTGGGCGAGCATGGCCTAATGAAAGTTTTGCTCGCGCTAAAGCACGAGCACTTTCGTCAGAAATGCATGCTGGTTTTGCCGCATTGAGAAATGAAATGCCAATGAATATCCGCGCTAAACGAATAGTCAATCTGTCTGCAGATGCAAAAAAGGATATTCAGCGCGTCTGCGACATATGGACAGAACAACTTTTTGAGTATGACGGATGGCTGTTTGGGGAATGGAGTATTGCAGACGCAATGTTTGCGCCTGTTGTGCATAGATTTATTACTTAT
Source organism: Agaribacter marinus (assembly GCF_030160655.1). Taxonomy (GTDB): domain Bacteria; phylum Pseudomonadota; class Gammaproteobacteria; order Enterobacterales; family Alteromonadaceae; genus Glaciecola; species Glaciecola marina. The sequence continues at coordinate 137,364 of NZ_BSOT01000007.1, forward strand.
GGCATTGATGTGAATAAGGACGTACAAGCATATATGACGCGTACTTTAGCTTGCGACGCAATGCAAAAATGGATATCAGAGGCCATGATTGAAACTGCATTTGTGTCAGTAGGTGAAGCAGGTGAGGACATTTGAGTTGTTAGGCTATAATGACCATTTTATTCCGCCTAGCATTCTGCTGCTATTGTCAACCTTATCGAAGCGAATGAACCAATTTAGTGGGGCAAAACTAAAACTAGATTCAATTTCCGCCGAAAATCCGTGACCGGTGCCTAGAAAGTCTTCAGTAAGTTCTGCTTTTAAGCCAAAGTCATCACTGACATATGAATAGTAGACAAAATATTCATAGGGCTTATCTTTGCTTCTAAATTCACCTTCGACACCTAGGACAGTTTTAATTTTAGTGGCATCTGCTCGCTTAACTAATTCGGCGAATGCAGTGTGGGACTCAGCATAAGCATATCGTAATTCGGTTCTCATAAAGTTTGCAGAGGTCATACGTTCTAGACTGAATTCGTAACTTATCTGCTCGTTGTATGATGCTGAATATTCCGCCTCTAGATAGTCGATTGTGTTGGGTGCGTCAATTGCCTTACGAGGGTCAACGTTATTTAATTCTCCAGCGACTAATTCAAATTGACCTTTGTTGCCTGTATTTCTTACATGTCGAATGCCTTGAATCCAACCATCTTTTGATAATCCACTAGAGGACACACGCCCTTTAAATGTAGGGATTATACCCACTTCAGTTTTTCCGTAGTCACCAGAATGGCGCACAAATGCTCGCCTAAGATAAAAATGATCTGCAGAACTGTCATCAATCGTGTTGTGACTAGATGAAAAGTCATCGCCTGTCACAACAAAGCCATTTACTGACAAACTATCACTAAAACTGACAGAGGGATAATAACGTACACGATACTGATACCTTAAATCTCGGCCTGATCTATCATCAGCTCGTAGTTGAACATCAAGTTTATGTTTAAACACTGTGGCATTAGCGGTGTACAAAGGATTTAACGTCAGTAGCAATATTGCAAGCGATGTTGAAAAAGCGGTGAAAAACGTAAATTTATGTCTCAAGTGGTGGCCGTTGTTACTTCTACTAATACTTACTATTATATCTGATTTGCAACTGTTTACATTATTAACGCAAAAATTTGCTTAGAATCTGAGGAGATACTAAAGATTTTTAGCCTTATTCGTTTTCTTGTGTTGCGTTATCTGGCTCAAACGAGCAGGAACTAAATATTAAGATAGCAATGAGATAACCCGCTAGCGTGGCTAAAATATCCTTGTAGTCAAATATTAAGGTTGTCCAAATTTGTTCAATTTCATAAATGAGGGCGCCGAGAGCTATTAATGATGCTAGCGTTAAGAATTTTTTGAATTTTATTGTATTATCTATTAGCGGGACAAAGAGAATAGCACCTAAAACATAAAAAAAACTTGGGGCAGATCCCAATATGATATCTACGCTACTTAATACGCCATGGGACTTTTCACGCATGTGTTGCGAAGTAGCCGCACATATAATACATATAAGGATGATAAGTGTTATAAGGATATTTTTTTGTCGTTTCATACTATTTAAAAAAAGGAGAAAGGAGCCCATTACTCCTTTCACTTTGTTAGTATAGCATAGCCTTTATTGCGATAAACGCCTGTTCCCATTCATTTGACCACCAGAGCTAGTGGTGCGTTCTCTGTTCTTGGCGTAAGATATGACACTATCTGCAATCTTGCCACCTAAGTAACCCAAGACGGCGACTGCGATAACTGCTTGTGCAGCACCGCCATATACTTCATTGATTTCATTAGTGTTCAATTGATTCATTTTATACCACTCCGATTAGTAACATTAAGTTGTGAAAGTAATTTTTAAGTTGTTTATTTGTAGTCGTGACTTTTACTGCCGCTACAAATGAGATGTTAGACAAATTAAATTCGCCAGATAACTGTACTGTAGTAGTAAAACTTAAAGTAAATTCGCTCCGAATTTAAACGTTTGTTCATCTTAACAACGTAATTAGATGGCAGGTTCACATGTTAGAGATGTATCATCAACATGCTCGAACGCTTATGTGATATTAGCCATTGTCCATAATTTGCAGTTATGACCAATATAAAAGTAAAAATGTAAATCCTCTACCTTCTATCTGGCGTTATGCACATCCTTCATCAACTGAGAGAATCTCTTTGATACCAACACTTAAGGAGTACACATACAAAATGGAAGCGTTATTAAATGAAAATGAAAAACACCACGTCCCCTTTATTATTGGGTTCAGCCTTGCTCTTATCAAACGTAGTTTTTGCTGAAGAGAGTGATACTACAATATCAATTAATTGTAGTAATAATGAACAAAAAAAGTGTGTTGAAAAAGTGTTAGTTGCAATTAAACCAGCTTTTAAAGTGTGTGATTCTGGTTTGGCTAAGGGCTCTCTAGACCTGCAAGAATTTGCAAACGTAGAAATTCCTGATGATAAGTATCACGACGCGGATATGGCTAAAAACATGCGAAGCGTTTGGATTAATGGTATTCAAAGTAACTGCGCCGAAGAAAAATTCGTAAAAGATTTATTTGACCCGACCGAGAAATCCTCTTGGGGGAATCAGCTAATGTTAGGATATACCTTGCAATCTGACTATAACGTAGATGGCGTTCACGAGGGATTCGGTCGAAAAAATGCGTTTGCACAATTTGCTTTTAATGGGCGCTGGATGACTAAGCAGTATACCGCTATTCATTGGGGAGTCGGGGGCTTATTTGCTAACAGTGCTGTGCTTCTGGAAGAAAAAGATGCTATCCCAAATGAGCCAATGATGCCAGGCGATAATGACAGTGGTTCAGAGGGAGACTCAACTGGTGGCGCAAATGATGGATCCGAAGGCGATACTGGAGACAATGCTGGAGTACCTAGCGCAACTGATGCCAAAAACGATGAAGTAAGTTTTAATGACGTAAATGGCTCGTTGGATATTTATACTAAACTAACGTTTTCTACGTCGCATAAAAATAAGTTAATGCATGATTACTTTACCTATGGACTAATGGTGGGGTTGAAGACCAGAGAGAAGGTAACGGCTTCACAAGATACAAGCAATTCATATGGTGGTTTTATTGGTGAGTATCTATACTTCGGCGAAGATATGAGTAAAAAGGTCAATACGATTCCTCGCGGAAAACTGAGTGCTGCGGTATTAATGTTTGAAGAGTACGGTGGGCAAAAAAGTGAACCTAGGCTACTGTTAACCGGTGAATGGCAATTAGATGTTGATGCTGATGCTGAAAAAGGTAGATTTGTTGTCGGATTTAAAGCAAATGTCGGTAACGGAGCAGATGATATTGCAGTATTTTTTGCTTACCGTTCAGGTTTTGACAGTATAAAAAGCTTTATCACAGGGGGATAAATTATTGTCGCTGGTTTAAATACACGGGCAAGAACTTCAGGTTCATTGCCCGTCGTTGAAATATAGAGACTGCAGCAAAATGGTTAATTGATGTTTTATTGCTCCATTGCGCCCTGACTAATTAAAAAACGACGGATTTTATGTGTTGCCGCTTTATTTAACGGTGTTCTATATTCTTTCGCAAATGATTCATTTGCCATAACGCCCAAGTTTACGTCGGCTCCCTGACTGACTAAATATTCGACGACTTCAAAGTTACCGCGGCGAGACGCCGTGATTAAGGGCGTTTCATCACCTGGCACAATAGCGTTTACATCTGCGCCATAGTCTAGCAAACGCTTAGTTAGTTTTACGTTGTTGGTGCCTGCTGCCGCAATCAGTGGGTTGCCATCACCCCTTGATGATTGATTCACGTCGGCGCCGAGTGAAATGAGTGTTTCCATCATGTGTGCGTTATTGGCTTTTACCGCAATGATTAGCGCTGTACCATCGCCAACGATGGGCGTGTTTATGTCCAAACCATTGTCGATCATTAAGTTGAGCAAGGGCTTGTCATTTGATTTAATCGCCTCCATTAGCATTTCACCTTGTGCTCTTGATAGTTTTGAAAAGTGATTTCCATCGCGTTCTACAGCCTGAAGGTCGATAGACGGCGCAAAAGCGTTCGCAGTCGCGATGGTTACGCCGCTTAAGCAAAGGCAGTAGAAGGCAATAAGGCTTGTATTTGGTTTACGTTTTGAATTTTCGTTCATCACTTGATTTATCCTATAGGTTAGGTCTTTCTTTTTACTAAACAATCCGAGTGCCAACACATTGGTTTTGTGTGTTAGCATTAATTTTGTGCTATCTAAAAGCGATTGAAGATAACGCTTTGAGCTATTTAAGTGCCTTACTGCGCGTAAATCACATGCCAACTCCCTAGAAATATGAATTTTTCTGTTAATAAGGCGTATTGCTGGACTCCACCAAAAGGCAATTGCTAATGTTTCTTGAAAGGCGCTTACCCATAGGTCTTTGCGTTGAATATGCGCATATTCGTGCATCAATATGGGCAACAGTTGTTGCTCACTTAGATTATGCAGAAAATTAGCAGGTAATATAATTTGGGGGCGCATGAGGCCAACGGCTAAAGGGGATTTAGCGTAAGAAGATATGAGAATGTCGACGTGTGGTATTTCATTTGTCGCAATACCCGATGGGGTTGCTGTTGTGCTTAAGTATCGAGTCCTAGATACCGAACCTACCAACTGAAATAAGCGCCATATGCTGCCAAATATCCATAGTACACAAAATGTATATAGTAAGCTTTGGATACCAAATATCAGGCCACTTGGTACATGCCAGTTTGGGGGTATTCTCTTTTGTGCTTTCGTGGGTTGATATGCATCAGAAAGGTCTAAAATGGCTGTGCTTTCATTGACTGAAGTAATATTTACGCTGGGTGTACTGCGTTCCTTATCGACATTAATCAGTGTGAACGGAGCCACCGTCGAGACAATAAAAATAGTTACCCACAGCCAACTTTGCGTTTCTGCAGAAAGTGCGAAACATTTTATCACTATGCACATTAACCCAAATAGGCAAAGACCAATCAGCAAGTGGTGAATCGCTATTGTGCCAAACAATGTCATTTCAGTAATCATCGGCTTTTCCTATAGATGGTCGTGTAATATGTTTCAGTCTTTTACCTTGTTAATTTTCTGTTGGAGCGCTTCTAGATCTCTTAATTCGATATCTGTTTCTTGCATAAGGTGTTGTGCCAATAACTCCGGCGAATTGCCAAAAAACTTATTTAATAAGGAGGATAGGGCGCCTTGTCTCGCGTCATGCTCAGTTATTTTTGCTTTGTATAAAAATGCGCGACCATCTTTACGAAACTCTGCATAGCCTTTGTCTACGAGAATTTTGCACATTGTTTGTGCAGTTGTGTATGCCGTTGGTTTGTCCTGTGACAAGGCGTCAGCCACGTCTTTTACTGACATCTCACCTTGTTTCCACAGTAGCTGCATAATGTTTTGCTCACCGTCGGTTAGTTGGTCTGATTTTTTGCGGGCCATCTTTTTTACTCACATGGATGTTGTAGACATCAATACTAGTATCTACTAAATAATTAGTATTTAAACTGTAGAATCAAAAATATTGATTGTCAACTAATTAATTAGTTTTAAAGCTTTGAAAAATGCCCAGCAATTGCTGGGCATAGGGTGAGGGTAACTTTCTAGATAGGTTAGTTTAGTATTTTACCTAAATTAATTAACTGAGTTTCGCCACTGTTGTCATCTACACCATCGTTATCATTGATGATATAAACATTGCCCTCTGAAGTCACAGCAGTACCTTCTATTTTTTCAAAAGTCAGTGCACCAGTTGCTGCTAAGTCTGGCATGAGATCACGCACTAGTGTTTTAGTAACCGTGGTATCATCCGCTGCCGATGACAAATCAATGGTGTATAAGCGTTTAATGGCTGCATCTGGTCCGCCTTTATTGTCACGTTCCAATACCAAAAATTGGCCTTCGCCTAAGGAAGTAATATCAGATAAGCCAACCCAACCGCCATCTTGTGATTCAACGGCATCCAATGGGTAGAATACAAAGCGCCAAGTACCCGAAGCAACATGGTATATGCCAATACGTGGATTCACTTCATCCCCCCAAGCGCGTTGAAAAGCAACATATGCTTTACCGTCATACTCAGTAATACCTTCAAATCCAAAACGCAGTTGCATATCATTTAACGCCTGAGGCAGCGTAATAACAGATTCAATTACACCGCTATCATCTGTTTTAAAGATGAAGTTTAGCTTTTCGATATCGCGGTTGTCGTCACCAATCGTACCTGCACCTTCTGACGCCACCCAAAAGCCACCATCGGATGATTTAGCAACACCTTCCGGGTCAATGTTTACTGTTTTATCTTGATTAATCATTGCAGCTAAATCAACATCGTCAAAACTCTCTGCGTCTTCAGCGGCACCAGACGTTGTCACTCCTGCAAATACATCGTTTGTGTCTTTTATTGTGATTTCGTCTACGACAACTGCAGGCGTTTGTCCGACGTCAATTTTAAATATGCGATTAGACATGTAAAAACTATCTTCAACCGCATACAGCGTATTTGCATCAGCGGGATCCGCTGCTAAACCAGACATGGCTGACCAAGGGATTGGCGTGCCGTTAGCACGATCTGCTGACACTAAGGTTGGGTATTCAGCTTCTGCAAATTCATACTGGTAAATATTCAATACAGAACGAATTTTGTCGCCACGGTTATCTTCTTCACTGGCAACAACCAATAGGTTTCTATCAGGGATGGCTAACCCACCTTCTGGCGCAGCACCGGCTGGCAGAATTTGTTTTAAAGTAGGCAACGCAGGATTTGCTACATCGTAAACAAACACTAGACTTGAGCGCTCTGAATTAACAAATAAGAACCTGCCGTCATTGTATATGCCGACCTCTACATTTTCTGGTTCATTGCCTTTGTTACCTGAGCGGCCATCTGGGTAATGCCCTAAACGAGCAGTCATGTGGTCTAAGGAATTGCCGGAGGTCCACACTATTTCGCCTGCGGTATTAAAAATGGTGAATCCGCGGCTTCCACCGTCTAAGTCACCTTCATCAGCGGTTGCAAAGTGCTCACTATTTATCCATGCGACACCGTCAGGTTCGCGAGGCACATCTGCTAAAGACTCTGTTTGTAGAATAAGCGCTGGGTCTTCTTCAGTGGCGTCAACCATGTCTAAGTCGACTGTACCCGCGCTGAAGTCATTCATTACTGTACCATCTACTAAATTAATCAGCACGATATGATTATTTTCTTGTAAGGTAACCACCGCGACATTATTGTCATTTATATCGACGTATTCTGGTTCAGGGTCAGACGGAAACTTATCTGCAAGATCAACTAATTCAACCGTTGATGTCGTCCAGTTTGCTGGGTCGATATCCGCGATATTGACGATAACTAAGCTACCTGCGGGAAGTTGCGGAGGAGCACCATCTCCAAGGTCTTCGTCTCGTTCATTTTCAATTACGACAGCTGCGTAGTTCCCATCAGGGCTAACGGCAACTGAGTCAGGTTGACCGCCTAAATCCAGAGATTGCACGACAGTTTGCGTGGCAATATCTACCACACTTAGTTTACCACTTACATTGATGAAATCTTCAGAAGTATTCACACCAACTAACGCAAATTCACCTTTAACGGCAACTGAGGTCGGTTCACCTTCTAGGGCTAACGTGCCTGCTGACATGGGGGCATTTGGTGTCGCAATGTCCACAAAACCAAGCGCTTCTCCTGGACTATCTGTGTAGATTAAGGTCATTCCATCTTCTGAACTTGCGACGATTTCTGCCGCGGTTTCATTGTCTGTATTACATGCCACATCAATTTGCGAACATACTGGAAATGAAGCGATACGGTTAAAGTTTACTGCGTCATTGAGGTTAGCATTGGCGCATACGTATGATGTACTGGATACTTCATCCATCGTCAATTCACCATCAGCATTTGTATCTATGCCGCTTTCAACTTGCAGGCCACCATTGAAGCAAGCGTCGCTCATTGCGGGCAACGTCGTTTGTACTACAAGACTGCCTAAACCATTTTGGCCATCAGCACCATTTTGTCCATCAACGCCGTTTGTACCGTCACGACCGTCATCTCCGTCACAACCAGCGAGTGAAATTATAATAGCCGTGCTCAACAGGGCTTTTGGGAATATCGTCTTCATTCTTTACTCCAAAGTTATAGGTATTTTTTTTCGCCCATAGTCTTTGGAAAATGAATGACAATTTGGTGTCTATTTGGTTACATAAAAATGAACTTTATGTGTTAAATATATGACAGGGCCTTAACGTTGTTTACTGCGCATGAGCCATGCTAAGCCTAGACCTGAGATAAAACCGAAGAGGTGAGACTCCCAAGAGATATAAGGTCTGCTGGGTAACACGCCAAAAATGATACCGCCGTACATAAAGGCTATAACAATCGATATTAACATTAAGGAAAGGCGTTTTTGCATCCATCCTGCTAGCACTAAATAACCAAAATATCCGTAAAGTAAACCGCTTGCTCCCAAGTGGTATGCGTTTCTACCAAGTAACCACACTAAAATTCCAGTGCTTAAGATAAGAATGGCGGTGACTTTTAGAAATTGTTTATTGCCGAATTGGAAAAGTAAAAAAGCGAAAATACTCAAAGTAAAAATATTTGAAAAGAAATGATGTAAGTTTGCATGTAAAAAGGGGGCTGTGAGAATAAATATGAGTGAGCTTGGATCACGAGGTAAAATGCTAAACTGGTTTAGTGCTCTGCCAGATAACAAATTGATAATTTCAATAACGATAAAGGCGCCTAAAAAATAGGCTAAGTATTTAAGCTGAAGTTGAAACTTGCTTTCCATTTTTGTTCTCAATATTTATTTGATAATCGCACCTGTGTTATATGTAAATTAACGCAATATAGCGAACTAAATTTCAAAAAAAATGTAAGAGAATTTTTTTTTGCGCAGGTCTACCAGATAAATCTAATATTTATCTGGTATCGAGACCGCAAGCAAGAGTTATTCGCCTAGAATTGGCCTGATAAGGTGATGGAAAATCTCGACTCCCAATGATATCGACGTTGTTCATCACGCAAAAATGCTGACGCTGATGATAGGCCGTTAAAACGTTCTCTTTCATATTGATACTCGCGATTTAAAAGATAGTCGCCTTGCAGTCTGAGTTTGAGCTGTTTGTTGATTTGATAATCAATAAAACCATTCACGGTCATATTAGACGTAAGTGTTTGTTTGTAGTCATAGCGAGCCGCCGTATATGGGCTGCGTTTGGCTAAGGTTAAGGTGAATGATAAATCTTGAATTAACTCATTCTGATTGATTTTTAGACGCCAGTCATGATTACTAAAACCATTGAACTTAGTATGCTCATTAGTAAAGGGATCAAGAACATCACTGGTTTTTATTGTATAACTTGCAGTGACGATAGTGTCTTCAATGCCAAGCATGTCCAAGCTTAGATGACCATTAAGCTTTAGTCCGTATTCTTTGGCTTCATCAACATTGCCGTCCCCAGAGTAGTTAATTAGCGGAATCTCAGTGATCAAATCTGTAATTTTGTGATAATACGGGCTCAAGGTAATGCTATTTTTAGTTGCCTGCCATTGTGCTTGCCAGCTCATTGAAAACTCATCGCGCATTTCTGGTTTTAAATCTGGGTTAGTTTCTTCAAGGCGAGCCTCATCTCGATTAAATTGCGGCACAAAGTCATCGAGATTTAGTTGACTAACGGTACGCTGATAATTGAATCTTAGTTGATGCTGTGCGTCTAAGTCGTAGCGTAGATTAAGCCGCGGTTTTAAATAAGCGAAGCTGCGACTAGATGCGTCATTGGATGTTAGCAATTCGTCGGTCTGAAGCTGAAACTGGGTTGCAACCTTAAGCGCAGAATTTTCATAGACTAAAGAAGACTGCACATTGAGAAATTCACTTATGGCGACGTTATGGCTGATAAAAATTTCGTATCTTTGTTCTTCAATGTTTGTCTCTTCTGTTGAGTGATAAACATCGCCTGATAGCGCTTCGAATTGAACGTTCTCGTCAAGTTTATTTATTGCGACTTCAATGCCTGAGTCAACGCTATGTTTGCTATTAGAGATATGTTTCCAATTCCCTCGCAATACGGTTTCATTAGCAACAAAAAGTCTGGGTAATCGATAATCTATGGTCGTTTGGCCGTGCTCTAGAACGTTTAATTGCCATATTTTGTCGTCGGCATCTGATCGATTGCTGATAAAAAGCAGTTTGAGATGATTGTCGTTATCGATGTCATAAGTGATGTCTCCGCTTACTTCCCAGTTTTCTTTGCTCCAGTCATAGACAAGATCAGTGGTATTGAATGAGTTTTCAATTACGTTTTCTGATTCGCTGAGATATGAGCTGTCGACACGATACTTTTCAAATAACGTGTTCAGTTGCAAATGTGTGCGTGTAGAGTATTCATATTCTAGTTTTGCACTCACGCTGTCCCGCGTAAACCAGTTTTTCCGTTTTCGAGTAGCAGCAAAAATTTGCTGATTGTCAAGGTTCCAGTATTCATCTGTGATTGTGAATTCGGTGGGATTAACGTAGCGTTCGTAACCAATCCGATACTTAAGACCGTCATTGCCATTGTTATAAATAATAGAGCCAAAGGGCTTGGTCGCTAAACTTTTAGTTGTTATGCCGCCAAATGTCCAACGTATAGATGCATCGACGTGCTTTTTGAGTATGACGTTTATCACCAACCCGCGGCTTTGCACGTCTAAATCAGACCGTGTGCCGCGTATTAATTCGACGTATTCGATATCTTGCGCAAGCGTGTTATTCAGCTCTTTTTCAATGCTATTGTCTTTGCCGGACACTCGTTTGTTGTTAATTAGTATTTGGTCTCCGTCACTACCAAAGCCTCTGTTGTCTGCGGTATTGGCCATATCAATAAGGACACTATTGGCAGCAGGAATGAGCGTTAACACATCGTAAAGTGTTTGTGGTTCGAGCGCCATAAAATACGTACTGTCGTAGCGGTCAACATTTGATGTTCTTAGATTTTCACAGCATGCACTACCAGCGGTGAAAAGTAAGCTAGCGAGAAGTGCTAAATGCGCTGTTTTGTGCTTAGTCATAGATAGCTTGATTTGTTCTGGTGGCTTAAAACTGGATAGAATTTTAAAAAGCCTGACCTGATGAAAATAGGCACAAAGCGTAAAAATACCACGTCAAATAATTTACAATAGTTTACATTGAGTCTTTGTAAATCCTGTTATATTGGGCGGTGATTTAGTTGTCGGAATGGAAGTCATGAAAGCAAAACCTACTCTACTAATTATTGAAGACGAGCCTTATATTTTAAGAGGTTTAACTGACTTATTTGTATTTCATGGATATCACGTCGACAGTGAGATGGATGGTCAAAACGGTCTGAATAAAGCTTTGGAAAAAAAGTATAGCTGCATTTTATTGGATCTTATGTTGCCCAGCATGAACGGCTTTGAGGTTTGCGACATTATTCGACAATCGTCGCAGGCGCAGCCGATAATTATGCTTACTGCAAAAAATTCGGAAGAAGATGTTATCAATGGCCTTACCTTAGGGGCGGACGATTATCTGGCTAAGCCTTTTTCGACATCAGAATTGGTGCTTAGAGTAAATGGATTAGTTCGTCGATCGGCTATGGCAGGCCAAAGCACATCAATCTTGATTGGTGATCATGTTAGGGTATGTACTCAAACCTTAGTGGGTACGTCGTATCAACAAAAAGTACAGTATACTCGTCGTGAAGTGGCTATATTGTCCTACTTGAATGAACAAAGTAGCTTTGTTAGCCGCACGGAACTTTTGAGGCAGGTGTGGGGGTACAAATCGACGGAGGATGTTGATACTCGAACCGTTGATATTCATATCGCCAGGATTAGAAAAAAGATAGAGAAAAACCCAAGAGCACCCGCGCACTTAGTGACCTTTCGAGGTGAGGGGTATCAGTTGTTCTGCAGCCCTGTCGACGTATGAAGTGGCTCAGCCTAAACAATTCCCCGCGTAATCCTCCGCGTAATTATCGTCAACGTCTAAATCGTTTGCGTTTGATAAGCCTGTTATTGTTTTTTACATTGTTTATCCCTGCAAGTGTACTTTCTTATCTCGGTTTTCAGCAGCTGAGTAAAGACACGTTAATAAATTACCAGCGACAAACCGACAAAATCACTGTTGCTTTAAATAAGCGACTATTTAAAAGGCTCGCCTATTTTAATGCGATTCAAAAACGGCAATTTGACTACTATTACCTTGTGTATAACCCTGCCACTAAAGCGCTAAATGAAACGCTATCCAATTTGGCCGACCCAAGTAATTATGAAAGTAAACCTGGCTTGTTGGGTTACTATCAAGTCGATATGAAAGGGCGGTTTAACAGTCCAATTTGGCCATACACCTTGCACTCGGAGAGTGAAAAAAAAGCGCTGACTGAACACTTGTCTAGCACATTTGAAGCTCGTCGAAAACAGGCCTTGGAGTTGCAAGAGATTGTTTCTTTGTCTCAACAGTTCAAGCAGTTCGTTGCTGGTGGGATGATAGGCAATTCCGGACGCTTTCACTTATTCGACGATGTGCCAAACTATTATATTTTTTATCGTGTGGTGTTGCTCAATGAGCAAACCAAATTGCAGGGTTTTGTGATAGAAAGGTCGTCGTACTTAAACTACGTTGTAAGCTCTGCACTCAATTCAATTCCCGTGGACATCGTACTTGCCATTACGTTGCACGATTCAAAACCAACGCCTTTTTACAGTTATTTTATTGCGACTAGTGATGATAACGGTGAGGTGAACGTTCAACGGCGAGAACAAGATTCACCTCAATACACCCAGCAAATCTTAGGTAGTCAAACGCTAAATTGGCCCTATGGCAATCTGACTATTCATTATTCTACCGCGACTTTGAAACATTCTCCTCAGGGCTTATATAACTTAGTGCTGAACATCGTATTGTTGGTGGCGATGGTAGGTAGCTGTTTAGGTTTTTATAAGATTGGTGTTAAACAACTTAAATTAGCGGAGCAGCGCTTGGGCTTTGTATCGTCGGTAAGCCATGAGCTAAAAACACCGCTTACTTCAATAAGGATGTACGCTGAAATGTTGGAATCTGGGCAAATGAATTCAGTTCAAGACCAAAAGGACTATTACAATTTCATTCTGTCAGAAAGTGAGCGGCTTTCTCGTCTTATCGACAATACGCTAACGCTGTCTAAATTAAGTCAGCCGCAACAAAGCCTGAAAACTGAATTTGTCGAATTACCCGTTTTGAAAGATGTTATCCGATCAAAAGTTATGTCGCTACTTCAGACAAATGGCTTTGAACTCAATTTTTTAGGCAGCACTAGTGACTTTAGAAAGGTAAAAGTGAAGGTCGATTTAGATGCATTTTCGCAGGTCGTGGTTAATATTGCGGATAACTCTGTGAAGTTTTTTGGTGCTAGTAAAATAAACGATATTAGCCGCAAAAAGTTGGATTTTACCTTTAATATAGATAAAGCAAATAACAATCGGATTATGTTAGAGATTCGAGACTATGGCCCTGGCATTACGTCAGCCCATGAGGAAAAGCTGTTTGAATTGTTTTACCGCGGTGGTGATGAACTTACTCGCATAGCACCAGGGACTGGTATTGGCCTTGCGCTAGTGCAAGAGTTGGTTCACGCCCAAAATGGGACAGTGAAGGCGGTTTCGATGTCTCAAGGGTTAGCACTACAAATTTCTTTAGTCGCATATATTGCACATAGTTTTTAAGATAAAGGTCATCTATATCGAATTAAATATAGGTTGATTTGTTGGGGTAGATATGTAAAATATGTTGCAACCTTGTTAAAAAAATCAGTTTCATGTGTTGTCTTGCGATATTCCCTAGTCGTAATGTCTATTGCACAGTACTCGCCGTTTTCTTTTTAGAAAACGGCTTTTTTATGGACTTAACTTATACTTAAACCGCCGTCGATAGGAATAACGGTCCCAGTTATCCAGGATGATTCACTTGATACTAACTGTAGCGCCATTGCGGCAACATCTTCTGGTTTTCCGAAGCATCCCATTGGCTGAAATTTAGGCATATCTTCTTCATATTGCTCCGTAATTTCGGCATCACAGGTAGAAATTTTTTCAAAGGTTTTACCTACGATCATTCCTGGTGATAGGGCATTTACTCTGACACCTTTGGGCCCTAGTTCTTTCGCAAGCGCCTTAGTCAATGAATTTAGTGCGCCTTTGCTAGCAGAGTAAACACTTGACGATTTGTCTGGTAGCATCTGATCGGCTAAATGGGAAGAGATGTTTAATACACAACCCTTACGTTTAGCGAGGTTAGCTTCAAATGCTTGAGTAAAAAAGAGAGGAGTACGTAAGTTGACGTTCATGATTGCCTCGTAATCATACACGCTGATTCGCTCTAAGTTTTTGAAAATTGCGGTGCCAGCATTGTTTACAAGTATGTCAATGTTGCTAGTCAGCGATTGAATTTGGTCAATACATTTTTTAACGTATTCGAAATTGGATAGGTCGGTAGTAATTAGGTGGACATTTGCGCTTGTAAGCATAATAAGCTGACGTCTAACTTCTTCGAGTCTATTCTTATTTCTTGCTATGAGTATTAGTTCGGCGCCCTGTTCGGCAAATCGTTTTGCAATGGCAAGTCCGATGCCTTCGCTAGCGCCTGTAATGATGGCGGTCTTTCCAGTTAATCGTTGAACGTACATTCATTAAACCTAAGGTCAGATATGCTTCCTAAAAAGCATATGGATCGCAAAAAGACGGTCGTTTGAATTCACTTTAATATAAATCCAAATCAGGCCCGTCATACGTTTACCTCAGTATTGCGTAACACATTACTGGGGTATTGTTTAATTGGTTTGCTTGTACAACATATAAATAGACCTGCAACATCCTAAACTCATTTCAACGTAAATGAAATATTTGTTGTTTGGGATGTAAAAGTTGAGCGTAAGTGAGTGAGTTGTTCTTTACTGCGCAAATTAAAGCGATTAATGTATACAATCTTAAATCTGCTTATGTACAAAATTTATTATTTACAAGGACATACATGTCAGTTTCAATAAAATCAGTTGTTATTGTGGGCGGCGGCACGGCTGGTTGGATTACCGCGGGTGTGCTATCTGCAAAATTGATTGAGAAGTTTGGTGCAAATGCAAATGGGGCGCCAATAATTACACTCATTGAGTCTGACAAATTAGCGCCAATAGGTGTAGGCGAGGGGACGTTGCCGACAATGCGTTCTACACTCTCAAGTATGGGGATCTCTGAATCAACCTTTATTAAAGAATGCAATGCGTCTTTTAAACAAGGATCGACGTTTCGAAAGTGGCGAACAAACGAGAGCAATGACGTATACCAACATCCCTTTTCTTTACCCGCGGAGTTTAGTACTAACAATCTGGCAGAGTATTGGTTGTCCAATGCTGAAGTAAATGAATATCAGGCTTTTGCTAATTTTGTTACGCCTCAAGCAAAGGTATGCGAGCAAAAGCTTGCCCCAAAACAAAGTACAACGCCGGAATTTGCAGCCGTTTGTAATTATGGTTATCACCTGGATGCGGGCAAATTTTCTAATTTCTTAAGGACGCACTGCATTAAAAACCTTCAAGTTAGGCATGTTGTAGATGAGGTCATCAATATTGACAACCATCCTAATGGGCACATTAAGTCAGTAACGACAAAATCGAGTGGCGTCTTAGAAGGCCAATTATTTATCGACTGTACAGGAATAAGCGCTCTATTAATTGGCAAACACTTAGGGGTAGGATTTATCTCTAAGAAAGATACGCTTTTTATTGATTCAGCGGTTGCCGCCCAAGCAGATTATGTTAACTCACATGCGCCAATAGAATCTAATACGCTATCTACTGCGCAGGCGGCAGGATGGATTTGGGATATTGGTCTGCCTTCTCGTCGAGGCATCGGTTACGCCTATTCAAGTCAATTTGCCAGTAGAGATCTTGCTGAAGAGACATTGCAAGACTATATTCAGCATGAAAAATACGCCTTACCTACCGCAGACTGTCGTCACATTTCTTTTGAGCCAGGTCACCGTGAACGTTTCTGGTCAGGCAACTGTGTGGCAATTGGCTTGTCTGCTGGATTTGTTGAGCCACTAGAAGCGTCTTCATTAGCATTGGTTGAGTTGTCATGCAAAATGATTGCCGAACAATTTCCAGCCTCAACCTTTGCGTTGCCTCAGTTAGAAAAGCGTTTTAATGAGGTTTTCTTATATCGTTGGCAACGTATCGTTGAATTTTTGAAGTTACATTATGTATTAAGTCAGCGGGCAGATTCTGCGTTTTGGGTACAAAACAAAGATCCACAAAGTGTGCCGGAGAGACTTAAAGAGATGTTGGAGGGATGGAGATATCAAGCGCCATGGCATTATGACTTTGATCGAATAGAGATCTTTCCTTCCGCGAGCTACCAATACATTCTGTGTGGTATGGGGTATGCGCATGCGTTAAGCGGTATGGCTGTATCGAATAACATGGACGCTGTTGTCGCTAGACTTACATATGCAAATAAGAGTATGAGTGAAAAATATTTATCAGCGCTGCCTACAAACCGAGAATTGATAGAGAAGATTAAGCAAAAAAATTTGCCGATTTAATTCGTAGCCCATCTAGATAGGAGATCGTTGTTTGCACATCTTACCTAATGTCAATAGTGCATCCTTTCTCTTGAAAGTATAAGCGTGAGCGAAGCTCAATCGAATGTGATGATCAAAGCGTTTCGAATTACTGAATAAGCGTCCAGGTGTGATAACGATGCCCTGTGTCATCGCTTCGTGATACAGAGACAATGTATCGATGCGCCTGCTTAGTTCCACCCATATGCATAAGCCACCATTTGGCACTCTATAGTCGTATTGAAACTGCCAATTTGCATGAATTAAATCTAACATTGAGTTGAGTTGCTGCTTCAGTGTTTTTCTCAAGTTGATTAAATGTCGTTTGTAGTGTCCTTCCGATAAAAAGGTGGCGATCCCTTCATGCACTGATATAGGAGATGCCAACTGATTTAGTAACTTGATGCGTAGTATTTTTTCTTTGTATTTATCATTGCAAACAATCCATCCTGTTCTGATATCCCTAGACAAGGACTTGGAAAACGAACTACAAATGATGGTGTTGTCGTGGCGGTCAAATGACCGGATTGGCTCGGGCCTGTAATCAAATCCAAGGTCACCATATATATCATCTTCAATGATCGTAAAATTATGCGTTGCGGCTAATTCAGCGATGGCTATTTTTTCTTCCCTGGGCATTAATGCGCCTGTTGGCGTCGCGAAATTTGCACTAATAACGCATGCGCTAATTTGCCACTTATCGCAAACGGCTTTTACATCAATTGCAGAAATCCCCTGTGTTGCAGACGCATTAATTTCGACAACGTTCAGTTTTAGTTGTTGAAGTATTTGTAGTACGCCATAAAAGGCTGGGCTTTCTACTGCAACAGTATCGCCTTCATTACAGCACGCGGAGAGGGTCAAATATAGACTGTTTTGACAACCATTGGTCAAACAGATGTTTTCGGGCGTAATGTCTATGGCTATTTGTTTATAGATATAGGCTAGTTGTTTTCTAAGCTCAAAGCTTCCTTCTGGCATGGCGTAGTAATCAGCTTTGGCTTTTGAGTTACATCGCATCGCTCTTCCAATATGGCGATTTAATAAGTCTAAATGAGTCGACGACTGAGTTGAATCTTCGCCACTAGGAAAAATATCAAACGCTGCACTTTTCGCCATGATATCGTAAAAAATTTCTGGGACTTTGACTGGCCTGGGTATTGAGGTGCGAATTGTTTCATAATGAAGTGTTTGACTGTTATTTTGATATTCACCTTCGACATAATAGCCTGAACGTGCCTTAGAATAGAGGATATGACTCGCTTCCATTTTTTGCAGGGCGGTTTGCACTGTCACTTTGGCCGCCGAAAACTCCCTGCTCAATTGGCGAATAGAGGGGATTCTTTCACCGACATGCCACTCTTTGCGACTTATTTTTTCGCTAAGTTCCTTGATTATGTATTCATATTTAAAATTAGACATATCTTGTGTTAGTCAAACATCCTAAATTGTCCCTATTATAACTTAATAGTTTATATCTATTAATAGCAGTTTATGTAGGTATTCTACTTGGAGGTTTTAAATAGCCGACGAGTACTAGAAGTAAAGATAAGTGAAGACAGAGAATAAGGGAGCGATGATTATTATATGACTACTAAGTGTATAGCGAATATTCGTATATAAAGCAGAGAGCCCACACTCCATTACAAAGTGCGGGCTCCCTGCTTTTGATCCTAAGCGTTTAGCTACATTAACTAGCTATTGAGCTTGACTCATCAGTATCTAATACGACTTTACGGTTTTTAAATGTCTTTAGGAAGTGTGATAGCGATTTACCATTACATACCACGTTGGTATTACGCATATTGTGTTTGGAGCGTGCTGCTTTTTCACCCATAACGACAGCGTCTAAACATAGCTGTGATTCAGGTGAACGGTCTAATGCACTTAATGCAACTACTTGAATCGTTTTCTTTTCCGTAATACTCGACTTTTTGTCAAAATACTTTGCGGCAAATTCGTTGATACGCATGCCATTGCACATTACGCTGTTTTTGAAAACCGCGAAGCTTACTTTAGATTTTTGAACAATTTCTTTTGTTGCGTTCATTCCTTTAGTCGCGGCAGTGTAACAAGCTTCTGTTTCTAGGTTGTTGTTTACTTTTTCAAATTCAACTTGGTTAGCTGAAACGCTAAGCGCAGTAAATGTCAATGCGGCAGATAAAATAAGTGTTGATGTTTTCATATGTTTCTCCAAAAGCAGGTAAAGCGTATTTATGTTTGAATGCCAGCGCATTATGGTTGAAAAATGTATAAAAGGAAGTAAATCTAGGGATGGTGAGCTATACCTAAGTATGGTTGTTGAATGTGAAAATTAGCATTGGTTAAAAAATTTTATATATTAATCAAATGTTTGTGGGTTTTTGTTTGTTCGTGCCGAGACGAAAATTTGAACATACATGCAAGAAAAATACTGCTTGTTTTATATTAATATTTGATCATTATTTTAAATATAAAAAATAAAAATTATATGTCAATTATTTGTTGGGTGTTTTACCATAAACAACACTGTATTAAATATGATTGAGAATTAAATGAAAATACGTAGTTTATGGTGGGTGTCACTTTTTACGCTTTCTGTCCTACTTTTGATATCAAAGTTGCATGCAGCCGATAACACAAGGCATATATCGGATTTTAATTTTAATTGGCAGTTTATGCTTAAAGATGAAAATGCCGTTTTCATTAACGACGATAACGAGCAGTCTCTTGGTAGCTGGCAAACCATAAACATCCCGCATGATTGGTCTGTCGAGCTTGATTACACTGAGCAAAATGCGGCTTCGAGTACTGGTTTTAAACCCGCTGGTGTCGGCTGGTATCGGAAAGAATTTAATTTAAGCGATGATGACTTAAATAAAGTGGTTTGGCTTGAGTTTGATGGGATCTATAACAATTCTCAGGTGTGGATTAATGGGCATTTTGTGACTGAGCGTCCAAATGGCTATATAAGCTTTGTGGCACCTGTATCTAAATACGCGCTAAAAGGTAAAAATGTCGTTACGGTAAAGGTAAATAGAACAGCGTATAACGATGCTCGTTGGTATACAGGATCGGGTATATATAGGGACGTGCGGTTAGTAAAAGTACACCAGCACCACATCAAGCATTGGGGGGTACAAGTGACGACGCCAGAAGTGTCTAGACAAAAAGCTAGCATACATATTAATAGTGCGTTAAACATTGGTACTCAGCGCAATAGCCGACTATCTCTAAAGGTTGATATTCTTGACGCGAATGGTGAAATAGTTACTTCGAGCAAACAAAAACTAAAACATAGTCATTCTCAAACAATCAATACTGAAATAGCGCTTAAACATCCAGTACTCTGGCAATTGGATAAGCCAACGCTTTATAAGGCGCGTGTTAGTCTGCTGCAAAAAAGTAAGACAATTGATCAAGTCACTCAAACCTTTGGTATTCGTTCTTTTGAATTTACCGCAGATCGTGGTTTCTTTCTAAATGGTGTTCAAACCAAGATTAAAGGCGTTAATTTACATCATGACGCTGGCGCAGTAGGTGCCGCAGTGCCCAGAGAAGTGTGGCGATATCGCTTAGATAAACTAAAAAACCTTGGCACAAATGCGATTCGTCTATCGCATAACCCGCATTCTCCAGGTTTGCTGGATTTAGCCGATGAGATGGGTTTTTTGGTTATTGCTGAAATGTTTGACGATTGGTTAGTTGCCAAGGACAAAAGTGTAGTTTTTTTAAGTGATAATGCTGGCAAGGGAGAATCAGTTAAGTCTTACACTGAGCATTTTGCGCAATGGGCCGAGCAAGACTTAGCAGACTTAGTTCGCAGAGATTTTAATCACCCATCGGTTATTATGTGGAGTATAGGCAACGAAATCGAGTGGACTTACCCATATTACACTCAAGCCTTAATATACAAGAATGGTAAGGTGGATTACCATGGTGAGCCACCTGTATACACGCCTGAACGACTCAAGAAAAAATTTGAAGAAGTTACAAAAGGTAAACCTGATGACTTAGCGCGCATAGCGCAATATCTTTCAAAGATAGTCAAATCACTAGATACATCCAGGCCTATCACTAGTGGCTTAGTCACGCCATCCGTAGGCTTTGTCAGCGGATATACTGATGCATTAGATGTTGTTGGTTTTAATTATCGAGCGCAAGAATATGATATTGCACATGCAACGTATCCTGATATTCCGCTGTATGGGTCTGAAAATTGGGGAACATGGCCAGAGTGGAAAGCAGCGCTAGATCGAGAATTTATTCCGGGTATTTTTATTTGGACGGGCTTTGCGTATAAGGGAGAAGCAGGCCCGTGGCCACGTAAAGGGCTAGAAATTTCTTTGTTTGATTACGCTGGCAACACAACGCCAAGAGGACATCAATTTGAAACTTTTTGGGTAGACAAGCCAAAAGTATACCTAGCAACCATTGATGCTGAATTATCGGAATACACATTTGATCAAGTCGATGGCTGGGTATTTACCGAGCGCGAACATCCGGTTAAACAAATGCAATGGGTACGCAAGTGGGAATGGTATGGTGTTAGTGAGAATTGGAACTATAAAGATGCTCAGCCTGTCATTACGCACGTATATTCGAATACTGAAGAAAGCGAATTATTTATTAACGGGCGCTCTTTGGGCAAGCAAACGATTAGTGATGACAATAACCGGATACTATTTTGGGAAGTCCCCTTTGAAGCAGGTGAATTGAGAGTAGTGGGCTATAACGGTGGAAAACCCGTTGCAGAATACGCTTTGCATACGCATACACCACCAACTAAATTGAATATCAAGGCAACAAAAACGACGTTGGAAGCCGATCATTACGATGTAAGTCACATACATGTGCAACTGCTAGACAAAAATGGCAACAATGTAGTTAATGACGAATACACGGTTTTATTTGAAATAACCGGCGCTGGGAAGTTGTTGGTTGTCGACAATGGTTGGGAAAATAGCGTACAAGCCGAAAAAAGTGATCGACTAACAACGCATCAAGGACGCGCATTGGCTATCATTCAGAGTACTTTTGACAAAGGTCAGATTGAGGTCAACGTGAGTGTTATTGATAAAAACGGACAGGCGATAGCAAGTATTGCATCAAGCTCAATTGTACTAAGCGCCAACTAGTAAGCAATAAATCAACAAGCAATTACGATATCGAACAAGCAGCAAGCAGAGTATTTACCCCGTGCTTGCTGTTTGTTCTATTATTATTTTTAACTGAGTTGATGCTTTATCAGAATTAAAAATCGTCAGCATATTTTAGTTAGTAAACCAACGTAAAAAAGATTGTATGGCGTCGTTGTTTTGTAATTCGCGCCTGTAAATAAAATAGTATTGATATGGGCTAATAAAGTTATTTTTTATGGCGACCGTCAACGTCTTTTTATCTAGCTCATCTTTAATTAATACTTTTGGGACAAGTGCAACACCTTGACCGCGAATTGCGGCTTCGATCAACATGAAAAAATGCTCAAACACAATGCTGTGTTTGAGCAAATGCGTAAACTTACCGTCTGATAATATCGCCGTTTGTGAAAAGTATTCTGTCCACATATTCGGGCGAGTACCATGTTGAAGCAGTGTCAGGCCATGTATACTTAACGCACCATTTTCGTCATGGTTTTGCGCTTCTAAGTAGCTTGGGCTGCATACAGGCAGGATTTCTTCTTTCATTACAGGCATAAGTGCAGCACTGTGCGGTATTCGCGATCGGTGTGACGAGTGTATGGTCCTTATCGCAATATCATATATGGCATGGCCATGGTTTTTATCCAACGTAAAATCAACGTCTCCGTCGCCCGAAGTAAGGTCTATGTTGATTAAAGGATAGGCGCGTTGGAATGCTGCCAATTTAGGCATTAGCCAACGTTGACTTAGCGTTGGTAAGGCATTGAGTCTAATAGCTCCAGTCTGTTGTCCATGGACTAAGGTCTCTGTCGCTGCAGCAATATCTTTAAATATATGGGCGATTGCGTCGAAATAGCCTCTTCCACACTCTGTCAACGATACACCCTGAAACTCACGATTAAATAAGCGCTTACCCACATGGTTTTCTAATATTTTTATTTGTTTACTTACTGCGCCTTGCGTGACGGAAAGCTCATTTGCTGCTAGGGTGTAACTCTGCAAGCGTGCAGCAGCTTCGAACGCTCGCAAACTATTTAATGGCGGAATTTTACGCATATATTGAAAAGCCCACTTCACGTATAAGTATGAGTTTATCTCATATTATCGAGACGATAATTCGCTTGTTACTTTCATGCAAGCATCATTTAATAGTGATGATGCTTGTTAACAGCGTATCTAGAAATTTAAGTGCCTGAATAAGCAAAAACCAATGAAAGAATACACAATAAATAAACTTAAAAAAACAAAGAAATCAAAAGGATATCTATGCGGCCATTTCATTTAGCCATTGCAATCAATGATGTTGAAGAAACTAGAGCTTTTTATACTACTAGGTTTGATGTCGAAGTAGGGCGGGAAGCGAAAAAGTGGATAGATTTCAATTTTTACGGCCATCAACTCTCAGCGCATGTTAAACCTGAAGAAACATCTCCAATAAAAACCAATGGTGTCGATGGAAAGCAGGTGCCGGTAAAGCATTTTGGTATTGTGCTTGAGTGGCAACAATGGCATCGCTTGGCAGACAAACTGAAATCTCTGTCGACCGTGTTTATTATAGAACCGTACATTCGCTTTGAAGGCGACATTGGGGAACAGGCGACGATGTTTCTGCAAGATCCTAGTGGCAATGCCTTGGAGTTTAAGTCATTTAAAGATGACAAACAGTTGTTTGCCAAATGAACGTTCCAATTCCCGTAATCGGTAGATTGAGCCCCGACGAGCTAACTACTTATCTCAATTTGTTGAATGAACGTTTGCCAAATGAGCAATTTGTCTGTGCGAGTAGTTTGAGCGCTAATGAGAGGGCGCAATGTGATATCGCCGTTGTTGCAAACCCTGAGCCCAAAGCACTAGAACAGTTCACATCGTTAGTTTGGGTACATAGTGTATGGGCTGGTGTAGAGAACTTAGTTACCCATATTGGCAATAAGCATATAAAAATAGTAAGACTAGTCGACCCCAATTTAGCACAAGTTATGTCTGAGGCTGTATTGGCATGGACGCTATATTTGCATCGAAATATGCCTGAATATAACAAACAACAAACACAGAAGTTGTGGAGAAGTTTGACGTATTGTTTACCTCATCATAGGCAAGTAGGTATTTTAGGTTTGGGGGAGTTGGGGAAGACGAGCGTGCAACGCTTAGCGCAAAATGGGTTCAATGTTATTGGTTGGAGTCGCCAACAAAAGCAAATTGACGGTGTGTCTTGTTTTAGTGGTGAAGCCGGTCTAAATGAAGTGCTATTGCGAGCTGATATTCTGATAAGCTTATTACCATTGACGTCGCAAACACGTTACTTACTGGATAAAGTTAATTTATCAAAATTACCCACAGGTAGCGCAATAATTAATTTTTCGCGCGGTGCTATTGTCGACATTGACGCCTTAGTGCACTTGCTAAATGACGGTCATGTTTCTCATGCTGTACTCGATGTATTTGACCAAGAACCATTGCCTGCTAGTAGCGATTTATGGTCTCATCCAAATATTACAATATTGCCTCATATTTCAGCACCGACTATGGCAGAGTCTGCGTGTGATATTGTGTCGAATAATATTCAGGAATACCGTTTAACTGGCAACATTCCCCCTCACGTTAACGCTTTAGTCGGTTATTGAGTTAGTCGCATTTGTAAATTGTTGATGACAGCCAAATGTTTCCATCTGAATATCTAGACGACATGGCTGCGGCATTGATACAACGTTAAACATTTTTTTTCAAAAATAGCACAAATGGTCAAACGCGCCGAAAATTATTTAGGTAGCATAGACCTTAAGTATTCGTCCGAATGAGGAGAAAAATGAAACATTTAAAAAGTGTTCAAATGGGCATTGACTATATTGAGGCTAATCTAGACAAACATATTTCCCTTACTGACGTTTCATCTCATGCAAAGATGAGCCATTGGCATTTTCAGCGCATATTCAAGGCACTTACTAACGAAACACTTAAGTCTTATGTGAGAGCAAGACGTATCACAAACTCCCTCGATCGTGTCTTGAAATCAGAGGGATCAATTTTGGACATTGCATTAGATGCTGGTTTTCAATCTCACGAAGCATACACCAAGGCTTTTCAGCGCTTATATGGTTGTACCCCAATACAATATCGTCAAAAATTTGGTCAGCCCTCTATTTTCAAAAAGCCGAAAATTGATGATCGCTACCTTACCGATCTACATCAACATGTATCGCTAGAGCCAAGAATTTATGTCTCGGAGGAAAAGCACCTTGTCGGCATGAAAGAAGAGGTGATTGGGATTGAATCTGAACATACGAATATTGCGGAGAAGCTCCCAAAGCTATGGCAAGATTTTGTGGCATGCATGCGGGAAGTACCCAATCGTGTTGATGAAAAAGGGTATGGTGTTATTTCGGTTGAAAATACCTGTGGCACTGAACAAAGACTTTTTTATACGGCTTGCGTCGAAGTGAGCTCGTTAAATGATATTCCATCAAACATGGTATCTGTAACAATTCCAAGGCAACGTTACGCAGAGTTTCGTCATAAAGGACGTGTTGACGTTGAAAGCTTCAATACGACTATTAGCTATATTTATTCTAGCTGGCTGCTCCAATCAAATGTCAGTCATACCTACGGTTATGATATCGAAACATATGGAGACGAATTCCATCCTGATTCAGACGATTCTGTTGTTTATTACGCTATTCCAATAAATGTATAAGGACACACTATGATTACACTTTATGGCTTCGGGCCAGCTTTTAGACTCATCGATCCAAGCCCCTTTGTCGTAAAGGTGCATTTTCTCCTGCAGCTATCAGGGTTGCCTTACAAGGTTAAAAATGGGGTTGATGGCCTGCGTAAGGCGCCAAAAGGCAAGTTACCTTACATTGAAGACAAGGAGATACAAATTGCCGACAGTCATTTTGTTCAAAAGTATTTAGAGGACGAGTACACATTTGACGTAGATAAGCATTTAACGCCAGAGCAAAAAGCAATATCCGTACTCGCATGTTCTGCAATTGAAGAACAACTTTATTGGTATGTCGTATATTTTAGGTGGGCAGATGATAAAAACTGGTCCGTACTTAAAGAAGCTTTCTTTGGTGAGATGCCGTTTCCACTAAATAAAATAGTACCGAAAGTGGCCAGAAAAGATGTACTTTCTACCTTAAAGGGGCAAGGAACGTCGCGCCATTCTGACGATGAGATCGTTGCGCTTGCAAAAATCCAATTTGAAGCACTTAGTCATTTGTTGGGCGATAAAGAGTATTTCTTTAACAACGAGGTAAGTATGTTGGACGTCGTGACCTACTCATTGTTAGTACAGATATTAATGGTTCCGCTGTCTTCTCCACTAAAAGGTATGGCTGAGAAACATTCCAATTTAGTTCGCTTTTGTCAAAATATTCACCAGCAATATTTTAGTGAAAAAGCGTAAAACAACTGATGGCTTACAATAGCCATTTTTGATCGATATCAACAAAGGAATCAGCGGCATTAATCAAGGTATTTGAGGTGAGTTGAAGCACGCCAAATACCGATGTGCTGCATTGATACTTTTCCTTTACTGTATCTAATAAAATTGCAAAATCGCCGTCGCCAGAGAGTAAGACGATTTCATCTACTGTTGGCGCGGTTTCCATTACATCGATAGTGATTCCGACATCCCAGTCCCCTTTTGCGGTGCCGTCAGCTCGTTGAATAAACGGTTTTAATTTTACGTCAAATCCAATATGTCGAAGCGCACTTTGAAATTTCATTTGTTGCTCGTCACCTTTATCAATCGCATAAGCATATGCTGCAACGATGTCATTTTGGTACGCTAAATCTTGCCAAAAAGCCCGGTAATTGAATGGTCTCTTGAAGGTATCTCTTGTGGTGTAGTAGATATTTTGTACATCTACAAAAATTGCAATTTTTTTCAACGTTACGTAACCAATGTATTGTTTCTAGTAGAGTAACACAGAGTCATATACGTATTTCTATAGATTATTGTGATTTACTGTAAACTCAACTAGGCATATGTAGATGCGACGTTTACAATATTCGCGCATCATCACATTCGAATGATGAATCAACAATAGCTATTAATATTAAGGAATTTACATGCTTTCGTCTGCACAACTTTCTACCATGCTTAATCTTCAAGATGAGATGAACAAAAAAGTTAATCCTGCATGGTTAACTGCAAATTATGGGTATTTGCGTGCAGCAATGATTGAATCTGTGGAGGGGATGGATCATCACGGATGGAAATGGTGGAAGCATCAAGAAAAAGATCTTGCGCAGCTCCAGATGGAACTCGTCGACATTTGGCATTTTGCTTTATCTGCAATTATCATCGAATTCAACGGCGATATTGATAAATCCGCACAAGTTATTGCGGGGAAGCTTGAGAGCGGCGCAACTAAAGTGCACTTCGACGGAGCCGAGTACGACTATAGTTCCGCTGAATTGTTAGATAATTTGCAATTAATGACGGGCTTGTGTGCGGCAAATAGATTTGATGTGCCATTATTCATGGTTATTGTTGTTCAAGCGGAGATGGATTCCGAAGAACTATTTAAACAATACGTCGGGAAGAATATTCTGAATTTCTTTAGACAAGATCATGGCTACAAAGATGGAAGCTATATAAAAGTGTGGCATGGTCGTGAAGATAATGAGCATTTGGTTGACGTCTTAGCATCAACCGATGTAAATGCGTCTGGCTATAGTCAATTAATTTATACTGGGCTTAAATCACGTTATCCAAAATAGATTAATAGCAATACTCTATACGTACTGTATTTTAGAGACCACAATCACCAAAATAGTTAGCGAATTTGATTATTGTGGTGCAATTCAACTCTTTATAATTTTGGCGTCATATAAATCATTGTTTTATTTAGATAAACATATGTTATATAAGGTATCTTATTTGCATTTACATGCATTGCTCTGTATTGAAGGGCGCAACTATAAATCATTGAGGTAGCAAATATTGTGTTTAAAACATTAATGTGTCGTTTTTTTGTGGTTTCTCTCGGCGTTTTCCTTTTTGGCTGTGGCCAAAAGCAAGCATTTGAAACACCTTTACCAATTGAGGTAAAAGTCGTTGTGGTGAATATGTTCGAAATTGGCGAAGACGAAGGTGATAGACCGGGTGAGTTTCAGTTATGGAAGGCCGGTCAAAAGCTAAATAAACGTTTTTCATTTACGCATTCACATCACGATATTTACATGAATGAAGACACCGGCGTAATGGGCATAGTGACTGGAATGGGGACAGCACGAGCCGCTGCCGCTATTATGGCTTTGGGTTTGGATGACCGTTTCGACTTTTCAAAGACTTATTGGCTTGTCGCAGGTATTGCTGGCGTTGATCCCGCTGATGCATCGATTGGCTCTGCGATATGGGCAAAATGGTTAGTCGATGGCGATCTAGCGCATCATATTGACGCTAGAGAGATGCCAACGGGCTGGTCAACGGGTTACTTCCCATTATTTACGTCAGAGCCATTGTATTCTGTAAAAGATGGTGCTTATCCTGTGTCTCAAAATGGTGAATCGTATCAGTTAAACGCAAATTTAGCGGACTGGGCGTTTTCGCTAACAAAAAATATCACCTTAAGTGATTATCCTAAAATGCAAGAACTGAGGGAAAAATATGTAAACTATCCAAATGCGCAAAAACTCCCTTTTGTCATGATAGGTGACCATCTCGCGGCTTCAACGTTTTGGCATGGCAGTTTGATGACTGATTGGGCAAATGATTGGACTAAATATTGGACACAAGGCGAGGGAAATTTTGTCACGTCTGGTATGGAGGATACGGGAAGTTTTCAGTCAATAACGTATTTAGATAAGGTAGGTAAAGTCGACAAAAATAGATTTATGGTATTACGCACCGCAAGTAATTATTCTATGCAACCACAAGGGCTTACTGCTGCAGAAAATCTAAAGTTAGAGATGGGAGCCGATGGCTTTGCCGGGATGCAGTCTGCATTAGAGAGTGCCTATACTGTTGGGAGTAAAGTCGTGGATACGATTGTGGCTGATTGGGATACGTATAAAGCAACAATTCCATCCGCTTAAGGCGTGTTGAGTATATATTTTTAGTATCGCGTGTTAGATTATGTAGCAAAGAACAAACGATAATTTGATTTTTAAAGTCAATGCATTTGACAAAAACAGGGTAAATCCATGGGTAAAAATCACGAACGCAGTAGTCAAACCGAATTTAGGTTTTTAGCCGAACCAACAGATGTCAACTTTGGTGGCAAGGTGCATGGTGGTATGGTGATGAAGTGGATTGATCAGGCGTCGTATGCATGTGCTGCTCAGTGGAGTAAGCGATATTGCGTTACCGTCTCCGCCAATGCAATTCGTTTTATTCGGCCTATTCTCGTTGGGCAACAAGTGACGATTAGTGCCAGAATTGTACATACCGGCCGCACTAGTATGCATATTTATGTGGTGGTGAGAGCAAGCGATCCTAAAGAGGATGCAGTGGTGATCACCAATCGATGCTTCATCACGTTTATGGCGATAGATGAAGCGGGTTATCCTGTAGAAGTGCCTAAATTTGAAGCTAGCTCTGATGACGACAAAAAACTTGAAAAAGTGGCGATACATGCTAAAGATTTTGCTAAGAAGTTAGACAATGACTTTGAAGAAATATTGGGTTGGAAGTAGTCTACCTACGGTTTACTCTAATCTAGTCGCCTTTTCCATTAATCGTCTTTAGACTGTTTATTACTTAGGTCTCTTAAACTCGAATACTCAGCGTCATTGAGTTATTAAATTGCATTACCATATGATAGCGCTATCATATGGTAATGCGTTGTAGATGGTCAAAACATCGGCTAGTACAAAACACCGACTAGTACACAACATCGATTAGCGTAAAACTTTGGAGCATCTATTCATGCGTAAAAATCATTTAACGCCCAAGATTTCGAAGCCATTCTTATTGTTTGTACTATTCAGTTTATCTACCTTTCAATACGCCAGTTCACAAGAAAGTGCATCATATAAACGGTTTCGTGAAGGCAATGTGCAGTATGAAAGATACAATGAATTTAATACTGAGTTTACGTTTACTAAACTTGACGGTTTTGAGTTTGAAAAAGGCGTTGAACGTTATTATCCATCAAGTGTGATTGACGTCGGTGGCACATACTATATGTGGTATTCAAAACCTCAGCCGAATACGGAGGTTGTTGGTCCCAACAGTGCAAATGACTCAACTCGTGCATTTCACTGGGATTTGAGTGAAATATGGTATGCAACTTCATCAGATGGATTTAAGTGGGAAGAGCAGGGGCGCGCGGTCAAGCGCGGGGCTGCTGGGCGTTACGATCATCGAAGTATTTTTAACCCGGATATTTTAATTGCTGAAGGCAAGTATTACCTAGTCTATCAAGCGGCTGCAAGTCTTAGTGACGCGCGTTGGGGAAAAGCATTTAAGATTGCAGGTGATTTTGTCCCAAATGTACTTGGTATGGCGGTTGCTGAATCGCCAAACGGTCCTTGGCTAGCGCTTGATAAACCTATTTTGACACCAGGCCCTGAAGATGCATGGGATGGCGAAGTCGTGCATGAGCCGACTTTCTTTGTAAAAGGTGGGCAGTATTTCTTGTATTACAAAAGTGATGCCCGACTACCCTGGAAACCTAATATTTCCAAAGGTGACTTTAATAAAGCACATGCAGATATGCCGTTGGCAACCGGTGTAGCAATTGCGAGTAATCCCGAAGGCCCCTATGTAAAATCAAAATACAATCCTGTTTTAATGGGGGGGCATGGCAGTATGGTATGGCCGTACCGAAATGGTGTATGTGCTACGTTGCCTGAAGGACCCGAACGAAATAGCATTCTTTGCGCAAAAGACGGTATAAACTTTTACCCAGTTATTCAGGGGCTAACTGTCCCTAAAGGGGGCGGCGCATTTCGTCCTGGTAATTTTGTCGATGTTGATGTTACGCAAGGGAAGGGAATCACTTGGGGGGTAGGACATGCGCTTTCTCCTTACTACCATTTTGTGCGTTTTGATACTGACTTGTCACTAGAAAAAGGTGACCGTGTGCGTAATGAATATGAATTAATACAAAACTACATGAATAGCGGCGATTATGAATATGATGCGAGTTTACAGCTTAAATAACGGAGGGTTATGAACGTATGAGCTTGGTCAGTCTGTGTGGGTACGAATATCTTTTTAGCTAAAAAACGGTGCTAATACTAATATGTCCAATATTTACTTGTCTGCGTTCTTGCGTTTGGGCTAACTCGCGATGTCTAAGTAAACCGACGCCTGGGTAATCAGTCCATTTTCTGTCAGCCTGAAATTTTATGACCCAACGAGGGTTTACATCCCATCGAATACCTATGCTTAGGGACTCTTGGTCAACGGCGGTTATTCCGACGGCTATGTTAGTTGCCGCAATGAGTTGATTTATTGCAGGCCCTACGGGGTTTGCAGGGTTGAGTTCAAAAGGCAATTGTTCAATGTCATTTTTTGGTTTTACGGCAGATACGGTGATAAATGGGGTAACGCTATTCATTCGTCGGCCAACGGTTGCGTAAAAAGCATTGGCCGACGGGTAAAATGACCAATCTGCTAAGTATGTCGACGCCTCTGACATAAATAACCATTTTTCATTTTCAAACTTAATACCTGCGGCAAAATATCGTAATAGCAAACCATCGGGTAAAAAGTTTTCTGCAATGTCAGCCTGCTCAGGCCAAAAAGCCGGAGGAATAGACGCAATGCCGTCAATGACGTCGCCAAAAACGCCGCGTTTCGCCACATTTAAATTAGCACGCAGTGCACTTAGTCTAAAGATCCAATCTAACTGAGAATATTCGATATTTGCAGCAACAGTGTTACGTAAACCGAGTTCAAAATCACCACGCTGTTCATTTTCTAGTGGTGCATCTGACTGCCCGAAGGATATGTTCGCTTTGAAGAATCCGCTACCCAGGGTGTTTGCGTACGTAACATCACCACCATCGATTTTGTCTACACTTGAAGACACGAAATAGGGTTCCATAGGGGGACGACCCCATATATACGCATGACTAACAAGTCGGTGATTAGAGGTAAGATACAAGCCGCTATTTAACCGGCCAATACGGAAAGATAAGGATCTATTTACATTGTAACGAATAAATGCCAGCTCGGTTAAAGACAGCAAATTTTTATCAATTTTGTCTTGCGCCACGAATTGGACAAGTGTCTCGAACTTGCTATTGAACTTATAGTTGAATTGCACACCGACCAAAGATTCACGCACGAGTGAACCACCAAATCTATCTTTGTGTTCCAAGGTACGTGTAAAACTTATGTCTTGATTTGACGCTGTACTGTATGACAAGGTCGCGAAACCACCGAAAGCATATTCGCTTGCTTGAGCAAACGCACTAAAGAAAAATAGAATAATGACAACTGAGCGTGACGCCAACAGTGTTTTCCTTGTGAGAGTTGATAATTGTATATAAATACATCAACTTCAGCGTATACTATGCTATCCTAAAAATCAAAGTTATCAATCAATTGGATCCCCCGACATTGAACTGTCAGATATTCAACGTTACAAGAACGCATCTTAAACTATGGTGTTGTCTTATCTTTGGTTTATTTGTTAGTTCGACACCTTCGGCATCTTTTGCCTCACCTTCAAATCTAGTCGTTGTTGTGAATCAGGACAACGATATACGAGGTTTGTCCAAAAAAGAGGTGATAGATATATACATGGGACGCTTCCAGAGTTTTCCTAACGGTCAACCAGCAAAACCGGTAGATTTTCCGGCCGAAACTGAGGTCAAGTCTGATTTTTACACTTTATTGGTAAACCAATCTGAATCGCGTATACAATCGTACTGGTCACGGCTTTATTTCTCTGGAAGAGCGCAACCACCCCATCAAAGCAAAAGTGTCGATGAGGTGATATTAAGAGTGACGAAAGATGTAAGTACCTTAGCTTACATTCCCGCAGAACATGTCACGAATGATATGCGTGTAGTCTTTGCGTTTTAAGGCGCTAACGCACTTATATCCAATGGATCTTGCATTTCATTCTGCAATGTCAATAGTGCTGAAAATAAGGACTTTACTCTTGTCGCCTGTTCGGGTGACTCAGACAAATCGTTAGCTTCCAAAGGGTCAGTTGCCAAATGAAACAATTTTAATTTTTTGGCCTTTGGATACACAATCAACTTGTAGCCATCTTTTTTTATCATGCGTTGACTGTCTATATAGGCACCATAAATAGAAGAATAATAACTTTCATTCCTCTCTCCGGTCGCAATGTCCTTAACGCTATTAAAAAACACATTTTCCGGTTTTGCAATGTCCGCCACGTCTAAGGCAGTTGCCATTACATCTTGTAAATAAATGTCAACGATGGCTGTTTTGTTTTTAGGAATGTTAGGGCCAAGAAAGATAAAAGGTGTTCGTACACTGTGTTCATACATATTTTGTTTACCGAACAAGCCATGTTCACCCACAGCTAAGCCATGATCTGCAGTGTAAACAATATACGTATTCTCCATTAAGCCAGCGGACTCAAGTGCATTTACTATTTTGCCCACTTGGTCATCTAAGTGAGTAATGAGTGCATAATACTCCTGTAAATTTACTTTCGTTGCGTATTCGGTTCTTGGAAATGGGGCAAGCGCAGCATCACGCAAATCGGGGCCATTTCCCATTAGGTCCTTGTCAGGGTACATGGGTAAGAAGTTCTTAGGCATTGGAATATCGCTTAACGCATACATATCTATATACGATTGTGGCGCTTGGCGTGGGTCATGCGGCGCATTAAATGCCAAATACATGAAAAATGGTTTATCGCTATTTTTGGTTTGTTCAACAAATTCGATGGCATCGTCAGCGACAACTTCACTCCAGTGTTTTCCACCTTCCCAGAAGCCGCCATGTTTAGGATCGGTGGGAGACCAAGTATCATCATTTTCGTTTATTGGTCTGTTGTAGCCAATTGGCATAAATTCTCGCCAGTCTTTTGCTTCGCTCTTACCTGCATAAAATGCTTCAAATTTGGCTACTTGAGTTGCATGCTCCCAGCCGTCATTTGGCATGCCTGGCCTCACATGTTTCACGCGGCTAAATACGTCCTTGGCTGGCGCTGCAACGTGCCACTTTCCAGTCATGTATGTATCGTAACCAGCATTTTCGAGCATCATCGACCATGTCGCATCGTAGGCCTTGCCCGCGCGTATTTTAGTATCTACGTCATATGCATTCCAAACGCTTAAGCCTGTATTTAGCATCGCTCGTGACGCCATACAAACCGCGCCATTCCAAGCACCCATATTGTATGCGTTCGTAAATTTCACACCACGCTGTGCTAAATTGTCAATGTTAGGTGTTTTCACAACTTCATTTCCATATGCACCCACGGCGAAAGGAGACTGATCGTCCGCAAAAATAAACACAAAATTTGGTTTTGTGGGCGATTCGCTAAGGTCTTTGTTTGATTTTTCTGAGGGTATTGTGTCACTACTCTTCATTTCGCCACATGCGTTGAGTAACGCTGTCACGCAAATTATTGCACTTAGTACCCGTTTTTTCTTAGACGTCATCCATGTTTGTTTGGACATATTAATCATTCCAATGCTGCTCGATT
This sequence comes from Agaribacter marinus, assembly GCF_030160655.1. Taxonomy (GTDB): domain Bacteria; phylum Pseudomonadota; class Gammaproteobacteria; order Enterobacterales; family Alteromonadaceae; genus Glaciecola; species Glaciecola marina. The sequence continues at coordinate 171,711 of NZ_BSOT01000007.1, forward strand.
ATTTTCTGCAAATGAGGGTAGTCTTTATCCGTTTCATTATACAATTCACGTTGTCGTTTCAATTCAGTTTTTAAATCGTTTACCACACTGGCGTATCGTTCTTCGTTGTACACATTCTTTAATTCATTCGGATCGTTTTTAAGGTCATACAATTCCCATGCAACGGGGGTTGCTATAGCGTTGTTAGCTAAACCTGTTTCTTTAAGCCATTTCGCGTCATAGTATGGGAACGGTTCGGTCATAAAGTTCTCACCATAGTAAAAAATTAGTTTGTAATCTTTTGAACGAAGGCCAAAGTGTGCGGGGACATCATGGTATGCGCGATGGGTCCAATATCGATAATATGATGCAGTTCGCCAGTTTTCAGGTTGCTTGCCAAAAAGCGCATCTTCAAAACTTTCGCCATGCATAAACGCCGGTGTTTCGATACCCGCCATTGAGAGTAAACTAGGCGCAAAATCGGTATTATTGACGATCATATCGTTCTTAGTACCATGTGTTGTCATGTCAGGGTGGCGGACGATGAGTGGCATCTTGATAGATTCATCCCACATCCATCGCTTGTCAATATAGTCATGTTCACCTAGCATCATGCCTTGATCAGATGTATAAACGATGATCGTATTGTCATAAAGTCCTTGTTCTTTTAATGTTGCGATAAGCCTTGCTACATTGTCATCTACGCCTTTCACGCAGCGTAAATAAGCTTTTAAATATTTTTGGTAGGCCGCTTTGGTAAACGCTTCATCATCTAGCGACGCGTCTACGCCTAAATCAATGCCGACACTCCTGCGCAAATGACGTTGCGATACAGAGGTGCCTATATGGCGAATAAGACTATCGTTTTCGCCTCGGGTGGCGGCAGAACCAAATTCATCGTTAAGTTCATATAAATCGGTGGGTTCAGGTATTTCAACGTCCGCGAGGTAATCTTCATATCGCGGCGCATATTCAAACATATCGTGAGGGGCCTTGAACTGATGCATTAAGAAAAACGGTTTATCTGAACTGCGATTTTTAAGCCAATCAATGGTTAAATCGGTAACGACATCGGAAGAGTGACCTTCGTACTCAGTTTCGTTCTGTGGCCAAGGGTTATCTCCCTGCACCCGAAATACAGGATCAAAATACTTACCTTGTAGTTCCAGGACTTCATAGTAATCAAAGGCTCCAGGTTCTTTTTTCAAATGCCATTTACCGATAATAGCGGTATCGTAACCGGCATCTTTCATTAGTCGAGGCAAATGTTGTTGCTCCGTACTCAGTGAACCACGTAAATCGAGTACGCCATTCGCTTGACTATATTGCCCAGTTAATATGCTTGCTCGACTTGGCGTACAGATTGAATTTGTGACGAAAGTATTCGTAAATGTTAAACCGTCTGCGGCTAGTTTATCTAATTCTGGCGTTGGATTAACAGACGCCAATCGACCACCATAAGTACCCAATGCATGCGCAGCGTGGTCGTCCGTCATAATAAACAGTATATTATATTTAGGTTTATTTGTGACTTCTTCACTTGCTGACGGGCTTATGAGGTCGCTTTGTTCTTTATTCTCTTTTTTATCACTCGCAGGCGTACAGGCAAATAATATGCTTACGATAGATACAATAAAGCTGACGGAAAGTAATGACTGTTTAGTTAGTTTCATATGCGTCTTTTGAAGTTAACACGGAGATTTGTCTAGTGACAACTTACCAGGGGTAATTTACCAAGGGCTTTTTGACCAAAGGTAATTTACGTTAAAAGATTGTTAAGTAATTTACAGGGAAAAGGGTTTATGGTGCAATTCCAATTTTTTCTTATTCGTGTGAATAAGGGCTTTCTCGACTTATCAAATTGCGTTTACAGATAATTATTTTTCGTAAGGGCGGTGTTTAAACAAAATCGCAGGTCTTTAAATGACATTTTTGTTTTAACTTGGGAGTATTAAGTATTGCAGTGTGACCCAGCCCAGATTATTTAATGTGGCATGCGAATAGTTATTTGGTTAGACGTAATAGCGCATCTAAGATTTGAGTATTAGGCAAGATTTCACTTGCGCCGCCTTGTTGTATTAACTCTCTTGGCATACCGAACACTGCAGCGGTTTCTTCTGATTCAGCGATCGTGTGTGCCCCTCGTTGATTTGCTGTTGTCATTGCGCTAGCGCCATCATTACCCATGCCGGTTAGCTGGACGCATATTAAGTTATCAGCTGAAGTAGCCTTTAGCGCAGAATTTACCATTAACTCAACACTAGGGTGCCACAAGTGATTTTTATCCATGATGTGCATTTCGGCAACCAGCTTACCGCCGCGGCGCGAAATAATGACATCCGAATCTCCTTTGGCAATATAGACATTCCCCGCTTGCAAATCCAAGGTGCCAGATATTTCTTGTACGGATACGTTTGAGGCTTTATTTAAACGCTCAGAAAATACTTGCGTAAAGCGAGAAGGCATGTGCTGGGCTATCACGATTGGCACTGGAAAACCTTCAGGTATGTGAGGAATGATGTCTTGCAATACAGATGGGCCGCCAGTAGACACGCCTATTAAGACAAGTTCGAATTTTTTTGCTCCAAAAGATCTTTTGGGTATCTGAATTTTTGGTTTTTGAAGATCTTGTTTTTCCGCTCGAAGGCGCTCATTCGATTTTCTTTCAATCGAAGAAGATACCTTAATACTTAACGCGGATTTTATTTTTGCAAGTAAGATTTGCTCGACCTCTTTCATATTCGACGAAATTGAGCCGCCGGGTTTAGCAACATAGTCGACAGCACCTTTTTCAAGTGCTTCAAGTGTTGCAATTGCGCCCTTTTCGGTCACCGAAGATACCATTACGACAGGCGTCGGTTTGGTTGCCATTATTTTTTCTAAACATTCAAGGCCGTCCATTTTGGGCATATTGATGTCGAGTGTTATCACGTCAGGTGAAAATTCTATGAGTTTTTCAAGCCCTTGTAGTCCGTCTCTGGCATATTCTATTTTATAGCCTGCACCGACTAATATGTCGGAAATGTATCGACGCATTAGTGCAGAGTCTTCAATGACTAGTACTTTTCTCACCGCGTTCCATACTCCCTTCACTTAAAATAATTGTCTTCAAGTGACAAGTTAAGTTTGCTTACCATAATCTATCATGTTCACTATATGTCGTACTTTCGTGACTAAACTTAAGCGGTTTTTTCACTCCTTATATTTTTGTCTTTTTGTAGTAACAATACTGCGGGCAAAATCAAGAGGTCAATTATGAGCGCTAAGGCTATTATAATTGCAGTTAAGGTGCCCATATCGGAGTTTATTGCAAAATCTGAAAATGCTAAAACACCAAAACCAGATGCTAATACGATAGTTGTAATAGTGAGCGCATTGCCTACATTTTCAAACGCAAATTGAACACTCTCTTTAATGGAACTTCCGCTGTCAACGGCCTTTTGGTACTTCACCAAAAAATGTACTGTGTCGTCTACGATTATCCCAAGTGTCATCGTTAATACCACCGATAAGGCCATGCTGATGTTCCCAGAAATCATCGCCCAAATGGCAAAACCAAACAGTGCAGGAAGTAAATTAGGGATCAAACTGATTAACCCTAACTTTATGCTTTTTAATGCAACTAGCAGTAGGCCAGAAATTAACACCAATGCGATAATGGCGCCCTGCAACATGCCAGCCATATTGGCTTTACCTATATGCGCAAAGATGAGTGGTAAACTCGCTGCGTCCATCTTGTATTCAGGGGCATGTGTACTCATCCAAGTTTTTGCACGACTTTCAAACGCGGTAAAATCTTCACTCCCTAGGTTTTTCAGTGTCACCATAATACGAGTCGCAGATTTATTGATATCGATTTGGTTGTTTATATCTAAGCCGTAGGGCAATGACATTTCATATAAAAGCAAGTACTGTGCGGCAATCTCTCTTTCTTGCGGTAATTGATATGCTTCAGGTGCATCATTTTCCATATTCATATTGAGTCGCTTCATGGTATTTGCAAAACTCAATACATGATCGACTTCAGGTTGGTTTTCCAACCATAGGGTAAAATCTTCTATTACTTGTAAATAATTTGGATTATTTATTTCATGCTCTACATCGGTGTAGATAGCAAAATCAATTGTACTTAAGCCACTTAAATTATCCTGCTGGAAGTCGGCATCTTGTCTAAATTCGTTGCCCTTATTGAAGTATTCTATGGCGATATCATTTAACTTATTTTGGCTTGCAAGGTGCGCGCTTAGTATCGTTAAACCAACCGCGGCGACCAGAATGAATCGGAAATGTCTTTGGATGTTGTTCGAGAATGCTAACCAAACGTTGCTTGTCTTACTGTTTGTTACTGAGTTTGTTTTATTGTTTGGTGCAAAATTGAGATTTTTCATCATTAAGAGCGCCGGCAATAGGGTCAAGGAAAATAGACAAGCGAAAATGACGCCAATGGCAACCAGGTTACCCAGATCCGATAAAATAGGTACTTTAGCAAAGTTTAAAGTGAGAAAGCCTATGGCGGTTGTAACACTCGTCATAATGATGGCTTTTCTATTTAAAGCAATCGACTGCAATATTGCCTCTCTTTGCGAGTATCCTGCGCCCATATAGTATCGAGTACTTGAAATAATATGCACACTATCGGCTATCGCAAGTGTAGTTATGATGATTGGCACATTGACGGACGCAATGTTGATAAACATGCCAAACCATCCACCAGCGCCCATGGTCGCAACCACACTCAGTGACACAATGATTAAGGTGACCACTGCCGCATATATTGAACGTAAAAGGATACAAAGCAGTACAGTGATGATTAAAAACATCAGCGGAAATAAGGTAATGGTATCTTTCAGCGCCGCGATGAACATCGCATCCGTCATAATGGCAATGCCGCTCAGGCGAAACTCATGATTGGGGTAGCGCTGTTTAATGGGAATGAGCAGATTGCGTAAGTGTTTGCCAATTTCTGTTATTTCTTTCGTTTGGTCGCCATCAGGCAATTGCACTGTAATGTTTATCATGGCGACATGGCCGTCTTCAGAAATTAGTTTATTAACTAAATCAGGTTCAGTCGTACTTACTTGTTTAACTGTTTTTATATAGTCTGGGGTTAACCATTCAGGTTCGAGCACTAAGTCTTCTACAACTAAATCGTCTTCGAGTGAGTAGGTGCGTTGAAAATTAGTAATTGAATCAACACGTGTAGACAGCGGTGTTTGCCAGCTTTCGTCCGTCAGTGTTTTTATTAGTGCTAGGCTTTTTTCATTAAACAAGTCGCCGTCTTTAGCGGAAATAATAATCGATGCACTTTCATTTTTACTAAAGACACGTTGCATGTTTTCATAAGCAACCCGCTGCGGATTATCATCTTCAAAGAATACTTTGTAGTCACCACGAAAATAAAGGTTCTTACTACCAATCGCACATAGCACGACGACAATGATACTAATTAAGCACGTAATGCCCTTGAAATTGAGTACTTTTTTGTCGAATTTGTTTGATAACATTTGAATACAAATTGAAAGTTGGTCTTGTTTTAGTTTAACGGAGTCAGTGTAAAAATGTTTAATTTATTCGAGTTAAGGTGCGTTAAAAAGCGATAGCAAAAAAAGGCCTCAATTATTATTGAGGCCTTAGGAAGGTATTTGGCTAAACTGTTGCTTAGCTATGTTGCTCTTCAAGTGGTTGTTGAGACTTACGCTTAGGTCCAATTTTTCGCCATATTGCTTTGAACGGTCTAGAGAAATCTAACAATATCATGTACAAACAAGGTACCAGTACGAGCGTAACCAAGGTGGCGTACATTACTGCAAATCCTAGGGCGACGGCCATTGGTATAACAAAGCCTGCTTGTAAACTGGTTTCAAACATAATGGGTAATACCCCAGCAAAGGTCGTGATTGATGTAAGCGTGATAGCTCTAAATCTTGCACACCCTGCATCAATGACTGATTCACGGATTGAAAACCCTTCCGCACGCCGTTTATTGACATAATCAGTCATGACCAAACTGTCGTTAATTACGACACCCGCCGCGGCAATTAAGCCAAATGTAGAAAACATACTTAAATCCATTCCAAGCATGAAGTGTCCAAAAATTGCACCTGTAAAGCTAAACGGAATGACAGACATAATAATTAAGGGCTGCGCATAACTTTTTAGTGGAATAGCAAGTAACACATAGACCAGTATCAAACCAGCAAGCGCAAACATGATTTGTTCTGCTTGTTGCGTTTGTTGTTCTTCAATTTTTCCGCCCAACTCTGTTTTAACGGAAGGGAAACGTGCTTTCATTTTAGGTAACAAGTTTTCTTTTATATTTTCGGTTAAGGCATTGGGTTCTACGGTTTCTTCGTCTATATTGCCCCAGACGTACACGCTACGGAAGCCGCCTTCACGGCGAATGTAACTAATACCAGGGGCTTCGAACAATTCTACCACGTCGCCAAGCATCACCTCTTGTCCGCCAGGTGTAGAGATAACCGTGTATTTTAAATCAGCAAAACGTTCGCGGGTTAGCTGCGGATAGCGAACCATAACCCGCACTTCCTCACCATTTCGCAATACACGCTGCGCTTCGCCGCCATAAAAGCTAGCGCCTACTTGAGATGCTACATCTGCCAAATCGAGTTCTAAATCATACGCAACAGGCTTTAAGCGTAATTGCACTTCTTTACTCGCAGGGTCAATAGTAGAACTTACATCAAATGCGCCTTTTTCTTCTTGCAGTAGCTCTATAAAGTAACGCCCAGCCGCATTTAACGTTTCGATATCAGGCCCAAAGAGTAAGTATCCAAATTCGCCGCCGTCACCTCCGCCATTTACGTCATCTTGAATCGTAAATGACTTCATTCCAGGTATTTCAGGTAAGTTTTCACGCCATCTACGCGCTAGCTCAAACGTATCGAATGGGCGTTCTTCTTCATCTACTAAAGGCGCCATTACACGGCCTTCGTTGCGTCCTTGATTCCAAACTAAGATATTAGCAACCATGCCTGAGCCATATTCTTTGATGATTTTTTGCTCTTCATCACGAATAACACCTTCAATGATCTGTAACGCTTCAACTGTAGTTTCATCCGATACCGTTTCACTCATCTCAATATTAATACTTGGGAAGTCGTGCGGTACTTTGGGTTCGGGGATAAATCTTACAAAGTTATTGTTTATCAACGATATGGCTAACGCGAACATGCCAATAAAAATAAATAGAACTGGCCAGCGCCACTCTGTTGCTCGCGTAACAAATCTACGGTATTTACCATTCACGAAGCCAAAATACGCTTTGTTAAACTTGTCTCTCCAACTGTTTTCTGCGACAGGTTTGAACTTAGTGTTAGCGATATGCGCAGGTAAAATGAGCTTTGATTCGATTAACGAGAAAATTAAGCAAAATATGACAACGCCCGCAATATTTACGAAAAAGTCACCTTGAGGGCCGCTTGTTAGTGCAAATGGCGCGAATACCGCAATAGTCGTAAGTACGCCGAACGTCGCAGGCGTTGCTACACGTTTTGCACCAATAACAACATTTCTTGTCGACGCACCCTTTTTCTCGATTTCGGAGTAGGCGCTTTCGCCAATAACAATTGCATCGTCCACCACAATCCCTAGCACCATAATAAATGCAAAGAGCGATACGATATTAATGGTAATACCAAATAAGGGCATTAGCATTAACGCACCAAGAAAACACACTGGCAAACCGACCATAACCCAAAACGCCAATTTAAAACGTAAGAACAACGCTAGCATAATGAAGACTAAAATCGCCCCTTGGGTTAGGTTACCAAGCATCATGTCTAAGCGACCATTCAGGTAATAGGTCATATCTACAAGTACATTTAATTCAACACCTTGCGGCAAGGCAGGGCGCTTTTGTTCCATGTATTTTTTTATCGACGCCGCGACAGGCAATACATTCTGCGACTTTGTCGCAGAGACACCAATGTAAATAGCGTTTTTACCATTAAACTTAAAATAGCGTTTGCCTTCGGTAAACCCATCTTTGATAACGGCGACGTCTTTGAGTGTCACCTGCGCGCCGCCAGCGCCAATTTTTACCGGGATATTTCTAAACTCTTCACCGCTGTAATATTGGTTTTCGACGCGAACAGCAATCATGCCTGCATCGGTTCGGATTTGTCCGGCTGAAATGTTTGCGGAGTAGCGGCGAACTGCTTGCGTGATTTCATTGATCGACAAATTGTATTTACGTAACATCTCTGGCATAACTTCGATGCTAATTTCATCATCAGGTACATCAGCATTTGCTAATTGCACATTGCTTAGTTGGAGCAGTTCTTCTTCTATTTGTTGCGCAATCGGTTTTAAATCATTTAATGGCATATCGCCCGAAAGGGTTAACTCCATTACTTCTTGTTGCCATTCAATTTGCGATACTGTGATGGGCTCCATCGCCGCAGGGAACGTTGCGATACCGTCTATACGTGCTTTTATTTTGTCTAACACATCTGGTAAATGCACATCAGGATGAATTTCCATTGTCACCCGACCACCACCGCGCCAAGAGCGTCCAACGCTCTTTTTGATTTCGGTGATGTCTTTAATTGCTTCTTCGACTTTTATGACAATGTTTTCTTCAATTTCTTTCGGTGAAGCACCAGGGTATGAGACGTAAGCATTGATATAATTTATTTCAATGTTTGGAAACATCTGTTTCTGTATTGTCGCGTAACTTGCAATACCCATCATAATGATAAAGAACATTAACAGATTGGCTGCGACAGGGTTTTTTGCAAACCAAGCGATAATACCGCCTGGCATGCTATTGTCTTCAGGCGATTGGTTCTTAGGTGTATTCGTTAGTTTAGTGTCTTGAGTTTCCATAATCGCTCCCTAGCGCGCATCGCTATTCGTTTGATTATAAGTAATTAGGGCTTGGTCTGGTTCTTGGATGCGCACTTCCATACCATTTTGTGGATATTCTGGTAAATTCTTTGCCATTCTATCTTCCGCGGTGACACCGCTGGAAATATAAAAGTAACTGCCTTCTTCTCGAAGCACATTTACATCATGGGCTTCAAGTTTGTCTTCTTCATTTACGATCCAAAGTTTTCTGTTATTTACCAACGATTGGGGGACTTCGAATACGTTTTCTAGCATTCTGCCTTGAAACGTTACTTCTACATATGAGCCAAATTGTAATTTTGGTAAATCAGACTCAAGACTATATGGGTCATCAATGCGCATCACGAGGTGTTGCATACGGGTGCTTTGATCAACAACGCCTAAGTCTCTATCAATGTAACCATCACGTGTTACAGGCACTAAACTGCGCGTTGCTGCACTTGCTTGAACGCCCTGCATGTTAGGCTGTAAAAATGGGCTATCAAACCCAGCGACTGGGATCATAATTTCCGCGGTTTCAATGTTGTTAATTTTAGCAACCTGCATACCGGTTGATACGTATTGACCTGAACCAATATCACGAGAAATGATTAGTGCATCATAAGGAGCCGTTACCTTTGTTTTTCCAAGGTTCCTGTTGGCTATTCTAAGTGCCGCCTGAGCCGATTTTAATTGTGCTTTAGCACTCAATACTTGAGGTTTGCGAAGGTATAAATCGCTGACTTGGTTTTTCGGCAAGTTTTTGGATTCGCGTTTGGCGACGTTTTGTCTCGCTAGCTCTTCAGTTAAGGTTGCCTCAGCCAAGGATACCTGCGCTTCCGCTCTCAAAACTTCAGCTTCATATGCGTCTGCTTCAATGGTAAAAAGCACATCGCCACGTTCCACTATGCCGCCATTCACGAAATTTGGGTTCCATGAAATAATTTCGCCACTCACTTGCGCCGCCAGTACGGTTGATTCTAACGGCATGACTTCGCCAAAGCCGCTAATGAGTACTTGATGGTTAATTGGTTTAAGTGTTTCTATACTAACAATTGGGCGAGTGTCAGTAGGCTCTTTTTCTTCCGTGTCTTCTGATGCAGCTTGGATACCAAACGTTGCTGCAAATGCAACTGCGCTGATACCTATTATTAAGCCAACATTAATGAGTATTTTATTTTTCATAGCAAGTGATCCTCGAACGTGTTGAACACAGTGTATCAACTAGATGTGACAGAGGTATGTGACAAATGTAACAAACTGTATGCTACTGCTACAATTTGTTACTGGGAAGGTATATTGTCAGATAATACAAGAGGTACGATGAGCAATTTTTTATATGGGCACGTACTAAGAGACATGCAACTAAAAAAATCAGTGACGAACATCGTATCAAATACTTGTCGCCACTGATCCAAATTATTGCGTTTGGTGAGCCGCTAGTTGGGCGTTTAGTAGTTGGGAGTTTAGTAGTTAGCGTTTCCAGGGGTTCTTGGAAATGGAATAACGTCTCTCACGTTTGCTATGCCGGTAACGTAAGCAACTAAGCGCTCAAAACCTAAGCCAAAACCAGCATGAGGTACACTGCCGTAACGACGCAAATCTCTATACCACGCGTAGTCCTCAGGGCTAAGATCCATTTCAGCTAGGCGGCTATCAAATACCTCTAAACGCTCTTCGCGCTGAGAGCCTCCAATGATTTCACCAATGCCTGGTGCTAGCACATCCATTGCGGCAACGGTTTTGCCATCATCGTTTATGCGCATATAGAACGCTTTGATGTCTTTCGGGTAGTTTTGCATAATCACCGGTGCACCGACATGCTCTTCAGCAATATAACGTTCATGTTCAGAAGACAAATCGACACCCCATTCAACTGGGAATTCGAAAGTTTTACCGCAGTTCTGCAGAATTTCGATTGCTTCTGAGTAATCCATTCTGACGAAATCAGAATCCACAACAGATTTCATGCGTTTTACAACGTCTTTATTGACGCGTTGTTCGAAAAAGTTTAAATCGTCAGCACGTTCTTCAAGGACGGCTTTGAATACGTACTTAAGCATGTCTTCAGCTAATTGTGCAATAGTAGATAAATCAGCAAAAGCAACTTCAGGCTCGACCATCCAAAATTCAGCTAAATGCCGGCTGGTGTTTGAGTTTTCGGCCCTAAACGTAGGCCCAAACGTATATACTTTCGACATTGCTGTACAGTATGTCTCAACGTTTAACTGACCAGATACTGTCAGGTAAGTTTCTTTGCCAAAAAAGTCTTGAGTGTAGTCAACGTCACCGTTTTCTGTCTTAGGCACGTTCATCATATCTAGCGTAGATACCCTGAACATTTCGCCAGCCCCCTCAGTGTCTGAAGCAGTGAGAATAGGCGTACTTATCCACATATAGCCATTTTCATGAAAGAAACGATGAATTGCTTGTGACAGGCAGTTTCTAACCCGGGTAACTGCGCCGATAATATTAGTGCGAGGTCTTAAATGTGCGTGTTCCCGCAAATACTCAATACTATGGCGCTTGGCAGACATTGGGTAGGTGTCAGGGTTTTCTACCCAACCAATGACGTCTATCGCTGAACCTTCAATTTCGAGCGATTGCCCTTTGCCTTCAGATTGCTTAATTGTGCCTGTCGCAATGACTGAGCAACCAGTGGTTAAACGAGTAATATCTTCGTAATTCGCTAAATTACTTAATGCGATGACTTGTACTGGATCAAAACAGCTACCATCATGCAATGCGACAAAAGATAGACCTGCTTTTGAGTCACGCTTAGTGCGCACCCAACCTTGAACTTTTACTGCTGTTCCCACTGAATATTTGCCAGCCAAAACATCGGCGACCGAGGCAATCGTCATATAATTCTCCGTATTTTTTTTCAAGACGTCGGCGTATTTGCCGAAATGATTATGTGAGTCGTTTGACGACAACGACATAATCGTTATGCGCTTTTTTATGGTATAAGTATACTTGACTGATTCTCTGATAACACTAGGCAAATTGTGATTTATGCCAAATAAAGACAATAATGCGGGAAATATCGACGTTTCTGAATTAAGGATGCCTGAACGGCAAGTTGATAGACGTAAAAAACACAGGAACAAAGATACCCTTTATCGAATTGTTGTAGCGCTTAACATAGTGGCTTGGACGATGTTGGTAAGTGCGCTTTTGGTATTTCATTATGCTCGTCCAGATTTTATTGCAGGTGTTCAAAATTATTGGGGCATAGACGGGCGTGATTTTTGGTCTCAAGCGCATTTAGACAACTTGTTACTATTGTTACAGGCGTGCTTGATAATAAGCTTATCCGCCATTGTCCTACGTACTAGACGTTCTAGGCGAAAATCGGATAGTTTTGGATACAACTTACTCGTACTTTTCGTTATTTCTATTGTCAGTTTAGCGACTATATACACAACGGTATAGCATACTCCACGTTATACACTACTCCGGTGGTTCGTTCATATCAGAGTATGGTGTGTACATGAATTTACATGCTAGTACCGCGTTCAAGCCTTCAATAATAAACCTGAAATAATTCTCATTTTCATAATTGTGTCAGGAACATCATACAATATTTAACTTGCTGATTTTATAGAGTTTTATCCTTAAGTGGTGCATTAATGAGCGGTATTTTCATTCCCCTGTCTATTATTCGCGACACATTTACGTCTGAATACAATATTAAAATAACTTAAGTTGTTGAAATGTAAGGAAAATAAGATTTTGGCACGTTAATAGCTATAGTGAAGTCAATGGCGAAATTCGTAGTGTAAATACAATAATAAACATTACTAAAATAACGAATGCTATTGATACAAAAGACTGCCATATAAATAGCTGTCTTCATGTTGATGTCTTTTGTATTAAAAAATAATAAGAAGGCTTAGGTGGTTGGTAGCATCATAAGCTTAAAATTGCGAGAACGGCTAACTATGCCTGGGAGCATCTAATGGCGAACTATAAAAAAATATTAATCGTTGGGCTTAGCGTAATAATCATTCAAGCCATTCAGGGCGTTGCTCAGGCAAGTGTGTCTCAAACCGTTTTAATGTTTCTTGATAGGGATAAGGATGGACTCATTTCGCTAAAGGAAGCGACTCGGAACATAACAATTCTGGAAGCGTTTGACATTATCGACATGAATGAAGACGGTTTTATTAGTTTACAGGAGTTGACCGCAAGCAATTTGGTGAAAGAGTAAATGTGGTAAAAAAGTTTCAGGGGTTGCCCGCTTTGCGAGTGGTGGGTGACCTTTTTTCTTTTATCCTTCTTCAACATCCAATACAGACATTTCTAGTTGAGATTGTTTTGTTAGGGCCTATTGAAGCTTGGATAATGCTATGCAATGCTAGCGAAAAATATACGGTTGTTGGTTAATTTCTTGCAAATACGTTCACTCAGACAATTGGTGTTAATCAGTTTTTTAACATCACTAGTGCCACTTATCGCGCTTCTTTGGCAAAGCCAACGAGACTTTTCGCATGTCAGCGTAACGACAAAAGAAAACACTGAATTGTTTGTTAATATAGCCTCCAATCTGCGGGATTTGTTGAGTTCTGCTCAAGACGTGCAGCGGTTAGTAAAACAATATCAAGTACTAAAAGAGCCGCAGTTAAAAGTAATTACAGATAAGACACTTGAGAGTTTTATTGAAAAATTGCACGCATTTTGCCGTATATCCAAAGAATTTAAAGAATGCACAAGTTTGGAAAATAGCTTGCCGACTTTACTAGAATATCATGGATTTAATGATACCTTAGTGGTTGATGCGTACTTAGCACGGTTTGGCCAGTCTATGCTGAAGCTTCAGCGCAATGTAAATATTTTCGTCGATCAAAGAGTTATTGAACAACAGCAGTTTTTAGCGAATATGCAAATTAGACAGGGTTGGTCTACAGGTATGCTTGTGGTGCTGTCTTTGGTTTTCATTTTATTCTCAACACAATTTATTGTAAAACCTGTCAGAAAGCTACAAGCAATCATTCAGTCTATCGCGACATCAAGTCAATCACTGCCGGTTAAATCATCCAGTGCACCAAGAGAGCTCTTGGCGGTAGAAAAAGATTTGTTTTGGTTGAATGAAAGGTTAAGGCAACTTGAAAAAGTACGTACAGCCTTGTTGCGACATGCCTCTCACGAATTAAAAACGCCCTTAGCCAGCATTAAAGAAGGGTGTGCAATTTTATCGGATAACTTAGTTGGTGATTTAAATAGTGCACAACATGAAGTGTTGCAATTGCTCAATAATTCCACAGAGAGATTAAATTTGTTAATCGTAAAACTCTTAGACTATAACGCCTTATTGCAACAAGCTGAGCCCAAGTTGGTGCCTGTCGCCATATATCCGGTGATTGACGCGAGTGTTACGAATAGCAAGTTATTGCTGCAACAGAATGGGCAGTCCATAGGAATTCAGCTGAAAGAAAGCCAACAAGTGAAAGGGGACGAAGAACTATTGGGGCGAATATTTGACAACCTAATTTCGAATGCAATTGCTTATGGTCGCAAGAATGAAATCATCAGAATTTACGCGCATGAAGAGGAAGATTTCTTAGTTTTGGATGTTATGAACCAAGGGAATAGTATTCCATTAGATATTAGAACTGAAATATTTGAGCCATTTAAACGTGGTGCTGAAAAACGAAATGACAAAGTCATGGGGGCAGGTTTGGGATTGTCCATTGTGGCAGATTGTGTGAGACTTCTTAACGGAGATATTTCTATTGTAGATAAGGAGTCGGTTGATGTGTGTTTTCAAATTAAGCTGCCAAGGGTCAAATAAGTGAAAACCTGGATAGCAGTACTGATGTCTGGCCTTATACTGTCGGGGTGTAAATTACTGCCGAAGGATGGTCCGTTACCGCCTGTCGTTGAAGCAGAACCTCAAGCTAGACAGACTTGGTTTTGTACAACAGAAGCGTCATTTGACGCATTGGGTAAGTTTTGTGAATTTAATTATTGGGCGAAAGTTTATATAGAAGCTAATGAGATAAATTGGCCTGAGAGACTCAATAAAATTAATGAATTAGGCGATGCTCCCGTCGATCTTATGTACAAGGTGATGATGAGTCAGGGGCCGGATACTCCATACCAGAATCGACTCAGAGCACAAAACTGGATTACGTCACTGTTAACGGTTGTCGAACCAACAATGGCGAGTGTTTTGGATGTTGTGATTTTTCAACCCTCGCAACAACTATTAGAACTTGAGTCCGCAATCACAATTTTGAGCCGAGTGAATGTGCGGCAAGAAAAAGTTATGGATGAATTAAATGCGACCTTGGACGCGCGTAAAGAAGACTTAGAAAAGCAGCGTACCCAAGTAGAACAGCTGTTAAAGATTGAAGCAAATATGGCAGATCAGAATAGGAGCCAATAGATTGAGTAGTACTAATATCAGCCCAACTGAACGCAAACCGAAGTTATTGATTGTTGATGATGACGAAAGTTTATTGCGCTTGATGTCAATTAGGCTCAGTTCTGAGGGGTTCAATGTCACGAGTGTCGATAGTGGCACTCAAGCGATACGTTTACTGTTCCATACCCCATTTGACGTGGTATTGAGTGATTTACGAATGCCAGGCATGGATGGTTTGTCTTTATTTGATGAAATCTTACATCAACATCCCGACTTGCCTGTGATTATTATGACTGCCCATGGCAGTATTAAAGATGCTGTTGCCGCGACGCAACGCGGTGTTTTTAGTTTTCTAACTAAACCAGTAAATCACGACGAATTACGTAAAACACTATTTCAGGCTGTTGCGCAAACCGGCTCAAATGAGTTAGGGGATTGGTCTGCCGATATCATTACACGCGCACCTGACATGATTCGCTTGCTTAAGCAGGCTGAACAAATCGCGCCAAAAAATGTTAGTGTGTTAATCACTGGCGCAAGCGGCACCGGTAAAGAGTTGTTGGCTAAGGCAATTCATAAAGCGTCGGATCGAAAAGACAAACCTTTTGTGGCAATTAATTGTGGTGCAATGCCCGAAAACCTGCTTGAGTCCGAATTGTTTGGTCATGCAAAAGGGGCTTTTACTGGCGCTGTTCAAGCGAATATTGGTCTATTTCGTGAGGCCAACGGCGGGACACTATTTTTAGATGAAATTGGCGATATGCCAGTTAGTTTGCAAGTAAAATTGCTACGTGCGCTGCAAGAGCGCTCTATTCGTCCAGTAGGGAGTGCAACGTCTATTGATGTTGATGTGCGCATTGTCTCTGCAACACATAATAACTTAAAAGAGGCAATGGAAGAGCAACGCTTTCGAGAGGACCTATTTTATCGTTTAAATGTGGTCGAGCTAGAACTTCCAAGTTTGAAAGAGCGTTTCGAAGATATTCCTCTATTAGCGGATCATTTACTTAAGCTAAGCGCGAAAAAACACGGTATCAACGTGCGGAAATTTGCAAACGATGCTATGAACTTACTTACCAAAGCGAAATGGCCGGGGAACGTCAGACAACTCGTAAATGTTGTTGAACGATGTGTTGCGTTAACTACGTCCAAAATTATTCCTGCGAGTTTAGTTGAGCAAGCATTGTCTCAGGAAACCCAATATTGGCCGACATTGACAGAGGCACGTGATTCTTTTGAATATAAATATTTGTGCCGATTATTGCAGTTAACGGATGGAAACGTGACGAAAGCTTCTGAGTTGGCTGGTCGAAATCGCACAGACATGCATAAGTTAATGAAAAAACACGGGTTAGACGCCGCAGAATTTAGAATTGCAAATTAGCGCAATCAGTATTTGTTTGTTACATAGCGTTTTGGCGAGTCATTTCGCCATCGCTTTCACCAAATCCAAGAATTGGTTAACATGTTGCCGGTTATGTTCTCTGAGCATCTCCGATCGGCATAGACTTGTATAACCTTGCATGAGGGCCAAGAAATTTCGGGCTAAGACTTGCGCTTGGGCGTCATCAAAAGCAGGCTCGGCCAATAAATTTAGGTAGAAAGCTTTTTCAACAGCTAGTAAAGTTTTATCAATTAGTGCTAATGAAATTGATGGTATACTCTCAGATTCATTCAAGCTTAAGGTCAGTAAACATCCTGAGTCAGAGAAATGCGTAAATAAGTATCCAAAAAAAGCCTGAATGTTGTCAATCCCCAACGGCTTTTCCCTTAACAATGGTCCACTTTGTGCTCTTTCGTTCGCGATAAAATCTTCCAGCACGACCATAAACAAAGATTCTTTATTGCCAAATTCATTGTATAAACTTTTTTTGTTAAGCCCCGTCGCTGAGGTCAAATCACTGAGCGACGTTGACTGATAACCTCTTGCGATAAATATGGCAAAGGCTTGCTGGATAACCGTTTGGCGCTCATATGCTTTGGTTCTGGCCAAATGAATACCTATAAATTCGTTAATACAATAAAAATATATTACACCAATCGGTTACTTTTTTCTTGCGTTTTAACTATAAGGTCGTTATTTTAATTTTATACCGATTGGTTACTTATTGTTTTTACCACGCGATTGCCACCAATATGCTTAAACATCAATGAAATTAAAGGAATCTATCATGACACTTTATCACCTCTTTCAATATGACCGTTCATTAAAGGTTCGCTGGCTTGCGAATGAGCTAAATATTTCCCTAAAGGTCGTGCGGCTCAATGCTAAAGAAGGAGAGTATAGACGTGCGCCATTTACAGATATTAACCCATATAGCTTAATTCCTACGCTCGTTACAGAAGACAAGCAATGCTTGTTTGAAGCTGCTGCTATTTGTCTATATTTGTGCCGACAAGAGGGCAAGGATCTTGTCGACGAAGACAATCCAATGTTTATGCAATGGCTATTTTATTTTGCGAGTAGTTTGGACCAATTGAGCGGTGGCATTATAGGTTTAAAATTGTTTGGAGAGTGCGAAAAAGTGCGGGCTAGATTAGAACCAAGAATACCCGGCAAACTAATCGCAATGGAGCTGCATTTAGAGGGGCAAGATTATTGGTACAATGGCCAATTTAGTTTGTTGGATATATTTGCATGGCATAATCTCGCGTATTTACGCAATGACGGTCAACTAGCAGACTATCCTAATCTAAATCACTATATTGATAACTTAGCCTTACGGCCTAGTTTGGCAGCGTTGTCGGTCGACAAGTTAATCAATCCTAGTTAATCATATGCGTTGGGTATCGCTATTTTGTTACAGTCATACCCAACCGCTAAACTTGAAAGTAACACCAAGCGATGAAGCCTAACAGCTGTCGACGCCATGTTTTATTGCATTACATAAAACATCTAAGTCAGCTGCTGAAGAAATGTAGGGTGGCATGATATAGATGTTTTTAGAAAATGGCCGTATCCACGCCCCGTGTTTAATAAACACTTTTTGTATTTCAGCCACATTAACTTGCGTTTTCATTTCGACAACGCCAATTGAGCCCAACACTCTTACATCGGCCACTTTATCGTGCTCAGCTAAAGGGGTTAAGGCTTCATTTAGATGTGTTTCGATAGTGTTTACTTGCGTTTGCCACGGGCTTTCCAGCAGTAAATCGATACTTGCACTGGCGACAGCACAGGCTAGGGGGTTACCCATAAACGTCGGGCCATGCATAAATACACCTGGCTCACCTTCACACACGCCTAACGCGACTTGTTCTGTGCACAATGTGGCAGCGAGCGTCATGTAGCCGCCAGTCAGCGCTTTTCCTAAGCACATTATATCGGGTGTAATTTGTGCATGGTCGCAAGCGAATAACTTACCGGTGCGGCCAAATCCGGTTGCAATTTCGTCACAGATAAGTAGCACATCAAATTCATCACAAAGTTGACGACACGCTTTCAAATATTCTGGATGATATATGCGCATACCACCTGCACCTTGCACGATAGGCTCTAAAATAAGTGCAGCGATTTCGTGTGCGTGTTGCTCAAATATATCGCGCATGGGCGCAATATCGTCAGGACTCCAAGACTTACCAAATTTTGTTTGAGGTGCTGGCGCAAAAAAGTGTTCTATCAATGACTTTTTAAACAAGCTATGCATGCCGTTGACAGGATCACACACTGACATAGCCGCAAAGGTATCGCCGTGATATCCGTTTCTAGGTGTCACTAGTTTCGATTTTTCTGGACGTCCTTGGCATGCCCAATACTGAATCGCCATCTTTATCGCCACTTCTACCGAGACAGAACCTGAATCCGCTAAAAATACCCGATGTAAACCGTTTGGAACAATATTCAATAGTTGTTTACACAGATTTACTGCAGGACTATGCGTTAGGCCACCAAACATAACATGAGAAAATTTATCTATTTGTCGATGGGCTGCGTCGTTCAAAGTAGGGTGATTGTAACCGTGAATCGTTGACCACCAAGAGGCCATGCCGTCGACGATGGTTTCGCCACTTGCCAGTGTGAGTTTTGTTCCACTTGCACCTATGACGTCGTAACACGGCAATGGATTTGTTGCTGACGTGTATGGATGCCAGATGTGTTGCTTATCAAATTCAATATTGTTCAAAAAATAGCCTTTAGTTTCGTTTGGTAAATTTGTAACATTGACAACTTGAAAGGTGAGCATAGACTATGCGTATTAAAACTTAGAGTAAACTATTTTTTTATGAATGCTGCCGTACCTCAAATGCCTAAGAATGACTGGACGCTAGACGAAATAAATGCGTTATTTGCAATGCCTTTTAATGATTTAATGTTTAAAGCACAAACGGTGCATCGACAGCACTTTGATCCCAACCATGTGCAAGTGAGCACTTTGTTGTCGATAAAAACAGGCGCATGTCCTGAAGATTGTAAATATTGTCCGCAAAGTGCGCGTTACGATACCGGACTAGAGAAAGAACGTTTACTCGAAATAGAAAAAGTTATCCAACGCGCAAAAGAGGCGAAAGCCGCAGGCTCGACACGTTTTTGTATGGGCGCTGCTTGGCGAAACCCTCGCGACAGAGACATGCCTTACATAACCAACATGGTCGAGGAAGTTAAAAAGCTTGGTCTTGAGACATGTATGACGTTGGGGATGTTAACCCGTGATCAAGCGTTGTTACTTAAACAGGCTGGCTTAGATTATTACAATCATAACCTTGATACTTCCCCTGAGTTTTATGGCGATATAATTACGACACGCACCTATCAGGATAGGTTGGATACATTAGACAACGTAAGGGCAGCAGGCATGAATGTATGTTCTGGCGGTATTGTGGGAATGGGGGAGTCTGCGGATGATCGGTCTGGTTTATTGATGCAGCTTGCTAATTTGCCCAAGCAACCTGAAAGTGTCCCTATTAACATGTTGGTTAAAGTGGAAGGTACGCCGTTAGACAAGGTTGACGATTTAGAGCCGTTTGAATTTGTAAGAACCATCGCAGTTGCCCGAATCTTAATGCCAAAAAGCTATGTGAGGCTCAGTGCTGGTAGAGAATCAATGAATGAGCAAATGCAAGCTATGTGTTTTATGGCCGGCGCGAATTCAATTTTTTATGGATGTAAACTACTCACAACATCTAATCCTGAAACGCATGAAGATGTTCAACTATTTAAAAAGTTAGGCATAAATGCAGAAAAAACCAGAAGTTACTCTGATGAGGCATATGAACAAGTGTTGCAAGAAGAAATTGAATCTCAAAAAACAGAACACTTGTTTGTTGATGCGACGAAAACATCAATGAAGGGAAAAACGTTAGCAACAAACGAGTCTTGACCAGTATTGTGCCTTTTGACTTTATTAAATCAGCAAACGCTCGCCGAAAAACCAATGGGCTTTTTCGGCAACGAACGGCCATTGTAGAATCGAGCAATTGCGTCATTAAAATTGGCGATAGCTACTTTATCAATTTTTCTAGCAATGATTACCTTGGCTTGAGCCAGCACCAAGATGTGCTACAAGCATATGTCGAAGGTTTATCGCTATATGGCGCAAGTAGTTCTTCTTCTCCCGTCGTCTGTGGTTACAGTCATGCGCATAAAGCATTAGAAGTACGTTTATCTGAATTGGTGAATCAGCCAAGTGTTGTATTGTTTAGTTCCGGCTTTGCTGCCAACCAAGCCATATGTCAGGCTTTATGCATCCCCGAACCAAGTGCCGACACCGATGTTGGCATAGTCGCGGATAAGTTGATGCACGCCTCATTTGTCGAATCTGCGTCAACAATGACAAGGTGTTTTAAACGTTTTGGACATAACGACATGTTTCATGCAGATAAACAGTTGTCTGCTTTACACAATGAAAACAAGCTACTTGTGAGTGAAGGTGTGTTTAGTATGGATGGCGATACAGCCCCGGTAAAAGAACTACTTAAGTTAAAACAAAAACATGACGCTTATTTGATGCTAGATGAAGCGCACAGTTTTGGTGTTGTTGGTGAGCAAGGTTTGGGGTTTTCAGGTTCATTTGCTTATGCACTGGAAGGGATTGAAGATAAAGGTGAACAACAAATCGATATCACCATGGGGACCTTCGGAAAAGCCATAGGCACTCAGGGGGCATTTGTTGCTGGCAGCGAGGCGTTGATTGATTACTTAGTAAATTTTGGCCGGCATTATATATACAGCACCGCGCCAGCACCAGCTATAGCCCGAGCTACATCTACCGCGTTGGATATCATGCTCAAAGGGCATGAACGGCGCCGACTACATGAAAATATAGAGCAATTCCGAGCACTTGCTGTGACCAAGGGTATTGTTCTAATGCCATCGGTAAGTGCAATTCAGCCGATTGTTGTGGGTTGTGCCGACAAGGTAATGCGAGCCAAAGAAAAGTTAATGTCGCTTGGGATCTTAGTGTCTGCCATTCGTTCGCCTACTGTCCCGAAAGGAACGGACAGACTACGTATTACGCTCAGTGCGCTACATTCAGATAAAGACATCGACGCGTTAATTGATGTACTCGTGATAGTGCGTGATAGTTTAGGTGGTTTTGATGCTTAGTCGACCTTCTACCAACGACGCAATGCAAGTTAAACGCAAACAGCGTATACGTCATGATGACCATTTTAGTACACGCAAAAGTGTAGAAAAATGCTTTGATAAAGCAGCGTTAAATTACGACGCGAACGCTGACGTGCAAAAAAAAGCTGTGAGTTTATTACACCAACAAGTTATGTTATCTGAGGTGCAAGGAACAAACGCCACGCGAGTGCAAAGCGCACAAATATCCTTGGATATCGGCTGCGGCACCGGCGCAATTTATCGGCAATTGCAGTCAGATATTGCATACAAAAGTGGTGCTCAGAATGCGCAATGGTTACACCTTGATATTAGCCACGCTATGCTGGCAAAAGCACGAAATTTAAACGATGCCACTTGGTCTTCGCCTCATTTAGCAAATAGACCTGTTTCACATTTTACGCAGGGCGATGCATATCATCTTCCTGTGCAGTCGAACGTTATTCAACATGTGTATTCTTCAATGGCTTTGCAGTGGTGTAATAACACCGCGTTAGTCTTAGCGGAAATTAGTCGTATTTTATCTACCGGTGGCGCTGCGCATCTAGCAATCATGATTGCACCTTCATTTTCACATATCTCAGAATGTTGGCAACGGGCAGGGTATGCCCCCAGAGTGAATACCTTCTTGAATGCCGAGGATTGGATAACATCACTACCAGCTTCACTGGAGCTTGTATCATCTAATGAACAATGTATTACTAGTCAGCATAAAAATTTACGTGAACTTTTAGTATCGATAAAGTCAGTGGGTGCAAACGCGACAACAACTCGTTCTTCAATTCCTTCAACAACAACTACTGCAGCTACAGCTTCTATTGCAGCAACAACTGTTGATAAGGTTGACAATGCCTCTCAAATTAAGTGTTTAACGAGAGGGGAGTTGCATGACGTCGAGAAAGAATGCAGTGCAAGTAATGAGGGCTTTATGTTGGATTACCACTTACTGTTTTTACATTTGAGAAAAAGATAAATAACACCGATTGATGATGTCCTCTGCATGAGATTCAGGATCGCCAACTATTTGAGAAAGGACGTATCATGCGCTCAATTTTTATTACCGGCACTGACACTGACGTAGGTAAGACCTTTGTTAGTAAGTTGATGTTGGATGCTCTGAAAAAAGACTATCCGCGTACCTTAGGCTTCAAACCCATTGCGGCAGGTTGTGAACACTCAACGAATGGCTTACGAAATGAAGATGCGTTAACTTTGCAAGCAGCGAGCACGATCGATACAGATTACAATGTTATTAACCCAATTGCGTTTGAACCGCCAATTGCGCCGCATATTGCTGCAGCAACGCAACAAGTTGATTTATCGGTGTCAGTATTGTCTAGACACTACAAGAATGCTTGTTCACTTGCTCCCGACATACTCTTAACCGAGGGGGCAGGTGGTTGGCGCTTACCATTAAGTGCAAACAAACACGCCGAAAAACGTGAGTTTTTATCTGACTTTGTGGCGCATCATAAAATGCAGGTTGTCTTAGTCGTGGGCATGCGCTTGGGTTGTCTAAACCATGCAGTGTTAACATATGAAGCCATCAAAAAGGATGGCTTAACGTGCGTTGGCTGGATTGCGAACCGTTGTGTAGCAAGCATGCTTAACTATGAGGACAACAAACAAACGTTAACTAAATTGTTAGATGCGCCACTATTGGCGGAAGTGCCGTATGCGAGTAATAAAAATGCTAGCTGCGTTTCATTTAACAAAACTGAATATTGGTCACAAGTATTCTGACAAGTCTGTACTATCGCTAAAAGGGGTTTTCTTGTCATTCAAGAATAATTCACCATTAAGGTTTCCTAATAAGCGAAGTGAGTCATTTGTACGTAATAATGCGGTACCTTCTCTGATACCCAACACTGGTGTTGAAGGATGCAGTACACAAAACTCTTGAATGCGTTGGTCTCTTGTCTCACCGTGAAAACCTTCGGGGTGAAAGTCCGTATAGTGCGGGTTTAATTGCGCATTCACGAAGCCCAAGGCATTGAACGACGGTGGCTCTATAATCGGCATATCATTCGTCGTAGAAATTGTTTTGCCACAGATGTTAGAACCTGCACTCCAACCGATATACTTTGTCCCGCGTTCGACACAATGGCGCAGCGGATCCAATAGTTCGTACTTATATAAATTTGCTAGTAAGTTGAAAGTGTTTCCACCGCCGACCATTATTGTTTTGGCATTTTGAATAGCATCAACAGGGTCTTCGTACTCATGTATGCCAGTAATGTTTAAATCAGGTAACGCCAATTGGACTTTTTGTGTGTAATCCGCCCATCTAATAGTAACGCCAGCGTAGGGAATAAAAAGCACATTTTTAGATGTTCCAAGTAACTCACTTATCCAGGTGGTGGCGTATTCTAGGTAAGCATATTCGCCATAGCTTGAACTACTTAACATTAAAATTTGCATTAATTGGATGACTCTTGCTATAAAAGTGCTTGAAGTATAGGGATTTTTTATCGAAGAGCAAATTTTCGAAGCGTTAAAAAGTGAATAGGCAAATGCTAGATTTTTTTGAATTGCATGGTAAATATAAACACAGTGGACTCAATAAAAAACACATTGTATTTGAAGATGTACAAGGTGTGCTGCAAGGCATAAATTGTTCTGATATTGATGTTGTTCAGGTCGCTAACTCATATGAAGGGCGTCCCATTAATCTAGTAACTATTGGGCGCGGAGCGACTAAAGTATTTGCGTGGTCTCAAATGCATGGAGACGAACCTACCGCTACATCAAGCTTACTTGATTTACTTTTATTCATTCAGTGTGACAGTGGACGGCGTTGGTACAAGGAGTGGCGTGATAATATTACATTGCATATTGTGCCGATGTTAAACCCTGATGGTGCGGCAGCAGTGACGCGCGAAAACGCCCAAGGTATTGATATTAATAGAGACGCTATAGTCTTGCAGACGCCAGAAGGGCGCATTTTGAGCAAATTAATGGATGATCTTCATCCCAATCTTGCGTTCAATTTACATGATCAAAATCCATATTACACTGCAGGCGAAAATGGCGCGAAAACGCTCGTTGCTTTTATGGCACCCCCTCCAGATGAACAAAAGACCATAACTACTGCCAGACGCCATGCTATGCAGTTGATAGGCAGCAGTGTTGAATTGATCACGCCTCGTTTTCTAGGAAAAATTGCACGTTATGATGATACATATTCATCAAGTTCGTTTGGTGACCTTGCGGCGACAAAAAATATCCCCTGCATTTTGATTGAGTCCGGATATGATGCCGCTGACTCAAATCGTCAAATGCCCAGAATGATTAACTTTGTTGCTCTTTGCCATGCATTGTCGCTTTTGTCCGCCAGTAGCGACATATCTGGAAAAGAAAAGATATACAATGATTTACCAATGAATGTTGAGGGGGATATTATTGATTGATTTTAAAAATCAGTATTTATAGGTAATTAAAGGGTGAAAGCTTAATCACCATGTTTTATACTTTAGTTTGTTGAATAGTAACGAAACACTTGGACGTATTGTGGCTGCAAATTCATCCCCCTCTCTATTATTTGTTTGTCTTGGTAACATTTGTCGGTCTCCGACTGCTGAGGGCGTGTTTCGTGACAAAGCGTCTAACTCTGGTATCGAAGTGACGATTGATAGTGCGGGAACTGGTGGTTATCATATTGGTAGTCCGCCAGATAAACGCTCTCAAGAGGTCGCCCTTTCTAGAGGATATGATCTATCTAATCTACAATGCCGAAGAGTTCACGAGAGTGATTTCGATAAGTTTGACATTATCATTGCAATGGACAAGGCAAATGAAAGAGATTTATTGCGCAAATGTCCTGATGAACATAAACATAAAGTAAAATTGTTTATGAGTTATTGTGACTCTGAATTTGATGAGGTGCCTGATCCCTATTACACCGGTAAAAAAGGATTTGAGTTAGTACTTGATTTAATTGAGCAGGCAAGCGATGGCCTTTTGCTTAAGGTGGCGGGTT
This sequence comes from Agaribacter marinus, assembly GCF_030160655.1. GTDB lineage: Bacteria > Pseudomonadota > Gammaproteobacteria > Enterobacterales > Alteromonadaceae > Glaciecola > Glaciecola marina. Next base: position 197,448 of record NZ_BSOT01000007.1, read on the forward strand.
AAGATAGCTGGCTAACGCGCGTAAAAAATGTACCGTAAAAAATATATTATACAAATTTGGAATCATAAATTTAAATACGATGTAACGTAAAATGTTTTATCTTAGTTTTCCGTTACCTTGTGATTACTGATTTTTCTTTGTTTCAGCAATAATCCTCTTAAGCAATCCTCCAAGTATCTTTCCGTTATGCAGCATCCGATTCGATGGACGGGGAATTGTATTCCTATGAATTGGTTGTGCAAATATAAAAAATATAATTTGTATTTAAAATGTATTGCTGTTTTGTTAATTATATGACTAATATGTAACACGTACACCAATGACTATCAATTTAACCCGCGTAATTTTAGTTTTAAGCATACTTTTGTGTTCGATAAGTTCTTTGGCGAGAGAGATATATGTCGCAAAGAACGGAGATGATTCTTCTGACGGTACCTTACAAAATCCATACTTAACTTTGACTAAAGCAGCACAATAGGCAGTCGCTGGAGATACAGTCTACATAAGAGAAGGAACATATGAAGAGGTACTTGCACCTGCAAATTCTGGTGCTGAAAACAATCCGATTGTTTTTCAATCGTATGAAGATGAAAAAGTTATCATCAGTGCAATGCAAAACTTATCCGGCTGGCAGCGCGATCAGGCGAATATTTATGTGACGGATGTCGATTGGGATTTAGGTCAGCAGAACTTTGTTATGCAAGACAACGTTGCCATGGACTTGGCGCGTTGGCCGAACAATATAGATGGTGATCCATTTACACAGAACGCCTTGCGAAACACTGGCGGTAGCAGTAGTGAAGTAGTAAACAATGCATATTTAGAGTATGCCGATGGCATTCCCGAAGGTGATTGGTCAAAAGGTGGATCGCTATACTTCTATGGTGATAAACCGGTGTCTGGCTGGACAACATGGCGTGAGTTTATCACTGACAATACTAGTACGCGCGTTACGTTTGAACTTGATAAAAATCCGACTTGGATACGTACTTTCCATGCGCCTGCAGACGGCGGTGACTTTTTTCTTCAAGGGATTAAAGAAGTATTGGATTATCAGAATGAATGGTTTTTTGACTCAGATACTAAAAAACTTTATGTACAGCTCCCTGATGGCGACATGCCACGTGAGAACCAGATAAGTATGCGCAAGCGCGTGACGACTATTGATTTAGCTGCGCGCAGTTACATTCACATCAAAAATTTAGCGGTGTTTGGCGGTTCTATCGAAATTACAGGAGGCGCATCTTTTAACCATATTTATGGCGTCACCAGCCTTTACGGGAATTATACCTTGGGTGTTGTGACTGGTTTTGCTTCTGGCAACCAGAGCGTAAATATTAGAAGTGATTGGAATCAATTCAATACTCAACATAATATTATTGAGAAAAGCGAAATAGGTTTTGGCTCAGGCACTGGCATTTATGATTCTGGTGAAAACACTCAAATTTTAAATTCATACATTCACGATTTTAATTATTTAGGTAATTATGACGCGATAATTAATGCGCGCGGCGGAAATCATACTAAGGTCCTAAACAATCTTATTACTCGGGGCGGCCGTGATGCCATTCAAGGGTTTAATGATTTTGCAGAGTATGCATACAACGATATTTCTCGTAGTAACTTAATTGCTGACGATTGTGGATTGTTTTATACCGTTGGTGGTCCTAGCAATACTGAAATACACCATAACTGGCTGCACGATGCCTATTCGTCTGGTGACAAATCAAAAGCAGCGGGTATATATTTAGACAATGACGCTGAGGCATTTAGTGTTCATCACAATGTAATTTGGAATACCGAATGGAGTAGCATCCAAATTAATTGGGATGGCACTGACATTAATATATACAACAACACCATGTACAATGGTAGCGCAGTGATGGGGGCTTGGCATAAAGAGGGGACGGCATTTTCGAATGTGAATGTGTGGAATAACCTGTCGGACAGTGATGAATGGGAGCTTCAATCGGACAAGCAAAATAACCTGACGGTAGCAAGTTCGCCTTTTGTGAACTTGGACGATGGTGATTTTAGATTGAGGGCTGGTACGTCTCCAATTGATGCAGGTCGTGTAATTGATGATATCACTGACGATGTGGCTGATAGTGAACCTGACGTCGGAGCCTATGAGCTAGGCGGCGACAACGCAGATTGGGTAGCGGGTATTAATTGGGAACGTAAACTAGGTCCGACGGGGTTGGGGTGTTATGGCTTGCCAGGCGAGGACTGTACTAACCCGAATGAACAAGAACCAACGGTTAGTTTTTCGGAAGATCAAACGATAGACGAAGGCGATACTGTGACTGTGTCGGTTGTTTTATCCGATCTGGCAATAAGCTATCCTGTATTGATTGCTTATACTATTTCGGGGACTGCTACTATTGGTGCTGATCACAATGCTGACAACGGTGAAATTGAGATAACGAGCGGTATGGAAGGTAGCTTTACTTTTTCTGTTGACACAGATGATATTCAAAATGAAAGTGAGAATATTGTAATAGCTATGGGGTCTATTTCTAACGCAATGGCAGGTGAGTCTGATATACATACCATTACAATAACAGATACTACACCGGAACCGGCGCCACTACCGACACCGGAACCTGCGCCAATACCGACGCCAACACCAACACCAGAAGTCGATGCGCCAAGCAGTTCAGGTGGCTCATTCGGCGGTGTATTGGTTTTTCTTGCTATGGCACTGCTTGTTAGAAAACGGCTTTAAAACCGTTTTCTCTTGCCTATATGAAATCTTTGGGGTTGCGGAATATATAGGACTGTCTAGCTACTAATGATTGAAAATCATGCGTTCGCAAAATGCAGTGTAGACTGCACTGCAACCTCCCATTTAGCGCATAAATGATCTCTAGTATCATTTGGCATCGCTGGCAAAAACGCTTTATCTAACGCTTTATGCGTAGATATTTCCTCAAAGTCTTTATACAAACCTTGATAAAGGCCAGCTAAATAGGCAACGCCCAATGCCGTGGATTCCATCATCGCAGGGCGCTTTACTTCTATATTTAATATATCCGCTAGAAACTGGCAGAGCCAGTCGTTGCCAACCATTCCGCCGTCTACCCATACACTTGTAGAGTTTGCACCATCTTGTTTCATTGCAGATAGTAGATCAGCAGTCTGGTAACAAACGGCTTCTAGTGCGGCGCGTGCAAGGTGTGCATTGTTGGTGTTTCGGGTCATGCCAAACATTGTTGCTCTTGCGTTTGGTTCCCAATGAGGTGCGCCTAAACCGGCAAAACCTGGGACTAAAAATACACCGTGATCGTAGTCTAACGACTCTGCTAAGGCTTGGGTTTCTTTGGCTACTTTTATGACTTTAATCCCATCTCTTAACCATTGTACGTTAGCTCCCGCTGTAAAAATTGCCCCTTCAAGTGCATAGGTGGTTTTACCATTTATACGATATGCAATGGTCGTCAGTAGTTTGTTTTGAGAGGGCAGGGCAGACTTGCCTGTATTGAGTAAGGCAAAACAACCTGTGCCGTATGTACTCTTTAAGTCACCGGTGTTAAAACAGCATTGGCCAAATAACGCCGCTTGCTGATCACCAGCAACACCGTTTATTGGGATTTGTGTATTAAAGAGGCCTTGCGCTGTTGTACCAAAATCACTTGCGCTATCGAGTACTTTTGGCAATACGGAACTGGGAACATTAAATAGCGTTAAAAGGTCATTATCCCATTGATTATTATGAATATTGTATAGATTTGTACGACAGGCATTGGTTGCATCTGTTACATGAGATTCTCCATTTGTAAGCCGCCAAATCAGAAAACTATCGACAGTACCAAAGGCCAATTTTCCTTCGTTCGCCAATTGCCTTGCTCCCTCAACATTATCTAGGATCCACGCTATTTTAGTGGAAGAAAAATACGGGTCTAACAGCAAACCAGTTTTTGCTCTGACGGATGCCAATGAAGGTGCTAATTTGTTGCAGGTAGGCGCTGTTCGACGATCTTGCCAAACAATCGCGTTATATATTGCTTTGCCCGTTGATCTGTCCCATACGAGTGTGGTTTCTCGTTGGTTTGTGATACCAATTGACACAACGTCAACATCGCTTTCGGCCGCTTTAGCGAGTGCCTCTTTACACGCTTTGTATGTGGTTGCCCAGATTTCTTCGGGGTCGTGCTCAACCCAACCATTTTGTGGATAATATTGCGTAAACTCGTATTGCGCGCTTGCGATAGGTTGACCACTTAGTGAAAACACAATGGCACGGCTTGAGGTTGTTCCTTGATCAATTGAAAGTATCGCAGTTGTCGGCATAGTATGTTTGTCCTATCTCAAAGTCGTTTTAGTTTGATGGAGCGCTCGCAAATGACGTCTAGTATTAGCAAAGGTTCGGTGCTTAGGTTTAATTTAACAACAATTTAACGTATATGTAAGCCATGCCAATATTTGTTCTGTTTACAGTTCAAACGCTCAAATATCTTTCTTAGCTTGGTCATTTACATTTAATTTATAATTTTATATATTATTTATATGATAAATAAAATCAAGTTTAAAATCTCATGCAATTACGCGAGACCAACCTTAAAAAGCTAGAGAGTCAACTCTATGATGTGTTGATCCTAGGTGGCGGCATTAATGGCGCGGTATCGGCTGCGGCCTTAAGCCGAAAAGGGGCTAAGGTTGCCCTAATTGATAAAGGCGACTTTGCGGGACAGACGTCATCAAACAGCTCTAATCTAGCCTGGGGGGGGATTAAATATTTAGAAAATCATGAGTATTTGCTCGTAAATAAGCTATGTAAAAGTCGAAATCATTTAATGCGAAGTTACCCCTCTACAGTGAGAGAGATAAGGTTTCTTACGACCTTGCAAAAAGGGTTTCGCTTTCCTGCGTGGTTTGTATTTGTTGGGACAATGCTTTATTGGGTAATGGGACGCTTTTTTACCAAACAACCAATTTTTTTGTCGCCTAAAAAAATAAAAGATGTCGAGCCTGTGATTGATGTCTCAAATTCACAAGGTGGTTTCGAATATTCCGATGCCTTTTTACATGACAACGACGCTAGGTTTGTTTATAACTTTATTCGCTCATCCATGGATAATGGCGCGGTTGTTGCCAACTATGTAGGGGCGACAAAAAGTGAGCGTCAAGGTAACTTATGGCTAGTATCTGCTAACGATGATGAGAGCGGCGAACAACTTACGATCAGAGCAAAAGTGGTTATTAATGCCTGTGGACCAATGGTTGACCATTTTAATCACATTAGCCAAGAAAGGACGGCACACAGACATTTGTTTTCCAAAGGTGTTCATCTCATTGTAAATAAACTGACGAAAGTAGATAAAGTATTGGCTTTCTTTGCCAGTGATGGGCGTTTATTCTTCGTTATTCCTATGGGACAAAAAACGTGTATTGGTACAACTGATGACAAGGTTGAAAACCCTGTAACCTATGTCACGGCAGAGGACAGGAAATTTATTCTGGACAACGTTAATTCATTACTTGATTTGGAAAGGCCGCTAACGGAAGTTGACATTATCTCTGAACGTTGTGGTGTGAGGCCATTAGCCGTGAAAGGCGAAAGTGGAAACGCAGATTGGGTTCAACTGTCTCGCAAACATGCTATTGACGTTAATACTGAAAACAAATATTTAAGTATTTTTGGTGGCAAGTTAACGGATTGCATCAACGTTGGTGAAGAGATTAGTGATATTGTAAGTGAATTAGGCGTAACGTTGGCGCAAAAGGACAAAGTTTGGTACGGCGAATCGCCTAGCAACATTAAACAAGAATTTGAATATAGAGCAAAATTAATCAAGTTGGATGAGATGACGCCTGCTTATTCTTCTGAAAAGTTAAGTACACGACTTTGGCGACGTTACGACATTAACGCCTTGCAAATATTAGATGAAATTCAACGAGATGCGTCACAGGCAGAGCAACTGATGGAGAATGCTGAATATTTGCGAGCCGAACTGCACTATGCCGCCAAACGAGAGATGATTACTCGTTTAGAGGATTTTCTTAGACGTCGGTCAAAGATAGAAATGGTATTGCGCAAGCGAGATATTATTGGCACTAAAGGAATAAAAGAAGCGTGCAGTATTTTATTTGGTGAAAATGCAGATAAAAAGTTGCAGGAATACATTGCGCATGTCGAGCAACTAGATGGTTGAACTCGTCATGACAGTCAATTCTGATGATGGCACACTATATTACTTTGCGTTAACGTGTTTTCTATAGCGGCAATAGTTGGCTTTTTTAGCATACTTGTACTTCCTAATGGCATCTTGCTGTTCTTATTGCGCTGGAAAAAGCAGCAACGATGGCAAGTCATTGCAAAGCTTGTGATAGACCATTTTTTAACACACGTGATGAAGGCCTTCAATATATTCAAGATATTAGGAAACGAATTTCGCTAACCTAAATAGTGACATCAGCATGTGGATTTTTTCCAGTTGTCGGTTTTATCCCTGGGATCATTTTCTACCGCATATATTTGTTGTCAGGCCTAAAAATTTATACCAACTTGGGCGCAGGGTTTTTGATTCGCAAAATGAATATAAGACGCTTGCTAGTAGGCAGCCGGTAACGGAATAAAGCTAGCAATTACGTTGTAACATTTATTGTGTCGTTTCCCTGCAGCCTCTATCTTTTTTGCTCGTAGAGTTTGCTCAATTTCGCTGTCTTGCGGTACTGAAGTGGGGTGCATCCAAGCTCATGTTTAAATGCCCTGCAAAAATATGAAGTGTTTGTAAACCCTAAGACTTCACTCAATTCTTCGATGCTGACATTAGAGTGTATTAGCTGTCTTTTGGCCTCTGTAAATAAACGTATCTTAATAAGCGTGCTCGCAGAGCAGCCCAACTGCGCGTTGCACAACACATTTAGGTGGCCTGGGGTTAACGCAAGCATCGAAGCGTATTCTGCAACTTTGTGATACCGATGAAACTGCCGATCAAGTAAATGTCTAAATTTACTTATCTTGGCATATTGGGTTTTTTCTTGAACCTGGCCAAACTGCTTTGTGTAAATGCGATTAATGTACAAAAGTGCGTCGTAAACCTTTGCCAGTAAGACATCTTGGCTGTCGGTTCGTAAATGTGCAATCTCGTGTTGCATCGTTGAGAGTTTTGACACTAATGCTCGATTTTGGTCTTGATCAAGCACTAAGTTTTCAGGGCCAATTTTTGTATGAAAATAATTAAATCGATGCAATAGCAATGGATCGTTGAATTCTTTTAAAAAGAATGACGCTGGGAAGAATAAGCATATTCCTTCTAGATTTTCGGTATACCAACGTCGCACTTGACCTGGGGTCGTAAATAATATTTGCTGAGGTTTTAATTCGTAGTGTTTTTCATCTAACCAGAAGCTGCCCGTTCCACCGGTGATCAATGTGACATCATAAAAATTAAGTGTGTAGGGTTCTGTTGTTTTTCTGAAAGATGGCATTTCGTGAATCCACGCGACATCTACTAACAACTTTTGTTGATATTTATTGGTAACGAAGTTGATGGCTTTTATATCTATTGGTTTAGAGAAAACTGAGTCGCCCATTATTTATTTCTTTTTACCTAATCAACGAAATGTGACATTTTTTGCATAATAGTTGAGTATCTAGTTTGCTTTCGTTTTTATAGTATAAGCGAAGATAATTTACTATAGGTAGTAACGCATTATGAAACGTCGATTCAAGACATTAGTAGCATCAGTTATTTTGGCCTTATCTCTTTTTCAAATTCAATACTCACAAGCCTTAACTAATATTGACTCGTCCAAATGGAAACTAAGCGATAAAGGCGTTCACATCGTGAAAAAAGACAATCAAGAAGTCTTCAAACTAACGTCTGGAAAATTGACTTTACTCGACCAGCAGCTAATGAATGGGACGATTGAATTCGAAATGATGAGTGAAGGGGACCGAGCGTTTGTGTATGCTTATTTCAGAGAGCAAGGTCGAGAATCTGAGCATGTGTATTTAAGAACGCATAAATCAAATTCGCCAGATACGTTGCAATATTCACCTGTCTTTCAAGGCCGAAGTGCTTGGCAGATTTATCATGGTAGTAAAGGAACCGCTACAGCATCGTTGCCTGCAAATCAATGGATCAAAGTGAAAGTATCGTTCTATGATGACTATTTAAATATGTGGGTGGGAGACCATCAAACCCTAGTATTCAACGATTTATCCCTAACTGGCAAAAAACAAAAGGGCTCAGTATCATTGAGAGGCTTTATTCCAAATGGCAGTGAAGCTAAATATAGTGCCTACATCAAAAACATTTCTATCGAGTCTAACGATACGCCGGCCACATCAAATACAAGTACCAAAAACTCAAATAGCCACTTTTTAACTACGCTTAACGTCTCTCCGGTATTTGAGGCGACCAAAGATCCGCTTGAAAGTATACCCGAGTCATTGAAAGAAAAAGATTGGTCTGTTGTGACTGCGCAAGAGGATGGGATATTCGAGTTTCTAAGATCTCGGCAAATACCCAGAGGAATGCGCTTGTATGCTGTAGTAGCAGAAACGATGTTAAGATCTAACAAAATTCAGCGATGCCAAATTAACCTCGGCTTTAGCGATACTATAAGCGTGTTGTTAAATGGGAAAATTATTGGGCATGCGGATCATAGCTACCGTTATGCGCAAAATCGGCAGCAAGGTGTATTACACGACAAACAGCTTACGCTATTTTTACCGCTTGAAGACGGTGAAAATCAGCTTCAAATGGTTGTAGCCGACAGTTTTGGCGGGTGGGGACTTCAAGTACATTTAGTTGACTGCGCTGTTGATTAAGTTTGAGTATCAAACGCAGCAGTGCAGCAGTAAAGTCTTGATTAAGACCGATTAGTGACGCTAATCTATATTCAATTTCGACACTTTATGTTAAAACTACTATTGTTACTATCTGTTTAAACAAGTGGTTTTTATTTAAAAGGAATTTTATGCGGTTGTTGTTTGTTGTATCGTCGTTGTTCTTACTTATATTATTCTCCGCGCCGTCATTTGCGCATAAATACGAAACATCTGTTGGCGTTGGCCACCAATATGGCGGTCTTTTAGGTGTGAAAGTCGCGTACAAATCGGCGCAAACAAAATATTATGGTGCGTTAGGACTTGTTGGTGTTTCGGTAGGAATGCAAACAACCTTTAGCAAAGGGTCTAAGCACACTTATGGTTTTACACTTGGTCGAGAAGAACTTCAAAGTGAAGATGGCTTTTTATTTGTCACTTACGATTATCACTTTAACGGCTTTCAACAAGAAGGTTTTGTTATTGGTACTGGTTTGGGTATTACCAGAGAAGATGACGGCGGCTTTTTGGCAGACAAGGGCGATATTGAAACTTCCACGAGCGCCACATTGACCCTCGCTTACAAGTTTTGATGGTGATACTAGCATCATAAAAATCCTGCTAGCTGTCGGTAAATGTGAAATATAATTGACAAAGTGCTCACACTTTCTACACGACCCCTTACTTAGAATATTTACTCCACCTATTTAAATACGAGTAAATATATGAAAAAGTCATTATTAGCGGTAGCAATAACATCAGCGTTTATCATGGTTGGATGTGGTTCGAGTTCTGATAAAAACACCATACTACCTAACGAATCTGATACGCCTGAACTTAATTTAGCGCTAGAACAAATAGACAAGTCTATGGTTGAAGACTTCCCATTAGCTAAGTTTGTAAAATACGATTTTGAATTTCAACGCCTCGACAATATTGATGCAATTCAGTTTTCCCCGCCGTTTTTAAACGTTCTACAACATAAACAAACCTTTGGTGCGATTGACGCTGGTGAAAGCGAGTTACCCTATTTACTGATTGAAGATACGCCTTCCAATCATTTAGATGCACTAGACTTTGTCGCTTTTGATGACAGTTATTGGTCAGTTAAAGGTGATGAAGGTGTTTTTTCTTTTGCATTGGATGGGTCAAGTATTCGCGAGTTTAGCAATGCGAATGCCGAATTCACGGAAATTACTAAAGAAGATGCCACTGACACTGCATGGTTATATGACAAAAATAATACCATGTTAGTTGCCTTAAATACTTCAACAGGTGAGTTTAGTAAAACAAAGTTAAAAGGGCTTGATAGCGTTACTGGCTTGCACGTTAACAACAAAGTGTTAACCATGCTTGTGAATAAAGACAATGAGAGTGCAATTGTTCAAATAGACACGTCAGATTCTCAATTTTCTCTTATTGATGGTTGGCATATTGAGGGCTTCGATACAGATGGTATATTCAATGACATTACGATTTTTGGTGATGGAAGGTTAATCGTCAGTATCGATTCAATGAGTGAGAATTTGTATGTCTTGGCCGACAAGGAAGAACTGCTCGGTGTTGGCCCCATTGAAGATTCTGTGAGCTTGGAGGTCAGTGATACTATTGCGTTGCCTGAGGTTATATTGCAGCCCTCGGGGATTCATGCAGCCGATGATGGTAAATGGCTAGTGATTACAGATCAAGCTGAGGCATATGTATTGGGTGAAGACTTTTCCTTAGAGAATTCAACTAAGTTGTCATTTGATAGTATAAATTGTAATCAAGGGTGCACCGAAGCGATTATCGGAGACAGTACTCAGTATTATGCAATTACTGACGCAGGTTTAGTTGGGCGCTTTGAGCTTGCTAATGGCGAATATAATTTGGCGCAAGAATATGAATTAGACATTACCAGTAGCGAAGGTGATACATATATTTATGCGGGTTTAACGCAAAATAAAATGACCGGCGAGTACTATTTGATACCCGATGACAATAGCCCTGATACCGAAGATGAGTTGTTAGTATTAGATAACGAATTTTCCTTGCTCAGTCGTCATGACATAACATTTGCAAGTGAAGTCGATGGCAGCATTCATCAATATGATGCGCAAGGGGTCGAATATTATGATGGCGCGATTTATGTGTTATCTCAACAATTTACAAAGGTACTAAAGCTTAATTTGAATGGCGAGATTCTGTCGGTTTTTGACATCGATCCTGAAGATGTGTCTGAACCGAGTGATTTTACAATCATCAATGATTTGATATACGTCGTGGGCGATCATGAGGATGATCAACCGGCGCCGCCGATTACTGTGTATGGTTTGCCTGAGTAGTATAAGTAGCGATACACGGTAAAAAGCCCGTAATATGCAGTTAAGCATGTTAGCTGCATATTACTGCGGGCCTATTTTTACTTATTCAGCGTTTGTTAGAAGCGCCAGTTAACACCCAAACGATAAAATGATGCAGCTAGGTTATAGTTTCTAGTCGCTTCTGGAATCGCGGTGAACGCTCGATTAGCTTCTTCTGTTATATTGGTAGCTTTAAAAATAACGCCTAAGTTATCCGTAAAGTTATACCCAACAGAAAAGTCCAGCTGTCCAAAATCTTCGTTCCAATTTCTTGGGTTTACGTTAATTCTATTTCGGTAAACATTTTGACCTGCGACACTTGAGTTATCGGGATCTATCGCAGCCAACGTGAAATCTACATAATCTTGTTCCTGATCGCCACGTAGGTTTGAGTCACGCCAGTTATAGGCCAAACGAACACTCCAGCCGTAGTTTTCATAAAATAGTTGCAAGTTGTACGTGGATTCAGAGCGACCAGGGACTGGCAGGTTTAATCCCGTGTATTCGTCATACCCGGCAGTTTGCTCGCTATCTACTAAGCTGAGGTTTGCCGCGACACCAAATCCTTGTAAATTATTGGGTAAATAGGTGAGCGTATGGACAATGCCCAATTCTAAACCTTCTACTTTTCCGTCGCCGCCATTAATTGGTTGCCTGACTAGTCGATTGAGAGCAACGTTAAAGTCTGTTGAATCGATTTTTTGATTCAGCAACGATTTATAAAAATAAGTGATTGAAACACTGTCTGTTTCTGACATGTACCACTCCCAACTGAGATCCATTGACTCCGTTTCAAATGGCTTCAGGTTAGGGTTACCTTGTGTAAATACGCCACCTCTATTGGCTGGGTCAAGGCTTAAATCATTTGCGCCTGGTCGAGCCATCGTTTTATATAAAGCGAAGCGCACAAACATATCCTCAGTAAGGCCTAAAGATAAATTTAGACTGGGTAAGGTAAAACTATATTCATAACCAGAGGCCAGATAGTCTTTCCAAAGAGAGCCGCCATCAGTGCCCGGTGTACCTGTTCTAATTTCACCGCTAGCCGGAACGGACTCTGATATTTGCCATGGATCATCTTTAAAAATTAAGGCTAACTGTTCTCCGCCCGGTTCATCTCTTGTTGTACAAAAGTTTTTAAGCTGCGGAAGATCTGCTGCCCGATTTCTTGCTCTGTGTGTCGATAGCGGTTGATCCCAAAAAGACGGCTCAAATAATGGCCTTGTATCAGGATCTGAGCCTGCCGCCTCCCATTCTGCAAGTGGACCATTTTGAAACGCTTCATTTTCGGTTCTGACAATATTGGTTTTTTCGATATCTACGTCCCACGGCATATTACAATGTGCGATGAAGGCTTCAGAACGACCATCTGTGTTACCGTGACGAATGCCAAAGTTGCCGGTTAAAGGCATGCCCGCTACTTCGTATTCAAAGTTAAATTTGATGTAAAAAGCGGTAGTATCTTCAAATACCTTTTCTGTCTGCAAGTCGTTCAGTACAACACTGTGGCCACCATAGACAGAATTAATAAAATTATCCCAGGTGCCTTCGTTATTTGTTGTCCCCCAAAATTGACGTGGAAAGGTCCCTGGTACATTAGACATCCCTTCTCTAAGCACCAAAAAGTCATTAATTTTTGCTTCAGTGACATCAGAAAAAGCGCCCTCTGAATCTACAAGGGGGTCGTTGATCAATGACGTTAGAGTCCGATTGGGTTGGTTGCTTCGCCTATCTAGGCCATCAGGTAATCCATCACCGTCTACATCATCCGGAAACCCATCTGCATCATTGTCCTCAAAGCCTGGCACAAATGGTGTTCTAAAGTCAGAGCGGTCTTTAAAGTTTTCTAATTTATCGTAACGTGTTCCAAACTCAATATTATAGATACCCGCAAACTCGACGTTCCAGCTGAAATCTAGACGAAACTCATCTATGTAGCCTCTGGTTCGATTCAGGTTCTTGTTCAAGCGATTTAAACGATGCAAATCATTGCGTAGATTTGGGTCTAAGTAGTTTGGTGAGAAGCCATCAATGGTTGCGCCCCCTAGTCGACTTCCTTCGTCGTCAAGTAAAGGTTCTCGCCATAAAATCTCATACTCAGGTAAATCTCCTCCATTTCGAATGTCAAAACCGATACTCGGGTACAGTCTGTTACCTGTTTCTGGGTGAGTTGTTTCAAGGTGTAACTGCATTTCGCGATTTGTATTGTCGGTTTCCGATTTTGATGTCCCGAACTTAGCGGCAACAAAAAGCTCATCGGTAATATGCCAATTGAGGTCTACGCCGACGTTGATTAAGCTTTTATCTTGTATAAATAGTTGACCGGTAGAGCTTACGGGAGATTGTTGATTGTTGTTTTGCGAATCAGCTAGAAAAATACCTGAGGTAAGGAAGGAGCGATTGACATTGCCAGTCGCTAGTTGACCAGTTGTAAATAACGAACTGGATGCTCGACCATCCGATTGTATGTAATTATCCATGAGTGTCGCGGCACTATACTCTTCAGGTGCCGTCGGACGCGTGAGTGTATTCCAGGTAGCGCCGGGTTCTAAAGTGACACCAAACTCGCCTCTGCCTGTCCTATTACCACCAAGGTTTTGCGTGTTTATTCTGAGTCTGGATGCCGCATTATTTTTTTGATAGTCACTGACGGACGCTTTTAGTTCCATATTTAGGTCGTCATTTAATTCCCATTGAATCGAGCCACTAATGGTGCCGTTAGTCAGTGCTTGTTCTCTTTGTTGAATATCTGCAAAGCGATGGTAAAACGCGGGATGATCAGGTATTGAGCCTGTTGCGTTTAAAAGTGCAATTGAGCGGCCAACACCTGGTGGATCGGATATGCCGCCGCCATTTTGCCTATTTTTGTCGACTCCACCATATCGTGCATTAAAGCCCTCAGAATATGTGTGTCTATCTTCATAATCCGCGGATAAAAGAACCCCCAATCTACCTGCGTTTTCAAATTTCCATTGGTTAGAGAATAAGCCGCCAACTTTTGCGCTGGGGCTACTTTGGAGTGAGTTGTCATTAGCCTCTACAACCGCACGAATCTCAAGTTCATCGAAATCGAATGGGGAAAACGTCGTTAGTTCAACTGACCCACCACTTCCACCTTCAATTTGATCAGCGGTTGGTGTTTTGCGAACAACAATGGATTTAACTAATGAAGACGACAAGGCGTTTAAATTGTTTTCACGATTGTCGAATCCGTCGGAGACGACGCCTTTACCGTTTATGGTGAGTGAGTTAGCACTAAACCCTCGGATCTGAAATGATGTACCGTCACCGGCGTCATCACGGCCAATGGTCACACCGGTGACACGCTGTAACGCTTCAGCAATATTTGTATCGGGTAATTTACCAATATCCGCTGCGGATATTGCATCCACTATTTGCGTGGCGTTTCGCTTAATTTCAGCCGCGTCAGAAAGTGCTTTATAAGTGCCTTTCACCTCAATATGTTCTAGGGTCTCGTCTTCAACATTTGTTTTTTCTTGTGCAAAAACATGGTGGCTGGCCAAAATAGACGTCGGAAAAAGTGTGGCATAAATTAGCAGCGTACTTGTTTTGAGTAAGGGTGTACGTTTTTTACTTTTCACAAACAACTCCTCGTTATAATTAAAAAGTGGTATAGCGCCTTAAAAGCAAAGGCGGACGCCAATGAGCTTACCCCCACCTTGAGGGGCTTTTTCACTGAATGATTACCATCAACTCAACAACAAAAGGGAATTTGCTTTGTGCTATTTGCCAACACCACCAATAAGTATTATGTGTAAAGAGTCAGTACATATATTTAATGTCAGATATAGGATGTATTATGTATGCTTAACATATGTATAACATAAATATAACTTGCGTGTAAAATAGTATTGTAAGTAAAAGTCTAATTTTAAATATGCAGTTTATTGGTGGGGAGTAAAATCAACAAATTGATATTTACAGTCGTAATATCAAATGTTTTCTATATGTCTTTTGGCTAAACTCATTAGCCTTAGGTCTTTCGTTTTATTTTAGTGTGGAGTCACATGCGAATTAAAAGATTTACTAATAACACTTTAGTGTTACTTAATATTAAATAGGTCTAATAGACGGTGGGTCTGAATTGAAACGAATTCGGTTAACTTACCTGAGTGATAGTATTCACTCAGGTTTTGCGAAAAATGTTTTTGCGTTTTGGTAGCAAATATCATTTACTATACCGCCTAGCATGTTAATGTCGTGAGGCGCTTCACCATTCACAACCCAATCGCCAATTTTATTACATAAAATTCGTCTAAAATACTCGTGCCGCGTAAACGACAATAAACTGCGGGAATCCGTGAGCATGCCGACAAATTGGCTTAATATGCCTAACTGCGCAACTTGTTCTAACTGTCTTTCCATTCCGTCTTTTTGATCATTAAACCACCAAGCTGAGCCAAATTGTACCTTCCCAGCAATACTGCCGTCGTTAAAGTTACCCACCATTGTTGCTAACATTTCGTTGGCGGCAGGATTTATCGTATATAAGATAGTTTTTGGCAGTTTTCCTGCGACATCCATAGCATCAAGTAGGCGCGCTAGCGGTTGAGAAAATGGCTTATCACTCATTGAGTCGCATCCAGCATCAGGACCAAATTTTCTAAATATGCGTGAGTTATTGTTGCGTTGTGGACCAATGTGCATTTGCATCACCCAACCCAATTGACAGTATTTTTCAGCGAGCCAAACATGCACACCAGTAAAAAACTGATTTATCTCAATGTCATTTAAGGTATTGCCAGCTAAGCGTTTTTTCAAAATTTGGTTCAAGGTATATTCGTCTGGTACCGGTGCAAAGCGCATGTTTTCAATACCATGATCGGCTGTTCTGCAACCATGTATTTCAAAATGTTGAATGCGTCTATCTAATGCAGTGAGTAGGTTGTCAAAACTAATGATATCTATGTTGGCCAATTTACCTAGCGTTTGCATGTATTCACAAAAGCCATCTAGCTCAATCTTAAAGACTTTATCAGGTCGCCAACTTGGCGTAACCGACACATTAAAACTTGCATCATCTTGCATTTGTTTATGATATTCCAAAGACGAGAGTGGGTCGTCGGTGGTGCCGATGTATTTAACATTCATTTGTTTTAAAATACCGCGTGCTGAAAACTCACGTTGAGCTAGCATCGATTCGGTTTGCGCCCAGATGTCCTCGGCAGTATCCGCCGATAACAACTTGCCACTAATACCGAATGGGCGTTTTAACTCCATATGCGTCCAGTGATAAATTGGATTGCCTATGCATTTAGGAACCGTCTTTGTCCATGCTAAATACTTTTCTTTATCACTTGCATTGCCTGTTATAGATTCTTCATTCATGCCAGCTGTGCGCATGGCTCGCCATTTATAATGATCACCTTGCAGCCATATTTGGCTAATATTCTTGAACCTGAAATCGAGCGCAATTTCTGCTGGACTCAAATGGCTGTGATAGTCGTAAATTGGTTGTTTTGCAGCAAAGTCAAAATATAAGGTTTCAGCAACGCTTGAGTTCAGCAAAAAATTGTCTGCTAAAAATGGTTTCATTTGCTTGATTGTGCTCCTAAGGTATTTACCTCTAATGACGGGGAGTAGGGGCTATGTATAAACGCCATGTCCTGCAATATTGTCATTAATTTTTGCCCATACTCAAGGTATAAGTCGTAACTTTTGTCATTCGGTGTATTTAGCGCACTTGGGTCGTGAAATATAGCTGCAAGGTGCGGCTCTATCGAAATACCACCTGAATAGTTTGAGGCTTGTAAATCACGTAATATTTCTTTTACATAGCCCTGTCCTTCACCTGGCATTGTGTACACTTCTTTTTCACCGGGTTTGGGATTTAAGGTGTCTTTGATGTGAATGTAAGCAACATGTGATTTAATTTCATTGTAAAAATCCCAACCGTTTTGCCAGACATCCGCGCCATTGGCGTAATCTTTCATAAATGGGCTGTTACCGGTGTCATAAATGAGTTTTAGGTCAGGCACATTGTTAATTAATTCCAGACTGTGTCTCCAGCTCATACCGCCATAGTTCATGCAGTTTTCGTGCACCGGTACTAAGTCATGTTCTACAAACATATTCACGATATCACGCAAGCGAGCAAATCGCTCTTCTGCGTGTTGTTCAGTCCCTTCTTCCCGTTTATAGCTCATGATTCTGACGAGCTTGGTGCCAAGGCGTTTCATGCGTGGGATTGCGCGTTCGACCTCAGCCAGTGTAATGTCAAAAGGGTCATGTACGCTTTTTGCCCAATTGGCAATAGCAGATCCAAAGCAACTCACATACACATTGGCGTCTTCTAATTTTTTACACGCAATGTCAAACGCATCTTCGCTGATATCGTGGATATTTTTGCCATCAATGTTTCGACTTTCAATGGCGTTCCAACCAAGCGCCTTGGTGGCTTGGATTTGTAGATCTAAATCTTGTGAGGCCTCATCGGCAAATCCAGTTAAGTACATGTTGTTTCCTATTTACCTGTAATTACCGTTGTAAGTGTCTGTTTATCCGGCCAATGTTGAAGTGGTAAGCTGACTGGCGTGCCTTGCTGTGCCGCAGAAGAATATATAGCGCCAATAAGCTCAATGGCCATGCGACCTTGTTCACCATCTACGATGGACGGTCTATTTTCATCAATGGCATGTAATGCTTCTTCAAAGTTACGTTGATGCCACGAAAAATCGATGGCTTTGGGATCTGATGCTCCTGCTGCTTCGGAGCTTGCTTGTAGACCTAATTTGTCGCGTATTTCTTCGTCTTCTGCGGCTGGTGTTTTAAAATCCCATACTGAAAATTTGTCATCTACCATAAATGCTGAACCTTCCATTCCGCATATCTGCACTTGTGCCGGGTGACCTGTTTTAGAATAACAAGTGGTGGATGCTTGAATAATGCCTTTTGCGCCATTCTCGAACTCTAAAATTGCCACTAATGCATCTTCAACTTCAATACCATCGTGTCCAGCAAGTGCTGCAAACGCGGAGACTTTTTTGACCTTACCCATGACATGTATCAGCAAATCCACAGTATGAATCGATTGGTTCATTAATGCGCCCCCGCCATCTAGTGACCAAGTGCCTCGCCACGCGCCACTATCGTAGTATTCTTGCGTTCTAAACCATTTTATGGAGGCTTCTGCCATCGTTATACGACCAAAACGACCTTGTTCGACCGCTTTTTTTAAAGCATTGGTTGATGCGTTAAATCGTCTAGGGAGCACGCTAATTAATTGTACATTATTTTGTTCGCACGCTCGAATGAGCGCATCCGCTCTTTCTAAGTTGACCTCAAGCGGCTTTTCCATAATGACATGTTTACCTGCATTTGCGGCGGCTATTCCTGGTTCGAGGTGCGCGCCACTTGGTGTGCATACTGTAATAACATCAAGGTCATTGTTCGCAAGTAGTTGTTCAAGATCATCATAGGCTTTACATTCAAACCTGCCTGCGAAGGCTTCGGCTTTAGATAAATTACGATTGAACACAGCGATTAACTTTGCGTTATCCATCGCTTGTATTGCTTTGGCATGAAATTCGGCAATCATACCCGTACCAACAATGCCAAAGTGATAAACTTTTGAGGGCATATGTATTTCCTTTTTTAATCTTTGCTGCGTTTTTTTATCATATACAGTTGCCCAAGGAGCGCAGCAACTACAAAGCCAATGACGAAATATTGCCCAATTGGCAGACCGCCCATCGATTTATTCCAAGCGCCATACGGCCCAAATGCCGCCGCACTGATCAACACGGTAGAGCCAATCATTAATACATTCCATATCACGCGCTTTTTACCTTTTACCCTATTGTCGCCCATGGCGCGTTTAGAGTTAAACAATAAACAAAATGAAATGTAGGCTGTGGGTAAAAATATAAAACCTATGGTGCCTGTAATTGCAGCTAAATAGGGCGCAGATCCACCTGTCCATACGACAAACCACAATAAACCCGTTGCGCCGAGCAATGTGCCCATTTTATGTTGTTTGCCCCCATGAGGAAATCCAAAAAATTCGCAGACACAAAAGCCACTGATTAACATCAACATGGTAATCGTCGAAATCCCCATCGCGAGTATACCAAGACCAAATATCCAGTTAGCTAAGGTGGGGCCTACCACGCCTTCAAGTGCCTTTGTAAATGATCCTGTATCGCGTTTTATCAAATAGGCCGCCATGAGCATTTCTTCATTATCTAAGGGCTCATTTAGCTCTGCGACTCGTTTATCAATTATTTTTGTTAGCTCAGTTTGTACTTTCTTGGATGCGTTAGGGTTAACTTCGTAAATACCTTCGTTTTCAATGAGGGCATTTTGTGGATTACCATGAAAAGTCGCAGCGGCGGCGATGACAACACATGATGTTGCAAGTACAAAGGGGATTAACATACCGGTCGCTAAGTCAAATACCGCCAAACCTCTAAAATTTTTGTTCCAGCCACGGGCAATAATCGAATAAGGCATCATGAAGGTCATGTTTACGCCAACGGCAAATGCTGCGGCCGCAATCAGAACGGTTTGTTGTATATCAATGACTTGTGCATGCCAATAGGCTTTTACCGCGTCAGGAATATGTTGTATTTGTTCACCTAATGCACCGACCGGCTCACTGAAGTGGTTAATATTCGGTACATATCCAGCAAATATTTCGCCCAAGCTGATGCTCTTATCTACGAATACAATTTTTATGCTCACGGCCATAAAGGTAATGACAATGGCGCTAACAATTGCTTTTATCAAAAAATCAAACAATCGCTGGCCTTTTCCACCCTGTCCATAGGTCATAACTACTGCAGTACAAAATGCGAAGATAAGCAATGAAATAACGATTTTGTTTAGCAGTTCATTTTCAAAACCCAGCCCGATATTTTCGGTGATTGCAGAGTAAGATAATGCATATTGAGGCATTACCCATATTAGATTTGCTAGCAGAGAGGCAAAAAGCCAACCCCACGCTAGCACTGGGTTGATTTGATCACGAATGAGTTTGTATGGGGATTGCCCTGAACTAAGCGTCACGTAAGCAATGGCTGACAACATAACAACACCCATTAGCATTGCCACAATTTGAACCCATAAGAAGTGTGTTCCGCCAACAACACCTAAAAATAGCGCACTGGCAAGTGAGCCTCCACCCAAGGTAATGCCGCTTTGCAGCCAGCCTGGCCCTGACATACTTAAATAGGTTTTTAAGGTGGCAAACAACCCTGTTTGTTTGGCTGTTAGCAAGCGTTGTTCGTCGACTGCGAGCGTGTCGTTTTCAGCATCATTTGATGTGTTTTGTGTATCTACATTGTCAATATTAGCATTCACTGTCGCGGACCTTACAATGACGTAATTTTTATATTGCGAAAACGGATAGTGTTGCTTCGATCGCCATTTTTTGCAAAACCATGACTACCATGATGCTGGATCCCTACAAAGCCCTTGCTCAATTTTGTGTCAGTAACATGTGTCGTGAGTACGTCATTTACCCAAATTTTAATGTCATTGCCTTCTGCTTTAATTTTGTATTTGTTCCAGCTTAAGTGTTTGTATGCATTTGCTTTAGTATCATCCCATATGGGGGAATGATTAACTTTGAAGTCTTCATCTGGGAATGAACGTGTATCATGCAGTGGGTGTAGCCATTGTCTTCGCGTGCCTTGCTCATAAAGGCCGCCGCTCCATTTACGTTCACTGGGGTCTACTTCCGCTTGGTAACCATAGGCATATGCGCCTCTGGTTTCATGCTTTCCGACTTGGGCCCTAAAAATAATGCCAGAATTTGAATATTCTTTTGTGTCGGGCATTTTTACTTCAGCTTCAAATACAAAGTTTTCGTATTGCTGTTTACTTAACAAAAACCAATTGCCAGTAGATATCAATAGCAATTCATCATCTTCTTGCGTGATTTCACCATAGTCATATATGTTTTGCCACACAGATAAATCTTGATCCAATCGTTGAGAACTCGTTGCACATGCACTTAATAAAAATGCACACGCAAAAATTGATGTAAGTAGCGTTGTCGGGCGGTATGACATGGCGATTCCTTTTTTTGCCACTAAGCAAGTACATGCGTAGCAAACGTTAATACTTTGTTAAGCTCCATATTATGCATAGCTTTATTTATTGGTCAACCAATTAATAAATTGGTTGACAAGTTATGGGGTGCGCCGCAAGATACAGCAATATAAAAAATGTAATATTTGTAATCCTGTTAGTTATCAAAAAGTACATTTGTGTAATAATGCATATAAATCAATGAGATAAATTTAAGGTTGTGCTCTACTTTGAATAAACGCCCTTACCAAAAAATTGGTGAACAACTTAAAGATCAATTATCGGATGGCAGTTTTTCTGTCGGTGATAAATTACCGCCTGAACGAGATATTGCGCAACGGATGTCGGTCAGCCGAGCGACCGTGAGAGACGCAATGATAATGCTTGAACTAGATGGTTTGGTTGAAGTTAGGAAGGGCTCCGGTACTTATGTGGTTGCTATCCCTGCTGATGATCATACCCTTGAAAGCAATGATGCTAAAAATTATAGCGCTGAAAGTCATAACCTTAGCGATGATATGGGGGTTTTCGAAATGCTCCAAGCGCGGCAACTCGTCGAGAGCCATATTGCAGAATTTGCGGCAACACAGGTAACAAAAACCGATATTCTTCGCTTGGAAGAAGCATTAGTGCAAGAGCGTGAAGCCATTGCAAACCACGAAGACAATGAGCAAGGTGACCGTGCTTTTCATATGGCGCTCGCCAACGCGACTCAGAACAGTTCTTTGGTAGATGTAGCTGAGCGGCTATGGGTACAGCGCCAAACTAGCCAAGCGTGGGTAGTACTTCATCGACGACTAACGGATATAGATTATCGTGAAAAATGGTTAGATGAGCATCAAAAAATACTGACTGCCTTAAAGCGACGCCAACCTAAAGAGGCTGGTTTGGCAATGTGGCAGCATTTAGAAAGTGTTAAGCAAACGTTGTTGACACTGTCTAATGTAGATGACCCGGCATTTGATGGTTATTTATTTGACTCTTATTCTTTGCAAGCAAACTAGGAAATTAGCATGGAACAAACGTGGCGTTGGTACGGACCAAATGATTTAGTAAGCCTTGATGACATCAGGCAAGCCGGTGCGACGGGCGTAGTAACTGCATTGCATCATATTCCCAATGGACAAGTATGGTCAGTGAAAGAAATTGCAGCGCGTAAAAAAATTATCGAAGAAAAGTCGCTGACTTGGTCGGTGGTCGAAAGTGTGCCGGTACATGAAGATATTAAGCGCCAATCGTCGGGATTTCAGCACTACATTGATAACTATAAACAAACAATCATTAACTTGGCAGATCAGGGCGTTAAGACTATTTGCTACAATTTCATGCCAGTGTTGGACTGGACGCGTACCGATTTGTCTTATGAATTGCCTGATGGGTCACGTGCTTTACGCTTTAATGCGGATGCATTAGCGGCGTTTGAGCTCTTCTTATTAAAGCGTCCCGGTGCAGAGCAGACATATTCGGACGAAGAGAAGCGGCGCGCTAGCGTATATCTAGATAGTCTAAATGATACGGAAAAACAAACGCTTATCAACAATATCATTGCCGGCTTACCTGGGGCAGAAGAAGGTTACACGCTTGACCAATTCCAAACTCAATTAGACGCTTATCAGCATATTGATAAAGAGACCTTCAGAGGACATTTAGCGTATTTTCTCAAGGAAATTTTACCTATTTGCCAACAATATGATGTGCAGATGGCAATTCATCCTGACGATCCGCCTCGCCCAATTCTTGGATTGCCGCGCATTATGTCCACCATCGAAGATGTTAAATGGTTAGTGTCTATTGCCAATACTGCATATAACGGCATTACTATGTGCACAGGGTCTTATGGCGTGCGCGCTGACAATGATTTGGTAGACATGATTCAACAGTTTGGTGATCGTATTTATTTTGCTCACTTGCGAGCTACTCAACGTGAAGAAAATTCGAATAGCTTTTATGAAGCAGCACATTTGGACGGCGATGTAGATATGTATAATGTTGTTTATGCCTTGCTAGAGCAAGAGCAAAAACGCAAGCAAGCGGGTAAAGAACAACTTATTCCAATGCGACCAGACCATGGTCATCAAATTCTAGATGATCTAAATAAGGCGACTAACCCTGGCTACTCAGCAATAGGCCGTTTAAAAGGACTGGCAGAGATTAGAGGTTTAGAAATGGGATTAAAACGCGCATTTTTTAATTAACGGCTTTTTTGAGTGTCCTTATATGAGGTAATGTTGTCTTAACAGACGCATATACACCTGCAATACTTAAGTCTGTTTAAGGAGATATTATGACTAAACGTATTGCTTTTTTTATTGCTGATGGTTTTCAGACACTCGACCTTTTTGGTCCATTGGATACTTTCTTTGAAACGAACTCTCTTGTTAATCAGGCTTATCAGTGTGACATTGTAAGTTTTGCAGAAGGCACTGTTGAAAATAGCGCAGGCCATAGGGTGATAGCAGATTTTGCGTTAGCGACCTTAGGGCATGTTGACTATATGATCATTTGCGGTGGCTCGGGCATGCGCACGTTGTCACTGAGTGCTTCGCAGTTAGCGGCTTTTAGAACACTGTGTATTGATGCAGAAAAAGTGATAAGCATTTGTACAGGCGCATTTATACTTGCACAAATATTTTGTGATGAACCAAGAAAGTTGACAACACATTGGCGCCATTGCCATACCTTGGCCTCACAACATCAGTGTGCTGAGGTTGATCCAGAGCCACTTTTTATTAATGATAAAAATATATGGTCTTCGGCTGGTATACTGTCGGGTGTTGATTTAGCCTTGGAGATCATAAAGCAAGATCACGGAAACACAATTGCATCCGCTGTTGCTAAAGAGTTAGTCGTTTATTTACAGCGCAAAGGTAACCAGCAGCAATTTTCTGATTTATTACAACACCAGTCTGCTCAGAGTATTAGATTAGCACCCTTGTTGGATTGGATAGTTGATAATTTGCAGCAGAAAATCAGTGTGAACGATTTGGCAGAGCTTGTAAGTGTTAGCCCTCGACAAATTACACGAATGTTTAACAAACATATGAACACCACGCCAGCCGCATACATTGCAAAGCTTAGAATGCATCAGGCAAGAGATATGTTAAATGAAGGGAATCATTCACTTGCTGCGATTTCTCGTCGAGTGGGTTTTAGTAACTATGAAAGTTTTAGACGAGCATTTGAACGTCAATTTGGCCTATCGCCATCTGATTATTCACGTTAAATGAAGGATGTCCTTATGAAAATGCTAACGTTAATCGGTGCAACGCTAATATCTATGGGGGCAGTTGCAAGCGATAAAGGCCTTGCTGATTTTACAACGGATGGTTGCAGCATGTTCCCAGACGGCACACCTGAACAACCTACGTTATGGCAAAACTGTTGTGTTTTGCATGATATTGCTTATTGGCAAGGTGGCAGTTTTCAGCAACGTCTTCAGGCCGACAAAGCACTTGCTGCTTGTGTGACTGCACTTGGCAAACTTGATCTTGCGAAAGTAATGTTTGCTGGCGTTAGGGTAGGAGGCTCTCCTTATCTACCGACCTCTTATCGTTGGGGGTATGGGTGGGCGTTTCCTCGTGGGTATAAGGTTGTTTCGGACATAGAACGCACGCAAATAAATGCAAAATTAAAACACGTTTCACATATTAAAATATTAGATGTGACAGAAGCTGTTCAGTAGAGTTGAGAACAAACGCGTTTGCGTTTATTCTTTAAAAACATCGTATTAAGTTTCTGAGACATAAAAATGAAGAGAAGATTTGTTGTATTGAGTTTATTGGCAATGTTAGGTGCTATTAGCGCTTGCACACCTGAAGTGGGTAGCAAAGATTGGTGCGATGACTTAGATGAAAAGCCTAAAGGTGACTGGTCGGCAAATGAAGCGAAAGATTATGCTAAGCACTGTTTATTTAAAAGTAAAGACGAAGAGTAAACACCAGTAAAATCATGCGTATTGATATTTGCACGATTACTCGCACGCTTTTTATCGTAATTGGTTTTTTATTAATGCCATTGGCAACATCTGCAAACGTTGATGTTGCTGATCAGGCGCTGTCTGAGTGCATCTCAAAAGCAATGAAAAAAGCCAAGGTCGAAGAATCTACTAAATTAAATAAGTTAAAGTGTCACAATAAAGGCATTAAAAACATTGACGGTATTCAAGCTTTTACAGGCCTAACGAGCTTGTCTTTATTCGGGAATAGCATTGTTAACGCTGATCTCACGCCATTGTCTAAACTCACACACTTGAATTTAGCGAAAAATAAACTCAAATCGCTTTCAATTCGTGCTTTGCCCTCGCTAGAAACATTATATTTGTTTAAAAACGAGCTACAAACGCTAGATTTTACTGGCGTATCCTCATTAAAAAAAATGCGTATTATGCAAAATAATTTGAACGCACTCGACATTACGCCTTTACTATCGTTAGAAGAAGCTTATCTTTGGGATAACAAATTGGAAGATTTACAAATCACTGGGCTTAATAAGCTTAAGTTCTTAGATGTAAAACAAAATCCAATGCCCGACGAACTCTATGATTTCTATGATAAACAAAAGGGCATTACGATCAGTCATGACGGTAATGCTGATGATTGGAAGTGACCAATGACCGAAAATGAATAGCAGGCAAGACTAGCCACTTACTTTTTTACTCGTTGAAAAATAGCCCATGCTAACCAAAAAAATGAAGTAAGCCCAATGGCGGCAATAATTGCTGGTTTTGGGCTGTCTATCGAGCTTATTGAGCCTGCGTAGCTTGCAATTACGGCATATGGCACCGTGCTTATTTGCCATATCGCAAAGAATTTAAGAAATGGCATACGTGTTATACCAGATAAACATGCACACACTTCAGGTAAAATTGGCATTGCTCTCGAAAACAAAAGCATGAATACACCATACTTCTTAAAATTTGAATGCATTCGTTGCCGTTCATCACTGTTTTTAATCACCCATTTTTCTAACTTGTCACCAAAGCCGTAGCTAAGTGTATAGCCAAGCGCGCCAGCGATACTAAGGCCAGCAATTGAAACGATTGCACCGTAGGTATGACCAAGAAAGTAACCACCTAATATAATGACTGTTAGCGTAGGCACAGCGACAAACAAGTCAGAAATCAACAGCAATAAAATGATAGAGGCAATGACGTTTACGTTTTGATTTTTGGCATCGACTAGCCACTGTTCAATTTGCTCAACTGATAAAATGCCACCAAGTTTAAAAATGATGAATGTTGTTGCAAATATGCTGGCAAGCACTAGCGCTAACTTAATTAGAGGCTGCATTTTTTTACCTTATGGGTAGACAATGGGAATGGATAGTGTGTTTTTTATATCCTTGATATGTAACTTTGCTTGTTTAAAACTTGGTGGGCCGAAGCGTATTTTTGCCCCGTTCGAAAAGCCAAGTCCCTCTCTAGGGAATATTCCAGTCCAATTTTTGGTAACGCTGCCACTACCGTCTTCATCATGCAGAATTTTAATCGCTAATTCTTGAATATTGTTTGGAACATTTACCGAAACGGTGAATGAATTTGTATCTCTGTGAACAGGCAAAGAATATTGTGAAAGTGCATCATCGTGTACTTTCGGAAACCCTTTTTCGCTAAATAGCATGAGCAAAATGTTGCCCCCACGGCTGGTGTCAATTTGCTGAACTTCAACAGTAATTTTATTGTCTTGGGCTTGAGCGAATGATGTCATTGGCATTAGGAGACCTATCGTGATGTATATGTAAAGTAAGTTTTTCATGATCAGTATTTCCTCATGATACGCAAAGCCATTGATGGCGATAAACGAGATAGTATTCGAAGCAGTTTTACCTTTCCGATATCGTTGTCTAAGGTGAGATTTTCGATTCCCTTGATGATTGCGCTAGCAGCAGAGTCAGCACTGATTTTGTTGCTGCCTCGGCCTTCTGTCATTGGCGTTTTTACCATTGGCAAAAATGCCTGCAATACCTTTACAGATGTGTCGGTAAGTTGATGGCGTAAAGAAAGTGAAAAACTGTTTAAGGCACTTTTTGTCGCACAATACACAGCAGAGCTGCCTTTAGGCACAAGTCCTAGACCTGAGTTTACATTGAGGATAATACTTGTTTGTTGAGACGCCAACATAGGCAAACACCAAAAACATAAACTGCATATGGTTGCGAAATTGACAGATATTTCTTCGTGCATTGCATCGACAGAACAGTGTTTGTCTGTCAATTGATTAGCATGCTGAATTGCCGCATTGTTTATTAGAATATCTAAGGTCTTAGTGTCTGACTGTAAGGTTTTTATTGCATTGTATAAGCTGATACTGTTTGCTAAATCGGCATGATAAGCCTTGAGTTTAGGAAACCTTTGTCGTAAGGCGTCTATTTTCGTAGCGTTACGGGCAATCACATAGACAATATTTTGAGGGTACAGCTTTTCTATTATTTTTAAACCGATACCAGACGTACCACCGGTGATCAGTATGTGTTTATTTATCAATTGCATATTGCTGCCTAATAAGGTGTTATAAAACGAATTTGACTGGAACTACTGCGGATAATAGGCAATCGAACAATGCATATCGTTAACATAGGTTAAAAAATGACATTTCAGGCATTAATGGATGAACATGGGAGTATTGAGCATTTCAAAAAACGAGCTCACGTATTTTCTCAAGGGGCTAAAAGTAACTCTATATATTTGGTGAAGCAGGGGGCTTTAAAAGCGTACTATTTGGATTTGGACGGAAAAGAATACGTCAAATCGCTATTGTTCACAGGCAACACGATTGCGAGTATTAAAGCATTGCAGGGAGATGTATGTAGCTTTAGTTTGATTTGCCTTGAAGATACCAGTGTGTACAAATTGTCTTACGACAAAATAAAAGACATAGCGCTATCAAACCTTTCAGTGGCGAATTCGGTGATCGATTTACTAATGCAATTTGGTATCAAAAAGGAACGCCGAGAATTTGAATTACTGACCTTATCGGCCGAACAGCGATATCAGCAATTATTGGCATCGACGCCCGATATTCATCAACGAGTAACTCAAAATGATATGGCGCGGTATTTAGGTATTACACCTGTTGCATTGAGCAGAATTAAACACAAACCATCAATTACATAGACGCTATGCGCGATTTACATCAAGGTCAGAGCTCAAAATATAAAAGCTCATAAATAGGCCGAATATATGACAGCAATCCTGTTCCTGTTATCCACTTATAAAAACCTTGCAATACTGGAGGAGAGCATATATGAACTTTGGACAAGCAGTAGTGCAAAGCTATGTATTTGAAATACTATTTACCAATCATACAATAGCTATCAACGAAATCATCACTTCGCATAGCAGTTACTACTTATCTCAGCCGTTTGTAAAGAAATGTAAGGTTTTGTCTGCATTTTGTAAAGCTACTGAACCAAGGCATTAGTCGCCCCTCTTACCTTCGCATAAGCGCGCTTAAGTAAATCATTCAATTTAATCTTATTTTGCCCACTTTATACGGAGTGTATATGGCTAATCCATTGCCTATGTTTACCCTTTTTAAAGCAAGTTTATTGCTTTTATCTATTGCTGCACTAAGTGCTTGTTCAAGCGGAAGTGACAGTGATGACGATGACGCAACCGCTTACGTGAAGTTTTATAATGCATCTGCGGACTCACCGCCTATATATTTGACCTTGGAAGATGAAGATACCAGTGACGATGGATATGAAACGACGTTTCAAGCTATTAGTTACACCTCATCGCTATCGAGGGCAAGTTTACCTCCTAACAATTATAAAGCAGAACTTGCGTGGCAAGATGAGGATAGCAGCGCACGTTCTGATTTGGATTTGCTTCATGAAAACAACATTGCTATTGAAGCAGACACCACCCATTGGATAGTTATGTCTGCATCTGTTGAATCACCCTCCGTCTTGCACTTTTCAGTTACTGAACGTGACGAAACGGAAGTGATAGAAGACAGTGAAAATGATGTGTTTAACCTTAGGCTGCTAAATCTTCATGCGGAGTATCAAAACATTGATGTCTTTATATCAGCAGAGGATGAAACATTTGAGCAAGCGCAACTGATCGAGACAAGTGTATTTGAATCTCTTTCTGAAAATAGCAAATATGCTCAAGACCAGTATAAAATTTACATTGCAAACGCGGATACAAATGACGTGTTATATGAATCTGGCACGATAAGCTTTTCATTTAATGCTCAATATGTCGTTGCAATTCGTGAAAACTTTGGGAGCGGTAGCTCACCGTTTGTGGTCGATCAAATAACTAACAGTGGCATATTATCTCACCCAGCTGCTGAATCTGTCGCCAAGCTTTCAGTTTTCAACGGACTAGATGCGCATCAACTTCATGCAGACTATGCTAAAAAAATCGATGTAACGCTGATCCATCAAACAAGTAATGGAGAAAATAATGAGATCCGCCACGATATTGATGCACTAAATTTTAGTGATTTCAGTGAAACATTACTAGTCGATAGTGGCGATTTTCGGATGAACATTGTGAATGACGCTAACGACACTTCATTTATAGAAAATCAACTATTACAATTGCCTGAAAATAGCCATCAAACAATGTTTTTGTATTGGTCAGAAGAAGCTGTCGATGACGATGGGGATGATGTTATCGATGAAAACAATGATGGTATCGTAGACGCGCTCCGTGCCAAAGTGAATACAGTGCTGGTAAATAATGCGACCACGCTGGGCCTATACCATAAGCAAATAGAGCTGCTCAATATCTCACATTCTGAAGACTTTTCGTCTGTCACCGCATATTTTGTAAAAGCAAATGAAACTATCAGTACTGCTGGAAATCAACGTAGCATGTTGTTTGGGAAATCAACCACACTCAATCTAATCAACAACACTTACCAAGTATTTGCTATCGCTGAAATTGATGGTGTGGAGATTATCATTGATGACATTTCTATTACGCTTGATGAAAATAGTAGTAACCAATATTTATTGTTAGTATCGGATGCTCAGCGTGCCAGCGGCCATAAATTGCAATTTGTTGACCAGTTTTAGGGCTTGTTGATCTTTGTAATCGCACTCTGTACTTTGCGTATCAGAGTGCGAGGTAAATTATCCAGTGTTCACGCTAAGTAGTTCGAATGTGTGATTTACCTCTATCCGAACGTTCAAACCAGTGCTTTTACATAAGTTTGGGCGCAGTACTTCAATAACTTGTCTTCCGGCTAGGATTTACTAGCTTACTGAACTGTCGATGAACAGCCAACTAACTGCCATGATAGAAAAAACAATTCAGGTGCTTAAACTAGTTAGCACAATAGCTGCCAGTGATGCCTGGCGCGCAGAGAATACCACCCCACTGATAGGCGGTAATGCCATTTGCCTCAATTAAAAACCAAGCGTAGCCATTCATTACATCGGGCGTTTTTTGTAATACGACGATTGCTTGTCGCTCCTTAGTAGAGCCAACTTGTTTACTCGTTAAGTTTGGTTCTGCCCTTAGTTTTCCACCCCAAGAGTATGCGGCGCTTTGAGTGGTGATTGGCTTAAACTCCGCTATTCGTTGCGTGATAAGGGCTTTTAAGCAATCAAAGCTGTACTCACATTGATTCCGTTTTTTTAGCCATTCACGTTGCTCAAAGACCAAAGTCTCAGTGTTGACATAAGTTTTATTTAACTCTTGCTTATAAAGTTGGTTTAACTTCACATCTAAATTAGATAAATCTTTACTGCCGCAAATAAGCCGTTCGGATACCAAGGTCGCTTTATGACAATCAAAACTGGCGGCATAAACTGACGACGAAAAAGAAACGACAATTATCCCAACAAATACGAAAAATTTAGCTAAATACATTTATAAAACAGACCACCGATAAATATGACTTCATGTTTGATTAAAGATTGTATGATAAATAGTTTGCATGATAAACAGATTGTAACGCTCAAGTTTTATTGGACACTGTTCTAGACATTATGTCGCAAAGTTAGTGTCCATTATCTTATCGCATGCACAAGATTTGATAAGTACGTATATAGGTA
The DNA here is from genome assembly GCF_030160655.1 of Agaribacter marinus. Lineage (GTDB taxonomy): Bacteria > Pseudomonadota > Gammaproteobacteria > Enterobacterales > Alteromonadaceae > Glaciecola > Glaciecola marina. The sequence continues at coordinate 228,636 of NZ_BSOT01000007.1, forward strand.
GTGTCGTCCACGAACTAGGCACCCAAAGACAATTTCTAAATATTATACGACAACGAAACCATCCAAGTAGACAAATCACCTTCTGAGGCTTTAATGCCTTCAATGCCGCCTTTGCTGAAATATTTAGATGCCAATAAGGTGGCTTCCCATTTACGTGTAAATCGGTAGGCAACTTCAAGGTCTATCTCTTTACCCGCGGTTTTACCGGTAGTATCGCTTTCAAAGTGATGCCCAACTAGTCGCCAGCGCAGTTTGGCTTTTCTGCCGCGATAGGTAACAAAACTGTCTCTAATACCATCAGCGTTGGTATAGCTGGTAAATACATCAGCCCACCCTAAAAATTTGTGGTTGTTACCGAGTGAGGTTGCAAATGCAAATCCGTTGTCCTCACTTAATCTCTCATGCGCAATAGCAAATTTATGGCTGTTAAATTGCGCACTTACTTCTGCAAAAGCATAGTAACCCGAATAATCCCAGGGATTGTCGTCGGAGGTGCGTTGATGCGCGATGTCTGCGGTATATCCATATTTAATTGTACTGGGTTTAACTTCCCCGGTTATTCTAAGTCCGTAGGTGTCACTCGAAAATATACTAGCGCTTTCGTTTTTAATAAGGTGCGCGTATGAACTGAGCTCTAAAAACTGATTCACATTATACGTAACGTTTAGCAAGTGAGTATTGTGAGAATGATTACCTAATTCGCTAGATGGTCGACGAGTAATATCGGGAAAGCGACTGTCGTCAGTACTTAACGTTAATTCAGCATCATCCCCAAATATTCGGTGTACTTTAGAGATATATTGATATGAAATATCCCAGTGAATGGCGTCATTATAAGTAAAGGAAAAAGCATCAAAGCTTTGATCATTTTGCCAAAATTCAACGCTGCTCACATGGCGCTCGTTGTTTAAGTTGATTACTTGTCGTCCAATTTTAACTTGCCAATCATTGTTACTGGTATAATTGATCCATGCTTGGTTGACTTCCGTGCTTGCTACATCAGGAATTGGACTGGTAGGGCGTTGCACTGCCACTGAGTTATAACTGTCTTCATCGTATACATAAACGTGATCAAACTGACCAAATGCTGAAAGGGCATTTTCACTGTCCCATTTAGCATTTATTCGCAGCTTTATAGTGTTTGCCGTTGCGTCTCCTCTTTGCTCATCATTTACTTGTAGATACCGATATCGCGCAGTGGGGCTAACATCCCACTCGTTCGCAAATGCCAGTGTTGCGCAGCCAAACAGGTGGGGAGTGATGTAGATAAAAATAAACAAACTCAATGTTAACTTCATTGTTAAATCTGAACCTCACGTTCTGCTAATCGAATACAAAGCCCTCTGGATATAACGTCTTCGCTAGGTTCGCCCAGTGCAGAGCCACCTTCATCTTCTATTGATATGAGCAAGAATGAGGAGTCTGCAATGAGTCGCCACTCTGCTTCAGACAGTTGTCGATCAAAGTTAGTGGTACCTTTTGGTATTTCACCTAGGCTACGCGTTTGGTTGTCAGTTTTTGATGTTACCCATAATTCATATGATTGCTCAGTATCAATGTCGGGTAAGGTCAATATATCTAGCACAAGCGTCTTCGATTCTCCATACGTTGAGGCAACAACCTGCGGTGTTTCGTTTTCACTTTCTAATACTGCAATGTAACTTAGTACATCTGGCACTGTTGGTGTAATAGCAGGTTGATTAATAAGTTGGAATCCAAGCACAACGCAAACAACTAATGAAAATACACTGGATAACTGCCACATAGATAGTGAAGGCCACTTAAACCAGCTTTGCCCCTGTTGTTCAGCTTGTTTTGTCGCCAATTTGCTGTCAGTCAGATGTAAACTTTGCTGAATATTTTTCCAAGTTTCGGGCTTTGGCGCTAATGCGGGGACTTGTTCATTTAACGGCGCTAGCTTTTGTTCCCAGTATGTAATTCTAGTGTCTAACGCAAGGTAGTCATACTGCTTTCTGAGTTTATTTACACGGCGCGTGACTCGTGCGTTAAGTAAACCAGTAACATAATTTGACGCTAAGTGATCGACAACCTCTGGCGCTACATATCGTTGAATCACGGTGTTTTCTAATTTCCTAGACATTGTTGTAACCTCTCTATGCCTCGTCTGATCCATGATTTTACGGTGTTAATTGGTGCTTCAAATTGACTGGATATTTCTTCTCGACTGAAGCCATAGTAGTAAGCCATTAAAACTGATTTTCGTTGGTTTACATCTAAGTCAGCTAAACAGTCTGTAAGTTGTTGATCTATCTCACATAGTTGTATGCCGTCAGTACGTTTGTCTGCAATATCGTCAAAGCCTTCTATATCCGCCTTTATTTGCGCGCCTTCAATTCGCCGTTTTTCGAATTTGATACGGTCATAGGCTCTATATCTAACTATCGACGCCATCCAGGTCATTGGTTCAGCTTTATCTTGTCGATATTCGCTTGCGTTATTCCAAATTTGCACAAACGCTTCTTGCAATACTTCGTTCGCGCTGTCGACGTTGTTTAATATTCGATAGGCGATGCCGTTTAATTTACTGGCAACCTTTTTATAAAGTTGCGCAAAAGCAGCTTGGTCATTTAATGCACACCTCGCCAGTAATTCTTCCAATTGCGGCGGTTGGGGGTCAATCATTGTCGATAAATCCTATCGTATTTGCCTATTCAATCATTCCGTTTGTGACACATACGACGTGTCCAAGTGAAAAGTTGCAGCAAGTCAGAAAATTGCATTGCAATATTGTGAGTAAGAGTTAAGCATAATATTGATAAATAATCTTCAGTGAGGATAAAATTTTATGCGTATTGTGATATCCTCTGTCGCCTTATTTTCACTATACATAAATAACGAGGACGAACCGTGGCAAATTGGCGTATAGATAGTTGGAGAGATAAGCCGATTCTTCAGCAACCCACCTACAATGATAAAGCGCAACTTAATGATGTAGAGAGTAAGTTGGCTAGTTATCCGCCATTAGTATTTGCTGAAGAAACGCGTCAACTTTATAAGCAGTTAGGTGATATCGCCATGGGGCATGGATTTTTGCTTCAGGGCGGCGATTGTGCTGAGTCATTCAACGAGTTCAATGCGCCAAAAATTAGAGATACCTTCAAAGTCATATTGCAAATGGCCGTAGTACTTACGTTTGCAGGACGATGCCCTGTCACAAAAGTAGCGCGTATGGCTGGACAGTACGCTAAACCTCGCTCTGCTGATTTAGAAGAAATAAATGGTGTGGCATTACCGTCTTATCGCGGAGATATTATCAATAGCTTCGAATTTACAAAAGAAGCACGCGAACCAGATCCTACTCGTATGTTAGACGCTTATCATCAAAGTGCGTCTACTTTAAATTTATTGAGAGCATTTGCACAAGGTGGCTTAGCGGATTTACACCAAGTTAATCGTTGGAATATGACGTTCCTTGAAAACAATCCTTTGAAAGACAAGTACCAAGACCTTGCGGAACGTATTGAAGATACCTTAGGTTTTATGGGCGTGATTGGTCTAAATAGCGAAAATACCTCAGTGCTGCATGAAACATCTTTATTCACTAGCCATGAAGCGTTGTTGCTAAATTATGAACAAGCATTGACGCGCATCGATACACTGACGGGTAAACCATACAACTGTTCTGCCCATATGTTATGGATTGGCGAACGAACGCGACAACTCGACCATGCTCACGTAGAGTTTTTTAGTGGGATTAACAATCCGATCGGCGTAAAGGTTGGACCTAGCATGGGTGAAGATGAGTTGATTCAACTGATTGATGCTTTGAATCCAAACAATATTCCAGGGCGTCTAACGCTTATCACTCGCATGGGAGCAGACAATTTAGCGAATAATTTGCCTCGATTACTTCGTCGAGTTAAAGCCGAAGGTCGCCATGTTGTGTGGAGTTCTGATCCAATGCACGGCAATACATTTAAGGCCTCAAGTGGTTATAAAACACGAAATTTTGATGCAATACTGCGTGAAATTAAACAGTTCTTCGACGCGCATGCGGCGGAAGGGACACATGCCGGCGGTATTCATTTGGAGATGACGGGGCAGCACGTAACAGAATGCACCGGTGGCGCTTACAAAATCAGTGACGACGACCTAGCCGAAGCATATAAGACTCAATGTGATCCACGTTTAAATGCCGATCAAGTGCTTGAAATGGCGTTTTTGGTTGCAGACTATCTTAAAAATGCAAAAGTGTAGTGCCTAGCAACGTTTATTATTGACTAGCCAAATACGACATTAGAAAAGGTCGCTTCACAGCAATATGAAGCGACCTTTCTATTTGCAAATTTAGCTTGCAAATTTAGCGCTAGTATCTGCTATTGCGGTCCACCAACGCCATACATTAAATCCAGAGAATCTACTATTGTGATATCTGTTGCCTGTTCATGCGGCACGTCATAGTGCAGTTCATGCACGGTTAACCCTTTAAAACCTTGCTCACGTAACCTTGTTGCAAAAGTTCTAACCACTGTTCCGTTACCTTGTCCAGGTTTTGCACCAGTGAGTACAACGTTAATGTTCAGGTTTTCATTCTCAGTATGGCGCTCATCTAATAAACTGTAAATGTCTGCGCTGCGATCCCAAAATGAGCCATCGATAGAGAGGATATTCTTAAATTTAGGCGCCTCTGTATCATCATAGAATATGCTAAGTGCTACCATTAGCCCCCCAAATGAAAAGCCCTCAAATGCTAGCGTGTCTTCTTTTACTCGATACTCTTCGACAATATGAGGTACAAACTCAGTTAAAATGAAATTTATGTAAGTTTGTGCAAATGGCAGTCTAAAATCATTGTCCCTGCGCCCCGCATTTTCAAGACCAACTAAAATGAGTTGTCGTTGATTTTTGTCTACTTCTCTCGCAAAGCTGTCGAAATTCCATTCGGCGTCAGTGATGATTAGCACATCATATGGTTTTGTTGTTTCTGTAGTGTAAGTATTGGGCAAATACACGCGGTATGGATAAGTTGCCGTGTAGCCAGAAGGCGATATTTGTTTGCCGTCAATTACCTCGCCATGGTCGAGTGTTTCTTCAACGCTTGGTACTGTTGGTGGCAAAGCTGGTGGCGTTTCACACGGTGGAGCAGTGCTTGGCGCATTTCCAACGCGGCTGATCACAAGTCGATCTGCATTCCATTGCCATGTACCGGGTTCTCCCCAACCGATTACTTTGAGTGTTTGTTGCCCTGACGTCGAGACTACTAACTGGTCGGTCACAACATTGTCAGCAAATAGATTCCAACTACTGGTGGATTGCACGTTAGCTGTTGCAATCAAACAATCATTTAAATGCAATTGTACCTGCGTAGGTGTTTTTTCAATGGGGGTCGCCGCCTCTAAAATGACGCGATAAATTCCCTTATCTAAATCAACCTCATATTCAGCAAAGTCACCAGCTTGATTCGAATTAATGGCGCCTCCAACAGTCAAATTATGACGATTAAAGCCGTCAAAACTGCCACCGGTAAACTGCCAGTCTTCAAGTTCAACGTTGATGTCTTCCTGGCTTGTTGGTGGCGGATCGCTAGGAGAAGGGACCTGCGGTGTCGGTGCTGGGGATGGCGTATTTTCGCTGTCCGAAGATGAACCGCCACAACCCACAAGCCAAATTGTTAATGCGATAAAGGTTATAATATAAATGTTCTGCATTTTTCCTCTTTTTCCATCATTTGAACGTCCAGTAAATCGTCTAATGTTATTGTCTTTTTGCGTATTTAAAGTGTGTGCATATTGTCGATATTGAATCATTGATACGAATAACAAAGAATGTTAATTCAACTTACTTTTATATGTCCCGGCTATGCATTTTGACAAATGAAAAATGATGAAAACATATGAAAAAAGCTGATACGTGGAGAGGGCCATCCTTGTGACAGGCTAGTTTCAAAGGGATCTTGACATGTAAAAGAATTAGCGAAATACCCCAGAAGTAGGGGAGCAGTATCGCATAGTGAACATCTATTTAGGTATAGTTTGTCGTTTTGTCTATACCTAAGTGTTTCATTTTTTTATGTAGATTCGTGCGATCTACTTCCAGAGACAGTAACTAAAAAGGTAAGTAGCAACAGGGCGGTAATTAGCAGTCCCCTTTGTAATTTGGTAAAGCGGGCATAATTTAAAATACGATTTCATTGTAGGTATTTCATGTGTGGTAACAAAACCACAGTTGTTGCTTATTGTCACTCTTTTAGCATTTGGCTTCTTTATCGGAATTTTGCCTAAAGCGCTGAAACAACCAACCCAACGCGACAAGTGACAAGCCCAAACCAATGAACGACGCCGCTCTCAATATTCCCTCTAAATGCGCCATATCTACAACAAATGCTTTTAATACCACAATAGCCAAGATTGAAAAGCCAATACGGTTAAGTTTTTCATTTAAGAATTTTTTGGCCCAAACAATTAAACCAATGGCCGCGAATAACCATACTATAGAATAAGTATATAATTCAGCCGAATCGAATGCATTGAAATCGATACGCAAATAAGGATTAAAGCTCGTTCTAATTAAACCATTAACGTAAAACACCGTAAAAACTGCTGCTATTATTGTAAATAGTTTTGTTAGCTGAGCGCCACGACTCAAATTTTTGAGTACTTGGCTTTTGGTTAATGAGAACAATAGTGCCGCTGGCACTAACCAAAGTGGGAGTAGCCAATTAAATACTATGTTACTTCCCGTTTCTTGTATGGTCATGAATGGATTGTTGATGAATGAAATGTCTATGTGGATTGTCGCCAAACCAGTGATCAATATGGCAGCGAAAACTTGATATAGACGCTTCATCGAAGAATATTGGCTACGGCATAAATACACTGCGCTGAGTATTAGCCAGTTCATCGCCATCAATACGCTTTGCTTAAAGCTCATGTCGCCAAACTGCGGGTATTGCCCCATCAATAGGTAGCTTGTTTCGGTTGTGACCATTAATGCTAGGACATGCAACATAGCGCCGCCTAGCCAGATTTTTATACTCGGCGATTGCTGAAGTCGCCTTGCTAGCCAAAGAATGCCAAGTACTAAAGGGTAAACAACAATCGACCAATGCAGTGTAAATAGAGTTTCTTCTGCATATTGCTCAAGCCAAGGTGATGCTGTTAGTCGGATTAAAATCGCAATGCTCGCTAGCTTGAATAACCAAGCAGGTAATGCCACATTAAATTTAAGACCCAAATAGGTCATAAGCAGGATTTGTGTTGCCAGCGCGAGCGTTAATGTATTGGCACTCAATAGCATGGTGCAAGTCAGCGTAATAGCGCCATTCACTAATAGCCAATAGGTGACCGCTGTCATTGGTGATTTTTCTTTAACGCCAAGGTAAGTAAACGTTAAGGCAGTAATTAACAACTCTGTTGCGTATACAGGGTAGAGGTATTGTGCTGCTTCAGCGGGCGAGAAGGTGTAACTTATGCCCATAATTAGCAACGGTGCTAAGACTAGTAGTAGTAAAAATGCTGGGCGTTCTACCGACGCTTTTCGTAACACGATGTGTACGCAAAATGCGTATAACGCAAATGAGAAAAATGCAACTTGTGTGACCAAATAGTGGCCACTAAAGACGAATAAGTTATCGCTATAATCGTATTCAATCGGCAAGTTTAGATAAGTAAATAACACTAGCGCTAATGCAATAAAGGGCCATGTATCGAAGGCGCTATGTTTTATCGGCGCTATGCATAGCACGACACTGAATATCGTGAGTATCCACAACATCGTATTTACATTCTCGCTGTTCCAGAACATGTGTATTAAGAAGAATAGGCCGATAGCGATTGCTGGCAGAATAATTCCTAGCTGCTCTTTTCTCGGAATGATCAACGCTTTCAACGAAAATGCTACTCTGACGGTTTGCGCTAAACGCCAACCTAAAATCGGCACAAGTACAAATAGATAAATAGAAATAAGTGCGAAACAAAGTATGACAACGGCGTGGGACGCATCACCTAATACAATGGCGATAAACATCCATAAAAAATGTCCGGCAGCCGTCAAGTACCATAGCCACGATTTTTTTACGGACGCTACAACTAATGTTGAGGATAAAGATACCAACGCAACATATATCAATAAAGCGAGTATGTTGTTTGAACCGGTCGACACTAGTGCTGGCACAAGATATGCGCCAATGATGCCGATGACAGCGAGCAGTGGGCCGAATCTTAATGATAGCCATGCTGCGGCAGTTGCGATACACGCAAGTATAGCAAATGCCACTAATGGCGTTATAAATGCGTAGAAATCAAATGCCACGTATGTCATAGCAAAACAAGTGATGACGCCACCACTTGCCAACGCGGCACTGATAAACGGAGTATTAATGTTAAAACGCGCTGGGTGACGATATAAATAGTCTGCAACAGCGATGAGTAAAACACCGAATATAGCGCCGCTTATAATACGTATGTGTGGTGGAAATAAACCTGCTTCAATACTGTATTTAGCTAAAAATACTCCACCGAATGAAAGAATAATAGCGCCTATCCATAACAAGCCATTGCCCATTAAAAAGGTTTCTAGATTGAAAGACGTCTTAGTTTTATGCGCATCATGTGTTTTCTTTGGTGTAGCAGGGCGGTGATTTTTTAAAGATGCCGTCGGTACGCTTGCTGAAGCTGCTATGGTGTCAGGTGTCGATGGCACAACTTTTTGGCCGTCAGTACTTTTTAAGCGAGTGCCAGTGTTTGACGTATCAACAGGCTTTGCATCTGTATGGTCGTTTTGTGTGCCATGTTGATCATTTGAATACGGTTCAACATTTTTTGACCTTGAAGTATCGGAAAGTGTTTTATGTAACTGAGCAAGCTGCTTTTTTTGATTGTCGACTATTGCGATAAGTTTAGTGACTTCGCTTTGCAAGGCTTTGAGTCGCGAACCGTTGCGAAATCCCATTGCAGCGCCACCGACGACAAATATAAATAGACCAATTGCAATTAAAAATATAAGAAGAACAGAACCATCCATTTACTTTCTCCAGTTAGTACACTTATGATCAATACGTCCTAAGTTACTATACTCACTAGTGACAGTTATGGATAGAAAACAATAAAAAGTAGCATATCGCTATGCTACTAGTGTGTATTCATTATACTTTTACCAAACAAGGTAAAAGTATAATGTAAAAGCATCGAAAGGTTTATTCTGCCTCTAACTCAGCATCAGTCTTGGTTTTTATGTCTCCCCATAAACCATTTGCACTATCGATAAAACCCGAGGTATCGCTTAACCAGCGTTGTTGTACTTTGTCATTCAAGTTTAGATAAAGCTTATTGTCCACGATTTTAAATGCTTGTGGGTCGGTATCAAACTTACGCTCCATGGTTACACCAAACGCACAGAAGCCGCCATATTGAGGCGCATATTTTTCTGGATTGCTTTTAAACAAGTCACGGTGCGCCGCAGAAGAAAACTGATAGATTGCATTTTTGTAAGTAGCGGTAAATTGGCTACTACCTTCTACTGCTTTTCCTTTAGTAAAGTAAGCTACCGTATCATACCCTTTTATCGCTACGTCGTTTGCGTCAGCATTCATGTCGATATCGGCTGCAAAAACAAAAGTACTTAGTGTTAGTGTGGAGGCCACTGCCGCTGCTTTTAAAATATTTGTGAAAGTCATCTTTATGTATCCTTAAATTGGTTTGTCTGATACGCATTGTTGTAAATGCGCTTACTTAATACCTGATATAAGATACGTGTTTATCTGTACAAAAAGGCGCAATTAGTCTATAAAAGTATGCAGATAGTATTATTTGGTGGTTTATGGATCCATTATCGTTAGTGTTACAAACATTTGGTGTGCGAGCAGATGTATTTTTTACCGGAAATCTTTGCAATTTACATGATTTTACAGAAGAGAACGGTCAACGAGGACATTTGCACATCTTAAAGTCAGGGGCGTTGGATTTGATCAGTAAAAGCGGTAGCCGCCAGCGTGTAAATAAACCGACGGTGATATTTTTCCCTCGAGGCGAAAAGCACCGATTTGTACCTGACCCACTCACAGGGGCAGATATTGTGTGCGCTACGCTAGAATATAACGAACTTAGTACCAATCCAATTGCAAAGGCATTGCCGCCAGAATTAGTGCTGAGTATGGAGTCATACCCAAAGTTCCCTAAAATATGTGATGCCTTGTTTGATGAGGCATTTAGTGACGAATATGGACGTGTAACGGCAATTAACCGATGGCTTGATTTGTTCTTGATAGAAATATTGCGGGTATGTTTAATGAATAAATTAATTACCACCGGTCTAATGGCTGGTTTGGCAGATTCTAAATTGGCGAACGCAATTGTGGCAATACACACAAGGCCTGCTGAAAATTGGACTGTGGACACCTTGGCTGCTGAAGCTTTTATGTCTCGTGCAAAGTTTGCGGCATCGTTTAAACAGGTAATTGGACAAACGCCGGCTAGCTATATGCTTGATTGGCGAATGATACTGGCACGTAGTCTATTGAAAAACGGTTTAGCGGTGAGTGAAGTGTCAGAAGCCATAGGCTATGAGAACAGTTCAGCAATGGCTAGGGTATTCAAAAAAGTACTTGGTGTGTCGCCTAAGCAGTTTCAATTAGATAACATGTAACTCAACAACAGGCAATTCAGTGGCTAACACACTCATGTATTAGTATTTTCTTGTTTATGTTGATTTATCCATAGATCAAAATATTTTCCCTTCTGAGCTAACAAGGTTTCGTGTGTTCCTTGTTCTACAATGCTGCCCTGATGCATTACCACGATAGTATCGGCATCGACAATGGTCGACAAACGATGTGCAATGACTAAGCTTGTATGGCCCTTTGCTACCGATTTTAAGGCGTCAAGAATAGCGGTTTCAGATTGCGAATCTAAAGAACTGGTCGCTTCATCAAATACTAAAATTGGCGATTGTTTTAACACCGCTCTGGCAATTGCTACTCGTTGTTTTTCGCCGCCAGAAAGTTTTAAACCGCGTTCACCTACGGGTGTTTCGAGGCCGTTAGGTAATTTATCTATAAATTCGCTAAGATGCGCGAGGGATATTGCTTGCTGAATATCTTCGTTTGTCGCGCCAGGGCGACCATATTTAATATTTTCATAAAGTGTGTCGTTAAACAATACTGTATCTTGAGGCACTATGGCGATGGCATTTCGCAGACTGTCTTGCGTGACGTGTTGTATATTTTGCCCATCAATAGTAATGCTACCGCCTTGCGACTCATAAAACCTAAACAAGAGTTTTACCAAGGTTGACTTACCGGAACCGCTTTCACCGACAACAGCTACTTTTTGCCCTGACCGGATGTGCAGATTCACTTTTTTCAGTATTTGTCGCTCTGGCGTATAAGCAAATGACACGTCAGAAAATGTAATTTCGGCTTGCTTGAGTTTGAGTGTTTGCGCATTTTCTGTGTCTGCAATTTTTGGTCGACGATCGAGTAATTCAAATAAATTTTCTATATTTGCTAGCGACCCGCGTATTTCTCTGTACACAAAACCTAAAAAATTGAGCGGCATGAATATCTGCATTGTAAATGCGTTTACAAGTACAAAGTCGCCAATGGTCATATTGCCTTTTGCCACTTCGTAAGCCGCCATACCTAACATTGAGGTCATCGCTAGTGCAATGATAAATGCTTGACCGCCGTTTAGTGCAAACAAAGATAAGCGATTTTTACGTCTGGCTTGTTCCCAATCTGCTAAACCTTGGTCGTATCGTTTAGCTTCAAAGGCTTCGTTTCCAAAATATCGAACGGTTTCAAAATTAAGTAAACTATCAATTGCGCGGGTACTAGAGGCATTGTCAGCCATATTCTGCGCTTTGACATATTTGGTTCGCCAATCGGTAGCCTTTATAGAAAACCACACGTACGAGACAACAGAAGTAAGAATAATTCCCGCAAAGGTGAAACCGTAGTTGTAGAGTAATACGCCAACAACCATGGCTAGTTCGAGTAGTGTGGGGCCAATATTAAATACCATGAAACGCATTAAGAAGCTGATGCCACTAACACCGCGCTCAATGTCGCGCGACAAACCACCCGTTTGCCTAGATAAGTGAAATTCTAATTCGAGTTTATGAAGGTGTTGGAATACCGTCAACCCTAGTCGGCGCATGGCGCGTTCAGTTACTCTGCCAAATAAGGTATCGCGTATTTCACCGAATAAGACATTTGCTAATCTAAGTGCACCATAAGCCACAATTAGGCCAATAATCGCAGACATCGCTTGCGCCATTGCATCATCAATATTTAGGTTGTCTACAATGTGTTTAAGAATAAATGGTAAAGTAATACTCGCCAATTTGGCCGCAATCAAGCATGACATCGCCAACCACACGCGAGATTTAAACTCGGTCAAATACGGCCAGAGTTTGGTAACAATTTTCCAATTAAACCGCGTGTTTTCGTTGAGGGGGAATCGAGTGGGGCGCAAGATGGTCCGTTTAGGTATTTTTTACATTGCTCAATAGTATAAGGCTTATGTCTATTTACATAAAGGATAAGTGACGCAGCTGTTGGAACTGAAATTAGTAGCTGCCGGGAGAAGTCGTTAATGTTCAAACACGTGTTACAATTCGATTGTAACCCAGACAAGACGATGGTCTGATGATACCTCTTTATCAGCACCTCGTTTACCAATGCGCTCGTCGTTAAATAGTCGCCTTCCATCTTGACCGGCGGCTTGCCAGTACACACCCGAATCTACCACTGACAACGTTGCTGACGAAACAGCATAATCAGCACGCGTGCCAAAAGTGGCTGTACGTATTGCTGGATACGGATGATTCCGTCGGTTGGGTTCTTGAGCACCGCCTTCAGACGTAGGTACAAATTTACCCTCAGGCTTAACAAGCGCTTGATTCACAAGCGGATGGTTCATTAATCGTTGGATACCATTAAATCGTTTGTCTGTTGTTGTTCCCCATGTGGTATCTGCATTTAAATCACCCATGATGACAAAATTGGCGCTGTTGAGCCCACCATAGATACCGTTATCGTCATATAAATTACCGTCGTTACTAATGTAATACCGCCAAAAATCATTCTCTTCGCTATTACGGTATTTATTGTTATCGCTAACGCTGTCAAATGCGGGTGGAGTAGGGTGAGATAACAAAAGGTGAATGGTATTTTCTCCCGCGTTTGTTGCAATGGTAATCGGCACGTCTACGTGATTTTTCGACGATAGCCTAATGTTTTCCCATTCGTGTTGACTAAACCAATTATCTCCACAGGCTAACCCTTTGGGCAGCGGTTTTTCATTCGAGCAAACATTTACGATGGGGATCATTGCGTTGGGTAAATCTTTGCGCTTGAAGGTCTGGAATGTGCGTGTTTTCTCGGTGTTGATTTGGTGTTTCGACAATAACGCAAATGCGTAATGTCCATGGTAAAAGCCGAAACCAAAGGCGTCATTTGGGTCTGTGGGGTCATAGCCATTGTTCGCTAAATCCAAGCCAGAAGGTAATCCTGTATTTGTCGCATAACTTTGTTTGTAGGGATAGTGAATTGGCGCTAGCTTTTCGCCTCCATCAATACTGTTTATATGCTGCCCTATATCTAAATAGTGTTTTTGAAACCCATGGAGTGCTCTGTAATCTTCGCCGTTACCGTCGTTGTTAAATTCGTTCAGCAACAAAATGTCTGGTCGCACGCGTTGTATAATTGCAGCGATATTTCTAATTTGTATTATTCGCTCGGCAAGTTTTTTTTCTTGCGCATTTACCTGTTTGTGTTTCCATTTTTGAATCACTTTTTCTTGTTCAACATAAGGTATGTTCATGAACATTACCCATTGTTCAAAGTGTTCCGATGGATCGCCATCGTGAGCAAATGAAACATTGAATGTGGCAAATTTTACATGTGTTGTTTCGTTCGTCTGCGTTACAGATGGTTGCACGCAGGCACTTAGAAACAAAATAGCGAATAGGCATATACTGAGAATTCTTATCATGCGATGGACATTACATAGATATTAATAAGTAAAGGTTTACCCTAGCATGGTTTAGTCAATGTACATATATAAAAGCCATGTGTATCAAATAAACATCTAGCCACACTATGTTCAACTTTTGAATCTTTGTTATCAGCCGATACGTATTGAAAATACCAAATACAGTTATCGTACATGCTATAACAACTTGTTTAATTACGCGTATTAATTTTTGGAGCTGTGGTGAAGACATATGTAATCGGAAAGTGTTTTTCCTTTTTTCTGATGCTTGGCTTTTGGGGGCTGGCGGAAGCAAAAACGCTTGTTCTCTCTAGCGATGACGGACCTCCACATATGATTAAGGAAAGTAGTAGTGGCATTGACATAGATATTACGCGAGAAATTTTACAGGCTTTAGGTTACGACGTGTCAGTACGTTTTTCCAGTTTAGCAAGGGGGAAAAGCGATGTTGAACTTGGCAATGTGGATGCTGTGACCCCTACATTTTTTGAAAAAGATCGAGAGGGATTCTATGTTTCTAAGCCTATTGTCGACTATCGTCCCACCGTGTTTACTTTGAAACATGAAAATCACAAGATAGGGCATATTTTGGACTTGATTGGGCATCGGGTTGTCACCTTTCAAGGTGCAAAAGGGTACTTTGGTTCTGATTTTGTCAAGGTATCTAAAAATACAGTCTATAAAGAGCATTATGACATGGGGATATTTCCTGACTTGCTCAAACGAGGGCGTTATTCAGTCGTCGTTGTAGATTATTATATTTTTTACTATTTCTATCGTTTGAAGGACAAAAATCGAGATGCGTCACTCTTTCAAACGCATTCGGTTATTCCGCCAGTAAAGGCGGGGGTTGGGTTTCATGATAAGAAGTTAAGAGACCGTTTCAATGCTAAATTAGCTGAATACACTGAACAAGGGCGACATCTTCTCGTCATTGAAAAATACATAGGAAAGGTTCAATAGCATTAAACCTTGATCACATTAACGTCGCCGGTAACTAAAGACAAACTGTTTACTAATCATGTACATTAACGGCATTAAATTCGAATCGCTGGATGGCATTACCACCAGACCACCACGGTTGATCGGGCGCTACTATATATTCATGTGACAAGCCCCATTCGAGCGCAGCCATCGGGTGCGCCTCGCTATCCAATGAATCTACTAACCCCATGGCGTCGGGGGTTTTAGCGATGTAAGCTCGAATATCAAAGTTAATCCCATCGTCAGACCATTGGACAGTACCCGCTTCGGGACCATCATCAGTAGAGATCATCACCATGCCGTGTTTATGCTGCCAAATACAAATTTCGTGACCACTTTGTGTAATTGGATTTGCGCGTGACTTTTTATATGGGCCTTCTGGCTTGTCAGAAATTGCCACGCCCCAGCGTATCTCTCGACCACCTGAGGTTAAGCGCTCACCCATACGTTCGCCCTTGTAATACAAATAAAATTGGCCTTTGTAAAACATCAACGTTGGATCATGCACTTTATGACTGTCAAAGTCTCCTTGCTTGATGACAGCAAACCGGTTGTCTTCTTCTCCTAACCATTCTCCGTTAGCGGCTGGCGTCAAAATTGGAGCATCAAGCACTTTCCAAGGCCCGTCAGGGGTTTCAGCGACAGCCATGCCGACAGTATTTTTTGCTCGGTCATTGTATGGCGCTTTGATGGCCTGGTAGACCAAATAGTATTTACCGTCGTGGGCAAGTATTTCGGGTGTAAAAACACTGCGGTCATCATATCGGCCGGTTTCTCCGCGAACAACTGCTGGGCCTTTTTCATCCCAAACCCAACCATCTTTAGATGTGGCATACCATATTTCAGATTTATCCCAAGGAAATACTTTAGCCTCGGGGTCCCCTGTGCCAAATCCTTTGGTTTCACCAGTTGAGCGCGTGTACCATGTGTAATACATGTCATTAATGAGCAATACGCGAGAGGGATCTCGGCGAATAACGCCCTCTTCGTAAGCAAAATCACCGCCTAAATTGTATACCGTAAAACGTCCAAACCATTCCTCATATTTATGGTAGTTGCGCGCTAAAGCGCGCTTGGATGCCAAACTCATATGTTTAGGATCGGTAATTGCCAAATAGTCATAGTCTGCTTGGGTGTATTTAGTCGGCGATTTTTCGCCTACATTTTCGTAGGATGAACAGGCACAAAGCAGGCCTACGACGGACAATGTAAATATTTTTATTAGTTTAATCATAACGATAGACATAACGATAGGGAAAATTACCGAGCTTGGTTTTGAACGCTATCATCGTGATATGGACTTTGCAAATTATTCTGATTGTTTGCAAAAGGTGAGCAAACGTACGCGTTTTTAAAAGCAATAACATTTACATAGGATCAAGAGTCAATAGTACGCGCTTCTCGTTCTCTGCTAACTGGCAAGATCGATGCACGGCAGCTATATCATTCTGTTTGTGCCACGCTTTCCCTTTTAACAGGCCGACATCAAAGGTATTCATTTGTTGAATGTGTTGTTTGTTGTAATGTAGACCAAAATTTGTCTTGGTGATAACACCATTTTCGTCGCTTGGCGGGTGTTCATGCAAGCACTCTAACGGGAGCCACTGAGTGCCTGAGCCAAGGTAGGTGTTGACTAAACGAACAGGAATGTTGTCTGCGTGAAAGCTTGGGCACATGGCGGTGGTAAGTGGAGCAATACGTAACCCCACGGTATCGCAATCAAAAAGGCAGGTAAGCATATCCGACAATAAGTAAATGTCATCTATTGATTCCCGTTTACCTTCGTATTCGGGTAGGGTCTTGCTGAGTTCCTGTTTTAACGAATCCATAGAAAACACGCCTCGCACGCCCAAGCCTAAGGATTCGAACGCCTTGTCGAAATATTGGCTGATTGTCGTATCAATTTTTCGATGCCAAACGGTAACACTGACATTGTTTGAAAAAATGTCGCTCAATATCAAAGGCGACGCACCTTTACTCCAAGAGGATAATGTTTGTTTTTCTTTTAGTTGCATATCAATGCTCCCATGACGGAAAAGGATCAGGTAATTTGGCCCACATTTCTTTACCTTTTAGGACGTCTTGCAGTTGCTTAGCTTCGTCACAATCTTTTAAGAAATTAAGTGCATCGACCACCGTAACCATAGTATCAAGCGCTGCGACATTCGAAAGACTTACACCATCCTCATCTGCAAACGTAAAGGTTTCTGCGACAGGTAACGGCTCAGAAATGCCAGTTGACTCAATAACCAAATAGTCATACTTGCCATCTTTCGCCAATCGACTAATTTCGTCTAACAAGTATTCCCTCAAGTACAACAAATACAGCCATTGCTCATTTCCACCAGCTTTTCTTCTGAGCGATTGAAGCTAATTTCATTTTTTACTGTTGCTGCATCAATATTAATTTCACTCATATCATTGACGATGACAGCCACTTTGAGTCCGTCTCTGTTGTTTAATATGTGATTTAAAACAGTTGTTTTACCAGCGCCTAGAAACCCTGATAATACGGTGACTGGAAGTAAAGGTGTGTTTGGCATGTTGAAGATAAATTTTATTTTTAATTATGTTATAACGTATCATTTGTTGATGGGGAATAGCAAACCAATTGAATAAATAACGTATAAAATGTGATGAACTACTTTGATGAACGCTTGAATTATTGGTTCCGCGTATCAACAAAATAGAACACCAATCTGAAGCAAAATTGCTCAAAGATATATCCAGAATAATTTGGGGTAGCGAACTACAGACCTGTCAGATATAGTTATAGTCCAGCCGTTTCATTTTTATTTTCCCAATTAAACTGGTCTTCAATAGATACGCCTAACGAAAACATATCAGGATTAAAGGGTAATATTTTTTTCATATTTTTGAGTTTAATAGGCCAGTCAGGGTTGGCTAAAGCGCCTGTGCCGAGTGCAACTAAATCTGCATGTCCTTCTTCAATAATGCGGGTGGCTTCTTTTACGTTATCTAGTCCACCATTTGCAATGACTTTTAGGCCTGTGACTTCTCTTGCCAATTTTGGTAGGCTCTCTCCATTTTTGGTAAGACACCCATGGTCAAAGCCTTTCCCTTCACTGGCAAAATGGATGTAATCAGCGCCGGCCTCTTTTAGAGAGTTGAAGATTAATTTCCCATCGAGCAAACCATTAGGCCAAGTGTAGTCAAAGTCATTTACCTTTCCTTGTGATACACGCACACCCACAATAAAATTATTGAAGGCTAAACGTTTAATAGAAGAGACAATCTCTGTCGTCAGTCGGCATCTATTTTTTAGAGAGCCACCATATTGGTCTTCGCGAGTATTTGTGTAGTCAGTGAGAAATTGGTCAAGCAGATAACCGTTGGCTGCATGAATTTCAACCCCGTCAAATCCAGCTTCTTTTGCCCGTATAGCTGAATCAGAAAAGCCAGTGATGACGTCGTCAATTTCAGACAAGTTCATCGCCTGAGGGAGCGGAAAGCTACCTTGCTTTTCACTGTATCCCTCAAGCATATGCCTAATCGGTTGAACGCAAGAAGCACTCCTTGTATTTGATAAATGCTGAGATAAAGCGCCAGCATGCATCAGCTGTAGAATGATTTTTCCTCCGGCTTCATGTGTGGAGTGAACTATATGTTCCCATCCTTTTTGTTGTTGTTCATTAGTAATTCCAGGTTGATTAGGATATGCCTGAGAGAAAGAGCGATCAGTATATGTACCTTCTGCGATAATCAATCCAAAGCCTCCTTCAGCATAACGACGATAATATTCTTCCATTGTTTTTGTCGGTATGCCATCGCCTTTTGTGCTGACACGAGTCATGGGGGCAACGACTACTCTATTTTTAAGGGGCAATTGATCAAGCATGACACTTTCTAATACAACATTTTCTTTCAGCATTTTTAAACCTCTAGCGTTTTGATTTCAAGAGGAGTCTAAATGAACATATCCTTTTTTGTAAGAATGCACATTTATGTGCTATACATACAAAAAGTATACTGTGGAAAGATGAGTAAATGTCAAAATCGAATAAAGATGCTTGTCCAACGGAAACGGCGCTTGATTTAATTGGAGGTAAATGGAAGGGGATGATTTTGTATTATTTATGTTCCGACATCAGGCGTTTTAATGAGTTGACCAGGCTAATTCCGGGTATCACACAACGAATGTTAACTAAGCAACTTCGTGATTTGGAAGCCCATGGAATTGTTCACCGCAAAGTTTATCCTCAAGTTCCTCCCAAAGTAGAGTATTCTTTAACAAAATTAGGAAAGACCCTCAAACCTGTTATTCGTGAATTGGAGAAATGGGGGCAGGGTTATTTAAAAAGCTAGCGGTGTTAAGTTTACTTGTTTTGTAATGACAACGAAGAAACGTGACAATAAGTTGAGCTGTTAATACAAAAAGAGTGTAGTGATGCTGATTGGCAATAAATAAATTATGAGGTGGTGGACTATTCTGGAAAAAGATTGAACCAATTGTTCGATATTTTAGCCGAATGGAACACCTATCTGGAGCAAGAATGTCCAGACGTTTATTCAACGGCGAGAATGATAAAGTCTGAGATTTAAGATTGCAAGTTTATCATTAGGTATTTACGACTGAAATAGGTGAATTGTCTATTTAGTAGGCTAATCAGTCAGTGTTCCTCCTGAAATACACTATCGTTGATAGTGGAGTTAGTGAAATAAAATGCTCGCTTGAATGTTATTTGAGCAGCTTGTACATTAGTTATGTCAATAGTATCCATGAATTAGAGACAGGTGTGTGGACAATAACCAATGTATATCGACCACAAAAACGGGGGGCAGATGCAAGAATAAGGCATTGGCCTCGGGATACTGCCGCTTGCATTTACCGCAAAATAAAACAACGGAAGGTTCAGTACATCCGCAATCATGGTGGGCCAAAAACAAGCTTTGGGTCGGCGCAGGCGGTCCAATTGTAGCAGGTGCTTTGACTTTAATTGTCTCTCTTTCAACTGACAAACCAAGCCAGGCAGTACAAATCAATAATGAGAACTCAATTGGTGTTCAAAATAATCAAGATGGCACCGTCAACGTTGAAATCAATCAGATAACGGGTTTACCCGATGAGCAATACCAAATTTTACTAAAACAGTTCAACGCTTTAAAGCAAGACAAAGAGGCAAATCAAAAAATACTTAATGCCTTGCTTGAGCAAATTGATGTCAAGAATCTGTCGAATATCGATTTACAAAGCAAAGTCGCAGAGTACGAAAAACGTATCACTGAGTTGTTGCAAGATAATGGCGTGAATGATGAGATTAAATCACTCATTCTGGAAGGTGAGTTAGACAAAGCAGAGCAAGTTGCTGATAGCTATGTCACGAACCAAGAGCAAAAGCTTGCAGATTCTTATTATCAGCAAGGGCAAATCAAAGAGCTAAAATTAAAATATGAAGAAGCTAAAATTGCCTTTGAAAAGGCGGCCTTTCTGGAAGACCAAAATTCAACCCACCTAAATAAAGCAGGGCTTATAAATTATACTTTAGCGAATTATGCTAAAGCGATTACCTACTATAAACAGGCACTGGCCTCTGATTTGAAAACCTATAGTGAAGGCCATCCTAGTGTTGCCACAAGGCGCAATAACTTGGGCTTGGCGTATAAATCGCTGGGTCAATATGAGAAAGCGATTGGATACTATGAGCAGGCACTGGCCTCTGATTTGAAAACCTATAGTGAAGGCCATCACAGTGTTGCCATAACGCGCAATAACTTGGGCTTGGCGTATGGTTCACTGGGTCAATATGAGAAAGCGATTGGATACTATGAGCAGGCACTGGCCTCTGATTTGAAGACCTATAGTGAAGGCCATCCCAGTGTTGCCACAAGGCGCAATAACTTGGGCTCGGCGTATAAATCGCTGGGTCAATATGAGAAAGCGATTGGATACTATGAGCAGGCCCTATCATCGGGTTTAAAGACCTATGGTGAAGGCCATCCTAGTGTTGCCATAACGCGCAGTAACTTGGGCTTGGCGTATAAATCGCTGGGTCAATATGAGAAAGCGATTGGATACTATGAGCAGGCGCTATCTGTATTAACGAAGGTGCTAGGTGATAACCACCCCAACACCAAAGTAGTGCGAAGTAATCTGGAGAGAGCAAAAGCCAGCTTAATTTCTAATTAAAGAGACGCAATAATTTTTTATATGTGAGTAGACGCGCTTGGGTGTGGAAGTGTAATTTAATACCGTCATGGACTTGAACCAAAAAATTTAACTATTTCAAATGATTAAAGCGCTTTCTAAATTCAAGAAATTGAAGCCAAGGGAATTTTTTAATAGAATCAAGTAGATAGTGAAATGGTGGACGCTACTGGGCTTGAACCAGTGACCCTCGCCTTGTAAGGGCGATGCTCTCCCAACTGAGCTAAGCGTCCATATTGTTTTTTGCGATTGCAAAGATATAAATTAAAAAGTGGTGGACGCTACTGGGCTTGAACCAGTGACCCTCGCCTTGTAAGGGCGATGCTCTCCCAACTGAGCTAAGCGTCCATCATCTCGCAAACGAGTTGTCGTTAGCAAGTGGAGGCGTATTATAGAGTTGAACGTTGCGGTGTCAATAATAAAGTTAAAAAAAACATCCGGATGAACAAAAAAACATCTACATGAACAAAAAACATCAACAAGATTCAAAATTCCCCATCATACTAATACGCATTGCTGAGGGGGCATTTGAGTCGTTTATTTACGCTTTCTTTTCCATATTAAACAAATGGTCGAACACAAAAATAATGAATTGATGACTGGGCTATTCACTGAAGTAGATGATTGTAATTGTTGAACAACATTGTTAATTCCACGTGCGCCTATATCGTTGTATACTGTTCCCGCGTATGAGTCCAAAGTATATGCGATAGTTAGTGAGCTAACTGAATAAATAAGTTCAAATGTTTCACCGATGCCTAAGCTACCTAATTCTATGGTAGAAGAAAATGGCGATGTTACTAAAGACCGATAAGTTGGGTTATATGTGGTCTCTAGCCCTCCAGTAGAAGATGTGTTGACGCCTGAGTGAGGATTAAAGGATAAGTGAGCTTGTGCATCCCATATAACATCTCTATTTAGCGATATTTGAGTTACAAACGAAGTTCTAACATCGATATCTTCGCAAGCTAAAAGTACCGCGTCACACTCTGCGAAAAGGTAAGCGTCTAGCAGACTAAAATTAAATGCATAATCCTGTCGAGTACCTGTGTTATTCGTTACGTTAAAAGTTTGTTTGTAACTGCTGTAGATTCGCCCATCGAAATCAACAATGTTAATTAGCGTGAAATTGCCAGAAATATCGCCGTCTACTACACCGTCATAGTTATCGCCATATATTTCTGCTCTAACTCGACGATTCTCAGTACCATAGGTGCTATCGAAGTCGCTATCGGAGTTGCTATCGAAGTATACACTTACCCCAGATATACTTACGTCGATTATAGAGGCGTGAGTGGCCGAAATTGATAAAAGTGTCGCCAGCCCAATGTATTTTTTTAATTGTTTTATTTTCATATTAGTTTTCCATTTTTACTACTTCCTTAAAACTAAATCGCTGCCTAGCAATAAGTGAACCACATAGTAATCAATGAAATTTCAATAGCTTAAATTTTGTAAAAACGGTAACTGTAAAAATTATTGACGCAGCTTACCAATATTTTGGGTAAAGCAGTCATGCATCTCTTACTATTGATTTATCTGAGGTAAAAAGACGCTTTTTAAAAGCTAAGTATCAATTTTTTGTAGTTGATACTGCTTTAGAAAGCATCAACAAACAGGTAAAATGCGCGTAATATTTTAGAAACGGAAAAATAAATGTCTGTAGTTACTCGATTTGCGCCCAGTCCAACGGGCTATCTTCATGTAGGCGGTGCTAGAACCGCACTGTATTCTTGGTTATATGCAAAAAGCCAAGGTGGGAAATTTGTCTTACGTATTGAAGATACGGATTTAGAGCGTTCAACTGATGCCGCGAAGCAAGCAATTATAGATGGTATGACTTGGTTAGGGCTTGAACATGACCAAGGGCCTTTTTACCAAACTCAACGCTTTGACAGATACAACCATTTTATCGATGTGCTGCTTGACAACGGTTTGGCGTACAAGTGTTTCATGACGGTAGAAGAGCTAGATGCTATTCGTGAAGAGCAAGAAAAAAACGGCGAAAAACCTCGTTACCCAGGGACTTGGCGCGATCGTACAGATCACCCAAGTGATCAGCCCTATGTTATTCGCTTTAAAAACCCAAAAGACGGTTATGTTGTCTTTACTGATCACGTGCGCGGTGAAATTCGTATTGCGAATGAGGAGTTAGACGACCTCATTATTCGCAGAACTGACGGTGCGCCGACATACAATTTCTGTGTAGTAATTGACGATTGGGAAATGGGTATTACGCACGTAGTGCGTGGTGAAGACCATATAAACAACACGCCTCGACAAATAAACATTTTGAAGGCCTTAGGTGCGCCAATCCCTGAATACGCGCATGTATCTATGATTTTAGGTGACGATGGTAAAAAGCTCTCTAAGCGTCATGGCGCCGTTAGTGTAATGCAATATCGTGATGACGGATATTTACCTCAAGCCGTTTTAAACTATTTAGTTAGGCTAGGGTGGTCACATGGTGATCAGGAAGTATTCAGTGTAGATGAAATGATTGCGTTATTTAGTTTGGATAACATCAGCAAATCCGCAAGTGCTTTTAATACAGAAAAACTCATTTGGCTAAATCAGCATTATATTAAAACATTACCCAGTGAAGACGTGGCAGAACATGCTCGTTGGCATTTTGACCAACAGGGCATAGACATATCTGGCGGCCCTGAACTAAGTA
The DNA here is from genome assembly GCF_030160655.1 of Agaribacter marinus. GTDB lineage: Bacteria > Pseudomonadota > Gammaproteobacteria > Enterobacterales > Alteromonadaceae > Glaciecola > Glaciecola marina. The sequence continues at coordinate 252,415 of NZ_BSOT01000007.1, forward strand.
AGGTAATTGAAGTGCAAGCCGAACGCGTGGCAACCTTAAAAGAGTTAGCCGACATTAGCTGTTATTTTTATCAAGACTTTGAAACATTTGATGCGAATGCCGCAAAAAAACACCTTCGTCCAGTAATAAAAGAAAACTTGGTCGCGGTAGGCAATAAATTGGCTGACTTGTCAGAATGGACAGCAAAAAATATTCAACAAGCGATTAATCAAACGGCAGAAGAGTTGGGTGTTGGTATGGGGAAAGTAGGTATGCCTTTGCGTGTTGCTGTTACTGGCGCTGGCAACTCGCCTTCATTGGATGTAACCCTTGTGTTGATTGAGCAATCAAAAGTTGTTGAAAGAATAAACAAAGCGATTGAATTTGTTGAAAATCGCGAAAATTCTTAAAAAAACCGTTGACATAAATCGGCCGGATGCCTAGAATGCGCCCCGCTGTCACGGAACTGTAGCAATATTGACGATGCAGATTATACATTGTTAATTAACAGCTCCAGAGACTGGGGCTATAGCTCAGCTGGGAGAGCGCTTGCATGGCATGCAAGAGGTCGACGGTTCGATCCCGTCTAGCTCCACCACAATGTCTGATTTACAGACTGCGTGATAGCCGTAAAATCAATTAATTTGCCTGTATAGGCTACCTAAAGACTAGGCCCTTTAGCGACTAATAAGTTAATTGATATTGCAAAAGTCTAAAACGCTAGCCGTTTTACGTAAAAGATTTTTGTCCCATTCGTCTAGAGGCCTAGGACACCGCCCTTTCACGGCGGTAACAGGGGTTCGAATCCCCTATGGGACGCCATATTCAGCACACTTACACTAGGCCTGTATTGTGTGTGGTGACGCAAGCTACGGTTTGCAAAAAAAATTGATGTCCCATTCGTCTAGAGGCCTAGGACACCGCCCTTTCACGGCGGTAACAGGGGTTCGAATCCCCTATGGGACGCCATAAAATGAGAAAACCACCTTTACGGTGGTTTTTTTATGCCTGTTATATAAGAAGGCCAATTAAAACTACTATTAAGATACACCTCCTAGTTAAGTTTTCAGTCTGTATTACATTTTTCAGTGTCATAAATATGAGTTGTCCGTCTTTTCCAGTGTAAATATTTTATTAATTTACAAGCGCTATGGGAGTTCTTTATAATCGCGCACCACGCTGACTCATCTATAGATGTTTTGGCCTATTTAGCCGCTCACTAATATAAGACTAACGAATGTTTTCAGCCCCTCAAGTATACCTTGCACCAATGGAAGGTGTTGTCGACCATCTCATGCGAGATATGCTTACACGTTTAGGCGGTTTTGATTATTGTATTACTGAGTTTGTGCGTGTTGTCGAACAACTATTACCGGCGAAAAGCTATTACAGAATTTGTCCAGAATTGCACAACAATGCAAAAACCCCATCGGGTATACCAGTGCGCGTACAATTGCTGGGGCAACATCCGCAGTGGTTAGCGGAAAATGCCGCTCGTGCTGTCGATTTAGGCTCACCAGGGATAGATTTAAATTTTGGTTGCCCCGCTAAAACGGTAAACAAATCTAAAGGGGGGGCTGTACTGCTAAAAACGCCTGAAACACTATATGAGATCGTGTCGGCTGTGCGTGAGGCAGTGCCAGCAGAGCATACCGTAAGTGCAAAAATTCGTCTCGGCTTTGATGACAAGTCGTTGGCCTTAGAAAACGCTGATGCTATTCAGCAAGCAGGTGCAAATTTACTGACGGTGCATGCACGTACAAAAGTAGAAGGATATAAACCTCCTGCGTATTGGGATTGGATTGCAAAAATTCGTGGTGCCATCGATATTCCCATTATTGCCAATGGTGAAATTTGGACGGCAAGTGATGCCTTGGCATGTCAGCAGCAGTCCAATACGCCGCATTTAATGGTGGGCAGGGGAGCCTTAGCATTACCAAACTTAGGTGCATGTATTAAACATGGGCAAGCGCCTATGCAATGGCATGAGGTAAAGCAGTTACTAATCGATTATTCTGGCTATGAAATTTTTGGAAACAAGGGAAAATACTATCCAAATAGAATCAAACAGTGGCTTGGTTATATGAAGCGGCAGTATCCTGAAGCTGAACAACTATTTAACGATATACATCGCCTACAAAGTGCTAACGATATTGTAAAGGTGTTGAGTGTTTAAAGTGAATATAAACGAAACTTAGCAAATCCATCTTGCGCAAAACGCTGTAACTAATTAGTCTAAACGTGCTGTAAATACAGAAACAAACTAAATAGGAAAGCTATGCGCAAAACAACAAATATAAAAATGCTTGGCTTAGCGCTTGCTGTCTCTGGTGTTTTTATCACGGGGTGTAGTGATAAAAATGAAGGAGAGCAGCGGGTACACGACAGGCACAATCCATTCCCGAGTACATACAAAGTCATTGAATCTGCACCGATTTTTATAAGCAACGTCACCATTCTAGATGGTGTAGGTGGTAAAATAGAAGATGGTCAAATTTTATTAGAAAACGGCAAAGTAGCCAATGTCGGAAAAAACGTAAGTATACCTTCCAATGCAATTGAAATTGATGGAAAAGGTAAGTGGTTAACACCGGGCATTATCGATAACCACAGTCATTTAGGGGTTTATCCGTCCCCTGGTACGCATTCACATTCTGATGGGAATGAAATGACCGGACCAGTAACAGCAGAAGTGTGGGCAGAACATTCTATTTGGCCACAAGACCCCGGTTTTCAACGCGCGCTTGCTGGCGGTGTAACGGCTATGCAAATTTTACCGGGCTCGGCTAATTTATTTGGTGGGCGAAGTGTAACCGTTAAAAACTTACCAAACCGCACGATTCAAGACATGAAGTTTCCAGAAGCGCCTTACGGCATCAAAATGGCCTGTGGCGAAAACCCCAAACGTGTTTATGGGAGCAAGGGTGGCCCGATGACGCGCATGGCGAATGTGGCTGGCTATCGTAAAGCGTGGATTGATGCACAAGCATATAAATCTAAGTGGGACAAGTACGATGCTGCGGTCGAATCTGGCAGCGCGGGAGATGCGCCCAAGCGTGATTTACGGTTAGAAACACTCGCAGGCGTATTGGCAGGTGATATCCTCGTGCATATGCATTGTTATCGCGCTGATGAAATGGCGGTAATGATGGACGTAATGAAAGAGTTTGATTACAAGATTGGTACATTCCATCATGCTGTGGAGTCTTATAAAATCCCTGATTTGCTTGCTGAAAACGGCGTTTGTTCTGCAATGTGGGCGGATTGGTGGGGATTTAAGATGGAAGCATATGACGCGATTCGCGAGAATGTCCCCATGGTGCATACTGCCGGCGCTTGCGCAATTGTTCACTCAGACAGTGACTTGGGGATACAACGTTTAAACCAAGAAGCGGCAAAAGCGTGGTCGGACGGTAAGCGCGCAGGCATCGACATTTCTCAGGCCGACGCGTGGCAATGGTTGTCAGCTAACCCAGCAAAGTCGTTGGGTATTTTTGAACACACAGGATCCTTGGAAGACGGAAAAAACGCAGATGTGGTTTTATGGTCTGGTGACCCGTTTTCGACTTATTCACAAGCTGAAAAGGTATTTATTGATGGGGCGTTAGTCTATGACCGAACCGACCCAAGCACATGGCCTGTAAGTGATTTTGAGTTAGGCCAAGTAACGCAAGGAGACGCGAAATGAAAACAGTTATCAAACATATATGTCAGCTGTCGTTAGTCGCGACTTGCGTGTCGGCGAGCTTTAGCGTGATGGCTGAAAAAATCGCCATTACAGGGGCGCAGATTTATACGATGAGCGCGGCAGGTATCATAGAAAACGGCACCGTCTTAATTGACAATGGTAAAATTCAACAAGTACTCGACAATAAACGGGTACCATCAGGTTATCGAGAAATTGACGCGAGCGGTAAAGTTATTACACCAGGGTTTGTTGGTGCATTGACAAGTTTAGGTTTAGAAGAAGTGAGCTTGTCGGCGGGCGTCGTAGATGCGCGCGTTGAACCTCATGCAGTGTCTAGTGTCGGGGCGGCTTACGATGTTCAGTACGCCATTAATAAAGACTCTTCACTTATTCCTATTACACGCGTTGAAGGGTTTACATCAGCAGTGACGGGTATCAGCCGCACGGATCAGTTGTTTGAAGGCCAAGGCGCGGTTATTAGTTTAAATAATGAGTTGTCGAGTACCCTAAAAGCAAGAGCTTATGTTCATGTAGACGTGGGCAATAGCGGTATGCATGCAAATGGTGAGTCTAGAGCCGCATTGTGGGTGGCGTTGAATCAAAGTTTAGATGAGGCTATTTTTGCGAGTACTCATGATTTGAGCCCCTCTCAAGGATGGGAAGGCATGATTTCACGCGCAGATGCCAAAGCACTAATTCCTGTGATAAAGGGCGAAACGCCTTTATTGGTTACAGCGCATCGAGCAGGGGATATTTTACAAGCCTTAGACATCCAATCTCGTTATAGCGACGTTAAGCTTGTGTTAGTTGCCGCCACCGAAGGTTGGCGAGTTGCAGCGCAGATTGCTGAAGCAAATGTGCCCGTAATATTAAATCCTGAAAACAATTTACCAGGAGATTTTGACCAGTTGGGTTCAACAATGGAAAATGCTGGACGTTTGCATAAGGCTGGCGTGAAGGTTGCCATTGGCATGGAAACACATAATATCCGTTTGGCAGCGCAACATGCAGGTAATGCAGTTGCAAATGGCTTACCCCATAATGCAGGTCTTGCGTCGTTGACATCCAATGTTGCAAGTATATTTGGTGTCGACGAAATTGGTAGTTTAGCACCGGGCAAACGCGCCGACTTAGTGGTTTGGTCTGGCGATCCGCTTGAAGTGACAGAAGCCGCTGAGCTAGTCATGATAGAGGGGGAAGAAATACCCATGACGTCACGCCAAATCCAGTTGCGGGATAGGTATCTGAAACGAAGCACGGATAAACCCGTAGGTTACTTCCGCTAATATACATAGTATTCACTTTGTATTTGTTAAAGCCTAGCAGTGTTAGATGCTGGGCTTTTTTCATTGAATAAAAAACTTTTGTAAGTTGTTGAATTTTATTCTGTTTAAAAAAAAATAAAAAAAAAGCTAAACAAAATTGTCATTTCGTGGAATAGCTACAAAACACCTTGTCGTGAGGTGAGCAAAATTGTAGTTATAAAAGGAATTCAGAAATGGTAGCTGTTGTCGCTAGCGAAAGTGCTGGTTTGTTTAATTCTTCGTTGTCACTAATTGGTCCGCAAGGGGCGCATGGGAATGCTAACCTTGGACAAGGTAATGAGCGGGTTTTCGTGAATGCCAGCACTGGAAGTCTTGTCATACAAGGGCAAGATTCTGGTGTAGCGTCAGTGGGTGCTAATTTTGGTGTGCTACGCACATACAATAGTATGGGGAGTATTGACGACCAAAACGGGCAAGACAATTGGCGTCTTGGGTTTTTGAGTACTATTGAAGGAAGCTTTGGAAATAGCCAAGTGACACGAGTAACGGCAGACGGTGCGTCACAGACATTCGAGCGACAGGGCAGTACAAATACGTATTATAGTAAAGATGGAGCGGGCGCTCACGACAAATTGACGTACAGCAGTGGTACTTGGCAATACGAAGAAGGCAGCAGCTTGCTTCGTTTGGAATACGATAGTAGTGGTCGACAAACGGCAGCGCTTGATAAAAATGGATTTGGGCATCGTTACATCTATGAAGACGGGCAACTTAAAAAAATTCGATCAGACGTCGAAGTGGCTGAAGGCAGCATTACTACTTTAGAATCAACGATTGAGTACAAAGACCAGTTGATTGAATCGATTGTTAGCTTGGGTGCGAATAATGAAGATATTCGACGCCAGTATTATCAATACGATAAATTTGACCGATTAGAGCATGTTGTTATCGATTTAACGCCTGATGACAACAGTATTGCAGACGGAAAAGTCTATACCACAACATATGAGTATGAAAGTGATAGCTCTCAACGAGTTTCTTCAATTACTCAGACAGACGGAAGTACGCTTAGCTTTTTTTACTACGGCGCTGATGAGTCTAATACAGGCAAGATCAAAAGGATCGTTGATGGTGCAAATGGTGAAATGTCATACAGCTATGAAAGTGGCCTCGATAATACCACAATTACTAAACAAACGGTTGCTGGCAGAGAATACTCGTTTATTACCGATAGCGAAGGTCGGCTAATTGAAAAACATTCTTTAGTTGATGAACAAATAGTAAAAACGTCCTATATATACACTACCGAAGGTGAGATTGAATCTATCACGCAAGGATCGTCTCAATCGGTCACATTTTCTTATAGCAATGGTAATCAAGTTGGTCAAACTGACGGAGAAGGTAATTCTGTTAGCAGGCGATTTAACGCCGACAACTTACTTCTTGTCGAAAGTACATTGCTTGAGCAGCCAGGTGAAGCACCAAAGAACCTCTTGTCATATTATGTTTACGATGGCAAAAACTTACGTTTTTCTGTATCGCCAGAAGGTCGCGTATCGGAGTATGAATACAATTCGCTTGGGCAGCTTTATCAAGAAAAACGTTATCATTCGAATAAATATACGTTTGACTCCGAGGACATTCGGAGCATAGATAGTCCTGAACTGACCTTAAGTGATATGACGAATTGGTTGGCGTCAATTTCAAACGTCGATAAGCATGGCATCAGTATTGTAGAGTATGCATATGATTTCAGAGGTCAACTATCATCTCAAACCCAATATTCAGAAGTAAATGCTGACGGCAGTGCTAAGCAAGATAGTGCGCAAATAAACTATTATCATTACGATATGATTGGGCGATTGATTTCAGAGACGTCTCCTGAATTACGTCAAAAAGCATACGCTTACGACGGACTGAATCGGATAATCGCAGAGTATGACGTAGAGCAAGTAAGTGCCGCAAATGCTGATGCGAGTCCGACTGACCTAGAGACGCGCACCACGCTTGTAACCAACGAATATAATGACGCGTTAAAGCAAATAACAACGACACAACAAAATGGCCTTGTTACGACTAGTGAATTTGATGCAGCGGGAAGATTAATATCTATAGATACTGGCGTCGCAACCAATACAGACAAGTTCAATGAACAAGGTTTCTATTACGATGCAGAAGGTCGTCAGGTTGCCAATCTCCATGCGAATGGCGCAAAGAGCTATACCTTATATGACGACGCAGGCAGGGTTCAATATACGGTAGATCAAGCGGGTGTTATTACCGCTTATAGTTATACTGACGCAAGCCAACTTTCAACACTCATTACTTATGCAAACGAAACAGTATCAACGAGTGGATGGGTTGATGACACTGGTTTTGTTGAAGGTGAAGGGGGCTCTGTTGCGCTAACTGCAATTACTGCAGTGTTAGATAGTAGCCGTTCAACCGCCGAAGATAGAAAAATTCGTTATGAATATGACGATGCAGGACGTCAAATATTAAGCATTGATGCTTTAGGAGCCGTAACGGAATATCGATATGATTCCTCTAGTCGCAGAACGCACGTTATTTCGCATGACATTGTTGTTGATGTAAATCAAGAAAATATTTCAGCTCCAACGCCTTCTCAAAAAGCGCGTATCGAACGAACATTTTATAATGATGACGGCTTGGTAAAAGCAGTTGTTGATGCCGACGGCTATGCAATTGAGTTTGAATATGATGGCAGTGGTAGGCAAATTGCAACGACAGAGTTTGCTAGCCAGTCTTTTGTATATAGCGAATCAGGATACAACAAAGCGACACAACTTACCGGTAGTTGGGCAGAGCTTCAACCTGAGATGAGTGCAGATAGCGCAGATAGTGTTAGCTCACAAGGCCAAAATCGAGTATCACACACGCTATACAACGCTTTAGGGCAAATAATCAGCACAATTTCACCAGAAGGAAAGGTTAGATCAATCGAGTATTATGATGATGGTCAGGTGTATCGGACGATAGACTATTTTCTACCTGAATATACATATGCCGATGGTGATTTAACCCTGCCGCAAGCGCATCTTGAAGACGTAACGATTACCTATACGTATAACGAACGCGGTCAGGTAAGTACCGAAACTCGTTTGCCAAATGGTGCCGTAACTATCTTCGGCTACAACATTCAAGGCTATCTAATTAGCACAAGTACGCATTTAGTAGGTGATGAGAGTGGTGAAAGTGCTAGAAATACGATCTTTAAAAAGGATGAGCTTGGCCGGACCGTAGGGCTTGCAGATGGCGAGGACGCGGCATCGATTAGCTTGACGAGTGAAACCGATATTGTTGCAGCTATAGATGCTTTAGATAATTCTCAAATTTTTGACAAGAAAGGACGCCTAACGTCGTCGACTGATGAAGAAGGGAATACTACTTACTATTTCTATGATTCACGTGATTTAGTTGTTGCTACTATTTCAGACGCTGGTGAAGTAAGGCGCAATGAATATAACAATTTTGGAGAACTTGTCGAACAAATCAGCTATGTTAACCGTTTGCCCATAGAAGCAATAAGGACGCTGAATGGCGGAGATATTACCAGTGGTTTGAGCGTTACCTTAAATGGCGCGGCTAGCGATAACGATATAAAAACTGACTACAGTTATACCCGTCGTGGCAACTTGGACATAACCTCTACGAATATTCGTAACGGTGCAGCAGCGAATGGACGCTATGTAGATAACGACTACAATCGCTTTGGAGAGTTATCGTTTGTAAATACAAAATTAAGTGATAGTGAAATTAGAACTGACAAGTTTATTTACAATGCCAGAGGTTTGCGCATTGGAACGACGATTGATTTTGATAACAGCAGCGCGAACAACACAGCAATAAATGCCAATATGTCCACCAGGTATGACGCATTTGGGCGCATTGTTAGTCAAACCGATGCAGAAGGCAACGAAACCCTTTTTGCTTACAATGACCAAGCCGGTGAAGGGACAGAAGTGACTTTAAGTTACCAATCGAATCGCGGCAGAGTGTCAGAGGTTACAAGCTACGATTTGTTAGGTAGGACGGTTACTGTTCAAAAAGGTGTATTGACTAACAATGATTTAGACGTCGAAAATCAAATCACATATCAATACGATGGCGCCAATAGAACTCAATTTATCATTGATGGCGAAGGAAACGCGACTCAACTATCATTTAATGTACATGGTGATTTAACCGATACTGTAAATGGAAAAATGCTGGGCGGTGAATTAACCGATATCCAGGCGCATACGCATTTAGAATACGATAAAGATGGCAATACTGTTACCCGAATTGAGGGATATGGTAGCAGCAATACAGTTACTACAACATATATATATGATGATAATAATCGCTTAACACACTCGACACTAGACCCCGACGGCATCGCCGCTTTAACACGATATCATTATGACAATGAGGGTCGTGTTGTTACTAGTATAGATCCTGAAAACCACAAGACTCGCTTTGCTTATGATGGCGTTGGTCGTCTTGCGCACACGATTGATAGCACAGGTAGCCTGACTTCATATACGTATGATGCAAACGGCAATAAAACCAGTGAAACTGTCTTTAATGCTGACTTTAGCCCTTATGTTAACGGCTATGATAACGATGATGCTTTATCAGCGAATGCTATTTCGCGGTGGGTCAGTGATACAAGTGCTGCAGTAGGCATGCAATATCACTATTTATATGATGCAAGTGATAGGTTGGTTGCATCATTTGACCCAGTTGGTGCAGCAGTCGTAAATAGCTACGATAAACGAGGCTTAGTCATAGCTCAACGTAAATTTGCGAATTCAGCACCGTTGTCTGTAACAGATAAGTTAGCGATGGCGTCTGGTGAAATATCTGCTGACAATGCAGACACTCTTTTACCATTAGCGATCGCTGATAAAGACACGCAGAGTGCGTCGATTTATGATGACAATGGACGTGTTGTCTTCAGCTTAGAAAGTGACACGAATGGACAAGCAAGGGTTAAACAAAATATTTATGATGCAGCAGGCCTATTGGTACAAACCCGCGCATTCGCTACAACAATACCTTATGGCGAAAGTTATACGCCGGCCAATGTCGCCGCGCAATTAAGTTTGACAGAACAAAATGGTGAATCTAACGACGATCTCACTACTCAGCACAGAGCTTCACGTTTTTATTATGATGGAATAGGCCGACTGCGCTTTACGATCGACAGTGAAGGCAACGTTAGTGAAACTCGATATGATGATGCAGGTAGAGTGGAACGCACGATTTCATATGCTAAATCGTTAAGTGAGATCTCCGGTCTTAGTGATTTGCCTAGCGTTAATTACAGTTCATTGACAGCGGCTTATTCCAATCCAGTTTTTCATGCTGATGATAGAGTGTCAATCACTACATATGATAGTGCTGGACGCATAGCGTCGACAGAAACTGGAGGTCTATCTGAGAGTTGGACATACAATAGAGCAGGGCAAAAAACAAGTTATACGAACCGCAATGGTGAGGTCTGGCTGTATGCTTATGACAATGCCGGAAGGTTGACTCGAGAGTTTACCCCTATTATTGAGAATGTGCAGTGGCAACGTGATAATTCAATTCAGGCGCTGTCATTTGCTCGACAAGTAACGGAAATTACTTATGATGACTTGGGTAACGTCACGTCCCGCAAAATCGGTGTCATTCCTTTAAGACGCGCAACGACAACAGCAACTGGAAGTACAGCAAAGTTTTTACTCGACTCTGCAAGCGTCAGTCAATTAGCTGACGCAGAAATAGAGCAATCTCAAACGACCGTTTTTGAGTACGATGAATTAGGTCGTCAAACAAAAGTAATAGAACCAAACGCAGATAATGCCCCGTCTGTTTCATCAGAAACATTCTATAACCCTTTGGGGCAGGCAGTGGTAAACAAAATTGTTACTGACGGTTCAACTATTTATAGTTACAAAGCCTATGATGCTGCAGGTCAAGTACGATTTGATGTAGATGCAGAAGGCTACGTTAGTGAGTACGAGTATGACGCATTCGGAAATCAAGTATCGTTAACTAGATACGAAAAACGCCTTACCATGACATTGCGAAACTCAGCAAACGAGATTCAAATAGCAGCAATACAGTCACGTCTTGGCTCTTTGGGGGCAGGAAGAACAATTACCAATGAATATGACTCGTTAGGCCGAGTAACATCTGTAACGCAACCTGAGGTTCAATTCGGCAGCGTAGATGGCAACGGAAACATCTTGTTAGCACGAGGCGCGCCACTAACCACATATGAATACAATGCCTTTGGAGAAGTTGCTCATACCTATGAGAAAATCAATGCCAGCGAACATGCCGTTACATCATATTTTTACGACAAGTTAGGCAATCAGACGCATGTAATTGATGCAGAGGGGTATGTTACTCAGCGTTCGTACAACGCATTTAACCAAATCGATGGCCTAAGGGAATATGCTGAAGCAACCAGTGAGCGGGCTTATAGACCAACGCCTAGTGAGACTGTGAAGGATCGTGTTTGGGAGTATGAATATGATACTTTAGGGCGCAAAACTAAAGACATACAGCTAAATATTCAACATCATCATGTCAGTGGCAATGAGAGTTTGTCAATTGGTGGGCCTGACAATGAAAATAGTGAAGTAGAAACTGAATACGATAACGTAGGTAATATCGTAAGAATTGACAGCAATGGACGCGTTAGCGTAAATACATACGACGCGTTAGGTAGATTGACTCAAAGCGCGTTACCTCAAACCGAAGTAGTGACCAACGCTGCCACATTGACTGATTCAGTTAACCGCAGTACTCAGTCGTTAGTAACAGAGTACCGATATGATATTCATGGCAATGCGATATATACCATTCAAGGAGTGGCATCAGTTGACACTTCTGAAAAAACAATCGGCACGTTATCTGCTTCTGACAACAATAACCGTGTACTAACTCAATGGTTTAATGCACGCAATAACGTAATAAAACTAAAAGCGGCAAATAATGCCGAAACCACTTTTAGCTATGATTATCGTGGCAACATAGTAGAAGAAAAACGTGCGTTTTTGAATCCTGGTGTAGTGTTCAATTATGACGTAAAAGCAACACTATATATTGATATAGATATTGACCAATTAGGTAATCGAACCAGCGATCCTATTAGAGAAGAAATTACTTTACCTTCAACAGTCAATTTTGATGAGAATACTGGGATTCTATCGGGCTTTTTGCATAAAAATTTCCTTAGTGATATAGAAGCGCTAGTAATAGACGTTATAGTTACTAATGAGCTAGGAGAACAAGTCGCTAGCGTCACCACTGACCGGATTGCAAGCAGTAGTTCACAAATCAGTATTCGAGAAGAAATTCCTAATTGGCGATTCAGTTCAACACCCGAACAAACTGAATATTCGATTACAAATTACAGGTATGACAATTTAGGTCAAGTAACAGACACTACCTTATCTCACTTAGCCGACGATACAAATACTATTCAGAGTAAACTGGTCTCTGAGTACAACAGCTATGGTGAGATAGATGCTCAAGGTGACCCACAATTTAACGGCGCTAGCAATGCGGCATTGCAGGAATACTTTGTTTACGATAATGCCGGTCGCCTGACGAATACCAATCAAGGGGATGGCGCACAAAAACAATATGTTTACGATTTACGCGGAAATGTGGTTAAGAGTACTCACGCTATTCAAGGTGACACGTTCAACAAACTTGATGCACTCGGACGAGTTGTCACGCAGTATCAAAGTAGCAGAGAAGTATACTTACCATCGTTCAGAGTAACGTTAAATCAGACACCACGCGTTAGACAAGAATATGATCGTTGGGGGAATATTACTCAACTAACCAATGCCTTAAATAAAACAACCACTTATACCTATAATCACAATAACCAAATATTGTCTGAGACAAGGCCCATTGTTTCTATTGTCGACGAGAATGGCAATGCTAAACAAGATAGTCCGACTTTTCATAACCGCTATGATATTCATAACCAGCTTATTGGGCGCCAAGATGCCAATGGCAATTGGCGCTACAATACGTTTAATGCGGGTGGCGATTTAACTAGGACCCAAGATGAAACAGGTAACAGCACATATTTGGGCTACAATGTATTTGGCGAACAAGTCACCACTGAAAACGCTATCGGATATACTTCTGTTAATAAAGTTAACAAGCTTGGGCAGGTGGTTGAAACAGGCGACCTGCGCAGAGCAGACGAACAAAGCTCATTGCAGTATAAAAAACTTAATACATTTGAATATAATGAGTTAGGTCATAAAACTGCATTTACTAATGCACTTGAACAAACATACGAATATAACACCGATATTCGTGGCAATATAATTCGCTCGTATACACCAGAAGGCGTTGAGATGAGCTATGCCTTTGATCGTAAAGGCAATCAAATAAGAGAAACTTACGAGCGTATATACGAAGGTACAAATGTTGAGCAAGTAACGTCGCGATTTAATTATTTCGGTCAACAAGTGTACAAAAACGACTTAGGCGGCAACGAATATCGGTTTGAATATGAGCAAGGCCAGCTACAAAATCGTAAACTAGATCTTAAAATTACTAACTATACATCTGACGATCAAACGGTCAGTTACGAATATTATGACAATGGTTTACTGAAAAAAATTAGCGATTCATCAACGGGTAGCAGTAGTAACTTTGCGTATGACCTCAATGGGCAGTTAGTTAGCGAAACGCGTAACGTAACTAATAGCCTTGGTGAGGTCTTAGTTGAACGTACCGATACTATTTATGACGACTTAGGCAGAGTGGCACGGGTATTGGTGACAGAAGTGCCAAATGAGAGTGCGAGTGGCGCCGAAAAAATACGTTCGGCGTTAACTTATACATATGATGCCATGGGTAACCGCCGTACGGTAGAAGTACTGAATGGTTATAGCGGCAATATTAGTTTAGAAGCCGCACCAATTGTCAATCCGAATGCGCCAGATATACATTATACTCCGGCAAGTATTGGTGAAGCGTACCGGCAAACGATAGGCTTCTCATCTGAAATATTTTTAAACCCTAGCAGCACTGCACCGACTTACGACCTCTTATATAAAGATGGCAATGAGTATGTTGAAGTGCCAGCGAACCATTGGCTGCAACTAGAAATAGCGGGTGAAGGTGATGAACAAACGCTTTCCTTAGTATCATCGAGCGCCCAAGGTGGAAAGCATGAATATGCTATTCGAGCATCAAATGCGAATAAACCTGAGTTTTTCACCGTATTGCCCATTTATTTGCCCGTTGTAAGTGACTTAAAGCCTCGATTTACTAGTGTGCAAGGTTTTTCGGGGGTTAAACCGATTATTGAAGGTCACGTTTATGAAGAAGTAGTTGATTTAAATAAATATATCGAAGACCCAGAAGGTAATAGGCTAAATTTTACCTTGAATTTAGCTGAAGGACAAAATATCCCCAGTTGGCTGCTAGTCGGTTACCTTAAAGAGACAACCGATGGGCGCCCCCAGTTTGTATCACTTGACATTCAAGGGTTAAGATCCATTCCACTGTCAAGCAATGCAACAAAATTATTGTTTCGAACAACAACCAATGCATATGGGGATCCTAGAATTGTCCCTATAGATCAAAGTATTGATTCGATTGACTTTAGTATCGTTGCGAATGATGGCGAGTTAAACTCAGTTCCGCTTGATTTAACCCTCAATATTGAGGCATTAGAATTAGTACCTATTCCTACCTTAGTACACGGCGAAGGCGCAGATTTTACCTATCAAGTAAAGGTAAAGAATGTGCCTGCGGGGCATAAAATCAGCTATAAATTGGTGCATGAAGAGGTACTTGGTCGCCTTAGCATAAATAAAGAGACTGGTTTACTTTACAATAAGGCTGGGTCATTCCGTCACGGTTCATACCCTGTAACGGTTGTCGTTACTAACGAAACTACAAAACAAGTACTTACTCAATCATTTGATATTAATGTTCAAGATACGGTTGCGTCTACACCCGATGACGGCTCTATGTACATCGAACATATTCCTACGTTGCGACATGGTGAGTCATTAATTAACGAATTAAAGCATGATGTTGTTGTTAAAAATGCAGGTGAAAACCTTAAATTTAGCTTGCAGTTTACGGGGGATTTGGGGCGGCTTAGGATTGATCAATCTACAGGTGTATTGACTAATGTTGCTGGTGCATATAAGCAGGGAACATACCTTGCAAGAGTTTTTGTTACTGATCTTGACTCTGGTATCTCAGTATCTCAGCGATTCCATATTGTGGTAGACGATACGATCCATGAAGAAATGAGTATTGAGTCAATCGGCGAACTTATCAATGGAACGCAAACGTTATCTCATGACGAAGGTAAGGAATATTCATATCAAATTAACGTAGCTAATATTCCTATTGGGCACGCTATTGAATATGAGATTCAGCATGAAGAAATACTTGGACGTCTAGAGATAAATCCGTTTACAGGCTTACTTAGTAATAAAGCCGGTGGCTTTAAGCAGGGATCTTACCCAATCACCTTAATTGTGAGAGATGTAACCAAAGGAACTGAGCTCCAACAAGCGTTTGTACTCGTTGTGAATGATACGGTTACGCCAGCACCCCTGAAAATTGGCACTATAGGTACGAGAATTGACGGCATGGACACGATTGTTCATGGAGAAGGTGTAGGTAATAAATTTACACAAGCAGTACCGGTAAGTAATAAACGTGTAGCAAGCTCACTCACCTACGAGCTCATTCACACCCTAGAAGAAAATGATGAGTTGCTAGGGCGGTGGACGATAGATAGAAAAACTGGCGTAATGGAGAATATTGCAGGAGCGTATAGGCAAGGCACGTATTACGGAACTGTTAGGGTAACAGAGTCCTTTACGGGGCGCGTAGCGGAAAAAAGCGTACGGTTAGTCGTAAACGATACTATAGATGAGACGACACTGCCACCTACAGAACCGACACCACCTAGTGCTCCAGAGGTTAGTTTGTCGAGCTACTCTGTAAAAGAAGGGCAGCATAAAAGTGTAGACATAATTGTGCCAAATGGAACAACGATCAATGCTGTTGGCGGTTTACCTTCAGGGATGAGATTAGTAGGTAGTACAATTACTGGGGCACCTGAGTTTAGCGAGAGTGGTGAACATTCAATTACGGTTTATGTAGATGTTCAGGGAACAACTTATAATAAAGAATTGATGTTATTTGTACAGAATACAAATACCACACCATACAAAAACAACGTCAAGAATTTTGTTTTGGAGATGAAAGCCGGTGACGTCGAGAGGAATTTTCCACTATTTGATAATTATTTTAAAGATGACGAAAGTATATCTCAGCTTAAATATAGAATTGTTAGTCGTGAAGGAGCTGATAGTGCTAGTCTAAAACTCATTAGTGATGGAAGACGATTATCTTATACTCGGACAGATGATGGATACCATACTGTTTCAGCAACAGTTATTGCGACCGACTTAGATGGAAATGGGTTGGACTCAGAGCCAGTCACATTTACCTTTGAGTACCCAGGCGTTACACCAGAACCAGAAGTTAACACCAGGCCTTACTTTAAGAATACCCCAGCTCACTTACGCGAAGGATTTGTGTCAAGTACTGAGTTTTCGGGTCAGTTTGATTTACGCCAACATTTCGACGACGACAACAATGGTGATACCTTAAGTTTTCAGTTGAGTAATGGAAGTGCTTCAGGATACAGGATAGAGGGAAATTACCTAATTTATGAGCGTCTCACTAGTGCTTGGCAAAACCCTAAAGCGTCGGTACGAGCATATGATGGTAAGCAATACTCTAGTAGTTACGCCAATTTTGAGTTTATTGTTGATAATCTAGACCCAAGCTTCGCGCCAACGGTAAAGTTCTTCAAAAAGCCAGAATTTGTTGAAGGTAGCCGCGGAGGCTTTTTCCTTTCATTGACGGGCGCGGGTACAAAAGTTATCAGTGTCGAAAAGCCTGATTGGCTCGACTATGACGGAGATGAACAATTTGGTGGTGTTCCTGGTTACCACGATCAAGGCAAGCATGATCTTGTTGTAACGATAGAAGATATTTACGGTAGACGCGTAACAGAAACGCTTTCTTTCAATGTTGCTGATAACTCGATGAGTATTAGAAGTATTCCGACGCTTCGTCATGGCGAATCACCTACAAATGCATTAGCATATCAAGTTAGGCTTAATAATGTTAAACCAAATCATAGTATTAGTTATTCATTTTCCTCTAGAGGTGGTTTCGGGCAATTATATGTAAGTGATACTGGCTTGATTACTAATATTGCGGGTAGCAGAAAAGGAGGAAATACATATTCACCGACATTGTTGGTAAAAAACAATACTACTGGCGAGCAAGTTTCTCAAACATTTAATATTGTTGTCGAGGACACGCATATTGATGGTACGATACAGCCTAGAAGCGCACAAGCGGCCAGCGCTTCGCTAATTTCTCCACAGTTGTCTACTCAAGTCAGTCTCCTATCACAGGCAAATGAGAGTACTACTGAGACGTTAAATATTGCTGATTTGAACGATGGTTCACCAATACTTGCTACGACCAGACAGTTGTCAACATCTGTAACACCAAGTGCATCACCTGTAGTGTTAAGTAATACAGTTGCGTTAACTCAGGCAACTAGTGCTTCAAATGATATCAGCACTGCAGACCAAATAGCACACTTCACCTTTGATAACGATGCCAGTGATGTGACTGGTGCGACTAACAGTAATTTAAGTGGCGGTGCCAGTGTTGATGTTGACGGTGGCTTATTTGATGGTGCACTGCGCTTAGACGGAGTAGACGACAGAGTAATCATTAATAATCGCGATGGTATTAACTCGCAAGGCATGTATACATCTAAGACCATCGCCTTGTGGTTTAAAATGGATGATGCCAATGGCGGGCGTCAGGTGATTTATGAGCAAGGCGGCGCGCATGGTGGTTTAAATATTTATATCGATAATGACACTTTGTATACCGGTGGTTGGGATATCAACCAACAAGGCAATGACGCCGAAGTTTGGCCCGGTACCTTTAAATCTATTGGTGGACTTGAAGCGAATAAATGGTATCACGTCGCCTTGGTGTTGGATGCTAATGAGACGCCTACGCAGTTAACGCAAGGTGCGTTAAGGGCATATTTAAATGGGACGGAGTTTGATACTGCCAACAGCCAAGGCATGCAGTTAGCCACGCACAATAATGGTATTGGTGTGGGTGGTATAAACAGCGAAACCCGCATGCATGATGGTATGACAGCAGGTAATGCGTTCTTCGCAGGCGCTGTGGATGATGTGGTGTTATGGAACCGGGTGCTAGATGATATCGAAATCAGTCAATTGTCTAAGGTTATCGACCCCGCGTTATCGATGGCAATATTGGTGGATGACCACGAAGAAATTTTCTTTAACGGTGAGTTGGTTGACGGAGGATTGACCGGCGACAGATGGAATCAAGCCGAAGCAGTGAATGTCACGCAGCAAACTGGTAAGAATGTGATTGCGGTTAAGGCCGTGGATACAGGCGGTGGTTACCGTATGGTCGCGCAAATTGATACAACCAGTGGTCGTTTTCATAGTAATGGTAAGTGGAAGGTGTCGAGCACTTATCAGGCGGGTTGGCAGGACGTCGACTTTGATGATAGCGCTTGGGAAGATGCGCGGGAATTGGGCGTGTTTGACCGCACTGACCAACATGGCATTGCACCTGATGGTATTGCTAAAGAGATTTGGTCACAAGATGCAGGCGGTACGGTGTACTTCCGTTATGTGTTGGATTACGACGATGTGACGGGGGAAACCACCGATGTTAATGTTATATACGGTACAGATAATAAACAAACGCTTACGGGTACTGCAGAAGATGAAATCTTAAAAGGCTATGGCGGCAACGACACTTTAAAAGGCGGCGGTGGTGCCGATGTGTTAATCGGCGGCGCGGGGAATGACCGGCTAGAAGGTGGCGGGGGTAAAGATACCTACATTTACCGCCGGGGCGATGGTACCGATGAAATCAGAGATACGAGTG
>NZ_BSOT01000008.1 GCF_030160655.1 Agaribacter marinus
GCCGTAGATGAAAATGGAAGCAAAAGTAGTCCAGTTGTATTTACTCTAGAAGTAGCGCAACAGTCAATAAGTGCGAAGCAATCATCAGGGAGAGCTACGCTTTCGCCAAACTCTTTCGTACACGCATTTGAGGTGCCGGATTATTTCAACCACAGTGACGGCGCTTCATTTGAAGTAAGTAATATAACAATAGATGGTAGAAGTGCCCCTTTGGGGCCGTTTAATGCGAGTGTTGTGAATCCAGGTGGGGGTGCTCCACGGCTTGTGTACTTTGAGTTTAGTCGGCCTGCGGTTGGACCGTCAACTGCAATAAGCGTAGGGTTCACGGTCACAGGTACTGGGGCTGGAGGTTCGACTGCTGAGGTTAGATTCACAGTTACTAAGCAAGCACAACCACAATTGATTGGCACAACATCAAGTGCTCAGCGACATCTTCGTTATAGTCTAGGTTCAGGGCAACAACTTCATTTTAAGTTAAATAAACACTTTTCAGGGGCGGGTGAGTTAAAATTCAGCAAGTTGTCTGATAGTGGTGCTCAGTACAACAATGTAATTCGTATGTCGAATGATGGGAAAAACCTAATTTTTGAAAATGTAGCAAGGAAAGCTTTTCTAACTACTGCAACTATTCGAGCAACAGAAGTAAATGAGCCTAGGCGCTCTATCACAAGGGTGTTCACATTTAGTCAGGATGCAGCTAGCGCATCATCAACTGAATTGGACTTGGATACCGATACACAAACGAATGGCGCCTTACTATCACCAATCGATGCCGTAAGCCCTGCCGATGTTCCAACACAAGAGAGTGGCAGTGAAACGGTATCACCAACAACGCTTGTCCAAAACTTACTAAATAATACGCAAGGTGTTGTGGGGGATGAAACGTCAGCCCCAACGACACCGTCGTCACCGATTGTCTTAAACAATCAAATCGGCATAGCCAATGCGACGACAGGCAGCACATCCACAGGCATTAATACAGCGGGCCGCATAGCGCACTTCACCTTTGATAATGATGCCAGTGATGTGACAGGTGCGACTAACAGTAATTTAAGTGGCGGTGCCAGTGTTGATGTTGACGGTGGCTTATTTGATGGAGCACTGCGCTTAGACGGAGTAGACGACAGCGTAATCATTAATAATCGCGACGGTATTAACTCACAAGGCATGTATACATCTAAGACCATCGCCTTGTGGTTTAAAATGGATGATGCCAATGGCGGGCGTCAGGTGATTTATGAGCAAGGCGGCGCGCATGGTGGTTTAAATATTTATATCGATAATGACACGTTGTATACCGGTGGTTGGGATATCAACCAACAAGGCAATGACGCCGAAGTTTGGCCCGGTACCTTTAAATCTATTGGTGGACTTGAAGCGAATAAATGGTATCACGTCGCCTTGGTGTTGGATGCTAATGAGACGCCTACGCAGTTAACGCAAGGTGCGTTAAGGGCATATTTAAATGGGACGGAGTTTGATACTGCCAACAGCCAAGGCATGCAGTTGGCCACGCACAATAATGGCATTGCGATTGGGGGTATTAATAGTGAGACCCTAATGCATGATGAGATGACTTCAGGCAATGCCTTCTTCGCAGGCGCTGTGGATGATGTGGTGTTATGGAACCGGGTATTGGATGATACAGAAATTGCTATTGTATCGACGAAAGCTGAAAATCTTATTGTCGGTACTGACGACCCTGAGACCTTGGATGGCACTGCGGGGCATGACACGCTAATAGGTAATGGCGGCAGTGATACGCTTAATGGCGGCGTTGGCAATGATGTGTTAATCGGTGGTAAAGGCTGGGATAGCCTGCATGGGGGGAAAGGCAACGATACCTATGTGTATTATCGCGGTGATGGTAAAGATACTATCAATGACTCCAGCGGTCTTAATCATATGCGGTTTGCGGATATGGCCTCAAGTGAGGTGAGCTTTAGCCAGCGAAATGGCTATTTGTTTGTGACTGAGAATGCCACAGGTGATGAAATTTTAGCGGTGGCCGATTGGCTCGCGTGGACATCGCGGCCAATGCCGATGGAATTTACAGACACGACCTTGTCAGTGGAAGAGATTGAAGCGCAGCTAGTCGACGGTATCCACATTAAAATAGAGGAATCGCAGTTATCTTCTTATGGCATTGACCAAGACCTCGATGCCAATGGCTATACCATTACCGGCGATGGCAATGGGATTGCTTTTACAGGGAATACGTGGAAGAGGCTGGCTTTACCGACAGCGTATCAAGTCACCGATAAAACGGTCTTGTCATTTAGGGTGAAAAGCGATGTTGTGGGCGAAATCCAAGGCATTGGCATAGATACTGATAATTCTTTCTACAATGGTCACAAAGCCAATTTTCAGCTGTATGGCGAGCCGCCGCACAATGACTTCAAGCAAGATTACCGTTACACAGGGGCGGGCGATTGGCAAGAAATGCACATCGAAGTGGGTAAGTTTGCCAGCGGTGCCATGAATTACATTACGCTATTTAACGACGATGATGATGGCACGATTGGCAATATCGAATTCAGCGACATTCGCTTGTATGAACACAACAGCTTTGGCTCACGTGGGCATGACTTGCTTGTGGGCTCGGATACAGCAGCAGAGTCGCTCTTTGGTCACTTGGGTGATGACACGCTCGTGGGTGGAGTGGGGAATGACAAACTCAATGGCAGCCATGGGGATGACACCTATATATATCGTTCAGGGGATGGTAACGACACCATCTATGACCGCCATGGGGCAGACACTTTACGTTTTGAAGGGATTAGTCAACATGACGTAAGCATTCGCCGTG
Source organism: Agaribacter marinus (assembly GCF_030160655.1). Taxonomy (GTDB): domain Bacteria; phylum Pseudomonadota; class Gammaproteobacteria; order Enterobacterales; family Alteromonadaceae; genus Glaciecola; species Glaciecola marina. Next base: position 2,810 of record NZ_BSOT01000008.1, read on the forward strand.
ATGGTCATCACATGGTCATTACCTTAAAAGCAACAGGGGAGACGGTCACCGTACAGTATTGGTATCACAATGATGGTTTCCGCACGCAAGTGGTGTTTGACAATGCGACGTTTACGCCAGATGTATTTGAGCGGGCATTGTCACTGACGGTGTTAACGGACAACCGCGAAGAAATCTATTTCAATGGTGAATTAGTGGATGGTGGCTTTAATGACGACCATTGGAGCATAGCGAAAACGCGACAGGTAACACAGCAAGCTGGGGAAAATGTTGTTGCCATCAAGGCCGTTGATACAGGCGGTGGCTATCGGATGGTTGCACAACTTGACGCGGCCAGTGGACGTTTCCACAGTAGTGGTAAGTGGAAGGTATCGACGACGTATCAGGAAGGTTGGCAGGATACTGGGTTTGATGACAGTGCGTGGGCGGATGCGCATGAGCTAAGATTATTTGAACGCACAGATATTCAAGGTATGACGCCGGACGGGGTAGCGCAAGAAATTTGGTCAGACCCTTATGTCGATACCGTCTACTTCCGCTATGTGTTGGATTATGATGCAGATACAGGAGAAACGACCGATGCCAAGGTTATCCACGGCACTGATGATAAGCAAACCCTGACAGGCACAGCGGAAGATGAAATCTTAAAAGGCTATGGCGGCAACGACACTTTAAAAGGCGGCGGTGGTGCCGATGTGTTAATCGGCGGCGCGGGGAATGACCGGCTAGAAGGTGGCTGGGGTAAAGATACCTACATTTACCGCCGGGGCGATGGTACCGATGAAATCAGAGATACGAGTG
>NZ_BSOT01000009.1 GCF_030160655.1 Agaribacter marinus
CTTTGCTGATATATTAGCGGAATTTTCTAGTTATAAGTGCTACTTTTTTCGGGGAGGATTACATAAGCACTCTGTGAAGTAAATCCTGCATAAAATAGGCTGAACCCTGGTGAGTGCGATGAGCTAGAATTTAAGCGTTCACAAGCAAATAATTTTAATTTCCGTACGGAAGGCGAATAGTTACTTTCAAGCCTGTTGGGGAAGCGTTTTTAAGCATCACTTTTCCGCTTCTAATTTCGCAATAATGTTAATATATAGCAGATATAAAGCTAGCTTTACTCATTCACTAGCAAAGTAAAGAAACATTAATTAGAGATTAAGAGCTGATATGTTTTCAAAAATGCTAATTTTTGTTAGCTAGATAGCGTGTGTTAAATACGCTTTAATTGTTGCAGAATACTCTTTATCAGCTAAAGCTTCGTCATGAACCTTACGCATTAAGAAATTTTTTGCATCTCCTTCAGGAAAAGCTAGCGCTCTATCTAAAAGTGCCTTGACTCTGTCAATTCTTTCTTTTTTCCTCTCAATTATTGCTGGACGACTCAAATCAAGTAAATCGACTGTAATTTGACCTCTTACGCTCCCCCCTTTTGCTAGCACTAGTGGTCCAAAAAAAATCAGGGAATCATTTGGCGAGTCTATAAAAGGGTTTAATAAGGGTATATTTAAATCATGGTAATCTGACTTATTCATGTTGCACTCTTTACAGACATAACCAAGATTTGTCCATTCTACAATTCGATTATAATCTTTCGAAGCTGGAATAATATGATCAGTCTCGCCCGGGAATGTGTGAGATATTTTACTCTCACAGAATATACACTTGTCATTAGCTTCGTCTCTAAGTGCACTTTTTATGTCTTTGTGGCGATATCTAAATCTAGCGATTTTAGGAATTGATTCATCTCCATTCATTAACTTGATGTATTCTTCAGTCCAAATTTGCTCGTTTATTTCAAGAATTTCAGGTTTATTTCCTTTTATTATTTTTATCATCTACCATTTGAACCCATAACTTTATCTAACGCTTCAGGAAAATAATCACTCAGACCTATTCTTGAGAGTTCGACTTTAAGTTCTTTAAGAAGTGTTTCGCTGATTTGTTGATTTTTTAGTTTCTGAACGGTATATTCAATTTTTTCTTCCGCCCAGAGCGGCAAGGTAGTTTCTACACCTAAAACATCTCTAAGAATTTCATTGGATGAGCCAGATCTGTCTAGCAAATCTAGTCGCGAACTATCTACTTTTCTAAAATTGTTGTAATCCAACATATAAACATTTGAATCTGGTACTGAAGTAACCATAAAAGGATTGTGAGTTGAGATAATGAACTGTACTGATGGAAATGCTTTAATTAAACTTGGTAGAAGAGACCTTTGAAGTTTTGGATGAAGGTGGTTTTCTGGCTCATCCATTACTATTACGAAATTACTATATACCATAGAAGCCATAAATATCTGCCAGGTCACGTCAATTAACGATGCTATTCCTCCAGAAACTGAATCAAAAGAAAAGCTTCCAGTCTCAGTTTCGAATAATACTTCTGGCATATGGATGATAATTTTTTGGAACCCTAAAGACTTTGGTAAGATCGTCCTTAGCGCTTGTTGGAAACCTTCAAACATTTCGACAGCTTCATCATCTCTTGCAACTACCTCATTACCGTAGCCAAATGTTGCTAAAGATATTATTGCCTCTTTAATTCTAAAGCTTGCAGAAGTATTTCTAGCGTTAAAGCTATATCTTTGTTTCAGTTCATTTAAGTATTTATCTAATATCTGATTCTTGGCATCGAGTTTGGCTGGTATAGTTTGTACTTGTTGGTAAAAGTAAACTGGTCGATGTGAAGAAATATATATGCCTTGTACCGGCTGCTGGTTTTCGATGTGAATATTATATTGTTGCTGCACAGACTTTGGTACTGATAGAAGACCATGGTTTTCGGTATTAGAATAAAAAATTTCCCCTATTTTAATTTGATTTTGATTCGAGGGGAGTGTCTTATTGTCATGTTTAGTACTTAAACCAGTAAGATAGTCTAATATTCCTTTTTTCGCCTTACGAGGAGTACTTGCGAATAGTATGTTCCAACCAAAATGCCTACTCAAAACGCTTAGAATTGTAGTCTTTCCTGCCCCATTGGCTCCGGTAATCACTGTAAGATTAGGATGAAATTCGATATCTATTTTATTAAATTGCCTCCAATTGCCGATTTTTATTCTTTTAAACATACCTAACCTATATTTATTCTCAATTTTTCGATATTAGCAGTTAGTGACCAATAGTACAGTTATTTACAGAACTCCAAGTTAGAGCAAAAAGCACTATTTTCAAACATATTTCTTCGTTCAATAGACCAAACGTGAAACCGAGTTATGATGTCAATACCTTTGTAAACAATCCCCTTCAGCTTCATCAGAGGGTCTTCATCAAACCAACTGCTTTTTATCCAACCACTTTGTTTATCGAGAGTATGAGAAAGATTAACGCTATTTACTATCCTCTTTTACAGCTGACTTTAAGGCTTGTTTCATGTGATGCAAATTGAAGTCTTGCAATAAAGAAGTGAACTAAATATCCTCCAGATGGCTAAGTGTACTGACTATTGGCACTGAAATATTTTTCGTAACATGTCAAAGGTAGTGCCTCAACATATTAATGTTCAAGCTGTATTGATGGTATGGTTTTTAAGCGCCAAAGTTGAAATCTCTCTGAATAACGTAATCGTTAATTGCCGTTATTTGTTTTGACTCAATAAGTGGGGGCGCTCTGCACAAATTGGCCGTTGTCGGTGGAACTTGTTGATCCAAATGCGAGAGTATCTTTTGGATGACGGCAACCTCTGTAATGCAGGCGACTATATTTACATTCGTCTCTGTGCACGCTTCACAAATGGTAATGTCAATCTTCAAAAATGATGAAAGGTGTAACTTTTCCGAAACGTACGCCAGCATTAATATAGTATGCTGTAGTTTCCGGAAAAATAGAATCTTCAGTAGTAGCGTAAGTATACTCGCCACCGATAAACCAATTATTTACATCAATATCAAACCCAGCACCTATGAATACGCCGGGATCTTCCTCCACACGTAAATCTTCGGCTAGCTTGTTATACCCAGCTAAACTTAATGCATTCAGAAATTAGACTAGAGTGTCTTGACCGATGTGACCTAAAAGTAAAGCGCCTATGAAGGTGACATATACCGTAGCGAGCAACCGCTAACGAGTGGGGGTAAATACGCTAATAGTATTTCATGGGTAACTCTTATTTTTACTTAACTAAGATGCTCGAGACACACATAACACATAAATGCAGAGGACACAGATTATTGAACGCCCTCCCCTATTTTTTAGGGGCCTTTTTAGTTTGACAAGCGCACACATTCTTATATGTTTGTATTGAATACTACACTAGGATCAATTCTTTGATTATCTCTGATGATTTCAAAGTGAAGATGCACTCCTGTCGTTTTTCCTGTCTTGCCTATTACGCCAATGTCTTGCTGTGAGCTAACCCAAGTACCAGCCTTGACTTTGATAGACTTCAAATGTGAATACAGGCTTTGATAGCCACCTTTATGCTGAATTACTACAGTATTTCCATAGTTAGGATCTAAGGTTTTGTTATCTGCAACAACGACAATCCCTTCTGCGACAGAAAGTACAGAACTATCATTTTTAGTAATATAATCAACCCCTTGATGCGGTTTGTAATTCCGAATTTTATCTACACTGCGAAACGGAGAACTTACCGTATGGCCCTTTAGTGGGGGTTGCCAAGTCAACTTATCTGTTCCCGCAGATTCTTTTATGAACATGTATAGACCAGTAATGACAAGTATCGCAGAACAGAAGGTTATAGTTAATTTGAGATGACTTGTATTTGCTGAGCCAACTATGTTTGTAAGCCTGGTTTTATAATCGTCAGCACAAAGTGCACCTGAGTTAAATTGCGCGACCGGCTTACTGCTATCAAATTGCGTACTTCTTTTTAGTGATTGTAGTAGCGTTTTCGCATAGTCGTATTTATTTAGGTTAAACCGGCAAATAGTATGCTTATCACATCTGTGTTCAATAGCCCTTATGAATTGCCATTCCATTTTTTTTATAAATGGATTTATCCACATGAGAGTGCTCAATATTCTCCACAAGAGAATGGCAATGTGATCGTTGTTTGCAATATGCGTCAGCTCATGTTTAAGCAAAATGCTTTGTTGCTCTTTTTCTAGCGAATTGAAATAGTGTGGCAATATGATTTGAGGCGTGGTAACGCCGAATACAAAAGGGCTGTGGTTATGAGAGGAAATTGCAACTTTAGCTTTATAACTTGGCAGAGCATTAATTAACTCGGAGGCGTGTGAAATACTTGTGAGTTTTTGCCAAACTGCCATCAATCGGGCTAGTTTTATACAGGTAAAACAAAGATACATAAATATTAATGCAATTGCGATTAAATCCGCATTGTTCAAACTCGCGTGAGTGATACTGGCTTGTTTTACTACCTGGGCATTTTCCAAGCTTGAATTTATGTATTCAAGGTGGGGAATCGTTATCGTCCCGAAATCAACCGAAAAAGGTATAAAGGGCAAAAAACTGGCGAAGAGTGTAAACCACCAAATATTAGGTGAGATATTGTTACGCTTAGTCAAATATGACGAGCAGACGTAGACAACGCTGGAAAATAAAAGCCAAGGAAAAACGCTATTTACAATGAATTGAATAACTGAAGAATCCACTAGCTTTCCTTTTCATCTCCAGACGATTGATTCAATAACGCCGCTAGCTCATCGATTTCCTCTCTACTTATTAAACGACTGTCAGCAAACATCGAAACTGGGAGTGGCTCATCTAATTCGAGGACATTAGTTGCAAATGCCTGCATACAAGATGCTAGCGTAGGTATTTTTTCGAGTAGTGCTTTAAACGTTTTTTTGTTGCCCAATGAATCAATTTCCAAAATTCCCTTGTTGCCCATTCTTTCTAATGTTTTACGTGTAGATGAATATGACCACCCATACTTTACGCTTAGATGCACATGGATTTCTTTAGCTGTTTGAGGTTGCTTTTTCCAGAGCAGCTTCAGTATTTCTAACTCGGTTGAATTGGGTGTCATATGATTGTCTTTATCTGTGACTTGTGTCGCATTTTAACGTCATGTATGTTAAAAAACAACTATGTGACATATGTCACACTTTGGGTTTTGTGATAAGTGTTGGGCATACCGCAACTAAATGCTAACAATAAACTTATAAAATTTAGATAAAGGAAAAAACTTATGAAATTGTCTTTTGTGCGGCGTGTTGCCTTGTTTCTTCTTCTGTATACAGGCGTTAGCAAAGCTTTCTTGGCAGAAAGTGATGGTTTTCAGATTGTGAACAGCAAAGTAGTAACTATTGATTCTACGGTGTTAGGCAGAAAATATGATTTGTTCATTAAACTACCTCATGACTATTTTTGGGAGAAAAGTAGACTTAAGAAATATCCTGTACTTTATTTGAATGACGGCCCGCATACATTCAAGGTCGCTGCGGGCGTCACTCATTTTCGTGAAATGGATAGAGTAATTGTTGTGGGTGTTTCTTTTGCACACGGCGAAAACGGTCAGTACAGCAGAGTACGCGATCTTACACCCGTCGTTGATGACACTTGGACAAAATATAAAACAGGTGGTGCGCCAAGCTATTTAGAGTTTTTTGAGGATGAAGTTATTTCATATATAGAAGACAATTATCGAGCAAATTCAGATCAAAGAATTTTATCAGGGCATTCGCTCGGAGGATCATTTGGCACATGGGTGTTACTTACGAAGCCAGATTTATTTTCTAACTACATATTAACTAGTCCTTCACTTTGGTACAAAAACAATTGGATTTTTGATGTAGAGAAGAAATTTTTTTCAAAAAGTAAATTGTTAGACGCGAATGTGTATTTTGCTACAGGCGCATTAGAGACCTTAAAGCATGGTATGCGCCATAACATGGTGAACGGCCAAGTTAAGTTTGTTAAGCAGTTACGTTCCAGAGACTATCAAGGGTTAACCTTAGAAGAAGACGTTGTTAACGGCACGGACCATTATTCGACTTATCCAGTGGGTTTGTCCAAAGGACTAATGTTCATATATAAACAGTTGAGCTTACCTTGATTGTCAATACGCCTGTATGGATACACGTCAATATGCTGCGCGTTTCCCCCATTCATATTTACCTTGTGATTGCTTGTTCTTTGCGGCTAAATTTTTGAGCATAGAATCAATTATTTTGTCGCTAAGCCAACGCCCGTTTACTGCGACTCCATAGATGTCAGTGGTATTTGAGATGTCTATAAAGGGGTTTGAGTTGAGTAATATTAAATCAGCTATTTTATTTACTTCAATGGTGCCCGATGTTTTATGAATACCCAACCATTGTGCGGCTAAATTCGTTGCGGAGTTGAGTGCTTCCTTAGGCGTAAGACCGGCTTCAACAAGGAGTTTTAACTCGTCATGGACTGAAAATCCAGGCATTACTCCAGAGACCATTGCGTCTGTACCTAAAACAATAGGGACATCAAGAGACTTTAAGGCGCGAACTAGCTTTTTATTAAAATCAGCAATACGGTCGACATGAGCGATGAACTCGGGTGAAGATTGATAAGAATTGTTATTTATCCACTTATCTTGAAAAATAGGGTGTAAATATTTCAATGATGATAGTTGTTTAATATCGTCTAGTGTTCTTGCTTGCTTAGTTATCCAATCCATTACGGTGAGTGTGGGCGTGACCCAAGTATTGTTATTTTTCACCAACGTGGCGAGTCGCAAGGCTTCTTCGTCTGTATTCTTTTTTGCCCATCTTGCAAGTTCTTCGGCGTGAGCAATCATACCGAAGTGCGGGATAAACGCGTCATTGATTCGTGTTTTGAAACTTATTGGAATATGCCCGACTACTTTCATCCCAAGTTGTTGAGCTTCATCAATAATCGCTTCGTAAGTGGCAATATTTAAAAACGAATACACTTTAATAAATCCATAACCATCAAATTTCGCTAGTCTGACGGCCAGTCTGCCTTCAACAGGGCTATTGACTTTGTTTATGCCTTCACCGCCATCTATGAACTTGGCCAACGCGATTCTTGGACCAATGACGTTTCCTTTTTTTATTTCATTTCGTTGTGCAAAATTTTCTGGTCGAGCATCTAAGTCAAATATTGTCGTAACGCCGTTAGCAATGTACGGCGTCATCACGTCTTGTGTATCAAAAAATAAGTTTGTTTCTCTGTTGAGTTCGTCCTCGCCAAAATTGAAATCGGCAACACCATGCACATGCATGTCAATAAGGCCGGGTATTAACCATTTACCACGTCCATCGATGACTAAAATGTTATCCGGTATCGGCTCAGCAATAGATACGATTTTTTTGTTTTTTATGACGATGTTTGTATTTATTAGTGCTTCTTTTCCTTTCACCATTGTATGTATATTTACGTTTTTTATGGCAAAGGTTTGTTCGTTAAATAGGTTATTTTCGGGCGGTAGTGCGGCATTTACCAAAGGCGAAGTTACGGAGAATATACTTAGTAAGAATACAAAAAGTGCGTTTAAAAAAGTCGTTGTTTTCATTATTGCTCAGCGTCTATAGGGTTGAAAGCTAATTAGACGTTAAAGCTAAGCCAATGGTTTGTAGTTGGATAATACTCCCGTGTAAACGTTTATATTTAGTTTCCAAAAAACATATATTACGTTACTTTATTAGTGAGCGGCGTGACGCATGATTCACAACATTCGTTTGATTCGCCTACTACTGTTCGCATTATTCGTTCTTGGCATACTGATCAGATATGTTAAGCTCGATGAACTTGACTTCGCGAGATATAAAAAAACATTCGTCAGTCAAATATTCTAAAACTATGAATTCTAAATTCATGACCCTGAGGTATTTAAGGCAAATACATAAATGAGCAACACGTTTTTAGGTGAAGACAACAAGCGCCGATGCACATGGTGTGAGGCAACCCAAGAATATCAAGACTATCATGATGACGAGTGGGGCTATCCAGTAGTAGATGATCAGCGCTTATTTGAAAAGATTTGTTTGGAAGGGTTTCAATCTGGCTTAAGTTGGCGAACAATCCTGGTCAAGCGTGAAAATTTTAGAGCTGCCTTTGCTAATTTTGATTTTAATGAAGTGGCGATGTTTACCCAAGAAGATGTTGAACGGCTGCTACAAGATGCGGGTATTGTCAGGCATAGAGGCAAAATAGAGGCCGTTATTAACAACGCAAAATGTGCTCAGACGCTCATTAAAGAGATTGGCTCACTTGCTGCTTTTTTCTGGCAATTTGAACCGTCACGCGACGAAAGTATCGAGCCTGAAGTCATGGCCACGTGCGACGAGTCTGTCGCCTTGTCAAAAGCGTTGAAAAAGCGAGGTTGGAAGTTTGTAGGGCCTACCACTATGTATGCATTTATGCAGGCGATGGGGATGGTGAACGACCATTGCCTCGATTGTCATAGCCATGCTAAATCGAGACAGTTGCGAGGGGCTTTAGTCCGTCCGAGTGCTAAATACCCGCCACATCAGGACAATTAAGGCGCTTAAATAGCATTTACCTTTTATGTTTTTAGGAACTTTTTGCTAAAGCATGTTGGTGTCAATACAGATATAAAGACATAAAACATAGCAAGGACGGAACTGCTTGGTAAAATGGGTATACTAAAATCAATAAAAAAGAAGTATGTCGCGCATAAATTTTCCTCTGAAAATTTGAATATTATTCAGGATATTCAAGGTGATACCTTTGTTGACATCCTCAGCGCGTATCGTTGTGATGGTTGGGAATTAGTAACTGATTACCGTGATTTCGATGCGTCAATCAACAAGTGGCAGGGCAAGCTACGCAAGGGTTCCATAGTGCTCGTACTGGATTGGAATCAACACAAATTAGGACAGGTTGTCGGCCCTGAACGAGTGATAATGCCACTGAGCAAGGCCTTTAGTTTACAGGCACTTAAACGACCCAAATAAAACTTGCTTGGCGCAAACATCATTTGATATTCAGGTCTCTGGGCGCTCGGACTCAATACACCGCAACAGCACTTGTCTATTGCGGTGTATTACAAATACATATTACGCGCTGCGTAAAATATTCAACATACGCCTTAGTGGCTCTGCCGCACCCCATAACAGCTGATCACCTACGGTAAAAGCAGTTATGTATTCTGGTCCCATAGATAGCTTACGTAAACGACCAACGGGCACTGACAATGTGCCGGTGACTTTAGTAGGTGTTAGCTCTTCTAAACTGGCATCGCGGTCGTTTGGCACGACTTTAACCCAGTCATTTGCGTCAGCAAGGATGCGTTCGATTTCTTCAAGCGGTACATCTTTCTTCAACTTAATAGTAAGTGCTTGGCTATGACAACGCATTGCACCTATACGTACACATATGCCATCAATGGGCACCGGTGTTTCGCTTGCAAGGATTTTGTTGGTTTCTGCTTCTGCCTTCCATTCTTCACGGCTTTGACCATTCTCTAACTGCGTATCGATATAGGGTAATAAGCTACCTGCTAATGGCGCGCCGAAATTATCCGTGGTCAAATCATTTCGCATTGCGTCGGCTACTTTGCGATCGATATCTAAAATGGCGGTTGATGGGTTTTCAAGGTCGTCAGCGACAGCGGCGTTTATTTCGCCCATTTGACGAATTAACTCTCGCATATTGTTAGCACCAGCACCGCTTGCTGCTTGGTAGGTCATAGAAGACACCCATTCAACAAGCCCTTCGTTGAACAAACCACCAATGGCCATCAACATCAGGCTAACGGTACAGTTACCGCCAATAAAGTTTTTGGTGCCATTTTTAATGCCATCTTTAACTACTTGGTCATTTACAGGATCGAGTACAATAATGGCATCGTCAGACATACGTAGGCTAGATGCCGCATCTATCCAATAGCCTTCCCAGCCTTTAGCACGTAGGTCACCAAATACCTTGTTTGTATAGCTACCCCCTTGGCACGAAATAATGGCATCCAAATTAGCAAGAGCGTCTAAGTCGTATGCATCTTGCAAAACCGGTACTTCAACACCGACTTCTGGCGCTTTTCCACCAACATTTGAGGTGGTAAAAAATACTGGCGAAATACCTACAAAGTCATTCTCTTCAAGCATGCGCCCCATCAATACTGAGCCAACCATGCCGCGCCAACCTACAAATCCTACTTTCATTCTTCTTACTACCTTAATCAATTTAACTCGTGCGTCTAAACCGAACCTTGCCATTTCTGCACTGGCAATTCACTAGGGCTATATGTTTAGGCCTAGATGCTCATTATTTATTTTGTTATTTGAGTAGGTTTTGAGCGTTTTTCTTAAGCCACGAAGGATAAAGGCTAATGGACTTCGATACAACCGTGTTTTCTGACCCTTTTTTTATAATTCATGCAGCATAGGAATGGTAAGGTTCTGTAGATATTATCTAAATTGATTGATGATAAGTCAGACCTGGCTATAATTCTGCGGGTCGATAACGTATATCTTTTCAAATACTACCCGGAGAACAGTGTGAAAATAATTACAAAACGGATCGCCAAAGATAAAGAAACGCTTGCTGCGTTAAAGTCACGCGGTGACGACGAAGAGTTAGTGAGAATTATCGACCATTCATTTGTTGCCGAAGCTCACGATGCTCTTGTGCCCTTGGCGGATAACTTGCTTCACATGGGGTTTTCCGGTGTATCAATTGACAAACACCCTGAGTCAGACATCTTCGTACTAGAGTGCACTAGCTTTGACTGTACTGAATTTCACAGTGTGGTGAAATCGAGTGTGCTAATGGCCTTGCTCGCAAAGACCTATACGGTTAAGTATGAAGGCTGGGGTTGTTCGGTGGCGAAGGAAAGCTAGAATATGGACGAAGGCAGATCCTCCTGCCTTCGTATTCACGCTATGCGAAAATTTACATAGCATGTGCTTATGTTCGTGTTAGAACTTGTATGATGCTTTCACATAGGTGAACCGACCTTGACCACTATGAACGGTATTCACATAGCCAAAAAAGTCATGGTGACTAAAGGGAGGTTCTTCGTTAAGCAAATTTGTTACGCCTAACGACAATGTTGTATTGTCGATGCCTCGGTAATTAGCGACAAGGTCGACAGTCGTCATCGAATCAACCGTTTTGTCCCCAAAACCTGAATCAGCATCGCCATCAAATTCGCCGATATAATTGATTGCCAGTGTGGCACTAATGTCATCTTGCGACCAATCAACAGATGTTGTGTGGCGCACTTCAGGCTGCTCAAACTGGCCTTCTTGTAAGCTTAAACGTTGTCCGCCATTTGCATCAGGTCGCAGTTCTTCATACTTCAATACATAGTTCATGGCGAAACGAAATTTAAAGTCGCCAACATCTGATGGCAAACGATAGCCAATATCAAAATCTAAACCGCTAGTATCTAGGTCACCAATGTTTTGGAACGAGTCAAACACTCTAACAACTTCTCCCGGGTCATTAGCTATGCCTGTGGGGATACGTTCAACAACACTAGGATCGGTACCAAAATTCGAAATCACGAATTGTGTGTCTGAATCGATAATATTCTCAATGTCGTAGCTATAATAATCGAGTGAGAAGTCTAGGTTTTCGTTGATTTCATATATAACACCAAGGTTATAGCTAGATGATTCTTCAGGCCCAAGATCGGGGTTTCCAGCAAAAATTGCTGTATATTCTGCAGGAGAACAACCTAAGTCGACGGCGGCACATCGCAAGGTGTCAACTAAGTTTGGTGATTCGTCAGTGCGTCCTAAGCCCAGTTGATGCAGCGACGGTGCTCTAAATGCCGTGCCATATGAGCCTCTAAACGACAAATTGTCGAGCGGAGAATACAAAAATGACACTTTAGGGTCTGTAGTAGTACCAAAGTCGCTGTAATCTTCATAGCGCACGGCCAGTTGCACTTCAAGGGTATCTAGTAGCGGAATGGCAAGTTCAGCGCTTACTGATTTGCTGTCTCTATCACCATTCGCTTGCGTGGCCTCAGTACCAAACACGTCCCCGCGTAGGAATTGATCATCTGGGTTGTCGGCGATGGCTTCTTCTCGATACTCTGCTTTAAGTGCAAGCATTAAATCACCGGCAGACATTTCTGCAATCGCGCCAGATAGCGTAAAATCTAAAGTTTTACTGGTTGATTTACCAACACGTGTGGTAACGGTCTCAATGAAGTCTAGCGCTTCTTGCGTATTCGTAGACGGTTCAAACGGATTCCATAAACCTGAATCAATCGCTTCTTGCGCACGTCTTGAATTAGGGAAGCCATCGACACCACGTTCAACTGATTCACTTTTTATATAGCTGTATGCTGCATCCCAACTCCAGTCTTGAATTTCACCACTTAAACCCATGACCGTGCGGAAATAATCCGTATCCACCCGTTTTTCGCGGTTTCCAATATCCACGGTTCTGCGGCGCATGGTCAAGTCTTGCATAAAGAAGGGGTGGTCCGGCATATCAGCGAAGGGGTGATTTACATTGTCGCCGTCCATAAATAGCTCATTAAAACTTGGGCTACCGGCACCTCTTACGAGTGATTTTGAGTTTTGACCGTTAAAATCTATATACCCGCGCAAGCTATCTGAAATTTCATAGCGCCCCAGGTAGTTAAAGCTGAATCGTTCAGCGTCGGGGATCATAGTCATGTGCGGCGCATAGTCATAGCGACAAAGGTTTGCACCTCTATCGATATCTTCTGGTGCGCAGCGGTCAGCGCCAAACTCATCGATAATGCGGTTTGTAGGATCTGAGCGTAATGCAATAGTACCCGGGATACCCGAAGAACTTCTAAAATCTTCTGCGCCCGCTATGTTGGGTCTTAAGGCGGCTTGGTTGGCTGAACGAGAATAACTGCGGTCGGCATATAAGACTTCTTCTCGATCAAAGTAGTCAAGTATAAAGGTGTGCTTTACTTTGTCAGAGTTGCTACCGAATACCAACGAAAAGTTTTGTTCTTGACCACCGCCATCAGCCGTTGTACCGACTCGGGCGGATACTTCAGCGCCTTCGAAGTCATCTTTTAGCACAATGTTAATTACGCCCGCTATTGCATCTGAGCCATAGGTTGCAGACGCACCATCTTTAAGAATATCTACGCGTTTAATAGCCGAGATCGGAATATTGTTGATATCAACGAATGCCGTATCGATGCCTTTGGCAAAGGGAGATACAGAGACTCTGCGGCCATTAATTAATATGAGCGTTGAATCGGCTCCTAAACCTCTTAGTGAAACACTCGAACCACCATTTGCGGTGTCGTCACTGCTATTGCCTTGGGTTGAAAATGTGCCTTGTCCAGAGATGGGAAGTTTTGCAAATAAACCAATAAGGTCGGTAACGCCCGTATTTTCTATTTGGGCTGCGTCAATGGAAGTAAGTGGTGATGGTCCTTCCATATCTATTCGTTTAATCAAAGAACCTGTGACTGCTATGCGTTCTACACTGTCATCATTGTTGCTTTCCTGAGCCATCAAATTGCTGTGGCCTAAGGCTAGGCTGACCGCTGCAGCGGTCAGCGCTATCTTACGTATTGTTTGTTTCATGTAAGTTCCCTATTTATTTTTTATTTTGTAAGTATATGAAAATACAGCAGGAATTAAGCTGATTTGCTTATTCCTGTATAGAGTTATAGCACAGCTAATATATCGAATATATGGGGTGGCTACGTTTTGTTACAAAATAGAATAAGTTATTCTTAGTGTTATAAGTATATGAAATACTTAATATAAATTTTAATAGATTAGACTTATGATAGTAGACGTATGTATCAATTTACGATGAAGCGATAAGAAAATAAGGTAAGCCGTTGGATACCAAAGAGAGTAAAAAATTTAAGGCAAAAAAAGGCCGATGACAATGTATCGGCCGTTTGTTGTAATGTGCTTATTCAACGTTAATTAGACATCGTAAGTGGTTGACGCAGTGTCACCGCCGCGGCCTGTCCAGTTAGTGTGGAAAAACTCACCACGTGATTTATCTAAACGCTCATATGTGTGAGCACCAAAGTAATCACGCTGTGCTTGCAATAAGTTTGCAGGCAAACGCGCTGTGCGATAGCCGTCAAAGTAATTGAGCGCAGACGTAATTGCAGGCATTGGAATACCATTTAACAGTGCCGATGCCGACACTCTTCTCCAACCTGCTTGCGCCGCCTCTACTTTATCTTTGAAGTAGTCATCAAGTAATAAGTTAGTAAGCTCAGGGTTTTTATCAAAGGCTTCTTTAATGTTACCTAAGAATGCAGAGCGAATAATACAGCCACCACGCCACATTAACGCAATACCACCGTAATTTAGATTCCAGCCGTGCTCTTTTGCCGCTTCACGCATTAACATGTAACCTTGCGCATAAGACACGATTTTCGATGCAAATACAGCTTGTTTAAGGTCTTCAATAAATGCTGCTTTATCGCCTTCGAACATAGCCGTAGGACCAGAAATGGTTTCTGATGCAAGTACGCGTTCTTCTTTTTGTGCAGACAAGCACCGCGCAAATACAGCCTCACCAATTAGTGTGAGTGGTACGCCAAGTTCAAGCGCAGCTACACCCGTCCATTTCCCTGTGCCTTTTTGACCCGCCGTATCCAAGATTTTTTCGACGAGTGGTTCGCCGTCTTCGTCTTTATACGCCATGATGTCTCGGCTAATTTCGATTAAGTAGCTGTCAAGATCGCCTTTGTTCCATTCGGCAAAGACTTCATGAATTTCATCTGCACTCATACCAAGCAGTTCTTTCATGACTTGGTAGGCTTCACAAATTAACTGCATATCACCATATTCGATGCCGTTATGTACCATTTTTACAAAATGTCCAGCACCGTCTTCACCTACCCAGTCGCAGCAAGGCGCGCCGTCGTCAACTTTTGCTGATATATGTTGGAAAATAGGTTTTACTTCTGGCCACGCTTCAGGTGAACCGCCAGGCATAATAGATGGGCCTGTTAATGCACCTTCTTCACCACCAGAAACACCAGTACCGATGAATTGAATCCCTTTCTCTTTTAAATACTTCACTCGACGATTGGTATCGGGGAAGTGGGTATTCCCACCATCAATGATAATATCGCCTTGATCTAGCAAGGGGATCAGTTGTTCGATAACGGCATCTACCGATGGGCCAGCTTTAACCATTAGCATAACTTTACGCGGACTGGCTAATGAGTCTACGAATTCTTCGATACTTTGGGCGCCACGAATCGATTTACCTTGTGCACGCCCGTTAATAAAGTTATCTACTTTATCTGTAGAACGATTATAAGCGGTGACGGTATATCCATGATTGGCCATGTTTAGGATAAGATTTTCGCCCATTACGGCGAGGCCAATAAGTCCAATGTCTGACTTGTCTTTCATAACGTTATTGCGTGTCCAGTAAGTTAGAAATAGTTTCTAAGCGTATCTTAACGATGTGTAGTGCATCGCCCCATGCAACCAAAATTATGTTTAATAAAACAGCGTGTGTTCTGTCATTATTAATGTCCCGTTTATTTTGGATGCTTATATTAACCCTTAAGCTTCAATTAATGGTTAAGCTAATCGTAAATTGTACACCACGGCGCATATTTTTACACATAAACTAAGACAGAAACCCGTGAAATGTCTTAGTTATGATTGTTCAACGGGCGTGCAGAATACCAATAAACATAGGTGCTTTTCAATTGTGCATGTGCTTATAACATATAAGCAGATGCATAGACGAATATGAGGTTAGTCGCTTTTTTCGTCTTGTAGTCCGATTAAATAATTGGCTACAGCCTCCCATTTAGGGTCTTGAGGATCGGATTGCATTGTCGAGCCTAGTATTTTGCCATCTGGTCCAATGAATAGGGTAGTGGGCGTGCCGTCGATGTTTAATTGGTCTATACCCAGTGATTCTCCGTTAACAAGTGTTTGCAGGCTTAAGCCCCTGCTTTCAAGTTCAGACTGCGGTTTTGCACCAGATTCCTCTTTTAGACTTACGGCTAACACATGTAGGCCTTTTTCAGAATACTTCTTTTGTATTGCATCTAAACCAGGTTGTAGGCGTTTACAATACGGGCACCATGTCGCCCAAAAATGCAATATTAACGGTTTGCCTGTGTAATCACTGGATTTTACTAGCGTACCGTCTTGTTTATACAACACCCAATCTGGCATCTGTGCGGGTTTACTGTTCTCTTGCGCATGGGCGGAATGCACAGCCATAAGTATTAACGCCGTTAAAAGCGGCTTCCATAGCGTAAAAAGTATTCTAGGCATAATTATCTTAGCATTGGTTTGCAAAGTCGTATGGAATAAGACCGCAAGCAAAAGTGAAATATTTCTAATTCCCAACTCATTCTTTTTATTTTCATGCCGATGCAGATAAAACATGTAAATAGATATAACAAGCGAATATACACCTGATTAGTATGCGACAAGATTTCTCAAACGATTTTCAATGGTGCCATTGTGCAACCACTGGCTGTATTGCGTTGTGTGTTATATGTATGTAAGTAATTCATTAATAAAGAGAAATACCTTTGAAGATGTTTTTCGATAAAGTAAAAAGTCTGAGTTTAAAGGCGCAAATTACGTTTTTGAGCGTATGTTTGGTTGCGATTACCGCAGGCGTGCTTATGTCTTCATATTGGCTACAAACGGCCAATTATAGTGCAGCTCATATTGAACGCAGATTAAATACGGCAGAGAACGTAATTAATCAGTATTTGGCGGCTAAAGGTTCCTTGCTTGAAACTGCCGCGAGAGTATTGACGGCCGACTTTGGTTTTAAACAGGCAGTGGCTACTCGAGATAATGCGACTATCGAAAGTGTGTTGTTTAATCATGGGCAGCGTATAAATGCCGATTTGATGGTACTTACTGATATTCATGGCGGAATTATGAGTACCAGTAGTATCATCAATATTCCGAAAGACAAGTTACAAGCTGCCGTAAAAGCCTTATCTTTTTCTTCTCAAAGCACACAAATTTTAGTGATTGAGGACAAAGTGTTTCAGTTAATTGTATTGCCAGTAAAAGCGCCTAGAACCGTCGCATATTCTTTAATTGGATTCAAAATTGACACGCAAGCATTGCAAGAACTCAAACGTTTGAATGAGATCGATATTACACTGCTTTCAGGTGCAAATATCGTTAATACTAGCTTTGAGTCTATCGCGGTCGCATCAGAAATTACGGCCTTATCTCAGCAAACTAAAAGCGATGTTTGGCGGCACAATGATTTTGCTAACCGCGCAATCGATTTTGCTGAGAACCAAGCGGTGGTCGCCATTTTGTCAGCATCTCTTGCGGCAGAAAAAAAGGAATTCCAGCAACTTATTCGCTCAATGTTGTTAGTTGGCGGCGCCATTTTGTTCGTATCCATTTTGCTGTCTAGATTGTTATCGAACACGATAACAACGCCGTTGAGTAACTTGATTGATGTCACTAAACGGATTGGAAAAGGAAACTTTTCTATTCATGAAAAAGTAAAGTCAAGTTCGACAGAGTTTGTTGAATTAAACAATGCGTTTAGCACCATGGGCGATGCCATTCAGCAGCGCGAGCAGGAAATAAAGTTTCAGGCAGAGCATGATGCGCTTACGGGATTGTTTAATCGCAGAATGTTGCTAATAAAAATTGATAACGCAATAAACGAACTACAAAGTTTTATTATCGTGGGTATTAATATTCGCCAATTTGCTCAGGTAAATGACACCATGGGGCCTCAAGCCGGTGACAAATGCTTACGCCTAGTAGCAAAAAGACTCGAGCAATATTTAACGCGGTTTGAAGACTCTAGCCTAGCGTATGCTGGGCGCATTGCGGCGGATGATTTCTTAATTTCAATTCCTTTCAATGTAGAATCTGAAGTGCCATACATTGTTCAAGATCTTAACGGGGCCTTATCTCGTCCTTATGTATTCAATGACTTGACTATTAATTTAAATTTTCGTTTGGGCGTGACCAATACCTTGGCATGTACTTGCAATGCAGAAACACTTCTGCGCCGAGTGGCTATCGCGATGAATTCTGCAAAGACTGAACAAAGCAGAATTCGCTATTATGTCGACGGTGAAGACGAAGAATACTTGGCGCGCCTCCAATTGCTGGATGAACTAAAAGACGCCATTAACGAAGATAATGGCGATCTGTTTTTTAATTATCAGCCAAAGTTGGATTTAAAAGGGCGTAAGGTCAATAAAGCAGAAGCATTAATTCGTTGGATAAACAAAAATGGAGATTTTGTTAATCCAGAAGTGTTTATCGGCTTAGCGGAACAGTCAGGTTTAATTGTGACCTTAACACGCTGGGTAATTGCAAAAATTATCGAGCAATTGGTGGAATGGCATAAGCAAGGGTATAGCTTTAAGGTATCGATTAACCTATCTGCGCAAGATATTCAACATCCCGACTTTGTTGATTTTTTATTGCAAAAGGTGGCTACAAATGATGTATCTGCAGCACAAATTACCTTGGAGCTCACTGAGCGAGATTTAGTTGAAAATGAAGAACTCGTGGTGGAGCGCTTAACTTACTTAAAATCACTCGGATTCGAAGTATCTGTAGATGATTACGGCATCGGGCAATCGTCTTTGTCTAAGTTAAAGCAACTACCAATAGATGAGCTGAAGATTGATAAGAGCTTCATTATGAAACTAGACCAGTGTGAAGCAGATCAAGATATCGTGAGTTCGACTATTGCCCTTGGCCATAAATTGGGTTTAAGTGTTGTCGCAGAAGGGGTAGAAAACAAAGAAAGCCTTATGTTGTTAAATGACTTTGATTGCGACCTTATTCAAGGTTATTTTTTATCTCGCCCGATGAAGCCAGAAGATTTTCTTGAATGGTATGACAATTATGAAATTACTGCGGTACCTTTGGATTAGTATCGCATCCTAACGTGGCGAGATTATTTATCGTAGTAATACTATCGGTTGTCATAATCCCTTGGTAACATCCTAAATACTATGGCTAATGCCTAAATATCAATACGAACAACTAACCATTGGTAAGCATAAATAATAATGATTGATTTAAGTAAGTATAAAGGCATTGTCTTTGATATGGACGGGACCTTGATAGATTCTATGGGGAGTCATTTACAGGCATGGGAACAAACGTGTCAGCAGTTTGGTTTGCCATTCGATCGCAATTACATGTATAGCTTAGGTGGCGTACCTACTATAAATATTGCGAAGCGTTTAAATGAAAAGCATGGCACAGCTCATAACCCATCAGAAATCGCCGCGTTAAAAAAGGCGAATTGGCAAGTGCTAGATCACAACCCCGATACTATTAGTGCGACAGTCGACATTCTCAAAGACAAACATGGCAAGATGCCAATGGGTGTTGGTACAGGTTCCGAACGCGCACACGCGCTTGAGCTTCTTGAGAATACAGGTTTACTTCCATATCTTGACACGGTTGTTTCGGCCTCTGACGTTACTCATGGCAAACCCGATCCCGAAACGTTCTTAACGGTCGCCAAAAATATCGGTGTCGCTCCTCAAGATTGCGTAGTATTCGAAGATACAGACATTGGACGAGAAGCGGCCGCGCGCGCAGGTATGGATTGTATAATGGTGCTCAACGGCGTGTTAGCTAAAGCCGGTTGATAGTCTATAGATTTATTTGGCATTAAGTCGGTCATCAATTGTGTCACTTATTGCTGTGATTTTAGCAATCATTTTTTCAGCACCTTCATCACCTAGGTGCTGATTTAACACTTCGTCAATGTCGGACAACAGTAGCCTAGCATCTGCCATCAGATATTCCCCAGTTTCCGTAAAAACAATCTCTTTTTGTTTTCCAATACCATCTCGTTGTTCAAGGTATTGCAGCTTACAAAGTTCTTTAACTGTTTTGGCAACCATCTGCCTTGTTACTCCCAAGTTTCGGGCGATTTCAGCACCATAGTTTACGCCACACTCCAGAATACTAAGAAACGATAAAAGGGAGGGAGTGAGTGAGGTATATCCTTTTTCCACTAAGCGCTTTGAAATGTATTTTGTAATAATGTTGTTTACTTGAGATGTGGATTGAATAAGTTGCAACGACTGAGATTCAACTAAAGGTGTGCCTCTTTGTGTAAACCTGGTTGACATGGGTAAATACTGCGCTTATAGTTATGTCAACCAAGTATACACAGGGAGTTTAACTATGTTAAGCCTACAAAACGTTATGCGCGCAAACGCGCTTAGTTGCTTAGTGTTTGGACTATTGTTTTCTATTTACCCAAGCAGCGTCGCCGAGTACGTTGGTGGTACATCACCTGCGCCTCAATCGGTGGTTATGGTGCTAGGTGTCACGTTAGTATTCAATGGCTTTCACTTGCTTTGGGCTTCTAACCTTGCTTTACCCAATAAGCTACTAGTCCTGTATTTTTCAATGGGTGATTTTATTTGGGTCATTGCATCGCTAGGGCTAATGATGGCGGGGTTTTGGGTTACGACCATAAATGGTATTGTTGCCGCTAGTGCGGTCGCAGTAATGGTAGGTATTTTTGGTGTATTGCAGCTATATATAAGAAAGGGAGCTTCGCACAGTAAGGCAATACATTCATAGATATTCGGGCGTGAACGGCCGGGTTTAATTTTTATTAGATTTGTGAATATAAACCCGCGTGCCTACTGCGACAGCTAGTATAGCGATACCAATATAGTCAGCGGTAATTACGTTATTGATGTTTGCATTGTACTCACCCGTTAGGTGGGCCAATATTACAAAACCAATCATGCTAATGCCAGCCATTACCATAGCGATAGTTTGGTAAAAAGTATAAAAAGCTGCGTAAATTACAAAACTGCCTATAATGCCAAATAAGAGCGCTCGGTGGCGCATAAGAATAATAAGCTCATTGGTGTTTAACTCTACGCCATAAGCACTTTCTAGATTCTGGGCAGAAAGAATACCGGTAAGTGGCAGAAAATTAATTAGTCCAACAATAATTAAGCAAAAAAAGACGACTCTGGTCATTTTATTTCCTATTAATTGACTAAATATAAGTCTTGCCTATAAACAATGGCAATGTTGTTATCCTCTAAGTCTATCAAGTATGCCTCAAATATGAGTTTCTAGAAACTGTAACAATCAATGCCACTAGCACAATATTCTTATTTCATGCTTATACCTTAATGATAATCTTCCCCCTAGCGTGGCCGGTTTCTAGATGGCGGAAGGCGGCAGCTATTTCGTCTAATGGATATATTGTATCGATAGCAGATCGCATGGCGCCTGATTCGAGCAATTCGCTGAACAGTGCCAGATCACTTGGGGTTTGTTGAGCCATGAACACAGCCGCATGGCGCGTTCCGAACTTAAAGGCTAAAAGTGCTTTTAACATATGCGGCACAGGCCCTAATATCCGACCTTTTGGTGCACCCACTGCAATGTAGCTACCAGAGGGAGTGAGGCAACGTTTGTAGTGGGATATCTGACGATTTCCGATATTATCGAGAATAAGGTCATACTCAATACCGCGTGCGGTAAAGTCGTCCATTATGTAGTCGATGACGTGATCCGCGCCGAGTGCTCGCACCATCTCAACATTTTTTGTACTGCATACGCCGGTCACTTCAGCGCCGAAATACTTAGCCAACTGCACAGCGTACGTGCCGACGCCGCCAGAGGCTCCGTTAATGATTACGCGTTGCCCGGGTGTGAGATGTCCGTGGTCTCGAAGCCCTTGCACAGCGGTGAGCGCAGCGACAGGAACTGCTGCGGCCTCTTCGAACGAAATATTACTTGGTTTACGAACGAGTGTGTCAATATTTGCATTGACGTATTCGGCAAAGGCACCCGCGGCACAGCCGAATACTTCATCACCTAAAGCAAATTTGGTGACGTTCCGACCGACTGATTCGATCACGCCAGCCACGTCAAGACCGAACAAATTAGATTTTGGTGCTTGCCATCCACCACCAATACGCATAAGTAGTGGCGTGCCCGTCATGTTATGCCAATCGTAAGGATTTATTGAGGCTGCTCGAACGGCAACCACCACGTCGTCAGGTCCGCATTTCGGACGCTCAATCTTTTTCAGCGTGAGAACGTCGGCCGATCCGTATCGGTCGATGGTTGAAGCTCGCATGATTGCTTGGTTGTGAGCTAAATCTTGTTCACTAGTAGATGTCTGCACAGTCATTACTCTCTCCGAATTAGATTTATTTTAGCCTTACGTACACTGTACGTTTGTTGACTTAGAGTAACGTACGCGGTACGTTTGTCAACCTTGATTTAACAGTTTTGCGGTAAATGGCTACTCAATCATCAACACTCGTAAAGCCCTTAGGTAAGCAGCGCATACTTGAAGCCGCTATTGCTTACGCAGATGAGCATGGCGTCGAAATGCTCACAATGCGTAAGATTGCTGACAAGCTGGGGTGTGGCGTTATGTCGTTGTACAACCATGTGGCTAACAAAGAAGAGATGCTAGTTGGCATGGTCGATATTGTTGCAGGCGAAATTGAGCTACCACAGGTCAATGACGACTGGAAAGGTTCTTTGCGAGCCAGCGCGGCAAATGCCCATAAGGTTCTATTGAGGCATAAATGGGCGCCTGCACAGTGGTCACTACGAATGCCGGGCCCAGCGCGTATCCGTTACATGGATGCTATTCTGCAGGTTTTGACCGAAGCTGGGTTAGAGCCTAAGCTTGTTTACAGCGGATATCATGCAGTAACAATGCACATCATCGGATTCACATTGCAAGAGATTGGTTACTTACAAGTCCTTGACGCCGATTTCGATGAACTGGCCAACGAATTTCTCAAAGAACTTTCTGGTGACTTTCCTTATATGGCTGAGCACGTGCGGGCTCACTTGAATGAAGATTGTTGCGGTAGCGACGAGTTTGGATTTGTACTCGACCTGATCCTTGAGGGTCTTGAGCGTATAGACCACTAGCTACTAGGCCTGAAAAATAGGTAGCGAAAATTTTGTCATGTAGCAATCTAGCACATCGTAACATGTGGAAAGGAATCAAAGATTTAAAGATATATAATACTTGTTAGGCATTTTTTAAACGAGCCGTTACTTCTATTTCCAATTTCATTTTATCATCATAGAGCTGAGCGATGAACATCGTTGCAGCAGGTTTAGCAGTACCTAAATATTTTTTAAATATAGGCCAACAAGGTTCAAAATCAGATTTTTTTGGAAAAATGTAATTGACTCGAACAATATCATTTACACTGCTACCTGCCTCATGCCGCGCCTTTTCTATATTTTTAAAGCATTGTTCAGCTTGCTCAATAACCTTATCTGAAATTGACATTGTTTCATAATTAAATCCTGTAGTACCTGAAACAAAAACGTAATCACCATCAATAACTGCGCGAGAATAGCCTATTTGTTCCTCAAATTGAGAACCGCTTGAAATAAATTTACGTGACATAACCTTCCTTGTAAGAGAAATACTCAATACTTAAATACAGACATTAACACGACGTGGAAAATAGCTAAAGGTACTCTAAGTTTTGTCTTTAGTTCTTATGAGAACGCAAATAATCCGTGTACAAACCTATCGGGTTATTGTGTAGCTGGCTGTCCAAAACAATAAATAAATTGATAGCAGTCCGCAGTTCTTCCGCAGATGTATTCTTATCTGCGATTTTTGCAGAAACTATTTGATGTAAGCGCCTCCAATCATTTCCAATAAGGCTTGATATTGCGGAAAAACTACCTTTCATGTCGTGCGTGATATGGTATAGATGAAATACCTCATCACTGGACAACTCCCATGAAGGACGTGCAAAAATCGTCTGATCCACAGCATTTAATACTTCACTATCCCAGCTAAATAGCTCTTCTGAAGCATGTGCTTTTGTGAATAGAACAAACATTAAAACTGAAAACAAAGAAAACTTCATACAAATTCTCCTCTAAAAACTAATGTTCAAAATGGTCAGCAACTATGCGTATATAACAATTTCGAAGCGACGCACAAGTCAGAACTGAAAGTGGGTTTGACACTCATGTTAAGCGCAGGCATTGTGGTTGACAATACATATTTTATTTGAATCTAGATCTTTAAAATATGCCCCGTAGTAGCCTTCATGATACTCGGGCCGAAGACCTGGTTTACCTGCACATTGACCACCATTTCTCACGGCTATTTTGTATGTAGAGTCAACCATGGCCGGGTCTTTAGCTAATAAGGCGATCATTTGCCCGTTTCCCGCAGATTGGAGGTCTCCATTCACCGGTACTGTAATAATGAACAACGGCCGAGCATTTTCATTACTTTGCCACCCAGCCCAAGGCCTTTGATAGTCGCAAAATCTTTGCTTAAAACCAAGGTTACTCATTATTTCTGAATAAAACTTCAGGGCGTTTGTGAAATCTTTAACACCTATCGTCACATGAGAAATCATGAAATTTCAATTCTCCCATTTTATTGCCTTTCACGAGCCCAAGATTCATTCCAAGGGGCAGGTGAAAAGATTTGAAAAAAATAGAGTAGCACATGCTTCAATATCGTCTTTTAGAATATTACGAATCACCATAATTTATATTTAGTGAGGCTCCTCGTTGCTCTCACGAATGGCGTTTACATCAATGGGTGAGCAAGCCAAGGAAGAAAATTCAATGATATTTTTTGACAATTACCGGATTGAGATCACTTGAAGACGGCGTGACTGTTTATCAATACAAGCGATAACTGGCACCAGTAAGCTGCTCCGAGATGCGCCATAAGTGCTCCGATTTGTTCATATCTTTAGCATGTTTGGCAATAGTAGCAACGCCTGAAACACCGCTCATTTCCAGAAAACCTTGAGGTCCGTAATATTGGCCTCCTTCGGCGTCTTGGGCTAAAGAAGCCTCTAAAATAGGCAGGGCGCCATTTGATGCTGGGTGCGTAATAAATGGCAATATGGTGCTTTTCATTAGCGTTAACAACCATTTAGGCATATTGCGGCCTAGGTTAGTATGAGCTCCACCAGGGTGTGCACTATTAGATTTAATCTTCTTACCGGCTTTTTTTAACTTTTTGTCTAGCTCCAAAGCGTACATTAGGCAAACTAGCTTGCTTTGTCCGTAAGACGACATTTTGCTATATTTTTTTGTAAAGTTTATATCGCTTAAATTAAGTCTTCCTGTTTTGTGTGCGCTACTACTGATCCAAGTAATACGTGAAGCAGGGTCGTTAGGCACAAGGTCGATTAGTAAGGATGTCAATAGAAAATGTCCAAAGCAGTTGACGGCCATTTGGCTTTCAAAGTTATCTTCAGTTTTCTTATAGGGTGGGTACATAATACCGGCGTTGTTAATCAAAATATCTAAGCGATCGTGTTTATTGCGAAACTCTTTGACGGCATTTCGCACTGATGCCAGCTTGCTCAAATCAAGCAGCAAAATTTCTAGCGTTGCCTTAGGCTCCACTACTAATATTTTTTGCTTCGCTTCTTCGGCCTTGTCTAAGTTACGGCATGCCATCACAACTTTTAAACCTTTTTGACTCATGGCCAATGCCGTTTCGTAACCAAGACCGCTATTTGCCCCGGTAACCATTGCTATGCGACCGAATTGACTAGGTACCTTCTCCATTTTAAACGTCATAGCTTGAACCTTTTATTAAAACTTAAGTTTCTGTTTGTCATCGCTGTTTGAAGACTCTTCTTATTCAAAATCTGCACTTATTTGCCCACTTCAACAACAATACGATCAACTATATATTTCGCTGTTGTGATTTTACTTAAATCCTTGTATAGCTCGCCTGTTTTTCCAGAGTGGTGGCCATGACCAACGAGCTCAAGAACGTAAATTGATCTGTTTGAATCACTATTGATAGTGGTCTCGTATATGAGTGATGGCTGACCGGAAAAACCGTTGCCTGAATAGACTGGGTCATCTGGAAAGCGGTCGCTACTGTAATATTCGTTGAAATCGAAGGACTGATTAATTTCTAGCTTTAACTTTACATTTTGAGGGAGGGCTTGCTTACTATTGCCAAGATAGATGAAACTATTGCTGGCAGTGGCGCCAGTGAGACCGTCAATATCGAGCTTACTTAGTTGTTTGGGGTGTATTCCCAGCTTGTGTAAGAATACAGGCAGAGATTCTGGTCGGGCTCGTGTGGCGGCAGTCTGTGGCTCCCAGCCGTCATTAAAGATCGCATTCCACGGCTGACTGTCCAGAGGATTTTCGCTAAAGCTTTGGTTAGGGTTCTTAAGTTTTACTTTATTTGCAAAATGATTATTGGCGAGCTTAGCGGTGACAAAAAGTGGTTGGATCATTTTGCCATCCAGGGTTTCAAGCCAGAAGGCGTATTGTGGCCAAGCAAAACGAGATCCTGTGCGGAAATCGAGCCTAAAGTGCGTACCATCAGCACTTTGCGTTGTCATATCAATGACCTCGTAGGCGTATGATTGCTTATTGTGTGTATTGCTACTGCGAAGGCTCTGTCCCCAAGCATAAAACTGTTTGAACGGATCAAAATCAATCAGGCTTAAGCTGATTAGTGTCGCGACTCCAAAGAAGGCCACTGCTAATTCAAAATTGAGTCGTTTAGCCGTCCGCAAGCGCAGATGATTAATAAGCGCGAGCAAGTTGTTTTTGACATGCCAAAGAGCAAATGCAATAAAGCTAAAACCTGCTAGTGAGTGTATGGTCGATACCATCCGATGATGGCCTTGACTGAACATCAAAACGGACGTCAGCGCCAGAGTACAGAAAATAAATGCGACGCAAAGTGTTACCAAGCGGCGTAGTAAGTGTGATTTTGGCAATGGCATAGTAGACTCCGTAATATTGCTGTTACCAGTCTCTAATTTGCTGGATTGGAAACCAAACCAAAACTTCTAAAATTTTATCAAATTTATGTTTTATATGATTATTTTAGGCCTATGTCTCTGGCAATCTGGGTTGCCCTGTCGAGAGCTTGCTTAGCTTGTGCATAATTGTTTTGAGTCAAAAAAAGTTGGTGAAGTTGCATTAGCACGCTGTTCTGACCTACAGGGCAGTGAATTGATTCGTGCAGAGCCAGCGCTTTATCTAAGGCTTCTTGTGCTAAGGAGAAGTCGCGATTCTGTGCCAGTATATGACCATTAACTTGCCAGTTGTAAGCTTGGTAGAGCGGATCTTGCCCACTCTGCAATAGCTGCTGAGAGAGCTCTATATTATCTTGCGCTTGAGAAAATTCTCCTTGAGCGGAGTGGGATGTTGCTAACCAGTGCAATAGCCTTGGGTGCAGGGGGGATGAGGGAGTGCTATAAGCTAAAGCTTGTTTTAATTCGTTTTCTGCTGCCTGATACTTGTGTTGGTATATAAGGCACTGTGCTAGTAGGAGCCAAGCGTGTTTATTGTTTTTGTTGAGAGCTAGCGCGCTTTTAAAAAGTGGCACAGCTTGTTGGCACTGATTGTCGTTTTTATAGTCTAGTGCGGTAGCCATAAGGGTGCTACTAAAGTCTTGTCTAGCCTCGTTTTCATCTGGTTGATCATTACCAAGTAGACGTGATAATTCTGTAGCAAGTTGAGTTGATAGAGCACGCAAGTCGTTCCCAAATAAGACGCCCTTTTTCTCATGATCGCGAAAAATGAGTCGGTAACTCAGTTGATAATCGCCCACGGAGCCAGCCAGTTCAGCAACGACGCTTGCATAAGGTTTTAATAGTTGAAGAAATTTATGTATGTCTTTATTTGAGTACTGGCGCTGAAGGTTCAGGTAATCAATATATTGTAAGACAAATTCAGTCGATAGCATTCGTAGCGGCGAAGGAGGTTGAATTTGACTATTAAGTTGATCTAGTAAACCGTAATAGGTCCATAAGTGATCGCTGCCAGCTATGTGATTACGCACGGGCAATACCAATACGGTATTAGTAGTTAATTTATCTTCCAGCTTGGTCATCGGCCAGTAGTGGGTTGCCAAAGCGCTAATGAACGCTAGAGCAATTGCTGCAACAGCTAACCAAGCCTTTTTTAACTTTAGCCGCGCTCGAGGTGATTTATCTATGGGGAGGGTGGCTATTTCTTCCGTCAAACCTATTTGTTTAGCTGCAATGGTTTGTGAGAAGTCAGCTTCTATGAGGCTAGAGACTGCGAGTTGCCAGCGATAACCTTTGCGCGGAAAGGTTTTTATAACCTGCTTGCCTTTAAATATCTCCCTCACTTCGGCGATGGCTTGGAATAGGTTTTTCTCTTGTGCGTGAACGTCATCCCACACTTTGTCGATCAACAATTGTTTACTCAAAAGTGTTTGAGGTTTTCGCATAAACACCAATAACAGAGCAAAGGTTTTGGGGCGTACCGCAAGCACCTTCCCATCAGGTAGGGTTACAGTGAGCTGGTTGGCATCAACAAAGTGGCCACCTGTTTCATAAATCATGTGATTAAGATTTGTATGTAAAAATATAGATTGTGAATGAAGTACAGTGAGGTGCTACCATGTGCATGTGTGTAATTATCCTATTCTTAAAACAGTTGCTTTTGTTCCTAGGGCCTCTTGCTGACGCACTTTAACTATTTTTTTCATGCCCATAACTAAGCACTCGAGTAATGACCCATTTGTTATCTATATTACGCCAAACCGCAACAAACTTTGCCATACATACGCATGTTTAGCAGTTCTTTGTTACAGAAGGGAAGTTTTATGTGCTTGTTAAATGCATTGCTTTCCTTTCATAGCTAATCACTATAACCTGTGGGTCTTCGTTTTGTCATTTATCCTTGATAGTTGGCTGAGCGCCCAATCACTGAGGCAGCCAAATGACAAATCTTCGCCTATGCTACCAAACCATAGAGTTTGGAAAAATAGATATTCACCTTTGTACGCTTCGCAGTAAGCAAGAATTCCACGACCCTAAAGGCATTGCTGAAGCACTGGGAATTTGTTCAGCTGCATGGCCTATTTTTGGAATTGTTTGGCCATCGGGTTTGGTTCTGGCACATCATATTTCTAACTACGACATCGGCTCTAAACGTGTTTTAGAGATTGGGTGTGGCACTGCCCTTAGTAGTTTACTGCTGAATAAACAGCGCGTGGATATTACAGCAACGGATTACCATCCAGAAGTCGAGGCCTTTCTAACTAGAAACTCTGAGCTTAATGGAGACGCGCTTATTCCTTTCGAGAGAACAGGTTGGGGGGATAGCAGCGATAATTTAGGTCGCTTTGATTTAATTATTGGTAGTGATCTATTGTATGAGGATGAGCATATCGGATTGCTTTCAAATTTCATTCGAGAGCACTCAAATCCAGAGTGCGAAGTGATAATTGTAGACCCAGGTCGAGGACGAAAAAATAAGCTTGCGAAAAAACTGCTTGAGTTTGGCTATATTTCTACGTTCTCTAAACCTGAGAATACAGACTATTTGGATAGTGATTTTAAAGGTTATATTCTAGAGTTTGCGCGCACAGAATAGGTATTTGACTCAACGTTAGAGCTAGTTTTTCTCCCAATGCTCTGATTCTTTCATCTTAGCTCTAGCCTCTTCAGCTGCATAAAATTTAACGCTACCACAATCGCCACATACTACCGGCACAAATTTGGCACTAGAAAAAGCACTCGGCGCTAATTTGGGAAGTGGGTCAGGACCGTGACCTCTCATTTAACCTTTAAAAGAAACGGCAACTGTATTTATGCCAAAATCGCGCGTGCGGCGCACCCGTTGCTGCACTTTGCGACCACCGCAAGGTTTAATTTGGTTGTTGTGACAATATATGTAGGTACTCAAAACCATGATAAAACTGTCCCTGATGTTCGAAGCTATTGGGTATACATAGATCTAAATGAAACCCATTTTTAAGCAACACTTTTTTCGATGCTGGATTGTTATCAATAACAAATGCCGAAAGATGCTTGAGGTTAAGATTTTCGCTGATGCACACAAGGTGATTCACACATAACGAACCAATCCCACGATTAGATGCCCCAATTCCAACTCGATAACCGATTTCTGCACTTCCGTTTAGCTGAATATTTTTAATATTGGCACGAGCAATAACGCAACCTTCTTGCATCAAAACAAACGACATAGCTTCTGATTTTTGTTGAAGATCTTGCAATTCTTGAATGTGATTCGAAACACCGGTAAGAGAGTAAAATGTCTCTTCTCTCGAGGCGATAAACGATTCGAAGTACTCTCGGTTTTCTAATTCGAACGCAAGTAATTTGTCGGTATGCGTTTCATTCAAAGATTCGAAAAGCATGTTTTTACCTTGGTACAAGCTATAGCTCCCTTTCATGGTTAAAGAGATGTTCTATGTGCTTGTTACCGATCAACCTCGACGAGTTCTGCATTTGGGAGAGTTTCCTGTATATTTTTAATTACGAGTTCCAAATGTTTTTTGCGGATCCATACGTCGGTAGCATTGCCACTTTTTGTGAAAAGAGAAATACAAGTGCCAGCTACTTGTATCGTCTTAATGCTGATGATTTCAATTTTTAACGGTCTGAGAAACCTGAAACTCATATGCTTGGTTGGGTACACGACAATAAAATGATCCTCGGCCTCAAATACATTTTTGTCTTTATGTTTGAAATGCGTATATCCGCGCAATGCGACATAAATAAACAAAATGACTGTAAATATTAAATATGAATCCATAATTTTACTTGATTGTTATACCTCAATGCGGTCCCCATGACTTATCGGAACTGACGTTACGATAAATTCTAATGCATTGAAGCCATTATTTTTAATTTGATGAGGCATGCCTTTGGGAACATGCAACCCCTGTTGACTAGTCAAGTTATGAATAATGCCATTTAGCTCAAGTTCCGCCTCGCCACTCAATACGAAAAAGAATTGATTTGAAAATTCGTGATAATGCCTGGATTCAAAAGTACCTGGCGGCATCCGTTCTTGTATTACGCTCATTTCTCTCGATTTCACGAGATGCCAACCGTCACAATTATTTCCCCATTTATAATGTTCTGCATTGTCCTTCTGAATCAAATATTGCCTCCTTGCGATCCGCGCAGCCGATTGCGACTTGGACGTTTGTTAGTTTTCGCTTGTAGTTTGTAAGTGCCTACTTACTCATTGAAATGAAACTTCCACAGTATAGTCGTTCGTGTATGTTGAGCCGGGAACTAAGGTTTGAATAACTTCCATCTCGCCAAATACCGAAATACCAAAGTTGTTTGCGTTAGCGCCAACATATACTACTACTGGGGTGTTGTCTGCAAGGGGGATTTGGAGTGCGCCCAGTTGGATGTTGCTTTGTGTGGTGAGTGTTACAAACTCAGAAGAGCCACCCGTAACGCTAACACTTACAATTGAGTTATTTGTAATGCCGCTAAAATTGATTTGTCCTGGAGATGCACTTGCCCCACCAGAATCGCAATTACCGCTTACTGTACCATCAGCACCTAACGAGCAAGCTGCCCCTACAAATGTGGCAATTCTGCCAAAGTTAACTGCCTGAGTTTCGTTGAACTCTGTGTCTGGGTGAGCGGTGACTGTCGCTTGAAATGTTTGGTCTGATGCATGTGACACTCTCGCCAGAATCAGCACGAAAAAGATTGACGTAAGACGAGTCTTAAATGTAGACATCAAGCGTCCTTATCTCCTATTAAACGGTTGAACAATCAAATCGGAAACGCATATATTAACAACGTATCCCATACATCCCTGATTACAACATATTGTCTGCGCTATGTCATCAAAACTATACTAAAGGTTAGTATGAATTAGAACAATTGCGTATACCCAGTAAGTGCAATAAATCCGCCTTACTTTGCTCTGGTGTCTTAGCCGCAGTGTCTAATACTATATCTGATGAAGACCATGGCTCATACTCCCTCGTAATTACGCTGTCCCAAGGCGGTAGCGTCAACTTAGGAATATCAGACCGACGTTTCTCCACTCGACGGCGATGTTCGCTTTTGTCTGAGCATATTATTTCGATTTCTTTGTATTGCACTTTTGCGTCTTTTGCCAACGTGCGCCACGCCAATCTAGATTCTTCAACAGGGTTCGTCGAGTCTGCAATGACGGGCAAGCCATTCTTCAAATTGTCTAAGGCCACTGAAAACGCCACTTGATATCCCTCGTCGTAAAGGTTATCAATGCCTTTATTTTTCAGTACTTGCTCTATGGTATCAATACGAATGTATACACCGGCGATCGTTTGCGCAAGGTAGCGGGACAATTCTGTTTTATCGGTGCCGGGTAAACCCCCAAATATATAAAGCATACTATTTTAAGTGATCTTCCAAGTTGAAGCCCTCTTTTGTTCACATTGCTTGATATTCAACACATTGGCAATGTTTTTGCTATATCCCTTATAAATTATTTAATTTCTTGCGTATGTCCGTTGTAAAACAACGGTAATTTGACGCAAGGGTATGTATGCAATAGAGGTGTTGGTCGCAATGTTGATCAGTTGGAAAGACTACTTAACGCGCAAATTCATGAAGCCACCTGTGGGTACGGTGGTTGGTTTAGCATTTACTGCTGAACAGGTTTTGTGCTCTGTCCTGCGTCAAAAAGATGGAAACGTCTTTTGGGAAGTCGACGCCAGTTTTTCTCATCATTCTTGGACGAAATCGTTAGCTGATTTTGTTAAACAACATAAGCTCCAAGGCGCGCCTTGCTATTTTGCACTTACTGCACATTGGTACAAAATGCACAATATCGATCGGCCAGATGTTGCCGATGCGGAAGTCTTCAATGCCATAAAGTGGCCCCTTCAAGAATTAACCAGCCAATCTGCTGACTTGATTTATGACTATGCCGATTTACCTGCAAATGTAGGTGGGCAGAAAAAGTTACTCGTTGTTGCACTCGCTAGGCAAGAGGTGGAGAAGTTAAGTCGAGCAATATTTGATGCCGAATTAGAGTTGGCCTCTGTCTCTATTGAAGAGTTTGCCACCGTTGAATTAACACCATTGCGTCAAGACGCCATTATTACACTTGTGCAAGAACATGGAGAAGAAGTCGTACTAAATATTGTTAAAAATCGAACCTTGTATTTTAGTCGTCGTTTAAAAGGTTTTGAGAACATTGGTACTTTCTCCGAAGTGGAATTAGACATGGGCATCATTGACTCTTTGTGTGTGCAAATTCAGCGTTCAATGGACTATTTTGAAAGCCAATTGCGTCAGGCACCTGTCAAAGAGTTACTACTAAAATTAGATACTCAGTTTACGGACTTTGTGTCGCAAAAAATCTCAACTGCAATGGGCATACCTTGTCGCAGTTTTACGCCAAATATTGAATGTGGTGATAAGTTAAATTTCAAGATGGCAAGCTTTAGTTGTCTAGGTGCTAGTTATTCGCATTTTGTAAAACAACAGAGCGAAACTGCTGATATAGCGCCAAAAAGGCATGCGGAGGAGCAACGTGAAGTATCGCATTAACCTCTATCACGAAGCATTTAAGCCCAAGTTTGATGTATTTGCATTTGGACATTTGGTGTTGCTATCGAGTGTTGCGTTTGGGCTTGCGATACTAATTTATGGCTGGACGGCATATGCGATTTCAAAAAGCCAAACGGATTTACTAGCAGTTAATAAGGCCACAGATGCGGCAGAAGCGCAAATAGTTGAGTTTACGCAAGCGATTCAATTGAAAGCTGGAGATCCCCGACTTGCAGCAAAATTGACAAGGGTTACTGATACCGTAAATGCACAAAATGAATTGCTGGTGAGCTTACAACAGTTATCCACCCAGCATAATAATCGGTTTTCTTCAGTCTTAGATGCTTTTTCTGTGGCGGCAACAGATGAACTTTGGTTAACGTCATTTTCTCTTTCGGGTAAAGATGTATTAATCCACGGCCAACTATCAGCGCCCAGTGCATTGCCGCTATGGGTAGGAAAGTTAGCTGAAACTGGGACGTTTAGAGGTCAAAATTTCCAAGATGCAGTGCTTGAGCGTAGCGACGACGTGCTCTCTTTTTCGCTGACTAATATCGTGTCAAACGCGGAATTTACCCAAGGAGCAAATAGGCGAGTTAGTGAAAATAATATAGCGATGAGGCAGGCGAATGATACAGAGTGATGACAACGTATCATGGATGCAACGAATTCGTGTTGCATACACTGGTTTAGCAAACAGAGAAAAACGCTTAGTATTCATTGCGATACCGTCATTGATTCTATTTTTGGCGCTTATGTGGTTTGTTGAACCACAGTTTAAAACCTTGGCGAAGGTTGAACGTCAAATAGTCTATAAGGAAGAACAGCTTTCTCGAATTAATGCAACGCAAGCAGAGCTGGTCGCAGAGTTAAAAATTGATCCAGATGAAAAAACTAAAAAACGTATTGCTAGTCTACAAGGACGGTTGACTGCACTAGAAGAAAAATTCAAGCTTGAGCTTGGACAGTTGATTTCTCCTCAAGCAATGCCACTGCTTTTGCAGCAACTATTTCACAATGCCACATCATTGACCTTGTTAAAAATGGAGTCAATTCCACCCACTCAGTTGTTTGCAGAGCTAACGTCAAATCAAACACTTTTTGAGCATGGTATTCGCTTGTCATTCGAGGGTGAGTACTTTGCGACTAGAGATTTTCTCAAAAATGCCGAAAACCTAGGGTGGAAGCTCTATTGGCGGAAGTTGGACTATCGTGTTGATGAGCATCCAATAGCGGCCACGGAAGTGGAGTTATTTACCTTGAGTACTGAAGAGGCGTTCATCGGTGTTAATTAGTAAAAAACGTGCGTCATTGACATGCCTTTTGTTGCTTCTAGCGGCGAGTGTTTGCGCAAAACAAGAAAAAGATCCGACAAAACCGCCAGCTGCAGCTTTAGCGCAACTTATTGGTACAAATACGCTTAACAAAGACATTGTGTTGAGTGCAATTTTTACTCGGGGACAACAACGATATGCCGTTATTAATAAACGCATTATGCGTATCGGTGATGATATTTTAGGTAAACAGATAGTGAGCATTGACGCACAGAGCATAAAGCTGCGAAATATGACTGGTAGCGATACCGAAAATGACGACATGGTTTTTACCCTTCATGAACAAACTAAAACCTCAGGGAACATGGGTAAGCAGGGGATTAAATGAAAGTGAATACGCGTCATCATTTCGTTATCTCCGCTATTCTAACGGGAATTCTAGCGGGGTGTAACGCTACCGAACAAAGCCACGTTGAAAAAGCGCTTGCGCATGACTTGAGTCACATTGAACAACGAGAAGAAAAGGATACTAGGTTAAAAGCGTTGCCACGTTCAGTTGCTAGCACCTTGTTGTCTGAAAACGTAACAAATAGAACGGCACTTATTGAAGAAGAAAAATATGATATCGACGCAAACGAGGTCGATGCGGCAAGTTTCTTTTCTGGCTTAGTTCAGAACACGCCGTTTTCTGTGGCTCTTCATCCGCAGGTGACTGGCACAATTACGTTGTCTTTAAAGCAAATCGGCCTTGACGATATTTTTTCAATTTTGACTGATCTCTATGGCTACCACATTGAAAAAGTGGGCAGTGTTTATCGAGTGTTTCCCGCGGGTTTAAGGACCGAGACATTTTCTGTCAATTACCTAATGATGCAGCGTGACGGGCAAACGCAAACCAGTATCGTATCGGGTGGAATCACGCAATTTAGCGGTAACAACAATAACCGTGGCCAGAATGGCAATTTTTCGCAGCGTAACAATAATCGCAACAATTTTAATCAAAACAATGGCAATAACAATTCGGGTACCTTAAATGGCGCAAGCAACGGCACGTCAATTAGCACGCGCAGTGAGTCCAATTTTTGGCAGAACCTACAAACATCACTGACGACAATGTTAGGTGAGGGAGACGGTAAGTCTGTATTCGTATCGCCTCAAGCCGGTTTAGTTACGGTGCGCGCTTTCCCCGAAGAAATTAATACTATTAAACGTTTCTTAGATATTTCTGAACAAAACCTGACCCGACAAGTGATAATTGAAGCGCGTATTTTAGAAGTAGTATTGAACGACGAATATCAGCAAGGTATTAACTGGCAACAGATTGTGGGCAACATTGGTGCCACTGATATCACCTTTTCGTCCGCGGCGGCGGTACTTGGTAACAGCTTAAGCGCGTCTTTAGGTGGTGTGACTAGCCTAAATTTTGCGAATCAAGACTTTATCGGGGTATTAGATTTACTTGAAACACAAGGTAATGTGCAGGTTCTTTCTAGTCCTCGCGTGACTGCAGTTAACAACCAAAAAGCCGTAATCAAAGTGGGAGATGACGAATATTTTGTCACGGAAGTATCGAGCCAAAATACCATTACACCTACTGCCACATCTATTATTCCTAACATTGAGTTAACGCCATTTTTCTCTGGTATTGCGCTTGATGTTACGCCTCAAATAGATGACAAGGGCAGCATACTATTGCATATCCACCCGTCAGTAATAGAAACCGAAGAACAAGAAAAAGTGGTTACTTTAAATAAAGAGCAGATTGTGTTGCCGTTGGCCCAAAGTACCATTCGAGAGTCTGACACCATAATACGTGCGGATTCGGGTGAAATAGTGGTAATTGGCGGTCTAATGCAGTCTATCGTGAGTCTGGAAGAATCAAAAACACCGGTATTGGGCGATATTCCAGTGCTGGGCAATTTGTTTAAAAACAAACGTGAAAAAGAAATTAAAAAAGAGTTGGTCATATTGCTAAAACCCACTGTGGTTGAGAGTGGTACCTGGCAGCGTGAATTAGAAAAAAGTCGTACGCAAATGGCCGACTGGCTCTATGTGGAGTAATGTATGTATTTATACCATTTCGGCATTAATCAATTACCTTTTACACTCACGCCTAATACACAGTTTTTTTTCGGACTACCAAGTCATAACGAAGCAATCAATGTATTAACAACGGCACTGTTTTCTGGTGAAGGCTTTATTAAAGTAACAGGTGAGGTGGGCACCGGTAAAACGTTGATTTGCCGAAAGTTACTGAATGAACTGAGTGACGGTTATGTTGCAGCCTATATTCCCAATCCCTATTTATCTCCGGCTGAATTGAGAAAGTCAGTGGCGGCAGAGTTGAATGTTGAGTTGTCTGAAGGCAGTGACCAGCAAGAGTTTACGCAAAAAATTCAACAGCGCTTAGTCGAGATTCGTCAGAACAATCAATCTGCGGTCTTGATCATCGATGAAGCGCAGGCCTTGCCAGACGAAAGTATTGAAGCACTGCGCTTAATGACTAATTTAGAAACAGAATCAAACAAGTTGCTGCAAGTCGTTTTGTTTGGACAGCCAGAACTCAATGATAAAATTGCTAAACCTGAGTTACGCCAGTTAAAGCAAAGGATTACCTTTTCTTATCAATTGTCACAAATGGACGTTGATCAAATACAACAATATGTAAAACATCGTATGAGTGTGGCTGGGAACAATTCTAACAAGCTATTTAGCCGCGGTGTGTGCCGCAGATTGTTTAAAGCGACCTTAGGTACGCCGCGTCTAGTAAATGTTATATGTCACAAGGCGTTAATGTTGGCTTATGGCGAAGGTAAACAACGCATTTCTAAACGGCATATCAAACTTGCTGCAAAAGACACTGAAGCTGCGTTTGCCGTGCCTCGCGCAACATGGTTTTCGTGGGCATTTCCGTTGACGGCGCTAGCGATCGTGGCTGTATCCGTGTTTTCGATTGCATTTGAAGGACAGTTATTAGACAGCATTGGGCCTTATGAACACGTCATTAGCCTTGTGGCGGAGTGGCGTAGATGAGTGTTGTTAACAAAATGCTCAAAGATTTAGAGGGGCGGCAGCAAGCACAACACGTCAGTGCTGATTACGTGCCGCCAAATACCGGTAGAACAAAGCAACTGTTATTGAGTGTGGTTATTGTAGGATTGGCCGCAAGCACGCTGACACTAGGTATTCAACAATTCACTGCAAATTCTCATGAGCCTAATCAGC
Organism: Agaribacter marinus; assembly: GCF_030160655.1. GTDB lineage: Bacteria > Pseudomonadota > Gammaproteobacteria > Enterobacterales > Alteromonadaceae > Glaciecola > Glaciecola marina. Next base: position 37,807 of record NZ_BSOT01000009.1, read on the forward strand.
CTGAATTTAAAGCTGATGAACCCGCATATGAGCCGAAGCAAGGGGACTTACTAGCAAGTGAGGCCTCGTCTGATGCTGAAACGCAGGAAAAAATCAAACTAGTGACCTCAGACGAGGTTGATACAGGGCAAAATACGCGACAAACAACAAATCATACAGGTCATCAAATAGTTGCTGAACATACAAGTTCCTTGAGTGAGGAAGAGATTCCGTCAAATACTACACCCGACACGTCGCTTGAAAATACACTGGAAATTAAAGCCAGTAGTGGCATTAGTCATAGAGTCTCAGAAATGCGAGCTCGGGCACATATGGCCTTGGAAAATAGGCAGTCGCAAAAAGCGATATCTATTTTGGCGTCACTAACATCACTAGACAAAAAAGATGTGCAAGCGCGCAAGCAATTGGCCTCCCTCTTATTTGCAGAAAATCAAATTGCGCAAGCCTTCAATACACTCCAAGTGGGGTTAACTGACTTTCCAGAAGACAGCAGCATGCGCCTAATGCAAGCAAGAATTGCCTTTAAACAAGGTGATAAGCGCTTAGCGATGAATATTTTAAGAGCACATCCAGACAAGAGTATCGCCAGTGCTGACTTTATGAGTTTTAGAGCAGCATTAGCTGAAAAGAACGGAGAATATAAACAGGCCTATAGCGACTATTCGATTTTGGTTAACCGAGAGCCACAAAATGCAAAGTGGTGGCTTGGATTGGCAGTGAGCCAAGATAAATTATTGATGCAAGATGAAGCGGTGAGTTCTTACATGCAAGTAAGAGAACTAAATCAACTACCCCATCAAGTGCATAGTTTTGTTGAGGAACGCTTACAACTGCTTACGAGACGTTCTTAATGAATCAACGAATTAAGTTACGCCTCGGGGATTTATTGGTTCAAAATGCCCTCATCAGTGACGAACAACTGCAACAAGCCTTAGCTGAACAGCGACAGTCTGGCCGAAAACTCGGTGCTACCTTAATTGCCATGAAGCTTGTGACTGAGCCGCAATTATTAGGGTTATTGTCTCAACACCTTAAAGTCCCACTCATCGATCTAGATAATCATCATGTAAATCCGAATGCAGTAAGGCTGTTGCCCGAAATTCAAGCACGACGGTATCGCGCCTTGGTGATTGAAGATAAGGGAGACAAATTATTGGTTGGGATGAGTGACCCTGCCGACATTAATGCTCTGGATGAACTTAGCGCGAAATTGGCAAAACCTATAGACGTAGCGGTTGTAAGCGAAACGCAATTGTTTTCAGCGTACGAAAATTTCTACCGGAAAACAGAAGAAATCGCCTCTTTCGCGCAAGAGTTGGCGGACGAATATGAGGATGATGTTGAGTTTCAGCTAGATACAGGTGTGGCTGATGAACAAGAAAATGTGGTGGCTAAGCTACTGCAATCAATTTTTGAAGACGCCGTATTAGCTAAAGCCTCAGATATACATATTGAGCCCGACGAAAAACAACTCAGAATTCGCCAACGGGTTGATGGAGTATTGCAAGAGAATATCATTCCTGAGGGCAATATCGCGGCGGCCTTGGTGCTGCGACTAAAGCTCATGTCGGGCATGGATATTTCTGAAAAGCGCCTGCCTCAAGACGGCAGAACGCGTATTACTGTTAAGAATCATCCGATTGATGTGCGTGTGTCTACTATGCCCGTGCACGGCGGTGAATCGGTAGTTATGCGGTTGCTTGATCAATCACAGGGGATCTTGTCTTTGGAACAAACGGGTATGCCTGCTGACATGATCAAACGTTTCAGGGCATTGTTGCATCGTCCACATGGCATGATTTTAGTTACCGGACCAACAGGCTCAGGAAAAACAACTACGCTCTACGGTTCACTAAATGAGCTTAACAAGCCAGAAAATAAAATTATTACGGTAGAAGACCCAATAGAATATCGGCTGCCGCGAGTAAACCAAGTACAGGTGAATCATAAGATTGACCTAACCTTCGCAAATGTGTTGCGTACTACGCTACGACAAGACCCAGACATCTTAATGGTCGGTGAGATGCGTGACAAAGAGACGGTACAAATTGGTTTACGCGGCGCGTTAACAGGGCATTTGGTATTGTCGACGTTACACACCAATGATGCCGTTAGTAGCGCTATTCGTCTCATCGATATGGGCGCCCCTAGTTACCTAGTTGCCAGTTCGCTAAAAGGGGTTGTGGCACAGCGTTTAGTCCGAAAAGTCTGTGATAGTTGCATTTCGGATGTGCAACCTACTGATGAGCATAAAATTTGGCTTGCACATATAGAACCTGAGCTCAGCAATTATTCGTTTAAACAAGGGAAAGGGTGTCAACGATGCAATTTTACTGGGTATCGAGGGCGTATTGGCGTATTCGAACTTCTCGAATTTACCGAGCCATTAATGAATGCGTTAAAAAGTAATGATACTAGCGACTTTAATATTGCAGCTCAACACTCACCTAACTACAAACCGCTTTCTCATGCCGCTTTAGATTATGCTAAAGCTGGGTTAACTAGTCTGGATGAAGTGCTTAAGTTGGTCGAAATGGTGTCTGATGGTAAAGATGAATTAGATGCCGATAGTACGGATAAAATTGACGAAAAAGATACAGGCAGCCAGCAGGAATTAGAAAGCCGCGCTGGGCTACCAACAGACCAAGCTGTAAAACCCAAGAGCCCGCCCTCCAAACCAACGGGTGGTTTAAGCCTTGAGGATATAGATTAATGCAAGCGTTTTTCTATGTGGGTCGCAATAAACAGGGAGATGAGGTCAAAGGTAAAATTGAAGCGTCTGATGAGGGGGCTGCCGTGAAACTTTTGCGTGCTCAACATATAACGCCGATTGATATCGGCACTAAGACGCAGAAAAAAGCCGCGGTAACTAGCGGTACTAAAAATGCAGACGTTAATTTTTTAACGCCATCAGTCAAACTGGGTGATTTGATTATATTTTGCCGACAAATGTACTCGCTGACTAAATCTGGTATCCCAATCATTCGCTCAGTCGCAGGACTTGCGACAACGAAGTCTTTACGTTTGCAGCATGCGCTTAAAGACGTCGTTGAACATTTAGAAAAAGGACGCAATTTATCATCAGCCTTATCGCAGCACCCAAAGATATTCGGTCAGTTATTTGTCAGTATTGTGCATGTCGGGGAGAACACCGGGCAGCTAGACAGTGCTTTTCTGCAATTAGCTTTATATTTGGAGCGTGAACAAGAAACACGAAAGCAAATTAAGTCGGCTACGCGTTATCCGAGCTTCGTTATTATGGCATTGGCCGCGGCATTTATTGTTATGAATATATTTGTCATTCCGGTATTTGCCAATATGTTTACTAAGTTTAATTCAGAACTGCCACTCATGACGCAGATCTTATTAGGCACGTCAGATTTCATCTTGAATCAGTGGTATATCCTAGCATCCATTTTATTGGTATGTATTTTTATAACAAAGCAATACATAAATACCCAAAACGGCAGAATTAACTGGGATCATTGGAAGATCCAAGCACCTGTTGTCGGTGACATCGTTGAGCGCTCACTTTTGGGACGTTTTGCGCGGAGTTTTTCAATGATGCTGCGCTCTGGGGTTCCCTTGACAAGCGCATTAAGTCTAGTAGCTGACGCGATGGACAACGCATACATGGGAGACCGGATACTCCTTATGCGCCGCAGTATTGAAAAAGGCGAAAGCTTAAGCCGAGTCGCTAAATCGAGTGGTTTGTTTACTCCGCTTGTGTTGCAGATGATAGCGGTGGGTGAAGAAACCGGCCGAGTTGAAGAGTTACTTGCGGAAGTGGCGGATTTTTACGAACGCGAAGTTGAATATGATATTAAAACCCTTACGTCTAAAATTGAACCCATTCTTATTTCTGTTGTGGCTGTCATGGTTTTAATTTTAGCACTAGGTATTTTTACGCCAATGTGGGACATGATGGGTGCAATCCGCTAAGTCGTTTGCGATTCAATATTTTTCTGACTGCCAGCGTTTATCTTGAATGCGCAACACCTATTTAGGTTCATTCTTGTCGTGTTGTTGATTGCCTTGTTTATGGCCGGATTTATGCGCTACTTACTCGGGAACAACACACCGATAGATGTCACATTTGCCAATGGTTTTGTCGTTAAGATGAATCACGAATTGCATCAAATATATTGGCAATGGCAACGACAGGGGCGACCAAGCAGCGTTGTGTATGTGCAAAAACGCTATGGCTTTAATACGGAAGCCAAAAACGGTGATGAAAATACGGACGCAACGTTTAGCGTACAACTAAACAAGACAGGCAGGCCAATACTTGGTGATGGCAAGCTAACGCAACATGCATGTGCGGAGTTTATCGGCATATTTGTCGAGCAAGAATTGCTAAATAATGGTTGGAAGGTGTCGACAACCTATCTGAAGAGCTCAAAAAATACCGTCGTAGGTATCGAGCATGAATACGAGATTAGCGATACCAGCTATACAGAAAATCGAGCGCGCAATGACGTGGCCGTGTGCAAATACGAAGTATTAAACAGAACGTTTGTGTATGTTCCTGAGATGGCTAAATTTAAAGAGCTTTAAACTAAAAAGCAATATTTTGATGAACTAGGGTAATTGCATTTATGCAACATAAAGCAATGAACAATAAGAGATTACAAGCTAGCGTGCATCCCCAAAACGCGGGGTTTACGTTAATTGAATTAGTGATTGTTGTCGTGATTCTCGGGTTACTCGCCGCGACCGCTATTCCACCCTTTTTAGATGTTACTGAAGATGCCGAAGATGCGACGGTTGAAGGTGTTTCTGGCGGGTTTGCCACTGGCGTCGGTCTTGTCAGAGCACAATGGGAATTAGATGCAAGACCTAGGTTAAACATCGGCGCAAATCAAACATCTGTCACTATCGACAGAATCGCTATTGGCATTGACAAAGACACTGGCTATCCCACAGGCCAAGTGGATAATGACAGCAGCACAGAAGATGACGCGATATCTGCACCAGATTGTCGCAGTATTTTTACCTTGATTATGCAAAGTTCACCAACGATCACGAATATCTGGGATCCGAGTATTGCTGAAGAATATAGCTATTTCACAAATGTTGAAGCTACCGGTGGGATCGGAGGCAACGATATTTGTCGATATTATTTGCTGCAAACGGTAAAGAATCTTACTTCAGAACCGTTAAATAGTAATACTGGAAATGGATTCGTTTACGATCCACGCATTGGGCAAGTCACGGTGTTTAGCAACAACTAGTCAGTAGTATTGCACCAACTATTCGAGGGTTTTTATTCATGAAACAACAACGCGGTTTTACGCTAATTGAACTTATAATCGTTATTGTCATATTGGGCATTTTAGCAGTCACCGCTGCGCCACGATTTATAGACGTCCAGTCAGATGCCAGAAGGAGTTCGCTTGACGGTGTCGCGGCAGCGATTCAGGGAGCCTCTCAGTTAGTATATGCAAAAGCGGCTATTGCAGGTGTACAAAATGAGGCGGATGATACTGTTACATTAGTCGCCGGGACGCCTGGAGTAAGTGTCGCAACTGTTTATGGTTACCCCGATGCGGATGCTGTTGGCGCAGGTGGTATTGCTTACTTACGACGTTTTGTGGACATAAACGATAGTGAATTTACTATTAGCGATGGCACGACAACCGACAATCAGTTTGTTGTTGTCTTCGAGGGCGGCAGTGCAACTACCACCACCGCCGAACAGTGTCAGCTTACCTTTGCTGATGCAACGGCAAGTGCGCCACCAACAATTACCGTGCAGGGCACGGGTTGTTAATTTTAAGGCTACATCTCACTTAGTTGGCTTACTGCGGTGAATGCAAAATTTATCTCTAGGCAAATCAAATAACAATATAGCTCAATCGGGTTTTACCTTGGTTGAGCTTGTTCTTGTGCTCATTTTATTGGGTATTTTGTCGGTATACGCCGTGCCTCGAATGTTTACCACCGACGGTTTTTCAGAATTCGCGACTCAACAGCGTCTTATTAGTGCGTTAAGGACTATTCAAATTAAGTCCATGCAAGACACATCTTCCAATTATTGCTATCGCGTGATTTTCGATACATCTGCCACCCCTGCTATTGGACCAAGCGTGGCGGCACACGTAGATGGTAACCAAGCCCTTTCATGTGGAAATACAATTGACGCCAATGCCTCTGAATATTTACGCATAAGTGAGGCTGAATTTAGTGATTTTAATTTGAGTCTATTGGCGAGCGACGACGGTGCAGCTATCTCATATCTAGAATTCAATTCACTAGGTCAACCACTTTCATCGGGTGGGCGGTGTGTCAATGCCTGTCGCATTTCATTGAGTGGTCAATCGACCACGCATGTTTGTATTGAGTCCGAAGGTTACGTGCATGCGTGCTAGTCCACTAGGTTACTGCCAAGGTATGCGTCAGAAAAACGCAGGCTTCACACTGGTTGAAATAGTGATTGGTATGGTCTTATTTTCTATTGCACTGGTATCTCTAACAAACGTATTTGTGCCGCAAGCCAAACGTGGTATTGATCCAATTTGGCAGTTGCGAGCGGTAATGCTGGGGCAATCATTGTTAAGTGAAATAGAGGCGAAAGCGTTTGATGAATTTTCTGACCTCGCAGGTGGCACATCGCGTTGCAATGAAGGAGTAAGTTGCACGGCAAGTGGCGCTTTAGGTGCAGAGGAGGTAAGCCGAGATGATTTTGATGATGTAGATGATTTTAATGGTTTGCGCTTAAGTGATTCTGATATTGTCGGCTTACTTGGTGGTTCGCTTACGTTTCAGGGAAACGATATTTACAGGGGGTTCTCAGCGTCAGTCGACGTTTTTTATGATGATAACTTAGACGGTATCAATGACGACGACCTAGATCAAAATGGTACGCTAGACACAGGCTCGCTTGTTGCTAACCGAAAACTGATACGTATAAGCGTGAATACACCTGGTGATCAAAACATTGCCTTTACTGCTGTAAAGGATAACTTCTAATGTTTAATAGCGGCAGAATAAGCGCGGGTTTTACACTTGTTGAGTTAGTTATTGTGATTGCATTGCTCGGCATTGTTGGTGCAGGTACAGCCAAGTTTATTCGCAGTGCATCGGATATATACGTAGATGTGACTGAGCGAGACAGTTTACTCAGAAGCGCTAGTTTTGCAGTTGAGCGATTTACGCGTGAAATATCTAGTGCAGTGCCTAATTCTGTGCGTTTATCTGGCGATGCTAATACACATTGTATAGAATTTGTGCCAGTGAATTGGAGCGCATTTTATTTATCATTACCTATTGTAGGTGAACCTAGTCCAACGGTTGATATCGTCAAAATGACCGATATTGATGATCAAGTCTATACGCCCGACGCTGATGATTTTGCTATGGTATATCCGCTTAATGCCACACATGTCTATGACGCTAACGCAAATAGGCGGCAAATGATTTTAGGCTGTTCAGATGATGGCGATGGTGATTGCAGCACCGATGACGATATAGATTCGGTCGTGCGATTAGAAGTCAGTGAGGGGTTTGCCTTAAGCTCTCCCACCAGTCGACTATATATTGCGGACAATGCCATTAGTTATTGCACACGAAACAATGCCTTGTACCGCCACGTGTCTGGACTATCCAGTGACCAAATACTGTATACAAGTGGGGGACAACTAATGGCAGAAGGTATTAGCAATGATTTGTCATCAAACCCAAGTGCAACCCCCGCCTTAACTGACCCCTTTCAAGTGGTTGGTGCAACACTGACTAGAAACGCTTACGTGCGAGCCAATTTCTTGTTTACGCGCAGTGATGAGCAAATGAGTATCGTCAAAGAGGTACATATTCCCAATGTGCCATAGTCAGCGTCAAAAAGGCAGTATGATTGTTATTGCTATCTTCATTATGGTGGTGCTTACGGTGCTGGCATCGACGATGATATCCGTCATTTCGAATTCGTCGTCGTCAGCGCTTAAAGAAGTATATGGGTTGCGTGCACAGCAATCAGCAAAGGCCGGGTTACAGACCTTAGTTTCGCAGAGTTTCCCTATTGGTAACCCCGTTCAAGTGTGCAATACGAATGTGACGAGTCCAGCCAGTTTTAGCCAAATTGAAGGGTTTTTAGCGTGTCGTTTTGAAGCACGTTGTACCACTGACGTGATTAGTTTTGGTGGTATTACCTACAACTATTATAAATATTCAAGTACAGGTCAGTGTGACTTAGCAGATAGTACCATTAGCCGCACCCTGTCAGTTGACGCAATGGAGGCTTTGTAGACGTGATGTTGGGTGCCAAATACCTACGAACGCTTGTGGCTTTAATCACCAGTTTATTATTTCTGCATCAGGCCAATGCAGCAATATGCTCGGCTGTATTTCCTGACGTTGCCAGTTCATCCAGCCGTGCTGGCGGTATCAGCTTTGATGCATTTGCACAACTTATCGGTACTGATGAATTCATCGATATTCCTATCACCAGAGACGACGCCACTCGAAGTTGCAATACTGACGCTTGTCAATATTCGGGTAATACCTCACAAGCACTTACCTTGCCCAACTTTGCTTATACAAATAGCTCGCAAGATTATTTTGTCCCAATGAATAGCAATGATTCGGTTGCGCAGGGCAATAGAGACCAAATCTTTGTCTATCAAAATTCTACATTGCACATGACCAACAATAATATTGAGTCACGTATTGATGAAATGCACATAGATGATAATAGTACTTTGATACTCGATGGTGGCGTGTACTGGTTCAATTATCTTGATATGGACAGTAACGCAAAAATTGTCGTATCGAACGGTGAGCAAGCCATCATATATATAAACACCAGTAATTTTGAACAAAACTTACGATTTAATTGGGATGGTTTGCCCAATCAATTAGTTGTTGTTACTTACACTAATTTTTCTCCGGCGACTAACACGTTTTTCAAAGGTTATCTGTATTCTAATGCTGATGTTATTTGGGATAATTTTGGTGAATTGGTTGGTGGCGTAAATGCGATCAATATTAGCATTGGTGAGTCGGGGGATTTTTATTTCGATGCCAGTGGCATTAGTACTGCTGAGTTTAATGGTACATGCGTATTAGATGCGAATGTCCCTAGTCCCATTCTATATTATTCGATGGACATGTGTGCGGCATCATCGGCGATCAACGACGATATTTCTGCCAATGACGGCAATGCCTCTGGTGGCACTGGTGTTGGATATACGTCACCCTATTGCCAAGCCGCCTCGTTCGATGGAGCGGATAGTCTTATAGATATTCCTGATGGCCCCATTTTTGATTTGCCCAACGGCAGTATTTCTTTTTGGGTGTATACGAGTGACCTTCGACATTCCGGTTCACCTTCAGCGGGGCGAATGGCGATTTTTTCCAAAGATGCAAGAGGCTTATGGGTGAGCGGTAACCTCACTCTATGGATAGATGACAACGGTAGCGTGCGTGTGCGGCACCAAAATAGCAGTCAAGAGCAATATTTAAATACCACGAATCTCATTCAAGAAAATCGTTGGCATCATATCGTATATTCTTGGGGCGCGCAGGGTATGCATATATTCGTGGATGGGACGTTGTCACAATCATTCAGTGCATTTACTAGCGGCATCGCTTCGGGAAGTATACCCATGGCACTTGGTGCGAGCAGTTGGCAATACGAACCTGTGTCATCGAGTTCTAGAACATCACAGTTGCGTGATTTTTTTAAAGGTTTCATTGATGAGTTTACCTTGTTCAATGTGCAACTGAATGAGGCACAAGTCGCATCAATAAATACAATGTCCAGCCAAGCATGCACGGATTGTACGAACGATCCGGTACTTATTTCTCATTGGAGTTCAGATGTCTGCAGTTTTAGCAATGATGCCCTTATTGACGTGATATCTGGTCACAACGGTGTTATTCGTCAAGGAGTTTCGCTAAATCATGCAAGCCGCTTTTGTCAAGGTTTACGGTTTACTGGTTCATCTTCTTACGCAACGGTTGCGCATCATGATGATATGAAAGTAGCCAATGGCGCGATATCACTTTGGTTTAAACTCGATGATTTAAGTCATTCTGAGCGCAGCCATGCGGGTGGAAACGGTCTATTATCTAAAGACACCATTAATTTTGCAGACGGCGGTCATCTTACTATTAATGTGACGGCGGCGGGCGAGATTAATGTTCGTCATCAAAGCCAATCAGCATCTACCACCTTTACCAGCGCTGACGTAGTACAGGAAGGGCAGTGGCATCACCTCGTATATAGTTTTGGTGCCTTAGGTACACAAATATATTTGGATGGTCAGTTGGTACTTGCCGATAGTTCGCATACCAATGGTTTGCAAAATAATGCAGATGATTGGGTGATTGGTGCAACGTCTAGGCGACGTTCGAGAGGAAACTTCAGTGCCAACCAATACAATGATTTTATGTTGGGCGACATTGATGAAATCAAACTCTACGAGAACCAACCCAGTGGACAAGATGTTGTCGCATGGTACAACGAAAGTGCTAATACATGTACGACATGTAATAGCCTGTTAGCGCATTATTCTTTTGATGAAGTTGAATCTAGTGCTATTCAGGTATCAGATATATCGGGGAACAATCGAGAGGGGGAGTTGGACAGTCTACTCGACGTAATATTGCCTACAGATAATGTGTATTGCAAAGGGTTTCAAGCCGATGACAATACTACCTCGGCAGAACAGGTGTATTTTGATACCAAGGTCGACGCAAATGAGTTGGGTGATCAAGGCGCTATTTCGTTTTGGTTCAGATACCCTAATAACTGGAATGATGGTCAATCGGTCATGCTGTTTGATGCCTCGAATCCATCTGCAAGTGGTGGTGCAAAGTACTTATTTTTAGCTAAACGCAATTCGGGTGCCTTACGTTTTGGCATTGAAGATATCGACGATATTGGGTTTGATATCGATACTACAGCATTTACGTATCCAGCCAACGAATGGGTGCATATTGGTGTGCAATGGAACATGGATGCGCGGCAGTATCGTGTTTTCGTAAATGGGGCTGAGGCCATCGAGGCTTCATATAGTAGTGGTCGAGGGATTGCTGATCTAACGTCAATTGTCTTTGGTGATAACAAAAGTACCTATATTGTCAATGAGATGTCTGATAATGCGGCGGGCGGTATTTTTGATGACATTCGTTTGTACAGTCAAGCCGTTGATGAGGCGCAGTTTAAAGCGGATTATGATGATGCTACGCCATGTGATGCAGTAAATCACTACCGCATTGAGCACCCAGAAACCGCAACAACGTGCACGGATCCTTCGATTGTCATTAAAGCCTGTGCAAATGATACCTGTTCTGAACTAGTGAATGACAATGTGACCTTGCAGATGACGCCCTCAGACGCATGGCACAATTCCATTGTTAGTTTTAGTGGTTCGACAACAATCAGCTTACAGCATCGCACGGCAGGTAATCTAACGCTGGGAAGTGATAGGCAATCTCCCATTGCGCCAATTCGATGTTCATCAGATTGTGAAATTACATACCAAGATGTTGGTTTAGAATTTTTTAATCGTAGCACGGGTGGCACAGATTTTTCAGCCGCTGCGTTTGTTGCAGAAGCGGCATTGACGCAGGTTGGCGTGCGCGCGATTGGCGGCTCGGGGGGGAGTTGTGAGGCGCTTGTCGATGGTGATCAAACGTTGGATTTAACGTACCAATGCATCGCTACACCCGATGCGCCATATACGCCCTCAACCTGCAACGTACCATTTGCCGGCATCTCATTGTCGAGTGGGAGCAGCCATTCAGGCACTATTACCTTGCGCTTCGATGAAAATGGGGAAGCAGATTTCGGCGATTTTAGTTTTGCAGATGTCGGGCAGCTACAACTATCAATTTCTGGAGAGGTTAATGGTGCAGTAATCAGTGGTGCGAATACCACTTTGAAGCTTATTCCCGATACCTTACAAATCACTGGTGACAATACTTCAGTGATACCAGCGGGAACTGCTTTTAATTTACGTATCGAAGCGCTTGGCGCTAATGCCAATGTCTTACCAGGCTATCAAAATGCAGCATTTGGCGCCGCGGTTGTTCGACAACTGCCCATGGGCAGCAGCGCTGTGGACGCAGCATTTTACTTAGATGAAGATAATAATTTGCAAAGCGCGATTGCCAGTGCGTATACCAATTTGCCTGCAATTCATTTTTCGAATGGAGCGTACACGTCTAGCGAAGCGTTCATGGAAGAGTCTGGACAATATGAGTTGAGTGTGCGAGACGAAAACTACTTGGGCAGTACAATTGGTTCAAATACCTTACAACTTGGTCGCTTTACACCAGCCTATTTTGATGTTCAGGCCAATCAGCCAGAATTCACGGATAGTTGTTCTGCCGCATTTACATATGTCGGGCAAACGTTTGCTTATAGCTTTGCAACGCAACCGGCGTTAACGGTTACTGCTTACAACACACGAGGGCAAATCACACAGAATTATGCGAATACCGAATGGCGTCTAAATCCTACGCAATCAACCATTAATAGCGCATTTTTTTATAGCAGTGACGCCGTTTATTCTGGGGATTTAATTGTAGAAAACATTGGGCAAGGCCCGCGCCAGTCAAATATCAATGTATATGATGGCATAGGAACATTCGAAATAGATAATACAACATTTCGCTATGAGAAAGTTGCATCGCCGACAGGGAATGATACCTCGCCATTTGACGCAATTGTCAATTTAAATATTAGCGCCAACTTTTTTACAGACAGCGATGGTATTTGTTATCAGACCTCATACCCTAGTGTTTGTTCCGCTTTAGATATTCAAGATATAACGGGCACGCAAATGCGATACGGGCGTTTGCTTGCAGAAAATACGTTCGGACCTGAAAATACAAGCCTACATGTGCCATTAAAAGCCGAATATCTAGATGGCGGACAATGGCGAGTGAATGACCTGGATAGTTGCACTTCCATCGATTTAGCAATGTCTAGACTTGATATTCGTTTGAGTCATGACACAGAAAGCAGTAACAATCTGGTGTCTCGAATAGACGGTTTGACGTCAACTGGCAACCTTACCTTTGGCTTATCTGATGCCAGTGACCTCCAGATTGCGCCTGTAATAGCGAGTGGTGAGGCTGTCGCGGGTTCTTTTTTCTTGCATTTAGTGCCGCAAAATAGCCTTGAACACTGGTCTGAACATCTAAATATAGACTGGGATCAGGACGGAGATATTGACGATGAAGACACGCCAACGGCGGCAGTGAGTTTTGGGCTTTTCAGAGGAAATGATAAAACCATTCATTGGCGAGAAGTGTTCTAAGCTCTGTCTATAGACAAAAGCTTAGCAAAACAGTAAGCATCGCTTGCTCTAAGGCCACTGCGTTGGTAAAGTTAGGAAATTATGTCAACTTAACATTGGCCGTCGAATATTTAGTCAATGTGAACCACAAACAAACAATAATAAAGGCATTCCATGTTCAAAAAGCTTCGAGGCATGTTCTCAAACGATTTATCAATCGACCTCGGCACAGCGAATACGCTGATTTACGTCAAAGACAACGGAATAGTATTAAATGAGCCCTCGGTTGTTGCCATTCGTCAGGAGCGGGCCGGTGGCCCCAAGAGTGTTGCAGCGGTAGGGCACGAAGCAAAACAAATGTTGGGAAGAACGCCTGGTAACATTAAGGCTATTCGTCCAATGAAGGACGGCGTGATTGCCGACTTTTATGTGACTGAAAAAATGCTTCAACATTTTATTAAGCAAGTACATGACAACAACTTCTTAAGGCCTAGCCCAAGGGTATTGGTTTGCGTACCTTGTGGTTCTACCCAAGTTGAAAGACGAGCAATACGTGAATCAGCATTAGGGGCAGGTGCTCGTGAGGTATATCTGATTGATGAACCTATGGCGGCGGCTATTGGTTCTGGCTTACCGGTATCAGAAGCAACCGGTTCAATGGTTGTTGATATTGGAGGGGGTACTACCGAAGTCGCTATTATTTCACTGAATGGCGTTGTGTATTCATCGTCGGTGCGTATTGGTGGTGACAAGTTTGACGAAGCAATCATTAACTATATTCGTCGTAACTTTGGTTCACTTATTGGTGAGGCAACTGCTGAGCGAATCAAACACGAAATTGGCGCTGCATATCCCGGTGAGGAAGTTAAAGAAATCGAAGTCCGTGGTAGAAATTTAGCTGAAGGTGTTCCACGAGGGTTTAACCTTAATAGCAACGAAATTCTAGAAGCGCTACAAGAGCCGCTTTCTGGCATAGTAAGTGCTGTGATGGTTGCGTTAGAGCAGAGTCCTCCTGAGCTAGCGTCAGATATTTCAGAACGTGGGATGGTGCTAACAGGCGGTGGTGCACTTTTAAAAGATTTAGACAGGCTTCTCATGGAAGAAACCGGTATTCCTGTAGTGATAGCCGATGATCCTCTTACTTGTGTTGCTCGCGGTGGTGGTAAAGCATTCGATATGATCGATATGCATGGCGGTGACCTGTTTAGTTACGAATAAGCAGCGATTAGGCTGCAATTTGTATTATGAATGAGGTGTTTCCAAGAGGCCCATCATTATTGACCAGATTCATTTTGATTCTGGTCTTCTCTATTATTGCAATGATAGTAGACACTAAAGTTGATAGTGTTAAAACCTTAAGAACTTACCTTACTTCTTTTGTTAGTCCTCTTCAGTATATTGCAGATATGCCTGGCGAAGTGCTAAATTGGAGTGCATCTAGGTTTACGTCTAGACAAAATATGCTGGAAGAAAATGAGCTTCTTACATCACAAATCACCTTATTAAACGGCGAACTTCAGCGTTTAGCGGCGTTACAGCAAGAAAACAACAACCTACGTAACTTGCTTGATGCCCCTGTCAGAGTCGACATGCATAAGATGATCGCCGAATTAATGTCGATTGATAACAACCCTTATTCTCATCAAATTGTCATCAACAAAGGTACACTGAATGACGTGTATCTTGGGCAAGCAATTCTTGATGACAATGGCATTGTCGGACAGGTTGTCGAAGTGGGAACAACGAATAGCCGTGTGCTATTAATATCAGATGTTACTCATGCAATCCCTATCAGAATAAGTCGAAATAATGTGCGTTTGGTGGCATCTGGCACGGGTACTCTAAATGAGTTAAAGCTGCAACATGTGCCACATAGTGCTGAAATCAGAGAAGGAGATCTGCTGATATCGTCAGGTCTCGGTAACGTTTTTCCAGAAGGTTATCCGGTGGGTATCATTGACAAAATCGTAAGTGACGAAAGCCAGCCGTTCGCGGAAGTGAGTGTAAAACCTGCTGCACGTCTAGACCGCCTTAAATATCTACTTTTACTATGGCCAGAAGATATAGCGCCAGAGGAGGCTGTTGCTTCTAGTGATTTATATCAGCAGTTAGAGAGTCAAGATGCCCGGTAATAACACCTTTATTTATATATGTATTATCGTTGGCTTAATACTTCAAATTATCCCGATGCCGCCGCAAATCGATATTTATCGTCCAGATTGGTTATTAATGATTTTATGCTATTGGTCGATGGCCTTGCCCAATCGAGTAAGCGTTGGTGTTGCTGCAATTTGCGGATTAACCTTAGACATACTGTATGGGACAGCCCTGGGCGTGCACTGTTTTGCCTTAACGATACCTATCTTTATTGTGTCTGCAAATTATCAGCGTTTACGTAATCAGTCGATGCTGCAACAAGCGTTTACAATTATGGTACTATCCTTGTTGTACCACCTAATTGTTTATTGGTTACAATACTGGCTAATAAATACCGAATTCCGTTGGCGTTTCTTTTGGCCTACCGCCGTCACTATCGTATTGTGGCCATGGCTGTTTTGGTTGCTTAGAAAGTTTCGACGCAAGTTTAGGGTCTCATGACAATAGGCTTTCTGAAAGTATAGAATTTTATATGGGCAAACTAATATTGGCGTCGGCATCCCCTCGCCGTGCAGAACTACTAAGCCATATTGTCCGTGATTTTGATGTGCGCGCTGCGGATATCGATGAATCTGTGCAGGCTAATGAGTCTCCAAGAGATTTAGTCAAAAGGTTAGCGATTCAAAAAGCTAAGGCAATATTACACAGAGAACCCGCTTCTTCCTCAAATAGTGGACTAAGGTCTGATGCGCTGGTCTTAGGATCTGATACCGTTGTTACAATAGATAGCCTAATTCTTGGAAAACCAAAAAACTATGACGATTTTTGTTACATGATGTCCATGCTGTCTGGAAGAGCGCACGACGTATACACAGGTGTGGCTGTTGTTAGCAAACATATTTGCGAAAGTATAGTGATAAAGACAGAAGTGCAATTTTGCGAGATCTCTGACCCAGATAAAGTACTTTATTGGGGGTCTAACGAACCACAAGACAAAGCCGGTGGTTACGCTATCCAAGGGATCGGTGGACAATTTATTGTCGCAATAAAAGGTAGTTTCAGTGCCGTAGTTGGCTTGCCTTTATACGAAACAAAACAATTACTTAACAAGGTAGGTTTACTTTAATGGCGGCCGAATTATTAATCAATGTTACGCCTTCTGAATCGCGTGTAGCGCTAATCGAAAATGGTATTATGCAAGAAATCCATATCGAAAGGCACACTAAAAAAGGTATCGTTGGCAATATCTACAAAGGCAAAGTTAGCCGGGTGTTGCCAGGCATGCAAGCCGCTTTTGTGGATATTGGACTCGATCGTGCAGCATTTTTGCATGCCTCAGATATCGCCATTGACGAAGAAATTGCGGATGATGTCAGTCCATCGCAGCTCGAGAAAAAGGACATTCGTGAATTAGTTCGCGAAGGACAACCAATTATTGTTCAAGTCGTAAAAGACCCGCTTGGTACTAAAGGCGCAAGGTTAACGACCGACATTACCTTGCCGTCTAGATATTTAGTATTCATGCCGAGTGTGACACACGTTGGTGTATCTCAAAAGATTGAAGATGAAGAAGAACGAGAGCGTCTCAAAGATATTGTGTCTAATTTTTGTGATGAAAATGGTGGATTTATCTTAAGAACTGCCGCCGAAGGTGTTTCTGAAAACGAATTGAAGCAAGACGCTGAGTTTTTAAGGCGTCTTTGGCATAAAATCGAATATCGAAAAAAATCAGGTAAATCAAATGTACTGTATGAGGATTTACCCGTAGCAAGGCGTGTACTTAGAGATTTTGTTGGTACTGAATTAGAGCGAATTCGCATTGATTCAAAATTGACTTATCAAGAGTTGATGTCTTTTACTCAAGAGTACGTACCTGAATTAGAAGCAAAATTGCAATACTATCAGGGCGAGCTGCCGATATTTGATTTATATGATGTGGAAAATGAACTGCAACGAGCGCTTGAAAGGCGCGTAGATTTGAAATCCGGCGGATATATAATAATTGACCAAACGGAAGCTATGACCACTATTGATATCAATACTGGGGCATTTGTAGGTCATCGAAATTTAGAAGAAACGATTTTTAATACCAATATAGAAGCGACGTTGGCGATAGCGAGGCAGCTTAGGTTAAGAAATTTGGGCGGCATGATACTTATCGACTTTATTGATATGATTGAACCTGATCATAAAAAGCGTGTCTTAAACTCACTAGAACAAGCGATGATAAAGGATCGGGCGAAGTCGAGCATCTATGGTTTTACGTCATTGGGGCTAATTGAGATGACGCGCAAACGCACACGGGAGTCACTGGAGCATCAATTGTGTGGCGAATGCCCAGCGTGTAAAGGGCGAGGCTCAATTAAGACAATCGAAACCATTTGTTTCGAGATAACCAGAGAAGTGGTACGTGTTAACCGAGCATATCGAGCGGATAAGTTTGTCATTTATGCTTCGCCGCCAGTGGCGGATGCTTTGCTTGGTGAAGAGTCGCACTTATTAGCTGAATTGGAAGCTTTTGTAGAGAAACAAATAAAAGTGCAAACGGAAACCTTGTATCATCAAGACAAATTTGATGTGGTAATGATGTGAGTAAAACCAGCGAAACCTTAACCTTCATTTTAAGAAAACTATGGACGTTGATTGCCATTAGTTTGGTTTTGGTTGCGCTGTTAATTAGTGCGTTACGCTATTCACTTCCGTATTTGGACGATCAAAAAGACAACATTGAAGCGTTCGTTTTGCAAGAATATGGCATTGATCTTGTCATCGGTAAAATTGACGCAACATGGCATGCATCAGGCCCAAGTTTGGTATTAAATGATGTGAAAATGCGTCAAGGCGATGCTTCACCCATAATGCTAGAAGTTGGCGATTTATATTTACTTATCGACTTTTGGCCAAGCATTAGCAGTGCGAGTTTACAATCGACTAATGTAAGACTGTCAGAACTTCATCTGCATATTAATTTAGCTGAAATGAAGTCTTCCGATGAAAATGTCGCTATTGTTCAAGCCTTGGAAACTGTATTTTTAGATCAGTTAGAAAACTTTTCTGTGGACGATAGTAAACTAACACTGGTCACGAATGAAAGTGAGCGGACGATTCATATCGATCAACTGTCCTGGTTAAATAAAGACAGTCGACACCAAGGCTTAGGGCTATTTTCACTCAACGATTACTCTAACAACAACGCCAAGTTTATTATAGATTTATATGGTAGCGTTGAAGATTACACTGGCAAATTTTATGCTCAAGGCCAACAGATTGATATTGCGCCTTGGATCAATGAACTTGGCGTATTGCAAGCCGAACTTGAAAACAGCGATGGAAATTTTGAATTGTGGGCAGATATCGCTGACGGTGGTATTACCAAAATTCAAGGCGCTATTTTACCCAGTCAATTTAGTTGGAAAGGTGAAAATGAGCTTGTATCTAACAGCCTAAGTGCAGAGTTCTTTGCCTTACCTACGGACAGCAACGGAGAAAATTGGCAATTTACATTTAAAGATTTATCCCTTGGTATCCAAGAAGAAAAAGTTAATAGTGCTTGGCTGGGGTCATATAACCAAGCGGGTGATATCTACATAGAAAATACGACGCCATTTGAATTAACTCAGGCACGAGGCTTAACAAAACTGGTCAGTAAGCCCTTAGCGCAGACGCTCGAGGATATTGATTTAGCCTTTTCGTTAACAAAAGCGAAAATTGCGTATTCTAACAATAAAGGCGTTGCGTTGAGTATACGCGGTGGTGAGTTGTCCTATCATGAAAAGGGTATTCTTCCGGGTATTGAGCAACTCCATTTTGATATTGATTGGGCTGGCAACAAAGGTTTAGTAACCATTGAACAGCCTGAAGTGAAATTGACGTCTGAGATGTTACTCGAAAAAAATATTTCTTTAGAGGATGTTTCACTGCCGATTGCCATAGAAAAAAATGCTGATGGATTATTGTTCTCGGTTGATCAAATGTCGATGGTTGCCGACGGTTTAGAGATTGACGGCAGTGTTGAATATGCCGCTAAATCAAAAGAGATGTCTCTGTTTCTTAATACAGAAGTCTTGGAGTTGAGTAAATTAAGAACCTTGTTACCTAATCAATTAATGGGACAAGAAACAAAGCAATTTTTGACCCGAGCGTTTTCTGGAACAGGCCGTGTCGAATATGCAAATATTCTGTGGCATGGAGCTATACCCGATTACCCTTTTGTACAAAATGAAGGTGTCTTCCAAACAGCCGTTAGAGTTAACGAAGCTGAGCTTACTTTTTCTTCTGAATGGCCAGCCGTCACTCAACTTGATGTCGATTTACTCTTTGAGAACAATGCATTGTATATGCGCAGTGACTCGAGCTATCTCAAAAACGTTCATATTACGAATTTTAGAGCGGAAGTTCCGGAGTTAAAAAGCGCATCAAACCTAATCATCAATGCAAGAGGCAGTGGCTCTGGGGAAGACTTATCAAACCTATTGCTTGATAGTTCTTTAGATGACACTTTGGGGCGAATTTTGTCGCAAGATGTAGTGGTGAGTGGCTTGCTCAATACTGACTTAAAACTCACTATCCCCTTGAGTGACGCACAAAATGTGCGAGCGCAAGGGACAGTTAATTTGGTCAATAATGACGTACGAATTGCAGCCCTAGGCCTTTCATTAACTGAGTCTATGGGTGAACTACGATTTGATAACCAAGATTTAGTCGTAAAAGATGTAAACGCGGTGTTGTTCGAACAACCCATATCTTTGAATTTACTTAGTGTTCAAAATGACACCTATGACCTAGACATTGGCATCAGAGGACAATGGGTGCTTGATAAGTTATTACTTGAGCACGCGCCTGATTTAACCGAAAGTGTCGCAGGTACGGCAGATTGGTTGCTTAATATTGATGTTCAATTGCAAGAGAAAGACTACAAATATACTGCGAATTTTACGTCTGACTTGTTGGGTGTGTCTTCAAGCTTACCGGCGCCTTTAGACAAAGCGTTGGATGACGTGTTTAATCTTAAGTTAGTTGCAAATGGCAATAATATTGCGTCAGTTATCAGATTGTCTGCGAACGATCAGGTCCGGTTTGAAGGCGCACTGCCGCACAAAGAAAAGCGATTTAATCGAGCACATTTATCTTTGGGCGAAACAGATTTTTTTGGTATGGGTGCCGGTTTCAGCATAAGTGCAAATTTACCTGAAATGGATGTAAGTCATTGGTATCGCACGGTGAATCAGATATTGTCTGGTAAAAAGAGCAATTCCCCCGGTTACTTAGATGTGCCACAACGAATTTTTGTTGAAGCTGACCAAGTAAACTTTGGCGATACAAGAATCACAGATATGGGCATGACGGCTAAACGGAATCAAGATAATTGGTTGATTGATTTTGACGCAGATCAAACGCGTGGAACGGCAACAATTTTCGATCAGTGGGTATCAAGAGGTGTCGAAATTTCAGTTGATTATATCAAATTTAAGAAAACCCCAGCACCTGAGTTCAAGAGTGACAATGGAGAGCCTTCTAAGGAAGTGTTAGCGCAAGCACCTGATTTAACTGAGACCTCGATAGATCCAGAGAGTTTGCCAACAATTCGGTTTGATTGCGCTGATTGTACTTTTGCGGGCTTAGATTTTGGCAAAGTGACCTTAGTCGCCTCACCAAATGATGATGGCTTAGAAATAAATCAGTTGTCGATGCGCGGTGAAAGCGGCCGAGTGAACGCCAGCGGACAATGGTATAAACGCCATAAAGACCACTACACATTTTTGGTTGGTGACGCACAGAGTAACGATTTTGGTCGATACCTCCAGGCATTTGATGTAGATAGTGGTATTAAAGACTCTGAAGCGCTGATGGATTTTCAGTTGACGTGGAAAAATTCGCCCTTGGATTTTAATTTTTCAACTCTCGACGGTGAAATCAATTGGCAACTAACCGACGGTTACTTAAATGAAGTGAGTGATAAGGGATCACGAATATTTACCTTGTTGAGTCTAAATTCACTAGTGCGGAAATTATCCCTAGACTTTAGGGATGTATTTGCAAAAGGCTTCTTTTATGACGAGATGAATGGGAGCATACAAATAACAGAAGGCAAAGCAGATACGCGTGATACTAATATAGACGGTGCAGCTGGTGAGATTGAGATTTATGGTTATACTGATTTGGTCAGTAAAGAACTCAATTATAATGTGAGTTTTGCACCGAATGTTACAGGAAATCTCCCAGTGCTAGTGTATTTCTTTACCGTCAGCCCGCCCTCTGCCTTAGCAGCTTTGGCTTTAGATCAAGTGCTTACATCGACTAAAGTGATATCTAATGTTAATTATTCGGTCACCGGTACCATTAAAGAACCTATCTTAATTGAAACTGGACGAGAAAGTACGGAAGTAGACTTGCCTGCAAGGCGTATTCCCTCACCACAAGAAGATGACCCTACATTTATTCCTCCTACGACTGGCGATATTATAGAAGTGCAAGCACAAGATGGTTAATTTGCATGCTTTGCAAATGACGAGTAGCGATAATGTAACGGAAAATTTGTCGTGTGTTGAAGGCTTATTAGCTAAGCTATTTACGTCGTCCTTCGCAAATACTGGGGCACACGATGAAAATATTGTCGTATTGCCGGAGTGCTTCTCCATGTTCGGTTGTGGCGGACGCGCGATGCTCGCACGAGCAGAAGCGTTAGGTGACGGTGAAGTACAACTGGCCTTGTCATCGTTAGCTAAACAGTATCAGTTATATTTAGTGGGCGGCAGTATGCCAATTACTTCAAATGAGCCACAGAAATACTTCGCTTGTAGCATAATTTATGGTCCAAATGGTGAACTAGTTTCTCGTTACAATAAAATGCATCTTTTTGATGTAAATGTTGATGACAACACTCAAAATTATAACGAGTCAGCATATACGACGGCTGGGCATTGCTGCTCTGTTGCATCACTACCTTTCGCACGTGTAGGCCAGAGTATTTGTTACGATCTAAGGTTTCCGGAATTGTATCGTAAGATGAATTTTCCTGATATTGTAGTTGTTCCCAGCGCTTTTACTCAAGTCACTGGTGAAGCACATTGGCATGCCTTATTGAAAGCGCGAGCGATTGAAAATCAATGTTATGTTGTTGCTGCAAATCAATCGGGAAAACATCAAGATGGTCGAGAAACATTCGGTCATAGCTGCATTTATTCTCCTTGGGGGGAGTTATTAAGCATTATCAAATCTGGCCAAGGTATGGCATCATCTGTCTTTAATAAAGATGCACTAACTAAGATCCGCAAGGCTATGCCTGTTAGATCTCACATTCGCGGAAACTATGAGTAAAGAACAAGTTGTTAATAGTCTACTAGACCAAAGTGGTTTATCACTGCAATCCCTTGAAAATGCCTTTGGCATTCTTTTGTCGCATGACAATAATTTCGCAGATTTATACTTTCAAAGCAGTCAGCATGAAAGTTGGGTATTGGAAGATGGCATTATTAAGGAAGGAAGCTACAACATTGAAAAAGGTGTTGGTGTAAGAGCCGTTTCGGGAGAAAAGACCGGGTTTTCTTATTCAGATGAAATATCTACGGATGCGTTGATTAAGGCCTGTAATGCTGCCAAAAATATTTCACCGCAGGCGACTAAGGCTAAAGGTTTCAAAGAATTAGTTACGCCAACGTTTACGCCGTTGTATGGCGAGGATAACCCACTTATTTCAATGTTAGATGCTGAAAAAATTGATTTGTTACGATCGACTGACGCGTATATTAGGCAACAAGCACCAGATGTAAGTCAGGTAGTCGTCAGTCTTTCTGGGGTTTACGAAGAGGTCTTAATTGCGGCCTCAGATGGCACCTTCGCTACCGACATTCGCCCACTTATCCGTTTAAATTGCTCCGTGCTATTAGAAAAGGGCGAGCGCCGAGAGCGCGGCGCTGCCGGGGTCGGTGGGAGAAGAATGTATGAGTATTTTTTGAGTGACGATACGGAAGGTAAGCCCTTATTTAAAAAGCTCGCGGATGATGCATTGCACATGGCTAAAGTTAACCTAGAGGCAATTCCTGCGCCAGCAGGTACGATGCCAGTTATCCTAGGAAGTGGTTGGCCTGGCGTATTGTTGCATGAAGCAGTAGGGCATGGACTAGAAGGTGACTTTAATCGTAAAGGTGCGTCTACATTTAGCGGCAGAATCGGTGAACAGGTGGCATCTAAAGGTGTGACGGTTGTTGATGATGGAACACTGTCAGATCGGCGTGGCTCATTGTCGGTAGACGATGAAGGCACGCCAAGTCAATACAATGTGCTGATTGAAGATGGCATTTTGAAAAGCTACATGCAAGATAAGATGAATGCGGAGCTGATGGGTGTGCCTGTTACAGGGAATGGACGAAGAGAATCTTATGCCCATTTGCCAATGCCAAGAATGACAAATACCTATATGTTAGCTGGCGAGCACAGCCCTGAAGAGATTATTAGCTCAGTGGAAAATGGTATTTATGCACCTAACTTTGGCGGTGGGCAAGTAGACATTACGTCGGGTAAGTTTGTATTTTCTACATCAGAGGCGTACTTAATTGAAAATGGCAAAGTTTCCACGCCGATTAAAGGCGCTACGCTAATTGGTAACGGGCCAGAATCTATGCAGCAAATATCCATGATAGGAAATGACCTTGCCTTAGATCGAGGCGTTGGGGTTTGTGGTAAAGATGGCCAATCTGTACCTGTTGGCGTTGGGCAACCGACACTGAAAGTTGACAACATGACAGTTGGCGGTACTCAGTAACGACGAAGCTTTTGAATATTCATTGTCTACACTCATAAGCGTCATATGTTATGAGTGAAGACAGCGACGATCTATGCCTTCTTAATCTCTACTACTTCAGCTTTTTCAGCTTCTAGAATAGTATCTGCGCTGGTGCCTTTCAGTAATTTAGAAACCGCCTCTTTATTTTTGGCGAGCAAGATACCGAGTTCTTCCGACATGGACTCGTTTAGCTCAATGCCTTTACTCGATATGTACAAACTTAGATTGTCTGCAATATCGAGCATTTTATCGTATTGATCAGCTTCTTTTTTGTCTGTAGTAACCAACTTATCTACTCCCCTATGCTGCACAACATATTGGGTAATGACTGCCATTCAGTTTCTCCCCTAAGTAAATTACAGATCATAATAACATTATAACTGTATAAATAAACAGTTTATGTCTTTATTTTTGATATAAACTTTACACTTGTGTTTGAACGTTTGCTTATGCTTTTTTTAAGCAATTCAGAGAAGGCTTATGTAAAGTTGAGAATGTTAGGCTTATTACGGCAGTTGATTTAAGGTTTAAATTTTGTAAATTTTATTGCTCAAACGCACAATTGTTTTGTTTACATCGAATGCAGTCGTGGTTAGATTTTATAGATTAGTTGGCATGTTAAGTACACATAGTATTGATTTTATTCATATTACTAACGGAAACAGAAAAACTTCCTAGAAAGTACATATAGCATGCAAATTGTGTTTTTTTTATATGCTAAAAACGTATAAATGGTTAACATTTATAACGGTATAATATAACCATTATATTTTCCCAATGAGTCACGTAGTACATAGGAAATTACCGTTGGATATTTTTTACGAAGCTATTTATGTCGTAGGTGCGTTTGCGTTGTGCGTGTCGCTTTACGTTAACTTGATGCAAATTCGGATTATTCGTGAAGTAAAACATCAGACTATCCTGCTAACAAAGAACGCATGCGATAAGCCCAAAGTAATAAATAACAATAAGCTATTTACTATGGCTAATCAGTTAGAAACTGCTGTAAAGGGGTTAGCTACGTCTAATTACTGGACGCAAAATCATGAGCAATGCCCTTCATTGTACCGTACCAAGTTGCGCAATGAATTAGGGCAAGTGCGCAATTTACTGCATACCTTAAGACATTTCCAGTTCAATAATACCGAATGCGACGCTGCTATCGATGATATTACTGCTCAAACAAGTGTTACGCTTGAAAACAACACCTTAGATCTATCTTCTGTACAAAAAGCATTGTTTGAGTTCGCTGATTTCCATCATTGTAAATTGTCAATATCACTATCAGAAAAATGTATTCTTCTGATGCCAAATAGTACCTTTTGCAAAGTATTAAAAGAACTAGTCGTTAATGCCGTAGTGCATAATGATGAGCACACCAATATTCTTGTTTATGGCGGTGTTTGTGAAAACAACTTAGTAATTAATATCTTGGACAATGGGCGAGGAATGCCTTTAGCACAACTAAATGACATTTGGTTCAAGGTCGAGAATGCATGTGCCTTGCATCGGCGCAGTGCTGATACTTATGTGTTTACCGACTTACCGGCGGCAATATGCACCATTAAATCGTTTGGCGGAGACGTTGAAATAAATACCGCTTTAGAATACGGAACCAATGTTAGAGTATTTGTGCCTCTTAAGGATAAAACTTCTGATGATGCAACAGACAAATGCGAGACTGATGGAAGTGTCAATAGCAATACTAAGCCTCTTGAAAATGTGCTTCAGATAGCCGCTAGCGCAGAAAAAACTTCAGCGTTTCAGCAGTTGCATAATCCAGCATTACTAGTCATTAATTTTTCAAACTCTTATGTGTTTAAAGATACAAGAGCGTCTATTTTACCAAACCATGATGTGTGTCTTGTTGAAACGATTGATGAAGCAATAACTATGCTGTCTACGCGTAACATTAAGTTAGTGTTATGTGATATCGACGTGGAATATGACAAAGCATTAGAGCTATCTTCGTTGATGATGGCTAGCCCTAAGATACGTGATATTCCGATTGTACTCTTAGCGTTTGCTATTCCTCAAGATTTACGTATTAAATTGTTGCGAGCAGGTATCACTAACCTTCTAGAGAAGCCAGTGAGAATCGAAGAAATCATGGCGATTTCACGTGCATGTATTGACGAAGTCAAAGCGGCAGAAAATAATGTTGAAGAAGCGTTAGCGACTTATACGATAGAAAAATCCGTAGTCAGCGCTAGTAATGTTGACAATGAATTTGTAGACAAATTTCAAAACATCATTGAACAGTATTATGCAGATCAAGAATTTAATCGTGCCCGATGCGCAGCGTTACTATTCATGTCAGAGAAGACACTTCATCGGCGTATTCGGACGTATTTCGATTCAAACTTTCGCTCTTACTTACAAAAGCATCGTATGGTCAAGGCGCGCGAAATTCTATTGAGTGGTGAATCTGTTACCTACACCAGTTTGAATGTCGGTATCCCATCCTTATCAAATTTCACTCGAAATTTTAGGCTGCACTTTGGATACCCACCATCAAAATTAAGCAAACGTGGATAACTAGGCTAATGTTGATTAGTCTAGTCGTGGCCGCCCAAGATTTGTATTTGTGCGATATCCGTATCACCTTTAATGACTTTGCGAATACCATCTTGGGTTAGTGTACGCATGCCATCTTGCATTGCTTGCGTTTTCATCTCATTGACTGACGCTTCTTTGTACACGAGCGCCCTCAGTTCGGGTGTCATGCCCAATAGTTCATGTACGCCCGTTCTGCCTTTGTAACCCGTATCACCACAGTCATCACAGCCTTTCGCCCTATGCAGTTGTAAGTTACTATCTAGGTGTAATTCTTCAAACCATTCATCGCCATATTGACGCTTAATAAATGCAATGTCGTCTTCTGTGGCGGCGTATTTTTCTTTGCAGTTACCACAAAGTGTACGAATAAGTCGTTGAGCTAGAATGCCGACACATGCATCAGAAAAATTCACTGGATCTAAACCTAAATCTAATAGACGAGTGATGGTCTCGGGCGCAGAGTTAGTGTGTAATGTAGACAATACCATATGTCCAGTTAACGACGCTTCAATTCCCGCATGCGCCGTTTCTTTATCTCGCATTTCACCAATCAGGATAATGTCTGGGTCGGCACGCAAAAAGGCCCGTAATGCATTTGCGAAAGTAAAACCAATTTTGGGGCTCACCTGCACTTGTTGAAGCCCTGGTTGAGTGATTTCTACAGGATCTTCAGCAGTCCAAATTTTCTTTTCAGGCGTATTGAGATATCCAAGTACGGCGTGAAGTGTGGTTGTTTTACCTGAACCAGTAGGACCAACAACTAGTAATATGCCGTGTGGTTTTTGAATCATTTGTTTTAGCCTATCCATGTTTTCGGCCATCAAATTCATTTTTTCAATGGGCATGGCACCGCCAGTGGCTAATATCCGCATAACGACACCTTCACCAGCAACGGTAGGGATAGTTGCTACTCGCACTTCAACTGATTGTCCGGACATTTTAAATGCCAATTTTCCATCTTGAGGAACACGTTTTTCGGCAATATTTAGGCCTGACATAATTTTGATACGCGCGATAACAGCACTATGGTGGGATGCTGGTACTTGTGTGATATCACGAATAACACCATCAACTCGCATTCGAACGCGTGTGGGCGCGCCTTTTTCAGGGTCAACATGAATATCTGATGCATTCAGACGTTTAGCGTCTTGCAATACTCTACTGACTAAACGAACGACCGCTGGAGCGTCTTCCGCCATTTCGTCAGTATTGTCGTCATCATCTTCTAAAGATGTTCCTATTTCGTCGAGGATTTCATCCATTTCTCCTGGGCCAGCACCAGCGCTGGTTTCACCTAAGTACTGAAGAATATGATTTGGCAATGCCACTGCAATTTCGTAGCTGTCGATACCCAATGCACTTTCAATTTC
The DNA here is from genome assembly GCF_030160655.1 of Agaribacter marinus. GTDB lineage: Bacteria > Pseudomonadota > Gammaproteobacteria > Enterobacterales > Alteromonadaceae > Glaciecola > Glaciecola marina. The sequence goes on from NZ_BSOT01000009.1 coordinate 65,862, forward strand.
CATTAGAAGTTCCGCATTGTTAGGTTCCAACATCAAGACTATTGGGTTTTCTCGTACATCTGAAATAACCGCTACAAGATTACGTTTAAGGTATGACATATTCAGTTTAGAATTACCTTGATGTAAGTTGTAGGTATCAGGCAAATAACCCAAAAATGGTACTTGATAGTGAACAGACAAAGCTTCGCCAATGTCTTCTTCTTTAACTCTCAATTCAGAAATGATGCGTTGAATTATTTGCCTTGGATTATTGGACTCACAGATATCGTTGAGAGGTTTCTGTTGAACCAAATTTCGGTGGACGAGATAGTCTAAGGGGTTTTTGGTGCCACCGAGTTCATATCTAAATTTATCGCCGAGGGTGTTTGCTATTTTCGTCGCTAAGGCTAAGTCGTCATCGTTAAAACTGCCAGAAGATTTATTGATAACTTGCATAACGCCCATTAAAACGCCTGCATTGATCACCGGTACGCACAAAATACTGGCCGTTTTAAATTGACTCGCCTTATCAAACTTCTTATCAAAACGTAGCCTGAAATGTATTTGTTTTAATTGTTCGTCGTCATAAGGATCGTTAATGACTAAAGGCTGTTGTGCCATTGCAACGTAACCGGCAATCGAAAGTGGGCTGATAGGTACCTTTATCTCTTTGGTTTCTTTACCTGTCTTATATCTTGCGACCAGATCTTGATGTTGGCGACGACGTTGAAATATCGACATACGAACGGCGCCAAATGCTTGTAAAATTAGTGGTTCAACTTCTCTGTATGCTGCGGTCAGCGAAGGGTAGGCTTGCAGTCGCTTATTAAGCTCTGTGAGTATTGTATTGTTTGGCGACTGTTCTTGCATTGGATCTTTGGTTTCCTTTAACGATCTTCAAATTAATCTGGCAAATTGTTACGTGTTCTTTCGTAAAAGTCATCTGACTTCTGGTATAGATTAAGCGTTTCACCTTATGAACTTTATACGTATATAATTGAGTATTATCGGCAAATTTGAAAAAATCTTTCGTGTCAGGAATATTGACTTTTTATAAGACTGTTTTGGGTCAAAAAATAGACTTGTAGACAGCCATTGTTGTCCATAAAAAGAACATATTCATAGATTAAAGAAGAGCCTATAATTCCAATTGTAAATATCAATTTTGTACAAATATGAGTTAAGTTTTACAATACCCCGTTGAACAACATTCTGATAATATGTTGGCCATTGATAAAACCTCCAAAGCGTCAAGAGGTAAATCAAGTTTAGTGTGCATAAATATACAAATCGCTATTTGATTTATTTGTCGGTATCTTGAGACAACAAAAGGATATACAACACGTCATGGCGTTAGCATTTTATTCTCTGCTCAAGAATTTGAAAAACATACTCCTACGTCGTGGAAAGTAGCGCAGATTTAAAGCATTGACGCCGTTAAGCGTCCAAGATATTTAAAGCGCAATTGTTGCGCCTAAGCTATTAAATTGCGATAAACTTTGATTTATAGATTTATTAAGGACAAAGCATGAAACAAACCAGTTCAATATTTCGCTGGCTGATTACGTTAGGGGCTTGCTGCGCGATTGCTTATGCATTGTATTATTTCAATCTGCGACAAAATGCCTCCGCAGCATCTAATGAGCCGATGGAATTCCCGGAAACAGTTGAAGCAATTAAAGTAGGTAGCACAACGTGGGTATCTAAAACCAAGGCTTTGGGAGAAGTTGTTGCCACCCGTATCATCACAATTCGGAATGAACTTGAGGGTACTATTGTTGCGCTTAATTTACCTTCAGGTGGTCAAATTAAACAAGGACAAATTCTTGTTCAGTTGGACAGTAGTGAAGAACAAGCGAACTTAGCTAATGCCAGAGCAAACTTAGAATTGGCAGAAATAGAATTACGCAGGAACAAAAAGCTTTACAAGCAGGGCGTCGTCAGTCAAGACAACTACGACAAAGCACGGATTCAAGTGACGATTCAACAGGCGAAAATTGATGCCATCACCAGTTTAATTGATAAAAAAACTATCAAAGCGCCTTTTGATGCAGTAGCAGGATTACATTCACTTGAAGTGGGGCAATATCTTTCTGCGAACAGCGAAATCAATACATTGGTTAGTGTTGACGACAAAATATGGGTTGATTTTAAACTGCCACAACAATTTGCTTATATTCAAACTGGTACAGAGTTGCAGGTTAAATTGCCCTACGACGAAGTACCCGTTAAAGGTAAAATTTTGGCGAAGAACACGCTGTTGAACCGGGCGGCTCGTAGCTTAACGTTCAGAGCTGAAATTACCAACACTGATCAACTACTTAAACCAGGTATTGTAGTAAATGTATTGGTTCCTACGTCGGTTGCCACTCAAGCGATTGAAATACCCACATCCGCTATCATGCGTGATCAGTTCTCGACCTATGTGTATTTTTTAACGCCAGCTCAAGACAACAAGAATTACCGCGCTACAAGAAGAGAAATCACTATTGGTGAAGAGTTTGATAGCAGCACTATCGTGACTTCAGGGCTAAATATAAACGATTTAATTGTGAGCCTCGGTGCATTTAAATTGCGTCCAGACTTACTCGTAACGTTTGATCCGAAAGCAAATGCTCTGGATAAACCTCAGTAATTAAACAGGACGTTTACCAATATGAATCATATGAAAAAAAATATAATGGACATGTTTGTCACTAAACCTGTTTTGGCCATCGTGTTATCCATGGTTATTGTATTGGTCGGCCTATTGGCAGCTACTAAATTACCTATATTGCAATATCCTCAAATCGAAAGTTCTTCCATTGAAATTAACACCTTTTATGTAGGGGCATCAGCCAAAGAGATCCAAGGTTTCGTTACTGAACCAATTGAGCGAGCTGCTTCCACTGTGCCGGGTGTTGATTATGTTGATTCAACTTCAGTGGCTGGTTCGAGCAGGGTTACTATGTGGTTAGAGTTGAACCAAAATAGCACCATGGCCTTAGCTGAGTTGTCTAGTCGTCTCAGTCAGATTCGTTTTGAACTACCACAAGGTGCAGAAGATCCCGCCGTATCGGTTAGACGTGCCGACAGACCTAACGCCAGCTTTTATTTGGATGTAGAATCAAAAGAAATGTCACGGGAACAACTGACTGATTATTTGACTTATCAAGTCAATCCAATTTTGTCTACGATCAAAGGTGTGCAGCGCGTTGGTTTAGAGGGGGGGCGTTCTCCCGCGATGCGTATTTGGATTGACCCGGATAAACTTGCTGCATTCAATTTAAGTTCTATCGATGTACAAAATGCACTAATTGCTAACAACGTGGCGGCAACTATTGGCAATAGTGAAAACGATAAACAACGTATAGATCTAATCGCTAACACATTAATGAAAACTGAGAGTGATTTTCAGCGCTTAGTGATTAAACATATTGATGGTAGTAGCATTACCATAGGTGATATAGCCACCGTAGAGTTGGCAGAAAGTGAAGGTACAATTAACGCTAAGCTCAACAAAAACCAATCAATATACATTTCAGTTTGGCCCCTACCTGGTGCAAATGAAATTGAAATTGGTGATGAGTTGTATCGGCTAATAGAACAAATTAATCCTACACTTGATGGTGGTACCGAAATAGGCGTGGCATATGACGCTACTCTGTATATGCGCGATGCTATCAGTGAGATTTTTACCACCTTAAGCGAAACCGTCGTGTTAGTAGGCATTGTTATTTTGATGCTAATGGGTTCGTTTAGAACAGCCATAGTGCCCTTGATTACCATTCCTATTTCTATTTTGGGTGCTATGGCTGCTATGTCATTGATGGGATTCTCGCTTAACTTATTGACTATTTTAGCAGTAGTGCTATCGGTAGGTTTAGTTGTAGATGACGCAATAGTAGTTGTGGAAAATGTTGCCAAATACATGCGAGAAGGTATGGGACGTCGGCAGGCTGCGCTAAAAAGTTCAAGGCAATTACTTACACCAATTATCGGAATGACTATTACTTTAGCGGCGGTATATGCGCCAATTGGATTTATGTCAGGTTTAACTGGTATGTTGTTCAAAGAATTTGTATTTACCTTAGCTATTGCCGTCTTATTTTCAGGTGTCGTCGCGTTAACATTGTCACCCATAATGAGTGCTTATTTGTCACCAGAGGGGGGCAAGGAAAGTAAGATTACCGTGTGGGTTAACCGCCAGTTTAGCAAGCTAGAACGCTTTTATGCTAAACAACTAATTAGCGCGTTGGCATGGCGGCCGCAATTAATTACGGCAGCTGTCTTTATCAGCATGTTAACCATTCCATTTTACTTGTTTTCGAAAAAAGAACTTGCGCCTACTGAAGACCAAAGTACCGTCGTTGTCATTGCTCAGTCACCGCCAGAGTCATCGTTGGAATACACTGACTTTCACATGAACAAAACCGTTGATAAATTGCTCGATATCGAAGGTGGTAAAGAAATGTGGCAAATAGTTTTCCCTACTGGAGGGTTTGGTGGAATTGAATTTGTCACTAGTGACAAACGTGATTACACAACGGAAGAAATTGTTGGGGAAGTCTACAGTAGAGTCTCTACCATTGCAGGTATTCAAACCTTCCCTATACTGCCACCAGCCTTGCCTACCGCTGGAAATTTTGATGTAGAACTGATTATTACGTCAACAGATTCCCCGGAAGAGATGCAACAGTATGCCAGTCAAATTGTTGGTGCGGCATTCGGTAGTGGTCACTTTATGTTTGCTGATACTGACTTACGAATTGACCTCCCGCAAGCTAGATTGGTCATCGACAGGGAACGAATAGCCGACTTAGGTATGAGTCTCAATGAGGTGAATAGGCAAATGGCTATCATGTTGTCGGGCAACTATGTGAATCGTTTCAATTTAGATGGTCGAGCTTACAAAGTAATACCGATGATAGAAGGTCATGGAAGGCGCACACCAGAGGCCTTACTTGACTTACAATTGACTACCCCAAGTGGTGACTTAATTGCACTTTCTGCGGTTGCGCAACTTGAAAAGGTTACTGCTCCGCGCTCATTAACCCGATTTACTCAACAGAATTCTTTCAAAGTATATGGCGGTATATTACCTTCAAGTACCAAGGAAGAGGCGCTGAGTGTGCTTGAGAATATTGCTCGGGATATCATGCCTAAACATTACAACATTGATTACGCAGGCGAATCTCGACAAATCCGTAAAGGTGGCAACAGCTTGGTAGGTATTTTAGGTATAGCGCTCATTTTTGTTTATTTTGTGCTGGCCATTCAATTTAACAGTTTGCGTGATCCTTTAGTCGTGTTGCTAGGCTCTGTCCCCTTAGCATTAGCTGGAGCAATGTTTTTCCCATACCTAGGCTTAACGACAATTAATATATATTCACAAATAGGCTTGATCACCTTGGTGGGTTTGGTGGCTAAAAATGGCATCCTTATTGTGGAATTTGCTAAGGAAATGCAGCTCGATGGCCATGATAAATTAAGCGCTATTACAGGCGCCGCGACCTCTCGTTTACGCCCAATTTTGATGACAACCGCTGCCACTGTATTAGGTCATTTTCCACTTATGATAGTAACTGGTGCGGGTGCAGAAGCAAGAAATAGCATTGGTCTTATTTTAGTAGCTGGTATGTTTATTGGCACCTTATTTACGCTGTACATTTTACCCAACGTTTATGTGTTGATTGCTCAAACACATAAGCCTACTAATATCGAAAAAGTAAAAGTGACGGAAGCAGCAGTACAAACGTAGGCGTTTTATGGTATATTACTGGTCGGATTTGCTGTTGAGTGTCAAAAAGCTTTACAGTGAATGTAATTAATAGGTGCATCCTATTGAAATATATAAATATAATATGTGGCTTGATTTTTGCTTTTCAGAAGCGGTAGTTAAGCAAAGTACGCACAGTAGACACACTCTTGTAGTTTGTTTTCGGCACTCATGCTGTAAGCGTAGTTGTGATAATTTAGTAGTGTAAATGCCATGTTAAAGTGCATTTAATTAAATCAGTAGGTAGTAAGAGTGAAGTTTAGTTTAATAAAGGCCATTAGCACAGTGGTCGTTGTGGGTTTGGCGTCATATGCGTATGATGCAAATAGTGTTGAAAATACAATTGGTAAACATAACCTGATACTGATTGAAGATTACAACTTCACTGGCGGAGACGTTCAAGGTTCTGCTGTTATTGGTGGGGACTTAAACGCCAATGTCGCTGCAGAGTTTGGTAGTAGACTTGAAAATACAGACATCGCAATTGATGCTGTAACAGTTGTTGGCAATGTCGGTGACGTAAATGGCGGCAATGTTCAAATTCGTGTACTAAAAGACAATAACTTTGTTTATGGTGGCCAGATATACAACAATACAACAATTGAATTAAATGATGGCGATGATGCCCAGCTAATACACAATCCGGCTGTTTCTATTGCGGATATTGTTGCCGAATTGCACGCGGATACCGCTTACTATGCTGGATTAACCGCAAATGGTACATACGCTAATGGCCAATTCAATTATTCAGGCACAGAAGATCAGGTTGTCTTCAATGTTGAAGCAAAAGATATCTTTGCACAAAACAGCAATCTTTCGTTGAATGGTACCTCAGGACGTACAGTCATAATTAACGTTGCTACGAATGGTTTAACTGATAATGAAATCGTTTTGGGTGGAGGTATAAATCTTAACAACGGTTTCAATGGAAATGCAGCATTTTCTAGCGTTTTGTGGAATTTCTCTGATGCAACTCGAATTGATTTTGGCTCTTTGAATGTTAAAGGATCTGTTTTAGCCCCTTACGCGCATACTTTCGGTAGTGCAAATGTTGATGGCGCATATGCTGCGTTGTCCTTTACCGGTGCGAGAGAGTTCCATAATTTCACTTTCAATGGGGATGAACCGCCAACGTCAACTGTTAGCGTGCCAGTGCCTCCCATGTTCTGGTTTATCCTAGCGTCTGCTATAGCGCTGGTTTATAGACGCTCCCGCTAAATTATTCCGAATAATTTTATCTTCTAAGAGCATTAGTGCGTAGGTTATTAATACCTGCACTCTAATGCTTTGTTGCATTTGGCAGACTATACTTCTTATGTCGTTAATATCAGCGCCTCTTGCTAAACGACGTATATTCAGGTTGCTATAATTAGGTTTACTTTATTCTCGGAAAAGAACATGTTTATTCAACGCTTTAGTATTGTCATTCTAGTGTGTGTATTTTTACCATATACTTCTTTAGCAAATGACAACAACACGAATTATGAAAAAGCCTTAGTAGCGTTTAATGATGGTAAGTACGATGCAGCTTATGTCCTTGCAAAAAATGCGATACAAGCAGCACCAAAATACTTACCAGCTAAAATACTAATGGGGAAGTTACTGCTGAATAAGAAAGAATTCAGTGCTGCAGAACAAGAGTTCTCTGAGGCAGAGTTTGCTGGCGCTGACCCCAATTTATTTTCAAGAGAGTGGGGGCAAGCATTATTGGCGTCGCGCCAGTTCTCACGTTTGATATCCTTGAAATTTGAATCCTTGTTATCTGAAGGCAATCGGCTTTCCTGGGCATATTTAAAAGCGGAAGCTTGCATAAATATCGAAGATTACCTGTGCGCAAGAGAATTGCTTAACTCAATAAGAAAAAGTGCTTCTCAGCGAATGAATGCACTAAATAGTTTAGCCAGAATCAGTTTGCAAGAGGACGCGTTTAATAATGCTAAAGCATTACTTGATGAAGCCAACAAGTATGAAGCAAATAACCCTGAAACACTTCGACTATTAGGTCAATATCATCGTATTCATGGCGATTTATTCAAGGCGCAGATGTATCTAGAACAAGCATATGATCTTGAGGGGGCGTCGCCAACTATTTCTAGAAATCTAGCGGATATATATATATCGCAAGGAAAACTTGAGCAAGCGCTTAAGCTATCAGAAAAAATTCTTACTGAGTACCCGCAAGACCCTTATGTAAATTTTGCCTTTATTTGGCTAAAAGAACATTTAGGGGCAAGGCCAGTCGATGCAAAAGCCTTCGATGCACTTGAAGCTAGTCTGTCAAAACTTAGCAGCCAGGCAGCAAACCTAGAACCAACATTGGTATATTTGCGTGGTTTGGTAAATTATGTTCAAGGTAACTTTGAGTTGGCGTTACAAGATTTTGACACTTACTTGTCTGGCGATAAAAGTAATGTAGATGCTGCATTTTTATTGTCAAAAACTCATGTGGCACTAAAGGATCCAGCAGCTGCTTTATCTGTTTTTTCACAATATGAAACGTCGGTATTGAGAAACTTCCAACATACACTGTTTCTAGCGAATTTATATCTCGAAAGAAATAAAGTATATAAAGCCAACGCACTATTAGCACAGTTAAAAAATGGCTTTGATGACCATCCGCAAACTGCCTTGCTGGAATTAAAGAGCCTACTTACGAAAGCCGACAAGTCGCTAGCATTTGACGCATTAGACACTATGTTTAGCAAATTTTCAGATGATATCTCGGTGTTGCAAACATATGTATTGACCAATATAGATTTCGCTCGATTTAATGCCGCAGATAAGGGAATTGACGCTCTTTATTCTGTTGACCCTCAAAATGAAATGATACCTAGCTTTAAGATTGCATCGAATATTAAGCAGGGAGCATTTGCTGAAGCTCTCGCGCTCATTAACAAACAAATAGAGCATCAAGGGGATTCATTTGATTTGCTGTTTAATAAGGCAATAGCTTTAAATGGTATGAACGATTACAAGCGAGCGCAATCTATATTAGCGTCAATACTGGCGCGCCGAGGAGAGCATCTATCTGCAAGTTTGGCGTTGGCAAGGTCATATATGGGGTTGAATCAATATGATGACGCAGGCGCATTATACCTTGAATTAGTTAAAAAATATGAAGACGATGATGTCGTTCGGAGTGATTACATCGAGTATCTAATTTCTATTGGTGATTTTGTTCAAGCGCTAAATCAAACAAATCGTTTAACTAGACAGTTTCCAAGTGCTGCAAATTATATTGTGCTAAAAGCTAGATTGCACATCAAATTAAAACAATATGATAAGGCAACGGTTGAGGCTAAAAAGCTTAGCTATTTAGCTAACGCAAACCCACTACTATATAAAGCACAAAGTGGCTTATATAGCGCCACTGCTGAATATGCCTTGGCACTGGAGGCAATGGAAAATTTGCGAGCCTTGTTACCAAATCAGCGTCAAATTGAAGTTGATTACATAAGAGTCCTTTTACAGAATCGAGATTACGAAGATGGGGCTAAGGCTATAGCAAGCTTGCAGAAAGTCTATCCAGAAGACATTGAAGTTGGTTTGTTAAGCGCAGACCTGAGTTTGCTGCAAGATGATACAGCATCAGCAAATGCGCAATATGAAAAACTTTTAGCCATTGACGTTACTAATCAAGTGGTATTGGCAAAAATGTATGCATTGGTCAGCAAAGGGTTTAATGCGAGCGCTTTTCTCGCCAAGTTGGAAATCGCAATCGGCAAAGATAGTAGTTATTTTTACAGAAGCCTTAAAGCACAGTATCACTACTATTATGGGGATAAAAATATTGCGATACGTGAATATGAATATATCTTAACGAATAACTTAATGCCAAATCGAAGCGCGTTGCTTAATCGCTTAGCTGGACTGTATTTGCCAGATGACCTTGTGTCAAGTGAGCAATATATATTGCAGGCATACGCGTTGGATAATGGCAATTCAAAGGTATTGCAAACATTCGGGTGGCTGAGAGCATTGCAAGGAAAATACAAAGAAGCGTTGGGATTTTTGCGAGAAGCAAGTGTTAAAGACAACAATTCAAACACTTTGAAGTATCGTTTAGCGTATACATTAGAAAAGCTAGGTCGTAAAAGTGAAGCAATAAGTATTCTGAATAGAATACTAGATGTTGAAAATGTCAACTTTGAAGACAAGAAAAACGCAATATTACTATTGCAATTACTCGAAAGTAACTGAAGATTAGCCAGTGACAAAAATCAACAGGCTTTAATCTCTAATTATATTAGCTTTGCTATTGACTCAACATCCAATCCCTGTATAATTCGCGCCCACTGTCTAGCAGACTAACCTAATAGTTGTCTTCTCAAGACGTGAGTTAGCGGTAAATTTCTAGGTCAATGAGTGAATGCACTTCTTTAGAATTTACCACGCCAAAATGGCTTTTAATGATTTATAAAAATTAGCAGTCGCCAAGCAAGCTAACATATGAACAGAACTCCAATTAGGAGTTATCGGTTTACGCACATCTTTTCATCCAACTTTCAATAAGAAAGAACAGGATTGAGAAGGTGAATTTTTTTGTTCTTTCGATTGGAGCTTAATCGATGGCTAATCAAAGAATTCGTATTCGTCTAAAAGCGTTTGATCACAAGTTGATCGATCAGTCTACGGCGGAGATCGTTGACACAGCAAAGCGCACTGGTGCACAAGTTAGTGGCCCTATTCCACTTCCTACACGCAAAGAGCGCTACACAGTGTTAATTTCTCCACACGTAAACAAAGACGCACGTGATCAATACGAAATACGTACGCATAAGCGTTTAGTAGATATCATTGAACCAACTGACAAGACAGTTGACGCTTTGATGAGATTGGACTTGGCTGCCGGCGTTGATGTTCAAATCAGCCTAGGCTAACAAGAGAGGGTAATAACAATGTCGATTGGTCTTATCGGTCGTAAAGTAGGCATGACTCGCATCTTCACTGAAGACGGCGTTTCTATCCCTGTGACTGTTATCGAAGCGACCCCAAACCGTGTAACTCAGTTACGTACTGAAGAAGTTGACGGCTACCGCGCATTACAAGTGACCACTGGCACTAAAAAAGCCAACCGTGTGAACAAAGCACAAGCAGGTCACTTTGCTAAAGCTGGCGTTGAAGCTGGTCGTGGTCTTTGGGAATTCCGCCTAAGTGATGGCGAAGGTGCAGAAATAGAAGTTGGCAGTGAAATCACTGTTGAAATCTTAAACGACACCAAAAAAGTAGACGTAGTGGGTACCTCAAAGGGTAAAGGTTTTGCTGGTGCAATCAAACGCTGGAACTTTAGTTCACAGCGCATGACACACGGTAACTCTATTTCTCACCGTGCACCAGGTTCAATTGGTCAAAACCAATCACCAGGTAAAGTATTCAAAGGTAAAAAAATGGCTGGTCAGCTTGGTAACAAACAAGTGACTACTCAATCTTTGGAGCTAGTACGTGTTGATGCAGAAAACAACCTTTTATTAATTAAAGGTACAGTACCTGGCGCAACTGGCAGCGACGTAGTCGTCAAGCCAGCTGTTAAAGCATAACGTTTAGGAGTGAACTGATGGAATTAACATTGAAAGACGCTAACAGCGCTCTTGAAGTATCAGACGCCACTTTTGGACGTGAATTCAACGAAGCGTTAGTACATCAAGTCGTCGTGGCTTATGGTGCTGGTGCTCGTCAAGGTACTAAAGCGCAAAAAACTCGTTCTGAAGTTCGCGGTGGTGGTAAGAAGCCATGGCGTCAAAAAGGTACTGGCCGTGCACGTGCTGGTACAATCCGCAGCCCAATTTGGGTTGGTGGTGGCCGCGCATTCGCTGCAAAGCCTCGTAGCTTCGAACAGAAAGTGAATAAAAAGATGTACCGTGGTGCCATAAAAAGCATCCTTTCTGAGTTGGTACGTCAAGAACGTTTGATTGTTGTTGAGAAGTTCGGTGTTGAAGCACCAAAGACAAAAGAACTTCTTACAAAACTTAACGAACTAGAACTTAACGACGTGTTGATTGTAACAGGTGAATTAGATGAGAACTTGTTCTTATCTGCACGTAACCTATACAAAGTAGATGTTCGTGATGTTCAAGGTATCGACCCAGTAAGCCTTATCGCTTTCGAAAAAGTGCTTATGACGGCAGATGCAGTTAAGCAACTTGAGGAGTCTTTAGCATGAACGAAGAACGTTTATTAAAAGTGCTACTAGCACCTCATGTATCTGAAAAATCAACCTTAGCTGCTGAAAGTGCAAACACGTTTGTATTTAAAGTAGCTAAAGATGCGAACAAGCTTGAAATTAAAGCAGCTGTTGAAAAGTTGTTTGAAGTTGAAGTGAATTCTGTTCGTACAGTTAATTGCAAAGGCAAAGTTAAGCGTCACGGTCAAAGAATGGGTAAGCGTAGCGATTGGAAGAAAGCATACGTTTCACTTAAAGAAGGCCAGGATATCGACTTCGTCGGTGCGGCTGCTGAGTAAGGGGATTAGAGATGGCGTTAATGAAAGCTAAACCTACTTCTGCTGGTCGTCGTCACGTAGTTCAGGTAGTTAACCCTGACCTACATAAAGGTGCTCCACATGCGCCTTTATTAGACAAGATTAGCAAAAGCGGTGGTCGTAACAACAATGGTCGAATCACGGTTCGTCATATCGGTGGTGGTCATAAGCAGCACTATCGTATTATTGATTTTAAACGCAACAAAGACGGTATCCCGGCTAAAGTTGAACGTTTAGAATATGATCCAAACCGTTCTGCAAATATCGCATTAGTGCTTTATGCAGACGGTGAGCGTCGTTATATCTTGGCTCCTAAGGGTGCGCAAGCTGGCGATGCTATCCAATCTGGTTCTGATGCACCTATTAAAGCTGGTAATGCAATGCCTATGCGTAACATGCCAGTGGGTACTACAGTTCATGCTATAGAAATGAAGCCTGGTAAGGGCGCGCAAATTGCACGTTCTGCGGGTGCATATGCACAGATCCTAGCACGTGAAGGCACTTATGTGACACTTCGTTTGCGTTCAGGTGAAGTGCGTAAAGTATTGTCTGATTGCCGTGCAACTATCGGTGAAGTAGGTAATGCTGAGCATATGCTTCGTTCACTAGGTAAGGCTGGTGCAACACGTTGGAGAGGTATCCGTCCAACAGTTCGTGGTGTTGCCATGAACCCGGTTGACCACCCACACGGTGGTGGTGAAGGTCGCACATCAGGTGGCCGTCACCCTGTAACTCCTTGGGGCGTTCCTACTAAAGGTAAGAAAACCCGAAGCAACAAGCGTACTGATAAACTTATCGTACGTCGTCGTAACAAGTAATAGCGAGGATTCACCATGCCACGTTCTCTCAAGAAAGGTCCTTTTATTGACCTGCACTTGCTGAAGAAGGTAGAGGCTGCAGTGGAAAAGGGCGACAAGAAACCAATTAAAACTTGGTCTCGTCGCTCTATGATCATCCCAGATATGATTGGGTTGACCATTGCGGTCCATAACGGTCGCCAACACGTTCCTGTATATGTCAGTGACGAGATGGTTGGTCATAAATTGGGCGAATTTGCGCCTACGCGTACTTACCGTGGCCATGTCGCGGATAAGAAAGCCAAACGTTAATCGGAGATAAAAATGGAAGCTTTAGCTAAACACCGTTTTGCTCGTACGTCGGCTCAAAAAGCACGCTTAGTTGCAGATCAAATTCGAGGGTTGCATGTAGAAAAAGCACTTGAGCTTTTGAGCTACAGCCCGAAGAAAAGCGCTGGTTTAGTCAAGAAAGTTCTTGAGTCTGCCATCGCGAATGCTGAAAACAATGAAGGCGCTGACATCGACGAATTAACCGTCGCGAAAGTCTTTATTGACGAAGGCCCAACTATGAAGCGTATTAAGCCACGTGCCAAAGGCCGTGCTGATCGTATTTTTAAGCGTAGCAGTCACATTACTGTGGTTGTGGCGGATAACTAGGAGTAGATTATGGGACAGAAGGTTCATCCTACCGGTATACGCCTGGGTATCAGCAAACCATGGAATTCCACCTGGTACGCTAATACAGCAGAATATGCCGACAACTTATACAGCGATCATCAAGTACGTCAGTACTTGACGAAAGAACTGAAAAACGCGTCTCTTTCTAAAATCGTTATCGAACGTCCTGCAAAAAGCATTCGTGTGACTATTCACACTGCTCGCCCAGGAGTTGTTATCGGTAAGAAAGGTGAAGACGTAGAAAAACTTCGTAACTATATCACTAAGCTAACAGGTGTACCTGCGCAAGTGAATATTGCTGAAGTTCGTAAGCCTGAACTAGATGCACAACTAGTTGCTGACAGCATTTCAAGTCAGTTAGAGCGTCGTGTTATGTTCCGTCGTGCTATGAAGCGCGCGGTACAGAATGCAATGCGTATTGGTGCACTAGGTATCAAAGTAGAAGTAAGCGGTCGTCTTGGTGGTGCTGAGATTGCGCGTAGCGAATGGTATCGTGAAGGTCGTGTTCCATTACACACTTTCCGTGCTGATATCGACTACGCTACCTCAGAAGCACTGACTACTTACGGTATCATTGGCGTTAAAGTCTGGATCTTTAAAGGTGAAGTACTGGGTGGTTTACCACTTCAGCAAGAGCAACCAGCTCCTGCACCTCAAAAGAAGAAAGGCCGTGGCGCTAAGCGAGAGGGCTAATAATGTTACAACCAAAGCGTACGAAATTTCGTAAACAGCATAAGGGTCGTAACCGTGGTCTTGCAGTTGCCGGTGGCAAGGTAAGTTTCGGTACATTTGGCCTTAAAGCTATTGGTCGTGGTCGTATGACTGCGCGCCAAATCGAAGCGGCACGTCGAGCTATGACTCGTCACGTAAAACGTCAAGGTAAAATCTGGATTCGCGTATTTCCTGACAAGCCAATTACTGAGAAGCCTCTTGAGGTTCGTCAAGGTAAAGGTAAAGGTAACGTTGAATACTGGGTATGCCAAATTCAACCAGGTCGTGTTTTATACGAAATGGAAGGTGTACCAGAAGAATTGGCGCGTGAAGCATTTGCATTAGCAGCTGCTAAATTGCCGTTTAAGACAACCTTTGTAACTCGGACGGTGATGTAATGAATGCTACAGAACTAAGAGAAAAGAGTGTAGAAGAGTTGAATGCAGAGTTAATAAACTTACTTCGTGAGCAGTTTAATTTACGCATGCAACACTCTACTGGTCAACTTGAAAAAACTGACCAACTTAGAACGGTACGTCGTAGCATCGCACGTGTGAAAACACTTTTAACTGAGAAGGCAGGTGCGTAATGTCTGAACAAAAAATCCGTACAGTTCAAGGCCGTGTTTCTAGTAACAAAATGGACAAATCTATTACCGTAGTAATTGAGCGTCGCGTTAAGCACCCAATTTATGGTAAGTTCATTAAACGTTCTACTAAAGTACACGCACACGATGAAGCTAATGTATGTAACATTGGTGACACCGTTACTCTACGTGAGTGTCGCCCAATTTCTAAGAGTAAAACTTGGACATTGGTTGACGTTGTAGTAAAAGCAACAATTATCTAATTGTTCTTTTGTTATACATATTAAAAGGTTGCTTCGGCAACCTTTTTTGTTTTCTAATACAAAAAATCTACCAGCCAAAATCTCAGTAAAAATACATTTTCAATTTGATATCAAATAAAAACATAAATGTGAGAGACACGTGACAATTACGTGAGATTTTCATTCCAAACTGGATTCCGTTAGCAAATATTTAATTTAGATAACAGGAATCAAAGCATGAAATTACATAGACTAGCTGCATTTGCGGCAGTAACTTTAACATCAATATCGGCGGCTCATGCGGTTGAAGTTGAGCTCAGCATTACCAACTTAACACAGGGTAACTACTTCACTCCTCGACTTGTCGTAGCGCATACTGACGCCGCAGATTTATATGAAGTGGGTGAGGAAGCGTCTGTACCTTTAGCGTGGCTAGCAGAAGCGGGTGTAATTGATGATTCTGACAGTGCTGATTCTATCGGTCAAAATTTTGAATCTGTATTAGGCCCAGCTGACACCGACAATGACTCAAACACTTGGCATAAGTTTGGCGGTTTAGTCGCACCAGCAACTACCCTTACTTATACCTTCGATACTATGGACAAGCCGCTGTTATCTCTTGCAACTATGCTTATCCCAACGAATGATGCTTTCGCTGGCTTGGATAGCATTGAAATTCCGACTGTACCTGGCACATATCACTATTACTTAAATGCTTACGATGCCGGTACGGAGTTAAATGATGAATTAAACAGCCTTCGCACAGACATTACCGAAGAAGGTGGTGCAGCGCTTGGCGGTTACGGTGTGCCAGGTGTTGCGGGTGCAGGTGCGCCGCCAGTTATGCCGTCAATGAGTGATGGTGGTACAGGCGTTGCAGTAACTGTTGGTTGGGATGCTGAAGGTAACGCACTAGCCTCTCCGAACGAGGTGATAGATGGCACTGACGGCCCTATTCATATCCACAGAAATACCTTAGGTGATACGTCTGCAACTGACGGTGCTAGTGACCTTAATTCTACTATTCATAGATGGTTAAATCCCGTTGCTAAAGTGACCATTGTAGTGCCAGCATCTTAAGCTAAGGAGAATGGTATGAAAGATTTAACACTTAAAACGTTGGCTGTCGCTGTTGGTATAAGTTTCTTGGCCGCATGTAGCGGTGATGATGGCGAAGCTGGTGCACCAGGTCCGGCTGGTCCTGTTGGACCTGCAGGTGAACAAGGGCCGGCGGGTCCAGAGGGTCCTCAAGGTCCCGCAGGTGAAGATGCGCCAACAGCAGGTTTGGCTACATATAACGTTGTTGTGACAAACTTGACTCACGGTCAACCTTTAGCGCCACTGGCTGTTATCGCACATGAGCCTGGCTATTACGCATTCAAAGCTGGCGAGCCAGCGAGTGTAGGTATAGAAGTATTAGCCGAAGGTGGGAGTCCTGCCGGTGTCATCGATGAATCTAAAGAAGCGATACAATTTTTAGATGCTGCCCCTGGATCAGGCCCAATAATGCCGGGTCAAAAGAGTGAAAACATCACACTTGTTGTACCGGTACTTGACTCAGATAATTTGCAGCTTACGGTTACATCTATGCTAATTGATACAAATGACGCATTTACTGGCGTTACAGGGTATGACATTAGCAACATGGAAATTGGTGAAAGTGTATCATTCACGACAATTACATGGGATGCAGGTACAGAAGCAAACACAGAAACGGCAGATACAATGCCGGGTCCTGCGGCCACAGCAGCGGGTGGTGGTGGCGCGCCAGCAGGATTTAGCGAAGTGCGCGACGACATCATTGATGCAGTAAGAGTTCACGCAGGCGTGGTGACGGCCGAAAACGCCGACGACCCGAGTAAAGAAGGATTATCAAGCTCAGTGCTAGATCAAAGCGACAGATTTGACAATCCAACAGCGAAAGTTGTGGTAACACGTAGTAGGTAAACCTGTAGTTTTGTAGTTGGTTTACTTGTGTAAAAGGAGGTGTTTAATGACACCTCCTTTTTTTAATTGCTAAACGTCAAATCTTCAGAGGGTATATCTAGGTACAAAGTAGCTAGTTTGCCGTTGCGTTGCACTTCAAATTTAATGGAGTCCAAGTGGTGAACTTGCTCGGATAGCGCTTTAATATTAGCTTGCTCGTTTACATTTATATTGTTGATTCTTTTAATCACATCTCCCTCTTGCAACCCGGCTTGCGTAAATAGCTTATAGCTTTTACCCGGTGATGCATGAAAGTCTTCCATTGGTGTTTGTAGCGGCGTCAAATCGATTATATGTTCTAGTAGTTTTGGGCGGGTACCAATTTGCTCTGATGTCATTTGAGAGAAGGGTATTTTATCTTTCTCGTTTTTCGTAGATAACAGGTTTGCATCATATAAGGGTAATTCAAATACTGTATTGTTAAAAACCAAGGATACAACGGTATCTGAAAGTTGCGTAAATTTAATGGGTTGGTGGAATACAAAATCACCTAATTGATAGGTAATTACCTCGCTCTTCGATTCCAACAATGCGATATTCTTATTTACATCAGTACCGAGCACGAGAATATCAATTGGTAAGATAATTCTGTCCTTTAATAGTGTGCCATCATTTTTTGTCGTAGCGACTTGTTCAGCGATTTTATTCCCCTCGTCAGTGAATATACTCGTCCCTATCGTGTCATTTTTATGATTTAACTTATGCGTATTTTCCGGTATATCGACGGCTTTTTCTGGCGAGGCTTTCAATGAATACATTACGTATCCAAGCGTCGTCGTTACTACAATTATCATTAAGGCCGTAGACCAAGAAACTTTGATTTTGGGCGCCTCTCTTTGTCAACTGTCATTGCTGCGCAAGTTAACTTGACTAAACATATTTGTCGCTACTTGTGTATCGGTACGTACTATTTTTAATTGACGATTATTTTGAAGTATGTGAGTCAACATGCAATTTAGTAGTTAATACTTAAAATTCGAATTAATAATTGGTCAAAATTTAAATTATGAATAAATAAATCGAAATTTTACTCATTAATAAGTTCATAATATTATTTTGTGTGATACGTATATCTGGATGTTAAAAAAAATATATATAAATCAACGCTTTATTTTTAATTGAAAAGCTGGCGCGGACAGTGCTATGGGCGAGTAACACGTACTTTATATGAGTACGCAGTATTAAGCATTACCCTGTTGTTCGTTGTACGAAGATGTATAACGAGAGGAGATAAAAATGAAGTTAATCAGTAAAGCCACTATTCTTGCCTGCAGTATCGCATTGACCTTATCAGTGCAAAGCGAAAATACGCCAGACCTGCCTGTTACAGCAGCGACTAAGGTATTGGCTTCAGCAAGCAGTGAAATCACTGAACAACAATCATATATCATCCAAGGCACGAGCATTGCGCATTTGACTACCGTATTAGAAGCCGCTGGCGTTTCAGTTGCTCGTGAGTTCCCAATCATCAATTCTGTCTCCGCAGTATTAACCAGTGACCAAGTTAAAGCGATAACAAAGATCGGTAGTTTGTCTTTAAAACAGGATGGTGTCGTAAAGACGCAAAGTCCTATGCCTGCGCATATGCAATGGGAAATAAACAACAACATAGCGCAGCAAGTAGAAGCGCATCGTTTGCATACCATTGGTCTAAAAGGGCGTGGTGTGACAATTGCTATCGTTGATAGTGGTACAAATGTCAATGGCGACTATGGCCGACGCTTAGCTGAACATGAAGACGGTAGCAATCGTTTAGTGGCAAAATACGATGCGACACTTGGTCAATTGTCTACTGTAAAAAATGATGATCAAAACGGCCATGGGACGCATGTTGCAAACATTATAGGTAGCAGGTTTAAACATGGTACAGGTGTCTGGCATCGTTACAATGGCATTGCACCTGAGGCAAATATTTTACCAGTAAAAGCGTTTGATGCCGAAGGTAAAAGTAACTACTCGACAGTACTCGATGCACTCAATTGGATCTATCAAAATCGCGACAAAAAGCGTATTCAAGTAGTTAATCTTTCATTAGGCACTGCAGCGACTAGTCGCTATTGGGAGGATCCTATCAACCAAGCCGTGACGAAACTATGGGATGCTGGCATTGTGGTAGTTGCTTCTGCGGGTAACAACGGTGAAGAACTTGGTATTACAGTACCGGGTAATAATCCTTATATTATAACAGCAGGTGCAGCGACCGATAACCGTACGCCGTTTGATTATTCAGATGACCGCATTGCTTCTTTTTCGTCCATGGGGCCTACTTATGATGGCTTTGTTAAGCCTGATGTGGTGGCACCTGCGACAAATATTGCGGTTAAATTTCAACAAAATATTCTTGCTAGAAAATTAAAACTTCATCCCCTTGGGCATGACTACGCAGAAATTTCAGGGACATCTCAGGCGGCGGCTATTGTAACAGGTGTGGCTGCATTGGTAGTACAAAATAACCCGCATCTTTCACCAGATGATGTGAAATGTAAAATCATGACAGCAGCGCGCGCAGCTGTTACACAAGAAGGTAAGTATAGCTTTTCACCTTTTAAGCAAGGCGCTGGCTTAGTTGACGCTTACGAAGCGGTAATGACACACACCACAGGTTGTGCAAATAAAGGCTTAGATATTAAGGCTGATATTGCTGATACCGCGCATTTTATTGGGCCAGTTGAGCAGACAGATACAGGTGAGTTTGCGATTCGTTTGTTTGATGGGACATTGGTAAATGCAGATGAGCATTGGTCTACACAACTTATTGATATTAATGGTGGTCATTGGGGTGGCAATAGAATGCGCCTCTTGGAAGCCCATGCAACTGATAACGCTTTAGATTTGTTAGGTGCACATTGGGAAGGACAAACGATCGATATAAATGGTGGTCATTGGGGCGGAGACAAACTGCGAATAATGGCTCAAAGTACTCAGTCCGTTGAGAATGCTGAAAGTAACTAATTCTCTAGCTATCTAAAGTGTAAAAAGAGCTTTGATTTCCAAAGCTCTTTTTATATGTAAGCACAACAAAAGTGCAAGATACAAATTCTTTGCTACATTACTATCAAGAACACATTCAGCAGTCCGATACAACTATATGCAGCTTATTTTTCAAACATTAATATTACTCACTGGGTTCAAGCGTGTAAGCACGACCTTGGCAGTGCTAATAAGCCTGCTTAATCACGATACAGTGTTGGCAGAAAGCGCATATAAAAATATCAGTTTTTCGCAGATGACGATGGAGGATGGCTTAAGTTCCGATAGCATTACGGATATCTTTCAAGATGACAAAGGTTTTTTGTGGCTAGCGACGCAAGATGGCTTAAACCGCTACGATGGCAACAGTCTTAAACATTACCTATATTCTCCTAAAGATAGTAATACGCTATCCGCGCCATGGATAAATTCAGTTATCGAAGACCAAAATGGCCTGATTTGGGTGGGGACTGATAACGGTCTAAATATTATTGATCCCGTTTCAGACACCGTGCAGAGAATTTTTGCATCAAAGGGCACGGCAAGCTTAAGTGCAAATAGAGTTGGTGATTTATATTTGGATGCGTCAAACACAATCTGGATGCTTGCAGATGGCATATTAAATAAGTATTCGTCCGATAAACAAAAAGTTACTCATCAAAAATTTTATGCTCAGAGTGGTGAGCAGCTAAAGATTAAAGCATTTCAGGCTTTAAGTGACTGGCAGTTTTTGCTTGGTACAGAAAATAAAGGTTTGTATCTTTATTCACCGCAGTCTGACGCCTTTACACCATTACGCGGCCACTTTATTAAAAATGCTGAAATTGTATCCGTTGCGGTAAGTACACTATATATTTCGAGTAACAATACACTTTGGGTTGGCACTGCGTCATCGGGTTTGTTCAAGGTGGATATGAAAGACCTACTGAGCGACAAGGTGGCTGCAACAATTGCGCATATTCCTGCCTCTGGCGATACGCATATTAAAGAATTAATAGAAGACCAAGACAACACCTTGTGGGCAGCCACTAATAGCGGTTTGGCTTACTCAAATCAGGCGCATGACCTCAATTTTATTAGACGGAATCCTCGCGATTCAGATTCTTTAGTGTCAGATGAGGTCAATACAATATTCATTGACGAGAGCGGCATTTTTTGGGTGGGGACATTTTCTGGCATCAGTAAATGGAACACATTTTCAAAGTATTTTACTAATATTGACGCTGACGGCATTCAGGGGGTCAGTTTATCCGGCGCTGATGTTACCGGTATCGATATTATTAACCATGACAAGATATTGGTCTCTAATCTAAAAGGCCTCGACCTTGTCACGATATCTACCGGCAAAGTCGAGAATATACCTGTGCAGCTTAGTCAACAACAAGGGTTAGCAGAAGCGGAAGTTATGTCTGTAAAGTATCGGCATGAGAATGAAATATGGGTTGGTTATCGCAATAAAGGTGTGAGTAAATTCAATCCGAAAACGCTGGAATTTAACCACTATGAGTATAAAAGAGATGATACTTCGAGTATTGGCGCAGCAGGTATTCCTTACATATTACGCTTAGCGAATATACAGAAGGACATGTGGTTTACTACTTTTGGTGGCGGTATTAGTTTATACAACGAGAGCGATAATGCTTTTATATCTTACGCGCGAAATGAAGATGATCAATATACCCTAAGCTCAAATCGCGTAATTTCTGCCTACGAAAGTTCAGAAGACTTGATTTGGCTCGGCACCTTAGATGATGGCATAAACATATTTAATCCAAGAACCAAGTCAAACTATCGAGTAAACGGGCTACTTGATACACAGTACAAAATAAAAGAGATTATTCGAGGTTTCACTGAAGATGGTGAGGGTAATATGTGGGTGGCTACCAATGGACGAGGCCTACTTTATATTTCAGCAGAAACCCTACAAGCGGGTAGATTTGATTACCAAATGCTGGTGCGTGAAGATGGCTTGCCCTCGAATAGTATTGCAGGTATTGAGTACGCCGCAGATGGATACATTTGGGCTAGTACTTACAAAGGATTGGTAAAAGTCAATCCGAAAACCTTTGAGATGAAGGTTTTTACCACTGCCCATGGTTTGAAAGACAATAATTTTAACTCTATGTCACACACCCAGTTACCAGATGGTCGCCTAGTATTTGGCAGTACCAGCGGTATTAGTATTTTTGACCCCAAACAACTGGCGAAAGAACAGCGGCATTTTCCGATAGAGATAACACAATTTCATAAACTGAATACCGTATACAACCCTGCGGTAATTAAAAACAGTCTAGATGAAATTGTGGTGCAACATGACGATTACCTTGTTGGGTTTGAATTTGCTGGCCTTGATTACGTTTCGCCTGACGATAACAAGTTTAAGTATCGTCTTATCGGTTTTGACCCTGACTGGGTCGACGCGAGTGAAGGCAACAAAGCGGTGTATACAAACTTACCGTCTGGCGACTATACATTTCAAGTCATTGGGGCGAATAGCGATGGGCACTGGAATGAAGAAGGGGCAAGCATAAAACTGGTTGTCAAGCCGCCCATTTGGCTATCGTTTTGGGCGTATATCGTTTACTTTTTTATGTTCATGTTAGTCATCTTAGTGGCTGCTCGGATGCTTAGGTTGAGAAATGAACGAGAAAAACGTTACCTAGAAAAACTTGAAAATGATGTGAGTGAGCGAACGCAAGAATTACAGCGCTTAAATACAGAACTACTAAATGCCAGCGTAACTGACCAATTGACCGGGCTGCATAACCGTCGGTATTTGAATAATGTGTTGCCGGGTGTCGCAAAAGAAGCGTTGCAGAAGTTTACGGCAGTCATTGCCGGTATGGACGAACAAAGTTTGGGGGATAGCCAAGTGGTTGCGCCTCGCATATTTTTTCTGATGTTTGATATGGACGGCTTTAAACCGGTTAATGACACTTATGGACATGATGTTGGTGACAAGGTAATTGAACAAGTCGCAGACTTGCTTAAAGACGTTTGCCGGGTAAACGACATCGTGGTGCGCTGGGGTGGAGATGAGTTTTTAATTGTGGGGCATGTGAATCAAGCGAAAGAAGCAACTCAACTGGCTGAACGTGTGAGATCCGTTATTGCCAGTCATGAATTTGATTTAGGAATTTCACAGCCAATTCACCTGTCCAGCTCAATCGGATTTTCTTTATATCCCTTCAGTCAGTTTTCACCTGAAGCATTAACGTGGGATCACGTGCATATTCTTGCTGACAATGCGCTTTATGAATCAAAAGGAAATGGCCGAAATACATGGACAGGCATATTGCCTAAAAATGAGCTATTGCCCTATTCCGCACTCAATCAAATCACTGCAAATGTAGAGGCTGCCATTCAACAAGGTTTTGTTGAGCTGGTTTCACATAAAAAATCTTAGTATGAATGGGTCAACGAACAAGTAGCGCTGATGTCTACCGGAGCGTTTTGAAATTCTTATTGCTGCCTTTTTAATTTGTAGAGTGTAGGCTCACTCACACCAATTTGCGCGGCTGCGCGTGTCATGTTGCACGTGTTTTCTTGCAACACTTTGTCAACTAGCACGCATTTAATAGCCGCAAGTGGTTCTTTGACGACGATATCACTAGTAATTAAGGTATCTAGCAAACTGGCAACGGGTGTCCAGCTTGCAGGCAGGGTTACTTTGAGTTTAGCACTAAGTGCTTTGTTAACTTTTCTGCGTGCTGTGCTAATGGGTAACTGTAGTCGTGTCGCTATTTCTTTATTTGTTTTATATACAAGTTCGCATTCTCTGAATAAGTAGAGTTCTATTTGCTCGCCGATATTGAGGTGGTAGTGCGCATGAGATTGATTCACCTCAATCACGAGTGCTTGAATAGCATTTGAAAATGTTTGAAGCCAACTTTCTGCTGAATCGGTTATTGGCACAATTGTATTGTTCGGCAATTTGCTTTCGATTTGATTGTCCTCAGGGGAAGCAGCAATTTCTGGTGGTGGTGTATGTTGAGCCGATATTGCCCTGCCGCTTTCTGATGTGTTGGTACTTGACCTTATTGCTAGCGCAACTGACTGCATATTATGCTGGGCATCTAAGCGAAGATCCTCAAGTGTAATTTCGTCAGTTTGACTTAACAGAAAGGCTTGCATTAGCTTATTTTCAAGCTCACGAATATTCCCCGGCCAAGTGTACTGGCGCATATGACTTAAGGTGTCTGATTGAATATATTTTTTGGGCGTATCAAAGCGTTTTGAAAACTGGGTAATGAAGTGCTGACAAAGTAGAGGTAGGTCGTCGACCCTATCGCGTAACGGAATATTATGCAGGGTAATAACATTCAGGCGATAAAACAAATCTCGCCTAAACCGACCCGCTTCTACTTCGGTTTCTAAATTTCGATTAGTGACGGCGACAATTTTGACATTTACCGCGAGTTGCTTGGTGCTGCCAATGGGGGTTATATACTTTTCTTGCACGAAACGCAGAAGTTTAGGTTGCATAGACAAAGGTAATTCACCAATTTCATCCAATACAATTGTACCGCCGTCCGCGGCTTTAATTTTGCCTGTTTTTTCGTGTTGCGCGCCAGTAAATGCACCTTTTGCATGGCCAAATAATTCGGACTCAATGAGTGTTTCTGGAATCGAGCCGCAATCTACAATGATTAAAGGCGCAGACGCTCGAGGACCAAGAGAGTGTACCGCATGTATTAGGCGTTCTTTACCAGTACCACTTTCACCGGTAATGAGCACTGTAGTGTCGGTTCTAGCGGCACGTTGTGCTTGTATCATCAGTTGCTGCATTGCATCAGATTGGTATATAAGTGTGCTTGATTTTAAGCCTGTTTTTAAGGTTTCAACTTCTTCAACGAGTTTAGCATTTTGCTGGGCAAGGTTTTTATTTAGGGCGTCTTCAAGTTGATTTCTGCGCAACGCTTTCCCTATTTGCCTTGCAAACCCGGCAAATAGTTGGTTTGTATCTCGAGACAAAGAAAATTGCTGAGTATTGCCATACATGAAAAAACTGACGTCGTGGTTTATGCCCATGGGCAGGACTAAAAAACACATCTCGTTTTCTATATGCTCCATCACTTGTTGTTCAGAAAGCGATTTTTCAGACAAAGTATGTAAAAGCGCTTGCGCATTACTTTCTAGTGCATTTACTTGGCTAATATCCGCTATGTCATTGGATGATAAGAATACATTGTTGTCAGGCTGTTTAGGTGAAATGAGACCTGCAAACTCGAATTCGAAGGTAGACGCTAAACGTTGAATAACGTTAAATATCAGTTTTTCAAATTCGTATTCGTCAGCGATAATTGAGGAAATATCCCAGAGCAGTAACATATTTCTGTAATTCGATACGTTGTCAGCAGAGAAGATGCCACCCAGATAGTCAAAGTCTTGTTCATCGTGGTCAAATTTCCCTATTTCCCACAACATTATTGAGGTGCTTTCATCACTTTGCGCTGCTCTAAGCGCTTTTTCAGACCTATTCATAATAATTGAAGAGGGTGATGCGTTATCATGTTCGGCATCATGTTGGCTGTAAATGCCAACCCCAAAATTAAACGTTAATCGAATGGCGCTGTTGAGATAGGGATTTGCTTCTAGGGCAGTTTTTAGTTTTGAGGCTAATAGATAGCCGTCTTCGATATCGTCAGAATGTGCCGCAACACCAAATAACGCGCCGCCAAAGCGGCTCAAAATATCATCAGCACGCGTATGTTGACCTAAGATAAGAGAAATCTCTTGTAGTACTTCATCGCCTTTTGACTGACCAAATTTTCGGTTAATTAATTGAAAGTCATTACAGTGAATGAGGCAAAGTAGCATGTCAGCGTCCGTTGCTTGCGCATCTATCTTACGTTGTATCGCTTCTCTGCTAAGAAGTTTAGTCAATGGGTCACTTTTTAGTCGTTCAAATTCGCGTACTTGTCGTGAGTGAACATATAGGAGTGACAATAACGCAATAAAGCCCTCTTGCTGAGAGGTGTATGGATGCTCCACAGAAGCCAGCGATATGAGCCAAGCTGGCAGGCTTGACATTGATACAAATGACAATGTGGCAATGCGGTTTGTTCTATGTGTATTGGTCCTGTTTCGTCGCTCATTTGCGTTTGCATCGCCTGTATCCGTCAATTGAATCGACAAGTAGTTATTCGAAATGATCGAAAATGTGAATAAAATTTGCTCTGAGACGTATGTGGCTATTTGTTTTGTGCCGGGAGCATTACGGCTCAATATTGACTCAATGTCAGTGCTAGCATCGCCGCATTCAGCATCATATTGCGCTTTACCATGTTCTTCTTTGTAGCGTAAGTAATCGCAATGTGTCATTCCAGCTAAACCATCGATTAGTTTTTGTAATGATAAATCGCTCTGAGCCATATAAATGAAGAGTACACGGAAAATTTAGCAGATAATAACGTATCGGCATGAGATCGGTATTTCTTAGCGAAACATCAACTTAAGCGAGAATTGCCTAGACAAATAGTTTGCTTTAGGTAATGTAGCAATTGAACAATTTGATTGTAAACTTTAACCATGCACTTATGTATGCAGTATAGTGCTCAAATTTGTATTCAAACAATGTATGCCAAATAATGCCTTACTTGATCTATCTGGTGAATTTTCTGATTCCTTGAATGAAATTTTCGAGGCATGCACAACAGCGATATTACTCGTTGATAAATATTCTAATATTCGATATTGCAACGGTGTCGTATTAGATCTTTTTGGATATCAGCCCAAGGAACTATTGAATCAACCCATTAGCATGTTGATGCCACCAAAATTTCGATTTGGTCATGAAGAAATGTTTAACCGATATTTTACCGCCCCCCAACGCAGGCAGATGGGAAACGGTACTATATTTCCCTCCATCGACAAAATGGGCAATAAAATCAATGTGAGCATTGGCCTTAATACCCTGCTTTTAAATAATGAAAATTTTGTTGTTGCTAATATAACGCAAGCACAAGAAAACAACGATAGAGTCAATCGAGACCTGCAGCTATCCGACGCGCTTCGGATTCGAATGATCAATAATAAACGCTTAATACAACTTGCTGACGCAAGCAATAGCAGTGTGATTATTACAGACAAACAACATGTTATTACGTGGGTAAACACCTCCCTTACTAAGCTGTTAGATAAGTCGTTAGAACAACTCATTGGGCGACCAATCATCGACGTATTTGGCGCGCAAAAGGCTAAGCTTGATGCTTTGTTTATGGCGTACGCAGAGCAACATGCGTTAAAGAAAGAGTTTGTTGTCGAACTGTCTGGCGTACCACGTCACCTTGTGATGGCACTGAGTCCAATACTGTCTGAGCAAAATTCAAACGGGAATGTGCTTTATATTAACGACATTACGGAGCAGTTGCGGCTGCAACACGAATTAGATGAAAATACTCATCTCCTGACTACTATTGCCAGAATCGCTAAGATTGGTCATTACACCTTAAACATTGCGACAAATGAGTTAAATTGGTCGGATGAAATCTATCGCATTCATGATTTACCGATTGGTACACCGATGGACGTTGAAAAAGCTATTGGTTTTTATACTAATCAGTCAAGGCCAATTATAGAAAAAGCGGTTGAAAGCTCATTGCAAACGGGTGAACCCTATGATTTAGAACTTCCTCTAATTACTGCATCAAGACGAGATATATGGGTACGTGCAGTGGGTTACGTAGAGTTTATTGATGGAGAGCCTGCGATGTTGAAAGGTGCATTTCAGGATATCACGCACATGCGCCTTTCGGCGCTTGAAGCAGAAAAAGGAATTCGCACAAAAAGTGCTTTTTTAGCGAATATGAGCCACGAGTTGCGTACGCCGATCAATGGCATTATGGGCGTATCGGAGATTCTTGCCGAAACAAAGTTAGATGCGCAACAAAACGAATATTTATCCGTCTTAACAAAAAGTGCATCAACGCTGCTATCGCTAGTGAATCAGATTCTTACCTATGCAAAATTAGAAGAGTATCCGGATGATGTTCACAATTCCCAATTTTCTGTGTCTACACTAATACAACAAGTCGCATTTACGCATACCGTTGCAAGTGAGAAGAAAGGGATTACGTTTTCTGTCAGCATTGCTGATGACGTACCGGATAGTATTGTGGCAGATGCAGAAAAACTCGAACAAATTATAAATAATATATTGTCTAATGCAGTTAAATTTACGACGCAAGGCGGCATCAAACTTAATATCGCGGCTAGCAGAGATAACGAACTAAGGATTTCTGTCGAAGACACAGGACCAGGTATAAAAGATAGTGATCAGGAAATGTTATTTGAGGCATTTCGGCAGTTAGACATGTCCTATGCGCGGCAATATGATGGCACCGGTTTAGGCCTAGCGATTAGCAAAAACCTCGTTAGTAATATTGGTGGGCGTATGGGCGTAGACAGCGAATTAGGGCGAGGCTCAACTTTTTGGTTTACGGTGCCGTATGAGACAGCGCAGCACGCAAAACCTTCAAACAAAATACTAAAATTGCCACCGATACTTGTGCTAGTAAAAAGTAACGAACGAAATCAATGGTTGAAAGTAGCCGATGGTCTTAATTTAACTATTGTGCCAGCAACAAGCGAAACGCAGATGCTGCAGGTCCTTAAATCCAATGATATTATTAAGCTAGTGCTGGTGCCTTTGGAACAAATTACAAAACCAGCCGATGTGGTTAAACGAGCAGTAGAGCGGTTGCTGAGTAAACAACAGCTTTTACTATTTGTTAAATCGTCTAAGCTAGGTGATGTTATACATAAAGACTTTGTCGATTGTGTCGTGGAGGTCGCTACCAGTCAAGATATCGGTGAGCGGGTAACGCAATACCTATTGGCAGCCGAGTCCTTCTATCAATCGTTCATGCGTCTATCTGAAGGAAAACTTGAAGGTAAGCACTTACTTATTGTAGAGGATAACGAAATTAACAGGTTAATCTTCTATGAGATGCTAAATGATTTGGTGGCTAAAATTACGATGGCAGAAAATGGGGTAGATGCTTTAGAAAAGCTTTCAGCACATGATGACATTGACCTCATTGTGATGGATTGTCAGATGCCCGAAATGGATGGTTATGAATGTACCCAGTATATTCGTAAATCAACCGATGCGCAGCGGCGCAATCTTCCAATAGTTGCTGCGACTGCCCATGTACTCAGCGACGAAGTTACTAAATGTTATACTGTGGGTATGAATGATATTATTCAGAAGCCATTCAATAAACATCAATTAATTAAGGCGATTGCAAATAATTTATGAGCCATGCAGTAAAAATACCGCCGTATCATCATATATGGCGGTACATCTACACTTTCATACTCTCAATACTATTACCGATAATTTTACTCTTAAGTAGAAAAAAGTTAAGCCAGAAAACGGTAAGTACGAATGAACAGTCTGACATTTTAGATGAACGACGCTTTTCTGAAAGGTTTGGTGTGCTTAACCAGCGTGCAACATCCGTGGATATCTTAGTTCATTGCGTGTCAGTCGGGGAGTTAAATGCTGCATCGCCACTCATTGCGCGTTTACTGGTTGACTACCCCGACTATAAGATAATGGTGACAACGACGTCTGTCACCGGGGCAATTCATGCTTATGGATTGTTTAAACAGAAAGTACAGCATCATTTTTTACCTATTGATATTCCTTTTTTCATTGGACGTTTTTTAAAAAAAGTAGCTCCAAAGCTTGTTTGTATTACTGAAGTAGAAATATGGCCAAATTTAGTTAACGCTTGTTGGGAAAACAACATTCCGATATGTTTGTTGAACGCGAGAATGAGTGATAAGTCGGTGCCTACTTATCGAAGGCTAAGTAAGTTGTTTCGACCGACTTTGCGGAAATTCACCTACATATGTGCGCAAAATCAATCATCTTATGACAACTTCTTGTCGGTCGGTATTTATAAATCCCAATTGCGCCTTTGTCACAATATGAAATTTGATATTTCTTTAGATGCTGCCGACACCGACAAGGGGGAAGTGCTAGCGAAACATTTCGCATTGACAGACAAACTAGTTATTGTTGTTGCGAGTTCTCACGATCCTGAAGAAAAGCTATTGTTGTCGTCATATTCGTCCTTGCAGAAAAAGCACCCTAATTTAGTGTTGATTGTTGTACCTCGACATCCTCATCGCTTTGGCGACGTTTATGAGTTATGCAGTGCCAGTGGATTTATAACTGAGAAACTTAGTGATCATGTCGACGATGCTGGGCAAGTGTTGAAGGTAAGTAACGCAACACCTAATATTCTTGTGTTGAATGCTATGGGGTGGCTAAAAGCGGCGTACAGTGTCTGCAATATTGCGTTTATCGGTGGGAGTTTTGTAGAAAAAGGCGGTCACAACGCCCTTGAATGCGCGGCATACGGAAAGCCCATGTTAATGGGGCCAAGTATTTTTAATAACCCAGGTATATGCAAACAATTATCTCAATCAGGTGCCTTGTCAATTGTTGAAAACGAAGAAGCGCTAACAAAACAATGTGGCCTATGGCTTCAGTGTTCCGACAAAGCTGTATCTGCAGGTAATGCTGGTAAAGACGTTGTCACCGGGAATAGAGGTGCAGTCGACGCTACGCTAACGCTATTGCACCCTTTACTTGGCAACTTTTTAAGAAACTAGGGTGTATTGCAAGATTGAATACACCCGTTGCTGTTATGGCTTATTCGCCTTCAACTGGAAAACCACGGTCACGCATGAGTGCCTCTACCTCGGCGTCTCGGCCTCTAAATTGGCGGTACGCCTCTGCGGGATCCATTGCATTGCGTACGCTAAATAAATATTGTACCAATTTATCGCCTAGCGCTTTGTCATAATATCCGCCAGGCGATTGTGCAAATGCTTCTGCGGCATCAGACGTCAAAACTTCAGCCCACATATAACCATAGTAAGCCGCCGCATATCCCTCACTTGAAAATACATGTTGGAAGTGAGGTGAGCGATGCCGCATTACTATTTCACTTGGCATCCCGAGTTTATCGAGTTGTTCTTTCTCAAATGTATCCGGTTCGATTGTCGCCGGGTCAGTGGTATGGTAGAGCAAGTCCATAATGGCAGATGACATATATTCGGTGGTTTTGAAGCCCTCGTTAAATGTCGCTGCACTTTTAATTTTGGCCACTAGTGCCGCTGGAATCGGTTCGCCTGTTTTGTGGTGTACAAGGTAGCTGTTGATTACGTCGTCTGTTAGTAGCCATCGCTCTAACAATTGAGACTGAAATTCGGTGTAATCTCGAACACCATTGTGTGAACTGGGGTATTTTACATCTGCTGCCAAGAAATGAAGGGCATGACCAAATTCATGAAAATAGGTCTCTGCATCGTCCCAAGAGATGAGTGTCGCTTCGCCAGGTGCACCTTTAACAAAATTTGAATTGTTTGATGATAATACATTGGTTTCACCGTCGTAAGTTGTGTAGCTGCGATAATACGTTGCCCATGCGCCTGAACGTTTTCCTTGTCTAGCGAACGGGTCGAGGTA
Source organism: Agaribacter marinus (assembly GCF_030160655.1). GTDB lineage: Bacteria > Pseudomonadota > Gammaproteobacteria > Enterobacterales > Alteromonadaceae > Glaciecola > Glaciecola marina. Next base: position 97,534 of record NZ_BSOT01000009.1, read on the forward strand.
CCATAAACCAACAAGTTTACCTGATGTTATGTCTTTCACTTCCCATACACTTACGTCTTCGTGAAACACCGGAACACTGCCTTCGGGCACCTCCGAAAATTCGAAGTTAAATAAACGCCCCGCGACATAAAACATAGCATCACGCAGTTTATCTAGTTGCAAATATTGCTTTACTTCATTTGAGTCTAACGCGTATTTGGCTTTACGCACTTTCTCAGCATAAAAACGGTAGTCCCAAGGGGCTATTTTGATACCTGCGCCTTCTTGATCGGCAATCGCCTGCATATCAGCGACTTCTTCAGATACACGTGCCAAGGCCGCTGGCCAGACTTTTTCCATCAAAGTCATAGCATTTTCAGGTGTTTTTGCCATGCGATCTTGAAGTCGCCACTGTGCATAATTGTCAAATCCGAGCATTTTTACTCGTTCGTGACGAAGGCTTAATATTTCCTTAATGACAGCGTTATTGTCATATTCATCGCCGTTATCGCTACGGTTATAGTAGGTATTCCAAACTTTTTCTCGCAGGTCTCTATTTGTTGAATAAGTTAGAAAGGGATCCATCGACGAGCGTGAATTAGTCACCGCGTATTTACCTTCTTCTCCTCGTCTTTCAGCCATACCAGCTGCCGCTTTGACAAATGAGTCTGGTAGCCCATCTAGCTGTGAGTCGTCCAAATAAAGCACATAGTTTTCTTCATCCGCAAGTACATTTGCGCCAAATTGACGATGTAATTCCGCTAAGCGTTGATTGATTTCTGCAAAGCGCTTTTTACCCGCTTCATCAAGCGTAGCACCACTGCCAACAAAGTTGTTGTAGCGTGCAGTGGTAATTCTCTTTTCTTCTTCACTTAAGGCTTTAAACGCGTCGCTTTTATAGACTGTTTCTATTCTTTTGAAAAGTTTAGCATTTTGGGTGATTTTAGAGGAATATTCGCTAATTTTCGGCGTAATTTCCCGTTGTATTTCACGAAACTCGGGGCTAGAAAGGTTTGATCGCCAAATACCGTAATAAGTAAACGCACGATTGAGCGCTTGGCCTGCGCGCTCCATCGCGACAATGGTATTTTCGAAAGTGGGATCTTCAGTATTATTTGCAATGCTTTCAATTTCGACAAGTGATTTTTCCATCCCAGTGTCAAGAGCTGGTGCAAGATATTTCAAATCCATCTTATCAAATGCCGGTACACCTTCATATGGACCCGAAAACTCGAGAAGTAACGGATTAGGCGTAACTGCGTCGCTCATGGCTGCTTGGTTTTCAGTGGTAGATGTTTCGGCGCTGCTGTCTTGCTCTGGCTTTGAGCAACCAGATAGCGTTAGCGTCACCGCAAATGCGATGGCACTGAATTTCATTTTTTTCATTTCTGTCGTCCTACTATACTATTATTTTTATGTTCACTTAGGGCGGATTGAACTAAGTGTTATCTCAAATATAATGAGATTTATAAGTAAAACAACTGCATTTCGATGTAATTTTGGTGAATAACGCATACAAATACCTGAATTTTTAATTCAAGTACTTGAGGGGCGTTAGTTTTTTTGAAAACTGCGTGTTAGAAATTAAACGGCGAAGACCAATGCGCCTAGTCAAAAACTACCGTTTTGTGCTGACAAATGATAACCCGATCTTCAAGGTGGTAGCGAATACCGTTTGCTAAGGCGTTAATTTCACATCGCTTGCCTTTTCGCACCATGTCTTCAACACCATCACTATGGCTAATACGCATGACTTCTTGCTCAATTATTGGGCCTTCATCAAGATCTTTAGTGACATAGTGACAGGTAGCTCCTATGAGTTTAACGCCCCTGTCGTAGGCTTGTTGATAGGGTTTTGCACCCGCAAATGATGGTAAAAAACTATGATGGATATTTATCATCTTACCAGCCCACTCTTGGCAGATCTGGTCTGGCACTATTTGCATGAAACGAGCAAGTACTGCTAAATCAGTATTGTATGAGTGAAGTAGTTTATTAATTTCAGCAAACGCCCGCGCTTTGTCTGAAAAATCAATGTAATGAAAGGGGACTTTATACCAATCAGCGTATTGACGCATTTTTTCATGATTAGCTATGATACAAGGAATTTCACAAACTAATTCACCTGTATGCCAGCGGTGTAATACGTCATTAAGGCAGTGCGACTCATGACTTGCCAGCAATACAACGCGTGGTTTTTTACATGCATTCTTTAGGGACCAATTCATCTCGTATTTGACCGCAAGCGCTGAAAAATCTTTACGAAATTCAGCTTCGTCAAATTGTTTATGCTCGCCGCTTAAATAGTCGTCGCTGGCGACAATTTCATGACGCATGAAAAACCGATTTTGCTGCTTATCAGTATGATGACTGGCTTCCAAAATATTGACACTATGTTGCGCCAAGAAATTCGAAACCGAAGCAACAAGACCTACTTTATCAGGACAGTCGATGATTAGGCGTATGGTTGAAGACAATTTGTTTTCCTTCCCTAGTTGATCACGCAAGGGGTATTCAGGAAATACCTTGCAACACTGGATTAAAAAATTTGACCACGCATCATACTTATCTTTGGTACTTTCTCAAGCGATTTACTCCCTATTCGTATATTTAACCTTGTATATTGCTGCCAATTACTTACTTCTCAACAACGATAAGGTCTCAGGAGAAGGGAAACCATCCGCAACAAGCTTGTTGTCAGTCTGGAAGCGTCTAATACCGTCTCGCGTTGCAGGGCCCATAATGCCATCCGCAACGCCTACATCATAACCTTGTGCATTTAGGTTTCGCTGAACAACAGCCATTTCAGCAATGCTGAATGCCGGGATGTCGGGAAGTCCAGCGACAAGCTCGCCTCCGCCGGTTATTCTCGTGGCTAATCGGCCCACTGCGATACCATAAAATTCTGAGTTGTTCCAACGTAGGATTGTTTTAAAGTTATCGTAGGCTAAAAAGGCTGGACCTTTGTGGCCAGCCGGCACAATCAGTTTTGCTAAAATATCACTGTTTCCTAATGCAGTAGAGTCTGCTTTAGTTACGCCAATTTGCTGCCATTCGGATACCGTTTTTTTATCAGAGTTTGCCAACTGATAATTAAAGTCACTAGGTAGTATTACTTCTCTGCCCCAACGCAGGCCTGGTGTCCAACCTAATTTCCATAAAAAATGTGCGGCAGACGTTAGTGCATCTTTCTCACTTTCCCATAAGTTCGCAACGCCATCGCCATCGCCATCAATTGCATATTGCGTGTAACTTGATGGCATAAACTGAGTATGTCCCATTGCACCTGCCCATGAACCTATCATGGTTTCTTTTACTAGGTTTTCTCTGTCCATTAGTTTCAGGGCCAAAAACAATTCTTTAGTAAAAAATGCGCCTCGTCTTTGGTCACAAGCAAGCGTTGCTAATGAATCCAAGGTAGACATTTTACCTTTGTAGCCGCCATAGTTGGTTTCTAAACCCCAAAATGCAATGAGGTAATGTCCTGGAATGCCATACTTTTTGGTTAATTCTCTTAAAAACTCTCGGTACTCAGTATACTTTTCGCGTCCTTTATCAATCCTCCAAGCATTGACACGCTTAGAGTAATAGTTTGGGAAAGTCGATATAAACTCAGGTTGCCGGCGATCAAGTTCAATGACACGTGGCACAAATTTTAAATTTGAAAATTCTTGTTTAACTCGCTCGTTACTTACGCCAGCGGCAAGCGCTAGTTCGGATTTTTCACTCAAACACGTCGAAAATAGCTGACGTTGTTCGTCAATTTGGGCGGCTAACTCATCCGCGTGCGTCTGATGAGACAATGCTAGTAGAGCGGCTGAACTTAACAAGCTTAAAAATAATTTGTTCAAAACAATCCTGTTGATATGTAAACAATAATTACTTAGTTGGCACTTTAACTAAAAGCGTGCATGTACTCAATTGCTATTATTCGTAATTGAGTACATGCAGCTGTTCTAGAGCCAGTTTTCGTTGCGGTATTTGGATGCCTGATTGATGTTAAAGAAATAATTGAAGATACCGTTAACAATAGGAGTTAGATAATTGTTGAATAGGATTAGTCAGCAGTGATTTGCAGGTAGGCCTCTGGTAGTAATTAAAATTGTACAAGGGACGCAATTTCGGTTTGGTTTTTGCCTGTTGTAAATGTCACAAATTTGCCCTGGTGAATATTAAATATGAATCTGCTTAGCGCTATATCAATTCGGACTAGAATACTGATTCTAGTGTTGCTTCCCTTACTCGCAATTGTTGCTTTATCTACTGAGCGTCTCATCGATGCTGTAAAACAAAAACAACAAATAACGAAGCTCAACGAAGTGCTTGATTACGCAGATGTATCTTACCCTTTACTTGCTGCGTTGTTAGAAGAGTCATTTTACAGTCGTTTACATATTGATCAAAAACAAAACAGCAATAAAGACGTGAGTGCCTTATTGAATAGCGCACGCAGAAAATCTTCAGAAGCAGAAACCGCCTTTGCCGCCTTTGCAGAGGCTCATGACGAATCACTCGCCCAGTTTCAAGAGTTATACACTAATCTTGGTGAACTAAAAGGGCTTCTTAATAATTTAGAGTACATTCGTGGTGCGGTAGATCAGCAAGTACATTTGTCTAAAGAGTACATGGACGACAATGCGTTCGGCAGAGAATTGCACACAATGTGGGAGATGACGGTCGTTATTCGCCGCTTAGTTAATTCGATGAGTGAAATTGCAGCATTGTCTTCACAAAACGAAGCTTTAAGTAATATTGCGAATGCTTATTACAACCTATTACAAGCGAGTATGGAAACTTCTTTTCATAACAGTATGGTGTATGCGGCTATCTACAATGCCTTGGATATCTATATTTTTGGTGAAATCTATGCAAGTGTACAAAAAATTGGATATTTACAGGAGTTATTTAGAGCGTTTGCCCCGCGGGTCAGCCGTGCAGCATTTGATGCTATGCTTAATCATCCTGATTACAGAGCGGCAGGAGAAGTTGGACTATTTGCAAGAAGCGATGTGTACAACAAGCAAAATAAACCTGTACCCGTAGATCCAAGTCTTGATTGGGGAAATATGACGGCAAAGGAACTTGCTTTGTATGAGGATACTATCAACGTCGTGTTAGGCGAGTTAATCAGTAAAAAAGACTCACTAATAGATGAATCTAACGATAAGGTATTCGTAACTGCACTGATTATGGCGTTGCTTGTCGTGCTTATTATTGTTACGTCGACGGCAATAGCGAGAAGTATCACAAACCCACTGAAGCAAATGGTAAAGAATTTCACTTACCTTGCAAACGAAAAAGACATGACCGCAAAGCTTGTTGTAGATGGTGAGGATGAACTTAAGGAATTAAGTGATGCATTTAATTCTTTATTGGAGAGTTTTAGTAGTACGTTAGCGAAAGTTGAAGATGAGTCTCATCAAATTAATGGTACGACGAAAACGATGGTCGATGCGATGAACAAATCGGCGTCACTATCGCAGAATCAATTGTCTGCAACAGACAGTATTTCTGTGGCGGTCAACCAAATGACGGCAACTATTCAATCTGTTTCTACTATGGCTACTGATACGTCCCGTTCGGTGCAGGAAGCGCATGACGTGTCTATTGAAAGTTCCAATAAAGCGCAAGAAAGTGATGGCATGATGTCGTCTTTAACCAACGAATTGGGTAAAACCATGGAAGTGGTTGAAGCACTAAATAAAGAAAGTGAATCAATTGGCAATGTATTGAATGTTATCCAAGGTATTGCGGAACAAACAAACTTACTTGCGTTAAATGCAGCTATCGAGGCTGCAAGGGCTGGTGAGCAAGGAAGAGGCTTTGCTGTCGTCGCAGATGAGGTGAGAAGTTTAGCGAGCCGAACCCAAGAATCTACCGAGCAAATACGTCAACAAATCGAAGCGCTTCAGGTAGGTGCAACGCAAGCAACGTCGAATATGACTAATCTTCAGGCTGAAAACTCTCAAGCACGCGAAATAGTGACTGAAACTGCTGAGTCATTCAATTTGGTGAAAAATAAATTGGACGATATTATGCAAATGGCAATACAAATTGCGACTGCGGCTGAGGAGCAGTCAAGTGTATCCAATGAAATAAATGAACGCATTGTCGCTATCCGCGACGATAGTGAACTCATTAGCCAGACAAATGCTGAAACGACTGAAGACACTCATGAATTAAATGCTATCGCAGAAAAGCTAGAGGAACATGTTGGCGAGTTTCGTCTTAGCTAGCGTTTGCTGTTTATTTGATTAAGCAGATTTAGTCAAGAACCTATAGACACGTAAAATTTAGCTTGGCAGTCATTTCTATGGCTGCCTTTTCAATTCTAAATGAATGGCTCAGTAGTCGCCTTTCACAAAGTATTATGCTTAAGGACTTTAAATTTCTTTACATTTTCTATTCAGTTAACGTCGAAAAGTCATTTCTATCGGTGGTATTATTGAAACCAATTCACGTTTTTGGCGACAAATAGCCAATAAATAGACCGTAGAGAATTTTGAAAATTATCCAGATATTAACAGCACCTTTTAGATGGTTTAAAAAGCATTTTTTCAAATTGGCATTAGTCATCATTGTGCTGATAGGCAGTTACCTTTTTTATATTGATGCCCAAATAAAAGAACGCTTTGCTGGAAATAAGTGGGAAGTGCCTGCTCAAGTATATGCGCGTCCGCTTGTTTTGACCCTACAACAAGAAATAACACCTCATGAAGTAGAAGACGAATTAACTCTGTTGGGTTACCGGAAAGTTAACAAGGTTAAGCAAGTGGGTGAATATACTATCACCCAACACTCGGTCAAGATCTATCGACGCGCGTTTGAGTACATCGCGCTGGATGCGCCAGAGAGAATGGTTGAAATAGAATGGCAGAATAAGCGAATTCATCAGATACGCTTGCCACATACAAAGCAGCAATCTCGTCGAATAATGCTTGAACCCTGGCTTGTTTCTAGATTGGTCGGTGGCTTAGACGAAGATCGAATGTTGCTGCTGGATGAAGATATCCCTGAGATGCTAAAAGTCGCTCTACTAGCCGTTGAGGATAAAGATTTTTATGAACATCATGGCATTGCGCCTCTGGGAATCATTCGCGCGTTATTTGCCAATCTATCCGCAGGAAGAACCGTTCAAGGAGGCAGTACTTTAACTCAGCAATTGGTAAAGAACTTATATCTTACTAGAGAGAGAAGTTACATTCGTAAAATACGTGAAGCAGCGATGGCGGTTGTCATTGATTTTAGGTATACCAAACAAGAAATATTAAACGCTTATATCAACGAAGTATTTTTGGGACAAAACGGTGCGGTAGCCGTTCATGGCTTTGGATTAGCTAGCCATTTTTATTTCAATAAACCCTTGTCTGAGCTCGCACTTGATGAAATAGCAACCTTGGTTGGCATGGTAAAAGGACCGTCATATTATCATCCTGTTCGACATAAGGCGCGTGCGCAAGAAAGGCGAAACTTGGTACTTCGTGTACTATTTGAAGGCAAACACCTAGATCTTCAAGAGTATCAAGCGGCCTTAGTTAAGCCGTTAAAAACGGCATCAAGTTCGAGTTTAGCCTCCGGCAAACACCCAGCATTCATGGATAAGGTAAGACAAGAAATTGATGAAGTTATTGCTGCACCTGAGTTAAAGCAGTCAGGGATTAAGTTATATACTACCTTAGACATAAATGTTCAACGACGCGCGGAAGCAGCGGTAAAAAAAGTAATTAAGGCCAAGCAAAACAAAAAGCTGCCAGATCTTGATGCTGCAATGGTAGTTACCGATATAGACAGTGGTGGCATTCGGGCAATTGTCGGTGGAAAAAATACTGACTACGCAGGATTTAATCGTGCCCTTAATGCGTCTAGGCCGATCGGTTCTTTAATTAAGCCGGTGGTGTTTTTAAGTGCTTTAACTGAACCTGAGCGCTTCAATCTAGCGACACAGCTTGAAGATAAACCAATATCACTTGATGATGCAGGTGGAAAACGTTGGAAACCACTCAATGCTGATAAGGCGTTCCGAGGACACGTGCCACTCATCGATGCGCTAGTGCATTCGTATAATGTGCCTACGGTTAATTTAGCATTGGCGCTTGGCTTAGATAAGGTTGTCGATATATTAAATGACTTGGGTGCAGACAAGCGGCCAACATTGCTGCCCTCTATAGCACTTGGCGCCATTGAACTAACACCATTATCAGTCAATCAAGTGTATCAAACGATAGCAAATAAAGGCGAGTTTAGGCCTTTGCACTCTCTTAGTGCAGTCTCGACGCATGACAATAAAGTGATTTGGCGACGAGAGGATGTTTATGAACAAGTTGTTAACGAAGATGCGAGTTATTTGTTAAATTACGCGCTAAACAAAGTCACTAGGGTAGGTACTGCTAAGCGTCTATCTGAGCAGTTTCCAAGTGTAAACATGGCAGGTAAAACGGGGACGACAGATGACTATAGAGATAGTTGGTTTGCAGGTTTTGACCGACATTTAGTGACATCTGTTTGGCTAGGAAACGACGAGAATAAACCCATCTATATGTCAGGCGCTAGCGGTGCTTTGGTGATTTTTAGTGAATTTCAGAAGCAGCAAACACCTAAAAACTTATCACAACGCTTTCCATCAAGCTTAATGATTGCACATTTTAATGCTGGTACTGGTGAGCTTACTACGCCAGGTTGCGGTGATGTACTCAGTGTTCCTGCAATTAAACAGTTCTTACCTATACGCGCTAAATGCAACAATAAAATAACAGAAGCGCCCCTTCCACAAACTAAAAAACCTAAAACATGGTGGCAGAAATTGTTTGGCAATTAATAAATGTTCGCCTTTGGTGCGTAATTTATTTGATGCACTATATTTGTGCGAATTTTTGTCTGTTTTTTACCACACTAATTCTTAAGTGTATGAAATACATGTCTTTTTAAAGTTGGCATTTTCCTTGAATCACTGCTGAAAATATTTGTTACACATTTTAATTACAGCAGGAGCAATCTATGAAACTAGTCACTGCAATCATTAAGCCTTTTAAGCTAGATGATGTTCGTGAAGCGATATCAGAAATTGGTATCGACGGTCTAACCGTTACTGAAGTGAAAGGCTTCGGTCGTCAAAAGGGACACACTGAACTTTATCGTGGTGCAGAATATCAAGTGGATTTCCTACCAAAAGTTAAGCTTGAAATCGCAGTACAAGATGATCAAGTAGAACGTTTGGTTGAAGCCATTGTAGGCGCAGCTAAAACTGGCAAAATTGGTGACGGCAAAGTGTTCGTTTACGACCTTGAACAAGCGGTGCGTATCCGTACCGGTGAAGCTGACGCAGACGCGCTTTAATGCGTTAACTATTTACGGAGAACAATAATGGAAATCACATTCGAACTTGGGTATGCATTAGATACCTTTTACTTTTTAGTTTGCGGCGCATTTGTCATGTGGATGGCAGCCGGTTTTGCTATGTTAGAAGCAGGCCTTGTTCGCGCAAAAAACACAACCGAAATTTTAACTAAGAACATCGCGCTATATTCTATCGCTTGTATCATGTACATGGTGTGTGGCTACGCAATTATGTATGGTGACTCAATCGGTACTGCAACTGCGTTCTTGTCAAGCATAACAGGCGATGGTGCAACTGGCGTTGCTGAAGATGCAGCAACTTATGCACCATCTGCTGACTTTTTCTTCCAAGTAGTGTTCGTTGCAACTGCAATGTCTATTGTATCGGGCGCTGTAGCTGAGCGCATGAAGCTATGGGCATTCTTGTTGTTTGCTGTTGTTATGACTGGTTTTATCTATCCTATGGAAGGCGCTTGGACTTGGGGTGGTGAAAAAGTTTTTGGTTTGTATAGCCTCGGTGACAATGGTTTCTCAGACTTTGCTGGTTCAGGTATTGTGCACATGGCTGGTGCTGCTGCCGCACTTGCTGGTGTGTTGGTACTTGGCGCTCGTAAAGGTAAGTACACAGCTGATGGAAAAACAATCGCAATTCCCGGAGCTAACCTACCATTGGCTACTTTAGGTACATTTATTTTATGGATGGGATGGTTTGGATTTAATGGTGGTTCTGTGCTAGCGACTGCTTCAGTTGAAAGTGCCAACGCGGTAGCAGTGGTATTTATGAACACTAATTTAGCTGCTGCTGGTGGTTCTGTTGCCGCTTTGCTGATTGCTCGCGTTTTATTCGGTAAAGCCGACCTGACTATGGCGTTAAATGGTGCACTAGCTGGTCTGGTTGCTATTACTGCCGAGCCTTCAACGCCAACTGCACTGCAAGCGACTATCTTTGGTGCTGTAGGCGGTATATTGGTTGTGTTTAGTATCATTGGCCTAGACAAGCTTAAAATTGACGATCCAGTGGGCGCTATCTCTGTTCACGGTGTGGTTGGCCTACTTGGTTTATTACTTGTACCAATTACTAACGGTGAGAACTCCACGTTCTCAGGCCAGATCATTGGTGCATTGACTATCTTTGTTTGGGTATTTGCCACTAGCTTAGCGGCTTGGTTCATCATCAAAGCTATCATCGGTGTACGTGTAAGTGAAGAAGAAGAGTATGAAGGCGTTGATATGAGTGAGTGTGGATTAGAAGCTTATCCTGACTTCACTACAAAGCGTTCATAATCATTCGTTTATATTGATTTTGAGTTAAAACGGCAGACTGAAAATAATAAGAATAAGACAGAAGAAGAATAAATCAGTCGCCACTTTATACTCAATCAGCATTCTTAAAGCCCCGCATTTATTGCGGGGTTTTTGTATATTCAAGCTGTGAGTGCTAATCTAGCGAATATGAGGTGTTTACTTCATAAAATATATAGATATCAGGGGTATAGAAGCGTTTGTAGATGACATGCAATGAAAGCGCTGTACAGGGTTTCTGCGACATAAATCAACAATGATAAGAATAATATGGCTGCTATAAAATATCGATTTTTACCTATTGTCGTTTTACTTATTACTAGTATTAACGTCTTTGCATATGACCGGATTACTGGCGAATCGTTTGCTTCGCGTTCAGAAGTTATCGCACAAAGTGGCATGGTGGCAACAAGCCAACCTTTGGCTTCACAGGTTGCTTTAGACGTACTCAAAAGTGGTGGGAATGCAATTGATGCGGCCATTGCTGCAAATGCAATGTTAGGCCTAGTGGAGCCTACAGGGTGCGGTATTGGTGGTGATTTGTTTGCGATAGTGTGGGATGCCGAAACTAAAAAGCTCTATGGTCTTAATGCATCAGGTCGCAGTCCACAAAGCTTGAATATGGATTATTTTACAGCGCAAGGCATAAGTAAAATACCAAAATTTGGTGCGTTACCGTTGTCAGTGCCGGGAGCTGTTGACGGTTGGTTTATGCTGCAAGAACGTTTTGGTTCTATGGGGATGGACGAATTGCTTGCGCCTGCTATCGAATATGCACGCACGGGCTTTCCTGTTTCTGAGTTAATTGCTTATTATTTAGAAGTAAATCAAGAAAGAATAGGCCACTATCCCGGTTTTTCTGAGACGTTTACGATCAATGGTAAAACCCCTAAAAAAGGACAAGTCTTTAAAAATCCCAACTTAGCATCGACCTATGAAAAAATAGCGTCGGGCGGCAGAGATGCTTTTTACAAAGGTGATATCGCCCGCACCATCGGTGCCTTTGTAAAGTCTCAAGGTGGATTTTTGTCATATCAGGATATGCTTGCTCATTATTCTGAGTGGGTAGAACCTGTTTCGACAAATTACCGTGGCTATGACGTTTGGGAACTACCGCCTAATGGTCAGGGCATCGCGGCATTGCAAATCTTGAATATTCTTGAGCTATATGACTTGGAAAGTATGGGAAGACATTCTGCTGAGTTTGTTCATACTTTTGTGGAAGCAAAGAAACTCGCATTTGAAGACCGAGCTAAATATTATGCAGATCCTACATTCAATGATATCCCTATTTCTGAGCTTATTTCGAAAGAGTATGCTAAAAAAAGGCAAGCGCTTATATCACCAAACCACGCAGCGAAAAGAGTAGACGCAGGTCTTAATGACGGTGATACCATTTATCTCACTGTGGCAGATAAATTTGGCAATATGGTCTCACTTATTCAGAGTAATTATAGAGGGATGGGCTCTGGTATGATCCCAAGCGATTTAGGCTTTGTGTTACAAAATCGTGGTGAGATGTTTGCTTTAGAAAAAGGGCATTTTAATCAATATGCGCCAGGTAAAAGGCCTTTCCATACAATAATTCCGGCTTTTGTAACAAAGAACAATACCCCTCTAATGAGTTTTGGAGTGATGGGCGGTGGTACACAGCCTCAGATGCATGCGCAGATTATTATCAATATGATCGATTTTGGAATGAACTTGCAGGAAGCGGGAGATGCGCCAAGAATTTTACATTCTGGTTCTAGCTCCCCCGAAGGCGATATAATGACAGATGGTGGCTACGTCAGCCTAGAGTCAGGTTTTTCTGTGAATACTAGACGAGAATTAATGAAAAAAGGGCATGAATTGCAGGACGTTGTGGGCGCGTTTGGCGGCTATCAAGCAATTTTGTATGACGCCCAAGAGAAGGTATATTATGGGGCGTCTGAATCTAGAAAAGACGGACAAGCGGCAGGGTATTGATTTCATAAATTAATGCTAAGAAAAACTTACTTTAGTTTACGGCTTTTAATTGCGTTTACTTTTAATTACGCGTAATCACTGAGAATAATAAATGAGTCAACCGCAGAAAGGCGTTTGTGCAGAACCTAATTTACATGCCCAGTATCTATTGTTTAATGTCGTTGATGATGATTTAGCGGCTATTAGAACCAAACTCGCTGCATGTTTAGATATTTTTGACTACTACGAAGATGAACACTACGAAGCGATGGTTTCTGGTGTCATTGGTATCGGCAGTAATTTTTGGTCAGAAATTTATCCGTCCTCTCGGCCCGCAGGGCTAAGCCCGTTTCCTGATATGCAATGTGAAGACAGGTGCGCACCAGTGATGTTAGCAGATATATTTATTCAAATAAGAGCGGATCGCTTAGATATCTGCCATGAAATGGGCATTAAAATCGTCGATATGCTTAAAATTCATACGGAAATGGTAGAGCAGGTTAGAGCGTTTAGATATCTGGATGGTAGAGACTTAACTGGCTACGTTATTACAGACGATAACCCGAGAGGTATGAAAAAATTTGATATTGCGGTTCTTGATAATGAGGACAAAGAATTTGTAGGCGGAAGTTATCTGCATATCCAGCGTTATCGTCATGATATGAACCGTTGGAATGCTTTGTCCGAATCGCGCCAAGAAAAAGTCATGGGGCGCACACGCGAACACAATTTACCTGTTGTCGATTCGGGGCTATCCTCGCACGCCTTTAGAACAAAAGTCACAGGCCCTGAGGGAGAATACCCTGTATTGCTCAACCAAAGTATGCCTTATGGTAACATGAGCGTTCAAGGTTTGTATTTTGTTAGCTGTGCCAGAGAGCCGATGTCTTTCAAAAATTATCTACACAGCAGAATTTATGGCGATCAGCATGGACATTACGATCGTTTGTTAGACTATACAAATGCCGAAACCGGCGCCGCTTTTTTTGCGCCATCGATCAACTTCATTCGCAAGCAATCTGAGTTCGTTGATTGATAAAAAAAGATGCCTGCCTATTTACTTGGAGTCAGCTATGTTATAAGGATACAACGCCGTCCCAGCCTTCGGAATGCAAGGCCTTTTGGCTCATACTGTAGTGATGTGCAATCACTTTATCATCAGGGTATTTTGCAAACAGGTCAGAAAACAACTTTGCTGCATCCGCCATTTTTTCATTATTTCTGAGCGAAATGCCTTCTTCGATGGCAGTATGGCAAGCTAATTTAGCTTTTCTTTCGTTTTCATCAAGATGAGACAGTATTTCTAATACGCAAACATTCACTGATTTGCCTTTTAAGCGGATGTTTTCGACGGTGCGATAGTCTAAATGGCTCGATTTAAGCGCTAACTCTAGGCACTCTCGACTTACTAATATGTCTGAACCAAAGTAGTCGTTTAATGTTTCGATGCGCTGTGCAACGTTTACAGCGTCGCCAATCACAGTAGTATCCATTCTGTCATCAGATCCAACGGTACCAATAACTACAGGACCAAAGTGAATACCAACCCCATTGCGAATAGGGGGATAACCTACATTGTCTCTGTGCATGTTATACAGTTTGAGTGCTTTTTGAATGCCGATGGCAGAACTTATCGCATCTCTAGCTTTGTCGCTGTCAGTTCCTTTTGGATTGTCAAACAGTGCCATAATCGCGTCGCCAATGAACTTGTCGATAAAGCCATTGTTTTCGTGAATTGGTGCATTCATTCGCAGAAAATAAGAATTGAGGAAGTTCATGAGTTGCTGAGGCGTAAGTTTTTCAGATAGCGATGTAAATCCGCGAATATCACAAAACATGATGGCAACGTTGTCCTCGTCTGCTCTGCCTAACTCTAGTGTATTAACCCCTGCTTTTGCAAAATGTGCGACAAACTGGCGTGGCACAAATTTTTGAAAATTCTGATGAAGTTGCATAGCTTCATCAGCCTTTCTTTGTATGAGCGCGGTTTTATCGATTTGCTTGAGGGCATCTTCAATTGTGTTGGATTCAAATTCGTGTTTTTGCTTTACGCGCAACCACATGATGGTCATTACAACCGAGTACACTGCAAACAATACCAGCAGGACTACACCTACAAATACAGGTATTAGCATAGATGCAAGTGTGCCCTCCATTGACTATTTCTCGATCCGCGCAAATACGGTATCTGCTGCTTGTAAAGTTGCGTCAATCACATCAGGTGTATGTACTTTGGATACAAAACCAGCTTCGAAAGACGCTGGCGCAAGGTAAACACCCTGTTCAAGCATGCCGTGATAAAACTGATTAAATTGCTTAGTGTTGCAATTGATCGCTTGCTGATAATTAGTGACTTTTTCTACGTCGGTAAAAAAGAAACCAAACATGCTGCCAGCATAGTTGATTGTCATATCTATGCCGTGTTTGTGTGCAATACTGCGTATTCCTTCAGCTAAGGTTTTCGTATTTTCGAATATTGAATCAAAAAAACCGTCAGCTGTTATTTGAGTCAGTGCGGCAAGACCGGCTGCCATTGCTATGGGGTTTCCAGACAATGTACCCGCCTGGTATACAGGGCCCGTAGGTGCGATATGTGTAATGATTTCACGCTTGCCACCAAACGCGCCAACAGGCATGCCGCCACCAATGACTTTTCCTAAACACGTTAAATCTGGGACTACATTGTAGCGCGCTTGTGCACCGCCTCTTGACACGCGAAAGCCTGTCATAACTTCGTCGAATATCAACACACTATTGTATTTGTCACATATATCACGCAGGCCCTCTAAAAATCCGGGTACTGGCGGTATGCAGTTCATATTGCCTGCGACAGGCTCTACAATAATACAAGCAATATCATCAGGGTATTCTTCGAAGGCCTGTTGTACGGAATCAAGATTGTTAAACTCGACGGTTAATGTGTGTTTTGCGAAATCTTCCGGCACGCCAGGAGACGACGGAACACCCAGCGTTAACGCGCCTGAACCGGCTTTTACTAGCAAAGAGTCTGCATGACCGTGGTAACAACCTTCGAATTTAAGTATCTTATTCTTGCTCGTAAACCCTCTAGCCAATCGAATGGCACTCATGGTGGCTTCAGTCCCTGAATTTACCATCCTGACCATTTCCATTGATGGAACCGCATCACTTACTAATTCTGCCATGATAATTTCAGCTTCAGTGGGCGCACCATAACTTAAGCCATTTTCTGCGGCCGCAACAACAGCCTCCCGCACCGCCGTATTGTTATGGCCAAGTATCATTGGCCCCCACGATTGAATGTAATCAATGTATTGGTTGCCATCTACATCCCACATATATGGGCCGTCAGCTTTTTGAATAAACCGCGGTGTACCGCCAACGGCCTTAAACGCACGTACTGGTGAGTTAACACCGCCTGGAATTGTTTTCTGCGCGCGGGAAAAAAGTATTTCTGATTTATTCATATAATTTAATTGCTCTTGTTTGAATACCAATGCACTGGGCGGTCAAAGTCACTGATTTTGTCAGCGACCCCCAGTGTTAATGCAAATAATGCCATACGCACGAGTACACCATTATCGGTTTGTCTAAAAATCGCGAGGTTTGGGTTTTTATTCAAATCGTTATCTAACTCATTGGCTTCTGCCCGCGAATCTCGTGGCAGTGGATGCATGATAACCGTCTGAGATTTAAAATGTTGAGTGTAGATTTGTTGATTCAGCCTAAATTTACCACGGTATTTGTTAGCTTCTTCTTGTGAAGGGAAGCGCTCTTCTTGAATACGGGTTTGGTAGCATATATCTGCTTCAACTATGCCTTCTAGCTGATCGCTTATGACCAATTGATGGCCTTTATTTTCAATGATATCGCAAATGCTTTGCGGCATAGAGAGTTCTGTCGGCGAAATTAAGGTAAATTTGACATTGTCGAAATGGGTTAGCATTTTTGCAAGGCTGTGCACTGTGCGCCCAAATTTTAAGTCGCCAATCATTGCGATATGCAGCTTATCTATGGATTGACCATAAGACGCTCTTTCTTTAGCGATAGTATATAGGTCAAGTAAGGCTTGAGTCGGGTGTTCGTTGGCGCCGTCACCTCCATTAATCACCGGTACACGACTACCTTCAGAAAATTCACTCACCGAGCCTGCATGCGGGTGGCGCATGGCGATGATATCACTGTATCCACTTAAGACTCTTGCCGTGTCGTACAAAGATTCGCCTTTTGCCAACGCTGATGTACTCATGCCGGTTGTTTCTCGTACTTCACCGCCTAACAGGTTAAATGCGGTGCCAAAGCTCACGCGTGTGCGCGTACTTGCTTCAAAAAACAAATTCCCAAGTATTGCACCTTGAAGCACAGTCGTGCGTTTTTCTCGGTTTGCATAAGGTGCCATGGTATCGGCTACTGCGAACACACGTTCAACCGCTTCACGGTCAAACTGATTTACACTTAAAATGTGCTGTCCAATAAAGCTCTGCATACATTTATCGATTAATCTTGAGTGGCCGAAGTGTAACAAATTTTTCCATTGTCATGCCAATATTCACAAGCCTATTCTTAAATTAAAGGTGTCGTAAGCGTTCTTATATGAGGTTTGTCAATTAAACACACCCTAGTGTGAGGCATGTTGAATTATAGACATCAGCTTATGTGCCGTTTTCCTTGCATGCGCTTTAAACTTAGACGGTGGCATGTTGTAAGGTAAGTGTAAGATACTTTTCATATGAAAATCGAATTCGAGGAGGTTAAAAAAATCAGCGGCTGCTTCTTTGGCCGACATCTGCGCGAGTGCTACATCGGGGTGTGTATAAATAATGTCTGTAACAAGCTGCAGGCTTCTTTCCGGCCCCGCTTCATAAAACAGTTTTGAGACATGTGCGTTACTTCGGGACTCTCCAATAATTAAGGTGTACATATCGATGATATCTGGGTCCGTAAAAAGGTGTAAGAAACGGATGCCAATTTCTTCTAGAATGTCAGGTAATGGCGCGGCACTTAGATTAAGGTTGCTCGAATCAATTTGATAAGTTATGCATTTGAGCTCAATGACTGCGTTAAACAACGAATCTTTATTTGCGAAATGAGAGTAAACGGTTTGTTTGCTTACACCACTTGACTTTGCCACTGCATCCATCGAAGTCAGTTTATAGCCGTGAGACAAAAATAAGTCACTTGCACTTTTGAGTATTTGTAGGCGTTTTTCAGAACTTTTAGGTCTGCCAACCGTTCGTTCTTCATCAAATGTTTCGACGGTGTTTTGCGACTTTTTCGACATCTTTTTGCTTCTCTACTGCTTTCCATCTTGGAACATGATCAAAATTTAACATTATCAAACTAGACAGTCTAGTATTTATATTCTAGGATGTTAGTCCAATGGCGCATAAGTTTGTTTCAGGTTTCATATAGGTATCATTTATGGCACAAAACGTTAGTAAAATAATCGCAATTACGATGATCAGTTTTGCTTTGCTCACATTACTAATGCTTTCTTCCGGTGATCACAAGGCCGTTGCATTTACTGAAAATGAATTAAAAGTATTGAACAACGCAAAAGTCAATGTGGTGCGCACCATAGTGCAGTCAGATTATACAAAGCAGCAACTTGTTTATGGGCAAGTGCAGGCTGCACAGCAAACACTCATAGGCTTTGAACGCAACGGTATTGTCGCAAAATTGAACGTGGAAAACGGTAGTAAAGTCGAAAAAGGGGAGCTGCTCGCTTTACTCGATACTGCAAGAATTCGATCACAAAAACAAGAACTTGAAGCTGAGCTAAATAAAGCAAATGCAGAAGCAAAGTTAGCTGAGTTAAGCCAACAGAGAGTTCGTAATTTAGTACAAAATAAACTTGAATCTGAGCAGCGACTGGATGAAGAAAGTGCCAGAGTCGATGCCGCAAAAGCGCAAGTGGCTGCGGTTCAAGCGAAGCTACTTACCTTGCAAGTAGCGTTTGACAAGTCCATGCTCTTCGCCCCGTACTCTGGGCAAATCATATCTCAGTTTATTGATGTCGGCACGCCAGTAAGTACTGGGCAAGGGGTGTTCGAAATTATAGATAATGGTCCTTTAGAGGTTCATCTTGGATTACCAAAATCTACTGCGTTTACGCTCGAGCCACAGCAAAACATTGTGCTAGATATAAGGGGGGAGAAGGTATCTGGTACAGTTAAATCTATCTCGAGCAATAGAACGCTACGTACCAGAACTATTGAGAGTGTTATTACCTTAGATTTGCCAGACCTTGTTTCTCAGGAGGGGGAATCTCAAAATATTGCATCACAGGAGATTGTGCCGGGGGATTTGGCATCATTTAGTTTAATGCGTTCAATCGACGAAACTGGAATATGGTTACCCATTTCTAGCTTAGCCAATGGAATTCGAGGCTTATGGACAGTGTTTGTCGTTGATGAAAATGACGGCATATTGACGTCACGCTTGGTCTCTATTGAGTATTCAGACGGTACTCATGTCTATGTGAAAGGCGCACTTAAAGAGAACGACTTGGTTGTTATTGATGGTACTCATCGCTTAACACCAGAACAAACGGTGTCTAACGTAAATATTGTAAACATTGAGCTAGCTAGGGTAGACAAGTGAGTACTTCATTACCGCCGAGCAAGGGAGAAAGTAGATCTTCGGGCACTAAACGATCCCAAAAACATTATTGGTACACGGCATTTTTCCGACGTGGGCATTTGCTTATATTAAGTATCATCATTATTTTGGTAGCGGGTGTATCGGCATTGCAGAGTCTGCCTCGCTTAGAAGATCCAAGAATTGATTTGCGCAATGTGTCGGTGTTCACAAGTTTTCCTGGGGCTTCTGCAGAGCGTGTCGAGGCGCTAATTTCAGATGTCTTAGAAGATGAATTACGTCAGTTATATGAAATAAAAAAGATAAATTCTACATCTAAAGCCGGCTTTTCTGCCTTAGCGATTGAGCTACAGGATTGGACGGATGATTCGAACAATCAACAGATTTTTTCGAAAATAAGGGATGCTATCGACGACGCCGCTAAATCGTTCCCACAAGGTGCAGGTCAACCTATACTCGAAGACAAACGCGGTGCAACGGCGTTCACGATTATGTATGCAATTACGCCATCCGCGGATACGTTGAGTGACATTGCCTACATGGGTAGAATGGCGGATGAATTAGCAGACAGATTACGAAACGTAAATGGGACTGAATTAGTTAGAGTGTATGGCGCGCCCGATGAAGAAATTACCGTCAACCTAGATATTCAACAATTAGCATTGTCCGGTATCAGTTTGGCACAAGTGAGCCAAAGAATTGCGTCAGCAGATGCAAAGTTGCCGGCGGGCGTGCTACAAAATGATGCTAGAAACATGCGCATACAAGTATCAGAACCCCTTTCTTCTGTCGATGTCGTGGCAAATATTCCGGTTTTGACGCATGACAACAGTTATTTGCGGGTAGGTGATATTGCAGACATTCAGCGCAGTGTAATAACGCCAGAAAAAGAAGTGGCGCTGATGGATGGTGTGCGGACGATCTTTGTTGCTGCCAGAATGCAACCCTCAACGCGAGTGGACCGTTGGACAAACGCGATTAAGGACAAAGTTGAGGTATTTAATCAGATGTTTACAGGCAGTATTGCCGCCGAAGTTGTATTTGAACAAAATAGATATACTGAGGACCGCTTAAATGAGTTAAGCAATAATTTGTTGTTAGGTTCTGCTGTTGTGATGTTTGTTGTGCTGTTTTTTATGGGAGCAAAAGCAGCGTGGATTGTCGGCTTAGCTCTGCCCTTGTGCGCTGCATTCACTATTTTCTCTTTAAGCTTTCTCAATCAACAAATTCATCAGATGTCCATTTTTGGAATAATCATTGCGATAGGTTTGTTGATTGACAATGCGATTGTTATTACCGACGAAATCCGGCTTAATTTGCTTGATCAAAGCTTGTCTCGCTTAGCGGTGCTCGAAAAGAGTGTTAAGCATTTATTCTCTCCCTTGTTTGCATCAACGCTGACGACAATTCTTGGGTTTATGCCGATATTTCTATTGAACGGTAATATCGGCGATTTTATTGGCCCAATCGCTATTAGTGTTGTTATGGCGCTTGTTGGTTCTCTTGCTATCTCGCTGACGGTGATTGCGGCATTGGCAGCCAGATATTTACCTCGAGACGCAAGTACTGAACATCAGTGGTATCGTCGCGGTTTTCAGTGGCCTGAGGTGTCTGCTACATTTCGCCTTTGGTTGGCATGGATGCTTGGCAAACCTATTGTTGTATTGCCGTTGATCGTGATTTTCTGTGTCAGTGGTTTTGCATTGTCTTCGCGCTTAGACAATGTCTTTTTTCCTAGTGCAGACAGAGATCAATTTGAAATTTATGTGTTTTCTCCAAATGGCGGGAGCATTGAAAATACGCTCAATAGCACCTTAGAAATCGACAAATATATCCGTGCTAAAGGTCAAGTATCTCAAGTGACATGGCTCATTGGAGGGTCAACACCATCGGTTTACTACAACCAAGTGATGAATCGTGACAACAGCCCTAATTTTTCAAATGCTGTGGTTACCACTGAAACGGTTGAGCGCGCTACCGAGCTTATTGCGGAGCTACAGTTTGAGCTGCAAAATACGTATCCTGATATGAAAGTTGTCGTCAGAAAATTTGGCCAAGGGCCGCCGATTGCTGCGCCAATTGAGGTGGATATTTTTGGCCCAGACCTGGAAGTGCTTATTCAGTTAGGTGAGAAGGTTAGGCTAGCCATGACCAAAGTACCTGGGATTACGCAGACCATTCCATCAGTTTCAAATAACGAAGTTGAACTGGCCTATGACGTTAGCGAGAACGATTCGTATCTTATGCAGTTGGCCTCGAATCAAGTGGCTTTGCAACTGCAACAGGCTATCTCTGGCGCAAAGGGTGGTTCAATATTAGAAGGTACAGAAGAACTACCTGTTTCTGTGAGGCTTTCTAAGGACTCTCGGCAAGATTTGCGCGCAATTGAGAGTTTACCGCTGCTGGCAAATGGTATCACTAGTGTCGATGCACTAGGTGCAATACATATGGTGCCTAGCGTCAGTGCAATTACGCGTTTAAATGGGGAGCGAGTAAACAAAGTTACCGCTTATCTACTTCCAAATGTTCCTGCCGTTACTGCGAGTCAGCAGTTACGAGAAATACTAGATAACGGTGGATTAGAACTTCCTTTAGGGTACCGAATAAAAATGGCGGGCGATGCAGATGAGCAAGCACAGGCATTAGGCAAACTCTCCACTTATGCGCCTGTCTTGTTAGTACTAATGCTGACGGCATTGATTTTGAGTTTTTCTAGCGTACGTTTTGCCGGTGTCATTGGTTTGGTTGCGATATTATCAGTCGGATTGGGCTTTTTTAGTTTATGGTTGTCCGGTTTACCTGTTGGCTTCAATCCTTTATTAGGAAGCGCTGGTTTAATAGGTGTAGCCATTAATGGGTCGATTGTCATTATTGCTGCAATCGCAAGTAATCCTGAGGCAATGAAAGGAGAGATAAACGCGGTGGTAGAAGAAACCATGAGTTGTAGTCGACATATATTATCTACGACATTTACGACCGTGGGTGGATTGATTCCGCTACTACTATTTAGTGAAGGCTCATTCTGGCCGCCCTTAGCGGTAGTGCTAGCGGGTGGTGTTGGGTTTTCTATTATCCTTTCCTTAGTGTTTACACCCACCTTAATCACGCTACTATGCCATTTACGTGAAAAACGTCGACAGCTAGTGCATAATTTTAAACATCGTTAAGCGTTAACTTTTGAGTGAACATTGAATAAACCGTTTCAGCACGTTAAAAAATGGTGGAATACTGAATGTGCTTTTTGCCGCCGTTCTCGGTATATCATTGTCTGGGGTTTGTTAATGGTGTTATTGTATTTTTATGTCTGGCAATAAAACGTTCAACGACGATAAGAGCGACGAAATTTTGATTCGCGCATCCTCCGCCAATAATGGTTTTACTACCAGTTTGATTGGCATTGCCTTGTTATTGTTTGGCACGACTGGATCGGTATTGCTTCCTGAGGTGTTTTTTCTTGCTGCTATTTTGATCATGGCAGCAGGTATCGTTGCCGTAGTGATGGGGTTTTTCAAACTCAAAGAACCTAAATATAGTTTGTCGATTTCGCGAGAATCGTTGACTTACTTCCATCGTCGTGGCCAGTGGAAGGTAAATTGGGACAATATTCAACGCTTTGATATTCCTCGTGTGCAAAAAGGCTTATCTCAAGTGGAACTAGAAATGGTGGGTATAAGGCTGAAAGACGCTGAACAAGTGCTTGGTGAAATATCCCCAAGGCTAATTACTCACTTACTTATGGAACAACGTCCGTTAGTCACTCAGATAGATAGCGCCAATTGTGCAGATGGGAAGTGTTACGGCGATGATTTAATTGAAGACACTAAATATAAATTAAAAGACGGTAATATTATCAACGGGATATCTGCAATGTTTGCTAATCGTATGCGGAGGCTTCAAACCGGGCTAGGTTATGATATATATATTTCAGCCAATGAGTTAGACCGCAGTCCACAAGCATTTATTCATTTATTGTCTGAGTGTCAAACATCCAGAACGAACGGGCAATAACAATCGGTCAATAACAGTCAGTCAATAACCGCTAGCCAACGCTACCGGCAAATACGCAGTTTGCGCTTGGGCCATTCATTGACTATATGTTGTATTTCCATCAGCAATTCTGAAGTTTGGTCGTCGTGACTTAACTGAGGGGATTGCTTTAGTAATACTTCTAAGTCATGACAATATGTTTGTAACTTTGGTACGCCGGTGTAGCAGCACGCGCCATGTAATTTATGGATGTTAGCCAACAGTTGCTCATTACTTTCTTGTCCCTTTAATGGCTCTAATATGGAGAGCTGTATTTTTAGGTGTTCGACAAATTCATCCATAAAGGATATCGCAAGGTTTTCGCTGTTATTTGAGCGTGAGACGGCAAGCCGCCAATCAATGCTGTCTTGAGAGAGTTCACAAATTTCAACCACCTCTTCGTTCAAGGTTTGTTTTGGCACATGGGTGTCTTCGCACCACTGATTCACTATTCTGACTAATTCTGGCAACTTAATCGGCTTTGACAAGAAGTCATCTAAGCCGTTATTTAGGAAATTTTGTTTTTCTTCACTTAGCGCGTGAGCGGTGACAGCAACTATTGGTGTGCCGATGTTATACGTTGTTTTACGAATATGTTTACTCGTTTGTATACCATCCATATTTGGCATTTGAATATCCATTAAAATAATGTCGTATTCTATTTGTTCGCACTTTTGGATGGCTGAAGGCCCATCATAGGCTAAGTCGAGCGTTACCGGTGAGTTTTTAAGCCAAGTCTCGATGAGACGCAAATTAAGCTCCATATCATCAACCGCCAACATACGCACAGGTGGCAGGTTGATGACGCTTGGACGAGCGTTAGACTGATGCGTCTTCGATGATGGGCCTTCCAAAAATTCTAATTTTCGTGCCGTTAGGGGCAATCTAAGCATGTAAGGCAGTGTATTTACATGGCCAAATAATTGCGAACTTGGCACTGGGCCTGAATATAAAAGTGTGATTGCAGCGGGGTTCACCATGCTTAGTTCGTTTAGCCACTTTGCTCTAAAGTTGATGTATTTTTGTGGTAATGTCATAAATACATAGGTGTTTGAATGCACGTGCTGTACAGCTATTTTTAGTGTCTCGAATGATGCAACGTCGAAGCCTGCTAACAGGAGCTGTTTAACGATAGACCGTCTGGATTCTCCCCATTTATCAATGACAACAGCATTTTTCTTAACAAATGAGCTTAGATGTTCTGAACCATATGCTTCGTCTTCGACCTTAAATGGAATCGTAATGGTGAATTTTGAGCCCACGGTCGGCGTGCTGGTTACTTCCACTTTACCGTCCATCATGTGGGCAAGCTCCTGGCAAATGACCAGCCCTAAACCGGTCCCTTGGTAGGAGCGGTTTAAATCATCGTCTAATTGATGAAAAGCTTTGAAGATTTTATTGATATCATCTTGACTTATGCCTATCCCAGAATCCTTAACCTGCATTTCGAGTATCGCTTGCTCATCAGAGGTTTCGAGTACTTTCACCGATAAACCGACAAAACCGTAGTTGGTAAACTTAAGCGCATTACTTATTAAGTTAGTAAGTAATTGCTTAACTTTAAACGAGTCGCCCAATAGTAGGTTGGGTAAATCACCAACGTCATATAAAAACTCTAGTTGTTTTAAATGCGCCGTTTTCGACATTGTGGCTGCGATATCTTCAAACAATTCTTTGGGAGAAAATGGACGTTGATTGAGCGTCAGTTGGCCAGCCTCCATTTTAGAAAAGTCAAGGATGTCATTGACGATAGTCAGCAAGTCTGTTGCAGCAGAATTGATGATTTTTACATGCTCGTCTCGTTCTGCAGGGTTATTTCCCGCTTCTAATTCCTTGCTAAAACCAACAATTGAATTTAGCGGCGTGCGAATTTCATGAGACATATTTGCCAAAAATTGAGATTTTACTTCACTCGCTTTAACGGCATCTTTCCTTGCGATATCCAGGTGTACATTTTGTTCTTCGATGATAAAAAAATTGTTTTCTGCATCTGCTTTTGCTTGAGTCACTTCCAGTTTTAGTTCGTATTGATTTTTGTCGACAATGGCATACAAAAAAGCACAAGCCTGAAAGCACAAGATTGCCTGAAATACCTGCGCATAAAACGTAAAACTAGGAATCATGCCTGTTATGTACAGAGTGCTTAATAGACAACCAGTAGCGCAGGTTATCCAACCTAGCAATATCGGTTTTACGGGCGTGTACCCGCGCAAGTAGGCGATTGTGCCGATCCAAAAATTTATACCAATAGAAATGACAATAATGGCACTTGATATTGCGAGTTTCACTGGATGGGAAGGAATACCACCGACAAACAGTATTAGCATTACGGCAACTACGAATAAATATACCTTTAATATTTTTCTCAAAATTAAGGGGTAATCACTACTGGGTATGAGCGTTAAGGTAAATATGCTCGAAGTGATGCAGACAAGAAGCAACAATTCTTCTGAATGAATAGCCGAAATAATGCGTGACAAATATTCGTTAATTAATACTGCATGGCCGCTCCATTGAAATTGCCAAAGTAGAACTAACGTTATATGCAAAAAAAACAGCACATTAGTCATGCTTACATTACCAAAAGAATAAAAAATTGCATATCCGGCCAATAGTAAAATGGCACCATAAAAAACGCCCCATAGCAAAAAGTCGAATTGATCAATTTGATTGCTAATGGCCTCGTTAGTGGCATAAATTGGCACGCGAGTGGTTAAACTGTTCGACGAAGTATAAATATAAAGTTGGTACTCCTTATTTTCCTTTAAATCGGCTATAAAGGTTGGCAATGGATATGTGCTTGTTTTATTTGATATTCCATCAGTCGAGCTGAAGAGTAATGTGTCATTCTCAAAAATATAGATGCGCACATCGTTTAGTTGAGAAGAGCGGAGCGAAAATGTCCATCGCGTATCATTACTTTTATTTATTATCGGCGCGTAAAACCAGAGACCTTTGTCAACAAACCCAAAATTCGTTTTGTTTGTGTTGGTATCAGGAAGGTATTCTTGATATCGCTTAAAATAATATATGGATACGTCGTCAGCGCGGTGTTCATGTACACTAAATTTCGAGGTGATTTCTTGATGGCGTATACTGTCGTCCAAAATGATTGCAGATAAATCAGTTTGAGCGTCCACGCCAGAAAGAAACATGGAAATAAAAAACAGCGTGAATAATTTACTGGCTAAAATACGCAATGGGACGTTAAGCTTTTATTAAAATTAATATACTATGTAGTCTAATATAGTGCGTATACGCTTGGATGTATACAAGCCAAATTGGATTATGACAGCCCTCTTTTATGAATAACGATATAACAATAAATAGCGATGGTGTTGAACAAGTCTCACTAGGGCGTTTTACCGAAGACGCTTACTTGAATTATTCAATGTATGTGATTATGGACCGGGCACTCCCTCATATTGGCGACGGACTTAAACCCGTTCAACGGCGTATTATCTATGCTATGTCCGATTTAGGACTGAGTGCCACGGCGAAATATAAAAAATCGGCTCGCACGGTGGGTGACGTATTAGGTAAGTTTCACCCTCATGGGGATTCGGCCTGCTATGAAGCGATGGTATTGATGGCGCAACCTTTTTCTTATCGATACCCATTGGTTGATGGACAAGGAAACTGGGGAGCGCCGGATGATCCAAAATCCTTTGCCGCTATGCGTTATACTGAAGCGCGCTTATCGAAATTTTCTGAAGTTCTGTTAAATGAGGTTGGGCAAGGCACGGTCGATTGGGCACCAAACTTTGATGGCACATTAAACGAGCCTAAAGTCTTACCAGCACGTTTGCCGCATATTTTACTCAATGGGATTACAGGTATCGCGGTTGGTATGGCGACTGATATCCCACCCCACAATGTCAGAGAGTTAGCCAATGCTTGTGCACACTTGCTTGATAATACAAAAGCGGACTTATCTGATTTATTGACGTTTGTTCAGGGGCCAGATTTTCCTACTGACGCAGAAATAATAACGCCTAAAGACGATATTCGAAAGATCTATGAAACGGGTCGAGGGAGCTTAAAAATGCGTGCCGTCTTCCATGAGGAAAACGGTGAAGTGGTAATTACTGCCTTACCACACCAAGCGTCCGGCGCAAAAATACTCGAGCAAATCGCTGGACAAATGCAGGCGAAGAAATTGCCATTTGTGAGTGATTTGCGCGATGAATCCGATCATGAAAATCCAACACGCTTAATTGTGACGCCACGTTCAAATCGCGTGGATGTTGAACAAGTCATGCAACATTTGTTTGCAACGACTGATTTGGAAAAAAGTTACCGTGTTAATCTAAACATGATTGGCTTAGATGCTCGGCCAAGAGTCAAAAATCTACATGATATTTTGTCTGAGTGGTTAGTGTATCGAAAAGATACGGTCACCAGACGTCTGCAATATCGTCTGGACAAAGTTCTAGCGCGTCTTCACATATTAGATGGCTTACTCATTGCGTTTTTGAATATCGACGAAGTCATTGCCATTATTCGCCACGAAGAAGAGCCAAAAAAAGAATTAATGGCACGTTTTGGATTGAGTGATAAGCAAGCTGAAGCAATCTTAGAATTAAAATTGCGGCACCTTGCTAAACTTGAAGAAATGAAAATTAAGGGCGAGCAAGACGAGCTAGCGAAAGAGCGAGATTCGCTACAGTTGTTGTTAGGATCTGACAGACGTTTAAAAACGTTAATCAAAAAAGAAATATTAGCAGATGCCGAAAAATATGGCGATGAGCGTCGTAGCCCGATAGTTGCTAGAGGCGAAGCTAGGGCCTTGACCGAAAAAGAGCTGGTCCCGTCTGAGCCAGTCACTGTAGTGCTTTCAGAAAAAGGCTGGGCGCGCTGTGCAAAAGGGCACGATATAGATGCGCCGAATTTAAGTTATAAATCCGGTGATACTTATTTACACAGTGCTAAAGGTCGAAGCAATCAACCGGTAGTCTTTTTAGATTCTTCTGGTCGCACATTCTCATGCGATGCGCATAGTTTACCGTCTGCGCGCAGCCAAGGTGAGCCTATCACCGGTAGGTTTAGCCTGGTCGCAGGCGAAAATGCAGAACACGTCATTATGGGGGATGAAGCACAGCAATATTTGGTGGGGTCGGACGCCGGTTATGGTTTTGTTGGCAAATTTAACGATATGCTCACTAAAAATAAAGCGGGTAAAGCGTTTGTTTCCTTGCCTGTTGGCGCAAAAGTGATGAACCCGCAGGAAGCCGTTAATGTTGATACCGACTGGTGTTTGAGTATTTCAAATCAAGGCAGAATGTTATTGTTTCCGCTGAGAGACTTACCCGCTCTAGGGAAAGGTAAAGGGAATAAACTGATGAATATTCCGTCTGCAAAAGCTAAGAGTAGGGAAGAGTACTTAACGCAGCTCGGCGTAGTACCAGAGAATGCTAGTCTTAAAATTATCGCAGGGAAGCGGGCAATGACTTTATCGCCTGCTGATCTCGCGCATTATCAAGGCGAGCGTGGTCGGCGAGGGAATAAATTACCGAGAGGTTTACAACGGGTTGATGAGATTGAGATAGTACTTGCTTCAGCGAGTGATACTTCAATGAGTGGTGCACCAGGTGATATTACGGAGACGATAGAGCCGCAGCAGGTTAATATGCCTAATAGCAATTCGAATGACGACGTCTAAAGCTTAATATCGTTGTTTACTTACAAAAAGGGCGATGAGTATAATCGCCCTTTTTGCTACATGTGTTATGAGGCGTTTGTACTCTCAAATATTTTATCTGCCGATGCCGCAACAAAGCCTTGATAGAGTTCGCCTGTCGGTAGTATAAAACGCTCTGCAAACTCGTAAAAGCAGCTGGGTATGACTAGTGCTTTATCGCTGAACTCTACCGTGGCTTTGTCGGCCATTGTTGACGATTGTGCTAAACAGACGTCTTTGCCACCTTTTACTTCACCACCTGACGTGTTTAAGGTAAAGCCAGCGCTTTTTAATATGTCATTTATTTCTTCAAGTGTATGTTTTTTTGCTAAGTGATTAATGCTGACAGTAAAGTGGTTTGCACGATACCCCCAAGCAGCCATCCATGCCGCGTATTCTGATTCAGCGAGAAGTGTTTTATAGTCTTCGCTAGACACTTGCCAATGCGTGCCTGAATATAAAAAGTCATCTGCTTCGGTAATGTTATCCGGCATTTGTGCAAGCATCGAACTAATAATGCCTTGTGTCGCCGCTGACATTTCTTCGCTTTTTAACTCACTGATAAACACCTTGGGTTTTGTAAGGTCTGCGTGTTCAAAATGCTTTGCATTAAGTTTCTTTGCGCTGAAGTCATATTCCCCCTTGGCTTCATAGCCTAACGACAAAAAGTGTTTGGCGAGTACCGCTAAGTTCACTTTAGCATGATTAAACGTACGCAAGGCAATGTGGTCGTTGACGATTGTTGTTGCGCTTGTTTTCTCTTTTAACAATTGGTGTATTGCCGTCGCTGAGGGAGTTATGCGGATATAGTCTTGCCACAAACCAGTAAATAGATCATCAATAGTAGCGTGCATATTTTGGTTCCTCTATCCTTATAATAAGTGCATTAGACATTGCTTAAATGTTTAAGCCAGGGCTAAGCGTGGCTGGAAGCTCAACTTCATCAAGCTCTACTGATGCCACTGGGTATGCGCAATAATCGGCAGCGTAATATGCACTAGCCCGATGATTCCCACTTTCCCCAATACCGCCAAACGGCGCTGCACTGCTTGCGCCGGTAATTGGTCGATTCCAATTGACAATACCTGCTCTAATACGTGGCAAAAAATAATCGTAGTCTTCTTTCTTGTCGGCAAGTAAGCCCGCTGATAGTCCAAACTTAGTATTATTTGATTCTTTGATAGCCTCATCCAAGGAAGAATAGCGATAGACTTTAAGTAAAGGGCCGAAATGTTCTTCGTCTGGCAAGTTTTTTACTTCATTCACATCAACAATTCCTGGGCTGACGAAGCCGGTATTATTATCGATGTGTCGGAGTTCAACTAATATTTTGCCGCCCAGCGCTACGATGTCATTCTGCGCTTTGACCATCATTTTCGCCGCACGAACAGAGATCATCGCGCCCAAAAAGGGTTGTGATTCGTCATCATATAGCCCTATTTTTATCGTGTTGGTGGCGCTAATTAACTTGCTGAGTATTGCGTCGCCATTGGGTGTTGCGGGCAAAAATAGCCGACGTGCACAGGTGCAACGTTGACCAGAAGTGACAAATGCTGACTGAATAATATCGTGCACCGCTGCATCAATATTGTTTACTTCGGTTACAACGAGAGGATTATTCCCCCCCATTTCTAAGGCTAAAATTTTCCCGGGTTGTCCTGAGAACTGTTCATGCAATAGTTTTCCCGTTGTTGAACTGCCGGTAAAAAACAAGCCGTCAACTTGTGGGTTACCCGCTAGCGCCTTTCCAGTCTCAACCTGTCCTTGTACCAAATTGAGTACACCTGCGGGTAAGCCCACCTGTTCCCAAAGTTGTACCGTAAATTCAGCGACTAAGGGCGTTAAATCACTAGGCTTAAATACAATTGTATTTCCTGCTATTAGTGCAGGGACTATATGCCCGTTTGGAAGATGCCCAGGGAAATTGTAAGGGCCAAAAATTGCCACGACGCCGTGGGGGCGGTGACGAAGTATCGCTTTTCCCGCAGGCATTGGGTTTTCAATCGTGCCAGTGCGCTCGTGATACGCTTTTTCTGATATACCCAATTTACCAATCATGGCACCCACTTCTGTCGCGGTTTCCCACTCGGGTTTACCCGTGTCTATTGCGATAATCTTGGCTAGTTTGGCCTTGTTTTCTGTAAGTAACTCACCAAACCGCTTAATGTAAACTAGTCGCTCGTCTACCGATAACATTGACCAAGAAGTAAACGCTTTCCGGGCGGCGGCAACGGCTGTGTTTACTTGCTCGTTTGTGGCTTCATTGCCTTGCCACACTGTTTGATTTTTTGCTGGATCAATGGATGTAAAAGGATCGCCCGATCCTGCCACCCATTCACCATTTATGAAATGAACATTCTGTCGCATGCTTTAATCTCCAAATATGGATTTTTATTTTCTTCCTGCACAAGGGGCATGATAAACGGTGTCCCCATCAACCACTTGAAGCGCATCAGCACATTCTTGAGGTATCAGAAGTTCATCGAATGAATGCTTAGTTGTGTCTACTGGCACTAAACATGCCCTAAAACCAGCGACTTTATTATTTATGACTAAGCGTTCTTGTGTGGATTGTGATTGATTGTGCTCGTTGGTGATTTTTACCAAAGAGTGTTTGCTATTTTGTATGGTAGTTAGGTTGTGAATATCGGCTTCAACTGTGGGTCCTGCATCGAATATATCTACATAACCTCGACATCTAAACCCCTCTTGCTCTAGTAGGTGTAATGCTGGCTTTGTTTTTTCGTGTACCTTTCCAATACAAGCTTGTGCATCTTTAGAGAGTAAATTGACATAAATAGGATATTTAGGCATGAGTTCCGCAATAAATACTTTTTTGCCAATACCAGTGAGATAATCTGCCGTTGGGAAGTCCATAGAGAAAAAATGCGCTTCAAGCCATTCCCAGAAGGGGGATTTTCCGTTGTCGTCAGAGACGCCGCGCATCTCTGCTATTAATGTATCTGAAAAACGCTCAGGATGTTGCGCCATAAACAAAAAGCGAAACTTGGAGAGCAGCCGACCGGCCAAGCCCTTTCGGGCTTTCTCTCTCAAAAATAACGTGCATATTTCACTTACGCCAGTGTAGTCATTGCAGAACGTTAAAATCTCCACGGTATTGTGAATCCCTAACTCACGCGACGCATGAACTACTTTCCCTAGATGATAGTGATAAAATGCATCGTTTAATCCGACTGACGCCTCAATGCCCGATGTACCCAGTACTTCACCACTTTCAGTATCCTCTAGCACAAATAAATAACTTTGATTGCCTGGTTGGCTCGGTTGCGCTTGAAATGCAGCCTGCGCTAAATCAATTTTTTGTTGAATTAAGGCTTCGTTGACCGGCAAAGATGTAAAACCAATGCCTGACTCCTGGGCTATTTCGAAAAGCGCTGCATAGTCTCGCGCTTCAATCGGACGAATAATTAACATGATCAGCACTCACTCAAATGTTTTGTATTTGAAAATAGTGTTTAGCGAGAACTACTTCGCTACTAGACTAGCTATTCCGCGCTCAAACCTTGTGAGTCCTTCAATAATATCTTCATCAGGTATAATTAAAGAAGGCGCAAAACGTACTACATTTGCGCCAGCAATAAGGCACATTAAGTTTTGTTCGTTTGCGGCAACCATAAAGTCTCGAGCTTTACCTTGATAATCATTTGACAATGCAGAACCTAAAAGCATGCCTTTGCCGCGTATTTCAGTGAATACACGATATTTGTCATTGATTTCATGTAGCTTTTCTCTGAATAAGGCTTCTTTGCGTTTCACGCCTTCGAAAACGTCAGGCGTATTTATTATATCAAGTGCTTTTTCAGCAACGGCACAGGCGAGAGGATTACCGCCGTATGTGCTACCGTGGGTGCCGGCAGCTAAAGCCGCTGCCACGTTGTCTGTTGTCAGCATAGCGCCAATTGGAAAACCGCCCCCCAAAGACTTCGCTGTCGTCAGAATGTCGGGTGTTACGCCTAAGTTGATATACTCATAGAGTGCACCTGTACGACCCATACCTGATTGGACTTCATCAAAGATCAATAAAGCATTGTGTTTGTCGCATAAGGCTCGTACGCCTTCTACAAAGCTAAGATCTGGCACTATAATGCCGCCTTCACCTTGCATTGGCTCCATCATAACTGCACAAGTTTTGTCCGAAATGAACTCAGATAGCATCTCAAGATTATTGTATTCTGAATGCACTATATCGCCAGGTTTGGGACCAAAACCGTCGGAATACGCAGGTTGCCCGCCTACGGTTACTGTGAAGAAAGTTCTACCGTGGAACCCTTGTTTGAAAGATATTATTTCACTTTTTTGTTCACCAAAGTTGTCAAGGGCAAATCTCCGCGCAAGTTTAAGTGCAGCTTCGTTAGCTTCAGCGCCAGAGTTTGCAAAGTAGACCTTGTCTGCGAAAGTTGCATCCGTTAGCTTTTTTGCTAAACGCAGCGCTGGCTCATTGGTAAACACATTGCTTAAATGCCAAAGTTTATTCCCTTGCTCCGTCAATGCGCTGACAAGACCGGGATGACAATGTCCTAATACGTTAACCGCTATACCGCCTGCAAAATCAATATACTCACGACCATCCTGATCCCAAACGCGTGAACCTTCTCCTCGCACCGGCACCATAGCCGCTGGATTGTAATTCGGTACCATAACGTCGTTAAAGGTAGCTCTGGTCACTTGCATATTTACACCTCATTAGTAATGTCGAACTTTCATTTTAAAGTGCTGAGTATGCCAGAAAAAACATCAGTAGTCGCTAACATATATTGAGTAAAAACCTTGTTTTATAAGGCGTATGCAGTTGTTTGCATAAATTTTGAATAGTTATGCGAGAAGACATTTTGATCTCAAAGTGATTGCTATACCATCTAAAATGTCGATGAGAATTGATTTCTATTTGTCGGCTTTATTTAACGTACTTGTTCATGTTGAATATTCATGCAGAATATTTTTTCAAAAATATTGCGAATTACTCGAAAAAAATAATGCAATCTAGGTACTTTCAGCGATTTTTAACTCTAAGCCTGTTAAGTTGACGGTGCGCAAATTGCCCAAATCGGCCGCAGTAATACCAAAATTTCTTAGATATAACATGGATGCCTCTTTAGACATTAGCTGGTTCTTTTGCATGAGTTTAAACTGCATGTAGCCAGCTGACTTAAAAAGTAACTTAGCCAAAGGGTGTAGGTTGTGCTTTTCAACATATTTAAATGATACTTCTTTAATGCTCGCAATCCCAGCAACGCCTGGTGTAATGTTTAACCATCTTAAGTTAAGTGCGCTTACAATGTTATAAGACACTTTTGCGGCATACATTTTCCATAAACTCCTAATGTATTTATGCGAAGGCGATAGATTTGCCAGAGATTTCGCTAACATGCGATTATTCTTTTCTTTGGCTTCAATGATTTCCGCTCTTAGTTGCACGTCGAAGGCTTTTAAGTAGACGGTGGCGACAACGGAATGACCAATACTCGCTAACAAACCTAAATTAAAGCCTAAATGCGGTTTGACACCGAACTCTTTAGATAGCTCTCGGGCAACGTTGCCCGTACCAATCGTATACAGCCATAAATTTTTAAGTAAATCAGGTGTAAATTCAGAATTAGGGGGCATTACATGTTTCGAAACTAATACGGGGATTAACTGACGCAAACTATCAATACCAATAAAACTAAGGGCAGCTTTGGTGGTGTTAATAATGACTGCATGCCCTTTAGAATCAACACGTCGGTATTTAGGTTGTTTGACAAATTTGATAACCGCACGTTGTAACCATGGGAGTTCGTCTATGTGCGTAACGAGCTTAGATATCGTACATGCCTCCATGTACAATACATCTAGCAATTTACCTAAATGCAGGTTTATATCAAGGATTGAAGACAATATTGTGTCAGTGTCTTGTAGGCGTTGTTCAATATCTGCGATAAGTTTTTGATGGAATTGAGATTCAATTTTTAGTTGATGAGTCATTTCCTCGCCGGCTTCAATCTCCCGCTTCCTATTGGCAATTTCTTCGACCATGAGCAATTCGCGCCTTGCATCATGTTGCTCGGAGTCTTCAAGCATTTTCATTTTGTCTGTTTTTTTGCCAGATAACACTATGGCTTCGTCCAGCGATATCAAAAGCTGGAGAAAGCGATCGTTAAAAACACCTGCAAGTTGCGTTACGCTTTGTTTCATTTACTACCCAAATAAAATAAAGTTATTTAGTATTTCATGCCCAAATTCTGTTAATAACGACTCGGGGTGAAATTGGACGCCGTACACACGATTTATTTTGTCTTCGATAGCCATGATTTCTTTGTCTCCGAAATCATCACACCATGCGGTAACACGAAATGTGTTAGGCAAAGTGTTTGGGTCAATTAATAAAGAATGATAGCGAGTAGCGCTAAAGGTTGATCTGCATTCCTTAAATAATAATGACCCTTCCGCATTCTTAATGGTCGATATTTTTCCATGTCTTACAACCTTCGCAGTGACAATGTTTGCACCTGCGTGTTGTGCAATGGCTTGATGTCCTAAACATACACCCAGTATTGGTTTATGGCCCCAAAAAGCCTCAATAATAGGCAGTGTCATTCCTGACTCATTTGGAGAGCAGGGGCCAGGTGAAATAACAAGATGATCAAATGTCATGTTAATTAACGCATCAACACTTATTCGATCATTCTTATACACTTCGACTTGTTGACCCAACTCTTCAAAATATCTAACTAGGTTATAAGTAAACGAATCGTAGTTATCTATGAT
The DNA here is from genome assembly GCF_030160655.1 of Agaribacter marinus. GTDB lineage: Bacteria > Pseudomonadota > Gammaproteobacteria > Enterobacterales > Alteromonadaceae > Glaciecola > Glaciecola marina. The sequence continues at coordinate 133,145 of NZ_BSOT01000009.1, forward strand.
GATAATCAACGACTACGCCTTACTGACAAAACCCAGCGCAGAATAAACCTTACTTAATGTATCGGACGCTAGCGCTTGAGCTTTAATGCTGCCTTGCTGCATAACAGTTCTTAGGTATGTTTCATCTTGGCGTAATCTAGCAAATTCGGATTGGATGGGTTCAATTAGCGAAACGACTGCATCGGCCACGTCGCCCTTTAAGTGCCCATACATTTTGTCTTCGTACTCGGGTACTAAGCTTGATACTTCTTTACCTGTAGTGCACGACAACAGAGAGAGTAGATTGGATACTCCGGGCTTTTCATTTACATCAAAATAAATACGCGCTTTTTCATCACTGTCTGTTACTGCACGTTTAATCTTCTTGATAACTTTTTTAGGATCTTCAAGTAAGCCAACAAAATTATTGACGTTTGCGTCAGATTTAGACATTTTTTTGTTAGGATCTTGTAGGCTCATTACGCGTGCACCAGATCTAGGAATGTGCGGCTCGGGTAGTGTGAATATTTCGCCGTAAATATTGTTAAACCGTGTTGCGATATCTCGAGTGAGTTCTAAATGTTGTTTTTGATCTTCACCAATAGGCACTTCATTCGCCTGATAGAGTAATATGTCAGCCGCCTGTAAAACCGGATAGGTATATAAGCCGACATTGATATTATTGCTATGGGTCTGTGACTTATCTTTAAACTGAGTCATCCTATTTAGTTCACCCATTTGCGTGTAACAATTTAATGCCCATGCTAACTGTGCATGCTCAGGCACATGCGATTGCATAAAAATAGTACTTTTTTCCGGGTCTACACCACATGCCATGTACAACGCCAAACCATCTAAGCACGCGTCATTAAGCGCTTTAGGGTCTTGACGTACAGTAATTGCGTGCAGATCAACTATCATATATACGCAGTCGTGAGTCTGCTGCATGGCCACCCATTGCTTTAACGCGCCCATATAATTGCCGATGGTTAATTGCCCTGACGGTTGACAGCCACTTAATACTCTTGGTTTGGTTGTTATTGTCACTTATGTTGCATCCTATTTAACTGCATTACTTTTTAACTGCATTACTTTTTAATTGCGTCGCGTAATGCAGAGATACTTTGTTTATAATCTTTTGCGTTGAATATGGCTGAACCGGCGACAAATATTTCTGCACCAGCATCATATGCGCTTTTGATAGTACTTTCGTTGATGCCGCCGTCTACTTCAATGGCGACCGATAAACGCTTGTCTACAATGAGTTGTTTCAGACGTTTTATCTTGTCGACGGTTTCTCGGATAAATGTTTGACCACCAAAGCCTGGATTTACTGACATGATCAAAACATAATCTATTTTGTGTAACACTTCTTCGATCACATAAAGAGGCGTGCCAGGGTTTAGTGCTAAACCCACTTTACATCCTTTGTCTTTTACCAAAGAAATACTTCTATCTAAGTGAATACTTGCGTCTGGGTGGAAGCTGATCATGCTTGCCCCAGCATCAGCAAATGCTTCTATCATGCTATCCACTGGTGTCACCATTAGGTGGACATCTATATTGGCACTAACGCCATGCTTTCTTAACGCACTGCATATCATTGGGCCAAACGTTAAGTTAGGTACATAGTGATTATCCATTACGTCAAAATGGACAATATCAGCACCAGCCGCTAGCACGTCGTCGACCTCTTGGCCTAATTTGGCAAAATCTGCTGACAGAATGGAAGGGGCAATAAGCATGCTAATAACCTTATATGGCACAAAAGACGAAGTTTATCGAATATACGCTAGAGACTAAAGTGTTTGTTACGCTCTATTTTTGTGAGTGTGCACCAAAATAGATCTAGCTGAAGATGAATTTGCACCAAAATGGGTTTTGTTTGTTTTTAGTTGACACCCAAAAAAATACAAAGTTTAATTAAAACAAATGGTTAGATGTGCAATGTAAATGGCACCGTGTTTGCTTTAATCGCCCTAGCTATAAAATAATAATAATAACGGCAGATTTACAAATTTCTAATAAATCGGAGAACACACATGAAAAAATTTACAAAATTGACATTGGTAGCTGCTGCTCTTTCTAGTTCATTATTCGTAAGTCAGTCAGCGCTTGCTGAAGTTAGTGCGAATATTGGCGCAACTTCAAACTACTTATGGCGTGGTGTAAGCCAAAGTAGTGATTCTGCTTCAGTTTCTGGTGGTTTAGATTTCGCTGCAGACAGTGGTTTTTATGCCGGTACTTGGGTTGGCTCATTAGGCGACGGGAACGGCGCAGAAACAGATTTTTATCTTGGTTTCGGTGGTGAATCAGGTAGCTTCTCATATGATGTTGGTTATATCTACTACGCTTACACTGATTTGGATGATAGTGATTTCGGCGAAGTATATTTCAATGGTGCAGTGGGTAACTTTGGTTTTGGTGTTGCTTATACTGTAAATAGTCAAGTGGAAGGCGTATCGGCATTTGACAGCGGTGACATCTATGCAAACATTAGCTACGGCGGTATCGATTTAGGCAATGATTTTGAACTGGGTTTCACAGTAGGTACTTATGCTTTTGACGCTGATGGCGATTTCGATTACAGCCATGTACAAGCTGACATAGCGAAAGGTGATTTCGCGTTTTCTATTTCTAAGGCTGAAGACGAAGGTATTGCTGACGGCGACCTTAAATTTGTTGCTAGCTGGTCTACAAGTTTCTAAAACAGTCTAAATAATTTACTTTAAAAACCCAGGATTTCTTTAAATCTTGGGTTTTTTGTATTTGCAGGCTATATTTTTTATGGAGAAAAGAAAGTAATTGCGAAATCAGTAGTCGCGTTTTTTGTCAAAAGCGAGTAAACTTTAACCAGCTTTACAGGAGACAAAGCGATGACGTCACGGAAATATTCTTTAAAAAGGTTGTTTTCAACCATGTTGCTTACTTCGGCAGCAATGGTTTTGGTCGTCAATACCTTGTTGGCAAGTACCGACCAACATTGTAAAAATTATACTTCACTTGATTCTGTGCCGGAAGTTTTCAGTGCACAAGCTAATGTTTCTACGATTGATTTATCCAGATGTCGGAAAGATTCACATCATGTTACTTGGGTGTCTTGGTTATTCGGTAAACCTGAAAGTATGCAGTTTCACTATTTGGAACTTCTCGAACTTTTGAATAGAAAATAAGTTCAATTATTGTGAAAGCCATAAAACAAGTATGGGAGTTAGCTCTGAGTGTTTTGGCTGGGTTTTTTGGTGTGCAAAGCGCCAAGAATTATAAAAAAGACTTCTCTGAATATGACTCCATTTTCCCCTTTATTGTCATGGGCTTGTTAATGCTTGTTGGTTTTATATTCTTTGTTATAGCGTTAGTGCAATTGGCTTCGTAGTAATACCTTGTTCGGGTTACTTATCTAAAAACAATACCAATTCTTCATGTTCAACAGGTCTGCAAATTAAATAGCCTTGGATATAGTCGCAACCTAAACTTTTTAATTGTGCAAAATGAGCTTCTGTCTCAGCACCTTCGGCAACTATTGGTACCGAAAGCCCATGCAGCATCTGTGTTAAGGAACCTACGATTCTTTGTTGCGTTTCGTCCTTATCGATATTATTTAACAATGATCTGTCTAACTTAACCGTGTCGTAAGGAAACGCCGTGAGATATGACAATGATGAATATCCTGCACCAAAATCGTCGATGGCGATTCTAAACCCAAGTTCTTTCGCTCGTTGGACCCATTGCTTCGCCTGTCTGAAATTGGAAATTAAGGAAGTTTCGGTGATTTCTAGTTCTATTCTATATGGCTCAATATCGAAAGAAGCCAACTTACTATCTAAAATAAGTAAAGCGGTATCGTTGACCAACTGAGACGTACTTAGATTAATAGACACAACGACATTGTCTAAACCAATCCCATCTAAGTATCGAATCTCGCCGATAACATTATCCACTATCCACTCGAATAATGTATTCATGTTTTCGCTTTCTTCGAGAACATCAATAAATACCGGGGGTGGAATAAAACCTAGTTCAGGGTGATTCCAGCGACACAATGCCTCAAGTTTAACCACAGCTCTATTTTTGCTACTAACAATTGGCTGGAATACCACATAGAGTTGGGCGTCTGCTAAAGATGCAACGAAATCGTTTTTGATCGTAAATCTACGTTGTGCATTTTCACGCATCGACTCGTCGAAAAATTTGAAGCGGTTTTTACCTTCTTCTTTTGCTTGATACATTGCGATATCTGCATACCTGAGTAAGGTATCTGGCTCAATCTCTACCGCTTTTTGCTTAGCAATGCCGATACTTGCGCTAATTGATATGCTTGTATCGTATACGTGAAAGGGTGCTGAAAATAAATCTACAACAGCATCGGCCATTTTAAGTAAGGCTTCACCATCACTGTAGTTTGTGTAACAAATGACAAATTCGTCACCACCAATTCGATATACGCGAATAAATTTATTGATGACGCCTTTGAGTCGATAACCGATTTTTTTCAGCATAATATCCCCGGCTTCATGGCCAAGGTTATCGTTGACTGGTTTAAATCCATCGAGATCCAAAAAGAAGATGGCAACATTTTTGATATGATCTTCTTGGTTCATTTTTGCTAAGTCTTCAACCAATACATTCCGAGTAAATAACCCCGTAATACTGTCGATTGTTGCCTGTCGCACCAGGCGCTTTTGAGAATTACTTAATTCTTGTTCGTAGGTTTCCAGTACGTCAATTGCATATCTAAACTCTTCTTCTAAGTCATCTAGTTCATCGGGGAAAATTGGATGTCGCGCATTACCAAGTCGATAACGTGCAATGTTATATTCTTTTGAGCCTATCAATTTTATCGCCCGTTTGAGCTGATTGATTTTTGATATTGGAATAATGGAAAACAGCATCAAGAAGAGCAATACACCGAATGTTAAGGTCACAAATGTGACGATGACTTGTTGTTTTTGTTCTCTTTGCTGAGACATCATTGATGAAATGTCTCGAATAAACATGAGTCTTAAATTTTTACCTAACTGATCAAAATTAGCAAACCAAACAAAATAATCTTTTTGCCTCAAGGTCACATGAAGTCCTTTGGATTCTAAGGCATTTATTTGTTCATCAGTTAATGTAACATCAAACAAGTCTCTGTTTTCAGTGAAACCCGTCATAAACTCAGGAGTATAGCGGCTAAGTGTGTCGTCTGCTTGATTCGGTTGTGCTTCAGGTTTAATAACGGCGATATCACTATCAATCACGGTTTTAAGTAGATAAATTGGCCTTGATATATCTGATAAAATTGAGAGTGACCAATTGTTACCATTCACTGCAATTGGTACCGCAGTAGCAAGTTCACAAACATCGTGACAAATTATGTGTTTTTGAGGTTGTAGAGTAGTTTCGGCTTGTTCTTTTAGAGGCTGCATTTTCTCAAATGGAAATTTACCAAAACTGTAGTTAACGTCTTCTTTTGAAAATGACATTGAAGAAAAATAAAAACTTAACAGGACGCGAGGCCATGTATCTTTAAGAAACTCGTTTACTTCTTCTGGTGTTTTAGTTTTTACCTGCCCGAGCTGGACAATCTCTTCGGTTATCAACTCTTGAGCGTCTAAACGATTATTAAATAGTATTTTTGATGAGCGCAGGTGATTTTCTTTAATCGCCAGCATATTTTTGTCGAGCGTACGTTTTTGTTGAATACTGACAAACGTATATGATGCAGCGAGTGAAATGATCGCAACGATCACCACTAATAAAAGCATTTTAGATAATAAGCCACGCATCATATTCATCGAGTAAATTGCACCTTTCCTTTCTAGTCATCATATTCATCGAGTATCCATGTCTTAAAACGCCTCGATATTTATCAACATTTAGCGTGTGATCAATTTATCACATAGCGTGGTGTGCCTAGCCCCGTCGTTGGTAATACTTACTAGGCAATTTGTTATAAATACATCTACATTGTTCTGTTAGACTTATCGACCGCTATACAATTGTTTTTAGGTGATTATTGCCAAAAGTATGGGCAATGATTAATGTTGAGCCCGAAATTTCACGCCATTTGGAAATGAGGAACATGTATATTATAGCGCGACTTAAAATTTATTTCGTGGGTGTCATTACAAACCCGTGTTTCGCAAAGACTTTCTTGAAACGCGGCCTTTTTTCGCCAAAGTAGAAAAACGCTTGTCCTCTAGTATTTCCAGACACGTTTTTTCTGTCAGCATTCCAAAAGCTAATACGATGATTGGTAAAACATATTGCGTTGCAGCAAGCAACCAGCGCGCTAAACCATTTTGTATCTGTTGCGTTATTTGCCAGCACGATGCCTTCGACAAAACTCCCCGCCTGGTATTGCTCAATGAATCTATTGACCGAATGACCACATAGACCCGCTGAGTAGGGAGGATTCATAAACACCTTCATGTTTTCTGTTACCTTCCAGTCGTTTTCAAACGCGCTATTTTCTTTTGTGAAAATATTTGCAGCGCCAACGATTTCATTGGCTGTTTCTGAAGAAAACGGGTCTAAGTCAATTGTGCCCAATACATCTTTTACTGACGCTAGGTATTCCGGGGGGGTAAACCACGAATCTGAGTCGCGTTTTTTAGCGCTAGCACTACCCGGCAGAGCACCGATGTATGCGAGCTTGTTAGTATTGGCTTTAGAATTCAAAATTCACTCTTTAATACAAAAGGCGTATAGCTTAATGTCACATTTATTGTTTATTTGGATATAAGTTCGAGAGTATATAGTTTCGGCTACTAGATTTGTACATCATATCTATAAATACAGGGCATGTTTTATATTTTAGTCGTGGTTTTTTGGCAGATGAGCCTTGCTAACGCATCTATGCTTTTTTGCTTAACTTTTTGTTATATTACGCGATACAAACTATGAGTGAGCTGAAAGGCTAAAACCAACAGGTGCCAACATTAAAAGTTTCGCGAGCGAAGAATCCGCTATTTCTCAGTTTTTTATTAACGCCCGACAGTCGGGGCTGTTATCCATTGTTAATTTTACCAGTTTTATTTATATCTTTGTATTGGGTCTTACATTTAAAGATTTGTATGCGTTCATGCCTGCATGGGTGGTTGTCATTCAAGCGGTGGGTGTTTCGATTATTCTTTGTAACGTGTATGTATACCACAAAACAAAGAACACATCCGTTGCCGCGGGTATCATGTTGTTTTGTATGTTCTCCATTCATATGGCGAACGTTACATTTGCCGGTGGTATTGATACGGTTCATTACGCATGGATTTTTATTTTTCCAGTGTTGGCCGGTGGCACGATGGAATGGCGTGGACAAATATTTTTCTGGGCAATAAGTGTTGTTGGCACTGTGTATTATTATGTTTGGCCGGAACAGATGGAAGTGCTTCCTTATGAAGGAGACATGTTCTATACCGTGGCGACACGGCTAATGTGTATTACGATATTTAGCTTAATCATGTTGACCTATTATTTTACGCTTCGCGAAAAAATACAGCATATTCAAAAGGCACTTAAGCTTGCCAATTTTGAAAGTGATATGTTTGCCGGTGTATTTAACTCAAACGCTCAAAGCGTGCTATTAGTTGACACTAACGGCATTATTCAGCGCGCCAATAAAACAGCACATCAGACCTTTGGCTTTGGTGAAAATGCGTTATTAGGCAGTGAAGTTAGTCACATTTGCATGGGTAGCGGTGATGTGTTTGATCACCGTTTACCGAGTTTTGATGGTCAAGAAGTACAAATAACCACCAAAAGGCATCACACACTTTGGATTGAATATTCCTCAATGCATGTAATCGATGAGAACGAGCGGCGCCATACCTTGTTCACGATAGAAGATATTACAGAGCGTAAACGTTTTGAGTCAGAGCTTTCGCATCTTGCACATTATGACCATTTGACAAAGATTCCCAACCGTTTGATGGTGCACGAGCAGCTACGCAGTTTAATTTCGAATAATGCTGACGGTACATTTGCAGTTATATTCATCGATTTAGATAAATTTAAAGACATCAACGATATGCGAGGGCATGAAGCTGGAGACGCAGTATTACTTGAGGTCGCCAATAGACTACAAAGTAACATACGTGCAGGGGATTTTATTGGTCGTTTTGGCGGCGATGAATTTATTTTACTTAGCAAAACGAATACTTCTTCAAACGAAATAATTGATCTAGTCAAGCGTCTCCAAAATCTCCTTAGCCTGCCTATTTTTTATGAGTCTACTGAAAACAGAGTCGGGTCGAGTGTCGGTATTGCCCAGTATCCTATTGATGGTAACCAACCAAATGACCTCATTCGTAAAGCAGATGCGGCAATGTATCAAACGAAACAGAATGATAAAGGCGGGTATTCTTTCTACAACCTAGATTATGATAAAAATTTACAACGTCAATTGGCACTCAATACAGCGCTAAATTCAGTGATTGAAAACGGCGAACTATCATTGGTGTTTCAGCCAGTTTTTGACAATCAAAAAGCCATACTAGGTGCTGAAGCATTACTGCGCTGGCAACACCCAGAGTATGGCATGGTTAGCCCTGATGAGTTTATTCCCATTTGTGAGGACAATGGACAAATTTTAGACATCGGGCTTTGGGTATTGGACACTGCGTGCGAGGTACTTAAATCCTGGCAAGACTTGGGTTTTACTCATCTCTCTATGTCCGTTAACATTTCAAACAAGCAATTTTTAGGGACCAATTTAGTTGAAGATATTCGTAGGTTGCTAAATAAATATGCGCTTTCTGGTGAAAGTTTGGTACTTGAAATTACAGAAAGAGTCATTGCTGAAGATCTTAATTTAGTCCGGAAAAACCTTGAGCTATTAAAAGAAATGGGTATTACGGCAGCAGTGGATGACTTTGGCGTTGCCTATTCAAGTTTGAGTTACTTACAACAAGTCGACGTTGACATATTGAAAATTGACAGAAGTTTTGTTGCTAACATTGATAGTGATGAAGATGCGTTAAACCTCTGCAAAGCGATTTTATCTATGGCAAAAAGTCTAAAATTGGAAGTGACTGCTGAAGGGATTGAAAACGAAGCGCATTTTCTTACATTGACTGAGGTTGAGGTAGATAAGTATCAAGGTTTCCATTTATCTAAACCTATTTCTGCACAGGCGTTTTATCGTTTATTGAATAACAACTAAAAACCCGCTACTGCGTAATTTCACTGCGAATTTGTGCAATACTTTTTGCGAATGGTTGAGCGCTTTTTATGCTTTCAGGTAACGAACCCGCTGTAGAAAGTGCCGCATCAATCGAATCGAACGTATCATTATATAAAACAACATACCAAGGGCCACCATAACGTTCAGTTTGGTAAATCCACGTGCTTTCACTGAGATTGTTCGAACGAATATAGGTTTCTAATACTCGCGGATTTTGAATACCGGAGAGCTGTAGAACAACTAAGTCGCTGGGAAGCTGCAAAAGCAATGCTTCATCGAACCTGTACTGATCTATAGGTGAAGTGTCGACCGGCGCAAGCGTTGATTCTTCTGTACTTTCATTGAACGTAGCAGCTGTCTCTTGATTGTCCGCAACGCTATATTCTGGGTCGTCAAGCAGTATGGTCTGCCCTAACTTAGCATCCAGTTGTTCAATACTGAGTATATCCGGTACTTGAAAATCACCTTCGGCATCAGCCACGACTTCGTTGACAAGGGCTTCATTGTTTGATGTAGACACATCGAAATGCGCCTTCGCGTCGTCATTTATTACCAATTGTTCATCAAGTTGTGCCGTCAATCCTTGTGCTTGTGCTTCCTCTTGAACAACTGCGTTACTATTCGTTTGAGAAGATGCTAAATTATTTGTGTGTGTGTCATCTTCGTGAGGCGCGTTTGAGTCGGTTTTATTCTTAGTTTCTTCAACATATACTTGCCAATCAGATACTAGTAACTCATCTGTTATTGAGTTAAGTGATGTGTCAGTAGTATCTAATATAATGTCGTCTGTATCGGTTTCTTTTGGGGTCGGTACAATGGATAGGTCAACGTTTTCAGGTATCTCGCCGGAATCTATGAATGCTTTGACTTCTGCAGGGTACTGCCACGCGATTAATGCAGAAAATACGACAAAAAATGTGCACATGACGGTGGAAATGAACCATCGACGATTTACAAATGATTCGGAACCAGATGTGCCAAATATTCCTTTACCAGCGAAAAATGCTCTTTTTTGCGCCATCAGTGATTCTAAGGCATTCACATCAAAACCGACAGCGTCGACAGAATGAGATGATAGCAAAACCGGGCTTGCATGATTTTGTTGTGGTAGCCAATTTTGCGCTGTTTCTGCCCAATGTGCACTGCCAAACAGAATCACATTTAAATGTAACGTAGACGTGGACTTTCGAATACTCGCAATCCATTGCCAAAGCTCTTCTAGAAAATCGTTGGCAATGTTATCTGCTTGAGCGATGCATATTAGGTAGTTTGTATTGTTTGAATCAGGTAACTCTGCGAGTAACTCGCCTATTGGTCGTATGAAACTGCCGACTTGGTGATCGGCAAGTTGACGACATATGGTACGCCTATGATCGACACTTTTTTCATTTTGTTTTGCAGTAAAAAATGAGACTTCAGTATGGTCACCTTGTTGACTCAAAAAATCAGTGAGGTATTTTTGTTGGTCAGCAACAGCATCGCTGCCTACAAAAATAAGCTGCGATGAGTAGTTTACTAAATGTGTCAATCGTTTCTGTAGGTCAGACACGGCTTGTATTTCGCACTCCGATGATTCACTGACACGGTAAAATGCGTGCCTCAGTTAATCAAGTAAAACAGTTAACTCTTGCGTGCTGACATCACTTACTACAACGGCGCTTCCAATACCAATGGGCAGAATAAAGCGCATCGTCCCACTAAGTACCTTTTTGTCTCGTTTCATATGCTGAATGTATGTTTCAGCAGTCATCGTAGCGGGACCATCTACTGGTAAGTCGAAAAACTCAATAAGTGATACAATGTCTTGCAGTTGTGTCAAACTAATGTCACCACGCATTTTAGATAACTTAGCAGCAAGCACCATGCCAGCTCCAACAGCTTCACCGTGTAGCCAATTCCCGTAGCCTTGTTCGGCTTCTATCGCGTGACCAAAGGTATGCCCTAAATTGAGTAGAGCACGAACACCATGTTCTTTTTCATCTTGATTGACAATGTCGGCTTTGATTTGACAGCATCTTGATATCATTGTTGCAAGTAAGGCTTCTTTTTTCTCTTTTATGCCTTGTTTATTTTCATTTAACCAAGTGAAAAATTCGGCATCGTAAATGATACCGTATTTTATAACTTCAGCCATCCCTGCTGCATATTCTCGCTCGGGTAAGGTCGTTAGGGAATGTGTATCAATATAGACCGCTTGAGGCTGATAAAATGCGCCAATCATGTTTTTACCCAATGGGTGATTGACAGCAGTTTTACCACCAACGGACGAGTCAACCTGAGATAAAAGTGTTGTTGGTATTTGGATAAAGTCAATGCCGCGCAGATAACATGCGGCGACAAAGCCGCATAAGTCACCAATTACACCGCCTCCCAAAGCCACAATTACAGTATCTCTAGCCGCGGGTATTTCTAGCAATTTACTTAATACAAACTCAAAGGAATCTAGTGTTTTAAATGATTCGCCGTCTTCAATAATAATGTGATCAACATTTTTTTTATGGGCTTCAAGTTGTTGAGTTAAGCCCTCTAAATAGAGGGGAGCGACTGTAACATTGCTTAATATGACGACATGTTGACCGCGTATTTCAGAAAATAAAAAACCGGTATTCTTTAGAATACCGGTTTCTATATAAATCGGATAACTGCGGTCATCAAGGTCAACAGTAATGGTTGGCATTGATGTATCCTTTCAGCTAGGGCTTTTTACAAGCCAATTTTATTGATAATTTGATTGGCAACAGAACGAGCGCTTTGGTCGTCAGTTTCAACCACATAATCAGCAACGTCTTCGTATAGCGGGTTGCGTTTCTCAGCAAGGTCGCGTAATACTTGTTCAGGTTCGTCATTTTGTAATAATGGACGACGTTTATCTCGTTGTGTTCTTGCTACTTGCTTGTCAATGGTCGTTTGCAGATAAACAACAATGCCGCGCGCTGACAGTCGATTACGTATTTTTTTAGATATTACAGAGCCACCACCGGTAGCCAATACAATACCTTGTTTGTCTGTTAATTCTTCTATGATATTTTCTTCACGTTCGCGGAATCCATCTTCGCCTTCAAGGTCAAAAATCCACGATATGTCTGCGCCGGTGCGACGTTCTATTTCTTGGTCTGAGTCAAAAAATTCGAGGTGAAGCTCGTCTGCAAGGTGTTTTCCTATTGTGCTTTTTCCAGCGCCCATAGGCCCTACAAGGAATATATTACGTTTTTCAGCCATATTTGCCTAATTCACATCTCAATGTTGTTTATTGTTAACGCGGGTGTGCATGCTTCCACACCTACTTGTGTGCATGGGCCTTATTTATAGGGGCCTCGACCACAAGTTGGTGGTCTATTAATGCACTTGACACTCCTCGGGATATTTCGAGTGGGGCGGATTATCTCAGTTATCTTATTACTTTTGCAAGTACCGAAATAAAATATGCAGTCTGATTTAGTTCTCAGACTGCATATTTCTTTATACTTACGGGGGTTAGATACCTTCAGTGATTATTTTTGGTGTAACAAAAATCAACAATTCCCGTTTTTGTTCGAGCTTTTGCGTAGATTTAAACACATTACCGATGAGTGGCAGGTCACCAAAAAGTGGTACTTTTGCAACATCATTCGTACTAACTTGCTGGAATATACCACCGAGCACAATGGTTTCTCCATTTTCTACTAGGACCTGTGTGCTGATTTCTTGCGTGTCAATGGCGACCGCAGGACCGGTAGATGTTTGTACTGTTTCACCACGAGTATCTTGCGTGACGACGAGGTTAAGAATAATTCGATTGTCTGGTGTAATATGGGGCGTTACTTTTAAACTAAGTACTGCTTTCTTAAATTCTACGGACGTTGCGCCACTTGAAGTTGCCTGTACGTAAGGAATTTCTGTTCCTTGCTCAATATAGGCTTCCTGTTGGTTAGCGACGGTAATTCTTGGACTTGCAATAATTTCACCTTTGTTTTCAGATTCTAGTGCACTGAGCTCAAGGTCAAGAATATTGCCGTCTAAAAGGTTTGCTACCTGAAACCCAATGCGGCCAGCAGGGTTTGCCACGGGTAAATTGACATTTAGCCTGTCAGTGATACTTGGCACAAGGCCTCGGCCGGCAGTATCTGCACCTGACAGTGAACCTGACACACTATTATCACTGCCACGCCCTGTAAATCCCCACCTAACACCTAGCTGCTCATCAACATTGTCGCGTACCGTAACCATTCTAGATTCAATAAGCACTTGTCTTACTGGAATATCTAAAGACTCAATGACGTCTCGAGCACCATCGATTGATTCTTGTGTATCTCTGATCAATAAGGTATTGGTTCTTTCGTCTATGCTGACTGAACCTCGTTGCGACAATATACCGCCTTCAGACGATTTTAAAATTGACGCTAATTCTGCTGCTTTTGCGTAGTTCACGGTGATATTAGCTGATTTAAGTTCAGCTAAATTTTGTACTTGTTGTTTTGACTGTAACTGTTGTGTCTCCCGGGCTGAGAGCTCTTCTGATGGTGCGATAAGTAATATATTACCTTCTAAACGTTTATCTAGGCCACGAATCTTCAATATCATGTCGAGTGCCTGATCCCATGGGACCGCCGACAGACTGATCGTAACGTTACCCGTAACCGTGTCCGTGGTTACTAAGTTAAACCCGTTAACTTGCGCGATGATTTGAAGGACTTGGCGAACAGGTACATCCTGAAAGTCTAAAGAAATAGGTTTACCGGTGTAGGCTTTTTCCTCGGATTCTTCGAGTTCTTCTTTGGTCAAAGGCGACAACGAAAATACATAACCATTGTCGGTTTGATCTTTGCGAATTTTGATTTGGCCGTCATATCGCATTTCTAGTCTAGACACATTTTCATTCTGAAATGTTTCAATATTCGATAATGCAGTACCAAATTGGCTGACATCAATTTCTACATATTGCTCTTCACTCAGATTTGTATCATTAAATGAAATCGTCACTCGACCTTTTGCTTCAATCAGTGATGCTGTCGGAATAGGGCCAGAAAATGCTACTGTTACATTTGCATTGTCACCAGTGCGTGCAAAACTGATATCATCCAATACAGTAGGTGTTGCGATTTTAGCGCCCTTGGGGTCAACTAAACTTACTTCTGGTTCTTGTGCGACAACGCCAAAGGTAACAATGCCAATAAGTATCGCAGCGGCTACATACCAAATTGGCTTCCGGCGATTTAGTTTTTGGTTGAAAATGTATTGCTTAGACATTGTTATCATCCCCTATTACCGTTGACATGCTCATGGTTGCTATTTTTTCTTTCCAGCAACCGCCACCGTCAGGTAACATTTCTTTAATTTGAATTTCTGAATTTGTAATGCTTACGATTCGGCCATGGAATAAACCGATGTAAGTGCCAATACTCGCTTTGTGAAGGCTGCCGTCATTCGCGCTAATGAGGGCGAATCGTTTTCCGTTAGTTGTAAATACGCCTGACATTTGCATTGCATCTATACCGTAACTCTCAAGCGCTTGCTTCTTTCTACCCAAGTTAGGTTGATTGCACTTCGGTGAACTCACCACTTTTTCTACTGTTTCCGTGTTCAACGATCGTTTGAATGGGCTTCTCAAATTCGTCGCTTCGTAACTGACAGGGTCAAGTTTTTTAAATTCTGGATATGCGTCGATGGTCACGGCGGTGGTTTGCTTAACTTTTTCAGTATATGCCACCAAGTCATCTATATTTGCACCACATGCAGACAGCAATACAACGGCGGGAAAAAGCGTGGAATACTTATTCATTGCTTTCTCCTTCGTTGGCTGATTCTGCACGGTACGTTTTTGCTTGCATCGACAGCGTTAGTTCTCCATTGGCAGACGTTAGATCAAAGTCATGTAAGGTCACAATTCTGGGTAAGTTTGCTATGTTAGAGGCAAATTGTCCGAATTCATGGTAGCCACCCGCCACTTCGAGTTGTATCGGCAATTCGGTATAAAACTCTTTAGGTATGTCACGTTGCCACTGAAGCAATTTAAAGGATAATCCGGCGTCTGTGCCAACATACGTAATATCGTCCAATAATCCAGGTGTCTCGTTGCTAGTGGGCAAAGACTTTAACATTGACGAAAAATCATCTTCAATCCGTGCTAGTTGTTCCTTATGAGCCTCTAAATTCACCGCAATGCGATACTTTGCTTCAAAAGATTGACGTAACTCGGTTTCTTTCGCTTCGGCTTTGCTCAACTGGGGTAATTTGCTGCTAATAATGGCGTAATAACTAATACCACCCACTACTAGTGCACAAACGAGAGCGACGACAATTTTTATTTCTTTCGGCCATATAGCGACCTGTTCAAAATCTAATTCATTGAGTTCTTTTAGCTTGTTGAAATCAAATGCCATGCTACCGTCCTGATGCTTCTGTTGTAGTTTCAATTGCAACAGGTGCAAATGCTGCACTTACCTTCATTGATAACTCGAAATCACTGATCGCATTTGCGGCACTGGCATCTGCAACGATTGAAGAAAGCTCAGCCTCAACAAATACTTTAGATTCATCTAACGCCCGCATAAAATCAGAGAGTCGATTATTTGATTCGCTTACACCAACAATTTTTATGTTATTGCCGCTGCGCGATAATGTATTAAAGGATATGCCCGGTGGTACTGTGTTAGCGAGTTCCTCAAATAGAATGGGTGCTAAGTTACGGCTCACTTGGAGTTGTTCAATTAATGACATTCTTAAGGCAATTTCATCTTTCTTGTCTTTAATGGTCTTAATTTCCGCTATCTGTGTGTCCAAGACTTGAATTTGCTGAGTAAGGTAGTTGTTTCGAGACTTTTGATTGCGGATTTGTTGTTCGATGAATTGCCCGGCAAGCCAAAACAAAACAAAGATCGATACTGCGACTAAGCCTAACGATATGATGTACTGCTTTTTTTGGGTTTGCCTAAGTGACTCACGCCAAGGCAATAGGTTTATTTGTGCCATTGGCTTAGCCTCCGAGTTGCTAGACCTGCCGCGATTGCGAGTTGTGGGGCAACGTTAATAAGTAATTCTTCGTTTACTTTTGCATCGAATATCATGTCTTTGAATGGGTTAAATATGCTCACTTGCATGCCCATGTCATTACTTAATTCTTCTGCAATATTTGGTAAATTAGCGGCGCCACCGCTTAAGATAAAGTTGCTAGGCATAGTTTTATGCGAGGTAGCGACAAACATTTGTAATGCTCGCTGTATTTGTTGTTGCATGCCGCCAATGAAAGTGGACAGACTATCCTTAAACCATTCATCTGGTGCTGTGTTATCAGCAATCTGGCGTTCTACTTCCTGCGTATCAATAGCGTGTATCAATGCTAAATCTTGAATGTAGCTATTTAAACCAAAACTATGCTCTTTTATATAAATAACTTCGTTATTTTCTATCACGCACAGTTGCATTAACGCGGCGCCCATGTTGACGCAAACGGTTATTTCATCTTCTATTTGATTCCCAAATTGAATAACTGCATCAGCCAGTGCATTGCTTTCAATATCCACGATTACCGGATCAAAAGGTGCTTCTCTGACAATTGTGATACGGCTATCTACCATATCTTTATGCGCTGCACTTAGTAACACTTCTACTTTGCCGGGGTGTGCCTCACTTAAGCGAAGTTGTTCGAAGTCTAAATACACTTCATCGAGTGGATATGGAATAAGAGAGTCTGCTTCTAGCTCAATTTGAGTCTCTAACTCAAAATCGCTCTGGTCAGGATCCATGAATACTAATTTACTAATCACCGATGCCCCTGCGACCGCGATGACGGCTTCTTTAGTTTTTGCTTTTAAAGACAAGTTTACTTTTTTGAGTGCTTTACCTATAGCATCAAAATCCTTAATTTCGCGTTCAGCAAATGCCATCCCTTGGATGGGTTCTGACGCAAAGCTCATTACCTTAGGTGTGGCGCCGGATAAGTCGAGGCAAACAGCCTTAACAAACTTAGTACCGATGTCCAAGCCAATAATAGTGTTAGCTTTTTTTCGAAAAAGCGACTTCATTCAATAGCAGCCCGTTAACAGTTACAGTATGATTACAGATTGATAATACTAATTTTTGTAAAATCGTATGTATTAGTTAACGACACATACGTATAAAAATTGAGTGGAATATTTGTTCTCTTAGGATGTCTAGACTAACGTGAAGTACATTAAAACCTTATTTATCCTCATGCTTGTAGGCGGTGTCCTTGGTGTCGCATCTGTCATCGGTATGTATTTTTATCTCAAACCGGACCTACCTAGTGTTGATGTGTTGAAAGATGTTCAATTGCAAACACCGATGCGAATTTATACCCAAGACGGCAAATTGATCTCTCAGTATGGCGTTAAACGGCGTATTCCTGTGTCTATTGAAGAAGTGCCTGAAACGCTTATACAGGCGGTTATTGCTACAGAAGACAGTCGTTTTTACGATCACTATGGTGTTGATCCCATTGGTGTTGTCAGAGCGGCCTTGAACTTAATTGTGACAGGTGAAAAGGGACAGGGGGCAAGTACACTAACGATGCAGGTGGCAAGAGGTTTCTTTTTAAATCGAAGAAAGGAGTTTTCTAGAAAGCTGAAGGAGCTGTTTATTGCCATTCATATGGAGCAAGTGCTGACAAAGGAAGAAATTCTTTTACTTTACCTAAATAAAGTTGAATTAGGGCATAGAGCATTTGGCGTGGGTGCTGCTGCGCGTGTGTATTACGGCAAAGCCTTAAGTGAATTAAATTTAGCACAGTTGTCAACCATTGCAGGTTTGTACCAAGCGCCATCGCGATTAAATCCTATTAGCAATCCTGAAGCGTCAGTTAAGCGTCGAAGAATTGTCTTACTGAGAATGTTAGATGAAGGATATATCGACAGGGCTGAGTTTGACGAAGCCGCTGCTGCGCCTGTGACGGCAAAATTTCATGGGGCAGAAATTGAGCTAGATGCGCCTTATTTAGCTGACATCATTTACAATGAGATGGTTGGGATATACGGCAAAGAAATTGCGGAGACAAGTGGTTTTAATGTGTATGCGACGGCAACGTCAAAAGGACAAAAGGCAGCACAGTTCGCTGTGACCCAAAATTTACATGATTACGACGAGCGTCACGGATATAGAGGCCCAATTGATGTTTTGTGGCGGCCTTTGGATGACGAAATAATTAAAGGTCTAGGTATTGAATTACCGCTGTCGGCAGACGACGCTGAGCGCTTAAATGAGGAGTTAGGCAACTACCAACCACTCTCGACGGAAGAGATAGATGACGTCCTGTTAAACACAGATAATATTGGTGAGTTGGTGCCTGCGGTTGTGACACAAGTAGATACTCGCGCGATTGAAGTGTATACATTATCAGACGCAAATTTACGGATAGAATGGGACGGATTGGATTGGGCTAGGCCTTATGTCACCGACTATAAACAAGGCCCTGATCCTGAAGAAGCCAAGGATATCGTACATGCTGGGATGTTAGTCTATATTCGAAAGAGAAAAGATGACCAACAGTGGCAGCTAGCTCAATTCCCAGATGTCAGTGGTGCGTTTGTATCACTTAACCCTTTAGATGGCGCCGTTCAAGCGGTTGTCGGTGGCTATGATTTTTATCACAGTCAGTTTAATCGCGCAACGCAAGCAAAACGGCAAGTCGGTTCTAACATCAAGCCTTTCATATATTCAGCGGCTTTAGACAACGGTTATACCATTGCCAGTATTATTAATGATGCGCCAGTGAATCAATGGGATGCCAGTTCAGGTTTGGCCTGGCGGCCGAAAAATTCAGATGCAATATATGACGGCCCGGTGCGCATGAGATATGCATTAGGGCGCTCGAAAAACGTGGTGTCTATACGACTTTTAAGGGGAGTAGGGCTTGATAATACACGTGAATATTTAACCAAATTTGGTTTTCAAAAGGATGAAATTCCTAGAGATGAGACGATGTCGTTAGGGTCTGGCGGCCATACACCATTAGAAGTAGCAACGGCGCTTGCCATTATTGCGAATGGTGGGTTTGGCGTGCAGCCATATTTTATTCAACGAATTGAAAATGCTGAAAGTGAGGTACTCTGGGAAGCTGAGCCACTTTATGCCTGCGACCCTTGTAGCAATACACATTTGAGCAACGCGGATATAGGTAAAGAGAATGAGGCCAATGTTGAAAATGAGGCTCTTGAGCAAGGAGTAGGTGAAGCACTACCTGAAGTCGGTAACGATTTAGAAGCTTTGTTAGCAGCGGAATTTGGAGATAGTCAACTGCCTGAGACAGAAGTCTTGGAAGAAAAACCGATGTTGTCTGCGCCTAGAGTTATTAGTGAACAAACAGCATTTTTAGTGCGAGAAATGATGCGTTCTGCTGTGCGTGCAAACGGTAGCTGGAATAATAAAACGTATTGGTTGGGTACTGGCTGGCGAGCACGAAACCATCTTCAACGTACAGACATTGGCGGAAAAACAGGCACGACAAATGAAGCAAAAGATACTTGGTTTAGCGGTTTTGCGCCGGGTTATGTCGCGACTGCTTGGGTTGGTTTCGACGACAATAGCAGAGAGCTAGGAAAGGCGTCGCGAAACCAGAATTTGATAAATAAGAACCCGAAGAAATTTAACTGGTTGGGCAATGCCATGATTGGTGGTGAGGACGGCGCGAAAGCTGCTCAACCTGCATGGATTCGATTTATGTTGGAAATGATTCCCGACGTTCCAGAGCAAGCGATGATGCAACCTGAAGGTATTGTCAGAGTGAGGATTGATCGCAAAACAGGTAAGTTGACGCGTCGTACGGATGCATCATCAATGTTTGAATACTTTGTAAAAGGCACAGAACCGACTACCTTTGTAAGTGAAAACGAAATGCTTATGCCGGTTGAAGAACTAAAAACTGATGCAAAAATAACAGAAGAAAATCTGATAACCGACGATATTTTTTAAATTAAGTCATAAAAAATAATAATTTGGGCGAGTAACTAAATGCTCATAACCGACAGAACTAGGTGAATAATGTCTGCAAACGAAAGCAATGATCACTTATACATTCCCTATGCAGGTCCTGCATTGTTGGAAACGCCACTTCTCAATAAGGGCAGTGCCTTTACAGAGCGAGAGCGAAAATCTTTTAACCTACTCGGCTTGTTACCCCCGCGCTATGAAACGATTGAAGAGCAGGTGGAGCGGGCGTATAAACAATATAGTAGTTTTTCTGAGCCTCTGAACAAGCACATCTATTTACGTGCTATTCAAGATAACAATGAGACGCTGTTTTATCGTCTTTTACAGGCGCATATAGAAGAAATGATGCCCATCATTTATACCCCAACGGTGGGTGAAGCATGTGAGCAATTTTCTGATATTTACCGGTCATCTCGTGGCTTATTCATTAGTTATGAAGAACGTCATATGATGCAAGACATACTTAGAAATGCGACGAAGAGTAAAGTCAAAGTTATTGTTGTAACTGACGGCGAGAGGATTTTAGGCTTGGGTGACCAAGGCATTGGTGGTATGGGTATTCCTATTGGCAAATTGTCATTGTATACAGCCTGCGGTGGCATCAGTCCTGCGTATACCTTGCCTGTCATGTTGGATGTGGGCACAAACAACCCTAAATTACTTGAAGACCCAATGTACATGGGCGCAAGACACGAAAGAATTAACCAAGAACAATACAATGAGTTTCTCGATATTTTCATCCGAGAAGCAAAACGTCGCTGGCCGGGTGTAATGATCCAGTTTGAAGATTTTGCGCAGCCAAATGCGATGCCGTTGTTGACAAAATATCGCGACAAAGTCTGTTGTTTTAATGATGACATTCAAGGCACTGCTGCGGTGACCTTAGGAACGATTTTAGCGGCGTGTAAGGCGCGCGGAGATAAATTGTCTGAGTTAAACATAGCGTTCGTTGGTGCAGGCTCAGCGGGATGTGGCATTGCTGAAATGCTTATCCAGCAAATGGTTGAAGAGGGGTTATCTGACACAGATGCGCGTAAGCGCGTATACATGGTTGACCGTTATGGGTTGTTGGTCGAAGGTATGAACGATTTACGTGATTTCCAAGCGGCGCTTATGCAGTCTGCATCTGATGTATCAGAATGGCAATTTAGTGGTGAATACCCTTCACTACTTGATGTTGTGCACAACGCTAGGCCTGACATTCTAATTGGTGTGTCTGGACAATCAGGTATATTTACTGAGCAAGTCATTACGGGTATGCAAAAGTATTGTAGGCAGCCAATTATCTTCCCTTTGAGTAATCCGTCACGGCAAGTAGAAGCGAGACCTGAACAAGTAATTCAATGGACGAAGGGTAATGTGGTGATTGCGACAGGTAGCCCATTCGCAGATGTAGAATATGAAGGCAAAACCTATCCAATTTCTCAGTGTAACAATAGCTATATTTTTCCTGGTATTGGCTTAGGTGTACTGGCGGTAAAAGCTAAACGCATTACTGATGAAATGCTGATGGCCGCGAGCAATGCATTGGCGGACGCGTCGCCTATGGCGAGTGGTGACTCGAATCATTTATTGCCACCGCTAACTGATATCATGTCATTGTCAAAAGCTATCGCATTTGAAGTGGCTAAAGTGGCGATGCAACAAGGCTATGCCTTAACAGTTGCTGATGACGTACTGCGCCGCCGAATTGAGGACAAATTTTGGCAGCCAGAGTACCGTCCATACAAAAGAGTAAGTCTGTAATAGGGCTTAGAACTTGTCTACGTGCCATCAGGCCTTCTTACGTCTAACAAAATGTTTTGATGTAGAGGGCTTCTACCTTATTTCGTGCCCATGGGGTTTTGCGCAAAAATTTGAGGCTGGATTTAACTGATGGATCGGATTTGAAGCAATTGATATTTATTAGTTGCGCTAATCCCTGCCATCCAAATTCCGCTTCCAACTGTTCGACGATGGTTTGTAACTTAACGCCATGAAGCGGATTATTAACTTGGGTGTTTTCGTGTGCAGCCATTATTTGTTAGTCACTGTTTGATAGGGCGGTATAAGCTAAGTATAGCCGCGTTCTGAGAAAGTTTCTCATGCTAAAGGCTTAGCTTAAACACCTTTGAGTTACGTGTGTAGTTGTACATTTGTTTTCTTGATTCTGGCAAGGTGTCTATTTTCATTTCAACAAAACCTTGTTCTAAAAACCAATGCGCGGTCACCGTAGTGAGTACGAATAAATGCTTGAGATCTTGTGCGCGTGCTTTTGCCTTTAAAGCATCAAGTAAGCGCTCGCCTCGGCTTTTACCTCGATATTCGCTATGCGTTGCCACGCAAGCGATTTCGCCGCTTTTATCTTCGTATGTATAAAGTGCTGCGCAGGCGATAATCATGCCGTCTCGTTCAATGACCGTGAACAAGTCAATCTCGTTCTCTAGCCGCTCTCTGGAGCGCTTGACCAACACACCTGATTCTTCGAGTGGACGAATGAGCTTAAGTATGCCGCCGACATCGTCAATAGTGGCATCACGCAATTGTTCATAATGGTTTTGCATGACGAGTGTGCCAACGCCATCACGCGTGAATAGCTCTTTTAACAATGCGCCATCAGATTTATAGCTGACACAGTGGGTGCGATCTATACCCGCAGCAACCCCTGCGACCATTGCGGATAAACACGTCGACTCTGCGCGCACAAGATCCTGTGCAATCAATGATTGAAGATGACTTAGCTCAACAGTGCGAAGCATTTTTTGTTCAACAAACAGACCATCAAGTTCAGACAATGTGATTATCTTGTCGGCACTGCACGCGATAGCGGCCTGCGTTGCCACGTCTTCATGCGACAAGTTAAATACTTCGCCGGTGGCAGAATAGCCCATGGGAGATAGCAGCACGATTGAACCATCGTCGAGTTGATCTTGAATGCCTTCAACGTCAATACGTCGTACTACACCTGTGTGCTCAAAATCGATACCGTTTTGCACACCAATAGGTCTTGAAATAACCAAATTACCTGAGCATACCCGAATACGCGCGCCATGCATGGGCGAGTTAGGCAAACCCATGCTCAATAGCGCTTCTATTTGGCTGCGCAAAGAACCCGCGGCATCTTTTACGCATTCAAGTGTTTCTTTTGTTGTTACACGCACGCCATCGACAAACTGGCCTTGTAAACCCCTAAGGCGCAGTCTTTCATCGATCTGAGGACGCGCGCCATGAGTAATGATAATGCGCATGCCTAGGCTGTGAAGCAAGGCAATATCTTGTATCAGGCG
Source organism: Agaribacter marinus (assembly GCF_030160655.1). Lineage (GTDB taxonomy): Bacteria > Pseudomonadota > Gammaproteobacteria > Enterobacterales > Alteromonadaceae > Glaciecola > Glaciecola marina. Next base: position 156,476 of record NZ_BSOT01000009.1, read on the forward strand.
AGGGAAGTTTTCATCTACCACCGCTTCCCCGCCAAACATGATCACAAACGTTTTTGCTCTGTGCGCGTTTATGTAGGGTGCAGAGTTCCTAAATAGATGAATACTATCGTCGTGTGAGAGCGTCATTCCATTGAGCCTTAGCTAGTCGCTTTTAATTTATCGAGCTTTTCCAACTCAAGGTAAAGCGCTTGAGTTACTTGCTTATGCCCAGTACCGCCAAGTTGATTTCTTTTCTCTAGTACTGCCTCTAGTTGTAACCAATCATAAACGTCTTCGTTTATCTCTGGGTGAATACTTTGTAAGTGCGCTATGGGTAGGTCTTCTAGTGCAGACTTTTCAGCGATTGCCATCACCACAGCTTGCCCAGCAAAATCGTGTGCGTTTCTAAAAGGCACGCCTTTTTCAACTAGGTAATCAGCTAGTTCTGTGGCATTCGCATAGCCTTGCTGCGCTGCTAAACGACACTTATCTGCGTTCAACGCAAGAGACTGCATTACCTCAACACCAATGCGTAAACAAATATGGTATTGGCTCACAGCATCAATCGCGCCTTCTTTGTCTTCTTGCATATCCTTATTGTAGGCGAGGGGCAGTCCTTTCATAGTGACTAATAAGGCTTGTAAATGACCAAATACTCGACCACATTTTCCGCGCATTAATTCTAATGCATCGGGGTTTTTCTTTTGCGGCATTAAGGAAGAACCAGAGGTAACATCATCGCCCAAGACTAAAAATCCAGCTTCACCTGAATTATAAAATATCAAGTCTTCCGACAAGCGAGACAAGTGCATCATGCCAGTGCTGGCGACAAATAATAGTTCGAGCACAAAATCTCTATCCGACACCGCGTCAAGGCTATTTAAACAAGGACTATCAAAACCCAGCTGATCAGCAATTTTATAGCGGTCAACTGCAAAGGTCGTCCCTGCAAGGGCACCACAGCCCAACGGTGACTGATTCATGCGGGCCGTCAAATCGTCAATTCTGCTGACATCTCTTTTTAACATCTCGACATACGCAAGGCACCAATGAGCGAAGTACACCGGTTGTGCGCGTTGCAAATGGGTATATCCTGGAATAATCACATCTGCGTTGCGTGACGCGCACTGAAGCAATGCGTCAATCATAGCAACAACGTCGCTCTTGAGGCCGAGGAGTTGTTGCTTTACCCATAGTCTAAAGTCGGTGGCCACTTGGTCGTTACGACTTCTTCCTGTATGTAGCTTGCGCCCGAGATCGCCGAGTTTATCGGTTAGCCAAGCTTCGACAAAACTGTGAATGTCTTCTTCAGACGATTGATCAAAATCAATTTCACCCGCATCTGCTTGCGCTTTAAGCACACTCAATGCCGATTCAATATCGGCTTGTTCTTCTGACGTAAGTACGCCTGCTTCTGCAAGCGCTCTAGACCAAACGATTGAACCGAATATATCTTCACTAGCCATTACTTGATCAAAGGGTAAAGAATCATTTACTCGTTTGAACATTGCACTAGTGTCGCCGGCAAATCTGCCACCCCATAACGCCATTTTTATAACTCCTTTTTAGCCAACTACTTGGCAACACCTTGTGCTTTAAGTGCTTTTATTCTGCTTGATAAGCTAAATAAGCGGATGAAGCCTTCAGCATGTGATTGGTCATATACATCATCAGCACCAAAGGTCGCAAAATCTTCCGAATATAAACTATTTGGAGATTGGCGTTGCGTAACGGTCGCATTACCTTTGTATAGTTTAATGACCACTTCTCCCGTCACTAAGTCAGCGAAACTCGCGGCGGCATTAAGTAAACTATCATTTAACGCAGTAAACCAACGTCCGTCATACATGACATGAGAAAATTCCAAACCGATTTGTTCGCGGAATTTAAGCGCAGACTTGTCAAGTACCAGACATTCGATAGCCTTATACGCTTTCATCATGACCGTGCCGCCTGGGGTTTCGTAACAGCCACGAGATTTCATGCCTACCAGTCTATTTTCAACAATATCAATACGCCCAACACCGTGTGGTGCTGCAATGTTATTTAATTCAACGAGGGCTTGGTATGGAGAAAGTGTTTTTCCGTTTACTTTAGTTAAACGCCCTTTTTCGAATGAAAGTGTAACGTTTTCAGGCGTATTTGGTGCATCTTCTGGATCAGCTGTCATTGTCCAAATTTGTTTTGTTGGCGCGTTCCATGGTTCTTCTAGTTCACCGCCTTCATGCGATATATGCCACGCGTTAGCGTCGCGACTGTAAATTTTCGTCGCAGATGCAGTCGTCGGGATGTTCCGTTCAGCTAGGTAATCTAATAAGTCTTCACGCGAGACCATGCTCCACTCGCGCCATGGCGCAATCACTGTTAAGTCAGGCGCAAGTGCGGCAAAAGCACCTTCAAATCTTACTTGGTCATTCCCCTTTCCTGTGCAGCCATGACATAAGGCATCAGCCCCTACTTTACGCGCAATATCAACTTGTGCTTGAGCAATTACAGGGCGTGCCATAGAGGTGCCAAGTAAGTATTCGCCCTCATACACTGCGCCGGTAGTAATGGTAGGGTATATGAACTCACTCACAAATTTCTCTTTGAGGTCAACAATGTGACATTCACTGGCACCGCTAGCTATCGCCTTGGCTTCCAAACCTTCGAGTTCTTCATCACCTTGGCCAACGTCGGCGGCATAGGCAACAACTTCACAGTCGTAGTTTTCTTTTAACCAAGGTACGATGGCCGATGTGTCAAGCCCACCAGAGTAAGCAAGTACTACTTTGTTCACGGATGTCATGAAAATTCCTTACGCGTTATCAAATGATAAATCTGTTAATAAATAAGTTAAAATGGCGTTTTGGGCGTGCATTCTATTCTCAGCTTGTTGCATTAATAATGAATGCTCGCTATCCATCAGTTCGCCGGTAATCTCTAAATCTCTATGTGCTGGTTGGCAATGCATCACATATTTTGCCCCTGAAGATTGCATCAATGCTTCGTTGACTTGGTAGGGCATTAGTGTTTCTTTAATTTCGTCTAAGGGCGTATCGTCACCCATCGATAGCCAAGTATCGGTATACAGGACGTCAGCACCTTTAACATCGGCTATCTTGCTGCTAAATGTCACCATTACATTCATTAATTCTGCTAACTCGCTCACATAGCGATGGATCTCATCGTCGATTTCGTGGCCTTTAGGCGTAATAACTATTTGGTGCACACCCAGCAGTATTCCAAGGATCAGCAAGCTATGGGTGACGTTGTTGCCATCACCAATATAGGCCATTGTTTTGCCTTTTATTTGTTTGTCTTGTTCAAACAGCGTGATGTAATCTGCAAGCGCTTGGCATGGGTGGTACATATCACATAAGGCATTAACTACTGGCACCTTAGCACCTTGTACTAGTTGTTCCAGTGTGTTGTGTTCATAAACCCTTGCCACTATTGCATCTGCCCATTGCGATACATTTGCGCCGACATCTACAGGATCTTCACGTTTTTTAAGTGGCTCGCCCTGACTATCCACATAGACCATGTGACCGCCAAGTTTGTTGATGCCGATATCAAAACTTACTCGTGTACGTAAACTTGGTTTTTCAAATAGTGCTACGACAGACTTTCCGGCTAGAGGCTGCGGATAAAAGTCTTGCTGCTGTTTTAAGTGTACGGCTAAATCTAAAAGAGCAGTGGCTTCTTCGGATGTCCATTTACGGAACGTCAATAAGTCTTTATGCATTGTTCGCTTCCTTCGTGATTAGGAATGAGTTGCGTTAGAAAGGGTTGGTAACACGGCGGTTCCCAACTTTTGTTCATCGATGAGTAGTGCTTTAGCATTATCCCAACTAGCAATCGTAATTTGTTTTCCTAAGCGATTAGCAGCCTCTTGTGAGGCTTGCACTTTTACTACCATACCGTCAGTAATTACATCTGCTTCAATCATCTGCTTAGCGAGCATTTTGTCTAAAATTGGTACTAGCTGTTTTTCCGCATTGAGTACACCTGGCACATCGGAAAAAAAGTATAACTCAGCATTGAGGATTTTGGCTACATGTATTGCTGCGTGATCTGCGTTCACGTTAAACAAATTTGAATGTTGATCTGCACCAATAGATGCAATTACTGGCACAATACCAGCATTTAGTAGGGTAGTAAGTAAATTAATATCACCGCCAATAGGTGTGCCAACACTCCCTAACACCGTATCTTTTTGTTTACAGTCGGCGATGTCGCCATCTGCTAAACTAATACCGACAGCATGTATTGCCAATGCTTTCATTTGAGCAACAAGTGACTTATTCAAATCGCCAGCAAGCACGCCAGTAACAATGGGCATGTCCTGAGGAGGCGTGACGCGCAGTCCATTATGTTTCAAGCTTGGTCTATTCAGTGCTTTCATTAAGGACTGGACTTGGTCACCGCCGCCATGAACTAGAACAACCATCCGGTCTTGTTTTTGAAGCAATGCGATAGCGGATAAAAGCTTTTGGCTGCCACTATCAGCAATATTCAATTGCTCAAAAAATTTGCCACCAACTTTTATAACAATTGGCGTTGGGGATGTTAACGTGCTCATTTAAAGTAGCCCTGCATCGTCTGGTAAATTAAATGCAAGATTGGCACATTGTACCGCTTGCGATGCCGCGCCTTTTAGCAGATTATCAATGGCTGTACATACCACTAAACAGCGCTTTGTTGGATCAAATTTCCAGTAAACATCGCAGTAGGGAGTATTTGCAACCTCATCTACTTTTGGCCAACTATTGCGTAACCTGACAATGTTAGACCTTGCATAAGCGTTGGTGTATGCGTTCGCTACGTCCGTTTCACTTATGCCTTCTTTTAGGAACATCGTCGTGGTTGCTAATATACCTCGTTTAAAGGCTCCTAAATGTGGGGTAAAGATGACTTGCGTTCTTGCGTGCTCTTCAATTTCTGGCATGTGCCGATGATTCAATACACCATAGGCACACAAGCTGACTTCATAAAAACTTGTTGTCATTGATGCTTTGCGACCAGCACCACTTACGCCGCTGGTTGCGTTAATTACAGGTATACAATTGTCGGCTAAGAAGGCGCTGTCAACGATTGGTTTAAGCGCTGTTAACGACGCTGTTGGGTAACAACCAGGCACGGCAACTAATTGAGCGTTGGAGATCGCTTCGTAATTCCATTCTGCCAGCCCGTATACAGCTTTATCAGCGAGAGTTGGGTACGCATTTGGAAACGCATATGCGTTCTCAAAAACAGCTAAATCGCTTATTCTATAAGCGCCTGAGAGGTCAAACACTTTCGTATTAGTATTTAGCGTATTAGTATTTAGTAATTTTGCCGCCCAGTGATGACTTACTTCGTGAGGAAGTGCTAAAAATATAGCGTCATGCTGAGTTGCAATTTCAGCTAAATCCGCTTCTCCAACACCTTGCAATATATGATTGCAAGATAAATCAAGAAAAGCGTGAAGATCAGAGATTCGCTTATTTTTATCAGCACTGCCTTCAGAAACGTAGCAGTTTACTAGTTCGAATTTTGGGTGTTTATGCAATATTTTAACGAGTTCCGCGCCAGTATAACCACTGGCACCAAAGATACATGCTTTCATTGACAAATTCTGTATGTGTAAAGGGGGATAAAAACGGTGCATGGTAACATTATTTTTCTCATAGTGTCACCAATGCACCAAGCGCTATTCTTTTAGTGTTGGACTAACTTCGTCGTAACCAACTTACATAGCGTATCGAGGGAGAAACCGTATACATTTATAAATCTCTAAAAAGAAAGGAATCAATTACCATGATTGTTTATTGATTCCGAATCTACACTGGAGACAAATGGTACACGTGTTTTAATAAGTATGCAAATAAATTAAATAATTATTCTTTATGTTGGAGCGAATTAGTTGTTACCCGATGTCGCTATCCTCTTCGTTGCCCGTGTTTTTTTCTATTTTCTATTTTACTCAATTTTTCTAATTGCACTTCATTCAGCACTTTTCTGAAGTTAAAGCGAGTTTCTAACTTAATTAGTCGAATTGACGCTCGCGTACTCGCATAGTTCATTTGTAAGTTGTTCCACGCGTCTTGATCAAATTCGTCAGCTTGAATAAGTGCTTTCTTTGCTAGTTTGTGGGCGTTTATTTCGCTTTCAAATGCCGAAATGTCGGCGATTTGTTTTTCCATGAGACTTTCGAGATCAGCGTCTTGTGTTTCAGATAAGTTTAATCGTCGGCTTAACTTTGCTATTTTTTTCTGTGCACTTTTTTGTTTGTTTGTTGATGGCGTTTTTTCGCTTAGCTCTGTTTTTTGCTCATCTGTTAATACTTGAAATGCTTGATGTTTAGCTGTTGCGATATTCAAGGCAGTTTGTGTTGAGCTCAATATTTGCATGTCAACAATGCCGTTTGCCAATGCGCTATCCCAGGTGTCTAGGGCAAATAGTGAATCTATTTGCAATTTTATCTCCGATTTATCTGCTGCATACAGACTATTGTCTTCGCGTAATTGCTGCATGATCGCACGTACTTCTTGTTTTTGTGAGCGAGATAAATCGAGCTGCTTAAACATCGAAATAATTTCATCTTTACCCGATGGCTGGGCATAAACGCCGGCGCTTGCAAATAAAATGGAGCCAATCGCCGCTGCAAGTAGTATTTTTTTCATAAATCACCTTTTATTTAACGTCGTACTATACTTTTGTTTTCGTGTTACTTGAATTACACGCTTTTAGACATGAATTTTGTCTATCAACTTGTAATATAGCGTTTGCAGTGCAAAGTAACGCCAAGGGAGTGTAAATGTTGTGTAAATATAGATGGCGTGTATGCCCACTGATGTATTATTTGGTGTTGCTAGTATCAGGTGGTATCTACATAGGTAGTACTCGTTGCAGCAAGTATTAGATAGTTCATGTAATCACTCAAAAGCAAAAGAGATACATTCGTGAATAAGATTTTAATTATAGATGATGATGCAGATTTAACGGATTTACTGTCGGAATATTTGCAACAGCAAGGCTTTTCAACCGATGTCGAAAACTTACCGAACGCTGGCATTAATAAGCTCAGAGAGCATTCGTTCGACATTTTGTTACTTGACGTGATGATGCCAGAAATTGACGGTTTCGCTGCCTTAGCTGAAATACGGAAATTTTCTAAAATTCCAGTAATTATGCTGACGGCGAGAGGTGATGACTACGATAAAATACTTGGTTTAGAGTTAGGTGCAGATGATTATCTACCAAAACCTTTTAATCATCGTGAATTGGTTGCGCGAATTAAAGCGCTCATTCGTAGAGTTGACCCGAAGGGAATGCTAGCCGATAACGACGTTATCGACTTACATGGTTTGCGTATTAATGTCAGCAATCAAGTCATTCAATATAAAGATAAAGTAGTGGAAACTACCGGGACTGAATTTCAGCTTCTTGTTCATTTGGTTAATCATGCTGGACGCTTGCAGTCGAAACAAGTGTTATGCGAAAAAGTACTGGGTAGAAAACTTAGTCCTTTCGATCGCAGTTTAGATATGCATATAAGTAATTTACGTAAAAAAATCGCCGAATATGGTGTCAAGGACGTTATTAAAACTGTGCGCGGAAATGGTTACATGATTTCTGTCAGTTGATCAGAAGGTAATTTCCGAGAACATAGACATATAGAAGATATTGAGTAGATGCGCATTACAGAAAAAATAAACCCAGCAAATAGCTTGTTTGGCAAAATTTTTGTCTGGTTTTGGATAACCGTTGTAAGTATGTTGGTAGGCGCGTTTTTCATTTCGACCTGGCTTAATGGGCAACCGCAAATTGTTGCTGCTGATATGTTGCAATACGAAAGACATCAGCGATTCATACAAAATTTTCAGCGACAGCTTGATAAAGGTGTTCCTATTCATCGAGCATTTAAACGCCTGGGTGGAAAGGGCCGCCCCTTGGCTATCGCTGTCAATCTTGATAGTCGGAAAGTTATCATGAATTTTCCTGCGCCTATGCTTCACGACCCAATGAATGACTATCGTGCATTGTTAAGAGAAATGACTGTGTCTGAGCAAGTTGTCTCCATAAGAACGGGTAACATGGAATTATTTGGTCCGTTTAAAATAACTGGTAACAACAATGAATACGGCGTTTTTTTGGGACGTCTGCTCAAGCGCCATGAACGAACACGTTTGAGTTTTGTCGCAGGTTTGGCGTTGATGCTTACATTGGGGACTGTCTTGTGTTTATTTTTGGCGTGGCGATTGAGCAAACCATTAAAACAGATGCGCTTGACCACACAAAAAATTCAGCAAGGTGATTTAACTTGCAGAGTAAAAGACTATGAACTGCGACAGGATGAAGTGGGTGCACTGGCCAGAGACTTCAATGCGATGACCGATAAGCTAGCCTCTAGTTTAGAGCAACAGCAGCAATTGTTGGGTAACGTATCTCACGAATTGCGTACACCGTTGACCCGCCTGCAACTTGCTATTGCAATGCTGTATGACAAGCTTGGTGATGACCATGCAGATTTACAACGTATCGAAAAAGAAATTTCTGAAATGGATCGCTTGATAGGCGAAGTTTTACGCCTTACGCGCCTGTCATTGCACCAATCAAAAAATGTACACTTTGAAACCATGCGTATAGATAAATTTCTTTATAGGTTGCTGGATGACCTTAAATTTGAATCTCAAGCGAGCGAAATAGCTGTAAAGACGGAGATTGAATCTTCAGCACTTGTTGATATTAATACGGACGCGCTTAAAAGTGCGTTTGAAAATATAACTCGCAATGGGCTGCGTTTTGCAAACTCTATTCTCTACGTTAAGGTGTATGATGTGACGGTTGATACCGTAGCCATTCAAATTTCTGATGATGGGCCAGGTATTCCGGATCTTATATTTGAAAAACTGCTTCAACCTTTTTACTATGTCGCAACGTCAGATATGAATAAGACAAGTGATGAGCATAAGGCTGATACTGACCAAGCGAAACGAAGAGAACATCGGAGTTCAGGTTTAGGTTTGGCCATTGCAAACGCGGCTGTGAAAATGCATAAAGGACGGCTTTTTGAGAAAAAGGCACATAAGGGAGAGCAACTATTGTGCGGATTAAATCTTGTGATTGAACTTCCTCGCTCAAAGGCCGCGTTTAATAAATGACTTGTATTTACCCTCTATTTTATCCCCTAAGTAGTATCAAACATGTTTTATAGTGCAGAAAATAACCTTAATGCTAGTTATTGGGATACATACATTCCATTTGTTGATGAACAAATGACGTCAGGGTATCTAAGAGTGCCGGACGGTGTCGAATTGCACTACCGTTTTTATGTGCCGCAGCACGCAATAGGCTTAGTGCTGGTTATGACCGGTAGAGCCGAATCAACAGACAAATACGCTGAGCTGCTGTTTGAACTTTACCAAAATGATTATGCCGTGGTTATTTATGATCATAGAGGGCAGGGGCGGTCTACACGGCAATGTAAAAATCCGAATATTGGTTACGTCACTGATTTTGAGTACTACGTTCAAGATGCTTCGGCGATTCTTGATCAAGTGATAAAGCCGTTAAATTTACATAATTTACCGCAATTTTTGATTGCGCACTCGATGGGAGCTGCCATTGCGACAAAACTTTTAGTCTTGAGGCAGCAGGAGTTTTCTGCTGCAGCATTAATGGCACCCATGTACGGTATTGCGGCGCCCATTCCCATATGGCTTGGAAAAACGCTTGCGTGGATAAAAATTGCTATAGAAAAAATATGCCGTAAGGACGCTAGCTATTTTATTGGGCAAGGTAATTATTTTCCTGTCGCTTTCGAAAAAAACCATCTAACGCATAGTAAAATTAGATATTCGAAGTTTATTGAGACGCATGCAAAAAGAGCGGAGCTTCAACTAGGGGGAATTAGTCCAAGATGGCTACTTTCGGCTATTGAAGGCATGGAGTCTATTTTCGAAGCGGCGAAAACAGTGTATATTCCCTGCTCAGTTTTCCTCGCAGAAAAAGATACTGTCGTCAGTAAAAGTGCAATTAGGCATGTGGTTAGTGCAATGCGAAATGCTTCTTTATATCAAATGCATGACTCACAGCATGAAATATTGTTTGAGATAGATACCGAACGCAAACAAGCAATGACATCTATTTATGCCTTATTTAATAAGCACACCTTAACGCCGGTCTCTGAATAGCAAAATAAAATAGGCAATCTATGTTAGATGTTGTGTTGTACGAGCCAGAAATCCCCCCAAATACGGGCAATATTGTGCGTCTATGCGCGAATACTGGATACGCCCTACATTTAATTGAACCTTTAGGTTTTGATATAGATGAAAAGAAAGTGCGACGTGCGGGGCTTGATTATCATGAATTTACAAAAGTAAAACGCCATAAATGTCTGGAGGATTACTTTCAATTTGCGTCACCTAAGCGTGTGTTTGCATGCACGACAAAAGGCAAAATATTTCACTCAAATGTCGAATATCAGCCGGGCGATGCCTTACTTTTTGGCCCAGAAACTCGAGGTTTGCCGGTTGATATTATTGAGGCCTTGCCTGAAGAGTGTAGGGTCAGAATTCCTATGGCAGAAGGAAGTCGTAGTATGAATTTATCGAATTCAGTTGCGGTATTTGTCTATGAAAGCTGGCGTCAGTTGGGTTATAAAAATGGCACTTAAGTATGCTTTAATAGGGATAAAACCTGAGCGAAACCTACTGCTCGCTTTTTTGCTCTCTGCCAAGCAATGCTAGCGCGGCTTCTTTAGCCGGCTTTCCATCATATAGTACGGCATAGATTTGTTCGCAAATAGGCATCTCAACTTGTTGTTTTTGAGCGAGTATATGTACTTCTTCAGTATTTCGATAGCCTTCAACTACCTGGCCTATACTATCCATTGCTTCGCTGACAGATAAACCTTGGCCAAGCGCTAAACCAAAACGGCGATTTCTGCTCTGGTTATCTGTACACGTTAAGACCAAATCACCTAAACCAGACATTCCCATAAAAGATTCATAACTCGCGCCTAATGAAACACCCAAGCGGGTTAACTCGGCTAACCCTCGTGTTATTAAGGCTGTTCTGGCATTTGCACCGAAGCCAAGCCCATCACCGAGCCCTGCACCAATAGCGATAACGTTTTTGACCGCGCCACCCAATTGAACACCAACTAAATCATCATTTAGATATACGCGAAAGCCCTTTGGGTTATGTAACATTTGCGAGAACGCAGACGATAAGTCAGAATTTGTACTAGATAGAGTGATTGCAGTAGGTAAACCTGCCGCCATTTCTTTTGCGAAAGTCGGGCCAGACAGCACAGCTTTTGGAGTGTTTGTTCCAATTATTTCATCAAATACATCATGTAATAATCGGCCTGTTTTGGGTTCTAAGCCTTTACTCGCCCAAATAACTTTATGTGCTGGCGTTAAATGAGGTTTAATGTCTATTAAAACGTCTGAGAACGCATGGCTAGGCACTACTACCAATAAATATTGGCTTTGCTGAAGGCAGTCTGTCAGTGACGAATTTGGAAGTAGGCTTTCTGGAAAAGTAAAGCCGGGCAAATACTGCTCATTCGTACGGCTCTGTTGCATAGCTGAAATAGCGGCGTTATCCCTACCCCATAAAAAGGTTTTTACGCCGTTTCTGGCTAAACAAAATGCAAGTGCAGTGCCGTAAGAGCCTGCACCAATAACACTAACCGAAGAAGATTGTTTCAAGTTTTACCCGTTACTAACGCGTCAACGTTGATGCTTAAGCATCTAGTTTTTGCTGTTCGCCTTGTTGTTGCTCAGCCTGACGCTTTTGCATGTATGCGGCAAAAATAGCGTCAAAGTTGACTGGCGCAAGATTTAGTGGCGGAAACGTACCTCTATTCACTAAGTTTGATACAGTTTCACGGGCATATGGGAAAAGCATATTCGGGCAGAAAGAGCCTAGCGTATGTGCCTTGTTTGCTTCTGGCATATCGCCAATCGCAAAAATACCTGCTTGCTGCACTTCACAAAGGAAAGCCGTCTTGCTTTCTACGCTTGCGGTAACAGTAACCGACAATATAACTTCGAACAGGTTTTTTTCTAGTTCTGTTGTTCGTGTGTCGATGTCGAGTTTGACTTCTGGTTTCCATTCTATTTGAAATACTGCAGGAGAATTGGGGGTCTCAAATGAGATGTCTTTTGTGTAAATACGTTGAAGATTAAATTGTACTTCTTGCGGTTGAGCAGGCTGTTGACCCGCAGCACTGTTTTGTTCATCAGCCATGTTAAAGCTTCCTATAAATAAGTGGTGTCTAAAAGAATTATTTTGTACTGTCTATTTGGCGTTATGCACTTAGCAAGCTATCTAATGTGCCTTGACGTTCCAATGCGAATAGGTCATCGCAACCGCCGACGTGGGTATCACCGATAAAAATCTGTGGCACAGTAGAGCCGCCATTTGCACGCTCGATCATGACGTCACGCAATTCAGGATTTTTGTCTATTTCAAAATCAGTATATTCAGCACCTTTTTGTGCCAGTAACGCCTTTGCGCGCTTACAATATGGGCAGTAGCCTTTTGTGTACAATTCTATCTTTGGCATTCGTTAAAACCTTAAATCAATATATTTTACTTCGAAACAGGTAAGCTAGCAGATTGCCAAGCATTCATTCCGCCTTCAAGCACGCTAACATTAGAAAAACCTTGTTTGCTCATCTTGTTTGCCGCGCCAGACGCTAAGTTACCCATTGCACATACCACTATAATGGGTGTGTTTTTATCTTTTTCAAGTTGGCTAAAATTACCCTCTCTAACATCTTCGGGTTTGATTTGTTTAGCGCCGTGTATATGACCGGATTTAAAGTCTTTTTGTGCCCGGATATCTAATATTATTGCGTCTTCCTTATTTATCAATAGGGTCGCTTCGTGATTGTTAACTCGCTTGATTGCAGACAACATGGGCGCAATGAATGAGTATATGAGCATTATGATTAGCGCAACCCAAATACCCGCTAATATAAGATTGTCTTGCGCAAATTCTAGAATATGATCCATCTGAGATGATTCCTGCTACTTCACCAAAATTTTAGTGGCGCAAGTATATAGAAAACGATGAGAAAACTCATCAGATAAATCATGCTTAGTCGCCATTTAGATCCTTTACGCTTTAACTTATTCTGCTTTAATGTTTATAGATCTGTCATTTATTGGTAAATTAGTAATGATCACATTTCAATGTAAACGCTAGGTGTCTATTCGTTGTTGCTGCATATACATGTTTTTGAGGCTGGGTATCAGCAAGCTTAGATGCTCACTAAGGCAATTGAGCAGCAGGCAACAATCGCATAGCTAACGTAAATATAATCCTGGGAATCCAATGAGTTCAAAAAAAACACCATTAGCACTACTTATCCTCGACGGATGGGGATATCGCGAAACGACTGAAAGTAATGCAATCGCCGCGGCAAATACGCCAAATTTAGACCGGCTTGCAAAAGAATACGCCAATACGCTGATTTCTGGTTCTGGTCTTGATGTTGGCCTTCCTCCTGGGCAAATGGGTAATTCTGAAGTTGGGCATGTAAATCTAGGCGCTGGTCGCGTTGTATACCAAGACTTTACTAAAATTACTAAGGCGATTGATGACGGTAGTTTTTACGCTAACGACGTATTGGTAAAAGGTGTCACTCAGGCTGCTGACAATAAGGGTGCTGTGCATATACTTGGCTTGCTATCGGGCGGCGGTGTGCATTCTCATATTGACCATTTATTTGCCGCTGTAAAATTAGCTAAAAAACAAGGTGTTGACAAAGTTTACGTGCACGGCTTTTTAGATGGTCGAGATACGCCACCGCAAAGCGCTATCGATTATGTGAAACAAACCACCGATTTTTGTGCTGAATATGAGGGTGCTGAACTTGCGTCGGTGATTGGGCGTTATTATGCAATGGATAGAGACAACCGTTGGGATAGGGTCCAGCAGGCTTATGACCTTATTGTGTCTGGTATCGCTGAGTTTACTGTGAACGATATGAATGCCGGTATTCAAGCGTCTTATGATAACGATATTTCGGATGAATTTGTTAAACCTACAAAAGTGAGCACTTATGAAGGGATTAACGACGGCGACACTATCTTATTCATGAATTTCCGGGCAGATAGAGCTCGCGAATTATCGCATGCATTGGCAACCCCTAGTTTTAGTGGTTTTGAGCGAATAAAACTAGCTAACACAAATTTTGTAATGTTGACTGAATACGAAACAACACTAAAAGTACCTTGTGCATTCCCCACCGTAAACTTGGTGAATGTATTTGGTCAATGGTTAGCCGATCACGGAAAAACACAGTTGCGTATTTCTGAAACAGAGAAGTTTGCGCATGTCACATTCTTTTTTAGTGGAGGCAAAGAAGATGAATATGCAGGTGAAACACGTAAGCTGATTCCTTCTCCAGATGTTGCCACGTATGATTTACAGCCAGAAATGAACTCAGAATTATTGACCGATGAGTTAGTTGCAGCGATCGAGTCGGGTGATTTCGACGCCATTATATGTAATTACCCGAACGGTGATATGGTGGGGCATACGGGTAATTTTGGTGCTGCCGTTAAAGCCTGTGAAGCCGTTGATGCCTGTATAGGCCGTGTCATTGCCGCTTTGGAAAAAGTGGGGGGAGAATGTCTAATTACCGCTGATCATGGAAATGCAGAACAGATGGTTGATCCGTCAACTGGCGTCAAGCATACTGCTCACACAAGCGAACCTGTTCCGTTCATTTACTTTGGTCGTCATGCCAACATACGTGATAACGGTGTATTGAGTGACGTGGCTCCCACCATGTTACACCTGATGGGGATGGAGCAACCCGCCGAAATGACGGGAACACCAATTGTTACGCTAAAATAGTGACGTAATAATAAGAAAATTAGGTAATTAATGAAAAATCATCAGCACGTAGAGGCGCACTTTTATTCCAAAAAATTGCGTGCTTTGTCAAAAAGCTTTTCTCATGGGCTGATGGTTTTTGTTATTTCTATTGTTTTATCAACCGCAGTATTCGCACAGGATCAACGGGCTGACTTACAAGATATTCAGGCACTTATTGCGCAAACTAAGTCTCAACTAGCTGAAAAACTAGAAGATAGTGAACGAATTCAACAAGAGCTAAAGCTCGCGGAATTGGAAATTGCGGAAGCCGCAACCCAACTCAATCAAACCGATCAATTGTTAAAGCAAACCAGCGCAGATATAAATGCGCTTAAGCAAGAAAAAGCGCAAACTGAAACTCGTATTCAGCGTCAACAGAGTTATCTTGCAAATCAACTTAAAAGTGCCTACATGGCTGGTAGCTATGACTACGCCAAATTGCTTTTTAACCAAGATAAAGCAGGAACATTAGAGCGAGTGCTTACTTACTACCAATATCTTAACAAAGCGCGACAGAAGCAGATCGATGGATTTAAGACACTTATCGACACGCTTGAGAGTGTTACCCTTGAGTTATCAAATAAACAAAATGATTTGCAGAGTCTACAAAAGACGCAGCTTGCGCAAAGTACCAAATTGCGAGACAGGCAACAGGTTCGATTTGAAAAGCTTGCCGTCTTAAACAAACAGATTGAATCTGACCAAGTAAGAGTAAATCGCTTGGAGCAACAAGAAAAAGATTTGCTTAGTGCAATTGAGCGCGCCGAACTTGCCGCACAACGAGCTAAGGCAACATCTAATCTAGACATAGAGTTAACGGGGTTAACTGACAAGCAAGGACAGCTTTTGCTACCGACGTCTGGCCAGGTACAACGTTTGTTTGGTAAACGAAGACAAGGACAAGTTCGATGGAAGGGAGTTGTGTTTCAGACCTCCGCTGGAACGCCTGTATCGGCAGTGGCAGAAGGGCAAGTGTTATACGCAGATTGGCTTAAAGGTTTTGGTTTGGTCGTTATCGTTGATCATGGCGAGGGTTATATGTCGGTATATGGGCGCAATCAAGCGGTACTGAAAAATGTCGGCGACGCGGTACTAGCAGGAGATACAATTAGTCTTGTTGGGACTAGCGGTGGACAAGCTCGTGCAAGCTTGTACTTCGAACTGAGACACAAAGGAAAAGCACTTAACCCAAGCAAATGGCTTAAAAGAGGCTAAGGCGACACATGAAGTCATTAGATGTTTTATTTAGCAATATTGGTGATTCACATTTTTTGCAAAACCAATTTTTTGTAGAAGGTACTATTCTTGGTGCTTGTAGTTGTCCAGAAATTCCTTTACCCGATGATTGGTTGCCATGGACAATATTGCATCACAATAAAATTGAAGATACCGTGCAAGCGGATCGAGTTTTTTCGCAGTTGTTCGAGTATTTTAGGTGTGTTTTGGCGGAAATGCGTAATAACATCTACGCGCCACCAAGGTATTTGCAGTATTCACTAGCGTCGTCAAATCTTGAATTACAAAGTTTTATGCAGGGCCTAATATATGCACATCAACAATGCGAGAGCATATGGCAAAACGCTTGGGCATTAATGCAGGCTAAAAGTGCAGAAAAAGCACCTTCATTATCGAAAGACTTGAAACATTGCATTTTAATGTTTTCCACATTTGCAGATATAAAACAAGCGACGATGCAAGCAGAGCAGAGAAATGAGTCTGCGTTTAGTCAAAATCTTCCGACAATTTCACGTTCAATCCCAGCCGCAATCAGCAAATATTTAGCGATATCTGGAGAGTTAGCAGCCTATTTGCCAAATCAATTTGAAACGTTCGAACAGATACGAGATTAGTTCAGTAGCTCCCCACTTAAAAAGGTTTCACTACTGCCAATAAGATAACAATCAGTAATGCAATTACTGGCGCTTCATTTAAGAATCTGAAAAATTTAGCGCTATGTTTATTTTGGTCTTTGGCAAATACCTTAACAAGGTGCCATAGGTAAAAATGATAGACGTAAAATAGCGATACCAATAACAGTTTTGCATGCAACCATCCGCTGACAGATAGCCACGCCGTGCCATATTGCGCAATGATTAAAACACCTAAGATAAGCGTCAGTAAAGCGAAGGGGGTAACAAAAAGCCACAGCCGCCTTTCCATTATCTTGAATTGGTCCTTAACGGCTTGGTCATTTGTGGAGGCGTGATAAACAAAAAGTCTCGGGAGGTAAAACAGACCTGCCATCCACGCGAGCATGAAAAATATATGGAATGCTTTTAACCAGAGAATGATCATTCTTCCTTCCTAAATATGTATAGCCCTATACTCAACATGCGCTAGTGTTGCCTTCTTAGTAAATATGAGTGCAACATGTTCCAAGTAATTACACCAACAACTCTGGAGGATGCAAGGTTAGTGTTTTGCAACAAATCTTCCGGTAACTCATGAATATTCATATATTGTCGCTCATCACGGCTAGATACCGTCAAATCTAAAATAACCACTGCGCCTTGTCGCCTATCTTGCAGCGCATCATGGACATCTGCCATGGTATGTTGTTGTGTTAACAGGTGCACGTCTTGAGAACTTAGGGTTTGCTCTTTTGTTTGTAAACCATAATCTAAATTCATCCATTTGTATTTTTGTACGTCTTTGCTCGCTTGATGCAATACAATTGTGTTCGGCTCAGCTTGTAGCAGGGATTTGAGCTCGTCGTCTTCTTGCGATACTACCAACTTAAACTTAGTATTCATTGCGGCCAATACGCCAGTCTGTTGCAATAAATCTCGAATTGGCGACGTAGTGTAAGGTAGGCCTTGATATTCCAGTTGCCGAATAAAAATAGAACGGTTGTTAAATATCTGTTTAGACGTTAGAAATGCACTAACAATAACGATAATGGCAGGTAGAATGACGTGTGAATCAGCGGCGAGTTCCATGGACGCAGACAAAGCCGCCATGGGAGCATGTAGCACAGATGCCAAAAAACCCGCTAAGCCTAAAAGGGCATAGGTAGTCGTTAAGTTGGTATCGTAAAAGCCTCTGAGAGGTTCAAATAGGATGACGCCGAGTAACATGCCTATTACCATTACTGCACCAATGATACCCCCCGGAATTCCTAGAGATATCGCAATGATGGCTAGTACAAACTTTGCTATAAATAGATAGACTAAAAATGAAAACGCATAGTCACTCGATAACAAGTTATCTACACTAATAAACTCTGCGCCTAAAGACTCAGGAAAGAAGTATCCCATGATGCCCGTGACCGTGCCAGCTAATATAAGACGATAAAACATGCCTACGCGCCTGAACAAACGCATCAGTAGCATTAACTGGCTATTGAATAGTGCGGCGGCTGTGCCAATACAAATTCCAAATACGATGAGATAAACGAGTTGTACGCCTGAGATAGGTTCAAAGCTTAAAAAGCCTAGTTCAGTCACGTTGCCAAACACTGCACGTGTAACCATTGAACCAACAGCTGCTGCTAACATCACAGGGATAAAAATATGTACTTTGTATTCGCGAAGTACCACTTCCATTACAAAAATTATCGCCGCAAAAGGGGTATTAAATGCCGCAGCAATCCCGCCTGCAATGCCACAACCCGCAAGTATCCTTAAGCTATTAAAAGGTAAATGTAGCCAGCGCCCTAGATAATGACTAGTCGCCGCTGCTAAGTGCACAGTTGGCCCTTCTTTGCCAACGACAAAACCGCTACCGAGAGCTAGTACACCACCAATGAATTGGTTGATAGAATTTCGCAGTGGGATGTGACCGTAGTAAATTTTTAAACGATGTATGACAAAAGGAATGCCCATTCGGTAATGCTTAAAGCCTGTAAGGCGTGCCACAAAAAATATAATGAAGGCTGCAAAAATAGGGAGTACTAATCGATTCCAATCAGACGTTTCAATATAACTGCCGACATTCCCAATTAATGAATATTGCCATAGGCCTATCAATGCTCTAAACACGACCACGACGGTCGCCGCCATTAAACCGCCAGCCAACCCAATCAAGCACAGTTGAATTGATGTGCTAGGAATTGACAGTATTTGGCGTAAAGACTGAAGCGACATTGATGTAAAGCCTGCTATTCTATGTTATTCGTTTGATTTTTATACCGTGTAGGGAAACAGATGTGTAGTCGTCTACATGAAGCCCTAATTTTCTTTAGATAATAAATGTATACTACCATAGAGAATTAGTGTTGGAGATTTTTGTTGCAAATAAATAAGTATAAACAACAAGTTGGATTTGTCCGCTTTTATGGAACGGTATTATTTGTCATTGCCTTAAGTTTTTGGGCTGGGTATGAAATTGCCACGACTAATCACACAAATGCACTTGAAGAAGTCGCGATGATCAACCAATCGATGGATAATTTGATGGAGGATAATCAGCGTCTTAATTCCGCGCTAAATAAGCGCAAGATTGAATTGGATGTTCAGCGCCTGACGAATGAAAAAACACAATTAGAAATACGTGAACTATTAAAGAATGAAACGGCGCTCAAACAACAAATTTCTTTTTATCAACGAGTGATGGCGCCAGAAACTACTCAAGATGGTTTTGTGGTAGAGCGAGTAGAAATAAATGCAACACAAAGTACTAACAATTTCGAAATGAAGCTAATGCTATTACAGCATGAAAATATCAAAGCGGTAATCAAAGGCACCTTGAATATTCAATTGGTGGGAAGCTTGAATGATGAGCCAAAAAGCTATGCAATCGATGATTTGCAAAATGTACCTAAAAACAGTTTAGACTTTGGATTCAAGTATTTTCAAGTATTAGTACTCAACGTCACACTGCCAGAAGGCTTTGAACCTGCAAGGCTTGAAATCTCTACCGATGTCTATAAATATAAGCGAAAGCGCGGTAGTTATAGCAGCACCGTGGATTGGAGCGACGCCTATGCGAGTGAAGAGCGAATACTTGATTAAAATACTCAGGTATTAGATAATCTATCCCTAGTAAATGATCGTCCTGGCACTTGAAGTTGAAACAGTGTCAGTTTTGTTGAGGTAAATAAACAGCATGTCAGTAGAATCAGTAGTGCCGATTGAGTTTTCGGATGCGGCAGCGCAAAAGGTGAAAACACTTATTGCGGAAGAAGAGAATCCTGCGCTTAAACTAAGAGTGTATGTGACGGGAGGCGGTTGTTCTGGGTTTCAATATGGTTTCACATTCGATGAAAAAGTAAATGAAGGTGATATGACAATTGAAAAAGATACTGTAACACTGCTTGTTGATTCGATGAGCCTTCAATATCTTGTTGGCGGCACTGTTGATTACACTGAAGGCTTAGAGGGCGCAAGGTTTTTTGTGAATAACCCAAATGCATCAACCACTTGTGGTTGCGGTGCAAGTTTCAGTATTTAGCGTTCTTTTTGTAAGAATCTCAGGCATATCGAGTCATCGTTTTCTTGATGGCTCTCTAGTTTTCAATTTTTCATATAAGCCTTTCTTTTTTTGGTAAGACTTCTACCTCCATTATCTCCTTATGTTATAAAGACGTTAATTTTATCTAACATGATAAGTGCGCTGTACTACTTGTATGCTGCAATAACGTTGTATGTTGCAATAACGTTGGTTGTTATCAAATCAGTGCATCCATTTTAGTGTAGTGAGTTTATTCATGCGTTTTTGAGGTATTGCAATGTATAAAGTATTTTCGAACGCTGCAAAGGTTTTAGGTTCTATAGGGTTTATGTTTGCTGTTTCTGCAACATGGGCAAATGATGGTAGCGACTCGCTTCGTGATTTAGCAAATGACGAAAGTGCGCTACAACAGGGTAAAAAGCTTTATCAACAAGTGTGTGCATCATGTCATGCAAGAGATCTCAGTGGATCTGTTGGCTTCAATTTGAAGGATGGAGAATGGGTGCATGGCGAGGCACCAACAAAGATTTTATCAAATATTAAAAAGGGGTTCATGAATGCTGGGATGCCAGGTTTTGGTTCTGTGTATACTGAACCTCAACTGAAATCCATAGTGGCCTACATATTGTCGGAAAGGGAGGGGTTTGCAGACCTCTCTTACAAAATTTACGCGATGGAAACGCCGGAAGATAAAGTCGTGACGTCAGAAAAGCTAATCAAGTCTGGAGAACTACCTAACAATTTCGCTGATTTTCGTTTGCCTGAGGTTGAAAATTATAGGATTGAGTTTGAAGGCGATTTTTATGCCCCGAGGGATGAAGTATCAAAAATTTGGGCGCAATGGGGGAAACCACTTGATATCGTTGTCGAAGTCGATGGCGAAGCGGTTGCTAAAGGTGGAAACCCTTGGGTGCCTACATGGACATTAAAACCTGGGAAGCAACGTTTAAAGCTCATTTATCATTCAGGGACTAATCGACCAAATCAACGCGATCTTATTTTGATCGTGACGAATGAAGACATGAGTATCAAATTATTCCCTATTTCTACCCGCGCTAGACAAGCAATGTCTGATAATAAAATTGAGATTATTGCGACTGGGAAAACACTTGTTCAACGGAAAAAAGTATTGGGCGTACCGTCTTACTCCGTGTCAGTCGGTACTCCAAATAATATTAATTATGCCTTTAACACACGGACTTGCTCTGTTGTTGCGATGTGGCAAGGGGATATGTTAAACGTTGGGCCGAATGTATCAGGGAGAGGTCAAGATGGTAGCTTAGTGCTAGGGGAATTTTTGTTTAAACATCCTCAAACCTTAGATGTAGCAACAGGCAGTGACGGTAAATGTCGTTATCAAGGGTATAAAATGCAAAGTGGTGACCCTATTTTCACTTATAAATTAAATGACACTCAATATACATTAACGCCTATCGCCGTTAACAACAAACAAATTGACTTTACATACACTATCGAAGCGAATGAGATGCTAAATCTTAATCTGCCTTTTGGCGAAGGTTTTGAATGGTTTGTATCTGACCAACGAGCCGATGTGGAATATTTACAAGTGTCTCCAGATAGCAGTGGTAAGTTGACTGTTTCAGCCAGATTAGATTAGGAAGTAAGTGCATATGATTTTTTATATTCGACGATTTTGTGCGATTTCTCTCGCACTTACATGTTTCGGCCATCTAAGTGTTTCGGCGCAACAGGCGCCAGAACATAAATACAAGCCTGATGGTTACTCAATAGTGACTATTGAAACGCCAAAAGATGTGCGTTTTCACGCCACCGGTTTAGATACAGACAAACATGGTATTGTTTATGTCGCTACGCGTTTTGGTGATGTTTGGCGTTTTGAAAATAACGAATGGACGAAGTTTGCTGAAGGCTTGCATGAGGCAACAGGGATACTCATTGATGATGACGGTAGCGTTGTGGTGGCACACAAACCCGAGCTGACAAGGCTAATTGATGCCAATGAAGATGGTGTTGCAGATGAATATCAATATCTTTCAGGTGGTTGGGATTTTCACGACAATTACCATGAGTTTACGTTTGGCCCCGTAAAAACCGGTAATGGTAGCTATTATGGTACTTTGAACTTAAGCCACAATGACCCAAATGCGTTCAAAATGGGTGCAATGGGATCCTCAGGAGGCTATCGCGGGTTTGCGTTTGAAGTTAATGCAAAAGGCGAGTTTTCACCTTTTGCATGGGGGCTTCGTTCACCTGCAGGTATCGGCGCTAGTCCAACTGGAGAATTGTTCTTTACAGACAATCAAGGTGACTGGGTACCTACGTCTAAACTACATTTGCTCAAGAAGGGTAAATTCTATGGACACCCTGTCTCATTAATTGAGGTCGACGGTTTTACGAAGGAAAGTATTCAGGCGCTCTCGCTGGATGCACTAGAAGAAATGAGCGAAACGCCAGTGGTGTGGATCCCCCATGGTGAAGTCGCCAGTTCTCCTGGGAACCCAGAATGGGATACGACAGCGGGAAGTTTTGGTCCCTTTAAAAATCAAATATTCATTGGCGATCAGACACAGTCAAATATCTTCCGTGTCCTTCTAGACAAAGTAAATGGCGAATATCAAGGGGCTGTGATCAATTTCATGAATAAATTCCAGAGTGGTAATATTCGTCTGGATTTTGATAAAAAAGGTCAACTGTGGGTTGGACAAACGGCTCGCGGTTGGGGGGCTAAAGGGGGTAAACCTTTCGGTCTACAAAAAGTTGTATGGGATGGGACAAATCCATTTGAGTTACTAGATATTAAGCTGACAAAATCAGGTTTTTCCTTGTCCTTTACTGACGAACTTGATGCATCGTCTGTTGTAAAAGCTAGCCTTTCTGCCCAGCAGTGGGGATATAAGTATTCCGGTAATTATGGTTCGCCTAAGATTGACTTGAAGTCACTCGATATTGCGTCGGTTACTTTGCAGGCAGACGGTAAGACGATTGATATTACCTTGCCACTTATGGCAAAGCAGGTCATTCAGATTGATTTTACTGGCCTTCGTGATAAAAGCGGTAGAAGCGTGAGTGTAGACAAGGTGTATTATACGCTAAATCAACTTATTAGTGCGCAGTAGTGGCTTAATTCACCGGGTTTTCGCCTTATAATTGGGATAAGCGTGAGGCACTGACTTGAGCAATTAGTACGCGCTAATTCGTAGAAAAGTGAATTTCAGCGCGTATTGCAATACCAACGGATGTTCTGAAGTCTTCTTCTCGGAGCCACAATAAAAATGGCTCTACTTCTAAAAAGAGCCAGTCTCTTAAGACTTGACGTTTATATCGGAAGCTGACAAGCATCTGCTCGGTGCGGTAACTGGGTTTTGACAAGCCATCTATCATCGCCGTAAACAGGTAGCTTGTTTCATTTTTGGCCAAATATATATATTGAAATTCGTGACGCCAAAACCAATCATCTGTTTTGTCTCTGAAATTGAAACTGTTGTTAATTTCAAATGCAGAATTGTTGGTCAGTTCTACACCTAACTCACCGTTTAACTCAAAACCGAGTTTATCTCGTGAATAATAATTAGTTTCAGCAAAATAAAAGAAGTCGACACCATCACTCAGGTGATAGACATCGCTGTACCTAGCCCTTGTATACAGCTGACTACCGCGGCCAAAGCCAATTCGGTAGCGCATATTGTCACTTTCTTCTTTTTTAAATTGTAACGCAACAACGGCTTGGTCATTTGCGCCGAGCTCCCTATTTCTTGCGGCCTTTACATTCTGTCCATTAACGTCATCTTCCTCATCTGAGAACAATAATTCTACTCGGTCTTCAAAGGCTGGAAATTTAGCACGTATCCTAAAGCGAAAGTCAGACTCTGCCCAGTCTCTGCTGCGAGGTTCCCATCCAAACCTCAGTCTTCCTTTAGTGGTCGCAGTATTATTGATGTCGTATATATCATTTACTTTGAATAGATTGTTTACGCTATTCGCCGTGCTATCAATGCCGTAATTAAGATAGCAATATGCGTTATCAATCCAATTTTGTTCTAAGCAGTATTTGTAATTTTCGATGTCATTGCGAGGTTTGTCTTGTGTGTTGACGTCAGCTTTTGGTTGTTGGGCGAAGAGAAAACAAGCGCTCAAAAACACGACACGCAGACATAAACTGAAGCTTTTATTATGAGCTCGCTGCTGTTTTGTTTGTGTTCGTATTTTAGTCGTTTTCGTCAAATGCAATAATTATGTCCGCTATACAAGTAAATGCAATGATATTCATTTGATTATGGGTATAATACGAACACATACGCGTTTGTATTACAAATGTTCCAGCAATATTTGGTAAAAGGAAAATCTATGTCATTCAGTGTTTGGGAAATTATTATCGTTTTAGCAATCGTTATTTTGTTATTCGGTACTAAAAAGTTACGTAATGTGGGTTCTGATTTAGGCACGGCACTTAAAGGCTTTAAGAAAGCGATGAATGAAGATGAGCCGAAGAAAGATGCGGACTTTGACGCGGTGGAAAGTAAAACAGAAACATCTGTAGAAAGTGAGTCTCAAACAAAAGAAAAAGTAAAAGATTAAGTTAGATGTTTGATATTGGCTTTTGGGAACTATTGATTATTGGCATTGTAGCATTGGTTGTATTGGGACCAGAGCGACTACCCAGTGCTATTCGTTCCACAATGGAAACTGTGCGAAGTGTTAAAAATATGGCGAATGGCTTTAAACAAGAAGTCTCTCATCAGTTAAAAACCCATGAATTGCACGAGCATTTGAGAAAAGCTGAGCAAGAAGGTTTGTCGCAAGTCGGTGATGACGTCAAACAAAGTATCGCAGAGCTAAAAGCCGCTGCGGCCTCTGTTCAAAGCCCATATAAAGCTGGCAACGAAGGCCAGAGTATTGGCAGTTTTGATGACCATGCTCATCATGACGGAGATACAGACGAACATCTGAATAAGCAAAATATCCAGAACCGTGGTGATGTTGAAGCGCAAGATGAAATAAGTTCATTGGAAGAAAAGAAACCCACAGATGTCTGAACCAAGTAGTTTAATATCTCATTTGATCGAATTAAGAAACAGGTTACTTAAAGCGGTTATTGCCGTCTTGCTTGTCTTTTTAGCGCTGTTTTATTTTGCGCAAGAAATATATGCGTATATTGCTACGCCACTTTTAGCAACTATGCCTGACGGTGCAAGTATGATAGCGACAGATGTTGCCTCGCCATTTTTAGCGCCGTTTAAACTAACATTGGTACTTGCCTTTTTTATCGCTATCCCAGTTGTGCTATATCAAGTTTGGGCGTTTATCGCGCCAGGTTTATACAAAAATGAGAAAAAATTAGTTGCGCCATTATTAATTAGTTCTACGCTTTTGTTTTATGCGGGCATGGCGTTTGCCTATTTTGTTGTATTTCCCCTCGCATTCATGTTTTTTAACAGTGTCGCGCCAGATGGTGTAATTATCAGCACGGATATTTCAAGCTACTTAAATTTTGTATTGAAAATTTTCTTTGCTTTTGGTTTAGCATTTGAAATACCGGTGGCTATCATACTCATGTGTTGGACTGGTATGACGACGGCAAGCAGTCTGCGAAAAAAACGTCCATTTGTCGTTGTAGGTGTTTTTGTCGTGGGTATGTTACTGACGCCACCAGACATAATATCTCAGGTGCTTTTGGCTATCCCTATGTGGTTCTTATATGAAGTCGGTATTATCGTGGGGGGCATTTATTCTCGGCAGTCACAAGATGACGATGATTACGATGCAACAGCAAGTGAAGATGCTGATGAGTCCCGCGGTGAATCGACAGATTTACAAAACAAATAGTGTACTTAACTAGGGGTTGTTGATCTTTGCAACTTGGCGCTGCAAATACTTAGAACAAAGGGCAATACATTTTAGGGAGAATATATGAAAGGCTTGGCGCTATCCGTTGTTTTAGTTACGTCACTTTTTGCAAGTGAAATCGATGCAAATGATGACAAACAACAACTTCCAACTCCTCAAGATTGCAGCAAAATTGTCAGCGATACTCAACGGCTTAATTGTTATGACAATTTTTTCAAACAGGCTGTTCCATTGGCCTCAGTAGATACCTCATCACCTAAATCGATAGTGATTGAGCAGGAAAACACAGAAAAGCAAGTTGAAATTAACCAAAGTGATACAGTGAAAACGGATGTTTTTGGTGTTGAGAATTTAAGAAATGAAGACAAAAAGCAAATGTCTTCTGTCTCTGATACTGTGATTTCGATAAAGAAAAATAAATTAGGCATACGTCGCTTTACATTGAAAAATGGCCAAGTTTGGCGCGAAACAGAAACAAGTCGATTGAAAATTGCAATCAATGAGATAGTCGTTATCAATAAAGGCGCCTTTTCGTCGTTCTATTTAACAACCGAAAAGTCCAACCGTCGTGTGCGAGTTAAGCGAATAAAGTAGTATGTTTGACGCAGGTGTGAACCTATTGGATAGGCGCTTTGATCCCGTCGAAGTGATACATAATGCAGCAGAAGCAGGGCTTACCGGCATGCTGATTATTTCGAGTGACATAGAAGAGTCAGACAAAGCGAGGCAGTTTTGTCATCAATATAATGGCAAACCTATACAACTGAGATATACCGCAGGTGTTCATCCACATGCCGCGAGTACATGGACAAATAAATCTTTTGATCAACTTCGGCTATTAGCCGCCGATAAGCTATGTGCGGCGATTGGTGAATGTGGACTTGATTTTAATCGGAACTTTTCGACACCTGAAGAGCAAAAGTACGCATTTTTGCAACAGCTCAAGATTGCTGAAGTATGTAATATGGGTCTGTATTTACATGAACGTGACGCATTTGCTACGCAGGTGGATATGCTACAAAAATATGCGGAAAATGCAAAATTTAAAGTAGCACATTGTTTTACCGGAGGGATTGACAACATTAAGACATATTTAGCATTAGATTGTTTTATTGGCATTACCGGTTGGCTGTGTGATCCAAAGAGGGCAGCAGAGCTGCGTGAAGCGGTTTCTCAATTACCGTTAAACAGGCTACTATTGGAAACTGATGCACCTTATTTGTTTCCTAAAAATATCAGGCCGCGAGCAAAAAACAATGAGCCCAAGCTTTTAAATGCAATTGCAATAATGCTGTCTGAACTCATAAATGTTGATATAGTCGAAATACAGCGCTGTAGCGCTGCGAATGCGCAACGACTTTTCTTATCCAAATGAGGCATTGAATGGACGTATCAACGCTGATACCAAAAAATAAAAGTTATTGGATAGCTGGAATTGTTGCTGTTTTTGCTCTAAGTTTGTTGGTACTTACTACTACTCTCACAGACAAAGGCGATTTAAAAAGCATTAAGGTCAATGCCGACTATTTGCTTGAGTACGGCGATGCCATATCGATCACTAAAGTGGTAAGTGACAATGAACTTAAATGGCTCTCTTTTGATACCTTAAATTCAGGTTTGTCTGAATACCCTCATTGGTTTAAATCAACGGCTAACGTTCCTTTTCCATTCGAAAGTTATTTGCTCGAAATAAATTATGGCTTGCTAGACCAAATAGACGTTTGGTTTGTTGACCCTGCAAGCGAAGAGGTGCTGGGCACCTATGCGGCAGGGGATCGTTTACCTTTCACTCATCGCCCGATTCAAAATGAAAAATTTTTATTCCCTGTGCCAAAAGGCAAAGAGAGTTTCGACATTTACGTAAGGGTTAAAAGTGATGGACCAATAAAAGTACCGATGCGTATTTGGAAAAAATCCGATTTTGTTGAATACAGTGGTTCGCACAATTTATTCATGGGTTTATTCTTTGGCTATATGCTTGCGATGGCATTAAGTAATTTATTTATCTATGCGACGACAAGAAATTTCACTTTCGCAATATATACCGGCTATGTGGTTTGCTTAGCATCGGTGGTTGCTACATTACATGGCGTAGGTTTTAGATATTTTTGGAGTGAAAGTGTGTGGTTTCAAGAGCGGGCTATTGCGTTCTTCGCCTGCGCGACGCTTGTTTTAATTATTCAATTTTCCCTTGAAATTTTGACCTTGAAGAAGCATAGCCCAAAGGCTTTCAAGGTGCTCAATGGCATAAAATACGTGTTCATTTTACTATTTTTTGCCTCGGCTATTTTGCCTTATACACTTGTTTTAAAAGCAATTTTGTTGATGAATGCTTTAGCAATGCCCATCATTTTGGCATCTGGCGTTTTGCTATCCATAAATGGCAATGTTATCGCGCGATATTTTACTGCCGCGTGGGCGGTGTTGTTAGTGAGTGGCATAACAGCAACAGTAGAAAACTTAGGCCTATTTGAATTATCTATCGATGCGAGCTATTTATTGATGGTAGGGGCTATCGTTGAAACTATGTTATTGGCCTTAGCATTAGCCATCAGTTTTAGTGGACAATTTAAAGATGCAGAAACGGCAAGGGCACTTGCGATTGAAAATGAACGGCAAGCCATTGCGGCCAAAGATGAGCTATTTAAGGTACAGGAAGAAGCCAAAAAGGCGCTCGAATATAGTGTAGAAGAACGCACGCTTGAGTTAGAAATAGCCTTACGCGAACTGTCTGATGCGAATAGAGAGCTTGAGCGTTTAAGTGCGATAGACCCATTAACCGGTTTAATGAATCGACGTTATTTTGACAAACGTTTACGAGCCGAAATTCGTAGAAGTCGTCGTGAGCGCACAGCAATCACTATTGCTATTTTGGATATAGATTTCTTTAAGAAAGTAAACGATAAATACGGGCATTTGGCTGGAGATGAGTGTTTAAAGTCATTCTCTGCTACCTTGCAAGAAGTGATAAAGCGCCCGGCTGACGTAATTTGCCGGTTTGGTGGTGAAGAGTTCGTTGTTATATTGCCAAATACTGAGCTTGAAGGTGGCTATAAATTAATGCAACGAGTTCGTAAGACCGTTGAAAGCAAGGTCATTCCTTTTGAAAACGACGAAATTAACATCACAGTAAGTATAGGAGTTACATCTAGAGTCATAAGCTCCGAAGATGAGCAAGAAGTACTCATCGCCTTCGCCGATAAGTTGTTGTATCAAGCTAAGCAAGAAGGCCGAAATAAAGTCGTTACCGACACATATTAGATTGCGAATGCTAGCACCAAAAAGTCACGTTCTTTACAATCGCGTATTACAGTCCTTTGTAAAGCATAAGAATCAATATATCCTTGCGTCTTTCGTCGCTTTGACCTTGTATGTGCTGTTTTTTATAACGACTAATTTATCTGATATTGAAGACCAACATAAACCCTACAGTGAAGTATTTTACCTTTCAAATGAAGTGCTTAGTGACGATGTCTATGCCATAAAAACGCTTGATGGGCATCATTGGGAGTTGAGGGATAACCTCAATTTTGGTATGACAGATAAAGTTATATGGATAAAAGTCAAAGTTAATCCTAAACAGACAACAATAAGCCGCATAATTCGGTTTCAAGATCCTCTGGTCAATGTGTTAAACGTATGGGTGTTTGAATCTGGCTCAAACAAATTGTTTAATCAATTAGATGCCGGTGACGCGAGTCCCTTCAATCAACGAGATATCGAAAATGGTTCCTTTTTGGTTGATATCGGTGATTCAAGCAGACCGTTAGACATATACATACGAGCACAAACAAATTTAGGTATGAACCTTTCTTTTAGCTTTTGGCGTGCGTCGGATTTTATTGCATACAATAGTGACTTGACGTTGTTTTACGGCGGCGTATTTGGTTACGCCTTTGCTATATTTTTCTTTAGTTTGATGATGTATGCCACAACACAAAACATTGAATATGTTTTTTACAGCGGTTATGTTGCGTCTTTTTCAATTCATTTAGCCGCGGTCACTGGATTTGGTTTTCAATATATTTGGCCTAATGCTCCAAATTTCCAGCAACTAGTCGCGACACTTTCGTTTAACCTAACGTTCTTCTTTATTGTGCTGTTTACGCGTCACTTTGTTTTATATGTTGGAAATAAAGAATATGCGTCGTTGAAAAACAGTTGGCAGGCTAAGGTATTTACGTTTATTGCGTTCACCTACGTTGCGTTGATTTTTGCCAGTGCCATATGGCAGACAACCTTTTTGTTACAGCTGAGCATACTGCTCTTGAATGTCTCTATATTTGGGGTCGTTTACATTTGTTTTACCTTGGCTAGGCAGGGGTTTAAAAACGCCAACTTTTTTGTTTGGGTATGGTTTGGTATTTTTATCACCGTCTTACTGGTAACACTGAATCGTTTGATTTTGAATGCGGTTGGATTGGATCCAACATTCATCCTTATCATTGGTTTTTTCTTTGAAACTTTGGTTATTGGGGCGGCACTGGTACTTATTTATAACCGGAATAAAAATAGGGCTACGCGTGATAAGTTATTGGCAATAAAAGACGAACGGAAAATGTTATCTGCCAAAGATGAACTCTTAGCGCTTCAGGCTGACGCAAAACAAAAGCTCGAATTAGAAGTAAAACAGCAAACTGCGCGCTTAGAGTCAGCACTAAAAGATCTCTCTAAGGCAAGTAAAGATTTAAAGCAGCTAAGAAATGTTGATAGCTTAACGTCCTTACCTAATCGTTTTATGTTCGAAGAATTAGTACAAAAGAATATTGTAGTTTCTGTCCGTACTCGCTGCCCAATTGCTATTGCCGTAATCGATATTGATTGTTTTAAGGCAATTAATGACGAGTATGGACATATTGGCGGTGATGAAGTGCTAAAGCATTTTGCACAATTGCTGTTAGCGCTTAGCGAGATACATGGTTTTGATGTTTGTCGATTTGGTGGGGAAGAGTTTGTCGTTCTTGCTGTAAATTTTGATAATAATAAATTACTGAATGTAATCGATCGTTTTCGGCTAGATTATGCTAAATCAAAAATTCATATTGGTGATCAATACCTATACTCTTCGTTTAGTGCTGGTATTTCATCTGCTCCGCTAGATAGTCAGAAAGCTTATTTAACATTGCTTGGCGAAGCAGATAAATTGCTATATCGAGCAAAGCAAAAGGGTCGCAATCGCGTACTTGCTACTGCATAATATACATTATTACGCTCATTTAAAGGTACACATATGTTTCCTTATCATAGACCAAGACGACTTAGACGCAGTGCAGCTATTCGTGATTTAGTGGCTGAAAATGCTCTCAGCACACACGATTTGATTTTTCCTATGTTTGTATTAGAGGGTGAAAATCGAACAGAAGATATTACGTCGATGCCCGGTATCAAGCGTTATAGCATTGACCGATTAGAAGACGAAGTGAACGAGTGCATTTTGCTTGGCATAACGAGATTTGCCTTATTTCCTGTAGTATCTGAGTCAAAGAAATCGCTTATGGCTGAAGAAGCTTATAATCCAGAAGGGCTTGCGCAAACTGCCATTAGCCGTTTGAAATCACGCTTTGGCGATAGTATTGTACTGATTGCGGATGTTGCACTAGATCCTTTCACAACACATGGCCAAGATGGGGTTATCGACGCCGCAGGCTATGTTATCAATGATACTACAATGGAAGTGTTAGTTAAGCAGGCGTTAAGTCAAGCGCAAGCCGGGGTCGATATTGTTGCGCCATCCGATATGATGGATGGTCGAGTAGGCGCTATTCGTGAAGAACTAGAAGCCAATGGTTTTAGTAATACTTGTATAATGGCTTACTCTGCCAAATACGCGTCTAACTACTATGGCCCCTTCAGAGACGCTGTTGGCTCTGCGGGTAATTTGAAAGGCGCTGATAAGAAAACGTATCAGATGAACTCAGCTAACAGTGATGAAGCAATACATGAAATTGGCTTAGATATAGAAGAAGGGGCTGACATGGTCATGGTCAAGCCTGGTATGCCATATTTAGACATTGTATTGCGTTGTAAAGAAGAGTTTAGAGTGCCCACCTTTGCGTATCAAGTGAGTGGAGAATATGCAATGCATAAGGCCGCTTTTGCGAATGGTTGGTTATCTGAAGACAAGGTCATTTTGGAATCTCTGCTTTCGTTTAAGCGGGCGGGTGCAGATGGTATTTTAACTTATTTTGCTAAGGATGCGGCTAAGCTTCTCAAATGCTAACCAACCGCCATCCTAAATGATTGATCATTTGCGTTTATGTGTTGAGATTTAGCTGCAAATTATCGATTAATCTTGTTTTACCCAAGAATGCCGCAGCTAATATGACTAAGTGCTGATCTTCATGGCTTGGCGGCATGAGCGTTTCTGCACAGCATATTTCCAAATAATCCGGTTTAAAACCGAGTGTAACCAAGTTGGATTTAGTTGCGGATAATAGCGAGGAATAATCTTTTCGGCCACTTTGGATTGCCGAAGCAATATTCGTAATTTCTTGGTATAACTTGGGCGCAACGCGTTTTTCATCTTCCGTTAAGTATTGATTGCGTGAGCTGAGGGCTAAACCTTCAGTATCGCGCTGCGTTGGTACACCATGAATACTTAGGTTCATTGAGAGATCGGTTACCATTGCTTTAATGACTTGCAGTTGTTGAAAGTCCTTTTCACCAAAATACGCTTGATTTGGTTGTACCATGTTAAACAGCTTACAAACAATTGTTGCTACGCCTCTGAAGTGTCCAGGCCTGCTAGCACCGCATATCATATAGGATATGCCGGGGACTTCAACGAACGTCTGTTGTTCTAATCCTCTGGGATAAATATCGTCGTTGTTTGGCAGAAATAACAAATCGACACCTAGTGCGGTAAGTTTTTCGATATCTTGTTCTAGGGTTCGAGGATAAGCGTCTAAATCTTCATCTGGTCCAAATTGAAGTGGATTGACAAAAATAGAAGCAACTACCTTTTCTGCGTTTGCTTTAGCTTGTGTTACCAATGATAGGTGCCCTTCATGCAGATTTCCCATGGTTGGGACAAAGGCAATTGTCGTTTTTGATACTTGCCAAGCGCGGCGTATTTCTCTTAGATGATTAATATCAGTGACTATTTCCATTTCAACTACTCAAATGAATGCTCAGGTCCGGGGAAGCTACCATTTTTTACTTCCTCAATGTATTGGTGAACAGAAGACGAAATGTCTTTATTTTGTGCCAAGTAATTTTTTGAAAATTTAGGCATATAGTTCGCGCTTATCCCAAACATATCATGCATCACCAGTATCTGCCCGTCGGTTTCTGGCCCTGCACCAATGCCGATGACTGGGATATCCAATTTGGCACTAATGAGTTGCGCTAACGCACTAGGTATACACTCAAGCACTAATAGTTGAATGCCTGCTTCTTGCAAATCAATAGCGGCTGAGAGCATTTCTTCTGCTTTATCACTCGTTCTGCCTTGTACTTTAAACCCTCCAAATACATTGACAGACTGAGGCGTAAGCCCTAAATGGCCGCAGACAGGAATTCCACGTTCAACTAATCCTTTTACACTCTCCAACAACCATTTGCCACCTTCGACCTTTACCATATTTGCACCGCATGACATCAGTTTGCTGGCATTTAGGTATGTTTGTTCAGGGGTTGCATAACTCATGAAAGGCATATCGGCGACAATGAGTGTTCTTTCAACGCCGTTCTTTACACTTTTTACGTGGTAGGCAACTTCTTCAACAGTAACACCTAATGTACTATCTTCACCCTTTAGTACCATGCCCAGCGAATCACCAATAAGCAGCAGGTCTATACCACAAGTATCAAACAATTTTGCGAAACTGGCGTCGTACGCAGTTAAACAAGCAATTTTTTCTTTTTCTTGTTTCATTTTAATGAGCGTTGATATTGTTACTTTTTTCATCATGTACTCGTGTCATATTTGTGTGTTCTACGGTGTTAAATCTAACAGCACCATGTTCAATGTCATCGGACCGAAAATTGCAGATAATCAAGCAATCAAGTTTGATACATCGATGTCCATATCGATGCGTCTAAGTCCATCAAGTTGGCACTTACTTACCCATGACGATATATTTTTCCCATCATGCATAATTAAGTCCGGTTCTATTTCAAATAAAGGAACTAAAACGAATTCTCTATCTTGCATACCATAGTGAGGCACTTTTAATCTAGGCTCATCAATATTCAAACGGTTGAATAACAGGATATCAAGGTCGAGTGTTCGTGGTCCCCATCTATCTGAATTTCGCACTCTTCCATGCATGTTCTCTATACTTTGCAAGGCATCAAGCAGTTCAATTGGAGAAAATGATGTAGTTATTTTGCAGACGGCATTTATATAATCTGGTTGTCCGTCAGAGCCCATTGGAAGGCTCTGATACAGATGAGAGCACGTTTGTACACAAATTTGAGGCAGTTTATGTATGTTTGCTAAGGCATCAAGCAGCTGTTTACTCGGCTCCTCTAAGTTGCTTCCCATACCAATATACGCGATATCAGTTAGCATCTTTCACCTTGTTTGATTTACTTCGGGGACGTCGGTTTCTGCGCTTTACAGGACCAAGCATCTTGCGCCGTTTGCTGTCATCGCCATGCTGAAAGTCATGCCACCATTCTGCTAGTTCTTGTTGTTTTCCGCCTTCGACTTCGCCGCGTAACACTAAGAAATCATACCCTGCCCTAAACTTAGCATGGTTCAATAAGACAAATGGTCGTTTAGACGTCCGCTTTTCTAAGCGATATTGCAAGGACCAAATATCTCGAATTGCACTGCTAAACCTTTTTGGTATCATGATGCGCTTAATTTG
Organism: Agaribacter marinus; assembly: GCF_030160655.1. Lineage (GTDB taxonomy): Bacteria > Pseudomonadota > Gammaproteobacteria > Enterobacterales > Alteromonadaceae > Glaciecola > Glaciecola marina. Next base: position 191,360 of record NZ_BSOT01000009.1, read on the forward strand.
CTGACTCAAAGTTTCTACGCCAGCAATGTTCATAGCGTCGTATTGTGACATACCTGATTCAAATTGTAGCTTATTTGCGAGCTCCTCTAAGGGGTACCACAGGAATGTCGCATATAAAAAAGCGGGTGTTACTCTTAGTTCGTTTATCAAACGCTGATCGGTGTTTTCCAGCATCGCCCGCATGACCATGTATTCTTTTGACGATTTGTCATGTAGCGTAGACGGTAAACAAGGAAACAGTTGAAATATCAAATGTAATTCTAGTAATTTGTCTAGTGCACTTGCACCATAACCAGACAAAAATAGCTTATTTGTTTCTTCAAACAATCGCGCCGCCGGGATATTTGCAAGTGAATTACCCATTTGATGAATTTGTTTCTGCATATCGTCCGGTATGCGCATATTCAATTTTACGGCGAATCTTGCGGCGCGTAACATACGAACTGGGTCTTCAGAGAAGCGTGTCTGTAAGTCACCAATCATCTTGATTTCTTTTCGTTCAATGGAGGCTAAGCCGTCCGCAAAATCAAGAATTTCTTCAGTTTTCGCATTAAAGTACATGGCGTTGAATGTAAAATCTCGTCTCGCAGCGTCTTCTTCAATGGTGCCAAATACATTGTCGCGCAAAATTTGACCACTATCCGCTGATAAAGCATTTTGATTCTTTGCATCGCCATCAGGTGGTTGTTCTTTATGGTGGCCGCGGTATGTTGCAACTTCGATGATTTCACGGCCAAAATGAATATGCGCTAATCGAAAACGACGCCCAATCAAACGGCAATTTCTAAAAACATTTTTGACTTGTTCGGGTGTCGCATTCGTGACGACATCAAAATCTTTCGGGTGGTAGCCCATTAAACGATCTCTGACACAACCGCCTACCGCATAAGCTTGGTAGCCATTGTCTGCGAGTCTGTCCAGTACATCTAAGGCGTGCTTAGACAAATCGGAACGTCGCATATTATGTTCTTTACGCGGAATTATCTTAGCATTCAATGTTTTTATATACTCAATTTGCTCAACGTTATTATTGTTATTTGAGTTAGCATTATTTTCCAAGTTCAGACTACCTAAGTTCACTGGGTTATGAATTCACTACCGAGTATAAGCCATTTGATTCAGAAACAATAATTTCTGATTTCATTGGCATAAATGCAGGCTGCCATTCATTAATAGACCATGTAATTATTTCATTTACATTATTACTGTCTGGTAAGTCATTTACTGCTACACCCATAAATTCAAGGCAAGTCAGCAAGTTTTCTGCAGCATGTGCATGGTCAATGGCAGGTGAATAAGATTGTTTGGCAAACTTTTTACCCAAGGCATGCACAGCCACTGGCATATGCGCGTAACTCGGAACGGAATGAGACAAACTTTTATAAATTTGCATGTGTAAAGGAGTAACATCTAGTAAATCCATGCCTCTCACTACTTGGGTGACGCCTTGCTCTATGTCATCCGCTATCGCCGCCAAATGATATGCAATAGTACCATCAGCTCTACGTAACACGGGATCTTCAACGCATAAATGGCTATCGATTGATACTTCGCCTGCTAATTCATCTGCGAATGCAGAAATACTGCCATCATTAATAAACCTAACAACATGTGACGTTAGCGGGAGTTGTCTATACCTGCAATATTGATCGTAATATTCACTGCGCGCTTTAATTTGTTTTCGGCTACATGCACAGCCATATAAAAAACCAGATTGGTTTAAACGTTGCAAATATTGTTCATAGATGTCTTGTCGGTTTGTTTGGTATACAACCTCAGTATCCCAATATAGCCCATGATTTTCTAGGCTGTGTAAAATGGATTGCGCGTGTGTTGAATCGCATCTTTCTAGGTCTATGTCTTCAATCCTAAGCAACCACTGTCCATTGTTTCTTTTTGCCATTAAAAAACTAGTAAAGGCGCATACTAATGAACCAAAATGCAAAGGGCCGGTGGATGAGGGGGCAAAGCGCCCGATTGTTGGGTGCTCAGGCATATAGTATGAAGTATTTTTTGAATCCATAGCAGATAAAGGAGGCAGTTAGAAACTCCCTCCGATAGTGGCATTCAATTAGCCTTGTAGCTGTTTCTCTTTAATTTCTGCCATTGTTTTACAGTCAATGCATAAATCAGCTGTTGGTCTTGCCTCTAAGCGTTTGATACCTATTTCAATGCCGCAAGAGTCACAAAAGCCAAAATCGTCCTCTTCGATACGCTTCAGCGTTTTTTCTATTTTCTTAATAAGCTTACGTTCACGATCTCTTGTTCTTAGTTCTAAACTGAATTCTTCTTCTTGGGCAGCTCTGTCAACAGGATCCGGGAAATTAGCCGCTTCATCCTGCATGTGGTGAACAGTCCTGTCTACTTCTTTACGTAACTGGTCGCGCCATGCAAAAAGGATGGTTTTGAAATGCTCTAATTGAGCATCATTCATGTATTCTTCACCGTCTTTTTCTATATACGATGATAAGTTTGCTAATGCTAGCAATCCAATTGATTTATTGTTATCTGATGGCATATGCCTTTCTCCTAACCAAATACGCGACATTGTCTATATCAGTGGATTAACTAAAATAGATTGGCGTTGTGTCAGTTCCATTAGTATTAAATGAGCCTAATCTTTCTCTAAATGCTATACGTTTAGCAATGGTTTTGCGACCCAAAAAAAATCAAGGACGGTAATATGGGCATTTTTTCAGAAAAAGCAATCTTTTTTTATGGATCAATACGTATTTTATTTAATATCTTTATATCAATTGTCGAGACATCCGTAAATAATACTAGGGCTTGTTGATCTTTGCTGTACAAGTTTTGTTCAATCTGAGTGCATTTGATCGCGACACTTGATTGCAGGCATAGTTATTCTACGTCAAAAGCAAGTAACAAAGAGCAAGTGCACTCAGGTTGAACCCGAAGGGCAGGGCATGTGATTCATTTCTGCTGCTTTATCACTCCTTTATGTAGAATAACTACACGACAGTCGTGCTGCATTGCATAAATGAATCACAAACCGCTGCAAAATTGCACAGCAAAGATCAACAAGCCCTGGGATTTCTGTGTACATACTCATCGTCGCTTTCCACCCACAATTGCATTTTGTAGTTTAGTGGTCAAAATATTCTTGATCAATTTGTTTGCAAGGTTTGTGTTTACACCGATAAGATGCCCTTCGGCGTCGATTGTAACGACGAATGAGTTATTCACTAATTATGTGATACTCGGAATTTATTCATAATATACAAATCAATAAGGTGAACGATTCAATATGTTAACACTAGATATTAAATTAGCGTTTCCTGAAAAACGTGGCGACAAGGATAATACGGGTAAAACATTCGAGACATCACTATTGAGTTTTGATGCGGAAGCGGCGTTTATTGGTTTACATAACTCGATTGACCTCCTGTCCATTCAACGAGCGGCGAGGAAGTTGACAGGGCTAGGGCTTATTACTGCCAAATTAGCAGGTGATTGGACGCGGGAGCAGCAATATGCGTTTATGCAGAGTTTTGTTTCTCCTGCAGCGAAGCGAGTTGTAGTGTTTTCGCCAGTCACGACTAAATTGGATTTATCATGGTTGCAGTGTCATCAAGCTGCACTACTGTTTACTCGAGAACTCATCAATAGTACACCTGAAGATCTAAGTCCAGAAGTGCTAGTAAATAAATCGATTGATTGGCTACGAGCCTTATCGCCAAAAAATGTTTCAATAAAAACGTTCGTGGGCGAAGAGTTAGTTAAGGCTGGCTATCACGGAATATATCAGGTCGGGCGCGGCAGCGAGCGACCGCCTGTATTGCTAGCGCTGGATTATAATCCATTAGACTCAAGTCATACGGATATTGCCTTGGTTGGTAAAGGTATAACCTTTGATAGTGGTGGTTACAGTATTAAAGGCAGTGAAGGCATGTTAGATATGAAATGCGATATGGGAGGTGCCGCGACAGTTACAGGAGCGCTTGGTTTAGCGATTATGCAAGGATTAAAAAAACGAGTAAAACTTTTCCTATGTTGTGCTGAAAACTTAATTAGTGGTGATGCTTATAAACTGGGAGATATTATTCAGTATAAAAATGGCGTAAGCGTTGAAATTGTAAATACTGATGCTGAAGGCCGTTTGGTGCTTGCCGATGGTTTAATTGCTGCGAATGACGCTCAGCCAAGCATGATTATTGATGCGGCTACGTTGACGGGGGCGGCAGTAATGGCCGTGGGGAATGACTATAATGCAGTATTTTCGTTAAATGACACCTTATGCTCACAATTCTTAGATATTTGCGATGCGACAAATGAACCTCATTGGCGATTACCATTGACTGAGGCGCATCAGAATAAATGCCCATCCCCTTTTGCTGATACGGCGAATAGTCGACCTCAAAAAGGCGGTGGAGCCGGCGGGGCATCTAATGCCGCTGGATTTTTAAGTCGATTTGCGGGAGACAATAAACATGCATGGCTACACATAGATTTAGCTGCTGCGTACAATCGAAATGGCACTGATACTATGCCTGAAGGTGGCACAGCAATAGGTATAAGAGCAATTAGCGAATTATTGCTAGTGTAGGTATTCTAAGGTTCTTACCTGCTAGTAGTGTTGCTTTCAATATGACGATGCTAGTGTCGTTTCCATATCATTTTAGCGCCAGCAGGTAGTTCCGAAAGGCGGTGTATTAAATACCGCCTAAGCGCTCGGCTAATTCTTTGTATTTTTCAACGTCTTCTCTTGCAAACATGGGGTTACCATTTTCGTCATTTTCTTTTGACATTAGAAGGCTTTCACGTTCTAGTCTTTGGACTCTAACTTCCTGAATAGACAAATATTCAGCGACTTCTGTTACACTCATAAGCGCCATATAAAATTACCTTTAATAAATTTAACTTGGTAAACAATATAACGACCGTCAACGCTAAATAATTAGCAAAAAATTTAAATATTAGTCTAAAAAAAGGCGTGTTATGCAAGATATTTGGGCCGCGGCAATAATGCTTTTGCTTATAATGGATCCCCTTGGGAATTTACCTATATTTATGTCAGTGCTCAAGCATATTGAGCCAAAACGGCGGAAAGTTGTCGTAATTCGTGAGCTTCTTATTGCGCTTACTATTCTTTTTATATTTTTGTTTATAGGGCAGGGCTTACTTGAATTCTTGCAGGTTGAGCAGGAAACTGTCAGCATTGCTGGTGGAATTATTTTGTTTGTCATCGCGATTAAGATGATTTTTCCTTCGTCAGGCGGCATTATGAATCTCCCCGATGGTGAAGAGCCGCTCATCGTGCCGCTTGCAGTCCCCATGATTGCAGGCCCGTCAACGATGGCCGCATTGATATTACTGGCAAATCAGTCTCCGGATAAGATGCTTCATTGGAGCATCGCGTTATCAATCGCGTGGGTGATCAGTGCGTCAATATTATTACTTTCAAATAAGGTACACAAATTGCTTGGCGAAAAAGGCTTGCGAGCGATTGAACGTTTAATGGGGATGATACTCATAATGATCGCAATTCAGATGTTACTAAACGGGATAAGTGCATACGTTAAACATATAGGAACAATAATTTGATGTCATCAAAACTCAATACATTCGGTAAATTGAGAAATTTAGACGGTAATAGCAGTTTACTTATTGCGACTGCGCTTACTCAACGTATGGTGGTCAATGCACATTTGTTTTATACCTCATCAGATAACCAAGACGCTATTAAACATATCGACAAAATTATGGACGGTTTGTGGGATATTTGTGCAAAAAAACGTAAGAAATTAAATGCTGAGTCATTGTTGGATAAGCTTGAAACGTTTATTCCGGACCCTGAAGCTGAGGACAATATTGCAGCATACTCAGTAGTTGATTGTTGCATGGCAATGAGTGCATGTATATATGCAACGCAGAAGGAAGAGGATAGTCCTGCGGTTGTTGTTGCCAAACTGAGTCAAGGCGATATAGAACGGTTTTTGCGTATTACTGGTACTGAGGAGCTGAGTATACAATCGCTAAAAGAGACTCCGATTTTTAACTATGAATTAGACATTTTGGGATCTTTCTTGGCATTTGTTGAGGAAGGAAATATCAGCAATGAAGATATTAAGGAACTACGTGAATTTATTGTCGAGCAAGATATGAGTAATCTTGGTCTTGGTGCCGGTTTGTCCTGACAAATGAGCCGCTTTTATTGCTAAATGAATAGGCAAATATAATTGTTACTGGTGAAAAACCAATAACGCGGTGTGCAGAGATTTCGTCTTTTTTTGCTTATCTATTTCAAAACAATTGGGTAAATCTAGGCGTAAATTGGCTTCATGCTCAATATAAATCTTGGCGCCATCGGTCAGTGAATTTTCTTCAATCAGTGCGTTTAGACTGCTTTTGAGTAAGTTTTTGTTGAAGGGAGGATCGACAAAAACTAGCTCAAACTGAGTGTTTTGTTTTTTTAACAACTCAAAACTATCTCCATGATGTATTTTGACCTCTTGTTCAGCATCCAATTGCTTGGCATTTTCTTGTATCAAATGATAGTTATTTTTGTCTAGTTCAAAGAATGTGACTTCAGCAGCACCTCTAGACAGTGATTCAAAACCTAAACTGCCTGAACCTGCGTACAAATCGAGTACTTTTGTGCCAACCACTTCGCCGATAAGCCAATTAAACAGTGTTTCTTTCATCCTGTCTGTCGTTGGCCTTAAGCCTTCCGCATCGCGCACAAGCAATTTTCTGCCACGATGTTTACCTGCAATAATACGAACACTGCCTAATGCGCCTTGCTTTTTTGCTGAGGTTTTTGGAACAGAATGTTTTTTGCGTCTAGTATTTGATGGCATCTTTTATCGTTGAAGTGCTATTATTGTGGGCTAGTGTATATAAATCAGTAAATTTTAACTAGGGCTTACCCAAGGCTTACGGCCTTTTGTTTTTAGTGCCCAACAAACCTCAGAGGATTCATCTTGTTTAGTTGGTTTAAAAAAGATTCTGAATCAAAAAAATCAGACACCCCCCAATCCCCTAAATCGGAAATCATTGAACAAACTAACTCAGATATTGCGACGGGTGACAACGAGAAGGGTACGCACGATGCAAACAATCGCTCAGCTGAAATTGCAAAAGATAAAAGCGCAAACACAAGCGTAGAAAGTGAGACAACAGCGCCAAGTCCAGAAAAACATCTCGCGGACACAGGCGCAGATATAGCCGATGAGCGCTCTGATGCAGGTGAGACTGGTAATATATCTGAACCTGCGGATACTGACGCGAATACAGAGAATGACTTGCCCAACAATGCAGCAAAAAAGGCGGGGTTTTTCTCTCGTTTAAAAGAGCGCTTATCTAAAACTCGCGAGAACATTGGTAGCGGTTTTGTTGCTTTGTTAAAAGGTAAAACCATTGATGACGATCTTTATGAGGAGCTTGAAACACAGCTCCTGATCGCCGATGTTGGCATGAAGACTACGCAAAAGCTTATTGGTAATTTAACGCAAGAAGCCAAGATATCTCAATTAAAGGACGGCGATGCCCTTGCCAGCCTATTGAAACAACAGTTGTCGAGCATTATTAAACCCGTGAATATACCGCTAGACTTAAACGTGCTTGATGAAAATGGTCAAAAGTGCCCGTTTGTTATCTTAATGGTTGGGGTAAATGGTGTGGGTAAAACCACTACTATTGGTAAGTTAGCTAAACAGTTCCAGCAAGAAGGTAAATCTGTCATGTTAGCCGCTGGGGATACTTTCAGAGCAGCGGCAGTGGAGCAACTTGAAGTGTGGGGAGAGCGCAATGATATACCCGTTGTATCGCAGTTTACTGGGGCTGATAGCGCATCCGTGATTTTTGATGCTGTGGCATCCGCTAAAGCGAAGAATATAGACGTATTGATTGCAGATACCGCGGGTCGTTTACAAAATAAAGATAACCTCATCGAAGAGTTGAAAAAAGTTGTGCGGGTGATGAAGAAACAAATGCCTGATGCGCCGCACGAAATCATGCTGACTTTAGACGCTAGTACTGGTCAAAATGCGGTTAGCCAAACAAAGATATTTAATGAAGCCGTCGGTGTTACTGGTATTAATGTTACTAAACTAGATGGTACTGCCAAAGGCGGTGTTATCTTTGCGCTGGCGGATGAATTCTCTATACCAGTGCGATACATCGGTATTGGCGAAGGCATTGATGATCTTCGACCGTTTGACGCTGATGATTTTGTAGAAGCGCTTTTTGACTAAGCGTGCTAGATTAGCATTAGCTTTAATTATTAAAATAATAAGTATACTCGCGAATGATTAAGTTTGAACAAGTCAGCAAAACTTACTCAGGTGGTCAGCAAGCCTTGTCTAAAGTGGACTTTCACTTGGAGCCGGGTGAAATGGCCTTTCTGACTGGCCACTCTGGCGCGGGTAAAAGTACGCTTTTAAAGTTAATTAGCATCATGGAACGACCAACCGTGGGCAACGTATTAATTAACGGTCATAATTTAAATAACATCTCCCGCAATCAAATTGCCTATATTCGTCGCGACATCGGCATGATTTTTCAAAGCCATCAATTGCTAATGGACCGTTCTGTCTTTGACAATGTTGCATTACCATTGGTTATAGAAGGCCATTCGCGTAAAAATATTGCAAGCCGAGTTATGGCGGCGCTGGATATGGTTGGCTTGAAAACAAAAGCCAAACATTCGCCGGTAATGTTGTCGGGTGGCGAACAACAACGCGTGGGTATTGCGCGAGCGGTGGTTAATAGACCGCCGTTGTTATTGGCAGATGAGCCGACAGGCAACCTAGATCCGAAGCTATCGATGGAGATCATCCGGTTATTTGAGGATTTTAATCAGGCGGGTGTCTCGGTGTTAATTGCGACCCATGATTTGGGTTTGATTGCGCGAATGAAGTATCGAACGCTTACGCTTAAGCAAGGTAAAATGATTACAGACGGCCTTGAACAAAATGACGAAGGCGTGTCTTAATGAGCATTTTGTTTAAAGGCAGGCAACACGGGGCAAAACAGCAAGGTATAAGCCGTATTCAACTTTTTGTTATGTTCTTTGTTGATCATTTACGTCAGTCTTTGTACAGCCTTGGCGAGTTATATCGTACACCTTTTGCGTCATTGATGACCATCGGAGTACTTGGCTTCAGTCTTACGTTACCTGGTACCTTATATATTGTCGTTAAAAATACTGAGCAAATAAGTGAACAATGGCAACAAGCCTCAGAAATTTCCTTATTTCTTCGAAGTGATATATCCGATGCTAATGCCAAACAGCTTGTTAAACGACTTTCGGTGTGGTCTGAGGTAGAGAGTATTAGTTACTTACCTGCAGATAAAGCACTGGAAGAATTTGAACAGCTCTCAGGCCTCGGAGACGCCATAGGTTATTTAGAAGAAAACCCCTTACCTGCGGTCCTTTTAGTCGTACCGACCTCTCGACACGCCACGCCAACTGCTGCAAGTTTATTGCTCGATAAACTGCGACAAGAGCGAGAAGTAGAATTGGGTAAACTAGATATAGAGTGGTTGGAGCGTTTATACGCAATTCTTGATGTTGCTAAAGAGCTTGTATTCCTCTTGGCGTTGTTATTGTTCTTTGCTGTGGTGTTAATTATCGGCAATACGATTCGCTTAAACATCATGAATAAAAAAGATGAAATTTTGGTGATGAAATTAGTCGGGGCGACGGATGCCTTTATTCATCGTCCCTTCATGTATACCGGATTTTGGTTTGGGTTTATTGGTGGGGTTTTTGCTTGGCTGACCATTAGTATTGTACTTTTTTGGATAGATTGGAATATGCAAGACACGCTGGCGCTATACAATCTTAATTTAGACATTACCGGCATGGATTTTGGTGCAATTGGCGTTATGCTACTAATATCCGTTGGTCTAGGTCTAATGGGGTCATTTCTTTCTGTTCGACGTCATGTAAGAGACATCGAACCTCAGTAAGTTTAGCGAACTTTAGTCACTGGGTAGTCTTTTGATACTGGGATAGAAAAGCTATTTGCCCACTTTATCGCAGACTGAAAGTATTGATTAGCTTCATTTGTTGACAATGATAACTCGCCAGCGGCTTTAAATGTAGTGTCCCAATGCGCTGATTCAAACCCTATGCACAATCGCACCATATCATGTAAAGCGCCTTTCTTATCGACTAGCGCGGTTTCAATTTCAGGTGCAAGTGTTACTTTCTGCATCAGCTCGTTAATGTCTCTGTCTAGTATTACATCAATAAGAGAAAACAAACCGGTTAAAAAGCCGCTTACACTCGCTTTTTTGCCACCGTTATGTTGCGTAAGGAGTTCACAAAAACGTGCTCTTATTAACGACACGTGTAATAACTCAGTAGTATTGCCGGTATTTATGTGGGTTAACGACACTATTGCAACAAACTTTCTAAGCATGACTTCACCAAGGTAATTTATTGCATGTTTGATCGAGTTAATTTGATGCGACTTGTTCACCATTGGATTGTTAATGAATCTAAATAGTAGATAAGACAGCGTTGCATCGTGTTCAAAAATTGCGTTTATTTTTGGGATATCTAATTCAGATTTTGCTAACTGTGAAATAAGGTCCAACATGGCAATATGACTTGCGGGTAAATCTTTCGTTGGCTCTTCTTTTCGTGATAAGAAAAAGAATCCTTGATAGTAATCAAACTCATGAGGCTTACAGCGTTCAAAGTTTTCATGGGTTTGAACATCTGTCACGATGATTTTTAGGTTGTTGTTTATTGTTTGCTGACGTAACTTTTTAACATCCATTGGTGCTACGCGATTCATACTCACTTTCACGTAATCAACGTATTTTAAGGTCAGCTTATTTACAAACTTCTTTTCGCTGCAAACAAAGCGAAAACCGAGTGCTTTTAACTCAGATATACGCGTCAGTACGTCTTCATTATTTTCTTCAATGCAGTCTATTTCAAATAGCGTATCTGCCGGCGATAGATCTTCAGGAATGTCGTTCATTAATTGAGTGAAAGAAAGGCTAATGATGCTTAGGTAGCCTTCGAGCAACTCTGTCCACGCAACACCAGAATTTTCACTTTGTTCAATCGTTTGCTCAGTAATCGTTTTGGCAAACGCGCTGTCGATGCCATCTCTAAATGTCAATTGGTAGGCGAAAACTCTACCTTTTTCGGTAAAAATTGGTTCGCGAGCAAAAACAATCATAGTTAGTCTCTTTTTCCTTGAAATACTGTCATCATTAGCTGGCACATTTTTTCATTTCTTCTGCCCATTCCATTGCTTCATAATAGGCGCTGTAAAGTGATGTTTCTTCAATTTTTAGTTGTTTGCTAAGTTGAGTTATGGTCGCAAAGTCTGCTTTTTCAAAAGCAATGCACATTTTTAATTGAGCACCGTAGAGTGTATTAGCATCTTGGGAGCAAAGCGCTTGTTTTACCTCATCTGAAAACGGCAACGATTGCGTTATTTTTTGCATTGGTATGTCAATTAGCGCGTCAACTAACGAAAACAGTCCCATAATGAAACTGCTCGGTGGATTCTGATTCATTTGCATTAGTTCTGCCTGCAATTTACAAAAATGCCCTCTTACTAAGCTCATTACCAGTAAATCAATGGGTTTACTTCCTTTGAGGTTAGCTATTGCCAACAATGCAATAAATTTTTTCAATTCTAAGCTGCCTAAGTATTTTAGCGCATGCTCTAAAGATGCTATTTTTTCTCGCTTGTTGAATGTTGGGTTATTAATGAATCGCATTAATTTGAATGTTAAACCGACATCTTTTTCAAACACCTTATTTAACGAGTCAAAGTCAAAGTCTGCTCTTGAGCTTATGCCTACTAATTCCATTACTGAAGATGCCGACGCACCAAGATTTTTGTGTTGAATCATTTCTGGTTTAGACAAAAAGTAGCCTTGGAACACGGTAAATCCCATGGATTTGAATTGTTCAAACTCTTCATTCGTTTCAACTTTTTCGGCAACCAACTTGATACCAAGTTTTTTAAATTCAGCAATTTTATTTGTGACGATGGGGTTTTCAGTGTGTAAGAATTCGGCTTCAATCTTAATGTATGTAACCAATGGGATTAGCGTGTCCCATTTGTCTGAAAAATCGAAATCGTCTAGTGCAAGTGTGTATCCTAAGCTTTTTACATGCTTGCATGCGTCAACTAGCGCTTGCGTCACTTCAATCGTTTCGACAATTTCGATAACCGTCTTTTTACGGTCAAGCGTAGTCGGAAAACGATGAATTAGCGTATCTTGATGAAAATTAATAAATGCTATTTTGTTCGATGTGATATTTTCTAAGCCAATACTCAGATGGCTATTGGCCAACATATTACTAGTGGCTTCGTCAGGGGAGATATCAGGGAAACAATTTTGTTTGCCATCACGAAAAAGCAACTCGTAAGCCACGACATTTTTGTCAGCATTATAAATAGCTTGTCGTGCAATATGTGCAATCATTTATTGTTTCCTGTTGAGAATGCAATCCATTTGCTGAGCGAACGTATAGCTTTATCGTCAATTTGGGTATTTGTATTAATTTTAATTATCAGCAAAAAGTTATATAAACTTTAGTAATGATGCTTGTGTTTTTTTTATTAATCCTTATATTTACATGTCCGATGTTATGAAAGAATTCTTAATATCCATAGGTCTAATCACTCAGTCATGCTAAAGAGTCAGTGAACTGGAGTAACAATGAAAGAAAACATGCAATCTTTTGCTCTTACAGTCCCCGCTAGCGGTAGCCTAGAAAGCTATATTCAGGCGGTGTCTAGTATTGACATGTTAACAGCAGAAGAAGAAAAAGGCTTGGGCGAGCGCTTACAAGCAGATGGCGATTTAGAATCGGCACGTAAATTAGTAATGTCTCATCTTCGTTTTGTCGTACATATTGCTAAATCATATTCAGGCTACGGCCTACCGCAAGCTGATTTAATTCAGGAAGGTAATATTGGCTTAATGAAAGCAGTTAAACGCTTCGACCCTACAGTGGGTGTTAGGTTGGTGTCATTTGCTGTGCATTGGATAAAAGCTGAAATTCATGAGTATGTGTTAAAGAACTGGCGAATTGTTAAAGTTGCGACGACCAAAGCGCAACGTAAACTTTTCTTTAACTTACGCAAAGCTAAAAAACGTTTGGGTTGGTTTACACACGAAGAAGTGCAAAAAGTAGCAGAAGATTTAGGCGTTAGTACAAAAGAAGTACTCCAAATGGAGTCTCGTATGAGCAGTCAAGATCAAGCGTTTGATTTGTCTAACGATGATGATGAGTCTTCAACGTTTAGCCCTGCTCAGTATCTGGAAGATAAATCACCAGATGTAGAAACAACCGTTATTAATAATGATTGGGATACTGCGGCAACTAAGCGTTTGTATGCGGCACTTAAAACCTTAGATGATCGCAGTCAACACATCATTGAAACGCGTTGGTTGGCCGATCAAAAAGCAACCCTGCAAGATCTTGCTGATGAATATCAAGTGTCTGCCGAACGTGTTCGTCAAATTGAAAAGAATGCGATGAAAAAGCTACAGTCCGCTATGATATAGTGTTTACTATATAGTTTAAAAGCAGCGTAATCGCTGCTTTTTTTGTACCTGAAACTTTATGAACAAGTCTTCTTTTTTGCTTAACTAATTTGCCTTTAAAAGGCTACCCAACTTTTTCAGGGAGTACCCAATACTGCCCAGAGAATTCGGCGACCGATTGTTCGTTATCTAAAATTTCTACTTTTAGAGATACTGGGCATTTCTTTTTCTTTTCTAAAATTTGAAATTTTGTTTGCACACTTTCAATGTTGCATAGTGCTCTGGGACGCATAGTAATCGGCTTGTGATAGTGAATAGATGCGTCGCCAAGGACAATTTCACCACTCAGTCCTTTTTGCTTGAGTTGTAAAAATATCATTCCCCAGCCTGTGAGCGTCGCGAGAGAATAAATACTGCCAGCAAACATACTGCCGTGCAGATTAATATTTTTATTTAATGATGCCCTTGTTTCAATTGTGCGCTCTGTATATTGATGCAGCTTTATTCCCATGTGTTCGCTGATTGGAATGCGTTCATGCCAAGTCAGTTGAAGCTCTTTGCACCATTTCGGATGAAGAATTAATGCGTGTTTATCGGTGAGCGTTTTACGCATTTGTTTGCGTTTAAGCTTTCCAAGCTCATTTGGTGCATCATCAATTATTTCAAACCCGCAACTTTCAAAAAAAGGGATAGACGCTTCGCGCGAATTGGTTACAGCCCGTTCTGCGCCCAATTCTCGTGCTACAGACTCTAGCGCCTCCATCAGTAAGTGCCCGACACCTTTACGGCGATGTACATCACTTACCGCAATATAGCGTATTTGGGCTTCTTCAGGCGTGTTAAGGTGAACTCGTCCACAGGCAAGAATATCTCCCTTGTGGTCTTTAACTATTCGGTGTTCACTGACGCTTTCGTACTCATCTTTTTCAGAACCTTCGGGATAATTCCAAGGTTTCCTTAACAATAACCAGCGAAAACTAAAATAGTCAGCGATTTCCGCTTCTGTTTTTGGTTCGTGAACGATCAGCAAGCGTTAATCCATTGAATTACTAGCAAGACAATCATTGTATAGCTAAATTTACAAAAGTGCACACTGCACTTTGTTTCAATCTTTTGCACCGACGTCTACCTACAAAGGTTATTGACCTTTCTATCGGATTTTGTACACTTACCGCGTTATTTACTTCATTTAAAGACAAAAAAGGAATTATGTCTCATGCATTTATTTATTCAAACTTCATTGAGTGTACTGTGTTGTGCAACACTACTAGCCGTTAGTACGCAACAAGCTATTGGGCAAGCGCAAGAAAAGAAACTGCCTTGCGACGAGCTAACAGAAAAAGCACTCGCTAAAACCAGTCCAGAAACCGTGCAAAGTATCACGGCTTTTACTCCTGCAAAGGTGCTACAACGAAAAGATCCTAGATACCCAAGCTTAGCGGCAAGAGACGGCAAAGAAGGTTGGGTGAAAATTAGTTATGTCATAGACACCGAAGGCAAGGTTAAAGATCCTGTGGTGGTCGACAATGGAGGGAGCTCAAGATTTAAAAAGGCGGCAATGAGTGCTATTAAAGAATGGCAATATACTCCCGCAATAAAAAATGGTAAAGCGGTAGAGCAATGCCATCACTCCATTCAAATCGATTTTTCTTTACTCGGCCAACATGGTGCGAGTAGAAAATTTATTGTTATGTATAGAAAAGCGAGTCAAGCGATGGATGAAGGGGACTTGGCTAAAGCAGAAAAAATTGTAAAGAGAATGAAGGAAAAAAGCGGCGGTAATCGCTACGAAAATGCATGGCTATGGGCATTGGATGCGTCGATAGCGACGGAAACAGGTGATTTACGCAGAGAACTTAATAGTATTGATAAGGCGCTAGCCAGCAGCAAAACTCATGAGGACGAATATAAAACATTTAAGGATGACTACCTTGCCTCATTATATCGAAGAAAATTTGCGTTACATTTGGAGTTTAATGAGTTTTCTACTGTACTTTATACGAGTAGGCAAATCAAAACGCTTGAGAATGGCGATGATATCATCGCGCCACTGCTCCCTTACATTCAGAAAGTTGAGGACTTTATAGCGTCTGAGGATAATATCGTTGTAAACCGAACACTTTCGGAATCTGGTCGTGACTTTTATTATCTAGCAAGGAGCAAGTTTGGTTTTTCAGATATCAACGGAAAATTAGATGCAGTAGAAGTTAGGTGTGATAGCCACAGAGAAAAATTCACGGTAGCGACGGATCATATTTGGTCAATACCAGAATCCTGGGGCGATTGCCAAGTACTTATAGAGGGCAAAGAGGGAACGGAATTTAAGTTGGTTGAGGTCAGCAAGGTTTAAGTTTTATATCTTATCTGTTACACCTTAAAATGAAAGGTAACGGGGCCGTCGTTGAGTAAGTTTACTTGCATGTCAGCGCCAAATATACCTGATGCGCATTGCATGTAGTGGTCATTTACATGTTTTATGAACGCGTTATATATCGCTTCTCCATGCTCTGGAGAGGCGCCTTCCGAGAAGCCAGGGCGATTCCCTTTATTGGTTTGAGCTACCAAGGTAAATTGTGACACTACTAACAGTTCGCCGCCTACATCTTTCAAGCTTAGGTTCATTTTTCCCGCGTCATCAGAAAATACACGATAGCTTAGGACTTTCTTTGCTAGCTTCTCTACTTGCACATTGCTATCTGTTTTTTCAACGCCGAGAAACAGCAATAAACCGGCATTAATACTGCCGACGCAATGTTCGTCTACAACGACACTTGCTTGCTTGACTCGCTGAATTAAGCCTATCATTGAGTTGTACTTATATTTTTTGCAATGTGCTTCATTGTTCGAAGCAAGCTCTTCTTAATACCGATTTCTTGCGCGCTATGACCCGCGCTATCAATAATACTCAGTGTTGAGTTGTGTAGATGCTCATGCAATTTAATCGAGGCGTCGACCTTACAGACCAAATCATAGCGCCCATGAATAATGAAAATTGGAATGTGCGTAATTTTATACGCGTTGTTAATGACGTGATTTTCTTCAATAAAACATCTATTGTGTATGTAATGACACTCTAGCAACGCTAGGCTTTTCATCTGCAAATTGGAAGCAATCTGATTTGGTGATGTCTTTTTATCTGGGACCAATTTAGATATTGCCACCTCCCATGAGAACCATTGCTCACAGGCCAACTGGCTTATATTTGGATCGCTTGATTGCATTCGGGCATAAAAACTGTCGGCTATGCACTGCCAACTATCTTTACAATCGACGCCTTTTACAAAGTTTGCATATTCTTTTGGAAAAACTTGAGCAGCGGCGCCGGTTGGTGACAAAAACCAAGCGTAATCTTCTTCTCGACCTAAGAATGTCCCTCGAAGCACTATATGGCTAGTTCTGTCTGGATGCTCTATTGCATACAATAGTGCAAGTGTCGCTCCCCAAGAACCGCCAAACAGCGCCCATCTTTCTATTTTTAAATATTGCCTGATAGATTCAATGTCGGCGATCAAGGCTTGTGACGAGTTGTGTTTAATATCAGCAAAGGGTTGAGACTGGCCACAACCTCGTTGGTCATAGGCAATAACAAAATATGTATCTAAGTCAAAAGGCCATTGATAAGAACCGTTTATCCCAGCACCGGGGCCACCGTGGATAAATAACACTGGAATACCATTGGGATTGCCCGCGAGTTCTACATGGAGTTGATGGTTGTTTGATACCTTGTGCTTAAACGACTTAAATGTCATTATTTTCCTATACTTTTAAGGCCGTGCATCATTTTAAAAAAGTGTCTATTCATGTGCGTTGATGCATAATAGTCACCAGATTAACAAGAAAAATGAGCAGAACTCAAATGATGTTCATTTATTCATCAGTTTTACCTTATTCAAAGGACACAAGATATGCGTAAATCCACCGTAATTATTAGCTTTTTGCTACTTGCATTGTCTGGTTGTACTTCAACTATTCAAGACACCTATTTTAATATGTGGGAAAAACTGGGCGTTGAAAAACGCGATATTCTAGTGGATCGCGTTGAAGACGCTCAAGAAACACAACAAGAGGCACAACAACAATTTTCGAGCGCCTTGGAAGAATTCAGTGCATTAATAAATTTTGATGGTGGCGAATTAGAAGATGTTTATAACAACCTGAATGATCAATTTGAGGCAAGTAAAAGCACAGCAGAAGATGTAAGTAATCGTATTGATAAAGTTGAATCGGTTGCGGGTTCACTTTTTCGTGAATGGGAGAGTGAATTAGAGCAGATCACTAATCAGAACCTGCGCAGAGATAGCCAAAAGAAGTTAAGCTCAACTAAGCGTAACTATGAGTCATTAGTACGCTCTATGCGCAAAGTTGAAGCCAGTATGGCACCTGTTCTCTCTGCATTACAAGACAATGTGTTGTATTTAAAACATAACTTAAACGCGAATGCCGTGGGTGCACTAAAAGGCGAGCTCAATACTATTCAAAAAGATGTAAAGGATCTGATTGCTGAGATGTCGGCCGCAATCAAACAGTCGGATGAATTTATTGCGACTATTAAGAGTTAACATTGCATAGGCATCTGTATACGCCGATACGGGTATAGGCAGCAAGCACAAGCTAGCCCTTACCCATCGGCATCGCTAGATGACTACTCTTAGCATGCTTCGTTTATTCTTCGTCAGACGTGTCAAGCCCCATCTCTGCCATAATCGCGCGGGCTTCGGCAGGTATTCGATGTGTGTTGTCTTTTCGTAAGTCGTTATCATCTGGCAGCGGTTGACCAGTGAATGCATGCAGAAAGGCTTCACAAAGCAATTCAGAATTTGTGGCATGACGAAGGTTATTTACCTGGCGTCTTGTTCGCTCATCCGTTAGGACTTTAAGTACATTGATAGGAATGGAAACTGTCACCTTTTTTACTTGCTCACTCTTCTTCCCATGCTCTGCGTAGGGGTGCAGATATTTACCGTTCCATTCAGCCATCGTAATACTTTTGTAGTTTGTTGTTATATCGAAATTCTAACTGGATTAAATAAAAGATCAATCTAGACGTGTAAACTGCTTTACGTCTATTTGTTTCACGCAGGCGCATACCTTGCTAAAGTGCAGATATATGAAAACGTTGATACGCACATGAATACACGTACAATTGTATAATACTTACAAAGCTGCACTTGCTTATAGCGCTCAACTGCCTATTTGTACTGGAGAACCACTTGATTACTAAAGATGATGTAACTGCTTATATTCAGACAAGAAAACCCTTGGTGTTTGATGTTTTTAAGACGTTCTTTAGCTATGTCCGCAGTGAACGGATAACGGTATCTGCAGGCCATTTAGCTTATGTAAGCTTGTTATCATTGGTGCCGGTAATTATGGTTTTTTTCATGATTATGTCGGCATTTCCTGCATTTGCTGATGTGAGGGAAGAATTAGAAAACTTTATTTTTAGTAACTTTGTACCCACTGCGGGTGATGTAGTACAAGAGTATATGGGCGGTTTTGTCGCCAATGCTTCTCAGATGGGGGCCGTTAGTATATTTTCTTTGTTGATTGTTGCCTTACTACTTATCTCTAACATTGATAAGACCTTTAATCATCTATGGAAGACACAGGCTCAGCGACCTTTAATTTTTACCTTTGCCATTTATTGGATGGTGATTACCTTAGGTCCTTTACTGATTGGCTCAAGTATTGCCGTAAGTTCTTATTTGGCAACGATTGCAGCATTTGCCGATGATTATACGCCTGGCTTTGGCACCGCATTTCTCAAACTCGTACCCAGCATCGCCGCAATTAGCGCTTTTCTTATTTTGTATATGGTTGTTCCCAATCGACCAGTACGCGCAAAATATGCCTTGTTTGGCGCTATTTTAGCAGCCGTTTTGTTTGAACTTACTAAAAAGGGGTTTGCGTTTTATGTGTCAAGCTTCCCGTCATATCAGGTGATTTATGGCGCACTTGCCACTATTCCTATTTTATTCGTGTGGGTGTACTTGTCGTGGATTGTCGTACTTGTTGGGGCCGTGTTTACCTACGCAATCACGACTGTTAGTGAGGAATATGCAGCGAAAATTGCACCTGCGGGTAAAAAGTTGGTCTAGACTGTTGTTTACTCCCCTAAAGCATAATTAAATAAAGATTGTGACTAAAAATATACTTTAGTCACAATCTTCTACCTTATTAGGTGCAACTTCATCGCACCATCATTGAATAAATATTTCATCGTCATCAATGTCTGCTGATATTTTGTGCGTATTTGGTGCGCTAGCTTGGCGTGGGGCACTAATAAAGTGCGGGTTGTCTAAATGTGCTTTATTAAACAACAGCATTAGTATGTGTAAGAAGGCCAACATAAGACAGTTTTTTGTAAGCATATAACTACACTTACAAGAAAAACTGAACAAATAAGAAAGCCTATTATCGCTAAAATAGTACACTCCACTTACGTTATGAATGCAATATTCTTTATTATAAACATAGAGATAAAAACAATTTGTTACATTTGGATATTTCACTTTTGTGCGGCGTCATCTTTGTTTAGTGAGCTTGGAGTCAATGCATAAAGCTTCGGTAAAAATTTATTTAAGCATATATTTTTTCCTTATTGACAATCTGGCACTCCAATTGAATCTGTATGAGTGAATAATTATTCAACATGCAACAACTACATCATTACACTCATTTTCAACACCAACGTTAAATGCGTTGTTATCTCAATACTTATGGAGAACTAGGATGGCTTACTTAGAACCCAGCGAATTTGCGACCAAGATGGTCGATTCGGGTGAACAAAAAGTTTTTATGTCTACACGCGACACTATCATTCGTGCTTATATGGCTGGCGCAATACTCGCGCTAGCGGCATTTTTCGCGATTACTGTTATTACTAAAACAGGTAACCCATTAATAGGTGCAATTTTATTCCCTGTAGGTTTTATCATGTTATACCTGATGAAATTTGACCTACTAACGGGTGTATTTACATTAGTGCCACTTGCTGTGCTTGACAAAAGAAGAGGGTGTACCGTGTCTACCATGCTTCGAAACTGGGGCTGGGTTTTCGTCGGTAATTTTGCCGGTGCATTGACCGTTGCATTCTTCGCTTCGTTTATCTTGACCTACGGGTATCAAATCGATGGCGGTGCAGTGGCAGAAAAGGTAAGCACAATTGGTGAATCAAGAACGCTTGGTTACAAAGAACAGGGTGCTTTGGGCTGGTTTACTATTTTCATTCGTGGCATGTTGTGTAACTGGATGGTATCGATGGGCGTTGTTGGTGCAATGATTTCTACCTCTGCTGGTGCAAAAATGGGCGCTATGTGGATGCCAATTATGTTGTTCTTCTATATGGCTTTTGAACATTCAATCGTAAACATGTTTTTGTTCCCGTTTTCAATGATTATGGGTGGTGAGTTTACTGTTGTTGATTACTTAGTATGGAACGAGATCCCAACGGCACTTGGCAATTTGGCTGGCGGCTTCTTATTCGTTGGTCTACCCATTTACTTAACTCACGTAAGAACAAAAGGTGAACGTAAATTAGGTAAAGAACAAGCCGCACTTTAAGGGTTTAAACAGTACTTAATCAATAGCTGTCGCATCTTACCAAGACAGCTACTTTGAACAAATGTTTGTTTTCTCTCAATGCTAACATTTGTTAATAATTCAGTTGTTTAGTTATTCAGGACGCTTTATATTCTTGTAATGTAAAGCGTTTTTTCTTTTAACGCGTAATTTATATCTTTGCTACCACTAGCGGTCTTACAGACAACAATGACAAAACTACTTCGCATCAGTGCTGGTCAATACAGTGCTAAAGGCCTAAAAAACATCAATCAAGACTTTTATGGCTTACACATACCCAAAAATCATGCACTCCAAACAAAAGGCATAAGTGTTGCTATTGCTGATGGCATAAGTAGTAGCCAAGTTAGTCAAGAAGCAAGCAAAGCGGCGGTAAAGGGGTTTTTAAACGACTACTACAGCACATCTGAATCTTGGAGTGTTAAAACGTCGGGTCAACGCGTGATTGAGGCGATAAATTCGTGGTTATTTGCGCAAACAAGCCGAAGCCAGCACCGGTTTAATCTAGACAAGGGATACGTGTGTACATTCAGTGCCATTGTTTTTAAATCGTCTAGTGCGCATATTTTTCATGTGGGCGACTCGCGCATTTTTCGTCTACACAATGATACACTGGAACCATTAACCGATGTCCACCGAACCGTTGTATCAAGTAGCGAATCATACTTAAGTCGAGCACTGGGTATGGGTGCGCGAGTTGAATTAGATTATTCAATCGTTGATCTTGAGCTCGGTGATACTTTTTTGTTAATGACAGACGGTATATATGAATATCTCGACAACAAGGCACTGGGTCAAATCTGCGCAGATTTTCGTGGGGATGAGCAAGGTGCCGCCGAACACATTGTAAATGCAGCGCTAAAAAATGGTAGTGATGATAATGTTACAGTGCAAGTGATGCGTGTAGCAGAACTACCCGAAAAAAGCGCCGTAGAAGCGTATCGTGATTTAAACCTGCTGCCCTTTCCACCCGCGCTGCACGCTAGGATGCAATTTGATGGTTATTCTATTGTTAGGCGGCTTCACGCAAGTGCGAGAAGTCATGTTTACTTGGCTGTCGACAATGACACGAATGAACAAGTCGTCATCAAAACATTGTCGTCAGAATTGCGTGAAAGTGCGGAACATATTGAAAAATTTCTGCTTGAAGAATGGATTGCACGGCGAGTTAACAGTGCACATTTATTAAAGCCATGCGAACAAGCCAGAGAACGGCACTACTTTTATGTGGCAACAGAGTACATTGAAGGTCAAACCCTTGCTCAGTGGATGGTAGACAACCCCAAGCCCACAATAGCCGCTGTGCGTGAAATCATAGAACAAATAGCGAAAGGGTTAACGGCGATGCACCGCCTCGAAATGTTGCATCAGGATTTGCGCCCTGAAAACATCATGGTTGATAGCACTGGCACAGTAAAAATCATCGACTTTGGCGCGACCAGAGTGGCGGGTTTACAAGAAACTTATGCACCGTTACGAGAAAACGAGATTTTAGGTACAGCACAATATACAGCACCAGAATACTACCTTGGTGAATACGGCACAGTATTGTCGGATCAATTTTCCTTAGCGGTTATCGCTTATCACATGCTGTCTGATCGTTTGCCGTATGGCATTAAAGTTTCATCTGCAAATACGCGCTCTGCGCAGCGAAAATTGAAGTATCGCTCAGTACTACATGATGACTTAGCCATTCCAGTGTGGGTTGATGATACTTTGAAAAAAGCACTACACCCTGACCCCTTGAAGCGATATGACGCCATTAGTGAGTTCGTTTACGATTTACGTACGCCCAGTACAGGATTTAAAAATCGCACACGTAGGCCGTTAATTGAGCGCAACCCTGTTGCGTTTTGGCAAGGCGTGTCGTTGTCACTTTTCATCATAATAATATTTTTAATTAAGACTTACATCATTGTTCACTAAGGACGTGATCGTTAGTTATATGTTTGTATGATGCATGTTTAAGAAAACAACTGTTTTAAAATATTGGACGTAAAGTTTTTTCGCAGATAAAAACCTCTAGGGCGAGTTAATATTTTACTGCCGTTTTCGCCAATGGCATCCGTTAAGGCTTTTCCATTGGCCGCTTTGGGTCTAATTTGCATCACTTCGCCTATGCGCGCGTTAATTTTTTCGACATGCCCCAAGCAAATCATATCCATTAGTTCTTCCCAATCTTGCTGCAAGAGAGAAAGTTCGGATGCATTGGGTTGCCAAATAAACCCTTGCCCAATAAGCTTGTCGGCGGGCACAATTTCACGTTCGCCTTGCACCGGTATCCACAATACTTTTTGTAGTTTGTTTTTAACGTTGCTGTTTTCCCATGTTAAACCAGATACACCGGTAAGTGGTGCATAGCAAACGTAGGTGGTTTCGAGTGGAGTATTGTTATAGGAGAGCGGCAGTGTCTTTAATTCGATCCCCAAGTCTGGAAAGTCTTGTTGTGGCTTGCTGCCAGCGCTTGCCCCTAACGCCAATTCTATTAATTGTCCTGTCCATCCTTTTTCACGTTTAAAGTTGTTTGGTACCGCCACATTTAGCTGTTCTGCAAGTTCGCCAAAGGTAAGCCCGGCGATTGCCGTAACGCGAGCCATTAACGCCGTTTCGTTTGCCGGGGAAGAAGGTTTGTTCAGCAATTCGTTAATCCTTTGTTAAGTTATGCTTTGATTACGCGTAAGTTTATGAAAGAATGCTGTAATATTAAAGATTTAACGCGCTAGGTAATCTGTGTGATTGATACCGAAGGATTCCGCGCGAATGTTGGCATTATTATCTGCAACAAGCAAGGCCAAGTCTTCTGGGCTAGACGATATGGCCAACATTCATGGCAATTCCCGCAAGGGGGAATTGACCAAGGCGAAACTGCTGAACAGGCAATGTATAGAGAACTATACGAAGAAGTTGGGCTAAAACAAAAAGATGTGACAATCCTTGCAGTCGGCCGAAATTGGCTTAGATATAGACTGCCTAAGCGTTTAGTGCGAAAGGGCAGTGATCCCGTGTGCATTGGTCAAAAGCAAAAATGGTTTTTGCTGTCACTTACATGTGATGAAAAAGATGTAGATTTAGCATCTAGTGGTCATCCCGAGTTTGATGATTGGCGTTGGGTGAGCTATTGGTATCCAATTCGAAATGTCGTGTCTTTCAAACGAGATGTATACCGGCGCATAATGAGTGAATTTTCGTCTGTTGTTATCAATAATAGTCGAAATCACTCAAATCAGCAGCGAAAAGGACGTAAAAAGCACAAAGGCAGGAATGCCTAACAACGAAGAGCCGCCTAATTGGATAACGTGGGAAACGTATGCTGACGATACTCAAACAAATCATTCAAGAAGTTGGTCAACTTCCCAATCTACATGAATCGTTAGATAGGCTTGCTACACTTGTAAAGCAAAATATGGGCGTGGATTCTTGCGCTGTCTATCTAGCGGATTGGAATACTAGACGGTATGTGCTAACTGCCACTGACGGACTGGATAAGTCAGCTATTGGTCAAGTGAAGTTATCATTTGATGAAGGCCTGATTGGCCTAGTGGGTGATAGAGAAGAACCCCTGAATATCGAAAATGCCCCGCAACACCCGAGTTACAAACATTTTCCAGAAGTTAACGAAGAGCAATATAACGCGTTTATTGGTACGCCGATTATTCATCAACGTAAAGTCTTAGGTGTTATTTCCCTGCAACAAGAGAGTAGCCGTAAATTTAGCGAAGATGATGAAGCTTTTTTGGTGACCTTAGCCGCCCAAGTCGCTTTATATATAGCAAATGCCGAAATGCAAGGGCAAGTTAGTTTCAATGAAGATAGAGTCTTAGACGGCAGAGACCAGCGCATTCTGAACGGAATTCCCGGTTCTCCTGGCTTAGCTATAGGCATTGGATATGCCGCCGATTTTAAGCACGAATTAAAAAATCTGGTCACCCGACGTGCCCCCGACACTGAAACACAGATTAATCGTTATCGACAAGCAGTAGATATTACTCGAAAGCATGTCGCTGAGCTTTCTACCGGGCTAAGCAATGCATTGCCAGATGACGTAAAGGCTATTTTTCAGCTCTACAACCAGCTGTTAGACGCAAATAGTTTGGGCCGTGAAGTTGAAAACAAAATAAAAGAAGGCTGGAATGCGTCGTCGTCTCTAAAGTTTGTCGTAGAAGCCTACGCTCAACGTTTTGAAAATATGGATGATCCCTACATGCGTGAGCGCGCAGTAGATATCATTGACCTGTCCAATCGAATCCTTGCAAACATTATTGGTGACGTTGAAAAGCCGCAAACCTTGGAGCCTAATATTCGCTACATTTTGGTTGCTAACGAAGTGAGTGCGCCGATGCTTGCTGAGTTTCCACCAGATCAACTGGCCGGGATTGTGTCGATTAAAGGCTCGAACAACTCTCACGCCGCAATCATGGCGAGAGCTATGGGAGTGCCGGCGGTAATGGGCTTACCTAGCGTGTCGGTAAACTTATTAAAATCTCAAGAGCTATTTATTGATGGTTACTCTGGCAGACTTGCATTGAATATTGATGTGGGTGCAAAGCAAGGGTATCAGCACCTTATTAATCAAGAGTTAGCGCTCTTTGAGAAAATTGATAGCGAAGCCGATGCACCACCAATAACGCAGGACGGCACAAAAATTTCTTTGCTGGTGAACGCGGGTTTATCTGCAGATTTGGAGTTAGAGCAATATCGTCAAGGCGATGGTGTCGGTTTATACCGGACAGAAATTCCCTTTATGATGCGCGATCGCTTTCCGTCTGAGCGCGAGCAGTGCGAGATTTACAAAGATGTCTTGGTGACTCATCCCAATAAAGAAATTACGATGCGCACCTTGGATGTTGGCGGTGATAAGCCCCTTGCATACTTTCCTATTTCTGAAGAAAACCCGTTTTTAGGTTGGCGAGGTATTCGCTTAACACTCGACCATCCAGATATTTTTTTAGTGCAGGTAAGGGCGATGTTACGGGCTAGCTTAGGCTTATCTAATTTGCATATTTTGCTGCCAATGATTTCTAGCGTGAGTGAAGTCGATGAGGCTAAACGCCTAATTAAACAAGCCTTCTTAGAAGTAAAAAGCGAAGCGATGGAGCATCAGCAAATGCTTTCTAAGCCGGCAGTGGGGGTCATGCTTGAAGTGCCTGCGGTATTGTTCCAGCTACCGCAATTAGCTCAGCGTGTGGACTTTTTCTCTGTTGGTACAAATGATATGACGCAATATTTACTTGCGGTAGACCGAAACAACCCAAGGGTATCATCCCTATATTCCAGTTATCACCCGTCCGTAGTGAATGCTCTGCAGCTAATACGGGAAGTGTCGACGCAATATAAAGTGCCTGTTACTGTTTGTGGTGAGTTAGCGGGCGAGCCAATGGGAGCACTCTTATTGATTGCGATGGGTTATCGTAAGCTCAGTATGAACGCGCACTCGTTACGTAAAATAAGTTGGGTTATCCGAAATATTTCGGTAGATGATACGCGCGAAATTCTCGATGATATTTTGCGTTACGAATCGCCTCAAGACGTACAAAGTAAATTATCTGAATACTTAGAAAATCAAAAATTAGGCGGTTTGGTAAGGGCTGGAAAGTAGTTGGATCCGCTGCTAATTACAGTATTGTTGTGTATTTTGTTAGGCGCGGTTGTGGGTCTTATGGCGGGGCTACTTGGCATTGGTGGCGGTCTAATCATCGTGCCAACGCTACTGCTGATTTTAGAAAATGTACTCAATATTGAGATTGAACATGGTATGCCTATTGCCTTGGCTACATCACTGTTTACCGTTATTTTTACTGGTTTGTCGTCTACTCGGTCGCATTATAAATTAGGAAATATTGTACCTAGCATTGTTTTATTATGCGCGGCGGGTATCGCCATAGGCTCAGTCGCCGGGGCCTTTTTTGCTACGAGCGTGTCGGGCGTGATGTTGCAGCGTATTTTTGCTGTGCTTGTTATTTTGATTGCAGCTCAAATGATATTTTTTACCCCTAAAATATCGAACGCCCCCTTAAATAAGGTTAGTCTATCCTGCATTGGTTTGGGGAGTGGTTTTATTGCGGCACTAATGGGGATTGGAGGCGGCGCGTTAATTGTGCCGTCTTTAGTGTGGTTTCAAGTAAATATTAAAAAAGCTATTGGTTGTGCAAGTTTTTGCGGAGTGATTATTGCGTTATTTGGCAGCATTGGCTTTATTACATCTGGTTACAACAAAAACTACCTGCCTGCGTATTCATTTGGCTATGTTTATCTTCCGGCGGCCTTTGGGATTGTGTTAACATCTGTGTTCACTGCGCCGATTGGGGCAAAGTTAACACGTAAATTTGACACTGCGAAGTTAAAGCGCGTTTTTGCCGGTTTTTTAGTACTGGTAAGCATTCGTATGATTATAGGATTAGAATAATAAATGTCAGCTGGCAATCACCTCGTTTTTCCAAATATTGACCCCGTAATTTTTGAGATTGGCCCAGTCGCGTTGCGTTGGTATGGCTTAATGTATTTGTTGGGTTTTGCCGCCGCGTATTGGCTCGCAAATAGACGCATAGCGCGCATGGGATGGACTAAAGAGCAGTTAAGCGACTTGCTTTTTTGGTGTTTTATGGGCGTGATTTTAGGTGGCCGAATAGGCTATGTCTTTTTTTATCAGTTTGAACAGCTAGGAGATGACCCTCTTTATTTGTTTAGAATATGGGAAGGCGGTATGTCTTTTCATGGCGGGTGTTTGGGTGTCATTGTTGCTGCGTATCTTTTTGCGAAAAAACAAAAATGGTCTTTTTTACAAGTAGGGGATTTTATCGCGCCATTGGTACCTGTTGGTCTTGGCGCGGGTCGAATAGGTAACTTTATTAATGGCGAATTGTGGGGACGTACAACGGATGTCTCTTGGGCATTTGTATTCCCGACCGGTGGCCCTGAACCTAGGCATCCTTCTCAATTATATGAGTTTTTTCTGGAAGGGGCGGTATTGTTCGTCATCCTATGGTTGTACTCAGCCAAACCTCGTCCTGTAGGCACTGTTGGCGGTGGCTTTTTACTTGGCTATGGTGTATTCCGCTTTATTGTCGAATTTTATAGAGAGCCAGATTCGCATTTAGGCTTATATTCGTTTGGTTTGAGTCAAGGGCAAATGCTGTGTATCCCTATGATATTGGCCGGTTTAGGTCTAATCGTTTATGCCGTTAAAAGTAAGCAAAAGGGAGCGTAAATGAGCCAGTATGAAGCACTATGTAAGCGCATTGTTAGTGAAGGACAATGGGTAACAAATGAGCGAACAGGGATTCGCTGCCTAACGGTAATTAACGCAGATTTGACTTACGATGTGGGTAACAATGAGTTCCCCTTAGTTACCACTAGGAAGTGTTTTTATAAGGCCGCAATTGCAGAACTTCTTGGATATTTGCGGGGCTATGACAACGCCGCAGATTTTAGAGCGATTGGTTGTAAAACATGGGATGCAAATGCCAATGAAAATCAGGCGTGGCTGAATAACCCCGCGCGCACAGGCAAAGATGACATGGGGCGTGTTTATGGTGTTCAAGGACGACGGTGGCAAAAGCCTGATGGTAGTACTTTGGATCAACTTAAAAAAATCGTCGATAATTTGTCAAAGGGTATAGATGATAGAGGCGAAATCCTCACCTTTTATAATCCAGGCGAATTTCATTTAGGTTGCCTTCGCCCATGCATGCATACGCATACCTTTTCGTTATTGGGTGATACCTTACATTTAACTAGCTACATGAGAAGTTGTGATGTGCCGCTAGGTCTCACTTTTAATATGCCTCAATGCTATGTTTTATTGGCATTAATCGCCCAAATCACCGGTCATAAAGCCGGCAAAGTATTCCATAAAATTGTAAATGCGCATATTTATGAAAATCAGTTGTCGTTGATGACGAATGAGCAACTGCTTCGAGCACCTTTCAAATCCCCTAAATTACATATAAATCCAGACATCAAATCGCTTTCTGATATCGAAACGTGGGTATCTGGCGATGATTTTAATGTAACAGATTACGAGCATCATCCGGCAATAGCGTATCCGTTTGCGGTTTAGTTTTTGAAGCTAATTATGCCGGTAAAATGCAATGCAGCTACCGGCGGTCATAAAAACAAGTGTCGGCATTATAAGGTAGCTATGCCAATCATTAGTATTGCTAACCATGAAATTAAATATACGGGCGTCCGCAAAAAAGGTATGCCTAGCGTGTAGACGATTGCATGGCTAACTCGGGCGATGAAAAATATTTGCGCCCATTGCGCAATCGCAGCGTGGTTGGTTTCAGGCGCAATAACGCCAGCAGCCAATACTACAGAAACAAACGCAGGTAACGTTTCAACCATATTGAGATGCGCTCTTAGAGAACGTTGCGCCCACAGTGGCGCTTCAGGTTGTTGTTTTGGGTAATTTTCAGGGTAGTTGTGCAAGAACAATGGTATTCCCCACGTAAACGCCCGTGAAATTATATACGGTATCCACAACGAGATTGTCAGTAATCCACTAAGTGCGAGATAAAAATATGTCGTTTCCATAAAAAACCTTTAATTAATTGTTAAGTTTGAATAGTGACGCGATAGAGAATTCGTCTTCTCTATCGTGTAATAAGGACATTGACGTATTTACAATGAAGTGGGTGATTTATCTTTGATTTTTCTCCACTCAGTATTGGATATTTTAATGCGACCAGGAACGTCTTCTAACCATATTGCTTGAATACTGTTGTCGAGATTAAGGTACAATTTTCCGTCTACAATGCGCCATACTTCAGGATCACCCACAAACTTCTTGCCCACAGACACCCCATAGGCGCAATATCCTCCGTATGCCGGCACGTATTTCATTGGATCCTTTTTAAACACTGCCAAATTTGCTTCGTTAGCGAATTGATATGTTGCTCCTTGATAATCATATACATAGTGGCCGCTCCCCTTTATTGGGCGCTTACTTGTTTGGTAGGAAACAACATCGTATCCCTGAACAGCTGGTGTGCTATTTGTATAGTTATTCGCCAGTACCTCTACTGAAAAGGCAACTAACATAAATACTGTGAGGAAGTAGTGTTTTACATTCATTGGTATTCTCCTAAATTAATTGTTGTGATTTAAAAAAGAAAAGCGGTTGCTTTCTTAAACGCCATAATTAAATAGAATTGCTTGATGATAAATAATCAAAAAAATTGATTTAATACTGATTCGTACAAATTGTTCGTACGAACACTACATCGTATCGAAAAGGTGCTTTATCGTATTTATTTGTCTGTTCAATAGTGATTTGTTCCCTTAAATTCTGGTAGCTTATCCCTATGCAGTATTGTTCACAGCAGTTGAGGCACATATTTGATGGACGCACTTACCGAAATCTTAAATACCTTACGTATGTCTAGCAGTCTATATTTCAGGACGGAGCTAAGTTCGCCTTGGGGCGTTGAAGTGCCCAAAAAGGCAAATGTTGCTCGATTCCACATTGTTATCCGCGGTCAATGTTGGCTAAAAATTGATAATGATGAAGCAATATATATGTCAAATGGGGATTTAGTAATTATCCCGCATGGCGCATCACATACGCTAGCAGATAAGCCAACAACGAGTATACGGCCCTTATCAGAAGTACTCGATGAGGTATCGTATGAGGGAGAAGGCCCATTAGTATATGGTGGTGGTGGCGCAGGTTGTTGTCTTGTTTGTGGTGAGTTTTCATTCGATGATTTGGGTAATCATCCGTTGTTAGAGAATCTTCCCACAAAGCTCTATCTATCGGGCAGAGACACGTATAATACGCTATGGCTAGATAGTGCTTTGGGATTCATTGCACATGAAGCGGCTAAGCTTGATTCAGGTGCCCACGCCATAATAGACAGGTTGTCAGAAATTATTCTGATTCAAGTGATACGTGCAACATTGGATAGCAGTATAACTCGCATTCCTTTTTTGTCAGCGTTCACCGATGCGCGCATCAAACGAGTACTTAGTGCTATTCATGCAAAACCTGAAGAAAACTGGAGTGTTGAGCGATTGGGCCGACTAGTCAACATGTCTCGATCATCATTCTCTAATCGTTTCAGTGAGCTAGTTAGTATGACCCCATTACAATACGTTATCCTTGTTCGCTTACAAAAAGCTAGTCGTCTACTTACCGAAACTTCTACTCCGTTAATTGCTGTGGCTGAGGGTATTGGTTATCAATCAGAAGCAGCATTTAGTCAAGCATTCAAGAAGCAATATGGCATGAGACCCGGTGAATTTCGCCGTATACATTCTCGAATGGCGGCATAGCGGAGTTTACACTTTGGCGAAAATAGACATACAAGCACATGATATTTCAAATGCATTGAAGGCAGTTCGCGACTGCACCCAATGTACAAACTTACCGCTTGGGCCCAGACCTATTTTACAAGTAGATCCCACTGCAAAAATACTGATCGCTGGTCAAGCGCCCGGCAGAGTGACACATCATAAAGGTATTCCTTTCGATGACCCATCAGGCAACCGCTTGAGAGATTGGATGGGCATTGATAGAGATACATTTTACAATGAAAAGCACATTGCTATTTTGCCAATGGCTTTCTGTTATCCAGGCACAGAGAAAAACGGTGACTTACCGCCTCCACCTCAATGTGCTGAAATATGGAGAAAACAGTTGCTTGTTAAATTGCCAAACATTCGTTTGACCTTGCTGATTGGAAAATATGCACTAGATTGGCATCTCAGCAGAAATCAAGCGAAAACACTCACTGAAACGGTGAAAGGATGGGAAGCATATTGGCCAAGTATGTTACCTATGCCCCATCCAAGCCCACGCAATAATCGTTGGCTGAAGAATAATCCTTGGTTTTCTGATCAAGTGCTTCCAAGGCTCAAGCAGCAAGTTTCGCTATTGTTGTAAATTGGGAGGAGGCCTTGAAAAAATGCGCATATGTTCAGTGTCATTTGCTCCAGTGGACAGCACTTTCATCCACCTGACCAAGCCATAAATACTAATCTAGTCAAAACAACAATTTACCTTGATACAAAAAAATACCGTTTCTTGGTAATTAAATATAAATATTTGTGAATATGTGCAGATAACTTTTATAATGATTAACAAGCTGCAGTTAAGCGCCCTATATTTACCACGGACGGTACATTGGAAGAAACTCAACTTATGTCTTTACCTGTATTGATTTGTGATGATTCTGCTTTTGCCCGCAAAGCAATGGCTCGCTCTTTACCTGATGGGTGGGATATAGATATTTCTTTTGCAGCACATGGGCAAGAAGCCATCGACGCGATAAAACAGGGAAAAGGTGATATTTTATTCCTTGACCTGAATATGCCTGTGATGGACGGTTACGAGACAATGCAGGCAATTCGCGAACAAGACTTGCCTACAATGGTTATTGTTGTGTCTGGCGACGTGCAAGAAGAAGCACACAAACGAATGAAGGCAATGGGCGCAATAGATTTCATTCGCAAACCAATAGACAACGCAAAACTAACTGACATTTTGTCAAAGTACGGCATTTATAATGGTGAAACCAGTGCCGCTAATCGCGCCAAGCAAAAAGATGTCAAAGTTGGGTCGAGCCAAGAAGAAAAAATTGATGCCTTCCGCGAAATTTCAAATGTGGCAATGGGTCAAGCAGGTGAAAGCTTAGCGCAAGTATTTAAGCAATTTGTCAATCTCCCCATACCTAATGTCAGCATGGTACATACCAACGAATTAGCCATGACCTTGGCATCCATTGATAGCGAACAGCAAGTGTCGGCGGTGTCAAAAGGGTTTGTTAGTAAGCATATTAAAGGCGAAGCAATTATCATCTTCAATGATGCTAATATTAAGTCCGTACGAAATTTACTCGGCCGACAGCGACATAGCACTTTACCGAGTGATATCGAAGTACTGATGGATGTATCTAATATCATTATCGGTGCCTGTATAAATGGCCTCTCGGAACAGTTAGAAGTTAGATTCACGCATAATTCTCCGATTATTCTTGGCATTCATTGTGACTTAAATGAAATGGTGACGAATAACATTTCTCGGTGGGAGCAGGTGTTGGTTATCGAAATAGCTTATGCGATTTCCAAAGAAAATATTAATTTTGAACTGCTGTTGGTGATTCCTGGTACAGAAATAGACGCGACGTTCAAGCAGCTATTGGACATTAGAGGGGCTGCTTAGTTATGAATGTAGCGCAAACTCAACTTCAAAATAGTGGGTGGCAGCAAGCCTTAGTCTCGTCTATTGAAGTCGGCATTGTTGTTGTCGACAAGTCCTTCGTCGTAGAGGAATGGAACCAGTTTATGCAAAATCATACTGGTCATGACGTTGCGAATGTACGCGGGTATTCTTTATTCAACTTTTTTGAAGATCTTGACAAAGATTGGTTAATCAACAAATGCCAACCTGTATTTGAAATGAATACTCCAGTGTTCATGATATGGGAACAGCGTCATTACTTATTTAAAGTGGGGACTGCACGCCCGGTTACGTCACCAGCTGAATATATGTATCAAAACATAAGTATATTCCCAATAGCCGACGATAGTGGCAATGTTGAGCGTATTTGTTTCTTGGTTTATGACGTCACTGATCATGCGATGAGTAAGCAACGTATTGAAGGCTTAAATAACCGCCTAAAAGAGATTAGCCGTGTTGATGGCTTAACGCAGCTATTTAATCGTCGTCATTGGCAGGAATGTTTCGAAAGAGAATATAAGCTAGCGATCCGGCATAAGAAACCAGTGTCAGTGTTAATGTTAGACATTGATCACTTTAAAAAAGTCAATGACACTTATGGGCATCAAGCGGGCGATGCTGTTATTCAGAGTATCTCTAAAATCATTAAAAAAGCGACGCGAGAAACAGATATTGCAGGTCGTTATGGTGGTGAAGAGTTTGTTATTTTGTTACCCGATACGCCTGCAGAAAGTGCCTTTACTGTAGGTGAAAGAATTAGAAAAGCGTCAGAAAAAACGGTCGTTACGCATGAAGATTCAGAGATAAGTGTTACCGTAAGTGCTGGCATTGCTGAGTTTAGCCCCGTCTATAAACAACCGCTTGTTTGGTTGGAGGCTGCAGATCAAGCCTTATACGAAGCCAAAAATGCGGGCAGAAATCGGGTTATTGTTACTGCGTCTGCTGCGGAATAATCTTATTTTCCCTAGCATCGTAGGGGGGAATTAAGGCCTAATGCCTATCACGTCAAGTGGGCAGAGTTCATCATTGTGCAGATATTTCATTAAAAAACTCAGTTCATTTTTTATATCATTGTCATTCAGCAGTACCGACTCTTCTGTATGTTTTAAGCAAAATATGAGATGCCAAAATACGCGTTCTTGATGCGTATATACTTCAAACAGTTGGTTTTCTTGCAGCGTCCACTCCTCTAATGTATCCCAAAGAAAGCCTTGCAGTTCTCTATACACAATCCTGTGCTCCCAAAATGCCTCAACATAATGGGTCAACTGCGTTGACTTACTTTTGATAAATACCGAGATAGACAATTATGTGACTCTGCTTGCTTGTGTTTTTCATTAAGTATAGTTGAATGTTGTAAATATGCGGCCTTGTGCCGACGAAACTATTTAACGCTATGATTTTTATATAGTTAATTTACATGCAAAAATTAGATAGAATTGGCTTTGAAGGTATTACGCTGATCTTAGTAGCCTAAGTAACTTAACCAGCCATAAATTTCTTTGCTCAGATATTGGCTTTGTATTGGTGAAAGCGTGGTACCGACAATGGTGCGCTGCCGGTAATGTGTTTTGATTTGTCGAATTGCACTGATTTTACGCTGTTTTTTAGTTGCCAGTGCCCAGCGACTGTCCCAATCGCTGACAAGATCAAGTACCGGCAGTGGGCTATTAGCAATCAACTCTGGTAGCTCATTATTCAATTCACGATTGGGTGCGTAAGGTGACATCAATACTAATCCATTTGCATTGCTTACATTGGCCTTGAGTAAACAATAAGCTGACATACCTTGAGCAGCTATGATGCGTCTAGCGCCAAGGTTTTTGGCTGATGATAAGATCGATTTTATATAGCTACTGCTTTTATCTGCACAACTTGTTGCTTGCGCGAGTGTAAAGTTTGACGCGCCGGACATTGGGTTTATTAATACTGTTGTTAACTCTTTATCGCTAGCGACATTGTCGTTACTGGCTTGTGCATCGTTTGCGTTGTCCGTAGGGCTACTTTCACTTTCATCGCCAGTCGTCGACGCATCATTGTTACTAGCTACTTGTTCATCTACGTCATAAGTACTTTTAGGCAAAAAGGTCAAAATCACTTGCCAACCTGCATCCGCGAGCTGATTTGCGAGCGGCTTCACGTAAGCTAGGTGAAGATTTTTACCATAAGTATCAGGCAGCATAAGGATTGTGCCTTTTCGAAAAGCGGTGTTCGAATCCATGACAAAGTATATCTGCTCGTCATTTTTAAATAAAAAAGTCTCGTATTCATCTTCATGAAACTGTTTAGAAAAATCAAAAAAGTGCTCACTGCTTTGAGCTGACGGTATATCGGTATTTGCTTGTGTCTCATTGTTATTGGCATCTGCCAAGTCTGCATTGGACGTTTGTCCGAGACTATAGCGGCTAGCCAACAACAGGCTTAGGAATAGCGTTACCAATAACAATAGGCTTTTATTTACCACGGAACCTACAAATTCGATTGAATGTGAATACACTTATATCGGCTAGGAAGGGTAAATGTGAAATATTATCCGTCGGCGGAATGCAATTTTAGCGCTTTGTAACAAAAGAGAAGTCGGGCGTACTCTCAAAACGTAGGCGTTCATTTGTATTTGGGTGCACAAACTCAATAAAACTTGCGTGTAAACAAAGCCGATTTGCCATTTTAATCCCTTCTGCACAGGCATATAAGCGATCGCCCAAGATGGCATGGCCTAAAGATAGCATATGTACACGCAGCTGATGTGAGCGGCCAGTGACTGGTTTTAGTCGTACGAGTGAATATCCGTCATATGATTCGATAAGGTCATAGTGCGTTTTTGCAGGCTTTCCGCGCTCAAGGTCCACCATTTGTTTGGGTCGATTTGGCCAATCACATATGAGTGGTAGCTCAATAGTGCCGCTTATTTGTGTTGGCGCATCTTTTATTAGTGCGTAGTACGTTTTGTTCACTTGGCGTAATTCGAATTGTTTTGAAATATGCCGGTGGGCAGGCTTGTTAAGTGCGACTATCATGATGCCCGACGTCGCCATATCTAAGCGATGGACAATTGTCGTCGTTGGCAACACGCGGGCTAGGCGAGATTGCAAGGAGTCTCTATGCTCAAGCGCTTTGCCCGGCACACTTAATAAGCCACTTGGCTTGAGCATGACCGCGATATCATCATCGCGGTACAAAAATTCAAGATACGGAAATTGCGGTGGTTTATACTCCAGTAAGGCCATTATTTTGGATTATTTATGACCAAACGCAGACTATCTAAATAAGGCTCGGCATCAGAAATGACTTGGCTTAGATGCGTTTTTTGCTCAACCAAAAATGCAATCTCCTCATCTCTAATGCTTGGGTTAGTTACTTGTAGTTTGCTTAAACGCTGCGCTTCATTTTCGATAGTGTTTTGCATATTTGCTAGCGCGTTTTCACGAAGCTCTCGCAAAGATTCGTCAGCAAGTGCCAAGCCTTTTTCAACACCAACTTTTAATTGATCCGACAGTGCGGTAATTAACTGCTGTGCCATTTTTGGCTTCACTTTAAAGATAGCGTCAAATTCGGTATCTTCAATATCATATTTAGCATTCACACAAAGTCGAATGGGTGTTGCCGGTAGGTAGCGATAGAGTTGCCATTTAGCATCGGTGACTGGCGCTAGTACACACACTATTTCTAACCAGAATGCGCCTACCGCTGCCTCTGGTTGATTAACAAAACATACACTGCTCTTGCCAATGACATCGGTAAGTACTGTGTCAATACAGTGCGTTACAATTTCGCTATCGCCACTAAGGTAATGTACGTGCTCAAGTTGAGTTGCAACGCTTCGTTTATAAGTGACTTCAGTGCCTTCTTCGCTTAAACCCGGCACTGGGAACAACATCGATTCTCCTTGACGAAGAATAAAGACTTGGTCATCTTTTTCTTCTTGTATCACGCCGAGTGAATCAAGCAATCGAGACATGAATTTTAACATATTGACGGGGTTTTCAGCGCCGATGATCCTATCAATAACATCATCCACTTTTTCGCCGCCCGAAGAGTTCAGTTCTAATAGTCGATCTCTTCCTTGTTCAATATTTTGCTTCAGGGTTTTGGTTAATTCATTCGCTTGCTCAACAAGATCTTGCCAATTTTCGATATCTTCCGGGCATTGAAGTGCGGCATGCAAATCAGTATGTAAGGCTTCATATACGTCAGAGCCGACCGGGCAGGTAGCCGTAAACGCGTTTAATCCGTAATGATACCAATTAAATAATACGGCTTGCGGATGGTCTTCAAAGTAAGGTAAATAAATGTTCACGTCATTCATTTGACCGATGCGATCTAGGCGTCCAATTCTTTGTTCAAGTAAATCGGGATTAAGCGGTAAGTCAAACAAGACCAAATGTCGGCAAAATTGGAAGTTACGTCCTTCAGAGCCAATTTCACTGCAGAGCATAATTTGTGCACCTTGCTCACTCGTAGCAAAAAAGTGGGCAGCTTTGTCACGCTCAACAATACTCATCCCTTCATGGAACACCGTATGCCTAACGCTGGTTTTTGCGCGTAAGTACTCTGATAATTGAAGTGCGGTTGACGCGAAGGCACAGATTAATAGTACTTTTTCGCCATTTAACTTCTCTAAAAAATCGATTAGCCATTGAATGCGTGTATCAAATATCGGCCATTTATCATCTAAAATGGCGCAACGTTCAGGGTGTAACTGTGTTGCTATATCGTCTGTCGGGTCTCTCAACAACGCATATTCTTTGGGCAGCTTCAATGGACACGAATGCGCTATCCTTGTTGGGAAGCCACTGATGGATGCTCGCCTATTTCGAAACAACAGACGACCAGTACCATGTTGGTCAATGAGCTCGCTCACCAGTTTTTTGCGTTCTTCGTTATTGTCTAAGGCGTCAATATTTATGTCAGAAGTGACTTTATTTAATAAGGCAATATCTGCTTCGGTTAATGCTTCATCTTCAAGCAAGGGGGTTACCGCTTGTGCAAGTTCGGCATATTTGTCTTCTTCGTCAACAAAATTTTCATATGAATGAAAACGTGCGGGATCGAGCAATCGCAATCGCGCAAAGTGGCTTTCGTGCCCAAGTTGGTCAGGGGTTGCGGTCAATAGTAAAACACTGACGGCTATATCACTCAGTTTTTCAATTGCGGTGTATGCGTTCGAAGGCGCTTCGGGCGTCCATTTTAGGTGATGTGCTTCATCGACGACTAACATGTCCCAATCAACCGTAATTGCTTGGTGTAAAACTTCTTCATTTTCAATGAATGATTGACTACAAAGTATCAACTGCTCTTGACTGAATGGGTTTTCCCCACTTTCTTTCACGGCTTCAATGCGTTCTTCATCAAATACAGAAAAGCGTAAATTTACGCGACGAAGCATTTCAACCAGCCATTGATGTACTAAGGGAGACGGCACGCAAATAAGTACTCGCTTAGCTCGCCCGCTCAATAGTTGCTGATGGATAATCAGTGCCGCTTCAATCGTTTTACCTAATCCGACTTCATCCGCGAGCAACACACGGGGCGCATAGCGTTTGCCTACCTCATGCGCAATATGAATCTGATGCGGAATGAGTTCGACACGTGCGCCTATTAACCCGATGACATCTGAGCTAGCAAATTCGTATTGTTTTTGCCAACAAGCAAGTCGAGAGTCAAACCACTTGGGATCATCAAGTTGCCCAAGAAATAGGCGTTTTTCGGGTTGGTGTACTTTTACGTGATGATCAAGTGCAACCTCAACAATTGATGCGTTTTCTTTTGAGTCTTGTCGTTCGCCTGAATACGTGTAGAGACCCTCTTGCTCTACAACGGTTTCGACCACAATGGACCAACCGTCAACGTGAGTGGCAACTTCACCTTCGCTCAAAATAAGGCGTGCTAAAGCGTTTTGCTTTTTCGCATAATTTCTTTCTTCATTTGCGGCTGGGAATAAGACTGATACCGAGCGGATATCTTCCGCCATAACAACACCAAGCCCTAGGTCTACTTCACTATTGCTCAACCAACGCTGACCGACTGCATACTCAATTTGCTGTGACATTTACACCTAAAAATTATGATTGGGTAGTCGTTAATTGTAGTCTCCAATTGTGGGATTGTCAGTAATAATCAAACTTTCGAAATAAAAGTAGTGATAATTGTCTAAATCTTGTTTATTGTAGATTACGGATTGAGCAAATCTCGATGGTCAAGTGTTCAGCTGCATAATTGAAAATGCGCAGGCACGAGTAAAAAATGCTCAGTTGTAATCAAACTCCACGAGGTTTCCTCTTTCGACACCTTATCTTTGTATCGGATGTGGTTTTTGTTTGCATCAGATACAAGGGTCACGCATACACTGTCGCATTAACGGAGTGATGAATGCCAGAAACCCAAACTGTTGAAAAACTTGATATTCAAACCGCTGTTTTAACTCATCGAAAACTCTTTGTCTTAGACACAAATATTCTTCTTCATGAGCCTTTGGCTTTTTTATCTTTTAAAGAACACGATGTTGTCGTACCGATGACCGTGCTTGAGGAGCTAGATTACATAAAAGATAGCAAGAAAGACGTTGCGCGAGATGCGCGCGTATCCATTCGTGCAATGGAAGATCTGCTGCATGATGCCTCGCCAGAACAAATGTTGGAGGGCGTATCGATGTTAGGCTTGGGATCCGGAAAGTCAGCGCCTTCTGGAGCATTATCGATTTTTGCTGATTTAAGCATGCAAGAGCAACAACAAGTATTTACGAGTAATGAAAATGACAATCGTATAATAAATGCAGCCTTGCATTTACAAGCTGAAAATCCCAAACGAGACGTCGTTTTAGTTACCAAAGACATCAATATGCGGCTAAAAGCTAAGGGTGCAGGGATGGGTTTGGTACAAGACTACCGTACTGATCAGCTAATTAGCGATATGAAGTACTTGACCAAAGGTTTTTACACCTTTGACGGTAATTTTTGGGATAAGGTTAAGTCCGTAGAAAGCGTTACGGAAGGCAGAGATACTGTTCATACCATCGATAAATCATTAGTACCTGAACCTTATATTAACGAGTTCATAGTTGATGAAAATAGCGGTTTTGCTGGGCTTATCGAGGCGATTGATGACGATACCTTAGAGGTTTTAGACTTGGGTGTGGATCGCTTAATGGCGCGCAAGGCTTGGGGTATTCACCCTAAAAACATTGGTCAAGCGATGGCGCTGCACACTTTGCTCGACCCTCATATCGATTTGTGTATATTGACCGGGCCTGCCGGTAGCGGTAAAACCTTGTTAGCGATAGCTGCCGCATTACATATGGTGATTGAGCACAATATGTATGACAAGATAATCGTTACTCGAAGCACTCCTGAAATCGCTGAATCCATAGGTTTTCTGCCGGGTACAGAGGAAGAAAAAATGGCGCCTTGGTTGGCCGCCATTACCGATTCCCTAGAGGTGCTGCATAAGAATGATGAAAACACTAAAGGTTCCATGAGTTACATCATGGAGAAGGCCAACATTCAGTTTAAATCTGTTAACTTTATGCGTGGGCGGAGTCTACAAAACGCCATTGTTATTCTTGATGAGTCACAAAACTTAACTGCCTCACAATTAAAAACGATTATTACGCGATGCGGCGAAGGAACAAAGCTTATATGTGCTGGTAATCTGTCGCAAATTGATAGTAATTATTTAAACCCGTTAACGTCAGGGTTAACTTACCTTGTTGAAAAATTTAAATATTTTTCAGGGAGCGCAACGATTAGTTTGGATGGTGTTGTACGCAGTCGATTAGCTGAGTTTGCAGAAAAACAACTCTAAAGTACTTTTGGCATTGGGCATAACCCCAATGCCAGGTTTAGATAACTATGTTTAGACGACTATGTTTAGACAACTATGCCGTTAGGTGCGGTTGACGTTTCATTATTAATGACAAAGTTATTGCGGCCATTTTCTTTGGCGCAATAAAGGCTTGAATCAGCTCTATTAATAAGATCACGTAATTCACTACTTTGTGAGTTTGTACATACTGCAACCCCCATACTAAAGGTGATTTCATAATTACTTGGAATGCCGGGTATTGATGATGAGTTTAGCTCATTTCTTAAGCGTGAGAATATGCCCTCAAAGTCATCTAAGCTTGTATCATCGAGCACCAACAGCCACTCTTCACCGCCGTATCTGCCAAAATGGTCATGTTTTCGAAGTACGTTTTTACAAGCGTCTGAAAAAGCTTTCAGCACATTGTCACCTGAGTCATGACCATAGTTGTCATTCACTCGTTTAAAGTGGTCAATATCTATAATTGCTACGCTAAGCGCATGCTTATTATTTAGTTTGTCTTGTGCAAGTTGTAAAATTGCACGTCGATTTGGACTTTCTGTTAGCGGGTCTTTTAACGCTAATGCCTTAAATAAGTTACGGTGTTGAATTTGTTTTGCTAACAATAAAAACGTAATAATAAGTACTATGAAAATTAGCGTAACTAAAAAAATCCAATATTTCTTTTGTTCTTCTTGTTGTTTTATTTTAAGTTTTTGTAATTCGTTGTCTTTCTCCAACGCTTCATTTTTCAATATTTGAAATGTGGTATCAAATTCGACAGCATACCGTTGAATTTGTTTTTGTTGGTCCTCTTCAAACATCGAGTATTGGAATTCTGAACTTTTATCCAACAGATCGTACGCATGCTGATATTCGCCTCGTGCATATTTTAGCGCAGATAAGGTGTAATGATATTGATTCTCATACACCGGAGAATTAATAGACGGCAATAGTTTTTCTATTTCTTGTAGTGTAGTATGTGCATTATCATCTTTATCGAGTGCTAAATACGCATTGGTTTGTGCCAGTTTCACCGTAAATAACGATAGATTGTCTCCATAGTCTTCGAATTTTTGCTGGAGCCCCTCAGAAAGTACCAGTGCTTTTCCCCAATTACTGCGTTCAATTTCAAGTTCCACTAATGAAAGCTCTGCCCAAGCGACACCTATTTCGTCGTCGATTGATTTACTTATCGTGATGGTTTCCTTAAATATTGACTCCGCAATATCTAAATTGCCAAGGTCAACCTGAGTTGAAGCATGATTATAAAGCACGACAGATAAGTCAAAGCGATTTCCATACTCACGAGCGATTGCCGCTGATTGTTCAAAATATTCACTGGCTTTCTCGGCATTGCCTAAATCGGCGTAGATGACGCCGAGCGAGCTGAGAACGGTTCCTTTTGACACTTCATTGTTGCTAGACTGAAATTCTCTAAATGCAGCATGTAGATATTGTATTGCATCCGTATGTTCAAACGTATCCATGTAACTTACCGCGATCGAATATAGTAAGTGCCCACTTAGTTCACCATGCTTATCTAGCGATACAGCATGTTTGAGTTCAGAACGGAGAGATTCTAGTGACGTCGTAATCCCAGAATTGCTTAACAAATACAGTTTGGCCATATTGTATCTAAGGGTGAGTTCTTCATCATCAAACGCGTAAATAGTTTGTTCTATTTGGTCAGAAAGGGTTTGTGCTGCAGCGATGTCTTCGAGCTCAATTAGTAAGTTAAGTGATAGTGCTTGCGCTCTGAGTTCAGCGGCTTTCCAATTGTTTCGTCTGCTAATGTCTAGCGTGTTATGTAGTACTTCCAGCGTTTCTGTTGGTGAAGTAGTTTGGTCTTTTTCAAGAATCTTTATATATGTTATTAAGGCATTTTCTGTTGTTGGTTCGTTTGCAAGTGATTTAGAGGGAATAAGGAACAAAAACAACAATAGCAATGCAGTTGAGAATATAGTCAAAGTCTTAAGTTGCATGATTTCTCTCTACTGTATCGATAGCAGTCTATTTTATATTCTAGCGGTGCTTTTGTCTGGACCTTAAGTTTTTTTTGATATATCTAGTCAATTAATTACGCTAACTACATGATTTATCGGTACTCAGTCGCTAAAAACTTATATAATTGTACTTAAGTATGGTGTTTTTTCTGATATCGTTATCTTTTTAGATTAAGAACAAAAAATTAGCGATAAAGCCAAAATTTATCGTATTAAATCTACATTTAATGGATGCTGCATGTAGCATAAGTATAGGTTGACTAATTAAATCACGAATGACAAATTTAAAACCAAAAATACTCGTAGTAGATGATGAGAGGCTAAACATTCGCCTATTGTATGAAGGTTTAAGAGACGAGTATCAGATTTTGGCCTCAAGTACCGGTATGGATGCATTAAGAATTGCGAATACTGAGTTGCCAGATTTGATTTTATTGGACATTGGGCTAGACGATATAAGCGGGCATGACGTTTGTACCCAGTTAAAGTCAAACGAACTTACAAAAAATATTCCTATTATTTTTGTTACCGCACAAGATACATACGAAGATGAACTAAAAGGCTTAGAGCTCGGGGCAATTGATTACTTTAGAAAACCTTTTTCTATCCCACTTGTGCGAGTTAGGGTGCGTAATCAAATTGAACTAAAGCGCAAAACCGACATGCTTCAGTACCTATCATCAATTGATGGGTTGACGGGCCTAGCCAATCGAAGACAGTTCGATGAGCATCTGGTGAACACCATTAGATACGCAGATCGACAACATCGAGGGTTATGCTTATTGATGATTGATATCGACAGGTTTAAGCAATACAACGATTTGTATGGACATGTGAGAGGCGACGACGCACTCAAAGTTGTTTCTAGGGTATTAACCAAAGGCGCTGGCAGACCGATGGATTTCGTTGCTCGTTTTGGCGGCGAAGAATTTATTATTTTACTGACAGACTCTTCGCCTGAGGAAGGCGCTCTGGTCGCTGAAAAAATCAGAGAACAAGTTGAGCAATTACATATTCCGCATGAGGGCTGCGAATTTGGATTTTTAAGTGTCAGCGTTGGCGTAGCCTATACAAAGCCGGACATTGGTGAACACATAGATGAACGCGCATTTGTAGAACACGCGGATACATGTTTGTATTTTGCTAAAGAAAGTGGCCGAAACCGTGTCATTTGTGAAAATTTTGAGCTACACAGACCCATCAAAAAATAGTCCTATTCATAAAAGCAGTACTCTTTGATTCCCGCAAGAGGGTATTTTCAAGCTGCACTTCTCATGATATTCAATAGGGTAAATGCGCGTGAACCCACAGTCCCCTATTGACCTGATTCATAGATGTTATATCATAACAGGCTCAAGATGTAATAGTATAACAACACAAAAAAAGCGAATTATGAAAGCTCTAGCACTCACTAGTCTCTTGTGCGCATTTAGCACAACAAGTATTGCAAATACAATATCTGGCACCGTTGTCGATGCCTCAGGAAATCCTGTAACCAACGGCGAAGTACAAGTCATGGGCGCGACTCAGCGCGTTCAAATTAATGACAATGGGCAGTTTTCGATCGCGAATGTTAAAGTCGGGGATGTTGAATTACATGTCGCGTCGAAAGATTTCATTCATGACACGTCTATTGTCACTGTCCCTGTTGAAGGCAAACGCGATGTGGTAATCGTTGTAAAAGACGCCAGCATTGAAGTGTTTGATGTGACGGCAAGTGCTTTTCATGCATCAAATATTGAATCAGCAGGTCCAGTCGATGTTTTGGCTGGCGATGACTTAAAACGACGCCAAGCTTCTACCCTTGGTGACACTTTGTCTAAACAAGTGGGTGTGCACTCGTCATTTCATGGCGGCGTCGCAGGCACACCTATTATCCGTGGTTTTGATGGGCCTCGTGTACTAGTAACGCAAAATGGATTGGATGCATCAGATGCA
Organism: Agaribacter marinus; assembly: GCF_030160655.1. GTDB lineage: Bacteria > Pseudomonadota > Gammaproteobacteria > Enterobacterales > Alteromonadaceae > Glaciecola > Glaciecola marina. The sequence continues at coordinate 236,357 of NZ_BSOT01000009.1, forward strand.
TCGCGGGTTGGACCTGATCATATGGTAGCGACTGATAGTACAGCTGCGCAACAGATTGAAGTGCTTAGAGGGCCAGCGACATTGTTTTATGGTAGTGGCGCAATTGGTGGTGTGGTAAATGTGGTTGATGACCGCATCCCTGATGACAATACCAGCGAATTGTCTACTTCCTTGTCGCATAACACAGTAAATTCAGAAAACGCTTTTTCTGGCAGACTTAAAGGCGGCAGTGATAACTTTGCCTTTAACATCCAAGGTTATTATCGTGATGCTGATGATTATGATATTCCGGGCTTTGCTGAATCACCAGATGTTCATGCTGATGAACATGACGATGAGCATGAGGACGAATCTGATGGGCATGATGAGGAAGGTTTTGGTAAAGGTCGCGTGGACAATTCGGATTATGAAACGCAAGGCATTACCGTTGGTGGTAGTTACTTGTTAGACAACGGTTTTATTGGCTTTTCTTACGAGCATTTAGACAGCTTGTATGGTATCCCTGGTCATGCCCATGGCGAAGAGGAGCATGATGAGGAAGATGAAGGTGTAGATACACATTCCGATGAGTTGGAAATCGTTCAAGCTGACGTTAAACAGAATCGCTATCAACTTAAATCCAACCTTTTACTTGATAGTGATTGGTTAAACGCTATCAATTTTGGTATGTCTTACACTGACTACATGCACACTGAAATAGAAAATGGCGTGCCAGGCACAGAGTTTTCAAATGATACGTTTGAATCGCGTGTAGAACTTATTCATGAGCACATGGTGGGTTGGCGCGGTGGCTTAAGCTTGCATTACAAAGACAGTGATTTTGAAGCCGTGGGCGAAGAAGCATTTTCGCCAGCATCAAATACCACAACATTTGGCCTTGGCCTTATTGAAGAAAAACATATCGGTAATTTTTTGGTACAGTTGGGCGCACGCGTTGAGCGAGTAGAAATAGATGTGCCATTTCTTCAAGACGCTGAGTTAAGCTTTGACGAACATGACGAACATGACGAACATGACGAACATGACGAGATAAAACTGACTAGCATTAACTCTTCATTTACGCCAATTAGCCTGTCTGCTGGCATCGTTTGGGATTTTACCGAAGGTTATAACTTAGGCGTGTCTTATGCGCACTCTCAACGCGCACCTTCTACCGCAGAGCTTTTCTCATTTGGTCCGCACATTGGTACAGGAAATTATGAAATCGGTGCGCTTTATACGATTGATGATGAGAAAGTTGAAATCGGTGACGATAATTTTTCGTTAGAAAAATCCAATAGCATCGATTTGTCATTGCGAAAATTTGATGGCGATTTTGGTTTCGTGTTAAACGTATTTTATAATCAAGTCGACAATTACTATTTCGCTGCAAACACTGGGTTTTTCGCTGAGTTTTCTCATGAGCATGAAGACGAAGAGCATGAAGACGAGCATGACGAGGGCGAAGAACATCATGATGACGAGATGCATGATGATGATGAACATCTTGACGAAGAAAGTGAATCACTGCCTGTGCTTATTTTTGAAGCGCGAGATGCAGATCTATACGGTGCAGAATTTCAAGTAAACTGGCAGGTAAACGATAAGATCACTTTGTCTACACAAGCAGACCTTATTCGCACTAAAGTAAGCACGCCAAGTGGTAAAGCATCACTGCCACGCACACCGCCAGCAAGACTTGCTTTTGGGCTTGAATATCAATCTAATCGTTGGTCTGCCCAGGCGGATATACGCCATGTGTTTAAGCAATCTAGATTGGCTCAATTAGAGACAAAAACAGATGCTTATACCTTGCTCGATGCTAATATTTCGTATTACATGCCAATAAAAGGCTATGATGTCGAATTTTTCTTAAGTGGTAAGAACTTATTAGATGAAGAAGCCCGTGAGCACACGTCATTTATTAAAGACTTGGCGCCCCTACCTGGACGTAGTTTTCACTTTGGAGTGCGTGCCAGTTATTAAGTAACATGGTGAATAAAGTTGGCGTTAAGTTTGATCGTTTTTAAACAGATCTTTTAGCGCCGCTCTGCTTTCAACGTTATGCTGGATTAATGCATCTAACCCCATTTCTTCGTTTATGGACACATCGAGCATTTCGTTGTCGTGGTTCGCAAACGTTTCTGTCATCGTTTTCGCTGAATTTTCAGAATGACCAACAAGTTCAAGTACCATTGTTGCCGCTTGCAGGCCGCTATGGAAGGTCTCTCGCACGAAATGTTTTATACCGAGTTTTGCTAATTCCGTTGCATGCATTCTATCTCGTGCACGAACAACTAGTTTGACATGTGGGTATTCTTCTTTCATCAATGTTGCTAAACGTGAAATCGCCTCTTTATCGTCAATGGCGATTAACAGCACATCGCAGGTATCAATACCTGATTTTTTGAGCAAATCTAAGCGAGTCGCATCGCCATAGAAAACTTTGTTCCCAAAGCGCTTTACAAATTCGATGTGACTTGCGTCTATATCAATTGCGGTAAAATGTATATTGTTAGCCGACAATATGCGAGCCGTGATCTGTCCGAATCTCCCAAAGCCAGCAACTATGACATTCGGATCGTCATGTTGAATATTGCTTTCAATGACAGAAGGGCAATTACGACTATTGAACCACATGCTATAAAATATTATTGCTGGCGACGTAAGTGCCATCGACATACCTACTACTAAGTTCACCATGCCCGCTACGTCAGGGCTTAGTAACAAGCCACTCACCGCTAATGTCATTACGACAAAAGCAAACTCTCCTCCCTGCGATAACATAATAGCTACCCGTGTAGCGTCAACCCATGATTGTTTGCTAATTCGTATTATCACGGCAATCACTAAGGCCTTTACACACATTAATGCGATAGCCGCACTCACAACAAAAATTGGGTCTCGAATCAGTAGATCTAAATTGATATTCATACCCACTGCGATAAAAAATAAGCCGAGCAATAAGCCTTTAAACGGTTCAATTTCAGTTTCCAATTGGTGTTTAAAACTAGAGTCAGCTAGCAGAATGCCGGCAATAAACGCGCCCATACCCATAGATAAGCCTGCTTTATACATTATCATCGCCGTGACCAGTACAATGAATAATGCAGCTGCGGTCATTACTTCATTACTGCCATATTTAGCAATTAACTGTAAAAAAGGGTTTATCAAATAAAACCCGACGACTAAGACACCGATGACAGCGACAGCACCAACCCACCACGGTTGCGTTTCACCCATTTGCATCGGCGCGAGTGCGGCGGTTAGCAAAAGAATCGGAATGACGGCGACGTCTTGCATGAGTAAAACCGAAAAACCTTGCTGTCCAGGTTCGGTTCGCAGTATGTTCTGCTCTGTCATTAACTGGACAGCGAATGCCGTGGATGAAAGCGCTAAGGCCAGCCCGATAACAATACTTGCTGAAATTGACAGAGTGTTTGAAAAAGCAATTATCGCAAGACTAATAATCAGCGCACTAAGGATAAGTTGCATTCCGCCTGTGACGAGGATTTTATTTCGCATTTGCCAAAGTCTTTTTGGTTCTAATTCGAGACCAATGACAAATAGCATCAGCACAACACCTAACTCTGCAAAATGCAGAATGGTTTCGGCATCGCCAACAAGTGACAACACCGATGGCCCAATAATGACACCTGCACACAAATAACCTAAAATTGCGCCGAGTTTTAAGCCTTTAAATAGGGGGACTGCAATTAACGTTGCAGCAAGAAAGACGATAGCGGTTTCTAGCATGTTAAATCTTATAAAGATGGAATCGAAGGAACTATGCTTAGTATAAGCATAATTTGGATACGATTCCGAATGCTATTGTAATGTTGTCGCTAGGGTTAAAGGCCTAGTTCTGATAGTCCAGGGTGGTCATCAGGACGCTTTCCCGCCGGCCAACGAAATAAACGCTCTTCTTCAGTAATGGGTAAATCGTTAATACTGGCGTGCCTGGCACACATGTAACCCAAATCATCAAACTCCCAATTTTCATTACCATAGGAGCGAAACCAGTTGCCATCATTGTCATGCCACTCATATGCAAATCTAACAGCAATACGATTGTCGCCGTGTGCCCAAATTTCCTTGATCAGTCGATAATCTAATTCCTTTTCCCATTTAGCATTTAAGAAATCGATGATTTCTTTTCTACCATTTATAAATTGTGAACGATTACGCCAGGCAGAATCTGGTGTGTAAGCAAGGGCGACAAGCTCAGTTTGTTTGCCATTCCAAGCATCTTCGGCTTTACGTACTTTAATAATGGCATCTTCGTAAGAAAAAGGCGGCAGTGGTGGACGAGAGTTTTCGGTCATAGTATCTCCAAAGTGGCGAATCGAAAGTAGTGTCAGTTAAGGTGTAAACAGCGGATGTCGTTACTCCATTATTCTTTGGAAATCATACAGAGTCTAGAGATAGTATAAAATTAATTAGACACTATTTCAGTTTACATCGCTCACTGCCGTTACATGTATTGAGGAAAAGGGATTTCGATCTTTACATTTTAATTTTAATGCGCGCGCAAAAACGTCGGTGGTAATATGCACGGCCCAATGGGTAACTCTTTTTTTACTAAATCTGTTTCTAACATGGTGGATGCTATTCAAAGTAAAACGCCATCAAAAAACTCTTTGTTTGAGCAAGCGGAGGCCTATTTTCAAACATCTGAAAAAAACAAAGCGGCACTGTCTTCGCTCAAGAATATGGTTGTCGATATTAGTAACAAAATTGAGTTGGCGAGCGATGCAGAAAAGGATGCTCTATCGGCCAAGTTAAAAATTGCTAGGAAAAACTACGCCGAACAAAAATCACTAGATGACGACGCTAGATTGTCTAGGTTAACTAAAGCGCTTGAAGTTTGTTCTATGCTGTTAACGCTTTGCGAGGGGGAAAATTGGGAAAAAACTCAGGTAAATAGCGCTAAAGTCCTTGGTACCTTACAGTTATTGTCACCTTGCGAAGGGAAAAAACTGCGTCTCCTTCATCAAAAGCTCAAGCCCTCATACAAAGGTGTAATTGCGTTAAGATTGTTGGATAAGTTGCTTTTTGACGGAGAGTTTAAGAATGACTATGTGACTAAGCAGTTCAACAAAGAGACGCGTTATGCTGAAACTGAAGGTAACTTGAGTGAGTTTCAAGAGAATATTGCCTTGCCAGTCTTGTTTGCAAGTATTTTTCAAGATGTAGGCTTGCTGCATCCAAAGGCACAGCGAATATTGAAAGGTGATGATGGCGACTTAGATGAATTTCGCGTACTCACACAAGAAGAAAGAACGGCATTGCTTAAAATCAATTATGAGCAAACTTTAGATTATATTAGCTTTGGTTTGGGCAAAGAAAAGTATGTAGGTAATTCGAAAAGCGAGAGAGAGGATTTCAATGGTATTCAGCAGCAGCGGCTCACTTTTACGCGCACGTTAGTCATTAAGGCCTTAAATCCTAAGTTGGGCATCGGGAATCTAATAAAGGTACCGCAAATCTATACGTCTATTGTTTTTTCTTCGAAGCCAGACTATAACTTTTTAGATTTACCTAAGGCTGCTTTAGTCGTTACAAATGCGGGAGAGAAGGGGGCTATAAGTAAATTGGTTGCTCAAAAGCTTCTAGATATTGTCGGTTATTTTCCGCAAGGTTTTGGTATTACCTATATCCCAGAAGAAGACGGAGGGCAGGTAGACCGATATGAATATGCGATTGTGACTAAACTAAACCCAGAAGATCCCTACCATCCGGTTTGCCGTGTTGCCACTCGTAATTTGACCTTTATATCGAGTGGGTCAGTTATTACCGTTCAAAAACATAGTAATCTATATTTTAAAGCGGCAAAAAGCCGATTAGAAAAAATTAAACCTGAAAGGTTAAAAGAAATATTAAGTAAACTAGTGTCAAATTTTGAAGAGCGTAAGGCCTTAGAGCTGATTCCTAGTTATTGGAATCCATATGATTTTTTCTGCTATGAAAAACTGCAAAATTTATGGAAAAAAAGTTAAGTGCTTAGCTAAGATGCGCAATTTAACTGAAGTGTGCATCAAGTCTTTGCGCAGCAGCATTATCGCTAACGATGTCAGTATTTGCATCAATCAGCATTGTTCTTTTTTCGCTTCGGTATTCAAAAGGTGTTAACGAGGTGTATTTTTTGAAGAACAACGAAAAATATTGAGGGGACGAAAATCCCATTTCATAGGCGATATCGGTGATGCTGGCTGTTTCTTCACACAAAAGACGTTTAGCAAGTTCTATGCGTTTTTGCGATACAAATTGCTGCGGAGATTGCGCAACAGCCTGTTTTAACTTTATTCGTAATTGATTCTCTGATATACCAACAAGTGCAGATAATTCGCTAGTGGATATATTTCTGCATAGATTTCTCTCAACATATTTCGATACATTTTGAATCCAACTTAAATCATCGCTTCTCCCTTTTACTTGATGCTTTTCCAGCAACCGTATCAGTTGAATACACAATGCATTGTAGCTACAAAACGCAGATAACTGACTATACTTATCTGCGTTTTGATGCTCTTGCAGCAGTTGTTTTAATAATTCTAAGCAATGGCTCGTGCCTTGTATGATTTGGTTATTTTTATCGTTTATAAATGAATGTTGCAGCTCCACTAATAATGTCTGTGTGATGTAATTGGTCTTTTCAGAAATATTTTCAAATGTTGGGTGCATGGTGTTTAAATTGTGAGCATTTAGCTGCAAAAAATAGTGATTACCAACGGGTAAGGTATTGCTGACATAACGCATTATTTCGTATGGGCGGACAATTAATATTTGCTGAGGAAAAACAGAAACAGCTCGGCCATCTAAATATACTTCCAAAACACCGCTCTCCATAAAAATCAATTGGTAGTCATTCAAACAATGTGGTGGGAGAGCATTCTTCGCGGGAGCGTATAAGCAACGTTTTCCAAACACAACCAGTTCTTCAACCAAGGTAGGTTGGTCAGTTGGGCGACGACCAAAGCGTATTTGAGTATTTTGCATAATTTATACTTTTTCACGGTGATAAACTAAAAGTTAAGGAAATGTTAAGTTGGTAGTATCAAAAACATATCCAGTGCGCATAAATTTAATTATCTATGAAACAACATATATTGTCTGCCCCTGAAAGTTTTAGGCGAGTGCACCTCTAGTATGTTTTACATGCTTGAAGTGTAGGGGGGCGGGCTAAATAAATCGAGCAATCTAGGTAAAAAGCATAAAGGAAATTGTCCTAATCGGACATACATACAAAAGTATTTAACTAACAAATGGTTATCAGATGGATATAAAAATTTGGAGCGCTATCAGCAAATATTTAACTGCGACAATTCTGGTCACTGGTATAGCGGCTTGCAATATAAAACAAGAAGAGGTGCTTGTCGCTAGTGTGACGTCCGTTGTATCAAAAGATGGCAGTAACGCCTTTTATAAAGAAAACTGGGAGTCGCTTGAAAAAGTAAATCAAAAACCGGCGTGGTTTCAAGACGCTAAGTTAGGTATTTACACTCATTGGGGGCCTACATCCCAGGCCAATATCGGTATGAAATGGGCCGCGGGCTGGTACGGATTAGACATGTATATGGACAAACAATATGACTGGAAGACGGGGGAGCTGAGGCGTTTTGGTGATAACAACGAAACGCGTCCGTCTTATGCCTATCAACACCACTTAAAACAGCATGGTGATCCTGCTGAATTTGGTTTTAAAGATATTATTAAACAGTTTAATCCAGATAAATTTGATGCAGAAGAGTGGGCTGAATTATTTAAAAAATCCGGCGCCAAATTTGCGGGGCCCGTTGCTATTCACCATGATAACTATGCCATGTGGGATAGTGAGGTTACTCGCTGGAATTCAAAAGCGACGACTGGCAGAGATATCACTGGTGAATTGAGAGATGCCCTTAAAAAGAGGGATTTAAAGTTGCTTACTTCATTTCATCATGCATTTACTTGGGTATATTTTGCGAATGCCCATAACTTTGATGCGACGGCGGAAACGTCTGATTTATATACTGATAAGCATGATTTAACAGATTTTAAGCCAAATAAACGATTTCATGATCGTTGGTTTGCTAAATTGAAAGAAGTGATCGACAACTATCAGCCGGATGTTATTTGGTTTGACTGGTGGGTTGAGTTTTTAGACGAAGAATACCGCAAAAAATTTGTTGCTTATTATTACAATAAAGCAAAAGAGTGGGACAAAGATGTCGTTATCAACTACAAAAACACATCATTTCCAAGTTCTGTTGGTATTTTAGATTACGAGCGTGGTCGCCCAAATAAAATAAAAGATGAATTTTGGATGACTGACACATCGCCCGGCGCATGGTTCTATTATGAAAATGCGAAGTTTGTTAGCCCCAATGAAATTGTCGACATCTTGATTGATATTGTAGCAAAAAATGGCTTAATGTTATTGAATGTGCCGCCTAACCCCGATGGCTCAATTCCGCATGAAATGCACGATATGCTAGATAAACTAGGTAATTGGTTAGAAATTAACGGTGAGGGTATTTATGAAACCCGTCCGTGGACAGTCTTTGGTGAAGGCCCAACGCGCATTAGTCGAGGCGGTCACAAAATTGAAAAACAAAAAATTGAATATAATCAAAAAGATATTCGCTTTACCAAAAAAGGTGACGACGTTATATATGCGTTCGTAATGGATGTACCCGACACCGATCTTGTCATCGAAACGCTGAATACTAATCTATCCGTCTTGCAGACGAAAATTGAGAAGATAGAAATGCTAGGTAGTAAACAGACTGTTAATTGGCGGCGAAATGCGCAAGGCTTAGTGATTCAGAAACCAGTATCGATACCAAGCGACTTTGCCATTGGGTACAAAATTACATTACTTCATGAAGACGAAGTAGGGATTGGTGGCGAAGATCCAGGCGCAAATTAAAGTTGTCATCTATTTATTTTAATTGACGTGACTTGTGTCGCACTTTGAGTTTATGTTAAAGTGCGACACAGGTCACATTAATAATTAGCAATCATGTTGTTGAGAATACTACTAAGCATTTCGTTGCTTAATATGCTGGCATGCGGCGAGCAAAGGATAGTCGAAAAACCCCAGCTGGTTTTAACTGATACGGAAATTGAAAAATTTCAACATGAAGAAACAAGTCGGTCTATTGAGAGCGAGGTGTTAATACCGAATAATTATCAGATGAAGGAAGTTGTTGTTTTACCAGGCGATAATATTTCGTTAATTTTAAAACCGTTTGGTATCACCGGGGGAGCAATTTACGAATTACAAATGTTGTTGCAAGATAAACTGGATATTAATAAATTGAAAGTTGGGACTAAAATTGAAGTTCAATCTTTTGATGAAAAATTTATTGTCAGACTAGCTACTGAATATGGTCACTTGATTGAAGCGACATGGACTCGTAATGCTTGGAAATTAAACGAAATTACAACTGAAATTAACTATGTTAAATCAAAAAAGGAGGTGCTAATTCTAGATAACATTTACCAAAATAGTCTAGATGAGGGCGTACCGCATAGTGTAGTTAACGACATAATATTAATTTTATCTTATCTTATTGATCTGCAGCGTGATGTTAAAAAACATGATTCTCTTATTGTGGAATATGAGCAAGCTCAATCTGCTTCAAACCCTCGATTGTTCAGTCATAAGTCACCCAATAGAAAGATAACTTATCTCCAATTCAACCAAGATGATAAAAATTATACTTTGTATCGTTTTGAAGGCGCTTTTTATTTTCGAGATGGTAGAGCTTTGCACGGAGGCTTGTTAAAAACGCCCATTAACGGCGCTAAGCTAACTAGTCATTTTGGGAATAGGAAACACCCAATATTGGGGTATTCGAGAATACACAAAGGTATTGATTTTAGTGCCCCTATTGGCACATCAGTATTAGCTGCTGGTGATGGCAAGGTAATTCGGGCAAGCAGTTATGGAACATTTGGGAATTGCGTGATTATTGAGCATAAAAACGGTTATAGAACGCTATATGCACATCTTGAAAATTACGCTTCTAATATCAGGGTGAACAGTAAGGTGAAGCAAGGCGATGTCATTGGTTTTTTGGGTAATACTGGATTGTCAGGTGGTAGGCACTTACATTATGAGATACATAAAAATGGTAGAGCTATCGATCCGTTAAACTTAAAAAATGTGCCGCAGGTTAGATTGGAAGGAAATAAACTAATGGCTTTTAATAGGAAATTAACAATGGAGTACAATGATAATCCTAGTTTAATCATCAATGAATCTGATGTAGCCGAATAAGATGCGCTAAGCAGAATGTAAACAAGAATGTCTTTAACGGGATACTTTAGGCTGTCCCGCATGGTCATGGATACCATGGGGACTAATTTGGAACTCAAGTAAGCTAACAACAAAAACCATACTAAACGATGTCTAATTCAATAAAATTGAAATAAGATTAGTATGGTTTCCAGAGGAAGTTCTAAAGAGTCATGTCTACATGGTAACAAACTCTTCTCCAGAGGTGGGGTGAATCGCGACACAAGCGTCAAAATCGGCTTTTGTTGCGCCCATTTTTATCGCCACGCCGAAGCCCTGTAAAATTTCATCCATCGCATAACCAATACCGTGCAAACCAACTACTTTCTCGTCAGAACCAACAGTTATCAATTTCATTTTTGTGGCTTGGCGGTGTTGTGTGACTGCGGTGTACATAGCGGCAAAGCTAGAGTTGTAAACTTTGACATTGTCTTTCCCGTAAGTCTCTTCGGCTTCTTTTTCATTGAGGCCAATCGTACCAATCGGTGGATGGCTAAACACAACCGTCGGAATTAAGTCATAATCCATTTTTGCTTCAGGTTTATTGTTAAATAAACGTTCAGACAACAACCTGCCTGCTTTTACTGCAACGGGCGTTAAATCGACCTTGCCGATGTTATCACCAACCGCATAAATGCCCTGCGCCGTAGTATTTTGATACTCATCAACTTTAATATACCCGCGGGCATCTAGCTCAACGCTGGTATTTTCGAGCTGAATTTTATCGTTAGATGGCTCTCGACCGATCGCCCAAACGACAGCATCAGCGTGTAAGGTTTCATCGCTATTTAAGGTGACCAATATACTGCCATCATCTTGTTTTTCTAGGGACTTTACAGCGCTATTTGTATGCAAGGTCGGCCCTTCTTCTGCCATGATTTCCACTAACGTGTCTGATAACACATCATCAAAATTACGTAGTGGCTTTTCTTTCCTAACCAGTAAATGTGTTTCAGACCCAAGAGAGTGCATTACGCCAGCGAGTTCAACGGCGATATAACCAGCTCCTACCACTACTACGCGCTTTGGTTGTTCCTTTAGGTCAAAAAAACCGTCCGAATCTATCCCTAAGTCGGCGCCTGGAATATCCGGTTTTACCGGTCTTCCACCCACGGCAATAGTGATATGCTCCGCAGTAAATAACTTGCCGTCAACATCGATAGTCTTGTCGTCTACAAATTTTGCAAAACCTTTGATTACGGTAACGTCGTTATTGCCTAGTACGCGATCATAAGACTGATGAATTCTGTCAATATATGCGCTTCTGCTTTCAACCAGCTTTGCCCAGCTAAAACTATTGACCGTGACGTCAAAACCATAATCTGGTGCATATGAGTTAATTGCTTCTGCTACCTGTGCGCCGTACCACATGGTTTTTTTAGGGACGCAGCCAACATTTACACATGTGCCACCGATTGCCTTAGCCTCAATAATCGCGGCCTTTTTACCATAGCGAGATGCTCTGTTTGCTGACGCAATACCGCCAGACCCGCCGCCAATACAAATATAATCAAAGTGAGTGCTTTCTGAAGTCATAATCGCCTTTATTCAGTTGTTGTCATGGCATCGTCTAAATGATGCAAAGTTATAACAGTGATGATGAGACCCGTTATTTCAAGTTTTATTTCTATATTTAGCGCAAACTATTTTTAAATAGTTGAGCGTCAGTTGATTTTTAACTATTTTACCCAAGATCTAACCATAGCGACTTTTTTTATAAATACCAATTTTTTGAAATAGGAACATTCATGCCTGCTTTACCTATCGAACACGCCAAAATTGATACCACTCAGCTCCCACGGTTTTCAGCTATCACCCCTGAAAATATCGTAGATGCAGTTCAGCAGGCAATAGACAAATGCAAAGCGACTGCAGAATCCGTCGTCAAAAGCGCTGAAGTAAGCTATGCCAATGTCATTGAATTGCTCGAAGAAGCGGATGATGAGCTAAGTAAATTATGGTCGCCAATTAGTCACATGAATTCGGTAGTGAGTTCTGATGAGTTGCGTGAAGCACATGACGCGTGTTTACCATTATTATCAGAATATGGCACATACATTGGGCAACACAACGGCCTTTGTAAGCTGTATATTGCCTTACAAAAAAGCGATGAGTATCAATCTCTTTCGCAGGCGAGCAAAAAGTTAGTCGATAATGGTGTAAGGGACTTTACACTTTCAGGTGTCGCTTTACCCGACGATAAAAAAGCGGAATATGCGAAGATTCGTGCGGAGTTGTCGGAATTAGGCTCTACATTTTCTAATAACGTGATGGATGCGACACTTAATTTTACTTACTACACCGAAGACGAAGCGGAATTATCGGGGCTGCCTGACTCCGTAAAGGCGGCGGCAAAACAAACCGCTATGGCAAAAGAACGCCAAGGGTATTTATTTACCTTAGACATTCCAAGCTATTTACCGGTGATGATGTACGCCGACAATGAAAACTTACGCGAAACCATGTACCGGGCATATACAACAAAGGCATCAGAATTTGATACCGAAGATGGTAAGTTTGACAATACCAAAGTGATTGAGAGAACCTTGGCGCTGCGTCAAAAGTTATCAGCCTTACTAGATTTTGAAAATTACGCTGACTATGCGTTACAAACAAAGATGGCAGAAAGCGCCTCTCAGGTGATTAGCTTCTTAGAAGACTTAGCCGAAAAATCTAAACCTCAGGCGCAGGCAGAAATCGATGAATTGAGAGCGTTTGCTGAAAAAGAATATGGTAAGTCCTCTTTGAATGCATGGGATTACCCTTATTACTCTGAAAAATTGAAGCAAGCAAAGTATGCAGTGTCTGATGAAGAATTGAGACCTTATTTCCCGGTAGACAAAGTCTTAACTGGTTTATTTGATGTTGTATCACGCTTATATGGTATCGACGTTGTAGAGATTGATGGCGTTGATACTTGGCATGAAGATGCTCGTTTTTTTGAAATACGACAAGGCAAAGAGTTACGGGGATGCTTTTACTTAGACCTATTTGCGCGTGCGAAAAAACGAGGCGGTGCTTGGATGGACGAATGCAGGGTTAAACGCATTACGGCAGACAATCGTTTGCAAGTGCCCGTTGCATATTTAACCTGTAACTTTAATGGACCAGTCGATGGAAAACCCGCCTTATTCACGCATGACGAAGTTGTCACTATGTTTCATGAATTTGGCCACGGTATTCATCATATGTTGACGAAAATTACTGTCGGGGGAGTATCTGGTATTAACGGCGTCGCATGGGATGCAGTAGAGCTACCCAGTCAGTTTTTAGAGAATTGGTGTTGGCAACCAGAGGCGTTGGCTTTTTTATCTGGTCACTACGAAACCGGTGAAGCGTTGCCAAAAGATCTATTAGATAAACTGCTCGCCGCTAAAAATTATCAGTCAGCAATGCAAATGTTGCGTCAGTTAGAGTTTGCGTTGTTTGACTTCTCTCTTCATATGCAAACTGACACAGATATAGATGTCCAAGCGTTTTTGAATGTTGTCCGAGATAAAATTGCGGTGCTTGTTCCGCCTGCATTTAATCGCTTTCAAAATAGTTTTTCGCATATTTTTGCGGGTGGCTATGCTGCAGGCTATTACAGTTACAAATGGGCTGAAGTGCTATCATCGGATGCGTTTTCTCGCTTCGAAGAGGAAGGCATATTTAATCAACAAACTGGGCAGGACTTTCTTACCAATATTCTTGAAAAGGGCGGTTCAGACGAACCAATGAATTTGTTTAAAGCATTTAGGGGGCGTGAACCGAGTATTCAACCCTTGTTACGCCATTCTGGTATTGGTGAGCACGACGACGCGGCTTAATTGTGGATAGTAATTATGAATAGTACTTTTGAATAACAATTATGGACAATAAGTATGAATAAAACAGAGCACTTTGAACAAATATTTCAGCGTGCCAGCGATCGCAAAGGCGGTGACTTAGCGTTACAGTCATTGGTTTCGAAACCCCTAGAAACTCGAGATTTGTTACAGATACCTGATGACCGATGGTTAGCTGAGTTCACAAAGAAAGTATTTCAATCTGGTTTCGTGTGGCGTGTCGTTCGCCAGAAGTGGCCGGATTTTGAAGAGGTATTTTTTGAATTTAATATTGAAAAAATACTAATGATGCCAGATGAAATGTTAGAGAAAAAGGCGACTGATCCCAAGATTATTAGAAATTTAAATAAAGTACGCACAATTCGCGACAATGCGCACATGATAAAAGACGTTAGTGACGAGCATGGAAGTTTTGCTGCATTTGTAGCCAAGAGAGATTCAAGAGATGTTATCGGTTTGTGGGATTTTTTGAAGCAAAAAGGGGCGCGTTTAGGCGGTAACACCGGTGCATATGCATTGCGATTTTTGGGCGTTGATACATTTATTTTGTCAAATGATGTTGAGGCCTACTTTCGATCTCATGATTTAGTCTCGGGTTCGTTGCGTTCGAAACGCAGTTTACAAACGATACAAGATACTTTCCAATTTTGGCAAAGCACATCGGGGCTGTCATTTCAAGAGTTAAGCCAAATACTGGCCTTGAGTGTTGGTGACAATGCTGTAGGTATAGAATCTACATAAATAAGCCTTAGGCGTGCGCCTATGCATTGCAGTATCGCGAATATGTGTCGCCAATCTTCATGGCGACTACACCAAATTTAATATAAACTAATGACACTAGCTTTATAACACCAAATCAACGAGTTAAGCATCATGTCGAGCGACGTAACTTCTTCACCTTCTAATATTCACGAATCCACAACTGCTGAGAAAGACCTCATTGATTTTGGTTATAAGCAAGTCAACAAAAGTGAGAAAGTTGACTTTGTGGCAAACGTGTTTCACTCCGTTGCGGCGAAGTATGATGTGATGAATGATTTAATGTCTTTTGGCATACATAGACTTTGGAAGCGCTATACCATTGACTGCAGTGGTGTTAAAGCCGGGCAACGGGTATTGGATTTAGCCGGTGGCACGGGTGATTTAGCTGCAAAGTTCAGCAGGATTGTAGGTAAAACCGGGCAGGTCATTCTTGCTGATATTAACCATTCAATGCTGACGGTTGGTAAAGAAAAACTTGTCAATAAAGGGATTGTCGGCAATCTTCATTATGTGCAAGCTAATGCCGAAGAGTTACCCTTTCCAGACAATCATTTTGATTTGATTACCATTGCATTTGGCTTGCGCAACGTAACTGATAAGAGCAAGGCGCTTGCGAGTATGTTTCGTGTCTTGAAGCCAGGTGGTCGTTTATTGGTGTTAGAGTTTTCAAAACCCACTACTGACGCCTTAAGCAAGCTTTATGATGCATATTCTTTTCATGTATTGCCTAAAATGGGTGAGTTGGTTACCCAAGATGGTGACAGTTACCAATATTTGGCTGAATCTATTCGTATGCATCCAGAGCAAACCGTGTTAGAGAGTATGATGAAAGATGTGGGCTTTGAGCAAACAAGTTTTACCAATATGACGGGCGGAATTGTTGCTCTGCATCGAGGATATAAATTTTAGATGCCTGCACTACAAGTAGTCTCGTCTATTGTTGAATTGGCGATAAATACGGCCTTAGGCTTAGCGCGAAACTCAGACGAGTTAGTGCGGGCGCTAAGTGGAAAGTGCTGCACATTGCATATTCAAGAAGTGGACATTACTCTGTCATTGCATTTCTCTTTGCCTCAAAAAATAGACGGTAAAACATCATCAGAAAAGCGCTACGTTGACGTCACCATCGATGACCCTTGGACGGAAGCACAAAAGCAAACCATACTCGACAACCACGCATATGTCAGTATTTCAATAAATGCTTTGCCTGAATTAAAAAAAACAAGCCAGTTAACTCGCCTTATTAAACTGGGTAAGTTGGACTTTTATGGTGATTTGTATCTGATTCAAAAATTAAGCGCGTTATTTGACGAGTTGGATATCGATTTAGCCGAAGTTTTATCTCAATATATTGGTGATGTGCCTGCACATTGGCTATTTACGTTTGCCGGTAGCACAAAAGACAAACTAACTAAACATCGCGAAAGTATTATGCAGGCCCTGTCGGATGCTGCACTCGAAGAAAAACCAATCGCCGTTCGGCCTATTATGTTGATGAATTTTATTGATGAAGTAAAGATACTTCAGGCGGGGGCAGACAGAGTAGCCGCAAGAATAGAAAAATTGGAAAAGGACGTAAATTGATATGAAGCTTCGTCGTTTTTATAAGATTGGGGCTGTATTACTTTCACATGGCCTTGACGAGCTTATTCCTAAGCGCTTTCGCCCATGGTATTTTAGATGGGCAAGAAAGTGCGTATTTTGGTTACCTAACAAACATGCTCCTGATACTCATGGGCGTCGGCTACGGTTAGCCTTAGAATCTCTTGGGCCCGTATTCATCAAATTTGGGCAAATGCTGTCTACTCGCAGAGATTTGTTTTCTCATAATATTGCTAACGAACTTAGTATTCTTCAAGATAAAGTTCCGCCATTTGAATCCTTAGATGCAAAGGTATTGATTGAAAGAGCGCTAGAAATCAACGACATATCTGAATTGTTTGAAGATTTTGAGTTGATCCCATTAGCCTCTGCATCTGTCGCACAAGTGCATTCAGCAACCCTTAAACCGACAGGTAAAAAGGTAGTAATCAAGGTACTTCGCCCGAATATTCGTCAAACCATAGAAGCTGATGTTGATCTCCTTCTGTCTATTGCTGGCTTAGTCCAACGTTGGATCCCTAAAGGAAAACGCTTACGCCCTGTAGAAGTAGTGCAAGAATATAAACGAACAATTTTAGATGAGCTAGATTTACTTCGAGAAGCCGCCAATGGGATTCAAATAAAACGCAATTTTGAAGGTTCTGAAGCACTTTATGTACCTGAGTTTTATAGTGACTACTGCCGAAAAAATGTGATTGTGATGGAGCGCATTTATGGTATTCCGGTATCTGATATTGATGCATTGATTGCGCAAGGCACTAATCTTAAATTGCTTGCTGAACGCGGTGTTGAAGTGTTCTTCACGCAAGTATTTCGAGACAGTTTTTTTCATGCCGATATGCATCCTGGCAATATCTTCGTTTCCAAAGAGTCTCCAGAAAACCCACAATATATTGGTATAGATTATGGCATTGTTGGTACGCTAAACAAACAAGATAAACGATATCTGGCTGAAAACTTTATCGCCTTTTTTAATCGCGATTATCGAAAGGTTGCGGAATTGCATGTAGATTCTGGATGGGTACCAGCAAATACGAATATTGATGACTTTGAGATGGGGATTCGTACGGTGTGCGAGCCGATTTTTCAAAAGCCTCTAGAAGAAATCTCTTTCGCGAATGTCTTGTTGCAGTTGTTTAATACTGCTCGTCGTTTTGATATGGAAGTGCAGCCGCAATTGGTGTTGCTGCAGAAAACGCTGCTTTATGTAGAAGGTCTAGGTAGACAACTGTATCCGCAATTGGATTTATGGGAGACAGCAAAGCCTTTCTTAGAGGCATGGATGAAGGAACAAATAGGTCCAAAAGCGATGTTTAATAGCATTAAGGAAAACTTGCCGTTTTGGAGTGAAAAGTTACCGGAGATGCCAGATCTACTTTTTGATAGCTTACGTCAAATACGAGCGCTACCGAATCAGTTGTCAAGACAGCATCAGGAAGAGATTAACCAACAGCAACGTCTTCAGAGATCTCGAGTCGCTGGGCATTTAGCGGTTGTACTAAGTATTGCGAGCTTGAGTGTATATATTCTAGAGCGAGAGTTTTTATATGGCGCTGTACTTACTATTGGCGCGCTTGTCGCTTGGGTTATCTCATTTAGGCAGCTTCGGTAATTTTCAGTTGCCAACCGGCTCGATGTTGCAACCAACACTCATGGACTAATTCTGTATAAATCATGGGATGTCGAGATTTCAAATCAACACTAAACGTCAAATTCCACTCGTTCTCGTTAATGTTCAAGCGTGGAGTAGGTATAGCGTCACTTCTTCTTCTACTCGTCAATATAATCGCTATTCTAAGAACGCGCATTGCGTTGATAAGGGTTTGTTTTAGCTCGTTTTTGTATTGGGTTAAGGGCGACAAATCAATTTCACCGCGATGTAAAAGCACTAGGTCTTTAATCATCATGCGCTGCAAATTTGTAAATCCAGTGACATCAACGTGAGTTAGTATATAAGCACCATGCTCATTGTAACCTTTAAATCCGATATGCAGGCCTATTTCATGCAGTGAGGCTGCAGCATGAGTAACTACTTCAGTGTCGAAGTCACAAAAGTTGGTTTGATCACACATTGTTTTGCAGAGCGCAGACGCTATTTTTTGCGTGCGCTTGCTCTGCTCAGCATCGATATGAAAGCGGCTAATTAACTGGTTAAGGCCTTGTTGCCTGCGGTCGCTTTTTTGATAGGTTTCGAGCATGCCATAAATGATACCTTCTCTTAACGCCCCACCAGATATTTGCATATTTTCTATTTGAAGATTCTCAAATAAAGCGATTAATATTGCTAAACCACTTGGAAAAATAGCCTGCCTAGAAGATGCCAGCCCTTCAATGATTAACTTATTTATGTGGCCGGCGGCAATACATTCATCTTTTAACTTGTGCAGGTAGTCTAGTCGTATAGCATCACTCACACCGCGTTTAACTAATATCGATGTGACTGCTTGCGGCGTCCCTGAGGCACCTAAGCATTGACCCCAGTCAAAGCAACGGAAAGTGTTAACATGGCTTTGCATTATCTTGCTTGCTTCACTAAGGGCTTGATTAAAACCTTTGGCAGTAATATTTCCTTCCGGAAAGTACTTCTCCATGAAGGTTACACAACCCATATTAAAGCTAGTAAGATGCAATGGTTGTAAGTCTCGACCAATGACGACTTCGGTACTTGCGCCACCAATATCTATCACCAAGGTATTGCCTTGATTTGCAGATGTGTATGCAACACCTAGATAAATTTGTTTTGCTTCTTCATCCCCACTAATAATATTTACTTTGTGATTAAGTATACGCTCGGCAGGTACTACAAAGTCTTTTGAATTAGTGGCTAAGCGAAGTGTGGCTGTGGCCACAATTTTGATGTTTTTAGGGGGGATATCTTGAAGTTTTTCCGCAAAATTACGTATGCAGTTAAGTCCGCGAGCGATTGCTTCTTCACTTAACTCGTTGTCGTCATTCAATCCAGCAGCAAGGCGCACTTTTTGTTTGTTTTTGCTCACAATCTGCACGCTACCTGACAACACTCTAACAGTCACCATATGGAAACTGTTTGAGCCTAAATCTACTGCAGCATAATATTCATCCTGCATCGCTGCGGGTTGATACTCACCCATATGTCTTACATCGTCCTATTTCTTTGCTGGTGCGCGTCTACGAGGCGGTTTTCCTCGGTTATTGTCTCTTCGTCCACCGTTGCCGCTACGGGAACGATTATTTCGACTGCGCATTTGAGGTTTTTTAACGTCTTCCAGTAGTATGTTTGGGTTATAATCTGTCACTGGAATTTCATGGCTAATGTACACTTCGATTGCCGTCAGGTTTTGCGCATATTTTTCGCAAGCAAAGCTAATTGCATAGCCTAACTCTCCGGCTCGCCCAGTTCTTCCAATACGATGCACATAATCTTCGGCATCATCGGGCAAATCGTAATTGAACACGTGCGTTACTTTTTCAATGTGAATACCTCTAGCGGCAACATCTGTAGCGACTAACACGTCAAGCTGACCTTGTGTGAAGTCGTTAAGAATCTTAATTCGTTTCTTCTGTTGCACGTCGCCACTGAGTAAACCAACTCGGTGTCCATCTGCTTCTAACCAGGCAGCAACAGTTTCACAATCGTGCTTCGTATTGGCAAATACAATCGCTTTATCAGGCCACTCTTCTTCCATTAAGGTTAAGAGCAATAGAGCCTTGTCCTCATTGGACGGATAAAATAGCTCTTCTGTAATGCGAGTATTGGTTTTTGTTTCAGGCTCTATTTGTACGCTGGCAGGATTGTTCATGTGTTCATAGGCAAGTTCTTGAACTCGCATGCTCAAGGTCGCTGAAAACAGCATATTCAGACGTTTTGCAGGCTCGGGCATACGTTTAAATAGAAAACGTATATCTTTAATAAAGCCTAAGTCAAACATGCGGTCGGCTTCATCGAGGACGGCAACTTGTACGTTACTTAAAGAAAACACGCGTTGTTTGTAGTAGTCAATGATGCGGCCCGTAGTACCGATAATGATATCTACGCCGTCTTGCAATTGTTGGCGTTGACTTTCATATCCTTCGCCCCCATATACTACCGCAAGCGACAACCCTGCATGTTTACTAAGGGCATTGGCATCGTTGTATATTTGTATGGCTAGTTCCCGTGTGGGCGCCATAATAATAGCACGAGGTCCGTGTTCCGTCGTTTTTGTATGGTTGTTGAGTAAGTGATGAAAAGTAGCCAGTAAGAAAGTCATCGTTTTGCCGGTCCCAGTTTGGGCTTGACCTGCGATGTCTTGGCCAGCAAGTAACTGCGGCAAGCTCATTTCTTGAATGGGCGTACACTGAGTGTAGTTCTCTTCCTTCAGCGCGGATAGTAATTGCGGATGGATCGGAAGCGAATCAAAAGTCGTATCTGTTAAATGTGTTGTTGGCATAGCTTATAGCTTATCAATGCTTGCATTAAAAACAGTTTCTATATAACACTATTAGGTAATGACAGAAAATTAATTCTACAATTTCCTAACTCGGAGAAAAGAATGAGCGACAAAATAATCGCATTAAGCGACGAGAAATTTGAAGCCGATGTAATCAATGCATCTGGTCCTGTATTAGTGGATTTTTGGGCAGAGTGGTGCGGCCCATGTAAAATGATCGCTCCTATTCTAGACGAAATCGCTGACGAATACGAAGGCAAACTGACAATTGGTAAATTAAACGTTGATGATAACAATGAAACGCCACCTAAATATGGCATTCGAGGCATCCCAACGCTGCTTTTATTTAAAGATGGTGGCGTTGCCGCAACGAAAGTAGGTGCGCTATCTAAAACGCAATTGAAAGAGTTCTTGGATGAGAATATCTAGAAAGTTCTTAAGGTAATTTATAGAACGGCCGGTTATTTCTAATCGGTCTTTTATATTTTGTTACACAAATATATCACCTGGCTAAATTTTCTGTTTTTGAGCTTGTCTGTTGCTGAATATGGTAGTCTTAGTTGAATGCTATACAATTACCGTTTTCCAAGCAATTAAAGCAACCCGTCTATAAAATGTGTTTAGGTACACTTCTAATATTTTATTAGAAGATAAAACCAAGATATTTGGAGGAATCAACAAAGGTTATTCACCGTTATTACCAAGCATTGTTGCATATGCATTGGTTATTAATGATAGTGTGTGACAATTATTTTAAATATAATTTTATGGCGTTAAGTATAAAAAATTTGTAATTTAAAAGGAGACGGCTAACTCCTTTATTTATTGATGAGTTAATTCATTGATAATGTTGGTGCAGCGGACTAGCGTTAACAACCACCATAGGATACCGTGTAGTTACTGGTCGTTATTCCCCAGGATGAATTTATAGTTGTACCGTTCGGATTAGTGGCTGACGCATTGCAGCCTGTTCCATAAGTTACTTCCCCTACAAGGTTTCCTGAAGAATCAAAATAATGATAAACGTCTATAAAACCAGCTTGCACACTAGCTGAAAATAGTAACAAAGCACATATAGTGGATAATATACCCTTTAACTTTTTCATTTATTTTTCCTTATAAATTAAATAAATATCTGTACATTAGTTGTACTGTTTAAGCTTAGGTCTGAGCGGTAAGAATTTCAATGTGTTTTGCAAATAAAACCACTTTTTTTCATATAAAATTGTTGGAGTGCAAAAGTCACCTTTAATTCTAGGCATCAAGAGTTATCAATCTTTCGTTATTTGACGTTCATTGATTGCTACTTCAGGAGTTTTCACAAATGCAAATTAGTCCATTTTTCCTATATCTATTTACTCAGCATCTGCGTGAATTCTATAAATAATTACTAGGTAGCTAATTTAGCTTAACACAGAGATTCGCTAGTTCGTGTATTTTAATATACGCATATCAATACACATTCAAATATACTTATATTTAAGATTAAAAAAGCCCAGCGATAAATACTGGGCTTTTGATTTTAAGCAATGATACTTAAATGATAACTAGCTTATTGAGGTACAGGGAACATACGAATGTTATCAATCTGGAATGTTTGACCTGCGGGAATAGTAAATTGGAGTTGTGTCGCAGCCCCTTCCCAATCAAACTCTGCATCACTAGCAATTGGAGTACCCAACCCATCCGTTGTTAAAGATACTGTATTCAAGTGATAGAAGTATGTATTCCAAGCCGTGGCACTTGGCTCTGCAAATCCTGATTTCCGCACATAGTTCGTGCCATTTTCATCTACAACGGAAACTCCTAGAGGCGCTCCTTTTTCTTCGCTGGCCGAATAAGTAGGGTTTCGCAAATCGAATGATACGATATAACGCATACCTGTTTTGACAGCACCTTGGACTAATTGCGATGAATCTAAGAATAAAGTACCGCCATCTGGCCCCGCCGTTACTTCAAGACCATATTGAAGATCATCAACGTTTTGTTGGCGATTAGCGTCTTCAGTTACCGCTAGTGTAACATCCCCGCTTACTTGCCAGCCGCCTGCAAGACCTTGACTAAATTGGCCTTCAGAAACTAAGTCACGGAATCTCGCGTAGGTAAATTCGACCAACGAAAAGTCATCAAAAGAACCTTGATCAAGACGGAATGTTAAATCGAATACCGAGTCATCTTGGAAGAATTCGTCAGCATCTACATACGTAATGGTATGTTCAAACCATTCCGTTGTATTCAGAGTTGGCGACTCTTCTATTTGGAACACATCATTTGTGTCGGCATTCTTGTTGAATGTTACACGTGCACCACCTTCTGCATCACTTTGTTTGGCGAAAAAGTTGATATAATAATTATCACGTCTTTCAATCTGTCCTTGTTCAATACCAGCTTCATTTAGCTGCAAGAACGTACCGCCTTCGGCATTGTTAAGCCCAAAACTACCTGAATAAGCTGCTTCTGCTGTAACGCCTATTAATCCTGCATCTCCCTCAAACGCTGTCCCTTCTAGTGACCCACCTTCGAAGCCATTGGCTTCTGGGGTGTTTTTATGGAGCAGATTTTGATTCGCTCCGGTAATGACAACACGTAATTCACGTTCATCAGAGGTTAAGTCACCGTCAGTTATTCTGTAAGTATAAGAAAGTACTTTCTCTTCCCCTGGTGCTAGATTTAAGAAAGCATAAGGGTCAACAACAACTGCGTTAGGGTTAGTTAGGTCGATACCATAACCTGTGCTTCCTTCAGCAGGCGTGAAGTCAATGATCTCAGTTGCGTCGCCATCTAGGTCTATTACGCCTTCTTTCAGGCTATAAACCATCGGGAATTCTGAAGTGAGAATATTCTGTGTAAGTACCGGCTCATCAAATTCCGGCGGGTTAAACTCATCCGCCCCTTTAATATTTACAAAAAAGCTACGGTCTACAAAATTGTTTCCGTCAGTTACCTGGAATTTGAATTCTAGATTAACTGTATCACCGCGTTGCAATAGTTCGCCGTAGGGTGATGGGTCTATTTGTACAAAATATTCCTCTACCCCAGTGTCTTCATTGGATCTTACCACGGAATTACTGTCGCTAAACACGCCTTCAGGCACGCCTTCAGGGACTGTGATACCAACCACGCTCAAACGCTCCGCGGTATAATGTTGTTGTTGATAGATGTTTTCCAAGTTGCCAACGTCTTCTTGTAACGCTTGAATATCTTTAATATCTTGATCGTATATGCCTTCAACAATATTGAAGAACACCGGATCGGATTTTTCAGAGATGGTTACGTC
Source organism: Agaribacter marinus (assembly GCF_030160655.1). GTDB lineage: Bacteria > Pseudomonadota > Gammaproteobacteria > Enterobacterales > Alteromonadaceae > Glaciecola > Glaciecola marina. Next base: position 260,498 of record NZ_BSOT01000009.1, read on the forward strand.
AGCTTGTTCTACATCTATTCTTTCACTTGTCGTAACATCTAAGATTGGTTCACCAAGTGAGTTTTGTTGAATAAAGGTGGGCATTGCGTCTTCACCTTCAACTACAACTTTTAAGCGGCGATCTAACACCGTTTCACCATCTGTGACTTTATAGATGATATGAAGCTGTGAGGTATCTCCCTCTACAAGAATTGGCGCAAACATATTGGGGGTTACTTTGACCGAGGATTGTTTTAACTCAAACCCGTAAATAACGCCTGACGTTATCGGTAGGTTTTGCATCTCAGCAATCTCTTGGTCTTGCTCGAAGTTGGTGTTGATCACATTTCCTTCAGCATCAATAAAACCAAGTGCTTCATAAATTGGGTTACATATATCAGGATATGCAGCACCTTCACCTACAGTATTCGAGCAATCCGGCCCTTCCCAAACAAAACGGACATCATTCACTTGCAACAAAGCGCCATTATCTGCGTCAGTGATGCCGGTTAACAAATCGATTTCGAAAAAATCAACGCTTTCAGATTTAGACGTATCGGGGTTTGGGTAGTCATCTGCGCTTTCTTTTACGCGATATTCCCATTCCATTTGACCTGCGTCGTTTGTATATGTCGAACTAACGCCTTCAATTGTTAGGGCTGCAACATCTAATACTGGCGGAGAATTGTTTTCAATTCTAACGATTTCGTTATCAGTGCCGCCACCGCAACCATAGAGCGCGGTCATTACGGCCGGTACTAATAGATTTTTATATTTAAATTTCATTGTAATAATCCTTCACTCTAAAAGTTAACACGTAGGTCAATACGGAATATACGGCCTGTGCGTTGGAGTAATTGTGTTCTACTCTGTGTCGCACCGTCGTCATACACGTTACCTTCGTTAAAGAGTATTTCTTCGCCATTTGCATCAACGTCACCTAAGATGTGTTCTCTACTGGTGTAATAACGTCTTACGCCCTCATCTGTTAAGTTGATTGCTTGGAAAGATATTCTGGTTTGGTCGGTAATCTGATAACTAGCTGAGAAATCGAAAGTACCTGTTCCATCTTGCCATACGGCACCTTCACCAACTGCTCTGTTAACTAGTTCGTCAGTTTTGCCTCGGTAAGCTAAACGAATTTGATGACCATCTTGCTCCCAGAATACCGTTGCGTTGTAACTGTGCTCAGGTGTCCAAGCGCGTGGCCATTGCGGTAATATTTTACCAGGTTCAAGCGTAGATTCTTGTTCGTCCGTTTTACTTTGTTGATAGGTATAGTTCATGGTGGTACCTAAACCAGACCAAATACCAGGTAAAAAGTCGTACACTTGAGAATATGAAAGCTCCATACCTGTAATCGTCGCGCCGTCACCATTTATCTTATTGGTGGCGCTATAAAGGCCACAGTAATTAAGTAGGTCTGAATCATCGAACCACCAATCTTGAGTAACGTTGCTTAAGTTGCCACGTTTAGGCAAACATGCTGCGTCGCCAATACTCGTATATCCGGTAGGGTTTTCGGCAAAATAAGCTCTAATTTGTTCTTCAGAGCGAATCAAATTGGCGACATCATAGTTTTCGATGTCTTTGTCGCGAAGGTCGTCTGCATAAACGATTGACGTTTCATCTTCAAGAAAGTTGGTCATATCTTTGTGGAAGAATGCAACAGACAACAAGCTACTTGGGTTGAAGTACCACTCTAGTGAGAAATCAAGGTTAATCGATTCTTGGGGTAACAATTTGGGGTTATTCAAGGTGATTCTTGAACCCCTTGGCGTATCCGGATCTCCCCAAATGCCTTCGTTTAAATTAAACCCGGGTTTTAGGTCATCAATCGGTGGACGTGACATGGTTTTAGATACCGCGAATCTACCAATTAAATCATCACCAAATTGATAATTTAGGTTTAAGCTTGGTAAAAATAGGTCATATGTATTTGAACCCACTGTTCCAAAGGTGCGTAGGCTGTTGTCAACAGGAACTCGTTGCGGATCGTCGGTGAAAACGTCACTAACAAGGGTCGTAATGTCACTGTGACGCCAGTTCCACCACCAGCCACCTTGGCCAGCATTTTGTGTGGTACGCGGGTCAAAACAAGGGTATCCCGCTGGATCTTGTGGGATACGTGTTGGGTTGGCTGGATCAGTAGTGTAGTCCCAACCATTGCCGTCGATTCTGTTGTTTCTCAGATCACCTTGAGGGTTTGGTGAGAATATATTGTCTTGGTTACAAGTATCAAGTTCAGGGTTTCTTAATTGACGCCAAACAAATGGGTCAAATATTCTGTTGAGCGGTGTACTTTGGAATCGAGCACCTGAACTGCCGAAGGTTTCCAAGTCTGTTCTAACATAACGCACACCAACATCACCAGTTAACTTGCCATCAAAGTATTCAAAATTAGTTTTAAAATACGCGGCGATATTTTCTAATACTGCCCGGCGTGTAGCAGAGTCATCAACTTCTAGGTTATTTCCATCGATGCCATATGCCAAATCTAGCAGTTTTTGCTCGTCTACAAGGGTCCAACCGTCTGTTATGTTGTTTCTCGAAATACCAAATGAAGACATAAAGTCATCAACTGGAAAAGCTTCGTCCGATGTGTAGTTAATTGCACTAATCGTGTTAATGCCTTGACCTTGAATAATCGCTTTAACGCCTATCGGTGAACCTTCTGAATCAAAACGAGTAACGATAACTGGCTGTGTAGTTGTTCTAAATTGACCGGTTTGGTTATCGACAAACTTTTCACGTTCGGAATACTTAGCACCAAATTCGAAACTAGTAATGCCAGCAAAATCAACTTCCCAATCAAAATCAACAAAAGCGGTTTTATTGGTATCTTTTACTTCTTGTTGATTTAACCCCATCCAATTCACTGATTGAGCGGCAATATCATCTGGGTTAAATGCTGCACGCCCGGTCTCATCGCCATTTACTTCCGGGCTATTTAATGACGTGAAGCCGTCACCAAACACTAGTTCACAAATTCCAGTTGTACAATCGTAGCCTGCGGGTTGTATGCCAGTGTGCGGCGTACCAAATTCAGCCGCTCTTGCTTTAACCTGTGCTTGCACACCAAAACCATTGAGAAGGTTCATAGTAACATTATTAGTGGGTTCTAGATGCGTTTCTGAGTAGTTAACGCCAGCTTCCATACTAATTTCATCAGTAAAGTGATGGGTTAAATTTAGGTTGGCAACTTTGTTTACAGTAGTACCACCGCCATTTCGGCGCTGGAAACCGCCGTCAGCAAATCGATTAACTGATTTGACCAATGTGCGAGTTTCGGTATCAATTACCCACCACTCAGATTGTGGATCTGTATACGTCGGAATATTGGGTGTACCAGGATTAGCCGCCGTCGGGTTTTCGACTCCCTCTACAAAATTAGGTAAATCGGCTCTAGATCTTATGCTGACACCGTGGAAAGTATCAACAACCTCTTGGTTTGCCCAGTTAAGGTTTAATACAATGTCTGTATCTTCAGTAGGCTGATACTGGAGGGTCATATCGACGCCTTGGCGATTACGTTCGTTTGTGAATAACGAATACTCTACTGAGTTAGGCACTAGCGCCCGAGTATCAGTGATAATGTTGCCTTGTAGGTCTCTTGCTACGCTTACATCTACAGCATCGTATCTACCTATACGCATTTCATCGCGACGAATAGAGCTCGTTTCGTCATAAGCAGTAATCAAAAAGCCGACAGTGTCATCTAAGAATGCCTTTGAGAAAGTACCCGATATTTTGTAATCAGATTCTTCCGAAAAGTCATTATATCTACCTTGGAAAGTAAGGCTTCTGACATCTTCACTAAGGTTTAAAGGTTTTACTGTATTTAGTAGAATCGACGCACCTAGCGAGCCTTCGTCATGGTCCGCACTTGGTGTTTTTACTACGTTGATGCTTGACAATACATCTGAAGAAAATGCACTGAGGTCCACTGATTGGTTAAAGTCAGCCGTCGTTAGCGTAACACCATTTAAAGTAATAACGTTTTGGTCTGGGTTTGCTCCCCGTACTGTGACTCTGGTACCTTCACCATCAGTCGTTTGTACCGATACGCCTGTTACACGAGATAATGCGTCGGCGATGTTTTGGTCTGTGGATTTACCAATATCTTCCGCGAATATAGAATCTGATACGTTTTTACTAAAACGTTTTTCATTCATGGCTTTAAGGATACTGCCCTTAAAACCAGAAACTTTTATGACTTCAACTTCACCTTCTTCGTCATTTTCTGCCGAAGCAGGTGATTGAGTGACCGCAGTGTTTGCAACTTCATCTTCCGCGGCTTGTTGGTCAGCAAAAGCGCTTGAAGTACTGGCAAGCATAGCCAATGTCAGCGCACTTAACTTAAACCTTCTTCCCGTATTGTTCATGTGTGTCTCCCTTAGGGATGCTGTTCGACTGATATGGTTGTTGGGCAATAACCAAAATCAGAGCCTCTTTATAGTTGTATTTGCGTTGAGTGTTAACAATTGGCAAACAACTTACTAACAAGATACACCTTCACTAGGGTAATAATCTACATCCCTTAACGCTTGTTTTTAGAGAGAAAAGCATGTTTTTTCATTGTGGATTTGACAATCTTAAGGGTTAAACACTTGTTAATTTGTTGGTAAGTTAATGAAATTTAATGGAAAAATTATTTTAACATTTTTATCTCATTTACAGGTGAAAGTTGCCAATCACAAATAAAAATAACAAGATAAAGTAATATTAATAATTAAAAACGTAAGATTCTAAATTAGTCAAAATCAAAATTAAATTTTCACTTCGAAAATAGTATATTTAAAATACATAAGTAGATGTTTTTTTCGAGTATTACTTGTACAGTTAACGTGCGTATTTTTTCAATCAAAACACAGCTTTAACAATGCCTTAGTGATTTTTTATATGCTTGTATTTTTGCCTGCGTTAATGTGGAACACTTTCGTTTTCATTGAAAACAGTTATCGAGTACTTCCACGCTTTACCTCTATGCCGCTTATATAAAGAAATGGTAGCGTTATCATTTTTGAGGGTTGAAGTTATAAATAAATTTTGGGTTTATACAATTCTTATTAGAAATTGAATTTTTATATATCAACTTTGTAACAAATTAGGCATCACGTTTGGAGAGGTTTACGGATAAACCCAGTTATTGCGCATTTTCAAACGATTGAGGTTTGACCTGCAGAGCTTGAGATGACCAAAGTTGTGAGTTAAATTTATGTCGAGCAGGTGCCACTAATTAAATTGTTGTGCCGAATCTTTACATTATTCTCTAGTAAAACTGGACGATTAAAAAAATTAGTGCTAATTTATTAACAACTCACCAAAGTAATCGTATCTTTCCGACGCGACGTTCACTTACCAATTGGCCTGTTCCACGTTTTGTGCGCCGCAGACAAACATGCAGATTACTTACCTACTAACCGAGTCAATACAACAAAGTGAACCTACGTCGTACTTGCTTGTACATATATAAGACCCACCAACATGAATTTAACTGAATTAAAACAGAAACCAATTAGCGAGCTAGTCGAACTGGCTGAAAAAATGGGGCTAGAGAATTTAGCGCGAGCCCGCAAACAAGATATTATTTTCTCAATACTTAAATCTCACGCAAAAGGTGGGGAAGACATCTTCGGTGATGGCGTATTAGAAATATTGCAAGATGGCTTTGGTTTCTTAAGGTCGGGAGACTCATCCTATTTGGCGGGGCCTGATGATATTTATGTATCACCTAGTCAAATCCGTCGTTTTAACTTACGTACTGGCGACACTATTTCAGGTAAAATTAGACCTCCGAAGGATAGTGAGCGGTACTTTGCCTTATTAAAAATACGCGAAGTGAATTTTGATAAGCCTGAAAACTCTCGAAATAAGATATTGTTTGAAAACTTAACACCTTTGCATGCAGCATCAAGGCTGCGCATGGAGCGCGGTAACGGGAGCACAGAAGACATTACTGCTCGTGTACTAGATCTTGCGTCTCCAGTGGGCTGCGGGCAACGAGGACTTATTGTTGCGCCACCAAAGGCAGGTAAAACATTATTGCTACAGAATATTGCGCAGTCAATTGCTGCAAATCATCCTGAGGCACAACTAATGGTGTTACTTATTGACGAACGTCCTGAAGAAGTAACAGAAATGCAACGCCTTGTACAAGGTGAAGTGGTTGCCTCTACTTTTGACGAACCTGCTAGCCGACACGTACAAGTGGCTGAGATGGTCATCGAAAAAGCAAAGCGCTTGGTCGAGCATAAGAAAGATGTTGTTATCTTATTAGACTCTATTACGCGATTGGCAAGAGCATATAACACTGTCATACCGTCGTCTGGTAAGGTGCTTACTGGTGGTGTAGATGCAAATGCACTGCATAAACCCAAGCGATTCTTTGGTGCAGCAAGAAATGTCGAAGAGGGTGGTAGTTTAACAATCATCGCTACTGCGCTAATAGATACTGGTTCCAAAATGGATGAAGTTATCTACGAAGAGTTTAAAGGTACGGGTAATATGGAGTTACACCTAAACCGTAAAATTGCGGAAAAACGGGTGTTCCCAGCGATTGACTTTAATCGTTCAGGTACGCGAAGAGAAGAATTGCTTACCACGCAAGAAGAATTGCAAAAAATGTGGATTTTACGCAAAATTGTGCACGAAATGCCAGAAATTGATGCCATGGAATTCCTCATTAGCAAACTGTCTATGACAAAAACAAATGATGAATTTTTCGATTCGATGAAGCGTCAGAAAGGCTAATTACGCTAAAAGTTTGCTAGTCTCTATATTCAGAGCATTAGAGCCAGTTGTTTAACTGGCTTTTTTTATATGGAATCTAGTAAAATCATTATATGGATCGTATTTCACGATAAGTAGGCCAGAAAGTTTGTATGCTACGTTAAAACACATTCATATGTCTTTTGCCGCAATCAGCATTATTCTGTTTATTGTGAGATTTGTTCTCACCATCGAAAAACCGCATTTAAAAGAAAAGTTCTATTTCGATAGATTACCTCATATTGCTGATACAATATTAGTTGTGTCTGCAATAGGAATGACGCAGTATTTTCAGTATATTCATTTCACTTTTTCTTGGTTACAAATAAAATTACTGTTCGTTGTGCTTTACGTAATTTTCGGTTTTATCGCATACAAAAAAGTAGAAGTATTCACTTATAAATGCTTGTTTTTTGCGCTATCTTTAATCTCGTTTTCAATCGTGGTAAAAATAGCCATTACGAAACACTTGTTTTAGTTGCCTTAGCCTATTTTTGTTTTGGCTAATATTCGCTCACCAGAAACTATAATAACAGTCCTATTAGTGCGTCTGGCAACGGTGCTAATAAGGAAATAATAATGGGCAGAAAAATGAAATCAATCACACTAATCTTATTCGTATGTTTGTCTTTTGCGGTAATCGCTGATGACGTAGCAACGCGAGCGGACAGTATCGAATCCAAAGTCATTGCATGGCGCCATCATCTTCATGAAAACCCTGAACTATCAAATCGTGAGTTTGAAACCGCTAAATATGTGGAAAAGCATCTTAGAAGTTTGGGGCTTGACGTTCAAACTGGCGTCGCGATTACCGGTGTTGTTGCCGTTTTAGACTCAGGCAAACCCGGACCTACCGTTGCTTTGCGCGCAGATATGGATGGATTGCCAGTAAAAGAGGTGAATGACCTCCCTTTCAAATCCACAAAGACGGCAGAGTTCGAGGGAAACACTGTACCTGTTATGCATGCTTGCGGACATGATACTCACATGGCTATGCTCATGGGCGCCGCGGAAATTTTGACGGGTATGAAAGACCAGTTAAAGGGAAAGGTGAAGTTTATTTTTCAACCTGCTGAAGAAGGTGCGCCTCGTGGCGAAAGAGGCGGAGCAGAAGTCATGGTCGAAGAGGGGGTGCTTAAAAACCCTGATGTTGACGTAATCTTTGGCCTTCATATTAGTGCGAATACCGATGTTGGTAAAGTACGTTATCGACATGGCGGTATTATGGCGGCGGTTGACCCCTTTAAAATCGTTATTAAAGGTAAACAAGCGCATGGCGCATATCCGTGGAAAAGTGTTGATCCTATTACGACATCCGCGCAAGTAATTATGGGTTTGCAAACTATCGTGAGTCGAGAGCTTCGTTTACTTGATGATGCTGCCGTGATCTCTATTGGATCGATACATGGCGGAAATCGATCAAACATTATTCCGATGGATGTAACTATGGTAGGCACCATTCGCACGCTTAACGAAGACGCCAGAGAGCACATTTATGAAGCGTTACCACGGAAGGTAAAAGGGATTGCTGACAGTATGCGAGCAGAAGCAGAAATTACACTTCCGCTTGACTACAATTATCCTATAACCTTTAACGACCATGCGCTAATGGACAAGATGTTGCCATCTTTAGTTAGAACTGCGGGTCAGGAAAATGTGATCAATAGTAAAGCAGTAACTGGTGCAGAAGATTTCTCTTTCTTCCAAAAAGAAGTGCCAGGCGTTTATTTGTGGGTAGGTGGTAAACCACTAGATGTTAGCGAGGCTGACTCTCCTGCGCATCATACGCCCGAGTTTATTGTTGACGACAGTGGTATGAAGTTAGGTGTAAAACTACTTTCAAATATGACAATTGACTATATGAATTCAGTTGAGTGAAGGAACGATAAATCTTTGAATGTTATGACTTAAAATTCCTTTAGATGTATAACGTTAGCGTATTTTAGATGGCGCGTGACACAAAGAGTCGCGCTCTATGGTACTTTCTTCTATAATGTCGGGCTTTTAAGATTGGAAGTAAATTTTATGGCTCAAGTCGCAATCGTTATGGGGTCGCAATCAGATTGGCCTACCATGCAACAAGCTGCAAAAATGTTGAAAACACTCGGTGTCAGTTTTAAAGCGCAAGTTGTTTCTGCGCATCGTACGCCTAACTTGTTAGTTGATTTTGCTGAGTCTGCAGAAAGTGAAGGATATCAAGTTATTATTGCTGGCGCTGGTGGTGCTGCGCATCTTCCTGGAATGATAGCTGCACATACTCACTTACCAGTATTTGGCTGTCCAGTCAGATCAAGTCAGTTAAGCGGGTTAGACTCTCTATTATCAATTGTTCAAATGCCAAAGGGTGTGGCTGTTGGAACCTTAGCTATCGGTGAGGCAGGCGCTGCAAATGCTGGTCTGTTAGCTGCTCAAGTCGTGGCGTTGCAAAACAAAGACGTTCGGGACAATATTGTTGTTTTTAGACAAAACCAAACTGAGACTGTTCTTGCTAATCAAACGCTGGAATTAGAATGAAAGTACTAGTATTTGGTGCTGGGCAGTTAGTTCAAATGATGTACTTAGCGGCGGCGCCTTTGGGTGTTGATGTAAAGGCCGTTGACGTAAATTCGAGAGACATTTTACATCCTGTGAGCAAACAAAAGCTTGAAATGACGCTTGATTATGCGCTTTCTGATGCCGATGTAATAACCGCTGAGTTTGAGCATGTGCCTGAGGATTTACTAGCCTTAGCTGGTGAAACCGGTAAGTTTCATCCTAACGCGAAATCGATTCTTACGGGGGCGGATAGAGTACGCGAAAAAGCTTGCTTAGATATTGCCAATATTCCTAATGCTCCATACAAAATCATTAAACATATTGATGCGCTCGACGACGCAGTTCAAGCACTGGGTCAACGCATTATCTTTAAGGCGTCAAGGGATGGGTATGATGGCTATGGTCAATGGCGAATGATGATACCCGAAGATGTTGACGACATTCGGATTGCGTTTGCAAGTTTAGATCTTCAAACTGTGCCAATTGTCGCCGAGAAAATGATTGATTTCGAACGTGAAATTTCAATTATTGGTGCAAGAACATCTGACGGTAAGGTATCTTGTTTTGATATTGCAGAAAACCTGCATTATCAAGGGCAACTGCATGTCTCTGTTGCACCGGCATCGAATATTAGTGATTCACTCAAACAAAAGGCTCATTATATTTTTGAAACGCTCGCGAATTCGCTTGAATATATTGGTGTATTAGCAGTTGAGATGTTTCAAGTGGGTGACGAACTTCTTGTAAACGAAATCGCCCCGAGGGTGCATAATTCCGGGCATTGGACGCAAAACGGTGCAGAAACATGTCAATTTGAACAACACATACGAGCGTGCTTAAACTTTCCTTTAGGCTCGCCACAGACAAACAAAATTACCGCGATGATAAACATTATCGGCTGTACTTCTTTTAGTCGTGACTTAATTAGCATTCCGGGGTGCCACTTGCATTGGTATGGCAAGGAAGTGCGTGAAAAACGTAAGATGGGTCATATAAATGTGACCGCGAACAGCTACTTTGAGTTAAGTGAAAAGTTATCAAAACTTTTGACTTTTTTACCTGAAGAGTATTTTCCAAAACTAGCGGGTGAAATTCGACGTTTAAAAGCGCTTTAAATTGACAACGTTGATTGTGCGTTGAGTTAGCCTGTATCTTGAGTTTTTAAATGTGAGTTAGGAGCAATAAATGAAAGTGATCAAAAAACATCAATGTATACATTCGATTTATACACTCTTGTCGTCGCTCGCACTATTTTTCGTCGTTAATGTTGCCTTTGCTAGTGATCAAAAAAACACTTCATTTAAAATGTCAGAGCATGCTGAAATCTCTCAAAACTGGTCTAGGGAAACATTCAAGTTTGCTAAAACTGGTGCAGCCTACTTTACTATTTTTAATACTCACCACGCGTCGACACTAGTGCTTAGCCACGCGGCAGTTGACCAAAACATCGCGTCAATGGTGCAAATACATGAAACAGTTATGGAAGACGAAATAATGAGCATGATGGAGGTTGAAACAGGCGTAAAAATCTTACCGCAACAAACAGTAAATTTTTTACCCGGAGGTAAGCATCTCATGTTTATGGGATTAGAGAAGCCATTTACCAAAGGTGACAGTGTTTCAGTTGTTTTGCATTTCGAAGACGGTTCTTCACTGCCAATAGAATTACCTGTCGTAGATGTTCGACAATAGTTTCTTGGCGTTTACTCGAACGTTTTGACCCATGTTTCTACAATTTTCGTACTTATGCTCGGTCATAGAATATAAGGGAAAACCATGTTAAAACTGATATTTTCTGGAATTGTTACAAGTTCCTTTCTACTTATTACTACATCTATAAGTCAGGCAGCAATTAAGGTTACTGAGTTAGCCTCAGGCCTGGAGCATCCGTGGGGGATCGCTTTTTTGCCCAACGGTGATGCTCTAATTACTGAACGAGCGGGTGGTTTACGTAAATTAAGTAAAAACAATGAGCTTAGCGCCCCTATTCTTGGCTTACCTGACGCGGTGGCGAAAGGTCAAGGCGGGACGCTCGGCCTTGCTATAAGTCCTAATTATGATAAAGACAAACTAGTCTATGTTTGTGTTAATGTTGAACGGGATAACGAATGGGGCAGTGAAGTTCACGCTGGGATGTTTGACGGTCAGTCTTTACAAGATACCAAACCTGTATTTATTGCTTTGCCTAAAGCAAAAAGCAACTATCATTTTGGATGTCGAGTAGTGTTTGATAACACAGGGCATCTATATGTGTCATTAGGTGATAGAGGTGGCTTTAAAGACGATGCACAGAGCACTGATAACCACTACGGCACGGTCGTTAGAATAACATCAGAGGGCAAAGTACCAAGTGATAATCCTTTTGTAAGTGGCACTGCGCCAGAAGTATACACTTATGGTCATCGTAATGTGCAAGGTATGGTAAAACACCCGACAACGGGAGCAATCTGGACTCATGAACACGGGCCAAAAGGTGGAGATGAAGTCAATATATTGTCTAAAGGCAATAACTACGGTTGGCCCTCCATTACCTATGGGGTTAATTACGACGGTTCCATTATCTCAGAGGAAACCAAAGCTGACAGTATGGAGCAACCGCTTAAATATTGGGTCCCCTCTTTTGCTCCTTCAGGCATGACCTTTTATTCAGGGAGTGAGTTTCCAGAATGGAAAAATAATCTTTTTATAGGTTCCTTAAAAGATAGATACTTAAAACGTTTAGTCGTTGAAGATGGAAAAATCATCAGTGAAGAAAATCTGCTGGCAGAGCGTGATGAAAGAATCCGGGATGTAGCGCAAGCACCCGACGGAAGTTTGTATGTACTCACTGACTCTACGGATGGCAAGATATTGCGCTTATCAAGTGCAGACGACAAATAGTGTTGCTACTGCAATGCCATATTGTAACGACGATATAAATACACGCATGCTCAGGGGGGGATATGCGTTTTTGTGTTTGCTTATATGTCGAGCTTGCCTTGGATTATATCTTTAAACATAACCCAATCCCCAATTAAACTGTACAGTGGATAGGTAAATGTGGCTGGACGATTTTTTTCAAAGAAAAAATGTCCGACCCACGCAAAGCCATAGCCTATAACAGGTAGTAACCAAAGTAGCATGTATGATGACTTCAATATTGCGACGAAAATAAGTGTGATTACGAGGCATGATCCCGCAAAATGTAAGCGACGACAGTTCAAGTTTTGGTGTTCGGACAAGTAGTAAGGATAAAACTCTTTGAAGGAATTGAATTTTTTAGACATATTACCGACCATGGGTTCGTTGACAGACGAATGGGCTGCTCTTGAAACAAATAACTACTTCTTTGGTAGTATATTATTTGTGTTTATATTTAACAATATTTTAACAATGAGTAAAATATTACATCGGCTGTTGTAAATCATCAAATTGTCGCCATAATCGAGAATAGAAATTTGTTGAATATTGAATGCTAACTTATGTCAGAAAATGTAGTAGAACTTACAGTAGAAAACTTTAACGATGTGATAGTCGACGGCAGTCAGTCTGCGCTAGTGGCAGTGTATTTTTATGCACCTTGGGATGAGCCTTCAATGGAAATGCTCCCAAATGTTCAAGCACTTGCACAAGGCAATACCGAGCATCTTACCTTAGCTTTGGTCAACTGTGAGGAACAGCAACAAATAACTGCGCAATTTGGCGTCAGGGGCTTGCCAACAATAATGCTGGTGAAAGAAGGGCAACCAATTGACGGCGCTGCAGGCCCCCAAGATAGCGAACAACTAAAAGCACTATTTGACAAACATTTACCTAAACCTGAAGAGGGTATGTTGTTGCAAGCCGCCCAGCTAATTGAAGCGCATGACTATCAGCAGGCATATACATACGCAAAGCAAGCTTTTGATTTAAATACCGATTGGATTGACGCAAGGTTTGCGCTTGCAGATTGTACGATAGAACTTGGGCAAGTAGATGCTGCGAAAGCGTTGCTAGCACCGGTGACAATGGTTGACCAAGATGCACGTTATCAAGTCATCTTAGGCAAAATTGAACTGGCAGAAAAAGCAGCGGAATCACCTGAATTAATTGAATTGCAGACTAAGTTAGATGCAGACCCTGAGAATGATGAAATAAAACTGCATTTAGCTATACAGTTGCAGCAAGCACATAAAGTTGAGCAAGCCTTGGATTTACTTTTGAGTATTTTGCGTAAAGACATGGGATTTGGTGACGCAAAAAAAATTACCTTAGATACTATCAATGCATTACCTGATGGCGAGCCTTTAAAGTCAGTATATCGCCGAAAGATATATAGCTTATTGTATTAGATTATTGGCGCAAAGATGACAATTGACACTCTGATATTGGCGATTTGTTTTGTGCTTATCCTTGAGGGCCTTGGCCCCTTACTTATACCAAATAAATGGCAAGTGTTGTTGAAAGATATGGCTGCTCAATCACCCAATGTGCTCAGACGTATTGGGGGATTGTTAGTTGTGACGGGCAGTGTAATCTTGTGGTTTATATTGTTTTGATATATTTCTGCAATAAGTAAGACGAAAATTCCATTCAACAAGCGCGTATAGTTTGCTAAAATCGCCGCCTAATTTATCCACAGTATAGTTTCATGGCAAAGAATGTTGTAGTGCTTGGCACCCAATGGGGTGACGAGGGGAAAGGTAAGGTTGTTGATCTGCTCACAGATCAGGCTCGATATGTTGTTCGTTATCAAGGCGGTCACAACGCAGGGCACACCCTAGTAATAGATGGTGAAAAAACAGTTTTACACCTTATTCCGTCAGGTATTTTACGAGACAACGTGACTTGTGTAATCGGCAATGGCGTAGTGCTTAGCCCAGAAGCGTTACTTAAAGAAATGCACATGCTCGAAGAAAAGGACATTCCTGTAAAAGAACGTTTGCGTCTGAGTGAGGCATGCCCACTTATTTTGCCTTTTCATGTGGCGTTAGACGTGGCTAGAGAAAAAGCGCGAGGCAATAAGGCCATAGGTACTACGGGACGTGGTATTGGTCCAGCGTACGAAGACAAAGTATCTCGTCGAGGCCTGCGCGTTGGAGACTTGTTCAATGCTGATGAATTTGCCGTTAAATTAAAAGAAGTGATGGCCTATCACAATTTCATGTTGACTGAATACTATAACGCGCCTGCTGTAGACTATAATGAGGTACTTGAAGGTGCATTGAGCGTGGCGGAACTGTTCCGTTCGATGACTACTGATGTAACTCACTTACTTGAATGCGCAAAGCAGAATGGCGATGCTATCATGTTTGAAGGCGCCCAAGGCACATTGCTTGATATCGATCATGGTACTTACCCTTATGTAACATCTTCCAATACAACGGTAGGTGGTGTAGCCACTGGCGCAGGATTTGGTCCGCTAAGTATTGATTATGTGTTAGGTATTGTGAAAGCCTATACCACACGTGTTGGTTCTGGGCCATTCCCAACCGAATTAGATTGTGATGTAGGGCAGCATTTAGGTGTAAAAGGTCACGAGTTTGGTGCGACTACCGGACGTAAACGACGCACAGGATGGTTTGACGCAGTGGCTATGCGCCGTGCAGTGCAACTGAATTCAATCACTGGTTTTTGCTTAACTAAGCTAGACGTATTAGATGGTCTTGAGGCACTTAAAATCTGTATTGGTTATAAAGATGCAGCTGGCAATGTCAGTGAGATACCGCCTTTAGCCGCTGAAGGCTATGAAGCAGTAACACCGGTCTATGAAGAAATGCCCGGTTGGAGTGAGCAGACGTACGGTACTCAAAATTACGAGGCCTTACCTCAGGCAGCCAAAGATTACATCGCGCGCTTAGAAGAGCTGACAGGCGTGCCTGTCGATATCATTTCTACGGGGCCAGATAGAAATGAAACCATTATATTGCGTCATCCTTATCAGGCGTAGCGCGACTGGCGACTAGCATTCTTGAAAATGCTTTCAACAGATTAATGGGTAAACGGCTATAGACTTTATCTATGGCCGTTTTTATTATGTCTTCAATACTTTAACGATTTTTGTAATTTAAGGCGTAATAACGTATGAGTAATGAAGGCAATGACAATGTGGCACCACGGTCCATCCCTTCTACTGTATCAACACATCAACGTTACTTTGCGACGGGCGTTACCAAAGAGATTGACTGGCGACTTAAGCAGTTAAAGGCATTACAACGACTTATTCGGGAAAATGAAGTCGTTATTTCCGAGGCTCTCTCTTTCGACTTGGGCAAAGGGAAGCACGAGGCCTATCTAACCGAAATAGGTTTTGTGTTATCTGATATTAAGCTGGCGCTTAAAAAACTGTCGCAATGGCATAAGCCTATAAGAGTTGGTTCACCATTGGTGGCATTTCCAGCGAAAAGTTATATGTTACCTGAGCCTCTTGGTTGTGCACTGATAATCGGCGCTTGGAATTATCCTATACAGTTAACCTTGAGCCCGCTTGTTGCAGGGATTGCTGCGGGTAATTGTGCCGTAATTAAGCCTTCTGAGTTGGCGACAAATACTAGTCGACTACTGGCGAAATTGATCCCAAACTATCTAGATGCAGAGGCTTTCAGTGTTGTTGAAGGGGGAAAAGGTGAAACTCAGGCACTCTTAGCTTGCCAATTTGACAAGATCTTTTATACGGGGGGCGAAGCTGTAGGGAAAATAGTAATGACGGCTGCTGCAAAATTTCTTACGCCAGTAACGCTTGAACTCGGCGGTAAAAGCCCCTGTATTGTTGATGCAAGCGCAAATATTGAAATTGCCGCAAGTCGCATTGTATGGGGTAAGTTCATGAATGCAGGGCAAACATGTGTTGCACCAGATTATTTGTTGGTCCAACGATCAATAAAGCAGCCCTTATTAGACGCAATTATTAGACAGATTGAACGGCAATACGGAAAAAATCCTTTACAAAATAAGGACTATGGACGTGTAATAAATGAGCGTCATTTTGAGCGTTTACGTAGTTATTTAGCTGGACAGAATATCGTTTGGGGTGGAAATAGCGCAAAGGCGGAAAAATTCATCGAACCGACAATTGTACTTAACCCAGACTCAGAAAGTAAATTGATGCAAGACGAAATATTTGGCCCTATCTTACCTATACTCTGCATGGACTCTGGCGACGATATGCTTGAGTACGCCTCAAATCGACCAAAACCACTCGCTGCATACTTATTTACACAAGATGAAGATGTTGAAAAGAAATTTGTACAACGTATTAGTGCCGGTAATATGTGTATTAATGATACAAATTTGTTCATGGTGAATCACAATTTAGCCTTTGGCGGTGTCGGTGCGAGCGGCATGGGGCAATATCATGGCAAACACGGTTTTGACTGTTTTAGCCATTACAAATCGGTTATGTCACGTAGTAATAAATTTGAAGTTAGTTTGCGATACGCGCCATTTTCGAGGGTCAAATCATACCTCTTAAAAAAACTGCTCTAAGCTCAGCAGTGCTTAGATATTTTATTAAATTAATAATCTTTAAAAGACCACTAAACCAGCTATCGCATATAATGCTACTGTTACCCCGCCGACCGCTAATGCGTAGGGTAACTGTGTTTTAACATGGGTTAACAAATCACAGCCGGCTGCCAAGGACGAAATAGCAGTTGTATCTGATAGTGGAGAACAATGATCGCCAAAAATACCGCCACCTAATATAGCTGCTAACACTAATTGCGGCGGTAAACCTAGTGTTTGTACAAGCGGCATACCTATCGGAATTAAAATCGCGAAAGTACCCCAAGATGTCCCCGTGGTAAATGACATTATCGCACCGGCGATGAATAGTGCAGGTAATATTAAGAACATTGGTAAGTGTTCACCGACCAATCCAGCGACAAAGACCCCTGTGCCTAACACTTTTAAACTGGCTCCCAAGGTAATAGACAACAGTACAATGGTGACTAAAGGCAATAATTCGCTCATACCATTGAAGCCAATTTTCATCGCACTTTTGTGTGTTTCTTTGCCATTGGTTATTAACATCAGGTAGCCGACGATACACGCTATGAAGGTAGCGTAGAGAACAGATCGACTGCCGCTTCCACTGCTTAAGTTACCATCACCTGTCCACCACATAAAATACAAGGTGCCAAAAATCATGATGCCTAAGGGAATGATCATAAATCTGGATTTTGATGCTTTGGGTATGTCGATATGGTTATCTATTCGCTCGAGGTCAATTTCCGCCTGTTTCATCGGGCCATGCACGTTGTCTGTAAAAATTGTATAGGCGACAACGAGTAAGGTTAACAAAGCATAAAAGTTAAACGGTACGGATGACCAAAGCATCACAAGTGCATTTTCTTCCAGCTCATAAGCACTCAGCAAACTCAGAATATATGCTCCCCAACCATTGAGTAGTATGAGTATACAAATTGGCGCTGATGTAGAGTCGATGACATACGCTAGTCGCGCGCGGCTCATCTTATATTTATCAAATAGTCCCCTAGCCATTATGCCCGACGATAATACGCTTAGATTTGATTCAATAAATACGACGATACCTGTAAACATGGTAATGCCACCAGCTTTGCGCTTACTAGATGCAATGCCAGAATTAACTAATTTAGAGACTACGGCGTTGACGCCGCCAGAGTCACGAATAAAAGCGAGTAAAGCGCCCACTAATAAACTGAATATTAAGATTCTTGCGTTGCCTGCGCCTTGCACCGTCGATACTACTCTATCGATTGAATTGATTGGGGCTAGAAGGAGTGAAGTGTCTGCGGTGTTCAACGCCAACAGTAATTCTGTTGAAACCAATGCTACAAGTAAGCCTAGGATGACTTCTTTTTTCCAGAGGACAATTGCGATGGCAATTATTGGTGGAAGTATACTTAACCAATCCAAGGTAGTTTCCTTTTATTCTGTTATTTTTTATTGTGCAGAATTGCTTCGTAAATCAGGGTCATTACGTCCCCATATTTACCCGTTGCAAATCTGTCGCCTACAAATTCAATATTGTCTAGCGTCCCGTCAATGGGGCTGTGTTTTTTATTCGTAAGTAATACGATGGCTAAATCTGCGCTCGGATCTATCACCACTACAGTACCCGTCGACCCAGTATGTCCATATGCCTGTGGCGACGCATAAGCACCAAAATGTAATGCTGAGCTATTGTCTGTATTCAGTTGCCAGCCAAGACCATAATGGCTTTTTGCGAACGTTGGGGCTGTAAAACGTGTTAACGTCGAATTATCAAAAATCTTGACCTTGTCGTAGCCACCGCCATTAAGCATTAGCTGTGACAATACGGCCAAATCATGTGTATTTGAAAATAAACCTGCGTGGCCAGCAACGCCTTGCATGGCGTAAAATGCTTTCTCATCATACACCTCACCTTGAAGTGTATATTCTCGTACGTTATCGAAATGTACCCTGCCATCTAGTGTATTGCCAGCTAACGCTGTCGCAGCAATCGTACTTGTATCAATCCCTTTGTGTTTAGGGTTAAAGGCCGTATTGCTTAAACCTAAGGGGGCATAAATTTCGTTTTCTACAAAATCATCGAGTGATTTACCTGTTATACGCTCGACTAATAAACCCAAAATCATAAAGTTTGTGTCGTTATAAGCCTGCTCTGTTTTATTACTTACCTCTGGCGCTAGTGCTGTCAGTAGTAATTCTGAGGTAAATAGCTTCTTCTGGGAAAAGAAATGTTCCCCTAATGAGTTATCACGTTTATATATCTGAATATCCACAATGTGGCCCGATGTATGGCTCAGCAGATCTTCAACGGTATGCGCTCTTTTGCCCGCGCCCATGTATTCCGGCAAGTAGCGGTGCACCGGAGAGTTCAATTGTAATTTTTGTTCTGAGACAAGTTTCATTACCGCAAGTGTTGTGGCGAAAGTTTTTGTATTTTCGGCGAGGTCAAACAATGTATCAGTTGACATAGACCTTGCTTGCTTTATTTGGTCGCCTTGCGAGTCATAGCGTGTCTTGAAGCCATATGCCGTATTTTTAATAATTCGCCCGTCTTTAATAACTAACAAACTTGCACCTGGAAACCCATTTTTAATGTCCTTGTTGATGAGCTCGTCAACGGCTGCAAAGTCGTAGGGCGAATTGCCATATTCAGACAAGGTAGGGTAGTTGATGCTTATGTTGACAGCGCTATTTACTGGCAAGATATTGTCTACTTTTAATGTATTGGTGCCATTAACTGTGCGCTTCTGCAAGTTGTAGCGGTATTGGGTTTCTACAAAGGGTTGAGTAATATTTAGTTTTTCACCGTTGATGAATATATCGGCGTATTGCGCATTTTCCGGCTCTATCGTGATTTCGCCTTGGCCAATATAAGACTTAAATGACCGCCTATTGTTTGCAACAGTTAGATTATCTGTAGTCGATAGTGAGAATTGTGAAGCGATTTGACTATGTCGATTTAAATGTGCGCTTTGTTGATAAGAGGAATCTGTATTTTGTTCAAGTGCGAGTGCTCGATTATATCGAGCGTATAGGTTTTCAAGTTTTTTAGGAAAGTACTTTTCAAGTAAAGCAAACACCGCTGCTGTGGTGCTCGCATCGCCGGTGCCACTTACTTGCCAAGGCAAGAAGTGCATTTGAAATGCGGCGATCGTATCTGTTGTTTGTTGATCCGCAACACCTGTTTCGTCGATCCTGTACCCATAAGCACTTAATGCACTTTGCAAGAGGGATGTATCAACAGGATATTTAGAAAATTTATGCCAATATTTCGCCAGGGTTTGCCTGTCATACCAAGCACCAACGCCGGCTTCGTAGAGCTGATACCAAGGAAAGCGTGGACCTGGGTCGTGTTTTCTTGATGGCGCAATATCGGAGTGGCCAACAACTGCTGTTGGAGAAATATCAGGATGTCGTTCTAGTATATCTTTACTTAAGGCGACTAGTAATTCGATCTGTTTTGGTTCGAAATCAGGGTATGTGCACAATTTATCATGGCTATACAATGCTAATCGGTGAGGGGCTTCGTTCTCCATACATTCAGGTATATTGACAATTTCTATCCCTATCGACGTATCGTTTAGGCCCGTTCTACCTTGCCAATAGCTCACACCAGCGTGCCACGCACGTAGTTCATCTTCTACCAATTGATATATCTCTAACTTATCATTCGGATACGATGGGTCATTGCTCTGAGGGATTAGGTAGTGACTACTTACATACCCTTCATTGACTAATAGATCTATTGACGTGGCATAATCTACCGCAGTAAAGTGCATGACTAATGACTTTACCCTAAAACTAGAATTTTCAGATACAAGTGTTTTATAGCGTAGCGTGGAGCAAGCCGTTAGGATGATACACAAAAGGCAAATAATGCCAATTTTTTTGCTCAACAGTCGCATATTAATGTTCTTTTTATTCTGGTTGTTCTTGATGTTGCTGTGTTTAAATTAAGTTGGCTGTAGTTATCATCAGCAAATAACTGAATAAACGCAAGCACTTAATGCTTGCTTAGCACAGTATTGAGTTTACCTTTGTGTTGGTCTAGTAGTTTACTGGCAGTGTCAGCATCATTGCCGGTCAAAATCATCAATATCGCCAACTTGGCTTTATTTTGGGCTTTTCTTAAGGCATCCTCTGCTACTGTTTGCTCGCATTGCGTTGCTTGCATCACAATACGCGTTGCACGTGCCACTAGTTTTTCGTTAGTGGCATTTACGTCCACCATTAGATTTTGATATACCTTGCCAATCTTAACCATGCTTGCGGTGCTTATCGTGTTTAAAACAAGTTTTTGCGCAGTTCCAGACTTCATTCTAGTTGAGCCAGTTAAACACTCTGCACCGACAGTGACACAAATACCAATCTCTGCAACCTCAAGTAGCGGGGCATTAGGGTTACATACGACACAGGCCGTATGACAACCTAAGGTATTTGCATAGTGTAAACCGCCAATAACATAAGGCGTTCTGCCTGATGCGGCAATACCGATAACCATATCATGTTTGCTAAGCGATATGGCTTTCAAATCTTCTGCGCCTGCATGCTTATCGTCCTCTGCGCCTTCCACAGCATGAATTAACGCACGTTCGCCACCGGCGATTAGTCCCACAACCATATCATCAGGTACACTGAACGTAGGTCTGCATTCAACGGCATCTAATACGCCTAGTCGGCCGCTAGTGCCCGCACCCATATATATTAGTCTGCCGCCTTTTTCGAAACTTTCGGTACATAAGTCGACGACCTTTGTGATTTGCGGCAATGCGGCTTCTACCGCGATTGCGACTTTTTTATCTTCATCATTAATGGTTTTTACTAAGTGAGCTGTGCTTAGTTGATCAAGTGTCATTGTATTGGGGTTGCGCCCCTCAGAGATAAGCTTATCCAGCTCGTCAATTAGTGTATATTTATTCATTTATGCAACTGTTTTCCAATGCGTTTTCTCACTTTTACCCATTAGACAAATGAGTGTACTAAACGTTGTTCCAATAATTAGTTGCCATGAAAATCCAAGGTTGAAATGCATTGTTTCAGGTAGATACAGGGTCATGACATAGGGTTGCATAGACACCGGGATTAAAAAACCAATGAATAAGGCCCAAAAGATACTCTTAGCAGAGCCTCGCTTACTGAATAATGCGGTAAAATATACTCCCAATAACCCACTGTACGAGAAAATCATGACGCTCAACGCAAAAGCGAGTAAGGGCATATCTGTATATTGTTGCCAGTAATAGCAAAGCGCTGCCATTAACGACAATGCAATGGCAACAACGCCCATAGCGACTCTGCCGGCAAACACCAAATGTGAATCACTTAGTTGCACGCCTTTTTTTATCCAACCTTTGTAAATGTCTTGCACAGCTACCGATGCCATTGAATTCAAGCCGGAATTTAATGTGGATAATGCGGCTGCAACGATGCCGATAGTGACTACCGCTTTTATGCCGTTGGGTAGGTCGGTTAGCACGTAATACATAAAAATAGTCACCGTTTGCCCCTTAAACTCTGGAGTAGGTGCACCGTCTGTTTGCATCATCAAATCTGGGCGTTGATAATATATAAACAAAAGTAGCCCAATACACACGAACACTAATACTATCGGGATACCCATTGCAATGGATGATACCAATGCTTTGGTTGCGCTTTTTGCATCTTTACAGGTGAGCATACGTTGGGATACATCTTGGTCTAGACCAAACGCCGCGATGTTTAATAATACAAACCCCGTCAATACTGACCAGATTGAAAAGACGCCAGCGCTGCTAAAATCTGCCGAAAAGTCCAATAAGGTTAACTTGGACGGGGCATCGCCACTCGGGTGCTGTAGTGCCGAAATGATCGTACTCATGTCTGTTGGGATATTGTGTAGCAAAAAAACCAGTACTAGCAGCGCAGCACCTACATACACAATGCATTGGATAACGTCAGAGTATATAACACTGCGTATACCGCCATACATGGTGTAGGCGAAACCGGTAAGGGCTATGATTAATATGGCGAACATTACACTTGATGCGTCAACGTTACCAAATAAAATCATCGCGATAGCAATTGCGGCCATAAACAACCGTGAACCGCTAGCGAACAATCGACCAACTAAATAGACTAATCCGGCCTGATATTTTGCATTTTCACCAAAGCGTTGCCCTAAGAGTTCGTATACGGTGTAGACTTTATACTGATAAAATTTTGGTAGCAGAAACTTGGCGACAAATATCGCCGCAATCACGGCAGCAATGTTGGTAGCTAAGTACGTTAAATCTCCCCTATAACCCTGATCGGGACCACCAAGAAACGTTGCAGCGGACTGAGAGGTTGCCAGTACGGATATACCAACCGCCCACAATGCCATTTTGTTCCCGCCAAGAAAATAATCTTGACTGCTGTTAGTGCGTTTATTGAGAATATATCCCGTCGCCAGTAATATTAGGCCATAGGCTAAAAAGATGGACCAATCTAGTATTGAAAACTGATCTATCATGTTTTTTCCTTGGCATGGATGTATTTTCTTGGAACACGCTTAGAAACTCTTGTCATTAGTTCATATCCAATGGTGCCGACGTAAGAGGCAATTTCATTTATGGGTAACTGATTACCCCAGAGTTCTACCATATCCCCTATTTTTACGTTTTCGACATTGCTGATGTCGTACGTAATCATATCCATAGATACTCGGCCAACCAGGCTAATTCGCCGATTATGCAATACCGCGGGTGTACCATTTTGGGCATGTCTTGGATAACCGTCTGCATAACCAATGGCGACAGTGGCGATTGTAGTTGGTTTAGTTGCCTGCCAAGTCATCCCGTAACCTACTGTATCACCCTTTGGAATTTCCCGTACAGCAATTATTGGCGCGGATAGCGTCATTACTGGCCTAAGTGTGATCTGTCTGTCACTACAAAATGGCGTAGAACCATAGGTGCTAATGCCAATCCGGTTAAAGTTTTGTCGTGCCTTAGGCAACGCAATAGCGCCCGCAGAATTCGCAATTGATAAGGCAAAATCACTTGCAGATACTTTGGATAAAAAACTATTTATCTGTATGTTTGTTTGTGTTTGATCATCTTCATCGGCGGCGGCAAGATGAGTCATGATAACGCATTTATTAGACATTACTGTTGGGTAACGACGCATTAGGTCGTCAAACTCATTCATGGGCAATCCTAGACGATGCATACCAGAATCGACTTTAACCCACTGATGTCCTTGAATATCTGAATGCGATAGGTATTCACTAAACCATGCCAATTGTGTTTCCGTGTGCAATACCCAGTGTAAGTTTAAGGTCTTGGTATTTTCTAGTTCCTGATAAGCGTATGGGCCTTGCAGCACCAGAATTGGAAGAGTGATACCCGCCTCACGTAGAGCAATAGCTTCTTCTAGAAATGCTACCGCAAACATATTCGTGTAAGGAGTTAAGGCTTTTGCAACGGGTATAGCGCCGTTGCCATAGGCATCTGCCTTAATGACGGCAACATGCTTACTTCTAGGGGATAAGTGTTTAACTTGTAGAAAGTTATAAACGAGCGCATCCAGATTGATCGTCGCATAAGTACCACGCGCCACGTATAAACAAGCCTCGTATAAATGTTATTGATACGCACAATTTACGCGGGATTTAATGTTTTATCAATGATTCCTGAGGCTTATGATACATCGTGTGCAATAAGACGCTATATGCTTGTACTATTAGTTACCGCGTATGGCAATAACCTTTTGTAAATTATCATTGTAAGTTTTTGGGTCAAAAACCAGTGGCATTTCGACAATTTTATCTCCATTGGCAGAGAGGACTAATACTCTAGGAAAACCCATCAACTTAAATTTTTCTGCAAATGCTTGACCTTCATCAGAGTCAAAATCTACTCGTACATAACTGAAGTTTTTCTTCACTGTATCTGCGATATCTGGATGGCTAAAGACTCTTTGATCTAATTTACGACAGTTCGGGCACCATATTGCCGAGTAGTCAGCCAATATCAATTTGTCAGATTGTTTGGCTTTTTGCTTCCCCTCTTCTAAAGAATAGACGGGGAATGGCAAAGCTTCTAAGGCTTGTTGACCTAAATAGCTTTGCACAGCTCTATTGCCAAAGTAGACCACAGAGATAACAATGAGTAGTACTAAAACATTTTTAACAGATTTATTCATCTAACTCGACACTTAGTTTATTCGGCTTATCAGACCGATATGCGTTGGTTTTTCTTTCAGAAACTCAACAGACGCGTGTGCTTGTGTTTACCATTTTCTTAAAATGTTGTTGTAAACAGCAGGGTCTAACTTGCTGGAAGCGGTGCTTGCGGGGTAATAAATCTCTTGATCTTTGCCATTTACCTTGAGGGCAGTAATGCGTTGATTGAAGTCATCTAGCAATTTTTGTGCATTAGCTCCGTCACTTCTAAGACCCACACTAACATCAACATCAATGATTGAAGAGGGTGATAATGACAATGGTTTTTCGCCGTCAGCAATCAAGAGCTTATTCATTTCTTCTAACATTATTTTATCCGCTAGAATAAAATTTACTCGTTGTTCAGAAATTTGAAGCATGTTTTCGTAGAAGTTGTCCGCGCGCGACCATTTCACTCGCCTTTCTACACGTAAGATATCTGTATTGGCAAAGCGCCTCTCAATGCCGATTCTATTTTCTGCTAACTGGTCGAGTCTATTTATGGCGCTGGCACTGTCATCTATTGATGCAATATGAAGAGAAATTTTTGCGTATGGAAGGCTGTAAATGTAGTTCGTTTTTTGCGAGTTTAAGGAGTAATGATCAATATACCCTATAAATTTTCCACTGCGTAAACCTGAACCAGACCAAGCCTGAGTAGTGGCGGTTACCTCTATTTCTAACTTATCGAAGCCGGCTGTTACGAGGTCAATGAGCCGAGCAGGTTGGTCTTTTTCATCAATTAGCGTAGCCACTGTATTTCCGACAAGTTTAAGTTGATTGGTAGCCATTGAAAACGCACTAAAAAGCAATATAAAGAAAAATCCAACTACTAATTTACCCATCTTACATTCGTACCTTTTTTGTTGATTTATCAAAGACTAATATCAATGAAGTATCAATAAAGAATAGTATATAAACGCTGTTTATTCATTATTGGATTAGATGTTTAGGGCCTGAGGTCCAATTAATTTGGACCTCAGGCCGTAGTAAAATCATGTGGTAGAAGAGCTAACAACTTTAATTTTCTTTGTCGACCGCGCTAAAAAAGTCACCTGCGGCACCCGGAAATACAACTGGGCTCTCAAATCCTTCTTTACTGACCGCTGCAACGCCAAAGAAATAGTTATCGATGACAATATTTTCCAAGGTTACTTCGTTTTTCATCCCGACAAAACGGCTAAATTGCCATTTTGGTTCATCAGTATATCGCCAATATACACGATAACCGAGAAGCTGAGGGTTTTTGTTTGAGCCGAGCGCTTTCCATTTTAATGACGTAGATGGCATAACGGCGCCTGAAATTTGTACATTTTCGGGTGGGCTAGGTGCCCACGCCATCGAGGCAAGCGAGACTGCATTTAATGCCGTTAACTTTGCCGCATAGTCAAAATTAACGCCGTCTATCGTATCTCCGTAAACAGTACCGTTTTCAGTCCGTAGATCTTGGTGTTGGCGATCATAATGTTCGTTGGTTTCCATAATACGAACACCCGCAAATCCTAAATCATTGAATGGTCGATGATGCCCACCACGTCTAAAGCGGTCGAGACGGTATATAACCATAGTATTTAGGTTGTCGATGTAATCATCTGCCATTTTATCAATATATCGGGCGAGGTTTCTGCTAGGAGAGTCAACTTCTCCGCCAGTGAAGCGGCGTAACCGGGTGTCGTTAGCGCTTTCATTTTGCCTTGTGCCTTCCGCAAATATACGCGCGGTGGTGTTATTGATAACACCGTTGATACCTTTGATATTTCCAATCATATCATTGTTCAACACGGCCTGAAGACGCCACCCTTTTTCCTTTGCATGTTTTGCGAGAATCTTTCCACCAAATAATCCTTGTTCTTCCCCCGCCAACGCTGCGTAAACAATAGTGCCGTTGAATTTGTGTTTGCTCAATACTCGGGCTGCCTCAAGTGTGCCGGCAACACCTGAGGCATTGTCATTTGCGCCAGGAGAGTCATCAGTAAAATTCATTACGTCAGTAACTCTAGAATCGATGTCACCACTCATCATTACCATACGATTAGGATCACTTGTTCCTCGTTGAATTGCTACGACGCTCACGACATCTGTCGGATCTGGAATACGCGCTTGGCCCGAGATGACCTCTGACTGATAAAATACGTCTAAGCATCCGTCACACTGCGCAGAAATCTTATCAAATTCAGATTTTATCCAACGTCTTGCAGCACCAATACCTCTGGTATCAGAGGCCGTTTCAGAGAGAGTATGACGAGTACCGAAGTTAACCAGTGTTTGGATGTCTTTTTCAATACGCGCCGGGGAGATGTCATCGGTAATTGTCCGCATTGTAATTTGCGGATGTTTTACGTCAGGTGCTGCAAGCAAAGGTGCGTGTATCGCCAATAGTGAGCATATGCCTAAGATTGCTGACAACGTCTTTTTCATGATTGTTACCTTTCTATTATTTTTATTTGAGAAATCTGTCGTTATGCTATGGAGAGTCGCAATATTCTCGCTTAGATATACGCGAAAGCGTCTCCAAATAGAGTATCTGGTTCGATACCTTTGGGTAAAAAGTCTTTTTTAACAGCTGCGGCCATTTCAAAACGTCCAGCGACATATACATGGAACTGCGATAAATTGGCATGGTCGTCTAACACAGCTTTATGCACCCAGCCGGTTTTTCCTTGCCAGCTATCGTTTGGTGATTCGACGACAGGAATAAAGGTGAACTTACTATTAAAATTGCTCAATGCTGTCAGTTCGTCATGATCATAGAGGTCTTCCAGCGTTTTCGCTCCCCAATATAAGCATACATCGCGACCAGGTTCGACCGCTAAAGTGTGGTGTAAAATGGATTTTGCGTAAGAATATCCCGTTCCGCCCGCGATAATGATCATTGGCGCGTCAGATTCCCTAGCATATGCGTCGCCCAAGCCAACTTCTAATGTTAGTACGCCGCTATTTTTTGCATTTTCTAGTACTTCATAGGCATAGGCGTTTTCAGGTGTTGCCCCTATATGCAATTCGAGTGGTTCGCCAGCTTCAGGTGAATTTGCAATGGAAAAAGGACGCTTGTCATTTTCTTGCATGACAACTTGCAGATATTGTCCAGCTTTAAAGGGAGCAATATGCGTAGGTTGAAGGCATATTTTAGTAACAAATGGCGTAAGGCTTTCAATGCTTACTACCTTCGCTTCGGTTAGCGTCATAGTATTTCCAGTGTGTTTGTGTTGAATAGTCAATTGTCGTTTTTAGTATGTATTTTATGGCTCTAGTAAGCCAAGTTCGTCCCAGATATCATCGATTTTTTTGACGATTGCGTCATCCATTACGATTGGCGTACCCCATTCTCGATCGGTTTCCCCGGGCAATTTATTGGTTGCATCCATGCCCATTTTTGAACCTAAACCAGAAACGGGCGACGCGAAATCCAAATAATCAATCGGCGTATTTTCTATCAGTGTCGTATCGCGAGCAGGATCCATTCTTGTGGTTATAGCCCAAATGACGTCGTTCCAATCTCTTGCATTGACGTCGTCGTCGCATACTATCACGAATTTGGTATACATGAATTGGCGTAAAAACGACCATACCCCCATCATTACGCGTTTCGCATGTCCCGGGTATTGTTTTTTCATGGTGACAACGGCCATGCGATAAGAACAACCTTCGGGCGGTAAGTAAAAATCAACAATTTCTGGAAATTGTTTCTGCAAAATCGGTACAAACACTTCATTTAATGCGACACCCAAAATAGCAGGTTCATCTGGTGGGCGTCCAGTATAAGTACTATGGTAAATTGGCTGATCGCGGTGAGTTATGTGAGTGACGGTAAACACTGGAAACTGATCAACCTCATTGTAATAACCGGTATGATCGCCATAAGGGCCTTCATCGGCCATTTCACCAGGTTGAATATATCCTTCTAACACAATTTCAGCGCTAGCAGGTACTTGCAGGTCATTTGAAATACACTTTACGACTTCAGTTTTATCACCGCGCAATAAACCGGCAAACGCATATTCTGATAAAGTATCAGGTACTGGTGTTACCGCACCCAATATAGTGGCTGGATCGGCACCTAGTGCAACTGACACAGGGTAGGGTTTATCTGGATTTTGTTCACACCACTCTTTAAAATCCAGTGCGCCGCCTCTATGAGACAACCATCGCATGATAAGTTTATTCTTTGCAATTTTTTGTTGTCGGTATATACCAAGGTTTTGCCGTTTTTTATAAGGGCCGCGTGTTACGGTCAGCCCCCAAGTGACCAATGGTGCAGCGTCGCCCGGCCAACACCTTTGTATGGGTAGAGTGTCCAAGTCGACATCGTCATTACTTATTACATGTTGTTGGCAAGGTGCTTTTTTCACTTCTTTTACCGGCATATTTAATACTTGTTTGAATACCGGTATTTTACTAAATAAGTCCTTTATGCCTTTAGGAGGCTCGGGTTCTTTTAGAAAAGCTAAGAGTCTGCCAACATCACGCAGTGCTTCAACTGATTCTTGCCCCATTCCCAATGCAACGCGTCTTGGTGTGCCAAAGAGGTTGGCTAACACCGGGATATTTGAACCTTTAGGTTTTTCAAAAAGAATGGCTGGGCCGCCGGCTCGTAGCGTGCGATCTGCAATTTCAGTCATTTCTAATTCAGTATCAATAGGCATAGATACCCGTTTCAACTCGCCAATTTCTTCAAGTTTAGCAATAAAATCTCGTAAGTCTTTGTACTTCATATAACTCGCGCAAAGTGCCGATAGTCTTTTTAAGTTAATAGTATTGTACTGTAAAAAAAGCTTTGACGATTTATTTACGGCATTTTCTTTGATTTTTTGTACATTAATACTTCAGCGTAAGTTGCATATTGACGATAACAAGTAACCTTAGTTGCTTATTTGGTATTTCCGTGTCTGGTCCAAAAAACACATTGAAACTTATTCTATCTGTGGTTTTACTTGCGTCTTTATGTGGCAACGCTACTGCACAACAACTAGAAGCAGTACAGTTGTATTCTCAAGATGAGTTGATCAAGTTGATCAATAACAATCAGCATCTTGAACGTGTGGTTGAGGATCGTTGTCAATTGGTGCGTGATATAGAAGCGCGAGCTGACGTGCTGCAAATACCTGCCTACCAATTTTTATGGGGGGATATGCTTGCATGGGGTGTTTGCGTGGATGCAGATCCTAAGCTTGGTGTTTATCACATGCGTAATGCTGCGGACCAAGGTTTACCGGCGGCTCTTGAACAACTTGGTCGCTACCATGCAGCGGGCACTTTAGTGCAAGAAGATAAAAAACGCGCTGTCATTTATTTACGAGAGGCATCGGCCTTAGGTAACCTGAAAGCACAACTTCAACTTGCGAAATTATTCATAGATGGCTATGGCAGTCCATATGATTTTGAAGATCTATATCATTGGTTGTATAACGCGATAACGAACGATAGGCAAATGCACCAAGAGATAGGCATGTATATGCTTGAGCTTGAAGCCTTAATGCATCCAAAAGCTGTTCGAAATGCGCGTAAACCGATGATGGACTAAGCCAAATAATTTGCGTTCCATGCAGATTGCATAAAAATAAATCAAACAAGTCGGGTAATTCCTGTATTATTGCGCCATAAAGAAAATTTGTTTGAATAATATATGAGTAAAGATCCTCACTTTAATCGTGAGAAAGAAAAATATGAAAACCCTGTCGCGAGTCGTGAGCACTTGCTGTCCATTCTCAAAAAAGCCAATACTAGCCTATCATTTTTAGACATTTGTCAAGCTGCTGATGCACAAGATGAAATGAGTCGCGTTGGAATTCAACGTCGGCTTAGAGCGATGGAGCGTGAAGGACAGGTTAAATTTAACAAGAAAAAACAATACGAAGTTCAAAAGCAAAATGAGTTGGTCCAAGGGCGAGTGATAGGCCATAGAGATGGCTATGGGTTCTTGAAACATTCATTGACTGAAAAAGATTATTTTATCCCTGTGCATCAAATGACGACCTTAATCCATGATGATAAAGTGGAAGGAATTACCGCGGGTGAAGATAGAAGAGGCCGCACGGAATTTAGAGTAAATCAAGTCATTGAGCCTCGTAAAGAACCTATTGTTGGACGATTTTACACAGAATATGGTGCGGGTATTGTCGTGCCTGATGACAATAGAATTTGTCATGAAATTGTTATTCCTGCCGACGCTGACATGAATGCTAAGCAAGGCAATGTGGTGGTAGTTGAAATTACACAGCGGCCGAGACGTCATGTAAACGCCAGCGGCAAAATTATTGAAGTGATTGGTGAGCACATGGCGCCGGGCATGGAAATTGAAACTGCGCTGCGAACATTTGATATTCCGCACAATTGGCCTAAATCTGTATTGAGCTCAATTGAACAGTTGACGGATGAAGTACCAGAAGACGCTAAACAGAATAGACGAGACTTACGTGACCTACCACTTGTTACGATTGATGGTGAAGATGCACGAGATTTTGATGACGCAGTATACTGCCAACCACGCAAAGAGGGCGGCTTCACGTTATGGGTGGCAATTGCAGACGTCAGCGCCTATGTGCGTCCAGGTACCGCATTAGATACCGAAGCAGTTAAGCGCGGCAACTCGGTTTATTTTCCTGAAAACGTAATTCCGATGCTGCCCGAAGTCCTTTCAAATGGCTTATGCTCGCTCAATCCAGATGTCGATCGTTTATGTATGGTGTGTGAAATGCAAATCGATGCGGGTGGCGGCATTGGCGATTTTACCTTCTATGAAGCTGTTATGCGTTCTCATGCTCGACTCACGTATACAAAGGTTTGGCAAATACTGGATGGTGATCAAGCACTGCGTGAACGTTATCGCGCGCGCGTTGATGACCTAGAGAATTTAAACGCACTATTTGGTGCACTTAAAAAATCTCGTGCTGGCCGAGGAGCGATTGAGTTTGAGACTAACGAAACTAGATTCGTTTTCAATGCTGAACGTAAAATTGAGCATATAGTACCTTTAGTGCGAAATGATGCGCATAAAATTATTGAAGAGTGCATGATAGCCGCGAATGTTTGTGCGGCGAGATACATCGAGACAAATAATGCGGAAGCACTCTTTAGAGTACATGATTCGCCTGACGATGATAGATTGTCAACATTTAAGCAATACTTGCGTGAAATAGGGGTTGAAGTGGGGTTTGGTGAATCGCCTCAGCCGCGCGATTTTACGCAGGTGATAAACAAAACCAAACACCGCTTAGATGCCGAGTTGATTCAAACTATGTTGTTACGGTCAATGAAACAAGCCGTTTATGATGGTGATAACGTTGGACATTTTGGTTTAGCGCTTCATGCATATGCGCATTTTACTTCTCCAATTCGGCGTTATCCTGATTTAGTCGTGCATCGCGCACTAAAAGCTATAATTAATGCAAAATTAGATAAAAAAGTCACTACTGGTGCTAAGGCATATTCTGTCGATGAGATTGAGCAGCTAGGTGAGCAATGCTCAATGACAGAGCGCAGAGCTGATGACGCTACCCGAGATGTATCCGACTGGTTAAAATGCGAGTTTATGTTGGAGCGTGTTGGCGAGGTTTTTGAAGGTGTAGTTGCGTCTGTGACCAACTTTGGGCTTTTTGTCCGCTTAACTGAATATCATATCGATGGTTTAATACATATTACGTCACTAGCGTCTGACTACTATCACTATGATGAACTAAAACAGTGTTTAGTTGGTGAAGGCACGGGATTAACCTATCGTTTGGGCGACCCCTTAGTTGTAAAAGTGGCTGCGGTTAACCTTGATGAACGTAAAATAGACTTGGTTCTAAAAGATTTACCTAAAGGGGTTACCAAGAAAAAGAAAAAAAGAAAGCCGCGTGGTGGTAAGAGCACTGGCGACGTTAATGTAGTAAGTGCGGATAAGGCAAAAGCTGCAAATACTGAAAATAGAGGCAAGCGTGCGCCTAAAGTCAATTCGCGCCGGAAAGCTGGACCGACGTCTAAAAAAAATAAAGCGTCACGTAATAAGTTGAAGAAAAAAAGGTAGCGCCAATGGCCCAACAAGAAATGGTGTACGGAATACATGCACTAGCCTCAGTACTTGAAAGAGAACCTGAGCGTGTTTATGAATTGTTTATCGCAAAAGGTCGAGATGACGACAGACTAAATTCGGTGGTTAATCTAGCACGCAAGCATGGGATCGCTGTTAATTTTTGTCACCGTAAAACACTTGATGAAAAAGCGAAAGGCGAACAACATCAAGGGGTCATCGCGCGCGCTAAACCCGCTAGAGTATTAGATGACAGCGATTTAGATGTGATTCTGTCAAAGGCAAACAAACCGTTTGTTTTGGTGTTAGATGGCGTGACAGACCCGCATAACTTAGGTGCATGTTTAAGAACTGCTGATGCTGCAGGTGTTGATGCTGTAGTAGTGCCCAAGGATAAATCAGCCAGCTTAACGCCCACGGTTCGCAAGGTGGCCTGCGGAGCAGCCGAGGTTATTCCGCTTATTCAGGTGACAAACTTGTCGCGAGCCTTGAAAAATATGCAAGATGCAGGCGTTTGGGTGGTTGGTACGGCCAGTGAGGCAACACAGTCTATCTATGATGTATCCTTGTCTGGCCCAATGGCGCTGGTTATGGGGGCTGAAGGCAAAGGTATGAGGCGCCTGACACGTGAAAACTGCGACGAATTAATTAAATTGCCCATGGCAGGTTCAGTGTCTAGTCTTAACGTTTCTGTCGCGACAGGCATTTGTTTGTATGAAGTTGTTAGGCAGCGAGTGTCTAGCTAGCTTAACGCTTTTAGTTAAAGCTACATGACATAAGCAATCGTCCTGATACTTGTGGCCTCAATCTAATGTAAACTCATTTATTTGAGTGAGTACGTGTTGAAATTCTGAAGACAATGACGTTACGGTTGTGCTGTTTTTTTCGCTTGCCGACAACATTGTCTCTGAGCCCGTTTCAATAATCTGCATATTAGTATTTATTTGTACCGACACTGCTGAAAGTTCTTCAATTGCGGACGCTACTTCATCTATTGAATAATTCAAAACGTCAATATAGATTGAGATGCGTTGTATCGTACTGAGGGCTTGACTGTTAAGAACAGAGTAGTAGTCGAACGCGCCATTGTTTGGCGACGTACTGTCTACTAATCCTCTTATGTCCTGTTTATCTTTGAATTTAGATTGCAATCGACTTTTAATTTCTTGGAATTTGTCTACAGGGAATTCTTCCAATGAGTTTTCATCGAAGTTGATAAGCATTTTTTTTGCTGTATCTGCATTTTTCCTTGCAGATGACATCGCATCTATACCTTTTGTGCTTTTGCTCCCTAAAAATCCAGCTGATGTGCCTCGTTCAACCGCGTGTGTGTGCTATTGAATCGAGCAACGTAGATATTCTGACGATATCGATCGCCAAATCTTGCTCTCCTAAATTTTTTTGTATTACGTCATCAGTAGCGAAGAGACGACAATTAATAAGCCAAGTGGAATGAACAATATAAGAGATATTGCACGAGAGACATTGATTGATTTGATAAAATTCGTGAGAACGTGTTCCAATGAGAAAACAGTGGTGTTTTATGTGTATACAAAGTAGAGATTTACCTGCAACTTATAGCTAGTCAGTGGCATATTTATTTGCGACTTTAGTCTATTTTTATTGTGTTTTTGTTTGTGATTCTAACCTGTACGTTTTATACGAGAGCATCACCTGCTATCTAATTTTTACTTTGTTGTAATTTAAACTATCGTTTTGTGTTTAGTTCTGTTATAGTTTCGCGCCCTTTTTATGGGGGTATGGTCTATTTCCTCAATAAAAGTGAGGTAAATAGCGGCTTTATGGCTCAATTTTGAGTCGATATATTTAACAGCGGAGCACTAACATGATCCAAATGCAAACTAACCTGGATGTTGCTGATAACAGCGGCGCTCGCAGGGTTCAGTGTATTAAGGTTCTTGGTGGCTCGCATCGCCGTTATGCACATATCGGTGACATCATCAAAGTTACTGTCAAGGAAGCAATTCCTCGCGGTAAAGTAAAAAAAGGTGACGTACTGAATGCAGTGGTGGTGCGTACTAGGAAAGGCGTTCGTCGCGCAGATGGTTCAACCATCCGTTTCGATAACAACGCAGCTGTATTGCTTAATGCAAACAAGCAACCTATTGGTACGCGTATCTTTGGCCCGGTCACACGTGAGCTTCGTGGAGATAACTTCATGAAAATCATCTCATTGGCCCCAGAGGTACTATAAGGAGTCACGATAATGGCTAGAAAAATTCGTCGTGATGATGAAGTAGTCGTAATTGCAGGTAAAGATAAGGGCAAGCAAGGCAAAGTTCTTCGCGTTGTTACTGAATCTGACCGCGTTTATGTTGAAGGTGTGAACATCATCAAGAAACACCAAAAAGCAAACCCACAATTGGGTGAGCCGGGTGGAATTGTTGAGAAAGAAGCATCAATTCATGTGTCTAATGTAGCGATTGTTAACTCGGCAACGGGTAAAGCAGATCGCGTTGGTTTCCGTGACGAAGAAGGAAAGAAAGTGCGTTTCTTCAAGTCTAACGGTGAACTAGTTTAATTAATTGGAGTGTACGATGGCGAAACTGCATGATTTCTATAAAGAAACAGTAGTAGCTGAACTTGCTAAGCAGTTCGGGTACAAAAGCGTCATGCAAGTCCCTCGGATTGAAAAAATCACCTTAAACATGGGTTTAGGTGAAGCAGTTGCTGACAAAAAGGTGCTAGAGTCTGCGCAAGCTGACATGGCAGCTATTGCTGGTCAAAAACCAGTTGTCACTGTTGCTAGAAAATCAGTAGCGGGTTTTAAAATTCGTGAAGGTTATCCGATTGGCTGTAAAGTAACCCTACGTGGCGAACGTATGTGGGAATTTCTTGAGCGTTTAATCTCAATTACAATTCCTCGTATCCGTGACTTCCGTGGTCTTAACCCGAAATCTTTTGACGGTAAAGGCAACTATAGCATGGGTGTACGTGAGCAAATCATCTTCCCCGAAATCGATTTTGATAAGGTGGATAAAGTGCGTGGTATGGATATTACTATCACTACTAGCGCAGATACTAACGAAGAAGCACACGCCCTATTAAGCGCGTTCAGCTTCCCGTTTAGAAAATAAGGTGTAGGGTTATGGCAAAAGAATCAATGAAAGCACGTGAAGTAAAACGTGCCAAGCTGGTTAAGAAACATTCAGCAAAACGTCTTGCTTTGAAAGCAGTTATCAATGACGTGAATGCTTCTGAAGAAGAGCGTTGGGACGCTGTTCTTAAGCTACAAAAACTTCCACGTGACTCGTCTCTTTCACGCAAGCAAAATCGTTGTCGTGTAACAGGTCGTCCACATGGTTTCCTACGCAAATTTGGTCTTTCTCGTATTAAGCTTCGTGAAGCTGCAATGCGTGGTGAAGTCCCTGGCCTCAAAAAAGCCAGCTGGTAAGGAGTAGCACATATGAGCATGCAAGATCCTATCGCGGATATGTTTACCCGAATTCGTAACGGCCAACAGGCGTCAAAAGTTACGATTTCTATGCCTTCTTCAAAGCTTCGTGTCGCAATTGCAAAGCTTTTACAAGATGAAGGTTACGTAGAAGGTTTTAGTGTTGAAGGTGATGTTAAACCAACATTACAGGTCAGCTTGAAATACTTCGAAGGTAAAAAAGTAATTGATACAATTCAAAGAGTTAGCCGTCCTGGTTTGCGCATCTATAAGAAAAAAGATGAGCTTCCTAAAGTACTCGGCGGACTTGGTATTGCTATCGTGTCTACCTCAAAAGGTGTGATGACTGACCGTGCAGCGCGTAAAGCGGGTATGGGTGGTGAGATCATCGGTTATGTAGCGTAACGGGGAGAATAAGATGTCACGTGTAGCAAAAGCTCCTGTAGCTATTGCCTCTGGTGTTGAAGTAAACATCGCAGGTCAAGAAGTTACAGTAAAAGGTTCTAAAGGAACGTTAAGCCGTGTATTTAATGATGCAGTTAACGTTGTACAAGAAGACGGTCAGCTTGTTACCGCGCCAAAAGAAGGTGTAGCTAACGGTTGGGCGCAAGCAGGTACAGCGAATGCATTATTGAATTCAATGGTGAAAGGCGTTACTCAAGGTTTTGAAAAGAAACTTCAACTGAATGGTGTTGGTTACCGTGCGCAAGCACAAGGTAGCAAACTTAACCTAACGTTGGGCTTTTCACACCCTGTAGTCTACGAAATGCCAACAGGTATTACTGTAGAAACACCGACACAAACTGAAATCGTTGTTAAAGGCATTGATAAGCAGGTTGTTGGACAGGTCGCAGCTAACATTCGTGCATATCGTCCGCCAGAGCCATATAAAGGCAAAGGTGTTCGTTACGCAGATGAAGTTGTACGTCGTAAAGAAGCTAAGAAAAAGTAGGTGAGTGAGATGGATAAGAAATCAGCTCGTATACGTCGCGCAACGCGTGCACGTAAAAAAATCAGCGAATTAGCTGTAAACCGCTTAGTCGTTAATCGCACACCACGTCACATTTACGCTCAGTTAATTGCGCCAAGCGGTTCTGAAGTAATTGCGGCAGCTTCTACTGTAGAAAAAGGTCTTAAAGGTGATCTTAAGTCTACCGGCAATGCAGAAGCGGCAGCGGCTGTGGGTAAAGCGATCGCAGAACGTGCTATCGAAAAAGGTGTTAAAGAAGTTGCCTTCGATAGAAGTGGTTTTAAATATCACGGTCGTGTGAAAGCACTGGCTGACGCCGCTCGCGAAGCGGGTCTTCAGTTCTAGGAGTTAATTATGGCTAAACAAGAAGTTCAACAACAAGGTGACTTGTTAGAGAAGCTTATCGCTGTAAACCGCGTTTCGAAAGTAGTTAAAGGTGGTCGCATCTTTAGCTTTACTGCATTAACAGTGGTTGGCGATGGTAATGGCCGTGTAGGTTTTGGTTATGGTAAAGCACGTGAAGTTCCTGCTGCTATTCAAAAAGCAATGGAAAAGGCACGTCGTAATATGGTAACGGTTGACCTAAACGGAAATACTCTACAGCACCCAATTAAAGGGCGTCATTCAGGTTCTAAAGTTTACATGCAGCCTGCATCAGAAGGTACCGGTATTATTGCTGGTGGTGCGATGCGTGCAGTAATGGAAGTAGCTGGTGTACAAAACGTTCTTTCAAAATGCTACGGCTCAACAAACCCAATCAATGTGGTACGCGCAACAATTAATGCTTTGGTCGAAATGAATTCGCCAGAGAAAGTTGCCGCGAAGCGTGGATTGCCGGTTAACGAGATTTTGGGGTAATCGAACATGGCTAAGACTATTAAAGTTAAGCAAACTAAAAGCTCGATTGGTCGTTTACCTAAGCACAAAGCAACATTAGTTGGTCTTGGCTTACGTAAAATCGGTCAAGTTCGTGAACTTGAAGATACACCATCCGTTCGCGGTATGGTTAACCGTGTAAATTACATGGTTGAGATCGTAGAGGAGTAAGTGATGAGATTAAATACTATTGCTCCTGCACCTGGAGCTAAAAGTTCAGGTAAGCGCGTCGGTCGAGGTATCGGTTCTGGCTTAGGTAAAACTGGTGGCCGCGGTCACAAAGGTCAGAAAAGTCGTTCTGGTGGTTCTGTTAAGCCTGGGTTTGAAGGTGGTCAAATGCCTATCCAGCGCCGTTTACCGAAGTTCGGTTTTACGTCAAGAATCTCACGAGTGACTGATCAAGTTACACTGAGCGAAATTGCTAAAGTTGAAGGTGATCTAGTATCTCTTGACACTTTGAAAGCAGCAGGTCTTGTTAAAAAAGAAATGTTGCACGTTAAAGTAATCAAGAGTGGCGAAATCAGCCGTGCTGTTACAGTAAATGGCTTAAAAGTCACCAAAGGCGCGTTAGAAGCGATTAACGCGGCAGGCGGTAAAGTAGAGGAATAACCTAAATGGCGAAACCAGGGCAAGGTTCAGGTGCAGGCGGATTAAGCGAACTTAAGTCTCGTTTATTGTTCGTACTTGGCGCAATTTTCGTGTTCAGACTTGGTTCATATGTACCTATTCCAGGTATTGACGGTAATGTGTTGTCTCAAATATTTGAGCAACAAACAGGGACAATTGTTGGTATGTTCAACATGTTCTCTGGTGGTGCACTAGAAAGAGCATCGGTACTAGCGCTTGGAATAATGCCGTACATCACAGCATCTATCATTATGCAGTTGATGGCGACAGTACATGAACCACTTAAGGAATTGAAAAAAGAAGGACAGTCAGGTACACGAAAAATTAGCCAATATACGCGCTACTTAACCCTTGTACTTGCAACATTTCAATCCATTGGTATCGCCACAGGGTTACCGAATCTAATTCCCGGATTGGTTCTAAATCCAGGGCTTGCATTCTACTTCACGGCCATAGTTAGTTTGGTTACTGGGACTATGTTTTTAATGTGGTTAGGTGAGCAAATTACGGAGCGTGGAATAGGTAATGGTATCTCGATTCTAATTTTCGCAGGTATCGTAGCAGGTCTACCAACAGCAATCGGACAAACGGCAGAGCAGGCTAGGCAAGGTGATGTAAATTTCCTTTTCTTAATCGTAATTGCTGCCATTGTTATTGCATTGACATACTTGGTTGTTTTCGTTGAGCGTGCTCAACGTCGCATAGTGGTAAACTACGCAAAAAGACAGCAGGGCCGAAAAGTGTTTGCGGCGCAAAGTTCTCATCTTCCTTTAAAGGTGAATATGGCGGGTGTTATTCCTCCAATCTTTGCTTCTAGTATTATACTTTTTCCCAGTACGCTATCTGGTATGTTCGGTCAAAATGAATCTTTATCATTTTTGACTGACGTGTCATTAGCGTTGTCTCCTGGGCAACCCTTGTATGTTATTTTGTATGCAATAACGATTATATTTTTCTGTTTCTTCTATACTGCGTTGATGTTTAATCCGCGTGATACAGCAGATAATTTGAAAAAGTCTGGTGCGTTTATTCCTGGTATCCGTCCTGGGGAGCAGACATCACGTTATATTGATAAGGTGATGACGCGTTTAACCCTCGCTGGTGCTCTCTATATTACTTTTGTTTGTTTAGTCCCTGAATTCCTGTTGTTGTGGTTTAATGTACCATTTTACTTCGGCGGCACATCACTACTCATTATATGTGTAGTAATAATGGATTTCATGGCCCAAGTGCAGACCCATTTGATGTCACATCAATACGGGGATGTTCTCAAAAAAGCTAACCTTAAAGGTTAGGCATTTACGGAGTGATGTAATGAAAGTTCGTGCATCCGTTAAAAAGATTTGCCGTAACTGCAAGATCATTAAACGTAACGGCGTTGTTAGAGTGATCTGTGTAGAGCCAAAGCATAAGCAAAGGCAAGGTTAATCTTCAAAAAGTTGGTCTATTTTGGTCACATTAAGTCTAGATTTAATGTGACCTTTAGACTTTATTTGCAATTTAGTTACTGGGTAAGTATCCTATCGGGCTTTTTAGGCTAGTAACTTATATTTAGAGGAGTGCAGTTAATGGCCCGTATCGCCGGCATTAACATTCCTGAGCACAAGCATACAGTTATTGCGCTACAGTCGATTTTCGGCATTGGTGCAACACGCGCAAAAGAAATTTGCGGTAATGCAGGTGTATCAGAGTCTACCAAGATTAAAGACTTGGATGAGACGACAATAGATAAACTTCGTGATGAAGTTGCGAAATTCACAGTTGAAGGTGATCTTCGCCGTGAAGTTTCTATGAGCATCAAACGTTTGATGGACCTAGGTTGCTTCCGTGGTATTCGCCACCGTCGTGGCTTACCTCTACGTGGTCAGCGCACTAAAACAAATGCGCGCACCCGTAAAGGTCCTCGTAAACCTATTAAAAAGTAAGCGAGGGAGATAAATAATGGCTAAAACACCTACTCGTGCGCGTAAACGTGCAAAGCGTCAGGTTGCAGACGGTATGGCTCATATCCATGCTTCTTTCAATAACACTATTGTGACTATTACTGACCGTCAAGGAAATGCGCTATCTTGGGCTACTTCTGGCGGTTCTGGCTTCCGTGGTTCACGTAAATCAACTCCTTTTGCTGCGCAGGTTGCTGCTGAAAGAGCTGGCGTGGCTGCGCAAGAATACGGATTGAAAAACATTGAAGTATTCGTAAAGGGACCAGGTCCAGGTCGTGAATCTGCAATTCGTGCATTAAATGCGACGGGTTATAAGATCACTAATATCACAGATGTGACGCCTATCCCTCATAACGGATGTCGTCCACCTAAAAAACGTCGCGTATAGACGAACAGTTGGAGAAAGATCATGGCTAGATATTTGGGTCCAAAACTCAAACTAAGTCGTCGTGAAGGAACCGACTTGTTCCTTAAAAGCGGCGTAAGAGCAATTGATAGTAAGTGTAAAATTGACACTGCTCCCGGTCAGCATGGTGCCCGTCGTGGCCGTTTGTCTGATTACGGAATTCAATTGCGTGAAAAGCAAAAAGTACGTCGTATGTATGGCGTATTGGAAAAACAATTTAGAAACTATTACAAAGAAGCTGCTCGCCTTAAAGGCAACACAGGTGAAAACTTGTTGGTGCTTTTGGAACAACGTCTAGACAACGTTGTATACCGTATGGGATTTGCTAGTACTCGTGCTGAAGCGCGACAACTTGTGAGCCATAAGGCAATCCTTGTAAATGGACAAGTAGTTAACGTTCCTTCGTTTAACGTGAAAGCTGAAGATGTTGTTTCTGTTCGTGAAAAAGCGAAGAAACAAGCTCGCATTGGTGCTGCATTAGAACTAGCAGATCAACGTGAAAAGCCAACATGGTTGGAAGTTGACAACACTAAATTGGAAGGTGTGTTCAAACGCATTCCAGAGAGAACGGATTTGTCTGCGGACATAAACGAACAGTTGATTGTCGAACTTTACTCTAAGTAAAGCATAACTAAAGAGGAAACATCGTGGGTTCAGTGACCGAATTCCTAAAGCCAAGATTAGTTGAAATAGAAAACGTTTCTCCTACTCGTGCAAAAGTAACACTTGAGCCATTAGAGCGTGGGTTTGGCCACACTCTTGGCAATGCATTACGTCGCATTTTACTCTCTTCAATGCCAGGATGTGCAGTAAGTGAAGTAGAGATAGACGGTGTTTTACATGAATACACAGCAAAAGAAGGTGTGCAAGAAGACGTTTTAGAAATCTTGCTAAACCTTAAAGGATTGTCAGTTAAGCTAGAAGGTAAAACTGAAGCAACTTTGACTCTAGTAAAGTCAGGCGCAGGTCCTGTTCTTGCTGGTGATATTCAGCATGACGGTGACGTGGAAATTGTTAATCCTGAGCATGTAATTTGTACTTTAACAGGCGATGCTGAAATTAGTATGCGCATTAAAGTAGAAGTTGGTCGTGGATATGTCCCGGCTGCTGCTCGTCGTTCCTCTGAAGATGATGATCGTCCAATTGGTCGTTTGTTAGTTGATGCTTCATTCAGTCCTGTAGAGCGTATTGCTTATTCTGTTGAGTCTGCACGTGTTGAACAACGTACAGATTTGGATAAGTTAATTATTGATATGGAAACTAACGGAACATTAGATCCGGAAGAAGCCATTCGTCGCGCTGCTACTATTTTTGTTGACCAGTTAGGCGCATTCGTTGAATTGCGTGATATTTCTGTTCCAGAGCAAAAAGAGGAAAAACCAGAATTTGACCCAATTCTTCTTCGTCCAGTAGACGATTTAGAATTAACGGTACGTTCTGCTAATTGTTTGAAAGCTGAAGCTATCCAATACATTGGTGACCTGGTACAGCGTACTGAAGTTGAACTTCTTAAGACACCAAATCTTGGTAAGAAGTCACTTACAGAAATTAAAGATGTACTTGCTTCACGTGGCTTGTCTCTAGGTATGCGCCTAGAAAATTGGCCACCTGAAAGCATCGCTGAAAAAGACTAATCAGGTTATTAGTAAACTGATTTTTACAGAAGGATAGAGCTATGCGCCATCGCAAGAGTGGTAGACAGTTAAATCGCAATAGCAGTCACAGACAAGCCATGTTTAAGAACATGGCAGGTTCTTTGGTTAAGCATGAAGTTATTAAGACTACAGTGCCTAAAGCAAAAGAGCTTCGTCGAGTGATTGAACCACTAATCACACTTGCTAAGCAAGACAGTGTTGCTAACCGCCGTTTGGCAATGGCAAGAACTGGTGATAAAGAAGTGGTAGGTAAATTATTCAATGAACTTGGTCCACGTTATGAAGCTCGCCCAGGCGGTTACATTCGTATACTAAAGTGTGGTTTCCGTACTGGAGACAATGCACCTATGGCCTATGTTGAATTGGTTGACCGTCCAGTTGTTGAAGTTGAAGAGACTGAAGCAGAAGCAACTGAAGAATAGGCAAATTAATTTGCGCTTTAAAAAAACCCGGTTTAATACCGGGTTTTTTAATGTTTGAATTTTGGCGCAATGCTAGTTAATAGTGACTTTTAATCATGACCGCAATTGATTGTTCGTCAATACCGCCTTTTAAAGCACTATCTTTTACTCTGGTTTGTTCAATATTATATTCTTTAGCAAGTTTAACTAATCTATCCATTGCATCTGGATACTCTGCAAGTTGTTCTATCGTTAAAATAATCATCTCTTCGCTTGTCCCATCATCCTCTTGTACGATGGCCAATAGCGCATCCAATATGTACTTTCCTACATATGGCACTTCTTTTATTGTGGTGATCAGAATATCCATGGTTTTATTGGGATAGGCAGTTACAAGTTTTTGTGCGATTTGGTCGGCAGAATCAGGTTCGTTTTTGACTGCAGTTCTTACTATCTCATTAAAGTGTTCTGGTGAATATTTACACGCTGCTTTTGTGGCAATCTCTGCATAAGAAGGTTCTGCATTTACTGCAATTGAAATAATTTCTGTTGGATCTGATACATCTAGCTCATTCGCAATCTTAATTATATCATCGACAAATGAAGGTTGCGCTTTAACACTAGCTTGTATTATTTCTTTGTATCTATCCGGATAAGTATAGAAAGCTATTTTTACAAATTCTGCCGTTTTTTCGGGATAGCGCGATAATAATGTTTTTACAGCATTCTCGACTGAATTGTTCGAATGTACTTGACGTTTAAAAAAAACGACTGAATTTTTGTTGGGCTCTTGGACTACACTTTTGTGAGAATCTGTCATTGCGAGTGATGGATTTACAAAAAGCGTTAATAAAATAGCCGCACCTAAGCGTTTGGTACTTACCACTATGTTCACCTTTAACTTGATGTTCTTTGTCTTTTATCGGCATTACATTTTGTTAACAGAGTATAATTTACGCAATAGATCAAAAATATTCAAATATTTATCAAAAATAGTATTGACCTTTGTGAAGAAATCTCTACAATGCGCCTCCGCTGTCAGGGGATAATGCTTCAGACAGTGTGTTTGTCAGTGTATTTGTTGCCAGATATTGTGTGATTAAATACGGTAAGTAATTAAGAAATAGTTTGAAGATTTTTTAATAAAAACCTTGACAAAAACTTTGGGAAGCGTATTATTCGCACCCCGCTTGAGGCAAGGCCTACAAGGCACATCACAAGCGACGTTCTTTAACAATTTAGCAAGACAATCTGTGTGGGCACTCGTAATGAGTGTTCTAACAAAAAAGTTTATTTGTAATTCGATTTTAATTGAAGAGTTTGATCATGGCTCAGATTGAACGCTG
>NZ_BSOT01000010.1 GCF_030160655.1 Agaribacter marinus
TAACCCACGAAAATTGGAGAGCAGCACCTTTAAAGGTGGCTCGTGGGGAGTCATTATGTCTATACGCATCTAATAGAGCCTCTGTCGTTAGATGAAGCGTATTTGGATGTAACAGACGCGACACTATGTAAAGGCTCAGCAACGCTCATTGCGCAGCAGATTCGCCAAGAAATATTTGATGAAACGCATTTGACGGCATCAGCGGGGATTGCTCCGTTGAAATTTGTCGCGAAAATTGCGTCAGATATGAATAAACCCAATGGACA
Source organism: Agaribacter marinus (assembly GCF_030160655.1). GTDB lineage: Bacteria > Pseudomonadota > Gammaproteobacteria > Enterobacterales > Alteromonadaceae > Glaciecola > Glaciecola marina. The sequence continues at coordinate 267 of NZ_BSOT01000010.1, forward strand.
GTACCTAGTAACACCAGACGACATTGATCAGTTTTTAATGGCATTGTCACTCAAAAAAATCCCGGGAGTAGGAAAAGTTAGTTTCGAAAAGCTATCAACATTGGGTTGGACGCATGGCCACCATATTAGGTCTTTGCCAGAGCATGAGTTGGCTGATAAATTTGGTAAGTTTGGGGTGTCGTTGTGGCGTAAATGTAACGGCATCGATAACAGGGACGTGCAAGTGAGCCGCGTTCGAAAATCAGTCGGTGTAGAACATACTTTTTCCGACAATTATCATTCCGAAAAAGACCTCCATAACTACTTAAAAGCAACCTTAATTCCTGAGTTAAAAAATAGAGCCTCAAAATACATTCTTGCGTCACAAATTGAAAAAATTGGCGTAAAGCTGAAGTTTGCTGATTTTACACAAACGACAAAAGAACAAAAGCATACGGAGATTGATGAAAATTTACTTAAAGAGCTGCTTCACGAGGCGTTTTTGAGGGGCAATGGTAAGTCTGTGCGTTTGTTGGGGATTCAAGTGGGCATTTCTGCTAGCAATGCTGTTGACGGCAAACAGCTTTCTCTGTCATTACTTGACTCTACTGCGCAATAAATTGTTTTTGAGGAGTGAGTTGCTAACGTAGTGTTTATAATAATTGATTCAATTGAAATCTTATTGCTAAAACATCGGTATAAGTACTATCAAGATCAATAAATAAAATAGAATTGTTACGACAGAAGGGAATTATATATGAAAAGACTACTAATATTGGCTGCAACTGTTAGTTTTTGTGCGACAACTTATGCACAAGATAGATTTGCCGATGTGCAAATAAAATCATCACATGTGGCAGGCTCGGTACATATGCTTGTTGGTGCTGGTGGAAACATTGGGGTGTCAGCAGGAGATGATGGTACATTAATTGTTGATGATCAGTTTGCGCCATTAGCAGAGAAGATTGATGCAGCCTTAGGTGTGCTTAGCGATTCACCTACAAAATACGTTATTAATACGCATTATCATGGTGATCACACGGGTTCAAACGCATTCTTTCAGACCCAAAAAGGAGCGACTGTTTTTGCCCATGAGAATGTGCGTATAAGGTTAGCGTCCGCCGAAAAAGCCAATAAAGCTGCATTGCCTGTCGTTACATATAATGACGGCGTTAAGTTTCACTTGAATGGAGACACAATTCATGTCTTTCATTTAGCCAAAGGCCACACCGATGGTGATAGTGTGGTTTGGTTTGAAAAGGCGAATGTTCTTCATTCTGGCGATTTGTTTTTTAAAGATAGATTTCCATATATCGATCTAGGGGCGGGCGGCGATGTTAAAGGCTACATTGAATCGGTAGAGATCTTATTAACTAAGATAAGTGATACCACTAAAATCATTCCTGGTCACGGTGAACTAGCAAATAAAGCCGATTATCAACGCTTTGTGGCAATGATGAAAGACACCTATGCTTATGTACAACAAAAAAAATCTGACGGCTTGTCTGAAGAACAGGTATTAGCGCTTGGATTGGACGATAAGTGGGATGCTTGGTCTTGGAATTTTATTAACGAAGAACGTTGGATTAAAACGCTTTATCAGTAAGAGACTCTCTAGCCTATTCTTCGAATGAATAGGCTAGTTTTCCATTGACCCATGTTTGCAATACCCGTGTTTCGCGTATCTCTGCCGCAGGTACTGAAAATATATCTCTGTCGACAATAATAAAATCGGCTTTTTTGTTTGTATCAAGTGTACCCAATATGTCCTCCTGAAAAGCAGCATAAGCTGCATCAATCGTAAAGCTAGCAAAGGCTTCTGTTATCGATACTGATTCTTCAGGTATCCAACCTCCTTTTGGATCGTTGTTAGCATCTTGGCGGGTGACTGCCGCATGTAAGCCATGAAAGGGGTTTGCTTTTTCGACTGGAAAATCTGAACCAAACGCGATACGAGAACCTTGGTCTAACAGCGTTCTCCAAGCATATGCGCCTTTTAAACGTTGTTTTCCAAGTCTATCCTCAGCCATGTTTTTATCACTGGTTGCGTGAGTAGGTTGCATCGATGGAATGACATTTAATGATTTAAATTTTGGTATGTCATCCAGTGCAATGACTTGCGCATGTTCAATGCGATGGCGCATGGGGTTATTTGGGTATTGCTTAAAGGCTTCGCCAAAATGTATGAGTGCAAGTCGGTTTGCACGGTCGCCAATGGCATGAAAGTTAAGTTGAAAATCCTGACTGATAACTTGCTCAAATAGGCCGGGTAGTTGTGCTTGTTTAGTGACAAGTAAACCACTATTTTCAGGCGCGTCCTTGTAAGGTGCCAATAAGGCAGCGCCTCGACTGCCCAAAGCGCCATCACCATAAGCTTTGACTGAACGTATAGATAGGAAATCTTGCTTGTCAGAAATGTAGCCTTCGCTGAGCATTTTATCTAGCGCAGGATCTGTCGCCGCTAGCATTGCATATATTCGGACTCTAAGCGCCGTGTCAGTCGACTGTTCGACATAAAAGTCCCTTACTTGTTCGCTAACACCAGCGTCATGCATACTGGTTATACCCAAGGACAGTAAATGATCAAAGGCGGTGTTTAGCTGCAAGTGCAATTGTTTGTTATCTAGTTTAGGAATAAAGTGTTCAACCAATGCCATCGCATTATCGATTAATATGCCGGTGGGTTTTCCATCTTTCCCATGAATAATGTCACCTCCCTCGGGTGACACTGTTAGTTCAGTGATACCGGCAATTTTTAGCGCTTTGCTATTTGCCCATGCAGCGTGTCCGTCCACACGTGTTAACCATACCGCTTGATTTGGAAAGGCCTTGTCGAGTGAATCTTTACTTGGGAATTGTTTGTTATGCCAATTTTCTTGATTCCAGCCTCTACCAATTATCCAACCGTCACCAATAGAAACACTGCCAATAAAATCCTTAACCAGCTTTACGGCATCCATTTCACTGCTGGCTTCTCGTAAATTAGCTTGCGTGAGGTTTTCACCTAGACCCAATAAATGTCCATGTGCGTCTATAATACCGGGCAGTAAGGTTCGTTGCTTTACATCGATTACTTTTGCACCCTCTGGTGCATTCAATCCATTTCCGATGCTTACTACCTTGTCATTTTTAATCAACATTTCACTGAATCGGATCAATGCATATTTGTCTTCGGTGTTAGTTCTCAGTGTGTAACCATTAGCGTTAGTAAAGTGTGTTACGTTGGCAAACGTTTGAGAGGTTAAAACACAAAACAATAGTGTCGAAATAGTGAGGAAACGCTTTAATCGAAAAAATTTCATGGCTACATGCCTCTACTGTTATTTTGATTTATATTTGCGGAATGTCATTTAAGTAATCTTGTTGCCAAATATGCTGCATGCTAGCGGTACTAATATTGCCGCCACTCGCGATGACTAACACTCGTTTGGGTGACGTTTGTAGTTTAAGCCACTGAATAACGGCTTCCATACTCATTGCACAAGTAGGTTCGATATGCAGCTTGAGTAAATGATGTAACCATTGGGTCCAATATTTTATTCGTTCTTCATTGACTTCATAAAAACCATCTAAGGCCTGTAGAAACGGAAAGTTAATTTCGCCAACCGCTGGGGTTGCAGCGCCATCAGCCAAGGTGTTTGGTGTTTTACTTAAACTTATTATTTGTTTTTGACGCAAAGACTTTGCTGCATCGTTGGCAGCCAAGGGTTCTACTCCAATGACTTGAGTATTGGGCGACAAGGCGCGGGCTGAAATTAACGATCCGCTTAATAAGCCCCCGCCGCCGCAGGGAGCGAAAATGCCATCAATATTGTCAATAGACTCAAGTGACTCAGCAACAACAGTACCTTGCCCTGCAATAACATTCAGGTGATTAAACGGTTTGATCCACGCCGTATCTTCTCTGTTTGCAGCTTCGCTAACGGCAGTATCAGCTAACGCGCGGTTTGCAAATAGCTTTAACTTTGCTCCGTAAGCTTTTGTTGCCGCCGCTTTAATCTTTGAAATACTTTCACTGGCGTAAATTGTGGTAGGAATATTCAGTTTTTTGCCAATGTACGCGACGGCTTGGGCATGATTACCAGAAGAGTTCGCAATAATCTTTTTGGGCGCCGTACCATTTTCAATTTTTTTAAGTAAGTAGTTACTTGCGCCGCGGATCTTAAATGATCCGGTCGTTTGCAAACATTCAGCTTTAAAAAATATCTCATGGCCTAAGCATTTGTTAAGCATTGACGAGCTTACAATCGGTGTTTTTTTAACGTATGGCGCGATACGTGATCGCGCCGACTGGATATCTGAAAAATCAATACTGCTCAACGCTATTACCTGTTATCTAGATGAAGATCGAAAAAATTTGTGACCGTATTATACAGATGGATACCGGTTTGTTTGCCACGAATACTGTGCTTTTTACCCGGATAGTCCATTGTCTGAAAGGGGAGTGCTAAATCTTGAAGGTGCTTGTATAACTTTGTGCTGTGAGTAAATAGTACGTTGTCGTCAGCCATACCGTGGTAGATGAGTAAGTCACCCTTTAAGTTTTCCGCATATGGAAACACACTTGATGCCGTGTATTTGTCGTCAACTAGTGTTGGATTACCCATATAGCGCTCAGTGTAATGTGTGTCGTATAGACGCCAATCTGTCACCGGTGCACCAGATACGCCTGCTGCAAAATAATCTCCGGCTTTAAACATTGACATTAAGGCCATGTATCCACCATAACTGTGGCCATAAACGCCTATTCTTTTTGCATCCACATAATCGAGTGTGCGCAAAAACTTCACACCAGCAACTTGGTCGGTCACTTCTATATCACCCATGGCATGGTAAATCGGGTCTTCGAAAGCTTTCCCTCGATAGTTAGACCCCCGATTATCAATACTGAATACGACATATCCTTTGTTTACCCAATGTTGGAAAAGCAAACCGCGATTGCCGGCCCAGCGATTTGTGACGACTTGCGCATGCGGGCCGCCGTATACGTAGACGATTACAGGGTGTTTGCCGTGTCGTTTTTTAGGCGCATACAAACGATAGTGCAACTCTGTTGTTTTATCGTCGGTCATAATAGTACCAAAGCTCGGTTTTACCCAACTACTACTGTATGCGTTCAATGGGTGATTAACATCAAGCTTATTTTCATTCAGCCATGTGATATGTTCGCCTTTGTTGTTGTAGAGAGCTACTTGAGAGGGGGTGTTAATGTTTGAACTAGTGTTTACGTAAACAGAACCGTCTTTACTAAAAGTAGGCAAATGGTAGTAACCACGCTCAGAAATTCGTTTAATGTTTCCATTGTTTGTCTCAAGACGATAAACATGCCGCTCTATAGGTGTGTCTTTTCTGCCACTGAAAAATATGAGACCGCGGTTTAGATCTACTGCTGAAATAGTATCAACGACCCATTTTCCTTTGGTCAATTGTGTACGTTGTTTGCCATCCGCATCATGCAAATATAAATGTTTGTATCCGTCCTTTTCTGATGCCCATATAAATTGACCATTGTCAGCAAAATACAAATCGTCATGAAGGTTTATCCATGTATTACTTTCTTCCGTAAGCAAAACGGCTGCTGTATCGCTAATTAAGTCATACGCAATTAAATGCAGACGTTTTTGGTCCCGAGATTGTACTTGGTAACTAAGCTTCGTATCGTTAATCCACTTAGCTCTTGCGAGGTAAATATCTTTATTGGCACTTAAAGGTATCCATTTTTTTTGCTTGGTTTTAAGGTTTACAATCGCCAGCTCAATATGCACATTAGGTGTCCCCGCTTTAGGATATTTTTGCTCGACCATTTTTATGCTGTCAGCATATATTTCTGAACGAGTGATAATATCTACGGGGGATTCATCTACTTTTGTAAGTGCTATGTTTTTTTCATCTGGCGACCACCAATACCCGGTCATTCGCGACATTTCTTCTTGAGCGACAAACTCTGCCATCCCAAATTTGATATTCCCTTTTCCTTCAGTGGTTATTGCTGTTTCAGTACCCGTGGCGATCTCGGTTACATATACGTTTTGGTCACGAATATAGCTGACAAAGTTTCCTTTCGGAGAAAAACGAACATCCGTCTCAAATGCCTCCGTTTCGACTAGTTTTATTGCCTTGCTTGTGCCAAGTTTGTAGTAGTAAACGTCGCCAGCTAACGGGAATACTAAGGCGTCACTTTGGGCGGACCAAGCATAGTCTAAAATACCGCTCCCATAAATTCGCATGCGTTCTCGACGGGCTTTTTCTTCATCGGATAATTGTTCATCACCTTTATGTAATTCGTCCGCATCAAACAATATGCGTGTTTTGCCACTTTCAACATGATATTCCCATAGGTCATAGCGGTCAAAATCCGAAGCTTTTCCTTTTATAAAGGTAACTCTTTTGCCGTCGGGTGATACTTTGAGTTTACTTGGTGCGCTGCCGGATAAGCTTGGTGACTGAAATATACGTTCAATGCTGATATTGTCGTTTGCTAGCACACATGAGCTTTGAAAGCTAAGTGCAATAAAGCACGATGAAATTAATTTAAGAACATTTTTTGTCATTTTGATGTATTTATAGTTATGTTTATAGACAAAAAAAGAGTATCACAAAGCACTCTATTATGGATATCAAATATGGACGCTAATGTTGAGAGGCAATCAACGTTAAACAGGAAAACAGCATTAGTATTGGGTGCTTCAGGTGCGGTTGGTCGAGCATTGGTTAACTGCTTGTGCGCAGACGTGCGTTACCACAAAGTGGTCTGTTTAGTGCGTAGCCCACTTAGCAATAATCAATACTGTGACCCTGAACGAAAGTTAGAACCGCTTGTTATCGACTTTCAGTATCTACAAGATTACCAAGGATATTTTACGGTGGATCACGTGTACTGCTGCTTGGGCACAACCCTAAAAAAAGCGGGCTCGAAAAAGGCATTTCGTTATGTGGATTTTGAGCTCGTACATATTGTTGCGCAACTTTCCCGTGCGCAGCGAGTCAAAAGCTTTGTATGGATTTCGTCGATTGGCGCAAATGCCAAGAGTAAAAGCTTTTATTTACGTGTGAAAGGCGAGTTAGAAAACGCAGTTTTGAATATGCCACAATTGAATAGTGCTGCTGCGGTTAGACCATCTTTAATTGATGCACATCGGCAAGGTGATACACGCAGGGCGGAAGCGCTGGTAATTAAAGTACTTTATGCTATCGGGCCAATATTGTTGGGCGCATTCAAGAAGTATCGGCCAGTAAAGCCTATACAAGTCGCTAAAGAAATGGTTCGCTTACAAACGTTTTAAATGCGCGCTAACTTAAGCATAGTCAAAGAAAATTAAAGTAAATTCGAATTACGGTGGATATAAATCATATAGCAGTTTTCTTATAAACAACTTAGGCGGAGTAATAATTATGGATCTTTTATTACCAGAAAGTGTTCGCAGTCTATTTCAAAATATTCAAGTTAACAGGTTTTGGTGGGATGGTGTTCAGGTAAATATTCCCATGCACTGTGTTTATGCCATTATTCCAAACCCAATCGCTGACCACTATACCGAAATCTCTGGATTCAATGTCCCTATAATGGCGTTGGGAAATTACCATGTGCCTGTATGGGATCCGATGCATAAAAACATAGATAAAATGCCAAAGTTTGCAATTGTTCTTATACATCAAGAAAATGAAAAATTTGGTCTTTACGCCTATCCTTCTGACTGTTTAGATGAGTCATTTGAGCTGAGTTACGACGAATGGTTTGAGCGTCAGAAAATGTCGTAAATAAACACCACCTAATTAAATACTGCTGGTCTTTGTTTATAAAATAAGCATAATACGCGTCCGTTACAACTAAGTGTTATGGTATTTCTTAGGGGCTGCATTGGATAACTACGTAATTTATGCTGAGGCTTTGGGCGCACTCGCGGTAATTTTCAACTTTATTGGTTATCGCCAGCAAAATATAAATAAGTATTTACTTATTTCAGCGATAGCGTTGGCCTGTCTTAGTACCCATTTTTTTATGATTAATGCGCTAGCGGCAGGCATTAGCTGTGCTCTCGCTTGCACGCGCAACCTTATCGCACTGTATTATCGTGGCAATCCGATCCTTATTTTTTTCGTGCTGGCTAACATTGCGTTTTTTTCTTATGAATGGTGGTGGCTTGGCAGTGAATGGGTTATTTTTATTGCTTATGCGAGTTCTATGATTTTTACCGTGGGGTCAATCGTATTAACGAGTGCCAAGCGAGTTAAGCAGTGGTTTATATTGGCTGAAGTCTTAGGGTTGGTTTATGCGATATTGGTCGGCAGTGTGTTTGGAACAGTATTCAACTTGAGCAATCTGTGTAGTATTTTTTATAGTTTACATAAAGAAAAACGTAATCAACTTAATGATGCAGTGGAAAAAAACGATAAGTGAGTGTTAGCATTAAAAATACGTTGTATAGCGTATTAGCTGTTTAATACAACAATAATAAAAAAAGCCAGCATTGCTGGCTTTTTTTAAATTAATAAGACTAACGCTGTTTAATCTTTTTTAACAAGCACCGATACGTTTTGAATGCCTGCAATTTTAACCTGATCCATTACTTGAACTACAATACCATGATCAGTATCTTCATGGGCTTGAATCGCCGCAGTTTCGGTCGCATTTTCAGCCAAGTATGTCTGAGAGTTTGCGACTACTCGACGAATATCCACAATACGACCGCCCATTTGAATCTGACCATTTGCATCTATTCGTATAGATAAGGCTTTAGATGGTTCATTATTATTTGGGTTATCTTTTGGACGGTTCGCCATTAAACCACGCTCTGACGAGAAAGTAGTGGTTACGATAAAAAATATTAACATAATGAATACGATGTCTAGCATCGGCGTCATATCAATCTGCGCGTCGTCATCCGAGGCTGTATGCTTCTTTCTCTTCATTTTCCAGCTCTTTTTTATAATCAGTTATTTTTATAGTATAACTATTCCAATGCAAATGCATAGAAAAAAGTTAGCGGTAGCATAACAATTTTGTATCTTATTGCAATTCTTCTATTAACTGGGCGCACCAGTTTTTTATACGTTCGTCAGACATTTCAAATTGATTTTCATCATCTAAACTTAAGCCAACAAAAAAATCTTTGTCTTCAGTAAGTGCTTTTGACGCCGTAAATTCGTAGCCTTCGTTCGGCCAGTAACCGATGATGTCGGCATCTACAGCAACGACTTCATCATGAAGCATGCCTAGCGCATCTTGAAACCAATCGGCATAACCATATTGGTCACCTAAGCCATAAATTGCGACTGTTTTACCGGCCAGTTTGAGTGACCTAATGTCTTCCCACGTTGATTCCCAGTCTTCTTGCAATTCACCAAAATCCCATGTGGATATACCAAAGACAATAAGCTCATATTCTTGGCATTTATGCAGTGAGATGTCTTTAATATTGAACATCGGAATACGTTGGCGGGTAAGTGCTTCCAAAGCACCTTGTATTTTTTCGCCCGCCATTTCCGTGTAGCAGGTGGTTGAACCATAAAAAATTGCGATTTGCATAGTGCGTTTCTAAGGCCTAGTGGTATTTGAACTCATTCATCGGAGGGCGTAAATTCGACACGTGTTCCGTCTGCACATATAAGTTTACAGGCTTTTTCAGTGCCATCTTCACTCAATTGTAGCAAACCTAAGGCGCATTTATTCACAATATCTCCGGTGTGCTTTTCTGGACCATTTTCAATCATGCTTTCGGGCTTTCTTTGCTTTACAGACATATTACGTCGTTTGGTTAAAAAATTTAGCGGTGACCTATGTCCATACAAAAAACGATTGCAACGCTCAAAAAATGTGATGAGCTTTTGTGGAAATTGGTTGTGAATGCCTGAACACGTGAATTGTACAATTTTAGGGCTATTTCTGCGAAATCGTAGTGACACGTCGTAAACGAAGGAGTAATGCACGTCCCCTGACAAAATGATAAAATTGGGTGGTGTTTTTATATGTCTAAACACGTTTAGCATGACACTTGCGGTGCCTTTGTGCGCCATCCAATTTTCTGCGTCAACAATGAGAGCCCCGCCAAACATAGTAAACATTCGTTGTATGGTTTCAATGAATTTAACACCATAGACCGGTGCGGCAGATACCATGATTACGGATTCTTTTCCGATGATACTATGTTGTAATTCGCAGAGGCCTTCCCAGTCCATGAGACCGGATGGTTTATTTGGATTAGATTCACTTCGCCAGCGCTGAGTGCGCGTATCTAATACATGAATCGACGGAGACGTATTTAGTTGATAGTGCCATTGATCAAAGTCAAAAAGCGTCTCTAATAATTCCTGATGACCCTGTATACGGCCACCAGAGAACGTTTTATTCGCGGCATCGATAAGTGGTGAAAGCTCAGCGATGGGATTACCAATACCTTGAAACAAAAAATAAGCACATATTGCATTGCCAATGATTTGTTTAGAATAGGCTTTTCCGTAGACTTGCTCTTCCCAGCCTCTTGTTAAATTCCAGTCGTCTGTAACATCGTGATCATCGAATATCATGTAAACAGGCACATGCGCTAAAGCTTTTTCTACATCAGGCAGAGTAGACACAAATTGCTCTATATGAACTCTTTCGTTTTCATAGCGTTGCTTATATTCGGGTTTTACATTGGGTGTTTCTAGGCTGACGATTGCCCATAACCTTGATGACCAAGACAATAAATACAATGCAACCATTTCATTCAATGCAATTAGGTGATTATGGGCGTTCGCGGAGGTAAATACTGGTTTTCGTTTGGCTTTGAAAAGTGCTTTAACCAAGGCCTCATTTTCGTCAACTTCAGGCAAGAGTTGTTCGCGTTCGTAAAAGCAATGCTCATGCCCAATTAAATCTTTCGACGATGTGATTACGCTGCCTGAAATGTCTTCGTGGTATAGTCCTAAATGGCGAATGACTTGTTGAATCGCATGTAGCATAGGCCCTGCTACATCATCCACATAAACCTGATCACCCGTAAATAAAACGATATCAGGGATATCATCTAGTTTATTATTCGGATCGACTAATTTTGCTAATTGCGGCAGCGCATCTTTGGCGAAATGATGCGCTTTTCGACAAGATCCATGAACGACATTCGTCAACTTTTGGGAGAACAAAAAACTGAATTTACTAGATATGTTCCCCTCTTCACCAGGAGTAGAGTGTTCTAGATCTGTGGCGCATTCGTATCTAAGTGCAGGTAGTAACTCACTTAATCTTTCTTCTGATGATAGTAAAACGTCATAATAATAGCGTTGACCGCATTTGAGTTGTTCGCCGACTGCCTGACCTTGCTCCATGAGTGAAGATTTTCCAATTATCAAATGAATAAAGCAACGTGTGCCTAGCTCCCATTGGATATGCTGAGAATCAAGGATTGCTAGTTGTTTTCCATCATCATTAAACAGTTCGAGTTGTGGTGTTATTGGCAAGGAGCTAACAAACCATACGCTCACGGAGTTTACAGTGGTATCTCTTAAGATAGGTCCAGCGACAATTGAAGGAAGAGGAGAATTTGGCGTTACCAATTAAATTTAAATCACGAGTTGGTTCATATTGATTTATAGCATAACATGCTAATCACAATAGAAAAGTACTGCCACAATATTTGTGTGTCAGTCATTGTAAATATATGTCAAATCTCATTGTTTTTTGTATGATTTTAATATATTTACATGTCAATGTTAGTTGCTGTTTCACTCGCAAATGAACAGGTGCCAATTTGCTTTTTTATTGTTTTTATAAAAATAAAAACATGTTTCGGCGGAGAATATGTAGGGCGGTGGTGTCGACGGCACCGGGTCATTACTTTAGTTAGGTTTACAATGAATAAAAATAAAATAATCTTTACAGGATGTTTACTGTTGAGCTTGATAGCTTGCTCAGCGCCACCTAAATCTTATGAATTAAATGGGCTATGGATAAAAGAATCAGATGGTACGACAATGCTCGACCCACAAACGTCTGGTTTAGTCAAAATTGGTGATAAGCTCTATTCTCTATCTGACGCGAGTGCTGATAAAAGTCAAATCAAGCGCTTGCATGTCATTGACCCGGTGTCGGGAAATATTATAAATAAGTCGGATGGCATGGCGTTTGATGAACGCATACGACAATCGTGCTTTTATGACTATTTGGCAGGTGAACCTGATTATGAAGCACTAGTGCCCGATCCATTCATTGAGAATAGTTGGATTTGGGTGACTGAAGATGCAAGTCGCAGCAAGCAAATGACAACGGCGTGTCAAGATAAGTATGGCGATACAGGCTCAACTGTTTACCCGACATTGTTAGTACGCCTAACGTTAGAAAATAATAGCTTACGCGTTACTGGTGTTAGACCTGTTCGCTACAATGAGGAAGAAAACGTTGCTGATCATCCTAATGACGGCATCGAAGGACTCGCGATTACTAAAGATAAAACGTTGTTATTAGGTTTAGAAAAAGACGGAAATGGTAACGCAAGAGTTTTTAGCGTGCCGTTGGATGTTGATTTTTTCAGTACCTTAGCATTCGTCACTGCCAAAGATGCTGGCCTTCGTATGCCGACGTTTGAGAAAGGAAATCATCCAATAAATGGTATGGATATTGTTTATAGAGAAGATGGACGTGGCTATTTAGTTGCGGCCGCGAGGAATGACAATCAGCTGTGGATCATTGATTTGCAGAAAGAGAAAGACACCGTAATTGTGCAGTTACAATTTTTAGCGCCTTCCCAAACATCTGATAAATGTGAGCCTTTTCATCTGATGAATAATTCCTCGATAGAAGGCATAGCCGTCGATGACGAAGCAATCTACATGGTGAATGATCCTTGGAAAGCAAATTACCACAAAAATATCGTTTGCGATGAAGACAAAGTGTTATATCAAAGGTATTCACCATTGCTATTTAAACTGCCGCTAAATGATGGCTGGTTTTAGAGGTTGGGGTCTAAAGCGAGCCAATAAATTTTTCGTTAGCGCTTTAATCTAGCTGAAAAGGTTTTCTTAAACTTTGCTAGTTTGGGCGCTACAACCATGTTGCAGTAAACATTTTCGGGATTATTGTTAAAATAGTCCTGATGATAATCTTCTGCTTGGAAGTAACTTTGCAGGGGCTCTAGCTCAGTCACGATAGGATTCAGGTAGATTTGCATATCACGCATTTCGCGCAGGATTTTTTCGGCATCTGCTTTTTGCGCTTCGTTAATGTAATAAATCCCACCTCTATATTGCGTGCCTTGATCATTGCCTTGTCTATTCAATTGCGTTGGGTCATGTAAGGCAAAAAATATTTCTAATATTTCTCTTCGGGTAATAACCTTTGTGTCAAATGTCACTTGCACAACTTCCGCATATCCAGTGCTACCGCTACAAACGGATTCGTAGTCTGGGTTTTCAGTACCGCCATTGGCGTAGCCTGAAAAGGCACTGATAACGCCATCAATTTGGTTATATGCTGATTCGATGCACCAAAAGCACCCGCCAGCAAGGGTAATTGTTTCGTGAGACATGCCATTTTCCTTTCTGTCTGTATATGCTTACAGAATGTAGCCGCATTTATTGTAATTCAAGTCATCTAATAGATATTATTTTGAGTACAAATGTTATTCACCAGCAAATATATATGCTAAACGGAAACGATTTTATGGTCTTAATAATATTTTATGACGGCAGGTGCCCACTTTGTGTTAGGGAAATGGCATATTTAAAACACAGATACAAAATATCTTATTGGTTAACGGGTAAAAAACGATGCGATACTAACTGCGGGATCAAGTATTAATGGCAATGAAAACGACGCTAGTGGTGGGAGCTAATGGAGGGATTGGACACGCGGTCGTTAATTACTTGTGTGAAGACCCGACTATTTCGCTCATCGAAACTGTATCTCGTTCTGAATATAAACATCAAGACAAACGTGTATTTCATACCGTTATTGATGTCGCAAGCGAGGACAGTATTAAGCGCTATGTCAACGAGCGAAAAACGTCTCATCAACGGTTCGACGCGGTATATATATGTACTGGTATTTTACATTCGGATAAGGCCCCAGCGCTGAAGCCTGAGAAGCGGCTAGAAGATATTAGTCAACGTCAATTTTTGGAATATTTCCAAATAAACACAATACAACCGTCGATATGGTTGAGTGCTTTAGTGAGTGTTATGACGAACAACTATTCGGTGATTGCCTTAATTACCGCGCGGGTGGGCAGTATTGAAGACAATCGCCTTGGCGGGTGGTACGGCTATCGAAGTTCCAAAGCAGCACTCAATATGGTGATCAAAAGTGCTGCGGTTGAGTATGCTCGTCGCAGCCCAAGTACAATACTGCTAAGCTATCACCCCGGTACTGTCGACACGTCATTGTCAAAACCGTTTCAAGCCAATGTGGCTCCTAAAAAATTATTCACTGCTGATTTCACTGCTCAGCGACTTGTTGACTTAAGTTACTCGCTAGATATTGAAGAATCACCGTATTTCTTAGACTGGGCAGGTAAGCCGATTCCGTGGTAGTGTTTTCTCTTTGATTTGCCGGCTAACGCTTTTGGTGCAGACATTTTTGTCTATGCTTGCTAACATCATAAAAAAATAACAAAAAAGGAAATGAGATGGCGGGTTCTAGAGAGCAGTTTGGCTCGAAGTTAGGATTCATATTGGCGGCTGCGGGTTCTGCAGTTGGCATCGGTAACTTGGTTGGTTTTCCAGTAGGTGCGGCTAAAAATGGCGGTGGGGCATTTTTAGTCATGTATGCTCTCTTTGTATGTTTCATTTGTTTACCTGTAATGATTGCAGAAATGACTGCAGGCAGAGCTAGTCAAAAAGACCCGCTAGGGGCATACACTTCGCTCAGTAATAAACAACCTGGATGGCGCATTGCAGGTTGGTTGTCGATTGTAACGCCGTTTATGATTGCGGTTTTCTACTTGGTAATCACGATATGGATTTTTGGCTACTTAGTTGAGTCGGTAATAGGTAACCTTGATGTACTAGCTAACCCAGATACCTTTGGTATGTTCATCAATTCCTACTCGCTTTTTGCATATATGGCGGGTGTGCTAGTCATTGTTTATTTAATCTTGCAGGGGGGGGTAAAGCAAGGGATTGAAAAAGCCGCAAAAATACTCATGCCAGCGCTTTTCATCATGCTGTTAGCGTTGGTTGTATTTGTCCTAACTCGGGACAATGCAATGGCTGGTGTTGAATTTTATTTGGTGCCTGATTTTTCAAAAATTGATGCAGGAGTTGTTAATGGCGCGTTGTCACAAGCGTTTTTCTCCTTGTCATTGGGCATGGGAATAATGATAACCTATGGCAGTTACATTGATAAACGCGCGAATCTTCCGCAGTCTGCAAAGCTAGTGGCGTTAACTGACACCGCAGTTGCGTTTACGGCAGGGTTAATGATCTTACCCGCTATTTTTTCTTTTAATCCTAACGTAAATACGGCCTCATTGAGTGAAAGCTCTATATCGATGATTTTTTCGTATCTTCCACAAATCTTCCTGGAAATGCAGAATTCACTTGGGTATGTTGGCGCAAGTATTGTCGCAGCGACATTCTTCCTATTGGTATTTTTTGCTGCGATTACTTCGTTGGTATCAATATTTGAAGTGCCTGTTGCTTCACTAATGAGTGAAAAAGACATTTCGCGAAAACGTTCATTGATGATTTGTGGCGCCTTACTGGTAATACTTTCTGTCTTTTGTGCATTGTCGTTTGGGTTTGTTGACTTTTTCACGTCATTTGTATCCTATGCAAATAGCGAAAAATCATTCTTTGACGTGGTTTATGACGTATTTTATGACACCATATTGCCGTTAAATGGTTTGTTGATATGTTTATTTGTTAGTTATCGCTGGCGTAAACGAGGTTTTAACGATGAGTTAGATATGGGGTCTGAAGGATATAAAGGTAGTTTGATTCAAAAGTATGTAGATTTTTCTCTTAGTACGTTTATTCCAATCATTCTAGCCGCGATCTTTATCAATACCGTAGCCCTTAAGTATTTTGGCATTGCTTTAATCGGCTAAAAAGTCATTTATATGTTTTCCGGAACTTCTAACAA
Source organism: Agaribacter marinus (assembly GCF_030160655.1). Lineage (GTDB taxonomy): Bacteria > Pseudomonadota > Gammaproteobacteria > Enterobacterales > Alteromonadaceae > Glaciecola > Glaciecola marina. Next base: position 16,300 of record NZ_BSOT01000010.1, read on the forward strand.
GGAGGTTCCGGGTGAGCTGATCATTTCCTATATTGCGTTTGTTGTTTCAAGGCAGCATATCGTAAGGCGTCGTGAAATCTAACGTTAGGCCTAAGGTTTCCAACGTGTCTTTTGCGTTAATTCGCTTCGTTTTTCTGCTTCCTCTATCGTTATCGACGAATGAAAGTGGTGGCAAATCAAGTTGTTTCGCACACCATTGATAGTAGTCAACTCGTGTTGGATGTTCATGACTACATAGGTTAAATGCTCGGCCATCGTAATTTTGCTCAAGTAGCCTATGTATTGTAGAAATGACATCTTGTTTGTGAATAAGATTTACCGGGCCGCTAGGATCTGAAAGTACTGAGCGCAAAGCGAGTGAATGTATGGGATGCCTGTAGCCTTTGTCGGGGTTTGGTCCTACTAAACCTGCTAAACGAAGTACATTACTTTGCTGATGTGCAGACAATAAGTATTTTTCGATTGCATAATGAGCAAACCCTGAGCTTGAAGTAGGCTTTGGTTTGGTTAGATTGGTAATTTCTGCTTCGTCATCTGCAAATACTGAGGTCGCGCTAATGAATATTATCTTTCTACACCTTGACGCTGTTGCTATGTCTATCAGATTTTGGATAGCATCTATATATCGATGAGGATCTAAATTTCGCCTTCCTGCAGCGATACTGATGATAACATTTCGATGTTCAAATAGTGTTGAAGCTAAGCTTGTAGGAAGCGTTTGGTAGCAGTCAAATATATGGGCATTGACGCCTTTATTCGCCAATACGTGTTGTTTCTCTGTTTGCCTTACTGTGCCTATAACATTATGGCCTTGTTGGCTTAAGTGCTCTGCTAAAGATTGTCCTAACCAGCCAAGGCCAATAATCGTATGTTGCATATAACTCTTTTTATGCGCGTTGTTTAACGTCAATCATATCGATGTTTTCAAAAGCTTCAATGTTTTGCAGTTTAGATTCTGTTTCATCTAACTCTACAAGTGATTCACAAAACGCTTCTGCAGTATGTTCCAAAGATGCTGCTCTAGATTCAATTTCCAATTCTATGTCTTCTCCGAGTTTATCCATACGTGTTTCGAAATCAGTTAAGTTACCGTCGCCACTCAGCATGCTTTTCCCCAAGGCCATGAATATTTCGCCCATACCCTCGGATATTAGGTTTTCAACCGTGTCTTCAATTTTGCTTTCCAACGAACTTGATACATTGCCATTTTCTGAAAATACTTGTTTGCCAAATACAATGACACCTTCTTCTGGAAAGACTGAACTTCTTACTTCTTGCTCAATCGCTGAGATACTCTCGCCCATGGATTGAACAAAATCTGAGTCTTCGCCAAAAAAGCCGGTAAACACTGTTGTTAACGCCGTTTTTGCAATGTCGACGGCATCTTCAGCAAGCGAAACCGCTTGAGGTACTGCTTTATTCACCTGAGAGTAATATTGCCTAGTTGTTGCTTGCTCATCTTTAGTAAGATGAATGGATTTACCGTCCTGAATTACTTGACCAGACTTAAGGATTGTAATTTCGCTTGCAGCGGTTTGCTTTATGACTAGTTGCTCATTGGTTATTCTTATTTCGCCATCGAAGTCTATGTCACATTTGTTACCAATGCTTCCGTATTCATGGGCACTACTTACAAAGCTCATTGAACAAAATATGGTTGATAGTATTAATGCTGCTTTTTTCATCTTCAATCCTCTTCTTATTGTCGAGTCGTCATGTGTTGTTAATGTTTTGCGCTTAAGTGGCAATGTAACGTGCTTCAAACATTCACTTATATGTGTGGCCTATTGGTTGATAAAGTTTGTTTAGCAAAAGCTAAGCCAAATAAATAGTTTAATTAAAACAATGAGTTAATTTTTTAGGTTTAAGTTTAACTCATACCACAACGATAAATATGGTGAGTTCTTACAAAATTTAGTTAATTTGACTAAGATCATGTTCGGCTAAAAAAGACGAAGAGATCCGTGGAGCAAATCGAAACTTTGAGTATAATAAGCCTAGTGCAATGAAATAAGGTATTTTATGAACGACATTCTGAACACACTTAAATTGGGCGTATTATTTTTGGCGCTTATTCTTGGCTTGAGCTGTATTGTTATGAGTGTCATTTCAACTAAGCAAGGCGCTGAGGCTATGCAAGAGCGCGTTGAATATGGCTTCTTTGGTGTTACTGGTTTAGTCATTACGGGGTTAATGGCATACGCATTAAGCTAGATAACATCAACTTATATAAAAAGCGGCTTTGATTTTTAACAAAGCCGCTTTTTTGTAGATGTTTATGGAAAAACTCGCAGAAGATTATTTAACCTGAACTCTCGATAAGAAATAGTGCAAGTATTTGTTTTTAAAAACAATACTAAAGATATAGAATCCAGTAATGATAAAAACGTGAATAACAAGGCGTAAAAACGACGTAATAGTTATTCTATTGCTCGCTTTTACAACGCAGTAATTCGCGTTTTTAGCGTTGCTGGGCGCTGTTGCTTATCCAGAGTTCAGGTTATTTAGTCATTCCGATTTACTCTTATCACTGACTCGCTGATAAACGCGTAAGCCGAAGCTAGGCATAACAGAAAGTATGTGATCAAAGATATCAGATTGAATGTTTTCATACGCTATCCATTCCGTAGTGGTCGTAAAGCAGTAGATTTCAATTGGCAGGCCGACTTCACTTGGCTTTAGTTGGCGTACCATACATGTGAAATCTTTATGGACAAATGGATGCTCCTTCAGGTAGTTATCAACGTACGCTCTAAAGGTTCCGAGATTGGTTAACTTTCTTGCATTTACTAAGTCGCGTTTTTCAGATTCAGTTTTCTTTTCATCTTCTGCTAATTCTAACGATTTTCTATGAAGGTATTTTTCTAAAAAATTGTATTTTGACCATCTGCTAAGATCTTCTTTGCTAGCAAATACAACGCTCTTCATATCAATATTGATAGAGCGCTTAATACGTCTTCCACCTGTTTTCGTCATTCCCCGCCAGTTCTTTACTGGTTCGGTTGTTAACGCATAAGTCGGAATGGTGGCGATGGTTTTATCCCAGTTCTGTACTTTAACGACCGTCAAGCCTATTTCCTTGATGTCACCGTCTACACCGTACTTCGCAATCTCAATCCAATCACCTTCATTAAACATTCGATTTGCCGCAATCTGGATGCCTGCGACAAAACCCAAGATTGTGTCTTTAAAAATTAATAGCAAGACGGCTGCTATGGCAGTTAGTCCCGAAAGTAAGTAAATAGGACTTTGGCCTATTAATAGTGAGATGATTAAGAAAATCATCATAATAGTGACTAATAAGCGGGCGACTTGAATAAAACCGGTTATTGGCGCTTTCTTTGCGTATTCTGAGGCCTGATATATTTTATCAATACCACTTATAAGGGCTTGAAGTACCAAAAAACTTGTGACGATTAAATACAGGCTGGCACTAAAATATATAAAGGCATACGCAGCGCTCGTTTCTAGATTAAAGTTGGTGTTTGTATAGTAAAGAAATAAGCCTGGAAACAAGTGAGCTAATCGTCTAAAAAATCCGACTTGTAGTAAATAGTCGTCCCAGTTTGTTTTTGTTACGCTGACAATACGAGTTACTTTCCACAAAAATAGTATACGTACACCAGCCCACATCAAGATAGCGCCAATAGAGAGTATACAGAGGCTTGTCAGTTGGTAAATTAGTGAGTCTATACTGAACGGTTCATTGCTTACTAGCTCTAAGAGAGCTGATACGTAATTACTGAAAGTTGGGCTAACTATCTCACTCTTATCCATTTGATTCTATCCACTTTTTTATGCGCGCGTTTTTTTCAGTCCACAATGCATTTAACCATACTTGAAACTGTTCCCGGAAAACTGCATTTTCAAAGTAATCTCCAATAATGGAGTTATCTACGGGTAAAGTTTTTACATCAATAATTATCTTTGTCATTCGTCCGCCGAGCATGTCCATCATCGGATGCTTAGAATTTGGATAGGCTAATGTAATATCCAAAATATTGCTAAATAGTTCGCCCATTGACGCCAACGTGAAGGCGATACCACCTGCTTTGGGGCGAAGTAAATGCGAAAACGGACTATTTTTATCTCGCTGTTTTTTTTGCGTAAATCGTGTGCCTTCAACAAAATTGATAACTGTTGTTGGTTTATTGATATATTTTTCACAAGAGCGACGCGTTGTCTCTATATCATGCCCTTTTAGGTGAGGATTTTTTTCAAGAAAATTTTTGCTGTAACGTTGCATAAATGGCATATCTAACGCCCATGCCGCCAAGCCAACGACAGGTAACCAGATGAGTTCTTTTTTAAGAAAAAATTTTGGTGGTGGGATTCTGTTTTTACAAAAATTAATGAGTAAGATGATATCTAAATAACTAATATGATTCGCTGTAATTAGGTACCACTTTTTCTCGGATAAGGGCTCGTCAATGTTTATATGGACGTCGACTCGATTGAAAAACTGGATGAAGCTTACACTTATCACGCTAAAGTAAACATAAAAACAGTGCATTACGTTTAACAATACGCTTCTTATACTTCGAAGGGGCAATATAAATTTTACTATACCGAATAAAATTATCGCCGCGCCCCAAAATGTCATGTTGGCGAGTTGTAGTAGCAGGTGTATAGGAAAAATAATGAATGATTGCGGTTTCCACATTACAATTGATATTCCTTGCGTAAGTCTGCGAGTGCTTTATCTTTTTGTTTCCATTGACTATTTAACCATGATTGAAACGTAGCGCGCTGTTGGTCATCAGTAAAATAGTTTTCGCTAAATGTGCCGTCGTCAAACAGTTTGGATATACGAATAGTATTCACTCTAACTACTATCCTGCTTACTTTGCCACTTGCAAAATCCCAAAAAGAAGGAACGCCATGAGGATAGTATATTGTTACGTCTACAATGTGAGTTAGTTGCTCTTTCATTGCACTGAGCACAAAAGCAACGCCGCCAGCTTTCGGTGAAAGCAAATGGTTGAAGGTCGCTTTCTTATTTGCTTTTTGTGGGGTATATCGCGTGCCTTCTACAAAGTTCATAACACTAACAGGTTTATAGCTAAATTTTTTGCATGCTTTTTTAGTCGTTTCTAAATCTTTACCTTTGAGATGAGGGTGCTTTTTTAAAAATTGTTTACTGTAGCGTTGCATGAATGGAAAGTCTAAACCCCACCAAGCTAAACCGAGAAACGGAACGAAAATGAGATTCTTTTTTAGGAAAAACTTTAAAAAAGGAATTTTTTTATTAAACACACGTTGAAGCGAAAGGATGTCTACCCATGATTGATGGTTTGCAATGACAAGGTACCAATCATCTATGTTAAGCTCGTTTATACCCTCAACATCATATACTGTGCGTGAAAATACATTTTGATTAAAGGTATTGAGTGATATCCAAAAGGTAGCGATGGCATCAACGATGATACTCATTAATTTTTGAGATGCGTTTATTGGAACAACCTTTATCAACGAAAATAGTATCAAAGGTATGAAACATATCACCGTATTAACGAAATAAAGTATAGATGAAAGGCAAGCATTTATCAGTTGAAGCAGTCGCTTTAAAACAATATACATATCTATTTTCAATCAACTTTCGCAAGGCAAACTAAACAATCAAACCTAAGTTACTCTTCTTCATTAGTGTAACCATAGGTTACTGACGAAATTTTGTTCCTTCCTGTTCGTTTGCATTTATATAATTCCTCGTCTGCAAGTTCTACAATATCGTGCAGATTAAGGTTTACATTGCCTAGGATACTACAAATTCCTACGCTAACGGTAAAAGACACGTGTTCACCATCTTGTGTGGTTAACGATAGTGCCATCGTCTGTTGATGTATTTTTTGCATCATCTTATGATGCGATTGAACATCTTTTCCGCTCATCAGTATAATGAATTCTTCACCGCCGTAGCGACCAATAATATCTGTTTCGCGCTTACAGTTTCGTTGCATAAGTGCTGCAAACGCTTGTAAACATTTATCACCGAAAGGGTGTCCATACGAGTCGTTTAAGGTTTTAAAATGGTCAATATCCAATAGTGCTAAACTGAATGGTTGGTTTAAGCGATAACTTGTTTTTATTGCATTAATTGCTAATTCGTCAAACCCACTTCTATTAAGCAATTGTGTCATACCGTCTTCTCTGGCCTGAGCGGCCAACTGTAAATTGAGTTGTTCCAGTTGAACAGTTTTCTCGGTGACTTGTTGTTTTAGTCTATCTTCAAAGCTTTGCATTAAGAATTGCGTGCGCTTTAGTTTATTGGCGACATCAGAGAACTCTTTACTATTGCCCAACATTGATAATTTTTTGGTGTGTCTTTGGCCTTCTGGGTTTAGTAAGTCGACTAAAGGTGCTGTTATCTTTGTTGATAATTTATGGGCAAAAAATAGGAAGAGGCAAATAACGAAAATAATCCCAATGCCTACTACTATAAAGTTGTTCTCAATATCGTTGACAGCGTTTTTTGTATCGTGGAGCACATAAATATGCCAACCATATTCATTCATCCGGTGCTCATAGATAAAACTATTGCCGCCAACACGAGCGACTGGCAGCAATTCAGTAATGTAATGGTACACTGGGAAAGGCGTAAATTGTGCCAGAGGGGCAAGTGCTATTTTATCATCTGTAAATACTGTTCGACCTAAATTGTCAGTGATAACAACATGTTTATTAGGCAGGAGTTGCTCTACTGTATTTTTAAATTCGTTAATTGCACCTAAATGAATAGCGCCAAAGACTATTCCAGAAAATTGTTCGTTTTGAACTGTTGGAGTGGCAATAGAAATCATCGGTTCTACCACAACCCCTTTACTCATTATTGCATCGGAAATCACGGTTTTTCTCGTGACCATCGCTTCAATAAAATAATCTCTTTCTGAAACGTTGCGCAATTCTATTGGTAAGCGATTCACCGATTCATTTAAGTGCGTAGGCGCAAAAAACAGAAGTGTTCCGTCACGATCTGCTGTGGTGATATTGAAGAATGTTGGCATTTTTGCTTGCGCTATTGCCATCGACGTATGAACGGCAGGTATCGGAACGCCAATATTAATTAAATTGGCATGTTGTTCGATGACTTGTATATGCTCTCGAATGAAGCTTTCTGTGGCAGCAGTCAATAACTTGGTATTAGACACTAATTTATCTTGGATATTTGCTTCGTTTTCTTTGGCATTATTTGTCGTAAATAAAAAAGAAAATATGATTAGTGGCAACGTAAGCGTTGATGCACAAAGTGAAAAAATGTTAGAGGCTAATTTATATTGTCGGCGTGTTAAACTGCTGTGTTGAAATCTGAGTGGAATAAAAATCAAAATACTGACAGCTAACGCAGCATTTAATAGGCCATTATAAGATGTACTTATTGTAATAATTGCACTGACTTCTTTCAGTGCTTCAGAGCCGAAATACAGTAAACAAAAGAGAAGCGGTATACCGACGCAAAACCAGTATGCAAACGAGGCGAAAATTGCAAAAACCGATCGATATAGCAGTAGCGCTATGCAAATGAACTCAAGACAGTGAAATACTAGTAAATACCAAGGTTGTTCAATACGCAATTGAGCGGACAATGACGCAAGCAGTACTATCGTCGCATATTTTATTGGCAATAAATGAAGTGCAATAATTACAAAAACGCCACCAAGCAGAATTTTTGCGTCGCCAAATAAACCTACTGTGAAAAATAAGGTAAATACAACAGCACAAAAGCTCAAAAGTAAGCATTTTTGAATGTCTTCGTATGTATTTGAATTATTTACAGCACTCATATCCAATCTTAAATGAAAAATCCATTTATCGCGGTTGATTAGTCTATCGTACTATCGAACAAGTATACTAGTCTTATCTCTGCCAGTACGTTTACTTAAATACAGTTGTTCATCTGCGTATTTGATAAGCGCATCAAAATCGGAAGTGAAATCTTCAACGATGCTACAGATTCCAGCACTAACGGTCATTTTAACTATCTGATTTTTATGATTTAACTCAATCGAACGTATTGTATCAGTAATAAGCTTTACGCGCGTATGATGTTCACTTATCTCGCCACCGACTACCATCAATATAAATTCTTCTCCGCCAAACCGGCCGATGATATCCGTGTCACGTTTGCAGTGTTTCTGTAGTATTTTTGCGACAGTTGTAATGCACTTATCACCAAATGGATGGCCGTAAGAATCGTTAATTTTTTTAAAGTGATCAATGTCCACTAAGATCATCGACATTGGCAAGTGGTTTCTAATGCAATTCCTATATGATGTAAGCGCAAAGCGATTAAATCCAGATCTATTAAGTAATTGAGTTAAGCCATCTTTTTGAGCAAGTGAGTATAATTCTTTATTTAGTTGCTTCAATTGACGCGTTTTATTATCTACTTGTTCTTTTAGTTGTTGTTGAAAATCATTCATTACGGCGTGCGACGACACTAAGGTATTTGTTAATTTAACTATTTCATCGCTAACTTTCGAATCTTCAATGATTTGTGGATGTACTTTCGTGTTTGGGTAATGTTCGGCTATTTCTTCCAACGGGCGTGTAATTTTTTTTGCTAGATGTTTAGCAACTACCGAAAATGCAAGGATCAAAAGACATGCAAAAAGTAAAAGAAAGTAAAAGTGCCGTATTAAGGGCGTTGTAACTAGTTTGGGGTCAGACAATACCGATACAGTCCAATCACCTTTGGTTGTCGTTTGTTCATGTAAGTAACTAACATTTTTGTACAATATAGTAGATATCGAGTTAATCAAATCATGCTCTGTTTGCTCGAAGTCGAAGTTTGATACTAATAAGGTATTGTCAATCATCGAAGATGCGATGGTTCGGTTTCGTGTATCAGTAATTACATATGAAAACTCTTTATCTACAATATTGTCAATCAAGTCATCCAATTCTGTTAGTTTAATAGTCCCTTGCACCAATCCTTCAAATTCGTTACCGGAATTTATAGGAATATTTATCGTAATAATTGGTGTATCTTCAAAGTCCTTGTTGAAACTGGCGTCAGAAATATAAACATCTTTGCTGCTCCGAGTATGATTGAAAAACTCTTTGTCTTTAGCTGAGTAATAGCCATGAACGTTTTTCATAGTATATGGTTTCGACGTTAAAATTAGTACGCCGTCCTTATTATATATCGAAGTACGCTCGATCATCTGGAGGTTACTCTTCGCCACCAATAAACCCAGTTGTAATGCGTTTTGGTTCTTATTAAGTGAAATTAAGTTAGCAACAGTGTGTAAATTGCTAATGTTTTGGTTCAAAAGGTTGTTAATATTGGCACTTATTTCAAATACATTCGCCTGCATTTTTTGCGCAATGACCTGTTCGGTTTGATTTGCCGCCTGATTTATGAAAATAAGGGCGATTAGTAGTGCCGGCAGTGTGACCGTTAGCAAGCAAAGCGAAAATATCATTGATGCTAATTTGGGCGGCGGATTTTGATAATGATTTCGCGAAAGTTTTGTTGGCAAAAACCAGTGAAATAGCGCTGCAGCGGTTACATACATCAAAGCATTAAGTGCGCGCGTTGCGCCATTGACAAATAACACGTCATGTTCTGCGCCGCTTGTTAACGCAGTCAGCGTTAATAACAATGGTGCACCTAAGATAATCCAATAATATACTACTGCCTGAAATAGAAAAAAACCTCGATGAAGAAGTGCGTGAACAACTAGAACTTCCAAAGCAAATATTATTATAAGGTAAGGTTCGTTAGCACTTATCGCAGTAACTAAAGATGAGATAGCGACCGCAAAGATGGCTGAGTTAATGCCGCGCACAGTCAAGCAAAGCAATACAAAAAATTGCCCAAAATAAAGGGTTACGCTACCAAAGAATGGCACTCCCAAAAAGGCGTTAGTCATTCCGCCCAGCACACCAAAATTTAGACCAAAAAGTAAATTGGGTACTGCAAAGAATGTCAGAGAGCTAGTGCCAGGCTTTTTTCTAGCTATAATTTCTCTGTCGTTCATTTATCCCTGTTACAATTATCTTTCTGCGATGTTTTGTAATCTCTATTACGGCTTACCTGCGCTTGATGAAAACGACTTGGCAAGTGACAAAAATATACTTAAACTTCACCGAAGCAGACAAAAACCATAAGTACGTATGTAAAAATATACTAAAAAACAGTCTGCAATAATGTATAACAATAAACTGGTATTGTTCATAAGTAAAATTTGAATATCTTGCGACGCTTTATTGCTCTTGTTTTCCTTATCTTGTATGTGATTGGAACGGACGATGTTCGTGCCAACGAAAACCTTCATCTTGTCGCTATTACCAATAAGAGTATTTCTACGCTAACAAAGTCCGATATTCACGCATATTTTTCTTTACGCAAGCAACTTCTGCCGTCTGGGAATAAGGTGGTTCTGATTACTCTTCCTCTTAACTCGCCTGAAACATTACGATTCAGTCAAATCGTGTTTGACTACTACCCATATCAATTGGCAAGAGCATGGGATGCGAGGGTGTTCGCAGGGAAGGGAGCTTTACCTATTGAGAAACCGGATAAAACTTCATTAATTAAATTTATAACAGCAACTCAAGCTAGTATTGGGTACTTGTTATTGGACATTGATGAAATAGATACACTGTCGGAGCAAGTAAATGTTTTCCCTATTGAAGAGTAATTTCATGAAGTATTTGCCTAAATACATGCAATTGCTCAAAGTGTTGTTTTTAGCGACAATGTTTTTTAATGCAGTTGTTTACGCTTCTCAAAGTAAATTGAGAACCAATGCGTTTTTGGGGGTTGGCATTGCTAATGTCGATCATAATAACTTTTTGGGTGATGAGAGGCGCACTGCGACAATTATTGATGCGTCAATTAATGCGACTTATTCTTGGAGTGGTAATTTATCTCTAAATGGTCAAATAAGTTATCGAGAATTTGGTGATAGCCTTTCTGATGAAAAACCCAGAATTGACTATTTAAACATTACTTACGTTACCAATCAGCTATTGTTTGGCGAACAAACGTTCTCACTTGGGCGTGTGAAGAACAAAATGGGTATTTACAATGACTTCAGAGATATCCCCACAGCAAAACCGTCGATATTGCTCCCGCAATCTGTTTATTTAGATGTATATAGGAACCTGTTTTTATCTGTTGATGGTTTGTCTATAAATTCAGCGTTTGATAGTGATTTTGGTAGTATCCAGTTGCAGTTAGCATTGGGTGAAATCAATTTTGATGACAGCATGAATGAGACTTCATTAGGCAAGCTTGTTGATGGACGGTGGCGCGAAGACGCTGCATTTCTAACCGATTTGCGTTGGTTATATAAAGGGTATCTTGTGTCGTTCTCATATAGTCAGTTTGCGCCAACGTTTGAGGCTGCGCCAAATGACATCATTAGGATATCTCCTGATACGATGGCAATTCGCGTTATTGATGGCGAAGTAGAACTGACTAACTATATCTACTCTTTTCAAAAAAATTGGAATAATTTTGAATTGGTAGTTGAATACGCATATCGAAATTTTGAAGTGAAGGATTTACTTGCTTTTCCTGTAGGAGCCCGTCGTCCGATGGAAGGTTACTATATACAAGGGCGATATCACCTAAATGAAAAACTTACTCTACTTACTAGGTGGGAGCGTTATTTCAGAAGTGCAGATGATAAAAAAGGTGAACGCCTTAAAGCGCTTGGTTTAGAAGGTTGGGCGGACCATTCGATTACTAAGTCCATAGGACTTAAGTATCAGTTGAACAAGCGTTGGTCTGTTTTTGCCGAAGTTCATCGTATTACTGGGTCTGGCTATTTTCCCCCATTTGCGTTGCCGTCTTCATTTGCTGTCGAAAATCGAGACTCAATCTTAGGTGCCGCGGAATTGGTTTATCGTTTTTGAGGTATGACGCGAAGCTAAGTTAATTCTAATGCCATGAAATGATATACTTGCTGTAATAAGTTAGCCTCAAACTTTTGTTTTACTTGCTCTGTATCTGATATTCACCGTTAAAAGCTGATCTGAATAGATAAATGTAAAATAAATTTTGACGTGATCTGGCATTAATTTAAATTAAAGGTTCAAGTTGTATTCACACTCTTCATCAATAGATCATCGGTTATCAGTTGCCCCTATGCTGGACTGGACTGATCGTCACTGTAGATATTTTCTGCGACTACTCTCTAAACATACCGTTTTATATACTGAAATGGTAACCACCGGAGCAATTATATACGGCAAAGGGGATTATTTAGGTTTTCACCCTCAAGAACACCCGGTTGTTTTGCAGTTGGGCGGCAGTAACGCTGCGGATATGGCGCGTTGCGCTGAAATTGCACAATCAAAAGGTTACGATGAAATAAACATCAACGTCGGATGCCCTTCAGACCGCGTTAAAAACGGGAGTTTTGGTGCGTGTTTAATGGCCGAGCCAAATGTTGTCGCTGAATGCGTAACTGCAATGCAAAACATGGTAGACATTCCGATAACAGTGAAATGCCGCATTGGCATAGACGATATGGACGATGACAAAGGTTTAACCGATTTTGTTATGCCTATCGTAGATAGTGGCTGCGAACATTTTGTGGTGCATGCACGAAAGGCATGGCTAAAAGGGTTAAGTCCTAAAGAGAACAGAGAGATCCCACCGCTGAATTACGAGCGAGTATATAATTTAAAGGCACAATTTCCTGATATACATATTTCTATAAATGGTGGTATTAAGTCTATCGAACAAGCTAAAGCGCATCTTCAATATGTTGATGGAGTAATGATTGGTCGAGAAGTGTATAGCAACCCCTATATTCTCTCTGAAGTTGATTCGGCAATTTTTAGTCGGACCGATATGCCCATCTCACGTCTTGAAGTTGTCCAGAGTATGACAGCTTATATGAAAGAGCAAATTGCTAATGGTAGTAAGGCTTGGCATATTGCACGTCATACATTAGGCCTTTTCCAGAGTCAGCCTGGTGGCAAAATATGGCGTCGATTTTTGAGTCAAAATGCCCCTAAAGAGAAAGAGAATCCATATTTGCTTGAAATGGCTTATGAGGCTGTTGAGCAAGCAGTAAAAAATTAACTAAAATTTGGTCAAAAATTACTTTTTAATTTGTTAATTTGACCATTTTTTATAAATGCAATTCCTTTTGTTCTTAAATATTCTCAATAATATAGGTTAACATATTGAAAAATAACGATAATTTTATTTTCTTAAATTCTGGCATGACATTCGCTATTAAGTTGGTAATGCTGACTTGAGCAGAATGATGGGTTAACAAAGTCGTAAGCAACCCTACTAAAACTTTGAATTTATTGAGGAATGTAAAATGAACGTTAAAACTAAATTACTTATTACTACTTTTGTAGCTGCTTGCGCTTTTTCTGGTTCAGCTCAAGCCGAGCAAAGCCCACTTGAAACGATTGTTACAGGATTGGTTAAGTCGTCATTGGCTGAAGTGACTAGAGAAATTAATACCACTATCCAGCGTGATATTCTTACTAGCTCCTATGAATCTATAGCGCCCAGTGACAAAAAAGTTGGCAAAGTTACGATTAAAGACCTTGTTGTAGAAAGCAAAAAAATTGAGTCAAACCAAGCGCAACCTTCAGACGACTAATTATTTAGCTAGAAGCGTCATAAGGAATAGTGTCATGTTAGTTAATGTAGATTTATTAGGTTTGGTTTTATCACCTGTGTTGTTTTACTTAGGGTCAGCAGCAATAATCATGTTGTTAACTCATTTCAAGCTTATAAATGTTGAAGGGTAAAACGATTGAAGTAGCAATCGTCTAAATATTTATTATCAGAGGTAGTTGATGAAAACGGTAATTAATGACAAGCGGTTTTTTCGAGACCCACACAAGGCAAAAATTTCAGGTGTCTGTGCAGGTTTAGCAAAGCAAGTCGACGTTGACCCTTGGTGGGTGCGTGGAGCGGCAGTTGCCGCGTTTATTTTCGCACCAATCCCTGTGGCATTGGCATACGTCTTAGCTATCTTGTTGTTGCGATATCGCTATTAACAGCGGTACACTGACGCTGAAAAAGTATAATCTGAGGGTTTTATGCGAACACTAGTAACCAGCAAAAATGTAACTATTTTAATTGCGACGATAATGTTGATTATCACACTTATAGGCTGGTGGTGGAGCTTCGAACCTGATATTGCTGATATGAGCCGTGAGGCTGTCTCGAATGCCGAGAATAATCATCATACTGTCGTTGTTGGGTATACAACAACAACTACACTTATTCACACAATAGATACGATGCTGAATAAGCCAGGTGGTTATATTACTAACGATATTATGCCGCCAGGAATATTCATGGACAATATGCCAAGCTGGGAGTTTGGGGTACTTGAAATGAGTCGTGACTTAGCCTTAGCGATGCGAAAAGACTTTAGTCGTTCTCAGTCTCAATCTTTGGACAACGAGTACCTAACTAAAGCGCAGCCTATTTTAAATACAGATAGTAATCATTGGATACTCCCTTCTTCAGAAGGCGAATATAACAAAGGCTTGGAGTTGCTAGTTGAATATCGAGATAGTTTAGCCAATGTTGGCGAATCTAACGGCCAATTTTATGCTCGAGCTGATAACTTGAGAGAATATCTAAAACAAGTTGAAAAGCGTTTGGGAAGTTATTCTCAACGACTTAGTGCTAGTGTCGGCACCGAAACAATAAATACAAATCTAGCTGGCGATCCCAATGCTAGTACATCAACTCCTCAACCTATGGCAAATAGAACTAAAACCAGTTGGTTTAAGTTAGATAACAATTTTTATGAAGCTCGGGGTGCAAGTTGGGCGTTACTGCATTTTTTAAAAGCGATTGAAGTAGACTTTGCTGATGTATTGCGGAAAAAGAATGCTATGATTAGCCTGAAACAAATTATTCGAGAGTTGGAAGCGACGCAAGAAACTGTATTCAGTCCCATGATACTTAATGGAGATGGTTTTGGTTTAGTAGCAAACCACTCTTTAGTCATGGCAAACTATATTTCTAGAGCAAATGCAGCGCTGATAGAGTTATCTGAACTACTTAATCAAGGTTAACAAATGAAAAAATCTATATTCGTGTCTGCCGCAATCGTTGCGGCTTTTGTGTCTATGCCTACAAGTGCCGATACTGTATTAGGTGTATATGCCGGTGCGCAAGGTTGGAATATGGGCGTTGAGGGCGGTTTTGCTCGCGACGAAGACATTGCGCAGTTTGGGTTTGAAGACAAGACGAATTCAAGTTTTTATGTCGCGCTTGAGCATTTAGTTCCAGTTATCCCAAATATAAAAGTGGTGCGAACTAGCTATGATACTGACGGCGGAACCAACTTATCTTCAACGTTTACGTTTGGTGGCGAAGTTTATCCTATCGATACGACACTTGACACGAATATTGACTTATCAACCACTGACTATATTTTGTACTATGAAATATTAGACAATGATTTAGCAAGCTTTGATATCGGTGTGAATGCCAAACAGGTTTCAGGTGAATTCGTAGTCGTAGACAGTGAAACTCAACGGATGGCTATGGAAGACTTTGATGGTTTTATTCCAATGGCATATGGTCGCGTAGCGGTAGGTATTCCTGGTACGGGTATCGGCGCGTACGTTGAAGGCAGTTTTTTATCTATTGATGACAATAGTGTAAGTGACTATCAAGCGGCATTGACATACAACTTTATAGAATCGTTGGCGTTGGATTTTACTATTCAAGCTGGCTATCGTTCAACTACCCTCGATATCGAAGACATAGACGGCATATATGCGGATCTAGAGTTTGACGGTGCGTTTGCTGGAATCGAAATTCACTTCTAATATTTTGGTTCTTTCAGCATTAATTTGTATAAAAAATCATTTTTAATTCTTTCACGTTATGATTAAAAGCCGCTAATCTTATACTATGAAATAAGATTAGCGGTTTTTTGATGTCAACAAATAATTCTACGAATGCTTTTGTACCATTGCAAGAGCAACAGTTAAGCAAAATTACGCAAGCAGTGTCTGGGCTTTCACGAGACCAACTCGTATGGACGAGTGGATTTTTAGCTGGAATGGCTCAAGGCCAAGCTGGTGATACAGGAACGATTGCTAGTGTCGAGTCACAAAACTCTGCTGCGTCAGCATCAATAACAGTCATGTATGGATCACAAACTGGAAATGCGAAACACGCAGCCAGTGATTATGCCGAAATATTAAACGCTAAAGGTTTAACAGTTAATTTAGTTAACATGGCCGACTATAAGCCTCGCAAAATTAAAGATGAGTCATACCTTGTTACTTTTGTGAGTACGCATGGTGAAGGAGATGCGCCAGATGACGCCATAGAATTTCATGAGTTCTTGGGAGGTAAAAAAGCGCCCAAACTTGCAAATTTGAAATACGCGGTGGTTGGTCTTGGTGATAGCAGTTATGAGTTCTTTTGCCAAACAGGCAAAGACTTTGATGAGCGCTTAAGTAAGCTAGGCGCGTCGCCCTTAATTGAACGTTTAGACTGTGACGTTGACTATGAAGCGTCTATTGCAAGTTGGACGGAATCACTCACTAAAAAGCTTGAAGAGCTGGTTTCCGCTTCGTCTGGGGCAACTCAGGTAGTTTCGCAGAGTATCGCATCCGCTTCACAAGCGAGTGTGTTCACCAAACAAAATCCATTTTCGGCAAACTTGTCTGAAAGCATTAAAATTACTGGCCGTGATTCGATTAAAGATATTCGTCATATTGAAATTTCGCTCGAAGGTTCCGATATCCAGTATCAAGTAGGCGATGCCTTAGGTGTTTGGTTTGTCAATGATCAAGCCTTGGTTGAGCGCGTTATTGCCGCCACTGGCACTAACGGAGACGATCAGATAGTTATTGGTGGGGACAGTTTTTCGTTAGCAGATGCATTATCTGAGAAATTAGAATTAACATTAAGCTACCCCGGCTTTGTTCAAGCTTATCAACTGGCATCAGAAAACTCTGCGTTGGCAGACTTGCTAGCAGATAAAACAGCGCTTCGGGCATTTTTAGAAGAACATCAGATCGTTGATATTGTAGAAAAATATCCTTCCAAAATTGGTGCTCAAACCTTGGTGGATGCATTAAGAGCTATTTCTCCTCGTTTGTACTCCATTGCATCTGCGCAATCAGAAGTTGAGGACGAAGTACATTTAACTGTTGCGCATGTTGCTTATGAAGCATTTGGTTATGAGCATCAAGGCGGGGCTTCCGGTTTTCTGTCAACTCGCTTGGAAGAAGGTGCAGAAGTAAGAGTTTTTGTTGAAAGCAATGATAACTTTAGACTGCCGAGCGATGATAACACGCCCGTCATTATGATTGGTCCAGGGACAGGCATAGCGCCATTTAGAGCATTTATGCAAGAACGTGATGCGCGTGAAGCAACGGGTAAGAATTGGTTGTTTTTTGGTAATCCTAGTTTTACACAAGATTTTTTATATCAGACTGAATGGCAAGGATACAAGAAATCTGGTTTGTTAACTAAGATTAGCTTAGCGTTTTCGCGCGACCAAGCTGAGAAAATTTATGTTCAGCATCGTATAAAAGAAAATGGCAAAGAACTTTTTGCTTGGCTTGAAGAGGGGGCTCACGTATATATTTGTGGTGACGCGCTCAGAATGGCAAAAGATGTTGAAACAGCATTACTTGACCTTATACAAGAACATGGTCAACGCTCGGAAAAAGAAGCAAAAGAATACTTAGTTGGCTTGCGTAAAGCTAAACGTTATCAGAAGGATGTATACTAATGAGTGACAAGAATACACTTATCGTTGAGGGTAAATTATCTGATAACGAACGCTTAAAAAGAGAAAGTCGCCATTTGCGCGGTACTATTTTGGAAGACTTGAGTGACGATTTGACTGGTGGATTCGTTGCCGATAATTTTCAGCTAATTCGTTTTCATGGTATGTATCAACAAGATGACAGAGATATCCGTGGTGAGCGAGCTAAGCAAAAATTAGAGCCTTTACATAATGTGATGCTTAGAGCTAGATTACCGGGTGGTGTTATTACGCCACAACAATGGCTTGAAATAGAGAAGTTTGCTGAAGAAAGTACTATTTATGGTAGCGTTCGATTAACAACTCGACAAACATTCCAATTCCATGGTGTCTTAAAACCGCATATCAAAACAATGCATCAAACCCTTAACAAAACAGGAATTGATTCTATTGCAACTGCGGGCGATGTTAATAGGAACGTGTTGTGTACAAGTAATCCTATTGAGTCGGTTGTACATAAGGAAGCATGGCAGTGGGCCGCTAAAATAAGTGAACATTTATTGCCTAAAACTAATGCTTATGCAGAGATTTGGTTGGATGGTGAAAAAGTTGATTCTACTCAAGAGCAAGAACCTATTTTAGGCGACAACTATCTGCCTAGGAAATTTAAAACTACTGTCGTTATCCCGCCACTAAATGATATTGATGTGCACGCTAACGATCTAAATTTTGTGGCAATTGCTGAAAACGGCAAGCTCATTGGATTTAATGTGCTTGTTGGTGGTGGTTTAGCAATGACGCATGGCGACAAATCTACGTTTCCTAGAAAAGCGGATGACTTCGGTTTTATTCCATTGGATAAAACCTTAGACGTTGCCGCTGCCGTGGTGTCTACTCAACGAGACTGGGGAAATAGAGTTAACCGTAAAAATGCCAAGACGAAGTATACGTTGGAACGTGTGGGTGTTGAAACGTTCAAAGCTGAAGTTGAAAAACGAGCGAATGTTTCGTTTGAAGCAAGCAAACCATATGAGTTTACCGAGCGTGGAGACAGGTTTGGGTGGGTTGAAGGCATCGACGGAAAGCATCACCTAACATTATTTATTGAAAATGGGCGTATCCTAGATTTTCCTGACAAGCCATTAAAAACAGGTGTTCGGGAAATAGCCAAGATCCATAAAGGCGACTTCCGTTTAACTGCAAATCAAAATCTTATTGTCGCTGGCGTGCCTACAGACCAAAAAGAAATAATAGAGTCTTTGGCTGTAAAGTACGGTTTAAAGCCAGCCAGTATTAGTCCTCAACGATTAAATTCTATGGCGTGTGTGTCATTGCCTACATGCCCTTTAGCGATGGCTGAATCTGAACGGTATTTACCAGAAGCGGTTACAGAGTTAGAGGGTATGCTTAAAAAGCATGGAATTGCTGATGAAAGTATAATTTATCGCATTACTGGTTGTCCGAATGGGTGTGGTCGAGCAATGCTCGCAGAAATTGGGTTAGTGGGCAAAGGACCTAATAAATACAATTTACACATTGGTGGAAATAAAGCTGGTACGCGGATCCCCAAAATGTATCGTGAGAACATTAGCGATACTGAAATAATGGACGTTATCGATGATTTGATTGGTAAGTGGGCCTCTGAACGCAATGACAATGAAGCGTTTGGTGA
Source organism: Agaribacter marinus (assembly GCF_030160655.1). GTDB lineage: Bacteria > Pseudomonadota > Gammaproteobacteria > Enterobacterales > Alteromonadaceae > Glaciecola > Glaciecola marina. Next base: position 35,656 of record NZ_BSOT01000010.1, read on the forward strand.
TTTCGTTATCAGAGCGGGGATAGTAAAAGCAGTTGTAAATTCCGCTGAGGATTTTTATGAGTAGCTTAGCGCATGTCTCTGAATTGGGTGCTTTAGATATTAGCATGGATTCAGAGGGCTTAACTGACATCAATAGACGACTAAATGAAGCGAGCGTCCACCAAAGAGTTGAGTGGTCGCTTGAGAATTTGCCTGGTACACATATTGTTTCATCTAGTTTTGGTGCACAGTCGGCTGTGATGCTGCATTTACTAAATACCGTGGCTCCTGGAATTCCGGTTGTATTGACGGATACTGGATATCTCTTCTCAGAGACTTATCTATTTATTGAAGAATTGAAAGAGCGATTCAACTTGAATTTGCAGGTTTTTAGAGCCGCGGAAAGTCCTGCTTGGCAAGAGGCTAAGTACGGTCGGCTATGGGAACAAGGTATTGATGGGCTTGAAAAATATAATGCGATGAACAAAGTTCAACCAATGAAGCAAGCGTTATCTGAATTGTCAGTAGGTACTTGGTTTGCTGGTTTGAGGCGTTCTCAATCTGATTCAAGAATGCAACTAGATGTTGTTAAAAAGCAGGCTCAGCAATTCAAAGTACACCCGATTGTTGACCAAAGTAATAAACAGCTTCATCAATATATGACAAAACACAAGCTGCCTTATAATCCACTATGGGATAAAGGGTATGTGTCAATTGGAGATTGGCATACTACGACCACTCTTCAAGAAGGGATGTCAGAACAAGACACTCGATTCTTTGGGCTTAAGCGAGAGTGTGGACTTCATGAATTTGGAGATGGAGACGGTATATAGCCTTATCCATCTACCTCTCTAGCGTTTACTATATTTCTTAGTTAATCATTCTGTATGCACTGATATACCCAATTTTAAAAACGTCTTTCAATATTTTTCATTTTAGATCTTTCATATTTTACCGATAACTACAAAAGGCATATATTTTTTTAAATATGAAATAAAATGCCTAAAAATGCGCTAAATTCATTGTATTTTCAATTTTTTGTAATACTTTTGTAATATTAGGGCGTTTTTTGATTGAATTTTTTGTTATTCATCTATATACTTTATTTCACATTACTTATGAGGAGATGCACATGAAAAAAATTGCTACTATATTGTTGGCTTTATCGAGCTTCTCTATCATTGCTGCTGAAAATACAGCACCTACTAAAAATAGTTTTTCTTGTATGGACAAGCAAACATTTGAAGTTGATGCAAAATGTATCAGTACGAAGATTGAGACTAGCGATAGTTTTAGTAAATCCCAGACATCTTTCTGGAATGATGCTGTGGAGTCTAACGAGTATGTTATGGCTACTATGCTCATGGATCCTAAGACGCTAAATATTACGGTGATTGCTCATCGTGATACTACGGCTGAAAAACTCGCAAAACTGACAAAGTTAACAAAAATCGACGATTGATGATTTTTGATTGGTAATTTCAAAAAGCCTTCCAATTGGAAGGCTTTTTTTGTGTTAAAAGACGCACATATTCTTGAGAATTAAGAGGAGACTGGTGCCATATAAAATGCATATACCTGTTGCCACTTCTGTTTTTGTAGAATGAAACTTTGTTTTAATTCTTTGTAGGCAAAATCTAACTCAAACTTTTCATATGATGCTTTAAGTTCGCCTGTTTTGTGTGATAATAGTTTTTTTCTGACCGCATAGTATTCAGCCATTTTTTGGACCAGTAGATCATATTCTTTTTGCATTTTTAGTACTATTTCTTCGGTATTTGGCAGATTTACAAGCTTAGATTTAGCATGCTGTAGTTGCATTTGAAGCTTCGCTTTTTCAATTCTTTCTTCTGGTGTTCTTCGCAAGTTTTTGGTTAATCCAACCATTGCTAATACCCTGATCAACCATTTAGTCGGATCATATTGCCACCAATGTATACCATTTCGATAATCGTACTCGAAAATATGATGATAGTTATGGTAGCCTTCTCCGAACGTAAACAATGCAATAATGCCATTGTCCCTCGCTGTATTCGCGTTTGTATATGGGCGACGTCCCCAAATATGCGCCAGGGAATTGATGAAAAATGTTATATGGTGAACGATAACTAATCTCGCAACACCCGCAATTAAAATCATGCCTATGATATCGCCATTGATAAACCCCAACATTCCGGTGATACCAAAGTTAGCACAAAGGACGATTGCCAAATAATGTTTGTGCTGCCACATGACGACTTTGTCTTTTTGTAGGTCTTTGCAATTGGCGTAATTTTCGTGTCGTTCAGCGGGATGTTCTCGTAGCATCCAACCGATATGAGAAAACCAAAATCCGCGCTTGGCTGAGTATGGGTCTTTATCGTTAATATCGACACGTCTATGATGCACTCTATGATCACTTGCCCAGTGTAAAATACTGTTTTGCACAGTCATTGCACCACCGATAGCAAGAACAACTTTAACTAGCCAATGCGCTTCATAGGTTTTGTGTGACCATAGTCTATGATACCCCGCGGTTATGGACATTCCTGTAAAAAAGAATAATGCTATTGCGGTACAAATTTCGACGATATCAATACCTTCGAAATATACCCAAAGTGGCATAGCAATCCCTGCAACCAATGTGGTGATAGCAAAAACTGCTATGTTTAAAGGGATAATAGGTGGTTTTTTCACAATATATTCACTTTCATATTTCAGCGTACAACTGTACGCTAATTTAACTTTATGACGCATCAAAGGCAAGATTTATTTGCAGAATTCAGAGTACTCGTGTAAACATCAATACTATGAACAGACAGCAACAAAAACAACAAACTCGACAGAGAATCATTAATGCAGCGTTCTCGCTACTAGATGAGAATAAAACACTTACCGCTATCAGTTTGCGCGAAGTCGCCCGAGCAGCTGGAATTGCCCCCACATCCTTTTATCGACATTTTGGCGATATCAATGAATTAGGCTTAACACTTGTTGATGAGTCAGGCTTAACACTTCGGCAATTAATGAGACAAGCGAGACAACGACTAGCATCTGGTGGTAGCGTTATAAACATTTCGGTCGATACCTTCATGGAGTTTATTGTCGAAAACAGGAATGTATTTCGTTTACTATTGCGAGAGCACACTGGAACGTCCAGTGCATTTCGCTCTGCTGTAATGCGTGAGATACAGCATTTCACAGAAGAATTGTCCGACTATATTGTTGATAATCTCTCGTTGCCACGAGAAGTTTCAAGTTTACAAGCTGAAGCAATGGTAAAACTTGTATTTAGCGCTGGCGCGGAAGCGCTAGATACTGACGCTAGAAAGGTGCCCGAAATTGCTGAAAGAGTTAAAGTGCAACTTCGATTTGTGCAGCTCGGCGCTTTTGCATACGTAGGCAAAACACGCCCTAGTTAGGCTTTATCATTTAATTTTTTTCAATAAAACCCCACTTTCAATATGTGGTGTTAATGGAAATTGATCAAATAGCGCGGCACTACTAACGATATGTGTATTGTTTAAGAGTTTCAGATTGTCAGCCAGTGTTATTGGATTGCAGGAGATATAAAGTATATGGTCAAATTGTCTAATTAATTCAATCGTTTCAAGATCAATGCCCGCTCGTGGCGGGTCTACCAGTACAGTCGAAAAGTTGTAATTCGATAGAGATAAGCCGTCTAAGCGCCTAAATATCCGTGTTTGGTTGAATGCTTCGACAAATTCCTCACTGGAAAGACGCGCTATTCTCAGGTTCTTTATATTATTGTTTTGTATATTCTTTTGAGCCGCATTTACAGATGTTTTTGATATTTCAGTGCCAAGTACATTGGTAAAGTGCTTACTCAGTGGAATGGAAAAATTGCCCGCGCCACAGTAAAGTTCTAGTAAATCTCCCTTTATTCCTGATAAATTTTCTATTGCCCATTCAATCATGCATTGATTTATTATCGCGTTTGGCTGTGTGAAGCTATTTTCAATTTGAACGAATGTGTAGTCATTCTTGTGAATCGACAACGTCTCGGTAACAAAATCGTGATGGATAATTATTTTCTGCTTCCTAGCTCTACCAATAATATTCACAGCACCTAAGGCATCTAAACCTTGCTTCAATTTTTCAGCGGCGAGTACCCAATCTTCATCTAATTGTCTGTGATAAAGCAACGAGATAAGAAGTTCACCAGATGTTGTCGCCAAATAATCGATTTGAAATAATTTTCTGCGTAATGTTTCGTTAACTTTTAGTAGAGGGAGGATAACTTGCATCGCTTGATTGATAAGGTCACAGGCAGCCGGGAAAGTTTCAACTTTATATTTTTCTTTTGTAGTTTGGTCAAACATGATGTGGTAAAGATCGTCGTCGTCATGCCACACACGAAATTCGGCTCGCATTCTGTACCCAACAGGATGAGAGCGAAAAACGGTGATTTCATCGTCATAGAATGGTTGCAATAAATTTCTTAAGCGCAGTTTTTTTTCGCCTAATTGCTCTTCGTATTGTTGGTTTTGTTCGACCACTATTTATGCCTCAACACTTTCGTTTGGCGTGAATTTTAGCGGCGAAAAAAAAAATACCAAGATTTAATTAAAGTTTTTCTATTTGTTGGCCGATACACGAGTTGAGGATAGAGAGGTAAGTTGTATGAATACGCTAGAGATTAATGGAGTAGCATCGATCAATAGTGCAAAACTTGGTGTCAGTAAATCGTTTGACAATGAGTCAAATACTGCTAGAAGCGAGCGCTTGAGTGGTAAGGTTGGTGATCACTATACCAAAAATGCGGCAAATGATTCAGTCGTGGCTAGTATATTGTCGACGTCAATTAATAAGTCATTCGGGTCTTCGCTCAACGTTGACGGTAAACGTGCAGTGTCCGAAAACGATACTTATAATAAACACGAGTTATTGCTCAGGAGCGATTTAGACGATGTTGTGTCTAATGTACTCACGTCGCTGAAAAGCTCTGCTATGCATATTGTTAAGCACCAAGGTAACGAAGAGGCCTTAGTTTATTTCAAAAAGCAGGCTAGCAAAGGTATATCTGAAGGCGTTACCCTTGCCTCTCAAGAATTGAGAGAGTTGTCGTCTGAGGGGGCATTGAACAAACTTATTCAACTTGAGAGCGCTTTGCAAAAAGGCTTAAACGAAATATCTACAATCCCTGAAGACTACAAATACAATCAGGTTAACTCACCAATTAACGCTGTAGAAACACGACTTAACAATGTCAATTTTGCCAATAAATCAGGAAAAAACATAGGCCTTACTTTTGGAACTGTCTCCTTTCAAGAGCAACAGGGTACAAATGTAGACGTTTCTAGGTTTACCACAGCTAAGAATAACGTATCTTTTAGTGTAAGTGGTGATTTGAGTAAACATGAATTAAAGGAAGTCGCTGATTTGGTCAATATGGCAGATAGTTTGGCCAATAAATTCTATTATGACGATATAAACGTTTTATATGATAGAGCGTTAGATAAAGGTTATGAAAAGCAAGAAATTATCGCTACGGCAATACAACTAAGGCAAAAAGAATCACTCGCACCAATTCGTCAATATGACGCCATTAAGCACTTTAACTCCGAGAGCTCAGGCGATGATAATCAAGCTGGTCGAAAAGTGGCTGAATATGTTTCAAACTTGTACGAACTCTCTGATAGTGTCGAAGCAAAATTTGCTTCTCGCTCACAGTACAAGCAAATAATTAATGGTATTGTTAATCAAATGGAGGATGTACAAGTGCCTGATTTATTGAGAGCTATTAATAAGTTTCATTCTTTTAATGGGAAGTTTATATAAATAGCCAACGTGTTAGTGTGTTGGCTATTTGGCTTACTTAATTTTCGGTGTTTGATTTATGCTACTTTATCTTTCGCAGGCCTTACGATTAAATTTCGTTCCATAAACACGCTATCATTTAATTTCTTGATAACAGATTTGGCCTCTCCTTGTTCGACTTCGATAAATCCAAAACCTTTTTTTCGACCTGTCCGCTTATCCTTCATTAATCTGATAGATAATACTTGTGAGACACTTTCGAAATAACTTCTGATTGTGTCTTCATTTGCTTTATAAGGTAAATTCCCGATGTACAAAGTTGTGCTGCTTTTGTCTTTTGTATCTTGGGCACTTTTTTGTTCATTGGTCTTTGTTAGTTGACTGTTATTTGTCATTAAGAGAAGAAAAGTAATTGAAACCGGGGTAGATAAAGAAACTAATAAGTTGTTTGTGTAAATAAAAACCACTAAAAACGAGATTATACTAATTACTACACTCAAGATAATAGTCTGTTTTGTTTTATTCATTTTTATTTTGACTCCTGTTGAAAAAAAGAAAGAATATTAGGTGGAAGTCCTAAAATTTTTGCTAAAGCTTTCGTGATACATGTCGAAAAAAGACTCACTTTTAGCTTTCGCTGAACGAATACTAGACTAAATACATATTTTTTCCATTTTTCTTTAAAAAATACTTGAACAATTGAACATGATCCGTAAAATGCGCCTCCGCTGTCAGGGGATAATGCTTCAGACAGTGTGTTTGTCAGTGTATTTGTTGCCAGATATTGTGTGATTAAATACGGTAAGTAATTAAGAAATAGTTTGAAGATTTTTTAATAAAAACCTTGACAAAAACTTTGGGAGGCGTATTATTCGCACCCCGCTTGAGACAAGGCCTACAAGGCACATCGCAAGCGACGTTCTTTAACAATTTAGCAAGACAATCTGTGTGGGCACTCGTAATGAGTGTTCTAACAAAAGAAGTTTATTTGTAATTCGATTTTAATTGAAGAGTTTGATCATGGCTCAGATTGAACGCTGGCGGCAGGCCTAACACATGCAAGTCGAACGGTAACAGGAAATGCTTGCATTTCGCTGACGAGTGGCGGACGGGTGAGTAATGCTTGGGAACTTGCCTTTGCGAGGGGGATAACAGTTGGAAACGACTGCTAATACCGCATAATACCTACGGGTCAAAGGGGGCTTAGGCTCTTGCGCAAAGAGAGGCCCAAGTGAGATTAGCTAGTTGGTGGGGTAAGAGCTCACCAAGGCGACGATCTCTAGCTGTTCTGAGAGGAAGATCAGCCACACTGGGA
>NZ_BSOT01000011.1 GCF_030160655.1 Agaribacter marinus
TCCTAGACTAATCTCTAGTATTTAAAAGATTCGAAAAAGCCAGCGTTTGCTGGCTTTTTTATTAGCTAATGTTTATTGCCGCTATCACTTGAAGTTCGTGCCGCATGAATGTTAGTTTATTTGAACAAGAATTTAAAATGGATGTATCATGAGTAAGTTAATTCTAATTATTTTGGCAATATTTTTACCCCCAATATCTGTATTTTTGAAAAGTGGCGTAGGTAAAGATCTACTAATAAACATCTTATTGTGCATATTTCTCTATGTGCCAGGCATCATCCACGCAATTTGGGTGGTAACGAAGTAATAAATTTTACAAACTTAACGTTTAGTGCTTAGCTCTTATTTTTTTAAGGGCTACGGCAATTTTCTTATGCGACATGCTAAATATGCATAAGATACTTTTTTGCTAAAAAAAAATTTAATTTTTTATTTTTCCAATTGATTGAATTATTTAGAGATTTGTTGTATTGCGGTACATATATTAATAATTTATCAAATCAGCTCTTGAAAATTTCCTGAACCTTTTGCAATATTCTAGTGTCAATTATTTGACGTTCGCTCTTCGGACAAGTTAACAATAAAAATAAGCCATTCTTGCATGGTGAGAAATGAGGAAGATGCTGTGGTGGTTTCCAAGGTTTTATTCAGGCTAACTTTTATTCTCTTTGTCGCTATTTACTTAACGGTTTTAGCGGAATTTGTGAATGTTCAGTACTATCAATTTGATTTTAATATCAAATTTGAAGCAATCTTCCTGACTTTAATTGTAGGCACCTATTTCTATTTTTATTTGCGGAAAAGCAAATTTTAGATCTTAGTGGTCTTTAGCAATTTAATATGTTTATGTTTAAATAAATGTACTGAATAAAAACATATTGTGCTACCTACTAGTTTGAGTGTTAAACTCGACCTTTGATATTTAAATGGCGTCTTCGACCGTATGGTCTTACTTTTTATCTACGTTTTTATAGCTTTAGGCTTTTCTTTTGTCTGCTCTGTCGCAGAGGCAGTTATATTAAGTGTTTCACAAGCATACATTTCTCTTTTAGAAAAAGATGGAAAACCTGCGGGTGCTCTTTTAAATAAACTTACAACCGATATCAATAAGCCGTTGTCAGCAATTTTAACCTTAAATACCATTGCGCATACAATGGGTGCCGCCGGCGCTGGCGCTCAGGCGGCGTCGGTATTTGGTGACGCATACCTTGGCGTTATTTCTGCCGTGTTAACCTTATTAATTTTGGTTTTTTCTGAAATCATTCCGAAGACGTTAGGGGCAACATATTGGAAGTCGTTAGCGCCAATAACTGCGTATTTCCTCAAATACCTCATTTTAGTTCTTTATCCATTTGTGCAAATGTCTCAAAAGTTGACAAGTGGCTTTACTGAAGAAAGTCCATTAAAAGGTTTAAGTCGTAGTGAATTACTTGCAATGGCGGAACTTTCTGAAAGTGAAGGGCAACTTGCGACTCAAGAAGCTAATTTTTTACAAAATCTTCTTACCTTGCATGAGCGTAAAATAAAAGACGCAATGACCCACCGAACCGTTGTATTTTCGGTCTCTGAAGACATTACAGTAGACGAATTTGTTGAAGAATATTCAAACAAACCTTTTTCAAGGATCCCAATTTACGAAGACAATGAATCTGAAAATATTACCGGTTTTGTTATGAAGTCGGAAATTTTACTTGCCAGCGCGCAAGGGCAAGGCGATAGGCTATTGAAAGAGTTTATGAAAAGTATGGTTACATTGTTGGGCGATATGCCCCTTGCCACTACATTTGACCATTTCTTAAATTCTAGAGTGCATATTTTGTTGGTAGTAGATGAATATGGCGGTCTTGAGGGGATTGTTACTCTAGAAGACTTACTTGAGTGTTTGCTAGGTGTTGAGATTGTAGATGAGTTAGATACCACAGTCAGCATGAAGCGTTTAGCTAAAGTCATGTGGAAACGACGGGAAAAAAGATTGATGCAAAACAATAACGACCTCTAAGTTGATTGCGGATAGGATACATTACCAGCTTATTTTTTCGGTTTGTAAGTCACTCAGTATATACTGCCAAATTCCCATGTATTTCTTTAGTTTATCTTTGATTATCAGAGTCATGGACCCGTTCTGCCTCAGAATTTCAGGGGGTTCAGACAATATTCGCCAATGAGTCATGGTGTTTGTTGCGGCTGCATACATTTGAACGTAACTCGCATACGCTTGATTTTGTTTTGCCATCGCTTAGCATTTCGTTTTTCCTGATTGTTAGCGCATGCATCATTTCAGTTTTCAAATATCGATGAGAATGCATTTCTCCTATTTTAATAGGATAATTTATTCAATGGCATAGTTTGATGGTGCAGATCAAACTTTGTGCAAAGCAGCTTGAAAAAATTTACTTCAAACCTGAGAAGTCGGAATAAAAATCCTTCATTTATACGAAAAATTTTGCTAACAATATGTTCAAGGCATTATCAACTATTTAAGGTGTATATTATCGCAGCTTCTTTACCCGCTATTATTGATGTGGAAGCTAGTGGATTTGGGATTCATAGTTTTCCCATTGAAATCGGTGTAGTACTTCCTAACGGTAGCCGATTTTGTCGTTTGATAAAGCCATTTGATGATTGGATACACTGGGATGATTCAGCGGAGCAAATACACGGTATTTCTCAGGGTGTTATTCAACAGCGAGGTATTAACCCAATCGACGTTTGCCACGAATTGAATGATTTTGTTGGAGGCCAAACGTTGTATTCAGACGCATGGGTAGTAGATAACCCCTGGTTACTTAAACTGTTTGGTAAGTCCAAAGTCAACATGGCATTTCGCATTAGTAGTTTGGAATTGATAATGAAAGAAAGTCAGTTTAATACGTGGGATAAAGATAAAGCCTTTATTGCTCGTCGAAGTGGCTTAAAAAGGCATAGAGCCAGCACGGACGCTTGTATTATACAACTTACATATGAGCGCTCTATGCAACGCATGAATGGAAATTTACACTCACTTTAGTTTTCTTTACTTGTTTTTTATGGCTACATGGTAAACTACGCTTCTATTTTTTTACTTTCGAAAGCATCTGTAATTTACGTTAGAAAGATACACGACAAATATTCATTCGACACAATACCAAATGGGAAATTGATGAAAGCAATCGATATTCGAGGCTTAGAGAAAAAATATAGCGCAGGGGTGAAGGCGCTTAAAGGGATTGATTTATCTGTAGAGGAAGGTGACTTTTTTGCTTTGCTGGGGCCAAATGGAGCAGGAAAATCAACAACAATCGGCATAATTTGTTCGTTAGTAAATAAAACAGCGGGTGATATTAACGTTTTTGAGTATGACGCGTCGAAACAAGAGGTTGAGGCTAAGTCATGTATTGGTTTAGTGCCGCAAGAGTTTAATTTTAATCAATTCGAAACCTTGTTGCAGATAGTCATTAATCAAGCCGGTTATTATGGTGTTCCAAGAGATATAGCAAAGCAGCGCGCAGAAAAATATTTAAAACAATTAGAGCTTTGGGATAAAAGAAATACAAGGTCTAGAGATTTATCTGGTGGTATGAAGCGTCGGCTCATGATTGCTAGAGCGCTGATGCATGAGCCAAGAATATTGATTTTAGATGAGCCAACTGCAGGCGTTGACATTGAAGTCCGTCGTTCGATGTGGGCGTTTTTGAAGCAGATAAATGCGCAAGGTATTACTATTATATTAACCACGCATTATTTAGAAGAAGCTGAAATGCTGTGTAGAAATATTGCTATCATTGATAAAGGCTCGATAGTCGAAAATACCAGTATGAAAGCGTTGCTGTCGACGTTAAATATTGAAACCTTTGTGTTTGACGTAGAAGGCGATATACAAAATACGCAAATTCCTGAGTTCGACTCAAGAGTCATTGATTCTCATACCTTGGAAGTTGACGTACCAAAAGCTAGCGGCTTAAACCCTGTGTTTGAATATTTTTCTGCGGCAAATATCAAAGTGATGAGCATGCGCAACAAAGCAAACCGCTTAGAAGAGCTATTTGTGCGTTTAGTTGAATCCTCTAATAATGAAAATAAGACTGAGGAAACAGTATGAGTAGTGTAAATATGGTTGCACTAAAGACCATTTGGATAAAAGAATGTACACGCTTTTTGAGAATTTGGGTGCAAACGTTGGTGCCGCCTGCCATAACGATGTCATTGTATTTTGTCATTTTTGGTAGTTTGGTCGGTAAGCGAATTGGGGAAATGGGTGGATTTACCTACATGGAGTTTATCGTTCCAGGTCTTATAATGATGTCGATTATTACTAATTCTTACGCAAACGTATCATCTTCCTTTTTTAGCGCGAAATTTCAAAAAAATGTCGAAGAATTGCTCGTTGCGCCTGTACCTACATGGGTCATTATTTTTGGTTTTGTGGGAGGTGGTGTCGCCAGAGCATTACTTATTGGTATTATTGTAACCTTTGTTTCGATGTTTTTTGTAGATGTGCAAATTCACAATTTTGCCGTCATCGCGATAACGCTGTTACTGACCTCGATATTATTTTCGACTGCGGGGCTTATTAACGCGGTCTATGCAAAAAACTTTGATGATATAAGTGTTATTCCTACTTTTGTTTTGACACCCCTAACTTATCTTGGTGGCGTTTTTTACTCCCTAACCCTGTTGCCTGAATTTTGGCAAATTGTTAGCAAGGCAAACCCGATTGTCTACATGGTAAATGGTTTTCGCTACGGGTTTTTAGGTGTATCTGATGTAAATTATTTCGTGTCTTTGGGTCTACTTATTGTATTCAACGTCATTCTATATATTGTTGCCTGGCGATTGCTCAACAAAGGTGTTGGTATAAGAACCTAACGTACTCTGGTATGTAGGTATGTGGAATACATAGAGATGCAAGAAGCGAGAAAAATTACAAGCAATCAAGAAGATGTGCATGAAGATCTACTGAGTTACGTGCAAAAGCATCAAACAGGTAAATCACATAAGCCTTTCGCAAAACATACTACTGATGCATTTGAATATGTTGTCGAATGGCTCGAAGGTTGGCATGGTGGTGTCATTATTGATGCTTGTTGTGGTGTAGGGGAGAGCACACTTGTGCTTGCTGCTAAATATCCAGAAGCAAGAGTTATTGGTGTAGATAAGTCAGCAGCAAGACTTGATAAACATGCATATTATAAATCACGTCATGCTGACGCAGATGCTGTTAATGCAATCGTTATTCAAGCTGATTTACATGATTTTTGGCGTTTACTAGCTGCAAAACTAGACACAGAAACCCCATGGGCGGTTAAGAAGCAATACTTGCTTTACCCAAATCCCTACCCTAAAAAATCTCAACTAGGTAAGCGTTGGCATGCCAGTGATGCATTACCAAGTATGCTCTCTGTTTGTAATAAGATTGAAGTACGTTCAAATTGGTCTATTTACGTAAGAGAGTTTGCTATTGCACTGGCCAAGTATGGTCTTGATATGCATGTGGAAGAACATAAAGCGCGGCCGATAACACCCTTTGAAAGAAAGTATCAGGATTCAGGGCAGCGTTGTTGGCGAGGTGTTAGCGCCTAGCAATGCGAATGAATATAAATTAAACCTATGAGAGTCGGTATTCGGCTCATTTATACTGTGGTGTGAGGTTTTGATAAATAAAACCCCTGACCGTATTTAATCTCCATAGATTTAACCGCTTCTAAGGTTTGTTGGTCTTCAATGTGTTCGGCAATTAGATTAACAGAGTATTCCTTACAGTAATGTTGTACACATTCAATGGTTTTCTTTGTGGACCCGGTTGAGGCAAACTCCCTTACTACACTTCCTTTTAATTTGACGGCATCTACGCCTGATGCAATGAGTGCATGTAATTTGGCATCACACTCATCGACGTCATCTACCGTAATGTGTAATTTGGGGATTTGTTCCATGAATTTACGTAAGGCTGACAAGTTATTCTTTACATTCCTGTAGGGTAATTCAATACCGCATAAGCCCCTGTCTACATGCTGACAAAGCTTAGCCATATCGTCAACAATTCGCATGTCTGATAAGTCGGCTTCGAACATGTTAACACTCCAGCGCATCTGTTTTGGTTTAAAAAATGCAGTAGACATGTCAAGCATTCGTTGAGTCATTGCGGCGGTAAATTCAGTGCGCTCAACTAAATACAAGAACTCATTGGGTAAATGAATTTTCTGGTGTTCATCTAAGAGCCTAGCTAAACATTCGTATCTTACGGCTGCGCCAGTATCTAGATTAAATATCGGTTGATAAAACGGGACAATATGTTCGATATTCACATTGTCACTTACTACGTTTGTTTGCACCTTAGGTCCTAATACGCTAATTCTCTATACTTGTTATCAGTCAAATTCTATTTGGCTTTAATAAAAATGTAAAAAAAGTGTCATATACACAATGATTTAGCTTAATTTTGTCTAGCTACACTTGGTAAAAATACTTAACTGGGGTAAAGTTTCGCTCCTTAAATGACAAATGAAGGCAGATTTTGGCGAAAGATAGGGCAAAGGCAGAGGTTAGTTTAGAACACCTTTTCAGGGTTTTTACAAAGCCTGAAAACGACGATTCTACCCTTGCAAAGATAGAAAAACATTTGTCAGATAATCTTTCTGACTTTTTATCGCAGCATGTAGTCGCAAAAAAAACCTCTCTTGAAGAAATTGAAAAAGACTTTTCTAATGCAGCCATCCCAGTTGCACCTGAATTTGTGTCGAGCCATGCCGAAACGTTGTTGGATAAATTGGTTGCGCAGTCAGTAAATACATATGCGCCAACGTTTATTGGACATATGACTTCGGCGCTACCTTATTTTCATTTACCACTATCTAAATTGCTCGTTGGGCTTAACCAAAATCTCGTCAAAATAGAAACATCGAAGGCATTTACGCCATTAGAACGGCAAACCTTAGGGATGATGCACAACCTCATTTATGCCCAGGATGAAGCATTTTATGAGAAATACTTACATAGTGCTCGTCATTCACTCGGCGCATTCTGTTCAGGTGGCACAATCGCAAATATTACGGCACTTTGGGTTGCTCGCAATAAGATATTAGGCCCAGATAAGGATTTTCGGGGGGTTGGGAACGCGGGATTAGTGAATGCCTATCGGCACTATAATATCAACAACATCGGTATTATGGCGTCAAGACGCGGGCATTATTCATTAGGGAAGACAATCGATGTGCTCGGTATCGGACGAGAAAATATGTTGAGCCTACCAAGTCCAAACCAAGTGTTAGAGCCTAAGGATGCATTGCGAGTTGGTCGTGAATATCAAGATGATGGCAACAAAATGTTGGCTATTGTAGGTATTGCCGGCACGACGGAAACTGGGCACGTTGATCCCCTCGATGAACTTGCTGATGTTGCAAATGAGCTTGGGTGTTGGTTTCACGTTGACGCAGCCTGGGGAGGCGCTACGCTTTTCTCTGATGTATATCGAGATAAACTCAAGGGCATCGAAAAAGCTGATTCTGTTACCATTGATGCGCATAAGCAGATGTATGTGCCAATGGGCGCAGGTATGACTATTTTTAAAGATCCTGCCCACAGTAACGCAGTTCGTCATCATGCACAGTATATTCTAAGAGAAGGGTCTAAAGACCTTGGCGCGACCACTCTGGAAGGTTCAAGAAATGGTATGGCTATGATGCTGTATTCCTCTTTACATATATTTGGTAAAGGTGGGTATCAGTTACTCATTGACAGAAGTATTCAATTGGCGCATCGATTTGCTGAATTAATAAATTCACATCCAGATTTTGAACTAGTGACAGAACCGACTCTGTCTATCTTAACTTACCGTTTGCGACCAGCCACTCTATCCGCTCTTTCAACGATGCATTCACAAAAGCAAATTGAACTTAACAAAAAGTTAGATTCTTTGACTGTATCCGTACAAAAACAACAACGTGAAGCAGGTAAGTCATTTGTTTCAAGAACTCGTATCGAAGTTAACCAATACGGTTCAGTTCCGATTACCGTGTTTCGCGTGGTACTCGCTAATCCCTTGACGACAGAAAAAGACTTACTGGCAATTTTGGACGAGCAACTTAGCATTGTCGCAAAACATTCGATTTGGCAGTCTTTTGCCGAGTTACCAGAAAGTAAAATTGCGTAACTGTAATTTGTCCTTTTTGTGATACTTTTGCGATACATCTTGGCGATACTTCATACTAGCTGAATTAAATTACACTCTTGTTCGGTCATATGTCAAAATCACTAATATAACACTATTAAATCTAAGGGTATTAATATGGACAATGTGCTGATTGTCGAAGACGACATGGATATTGCTGCACTTATCAAGGTTAACTTAAGTGAACTAGGTTTAAATCTTGATCATTGCGCAGATGGCCAAAGTGGTCTCAATGCGGCATTAAACAATTCATATTCACTAGTGTTACTCGATGTAATGCTTCCTTTGATGAGTGGGTTGGACATTTGCCGAAAATTAAGAGAGCGCAAGCCTGAGCAAGCTATTTTGATGTTAACGGCGAAAAATTCTGAAACTGACAGGGTCTTAGGCTTGGAATTAGGCGCTGATGACTACATGAGTAAGCCATTTAGTATTCCAGAACTGCAAGCAAGAGTTAGGTCTCAAATTCGTAAAGCGCATTTATTACAAAAAGCGAAAGAAGAGGTTGTGCCTGAGGAAGGGTTTCTGCAGTGCGGTGATATATCGATAAATCAACAAACCCGAGAAGTCTTTAGAAATGACAAATTACTGGATTTGACCGCAACTGAATTTGATTTACTGTTTCATTTAATGCAACACCCCAATCAAGTATTTTCTCGAAGCCAATTATTAGAATCAGTATGGGGTTACCAGCACTGTGGATATGAGCACACCGTAAACTCTCATATCAATCGATTGCGTTCAAAAGTGGAAAAAGATGCAACAAATCCCGAATTTGTGCAAACGGTCTGGGGTGTAGGTTACAAATTTAATAAAGTAAGCAAAGGGAGCTAATATGTGGCACCCCAAACTTTGCTTTTATCAACGGCTATCAGTCTCTTTGGTCGGCGGTTTTTTTTTAGTAATCGCCTTGCTTACTACTGCATCGACGTATTTACAGACTAGTATCAAACATGAGGGCGAGCAGCGCCTCCATCTTAAGCTTGCTGAACATTTGGCGTCTGATAACCCATTGTTGAAAACCGGCGTTTATGACTACGATGCATTAAAAAACCTTTTTCATGCGCTTATGTTACTTGGCCCTAGCTTTGAATTTTATTTTGTAGACATAAATGGGAAGCTTTTAACTTATTCAGCTAAGCCGGGGGAAGTTGTTAGAGATAGCATTTCACTTGGCCCCATCACGGAAATGATTGAAGGAAATGCGTCTTTTCCCTTGTATGGCGATGACCCTAAATCTAACGATAAACAAAAAATATTTTCTGCGGCGCCTATTTTTAATGGCGATAAATTACAAGGATACTTATATGTCATTGTTGGAGGCTCGCAATATGATTCGATAATTGATGAGTTGCAACAAAGTAAGGGTGTTCAACAATTTGCACTTATTGTTTTTGCTGGCCTACTTTTCTTGTTGTTTGCACTTTTGCTTTTGTTTAGGTTTTTCACAGCGCCACTTAAACGATTGAGTGATGACATGGATCGCTTTAGAAACAATGGGTTTGATTTAACCGGATCTGGTATTCAATTGTTGCCATGGCGAAACGAATCTCGTAATGAAGTTCAGCGACTAGGCTTTGCTTTTAATGAAATGTTAAAGCATATAGATAAGCAATGGCAGCAGATAAAGGCAAATGATAGTCAGCGTCGCGCATTGTTAGCGGATTTGAGTCATGATTTACGTACTCCTCTAGCTAATTTACAAGGCTATGTTGAAACCCTATCATTAAAAGACAAGCAATTGGATGAAAAGGATCGCGCCCATTTCATTCAGATTTGCATGAAAAACTTGCGTAATTTAAAGCGACTAATAGATCAAATATTTGAATTAGCCTATTTAGAAAGTGGACATATAAAGCTTAAGTTGGAAACCTTTCAATTGGCTGAACTTCTGCATGACATTGCAGCGAAGTTTAAGATCAAGACCGAGGCAAAAAATATTGAATTAGCCGTATTGATCGATCAGGCAAGTGGTTTTGTTCGAGCAGATATTGAAAAGGTAGAACGTGTATTATCTAATTTAATTGAGAATGCGATTAGACATACACCACCTAACGGTAAAATTACCTTAGAAGTGAGTGATAAAGCTGGTAAATTATTAGTCAGTGTTGTTGACACTGGTGTAGGTATATCGTCAGAAGAATTGTCACACATATTTGATGCGCGGTACCAAGCTAGTAATACTGAGCGTGATGCAACTACTCATGTTGGACTTGGCTTAGCTATAAGCCAAAAATTAATCGCACTGTTCGACTCTGAGTTAGAAGTCAGCAGTGAATTGGGATGCGGTACTAAGTTCTCTTTCTGCTTGGAAATGATTGAGCCAATGTAAAATGCATTTCAAGAGTGTAAATGTTGTTAAGGAGCTAATACATTAGCTCCTTTTTTAATTCGGTTACCTCTGCCCTATTAGTCGTTGCTGAAATTCAGCTCTTTCAGTTTGCGAGTCAGAGTGTTTCTTCCCCATCCGAGTCGTTTAGCTGCTTCTTGCTTGTGACCTTGCGTGTGCTTTAGCGCACAACTCAGTAGCACCTTTTCAAAATCGTATTGAGCGACATCTAGGATATCATTGCGACCAGACAACAACTGTTTGTCAGCCCAATTCGCTAACAGGACTGTCCAATCATCGTGCACCGCAGTTTGAGATGTGTCTTCGGTTAAGGTGTGAAGCTCAGGTGGTAGGTCATCTACGAGTATTTCTTGGCCACTCGCCATTACCGTGAGCCAGCGACAAGTGTTTTCTAGCTGCCTTACGTTTCCGGGCCAAGCAACTTCCATTAGTCGGTGTTCCGCCAATTCAGAAAGCTGTTTACTCTCAACGCCCAATTCTTTGGATGCTTTCGACAAAAAGTGCTTAGCAAGCAAAGGAATATCTTCTCTGCGCTCATTCAAACTAGGGATGTGAATTTTAATGACATTCAAGCGGTGGTATAAATCTTCCCTAAACTTGCCGTCATGTACTCGTTGCTCTAAATCCTGATGCGTGGCTGCAATAATTCTTACATCAACCTTTACAGGCTGATGGCCCCCAACTCGATAGAATTGACCGTCTGCGAGTACTCGCAACAAACGAGTTTGAACGTCAATTGGCATGTCACCAATCTCATCGAGAAATAACGTTCCTCCGTCGGCTTGTTCAAATCGTCCTTGACGCGCATTTTGGGCGCCAGTAAATGCCCCTTTTTCGTGACCAAACAGCTCTGATTCGATTAAGTCAGCAGGTATCGCCGCCATGTTCAGTGCAATAAACGTTTCATCGCTCCTCGGGCTGTGCTTATGCAAGGCCTGTGCGACAAGCTCTTTCCCAGTACCAGATTGACCATTTATCAAAACACTAATTGATGAGCGGGAAAGTCGACCTACGGCGCGAAACACTTCTTGCATTGCAGGCGCTTCACCAATGATTTCAGTATTTGAACTTAAGGACTCTTGTTGCCTCAGTTGACTGGTTTCTCTGGCGTGTTCTAACGCGCGTTTTGTCAATGATACGGCTTCGTCGATATCAAAGGGTTTTGGCAAATATTCAAAAGCTCCGCCTTTGTACGCTTTTACTGCACTATCTAAATCAGAATGCGCGGTCATTATGATTATGGGTAAATCTGGCACATGTTCATGTATTTCTTCTAATAAGGCCATCCCATCCATTTCTGGCATACGTACGTCTGAAATAACCACTTGCGGTGCATTCCCACTTTGAATTTGTAATAGTAGATCTTCAGGGTTAGAGAAGCTCATACATCCAATGTTTGCGACTTTTAAAGCTTTCTCTAATACCCATCGAATTGAACTGTCGTCATCAACAACCCATACTGGTTCAGTCATTGTTTGCGTCCTTTATTGTTATTGGTATATAGATGGTAAACTCCGTGTAACCAGGGAAACTTTCCAAATCTATCTTTCCATGATGATGATCTGTTAATGTTTGTGCTATGGACAATCCCAATCCACTGCCGTTTTTCTTACTGGTAACCATCGGATAAAATAATGTATCTCTCAGCTCTTTAGGGATGCCAGGTCCATTGTCGATTACACTTATCAATGCACACAATGCATGTCGTTTACCGTTGATTACTGAGCTTCTTTCTATCCTGGTTTTTAACCTTATGTTTGGCTGTTGAATTTTAGCTTCTTTCAAGGCTTGGCTAGCGTTACGAACGATATTGAGTAGCGCTTGTTGCAGCATGTCAGGATCACCAAAGACATCGGGAATTGAGGGATCGTAATCTCTTGTAACCGATATAGAATAAGACTGGTCGACAAGAATGAGCGATCTCACTTTTTCGATAACTTCATGCAAGTTGCAATAATCCTTTCTTGGGAGCGTATTTGGCCCTAAAAGTCGATCAACGAGTCCACGCAAACGGTCTGCTTGTTCCATAATCATTTGCGTGAATTCTTGTTGTTCTTTTGACGGGAGCTGTTTATTTAAAAGCTGCGCAGCACCTCGAATACCGCCCAATGGATTTTTAATTTCATGTGCGAGCCCCCGTATCAATTCACGCGCCGCCATCTGCTGGGCGTATTGCTGGGTTTCTTGGCTAATTTTTCGTTGTTTATCAACCGGCATTATTTCTAGCAGCAAGTATATATTGTGTTCTACTTTAAAAATGTTTGCTTGTAAGTCAACCAATGTGCAACGGCCATCTTTGAAGCACAATTGAAGCTCGGCTTCTGAGAATTCTTCACCTTTCATGAACGCCTTTTGAAAACGAGAAAGATCGAAACACTCTTCAAGGAAAAACTCATTGAAAGGCTTTTCTTGGATTTGCGTTAAACCGGTCTCGAACACATTCAATGCGGCTTCATTCACGTAGACAATATTAAGTTCATCGTCTAGCACTAGAAGCGCATTTGTCATCGATTGGAATATTGTTTCCAAAAGTAGGGGCGTATTTCCCAAAAATAATTCCTCACCTAACAAATTCAATGCACCATTGTGGTGCTTAATGGTAATTTAGGCTGCTTACCTACAAAAGTCTAATAAGCTTTATAGATAATGCACCACCTTAACTGCTTGTAGAATCAGGACAATCCCTTAATTAGGGCGATTGATTAGAGATGTGCGGTGCAAGTACAGCTTTCTTGGCGGGGTAGATGCAATAACCTTGCCTGTGTTATCAGTAAAGTGAATTTGATAAGTATGTTCGCCTCTGTCGACGTTTTTTAATGCGAACATACCTGTTGGTGACTGATAATCTGTACCACTTAGCGATAAAGTAAATAGGCCAGCTAATTTAGGCTCTAACGCAGCCGCAATAGTAATATCCCCACTATTACTGCGGATTGTTTGTTCATCATTTGGTTGCAATACAGAAAGCTGATATGATTTTTTTTTGATCGTATTTTGTAGTGATGTTTTTGGTGGTTTGAGGGGTGATGCAGGAATGGTTGTGATCGTGCTTTTTATTTCTACTTCAATTGCACCTGCTGAAGGAGTATCTGAATAGGTGACTGTACCATCTTCGTGCACGGTCTTATAAACTTTTGCATATACAATGTTCATTAGCGCAATCATAGAAAAAATCAAGCACACACGTAACAACATATTTAATCGTCCTATCATGGATACACGTCATATATTACAGAATGCAGACACGTAAAAAAAGCCTGCATAATGCAGGCCTTTTATACATATGTATTAACTTCGAATATTTATACGCTGTAGTACATATCGAACTCAACTGGGTGAGTTGTCATGTTTACTAATTCAACTTCTTCAGATTTAAGCGCAATGTATGCATCGATCATATCATCAGACATTACACCACCAGCGGTTAAGAACTCACGGTCACCGTCAAGTGCCTCAAGTGCTTGCTCTAGTGAGCTAGCGACTGTTGGAATAGACGCAGCTTCTTCTGCAGGTAGGTCATATAAATCTTTGTCAGCTGCATCGCCAGGGTGAATTTTATTTTTGATCCCGTCGATACCCGCCATAAGCATCGCAGTAAACGCAAGGTATGGGTTAGCCGTTGGGTCAGGGAAACGTACTTCAATACGACGTGCTTTATCACTCGTTACGTAAGGAATACGGATTGATGCGCTGCGGTTACGAGCAGAATACGCTAGCATTACTGGAGCTTCGAACCCAGGTACAAGGCGCTTGTACGAGTTAGTTGATGCGTTAGCAAAAGCGTTTATTGCACGTGCGTGCTTGATGATACCACCAATGTAGAAGAGAGCTTCTTCTGATAGGCCTGCATATTTGTCACCAGCAAAGATGTTTTTGCCGTCTTTACCAATCGATTGGTGACAGTGCATGCCAGAACCGTTGTCGCCTACTAAAGGTTTAGGCATGAATGTTGCCGTTTTTCCGTAACCGTGAGCAACATTGTGCACAACGTACTTGTAGATTTGGATCTCATCGGCTTTCTTAACTAGGGTATTGAATTGGCAAGCAATTTCATTTTGACCCGCAGTAGCAACCTCGTGATGGTGCGCTTCAACTACCAAGCCCATTTCTTCCATAACAAGACACATTGCAGCGCGCATATCGTGCGCTGAATCTACTGGAGGTACTGGAAAATATCCGCCTTTAACACCTGGACGGTGCCCCATGTTGCCGCCTTCATAATCTGAACCAGAGTTCCATTTTGCTTCTTCAGCATCAATTGCATAGAACGAACCGGCCATGTCTGTATGGAATTTTACATCATCAAACAAGAAAAACTCTGGCTCTGGACCGAACAATACGGTGTCACCGATACCAGTAGACTTCAAAAACTCTTCTGCACGCTTAGCAACTGAGCGAGGATCACGGTCATAACCTTTCATCGTTGAAGGCTCAACTACGTCACAACGGATATTTACTTGAGTTTCCTCTGCGAATGGGTCAACTACAGCACTCTCTGCGTCAGGCATAAGGATCATGTCTGATTCATTGATGCCTTTCCATCCAGCGATAGATGAGCCATCGAACATTTTTCCTTCTTCGAAAAATTCGTCATCTACTAATCCTGCTGGTATAGAAACGTGTTGCTCTTTACCTTTTGTGTCTGTGAAACGTAAATCTACAAACTTAGCTTCGCTTTCAGTGATAAGCGCTAAAGCTGACTCAATTGACATATAGTTCTCCAGTTTTAAGTCCGTTGTGTGATGAATATTTGGGCAACCATGTGGTTGACCCGAAAAACGAAAGTTTTGTCGTTACAACGATAGTTGGCAACACTTAAGTATGACCATAAGTATTAACCATAATCAAGCCCCGTAAACTAACAATCTGGCTAGCTTGGGGTGAGCGATGTAACAATAATAACGCGATTGCGGAATTAACGGATTTTAAAGCTATTATCATGCCAATGGTAAAGAATACTTAACACTTTGTTTTCAATAGATAATGTCATGGTATAAAATCGAATTAGATAAAGTGTTGCACTTGTTTGGTGCTACACCTCTGAGGTTTGCACAGAAAAAGTGAAGTCATTGCATTCTAAATAATTTTGAACGTTAATTTGCTGGAATATCGGTTTACATTGGGATAGATATTTAATAAATAACAAACGCATACATACTCCTCTTATAGTGTGTCTGTTATGCTTTTGAATGTTCTGAAATCAACCGAAGTCAGCTTAAATGTTATCAGCATGTTTTATTTAGACAAAAAACATGAATTCACATAGCCTAATCCACAATAAATCTGTACAATCCGCCGCCAAATAGTTATCTCCTGTAGTCATATAAAGACCGCGGGCAAATTTTGAGAGTATTTATGTCTTCCAGCATCGCTAACTTACGCAATATCGCTATTATTGCGCACGTTGACCACGGTAAAACAACTTTGGTTGATAAGCTTTTACAACAATCAGGTACCTTACAAACTCGTGGCGACAGCGAAGAGCGTGTAATGGATTCAAACGACATTGAAAAAGAACGTGGTATTACCATTCTCGCTAAAAATACGGCGATAAATTATGGTGACTACAGGATTAATATTGTTGATACCCCTGGACACGCCGATTTTGGTGGGGAAGTAGAACGTGTTATGTCAATGGCAGATTCAGTACTGTTACTGGTCGATGCGCAAGAAGGTCCTATGCCGCAAACACGTTTTGTTACGCAAAAAGCGTTTGCCCAAGGTTTAAAACCAATTGTTGTGGTCAACAAGATTGATAAGCCAGGGGCGCGTCCAGATTGGGTTATTGATCAGGTATTTGATTTATTTGATAACTTAGGCGCGACTGACGATCAATTAGATTTTCAAGTAGTGTATGCGTCGGCGTTAAACGGCTGGGCGTCTAATGAAGCGGAAGATACGGGCACAGATATGACCCCCTTGTTCGAAACCATCATAGAACAAGTTGCTGCACCGGATGCCGATGCTGAAGGCGCACTTCAGATGCAAATCTCGCAGTTGGACTATAACAGCTACTTAGGCGTTATTGGTGTTGGTCGTATTAAACGTGGTGTCGTGAAAATTAACCAGCAAGTGACAGTCGTTAATGCTGCTGGAGACAAGAGAAACGGTAAAGTTGGCAAGGTACTTGGTTATCTTGGTTTAGATCGTCATGACGTTGAACAAGCAAGTGCAGGTGACATCGTTGCAATTACAGGCTTAGGTGAGTTAAAAATCTCTGATACGGTGTGTGATGTAAACACGATTGAAGCATTACCGGCGCTGTCTGTTGATGAGCCGACGGTCACCATGACGTTCCAAGTAAATACATCCCCGTTTTCTGGAAAAGAAGGTAAATATGTTACTTCTCGCAACATCTTAGATCGCCTGAACAATGAATTGGTCCATAACGTTGCATTGAGAGTTGAAGAAACGGAAGACCCTGACAAATTCAGAGTGTCTGGTCGTGGCGAACTTCATTTAGGTATTTTGATTGAGAACATGCGTCGTGAAGGTTATGAACTAGCAGTTTCTCGTCCAGAAGTTATCTTGAAAGAAGTTGATGGCGAGTTACAAGAACCATACGAAACACTAACGATTGACTGTGAAGAAGAGCATCAAGGTTCTATCATGGAACAGTTAGGTATCCGTAAAGCTGAATTAACCAATATGACGCCTGACGGTAAAGGGCGCACTCGTATGGATTTCATGATCCCGAGTCGCGGGCTTATTGGCTTCCAAACTGAGTTTATGACTTTAACCTCTGGTTCGGGATTGCTTTATCACACGTTTGATCACTACGGTCCACACAAAGGTGGCACAATTGGTCAACGTAAGAATGGTGTACTTATCGCCAATGCGACAGGTAAGGCACTTACAAATGCGTTGTTTAACCTTCAAGATCGTGGTCGCCTATTCATTGGACATGGGGTAGAGGTTTATGAAGGCATGGTGATAGGTATTCATAGCCGTGATAACGACTTAACTGTGAACGCACTGAAAGGGAAGCAACTGACAAACGTACGTGCATCTGGCACTGACGAAGCACAGAGCTTAGTACCACCTATCGTGATGACCTTAGAGCAAGCCCTAGAGTTCATTGATGATGATGAGTTGGTAGAAGTGACGCCTGAGAGCATTCGTATACGTAAAAAATTACTTACCGAAAGTGACCGTAAACGTGCATCAAGAACGAAGAAAGACTAAAGTTTGCGCTTGCTAAGCGCAATAGATAGCTCAAAAGCCAGCCTGTTGTCGCTGGCTTTTTTCTTGGTAAACATAACGACGGCAGTGGCTATATACGCCAAATAATAACCTGACACACCTGTGAGGTTAATGTAATTCATTTTTTCTAAATAGCGCATCTATTAAATTTGAATATTAAAGTCGTACTTGCTCTTAATATCTCCGCTGGCTCGACTATCTAGCCAAGTGGCTCTTTGCTATATTAAATCTAAATATCCCTTATAGAGGTTTCGCTTTGTTCAATTTTGATAAAATACCAGATAGATCTGCTACACATGCATTTAAGTGGGAACGTTACAAGGGCAAAGATATTATCCCGACGTGGGTGGCAGATACTGAATTTAGTAGCCCGCAAGGTGTTATCGATAGCCTTGTCACGCGAAGTCAACATGGTCTTTTTGGGTACACCTTGCCAAGTGAATATACGCCAGCTGTTGAAGCCGTTGTTGCTTGGTGTAAACAGCAATATGCTTGGGATGTTTCACCTGAGTGGGTTGTTTGGACACCTGGTGTAGTGCCAGCTTTCAATATGGCAAGTAAAGCCTTTACAGAAGACAATGAAGGGATTATTGTTCAGACGCCAAATTACCCGCCCTTATTAGCTGCTCCCCAAATTAACCAACGAGAACGGTTTGATGTTCCGACAATTTTAGTGAATGGCCGTTGGACATTAGATTTTGAAGCGCTCGAAAAACATGCTGCGCATCCAAAGGCGTCGCTGTTTATCATGTGTAACCCGATGAACCCTGTGGGTACCGTCCTCACTGAGCAAGAGTTGAGCCGTGTAGCCGATATTTGCAATAAACATGGTGTCACACTATGTAGTGACGAGATTCATTGTGACTTAGTGTTAGATGATGTTACGCATATTCCTGCAGGTAAACTTCCAGCGCTGTCAGATAACTCAATTACTTTAATGGCCGCTAGTAAGACGTTTAACGTCGCAGGTTTAGGCACATCTTTTGCCATCATCCCAAATGCTGTACAACGCCGAAAGTTTGTAAAAGCAGGGGCCGGGATTGTGCCATGGGTAACCGTAATGGGGCTTGTTGCGACAGAGGCTGCATTTACGCTATGTGATGAGTGGTTAAACGCTCAGTTGGATTATTTGCGCGCGAATAGAGATTACCTAGTTAACGCGATAAATAACATCAATGGTCTTTCTTGCATTGCGCCAGAGGCAACCTTTTTATTGTGGGTCGATGCCAGCGGACTTAATGTTAGTGACACTCAAAAATGGGCTGAATCGAAAGGCGTTGGCCCATCACCGGGACGAGATTTTGGTAGTCCAGATTTCTTTCGTATTAACTATGGGTGTCCACGAAGCATGTTAGAGGATATCGTCTCCAGACTAAGTAGCTAAATGTTTTGAGTACAAAGCGTTTTTTGCGGCAACAATCCATAAAAATACAAATAGGTGCAATTTTTGCACAACACTGATATTCTTATTTTGACTGCGTCATAAAAATAACAGTGTGCTAAAACGTAATAAGCTAGTCATTCATAAATTATTGGTATTTTTGTTGTTGTCGCTCTTGCTGCAAAGCGCTTTTGTTAATGCAAAAGACATCGCTAATGCGAAAGAGCGAGTTCAAATTGCCATTATCGTCGACGACATTGGTGCCAAGGCATCTGATGAGGCGGCGTTTTTGCTGCCGAAAAATGTTACTTTCTCAATTTTGCCTCATACTGAGTATTCCACAAAATTCTCCTATTTCGCTGCTGATCAAAATCGAGAAGTTATGCTTCATATGCCTATGGAATCCTTAAACGGCGAGAACTTAGGTGAAGGAGCCATATTTGCTGATATGTATCCTAGCGAAGTTGAAAATGCCATCTTGGATGCCTTACAAACTGTCCCCCATGCAGTGGGTGTGAATAATCATATGGGAAGTAAGTTAACGCAAATGACGCTGCAGATGCGAAGTGTAATGTCGGTATTGCACTCAACAAACCTGTTTTTTATTGATAGCAGAACAACAAAATTCACTAAAGCAGGTGCGCTTGCGAATGAAATTGGCGTTACAGCAGCTAGTCGACACATATTTCTAGATCACTACCAAAACGAAGCGTTTTTGCGCAAGCAACTGAATGCATTGCTGCGAAAAGCGAGAAAAAGCGGTAAGGCGATAGGCATAGCGCATCCATATCCGGTGACATTAAGTTTTTTAAATGAGTATTTAATGGACTTGCCAAATGATGTCGAGTTAGTCACTGTAAGCGAGTTTCTGCAAGAGAAAAATAAGTTTAGATTTAACCCTCGCCTTACCGCGAAATCACTAAATACGGTGGACGCTGCCCCTATATCACTTAGTCTGCCTCAATAGCTCAATTTATAACAAATACTGTTTTAACTTGATTGCATCCAATGTTATACTATAACACCTTTGGCCTGCGAGCATTTAGCTTGTCGGTAGAACTTGATGTAGGTAGAAGAAACATTGCAACAATTTAAGTCAACAGATGTTGTCGCAGATGATTTAGCACCAGCAAAAATAGAAAAGCATCTTGATACTAAACGCTTAGATAAGTTAGGTGTTTGGATTACTAGTTTGTGTGCGTTACATTGCTTGGCTCTTCCTTTATTGTTACCCATAGCGCCGTTAATTGCTTCTAGTTTCTTCGCTGATGCCTGGTTTGAATTAGCTATTCTATCTTTTTCAGTCGTGATTGGGTTTGCGGCGTTATTTATTGGTTTTCATCAATATCATCGTCAGTTATATCCAATCTACTCATTGGTTGCTGGGGCGCTGATTTATTGGAATAAGGACGTATTTGGTCATGATTTTGAACCGCTTACGATTGCGATCGGTGCAATTCTTATAATCGGTGCTCATTTACTAAATCTTAGATTATGTCGTCGCTGTAAAGGATGTAAATAGCCAAGCACTGGCAGTTTATTTACCTAGCAGATCTAAGGCCCAAGATACCTTGTCACTAAATATCGCATCGACTTTCATGACGTCTAATTCCCTAAGTAGCACTTCCTCATTGACTGTATAGCTCCACACTTCGATATTATGCTGGTGAGCATGTTTAACGAAGGCTCCGTTTACTAGATGGGCGTCAATCGCAGCGATATCTAATTCTAAGTCAACGGCGTATTGGGCTTTTGTAATGGGTAAGTGTGAAATTAGGCCTGCGTATCGAATCTTATGTTGACAGCGAGAATCACGGAGTAGTGAACGAACATTGATTAATGTTGGATGGTCAAACGATGATAGGACTAATTCTGTTTCAAATTCGTTCATTAGAGAATTTAAGCGTCTTATAAAGGCTAAAGGGTTGTCAATTGACTTTAGTTCCAAGTTTAATAGCACTTTTCCGTTAACGGCGGAGAAAACGTCGCTCACGGTTGGTATCTTATGTAAATCCTGCACGCGGATATCAGATAGTTGTTCGCTATTGAGCCGCTTTATCGAGCCTTGTTCGTTGGTTAGCCTGTCAAGAGACCAGTCGTGAAAAACATAGAATTCATCATCTACTTCTTGAACATCACATTCTATTGCTGAGACACCAGCAGCAATGGCCTCTTTAAACGCGATAATTGTGTTCTCAGGAAATTTTTCACTGAATCCGCGATGCGCGACTATTCTCACTCATTTTCTCTTTTGTATGACTGGTGCGTATTAATAGTTTCATATATTGCAGCTGATATTACCAGTACACCGCCAATAAGTGTTTTTATTGTCGGGGATTCGTTCAATACTAAAATCGCCAATACTACACCGTAAAAAGGTTGCATACATGCAACCAGTGAAAAGGTCTTTGCTCGAAGATGTTTTAGCGCTGTTGCTACCATAGCATGTGGCAAAGCAGTAAAAATCGTACCTAAACATAGCAATAGAAGAGCTGTGTGTGTGTCCATTGATATAAACTTGTCGTCCAAGAAAAATATCAAGCACGGACAAATAACCATGATTTGCCACCCCATTGCTTTGGCACCACTATAATGCGAAAAATATTGACGGTGAAAGAGGTTCCTTAGTGCATATAAGAACGCGGAAAGAACACCGACTAAAACACCTAACGTGACGTCATTATCTAAAGAAATACTTGGAACAATTAAATAAATACCAAACAAAACAACAACTGCACTTAACACGTCTTGCCAATTCAGTTTTATTTTTTCAAAAAAAGGTTCTAACAAAACGGTAATTACAGGAAATGTAAAGAGGGCAATGATGCCGACAGACACACTGGAGTACTGCATTGACATAAAATAGGTCATCCAATGCACTGCCATAAGGATCCCCAGCCCAATGCCAATAAAGTAATCCTTTGTATTGTTTAAGCGCAAACTTTCACCAGAAAATTTGGCAAAAATAAATAGACAAATGAAGGCGGGGAGTGAACGACCAAAGGTAATATCTAAGGCAGGTAAAGCGATTAATTTAGAAAACAGCGCTGTCCCTCCGAGTAATATTACGGTTAGGTGTAAATTAATAAGACTACGCTTGACTGGGTTCATGTGAGCATGCCCAGTACATAATTGAAAATATTGATAACGAACCCTTATTGATGCTTTATTGCAATCGCGAGTTCTTTACCCAAACGGGTAACCATACCAGCTGAAATTTCTGTAAAATCAATACGCTCGTTTTCAAAGCAAAGGATAACGGTTGAGCCTAGTTTGAACCGGCCCATTTCATCACCTTTACTCAAGGTAATCTCTTCTTTGTCGTGCTGCCAATGTTGCACATATTTACCCGCCGGAGGACTCACAGTACCTTGCCAAACAGTCTCTATGCTTGCGACTACTGTGGCACCTACTAACACCATTGCGACTTTTCCGACGGTAGTATCGAACAACGCAACTACGCGTTCATTTCTAGCAAACAAACTCGGAACATTCTGCGCCGTCAGCGGGTTGACCGAAAATAATTCACCTGGAACATGAAGTGTATCTGTGAGTTTGCCGTCTATTGGCATGTGAATTCGATGATAGTCACTAGGTGCAAGATAAATCGTAGCAAACTTACCATCTTTGAACGTTTCAGCTATTTCTGGCTTTCCGCCTAATAGCGTGGTCAAGCTGTATTCATGCCCTTTAGCCTGAAATATGCTATCACCCTTAATATCACCAAATTGACTTACTGCGCCATCGACTGGGTGGCACAGTGCATTTGCATTTTCATCAATAGGTCGAATACCTTCTTTAAGCGGACGGGTAAAAAATGCATTAAAGGTTTTATAGTCTGATGGAGACTCAAGTTGCGCCTCCTGCATATTAATATTGAACGCCTTAATAAATAACTTTATTAAGCTTTGAGTAATAACCCCCAATTCTTTTTCCGCAATAAATCCGAGAAAACGAGAAATTAAGTGTTTAGGTAAAATATATTGAGTACGGACTTTTATCCAGTCTATCACGCACTTGCTCCATAATTAATCCAACTTGATTGTATCTGACAGAATCGTTTTTTGTACCAACAAAAGGATTATGAGTGCTTATGATTTGGCATAAGAAGGGCGTTGCGTATCCAGCGTCTCTATGATCTTTAAGTAACTTTGATACCGGGATTCTTCGATATCCCCAGTATTTACGGCGTCTGTAATAAGGCAACCGGGATCACTTTTGTGTGAGCAATCACTGAATTTACAGCCACCTAAATACCGTCGAAACTCGATAAAACCGGTAGTTACTTCCTCTTTTGATAAATGCCAGAGTCCAAATTCTCTTACACCCGGAGAGTCAATTAGCTCTCCTCCATTGCTGAAGTGCAGTAGCTTAGCTGCGGTTGTCGTGTGTTGGCCGAGTCCTGAGTTTTCAGACACATCACCGACTTGCTCTTTCGCGTCGGGTAGCAATTGATTGACTAGGCTCGATTTTCCGACGCCACTTTGCCCAACAAATACACTGACTTTATCGCTGAGCTCATCCACAAAAGACGAAATGCCAATGTGGGTTTTGCAGCTGACTAAAAATACCTTATAGCCTAAGTGCCTATATATATCGAGTTGCTTATCTAATTTACATAGCTCTTTTTCGTCGAGGAGTTCGATTTTATTTACTAAAATGATGGGTTCAATTTTTGCTTGTTCACAAGCAACGAGGTATCTATCGATAATATGACTAGAAAATGCGGGTAAGATAGAACTAACGACCATGATTTGGTCAATATTTGCAGCAATTGGTTTTACGCCATCATAGTAATCTGGTCTTGTGAGAACCGATTTTCTATCTAACACCGCTTCTATGATGCCGCGATCACGCTCTTCATTGGATATACTTGGTCTAAACAGTACTTGATCGCCACATACTACTGATTCAACTGTGCGTCGAATAAAGCAGTTGTGTACTTGTTTCTTTTCATCTGTTGATTCGACTATAGCGTGTTTGCCAAATCGACTAATGACCCGGCCGCCGATTTGCTCGCCTAAATTATCAAGTGTCTGTTCATTTTGATTGGCAATACGCTTGTGTCGATTTTGCTGTACTCGACGTTTTTGATTTTTGGATAATTTAGGTTTTTTTGCCACAGGCCTTAATCAAAGTTGGCGATCTTATGGATGCATGATACATTTTTTGCTTTGCAGTTGCACAACTAGAAGTGATTAGGTGATAAATGACAGTAGATGAACAGCACTTAGTTTGGATTGACATGGAAATGACAGGTTTAGATCCGGACACCTGTTTTGTGCTTGAAATAGCCAGTATTGTAACAGATAAGGATTTAAACATCGTAGCCCAAGGGCCTGTTATTGCGGTACATCAATCTGATGCGATTTTGAATGCGATGGACGAATGGTGTACGACGACGCATGGCGCATCCGGGTTAACACAACGATGCAAAGACAGTCACTATGATGTTGATACTGCGACGCAAGAAACAATAGAATTTCTTGAAAAGTACGTACCTGCAGGTAAGTCGCCATTGTGTGGCAATAGCATAGGGCAGGACAGGCGTTTTTTAGTTAAATATATGCCGGAGTTAGACGCATATTTTCACTACAGAAACATCGACGTAAGCAGTATCAAGGAATTAGTGAAGCGCTGGCAGCCTGACATTGCTGAAGGTTTTAAGAAGAAAGGTGTGCATTTGGCGTTAGATGATATTAAAGAGTCCATTGAGGAACTGAAGTACTATCGAAAAACTATTTTCAAAATATAGTGGAATTAATGCGCTGAAATATAATTGCTTGTTCTTAGGTCTACTTAATTTACACCATTTAATTTTTATTCAGGGATGAAAATGCTTCATTTTTTCAAATTAATGTTCCGCCAATGTGTTGATGCTAGTCTAATCACATCATCTTTTTTCGTGATTTTCTTAGTCGGTTTGAGCATAAGTAGCGCGCAAGCCATTACGCCCCAGCAAATGCAAGAAAAGATTGTAAGTGTAGGTGCTGACGGAATTAAAGCGCAAGGGAATTTGATCGAATTTAATTTCAAAGGTATGAATATGGCGGTGATTTTTGATAAAAATGCCGACAGAATGCGTTTAGTCTCACCTATAATTGAAATGAATAAATTAAGTAATGATGTACTGTTACAATCCTTGGAAGCTAACTACCATTCTGCTCTAGATGCAAGATATGCCGTATCAGATGGTATTATGTGGTCGGTTTTCATTCATCCTCTATCAGATCTTTCTATTGCTTTATTTGAATCTGCAATTTCTCAGGTAGCCATTGCGCGTGCTACATTTGGCCAAGAATACACTAGCGGAGCGCTAGTTTTTCCGAGTCGTTAACAATATAAGAGCTTATTGTATATTTGCATCTATTTGTGGTTTCGTGATGACTTTTTAATAAATAAGTGAACGTGCTGCAACTTTTATGACGCAACATGCGTACTGCTAGGTGAATGAGACATGTCAGTTGTATTGCTCTCATTTTACTATGGATTTATTTATGATCTATTACTACTTAGGAGAGACGTATGAAGCGCTTCATACCAATATTAGTTGCATGTTCTATGGGGACATTTCTGCAAGGTTGTAATGCCGGGGATGGCACGGGTTTAAATGATGACGGACAGCCGGTGGATTTAAGTTTACCCGATCCTCCGTCTCAACCGGAACCCCCCGATGAAGATAGCCTACAAGCAAATTTAGCGTCGATTCAAGAAAAAGTCCTTGTTCCTCGATGCACTCAATGTCATGCCGGTGGCAATGCCCCGCTTGGACTTGCAATGGATGACCTTGCCACTTCTCAAAGCAATTTGATAAATGTCGATTCTGCGACGAATTCAAGTTTCAAACGTGTATTGCCGGGTGACGCTGAAAATAGTTTTTTGTACTTAAAGATTTCAGGTGCGCCGATTGCGGGCAATCAAATGCCGCTGGGAGAAGCGCCACTAGACCAAGAGACGCAAAATACAATAAAAGATTGGATAAATAATGGGGCACCAATAGACAGCTCGCAGGTGACTGTTGTCGCAAATACAATGTCTGTAACCGCGGATACTGTCAGTGTCGCGCTAGCGTTTAGCAATGAAATGTCGTCAGATACTCTATCGGCAAATGATGTTCAAGTATTTTCTACAACGAACAATGAGTTGATATCAGCCACGACAAATATTCAGTGGTCGGATGAAAAAACGCTAAACATTAATATTAGCGGGTTAGACCCGGCGTTAACAGGAATAGCTTTAGTGTTGAACGAACCACTAACGTCTACAATTATTGATAAGCACGGGTTTGTCTTAGACGGCGATATGGATGGGAATGAAGGGGGGGTCTTTACTTATGAAATACTTAAATAATGTATTCAGCGTCCCCGTAATAAAGCTCATATTGATTTGGGGACTACTATTGGCTGTCAGTGCAGTGCAGGCAGAACCATATCTAGCAGTTAAGACTAACGCGAAGTGCAGTGCATGCCATGTTAATCCTATTGGTGGCGGCATGAGAACAAAATTCGGTAATTTATTTGGGCATACTCAATTGCCTGCTGAAATATCGGATATCGCTGCCGCTGATATTGGTGAAATTACTGATTATTTGAAAGTAGGTGGCAATTTTCGTTATAACGCGCAAGCCACTCAAAACGATGCTGGTGAGGATTCATCTACCTTTAGAGTTGAATCTGCGCAAGTTTACGTCGCATTGACGCCCAAAAATTCAAAATTCACACTCTATTTAGATCAACAAGTTGCACCAGGTGCCGCAGTCAATCGAGAAGCATTTTTGCTATACAATTATTCGGGTAATCATTACGTAAAAGCCGGTAAGATGTATGTGCCATATGGTTTACGTCTTGAAGACGATAGCTCATTCGTCCGC
Source organism: Agaribacter marinus (assembly GCF_030160655.1). Lineage (GTDB taxonomy): Bacteria > Pseudomonadota > Gammaproteobacteria > Enterobacterales > Alteromonadaceae > Glaciecola > Glaciecola marina. The sequence goes on from NZ_BSOT01000011.1 coordinate 26,951, forward strand.
CAAGTGACGGGTTTCAATTTTGATAGCAGTGACAACGGCGTTGAACTGGGGCTCGAGTATGATAAAGCGTCTGTTAACTTCTTTATCACCAATGGAACTAGTGCCGTCTCTAATAACGATGACAAATTTTTATTTGGTGCAAAAGCCGAGAAACTATTTAACAATTTTAGAGTGGGAGGAACACTGGTTGTCAATGGTGCAGAAGAAAATGAACAGCGTTACTACAATTTATATGGCGGGTTAACAGTAGGAAATTGGGTGTTTTTGACTGAGGCGAACCTTATTGAAACCGAACAAGCGTTTGGGCCTGATAAAGAAGAGCTTGTCAGTTTAATCGAAGCAAATTATCAATTGCAAAAAGGCTTGAACATTAAAGTTACAGGAGAGTACTACGACCCGGATAGGAGTTTTTCTAACAATCAGGAAACGCGTTATTCATTGGTTGTAGAATATGCGCCAATCTCGATGTTGCAATTGAGAGCAGGTGTTCGATCTTCTGAAGGCATTCCGCAGCAACCTAGCCGGACCAATGAGCTTATGTTTTTGCAAACGCACATTTATTTTTAACAAAGTAAACATGTGAAAATTGAATACTATAAAAAGCGAGCGACGTATGTCTGCTCGCTTTTTTTTTTGGCGCTTTTTACTGTCTTATTAAAAATGTTTTCATTTACGTGGAGACTATTTGATTTCGACCTCGGGATTTTGCTTTATATAGACACTCATCAGCCTGGCTAAGCATGAGTTCAATTTTGTCGGCGTTTAGCGCTGTTAAACCAATGCTTACAGTGCATGAGATTGTTTGTCTTTTTCGTCTAATTTTTTTATCTGCCACTTTTAGTCTAAACGCATCGATAGTTTGAATTGCTTGCTCCTTTCCCATATTGGGAAAAAACACGCAAAACTCCTCACCTCCGAAGCGAGACATTGGGAACGCGGCAAAGTGCTTTTTCATTAATTTCGACACTTCCTTAAGCACAACATCGCCACAATCGTGGCCATGGGTATCATTAATTTGTTTGAAATGATCGAGGTCCATCAGTGCTAAGCACATGGAGTCTAAACCGCGCTTGATACTTGACGAAACTTCTTCGAAGAAATGACGTCTGTTTGGCAAGCCAGTTAAATAGTCTGTGTTTGCCGTTTTGCGAATAACATCTATTTGTTCAATATGTTCAATATTTTGGACGACGCGGCAAAAAAACTCTTCGTGGCAATATGGCTCCCGTAAATAGTCATTGGCACCACTTTTGATAAACTTAGCTAATAACGCAGGTTGGCGCAAATTTGACGTACCAATAATGCTGACTTCTTCTTTTGAAAATTCTTTTCTGATGGCCGCGACTAGCTCAATACCTGTTTCATCTTTTAGTTCGTTTTCGGTGATTACCAGTTTAATAAGGTTATTCTCATACAGCGTTTCGATGGCATCATGGGTGTTATTGGCTTGAAAAGTTTCGAAGTTATGTCTATTGAGTAGCTCACAAACTTTGTTGCGCGATGATGGGCGTTTTCCAACAACCAACACCCCCACTTTTTTGTTTTTCTCAAGTCGGGTTAACAAACGACTTAAGTACTCAAAAACTTGTCGGTTTTGTTTTGGGATGTAATCTACAACTGCCTTCGACAAAATGCGTTTTCTGACATCATCGTCGGGTAGGCTTGTCAGTACGATAACAGGTATAAAAGACGCAATTGCAAAGTCTATCGCTTCGCCATGCAGTGCATCGGGTAGCGAGTAATCAACTACTGCACACAAAAATGATTCTGGTGTGGAGCTTTCAAAAATGAGTTTAGCTTCTGTGAGTGACGTGGCTACCACGACATCGAGATTTATTTTACCGATGATACGCTTTAGCACGCGCAAGCTTGCTGCGTCATGTTCAACTAATAGTATTTTGTATTTCACTAAATTCCCTCAATATCCGATACGGATATACCTCTCATACTTTTTATCGGCATCGATAAAGGAAATTTGATTCCGGCACAGATAAATTTAGCTATGTCGTTGAAAAAATGCTCAATTAATAAATTATTTTAAAAATTGGCTTGCAACGATTCAAAATTTTTCTATAATGCGCCTCCAGTTTGCGGGAATAGCTCAGTTGGTATAGTGCATATCTCGTCACGAAGTGATTGCCAAGTTTGGCATACTCAGTGTTTGCAAACGCTAACTACACCAAAATACGCGGGAATAGCTCAGTTGGTAGAGCACAACCTTGCCAAGGTTGGGGTCGCGAGTTCGAGTCTCGTTTCCCGCTCCAAGTTTTATTCAAAAATCTCTTAGTCCGCCTATTTAATTACTTTCAAGTATGCTTTGCGCAAATGAGCTGAAGTAAAATAATTACACTGCAAATCTATGTTTCTTTTCTATTGCCATGTTATCTTAGACATCTGACCAGATTATTTGGACATGATATGGCTAAAACAAATCCGCTAAGAAAATTCGCAGAAAAAGCACTTTCGTATCCTGACTTTATTGCTCTGCGCTTATTGACTTTCATGTTTCGTTTCAAAGTTAAGTTGGTCGGGACTGCGGGCGTAACTATTCTCGAAACTGATTTAAAACGCGTCGTATTTTTTCAAAAAAATCGGACTAAAGTCCAGAATCATATTGGTGGTATTCACGCTGCGGCAATGGCTCTATTGGCTGAGTCGGCAACGGGCTTTGTGGTCGGTGTGAATTTACCTGGTGACAAGTTACCCTTGATAAAGTCAATGAATCTAAAGTATGTAAAACGGTCACAAGGTGATATGCAAGCCGAAGCGTGGTTAAGTGATGAACAAATTCATAAGATGCAAAACGAAGAAAAAGGCGACGTTATGGTTGCAGTTAAAGTGACAGACGAGAGCGGTCAAGAACCTATCATTTGTGAAATGAATTGGGCATGGATTACTAGGGCGAAGTAGGCTGCTTGAGCATAGGTGTCCAAGTGTGTGCTTGTACCAATTTAGTTATCAATTCTATTACAGTTATATTAAGTTTTTCAATTTACATATATATCCCTAAAAATTTTGTTGACAGTGTCGATATTCGAGAGTAAATAATGCTTTCTAAGCAAGGCATTCCGTTGTTGATTTAATATATATTGGGGCGAACTTATTGTGTCTGGTTTAACTAAAAAAACTCTCCACACTCGCTTATTTAGCGATCCAAAAAATTACCCTTATGGATTTTCGCGTTCTGGCGACTTTTCTATCGCTGAAAGCAAAGCGTTGGCGCAATATGGTTGTTTATTTGCGGCGCTTGTTGATGGTGAATATTCGCCTGTCGACGCTGAAGACGAACAGTACATATCGTCAGCATTAGGCCATAGCGACCCGAAAACTGTGCAAGAGCGCGCATGGTTAAAGTATCAAAAACGTATCAATCGACCGAGATGCGCGAGTATATATGGCTCTGCAAAAAGTGTTGCCAACGAGGATGATATTGAAGTTGATGCTGATGACAGTCTTGACTTAGATGCTTGATCAAAAACATTAATGTGTAATTAGTTCTTTGATGATTCAAATCGCTCATTAAATATGCTTTATTAGCTCAATGATTGCACTTGAAGTAAAAGCCATTCCAGAGTACCCTTGCGGCCCGATTTTTTATGGTGCTAGTTGATATCCATCATTTGGATAGCAATGGTAAATACTTGAGCGAAAGGTTTATCCTAAAAAAGCTATATTAAAGGAATAATATTTCACTTTTTTGTCTTAATTTGTTTTTACGTTGCATGATTTTCGATATAGTCCGATAAAAATGAAATGATTATTTCAGAGGAGTCACGCAAGTGAAAATGATGTCAGGCGCCGCTATGGTTGTAGAGGCGTTAAAAGATGTAGGTGTAACGCATTTATTTGGTTACCCAGGTGGTGCTGTACTAGATATTTATGATGCCTTGTTTGCTCAAGAGCATGTAAAGCATATTCTCGTTCGCCATGAGCAGGGGGCAGCCCATATGGCCGATGGTTATGCTCGTTCAACCGGTAAAACCGGTACAGTGCTCGTTACATCTGGCCCCGGGGCAACTAATACACTGACTGGTATTGCTACTGCCTATATGGATTCTATTCCTATGGTAGTGCTCTCTGGACAGGTACCAACGCAGTTAATTGGTGAAGATGCATTCCAAGAAACAGACATGGTTGGTTGTTCTCGCCCTGTGGTTAAACATAGCTTTTTAGTTAAGCGTGCGGTAGATATTCCTAAAGCAATTGCGCAAGCATACTATATCGCCAACTCTGGTCGTCCTGGCCCGGTGGTTGTTGACCTACCAAAAGACATCGTAAATGTTCAGGAAGAGCATCTTTATGAATTTCCTACTGATGTCACTATGCGTTCATACAATCCGACGTTGAAAGGGCATGGAAAACAAATAAAGAAGACCGTTAGTACACTTGAAAATGCGAAAAGACCTGTGCTTTACATTGGCGGTGGTGCTATTGCCGCGGACGCGTCGGACTTAGTAACCGAATTAGCTGAAAAGTTAAATGCACCCGTTGTGTCTACTTTAATGGGCTTAGGTGCTTTTTCCTCAGTGCATGAGCAATTTTTAGGTATGTTAGGTATGCATGGGACGTTTGAAGCCAATAAGACCATGCACAATGCCGATTGTATACTTGCCTTAGGTGCGAGGTTTGATGACCGCGTAACGAATAATGTAGACAAATTTTGCCCCCACGCAGATATTATTCATGTCGATATCGACCCAGCGTCAATTTCGAAGACTATCAATGCACATATTCCTGTCGTGGGGTCTGTCGATGAGGTCGTTCGCCAAATACTGGCTGAGATGGCGTCTCATGATTTTTCTGACCAAGACACTAAGTTAACGGACTGGTGGGAGCAGATAAACGATTGGCGCTCTCGTCAATGCCTTAGATACAATCAAGGCGATACAACAATTAAGCCACAAAGGGTTATCGAGTCTTTATATAAACACACAAACGGTGACGCTTATGTGAGTTCTGATGTTGGCCAGCATCAAATGTTTGCTGCGCTCTATTACCCGTTTGCAAAACCTCGTCGCTGGATTAATTCCGGTGGTTTGGGCACAATGGGCTTTGGCCTACCTGCGGCAATGGGTGTTCAATTTGCTCACCCTGAGGCTTGTTCAGTCGTTGTTACGGGTGATGGTAGTATCCAAATGAATATTCAAGAATTGTCCACGTGTCTTCAATATAACTTGCCTGTTAAAATTATTTCTTTGAATAACCGTGCCCTCGGTATGGTAAGGCAATGGCAGGATATGATTTATAAAGGGCGTCATAGTAGTTCTTATATGGAGTCCATGCCTGATTTTGTTAAATTAGCAGAGGCCTATGGCCATGTAGGCATTAAAGTCGATACCTTAGATGAGCTAGATGGTGCTATGGAACGTTGTTTCGCCGAAAAGGACCGTTTAGTATTTATGGACATTGCTGTAGACCAAAATGAACATGTTTATCCAATGCAAATCAAGTTTGGTGCGATGGATGATATGCGTTTAAGTAAGACGGAGCGTACCTAATGAGAAGGATTTTTTCGGTATTAATGGAGAACGCTCCGGGGGCACTTTCTCGTATTATGGGTGTGTTTTCGCAACGTGGATATAATGTTGATTCTTTGTGTGTTGCGCCTACCAATGATAAGAGTTTGTCTAGACTGACTATTATTACGGAAGCCGATGACAAAGTGGCAGAGCAAATATTAAAACAGGTCAATAAGCTGATTGATGTGTTACGAGTAACAGAGTTAACGGGATCAGCGCACGTTGAACGAGAGCTTATGTTAATTAAAGTGGCTACACGCACTGAAGTAGCGCGGGCTGAAGTAAAGCGCAACGTTGACATATTTAGAGCGCGTGTTTTGGATGTCACATCCCAGCATTACACGATGGAGATTACCGGGACAAGCGATAAGCTTACCGCCTTTGCTGATGTCATGGCTGATTGTGCAGATATTACTGAATCTGCTCGTACAGGTGTGTGTGGATTATCTCGTGGTGACCGCGCACTTCGCCCATAAATATTTTCACAAAAACTTAATAAAAATAGATGCTTATGGCTTGTTAAAAAATGTTCTACTTTTTTTTAATAAGCCATGATCTTTCAAGTATTTGTGCTACACTAAAAATGTTTTTGGTAAAGCATGTTTGTAAGTTTGCTACATCTTAAGTGTTAAACCCCTCATTTAGTTGTCAATATGTGTGGTCCACGAGCTGTACTTCAGAAGTAAAAATCTCAGCAGCGCGCTTGTCAAAAACACCAGCGCTGGCTGCAAGCGCATTCTATTTATAGTTATATTTTGAGGTTTTTATGTCTAAAGTTACAGGCACAGTTAAATGGTTTAACCCTGAAAAAGGGTATGGTTTTTTAACCCAAGACAACGGCGGAAAAGATGTTTTTGTACATTACCGTGCAATTGTCGCTGAAGGTTACAAAACTTTACCAGAAGGACAACGTGTGTCATTTGAAGTAGAAGATGGTCAAAAAGGTCTTCAGGCTGCAAATGTTGAGCCTATCTAGACGATAGTTGATACAGATGAATAAAAAGCGCCAATTTGGCGCTTTTGTTTTATATACCGTTGAATATACAAGATAGTGACTATACCCGTTCGAATATAGTAGCTATCCCTTGGCCTAAACCAATGCACATTGTAGCAAGCCCGATGCTTGCGTCTTGGTCTTCGAGCACATTAATTAAGGTTGTTGATATTCGCGCGCCAGAGCATCCTAAAGGGTGGCCTAAGGCAATGGCTCCCCCTTTTAAATTTACTTTGTTATCATAATCGTTTAGCCAGCCCAATTGCTTAATGCAAGACAAGGCTTGCGCAGCAAACGCTTCATTGAATTCAGCAAATTCAATGTCTTGCATCTTTAAACCGGCACGTTTCAGCGCTTTTTTGGTTGCTGGTACTGGCCCATACCCCATTATCGCAGCATCACATCCTGCAACCGCCATGGCACGAATTTTAGCGCGTGGTTTAAGTCCGAGAGCTTTTGCCTTGTCTGCAGACATGATCAACATTGCGGCTGCGCCATCAGATATTGCTGATGACGTACCTGCTGTGACAGAACCATTCACTGGGTCGAACACAGGCCTTAATCCAGAAAGTGTCTCTGGTGTAGTGTCTGGACGAATAACTTCATCGTGTTCAATTAGAGTTAAGCAACCGTTATTGTCATGACCTTCAATTGGAGCGATTTCGTTTGCCCATCCGCCAGTTTGCATCGCAGTATGGGCTCTTTGATGAGAACGTGCGCCAAATGCATCTTGCATTTCACGTGTAATGCCATTTTGGCGGCCGAGTAACTCAGCGGTCATACCCATGTTTCCAGAGGCTTTTGCGGTGAATTTTGCTAGCGCGGGATGAAAATCAATATTGTAATTCATTGGTACGTGGCCCATATGCTCAACTCCACCAATCATGTATATGTCTCCGCGTCCGGTCATGATGCCCGATGCTGCATCATGCAAAGCTTGCATTGAAGAGCCGCATAGTCTGTTAACTGTCACCGCCGCTGTACTTCTTGGTATGCTAGTCAATAACTGTGCGTTTCGCGCGACATTAAAACCTTGTTCTTTGGTTTGCTGCACGCAACCCCAAATAATATCTTCGATGTCTGCTGGATCAATATTCGGATTTCTTGTTAGCAGTGCCGTCATTAGATGGGCTGATAAGTCTTCAGCTCTGACGTGCCTAAATACGCCACCCTTCGACCGACCCATTGGTGTGCGAACACAATCTACTATTACTACATCTTTCATAATAATTCTCCCTTATGGCTGCGCGAAGTAAGATTTATCTGCAGCAGCCATTTCGCGCACTCCAGAAGATATTTCATAAATTGGACCAAGGTGAACATACTTATCTGCTAAGGCGACGAAATTAGCTAAGCCCATCGTTTCTATATACCGGAAAATCCCACCTCTAAATGGCGGAAAGCCCAATCCGTAAAGGAGTGCCATGTCAGCTTCTGCTGCGCTCCCAACAACATTTTCCTCTAAGCATCGAATAGCCTCATTCGCCATCGGTATCATCAAGCGAGCAATGATGTCATCAGCAGTAAATTCGGTTACTTTAGTCGCATGTTTGGCGAGTATGGCGTGCGCCTCTTCCGCTGGCACTTTTGTTGGGCGGCCTCGTTTATCTTCGCCATAATTGTAAAAGCCCATAGCATTTTTCTGACCGAGGCGCGCATTAGTATATAAAAGTGTTATTGGATCATTTTCAATCTTCCGCATACGTTCGGGAATGCCTTCAGCCATAACACTCGCAGCATGATCGGCTGTGTCTAGACCTACGACATCTAGCAAATAAGCGGGTCCCATTGGCCAGCCGAATACTTTTTCCATCACCTTATCAATAGCACTAAAATCTGCGCCGTCCAATAGTAGTTTGCTGAAACCAGCAAAGTAAGGGAATAACACTCTGTTGACTAAAAAGCCGGGACAATCATTGACGACAATGGGGGTTTTTCCCATTTTCAGCGTTGCCGCGACAACGGCCGAAATTGTCGCGTCATCAGTGTTGTCACCGCGAATTATTTCTACTAACGGCATTTTATGTACAGGGTTAAAAAAATGCATACCACAAAACCGAGTGGGATCTTCTAGTGATTTTGCAAGTTGATTGATTGAGATAGTAGAAGTGTTCGAGGTAATAATTGCGTCATCTGCTACGGTCGATTCAATCTCTTTTAAGACGGATGCCTTAACTTTAGGATTTTCTACTACTGCTTCAATGATCAAGTCGGCATCTGATATCGCGTTCATATCCAATGTCGGGATAATATTGTTGAGTGTGGAGGCCATTTTTTTTGCATCGACTTTACCACGTTGCATACCTGTTTCGAGGATCTTGGCTGCTTCAGATAGTCCCAAGTTTAAAGCTGCTTGGTTGATGTCCTTCATTATGGTCGGAACACCCTTTACTGCACTTTGGTAGGCGATTCCACCTCCCATAATACCTGCCCCTAGTACTGCATGCTTTTCAACATTTTTAATTGCTGCCTTTGCTAATGCCTTACCTTTTGATTTAACAAGTTGGTCAGCTAAAAATATGCCTACTTGTGCTTTACATGCATCTGTTTTTGCAAGGTTGACAAAGCCCTTATTCTCAATTGATAGCGCCTCGTCGCGTGCTAAGGCAGCTGCATTCTGGACACTCTCCACTATTTTATGTGGGGCAGGGTAATGCTTACCTGCTTGTCTAGCAACCATGGCCGCAGCGGTTGAAAAACTCATCATGGCTTCGTTTGCATTAAGGCATAACGGTGATGTCTTTTCTTTTCTGCGTGCTTGCCAGTCTAGTTTTCCTGCTATGGCGTCAAGCAGCATTTGTCGAGTGGCCTGATGTAAGTCGTCCGGGTTAACGACTGCATCAATCGCGCCTTCTCTGAGTGCTTTTTCTGCACTGCGGTCCCTGCCGGTTGTCATCCATTCCAATGCGTTGTCTGAACCAATGATTCTTGGCAATCGCACTGAGCCCCCAAACCCCGGCATTAATCCAAGCTTTACTTCTGGTAAGCCTAGTTTCGCTGTGGTGTCAGCGACGCGTATATCGGTTGCAAGCGCCATTTCGCAGCCACCACCTAAGGCAAACCCGTTAATTGCCGAAATTGTAGGCACAGAAATGTCTTCAAAGCGGTTGAATACGGCAGAGGCGCTTTCGACCCAATGGAGTATTTCGGCGTCTTGCATAGAAAATAGTGCCGTAAATTCTGTGATATCTGCACCAACAATAAACGTCGTTTTGTTAGAACGAACTAAAACACCGTTAATGTCGCTTGCTTGATTGATAGACGCTATGGCACTATCTAACTCGGCGACTGTCTGTTTATCAAACTTATTGACCGAACCTTGTGCATCAAACACAAGTTCCACAATACCGTCGTCTGTTGTCTCAACTGACAGACTTTTGCCTTGATACATCATTTATATCTCCTGTGACACTTTAAATCGAAAAGATCTGATTAAGATTAGACCAACATTACCGATAGTGGAATTATGTTAATCTTTTTAATAGTGTTGACATGAACCTTTTGTTTAAAAATTTGTTTAAAAGATGTATCAAATATTACGTTATTCAAGCTAGAACAGAGTATTTTTTATATCTATAACTATATATTCATTAAATTAGGAATACTGTAAGCATGGCCGTAGAAAGCCGGTTTTCAATACCTAGGGACGCTTAATTGTTTACTCGCGAACACTGTTATCGTTATTTATGCCTAGTTGTCAGTTTGTTGATAGGTTTTGGTATATCGGCCCAAGAGGCTGTTACTAATACAAAAATAGTTGATGACTTATCAACTAAAGACATTGATTTTGTGATGAACTCTGCACAACGGGCAGAGCAACGCGAAGATTTTCTCCGCTTGGAACGGCAAGTTTGGAAAATGTCGGACAAAGAATTTTTTAAAGCGCTTACCACAATGGGTGATTACCCGCTTGTCCCTTACTTAGAAGCTAAGAAATTAAACCATCGGATGAGTTTGAAAAAGACCAAACAGATTCGCGCTTTTTTAGATGAATATGAAAACACGCCTGTAGGTAAACAGGTGCGCACGCCTTGGCTAAGATACTTGTTAAAACGTAATCGCTCGTCATTGTTTCAGGAGTTTTATCGCTCAACGACTAACGCTGAAATGCGCTGCCATTTCCTTCGCTATCAATATAAAGATCTGGAGGACAAGTCCTTAGTGTTTTCTCAGGTGCCTGAGTTGTGGAATGTGGGTAAATCACAGCCTAAAGCTTGTGACCCGCTATTCAAAATATGGATGAAAGCAGGGCAGTTAACAGAGGACTTAGTTCTTCACAGAATTAAAAAGTCTGCCGAAGGTGGCGCGCATACCTTAATCCCCTATTTAAAAACTCTATTGCCAAAGGACAAACAATATTTGGCTGATTTATGGCACAAAACGCGACGAAATCCGGCGTTTGTCAAACAACTAAAGGCATTTACTGGAAAATATCCTGCGGTTGAAGCTCAAGTTATGACATATGGTTTGTCACGTTTAATTTGGCGAGACTCAAAACTTGCTTTGCGTACCTTTGAAAAAGCTAAAAATAAGCTTACTTTCAATGCTGAACAGCTCGGAATTATTAGTAACAAATTTGCTGTCAGCTTAGCCATTGAAAGAGATAAACATGCTGAAGACTGGTTAATTAAAGCAAACGAAATTGCACCAGATGATGAAACAATGCGTTGGCACCTTGCTTACTTGCTACGCCAGCAAAATTGGTACAAGATTTCTTTATTAATTGAAAAGAGTTTACCGCAGCTGACCAATGAAAATCAGTTCCAGTATTGGTTAGCAAGGGCATATGAGCAAATTGGTAAGCAAGGCGATGCGAAAGCGCTATATAAACAACTGGCTGAAAATCGTGATTATTATGGTTTTTTAGCTAGCGCTCGATTGGGTATACCACATAGCCTAGCGCATAAATCGATAGATGTTGATGATAGGCTTGTTGTAAAGGTTTTGTCTTCAGGCGAGGCGAAAAGAGCATATGAATTGAGAAGAATCGAGCGAGAATACAGAGCGCGTTTAGAATGGCTGAGTATGCAGCGTAAGTTAAGCGATTCTGAAAAATTGGCGGCAGCCGTAGTGAGTTCTGAATGGGGATGGCATGACCAAACCATTTTTACATTGGGTAGGATGCGCTCATTAGATGATGTAGAAAGAAGATTCCCTTTGGCGTATGCGGACTTGCTGCTACCTGAAGCAAAAAAGAACAATATTCAACCTGAATGGAGTTTAGCTATTGCAAGACGAGAGAGCAGTTTTATGCCGGATGCAGTGTCTTCTGCTAACGCGCGAGGCTTGATGCAAATTTTGCCAAGTACGGCGAAATATTTAGAGAAACGTCGAGTCACCTCTCGTGAGTTACTAAACCCCAAGCTCAACGCAAAAATAGGGAACAAATATTTGCGTTACTTGATGAATAAACTAGACGATAATACTTTACTAGCGACTGCGTCATACAATGCGGGTTGGCATAAAGTACGTAAGTGGTTACCTGAAAAGGATGCTGTTGACGCCGATATTTGGGTTGAACTCATCCCCTATAAAGAAACACGTAACTATGTAAAAGCAGTGATGGCCTACCAACAAATTTATCAAGGAAAGTTAGTAGCAAGCGAACCTGAAATTAGCGTTTTTGAGGCCTTTGTGACATCGCAGGTGAGCCCTAGAACTTAATACAAGATATTACTTGTTTACCGTATATTCCAACGAAGGAGACTAAATGAATCAAACATCCATTGAGTTACAATATGCTCAGCATATTGAAACGCTTCAACATAGGGCGAGAGAGGCTCTCGGCAGAGAAGCAATTGATGGGCTCATTATTCATTCAGGACAATTACACTATCAGTTTTTAGACGATAACCCCTACCCATTTAAAGTAAGCCCTCAGTTTAAAGCATGGCTACCTGTCGTAGATAATCCCAATTCTTGGTTGATTGTTGATGGTGTAAATAAACCAAAGTTAATTTTTTATTTGCCAGTGGACTTTTGGCACAAAGTACCTAAGGTGCCAGACGCTTTTTGGACGGACTTTTTTGATATTACGTATCTTAAAAAAGCCAATATGGTAGAAAAACATCTGCCGTATGATTTAAGTAAATATGCTTATTTAGGTGAGCACGTAGAAGTCGCAAAAGCACTGGGCATTTCGTTAGTCAATCCAGATCGTGTTATGCACTATATGCATTATCATAGGGCCTTTAAAACTGACTATGAGCTTAACTGTATGCGAGAAGCAAATAAAATTGCAGTGCGCTCACACAAAGCGGCTGAGCGAGCCTTTTTATCAGGTAAGTCAGAATTTGAAATAAATCAGGCCTATTTGAGTGCTGCCGTTCAGTCAGAAGAACAAATGCCTTATGGCAATATTGTCGCTTTGAATGAAAATGCCTCGATACTTCATTACATGGTGCTAGATAAAACTGCGCCTGAAATACACCGCTCATTTTTAATCGATGCTGGAGCTTCCTATAGTGGTTACGCCGCAGATATTACGCGAACCTACTGTGCTGAAAATAATCAGTTTAATGCACTTATTGTAGCTGTTGACAGTTTAACGCAGCAACTTGTCGGGAAGCTAATACCAGGGATCGAGTATGTAGACATTCATAAACAAGCGTTTGTTGGCATTGCGAATATACTACATGACTTTAAGCTAATAAATTTATCGCCAGAGGGGATACTAGACAAAGGAATTGTAGGTACCTTTTTTCCTCATGGCGTTGGCCATATGTTGGGTTTGCAAGTGCATGATGTTGCGGGGCATGTTGCGAATGATCGAGGTACGCCTAAGCCGGCTCCAACGGAACACCCTTTTTTAAGATGTACTCGTACGGTTGAAGCAAGGCAAGTTTTTACGATTGAGCCGGGTGTTTATTTTATCGACTCTTTGTTAGCCGAATTAAAAAGCACTGAAAATTCAAAATATATCAATTGGGATGTCGTCGATGAATTTAGGCCTTACGGTGGGGTTCGGATTGAAGACAATGTAATTGTACATGCAGAGAAGAACGAGAATATGTCACGAGATAACTGGTAGTGAGTTTAATCGGCCTTTTGTCAGCAACTTATATTCAGTAAGATCTTATCATGAGTGTGTCGCCTCGCTGAACAAGCTCTAATCGTTTTAGCGCGCTCATGCCTAACAGAATTTCGTTTTGCTTCATGCCTGGATTAAGGTTTGCTTCCACATCCAATAAACGAATATCCCCAATGCGTAGCTCGTTTATTGTGGTGCTAGCAACGGTAACAATGCCGTTAGCAGTCTGTGCATTAAAGCGTTGGCCAGCGCTAAGCCCTAATTTTTTACCTAAGTGAGCACCTACTGTCACCGAAGTAGCACCAGTATCAAGCAAAAATGTCACTGGTTCGCCATTAATGAATCCATTCGTAACATAGTGCCCCATGTTATTTTGCTTTAGTATAACTTCTGTCACGCCACCGCTAGTGCTAGAGGAGGGGGACTGATTTGGATTATATTTTCGTTCGATAAAGCCGGAGAAAAAATAGATAAGCAAACCGAAAATCAGCAACCATACGGCCCATAGCATCCATCTACCAAACTTGCTTGCATCATCTGTTTGATTCTCTTGCATGTTAATCGACAGCGCTAATGCGCGACTAACTTTCGCGATTAACTGATAAGTCAGCTAATCCGATTAGTGCAGATTTATAATTAGATTCAGGCAGCATTTTAATTGCCTCTTTCGCTTTGTTTGCCTCCGCTATCGCAAGGTTTTTAGTATAGTCGAGTGAGCCTGTGGTATTCATTATTCCAATGATTCTATCAAAATGGGCCATACCGTCAGCATTTTCGATTGCGCCACGAATTAGCGCTGTATCTTCAGTTGACGCGTGCCACATTGCATGTAATAACGGCAGTGTTGGTTTCCCTTCAGCGAGGTCATCGCCTGCTTGTTTACCCATATCATCCGCACTGGCGGTGTAATCGAGGACATCATCAATCAACTGAAAGGCCGTCCCTAGGTGCTTACCGTAGTTTTGCATTGCTGATTCAACTTCAGGCCGTTGGTCAGTTAACACCGCGGCAAGTTGTGTAGCTGCTTCGAACAACCTAGCCGTTTTGCTATATATGACCTCCAAGTAACTTTCTTCCGTTGTATTGGGATCATTGCAATTCATTAACTGTAATACTTCTCCTTGCGCAATTCTGTTAGTAGCGTCGGATAGTACTTCCATCACACGCATGCGTTTCAAATCTACCATCATTTGAAATGCACGAGAGTATAAAAAATCGCCGACTAGTACGCTGGCTTGATTACCAAATACTGCATTCGCGGTTTCTCGGCCACGTCGCATCATCGATTCATCGACTACGTCATCATGCAACAGTGTTGCGGTATGGATAAATTCAATGATTGCCGCAAGCGTATAATGCTCCTCGCTTTGAATATTCAACGCTCTTGCCGCAAGCACCGTTAATAAAGGGCGAAGACGTTTACCTCCACTGTTTACGATATAAAAACCCAATTGATTGATAAGTGCTACATCTGAATCAACTTGCTGTTGTATTAATTTATTGACTGCTGACATGTCAGCGTCGGAGAGTTTGCGAATATTGTCTAAGTCCATTCCAGGAGATGTATAATGTCATTTTTATTGTGGGGCTATTGTACATCAATCATCGTTTTCAGCCAGTTTTGCCCAACGATTCATTCCGTTTTATTTATTTGAACAAAAAAACTACAAAATAATGGTGAAATATCTCCATTTAGCACTTGCGAGTATGTCAAAGTTTACGTACAATTCGCGCCCTGTTTTTTGAATTGAGCGCTATGAGCGCAGAGCGGAGAATAATATGTACGCGGTTTTCCAAAGTGGTGGTAAACAACACCGTGTGGCTGAAGGCCAAACCGTTCGTCTAGAGAAAATCGAAGTGGCTCCGGGTGAGACCGTTGATTTCGATAATGTCTTGATGGTTAGCACTGGTGATGACGTTAAAATCGGCACGCCGTATGTAAGTGGCGGCAAAGTAACAGCAGAAGTTGTTACTCATGGTCGTGGTGATAAAATTAAAATTGTAAAGTTCCGTCGTCGTAAGCATTCACGCAAACAAGCCGGACACCGTCAGTGGTTCACAGAAGTGAAAATCACTGGTATTTCAGCTTAATTAGGAGACGAACACATGGCACATAAAAAGGCTGGTGGTAGTACTAAAAATGGTCGCGATTCTATAAGCAAACGCCTAGGTGTTAAGCGCTATGGCGGCCAAGAAGTACTGGCAGGTAACATCCTTGTACGTCAACGTGGTACTAAATTCCACGCAGGTGATAATGTAGGTATCGGTAAAGATCATACCTTGTTTGCATTGTCTGACGGCAAAGTACAATTTGAAGTTAAAGGTCCTAAAAACCGCAAATACGTAAGTATCGTTGCTGAATAATCTTTAACGCGTTAAATATTGTAAAAGCCGCTTTAATCAGCGGCTTTTTATTTGCCTGATGAAATGTTGATAGCTATGAAACGCGAGTAATCATTTGGCGGTCGAACTTTAGGTATTCGTAAGTCGCTGTGCGTCATCCATGAGGGCTCAACAAAAGGCGCCCATGCCTTTTGAAGCAAACAAATACCTAAAGTTCGATCGCCAAACGATCCAATTACTACATATACGGGTGAGCGAAGCAACTTTGCGATTTCGCATGCTTTTTAGTAGTCTGTAAGTAAGCAAAAAGAGATAAGTCATTATGAAATTTGTAGATGAAGCTGAAATTAGAGTAGAAGCCGGAGACGGTGGAAACGGTATTATCAGCTTTCGGCGTGAAAAATACATTCCAAAAGGTGGTCCTGATGGTGGCGATGGTGGCGATGGTGGCAGTGTTTTCTTAGAAGCGGACGAAAACCTAAATACACTGATTGATTACCGCTTTGAGCGCTTTCACCGAGCAGAACGTGGCCAAAATGGACAACGCACTAACTGCACAGGTCATAAAGGTGAAGATTTAGTCTTGAAAGTACCTGTTGGCACACGCGCTACAGATAAAGATACTCTTGAAGTATTGGGTGATTTAACTACGCATGGTCAAAAAGTGAAAGTAGCACAAGGCGGATTTCACGGCTTAGGCAATGCTCGATTTAAAAGCTCCACAAACCGTGCACCTCGTCAGAAGTCAGACGGAACACCCGGCGAAATTAGAATGCTGCAACTCGAACTAATGTTATTAGCTGATGTTGGTTTACTTGGGTTGCCCAATGCCGGGAAATCTACATTTATTCGCTCTGTTTCTGCTGCAAAGCCTAAAGTTGCCGATTACCCGTTCACTACTTTGGTACCTAACCTTGGCGTTGTCCGTTTAGATTCACAGGCAAGTTTTGTTATTGCTGATATCCCAGGTTTAATTGAAGGTGCATCAGACGGGGCTGGCTTAGGTATTCAATTTTTAAAGCACCTTGAGCGATGTCGAGTGTTATTACATTTAGTAGACGTCATGCCTGTAGATGGCAGTGATCCGGTTGAAAACGCGCTAACTATCATGAATGAGCTAGACCAATATAGCCCTAAATTGGCGTCTAAACCTCGTTGGTTAGTCTTCAATAAAGTGGATTTATTATTGGAGGAAGAGGCCGATGATTTGTGTTCAGATATTGCTGAAAAACTCGGGTGGGAAGGGGACTACTATCAAATGTCTGCCTTCCATAAAATTGGGAGTCGAGAGATATGTCAGGATTTAATGGAATTTATTGACAATCTACCGCCTGAGGATGCAGCAGACATTGACGATGATGACGTAGGGTTTACGTGGGATAATTCGCACAAGAACGCGTCCCAAGGCCCAGAGCCCGATGGTCTAAATGATGAAGACGACGATGACGATGATTGGGACGACCACCCAAATGTGGTGTACACTAACGAATGAATAAAGTTGTACTAAGTTTTGCTCAGCTAACGACGCATCAACTTTATGGAATATTGAAATTGCGTAGTGAAGTGTTTGTTGTTGAGCAAAATTGCGCATACCAAGATATAGATAATCATGATCTCTCTGCAAAACATGTCTTGTTTTGTGAGGGGGATGAGTTGCTAGCGTACTCTCGATTGTTGCCCAAAGGACTCACGTACGCCAAACCTAGTATTGGCAGAGTTGTTGTATCTGCAAAGGCTCGAGGAAGAAAATTAGGCCGTGAGCTACTTGTATTTTCTATTTATCAATGCCAAAAAATTTGGCCGAATGAAGACATAAAGATAGGCGCACAGTGCTATCTAAAAGGTTTTTACACATCTTTAGGCTTTGAAGCTATTAGTGAAGATTACCTTGAAGATGGTATCCCGCACCTAGATATGCAATTGCCAAAAGACAAACAAATAACTACCAGCATAGCTTAATCAGTAAGTTAAAAAAGCAAAGAGGTTACTGACATGAAAGTTTCGATCATTGCGGCAATGGCCAAGAATCGAATCATTGGTAAAGACAATCAAATGCCATGGCATTTACCTGCAGATTTAAAGCATTTCAAATCAGTTACCTTGGGTAAGCCAGTGTTGATGGGACGAAAAACCTACGAATCCATTGGTAAAGCCCTACCTGGGCGTACCAATATCGTTATTTCTAGAAATGTTGAGTATAAACTTGATGATGCCAGAGTAGTTGAAAGTGTTGAAGAGGCGATGTCACTTGCCTCTACATTATCAAGTGAGGTAATGGTAATTGGTGGCGGCGCGATATATGAGGCTTTATTGCCCAAGGCGACGCATTTATATTTGACCTTTATTGACTTATCTACTGACGGCGATACTGTTTTTCCAGATTATGAAAGTGTAGGTAGTTGGCAGATTGTTGAAACAGAAAAACATAGCGCAGATGATAAAAATCCGCACGATTATACCTTCGTAACATTAGCGCGTTCGAGTTTGCGTGACAGCCCAAAGCTATAAGCATAGCCATAAATACCACTGAATATTATTGAAGGCAAAATCGTGAGCCACAAGTTAGGGGTCATAAACATAATATTTATTGCGATCACTAATATCGATTGGATAGCCAAGGCTGGCAATGGCGACAGCAAGGCCCCAGGTAGACAAGTTCCCTGGCATTTTTGTTGAGATGTTTTTAACGCGTGTTCTATTACAAGCTTTGTCGCACAGGGATTGCCGTGATCATGTTGTGACCACCTTGGCAGGATCAGCGGTAAGCAATAATGGTTTGCCCCAAACTTTTTAAAAAAATACTCTAAAAAAGCAGTAAATCCAAGTGTGATAGCACTGCTATAGGTGCCTTGTACCAACGCAGCTTTTAGCAATACTTCGCTATCATTTGTCACTAGGCTGTTAGCGTACCACGCCCACATAGCGTATGATAAAAAAGCGATTAAGCCTGAAGCAAGCAGTCTAAAAACAACCATCATTTACTAGTTTATTCTGCCCCAAATACTGTGTCTAAGCTTAGACCTTGTTGCTTTAGTAAATCTTTCAATTTACGCAGTGCCTCGACTTGAATCTGCCTAACTCTTTCTCTCGTAAGGCCAATTTCAACACCGACTTCTTCAAGCGTAGAAGGTTCATACCCCATCAAGCCATAACGTCTAGCCAGCACCTCACGATGTTTAGGGCTAAGCAACGCCATCCAGTCTACAATGTTATTGTGCATATTAGACGTTTGAAGTGTGGTTTCAGGACCATGTTCATTGGTATCTGCTATAAGGTCTAAGAGCGCTTTGTCTCCATCACCACCTACGGGAATATCAACGGAGCTAATACGTTCATTCAATTTGAGCATCCGCCTAACGCTTACCACAGGTTCACCTGTAGCTTCAGCAATATCTTCAGCGGTAGGTTCGTGATCTAGCGACTGGGATAATTTTCTGGCAGTACGTAAGTATAAATTTAGCTCTTTTACAATGTGAATCGGTAAACGGATAGTGCGCGTTTGGTTCATTAGCGCTCGCTCAATGGTTTGACGTATCCACCACGTTGCGTAGGTTGAGAACCTGAATCCTCTCTCTGGATCAAATTTCTCTACTGCTCTTATAAGGCCCAAGTTCCCTTCTTCAACAAGATCTAATAGCGCCAACCCTCTATTATTGTATCGCCTAGCAATTTTGACGACTAATCTAAGGTTGCTGACTATCATTCTTTCACGCGCCGCGCTGTCGCCTTTTAAGGCTGCTCGCGCGAAAGTGACTTCTTGTTCAGCAGTTAAAAGAGGCGAAAAGCCTATTTCATTTAAGTATATTTGGGTGGCATCAAGCTGTTTAAATGCAACTTGTTCGTTGGTGTTTTCGAGCTCTTCAGAAATATCAGCCACAATTGTCGCATCAAGTTCTTTGTCTTCAAGAACGGCTGTATCAAGCCCTTGTGGGGTGAAACTTTGATCATCTAACTTACTCATAGAGCCTTGCGGGTTCATAATAATTCCTCACACAAAGCTCAAAACGTCGAATCAGATAGTTAAGGCAAATATTCCAAAGGGTCGATAGAACGACCTTTTTTCCTAATCTCAAAATGCAACATTGTTTCACTCGCGCCTGAGTTACCCATTGTTGCAATTTTTTGCCCTTGCGTGACATAGCTTTGTTCAGTTACAAGTATTCGTTCGTTATGCGCATAAGCGCTTAGGTAATTTTCATCATGTTTAACAATGATGAGATTACCGTATCCTTTTAACGCATTACCAGCGTAAACAACTTTACCGTTTGCAGCGGCAAGAATGTCAGTGCCGGCTACTCCTAGTATGTCGATACCGCGATTGTTTCCGTCGATACCTACAGTAGCTACTTTATTTATACCCTTAGCAGGCCAAATCCATTGACGTTCTTTGTAAGATTTTGTCGAAGCTTTGGATCTGCTAATTTGTATTTTTCGATGTTTTGATTGTTCACCACGATACGCCTGAGTGCTTTGGTCGTCAACTATTACTTGTTTAGGTTTATCAGCCGTTACGATTTTCGGTGTTGAACTAGGCTTCGCCGGGTGACTTTTTGTTTTATTAGCTGTCGTCGAGCGGCGATTTAAATTCCGTAGTTTAAGCGTTTGTTTCGGGTAAATACGAAACGGCGCTTGTATGTCATTCCAAAGTGCAAGATCACGATAAGAGTTACCGCTGTAGAATGCTATAGAAAAGAGGGTGTCACCCGGTTTCACTGTATATGTGTCGCCCAAGATTTCAGTTAAGTTGCTGGTAGACGCGAGTCGAGTAGAAAGGGTTGAAACTGGTGCAGGTTCATGGCGAGCGCTGCACCCGCCAATAACGAATATGCTAAAGAATGTCGTATATATATAGACCCAAAGTGGGATAGTTAAGTTTTTCATTTATCTCAAAATGAAATAGGCCACTATCGCTAACACTACAACCGCCCAACCAATAATTTCAATATAATCTTTTAGCTTAGCTTCCATTGGTGGACCGCCCCATTTCATTAATGCAGCAACTAAGTAAAAGCGCATACCGCGTCCAATTGCTGAGGCGATTAAAAATGGAAAGAATGACATCATCAACGCGCCAGCGCTAATTGTAAATACTTTATACGGTATTGGTGAAAAACCGGCGAGGAAAACCACCCAGACACCATAGTCAGCAAACCAACGTTCCGCTAGCGCCAACTTTTCTCCATAGCCCCATTGTTCGATTATTGGACCGAGCCATGATTCAAAGGCAAAATATCCTAAAAAGTATCCTAGTACGCCACCAACGACTGATGCGACGGTGGTTATCGCTGCAAAGCGCCACGCTTTATCTGTTTGACTTAACACCATAGGCGCAAGCATTACGTCTGGCGGAATAGGGAAGAAGGTACTCTCTGCACAACTCAGCCCTGCGAGGTATTTTTCGGCATGTTTGTGTCGAGCCCATTTAAGGCATGATTCATAAAGTGTGGTGAAAATCTTCAAGCGAGTGCTCCCGCGACCAATGGTACAAAGCGAACATCGCCAATTTCATCTCGTTTCACAGCTTGTCGTTCCTTGTTAATTAATATCAGTTTTTGTTGATTTTTACCTACAGGCACAACCAATCGTCCTTTTTCACTTAATTGCTCAATGAGAGCGTCGGGTACAGATTCTGCAGCAGCGGTGACAATAATTGCATCAAAAGGACCTTTGCTTGGCCAACCGAGCCAACCATCACCGTGCTTCATTTTAACGTTGTGAAGATCTAACTTGTTCATTCGTCGTTTGGCATGGAATTGCAGGGATTTGATTCGTTCCACGCTATATACTTCTGGGAAAAGTTGAGCGAGAATAGCGGTTTGATATCCTGAGCCTGTGCCTATTTCGAGTACTTTTTTTACTGGAAAGGGTGTATTTAACAATTGCTCAGTCATATGGGCAACAGTAAAAGGTTGAGAGATAGTCTGTCCTTGACCGATGGGAAGCGCGTTATTTTCGTATGCTTTGTGTTTCAGCCCTTCAGGGACGAATAGGTCTCTAGGTGTTTGCGAGATGACCTTAATAACCTCAGTGTGCTTTATTCCCTCACTTATGAGCAACGAAGCAAGTTGTGTACCTTTGCGAGTAGCGTGTAAATTCATTTCGTTATTCTTGTAACCATGTATTCATTGATGCGATCTGTTGATGCACCGTCATGTCCGTTGATAATGGACTCACTGAACAATACCCGCTAGCAATGGCATGAAAGTCTGTGCCCTTACCTGCGTCTAATTCGTCCCCGAGTTTTCCGTACCAAAAAATTTGATTCCCGAAAGGATCAGTATCTTCTACCATCGTTTCAGCTCTATGACGTTTTCCGCATCGAGTCGCTAAAATACCTTTTACTTCGCCGATAGGTAAGTTGGGCACGTTTATATTTAAGATTTGTTTTGTATCCAGTGGGTGGTTTTCTAGTTTTTTTATTATATTTACCGTTAATAGCGCTGCTGTGTCAAAGTGCTCATCTTGTTTGGCACACAAAGAGACAGCTAAAGCTGGCAAACCCAAATGGCGACCTTCAAGCGCCGCGGCGACGGTGCCAGAATATATCGTGTCATCGCCCAAGTTTGGTCCATCATTGATGCCGGATACAACTATATCTGGTTCCTCGAAAAAGCCACTATTTACGCCTAATTGAACGCAATCTGAGGGCGTACCATTTACCGCATAAAAGCCTTTTTCAGTTTTATTTATCCTTAAGGGATGGTGCAACGAAAGTGCATTGCTCATGCCGCTACAATTTCTGTCGGGCGCAATGACAGTAACATCAAAATGTTTAGATAGGTGCCGATACATGCAGTCAATGCCTGGTGCAGCGGCGCCATCATCATTACTTAATAAAATTCTCATTATTTATTCTTCCTTTATTAAGCCAATTATTAAAGCGTTTGTCAGTATTGAGCTTGTTATTAGGTATTCACTATTTCGCGTATAACACTTGTAGCGAATGCACCCGCGGGTAATTCGAAACGCAGAGTTAATATATCATCCTTAACGTCATATTCGAATGCTTCAGGGTACAATAGCAGCGCTCGTCGTTCTTGTTTTAAACCAATGTCACTTAGTTTGTCACATAACATTTGGTAATCTTCAATGACGCTGTTTTCAAACGCATGTGCATCTTCTGTACTCAGTTGTTTGCCGCTTCCCCACATTGGCGCGGTAATTTGGATATCTCGCTTGTTAAGCCTGTCTATCATGGTAGGCATGTCTTCACGATGACAGACAAAATAACTTTTACTGCCAGTAAGTTGCATCACATCCCCACAAAGGGTTATGTGGATTTTCTCATTTTCAATGCGTTTGCTTACTACTTGGTTAAATAGCCAACTGCGTAGGGCAGAGATCATCATGCTACGTTTATTTCGGTTTTTTATTATTTCGCCTTGAATAAATTTTTCACCTAATAACAGGTTGCCATTTAACACCAATCTGCCATCAGACGTCCGCATTTCACCAAAACGTTGTTGCCCAAAATAATTGGGTACTCCCAAGCGCTTAATGTTCTCTATTCTCGACGTTAACCAGTCTGTATCAATGCTGGTGCTGAGATTGATTGTTATCTTGAATTTGTTGCTCTTTAGAGCACCGGTTTTTAGTTTTTTATCGTGCTTGCTTACCTTAATTATTTCGACATTTTGTGCTGAAAACTCATGCCAGTTAGGTATCGGCTTGTTGGCGTGATAAATACTGAACCATTGATAGGTAACGGCATATTTGTCTTTTCTACCAGCATATCCAATATTTCTGAGTGGAACTTTAGCGAACTTAGCAAGTAGCTCACCAACAAACGCAGTATTAGTATCCGTTTTTTTAATCCAAAGAAAGCTATGTTCGCCACTATTGCTTAAGTCAAACCCCAACACTTCTTCAACACAAAAGTCTTCGGTTTTGTTTTTGAGTGAACCTGACAATCTAGGTTTCCCATGAAGGTATTGCCAGTTATCTGTTGTCAGACTAAGAGAGTTTTCCGTCATTATGTCGCTTCTTTTAGCAATACGACAGCGTCTACCGCTATGCCTTCCTTACGTCCAACAAAACCCAGTTTTTCAGTCGTGGTAGCTTTGACGCTGATTTGATTTAATCTTACGTTAAGGTTCTTTGCGATATTTTCACGCATACAAATAACGTGCGGCGCGAGTCTTGGTGCCTGTGCAGCAATAGTGATGTCGGCATTTCCGAGTATGTAACCTTCATCTTTTGCTAAGCGATATACTTGTGTTAACAATTTCATCGAATCTGCGCCGGCAAAGTCTTGATCGGTATCAGGGAAGTGTTTGCCAATATCACCAAGTGCGAGCGCACCAAGTATCGCATCGGCGAGCGCATGCAAAGCAACGTCGCCATCAGAGTGCGCAATCAGCCCCTGTTCATATTGAATAACTTCGCCGCAAAGCACTATCGGGCCATCGCCACCAAATTTGTGCACATCGTAGCCATGACCTATTCGCAAGCGTTAGCTCCTTTTAAATTATTTTTTTGAGATATGTAGAATCCTGCCAAGGCTAAATCTGCAGGCTTAGTGACTTTAAAATTTTCCGCTGTGCCTTCTACTAAGCATACTTCTACGCCCATTAGCTCCATGGCAGATGCTTCATCGGTTATTTGTAATTTTTTGCTCAGCGCATATTCTAAGGCTTGTTGCAGCGCCGCAGTTTTGAACATCTGCGGCGTTTGAGCCAACCAAATGGTCTCTCTATTTAGTGTCTTATCTATCGTTGTCGGGACTGCATCGCTATCATCTGTCGCGCATTGCGTTTTCCGTGATGCGCCTTTTACTGTATCTACGGCGGGTAGGGCGAGAATACCGCCTTCAGTGCCTTTCACTGTTGCAATTAAGTTATCAATTAATGCCATATTAATGCCCGGTCTAGCAGCATCGTGGACAAGCACCCACTCTGACCTTAGTGTTTCTTGAGCATATTGAACACCCGCAAGTACTGAGTCTGCTCGTTGTGCGCCACCAGTAATTACATGTACATCTTTTGAGAGGAGTCTTGCCGCTTCAGCGTCATTGGGGTGAACGACGACGACCACATGGTCGATAAGTGGGTGGCACAAAAATACATTAACACAATGTTCTAACAGGGTTTTGCCAGCAATAGTGAGATACTGTTTGGGTATGTCAGATTGCATACGACGACCAATCCCTGCCGCAGGGATTATTGCGGTATAACGGCTATTGAAGGTCAACATTACTGCTCTTTAGGTAAAATACGGTAAAAAGTTTCACCTTGTTTGATTAGTCCTAACTCGTTGCGAGCCCTTTCTTCCATAGATTCTAATCCAGATTTTAGGTCTTCTATGTCTGCTCTAAGTAGCTGGTTTCGTTGTTTTAATCGAGAGTTTTGCGCTTCCATAAGACTGATCTGTGATTGCATGTTTTTGTATTCAGCTATACTATTTTTGCCAAACCAAAGGCGGTACTGCAACATAGCGAGCAGCACAACTAATACTAACGCGATCCATTTGTGTTTCATGGTCGGCAATACCTTTGGTTTAATATATGAAAAGACAACTTTATTCTACGTTGCTTTTTAGCTTGGCGCAAAATACTGTTGTCATTGCAATTTGTATCGATAAATAAGCGTCTAATTAAATAATTTATCTTTTAGCTTATCGATAGCTTTTTGTTTTGGGTCGGCTAATTGAGCATTTAACAGTTCTGAGAGCGCATTACTGTCACCCTCTGCGGCAGCAAGTAAGGCATTAATATTCTCAAGTTGATCTCCTGAAGTGCCCAATTGGGCATTTGCCTTAGCATTAAGCTTTTGTTTTAGCTCATTAAGTTTGGGGTTGTTCTTAATATTATCCCCCAAAGCGCTCAACAATTGTTTATCTAAATCGGAACTTAGGGAAACACTCGGATTAAACACGCTGCCAGTTATATCGCTGATTAAATTTATGGCATCTTGTTGTTTTACAATGTCTGCAATTGCTGTTGTTAAATCATTGGTTCCACTTGCTTGCATCGCTAGTTTTGATAGCAAAAACTCTGATTGACCCATGAGTTGATTGTTGTTGATACTCAATTTCCCTGAACTATTTAACAATCCACTATTTATACTAGCGGTTAATTTCTGGGCTGCGTTATCAGGAATTAGCGCGATGTCTTTCATCGTTAAGCCAGCAATATTCCACGATTGAGTGGATGTTAACGCGCTATTGGTCATTTCGAATGTACCGTTTATATCAATCGTTTTCCAGTTATTGGCTTTTGCTGATTTAACTACAAATGTTGTAGGCGATTGAATGAGTGAGTGCTGGGAAGTAATGTTTTTCCATTCGGACGCAATACTTTCATCAAGCCAGTTCACGCTAATTTTTGCGTTTTTTATCCACAAACTCGGTAGGCCCGAATCATCAATGGCTTCTTCCTTTTCAACTGCTTGACTGTCGTCGCCTGCAGCTAATTCAGTCATTGCCAGTAGCGCTTTGACATATAACTCAGCCTTATCACCAAAGAGATGTTGACTTACCTGATCAATCGCCGCTTGATCCCCACCTACGAGTCCTTTCAACAGGTTATAGTCTTCTTGTGGTGCACTTTTTAAGGTGGTAACGGAGTCCGCTGTTTCATGCTTTGCTTCTTGCGCAAGCGCGACAAACTCAGATATTTTGTCTTTATCGGCGCTAATATTCTCTTTAAGTGATTTCAACGATTGTAGGGCATTTGCTAGCGATGCGGGGTCTTTAACATCGGTGTCTTGTAAGGCTTTCACTTGTGCTTTGTATGCGTTCAGTTTTTCTTCATCAGGTAGTGCTTCATATCTGCTTTTTAGAGGAACTTCATATTTTTCATAAACGGTTTTGGCATTACTTATCGCCGCTGTCGTTTTTAGCGGCGTATTTTCTAATACTTCATCTACACTAGGGAGGTCTTCTAAGGTCGGGAAAGCAAAGTTGCTGGGTTTTTCTGCTTTTCTATATACTTCGCCTGGCGCTTGGCGCGTTGTACCAAAAGCGACATCGTCTACTATCAAATTTTCGACAATTACTTTTCCACCTAATAGTGGCATTAAGTCGACGTCAGCAGCTAGTGAAGCAATTTCGAACTTGTTCCTTATTGGTGCACTAGGATCGGTGGCTTGCATTCTCTTGATACTGATGCCAAATGGCATTAACGAATGATCTAGGTCATCGATATTTACTTCTGCACCTAAGCTATCTCCCAGGCCGTTTTCTGCTGCATTTTTCAGAATAGTATTGGCGAATAATAGATAAAGTAAAATGACAGCCCCAAACAATACCGTGGGTACTAGGATAAAAAGAGATATTTTTCCCATTTGTCTGTTTAATGAGATACGTTGGTTTCTATTGTTGAGAGAAAATGTGACTAAATTTGAGTCCTGCATAGTCTATATATCCTAATAATTTGAGTCTTTCGTCCTAAAGTAGATGAGACGTTTTAGTCTACGCTACCTAGCTTTGATGCCGGTTATCGTGAGTAGTTCAACGAGTATACTTTTAAAACTATTGCGCGTCATGTGTTCGTACGATTTAAAACGACGCAGCAGTTTTCTTTCCTTACTCTCACGCTTTCAAGGTAAAACAGACTAAGTTTTTGCCCTGAATCGTATTTTCATCCTAATATGTAAACTGCTTCAGCCTTAGACAAAATGCGCGTTGCAATCTGAATCACTTGACGATATTGCGCTTCATGCATACTCATTCAATTAGTATACTTTTGGCAAGCTGCGATATATTGCAATCATTAGTTAACGCTTGGTGTTTGAATATTTAATTTTTAATGAGCAACACTTCTATGCTCTTCAGTCACTATAAATAGCGTATCTACGTGTTAATCTGTTATCCAAAAAAATAGGGTGTTCATGTTATTCAAAGGCAGTCTTTCGGCACAATCCGTTGTTCGTCAAAAGATACGTGAGTTCCATCGTATCGATGAAAATAAAGCAATAGACCATATTTTACCCTCTGCCGAAGTGAGTATGAGTGCGAGAAGCCGGGCTTGGGAGCGAGCACGCAATATGGTCTTGCGTATAAGGCAAGAAAACGCCGCGCATGGCGGTATTGATGCACTATTAAATGAGTTTTCTCTTTCTACATCAGAAGGCGTTGTGTTGATGTGTCTAGCTGAAGCGTTGCTCCGCGTGCCGGATAAGAAAACGCAAGACGATCTGATTAGAGATAAATTGTCGCAAGGACATTGGGCGCCGCATCTAGGCAACAGTGAATCATTGTTTGTTAACGCCAGCGCATGGGGACTTATGTTCACTGGCAACTTAGTTAACTATAGCAATGCTAAGAAACAGTCAGAGTTTGGTTTACTGAAAAAAACAATTGGGCGCTTGGGTGAACCCGTTATTCGAAGAGCAATGAATATTGCTTTAAAGGTAATGGGCCGACAATTTGTCATGAGCGAAACGATTGAAGAAGCATGTCAGCGAGCAGTCGAAAAAGAAAAAAAAGGCTACGTATACTCATACGATATGTTAGGTGAAGGTGCTAGAACGCTTGGCGATGCCCAGCGGTACTATGACGCTTACGAACATGCCATAAAAGTTATAGGTAACGCAGCACAAGGTCGCGGTCCAAGAAAAAGCCCTGGTATTTCGGTAAAGCTGTCCGCTATCCATCCCCGATATGATTTTAAGAAAGGGGATGCCGTCGTAAAAGAGATAGCTGCCAAGTTAACGTCACTTTGTATACTCGCTAAGCAGCACAACATTGGCCTGACGGTTGATGCTGAAGAGTCTGAACGCTTAGATATGTCACTCGACATCATAGAAACAGTGTTTGCAGACAGTGCACTTGACGATTGGACTGGCTTTGGTATTGCTGTGCAAGCTTATCAAAAACGTGCCATTTTTGTGATTGATTGGATTCGGGAATTAACGCTTAAACATAGCAAACCGATGATGGTACGCCTCGTCAAGGGCGCTTATTGGGACAGCGAAATTAAACATTCTCACCAAGGTGGTTTTTCAGACTTTCCAGTATTTACCAGAAAGTCCTCTACGGATGTGTCTTATCACGCTTGTGCAAACTTATTACTTGCCTACAGAGATTCTATCTATCCGCAATTTGCCACGCACAATGCATACACTGCATCTGTTATTTTAGAACTTGCCGGTGAAGATAAAGAAGGTTTCGAATTTCAGTGCTTACATGGTATGGGTGATACGCTGTACGATCAGATTGTTACGGAAGACAAAATTCAGTGCCGGGTATATGCACCGGTGGGCTTGCATGAAGATTTACTTGCCTATTTGGTCAGGCGCTTACTTGAAAATGGCGCAAACTCTTCGTTTGTAAACGCAATTGTTGACGATTCGAAAGACGTTGAAGAGTTACTTTCAGACCCAGTTGAAAGAACGCAGACCTTAAATAACCGCGTGAATGATAAGATTTTGAAGCCAAGTGAATTGTATGGCGAGGAGAGAATAAACGCACGAGGAATAGACCTTTATGATGTTAGTTCGCTCATAAATTTGCAATATCAGTTGAACCAATGGCAAGCAAAGCATCAGCGTAAATTGTCTGAAAACAATTCAACAATAGTTGACATGAAGGTGATCAACCCTGCAAATGTAGATGAAATACTCGGTACACATTCCTTTGATTCTCGTCAGGTCATGCAAGAAAAGTTGGCGCTAGCAGAGACGAGGTTTTCAACATGGTCGAAAACAGATGTAGTAACTCGTGCAGCGTTTTTGAATCGAACCGCAGATATTCTAGAGCGCCACATGGAAGAGTTAATAGCGATATGTATTAAAGAGTCAGGGAAAGTGGCGCAAGATGCGATTGATGAAGTGCGTGAGGCGATAGATTTTTGCCGTTATTACGCTGCGAGAGCGCAAGTACTTTGTGAGCGAGACAATATGGAATCTCGTGGCGTGGTGTTGTGCATAAGCCCTTGGAACTTTCCCCTTGCTATATTTTTAGGACAAGTCGCGGCGGCGATTGTAACGGGCAATACTGTGCTTGCTAAACCCGCTGAGCAAACAAGTTTAATTGCTATTAGAGCATTGGAGCTAATGCAAGCAATTGGTTTGCCAGTGGGCGTTGTGCAGTTGATTATCGCAAAAGGGACTGATGTCGGCGATGCTTTACTTTCTGAGGAGGGTATTCAAGCGGTAATGTTCACTGGCTCAACGGTAACCGGCACATTGATCTCGCAAAAGCTTGCAGAACGAGGTACTGGTCAAGTACCACTGATTGCAGAAACCGGCGGTCAAAATTGCATGATCGTAGATTCAACGGCACTGCCTGAACAAGTAGTGGATGATGTGATTGCTTCGGGCTTTCAGAGCGCAGGGCAACGCTGTTCAGCCTTACGGGTTTTATATTTACAGGAAGACAACGCTGATACTATTATTGAAATGCTGATTGGCGCAATGAAAACACTGTCTATTGGTGATCCGCAATGGCTACATACCGATGTAGGCCCAGTCATTGATCAACGGGCACTCTCGACGCTAGAAGCGCATGCAAACGAAATGATACAGAACCAGAAATTACTTTATCGTTGTAAAGTGGAAGACAAACTAGTTGGTCACTACTTTGCCCCCCACCTTTTTGAAATAAACAATATAAATGTATTGCAAGCAGAAGTGTTTGGCCCATGCGTACATATTGTGCGATTTAAGGCAAAAGATCTTCATCAGGTGATTGATGATATCAACAATACCGGTTTTGGTTTAACGATGGGAATTCATACGCGCATTGAAGAGCGAGCGAATGAGCTAGCGGCATTATCCGGTGCTGGCAATGTGTATATTAATCGAAATATGATTGGTGCAATTGTTGGGGTTCAACCATTTGGTGGTCGAGGACTCTCTGGCACGGGACCTAAAGCGGGAGGCCCAAATTACTTGAAACGCTTAATGGTCGAAAAAGCAACACCACGCTCGACTGTGGTGGATGACAAGTTCGAAGATGACAAAGCCTTAGTCAGTGCCAAAGAGGATTATCGACAGGTTGATATTTTGATGTCATCTGCGGCAAAAGTGAGTGTTGCTTGGCGCTTAACGCCGTTAATGAAACGAATTTCATGGGTGCGTCAACTACTTGCTAAAATTGCGACAGTCGATATTGTCGAGGAGCTGGCAGATAATTTGGATCAAACCTTAGCTACTGCGCGCGCGCAATTAATAAACATCGAAAAACGGCTTAAAAAACCAGCCTCATTGCCTGGCCCAACCGGTGAAAATAACAAACTATACTTGGAGCCTAGAGGTATACTGGTTACATTTGCAGACCGAGAGGTGACGTTTGAGTATTGGGTATTGTCGGTTGTAACTGCACTTGCAACCGGAAATACAGTGATATCTGTTGTCTCCGATCTTTTTTATGAAGAAGCTCGCGCATTTAAGGCGAAACTAGAGACTACAGGCGCGCCTGAGAACATCTTTCAAGTGGCTAAACTTAATCAGTTAGAAGCGCTATTAGAACACGCTTCGTTATCAGGCGTAGTGATTGATAGCAGCGCGTCAAGAACAGACAACATTGCAGTTAAACTGGCTGCTCGTCGGGGCGCTATCTTACCGATGATTACCGCTGAATATAACGACAACATGATTGAGCGATTAGTTACTGAAAAAACCGTTAGTATCGATACCACAGCGTCAGGTGGGAATACATCTCTGATGACGATGATTGAAGATGATGATTAGGTGGTCAAGATTGTGAGCACCTACCAGATCTCCATTCTTAGCAATTGAGGCCTCAAGCTTATTGTGAAGTGCGAACAATCACGGAGTCTAGCAACATAGAATGCCATGATTTTGACTGACTACGCATCATTGTTGAAACAAACATATACTACATTAATCTGTCTTTACTTGTACCGCTTTTACGTCCAAATAGACCAAGTAAATAACCGATCACAACGCTGACAATGGCTAATACTGAGCCTCGGGTAAACCATTGCATATTACTCATGCGTTCACGTTGTTCTATTTGCCGATTTAAGGACGATATTTGTTCTAGTTGCTCGGTAATTTGACGATTAAGTGTCGTTTTTTGCCGATTCGATTGAGATACGTTTTGCTTCATCGCTTTTACTTCAGCTTGCATTTTTTCGACATCGGCTTGCTTATTATTCACCGCTGTTTGCATCACCGATAGTTGCGCTCTTATCGAAGGGTTTCGACTAACGAATTTACTTTCGACCCAACCCCTTCGCTCACGCTCATCAATAATTTCTGCGAAGCCTTTGTCTTCATCAACTTGCAATAGTTGAACTTTACTCCCTGCACCAATAGATCCTTTTAAACGAAAATCCCGTCCAGGGCCTGCATGTAAGTATATGAATAAATCATCTGATATAAAACGAGTGTCACTATTTTGTGATGCGCTTTGTACATCAGTTTGTGCGCTTGTTTGAATGGATATAAAGAGCAGGATTAGGGATAAAATGGAACGCATAACAAATAGGTAGGCAACTTTATTTTGTGTAGATGGTATGCTTATCTTACGTAAATGACAATAAAACTGTATGAGTATTGAGTAGGAATTTATGGAAGTCGAATTAAAACTCGCAGTGGACGGTGATGCATTAGCACTTTTAAAAGAAAAAGTATTACCAAGCATTGAAGGCGAAATTAGCGGTAAAGAGAAAGAAGTATTCAACGACTATTTTGATACGCCTGATTTTGTGCTGAGGCGCCGTAAAATTGGTTTTAGAGTACGAACACAGAACGGGCGATACGAACAAACAATCAAAACACAAGGTCAGGTTCACGGTGGCCTTCATCAGCGGCCTGAGTATAATATTGACCTAGAAAAGCCTTATCCAGATATTACAAAGTTTCCCTCAGACATTTGGGCTGATGATTTACACGTAGAAGAGATCAATCAGTCTATTCAAAAAGTGTTTACTACCCATTTCCGACGCTATGAGTTTGATATTCAATTGGCAAATGGGCGTGTAGAGCTAGTATATGACGTGGGAGAAGTCAGAACAGACAAGGATTCAGTTGCCATCAACGAAATTGAATTAGAGTTAAAAGATGGCAAACCGATTATTTTGTTCGAGTTGGCGGAGATCTTAACGACGCATTTACCGGTTCGTTTAAGTAATACAACAAAAGCCGCCAGAGGCTATCGTTTAGTCAAAGGTCAATTTCCTGCGGTAAAACGCTTACCTAAATTCTTGTCTTTACATATTGAAGATACAACTGAACAAGGTTTGTGTAAGGCGATCACCTGCGCTTTAGACCACTGGCAATATCATCTAAGTATTTTTGTCAATACTGGCGAGCTTAAAGCGTTGACCGAAATAAGGGAGAGCATGTCGTTACTATTGCAAGGGGTATCCTTGTATCTACCGGTGCTACAGTCGGATGATTTACTTAAGCTGCATAGGCAATTACTGTTACTGACGCAAAAGTGGAAATGGCAAGATGATTTGCAATCAATTGGTCGTTTGCGTTCAAAAAAGGGGGCATTTAGTCGCCGAATTCCAAAACATTCGGATATCCTGAATTATCTTCAAGGGCGCAAAGAAAGCCTACTTAGTGCCTATGATCCTATGGCAAGACTGTTATCGAAAGAATCGATTGAACTGCAGCTATTTGCATCAAAAATATTGGTTGAGAAGCCTTGGCAAGAGCAAAACTCGGGCGCCGATATTCCCGTTCGTAAACATGCCAATGGTTGGTTATCGCAAACGTGGCAGACAGTTATGCAATCATTACCCAATACTGGCACCATGGATGACGGCAAGTATCTAGCGCTCGAAGTGCTATTAAAACAGTCTCTTACTAATGGCTTTTTGCTTGGTGACTTATTTACAGAATCAAGAGGTACTTTTAGAGCACCGTGGCTAGATTTACAACAAGGGATTGGCGAGTTAAAAGCTATTGCGTTTATGCGTGATGCATTGAGTGATTTGGATATAGATGACCCTGCTGAGTTTAGTCAATGGCTAGATGAGAAAAGTACAGCCTTGTTGACGGTTATGGAGCGTTCTCGTCAGGTGGCGATGCAAGCCGAGACATATTGGTAGAACAGTCGAGTAGGTAATGGTTTAAATTTCAACGCTTAGTGTCAATTGCTCTTGTGTTTCGCCAATGTGCCTATACTTCTCCTACGATTGATTGAATGTTTTAAATCAGACGTGAGCGCTTAATCAATTTTTTTGATTAAGCGCATCGTTTCTTTCCATTTTATTTTGTTTTAGAACATCTATATCTTATGTATCAACGTAATCAATCACGTTATTTACACAAACATTAATTTTTATGAGGAAAACTGCAATGTCTATGATTAACAAAACGATTCCTGACTTTTCTGTTGAAGCTTTTCACAACGGTGAATTTACAACAGTGACTAGCGATGACGTTAAGGGCAAATGGTCAATCTTTTTGTTCTATCCAGCTGATTTTACGTTCGTATGTCCTACAGAACTAGAAGATATGCAAAAGTCTTACGCTGAATTACAAGAGCTAGGTGTTGAAGTTTACGCAGTTTCTACGGATTCACATTTTGTGCATAAAGCATGGCATGATGCGTCACCAGCAATAGGTACATTGACTTACCCAATGCTTGCTGACAACGTATTTACTCTATCTCGCGGTTTTGACGTACTGATTGAAGAAGATGGAAGAGCACTACGTGGTACTTTCTTGGCAAACCCTGAAGGTGTTATCAAAGTTGCTGAAGTTCATGATTTGGGTATCGGTCGCTCTGCGAAAGACATGGTGCGTAAAGTGAAGGCAGCTCAATACGTTGCAAACAATGACGGTGAAGTGTGCCCAGCAGCATGGGAAGAAGGTCAAGCGACACTAACTCCAAGCTTGGATTTAGTTGGCAAAATCTAAATTTTGCTTACAAAATCAATATTGACTCGCAGCAATGCTGCGAGTCACATTGGAAGTAAATGAATACACAGCTAGTTCTTCCGTTGTATATCCATTTACTTCCAATGTTCAACTACCTATACCCGTTATAACCTGCACAGGTTGTAACCCTTACACATGATAAATAATGCCGCGCGTTTTCGGTAAGGTTTTTGCGGCCTTAATTTAGGAGTACTTAACGTGTTAACTCAAGATATATTAAATGCCTTAAAAGGGTACATGAAAGATTTACAGCATAAAATTACCTTAGTTGTGCAGACAGGCGCGCATGAAAAACGCGAAGAGTTGCTCGATATGCTCACGCAGTTGGCTTCAGTGTCTGACATGGTTGAAGTAAGTGAAAGAGATATGGCAGGTGAATTGAGATCGCCTGTTTCATTTTTGCTTGAGAAAAATGGTGACGCGACAGGCATTGTATTTTCGGGAGTGCCCGGTGGTCATGAATTTAACTCACTTATATTGGCCATCTTGCAAACCGGTGGTAGTCAGTTGAAGCTTGACGAAAGTATTCAAAATATGGTCAAGAAGGTGAACAACAAACTCGATTTTCAAGTGTATGTGAGTTTGAGTTGTCATGCGTGCCCCGACGTTGTACAGGCGATGAATCAATTTGCGCTATTGAACAACAATATTAGCGCAGAAATGATCGACGGAGGCGTTTACCCTGAGCTTGTGGATGAAAATAAGATCCAAGGTGTACCAACGGTATTTTTGAATGGCGAAGTGTTTGCAAGTGGTAAAGTTGAAATCGCTGGTATTATTGAGAAGCTTGGTAATGTCGCACCCGAAATACTTCAGGCCTCTAGTGCTGAGCCTGAGCTACCATTGCAAGATGTTACCGTTATTGGTGGTGGCCCTGCCGGTGTTGCCGCTGCTATATATTCAGCCCGTAAAGGCCTAAATGTGACCATTGTTGCTGACCGTTTTGGTGGTCAGGTTAAAGATACCATGGGTATCGAGAATTTGATTTCTGTTCCAAAAACAACGGGTCCAGAGTTAACCGGTTCGTTAATGGCACATTTAAATGATTACGACGTTACGTTGAAAGAACATCTACGTGTTGAAAGTATAGACAATGGTTATTTAAAAACCATTACGCTTAACAATGGTGAGTCATTCAAGACTCGCACAATCATTGTAGCTACTGGGGCAAATTGGAGAGAGTTAGGAGTGCCAGGTGAAAAAGAAAATATCGGCAATGGTGTTGCTTATTGTCCACACTGTGATGGCCCTTTTTACAAAGGAAAAGATGTCGCAGTCATTGGTGGGGGTAATAGTGGCGTAGAAGCAGCGCTAGATTTAGCGGGTATCGTTAACAGTGTTACCGTATTCGAATTTTTGCCAGAGCTAAAGGCGGACAAAGTGCTAGTTGAGCAGCTTGGGAAGCGGGATAACATTTCCGTAATTAAAAATGCAGCAACTAATCAAGTGGTGGCTGAAAACGGAAAAGTGACTGCGATTGAATACACAGACCGAGCGACGAGTGAGGTATATAAAAAAGATTTACAAGGAATTTTTGTTCAAATCGGTTTAGTGCCTAACTCAAAAGTTGTTGAAGGCATTGTAGATTTGACAAAGCATGGTGAAATCATTATCAATGAAAAAGGACAAACTAACCAAACCGGTATTTTTGCTTGCGGTGATGTGACTACGGTACCTTACAAGCAAATCGTTGTAGCGATGGGCGAAGGATCCAAGGCCGCACTTGCTGCATTTGATTATTTGCTTTTAAACCCAGCGGATAAGGGCGAGGATGCGGCCGAAAAAGCAGCGTGATTGATGCGCTAACTTAGTTTTCAGGAACGCGTTAATTTTTGATTTTACGGCTACTAGCTTATAGTAGCCGTTTTTATATCTGGTAGTACCTTATGTATAAAGCCTAATACTTATGCATAGTGTGTCATATGCCAGACTCTATTATTGGCACGTATGCTTCTTTAGAATAAGTATCTTTAATTAGCTACTTCACTATCCATTTATTTAGGTATTTTAATGAATACGTTTTACAGCGCCATAAAAGCTAGTGCTAGGCAACTAGCGCTATTATTACCTCTCATTCTTTTTTCTTTCTTAGTGCTTGCTGGCGAGCATCATCACGATACACATACTTCTATTCATCGCGCTGTTGTTGTTGAACCAACCAGAGCAGCTATGCAAGCCCTGAAAGGAAGCGACTTTTCTTACAGTATTCAAGTAAATGGGCGTAAGCTAAATTTTGAATTGACTGAGAACAAGCAGCTAATGTCGTTAATGAATACAAATGGAGGAAGTGGTGAGCATTTCCTTCTTGAAGGAAAAATAAAAGGTATAGACGAGTCATGGGTGCGTTTTTCAAGACAAAATAATCAAGTGACGGGTGCTTTTTATGACGGAGATTCGTTGTATTTTCTGGAGAATTTAGCCGAGATAGAATCTAGACTAACGTCGCAGTCTTTAGAGGGATATTCGGCAATACTTGGCAAAAAAGAAAATTTAAGCGTACTGGTAGATATCCGTGATATGGATAGTTCTGGCACGTGTGCGCTGCACAACTCGCAACTTACCGCTAGTCAAACATATAGCAGTTTTGTACAAGATTTAAAAACCGCAACGTCGAGTGCGGGGAAAGAGATAAAAATTTCGCTTGTTGCTGATACTGAGTTTGTTGGTTCTACAAGCCGCGCAACAGCAACACTTGAAATGTTAGAGTATTTGAATATTGCGGATGGCATTTTTAGTAATCAACTAGGCGTGAGTATTTCGGTTGAAGACATTACAGAGTTATCTGACAATGGTGATTTTATAGAGACCGACCCACAAGCGCTACTATTTAAATTTAGAGATGAAGGAACGCCTAATCCGGGCTTACGACACTTATTTACCGGTAAGAATTTAGATGGTTCAACCGTTGGTATAGCATACGTTGGTGCTTTATGTAACAAGTTTGCCGTTGGATTAACTCAGCGAGTTGGTTCGCTTACTTCTATCGTGTTTGCGCATGAACTAGGCCATAATTTTGGCGCGCCACACGACAACCAAAGCGGCACAGCGTGCGCTAGTACACCTAGTGGCTTTGTTATGAATCCTAATGCCGGTGGCGGTGGAAATGAGTTTTCAGCATGTAGTATAGAGCAGATGGCACCCGTTATTGACGCGAATACGAATGGCTTTAACGCATGTATTATTGAAGTGGCAAACACCGCGCCGAGTATAACGTCAAACCCGAATACTACCGTTATTGCTGGAAATTCATATCGTTATGATAGCGACAATACCCTTGACATTACTGGGACTGCGCCGTTTACATATACCTTAGATATTGCACCTGACGAAATGACGATAGACAGTAATGGTACGCTTGTTTGGGTAACTAACACTGACGATGTTGGTGAGCATCCGGTGCAAATTACAGTCTCAAATGCTGTCGGTCAAGACACGCAGTTTTTTGAAATAGAGGTAGAAACCCCAGTGAGTGATGGCGTGTTTATCAATTTTGAACAGTCAACTATTTCAAGTCACGATCCAGGGCAAGACAATCAAGGCGGTGCGACGATTGGTGCAACACCCTATGAATTAGTGTTAGAGGGGAATACATGGAAAAGCATCGCATTTGACTATGAGATCACGGCAGATACGATACTGGAATTTGAATTTTCTAGTGATATTGAAGCTGAAATACAAGGCATTGGGTTTGATAGCAGATCATGGGCTAACCCGCAGCGTACGTTTAGTATCTATGGCTTCCAACGTTGGGGAATTCGAGACGTTCGATATGACGGCTCCGGCAACAAACAACGAATTAGTATTAGAGTGGGTGACTATTATCAAGGGCCAATTAACCGTTTGTTTTTTGTCCATGATAACGATCGATTAGTCGCTGGCGCTAACAGTACTTATAGCAATATTCGGGTGTATGAGGAGGGAGCCGAGGCACCTTCAGATCCCGAGCCTGAAGAGCCTTCTCCTTCACCAGAACCGTCGCCTGAAGCGATAAATTTAGGACAACTGAGTATAAATCCGTTGCGTGCCGACCAAAATGGCGAGGGGACAGTTACGATTGTAGAAAATGGCCTAGGGATTGAGATCGTTGGTAATAAATGGGAGGCTGTAAGTATCCCCAACAAAGAAATAAAACCAACGTCAATTTTAGAATTTGAATATAAATCTACGGCTCAAGGTGAAATTCACGGCATTGGGATTTTCCCGAATGACGGTATTTATTCAAATCGCGCTTTTCAACTAGGTGGACGCCAGAGTTGGGGGATACGTGATTTTACGTACACCGGAAATGGCGACTATCAAACGTTTAGAATTCCTGTTGGCGAGTATTTTACCCACCCCTCAGTGAGTTTAGTGTTTATCATGGATCATGATGTTAGAAATCCAAACGGTAATGTGACATTTAAAAACATCGTACTTAAAGATAACTGATTGACGCAGTTAATGAGGCTCCTTAAGTAAAGCGGACGAATTTATCCGTGTTCACAGGTAGAGGCCATGACAGAACCGATGTTTTTCATGGCCTTTTTCTTATTTATCTAGAATTCGGGTTATTTAGTTCTAATAAATCGAAGCAACAGAATCGCTACAATAAACCAAACGGAAATAGCACCCCCGCCGCTACTTGCTGGTGGAGGTGCCACAACATTTACCACTATGTCGTCGGAAGATTCTGCGCCAAAGTCATCGCTTACTGTCATTGAAAACCTTAGGGTCGTCTCAGTTTGCGGGCTAATAAAGCTCATGTTCGTACTATTTGCAAAGTTTAAGGTGACCGGTGTGCCAGATGTCTGCGACCACTGAATAGTTACGTCACTCTCAATATCTGACGCGATGCCATTCATTCGAACAGTTTGTCGCGTATTCACCTGCAGGTCTGCGCCTGCATTTGCCATTGGCGCTTGATTGGATTCATCGTCTCGAACATTAATTTGTAGTTCAGATTGTGCGCCTAAAATGCCGGCTGTGTTTGATGCCAATCGAATAATGATAGTTTCGGTCTCTTCAGTTTCTTCATCATCAATAATCGATAAAACAATGTCTTTTGTGGCGGTGTCGCCATCGTCCCAACGGACGGATGTGTTCGTCAAATTATATTCGGTGTTTGCGGCACTTCCACCAATGATCTCTACATTTACTTCCAATGATGAATCGCTTCCCCCCGCACGTTCAAGTGCGATTGATATGGCGCCATCTATTTCTTTTACGCTCAATTCCGACGCGGCAAAGTTGGCTTGACCTCTAAATACATCTTCAGTATTAATGGTAATAAAAGCGGTCGTCGCAGAGTTGTCTATTGTGCCTTGTTGAGGATTGGACAAGCGAACAAAGAATAACTCATCAGTTTCACGTATATTGTCTTCAGCGATATCAATATCGATATATTTAGGCGCTGAGTCATCTTGCGTCCATTCCAACGTGCCATTGACTGCGCTAAAGTCATCTAGGTTTGCAGAGCCAGCTATGATATGGAAATTGACAGACATCGCCGCATTACCTTGTTTTTCAACAGGAATTCGGATACTAGTTCCTTCTTCAACTGTCATTTCGGTTTGCGAAAACCTTACGGCTGTCTGTCCATCCAATAAAGTATGGTCTTTCAAAATGTATAGACCGCCTTGAATATCGCTAGCAAGCAAAGTACCGCTGGGCAGATATGGATATACTCCCCAATTGCCATTGGTCGACGCATTATTTGATGCACCAAAAGTATCAAAAAAACCCACTTCTTGAGGATTTTCTGGATCAGCAATGTCGAGTATTGTTAGGCCTCGTTCATAGTTAGACATGTAGTATTTATTGCCACGAGTAAAGCCATTGTGGTCAGTAGCTCGCGTTGGCCCTGTCCAAGTAGATACCAAGGTGGGCTCTGATAAATCGGTAATGTCGAAAATGTGCACCGTGGTATTGAGGTTAAATCTAGGCTCATCTAATTCGTCGTGGAGTAGCACATATTTTTTGTCTTCACTCCACCAACCAGAATGGACATAAGCGGCATTTGGATATGTGCTACTGCCCAACATATTAGCCGTGTTTTCTGTGTTGTGTTGCCATAAACGAAGTTCGTCCTCATTAAAATCGATGATAATATTGCAGCTTGTCGCGTTTTGATCGCAGTGGTTTAGGGCTCTTTCATCCTCTATGACGACGGAGCTAATATCATGGCTATAATCCTCGCGGTTTAGACCATCAGGCGTATAGCGACTTTCAGGTTTTTCTGGGTTTTCGAGAGAATACGTATTCCAGGCGCCACCATTTGCTCTACCACCCACATTATGCAACATTGCTTTTTTGTCACTTATGGCTGTGTTAGTTGTGTAGTCAACATTGCTAATATAAATATTGTGACCGCTTCTATCGATCGTAATTCGGGCCACTAGGCTGACGCCCTTTTCCAGTGCATTTAAATCTAATATTGAAAAGCCTTCTGTCACATTGTCAGCGCTGGCATATGCGTAAGCCAACCAACGTTGTCTCTCCTGCGAATAAAATTGATAAACCTTTATGTCTCGCCATGAGGTGCTTTGGCCAGAGACAGAGCCAATTATTTCAGGGTTTTCTGGATCACTTACCTTCACGACAGCAATACCATTTGATAGGCCAAGTAATGCGTATTCGTCCATCGTATTTAAGTCGACATGCCCCCAAATATCATTGGCAGCAAAACTGTTTGTTGGAAAGTCAATTAATGGGATATGGCTTAATAGTGAAATGTTCTTACATTCGAACCCCGATGAATCATTGTCTATGCACTCACTTGCCGAATGTCGTGTTCGCATCGCGTTTATACTACTTAGGCCAGCTTTGGTCGAAGAAGATAATACTGCTTTACTGTCAATGATGGCGTGAAAGCCTTTTTCTTCAAGCAAGCGTGCATATTCAGCGGGTACACCGGTTAAATAAGATATTGATTTGTCGGGTTGCTGGATTTGAAAATTATCCAATGCATTAAAGCCGCCTAATACTGGCTTTAAATCTGAAATTAAATACAGTAGGCCATTGTCATCATTTACGGAATATGAACCTTGTGCTACTAATATTTTGTCGCCCTTATTCGCTTGCAAAGCTGCATAGGCAATACTCTTACAGGGCCTAAATCTGTTGTCGCACGCGCCACTATCCGTTCCTGACGCAGAGACAAACCGCGCTTTATCGTCTTCGCCATGCGCATTTGCAAAGTGGCTAAAAAATATGACACATAGCGTCATTAGGCTACTCATCAAGACTGGTAGCGTCATGGTTTTCATGCGAATATCTCCGCTGATCATTTCATTCATTTTCATCAGGTTATGGCACTTCCATGTTTTTAGGTGGCAACACAGCAAAAGAAAAAGTAATTAACAAAGGTGTCTTGTCTCGATTACTTTTAATAAGTATAGCCATATTTTTTGGAATTGTCGGGTGTTCTCAAAATGCCAATGTAACGAATGACAATTGGGTCGATTTGACTTTTGTACTCACGTATAAACAAAAACAGGTGCTATGTGGCGCTGAAGTCGATTTAGCGGCAAAAAAATGGAGAATTAATAAGTTTGCTTTCTTTGTATCAAACATTCATGTCGGTGTTGATGGTGGCCGTTGGTTACATGTGGAGAACGTACCAAATGATTGGCAGACTGAGCAGACAACACTCATTAATTTAGTTGCCAGATGTAGCGACAGCAATGATAAAAACACAAATGCTACGGTTAAGTTTTATTTACCAAATGTCGTTTTGGATGACATTGTAAAACTTAAATTTTCATTGTTTGTCCCGTTTGAACAAAACCATCTCAATCCACTTATTCAAGCGCCACCACTAAATAACGCAGAGATGTTTTGGTCGTGGCGTCAAGGGCACAAATTTATGCGCGTCGACATGCAATCAGAAGAGGATGATTGGTTGTTCCATTTGGGGAGCGTGGGTTGTGAAAGTGTCGCGGTTGTTCGCCCGCCGCCAGCACCTTGCAAGCAAGCGAATCAATTCGAAATTATTGTGCCGTTACACATAGATAATCGGCGTCTTGAAGGCAACAACAATGAGTATGGCAGACGATTAAATATGCAGATACATCTAGAACGGTTGCTTGACAATACCGAATTAACTAGCGAGCAATCTTGTATGTTCATGCAAAGTCAAAAAGCCTCATGTGAGGTGTTAACAAGTAACCTAGTCAATAATCGGGTATTTACGTGGCAGCCAAATTAGTCAGTATTCTTACCATTGTTCTGCTTTTACTTTCTTGTGGTGAGCGTGCTCAGCCATATGAGTGGGATTTGCCGCAAGGCTTCCCTGCGCCAGACATACCAGAAAATAATCCGATGACCAAAGAGAAAGTAGCGTTAGGTCGTGCCTTATTTTTTGCAAGGGCTCTTTCTTTTAATAATACGACTGCATGTGCGAGCTGCCATTTGCCTGAACGTGCATTTAGTGAACCTAAAGCGCGCTCGGTCGGCGCTTCGGGCGTGACATTAAAACGCAATGCATCGGCCTTAGTTAATGTTGCTTATGCCGGCACCCTGACTTGGTCTCACAACGGCTTGCGGCATATAGAACAGCAGCTTATGATCCCATTATTCGCTGATACGCCTATTGAAATGGGTGTCACAAATTTTGAAGACGTAATTTTAGCGCGATTTAACACAGCTGATTACAAATCGTTAACGCGAGCCGCTTTTGGCGACAGCGTTTTAAATTTCGACCGTATCGTTAAGTCACTCGCGAGCTTTGTACGGAGCCTTGTTTCGTTTAACTCCGCATTTGATGATTATGCTTATCGCCAAATAGATGAGGCTTTGTCTCCTTCACAATTAAGAGGCATGGAATTATTCTTTTCTGAAAAAATGGAGTGCTTTCATTGTCATGGCGGATTTAATTTTACGCAGTCTAGTAAACACGCTTTTCAAACACTTACGTTAAAGGCGTTTCACAATACCGGTTTGTACAATGAAGATGGAAATGGTGCATATCCAATAGACGATCAAGGTTTAATTGATGTAACGTTGGAGGGATCAGACATGGGACATTTTCGTGCTCCAACCTTGAGAAATGTCGCGCTAACAAGTCCTTATATGCATGACGGTTCGATTGCCAGTTTAGCTGGCGTCATTGAGTTTTACGCTGCTGGTGGTAGAGGTAAAGGTATAAATAATCCATG
Source organism: Agaribacter marinus (assembly GCF_030160655.1). Lineage (GTDB taxonomy): Bacteria > Pseudomonadota > Gammaproteobacteria > Enterobacterales > Alteromonadaceae > Glaciecola > Glaciecola marina. The sequence goes on from NZ_BSOT01000011.1 coordinate 70,774, forward strand.
GAAGAGCCAGTTTGTTAAAGGCTTTGATATGACAAAGCAAGAACGCGACGACCTAATTAATTTTCTCCACGGCTTAACAGATGAGTCGTTCATAAAAAACAAAAATCATCACCCGCCAATACCAGCGCCAAGTACAATAATTATGTCACACAATTAGCAATTACTATTTAACCCTAACTCTGGATATTTAATAATGAGAAGGCATTTCATCGATTTGTGCAACGCCAGAATTTATTGCTGCCTTCGCAACTGCCGTTGCAATACGCTCACATAATCTAGGGTCCATTGGCTTAGGAATAATGTAATCTCTACCAAAGCTTAGGTTGTCGATATTGGATGCATCTAAAACTGATTGCGGCACAGGCTCTTTAGATACGCTTCTCAACGCATTTACGGCTGCCACTTTCATTGCGTCGTTTATCTCTGTTGCACGCACATCAAGTGCGCCTCTGAATATGAATGGAAAACAAAGCACGTTATTGACTTGGTTTGGATAATCAGAGCGACCAGTCGCCATGATTAAATCGTCTCTTACTTCATGAGCAAGTTCGGGCTTTATTTCAGGATCAGGGTTCGAGCATGCAAACACAACAGGATTTGGCGCCATCAACGCTAAGCTCTCAGGCTGCAACAAGTCTGGTCCTGACACGCCTAAAAATACATCTGCGCCGGTCATTACGTCTTCAATTGTGCGCTTGTCCGTATTGTTTGCGAATAACATTTTATGTTCTGTTAAATCACCTCGACGAGTATGAATCACGCCTTTGCGATCAAGCATGTAAATTTTTTCACGTTGAGCGCCGCATTTTATGAGTAGCTCCATACATGCAACCGCTGCAGCGCCAGCCCCCATGCAAACTATGCGAGCCTCATTGATGTCTTTACCTTGAATTTCTAGCGCATTAAGCATACCTGCAGCTGTGACGATTGCAGTACCATGTTGGTCATCATGAAAAATAGGAATTTTGCAGCGTTTAATTAATTCTTGTTCAATTTCAAAGCATTCTGGGGCTTTAATGTCTTCTAAATTGATACCGCCAAAGCTGTCAGCGATATTTGCTACGGTACTAATAAACTCTTCTGTTGTGCGATGCTTAACTTCAATGTCAATCGAGTCAATGCCTGCAAAGCGCTTAAATAATAGTGCTTTACCTTCCATGACAGGCTTTGAAGCAAGTGGCCCTAGGTTTCCTAAACCGAGAATAGCAGTACCATTAGAAATCACAGCTACCATATTGCCTTTTGCTGTATATTTATAGGCTGCGTTAGGGTCTGCGGCTATTTCTTTTACGGGTTCTGCAACGCCAGGGCTGTATGCTAAGGCGAGGTCATCCACGTTTTCCGCGGCCGTACTTAATTCAACTTTAATTTTTCCAGGTGTTGGCAGTGCGTGATAGTCTAAAGCTCTTTGACGAAAATCTGACATTTAAAAATTTTCCAAAACGTGAATACGTTAAAAATCCTCGTGGTATCTGAGACTTACGATAACATAAATTTTTTGACCTTGGGGACAAGGCAAGGAATTAGATATAAAAAAAGCGCCTATAAGGCGCTTTTGAAATGTATAGAGTGTTGCCTTACTTAGAAGACAAGGCACCAAAACGTTTCTTAAAGCGATCAACACGTCCGCCAGTATCAACGTTACGTTGCTTACCTGTGTAGAATGGGTGACATGCAGAACATACGTCAAGATTTAAATCTTTCTTCACTGTAGAACGGATGTTCATCACGTTGCCACACGAACAAGTTGCTTTAATTTCGTTATATTCTGGGTGAATACCTGGTTTCATTGGGATACCTTATTTATTAGGCCGCCTCGCTATAAAGCCCTTAGCTAAATATTAGCTATACACTAAACACCAAGCGATTATTAATCGTAATGCACCGTTATTTATATGCTTATAAACAACAATCCATAAATTTCGGACGCGGATACTACCAATAATAAGCTAAGCGTTCAAGGAATTTTTGTTCTTGGAAAGCCAAAGTTTCAGGACAAGAGCATTTTAATTCTCCCCTAAAAGCAATTCCACTCTAATCCTGCTCTGAAACTATCCTCTAAGGCGGCTATTTTTTATGCTTTGTTGTGTTGACATTACCAATTCGATGATTATACTCCCGCCCCTAAATTTTTAATGTTACTTGTTGTACCTACGTAGTTCGTTAGGAAAGTTCAAATGGATTTGTTTCGTAAAAAGGCCGTTGATCATCAAAGGCAAAAACTGTGGGGTGATGTATTAATTATCAGTCCGCCGTCAATTGGTTTAATTTCGTTTTTTATTTCTGCTTTTATTTTTATCATTGCTGTTTACCTCTATTTGGGAAAATATTCCCTTAAGGTTTCGGGAGTCGGTGAACTTGTTCCTACAAGCGGAGTTGCTAAAGTTTATGCGCCTAAGGTCGGTTCTGTTGCTAATCTTTTTGTATCTGAAGGTGATAGTGTTCGAAAAGGGGATCGCCTATTTTCAATCGAAGTTAACCGGGTTAACGAAAATGGTGAAGCTGCGGACTATGCCATAGTCGAAACAGTCAAGCAGAAGTTAGCGTTAATTACCACCAATCAAGATAACGAAAAGCGACGTTACGATAGCGCTTTAAATCACATAATTGACAATGAAGCTAGGAACAAAAAATCCCTTGTTCAAGTGCTAAATCAGATTGAGCTACAGAAGGCTATTATCTCTGATACTCAAGCTATCATTGATGAAACAGGAACTCTTGTCGAACAAGGCTACTTCTCGAGAGCAGAGTATAGCCGTCAGAAAATAGAACTTCTGAATCATACTAAGCAGCTTTCGTCGTTCAAAAGGCAAGTTATTGAGTTAGAGAATCAAATAGGCAGAGCTGCAAACGATAAAGATGAATTGTCAGTCGGGCATGATCAGAATATCTTAGTATTGGATAGAGACCGCCTCTCTCTGAAAGAGCAACTTCTCTCGTTAGAAAATGAACGCTTTACCTATATCGTTGCTCCAAGAGACGGTATTGTCTCGGGTTTGCAGGTAGTGGAAGGATCAACAGTTAGCGGTCGAATACCTTTACTATCTATTGTACCCAAGAATCAGTTATTACATGCATACTTGTACGTGCCAGCAAGTGCCATTGGTTTTATTGAAAAAGACCAAGTCGTGAAATTAAGCTTTGATGCATACGACTATCGTAAATTCGGTACTTATAGTGGGAGAGTCGAAAGCATAACGGATGTTTTATTTACACCATCAGAAACGCCCAGTTCGGTCACACTAAATGGACCGTCTTATCGATTAGAGGTAAAACTTGATCAACAGTTTGTTGATGCTTATGGAAAAACCATACCATTAAAACCTAATATGCATGTTAAGGCTGATATTGTTTTAGCATCGAGACGCTTGTATGAATGGTTTCTTGATCCCTTTATTAGATTTCAGAGGGCCGGCTAAATGAGTATCTCACATGCAGCTAGGCTAATGAGTAAAATTCGTTTTTCATCGCGCCGTAAACTTCCGTTAATTTATCAAACTGAAGCGTCTGAGTGTGGATTAGCATGTCTAGCAATGGTAGCCAATTACTATGGTTGGCAGACAGATATTATAGAGTTACGAAAGTCATATCCTGTTTCATTAAATGGTTCTAACCTTAAAGGTTTGTTGCATACCGCAGGTAAAATGCAACTACAAGGGCGTCCTGTTAGAGCAAAATTGTCTGCACTTGAGAAGTTAAATGCACCTTGTATTTTGCATTGGGAAATGAATCATTTTGTTGTGCTAAAAAGGGTGAGAGGCAATAAAGTCACCATTCACGATCCTGCTCAAGGAGAGCTAACCTTAACATTGGATCAAGTCTCCCCTTATTTCACTGGCGTAGCAATAGAGTTATATCCGACAGAGCATTTTAGGCAAAAAGAAGCGCCCAAAAAAATGAAACTCACAGACTTGTGGTCGAGTACCACAGGATTGAAAAAGTCGATTTTCTATACATTGATATTGTCTGTAGTCATTCAAATTATTGCGCTTGCTTCCCCTTTCTATATGCAAATTGTGATTGATGAGGTCGTACCAAAATACGATACTGATTTGCTTTTTGTGGTAGCTGCTGGCTTTACATTATTGATGTTAATCAATGTAGTAACCAGTTTTATGCGCTCTATGTTAATGCTCTACTTAGGCAATTCCTTAAGTATTCAGATGACGCGAAACCTGTTTCATCACTTAATGTATCTACCTATGCAATGGTTTGAAAAGCGCCATATGGGCGATATATTAAGTCGTTTCGGATCAACTTCTCCGGTTGGTAATCTCTTTTCTGAAGGTATTGCTGCTGCAATTATTGATGGAGTCATGGCGATAACGACAGGTATTATCATGTGGTTATATGCTCCCCAGTTAGCCCTTGTTGTTATGATTGCCATCATCGTATTTAGCATAGTCCGCTTTGCTTTATTTCGACTAATCAAGGCGCGAAACAAACAAGCGATTGTGGCTGGAGCAAAAGAAAATACTACCTTTATCGAAAGTGTTAGTGCAATCCAAACTATCAAGATATTTGGGCGCGAAAATGAGCGAGAAGCCACATGGTTAAATAGCCTTATCAATAAGGTGAACAGCAGAATAAGTGCTGCTCGGATACTGGTTTTCTTTGGCTCGTTTCAAGGTGTCTTATTCGGTATTGAAAATGTATTAGTCGTCTATCTTGGAGCTAAGTTAATTTTTGAAAATAACTTGAGTATTGGCATGCTATTCGCCTTTATGGCCTACAAGCAACAGTTCAGTGGCAATATCCAAGCACTTATCGAGCGTATATTCGATTTTAAAATGTTATCCCTGCACCTTGAGCGATTAGCTGATATTGCATTCGAACGCCCGGAAGCAGACTTAGATTCGGTGCTAATTGATAGGGAAGCGACACCACAACAACAAGGCAATACAAGAACGCTTCCTGAATTTCTGGGTAAAATTGAATTCAAAGATGTTTGGTTTAAATATGGTGATGCTGATCCTTGGATCCTGAAAGGGTTATCGTTTATCGCTGAAGCGGGTGAAATGCTGGTATTTACTGGACCTTCTGGGGGAGGCAAAACAACATTGCTCAAGCTAGTGCTGGGATTAGCGAAGCCAACTAAGGGACAGATACTAATTGATAACAAGCCTCTCGAAAGCCTAGATATGCGCCATTACAGGCAAGCATTTGGCAGTGTTATGCAACAAGACTCGCTTATGTCAGGCAGTATTGCTGACAATATTACTTTCTTTGACCAGGATGTAGATCCGGAGCAAATGGAACTGGCAGCGCGAAATGCATCCATCATTAAGGACATTGAAACCTTACCAATGAAATACGATACCTTAATTGGTCATATGGGATCGTCATTGTCAGGCGGACAGCAGCAACGTTTACTACTTGCACGGGCATTGTATCGCAATCCCACGTTTCTAGTGATGGATGAAGGGACGGCCAACCTAGATGCAGAAAATGAAAAAGCCATTTTAAAGCATATAAAGTCTTTACCGGTAACACGTATTACCGTTGCTCATAAAGAAGCGGTAATACAGTCGGCAGATCGCCTTATTCAAATTGAAAACGGTGTATTGATAGAGCCTAAGTCACAAGTTCGGCAAACAAACATATCTGAGGAGTTGGCTCTGACGGCTGGCTAAGAAGGAGAAGGATTCGATTGTATTTTGCAATTGGATGTACCAAAAGGTGCAGTATGGAGAGCGGTAGCGCTCAAATTATAAGAACTTTAAAGGAAAATAATATGTCTCAAGATATTAGAGATTTAACCGCTTATGAAATGAATTTTGTATTTGGTGGTGAGATTGCAGACACAACAGTAACAGAAGAAGAGCAACGCCCTAAAGACAATGATAGTGGTGCAGGTCGCTCTTCAGGAGCAAATTTGTTGGCTGGTGTTGGATTTGTATTGCTTGGTGCAGCAACTGCAGCAGTAATTCCTTTTCTTGCCGCAGGTGCGGTGGTGGGGGCTGGATTAGCAGCATCCGCAGCTGTTTTGACTGCTGGTGGTGGGGTTATTATAAGCTTGTCAAGCTAATGCAAAGAGCAGCCATTCGTGAAATGGCTGCTTAATTTATTTTTACTATATCTGAGAGTAAATATGGCTTTTTATGAAGACAATAGTGGTACGCTATTTTTGAATGCCCTTTCGTACAAAATAGATCCTGATAGAGAATATTTCACCTATAGGATTCCTAGTAAAATTGTTAAACAATATTCCGCTATTCTTAATGTTGCTTTGGCAATTTCTACTCTATCACTATGTTTCCAGTTCTACTATATGTTCACATTTTTTAATAGCTCTAATCAAATTGATGACGTGCAGTTGGCTTTAATATCTGCAATATGTGTTTCAAGTATTGTCTTAGTTGCTTTTAGGAATTTGTTTCTGAAGGTAGAAAAGGTGAAGATAGGTCGATTAAAGTTGAGATTTCATTACGCAAAAAAAATGTATTTTACGCTTTTCAATGGTTTCTTTAGTGTATCTTTGGGCATGTTTTATTTTGCTTTTTTTCAGCAAGAATTCGACGTTTTTATGTTTGTTTTTTTTCTTTTGATGTGTTCGATTTCATGCATCTTGCTATTTAGGATTGTGGGGATATTTAAATTAGCAAAATTTGATTCACTTTGAAGGGTTAGAAATCTGTGAACTGAGCGAAATATTATTAAAGTATGGGGATGTGCGTCAAATCTGGGGTTGTGTATGTTAAAGTCGTATTGTTATTAGATACCTTAAGGCGCAGATAGGCGCACAGAGAGAGGCTCTCACTCCCCACTTATTCAACGCATTATCTCAAATACATGGATTAAGTTGGGCATGGATGAAGAGCTATAATAAAGAAAGACCACATGAATCACAAGGCAATATACTACCGAGTGAATTTAAAAGAAGATTGGTAGCATAATCTCTAATTTTGAATTGTGCGCTTGACGGTATGTTTACGCATCCTTTTACATTCAGTAAATCAAGCAGTTTAGGGACAGCGGTAATTTCATTACTCATGTCATCTAATTTTTGCTGACCAAGCACAGTACCGTTGCCACAACTCCATGCACTAACTATGTGAAGTGGGTTAGCTCTATCTTAGTAGTGAAGCGGTCTAAGTCCTGTTATTCTAAATAAATCAATTATCAACTCACGAACAATGTCACTCAGTGAAGATTATCCAAGTCGCTATTCCAGTTCCGCTTCGCAAAGTGTTTGACTATCGATTACCAGATAAGCTAACGAATGCCGACAAGCTCAGTATTGGAAGTCGTGTATCTGTGCCGTTCGGGAAAAAAAGCGTGGTCGGCATTGTAAGTTCTCTAGATGTTGATGTGCATTACGATGAGAGCAAGCTTAAGAGTATAGAAGCAATACTTGATGATTTTCCCGCGCTATCAACGCATATCATGATGCTTGGGGCGTGGCTTTCTGAATACTATTTGCATCCGATAGGCGAAACACTATTTACGATGTTGCCTGCGAGTCTTCGTAAAGACAACGTTCTAACCGAATGCAAAGCCGATTACTTTCAAATTCCTGAAAGTATTGATAGAAAAGTAGCCGTAGAGTCTCTCAGTAGCGCAAAACGGCAACTGTCTTTATTTCGTGAATTAATGGACGGCATGCGACGTAAAGCAGATATTAAGAACGTGTATTCCACACAAACGGTTAATGCCTTAAAAGACAAACAGTTTTTGGAGCAGGTAGAAATTACCGAACCGCAAGGTGGATGGCAGAATAAACTTGATGTGACAGAAAAATTCGACGCGAATGTCGAACAGGCAATTGCAATTTCTGCAATCAATCGAAGCGCCGGATATGGCGGTTTTTTACTTGATGGTATTACCGGTAGTGGTAAAACAGAAGTGTATCTTCAGGTGCTTGAAAAAATCTTGAATACAGGTCAGCAAATACTGATTCTGGTGCCTGAGATTGGTTTAACGCCCCAAACAGTGTCGCGCTTCAAAACACGTTTTGGCGATATTGTGGCATCAATGCATTCTGGTTTAACTGACACCCAACGCATGCAGGTTTGGCATCAAGCTCGTCGTGGTGATGTGGGTATCGTCATTGGCACTCGTTCTAGCATCTTTTTACCGTTTAAAGATTTAGGCATGATTATCGTAGATGAAGAACACGACGATTCTTTTAAGCAACAAGATGGTTTACGCTATCATGCACGTGACTTAGCTGTATATAGGGCGGTGAAATTAGATATCCCCCTAGTCATGGGGAGTGCAACACCGTCGTTAGAGTCATTGCATAATGCCAATACTAAAAAATATCATCATCTAACCTTAACCAGCAGGGCTGGCGATGCTAGCTTGCCCAGTCAACACTTGTTAAATATTACCGGGCAATCTCTTTTGTGCGGCATCGCACAAGGGCTGCTGGATAAAATGCAAATACAGTTGGCCCAAGGTAATCAGGTCTTAATTTTTGTTAACCGCCGAGGATTTGCACCTAGCTTACTTTGTCATCAATGCGGGCATGTAGAAACATGTAATGGCTGTGAAAGCCCCTTTACTGTGCATAGTCTAGCGAGGAATTTACAATGTCACCGATGTGGTGAACATACCTATTTACCGCAAAAATGTCCTCAATGTGGAAATCATGATTTGAGCACACAGGGGCAGGGTACTGAGCAGTTAGAACAATTTTTAACGCAATATTTCCCTGATTATTCCGCTGTCAGGATAGACAGTGATTCTACGCGCAGTAAGGCAAGATTGAACGAAATTTTGGAAGCTATTAACTCGAACAAACACCAAATTCTTGTTGGCACACAAATTTTGTCGAAAGGGCACCATTTTCCGAATGTCACTTTAGCGATCGTATTGGATCTTGATGCTTTACTATTTAGCGCAGATTTTCGAGCGCCTGAAAAAATGGGGCAGTTGATCACGCAGCTCAGTGGCAGAGCTGGTAGAGCAAATAAAACGGGAGAAGTGTGGATGCAGACTCACCAGCCTCAGCACCCGTTAACGCAAGACTTAGTGAATAATGGTTTCATGGACTTTTCAAGAAGTTTACTGGAAGAAAGGGAAGGTGCTAGTTTGCCCCCTTTTAGTTTTCAAGCGCTACTTAGAGTCGAGTCACGGGACATTGATAAAGTTATGGCATTTCTTAATTATGCTAAGAGTATGCTTTCTCAATTTAAGAATGTGAAAATTATCGGACCTATGCCTTGTTTGATTGAAAAAAAACAAGGTCGCATGCGATATCAGATGATTATTAATTGTCGTGTAAGAGCTTATTTGATATCCGCAATGCGACAAGTACTGGTTGAGTTAGAGGCGCATAAATTGAGCAGTCGCCTACGTTGGCAAGTAGATGTGCAGCCGCAAGATTTCTCTTAGCTTGATTTGAGCAAGATTCAGCACAAAGCGTCAAGTTTGTAGTTTAAAATCTTTTTATAGCATTTATACTATGCAGCCCCCTATGCGCAATTAGGTATGGGGTTCAATAAAAATAATAGTTGCAGGGAATTATGGCGCATCAAGACTATGTAAAACGTGGGCAAGCTAAAAAGCGACACACAAAAAATTCGAAAAATAAAAAAAATGCATCGCATCAAACACCATGGTTTCGCATCACGATCGCGTCTCTGTTGGTTGCAGGGTTTGTTTTTGGTTTGTATTTTTTGCAGTCAACGCCCAACAGTAGAAAAGAGGATATCGCCAATAAGCCTAGTCACAATGCCGGTTATGACGAAATACCTTCATCAAAAGCTAATGATGTTACTAAATACGAAGCAGATGATTTACCGGTATTAAAAGAAGAAGAGTGGGCCTTCATAGATGCTTTACCAGAATATTCAGTTGAAGTAGATGTTGAAGAACTGCCTAAATCAGATAAAAAATACATTATGCAGTGCTTCTCGGTACGTACAATGGAAAAAGCTGAAGCACTTAGAGCTAAAATCGCGTTTCAAGGCTTAGAAGCAAACGTTGTAGAAAGTAATGGTAGTAATGGCCGGTGGTTCAGAGTCGTACTTGGTCCATATGATAGGAAGCGAGCAGCGGAAAAAGATAGACATCATTTAAGAAGAGCTAAAATACCGGGTTGTATTATTTGGTAGGCAGATCTTTTCAGTTAATTTATTGCTTTTTTTTCCAACATGCCGATATATTGATTTGAAATTGACGAGCTCACACAAACGTATTGATCTGCAAGTACAGTTTGTCAGTCTTAAAGAACAAGGAATATCAAAGAGATGCAAGTACAGGACACACCTAATAAAGCGTCGAAAATAGCTTTTTTACCTTTGGTTGGATTGCCTTCAACCGAGTGGGTGGGCAGCGACGTTGCTAAATATCTTGAAGAGCATTCTGATGTTGATATTCTGCGACTTGACAAATTCGAAGAGCATGTTGACGCGGATGCCATTTTTATTTTTAAGCTGTTGCCATCCCTTAGTTGGTTAATTACGCAAAAAAAACGTGGCAAAAAAATCGTATATTTTCCAATCGACTATTTTTACCTGCCTGAAATTGTAAAAAGAGATCGTTCAAAGCTTTTATGTATCGATTCAATCGCCTTACATAATATGCGTCTCAAGAAATACTTGGGTTTATATTGTCATGATTTTCATGCTGTCGACCACCATTTAAAATATCACTTAGATAAAAAACGCGAATATATTGAAGATGGATTTGTGCTTTGGATTGGTCATCTTGAGTATCTCCCCCCCTTGTTTGATATCCTTGATAAAGTCAGTATTCCTTTCCCGTTAAAGATTCTCACTGATCTTGAAAACTTTGAGGGCAAGTTACACTTTTTGTCGGACAAACTTGGTGCAGGCGCAGTGGTTAAGACAGACGGGCAATGGTCTGCAAAAGGGTATGTTTTAGAGCAGTGGTCCGCAGAAAAGCAAAACGAATATATGCAAACGTGTAAAGCGGCTTTCGACAACAAATCTGAGAGTTTTGCGCATCAAAACAAGCCACCAACGAAAGCACAACAGTACATATATAATCGAATTCCATTCGCTATTGGTAAAACCTCGTATAGTTATGAGTATTTTGCTGACAAAGGCTTAGAAACGCCTAGTCCGGAACAAATCGACGACTGGTTGTCTCGTGACTACTTTGACAGATTGAATACGTTTGTTGATAACAATTTGCACACCCAAACGTTAACAACGGTCGCCGCCAACTACATTGATATCGCCGGTAAAACCGCGCTGCGGCAGTTAAGGTCGACTTTTCTATTAAAGGTTTATTGGGCATTCGATAATATTGAATATATTATTCGACGTGTCATTCAAAAAAGCATCGAAAAATTGCATAAGTAAAACAGTAAATCTGTACTGGGTAATTGTACTAAGTAATATAACCGTTGCGTTAAAAGAGATTAATGTGAATATTAAAAAGCATATTTTTAAAAGCAATCTGTCAGAATTTTTAAAACATGATCTAAAGTTTTTGATGTTGCCATTGAGTTGCCTTTATCTGCTAAAAGCAATTTGGTTTTTAATCAACAAGAACACGCTGTTGGCAGTCGAAACATTGTCTAAATTACATCGCACTGCTTGGTTAGGCAGTGAAATTGCAGTTATTTTTTTAGTCAGAAAATTTGTATTGAACGATACATCCGCCAAGCAGCGTTTTTTGGCCAGTTTGGTCACTCGAATAGAACCAGTCGACAATACTCAGCGGTATTTTGAAGATCCACTGAATATATTTGATGGCGTTTGTTTAATTATTAAAAGCCCGACAAACGATACCAAAGGCGTCATTATAGTTAAGTATTCCTTTTACTTTCCTTTGTTATTTAAACTATTTGATATGCCTAGCCTTGCCCAGAAGTATCATTTTGTACTTGAACCAAGCTGGGCCGGTACCTGTGAACCGGGTATTTTGGCGTATTCAACGCTGGAGTTTCCTGTGTTTGTGATGGCTTATGAGCAACGAGATTTTGATTTTTTAGATCGCTTAGATGGCAACCTTAAACCCTTACTTTTAAGTTCAAATTGGTGGGTTAATCACAATAATTTTATGCCAAATGATGGCATAGAGCGTGACATAGACATTATCATTGTATCAGGTTGGGCAACATTTAAACGGCATCATAAGATTTTTGAGGCCTTAAAGAAGCTTAAGGCAGAGATGCCAAATTTCAGTGCGGCATTAGTTGGCTACCCTCATGATTTGACACTTACCGACTTAAAATCACTTGCCGAGCATTTTGAAATAGATGAGAACCTCAGTTTTCATGAATGGATAGAACCTGCAGAAGTAAGTAAGTTATTCGCCAGAGCTAAAGTTAATTTACTTTGGTCGAGGTTTGAAGGCCTAAATCGAAGCATTATCGAAGGCATGTTTTGCAATACTCCGTGCATTATGAGAGAAGGTTTTAACTACGGTCAAAAATATAGTTATATAAATGAAAAGACAGGTCGTTGGGCGACAGAAAATACCTTAGTTCAACATCTTAAAGAAATGATACATAGTACAGAGGCATTCTCACCGAGAGCCTATGTACTAGAAGGACACAATTGTCACAAAGGCACCAGTATCTTACAGGAAGGTATTAACAATGCTATCGACGAATGTGAACACATCGACAATCTTGCAGTAAAAATAAACGAACTACATGGCATGGCGTATTTTAACGAAGAAGACCAACATAAATTTGACGAAGATATTCTAAATTGCAAGGGGTATATCCGTCTGGTTAAATAGTTTATACCGGCCGATGGTGATCGTTATACATGTATATTTGTAGTCTTGAAATTTTAATTATTTACCCCATCTATTCCTCATTCTGCCTTCTTATATAGATAAAAGGCGTAGATTTCGGGAGTAATTAAATGACAACGATTGTATCTGTTCGCAGAGGTAATCAAGTAGTCGTCGCAGGTGACGGTCAGGTTTCATTGGGTAATACCGTAATGAAAGGCAACGCGCGCAAAGTTAGACGTCTGTATAACAATAAGGTGATTGCTGGTTTTGCTGGTGGTACCGCGGATGCGTTTACTTTGTTCGAACGATTCGAGAGTAAACTTGAAATGCATCAAGGCCACCTAACAAAAGCGGCAGTTGAGTTAGCTAAAGATTGGCGGTCAGACCGTGCATTACGTAAACTTGAAGCCCTTCTTGCGGTGGCTGATCATAGCGCATCGCTTATTATCACCGGGAATGGGGATGTTATTCAACCTGAGCATGATTTAATTGCGATTGGTTCTGGTGGACCATTTGCTCAAGCTGCGGCAACGGGTTTGATTGAAAATACTGAACTCGAAGCTGAATCCATTGCCACAAAAGCCCTCGCAATTGCTGGAAATATATGTGTGTACACAAACCAGCACCATACTGTTGAAGTTTTAGACTTCTAACGCTGGTAAAAAAGGTAATTATTATATGTCGGAAATGACACCCAGAGAAATTGTCCACGCATTGGATAATCATATTATTGGCCAAGCGGACGCAAAACGAGCGGTTTCAATTGCGCTTCGCAATCGTTGGCGTCGTATGCAATTGTCGCCTGAACTTCGCCAAGAAGTCACACCTAAAAACATCTTAATGATTGGTCCTACCGGTGTAGGTAAAACCGAGATTGCTCGACGTTTAGCCAAAATGGCGAATGCGCCATTTATTAAAGTCGAAGCCACTAAGTTCACCGAAGTTGGCTATGTTGGTAAGGAAGTTGAGACCATTATTCGTGATCTTGCTGACATTGCCGTTAAAATGACAAAAGAAGAGGCGTCTAAAAAAGTACAGTTTAGAGCTGAAGAAGCTGCGGAAGATCGTATCTTAGACATTTTAATTCCTCCACCTGAAAATGCATTTGGAGATAAAGAGCCTGTTGAAGAAAAAGGTGCTCGCCAAGCATTCCGTAAAAAGTTGCGAGAAGGCAAACTTGATGACAAAGAGATTGAAGTCGATGTTGCAGCGCCGCAAGTGGGTGTCGAAATTATGGCGCCTCCTGGTATGGAAGAAATGACTAATCAACTTCAAGGCATGTTCCAAAACTTGTCCGGAGATAAGAAAAAGAAGAAGAAGCTGAAAATCAAAGACGCGTTTAAAGTCTTAGTTGAAGAAGAGTCAGCGAAATTAGTTAATCAAGAAGACTTAAAAGAACAGGCAATTGATTCCTTAGAGCAAAATGGGATTGTGTTTGTGGATGAAATAGACAAAATCTGTAAACGTGAAGGTACTGGTTCTGCTGACGTAAGTCGAGAAGGTGTACAACGTGACCTATTACCGTTGGTCGAAGGGTCAACCGTCTCTACAAAGCATGGTATGGTAAAAACGGATCACATTTTGTTCATTGCTTCTGGCGCATTTCAAATGGCAAAGCCTTCAGATTTAATCCCTGAATTGCAAGGGCGTTTACCTATTCGAGTTGAATTGTCTGCGTTAACCGTGGGGGATTTTGTTCGTATATTGACCGAGCCAAACGCATCGTTGACAGAACAATATAAAGCCTTGTTGAAAACCGAAGGTGTGGACATCGAGTTTGTTGAAAGTGGTATTCGCCGTATCGCTGAAGCCGCATGGCAGGTCAACGAAAAAACGGAGAACATCGGTGCAAGGCGTTTGCATACCGTGATGGAACGTTTAATGGAAGAGATAAGTTTTAATGCGTCTGATAAGAGTGGAGAGTCTTACACTATCGATGATGCATATGTAAATGAACACTTAGAAGCGTTGGTCGATAATGAAGACCTTAGTCGCTTTATATTGTAACACGCCGATAATTTTGTCGTGAGTTCTGCAATATGAGAAAGGCGCTGATGTAGTTATATTCAGCGCCTTTTTACTCTTCCATGAGTTGCCATCCGTGGCAATATTTGCGTCTATGCAAATGATTTTATGTTATATTGCGTCCTTGCCTTAACTCATCAATCCCTTGAATAAATTTTTACTTCCATGTGTTAAACTTCTATATCAAAAAATATAAAAGTAATGCTTCCTTGCGCTGATTTTGCTGCCTCCGTGCAGTGATAGGTATAATATTGATTTATCTAGTTAGGTGAAACTGGACGTGAGGATTGTTTCGAGTTTTTAGAGGATCATTTTATTTTGCTAAGAGCAATTTACATCATTGGATTGATGTTCGTTTTTGCAGTTTCCCTTACTATTACTACCTCAGCGTTAGCGCAGCAGCGTTTTGATATCGAAGGGGTGGATGATGGTGCGATTGAAGACAATATTCGATTACATCTAAAAGATACAGCTACACCAACCAGTGCATTTAATAAAGATAAGTACATTGAGACGCTTCAAGGGAAAGTGGCAATCGCATTGCAAGCTTTCGCATACTACGATGCCGTTGTAGAGATTGAAGAACGAACGCCCCCCGGAGAGTCGCCCTATTGGCATATCCTCATTGCTCTTGGCCAACAAACGACTGTCGACAAGGTTGTATTACTGCATGATGTAGAGCAAGTGCCTCTTAAAGCACGACCTAAAGAGCTAACAGCAATCATTCAAGAGGTCAGAGCATGGGAAGGTAAAATACTTGACCATGGTAGTTACGAATCTCTTAAAGCAAAATTGAGAGCGTACAGTGTGCTCTATGGCTTTTTTGACTTTAGTTTTCCTTTACATAAATTAATTGTTACACCCGGGAAACAGGGTGAAACGAGCAGTGCAACCGTGCATTGGATTTTTTATTTTGGTCAGCGCTATACGTTTGGTGATTTGATTTACCTCGAACAAAACGTAGGTAGCGAATTGGTTGAGCGCGTTAAGCCATTTAATACAGGCGATTTTTTTTCACAGGCTAAAGTCAGTGAACTCTCTATGGCAATGCAAAGTACCGGGTATTTTCAAAATGCAATCGCGCGAGCAAATGCTGAAAGAACTGTTGATTTCCAAGTGCCAATAGAGGTTATTTTAGCAACGCGCCCGCGCGACAATTACGAATTTGGTATTGGTGTGTCAACGGATACCGGACCAAGATTTACGCTTGATTGGTCCAGGCCGTGGGTAAACTTAGATGGCCATTCAATGAATGCAAGTTTGTTACTTTCCGAACCACGCAAATCCTTAGAAGTTGGATATCGAATTCCTACTGGAAATCCCTTAAAAGATTTCATCGACATTCAGCTTGGTTTTCAACAGATTGATGAAAACCAAACCGCCAGCGATCGTTTTAGTATTGCAGTGCAGCGTCAATACGGAGAACGCTTTAAAGGAGAGTGGGATTTAATTGCTTTTTTGCGTTATACACAAGAAAACTTTCGCCAAGGGTTAAATGAAGAGCGTCAGACGACCCGTTTGTTCTTGCCGGGTGTGACGTTTAGCCGGTTAAGGAAAAAGGGCGACCTATTTGTTGAGTGGGGCGATCGGCAACAAATAACACTGTCTGGTGCGAGTCAGTCACTTTTGTCAGATATAGATTTTGCAAAACTATTAATTCGGACAAAATGGATAAGGGAATTTGATAAACATCGATTAATTATGCGTGCTGATGTCGGTGCAATATCTACCAGTGATTTTGAACAAGTCCCTTCAAGTGAACGCTTTTTTGCTGGTGGCGATCAAAGTATTCGTGGCTTTGGGTTGAATGAAGTGTCGGATTTTCGCTTTGAAGAGGTCGATGGTGAACAAAAGCCTGAACTTATTGGCGGCCGATACTTAAGTGTTGGCAGTGTGGAATATGCATATTTAGTGCACGCTAAATGGCGGGCGGCAGTTTTTGCTGATGCCGGGAATGCAAGCGGAGAATTTGCAGAAGACATAGCGTGGGGGGCAGGACTAGGTGCTCACTATTTATCGCCAATTGGGAACATAAGAGTTTACGTCGCGAGAGGCAGCAGTAAGTTGGAAAAGCGGTGGGGTATTCACTTGATCATTGGGCCGGGGGTGTAACTAATGGTTTCAACGTTGAGTAAGTACTTAGCTTACATCTTTCTTTTTGTCGTATTTTTTATTTTTGCATTGCTACTATTTATCCCGACAAACTGGGGGATGCAAATCGCAGGGTACTTTGGTAAACAAAGTGAAATTATAGATTATCGAGAAATAGACGGCAGTTTGTATGGGCAACTGCGCATTACTGATTTAAACATCAGTGTTCCAGCGGCTACCGTTGATATATCCTCTGTATCCCTAGATTTAGGCATAACTTGTTTGTTTGACGTTAAGGTATGCATTAAGTCTTTTCAAATGGGCGACTTGCGCGTGCAGCTACATGATGTTGAATCGAATGAATCGCCTTCACAACCCATTGACGAATATATTGTATTGCCCGTAGACATTGAGCTTGATGATTTTTCTTTTGCGTCTTTAAGCGTTTTTGCAGCTGATACAAAACCAATCATTGGCATAAAGCAATTTAATACAGAGTTATACGCAACGGGCAGTCGTCTACATATTCCTTCAATGAGTTTAGCGACTGTCACTACTTATATTAACGAAGACATTGAAAAAACAACGACTAAAGTGAAGGCCCAAGAGTTGCCCTCTAATAAGCTTAATTTTTCATTAGCTAAGCTTGCAAAGCAGCTAGAGTCTGCGCCAAAAATCACTATCCCAAAAATTTTCGTTCCCCTAGACATATTGATTGATAGTTTACGTGTGAATGAAATAAATCAAATTGATACGGACAGTGATAGCGAAACCCCCTTGCTAAGTGACGCGTCTTTATCATTGTCTATTTTGAAACAAAAAATAGATTCAAAGATTACTGTATTCGTTGATAGTGCGTTAAGTGGCGTGGATGCCAGTGTTGCCTTCTCCCTAGACTTAGCGGACAACTTTCAGCATACATTTTCCACTGCTTTGACAAATGATGGTATTCCACTAACACTCAAAGGTAACGGGAATATAAATACAACGGCAATAGAGTTAAGCTCGGTAGGTGAGCAGATAGCGAAAGCTGATGTTGCTCAAGATTTTTCTAAGGAAAATTTACCGCTTAGCATTGAGTTGGCAATAAATTCTATTGATGCTATTTATGCATTTTTAAAATTAGAGCAGGTGATTGATTTTGAACCTAGCCGTCTGGATTTACAGGGTAATTGGCAAGCAGGTTATCAACTCACCGTTGATGCCGACGTGATGCACCCGGCGCTATCTGCGAAGCAAAACAATGCTTCAACATCTTCGGTCGACGCAAAAGTAACACTAGCACCCGAACAACAGATCTTTGATATCGAACAATTGACTACGTCAGGCGAAATTGGCGAGTTTACCTTTGTAGGTAAATCTTCATTGCATAAAATAAATGATGACACGAGCCAGACTGCGGCAATGATTGGACAGGATAGTTGGGAAGCCAATAACAAGTACAATATTGCAATCAACAATGTAATGTTATCCATCTTTGATGAGAGTTTACCGGAAAATATTACAGGAAATTTGGTGTTTGATAGCCGTTTGAGTGAAAACGAATTGAGTTTTTCGTTGCTATGTGATGAGTTAAAAGCACAAGCAAAGGCGCGTGATTTTTCATTTAGTTGCGACGTAAGTTTTGCTGAGTCTGGCGAGTTAAATATTCATCGAATAGCAGCTAAGGCAGGTGACAATGATGTGTTTTTAGATGGCAATGTGAACTTGCCATCATCAAGGCTTTGGGCGTTTGACTCGTCTTGGTTAGATAAATTAACAAGTCGTCTTGAGTTTACAATTGATGCGCCAAACCTTGAGCAACTAATGCCCGATTTAACGGGAACAGCCATGTTAGATGGTAAGATAACGGGCAACATAGTGTCGCCAGAAATCGATGTTGCGGGCAATGTCAGCGATGTTGCCTATCAAACTACAGAAATATCTTCGGCTCAAATCAAGGCCGTTATCAGTAGCGCAGAAAATTGGAAATCAGACATTTTACTATCTGCTTCTGATGTTACGCTCGATCAGCAAACAATTGAGACGGCAGAAATTACCGTCCAAGGTGATTTAAGCGCACACAACATGCGTATTGCTTTAATTCATTCAGACCTTAAGGTGTCACAAAACATTAAGGGCGGGATAAACACTTTAGACAACCCTGTTTGGAAAGGGCAATGGACCGACGGAAATATTACTCATGACGTTATTACGCTCGCGTTAAAAGATCCTATTAATATAAATGTAGACCTTAAGAAGCAAACTTTAAGCGTAAGTCAACATTGTTGGCACGATCCCAGTCAACAGGCATCTACGCAACTATGTGTTGACGATGTGGACTATGCAGATGGTTTTTCTCGTTTTGGAGTAAACCTATCTTATAACCTTTCTGCTGCAGCCAACTATGCCTTACCAGAACTAATTATGGATACAAGTGATTTGCCGCTTACTACCAGCTTGAGCGGCACATACTCGACAACAGATGGGTTAAGAGCACAAGTATCGAATGTACTGAGAGGGCGTTTAGACACGCCACAACACCAACTAAATCTGACGGCTATTGTCGCAAATTTAGATATTATCGATAATCAAGTAAAGGCAAACGTATTTGCCGGTACCCAAAAGTCCGGCACATTGGGCGTTAAATCTGAACTATCTCTATCTCCTCAAGACCGCAAACATGTCGGCCAACTCGGTATAAATAAGTTTGACTTGTCTGTACTGCAGCGCTTCCTTCCTATTATTGATTCTTTGAAAGGAGACGTAAACGCGAATATTGGCTTTAATGGCGACTTAACTGAACCAAATCTAAGTGGGGAGTTGACGATTGATGAGGCTGAGTTAATTCTTGATGCTTATGCATACCCCCTTACCCGGTTTAATCAAACACTCAGGTTTTCAGGCAGTTCTGCAGATATTGAGGGGGGCTTTTTTCTTGGTAAAGGAGAGGCCAAGTATGATGCGAAGATTGATTTTTTAGATGGTTTTAGTGCGTCTGGTAGTATCTTTGGTGAAGAATTACAATTTGCTTATCAAACGCAAAAAGCGAATGTTTCTCCAGATATTAAATTCGATATTACGCCCGATGATATTGTGGTGAAGGGGAAGGTAGTGATGGACGAGACTTTTGTGCGTATAGAATCATTGCCCGATAGCGCTGTGTCCCCTAGTGCCGACACTATTATTATTGGACAAGAGATACCACCGCCGGAAGTGCCTATTGGCATTGATGTTGATGTATCGTTGTTAGTTGACCCTGACGAAAAAGGCTTTGTAAAAGTAGAAGCCATGGGTTTATTTGCTGCCTTGCACGGCGATTTAAATGTAAAAGTTTTACAACGTCGTCGAACTACTGGTGATGGATATTTGCCGATGCAAACTTTGGTGAATGGGCAGATTAAGCTGCTTGAAGGGAGCTATGAAGCTTACGGCCAAAATTTGGAAATAAGGCGGGGTAGTATATTTTTTAGTGGTGAACCGAGCTTGCCACAGTTTGATATTTCCGCGATTCGCAATCCGCTTTACACAGAAGATGACGTTGTTGCCGGCTTGAATATTACTGGAAACCCGATCCTTCCGCGAGTCGAGTTATTTTCTGAACCGTCGATGACCCAAGCCAGACAGTTATCGTATCTGCTGCAGGGACAAGATATTTTAAGTTCGTCAAGTGGTGAAGAAACATCTATGAATACCAATATGATCAATGCTCTGGTTAATTTTGGCGTTGGCGGCAGTGAAAACAGAGTCGGTCAGCTTGGTCGCAAACTAGGATTTGATTCTCTTAATTTTCAGACAGCGGGGCAAGGAGACAATACGCAATTGCAACTTACTGGGCGTATTTCTGATGATTTGCAAATTACCTACGGGGTTGGTGTTTTTGATTCTGCGAGCGAAGTCATTTTAAAATATAAATTGCTACCCAAATTATTTGTACAGGCAAAAAGTGGTGTGAATAACGCGGTGAATTTGTTCTATCAGTTTAGTCATGGAAAGGTCGAGTAAGTGTTTGCAGCATCTAAATGAACGTTCGTAGTGTTAGTTTCAATTTAGGTGCTGCTGTTAACTCTTTTTTATAGGAGGATTACAACTTTACTTATCTTCTCAAGCGTAGATGACCAAATCACGATAATAATTGGCAATAAGTGCATGCCGGTTTCTAATTTGTAATTTGCGATATATGTTGGCGCAATGGAATTTAACCGTTCTCTCGCTGATAAAAAGCTGACACGCGATAAGTTTGTTGGGCAGGCCTTCCATAATTTTCATGGCAATTTGTTTTTCGCGTTTTGACAAGTTATCAATGCTTTCAAGTGTATTTGCTTTCTCTACATAATTCATATTTATTAATCCTTTAAATTGTTTTCCGATTTTGATATTGCCTAAGTGAGTAGTACTTATGTGAATAGCACCTAAATGAATATTACTTAAGTGTTAATCCACTTACTTCACGCAGCTGTTGTCTAGTCGAACAAGTTATCTTTGTTGACCTGATCTATTAAACCTAGTTTTTTCAACCAATACCGGTAAACAATGGTCAGGATATGACAAAAAGAGGACAAGTTAAGTTTTGTCCTCTTTTTGTTACTGAACGAAAGTCAGTTAGGTGGATTGTAAGTGTTTGAATATTCGACTTTTATCCGCGTAGCGCTGTTAAGAACGCCTGCGCGGACAAAAATTGGCTAAAGCAGATTAATGTACCCAATGGTAACGTTTTGCTTTTTCTTGCATTAACTGTTTAGTTTCATCTGGCATAAAACGCTTATTGTCCGACTCAAAAAAGAAGGCTGAGCGTTCTTTTTTGCTACCAAGTTCATTCATTGTGGTGGTGTCGTATACTCGGCCATTAATAATTGTGTGTGTCACATACTCACTGCGTGATAGATCTGCCAGTACATCACCATCGATAATAGCAATATCCGCAAGCTTTCCGACTTCAATAGAACCGATGCTCTCATCCATCCCTAGATGAATTGCCCCATCTATTGTGCCGCCACGAAGCGCTTCAAATGGGCGAAACCCACCTTGAGCCATGACCCATAACTCCCAGTGAGCACCTAAGCCCTCACGTTGTCCGTGTGCGCCAATCATCACACGCACACCTTTATCCCTTAGTGCTTTGGCATACTTGGCAACATCTACGTGATTGTATTGGTTATCTGGCGCAGTCGGCCTTCTAATCGAGCGACGGTCCACTAAAAAGCTAGGTACATAGCGCATTAAACGTTCGTTTTTCCATACTTCCGTGCGATCATAAAAGTATTCTTCACCCATCATACCGCCATAAGCGACAACAAACGTGGGTGTATACCCAAATTGAGTAGCCTGCCAAAGAGACGTCAAATCATCATAGCCGCGCGCTATAGGGATTGAGTGCTCTAATCCCGTATGTCCGTCGACGAGCATTGATATATTCTGCTGAAACTTACCACCACCTTCAGGCACGACCATCATTTCTTGTTTCAGTGACGCTAAGAGTACTTGTTGGCGTTGGTCACGCCTTGGCTGGTTGTAACTCTTCACCGAGATTGCGCCCATGTCTTTGAGACGTTGAACATGGTAATAAGCATCATCATAATCATTGATTTGAGCTTTGTATGCGAGGGCTTCCGCGCCATATAAAATGGTACCTGTAGAGTAAATACGCGGTGCGATAATTTTACCTGCGCGTTGCAATTCAGCCGCGGCCATAATTTCACTCGTATCATTGGAAGGGTCATGTATGGTCGTGACACCGAATGCCAAATTAGAAAATTGTGACCAATTTTGTTGAGGAATTATCTCATTGCTGCCCTGTGAACCATGGGCATGGGCATCAATTAGGCCAGGGATGATTGATTTACCTGTTGTATCAATGACTTTTGCATTCTCGGGTACCAGTACTTCGTTTTTAGTACCAACGTCAACAATACGGTTATCTTCGATGATTACTACGCCATCCTTGATTACCTCTTGTTGGTTGTCTGCATCACGCATTGTAATTACGGTGCCACCGACAAGGGCTTTAATATCTTTAGGTTTATCGGACGTATATTTGAATCCTAACTCAATACCGGCACTCTGTGGGTCTGGCAGTGTATCAGGTGCGTCGTTTCTATAGGCAAAAGCGTCATCCAGTGGGCGTTCGAAGTATCTAGGGCCATAAGACCAACCTAAGGTGTTACTACTATCTCGCCACGACATATAATTACCCGCGCGAGCGGAGAGTTTGGTAACCGGAAAACTAGTGATGTCTGGACCGATATTAAGCGTTTGACCCGTTTGTACAAATGGCATGGCATAGGTGTTATATTGGTGTACAAAGCCAATATATTTTCCATTTGTCGATAGTCGGTACTCACTAACTTTGTCTTTGCCGTCAAGGTGCACTATTTTATCTTTGCCTGCTAAGTCGACACTCGAAAATTTGGTTTCCGGGTAAGAACCGAACGCCGACTCGGTAAAATACACTCTTGTATTGTCTGAACCAAAGTGAGGTTCAAATCCTTTCTTGGCGACACGCTTAACGGATTTTTTATCCCTATTTAGCACGTAAATTCCCGGCTCAGTGCTATGACTTGGGTCGAGTAGGTAACCGCCTGTCGCTTTTCGGTAGGTAATTAATTCAGCATCATTTGAAAAGCTTGGTTCAACATAGTGTCCAGGACTGAGGCTGACAACTTTGCCTTTTCCACCTTTAGCGGAAACAACACGAATGCTGCCAAAGCTTTGATCATTCCACGTCGTGTATACAATGGATTTCCCATCTAAAGAGTAACGTGGGTAATATTCATCATGTTCATTTTGTTTGGTTAAGCGTTTTGTTTTACCCGACTTTATATTTTTGAGGTACAACTTTCCTAAGGCTTGAAATAGCACCGATTTACCATTGGGTGAGCGTTGCGCCCACCTAATCGCTTTTACATCAAACTCGTCAGGTGCAACATCTACTTTGAAACGCAGGGCGTCAGCGTATTTCACCGTCGTCGTAATATTGAGATCTACACTCGTCAGTGATTGGTCGGCTACGCTCAATTTATGAAATTTACCTCCTGTCCAAAACATGACTTGCTTGCTGTCAGGTGTCCAATCAAAATAGGCAAAATAACCTTCAGTGCCAAAGCCTTCTTGCATGTCTCTTTCTAGGGCTAAAAACAACGGTGTTTCACTACCTGTTTCTAAGGACTTAATAAAAAGTGCTGTTTTATTTTTTACGCGTCGAATGAATGCTATATGTTTTCCATCAGGAGATGGTGTTGGTACTACCGCGCCACCAGTACCCGAAATAAACCGCTCTTCTTCGCCCGTTTCTCGGTCGTAACGCGTGACCGCGAAAATGGATTTTAGAGGGTCTCTGTTGTATTCAAATCGTGAACCGGCACTTATGTCATGTGTATAATATATGTACTGGCCGTCATGAGAAAACACTGGATCTGCAATGTTCTGCTGTTCAATATTACCGTTTTCACGTTTTTTTATAGCGATGCCATCGCCACCACTTTTGTGAAACATCCAAATTTCACCTGCAGGAATACTGCGTGCAGACATAAAGCCCTTTGTAACCACAATATATTCACCATCTGGGCTCCACTTAGGCGAGTGAATTAAGTGTTTTTTCTCTTTTGTTATTTGGGTAATGTTTTTGCCATCAATATCCATAACCCAGACATTGGATAAGCCATCTCTGTCAGAAATGAATGCTACTTTTGTACCGTCAGGGCTAATACTTGGGTGAATATTCCATGCAAAGTCTTGAGTTAGTGGTGTAGCGTCACCACCATTTGTGCTCGCGATAAATATGTCACCTAACATGTCGAATACGAATTGCTTACCATTAGGTGCAATATCTAAACTCGACCAAGTTGTTTCATTTGTATTGATCGTCAAAGTGTTGAGTTCGAAGGGGGGATTAAGTACGTCCCAATCCGTGTATTCGCTCTTTTGTTCACTTTCATTCGTTTTTTCCTCAACTGCGGCGTACGTGCCCGAAAAAAATAAGGACGTTGATACGAAAGAGAGTGAGATGAATTTAAGGAAGTAATTTTTTGCCTTTTTGTTGAAGGTATTTTTGTGTCGTAGGTTCATATATTTTTCTTATTTTATTTATATTGCGGTCAAACAATAAGGGGAAATTGCGTTTTGTTCAAGCGTGGATGTTAACGTTCTACTTGCTGTATAACTGGATGTATCTCGTGCCTGTTCCGCCTAGCCTACAGTGAGGCCAATCTGTATTGACGATTTCTAATCGCCATGAGTGAGTCGTCGTCAGCTTCTCCAATTTTATAATAGGCAGGACCAGTCGGTTCGAGCAAAACATAAGGAATGCTGTCTGATGTAATGGTTTTCTCATTCGGTAATGCTCTGAGGCTTACGCCGAGTAAGGCGTGCTTCGGTAAAAGTATCATCTTAAGCTTAATTTGCTCGTTGTATGCTTTTAATATGGCCGCTAGTAGCGTCGATTTACTGTCGCAGTCTCCTCGGTTTTGCAAGATTAGGTCCTTGGGTGACGCAAAACCTGAACCATTGGACGATATTCGATTTCGTAAATCGTCATAAGGAATACTTTGTACCCAGCTCATCGCAATGGTGATGAATTCTCTATAATCTTTTTGATTCTCTTGAATACTCTTGATTGCATCGACAATGGAATTTAGCCCATCTTTACTGTCGTGTACGTACCTCGCAAAATCGTGCTGAATGGCTTTTTCTCCAAGAGGAGATGTATAAGTGAGGAAAAAGTTCTTCTCGTAAAACTCAGCTTTTACAGTATCTTGTAGCTCATCAATTTCTCTAAGGGTTTCCTTCGCTACTTTGTCGTTGGGCGCTCGTACTTGATATTCGGTGTTGAGCCCTAGGCGTTTGATAACAACTTGAATCCCTTCACCGGAAACATCCACTGCGTAACGCCTGATAGCCGCAACAATTTCTTGTTGCAGCAAGTCATTGTTGTAACGTATGGGAGAATTTGGCAATTGGTTTAAGGTGGCATTGGCTAGGGGAAATTGAATAGCATAGTGTTTTTCTCCATCGAACCATCGATACGAAAAAGTATGCCCTTCTACGTTGGATTTTTTTTGAAAGCCAAGTTGAGATGCTTGCGCATCTTGTGTCGCAAAAGCAGCGAGTATCGTTAATGTTATGAGCATCAAGCAGCTTATTGCCATGCGCAAAATATTTATATGCAGCGAATGCAACTGCTTTTGCATAACTACCTCAATAGATATTGGACCCTGTTCGTATTAACAAAATATCAGTAAAGATACCTTGGTTCAAAAGAAACAGTGAAGTAGACACTTCAAAAAAATAATAGTTAAGTATGAAAAATAATACTCAACTAAGTTTATTTACATATTCTAATGCGACTACTACTAGTAAAATGCGGTAAAAATACCTGTTGAATCTTCCATATCATGAACTGGCACAATGAATCTATCACCCGAAAAATCGGTGGACTTTCTACAGTACTATTATCCTTTATTCTAATTGTGATTTTGTATTCGATTATAAAACTATTAGAAATAGGCCAAGAAATGCGGGAGGTCGCGCGGGTAGATATTCCGTTGACAGAGGTACTTGCGGAAGTTGAAATTCTGCAACTTGAGCAACACTTGTTAATGGAACAAGTGCAACTGCATCAGATAAAGCAAAATCCGCAAGTAAATTTTGAGATGTTGAAAAGCAATTTTCAATCATTTTCAAAAAAACTGGATAGTGAGCTTTCTCGAGCTATTTCTCTAATTAGCAATGGTTTAGAAAGTGGCCAAATTAGTCAGCAGATTAATGAGCATCGCCAAGCACTTGAGGATATAAAAGCGTACCAAGCTCAGCATAAAGTTTTTCAGCAAGACGCAGGGAAAATACTATTGAGCTCCATTGATGGTGATACTGAGCTCGCAAACTGGCGTTCTCTCGAAGCGCAGGATAGTGCACTAGACAAGTTTGCTATTACTTTATTAAAACGGATTGAGACACTAACGGAAGATATTGCGAAAAACGCGGAAAAACATGAAAGAGAATTTCTTGCCATTAATACAGCACTAGGGGTCACTGCATTTTTTACGGGTATTTATTTAACAACTTATATAATTAGTTCATTCCGTAAACGGGTAAGCAGTATTCATGGCAAGATAGAGAGTTTGCAGGAATCAATTACAAAGCGAGAACCGTTGAGTATTTTCGATAAAGCTGCTCTTGAGGAACCTGCGGGCGCTGACGAATTGACTGACTTAGCTAACGATATCAATCAAGTCATGAGCAAGTATTCTGAGCAGATGACAAATAGATATCAATTGGAGGATCAGCTTATTCAACTGGCAACAACGGACAAGTTAACTGGCGCTTTTAATCGCCATAAGTGGGATGATTGCCTAGTAAACGAGTTAGAAAATGCCAAACGCAACGGCGCAATAAGCTTACTAATGTTTGATGTCGATTTTTTTAAAAAAGTTAATGACAAATATGGTCATGACGTAGGTGACAAAGTGCTTATTCACTTAAGTGAGTTGGTAAAGCAACACATTCGAAAAGCGGACAAACTGTTTCGCCTAGGTGGAGAAGAGTTTGCTATTATTGTTAGAGATTTAGATGTAATCCAAGCGAGTACTATGGCTGATAAACTTAGAGGCGTAATTGAGCAGACCTTGGAAGATGGGCTTCCAAGGTTTACGGTAAGTTTCGGCGTAACACAGTTTTTAAAAGATGACGATGTTGATAGTGTTTTTAAGCGCGTAGACCAGGCACTTTATGCATCTAAAAACGCGGGAAGAAACACCGTTACCACTCTCTAGATTTATGTATACCAGCTAGGCGTCTTATTGCCTAAACCAGTTTAATTGTTCATGTAAATTAACTACGCCACCAACGATAATAAGTGTGGGTGGTTTTACATTTGCTAACTCAGGGTGATTACAAATATCACTTAACTTACCGGTCACAATATTCTGATTTGCCCGCGTTGCATTTTCGACCAATGCTATCGGTGTTTCTTCATCCAAGCCGTGAGCGATCAGCGAGCGACAAATAATATTCAGGCCTGTTAAACCCATGTAAAATACGATGGTTTGATTTGGCTGCGCCAGTGTTTTCCAATTGAGATCAATTGAGTCATCTTTTAAGTGACCGGTGGTGAACACAACAGATTGCGCGTAATCTCTATGAGTAAGCGGAATACCGCCATAAGTAGCGGCGCCGGTAGCCGCTGTGATGCCCGGTACGACTTGAAATTCGACATTGTGTTTAATAAGCGTTTGGATTTCTTCTCCACCACGGCCGAAAATAAATGGATCGCCACCTTTTAGGCGAACGACTCTATTGCCTTCTTTGGCCAATTTGGCCAGCAATTCATTTATTTCGCCTTGAGGGATCGTGTGATTGCTCTTCGCTTTTCCGACATAGATTTTTTCGGCGTCGCGTCTTACAAGTTCTAATACTTCCTTAGACACTAAACGGTCGTATACAACCACATCTGCTTTTTGCATTAAGCGTAATGCTCTAAATGTCAGAAGGTCTGGATCTCCGGGGCCGGCACCAACCAAATAGACTTGTCCTTCAGTTTTTGCATCGTCTTTGAACGCAGCCAGTGTTTTTTCAAACTGCTGTTCGGCCAATGCTTCATTGCCTTGCAGTACGTTTTCGCCAATATCACCATCTAATACGTCTTCCCAAAAATACCGCCTTTCTGTGACAGATTTCAGTGCATGTTTGACTTTGTCTCGGAATTTTTCAGAAAATTTACCGAGTAAACTCACGTTTGCAGGAATAACAGATTCAAGTCTTTGACGCAAATAACGCAGCAGCACTGGCGCCACACCACCACTTGACATCGCAATAATGATTGGGCTTCTGTCGACAATCGACGGAGTGATAAACTTACACAGCGGTGTATTGTCTACCACGTTGACCAATATACCTTTGGCGTGCGCTAAATCATGTATTTCTTTATTTATGGTTTCATCGTCAGTGGCAACAAACACCATATTGATGCCGTCTAAGTCATCGGCTTCAAAAACACGTTCATGCAATGTAATCGAGTTGGTTTGAACGAGTTGATGTACTGTTTCACTTACCCATGGAGCGACAATAGATAATTGTGCTGAGGTTTTTAGTAATAATTCGCATTTACGCGCAGCTACTTCTCCAGCGCCTACAACTAGGCATTTCATATGTTGGGCGTCGACAAATATGGGGAAGTATTTCATAGTAAGTACTACTAAGGTTAAGTGTGTTTATTGGCTAAAGACCAATTATGCAAGGTCTTGTTATGCAAATAAACACACTAAATTGACTTTAATATAGCTAAAATGACTTTTAGACTAGCTCTTACGTGGACGTTTTGGTGGTTTATCACTCCATGCGCGTATATTCAGTCGCTGTCCAGATACACGTGCTTTTTGCAATACTTCCTGAGTTTCAGGCGGCATACCGTCAGGTAAATCGACAAGTGAATAACTCTCATGGATGTCAATTGCGCCGATGTACTGACTATCAATACCGGCTTCATTGGCTATTGCACCTACAATATTGCCTGGTTTTACACCGTGCACGTAACCAACATCTAAGCGATATCTTTGAAGGCCTTGTTCAGGTTTTCCGCGACTACGGACATTCGATTTACGTTCGCCTCGGTCATTTCCGCGAGGGCTTCTATCGCCTCGTTCGTTTCGCTTATTACTTCTGCCTTCGCGGGGTCCACGTTCTTCTCGCTGTGGTCTTGCGTTTAAGTCGGCGCTGTTAGATTCATCAAGAAACAAGGGTTCATCACCCTGAGCTACTTTCGCCAATGCAGCCATAATGCGTTCAGGTGCAGCTTCTGCTTCTGTGATGATAGTATCAATCAGCGGCATGAACGACTCTAAACTATCGTCCTCAATCGCATTCAACACATTACGCGTGAATTTTTCAACACGCGTTTCGTTTAATTCAGAAACGGACGGAATATCCATTTTTTCAATGCGTTGTTTTGTTGTTTTTTCAATAGAAAACAACAGGCGTTTTTCGCGATGAGATATGAATAATATTGCGTCGCCAGATCTGCCCGCTCGCCCAGTACGTCCAATTCTGTGTACGTAGGATTCTGTATCATACGGGATATCATAGTTGACTACGTGGCTAACACGTTCTACGTCTAATCCTCTCGCGACTACATCTGTTGCAACCAATATGTCGATAGAGCCTTTCTTTAAGCGATCGACAGTACGTTCACGAGAGTTTTGTGGAATGTCACCATTGAGTGGTTCAACATCGAATCCACGAGCACTCAATTTGTCCGCAAGTTCTAATGTTGCTGTCTTTGTGCGAACAAAAATAATCATGCCGTCGAATTCTTCAACTTCCATGATGCGCGTAAGTGCTTCTAATTTGTGATGCGGTGCTACCTGACAATATCGTTGTTTAACGGTGCTAGCCGTCGATGCTTTTGACGCAATCTTTATATGTTCAGGTTTGTTTAGATAACGATTGGCAATTTTCTTAATTTGCTCAGGCATTGTTGCAGAAAATAACGCCGTTTGTCTCTCTTCCGGCGCGTGAGATAAAATAAGCTCAACATCGTCAATAAAGCCCATGCGCAACATTTCGTCTGCTTCATCTAATACAAGAAATCTTAGGTTATTTAATTTCAGCGTTTTACGCTGAATATGGTCAATAATACGCCCTGGCGTGCCTACAACTACCTGAACGCCGCGCTTGAGTTGGCGAATTTGGTTATCGTACGATTGACCACCGTAAACCGGTAATACTTTGATTTTTTTAGAAAAGCTAGCATATACTTGAAATGCTTCTGCGACCTGAATGGCTAATTCGCGCGTAGGGGCAAGTACTAACAATTGTGGATGTAGTGCATCAGCATCTATGCGTGATAGCATGGGAAGCGCGAATGCCGCTGTTTTGCCCGTGCCGGTTTGTGCTTGACCTAGCAAGTCGTTCCCTTCGAGAAGAAGGGGAATACTTTTAGCTTGTATTGGTGATGGCTTTTCATAACCTACCTTTTCAAGCGCTTGCAATATTGGTGCAGGTAGGTCAAGGTCGGCAAATGTGATATCGACAGTGTCGGTCATTTTATAAATCCTGGTAAAACTAGAAATGGGGCAAAGCAGAGAGGATGCGAACGCCTATGAATTGACCGCATTATATGCTAAATGACAATGATATACCATTAAACTATTTAACAAAGCTGTGGTTTAATAGAATCAGTTAGAAAAGGTGATGCTTAGGTGTTACATGTATTTTTAATACGAGGAAGTTTTATGCAAGGTAGTAAGCGACGTTTTACGAAAAAAAGCGCTATTAAAGCGCTACTAAAACTGTCAGCAATTAGTGCGTTTTCAATCAGTTTATTAGCGTGTTCGGGTAAAACGGCAGATGAACATATTGAGCAAGCAAGAGTGTTTGCCGAACAAGGTGATACGCAAGCTGCTATTGTTGAACTTAAAAATGCCGTACAAGAGAATCCTCAGTTAGCCGCGGCAAGGTTTGAATTAGGCAAAGTATATTTAAGTACAAACAAATATGATTCTGCGGAAAAAGAATTGTCGCGAGCACTTGAGTTAGGGCAACCTGCAGCGGACGTCATTCCGTTATTGTCTCAAGCATATCAGCGGACCGGTGCCAATGTCGCCTTGTCTGAATTAGAAATCGATGAATCGCAGTTAACGAGTGTAGAACGATTAGAATTTGGCTACAGAAAGTTGCAATCGCTTGTTCAACTTGAAAAAAACGCTGACGCACGTAACTTAATTGATGACCTTCTACTCATTGAATCTACGTCTGTGTATCGAGGGCTAGTAAGTGCTGTCCAGCAGGTGTTGAATCAAGATTTTCCCGCTGCACTTGAAGTAGCAAAGACGCTTAAGGCACAAGCACCGCTAAATCGAGATGTATTGAATTTTACCGCACGGATGTACATTTTAAATGAACAAATGGGCGAAGCGACGAAAGTGTATGAGGATTACATTAAAGTTGCGCCGGATGATATTGAAATTAAGTTTGGACTTGCGAATATTCTTGTTGAGCAAGGTGAAACAGAGCGGGCTGAAGTACATATCGATGATTTGTTAGCTATAAACTCAAATAATGCGCTATTAAATCAATTGAAAGGGGTAACTCGAGCTGCCGCTGAAGATCATGCGGCAGCACTCGAATACAGTGAAAACTCAATAAAGTTTGGTCGAGCTGATCCTACTAGTCGACTCATTGCAGGCTATTCTGCGTTTAAGTTGGGTGAATTTGAAAAAGCGGTAGGGCATTTAGCATTTATCGCTGAGTTTTTACCTGACAATCATCCGGGCTTACGCATTTTAGCCGCAAGTCAATTACAGGCTAACATGGGCGATCAAACTGACGAAGTGCTTGCGCGTTTAGATAACATAACGGCTGAAGATGCCTCTCTATTTTCAAGAGCTGGCTACGAACTTCTTAAAGCTGGGGATGAAGAGGCCGCAAGAACAGTAATCGAACAGGCCGAAAAAATTAGTGAAACGGCCGACGATCTGACGCGCTTAGGTATTTTAAAGTTGTCTTTGAATGATGTAGAGGGCTTGCTTGATTTAGAACAGGCCGTAGATAAAGCGCCTGAGTCTGTTACCGCGAAAACTACTTTGGCATCAGCATATCTGTCTACAGGTCAATTAGATAAGGCACTTGCGCTCGCAAAGGAATGGCAGACTGCGGCAGCGGCCTCTGTCGACGGCTATTTACTTCAGGCTGAGGTGGAACAACGACAAGACGATTTTGTTGCATCACAATCAACACTCGATAAAGCAAAAACGCTAGCGCCCGAAAGTGAAGCGGTGCAGGTTGCTCAAATTAGATTATATCTTAGGCAAAGTAAGAATGAAGATGCGTTAACGGCGACGGAACAATTGTTGTCTAAATCGCCGTCAAACATCGTCGGGCTTGCCAGTTATTTTGCGCTAAAAGCGCAAAAAGGTAATTCGGCTGCTGCATATGAGAAAATTAAAGCGCAGCAGGCCGCCAACCCGGATAACGCGCCAATTAGACTACTCACAGCACGTGCTGCAATCGCAACTAACAACGTCAACGATGCAATCGATGTATTAGACGATATTAACGCAGATAAATCGTCACCTAACCAATATTGGGCACTATACGGCAGTGCGCTTTTACGCGCTAATAAAGTCAATGAAGCTGAAACGCATTACAACAAATGGGCTGAATTGTACCCAAATCAAGAAAGTGCAGTGTTGGGGCAATTGTTGATTTTAGATGGTAAGCGGGAATATGAAAAAGCATTAAATATTGCGACTAATTTTTTAGTTAGGGAAAACAATTTACAGGTTCAGTTTATACAAGCCTATTTATATGCGATGAATAACCGGTTGACCGAGGCGAAGAATGCCTTAAAGAATATTGATGAACAGTATATTCAACTTCCTTTCTTGCGTGGTGTAAAAGCCCGAATAGCCTTGCTTGAGAATAAACCCGAAGACGCGATTGACGACGCAAAAGTGGCTTATGATGCTAATCGCAACATAAATAATCTCTTGGTACTTACGCGTGCATATGACTTGACCGGTAAGTCTGACTTATCGTTTTCAGTTATTAAAGCACATAGTAATGATGCGCCGAGAGACGTCAGGGTGTTAATGCTATTGGGTGAACGCCAAATCCAGAAAGGGTCGATTGTTGATGCCATGTCAACATATGAACAAGTCATCGAAATTACGCCAAATAATTTTGTTGTGTTAAACAACCTGGCTTATTTGGCTATGGAAGAAGGTCAACTGGATAAAGCCGCTGAGTTATCTAAGAGAGCCTATGACATTCGCCCAGACAATGTGGCGACGGCTGATACTTACGCGCAAGTCTTGCTTAAGCAAGACAAAGTGGAGGATGCTGTAGATGTTTACAAAAGAGCTATCACTGATGAGGTTAAAAACGAAGAAATACTCTTGAACTTCGTAGAATCTCTTTTGTTGAGCGGAAACAAGCTTATCGCAGAGCGTAGGCTTAATGAGCTGAGCTTGCGTTCCCCTATTTCTAAAGATAGAGCTGAACAGTTAAAAAAAGATTATGATTTATAGGGTAATTTTTCTATTTTTGTAGTGTGTGATCTGTATGATCACACCGCATTTTCATACACATTTAGCGCAACATGTTATTACTTAGCCTGCATAGTTGCGGGCTTTTTTTCACTTGGTATTTAGTCAATGATTGATGCACTTCATCGAGGCCTAGTAACACTTCGCCACAACAAAGCGTTCGAATTTTTCGTTATTGCTGTAATCATAGTTTCAGCGCTTGAAATCGGCGCAAAAACCTATGATCTTTCGCCCACGTCACTATTAATTACAACTTACTTAGATGTATTTATAACGGTATTTTTCTTAATCGAGATATGTATCCGTTTTATCACAGAAGAAAATAAAAGGCGTTTCTTTCATTCTGGCTGGAATATTTTCGATACTTTGGTCGTCATCATTAGCTTAATTCCCGTGGACGATTCTGAAATGGCCCTGCTTGCTCGCCTGATTCGTATTTTCCGCGTGCTTAGAATGATATCCATCGTGCCTGAATTACGAGTGTTGATAAATTCACTTTTCATTGCGTTGCCAAGACTTGGCTATGTTGTACTGTTGATGTTTATTATTTTCTATATATATGCGGCTGTAGGCAGTTTCTTGTTTAGTGATATTAATCCTGTGCTATGGGGCAATATTGCGATCTCGATGTTGACTCTGTTTCGCGTAATGACATTTGAAGATTGGACAGATATTCAATACGAAACCATGGATGTGTATCCAATGAGTTGGCTGTTTTATATGACATTTATTTTCTTCACCGCTTTTGCTTTCCTGAATATGGTTATCGGGATTGTTGTCGGCGTAATGGAAGAAGAACATACAAGAGAACGTGAAGAAGCACGTAAAGAATTGGAAAAGGATCAGCCCACACTCAGCGACTTACAAGCGCAAATTGCGTCGTTGAGTGAGCAGATTAAACAACTAAAAAATTAGACTAGCGGGCGTTAGTTTTATGCTGCATACGTGTCGCGGCTAAAAAATTTTTACTAATTGTAAACTAGGTTGATACAGACTAAATAATAGTGAACTTTATATACTCGGGTATACCTGTTTTATCGCTCTTATAAAGCTGTCATTCATCCTGTGTAGTCATAAAAAGGCAAAAATATGGAACACAAATCTCTCTTGAAAACATGTAATAACTACGACAATGGCTGCGCTTCATCTAGTTATTCCTTGTTGACTATTGCGGTATCAGCAATGTTGGCATCTGTGTTACTTTTGGCATCACAAATAGTCAAGGCAGAAGAGAGTGTTTCAAACGCCGAGCATACGCTGTTTAGCTTTGAAGGTGACAATATTCCTGTCGACATTCAACTGGTTAACGCGACCGCCGAGTTTGTATCAAGTGGCAATGGTGTTACTGAGGGTAAAAAAGCCTTACGAGTGAAGTTTAATTCATCGTTACACGAATATTCGG
Organism: Agaribacter marinus; assembly: GCF_030160655.1. Taxonomy (GTDB): domain Bacteria; phylum Pseudomonadota; class Gammaproteobacteria; order Enterobacterales; family Alteromonadaceae; genus Glaciecola; species Glaciecola marina. The sequence goes on from NZ_BSOT01000011.1 coordinate 105,973, forward strand.
GTATTAGTTTTACGCCTAAAGTACCTTATGATTGGAGTCATTTAGATAGTTTTAGCCTTGCGTTTGATATTGCAAATGAAGGTAAGCTTTCTACCCAACTATACCTCAACGTAGGGGATGCCAAATGGCAGTCTTACACACGAAGCGTTGTCATTCCTGTTGGTGGTTCGAATACCTACTATTCGAAAATGATCGGGCACGATCTTGGGAGTCCCGATACAGGACTTGGTGATAAAGTTGAACTGAATTTGAGTTCAGGTTTACGTTCGAACCCGCCAACATGGGAAACAGACGACACGCAGTTTATTTGGATGTGGGGGGCGAAAAATCTAGATACTGCAGGTATCCGTACTTTCTCGATGAGTGTGCAATATAACCTGCATGATAAAGAAATTACCCTAGATAATATTCGGTTATTGCAACACCCTAAAATGAAGAAAGATTTTCTGGTAAATATCGTTGATGAATTTGGTCAGCCATCACGAATGGAATACGAAGAAAAAGTACACTCTACTGATGAACTTTTGAACGTGCGTGATGCTGAGCTGGCGGAGTTAAACGCTAAGCCTAAAATTGCTAATCGTTCTAAGTTCAGTGGTTGGAAAGATGGTCCCAAATTAAAAGGTACAGGTTATTTTAGAACTGAAAAGGTTGGCGAGAAATGGTCGCTTGTAGACCCAGAAGGCTATTTATTTTTAACCACTGGTATTGCCAACATCAGAATTACTGATGCAAGTACGTTGACCGGCTATGACTACGATTCAAACCTTGTCGGGGCCAGAGGACCTGACGACGTTGACCCTGCCATCACACAAGGGCTTAACCCGCCAGCGTTGAAATCCATTCCTAGTCGTGAACTACTCTCGGATACGCGAAAGAACATGTTTGAATGGTTACCTGAAGTAGATCATCCATTGGCAAGCAGCTATGGCTATAGAGGTGGTGCGCATTCTGGACCAATGAAAAAAGGCGAAGTGTTCAGTTTTTATATGGCTAATCTTGAACGTAAATATGGCGAAACGTCACCTTATTCTTATTTGGAGACATGGCGTAACGTGACAGTAGACAGAATGTTGAGTTGGGGCTTTACGTCATTTGGCAATTGGGTTGATCCGATGTTTTATGACAACAATAAAATTCCCTACTTCGCGAATGGGTGGATTAGTGGTGACTTTAAAACGGTTTCTAGCGGAAATGATTTCTGGGTCAGAATGCCAGATCCTTTTGACCCCATTTTTTCGTCTAGCGTTGAAAGTACGGTAAGCAAAATTGCAAAAGAAGTGCAGGACAGCCCTTGGTGTGTGGGTGTTTTTATTGACAACGAGCATAGCTGGGGGCGCCCTGAGTCGCTGACTACCGAACTGGGTATTGTTATCAACACGCTTAATCGGCCGGAAGATGAGTCGCCGACAAAGGGTATATTTGTCCGAGAAATGAAGAGTAAGTATGGCAGTATCAATAAATTGAACGCGGTATGGGGCATAGCGCTGTCTTCTTGGGAAGCATTTGCGAAAGGTGGGTTTGAAACCAAACTGGATGAGAAAAACGCTGAGCAAGTAAAAGATTATGAGCACCTGTTATTTACTTACTCGTCTGAGTATTTCCGAATTATTAGTGAGTCGATGGATAAGCATATGCCAAATCATATGTATATGGGCGTTCGTTTCGCCGATTGGGGCATGCCTAAGCCTGTCGTCAAGGCCTCAGCTAAGCACGCTGATGTGGTAAGTTTTAACTTATACAAGGAAGGTTTGACCAAAAATAAATGGAAATTCTTAGATGACTTAGATATGCCCACCGTTATTGGAGAATTCCATATGGGCACAACAGCCTCGGGATTTTTTCACCCTGGCTTAGTTCATGCGACGGATCAAGACGACCGAGCGCGTATGTATAAAGACTATATGTACTCTATTTTAGACAATAACTATTTTGTGGGTGCACATTGGTTTCAATACTTAGATTCGCCGATTACTGGTCGTTCATGGGATGGAGAAAACTACAATGTTGGTTTTGTCTCCGTCACTGATATTCCATATAACGCTATGGTGAAAGCTGCTAGAGAACTGCATTCAGAAATGTATGAGCGGCGTTTTGGTGACTTAAAAACCGAGAAATAGTTTGTGTAAATCGACACAATTAGACAGCTATTTTCGCTGTTAGTTAGACGTAAAAATTAGCAATACTGGCTAACCATCACATCAGGTTAACGATTGTACTCGGTAGTTAGTATTGCTCTTCATCTTAGCGCTGTATCAAGCCATTGAATCTTGCATATTCTTGCGACAACATCTTCCTCTTCTTATTTACCTGATTTAATTGTTATTTAAATGTTATAAATAGTTTTAAATTTTGGTTTGTAATATTGTATGTTGTCATATAACATACCTCTGCTTTGTGTGTTTTTTGAACTTCCGGAATGACCGGCGTTATTCCCCAATTCTTTTCTTAATGCACCTTAAGCGAACAATAACGGCACATAAACGCTTAAAGAGAGATAGACCATGTACTCAATTTACAGAATAAAACATCTGCTAGCGCTAATGACATTATCAGCGCTGAGTGCAGACGTAATGGCACAAGATGGCCCTCCAGTCGTTTCGGAGCACTGGCAAAATTACCTCGAAGCCAGAGAGAAAAATAGTAGCTTTCAATTAGACAAAAAATCTTTTTACAGAGATAAAAGCTACAGCGCTGACGATGTACTACCTAATTTTTCGTTCGCAGGTTACAAATTTGGTGAAGAGCCATTACCCACACGCAACCTCGATATTGGCTATCCAGCGAGTGTTCCTGAGTTTGATCCAAGCTTAACTGGCCATAAAATATTTAACGTCTTGGATTATGGTGCAATCCCGAATGACACAAACTCTGATAAGGAGGCATTGCGCGCAACTATAGCTGCCGCAAGTGAGTACATTGACAACAACGCCATTTATGGTGAAAACAGCGTCGGTGCGATCATTTATTTTCCCGCGGGGCTGTTTTTGGTCAATGAACCATCGGATATGATGGGTGTAGCTGAATCGCAACCCACAGGGCAGGGGAACGACGCAGACAGAATATTTGCGCAGGCGCACCAACCTATCGTCATAGACCGGAGCAATATTATTTTGCGCGGTGCAGGAAAAGGCCAAACTGTTTTATACATGCGAGAGCATTTTCGAGCGCCTTATTCAAATCTCATGTGGACGACACCGTCTTTGTTTCAAGTCGGTGTAAGTCGTGAGTGGCAACCGCGGTCGGGCGCTGCTAGTTCGCCAGCACAGCATAAGTTATCTCAGCCTAATTATATAACGCGGGCAAAAGACAGTGTACTAAGAGAGTCATCTGATTCACTAAAGGTTGAGAGTGTTGATGATTTATATGTAGGGCAGTGGGTTACGCTCCGAAGTTTAGATACTCGTGATGACGCAATTGCTGAGGCAATGTCGCCTTATATGCCTGAGCCTTGGTTTTTAGCGGATGGAACATCACACCAAGCGGGATTAAATCGAGGGCTCAGTAGGATTGAGAGAAAACAAATAAAACAAATCATTGGTAAACGTGTGGTGTTTCATTCGCCTATACACGCAACAATAGAGAAGGCAAAAAATGCCGAAGCCGAAGGACATGGTTGGGGATTAGAGGAAGATCTGCAGCCCATGCAATTTTTTGGTATGGAAGACCTTACGCTCGAAGGTGCATGGAATGAAGATTTTGTTCATCACAAAAACTACATACATGACAGTGGATGGACCGCATTGCGAATGAATCGTGTGTCGCACTCGTGGGTGAAGAATGTCGAGTTTAAAAGTTTCAATCAGGGACTTACCATTAACGGCGCAGCTATTACCGTGCAAGATGTTGATTTTACGGGTAAGGCTGGTCACTCAAGTCTAGCAATTGAAAGAAGTACAAACGTCCTTGCGATAAATATTGATGATAGGGCTGATACTTGGCATGGCCCTGGTTATGCGAATCATGCTAGTGCCAACGTCATATTGAATGCGAATATGACGCCGACAGCTGGTCCCAATATCCATGCGTCATTTCCTCGCGCTAACCTATTTGACAAGCTCAAAGGCGGTTTTATTACAGGTCGATGGGGAGGATCTGTAGGAAGTCAACCCAATCACCTTAAGCACCTTGTGTTTTGGAACCCGAATAACACAGCAGCAAGTAAAGAAAACTTTCAGTTCATGCAAGCTGGGAGTAAGTTTGGACGGATTGTAACGCCATACGTTATTGGCATGCATGGAAATCCTCATACCTTTGAAAAACAGCAAAATTATGTGGATTTTGCCATAAACGAATACTTCACTAACGGCGCTGAAATTCCTAATTTTGATGAGTTACATCCTAAATGCAGAGAAGTGCGTGACGAAGATGATGATGACTACTGCGATAGTCCAGCAGATGACGGTTCGACCGTGATCACTTACACGCTGGATGGCGCGGGTACCGCAATATTCCCACCGTTGGCAAACCCGTATCTGTATTCAAATGCTGACTATAGCCAGTCTCAAGCGATTGAAGAGTCGATAGGGCGTCCTGTAAAACCATACTCTTTATACGAAGCGCAAGTCGCACAGCGTTTTGGCGAATTGCCAGAATGGCTAGTAGAGGTTGCTGGTAAGGTAAGATATGTCAGGTTTGTGGCTGAATCGGGCATCGATGGCGCCGAGGCAAACATTGTTGTATTGGATCAAATGGGCTTTCCTATTGAAGGCGCAAGCAAAACGACGGTAGCAGATAGTTATCCAAATGAGACTATCTTCGACTTGGGTGATTACTACGAACCTGCGGGTCTTCAATTTGGACAAGATGTTGAAGATGGCAATCGAGTCACATCATTTTCCGTTTATACAGCGAAAACCTCGGGTGATTGGCAAAGCGCGGATGCAACAGGCTCTTTTGGTAACAGCAATCATATCCAAAATATACAAATTGGTAAGCGTGAAATAGCGAGAGCATCGGCAATTGCATCTGAAAGTTCGGCTAGTAACAATCCAAACAATATACTCGATCGCAATGACGGGACACATTGGTCTGGTGGTGAAGATGCATATATTTCAATTGATTTACAAGACGTTCTCAATCTTTCGGGGATAAAACTTGCGTTCTTGAATGGCGTCAATTCGGCGTATAGTTTTACGCTTGAATATTCCTTAGATCATCAAGTGTGGGAGACGGTAAGCTTTGCGAATGGTCAAGCATCTGCCGAAAATTCGATGGCAACGAATGCGCTTGAAGAGTTTGAATTTGACGTCCCTATTGACGCTCGATATATAAAAATTACTGGTATCTCCAGCGTAAATGCATACACGCAATTTGAAGCTGTATTAAAACGTGATCCAGTCTTAAGTCTACATCTAAGTATAAATGAAGGGGAAGGAAACACGACTCAAGATCTTTCTGGCAGGGGCAATCACGGTGAACTACAAAACTTTGTTCCGGATGTTGTTGTGCCAGATCCTGAAATTGAAGAAGTCAATGGCCTTATTTTTGACGGTATTGACGATAGAGTCGTGCTACGTGATATTCAATATGATATTGATACAAACGGCGACGCTAACTACACAGTAGCCACTTGGATCAAATTTAAAAATCAAACAAGCTCCACTTTTCCAATATCTAAGAGTCGTTGGCATGGTGGCAACCCGTTTTATTTCATGGCAACAAGTGACGGAAAAATTGGGGTAAGAATCAATAGTAAAGGTCCACTTATCAGCGGCTATGCTGACGATGAATGGCATCATGTGGCGGGCGTGTTAAGCGGAAAAACACTATCGGTCTACATTAATGGTGAGCTTAAGGCTAGCGAGGTAGTTGAACCCCAATCAAACAGTCAAGCGCTATCTATTGGCGATAGTGCCGTGTCTGGCCCTGCATTCAAAGGTGGTTTGGATGATGTGCGGGTTTACAACAACAGAGCGCTCACAGCTGCAGAAATCGCTGAGTTAGCAATGACACGTGAACCAACAGACATGACTTGTGAGTTGGTCAGCGAGCCAGGATTGGAAGTACTGTTAAGACTGGATGATGCTGATGATGCCAACCCTGAGTCAAGCTTAACTACCTGCAACAGTGCATTTGATGAAGTGTTCTCACTTGAGAATGGTGCAATGTGGATCGCGCCTGTGCCACCTTCAGGCATTAACGGCGTGACCGTTGATGGCGTTGATGACAGAGTTGAAGTTGGAGATATTCAATATGATATTGATGCCGATGGCAACGCAAAATACAGTGTATCTACTTGGATAAAATTCGCACCACAAAGTAAAACAAGCTTCCCATTTTCTAAAAGCCGCTGGCATGGAGGCAATCCGTTTTATGTTATGGCGGGTTCGGACGGAAAAATTGGCGCAAGAGTAAATGGTAAAGGGCTTTTAGTTAGCGGCTATGCTGACGATGAGTGGCATCATTTAGCTGCGATTTTAGATGGTAAAACCTTAAAGCTTTACATGAATGGTGAGTTCAAGGGTGAAGAGGTAGTAGAACCAAAAAGTAACGGAAATCTTGTTTCCATTGGTGATAGTGCTGTACCGGCAAATCCGTTTAAAGGTAGCTTGGATGATCTCCGCATCTACAACAATGTCGCCTTAGATGAAGCGACAATTGCCAATCATGCTGCTGAACGCCCATTCGCTGATGCGCCTTGTGACATCGTTGACGAACCAGCGTTATCTGTATTCCTTAGATTCGAAGACGTAGACCCTAGTGCGGTTGACGCGCCACTAACGAGTTGTGACGCATCTGGCAATGGATATCACGGCATGTTTTTCAATGGTGCACAATGGGCTGGGGAATTACCTGATGTCCCGATACAAACTAATGGATGGCAGAGTGATAGTGATGGTAGCTATCTGAATTTTGATGGGGAAGACGATATCGTTGTGTTGCCTAATATTCCGTATGGCAACATTAACAATGAATATAGTGTGTCGATGTGGGTTCGCTATGCACCTCAAGGCGACAACTATATGTTTAAGCGTGTGAGCAAATGGACAGGTAATAGCCCATTCACCATTCAGGGTATCGGCAACGATGTACGGGCAGGTATTCGAAACAACTTCATTACGGTTGCTGATAAGGCTGACAGCGAATGGCACCACCTAGTCGCGGTACTAAAAGGCACATCACTCAAGTTCTATGTTGATGATGTCCTTGAAGGAGAGATTGAAGTAGAGCCGTTAAATGACAATGGGCCGACAAGTATAGGCGGGCCTGCGGCAGATGTCGGTTTTAGAATGTATAGCGGCGACATTGACGAAGTTCGAGTGTATCAATATGCACTCACATCCACTGAAGCTAGCGAACTATATAATTTGGGTCGTTGAAGAAATTGCAGCGCCATTAGTTGATGGCGCTGCAAGAAAAATGATAAAGGAGTAATAAGGATGAAAAGCAAGAAATTAATTCAGTCAGCAGTGTTTAGTTTATTCGCTTTTTCAGCGGGCTCTGCGATGGCGGTGCCGGTTTTATGGGAATCAAATTTTGGTGATGAAATTACCGATTTAAGTGGCGAAGACGATGAGATTTCAAATGTATCACTGAGTTTCTTATTTCCATTTGCGGGTGATACGTACAGTGATTTTGCCGTTGGCACAAATGGCGGCGTTCAAGCACTCGATAACGCAGGTTTGGCAGGTAACGACGATGATATTGATTATGATTTATGGGCAGATTTGGATGAATTTTTAGGCGATGGTTCGCCTTTATTTACGCCATTTAATACTGACCTTTCGTTAGAGGATAGCGGCAGTATCCATTTCAATGATTTTGGTGACAGAGCGGTGTTTACATGGAATGAAGTCGGTTCGGCGCTCAACCCAGATCATTTAGCTAGTTTCCAATTGCAGCTACTCGATATTGGGCAGATTATCTTTAGTTACAATGGCATTTTTGATGATGCAGGTGAAAGCCTTTTTGATTCGTTGGATGAAGGCATAGTCACTGGCATAAGTGCGGGTGATTTTGGTCCAAATAGTCTGGTTGATTTAAGTGTAGGTGACAATACAGGAGCATCAACAGTGTTTGAGCAGTGGTGTTTTGACAGTGCAGATAGTTGTGATCAATTTACCGGTGCAAGTAACGATTTTTTCGATTTAGATCAAATGTCACTCGTATTTTCACCTAACAGTTCAGGCGGCTTTAATGTATCAGCACAAGCTAACAGCGTAAGTGCGCCTAGTATGGCTGTAATTGTTGCACTTAGCTATTTAACCTTTTTACGTCGTCGCTCAAATAAACCTTAACGGTGTCTCCGGGATAAATATTTGAGTGACATGTTTGGTCAGCGTTTAGCTGAACGCTGACCTTTTTTGTTTCGCAAACGAAATTTAACTTACATAAGTAATAGATCAACTAGAAACTATTAAGAGTTCTTAGTTTAAGTTACCTAAGTTTTCAAAAAAGATATCCCGTGTTTCATTGTGATCTAACGAATAAACCATACCATAACTTCCATCATCTAGCCTGATTACATGGGGCTCGAAACCTTCAATATCCGTCACATATATTGGCGATTCAAATTGCCCATTGTCTTGAAGAATCTCATAATAAAGTTTGCCATACCGCACATAAAACAGCCGTATATCTTCATTGCTCTTTGTAAAGGAGATGACAGATGAGGCGTAGCCATCTTTTTCAATCGTTTGTACATGCTCCCAATCTTCACCAGCATCAGATCTGACGATCTCAATACCAGATTTTCCATAAGAAATATATGCCATAAGTAAAGAGCCGTTGGACAACTGGATGACTTTGGAACCAAAATCAAAATCTTCATCGTTTGCTACTTGGACAGGTGCCGTCCAATTTTCTAGATCAAATGACGTGATCGTATATACGTTAACATTATTTCCATCAGTATTGCGTGAGAATGAAACCATAAACTCGCCGGAATCTAGTTGAATAATATCATCTTCAGATGGGGAATGAGTAACACAGATTCCGCTGTCAAAGCATGTTTTAGTTGTCGGTATTGGGATAGAGGCTTTACGATCCCATTGACCAAAGCTAACTTCTTCTAATACACATAGTGATGACGAACCGCAACTTGTCAGCAGGTAGAGAGCACCGTCAGGAGCATTATACAATACTGTTCGACTGCTTGAGTATTGGTTCAATCTATCGGTAGATTTAAACCATGTTGCTCCATGGTCATTGGAGTTGTTTATCGCCAGGGTCACGTCATCACCGAAAACACGATATGAGACTCGAAGTTTACCCGTATTGTCTTGAATAAATGATGTTGCAGACAAACTTCCACTTTCGTTACTAGTAATATTAACACCAGGGTCTGGTTGCATAAAGAATTTGCAAGTGTCATTTTCAGTACAAGTTACCGAGTAATATACCGATTGCCTATACAACTGCGTAATTCTCTCGCCATTACAGATATTGTTTGCTCTAGAGCAATAAAAGGATACGTCTGTTCTGAAGTTTCCTTCATAACTTGGTGCAGGAAATGTAACTTCCCAAGCTTCTTTAATCGGGTTATATAAACCGTTGAAGAAATTTTCTTCAGTGTATCTTTGAATTCGATTATTTGGATCTGTTTCGTCATAGGTGTAATACTGAACGTGATACCCCATACTTGAGCTTGCTTTGCCACCTTGAGTTGTTTTACCTCGCACTAACCATTCTATTTGAGCTTCTGCCAAGTAATCATCTTTAACCCGCGCTACCTCAATATTATCTAGGGCATCAATTATTGTGTCGTTGTCATCATCGTTGTCAAAATTGTCCCCAATACCGTCATTGTCTAAGTCGAAAGTTTCTGTCGAATCGAAGGGAAACATATCATTGATGTCGAATACGCCGTCATTGTCATCATCTGTATCCGCATTGTTTCCAATACCATCTTCATCTGTATCTATAGACTCGGCGCTGTTTAAGGGGAATGCATCACTAACATCGTCAACTCCGTCATTGTCATCGTCTGGGTCTGCATTATTCCCGATACCGTCTTCATCGTTATCTAGATACTCACTGTCATCTAGTGGGAAGCTATCGTTTACATCCTCAACATTGTCATTATCGTCATCTGTATCCGCATTGTTTCCAATACCATCATCATCCGTATCTACTGATTCGGTGTTGTCGAGCGGGAAAACATCATTGACATCGTCAACTCCGTCATTGTCATCGTCTTGGTCCGCATTATTACCGACGCCGTCTTCATCGTTATCCACAGACTCAGTACTGTCTAGCGGAAAGACATCGTTTATGTCTGCAACGCCATCATTATCATCGTCTTGGTCTGCATTATCACCAATACCGTCTTTATCGTTGTCTTGGAATTCAGTGCTGTCTAGTGGAAAACTATCATTTAAATCTTCAACATTATCATTGTCGTCATCTATATCAGCGTTATTACCAATACCATCATTATCGCTGTCTATTGATTCACTATTATCATATGGAAATGCATCTTCGATATCCAATACGCCGTCATTGTCATCATCAGTATCTGCATTGTCACCAACGAAATCTAAGTCGTTGTCACGCCACTCTGATGCTAAAGTTGGGAATAAATCCATCTGATTTTCAATATTGTCGCCATCCAAGTCACTATCGAGACTATTCAGTACTCCATCGTCATCAATATCACTGTTCAACAAAATACGAGTTTGATCTGAAATATTAGACAATGACGCATCCGCAGGAATTTCTATATCCGCTATCCCCATTTCCGTGATTTCTGTCTTTAGTTCGTCGAGTAATAATGATATTTTCTTGTTATTCGCCCCGGCAAAGTTCAATTTGTTTACTGATTGAGAGAAAAATGCCAACTCATCACTGCTATAGGGTAATTCGTTTTTGGACACACCATCTACTGAACCATCTTTTAAGTCGGATGCTAGAGCATTCATTAACTGATCCAACACCACCGTGTCACCACTTAACTGCCGCCTGAATTGAAAAAGCTGAGCCGCAAAAATTTCATTAGAAAGTCGCGCTTCCCAAAGTTTTTCGAGGCTGTCTTCATTTGTGTCTCCGTAGACTATTGGCACCGTTAAGCGCGTATTGAATTGGCTTGAAACTTGCCGTACAAATGCTGATCTAACAAGTGCACTTGATGCAGAAATTGTGTCTTCAGTTATGCCTTCTCCTGTTAAATCTGACAGAATCACTTTTAGTGTCAAAGTAGATAGTGGTGTCGCAAATAAGAAGTCTTTTTCTTTAATTTGCTCTGCGCTTACTAAGTTACGTAAAACAGAAAAAACAGGCGAAGAACCCGTTGTCATGTCGATTGTTCCGTCATTCGCCGTAAATTGAATAACATACCAATCGTCAGGCTCGCCTACTAATTGCATATCAGAAATGAGAGCATTTTCATTTGTAGTCGCACTTGCGACTAACAGTCCTAAACCGTTAGTATTTCCAGGAGCAAATTTGTACAAGGACACATCAGCATATTTTAGTGGACCTTTTACACCGGCACCTTCAATGCTATACACAGGTTCTGGGGGGGGATTGGTAGCAGGTTGACTTGGGGCCGATTGGTTTGGAGAGGTCCCTGAATCGCTACCACCTCCGCCACCACATGCAGCCATCATTAAGGCAGAAGCGATTACAATTGATATTTTTTTTATTTCTAACGAATGACTTTTCATTACAACATCCCTGTTTGTTTATCGATGCAAATAATGTACTTAATATTTAGCACACTATTTGCGCGATAATAACAGAGAGCGTTACTTTTTTGAAGATTCGAAATGTATCATCCGACAAAAGTATTGTGGCCTGTGTGGTTGCACTATCCTCATAAGCTGTTTCGCAATGTGTCATTCGACTTTTCAAATTAAGTTTTACACTAATTCCGCTAACATATCTTCACTGTAAGGTGTAAGCGCTTCCCCTTTTTTGACTTTTTCGATGTAGTTATGGTTTGCAATAAATGGTCTGCCGATAGCTACTAAATCAAATTTATCTTCGGATATTGCGGTACTGGCTGTTTCTGCTGAATATCCGCCAACGCCAACCAATGTTTTACTGTAGTTGGCTCTGACATAACTAGATGCTTGACCACCTAAATAGTCAAAAATCATAGTGTCATCAAAAATACCAATATGCAGAAACGCTAAATCGCGTTTTTCAAGCGCCGCTAATAAATGATCAAAAACGTCTCGATCTTCAGCCGTGCCAGCCATGTTAAAGTATGCGCCCGGAGAAATCCGTAATGCGGTTCTGTCAGCGCCAATTTTGTCAGTTATTGCATCTACCACTGCTAACGGAAAGCGCACCATGTTTTCTGGCGTTTGCCCGTATTCATCGTTACGTTTATTGCTATCATGATGTAAGAACTGGTCCAACAAATAGCCATTTGCGCCATGGATTTCTACGCCGTCAAAGCCCGCTTCTATAGCGTTTTCAGCCGCTTTTACAAAGTCATTCACAAGGTTTTGTATGTCTGTTTTGGTCGCTGCTTTTGGCGTTTGATATCTTAATTCGCGCATTCTAGGGACATTTCCTTCTACGCCCACCGCGGACGCTGAAAGCACCTCATCGCCATCATAAAAATAAGGATGGGCAACTCTACCGGTGTGCCAAAGCTGTGCAAACATCTTACCGCCATTTTTATGGACGGCTTGCGTTACCACTTGCCAACCTTTTATTTGCTCAGGTGAGAAAAGTCCGGGTGTATTGGGGTAGCCTTGTCCGTCAGGACGAATGATTGTGGCTTCTGAAATAATAAGGCCTGCATCGGCACGGCGAGAATAATAGTCTGCCATTTGCTGAGTAGGGACTAAGTTATCATCTGCCATGCAACGCGTTAATGGCGCCATCAGAATGCGATTCTTTAATGTAATTGTGTCATTTAATGAAAATGTCTCGAAAAGGTTTTCCACTAGTCAATCCTATAAAAATTTTGAGCATAATTGCTTGTAAATTATGATGTGCAAATTTATTTTGCTTGCCAATCAAAAGGCTTAAAGGCGTCATCAACCGGCGTATTGGCTAAATGATTTGTATAGTTACTCATTACTTTTTGAGCAAGAATCAAAATAATGTCGAGTACTTGTTGTTGCTGGTATCCTGCGTTAAAAAAGGCGGTCAATTGCGCGTCTTCGACAACTCCTCTTGCGCGAGTTATAGCGAGTATCGTGGTTTTTAGCGTATTGAGCTTTTTGTCAGATAGTACTTCGTTATTACGTAACTCATTGATTAACTTATCGTTTATTTTCATGCTTTTAGCGATAGCGGTATGAGCTGGCACACAATAGTGGCATGCATGTTCAACATTGATTGTTTGCCAAACAACTGTTAACTCTTCCGCGTTAAATGATGTTTTTTGTGCCAATGTGTGCAGTGTTTGATAAGCCTCAAGTAGTTGAGGGGACTCTGCCATTACTGCATGCAGGTTTGGGATCATGCCAAAGGCATTCTCTGAGTTTTCAAACAATGGTATTGCTTCACTAGGAGCGCTTTCTTTGGTGTGTAGTGTAAAATTATGCATGTTGAACTCCGATGTCGTTTAATAATATTTATATAAGCTCTGACGTTTGAGGGCTTGTATATTTGTTTTGATTTTATAATCTAGCTTTACTTGAACACTTGTTCAAGTAATAATTGAACAGGTGTTCAAAACTTTGTAATCTACGGTATATCTTTATGAAATATAACCACACTGAGGCAATAGAAAAGGCAACGCAGTTGTTTTGGCAGAAAGGCTTTCAAGCATCGGGTATGCGTGACATTCAACATGCCTTAGATATGCGGCCTGGCAGTATTTATGCGCGCTTTAAAAGTAAAGACGTTTTATTTCAAACTGTCGTTGAACAATATAACGAATGCAATAGAAGAAAACTGGTCGAGGTAGCAAATGCGGTGTCTCCAATCAACGCCTTGCGTGAGTTTATTATTACACCGCTCACTGGTTCGGAAGACAAACGCTATGCACGGCAGTGCTTATTAGTTAAAACTATTCCTGAGTTAGATCTTCTTGGCATAAATTGCCAACAAGTGGTTATGGAGGGAATTACAACATCCCGTGAATGTTTTATTTTGGTGATAGAAAGTGCTATTGATAAGAATGAATTGCCCGCAAATACACCCGTGAGCAATGCGGCAGATTGGCTGATGAATCAATTTATTGGTTTACGCGCTTATGCGTCAATCAATGATGATGACATGGGCATCAAATTTATGGTTGATAAGTTATTCATCGATTTAACTAGTGCTTGGCCTGAAACACAGGCGTTGAGTGAATAAGTTTTGCTATAGTGCTACTGCCAACACTGATGTTTTTGACTGTGGGGGTATTGAGCTTTGTGATCGGTTTTCGAAGAAAATAATGCTTACATCAGTTGATGAGTTTGCGTAAGCTAAAAATCAGTCATTTAGCTTTTAATATTAATGCGCAATAAAGCCGCTGATTTATGTATTTCTAGTGATTAAATCAACGGCCGGAGCGTGATTCACATAAATAATATAGTTTAATTACTTACTATGATGGGCTTTCCTTCATATGTACCAATCATTTTTTTCGTTTGCTCTAAATTTTTAATATTAAGTTCAGTGGGTGAAATAATCACAGCCTCTTCGAACCAACGCAAGGCACTTTCGGTATCACCGTTCGCGAAATAACTTGTCCCGAGCAACGTTGCCCAATAATCGGGGGCGTTAAGACCCTGCAGTTTGGTTTCTGCCATTAACTGTTCCAAAATATCTATTGCCGTTTCGAAATTCTGTAATCTAAAGTGTCCGTTAGCGAGCGCTGCTTCTATTTCAACTTCTTTATGACTGAAGTTTTCTCGCCAATGAGATGCATACTCAATAATCTTATCCCAACGCTCCAAGTATGTTGCTGAGGCTATTGTTCGGACTATCATGGCGTGCAAATTGTGGCTCGAAATGTCAACGTCACCTAATAATTTCATTATCTGATCTGATGTCACTACTACTTGCTTATGTTGTTTCTGCAATGAAGTTAAGAGATGTTTTGCCGCCAAAATCTCTAACTGACTTTGCTTAGAGAAGGCGCTTAAGTTTTCTAAAATAGGGTTCAAAATATCTTCTGCAAGTGCTAGGTTTTGCTCTTTGCCGAATATTGCTGTACTAAAAGCATCTAGCTCGGGAGTTGATGCAACCATTAGTGTAGATTTTGGTGGAGTATTCTTTAAAACTTTATCAACTACTCCAGTTGCGTTTGATAGCCCTATCCAGCCAAAGAGGCAAAATAATCCTACTATTACTGTGTTGTGTCGTTTTTTCATTTGTATTTCCTCGTCTAATATTAAGACTCGTTTAAGGTTAAATTTTTGCCCATAGCGAATACTGGCTATTGGCTGATTGACAACACGTTTATCGATAGTTGTTTGTTGATTTAGCATTATTTGAATCAACAACTGTTGATAACTATTCTCCGGCATCTGCGACTGACAAGTTTCGTCGCAACTGAGCTCCATTTGCTGTTTGGTATAATTACTTGCCCACCATGCGATAGGGTTCCACCAAAGTAGGCGTTGTAGAATGCAGATAACCCATAACCAGCGAGGGTCGTTTTGTTTTATATGCGTGACTTCATGCAACACAGTAGCGCTAAGTTGCTCGGTGTCTTGCAGGGTTTCGTCTATCCAAATCAACGGGTGAAGTAGCCCTGTTGCCATGCCTGGGCCTTGGCTAGCTATTCGTCGAATAGGATATTGAGCGGCATGTGCTGTGTTGTCATGCTTGAGGGTTTGCCAAAGTGCGTTGTCTAGTCGCGAATTTGCAAGCCATGCACGCATTAGTTTGCGATAACGGCATATGTCTCGTGCAAATAAGCTTAGGCCTATTGCTGCAACGACAAGCCATAAGTAGTCTAAAGATACCGTTAACCAATTTATCTGCATGTTTGTTTGAAGCGCTGTATTGTTTAACGCATTGATGGCAGGCATAGCAATGTTACTGGCGTCAATTTGCGGCAAAGCAAATAAGGGGGAGTTGGCCATGGTGTGTGGCAGACTAATGTGCAATATATGCCAAGGTATTAACCAGCTTACTAACATTGTAATGCCAACATAGAAGCGAAGTCTCGCAGGAGATTTAGCCAGTGCCATTAGGGCTAATGCACACAATAGGCTTAACAATAAATTTAGGATAAAATAGCGTTCCATTGGCTGGCTCCCTATTTTTTAGATTTACGTTGCGTTGACTTCTTTTCTGCCAACATCTTTTCTAACTTCTCAATATCATCATTATTCAGTTCTTCGTTTTCAATCAATTGCGCAATGAGTTGTTGAGGTCTATTTGAAAACAAGCGCCGTAAAAAACCTTTGAGCAGTGGTGTAGATAACGACTCTTGTTTTATGGCTGGCGCATAGAAAATGGTTCTTCCTTGCAAGCTTTCACGCTTAATTGCCGATTTTTGCTCCAACCTATCGACAATGGTTTTTACTGTCGAGTAACTAACTTCTTTATTTTCAGTAATAAGTTCATGCACTTGTGGCGCGGATGCTTTGTTTACTCGCCAAAATATACTCATTACGTCGAGTTCAAAATCACTAAGTTTTTTGTTCATGGGTAATCCTTCTCTACATTTGTAGTTTTTATATCTACAAATGTAGATTATAGAGTTAGGGCTGTCAAATACATCGGGGAATATTTTTTGTGACTATGGCGGAGGGTTCTTAAGGTTGCTGTAAAGGTTAGACATGTGAATACGACTCATGTGCTAGCTCAAAAAGATAAAATTCTATTAGCCCCTCATCGGCAGAAAACTAAGATTAACTACTAATGAAAAATATCGAAATGAGGGGTATAGCGGTATCCATAAAAATTTTTATGGATTAGACTATTCCGGTGGGGAAGAGAAATCCCTATATTGGTTTGGGTAAATTTCCCCAAACGTATTCAATTAAAAATTAAAATGGAACTTAGTAATATGTTTAAAAAAATTCTATTGTGTCTTGGCGTAATTATTTTCGTAAGTGGTTGTAAATCCACCTTGATGCAACCTTCTCAAGAGCCACTATCTATAAATGCACCAACCGATAAAGCACAAATGATATTCATGCGGTCAGCATTTACTGGTCAGGCTATTCAAGCATCTGTTTTTGACGTAACGTCTGGAACGCCTGAATTTATTGGTATTGTTTCGAATGACACAAAAGTTGCGTATACCGTTGAACCGGGAGAGCGTATGTTTATGGTAGTAGGCGAATCAGCCGATTTCCTAAAAGCGGATATGCTTGCTAACAAGACTTATTTTTCTGTTGTTTCCCCACGAATGGGGTTTTGGAAAGCTCGCTTCTCAATGCACCCTGTAAGGCATCAAGGTAAAGACGGTAAATTTACCTACGAATCAAAAGAGTTCAAAAAAATTGATGCCAATACTAGTTTAGTTGTAGCAGGAGATGCGGCACTAAGTTGGGCGAAAGAAAATTTGGGATCCATTAAAGCTAAGTTAAGTAAGTACCTTCCTGCCTGGAAAGAAAAGGAAGAACACAAACAAAAACAAGCGACCGTAAACAAAGATGACCATATCTAGATTTTAAGTGCAGAGCCATGGGAACAATTGAACATGGCTCTGCAGTTTCATTGTCGCAGTAATTCATACTGCAAAGATTATTACGGCCTAATCAACGGAGAGTTTCATAGTATTCTTACCAATCGAGACGTTATCACCAAAACTTGACTGTATTTCGTTCTCATATTCATGTTGTAGGCGTACTAGGCGATCGTCAATTACAGTAAATACTGAAGACTCTGAGTTTTTCACTTTGACAGATAACACAAGAAAGGCTCTTCCTTTCCCATTGAACTCTGTGTCTATCTGAATTGGGTAGCCGTTTTCATCCATGATTATAGAGTAAATCCCTTCAAATTTGCTGACATAAGAACGGGTCTTAGCATCTGTGATGATGGATTCAAGCGGCAAGCTAAAACGTACCACAGTAGCTGGATTGCCGTTGTACGTTATGTTTTCATCCTCAATGAATGTTGCTTTTTCTATTCGCCTTAATATGCTTTTAGCTGCAGATAATTGATAACTGAAACTTTTTGCATTTACGCTACCTACGGCATTGAGTGTTGGTGTGTCAGCCTCTTCATCCGCGGCCTGTGCTTGCGCTTCAAGTTCCATTGTTTCTAGCACTAGTTGAGGGTATGTTATATGTAGGCCTGCATCATCAATTGCGACAGAGACAGAAATACTTCCGGTGGTTTCTTTTCTGTCATCTTTGTCATCAGCGTCACTTATCTCGGTATTATTGCGTTCATAAACCGCTGAAATAGGCGCTTTACCTTCTAATTTTCTTAGGGCGTCTTTTAGTCGCGTGACATTGTCATTTTCTGCAAAGGCGCTAAAAGCGAAAAAACAAATAAATACAGATAAAGGCGCTATTATTTTTTTCATAGATTTTCTACCACAATGATCAACGGACCTTACGTCCAAATGTTTTAAATTTTGAAGTATTGTGGCTGATATTTTTATGAAAAGTTTCAATGATTTGTAAATGTTTGTGTTTTGATCAGGTTAAACAGGTAACGGGCTTCCCGCTGTCATGCCACTATTTTTGGCACGTAAAATATTTGCTGGCATATCACAGTATTCATTTTGATACCCTATTACCACCAGATTCAACTAAGATTCTTACCAAGAAAAACACCATCGTTGAAAAAACAAATCCATATTGGGAGAATTATTGTGTCTACCATGACCGCCTCAGTTGAAGATAAGTATCGCTTAGTTACTCGCAGTGACTTTGACGGGTTAGTATGTGCCGTTTTATTAAAAGAAATTGGTTTGATTGACGAAATCAAATTTGTACATCCTAAAGATATGCAAGATGGCTTAGTGGAAATTACACCCAATGATATAACGACCAACTTGCCTTATGTACCCGGCTGCAATTTGGCCTTCGACCATCACTTAAGTGAAATGTCGCGTAATTCTGAAAATAACGATCCTAATCATATTATCGACCCTAAAGCGCCATCGGCAGCACGTGTAGTATATGATTATTACGGTGGTAAAGACATTTTCCCAGAGTCTTGGGACGATATGATGGAAGCTGTAGACAAAGCTGACGCGGCGCAATTCACCAGAGATGAAATACTTAACCCTGAAGGCTGGGTACTGCTTAATTATCTAATGGATAGCAGAACAGGGTTAGGGCGTTTTAGAGAGTTTAGAATCTCGAATTATAGCCTAATGATGGAACTCATAGATTACTGCCGTAATCATACGATTGAAGAAATTCTTGCCTTACCTGATGTACAGGAACGCGTTGAACTTTACTATGAACATAAAGATAAATTTGCGGCGCAAATAAAAGAGTGTGCAACGGTTTACGGCAACTTAGTGCTACTTGATTTGCGTGATCAAGAAACCATTTATGCTGGCAATCGTTTTATGATTTATGCGGCGTACCCAGAATGCAATATATCTATCCACGAAATGTGGGGATTTAGGAAGCAAAACACTGTATTTGCTATCGGAAAATCTATTTTGAATCGCTCATCCAATACTAACGTTGGCGAACTATGTTTACGCTATGGCGGTGGTGGACATATGGCGGCCGGTACTTGTCAGATATTTGGTAATAGTGACGTTGTCGATGCAACAAGAGACGCCTTGATTGCACAAATCAATCAAGACGGCTAAAAGATACGAGATAAACTTAAGGATTCAAAAGCGCGACTATCGCGCTTTTATTTTTTTTAGCTTGTCTTCCATTCGTTTTAGAATATCAGGATATTGCTCAATAACATTATGTTGCTCGGCAGCATCTTCTGCTAAATTAAATAGCATGGCATGAGGCCTCAATGCTGCATCTACTGTTTTATTGCTTAGCCAAGCCGGTGTTGTACCATCAAACGGCGCAATGTATTTCCATTGATTGTGTCTTAAACCGAGGGTAAAGGCTTCTTGTAAACTCCATTCTACGCCACTTTTTTCTGCGTCGAATAGCGCAGGTAAAACATTTTGACTGTCGATTGCTTCATCATTTTTTAAGGTAATGCCTAGCATATCTGCAAATGACGCATAGAAGTCAATATGGCTAAATAGTGCATCGCTTACACCAGCATTAATTTTCCCTTTATAATAAGCAATCATTGGTACTCTTGTGCCAGCTTCAAATGCACTATATTTGCCGCCGTTAAAACCTCCACTTGGGTCATGGTCTCCTAGTAATTCAACCGCTTGGTCAGCATAGCCATCGTCTAGCACGGGTCCATTGTCACTAGAGAACAAAATCAAGGTGTTTTCCAGCAAGCCCTCAGCTTCTAGCGCGTCGACTATCTTGCCAGTCATCCAATCCATTTGCAGAATTGCATCGCCTCGAGGGCCCATGCCAGATTTACCTTCAAACATTTTGTTGGGTACACGCGGCACGTGAATGTCGTGAAAAGGAAAATATAAAAAGAAAGGTTGGTCTTTAACATCTTTTATAAAATCAATTGCCTTATCGGTGAATACAAAGGGGAAGTCTTCGTCGACCCATTCGGCATTTTTACCGCCCGCCATATAACCAATGCGGCTAATGCCATTTACAATCGTGTCACTGTGTTGATCGTCCGCCTGCTGCTTGAGCAATTCAGGGTTTTCTCTTCCGACGGGTCGTTGACCAATCTTCTGGCGGTCATAGGTGACTTGGATTGGGTCATTTTCTTCAAGTCCAACAATATGATGATTTTCCAAATAAGCAGTAGGAACTCTGTCGCCTGTCGCAGGCATTAAAAAGCTGTAGTCAAAGCCAAGTTCTATCGGACCAGGTTTTACTGCTTTATTCCAATCTAAGTAGCCACCTTCGCCTAAGCCAAGATGCCACTTTCCGACAACTGCGGTTTTGTATCCAGCTTTGCTAAATAAATCGGGTAAAGTATAGCCGTTGTGATCAATTGCCAAAGGCGCATCCCCTGGCAGAATGGCAGCTTTGTTTCTGAATGCGTATCTGCCAGTCAACATTGATACACGTGATGGCGTGCATGTTGCCGCAGGACTATGCGCATCGGTAAATCTGATGCCTCCGGCGGCAAGTCTATCTACATTTGGTGTGGCGACCTTAGCGCCATAAGCACCAATATCACCATAACCTAAATCATCAACATAAAAGATGAGTACATTGGGTTTGTCAGTGGACTTTTTGCTCGCGGCCACCGTTGGCGAACTTGTGTCATGTTGAGATTCCGTCGTATCACTAGGTTGCCCACATCCGGTTAGTGCCATTGCTGATACGGCGGCAATGTACATCAGTTTTTTAGGTGATAAAATTAGCTTTCGGCTATCGTTATTAACCTTGCTAAGTATGTTTTTTAATCGTTTCATTGCGTTCTCAGTCAATTAGAATTTCTTAATAATTCAGTAAGTAAGCTAAATATTCAAACATTTGTTCTTAAAAGAAAATTTAAGGTAAATAATAGGCTTTGAATGTTTCCCACTCGTTAAGCAATTGCCCAATCCAGGTAGGCCGAGTACCCAAGCGTTTTTCTAGCTGCGCTTCATATAACGATGGCGGTTGTACGTGTTCTCCTAGGCTATCTACGTATTCAACGTTATTCTCATTTACATTCTCTATGTTCCCTTTATACCCAACGATGATAGGGTTGACTGCGGTTAGAAAACCGTATCTATTTTCTACCTGTGTCGGTATTTTCCAAAAATCCAATGTGCCATCAAACCATTCACCTACTTTTTCGCCTGTTTGGGTAAAATTCCAAACGACTAAACCGCCCAGATGATTGGGTAAGGTTGTATAGTTGCCGCCCCAGCCGCCAAAGCCATATGACTCAATTTGATCAAACAGTGTATGCCGAGGATACACTGAATGCGTGTCGAACCCACGGGATGTCGGGCTGTTAAAATGCCAAACTACGGTACCTACAGACAAATGGGATACACTCGGACCATGCCATTGTCCTTTATTGGTAACGTCTAGATTAAGGCCTACAAGGTTGCGGGTACCAAATGTCACGTTGAAGGTGTTGTGACCGCGATTACCATCGATGACATTTAGCAAAATGCTGTTTGCGATGCCGCCAGTAATCGTTACCGCGCCTGAGATATCAGAGAACCTTAGGTTTTTAGCCCAAGAATGCCTAGTTTTTGATAGTTTTATTGCCGAGTAGCCACTGTCATGTATGGCGTTTTTGTGATGTTCAAATTCTTCTTTGAAATTCCCGATAAAGTGTAGGTTTTCAATCCCTACATTTTTGATCATGTTTGTTTTACCAACGGCCCATCCGTATTGACTATTTATATTTGTGAGCAGCGGCTTTTTGAGCGTGATACGTTTGCCACTGACTTTTAAGATCTCATGGCTTTCAGATACCATGACACCTTGAGTATTGATACGTTTCCATATATCTCGTGGCGTTTTACCCTGTAAAAACTCTTTGTTTGCCTCAACGTTTTCCATTTCAAGCGTAATTACGTCACCAGCATTTAATCCAGAAGTGTCTGAGACTACAATCGCTAGATCACCAAACTTTGCGTTGGCTGTGACAAGGGTTTTAAATACATAGTCGCGTTTTTTGATATTGGATGTAGGATGTGCTTCTCCTTTCGGTAAGAAAGTGATCATCGAAGGTACCGTCCATAGCTTATTTGGATCTTGTGGTGCAAGCGGGTACTTCATGAACAATTGCGTACTAAGGCCGTTTTCACCATTACCTAGACCGCTGCCTCTTAATACAATCTTGGAAGACGATATACGCAAACCAAAGCGTCTATTCTCTTGTTCATTCACTAGGTATTTTCCGGGAGGGAAATATACGATGCCGCCGTTGTTCTTTTCAGCAGCGTCAATGGTTTGTTGAATTGCATCTCGATCTTCTACGTCGTCATTTGGTATAGCACCATAGTCAGATACAGAAAATATTGGCAAGTTGGAAGTTGGAATTGCACTTTCAGAGTAATTTACGCCCGCGTGTGAAAAGTCGACTGCATTGGGATAAAGCCGAGTGTCATTTTTGCGACCTTCCTCTTTTAGGTGTTGGCTTGTTGTGCTGCAAGCCATAAACGCAAGCGACAATATACTGAGTACGACGATTCTGTGCGTTTGGTGGACTGATTTCTTTTTATAAGCTGACGATATAGCACTGAACATGAATATGGGTTCCAAATGTAAAATTTTTGTTGCAAGATAATCATACTTACTTGTATGATAAGTTACAAGTGTTAGGTGGATTTGCGCATGTGTTTTCTAAACTAACGTTTACGCAAAATAAAATTTGCATGAATATCATTAACCCCTGAGTCAACAAAGAAGAACATTACATGGAGTCGGTAGATGAAATCCCTTAGACATTTTTTAGCAGGTGCGATTGTATTAGCGTTATGTCAAGGATGCAGCGTCAATCAAGACGATGTGCAAAACGCCGCTGAACTTAGTGGTGGAGTGAAGGCTAAAACGTTTGCACGATTTGTCCCCGAAAGAGCGGATGATTTTGCGTGGGAAAATGATGTCATTGCTTTTCGTGCATTCGGACCTGCCTTGCGAAACGGAACCGAAAACTCAGGTATAGATTGCTGGTTAAAGCGGGTTAATTACCCAATTATTGACAAGTGGTATAAGTTAGCACTAGAAGACAATGTTAGTTATCACGAAGACAATGGTGAGGGGCTAGATAATTATCATGTCGGTGACTCTGCTGGTTGCGGCGGGACCGCAATATGGAAAAACAATACTAGGAATCCCTTAGAAACGTTCACCGATTGGAAAATACTTTCTCAGAGTGACGCTAAAACTGAATTCGTTTTGACTTACGAAAATACCATAGATGGCAAAGCCTACAAAGAGACTAAACATGTGAGTATTGAATTGGGTCAACGTGTTTATAGTGTAGTGTCAACTTTCTATATCAATAACCAACCAGCAAAAAACATTCAAGTGGCTGTGGGGGTTGCAACACATGATGGATTGGCTGCGCCTACTTGGGACAAAAATGAAGGGTGGTTAGCGGCTTGGGAAGTTAAGGACGGTTATGGACTAGGGACAGGCGTGGTTGTTGACGTAAGTAGACTTATAGATGTACAAATTATTGATGAGCCTGACAAAAAAGATAAAAGTCATGCCTTATTGATTGTCAGTACGGATAAAAAGGGACAGGTGCGTTACTCCGCAGGTTACGGATGGGAAAAAGCAGGTGTTATTACTAGCGCGAAACAATGGCAACAATATTTGTCTCGGCAGGCTAGAAAATAGCAGGTATGTAAATTTAGATAGCCAATAAATAGAAATATTATTTACTTATTATGTTGTAACTTATATGACAACGTATGATAATTTATGTGCAAACAAGCAATGCTCAAAATGGATAGCAAAATATGAATACAAATTATAAAACGCTTTATGCAATTGGCCCTAATGAGGCTAGGGCATTCGATACTAAAGCGCTTCGTGAAAACTTTCTTGCACAAGGGTTATTCGAGGACGATAAGGTTAATTTAGTCTGTACACACTACGACAGATACATAGTAGGAGGTGTGCGGCCTATATCCATAGAAGTGCCATTAGAGACTATTGACCCATTAAAAAGCGCTTATTTTTTGGAAAGACGGGAACTTGGAGTTGTCAATATCGGTAGCACAGGAACAGTAAGTGTGGACGGTGAACGCTATACACTTAACAACAAAGAAGCGTTATACATTGGTAAGGGAGCTAAAACCGTTACTTTCGAAAGTAACAGTGCGAATGAGCCGGCTACATTCTATTTAAACTCAGCACCGGCACATCACCATTACCCTAACAAGAAAATTGGTAGAGAAGATGCCACTGTGCTTGAAATGGGTTCATTAGAAACGTCAAATGAACGCACAATTTATCAATTGATAATCGAGGGTGTAGTGGAAACCTGTCAATTGCAGATGGGGATTACTTGCCTTAAACCCGGCAGCGTATGGAATACATTGCCTGCGCATCAGCACGATCGTCGTATGGAAGCGTACTTATATTTCGACGTGCCTGACAATCAAGCTGTTTGTCATATCATGGGAGAGCCCAATGAGACCCGTTTAATTTGGGCAGGTGATCAAGAGGCTGTCATCTCACCGCCGTGGTCAATTCATTGTGGTTCAGGCTCTGCAAGTTATGCCTTTGTTTGGGGCATGGCCGGTGAAAATCTTGATTACAGCGACATGGATAAATATCCGGCCGATGCATTGCGTTGATTAAACGCTGGACCTTGACTTTAGATATTTTGACGAGCTGTTTACGCGTGTGTTCTCAGCACTCGCATTGTCATTCCAGAGGATGTTACATGTTGTTACGCACCGCCTTTTTAGCCAGATTAGTGATGGGTCGAGCATTAAGAGTTACTGCGATATTGACATTATTCTCGCTAATAAATGCTTGTGCAGATAAGAGTGATGTCAAAATAATTCGCATTGGACACACCTTAGATACAAAGCATTCTGTGCACCAAGCGCTGATCCAGTTGGGAGAACGGTTAAGTCATTATTCTAATGGGCGCATGGTAGTAAAAATATACCCGGTCGGTCAGTTGGGTTCTGAAAGACAAATGGTCGAGTTGCTTCAAATCGGCAGTTTAGCGATAACCAAAGTGTCTGCCGCTACTCTGGAGGGGTTTTCTGAAGACATGAAGTTATACGGTTTACCCTATGTGTTTTCGTCTAAAGAGCAACGTTTTCAGGTGCTAAATGGAGATATAGGGCACGATATCTTAGCCTCGTTAAATGGCGCGCATTTGATCGGCTTAGGATATATGGATGCGGGTAGCAGAAGCTTTTATACTTGTGACAAGGCCGTAAACGGTCCAGAAGATGTCGTTGGCAAGAACATTCGCGTGATGAATAGCCAAAATGCGGTAAATATGATCGGACATTTTGGTGGCGCAGGCACTCCTCTGTCGTGGGGCGAACTTTATGCCGCATTGCAACAGGGGGTCGTTGACGGTGCTGAAAACAATCCACCCTCTTATTTTACTTCACGCCATTATGAGGTATGTAAGTTTTATACCTTAAATGAACACACGTCTATTCCTGATGTTGTCGTTGCCAGCAAACATATATTTGATTCACTGAGCGAAGAGGAACAGAAGTGGCTAATTAAAGCCACGGATGATGCTGTAAATTTGCAAATTGCTTTATGGGATGAAGCCGAACAAGATGCGTTGAAAAAGTTAGAAGCGGCGGGTGTTACCATAGCTTACCCAGATAAAGCGCCTTTCATTGAAGCGGTAAAACCTATGCATTTACAGCATAAAAATGATGTGATTGGGGCTTATCTTTCACGGATAAATCAATCTCAAATAGCAGGGCAGAAGGAATGAGAGCGCTTACCAACCTTACGATGTTTCTAAATAAAGCCGTTGAATACCTAGTCAGTAGCTTTATGGGATTAATTGTTGTCGCGATATGCTGGCAAGTGTTTTCTCGATATATTTTGGGTTCACCAAGTGCTATTTCTGGTGAACTAGCACGATATTTATTAATTTGGATTGGTCTCTTTGGTGCCGCCCATGGCTATCGTCACCGTGTGCATTTAAGTCTCTCGCTTTTTACTGAGAAATTTTCTGAGCTTGGACAAAAACTCACACGATTGTTGAGTCATGTCATGGTATTTTGCTTCGCAATTGCAGTCATGTGTGTAGGAGGGATTAAACTCGTACTATTAACGTTACAACCTGTGCAGTTATCCCCAGTATTAGAAATAAAAATTGCTTATGTATATGTGGCGATTCCTGTTGTTGGCGTAATTATCGCCATCAACGCCTTGGTATTTTTGTTATCAGAAATGCGCAACTCAATTGCATCAACAAAAGGGTAAGAACTATGGAAATCAGCGGATTACTATTGATTAGCGTCTTTTTCATTCTGCTCTTTTTGAATGTGCCGATTTCGTTTTGTATTGGCATTGCAACCTTAGCGGCTATGTTACTTAATATTGATTTTGTACCAACGGTAACCACCATCGCTCAACGAATGGCAGGTGGTTTGGATAGTTTCTCGTTGCTCGCTATCCCATTTTTTATTCTGTCTGGTTTATTAATGGGGCGAGGAGGGGTGGCTAAACGCTTAATTGAATGTGCTATGGCCTTAGTTGGCATGTTACCTGGTGGTTTAGCATTGGTGAATGTATTGTCATGCGCGTTATTTGGTAGTATTTCTGGATCCGCTGTCGCCGCCACGAGTGCTATCGGAAGTTTTATGATCCCCGAAATGGAGAAAAAAGGCTACGATCGCAGTTTTTCTGCGGCTGTTACGGTATCTGCGTCGACAACTGGGATGATAATTCCACCGAGCAATATTTTAATTGTTTATGCCATTGCTAGTGGTGGAGTGTCAGTGTCTGCTTTGTTCGTCGCGGGATATATTCCGGGCTTATTACTCGCTGGATTACTTATGCTGGTTTGTGCTGTTTATGCTAGCCATAAAGGTTATCCGACTGAGATGCGTTTACCATTGTCGGTGGTTCGTCAAAAGATTATGAGCGCGCTACCCGCATTAGCACTTATATTTATCATTATTGGCGGTATTGTTGGTGGCATATTTACTGCAACAGAAGCGGGCGGTATTGCCGTATTGTATTCTTTCATTCTTTCTGTATTAGTTTATAAAGAAGTTAAACTATCTCAGATGCGAGATATTTTGCTCAAAGGCGGAGAACTATCCGCCATTGTGCTATTACTCATCGCAGTATCGTCATCTATGTCGTGGATGTTGTCTTTTGAGAACATTCCACAAGCGATTAGCGACTCACTGGTGTATTTGAGTGAAAACCCTTTAGTCATTCTGCTAATTATTAATATTGTGTTGTTAGTGGTTGGTGCATTTATGGATATGACACCTGCGGTGCTAATATTCACGCCTATCTTTTTACCGATCGCAGAAAGCTTAGGAATGTCGCCTATTCACTTTGGTATTATGATGGTACTAAACCTCTCAATAGGACTCTGTACACCGCCTGTTGGCGCAGTATTATTTGTCGGGTGTTCGGTCGCAAAAACGTCAATTCAAAGCATCACAAAACCCATGTTACCGTTATACGCAATGATGCTAATTGCGTTAGTGTTGGTTACTTATTTCCCAATGTTGAGCGAGTTTTTACCTGCCTATTTTGGTTTGTGACTTATTTAGTCGCGTACGTTTCGACCAACAGCGAATGTCGGTCTCTACTGTTACCGAGGTGAGCGCCAGCTGCTTTTTTAGCTGCTTTAACATCTTGTTTTTTTATAGCGTCGGCTATGCTTGTGTGTTCATTACAAATTTTGTCATAAAATTCTTTTTGCGCAAATACATCATTATGCTTCGTGATGAGTTCTCTCGCAGGGATAACCCCAGAACCTATGAATTCAATAAAACGGGTGAAGTAGTGATTTCCTGAGGCGTTAGCGATTGCCAAATGAAAATCAAAGTCTTCTTTTTGCCCATCTAAGCCTGCTTTTAGTTTAGTATCGACGGCTTTAAGTGCACGTTCAATTTCTTTCATTTGAGTTTCGGAGCGATTAGCGGCAGCCATACCGGCCATCTCTATTTCGACCGCCATACGCAACTCCAAAATTTTAATTGCATCATGAATACAACTAAATTCCTTCTCATCGATTGAAAACAACTTGTTGTTCACGCGTTCTGCAACAAACACACCAACACCTTGACGGCTTACAACCAGACCCTCAGCTTGCAGTACGGCAATCGATTCGCGCACAACCGTGCGACTTACGCCAGCAGCTTCTTCGATATCTTTTGAAGAAGGTAGTTTATCACCTGCATTTAAGTTGCCGTCGAGAATTTGAGCGCGAAGCGAGTCGGCAAGGTCCTTTGTCAGGCTGCGAGACTTTTGCATGTTACCGATGTTTAATTGAATATTACTCAAATCGAATCCTACCCTTATTTCGTCTTCTGTATCATAGCCTTAACTGGCGTGTGGTTCAATTCCCCACATTATGCCGTAAATAGCGTGACCATGTGCGGTTTCACACCGATTGCAGGCCAAATAGTTTGATTTTGTATAGTAATTCCGTGTTTGACGGCAATACGTGTAACAATTTTTCTTTATTCAATCGTACATGTTGGATGTAGTTGAGAGTATTTTCGCAATCCATCTTTTTTATCACTTTCATTTTGTTGTTAATTTTTGCATTGGGTAAGCAATCCATACCCAACAGGATGTATAAATAATTAATGCGGTAAAATACATCATGACGGCTTGTAAAGTCGTAATCACTAGGTAAGCGGGAATGCCACAAGGACAGTCGATCTGCTAAGGTCTCAGGGATTGATGATTGGCTACGGTTGTCGCACCAAAAAGACTCACTTCTGTCAGATAAAACGTAGTGGATCTTAATAAAGTCAATGATGCTCGCCCATTGATGGGATACAATTTGGTTTAATTTTCTGGCGGCAGCCGGCATAGAGGATTTATGTCGCGGTATAATTGCTGCAAGGGCTTTGGCTACATCGTCAATCATCATAATACCGGTTGCTTCGAGGGGTTCAACAAAACCTTGAGATAAACCAATGCCTACGCAATTTTTTGACCAAGCCAGTTCTCTATAACCTACTTTAAAATCTACTTGTCTAAAAGTAAGATCGTCAATTGCATCGTTAGCTAAATAATCCCGTAATTGGGTTTCAACTTTTTCGGCTGTTGTATGTTTGGAAGAAAATACATATCCAACACCTCGCCTATTTGAGAGAGCAATATCCCATATCCAACCTGCGTCTTGTGCTGTCGCCTTAGTTGAGCTAGCTACTGTCACATTGTTGTTCACATAAGGGGAGCTGGATTGACGGTGTTCTTCCGGGTGATGTCCTTTGTAGTGAATTTGCGTTGTTAACGCACTGTCGGTAAAAAGCACATCTTGTTTGTCAATGAACTTGGTACAAAGTGCTTTGCCTAGCAATAAACTTTTAAACCCAGTACAGTCAACAAATAGATCGGCACTGACACCTTCTCCGGTATCAAGGCGCAACTCTCCAATATTTCCATCGCTGCAAAGCGTTACATCGACAAGTTCCGCTTCTATATGTTTTACATTAAACGTCTTGCATGCATGGTCTTTTAGTAGTTTTGCTAAACGCAATGCATCAAAGTGAAAAGCGTAGCCAGATACCCCCTTGTATTCTGGCATCGTAATGACTTTTGGTGCCAAGTTATTATCGCAAATCGCCCCTTGAGCAGATATAACGTCGACAAACGATGAATTTGTTCCTGAGTGTTTCCAATATTCAATAAGCTCGTCTAAATCACAGGCAGGTTTTTCGAATATATGGTGATAGCGATGTAAGGCTTTACTATCATTCTGAGTTGTACTTTTCCAATTAATGAACTCAACACTTTGCTTGTGGCTTGCGTAAGCTTCTCTAATTAAATCAGTTTCGCTAATGCCAAGTGCCTTTAAGCTTTCAGCGACACTTGGCACGCTCCCTTCGCCCACGCCTATAGTGGGAATGTTTGGAGACTCTATGACAGTTATATTGCAATGAGGCTGGTTTTTGGCTAGGTGACAAGCACTTAACCAACCGGCGGTGCCGCCACCAACAATGACAATATTGTCGATATAATTGTGATCGGTCATATTGGCGTCCAAAGTCATACTTTGGCGGCTTTCTTAGCTAGCGATAAAGCATGGTTTAGGGAAATAAAGTGCGAATATATTGCGCTTAAGTAGTCTTGTTCTCTAAGTTTGATGAATTGTTCGTGACTCAATTGACTGAATTTTTCTTCATTAATCAAAAACAATCCTTCGACATCTATTTTTTTACCTAAGACATCCACCGTTAGTTTGTTTGGTGCGAGAAGTCCCAAAGTCGCTATCGTTTGCAAAAACATATCTGTGTGATGACTAGCGTGAAGATATTGAATTAAGTTATTTTTTATATTTTTAAGGAAAGATGTTTCGTGACCTGCATCACTAAATAAGCGCTCGCCTTTTGGTGATGTAAATTGCGTCAATGAGGCATCGAAAGACAGGTCAAAATCGTCATTGCTATTTGAGGAGGCTTGTCCAGGCGAATTTACCATCGATTTGTGCAATTTAAAGTGCTGGTTACGCACTGCTTTGGGCATATAGTTTGATGTCCATTTTTCAGCTGTAACAGATAAATTTTGTTCCGGCATTAATCCATACAACGCAGCAGCTTTAAATCGTCCAGAGGTATTGTCTTTTACAAAGATGATAGGGTTTTCACCCGCAATTGCGCCAAATTCAGGTAATACGATAGGTAAAATTTGTTCAGACGCCAGACTATAAAAATCAATTTCAGGCGAATAGCTAATCTCTTTATGGATATTGCTATTTAACAGTACGTGTTTATTTTCTATGGTGATGTCCATAAATTTCTCCCATTGCGTCCTTGCACTTTTTTTTCCGTGTCGTCGTTATGTTATTTTTCCGCTAGTTTGTATAACTCGGTTCCCGTTAATAAAAAGGCACCCACCGCATACATTTGCGTGTCATCTTTAGATACTTTGTCAGGTGAGTGTCCTATTTGTTGAACCCACCCTAGTTTGCCATCAGGTTGAACGGCATCATTGAGTGCGTTCCAAGCGTTAAGCACTACCGGCATAAATGTGTCTTTATCAAGAATGCCTTGATTGATACCCGATGCGAAAGCAAAAGCCATCAATGCTGTGCCACTAGTTTCTTTAAACGGCTGACGGTCGGGGGCTAAAACGGAAGGGCGCCATAAGCCATCACTTTGCTGCGCGCCAGCAAGCCGAGTCATCATTTTGCTAAATATATCTTCATACCCTGCACGTTGCGGATGATCCTTCGGAAAATGCTCAAGTATTCTTGCCAAACCAGCAGCTACCCAACCCACGCCTCTTGCCCAAATCACTTTTTCACCATTAGGTTCGCGTTTATCAAAAAAGCGAGTATCTCTAAAAAACAAGTGATCTTCCTTATCCCAAAGTAAATCTACTGTTGCCCAAAACTCTTTGTTTGAAAAATCAAGGTAGCGATTATCACCAGTGACTTTAGCGAGATGTGTCCAAACCGGCGGCCCCATAAACAGCGCATCTGCCCAGCACCATCTGTTTTTACACGGGCGGTAAGGAAACTTTCGTTGACCAAAGTGTTCAACGAATTGTTTGTCGGTAACATTCGATTTTTGTGTGATTTCTTCAAACGTTAAATTGACGGTAGGTGGGCTCAGCAGAGTAATGTCAAACACTACTTTTAGCGGCGTAATAATTTCTTCTTTCTTGTATTTATCATATAAGTCTAAGTATAATTGGCCAATCGCATAATCATCCGCGTTATAGATGCGTGGACCGAACAAGTATCGTCCGTTTTTGGCAATATCGAACAGCGTTTTATAGTAGCTTTCATCGCCTTTTTCGCTGGCCAGTTCGGCCATTTGCGCCATACCGACGAACAATGCAGCATATACCCATCCTTGTGGGTGGCTTCCTTCATTAGCTGGTGACATATGGGCGTCTTTTTCGTACCCTTCAAAAACATATGTGTCTGTATTCAGTCGTTCAAGTTGCCATTTAGACACTTTTTCAAGCGTTTTATAAATACACTGTTTTTCTATTTCTTTACATGTTGTGCGATCATCAGCGATACCCATAAATGTCGCCGATAGCGTGAGAACACCTGTAAATAATTGAATTAATTTAATTTTGTAGTGCATTTTATCTCCCAATCAATTTGCATACAGATGTGATAAACCGTTGTTACTCATATATTTTGCAGTGAAGAAGTACCACCATACGTGATGATGGTACTTAAATCTATTTGTTAATTAAATGTTAGAATGACGCTCTGACGCCTAACGAGAATCTAGCGCCAGTATCTTCATATGACAAGAACCTTGAGGTGAAGGTGCTATATTGTCTGCGATCTTCATCAGTCAAATTCACGGCTTCAACAAATACGCTAATGTTCTCATTTATGTCATAGCTTGCAGAGGCATCAAACTGTCCATAAGCTTCAGTTTGTACCGGTTGACGATTACGTGAACACGTTGCGCAGTTAACATAATCACTTCGCCAGTTGTAAGCCAATCGCGCTTGAAATGGGCCACTTTCGTAGAAGCCAATTAAGTTAACTGAATCTTTTGAAAGTCCAGCAAGTGCGCCTGGCGTAACTTCTCCCGGTGTTGCTGCAGATGAGCTATCCATATAGGTGTAGTTTGCTTGCAAACCAAAGCCATTGTCAAAAGCGTGTAGTACCGCTAGTTCAATACCTTTAGCATCTGAGTCTTCGATGTTAATGGGCAGTGTTTCTTCAAAAGTAAAGTCTTGATTACCGGTGTTTACGCCGTCAATAAAGTATGGAATCGACAAGACAGTAGTTTGACTACCAGTCGCAATCCAGTCCTTTATCGATTTGTCGAAGTAAGCCAGTGTTACTGCGCTGTCGTCTGAATAATACCATTCTAAAGAGGCATCAATATTGGTTGAAAGGTAAGGACGTAAGTTAATGTTTTGACCATTTATTGTGCCGTCAAAGCTAATATTACCGTCCTGCTCTCGTGTTAAGCGACCAGAGAAGTTCTTGGTTGGACGCAAGCTCGAAAGCTGAGGGCGTGTGAGTGTTTTTGAATACCCTAAGCGCAGAAGAATGTCATCGCCAATTTCATAACGAAAGTTAGCACTAGGCAGCACTTTGTTGTAGTCACTGGTATCGCTAACGTTTTGGCCGGATGCTGATGTCAAGCTACCGCCACCACCAGCACTGTCAAAGTCAATTTGACTAACAATACTGCCGCTGCCAAAGGATTCCGTTTCAGTTGTAATGTAGCGAGCACCGATGTTACCAGACCAACTGTCACCTTCTAAATTTGCTTGTAAATAGAACGCTTGGGTTTGTTCGTTTACTCGCCACGATTTATCGGCTCTAGGGACAGGTGCAAATATACCCAATGGGTTTCCTGCGGTGCGTTCGTCAGTGAATGCTTGTGCGTCTTCTAGTTTTTGTAACGCGGTAGCTCTTGCTGCTTCAGCCGCTGCCTCTGCTTCTGCTCGCGATCCGTAGAGCAAACTACCATCTCTCGCCGTCGCGCCATTTTCATAATTATGAATTACTTGATCGTAAAACCCTTGTACCTGATCTTTTACTCCACTGTTTGGATTTGAGAAAAAGTCAACGAGGTCTTGCACATCATAGGCTAACCAATTATCTACTAGCCCCCCCTGATCTGATAAGAAGCCTCCTCGCGGTGATACTTCAGACAATATGCTTGCAGGTGCGTTGTAGTGGAAGCCACTAAATGCTCTTACTATTAAGCCAAACGGGTTTTCACCATTTGATGCGATTTTTTCTCTATCAGAGTAGTAAAGCCCTGTATCTACTGATGCTAAAGGCCCCATATCATCAAATGAATAACTCGCATCTAGCCTAAATTCGAAGACGTCATCGTCTCTATCGTCTTTAGTAAATTGAACGTTGTTGGCGTAGTAATTTGTGGGTAATCCAACGAAATCAATTTCTTCGCCTTCCCATTTAAAGGCTTCGTCACTTAGCGCAAAGTTTGTAGGTACCTGAGTAGGGTTGGCTAAGGTGACTCTAGAGTTATTGCCAGAGCGGGCGCTCGTCGTAGATTTATGAATGTCAAAGTCAAGCTCTAAATTATCGCTAGCTTGCCATTTTGCGTTAAAGCCGACGACTGTGGTTTCTACATCGCGGCTGTCAGATACTTGACTGGAGCTGTTCCATTGCCCTGTGCCTAACGCTCGACCTGCAACCTCTGGCCCTTGCCCTCCGTTATCCCAAAGTTGATACACACCTTGTGACACGAGCGGTTTGGGTACACGAGTGAATGAACGGACAGTATCATTTTCGTCAATAACAGCATTGTAAAGTGGGTTGGAGAACCAACGTGACAAGTTCGCTTCGTTGTCCTTAACTTCAAGTGCTGAATAAATCAAATCAGCGGTTAATACTAAGTTGTCTGAAGGTGCCCATTGCGCAGTAATCGTTGAACCAATGCGCTCTCTATCTTGTGTAGTTAAGCTTTGTACGGCAGATTGCGGGCGCCATACGGGGTCTGATACTGTTGGATTAGCTGCATTTGGATCATTTGACGTTATCACTGTGTCACGTCTATATCCACCTACACTGATTCGGTCAGCTCTCGCGTCACGTTGCTGATATGCGAAGGTAGCCAAAATACCAAACTTATCATCAAAGTTTTTTCCAACGAGTGCAGAGAGAGAAGGGTTAGTTTTTCCAACTAAAGAGTCGTACACACCTTTAATGCTACCTGCAGCAGTCACATCTTCAAGATCTAATGGTTTAGCAGTTTTTACATTAACCAAACCACCAATACTACCTTCAACACGCGATGCTTCGGCGGTTTTATATACATCTGCACCACTTATCAATTCTGATGCTAAAAGGTCGAAAGAAAAGGCTCTACCACCGTTGTCGGTGGGCACTACGCGATTATTCAATGTAACGGTGTTAAATTCTGGACCGAAACCACGTATTGATACCGTAGTGCCTTCTCCCGCACTTCTGTCTATTGTAACGCCTGTAATCCGTTGCAATGATTCTGCAACGTTTTGATCCGGAAATTTACCAATGTCTTCGGCTGAAATACCGTCTACAACAGAAGAATCAAAGCGCTTGTTGTTCAATGATTGAACTAAACTTCCTTTGATCCCTTTAATTTCAATGACCTCTGTTTTGTCATTGGTTTGGGCAATTGCATTGAAGCTCATAGGCGCCATTACGGCTATAAGTGCCAGTGCAAGTTTATTCACTTTAAATTGTTGTGTATTTTTCGTCATATCAATACGTCCCTATCACGTTGAGTTGTGCAAATAAATAACATCAAGTTAACATAATGATATCTTGTAATATGTTATCATACAACATATTTGTAAAGCATTTGTTTACAAGATGTTTCAATAGCTATTGGGTTGATTTTTATACTATTTAAAACAATGATTTAAGGCGTGTTATGATATTTTGTTATCTTGAGGTCGTGGCGCAAATCAGCATGTGAATACGTGATTTGCGCCAGAAATATCAGAATTAACTGTCTAAGATTGCGCAGTCGGTGCAGGTTTAAGTGATTTGTTTATCGCTTTTAAATCGTCTTCTGTTAATGTACCAGCCGCTTGTTTTAATCTGACAATTGCTGAGACAAAATTGTAGCGAGCATCAGCTAAGTTGCGACGAGCATCGAACAAGTTTCTTGTACTGTTTAACACATCGACAATCGTCCGTGTACCGACGTCAAACCCCGCTTCAGTTGCATTTAATGCACTTTGTGCAGACACTACTGATTGTTCTAGTGCTTTGATCGTGGAGATAGATGCTTTTACGTCGTTGAACGAACTACGAATAATACGTACAGTTTGTCGATAGGTAAGTTCAAGGTTCTCACTTTCAATGACATAGTTTGCCCGAGCACGTTCTGTTTGTGCTGTTACAGAGCCACCTTGATAAATTGGAATACTCAGATTCAATGTTAGACTTGAGTTATTTAATGCACCCGGTGCGTCAACAACTGTATCTGTTGCGCCTGAAGGATCGCCAATTCGAGAAAAATCAGAACTACTTTCATTGTCATCAAAATCATAAGAACCACGTAAGCCTAGCGTAGGGTAATGCCCAGATCGTGCTAGGTTGATATCTTCTTTTGCGATGTCTTTGGCAAATCGTTGTGACAATAGACTTAAATTTGAGTCCTTCGCAATATCAAGCCACTCTGATGCTGATGCTGGCGTCGGCTGAGAGGGTGAAAAGCGGTCGGTATCTAACACGTGAATACGATCGTGATATTTCCCAGTAATTTCACGAAGCTCCTCTAAACGCAGTTCTAGTTGATTCTCAGCTCTAATTTGACTAGCGACCGTGTTGTCATAGTTGGCCTGCGCTTCGTGCACATCCGTAATGGCTGTTAATCCAACTTCAAAGCGTTGCTTTGTTTGTTCAAGTTGTCGCGCAATGGCGCGCAATTCAGCTTTTACAAATTCTACGCTATCTTGTTCACGTAACACCGATAAATAAGCGTTAACGGTGCGAGTCATTAAATCTTGCAGGGCGGCGGCTAAGCTGGCGTCACTTTGTTGGGCGACTAATTCTGCTCTGTCCATATTTAACCAATTTGAATGGTCGTATAGCGACATATTAAGATCTATGCCGTAGCTAAGTGCTTCTGTATCGGTATCTATTGCAACTTCGAAAAACTCCAATTCACCACTATCGTTTCGATCCGATTGTTGCCTTTGTGATTCTCTAAATGAATCAGTGTATGAAATGCTGCCAGATATCTGCGGCAGCAAGGCCGCACGGTTTAAATTAATTCCTAGATACGCTGCGTCTTTTTGCGCTTCAGCTCTATTAATTAGCGGATCGTTTTCCACAGCGATTTGGTAAACTGTCATTAAGTCATCAGCAAAAGCGGTGTTTGCAAAGCTCAATCCAAGCATGATGGAAATTAGGGTCTTTTTCATTCCTGATTGCCTTTTTTTTGAATTTTAAATCTGATTATGATTTTCTATTAAGTATTCTGTCGAGTCTAAAATAAACAAGCGAGATATAATACGTATTGCATGTATCAAATCTTGCTTAAGTGTAACAGAATATGTGTAAAACACTGATTTAGATTGTTTCTTTACCTATTATTTTATTCTCGATACGTACTTCAGGGGAATACATGACAAGTTTTACAAAAGATGATGTTGAAGTGATAAAAAAAGAGTCATTGCACGATGGCTATTTTAATACAAATAAATACTATATAAAGCACCGTAAATATGACGGCGGTTGGACCGAGGTGTTTACTCGAGAGGTCTTTGAGCGAGGGCATGCGGTAGCGGTGTTACTTTATGACCCAACGACCGAGGAGTTCGTGTTAATTGAGCAATTTCGATTTCCTGCTATGGAAACGGCTAAAACGCCATGGTTAATTGAGGTTGTCGCAGGCATTATAGATGAGGGTGAAACACATGAAAATGTTTGTCACCGTGAAGCGCAAGAAGAAGCGGGCGTAGTGATTGAAAAGTTAACCAAGGCCTGTGAGTTTTTAATGAGCCCCGGTGGCTCAACTGAGCGATTGTATGCTTACGTCGGTAAAGTTGATTCGACTAAAGCCGATGGTATACATGGGCTTGACGAAGAAACAGAGGATATTAAAGTGCTTCGAGTGCCAGAACTGCATGCGAGAGACTGGTTGGATTCTGGAAAGATCGATAATTCGACCGCAATTATTTTGCTACAATGGTTTTTTTTGAACAAAGCCAAACTTTTAAACGAATGGCAACACTACTAGAGACAGATACTTGAAACAGCGTTACGTACCACATTTACCCACAATACTCGCTACATGCGAGAACAACTATGTGTGTATGATGAAGTTATTACCAGATTGTGATACTGAAGATTTGTCTTACACCTTCAGTATTAGCTCATCACTGGAATATCGGGTAAAAATAGTGGAGTCAACCCGCTATACAAGTACACTGCTGATGGCACAAATTGCTGGGAACTCGCCAACGTTTTTGCGCCCTTCGATGAGTATTCGTTTATATCATGATGCGAAGGTGGCTGAAGTGTTAGAGTCACAAAGAATTTCTCGGTTAAAACCTGTCTACGAATACCCTAATTTGCATATGCACCAACGAAATGAAAAGTTTATGGTCAACATATTCTTAGCAGAATGGTTGCATTTTTGTTTGAGTCAAAAAAATCAACCAACTATTTCAACTCAATAGTCACGCGTCCGCAACGCGATGAGAACATATGTAAATTTTGCCTAGATTGCGTAGAATGCACGTCAAAACTACATCTGTTTGAATGATAAAAATATGCAGCATATTATTTACCTACATGGATTTTTAAGCTCGCCAAAATCTGTAAAAGCTCAACAAACCTTAGCATTTTTTAAAGCTCACTTTCCTGCGGTCAATATTCATATTCCGCAACTACCTGGGGATATAGGGCGCGCGATTACCCAAATTGAATCATTGGTTAATACCTTGCCACAAAAGCAATTACGCTTTATAGGAAGCTCTATGGGAGGATTTTTATCTACCTACTTTGTCGAGCAATATGGCGGCAAAGCAGTGTTAGTAAATCCCGCAGTAGAACCTTTCAATTTGTTAAAGCACTACATGGGGAAACACCTTAATCCGTACACAGGTGAAATTTTTTATATCACGTATAACCAGATTGAACGTTTAGTTCAAGCGCATCAAACTGCACTCCGTAAGCCAGAGGATTACTTTGTTTTACTGCAAACAGGTGATGAAACATTGGACTACCGTCTGGCAGAAAAAAAATATCAACACAGCAAAATGTATATTGAAGATGGCGGCAACCATAGCTTTGTCGACTATGATAAACATTTGCCCGATATCTTTAGTTTCTTAAGGTAATTCGCGTTAACTATATCGCTAATATGACGCAGTTTTGGCGACTTAAGAATGAAGAAGTGCATCAGCTCGGCATTGACAACATTTTCAGTTATTCACTTCACGCCCTTACCTTGTTACTATTGACTGCTAGTGTTCGTGTACACGTCATCCGTTTAGTTATTAACCTTATACCCTGACGGTAAGAAATAATAATAAATCAAGAAATATACTCTATGACCAGCCAATATAATTCCGAAGCTATTGAAGTCCTCAACGGATTAGACCCAGTAAAGCGCCGTCCAGGTATGTATACGGACACCACGCGACCAAATCATCTTGCGCAAGAGGTGATTGACAACAGCGTGGATGAAGCTTTGGCAGGTCATGCGCGGAACATTAAAGTTATTTTGCACGAAGACCACTCATTGGAAGTGGTGGATGATGGTCGAGGTATGCCTGTTGATATTCACCCAGAAGAAGGCATTTCTGGTGTAGAACTTATTATGACAAAGCTGCATGCCGGTGGAAAATTTTCCAACAAAAATTATGAATTTTCGGGTGGCTTGCACGGGGTTGGTATTTCTGTCGTAAATGCCCTGTCAACAAAGGTAGAGGTGACCGTTAGACGCGGTGGTGATGTATATGCCATGACGTTTGGTGATGGGGACAAAACGCAAGAACTGGCCGTTGTTGATTCGTGTGGCAAACGGAATACCGGCACACGAGTGCATTTTTGGCCAGACCCGAAATATTTCGACTCATTTAAGTTTTCTGTGAGTCGTTTGCTACATTTACTTCGTGCAAAAGCAGTATTGTGCCCGGGCTTAAAAATTCGTTTTGACAATAAGCAAACTAAAGAAAGCCAAGAGTGGTACTACGAAGATGGTTTAAAAGACTACTTATATCAGTCAGTCAAAGACTTCATTACCATTCCTGATGATACACCATTTGTCGGCCAGTTTTCGGGTAACGGTGAAGCTGCCGATTGGGCAGTCTTATGGTTGCCTGAAGGTGGTGAAATGGTCACCGAGAGTTATGTAAACCTTATTCCCACTGCGCAAGGGGGGACTCATGTAAATGGTTTACGTCAGGGGCTACTAGATGCAATGCGTGAGTTTTGTGAATTCAGAAACCTGCTGCCGCGAGGTGTGAAGATCACCGCTGACGATATTTGGGACAGGTGTACTTATATATTGTCGACCAAAATGCATGATCCTCAGTTTGCAGGCCAAACTAAAGAACGCTTGTCGTCTAGACAGGCCTCAGCTTTTGTATCTGGCGTAGTCAAAGATGCTTTTAGTTTATGGCTAAATCAGCATACAGATGTTGCTGAATTACTCGCGGAAATGTGTATTGCAAATGCACAACGTCGGCTTCGCCAAAGTAAAAAAGTTGCGCGTAAAAAGGTAACGCAAGGCCCTGCATTGCCCGGTAAGTTAACCGATTGTTCGACGCAGGATAATGATCGCTCTGAACTGTTTCTGGTAGAGGGTGATTCGGCTGGTGGGTCAGCTAAACAAGCCAGAGATCGTGAGTTCCAAGCGATCATGCCGCTAAGAGGTAAAATTCTAAATAGTTGGGAAGTAGACTCTTCTCAAGTACTTGCTTCGCAAGAAATACATGATATTTCTGTTGCCTTGGGGATTGACCCTGATTCAGATGATTTAAGTGATTTACGGTATGGAAAAATTTGCATATTAGCCGATGCCGATTCTGATGGTTTACACATTGCCACCTTATTGTGTGCGTTGTTCGTAAAACACTTTAGAACCTTGGTTGATAAAGGCCACGTGTATGTTGCTATGCCGCCGTTGTTTAGGATTGATGTCGGTAAAGAAGTCTTTTACGCCCTTGACGAAGCAGAACGGCAAGGAATTCTGGATCGTATTGAAGCAGAGAAAAAGCGCGGCAAAGTAAATGTACAACGCTTTAAAGGCTTGGGAGAAATGAACCCCTTACAACTACGCGAAACTACCATGGACCCAAATACCCGTCGTCTAGTGCAATTGACATCAAATGAAGCCGAACAAATGTTGGAGTTGATGGACATGCTACTTGCGAAAAAGCGCTCAGCAGATCGCAGAGCTTGGCTTGAAAGCAAAGGTAATTTAGCTGTGGTTGAGTAGTAAGATAGTTTGCATATTTTCCTTCCCAAAAGCACATGATTAAAAAATAACGAAATATTGGTTTTTTTGACCACTCGTTAGTTGGTCTGTTTCTTAAGTATACGAAGTAAACGAAAGTGAAATCCATAACCAATTGTTTTATATAGGTATTATTTTTTGGCATCCTCATTGCTATACCTTAAGTACTTTCGCAGTAAATACATTTAAGGTAGTAACCATGAAAAAAAGTACACAAATAATTGCTGGATTATCACTAGTTATCGCATTTTCAACACAGTCATTCGCATCATCAAAATTTGTAGCAGCGGATTCTGAAGCCGGTACAAAAATTTGTATGGCGGCAGTATCAGGAAGTAAGTTAAAGATTGCAAAAGCAATGAAAAATGCAAATGTGGATAAGCAATATGTTCTCAACAAAATGACTTGTAACGGCGAAAAGTTAACTGACTTCGTCGCTAAAAATGGTAAAAAACCTCAAAAAATTAATGATTACTTGAGTAATAAATCGTATCGCAAAGACGTTCAGGTTGCACAATTATAAGTAAACATGCATCAAGTTGCATGGACTGAGGGTTATCATATTGGTAACCCTTTTTGTTTGGCGTCGATTTAGATTTTACAGCAACGTTGTGTATCGGGATAGGGTATTTTTGAAAAATACGCTTTATGTGAAATTAGAGGTTTTTACAAATTTCTACTTTTAATCAGTGAAGAATAAGAGATAATCCAGTTTGATTTGTTCACGATTTATCTTACGAGACCTTGTTTCGGTAAAACATGCGAAAAATAATTCGATATATTCTTCTTTCCACTTTTTTGTTGGTTGCGTTACTGTTGGCATTGTTATTGGAGTTGTCGCCTGATGTAACTGAGCAAAGTAGTACGCAAATCGACAATGCTGAGACGGTTAACACGCTCTTACAGGACGTCCGTTTTGTTTTCCGAAAGCGCTATAATTCACACACATTAGACGTGAGTGAAATGCAAGCAAATAGCTTAGCTGGCTTTATTCAACGAGCAAAAAATCAAGCTGCAGCGAATATTAGTTATGATAAAAGACAATTTACAATTTCAATCAGTTATAAAATTTTTGATACTTTGATTGATGTGTTTGTCAACGTGCACGTTGTTGTAAATGAAGGTAGTGGCGTTGATGTTGATACTGTGCGTGTTGGCGCGCTTAACCTGCCGGGCAATTGGGTGTTGTCTATGGCAGAATTAGCTGCTAATCGTTATACGAAAACGAAGGTAGCGAGCACTGCAATTGAAAGCATTGATAAAATAGATCTTGAAGGCAATATATTAACCCTATCATTAAACCCTTTAGATGGCTTGTTACGAGATATTAAGAACATCGAAACAGGTACGCTTGATGATAATTCTCAGTTGTTAAAAATTAGAGTAGCTCACTATTTGAGAATGCTCGACGGTATGTATGTTAACGCATCTGGCGTTGGTACTTATTCTTTAAATACTCTGTTAGTGCCCTTAATGATAGAGGCTCAAGCAATGAGCAATTTAGTTGGTGGGTCTGCAACATTAGAGAACGAAGCGGTGCTGTTAGCTTTATCGATTTATGCTGGGCATCGCCGGTTTGCGACTATCGTAGGAAATTTAGATTTTGCCATTGAGAAAATACCACAAGCACGCAGAAAGCCTTCCTTAGCAAACCGTCAGGACCTCAGCCAACATTTTATTTTCTCAGCTGCGATTAAGCTACTCTCTGAGCAAGGGATTAGCATCGCTGTAGGAGAA
Source organism: Agaribacter marinus (assembly GCF_030160655.1). Classification (GTDB taxonomy): domain Bacteria; phylum Pseudomonadota; class Gammaproteobacteria; order Enterobacterales; family Alteromonadaceae; genus Glaciecola; species Glaciecola marina. The sequence goes on from NZ_BSOT01000011.1 coordinate 149,057, forward strand.
TTTAAAGAGCTGATGGACCGGGGGCAAGGTGGCTCAGGTTATAGCTTTGTTGATCTAGCCGCTGATATGGCAGGTGCGCAATTTGCTGCGCTAGCCGTTAGCCCTGAAACTGCTGAGCGTGTGCAACAAATAGTGATTAGCGTTAACAGAGAAAATGCTTTTTTCCCAGCAATTGATAACCTTGAAGAGGGCATGTCTAAAAACGAATTTGCAATTAAATACAAGCAAGTAGATAGCAAAGAGTACTTAGCGGTTGTTTCTATGATTGATAAGCGTTTACATAGCTTACCATTGTATTATTGATCATTTACGTACCCACCAAAATTTGGGTACGTAAATGTCTTATCATACGTACTACTTACTAAAACGCCTTGCAAGTAAACTTAAAACGCCTAGTGAGAACAATATGGCAATACTTGGTGTGTTGACAGAAGGCGTCGGGTCAACAATGATTCTATTCAGTGCTTGAACAAATTCTAAGTCGAAACCTGGGCTTGAACCGCCATTGCTGCGACCTTCGATTTTTATTGCCGTTACTGGATCCGCAAAACTAATGCTTGATAAATCAAATGCTGAGATACCATTTGCATTGTTAGCACTGCCTAAAAATGTGAAGTTGATACCATCAGAGCTAACCGACACGTCAGCAGTTTCGCTGGCTGAACCCAATTCACTCACAAAAATATCATCCCCGACGCCATCAATAATATTTTCATTTATAAAAGCTAAAATAATCGATTGTCCGATTTTAAGAGATAAGTAACTTGTGTCATCATCGCCTAATACTGCGTCGGCAACTTCTCCGGTGACAGAACCGTCAAGCGCTCTAGTAAACGACAAGTCCCTAAACCCGCCAGCGCCGAGCACGCCTTTAACATTATCACTGTTGTCTTCATATCCAAGCACAGCGTCCGCAAAGCCTATTAAACTAGCATTAGCGTTTAGCGATAAAGCTAAAAACGCAAACACTGTAAATAATCTGATTTTCATCTTGTTTCCTTAAAATAATTCAAACATTTTATTAACCTTTAAGGTGTTAAGCAAAGTTTGGACCACTAAGAAATGGTTTGAAAATCATGCATTTAAAATTTTTAGTTTAATTTGTGTAAAAAAACATGACATGTTGATTGTGAACTATGTCGGCGAAGACACGTCGCATACCGTGCCTTCTGGCGCAAGCACGAGCATGCGCTTTTGACCGTAAAATGTAGATTCTGGTGTTTGTAATATCTCATATGTAAGCGATTGAAGTGCTGTATACACTGCCTCAACATCTTCTACTACAAAGGTAAGATACATGCCTGATACCTTGCTTTTAACTTGCGCAGGCACAATATCATGATCTTGGTTAACTAGGCCAAGTTCCAGCTTACTTTCAAGAGAAACTAAATGCACAAACCAATCACTGTCATAGCTAACATTGAGTGAAAATAATGTAGTATAAAATTGTTTTGATGCTTCTAAGTCGGTTGTCACTATATTTGTCAGTAAACGCTGGATTTCCATGTAATACCTATTTTTTGTTTTTGCTGAACTTTAGCGTAGCGTAAAGAGAGCAGGAGACAAACGAAAAACTAAGATTTGTTTGGATTAGGCAAACCAAAGCATAATCTCAATAGGTTAAAACGTCGAATTATCTCAAATAGTAAGTAACTGCTAACTATAGTCATAAGTGCAATGAATACAGCTTCTAGCCACGGTGTGAAATCAAATGTTTTAATGTTTGCAGCAAACAATATAATTAAGCTTTGGTGCAAAATGTACCAGGGTAGTACAGCTTCATTTGCGTAATTAAGTCGTCTCGATGGTTTATTGAGATAACGTCCGACATACCCTATCGATGCAAGCATCCAGCACCACATGTTTAGTGTAATCACAGCCCCATAGGCAAATTGAACAACAATGTATGATTGAAACGCGTCACCCATAAAAGGAAAGGCGCCATTTCTATCTAAGGCAACTAAACTATAGGTAGTGCAACCTATGTATACGAGTATGCGTCTATGTTTTATCACCTTGTTCCATATGTCTTTGCGATGCGCGAAACAATAACCCATCAGCATGATTGAAAAATATTTTGCATGACTCCACCAGTCGTCTACCAATGCATGTGTCGTCGCATACTGCGGACGAATATACACCCAAGCTATCAGGAAGTAGCAACTAAATATGACAAAGAATGGGATAGACCGTACGGACTGAAATGCCTTTGTGAAGATAAACCGCTCAAGCAATGGACGTAAGGCTAAGAACACAAATGTATAGGCAAAGAGGTATACCAAATACCAAAGATGATTCCATGTAAGTAGTCCAATAATAGATTGCTTGTCTGTCGCGAAATCAGTATTTACATTTACGTATGCCAACATAAAATCCCAAAAATTCTGGATTTCACCATAGTCGTCAAACATGCCATCGGCCTTGAATTCGTAATACACTTGAATGGGGACAATTAAGAGCATGCCGAATAGCAATGGCAGGAATAAACGCTTTGTGCGAGTGTTGATGAGTTGTTTAGCCGAATATTTATGTTTGACTAGCGCAAGTGTGATGCCTGAAATAAAGAACAAAAGATTCATGCGCCATAAGTTGCTAAAGACCATGAAATTTTGTAGCAATGTGCTTTGTGTATCACTCTTTATATGCCAATCCCAGTCCGCCACATAGTACATACCTAAGTGATAAAAAATGAGCAGTAATAATGCTAAGTTTCTTAACCAGTCTATGTCGTATCGACGATTTTTGTTTGCCGATGGTTGCATATAATTCTTATTAGAGTTCACGTTTAAGGTCCTTTAGTTTGCAAAAACACTTCATTTGCGTAGACTGCTATCAACAATAGTGGAATCCAAGCGGAAAGTAGGTTACACGAGGGCTTGAGTGATAAGCGGTGGAATACAGGGATGAATAAAACACATCAAACCTTATTTGAAAGATTCGATAAGCGGCCATTATTTTATTTGTGGCTAATATTGGCTATTTATTTGTTCGTTAATAGCTCAATGAACGCTTTCTCTGATTGGACTGAAGCGTCAAGAAATGGCGAAGTCCCACCTTTTCAGCTGTGGGAACCCTTTAGTTGGGAATACACAAGTGCAATAAGCAACTTATTGTTATTGCCGCTATTATACTGGTGGTTTAGAACCTCTCATACCACATTTCAAAGTATTCGTCGTTGGATCAGCCTACAATTATTAGCGTCATTGTTATATTCAATGGCGCACGTTGGTTTAATGGTGTCGTTGCGAAAGTTGATTTATATGTTAACTGAAGGTCAATATGATTTCGGTGATCTCCTCTCTGAATTCATTTATGAGTATCGCAAAGACTTGATGGGTTTTATATGGTTTATGGGCATCTATTACGCTTTTACGTTTATTTATCAGCGCCTTAAAGGTGAAGCTAGTTTTGTTCAGGAATCTGAGAACGCGCCAACAGCAATGAAAGTCAGTGACAATTCTACGCAAATGAAATCGCCGGAGCATTTGCTTGTAAAGAAGTTGGACAAAGAGTTTATTATTAAAGTTAGCGATATTGAGTGGCTTGAATCAGCAGGAAATTATGTGAATTTGCATAGTGGAGGGCGAATCTATCCTCTACGTGCTACGCTTAGTGGGTTAATGAAGCGTTTGTCTGAGCAACATTTTTCTCAAGTACACCGCTCATATGGCGTTAATGTAAATTGTGTGGATAGCTTGTCGTCGTTGCCTTCTGGGGATGGTGAAATTCAGCTTAAAAGCGGAAAAGTCATAAGTTTATCGAGGCGGTACCGCGAGATGTTGAAGGATAAATTGCGTTAGTTATCTATTGTTTTTTTAGCATGTTGCGTCAGCTTAATTCCATTTAAATGACGCCTTATCAAATATTAACTGTAAAAAGGTAGATATGATAAAAGCACCACAAACACCTGATGAGAAAGCTAGGCTAGCAGCGTTGTACGAGTACGATGTACTAGATACTGATGCAGAAAGAGTTTTTGATGATTTGACCGAATTAGCGTCAGAAATTTGTGAAACGCCAATCGCTCTTATCAGTTTGATTGACCCGAACAGGCAATGGTTCAAGTCAAAAGTGGGAATAGATGCCGAAGAAACGTCAAGGGATATCGCTTTTTGCGCTCATGCTATTCATGACAGGGAAATCTTTGAGATTGAAGACACGCATTTGGATGAAAGATTTCACGACAACCCCTTAGTAACAGGGCAACCTTGTATTCGGTTTTACGCCGGTGCGCAGTTAGTGACACCAGACGGTTATGCGATTGGTACCTTGTGCGCAATTAGCGACCAACCTAAAAAACTGAACGATCAGCAGCGAAAAGCGTTACAAACCTTAAGTCGAGAAGTTATATCGCAACTAGAATTACGCCAAAATATTAAAGAGCTACGAAAAGCTAACGACCATAAGACTGAATTCTTGTCGAACATGAGCCATGAACTACGTACACCGCTAAATGCTATTGTAAGTTTTAGTCGCTTAATGACTGACGAATTAAGCCTATTGAATCACTCAGGGAAAACTAACGATACTAGTTATAAGAAGTTCTCAGGCTATGTCGAAAGTCTTGAATATAGTAGTAAAAGACTGTTAAGCGTGATTAATTCGGTACTCGACTTAAGCAAAATCGAAGAAGGCCAAATGCCAATTAATTTGAGCCGTGTATGTTGTGAAATTTTCTTTGGTCAACTTTACAAAATGTTGCGAGTTAAAGCGGAAGAAAAGGCACAAAGTTTACAGTTAAGTATCAATGAAGACCTGCCTGATTTTATCGTAATAGATGAAGACAAAGTGGCTAGAATTTTGATTAATTTAGTCACCAATGCCATCAAGTTTAGTCCAGCGCATGGTCAAATAAATGTGAATATCAGTACTGACAGAAACTATCTTAATATTAGCGTAAAAGACAGAGGGATAGGCATTGGAGATGAAGATCAGGCACGTTTATTTGGAAAATTCCAACAAGCTAAACAAGGTGAAAATCAAGAGGGTACGGGTCTTGGATTGGCGATTACCAAGGCACTTGTCGAATTACTCAGTGGTGAAATAAAGTTAATTTCAAAAATTCAAAAAGGCACCCATGTGGCGGTGAAAGTACCCCTCAATGACGCAGTAGATATACCTTTTATATCTCGCGATCAAACCTTTGCGCCAAATTTTGCAAGAGATAAACGCATATTAGTTGTTGAAGACAATGAAATAAATCAAGTTGTCGCAAAAAACATCTTTAATAATATAGGCGTTGATATACAAATTGCTGAAAGTGGTGAGAGAGCGATTGAATTCGCAAATAAGCTACCTTATGACATTGTATTTATGGATATTCACCTACCGGGTATTAATGGTTTAGACGCTGCGCGTATTATTAAATCAATGTCAAAGAATACAGCGATAGTTACTATGACGGCTGATGCCTTCCATGATGCTGAAGTAGGTGAATTTGCAGATTTTTTAGATGGCACACTAATTAAACCTGTAGAGCAGAATCAGCTTATCCAAACACTCAATAAATTCATTCCGTTGTCAATCGATTGAATATACAGACGTAGGTATTTATTGCCTATACCTACCTGTAGATAGTTTTTATTTAAAACAATCACTTAACGTAAAGTTGAGTTTAATATTTGAGCATCTTGTTGACACGTATCACTATTGCGAATAATATACATACCTATCGGTAGGTAGCTTGATGTGTAGCTCAATATATACTTTGCTAAGTGAGCTACATACAAGTTCATATGTTCATTGAATGAAAAGTGGGAGCCTTATATGAAAATTAATGCAGAATTCGAAAAGCGTGTTGTCGTTCATAGTGAAGAAATGGCATGGGTTGCGTCGCCAATGGCAGGTGTAGATCGCAGAGCTTTGGACCGCGTTGGCGACGAGGTTGCTAGGGCAACAACGATTGTTCGCTATGCACCAAACAGTAAATTTTCATCCCATGTTCATACGGGTGGTGAAGAATTTGTGGTACTAGATGGCGTTTTTCAAGATGAACATGGCGATTTTCCTGAGGGGTCTTATATTCGAAACCCTCCACAATCAAGTCACACACCTAGGTCTGATGACGGTTGCACTATATTTGTGAAGTTATGGCAATTTGATTTACAGGATAGAACCCATGTGCGTTTACGTACTGATCATATGGCTGCCATTCCACATAGAGATGTACCGGGCGTTGCAGTGACCCCATTATACCAAGATGAAAATGAAAATGTGTCTCTACAAGTTTGGGATGCAAATACCAATGTACGTTTCTCAGTGCCGGATGGAGCGGAAGTGTTAGTACTGAGTGGCTCTCTTGAAGAGAGTGGCGACATACTCAAAAAAAATAGCTGGTTACGATTGCCTGTTGGCAGTGAGCTAAATGCCAATGCCGGTAAATATGGAGCAAAAGTTTGGCTGAAAACGGGCCACCTTACACAAGTTAGTCGAGACATTAGTAACGTGTCTAATCGTTAGAACTAATATCACAACAAATTACTGCTTAACTGGGCAGCCACAAGTTGCAGGGTGTTACTAGCAGTGTTTTAAATTAACGGTTAAAGGTAATTGCAATGGATAAAATTTTAATAGAAGTTGATGAACTTAAACATTTATTAGAAACAAAAAACGTGATTGTAGTAGACACGCGAGCACCTGAAGCATATGCGGAAGTACATATTAAAGGCGCTATTAATATACACGACGTATTTACTTATTTGTCTTCTTCTACAAACTCAGGTACTGATGCCATGAGAACTCACTTCGCCCAAGTATTTGGCAACGCGGGCATAAGTAATAGTGATACCGTTGTATTTTATGAAGACGCAATGAACAGTGGGTATGGGCAATCATGCCGAGGACATTTTTTATCTGACTACATTGGCTTACCCAATTCTAAAGTGTTACACGGCGGATTGTCGGCTTGGCGTAATGCGGGTGGAGCCGTTAGCGACAATATTGAAGTACTTGCTCCTGTTGAATTTGCATTGAGCGAAGACGGTAAAGGGTTAATCGTAAATAAGGAACAGGTACTTGATGCTATTGATTCTCAAGATGTAACCTTATTAGATGTGAGAGACGTCGATGAATGGATTGGCAATAGTAGTTCGCCATATGGTAAAGATTTTGCGCCTAGAAAAGGACGTTTACCGGGAGCCAAGTGGCTAGAGTGGTACCGTATGATGAAGCCAACAAATGATGGTCCTCGGATTAAAAGTCCTCAGGAAGTTATCGCAGAATGTCACAATATCGGATTAGACTTCAATAAACCTATTTACCTTTATTGTTTTAAAGGCGCTCGAACGTCGAATACTTACGTTGCCTTAAAGCAAGCTGGGTTTAGCAATGTGTCAACTTATTTTGGTTCGTGGAATGAATGGTCGAGAGAAGACGTATTGCCGATTGACGAGGGTTACCCAACCCCAAGTTAAGGTAATGCCTGACGAATCAAGACTAGATCGCAACCATCATGTTTTTATCTTCGTCCCACACTTTCAAAGCTAAGCAACTACGTACGTCTTTGAAAGACCAAGAGGTCACATGCGTAGACGCTAACTCTGGCACTTTTTCCATGACTTCGGGTAAACGATAGAATGGAATTCGGTGGTTTAAATGGTGAATATGATGGTAACCAATATTGGCGCAGAACCAGTGCATCAAGGGTGACATTTTCATATAACTTGAGCAATGCAAGGCAGCATGCACAGGTGTCCAATCAGCATTAGAACTTAGCTGTACACTCGGAAAGTTGTGTTGTGCGTAGAATAAATATGCGCCTAAACATCCACCTATTGCTTGCGGGATAAACAAGCTATACACATATGTCGAGATGCCAAGGTTTACTATTATCAATGTGCTTAGTCCAAGGTAAGCGATGATTACCAGAATGCCATCGTAGTTCTTTTTTACATTTCTAATTATGGACGAGACAATCATTCCTAGGACGAACACCGTAAATACACCGGCCAACATATTGAGTGGATGCCGTAAAAATAGGTAAAAACGTCTTTGACCTTGACTCATTTTTTGCCATTGGCGTTTAGTCACCACTTTGTAAGAACCAATATGAGATGACGGAATTTTTGCGTTGTGCGCATGGTGATAATTATGTGTTTCACGCCAAACATTCTTTGGCGTAAGTATAATCACACTCAACAATGAGAAAAAATAATTTGCCCACGTTTGCTTACGCAAAATCGCCCCGTGCATGTAGTCATGATACAGCACAAAGAGCCTAAGAAGTAATAAACCGGCCACGACAGAAAAACCGATATTGAGCAATAAAATAGGTAATATACTTGCGGCAAAGGCGCAAGCAATAAACATGAGAAATGTGCTGAGTACCGCGAGCGTACTTTTGCTTAAGTCTTCACTAGCGAATTCATTGGCTTTTCGAACTAGGTGCTTTTGCTCAGTTGATAGTTGTTTCACTCGGTGAATACCCTAATAATTCCTTTTTGCACTTTCCAAATAGAAAGAGAAAGCATGTTGCAAATTCACTATTTTTTTGAGAATAATACCACAGCGTCTTGGTTATAGAACTAAATGCGTGTGACAATAAGATGAAATTGCAAATCTAAGCATCATCGCCGTTGGCTCATTAATGAAAGTTATATCGTAAATTACCTAAGGAAGTTACATGGCGTCTAGTGGACGTGTCGTTATTACAGGGATGGGTGCCCTGTGCAACATCGGTTCAAACCTTGACGAAGTCTGGAATAACGCGTTAAAAAGCAAATCAAACGTTAGCGAAATTCCAGAGCGTTGGCGTTTATTCAATGATTTTAGATGCAATATTTGGGCGCCATTAGCCGATATCGATTATGCGAAGAATGGCGTGACAAAGTCACATCTAATGAAAGCTGATTTGGTCACAATTCACCAGTACATAAGTGTAAAAGAAGCGCTTTTACATGCGGGCTTTACGTTTTCTCAAGGCGATAGTAAACGCGCTTATAAAATCAATGAACTCGCTGATACCCAGCGAGTAGGTGTTTATATGGGAACCGCAGTGGGGGGTGTAAATACTGCATTTAATAACCATTCAAAATTACTCTTGGGTAAAAATAAGAAAATTTTGAATACGAGCCTTGATGAAACTCAAAAACGAATGCTCAATTTCGAGGACTGGAAAACCCCACGTAAATTAACGCCCTTTGCCATACCGATGTTGATGTCTAATGCGGTGTCTGCGTTTATTGGTATTCAATTTTCATTGAATGGCCCTAATCATACGACAGATTTAGCTTGTGCGGCTGGCGCTAGTGCAATCCTAAATGCATGTCAGGCGATTCAGAGTGGGGCGATTGACTTGGCATTGACGGGCGGCTCTGAATACTTAAACGATGATTATGGCGCATCCTTCAAGGGCTTTGACGTGTCGGGTACATTGACTCAGCATTCGGGCGATATGAAAGCGGCCAATAGGCCTTTCGATAATAAGCGCAGCGGCTTTTTACTTAGCGAAGGAGGGGCTGGCGCATTGGTTCTTGAGTCGTATGAACACGCTGTCGCTCGCAAAGCAACTATTTATGCTGAAATCGTGGGCTATGGCAATACGTTTGATGCGTATAGCATGATGCAACCAGACCCTTCGGGTGCGCAAGGCCAGGTGGCGATAGAGCAAGCATTAACCATGGCCGGTATTAAACCCGCAGATATCAATTATATTAATGCGCATGGCACTGGCACATTAAGCGGAGATGAGGCTGAATCTAACTTAATTGCACGTCTTTTTGGAAACAAACCGTCGGTTGTATCCACTAAAGCACTTACGGGTCATTCAATTGGCGCGTCGGGCGCAATCGAAGCCATTGTTTGCACGAAAACACTATATCATAGTGAGACGCATGGGATGCCAAATTTGGCAGACCCAATAAATGATTTAAATTATGCGATTGAACCACAGAAGATAAATGCGATATATGGACTCACTCAGTCTTTCGCATTTGGCGGGCATAACATTACATTAGTCCTCAAACGTTGGGATGACTCTTAGACGTGAATCATTTGGCAAAAAACAAGCAACGGACACGTCCATGTTAAGTTGGTTATCGCTGCGAGAGGCAAAACGCTTTGTAAAACAACATCAAAAAGGCAAAGAAACCTTTAAGACCAGATGTATACGGCGTGCTTTCAATTTTATTCCAAATCATTATTTTTCAGGCGGGCGGGTAATCTATTTGTCCCCGTGCATGACGAAGGGTATCGTGACCCTTCCATATTGTTATCGCACGATTAATGTGTTTGGTAATTTTTTTGGCGGTAGTATGTTTGCAGGAACAGACCCGATGGGTATGGCGCTAACGTTTTTGAATATAAACTGGAAAAAATATGTTCCAATCGACAAAACTACGACGATAAAATACATTCGGCCAGGTAAGCGCCGCTTGTATGCCATTTTAGAATTGTTTGATGAAGAAAAAGAAACGATGAATCAATCACTCGAGCTAACAGGTCACTACTTGTATACCTGTTCTATAGATATTGTAGACGCCAACATGAAGAAATATGCGCAAGTAGATAAAGTTGTTCATATCGAATGTAAGCAGCGCTTAAAAAATAGAATACGCAAATAAACTTAAGGTGTTCAGTCAATTTTTTTGCAATGTTACTAGCATGATATTTCCCTGAGAGGGAGCCTGCCTTTTGAAAATGATTTTTTGGCCACTTGCTATACTTGCTGACTCATCAGTTGAACTAATGTCTAATATGAAAGATGAAGCTGGCAATGCCATAACTGCGTTTTTACTAAACGCATTTTCGTCAAGTGATAGTGGATATTGATATAAATATCTTTGCTCACCCTCGTATTTTAAAGCAAAAATAGTGTCGCCTATAACGGATAGTTGACCCGGCACTAAATAATCCAAATTATCGATATTATTATTTAATTTGATTTCTTCACCGGTATTCAGGTTCTTTTGTACTACGCCGTGATGTTTGTAATCCACTAGCGTTAGAAATTGGCCGTCGTCGCTTTCTGTAGCAAATAACCCCGCTTTTTTCTGTATCAACGTGGGCAACAACGTGCTGACATCATAGTGATAAATATTTACGTCTCGCACATGCTCACTTACGTAGAGGTTTTTATCATCTTTGCTCCAAGATAAGGGATACTTCATTCTGGGGATAGATTTTTTACCCAATAGCTTACCATTTTGTATGGAAAACACGCCTAACGTCAGAGTGTTTTTTTCGTAAACCATTGCTAATTTTGACTCATCTGAAGAGATAATTGGGCGATGAATCATAGACGCTTCTATTTGAGTAATTTGCGCAATTTGTTCTGTCGAGAAGTCATATTGCCACAATTCATAATATCCGGTGCGGTCTGATGCAAAGTACATAATATTGCCGTCTGATGAAAATACCGCGGATATTTCGTTAGCTTCACTATTTAACTTAGGTAAGTCATTTACTACTTCATGGGTTGTGTGTGCCACGGATAAATTAATGGGGGCTTTGTAAGTGTTGTAGTAGATATTGTCATTGTATAACTGCGCTTGAGTAACTTTGTATCCTGCAGACATTGGCAACAATAAAATCGGCGGAGTACCTAGTAAGTCAGTTTGCCAAATACCTTTTGTCGCGCCGTAGGTTCCCGCGATGAGTAATGCACTGTCGTCGAGTTGAGAAACATGTTCAATTGCATTGAAGTGACTGTTTATTTGCTCGATAGTATTTTGTTTAAGCTGCAAGGCACTAAGAACATTCGATTTTTTGCTATGGTCGACAAAATACAGTGTTTTACCGTTTTGAGAAAAGCTCGCGAGATATACCTCTTTGGGTAAATTTAGGTATTGGTCATGTAAAAATTCGACATTCCCGTTGCTCATATTTAATGATTTGAGTTCATTAAATCGATTGTGTTGGAAATCATCAAACTCAATAAAAATAACTTCATCGGGACGATATTCTGTGACGGCTATACTAAAAATTCGCGCAGTGGATTCATACAGTACTTGAATATCATGCGGTAGTGAGTGTTTTACGATTTGATATTCATTCCCCTTTTCGCGAATGTATAAAATTACCTTATCGTCGAGCCAAGTTGGAGAATATTCTCGCCAGTCATTGTTCGTTATTCTGAGTGCTTGGTTTTTATCTAACGCGCGACGGTATAAGTCGACGGTGTTTTCTGTTGTATGCGCATAAATGATCTCATTCGTTTTGTTGTTGATGGCAAAATCAGATTCGACGCCGTTAGATTGGGTAACGGGCAATATATTCCCAATCGTAAAGTGATTAGTTTGGCTATTCGCCAACCAAATACGATTCACCAACAAAATGGCAGCAATTGTAGTGAAAAGTAGCACGCTGAAAGCGACAGGAATTTTATACTTGTTTAACTTAACAGTTGCCTGAGAAACGTCTTTATCATTGCTGCCATCTTTAACTGCTTGAACAAGTTTTACATCACCAATAAAGCGGTAGCCCTTTTTAGGAATAGTCTCGATGTATTTGGGGTTTTTTGCATCGTCACCCAATGCATTTCGCAATGAATAAATGAGTTGAGATATCACTTCATCCCCAACAACAACAGATGGCCAAAGTGCGTCAAAAATTTCTTGGCGTGATATTACGGTCGACTTTTGTTCAACTAATAAAATCAACAAAGCCATTGTTTTGGGTTCAATGCGTTTTTGGTTTGAGTTTCGTACGAGTAAATTGGTTTGGGGGTCTATTACGCAATCAGCAAACGCAAATTTTTGATTGTTTATTTTAAACAAGAAGGTTTATCTCTTTGATTTTATTATCAATAAAAAAATTATCTTTTATTGATAAGTCTTATATGTGCTTCGTTTTTACTTTACCACATTATTCGCTTGAAAAAGCAAAAACAGAAAGAAACCAAGCTGAAAGAATGGCAGTTGTCCGTTTGCATGGAAAGGTTATTTTCTGTTTTATTTAAACCAATCTATATAAAGGAAGTTAAATGCGCACGCATAAATTATTTATTCCACTATTCATTCTTGGCAGCATTGCAGCCTGCAACGATGATTCGTCAAGACCTGACGTTGTTACTATGCCAGCGCCAACCCCAGCGCCTGCACCAACACCAGAGCCAGAACCAGCCGGTCCATGTGAAGCGGTAGCTTGTGAAGACAACAATAAAGTTCTCGTGGTACAAATTTATGAAGATATTATTAATGGTGGTCAAACAGGTTTAGTCGATAGTTTATTTGACGAGGATTTTACCCAGCATAGTGAAGATATCATGGCAGGGATAGAGGGCTTATCTAGCTACTATGACGGTTTGTTGATGGACAATCCTAATCATGAAGCGAGCGTTAAACACATCGTTGCCGACGGAGACTACGTTGCGGTGCATTGGCACTACTCAAATGCCCCTGAGGATGAGTTTACTGGAACCGCACATGTAGATTTATTTAAATTATTTGATGACCAAATTATTGAAATGAGGCCATATTCAATGACACCAAATGCAGTCACTGCGAGCGGAAATTCGGTGTTCAGCGATTTATATGACTATGGAAGCGCGCGTGCGAATAATGACGTTCAGATAGAGGAAGACAATAAAACCTTGGTGACAGATTTTTACATTGAGGCATTTAACAATAATAACGTAGCCCTCATTGACAATACGATCGACGAAAATTACATTCAACATAACTATTTTGTGCCGAATGGGAGAGATGCATTACGTAATTTTGTTGGCAACAGTCCGGCCGCAAACATTTCTGTCTTTCTAAGCCTAGCCGAAGATGATTTAGTGTGGACTTTCAGAGATGATGCGCCTGTTGTTGATTTATGGCGAGTGGACAACAACACCAACAAAATTGTCGAACATTGGGACGTATTTTAGCTAAACGTACAAACGACTCGACAGTGCTAAGTGAATGCTAACCGAATGATGAATGTCGCGGTTAGCATTTTTTTTGAATTAAGCTGGTGCATCAACAATTTAAGATGTAGTGTATTCGCCAAATTACTCTGCGTAACAAACCGGTAAATTTAGGACGGTAACTATGGCCACGACAACTGCGACGATTGGCGAAAACGGGTATAACCTTACTGGCAATGAATCTCGTATTCAACTACCAGGCTTAGGCTCTAAACCAAGCGCATCAGAATTGCACTTAACGGCGAAAGAACGTTCACTGCTAATTAACGTGCAAAATGAAGGCATTAAGCGTGGAACTCTATTATTGGCGAGTCTGACATACGATTGGGAAGCGCTTGCATTCAGCGCGGTTAGCAGTGCAAGTTCTCTTGTTGCAGGCGAAGTGTTTGCCAATAACGACTCAGCACCGAAAAGTAGAAAGGAGCGAGTGTCTACCACGCAAGATGAAATTGCAGCAGACGGCATTTCGGGCTTGCTCGGCGCCGCTTGGAAAAAAGTCGAGGGTAAAATAGCGAGTGATGAGCGTATTGGTCGTTTAGCTAAGGTACTCAATATGGGTATAAGTGCAGTACTAACCTGGTTGAAAAACATGGTATTGTCGAAAGAATTGTTGGCAAATTTGATTCCATTTTATGGCGCCGCGAAAGGACTGATTGATGGTGCGAAGGGAGCGTTAGAAACGCGCAGTCACCATACGGCATGGGATTCCTTGAAGCAAGCGTCTGGTCATATCGCGAGCGGATTTCCTATGGAAGCGCTAAATGCATTCGAGCGATACGCCAATGCAGAATACGTGCGCTCTGGTTTGAAAACTACTTATACCTTTGCAAAAACGCTCACAAGTGTATTACTGCAAATTTTTACCGCTGGCGCGTCGTCCGTTTTCGATTTTGCGACCAAAGTATTTGAGGCAGTTAGTTCGTTCGCGTTCAATGCTTTTCAAGCATTGTGTTTTGGTAAGGCAACAGACTTTTGTCGCAAGAAAATGGAAAATGACTCTATGCCGTCTGCCAGCGAGTTTCAGACGATTTGCTCTGACTCACCATTTGCTGGATGTGTTTTCCTTGGCGCTGCTAATTATATTGGTCATTTTAATTTGACGTCAGTGTTATCAAATGCAAACAACGTCATTGCGGGACCCTCTATGATGGCTTCAGTGGCTAAAGTGGGAGAGATTCAAAAGCTAGCATCCAAGTATATAGCGGCCTCTCATTTTAAGATGAAATTTAGAAGTAGCGACGACAAAGAGCAATATGGCTGGGTTTTGAAAATGATGGAAGGCTATGCTAGTGATGCGCCGAAGAGTGAGTTCATTACAAAAAATGCCTCTTTTCGAACAAGGTTGTTTCACAAAGCTAGAACCCTATTTAAGGTTTAACTGACGTCAATGCTGCCGTGATTCGTATCATTTATGCTTAATATGCACATTACAAAATGTTAAATAGTCGGTATTATTCAGCGCTGAATTAGAAACTTATGATGGTAAATTATGTCTCTCCCTCCTTGTCCTAATTGTGGCTCTGAATACGTGTATCAAGATCAGAGTCAACTTATTTGTCCAGAATGCGCACACGAATGGAATCCTGAGGAAGTGCTCGCCGACGAAGACTTTACTGTTAAGGATGCAAATGGGACTGCCCTTTGTGATGGGGATAAGATCACCTTGGCAAAGGATGTTAAGGTAAAGGGAAGTTCCGAGATAATAAAGATAGGTACTAAAGCAATCGTTAGGCGTGTGCTCGATAAAAAAGACCATGAGCTTGACTGTAAAGTAGACGGTGCCGGCGAAATGATGATAACCGCAAAATTTGTTAAAAAAGCGTGATTTCAATTTTTAAAAAAGTAGACAAATAATTTGATGAATCTTGGTTTTACAGTATGGGGGTTAGCGCTTGGCCAAGCTTTATTGATTACAGGCAATATTTTGCTCGTTTCTGTCACGGCGATTATCGGATTAATTATTGCGCCGTCGCCTGAATTGTCTACTCTACCAGTTGCCTTGCAATTTATTGGCTTGATGTTGATCACCCTGCCAGCGGCATTACTTGTCAAACGATGGGGAAGAAAAGGCGTTTTCCTTTTCGGCAATCTAATAGGTGTATTTGGTGCCCTAATTGCCTATCTGGCGCTAAAAAATGAACATTTCGTACTATTCTGTATTAGCACGCTGTTGCTAGGTTTTGCCATTGGTATTGCACAACAATATCGCTTTGCCGCCGTCGAAAATTGTTCTGCTGATAAAAGCTCTCAAGCGATTAGTTTGATTATGGCTGGTGGCATAGTCGCCGCTGTACTGGGGCCAAACCTCGCTATTTGGTCTGAATTTTTTATTACCGACGTACAATATTTAGGAGCGTTTGCTGCGCTGATTGGTCTATACGTGTTAACGACCATACTTATTGCCTTGCTACCACTCAAAAAAGCAAGTTTTGATGAAGTCGGTAAGGGTGGTCGCAGTTATTCAAGCTTGCTAAAACAGCCGACACTTTTTTCTGCCATTGTCGCGGGCGTGACTGGCAACGGCGTGATGGTCTTAGTCATGACGGCAACGCCACTGGCGATGGGGAGTTGTGGTTTTGACTTTTCTAGTACAGCAACCGTAATTCAGTGGCACGTATTGGGTATGTTTGCGCCGTCATTTGTCACCGGAAGGTTGATTGCAAAATATGGCAATACGAGTGTGATGCAATTTGGCTATTTATTACTCTTGAGCTGCATTCTGTTAAATCAATTTGGTCAAAGTTATTGGCATTTCTTTTCTGCGCTAGTGCTATTGGGGGTTGGTTGGAATTTTACCTTTATTGCCGCTACCAACATGCTGACGTCTACTTACCGTCCTGCCGAAAAAGCAAAAGTGCAAGGTATCAATGACTTTTTTGTTTTTAGCGGTGCTGCGCTCGCCAGTGTGTTCGCTGGACTACTGCTGAGTTTATTTAGTTGGCAAGTACTTAACTTAATCATGATCCCCTTCGTTTTATTTGCGGTTATTGCCGTTTATATCAGTTCAAAACAAAGTGCGCTAGAGAGTATAAGCGAGCGTTAAGTTATATTCTGGAAACGTTTGGTAACGTTGTGACAATACTAAGTATTCATAATTTACTTCTGCTAAGCTAAATATGCCCTCTACTGTTTTCTCTATAAAAATAATTTGCCTGTTCACCGTATTTTTCGTTTCTTCATGCGGTCTTTTAACATCGTCAACACAACAACATTGGCCTAGTTTTGGCGGGCCAAACGGCAACAACCAATTAAAAACGAAAGAAGACGTACCGACACGATGGTCTGTGCGTAAAGACGAAAACATTCAGTGGCGTTTGTCCCTGCCCGCAGGTGGGCAAAGTGGCATCAGTATTTGGGGCGACAAATTGTTTCTTACGATTAACATGCCTGCCGACACAGAGCCTCGCGCGTTGTTAGAAAAACAATATGAGCAAGCAAAGGCTGAATATCAACGCTCTCGTCAGCAAACGATAGCAAGACTGAATAATGAGCATGTTGAGCATTTTCAGCATTTGTTAGATGAAATTGAGACCGCAAAAGACGCGCGAGAACAATTTTCTTTAGAAAGATCTACACAGAAGCTTCGCCAACTTAATCGTTGGGAAAAATTGAAACATCCTGTTTATCAAGCCGTTACTACGCGTGAAAAAAACGCGAGAACGTTTTTATTTTCTCAAGAGCCTAGACTGCAAGAATATTACCGGCGTCAGGAATCTACATACAAAAAACTAAACACATCACTTCGCGGAAAGGATGTACTGCTATATTGCGTGAACCGCTATTCGGGCGAGTTGTTGTGGCAGCGTAAGGTCGCTGGCGTGACGCCCGCTATGTACAATTATACTTTTAGTGATGCAACGTCCCCAAGCCCCGTTACTGATGGTAACTATGTTTGGGTAGTCAATGCCAGTGGCGGGATTGCGGCTTTTAATATGGACGGTAATGAAAAGTGGCGTAAGACTTGGACTCCTTCTGCTAAGCGACCGTTTAATAAACAGTACGATACGATTGCATACAAAGATTGGATATTTAATGTTGCCCCGCCGTTGGCGGGGGATCAGCGTAGAAACCATGAGTGGAATTATCTTCATGCAATCAATAAGTATACAGGTGACACTGCATGGGTAAGTGAAGACGCCTTAACGCATTACAACACGCCAATGATTGGCAAAGTTGCGAGTGGAAAAAGTGTGTTAGCAATTGGAAGAGGTGGGCCGCACTCAGTCCCTGAGAGACCGAATGGTGTGAGCCTCATCGGTTTAGACGGTGAAGATGCAGGTAAGTCTATCTGGCAATGGCAACCCCCAGAAGATGGCAAAAAACAGTGGGGGGGCACAGATATCCAAACTATCGATGAAAAACGGGTGGTATGGACGTCGGGAAGCGCCGGACAAGGTTTCGATATGTATCAAATCAATCCCAATACTGGTATGAGCGAGGCGGTTCATAGTCTCAATACAGCAGATGTGTGGTCGTTCAATCTAGATACCACGCGCTACGAATTAGCAAAAGATGTTGAACTAAAAAAAATGGATCGACAGCCCTATACACAGGTGGTTGTGAACGACAAACTTTACTATATGGTGCGTTACCAACCATTTATCGCTTTTCATGATTTAAAAAGTGGTAAGAACATTCATTTAGAGATACCGACTGAGGTACACAGAACGGGTGACACTGCGGACAAAAACATTTGGAAAACGCAACAAACCACCGACATGTTAAACACGTCAGGACAGCGACATAATACAGAAAACAGAGCGCTGGGTGATGGCACGCAAAAAGCATTTTTGGGTACACCAATCGTCGTCAATCAATACATTTATTTCACGAACGCCCATGGATTAACATATGTTATCGATACGTCGGTACCATTTGGTCCAAATGCATTTGTATCGCTTAATGACATTGGCGAAAAAAATCAGACGGCGTCTTTAAATGCCATGGCTTACGCGAGTGGCATGCTATACCACCGCAGTATAAAAGAGCTTATTGCAATTGCAACTAAATAAATCGCGACCAAGGCATTACTACATTATTGTTAAATAATGGATTCGAGCAGTATTAATTTACACCGTTTGTTTGAATTGGCTTAATGTCGCCAAAAGTAACTCTAGTTTTTTTACTACGGTTGGAAGTTGCGCTTTAAGTGCATCTTCATCAAGTGCTTTTAGTGCCTGAATATCTTCAGCAAGCTCTTGTACATAACCAATAAAGCGTTTACTGCGTGTCGTAAAAGGTGAGTCATCACCAAAAATGGTGCTGAACTTACCTTTTCCATCTTGTTGCAAAGCATTGAGCGAGTTGTCTGCATCTACCGCTTTTCGATAGGTTTGTTCTAAGTTTGTGTGTAGTGCTTCTAAGAGCTTGTTCATGAGTGTAATAAATCGGTCGATATCTTTTAATGGTTGGCAATTTTGCCGACTTTTACTTATTGCTACAAGCAATTAAGGAAAAACTATGGATATTCAAGGTAATCCAAACCTTGCTTATGCTATGGAAGTTAAATCCATTAATTTAGCGAACAGCCAACAAAAGCAGGAAGGTCAAGCCGTTCAGCAACTCCTAGAGTCTGCTGCGCCACCGCCGCCTACTGGCAGTTCCGGATTTAACATAAACACCTATGCCTAATGCGGGTTTTTGACGTTTGCTTTTGCGAGAGGCAAGGGCAGGCGTTAAATTTGCGTCACGTTGTAAAGTTATTGTAGCGTGAAAACATGGTGTCTAGGATCGCAATATAGCTCGCTTTATTGTGATCCTAGGTTCAAATCAATCGGTGTTTTACTTGCTCTTCCACTAATTTCGCGCATTAACTTGGGCACCATATAGCCTGATTGTTGGCTTATTACCTCTCGCATGATGTTGATAGCCGATGTGTCTGGAATATCAAAATGCGCCGCGCCTTTTACTTTGTCTAGTAAATACATGTAATAGGGCATGATGCCAGCTTCAAATAGCGCATTGTTCAAATTTACAATGGCAGTGGGTGAGTCGTTGATTGCCTTTAAAAACACCCCCTGATTCAATAACGTGACGCCTTGCAATTTTAACTTTTTACAAGCCTCGGCTAATGCCGGACTCACTTCGTTGGCATGATTTATATGGAACACAACGACTTTTTGTAAACGAGTATTGGACATCCAAGACAAAAATTCATTTGTCACCCGTGATGGTATAACTACAGGTAGGCGAGTATGAATACGCAAGCGTTTAATGTGGGGGATTTTTTCAAGGGTTTCGGCCATCCATGCAAGTTGTTTGTCTTTTGCCATCAACGGATCGCCGCCCGAAAATATGACTTCATCAATGTTGGTATCTGCGGCAATTTTGTCAAAAACGTTTTGCCATTGTGCTTTATTTACCGAGTTTTCTTGATAGGGGAAATGGCGCCTAAAACAATATCTACAGTTTATTGCACAGCCGCCTTTAACGATAAGCAAGACGCGATTTTTGTATTTATGTAACATTCCAGCAGTATCGTTACTTCGTTCTTTTAGTGGATCCTCACTGAAGCCTCTGACATTTAGAAACTCCTCTGCCCGCGGAATTACCTGCTGCAATAGGGGATCATCCCAATGTTTTGCACGCATTAAATTCGCAAAAAAACGGGGTACGCGCATAGGGAATAGCTTTCTGGCCTTAAAGTGCGCTTGGTATTCTTCAGGCGAAAAGCCTAGATAAGAAAGG
This sequence comes from Agaribacter marinus, assembly GCF_030160655.1. Taxonomy (GTDB): domain Bacteria; phylum Pseudomonadota; class Gammaproteobacteria; order Enterobacterales; family Alteromonadaceae; genus Glaciecola; species Glaciecola marina. The sequence continues at coordinate 169,593 of NZ_BSOT01000011.1, forward strand.
AGTGACTCGGGTGTCGTGAAAGACTCAGCCAATTCTTTTTGCCAGTCGCTCTCTACTTCAAGCAATTTTTTTTGTATTATCTGCATGTATATAGTTTATCTGCATTAATTAGAGGAATACATGGCAAATTTCAGTACCAACGAATTTAAAGGCGGTCTTAAGATCATGCTTGATGGCGAACCTTGTTCAATTTTGGAAAATGAATATGTAAAACCGGGCAAAGGCCAAGCCTTCAATCGCGTAAAAATTCGTAAGCTGATTTCGGGCAAAGTACTCGAAAAAACTTTCAAATCTGGCGACAGTGTTGAAGGTGCAGATGTAATGGATACTGATTTGGCGTATCTGTACAACGATGGTGAGTTTTGGCATTTTATGAACAATGAAACATTTGAACAAATTGCGGCTGACGAAAAAGCGGTGGGTGAAAATGTGAAATGGCTGGTAGAAAATGACGTTTGTACCATCACTCTTTGGAATGGTAATCCAATTGCCGTAACGCCACCAAATTTTGTAGAAATCGAAATTACTGAAACCGACCCAGGGTTAAAAGGTGACACAGCCGGTACCGGCGGTAAACCAGCAACATTGGCAACGGGCGCTGTTGTTAGAGTCCCTTTGTTTGTGCAGACCGGCGAAGTCATTAAAGTGGATACTCGCAGCGGAGAATATGCGTCTCGCGCACAAAAATAATGACTGATTGGCGACCTTCAGCAAGCATAGAAACGCTGCGCAAACGCGCAGCGTTTTTTACTTCTATACGTAAATTTTTTGCCGACTGCGGTGTGCTTGAAGTAGACACCCCGTGCTTGTCGGCAAATACGATTACCGATGTTCACCTTGAAGCAATGGTGATAGCAAATGGCGCCGATATCGATGACGAAAATGTAGCAAATGCTTGCCTATCACCGTTGTATTTACAAACCTCACCAGAATATTATATGAAACGCTTACTTGCGGCCGGTAGCGGCGATATTTATCAATTAGGTAAGTGTTTTCGACATGACGAGCTTGGACGTATCCATAGTCCAGAGTTTACGATGCTTGAGTGGTATCGTGTTAACTTCACGATGGACGATTTAATTAACGAGGTGTCTGCACTTGTGCAAGCGCTTATTGGTTTAGATACTGAGACCGCAACATACCAGCAGTTATTTGAACAACAACTTGGGATAAACCCGCATGAAGCAACCACAGGATCATTGTTAGCGCTTTCAAAAACGAAGGGTTTTGGCGAATATGCAGACAGGTGTTTACGCGATTATGGTGAGCATCAAGGCGGCATTGATGCGCTACTGCAACTCTTGTTTAGTACATGTATTGAACCTGATATTGGCCTTGAAAAGCCGATAATAGTTAGTCATTTTCCCGCATCCCAAGCTGCGCTTGCCAAGTTGGCAGACGATGAACGTAGCGCATTAAGGTTTGAGTTGTATTTTCAGGGAGTTGAGCTAGCCAATGGCTATGAAGAATTGATCAATACTGAGCAATTAGTTCAACGTTTCAACGAAGACAATGCGTTGCGAAAAAGGATCGGAAAAGTACCGAAGCCCATTGATAATGAATTTATTGCTGCTATGCGTTCAGGTTTACCTGCATGTTCAGGTGTTGCCTTGGGTGTCGATCGTTTATTCATGTTAGTGGAACGCAAACACGACATAGCGTCTGTGATGCCATTTCAATTGGGTTAAAAATGAAAGCTTTTGAGCGTTTATGTGAGGACGGCTAGTTGACTGTAAACAAAGACACGCTTTCCGGGAAAGTACTTATTGCCGGTTATGGTTCATTGCTTAGCCAAGACAGTCGACAGCGGTTCAGTGGCATTCATGCGCCTACGGTGGGTGTAAAGGTGCATAATTGGTCTCGTGGTTGGGTAACGCGAGCATTTCACGAAAACCAAACGTATGTTGGTGCGATACCTAAACGTGGTGCTTGGCTAAACGCGCAATTAGTGCCGACAAAAATCGACCCTGCATTAGAAAAGCGAGAACAGGACTATCGATTTAGCCGCGTTGATATCAATGACATTGATATTGACGATAGTCATTTGTTTTTAAACGACGTAACAAACGTTCGTGAAATAATACGCAATACTCCCATCTATATTTGCGAAACACTCGAAAGTAATTTAGCAACAGAGACGTATAAAGTGAGTTTTTCATACATCGCAACATGCTTAATTGGTTGTTACGAAAAACAGGGTAACAAGGGTATCGACGACTTCATGCGTAGCACATTTGGTTTGAGTGAATCAGTGTTTGATATGGATGTCGAAAAACCTAAATATCCGCGAGCAGCGTCAATACCAAGTGACATGACTAAGCACTTCCTTGAAGCGATTAGTCAACATTTCCGTAAAACCAAGTAACCTCAACTCTGGATAAGAAATACTTCAGCCTCTTATTCAGTGTCTGCTTTTAATCTGCGCTTATAACGGCCGTACCAGTTAGCCGCTGGCGCTGCAGTAATACCGTGTAACAATGTGCTTATCCATACAGCGTTGATGGCTACTACAAGCAGTGAATGGCCATAGTCATTCAGTATATCTTTGGCGACGATAAGTGCAAACAATGCGGTTGCTAAGCCTCTTGGGCCAAACCAACCTAAAAACAGGCGAGTATATAAGGTCGTTTTGGTCCCTAAGAGAGAAATGTAAATGGCTAAAGGACGCACGATCAGTAAACTTACTAAAATGTATGCAGCAACAGGCCAACTAATGTGCTCAATTGCCTCTGGTAGCAAACCAAGGCCGATGATGGTGAACGCAGACCACACTAATATTTGGCCTTCACTCTCTGTAAATTGGTAAATAAATCGACAGTGACCTTTTACCATGTTTCCAAAGGCTAAGCCGGCAATAAACGCAGAAATAAACCCATTGCCACCCAAAATTGCCGCCATGAGATATGACGTGCCTGTTAACGCCAATACACCAATACCTTCATAAATATTCGAGGTCATTTTACGTGCTTCTGCGAGAATGAAAAAACGACCGCTGCTCCACCCCATAATCAATCCTACTGCTACGCCGATAGCAACCTGACTAGCTCCAAAGGCTAACCAGCGCAAAGTATCGTTTTCTGGGGAACTCGTCATTGCTAATACACTGGCAAAAAATAGGATGATGGGTAGCGCTAAGCCGTCGTTTAGTCCGCTTTCTACGGTTAGGCATTGTCTTTCATTTTCAGGCACCGCTTTGTTACTAATGACAGCTTCGCCTAAGGCAGCATCAGTGGGTGACATTACTGCGGCAACCAACGCAACCATCGCCCATGGCCAATCTGGGAAAAACAATAGTCCAACCAGTGTGCCGATGGCAATACATAATGGAAGTCCAATGAGCAACATACGCAAAGGCCAAGCGTTTTGCTTAAGTAAGTGTTTTAAGTTGATTTGAGAAGCATCAAGGAATAATAAAACAATAAGTGCAATTTCAGCGATTAAATGAAGGATTTCTTCTGAATCATCTACTTTAAGTAGACCTAAATAATGTAGGGTTACACCTACCGCAATAAAAACCATAGGCGCCGTAACTATGCTTGATGACAAGCGTTTTGCGAGCATCGTATATCCGCTAACACAAAAAAGCAGAATGAGAATACCAATTTCCAGAAGAGTCTCCTTACACAGTAGCGACTGATATGGTGTTTTATAATGCGTCTGCCAATATTAGCGGCAATATGCCTTGCCGTAAACCGGCACTAACAGTTGTTTTTATGCCAAATATATGATTAGGTAAGCGAAACACATGGAAAGTAAGATATTGAATATTATGATTTTTTATTTTTTAATGTTAATAAGTAAACTAACGGCCGCATCATGCAAGTAACTCTTATCTTTACGCGTGTTTCTTCAATTATTCTTATATTGGTCTTACTGGCTTTTAGTGTGCCGCTTGCTTTTGCGCAAAGCACGCCAACCGAGTTTGCAGAAATGAGCTTAGAAGAGCTATTTGAACTGAAGATAGAAAATGAGACTAACGACGATTTTCTTGAGTCTCACTGGCACTTTAATTACAAATATATGGCTGCTCAGTTTGACGGTTACCTCGCGGGTGATTCTGACCTTTCGTTAGACCAGGTGTTTTGGTCCGGCCCTAGCGAGGAGCGTACAAGTACTAATTTCCCGCTTGTACCGACGGTGATCAAGCAGCAAGCACATCTTTTTCATTTTGGTTATCAGTATTCCGACAAAATAGAGCTTTTTTTATCACTGCCATATATTCAACAACGTACCGACCACATCAGCCGCGTCGCAAATTATGAGTTTTTTATGGTTGAGACTGACGGTATTGGGGATGCAGTCCTTTCGCTTAATTATAAGTTTAAAGATTTGGCACTTCATCGGTGGTGGGTAAATTTTAGTTTAAGCTTGCCTACCGGGTCTATTGATGAAGTTGGCGATACTCCCAGAGGCGAGGGCAATCAACCGCTGCCATATACGATGCAACTAGGCTCTGGCACTTTTGATTTTCCAATAGAATTTAACTACCAGTATCTTGGAAAACATGATGTTGGCCTATCGATGTCTGCAATCATTCGTTCAGGTAAAAACGATCGCGATTACCGTTTGGGAAATACTTACAGAATATCGGCAAATTATAGATTTAAACTAACGCAAAACGTGAGGCTCTTACTTGGTACTGATGCGTATTATTGGACATCTATCAGCGGAGAGGACAGGCGATTAGCGGTGGCCGGAGACTTTCCATATGCCGCTAGCATAATTAATCCAAATTTTTATGGTGGTAAGAAACTAAAACTAAGTACCGGGTTTTCTTATCGCTACAGCAAAAACTATACGTTCACGACAAAGCTTAGCAAGCCGGTATACCAATATCTAAATGGTCCGCAGCCCAAAGAAATGTGGCAGGCCTCCATTCAGTTAAATTCAGCATTTTGATTGAATGAATTACGCACTCTGTCTTTTTCGTATACTATCGCTTTGCCGTTTATCGCTTCGAAGTCTATCGCCGCGTCATATAATTGCGGGACGCTTGTCGATCGCTACTGGTATGTTGCTCACAAGCGCACTGCTTTGTACCGCATGGTCTGCCAACGCACAAACGGCACTGAGTAAATCAAGTAAGATAAAAGCAGCCTACATTTTCAATTTTACTAAATATATTGAATGGCCAAGAGCTGCATTTACTCATATAGAAACACCCATCACTATATGCGTTGAACACAATCCCGAATTTAACGATTTCATAAAAGCATTGGTTAAACAACGAAAAGTAGGTAAAGATCAACGTTCATTGATCGTGCGTAATATTAACGATGCTAACATTTGCCATATAGCGTATGTTAAAAGTGCAGAAGCACATACTGAGACTTTACTAAGGAATGCCCTAGTTTTGAGTGATATGAATAACAAACATGCATTCAGCGCCATCATCTTTTTCCGACAGAATGATAAATTGAGATTTGAGATTAATATGGTAGAAGTTAATCGTTTGAACATTACTATTAGCTCTGAATTGCTCAAGTTGGCAAGGGTAAAGTAATGTCATGATTTTTCTTATTAAGTCTAAGCTCAGTTATTTTCACAAACAACTGATGTTAGTGATTGTGATTAACTTTCTTTCAATTGCGATTGTTTCAGGTGTGCTATATACAAATTTTGTTAACGACTACCAAGACAACTTAGTCAACGGTATGTCGAGTAAACTAAGTATGGTAAGTGCTAGTGCGTCTTCAGCACTAGTATTTGATGATAGTGAGAGTGCCAACACCTTATTAGCCTCATTGACAGCATCACCAAATACACGATTTGTACAGCTGTTTAACGTAGAACACTTGCCATTTGCAAGGTATGTACGTGACGGTGAAGCCATTGACATTGCTTCTGATGATTTACAAATTGGCAGTCAATTTTTGAATGATAATCTATATTTATATCAACAGATCTATATGGACGGTGAATCGCTCGGTTATATTATATTGTCAGCTAGCACTGACGAACTAAAAGCTCAGCAGTCAAGGTATGCACGACTGGTACTGGTTATTTTTGTCGTATCCTTATTGTTTGCCTATGGTATGAATTGGCGCATACAAACGGTTATGTTTGCTCCCATTAATCAACTGGCTGATTTAGTCACTTATGTTGCAGAAAAACGCAAATATCACCGTCGTTTAAGTTGGCGGCAGGACGATGAAATTGGTGGATTGGTCAAAGGTGTCAATAGTATGTTAGACACAATAGAGACCCACGAAAAACAGCTGAAAGATAACAGTGACAGGCTAGAATCATTGGTGACGTTACGTACAGAGCAATTATTTCAACGAGCAAACTACGATGCCTTGACACAGCTTCCCAATCGACATCTGTTAATTGATAGGCTCGACCATGCTATTGATAATGCAGAACGCGAAGATACCAAACTTGCGCTGATGTTTCTTGATCTCGATAGGTTTAAGGTTATCAACGATAGTTTGGGGCATAGCATTGGCGATCAGTTACTGTGTAAGGTTGCGGAGAAGCTCTCTTCTGTGGTGCTTAAAAGCGATAGCGTTTGTCGTTGGGGAGGCGATGAATTTGTTATTTTACTTGAGCATTTTAAGGACACTTTGCAAGCGGAGACCTTAGCAAAACAGATTACAAATGTGCTTTGTGAGCCAATGGATGTATGCGGGCATCAACTGCATATTTCGACAAGTATTGGTATTTCACTTTATCCAGATGACGGACTGGAAAGCGGGACTTTGCTGAAGCACGCGGACATAAGCATGTATCGTGCTAAAGATGTTGGACCAGGTAAATTTAGCTTTTTTGATTCAACAATGTTGAGTGATTCAATGCATCGCTTGTCACTAGAGAGTAAGTTGCGAAACGCCTTTGATAACGATGAGTTTTTCATCGTTTATCAGCCACAAATTTGTTTAATCAGTAATAAACTCTGTGGAATTGAGGCATTAGTGCGTTGGAATGATGATGGGACGGTCATATTCCCAAATAATTTCTTACCGGTACTGGAAGAAATTGGCATGATGGGCGCCTTAAGCGAATGGGCACTTAGAGAAGTGTGTCAGCAAAATGCAAAGTGGCTTGCGATGGGCGCAAACTTGCCGCCAGTGGCAGTAAATTTGACCGCATCATTTATTGTGCAACCAAATTGCGCAGAGTTCATTGAGCGTGTGTTGATTGAAACGGGATTACCTGCTCACCACCTTGAAATAGAAATTACTGAAAATACCTTTGTGTCTTCTACCGAAATGGCCATTAAAACGCTTGAAAAACTTAAAGGAATGCATGTGGGTATCGCCATTGATGATTTTGGTACCGGCTATTCATGCATGAGTTATTTGCGTGACTTACCCATTAGTAAGTTAAAAATTGATGGTAGTTTCATTCAGCATATTGGAGAAAGCAGAGTAACGGATGGCATCGTCAATTCTATCATTACACTTGGCAGAAGTTTGGGGCTGGTGGTGGTGGGTGAATGTATCGAAACCGATAAACAAAACCATGTGCTAAAAGAGATGGGATGCGATTTGGCGCAAGGGTTTTTGCACAGTACACCATTGGATAGCGCAGCGATGAGTGAGTATTTAGACCGCTTTGTGATATTATGTGAGGAAGTTCAAGCGTAACTTCTTTTACCTACTTTTTGTCTGGCTGAAATGCTAATAAATCCCCAGGTTGGCACTCGAGTACTGCGCAGATTTTTTCTAGCGTGTTAAATCTCACGCCTTTAACTTTACCAGATTTTAAGAGCGACAAATTTTGCTCGCTAATGCCTATTTGCTCAGCCAGTACTTTTGATTTTATTTTCCGCTGTGCCATCACAACATCCAGGTTCACAATAATTGGCATGTCGTTGTTTGACTCCTATTCAACAAGCATTTAGTGATTCGTGACTATACGAAAGATTGATTTTCTTTTGAAATATCATTCGCTTGTATCAATATTTTTGCTATGAGCCAGAAAACTAAGCCTATCAAAAGTGTAGATAAATCATAGCTCTTAAACTGAATTGATAAGATTTTTTGCCCACTTGGATGTTGTATTGACAGAATAAGGCCAGCAAAGATATTTGCCAGTGTACCTGCAATTGCAACAAGTATTAAAGATATAGCGAAACGCTTGATGTGAACGACATTGGTCATCTCGAATATTCTATTTTGTTGGAATGCAAAAAATGCCTTTCGTAAGTAAAACAAGCCCCAAACTAAAATTACACTTGGTATCATCGCAATTACACAAGTGAGATATAACTGCCATGCATCAACGGTATGCCACTGGATAGCATAAGCCACCTCTTGCTTAGCCAGTGCTTGAAAGCTGTCAATCGATGCTAAGAAGTATCCCCACATGCATAGTAGCCCTGCAATAGGGCTTAATAGCAACCAATATAATAACTTACTTAAATGTTGAATCGACATCTTTAACCCCCCAAAATAGCACTTGACAAAATCTTGTTAAATTATATTTTATTAATGTATTACGATAATTAAATTGGATTTTACATGAAATTTATTAAGTTTGTAAGTATGTTTTTAGTCCTAGTACTTTCTTTAGTAAAGTTACACATTGCAAATGCTATTGACGTTAGTCAGTTAGCGGTCATATGTAGCGCATCTGACACCGCACAGCGGCAGTTTTGCCATACCTATTTAGGCGGTGCTTTAGACGCTATTGCAGTGATGAATGACCACGCCAAAGCGAATGGACAACCCATATATTGCGTGCATGAATCTGCCTTGTTTGATATGGAGAAAATCAAAGCATATGTGATTTCTCAAGAGGCAAAATTTGCAAAGAAGAACGCCATTTTGCCTGTTGTAGAACTATTAAAAGTTACTGGTGGCTGCCTTGATGGTAAGAGTGATAGCAAGAATGATGACAAAAAATAGATTATGCATTTTAATTTTTGTGTGTTTGCTGTTTGCTTGCGAGGATGAAGATGCATTAAAGCCAAATGCATTTGATGAAGGTGTGCAAATTAATATGCGCTGCCCAGAGGCCTTGCCAAACACTGGCGACGATGTTTGCGGGCTGTATGAAGTACCCTTAAATTGGTTGGCAGAAGATCGGACAAAAATTAACGTATTTCTTCGCGCGTTTTTACGTAAGCAGTCAAATCTTGCTAACGGAATATCAAAAGGACAGTTGTGGCTTATCGATGGCGGCCCTGGTGCCAGTGGGGCGACTTTTTCAGATCCTGCGTTTGTTAAGTTAGTGCACGATTTTGGATGGGATTTATATATACCCTCGCATCGAGGTGTTGGCTTTTCATCTCATTTACATTGTAGCCTTAGTCATCAGGCAATGGATGAGCAATATGTCAACGTATGCTCAGATGAAATCCATGAAAAATACGGTATGGACGTAAATTGGTATAGCGCTGTGGGCGCAGCGTACGACCTAAATTATTTGATTGAACACAACAATCCAAACAATTTACCGGTGGTTGTGATGGGAACCTCATACGGCTCGTTTTTGACACAGCGTTTTATTCAATTATTTGAATCGACTATCGATGCGGCTATTTTGCTAAGTGGTACAAATTTACGTCCGGCATTTGAAAACGTATCGATGCACGAAGAAGAAACGTTTAAACGCCTGCTTGAACTATGTGATTTGCAAGTTGATTGCAGGAACATGTTTGATAACAATACAGAACTTTCAGCCTATGAAGCCGCTCGTTCGTTAGTATTGGAGAATGGCTGGCAACAATGCGCAATTAGTGACGCTGGCGCACATACTGTGTCACATTTATTAAGAGCGCTCGCAAGCTCGTCAAGGTTTAGAGAGCAACTGCCCTTGGCAATCAAACGTTTAAGTCGATGTGATGCAAACGATATTGAAGCCTTAAGGTCTTTACAGCAATCCTTGAGAATAGAGCTACAGCGTCAACAAGCACAATTATTTCAGTTCAATCCGTTGATGACACATCATCAAATATTTATAGAATTACTAAGCCCTGAAGTGGACATACCTATGCCGTTTAATTTACCGACAGATAGTTTATTGGGTAATTCAGTTAAACCTTACGTTGACAATAGACATGCATGGCTTAGCCGCTCTTCGCCGATTGAACTGCCTTCAACGTTATCAAGTACGCTGCCAATATTAGCTATTCATGGAGGCTTAGATATGCAGGCATCAGTGACATGGTTTGAAGACTTGAGTGCGCAACTGCGGCACGAAAATCAAACAGCGGTGCTTTTTCCATATGCCGGTCATGGCACGCCAAACTATACGAATATTGAAGATGAAACGAATACTGAGGTGGCTGAAAATTGTACCTGGCTAATTATCAATCGCTTTTTACAGAATGTGTCTGGTAAAGTTGATATTGGATGTGTAGGCCGAGTCAAAAAATTCACTTTTGATACTGAATAATTATTTTCTTGTGATACTTGTGGGATATTCAGCTTTTAATATCTACACCATCATCTCGTTGAGGTGTGTTCTCCTTATGTGTAGGTTTATTCCCTAAACCTTTTTAGAGGCTCATTTGAGCCTCTTTTTTTTCACTTAAAATTGAACTGAATATTGATAGATGAAGACCATCATCGCCTAAAAGTCTATTTTCTTTCTCAGGGCTTTTGTTTTACCGTCACGCTTTTTACTATCAAGGCGTTTACGTTTCGCATTTAGGCTTGGCCTTGTTGCTTTGCGAGCTTTGACTTCCTTCGTAACAGAAACAATTAATGCGACTAAACGTTCAATGGCATCTTCGCGGTTTTTTTCTTGAGTGCGATGACTTTGCGCTTTGATGACGATGTCGCCATCTTTTGTTATGCGGCTATCTGACAAAGCAAGTAAGCGAGATTTATATTTATCATTCAAAGAAGAACGATAAATATTAAAGCGCAAATGAATGGCGCTAGAGACTTTATTCACGTTTTGCCCACCACTCCCCATGGCGCGAATTGCAGACAACTGAATGTCGTCTTCAGCAATATAAATGTTGTCGCTTATTTGAATCATTAAGGTACTTACTTCGTGGTTAAGTGCTGGAAAATATCTGGCCTATCTATGTATTGCATCATGCTAGCATTAGGTAAGCAATCAAAATCAATAAATTTTAGTAAGTCGGCCGTTGGTTCGCAGTAGAGGATATCTGAGGCAAAGCGCTTCATTCCATAAAGCCCTCTGCGGGTTATGTTTGCCGAACAAATGAGTAAATCGCCCTTATTTAGCGGGACTATTTTACCAGTCAAAACATGCATCCCTGCGGTAAACCTAGTGTCGTTACATTGAAAATAAAGAACGCCTATTTGTTAGGCGTTCTTAGCACCATTAAGCGAATTTCTGTCATGTCTTCGATGGCATAGCGTATGCCCTCACGACCAAGGCCAGATTCTTTTACGCCACCATATGGCATGTTGTCAACCCGCCAACTAGGTACATCACCAATGACTACTCCACCAACTTCAAGTTCGTCCCATGCTTTATGTGCCTTGTAGATGTCTCGCGTAAATATACCGGCTTGTAAGCCAAATTGAGAGTCGTTAACACTTTCTAGAGCTTCATCGAAATCACTAAATTTACTTAGTACACTGACAGGGCCAAAGGCTTCTTCGGTCACAATATCACAGTGTCTTGGGACATCTTCCAAAATAGTTGCCCGCAGCATCGCGCCGTCACGCGCACCACCGCATAGAATTTGTCCGCCTTCTGCCACAGCCGCTTGTATCCATGATTCAAGCCTTTTTGCCTCTGACTCAGCAATCATTGGACCAACAAATGTGTCCTCATCATGCGGATTACCGTGTACTAGCGTTGATACTTTATCTACATAACGAGCTTTAAAGTCGTCATATATATCGGCATGCACAATAACGCGTTGAACGCCTATGCAACTTTGACCTGATTGGTAGTAGGCACCAAACACAATACGTTCTATTGCATCATCTAAATCGGTATCGGCATCTACTACACAAGCTGCGTTGCCACCCAACTCAAGAATCACGGGTTTTTTACCCGCTTTAGCTTTAAGCGCCCAGCCTACATCGGGCGACCCGGTAAAACTTAATAACTTGAATCGTTCGTCAGTTGTAAATAGATCTGCGCCGTCTCTACTGCATGGCAGTATGGAGAATGCGCCCTTGGGCAATGAGGTCTCAGCAAGTATTTCACCAATAATGAGTGCGCCAATAGGGGTTCTACTGGCAGGTTTAAGTACAAATGCGCAACCAGCAGCTATCGCTGGCGCAACTTTGTGTGCCGCAAGGTTAAGTGGAAAGTTAAACGGCGAGATAAATGAGCATGGGCCAATCGGCACGCGTTTCGACATGCCTGAATACCCTTTAGCGCGCTCTGTAATCTCCAAATTGGTGACTTCACCATTAATGCGCACTGATTCTTCAGCCGCAATTTTAAAGGTATCGATAAGGCGAGTGACTTCACCGCGCGCATCTTTAATTGGCTTCCCTGCTTCAATACAAAGCGCGTCCGCTAGCTCGTCATAACGTTCTTTAAAGCGTGCAACACAATGCTCTAAGATTTGCTGACGCTGGTAGGCAGGCATTCTATTTAATGCTGCTTGCGCTGCTTCTGCGGCTGCAATGGCTTGGTCTATGACGTGCGCATCAGCAAGGGCTACCTGCGTGGCAACTTTTTGTGTGTATTTGTCGATAACATCAAGATCGGTATTGGCATAAACCGCTTCATTGGCTAAATAATAGGGATATTTATCTGCTAACATAATACCTCCTTAAAGCTTGTCACTGAGCTGACGAATGGTTTTGTTGAGCGTATCGTCATTTAAGCTGTAGTCCACAGGGACATCAATTAGGTGTACATCAGGCGTATTCAAACAATGGGTTATTTGTTTGCCCAACTCATCGACAGAATTTACACGCCAGCCTTTGCCACCATAGCTTTCTATATATTTTACAAAGTCAGGGTTACCGTAATCTAGGCCAAAATTATCGAAGCCCATATTTGCCTGTTTCCATTTGATCATACCATAGGCATCATCGCGTAAAATAATCACGACAATGTGAAGTTTGAGCCGCACGGCAGTTTCTAATTCTTGACTATTCATCATAAAGCCACCGTCACCGCACACCGTAATGACCGCTTTTTCTGGGTGGACAAGTTTGGCTGCCATCGCTGAGGGAAGTCCAGCACCCATGGTTGCTAGTGCATTGTCGAGAAGTAGCGTATTTGGAAAATAGGCGGCGTAGTTACGGGCAAACCAAATTTTATAGACACCATTGTCCAAGGTAACGATGCCGTCTTTAGGCATCGCTTTGCGTACTTCTTTGACAAAGCGCTCTGGTAATATTGGGAATCGATCATCATCTTCTGATGCGGCGCGATGCGCGCAGTATGCATCGTGTACATCATGATAAAAATCAAGTCGCCAATGATCTTGTGGTTTTACCGTTTCTTTTATTTGCCAAATACTGTTTGCAATGTCTCCAATTACTTCCAACTGCGGGAAGTACACTGGATCGACCGCAGCGGTTTCAAAGTTAATATGAATCACTTTTTGGCCGTCTGGCTCCATAAAGAAAGGCGGCTTTTCAACCACATCGTGACCAACGTTGATAATAAGATCTGCCCGATTTATCGCCCGGTGCACAAAGTCTCCGCTTGATAATGCTGTGTTACCTACAAACAAATCATCACTTTCATCAATTACCCCCTTACCCATTTGTGTGGTTACAAATGGCACACCGGTCTTGTCGACAAATTCGCGTAGCATTTTTGCCGTCAGTTTACGGTTAGCGCCAGCGCCAATGAGTAGTAATGGGGACTTGGCTTGTTCTATCATTTCAACCGCGTGTTTTATTGCTTTGTATTCCGCTATCGGGCGACGAACATCGCTGGCAGGTACTAATAATTCGCTGGTGTCTTCATCTGAAATGTCTTCAGGAAATTCAATATGTACGGCACCCGGGCGTTCTTCACTGGCAATTCTAAACGCTTCTCGCACAATGGATGGAATGCGGTCGCCGCTCACTACTTGGGAAGTATATTTGGTGATTGGTCGCATCATACCGACCACATCTATCACCTGAAATCGCCCTTGTTTACTGGTCTTAATAGGCTTTTGCCCTGTAATCATTAAGATCGGCATTGCCCCTAATTGTGCATACGCTGCACAGGTAACTAAGTTTGTCGCACCGGGGCCAAGCGTCGAAATACACACGCCAACTTTGCCTGTTAAACGGCCGTAAGTGGCGGCCATAAAACCTGCGCCTTGTTCATGGCGGGTTAATATGAGCTTTATCTTGGATTCTCGTAGTGACTCAAGTAAGTCTAGGTTTTCTTCACCGGGTATACCAAAAATATACTCTACGCCTTCAGCTTCAAGGGCTTTAACCATTAAGTCAGATGCTTTCATTGATTATCCTATATGTTGTTGTGCTTACAGAATGTTAAGCAACAGGGTAAATATAGATTTGTTTAAGCAAAAATATGTTTCATGTTTAGTACTACTAGATAATAATCTTAGAGCATATACAGCAATTTACATAAGTTTGGCGTGGTTAAATTTGATAATAAAATTTGTTTGTTAACGAAGCATCATAAAGAAAATCAAATACTTCCGGTGTTTGGTGAGATGTGGAACGGCGAATTAATCACCTATGATACCTTTGATACCGACTCGCTTGGTAGCTTTGATGGCGAAGTAAAAAGGCAATTGTCACCAAGAGAATGTGCATTAAAAAAAGCACATTTGGCTTGCGAATTGTCGGGTTTACATCAAGGAATAGGCAGTGAAGGGAGCTTTAATGGTATTGCGGGTATTGGTAACATGGACGAAGAGTTTATCGCATTTGTTGATATAGTGCGCAAAATTGAAGTGGTTGGTGTAGCTAGGCAAATGGTGAGCTTGCAGGCGCATAACGCTACCGATCTTGACGATGCCGTGCAGTTTGTAAAGCACTTTCCAAGTGCGCAAGCGTGGATGACTAATGGTACGGCAGGTATACAAAAAGGTGTTGTGGGCGAGGAAAGCCTGCGCCAAGCGCTATTTTATGAGGCATGGCCAGTTACGATTACTCCTGATTTTCGAGCAATGCATTGCCCAGAAAGGCAACAGGTGATTAAACAAGCAACACGTGACCTGATTGAGCGTTGTAAAGCAAATTGTCCTAAGTGCGATTACCCTGGTTTTGTGTTTGACAATACCGAGACAGGGTTACCTTGTGAGCTATGTTTATTGCCAACAAATCAGATAAAATCACATACAGCTATATGTGCACATTGTCACTATAGCGAAAAAAAAGCCGTAAGCGAGACAAACGCCTCGTCGTTTTATTGTTCGTTTTGTAACCCTTAAAGCAAAAAAGCGAAGAGCATCTGCAATTGCAATGATAAGTACAACTATAACTACAAATAACCATTAAAAAGGAATGTCCATATGTTGAACCGAATTTACGTTTTAGTCTTGGCAATGTTGTTAAGCAGCTTTGCATTGGCGGATCCTAGCGAGGTCTTGAAGCAAAAAGGTATTACCTTACCTAAGGTAGATGCGCCGTTAGCAAACTATGTAAAAACCGTGCGTGCAGGAAAGTTAGTATTTACTTCAGGGCATGTATCTGTAGATGTTGACGGTAAAGCTATCAAAGGAAAATTGGGCGGTGCAATGACCATAGAACAAGGTCAGCACGCAGCAAAAGCGACAGCGATTCAGATACTTGCAAGTCTTCAACATGAATTGGGAGATCTGAATAAAATCAAGCGAATCGTAAAAGTATTGGGAATGGTGAACGCAAGTCCAGATTTTACTGAACACTCACAAGTGATGAACGGCTTTTCAGACTTTATGGTGGACGTGTTTGGTGATAAAGGACGGCATGCACGTTCAGCCGTGGGGATGAGTTCACTGCCTGGCAATTACGCTTTAGAAATTGAAGTGATTGTTGAGATTGAGTAACGTTCAGATTTCTCTATGGATACCGCTGAGGTGAATTACGAAGCGCTGATTACATCCTGGATAGAGGCAGATGCTACTCGCTATGCTGCACTTACGTTAGCCTCAGATTTACGATTGAATGATTGGTGCCTTTCTGCTGGCTTCCTTCGAAATCTCGTCTGGGACAATTTACATCAGAAGCACAAGCCTACACCGCTAAATGATTTGGACCTTGTATATTTTGACCCTAGAAATGTTAGTCCGGAAGTAGATTTCGCGCTTGAACGTCAGTTAAAGTCACGTTTAGCGCTTCCGTGGTCTGTTAAAAATCAAGCAAGGATGCATGTTCAAAATAGCGATCACCCATATTTGTCTACTGCTGATGCTATGAGTTATTGGCCTGAAGTAGAGACTGCCGTAGGAGTCAAACTAACTAAAGATAGTAAGCTAGCATTTGTAGCACCATTCGGTTTAGACGCGCTGTTTACACGCACTATTACCATCAACCCAAAGCGCAAAAAGCCAGAAGTATTTGCAAAGCGATTGCAAAGTAAACACTGGCTAAGGATTTGGCCTGAGCTATGTGTTATTTCGTAATAGACGCACCTGCGAGCTATCAGCAACGCTTTGCCGATGGCAGTTTCTGCAGATACGAAAACAGACAGCAACAATGATTATATGTCTTAATATAAGAATAAACCCCGAATCGAACTCGCACACTAGTTCGGAACGAGGTTTATTACACACAACTGTATAGTTGAGTTTTACTCCACTAAATTAATAACGAGGGACGGGATAGATATTAATATTATATAGCTAAGCATACTTATTCACTCCCCCATGACTTACGCCAATTTGCTTTAAGCCCATCACGGTCAATCGCTTTTCCGCGAATAAACACCTGACTTATTTTTCGAGTATTGGTGATATCATCAAGAGGGTTTGCATCCAGTACAACAAACGCGGCTTCTTTGCCTGGCGCTATTCCTCCTAAATCGTCAAGCCTCAAGCTCTGAGCGGAGGTTTGAGTAGCCGCAGTAATCACCTCATTGGGTGTGAAACCCGCTGCAACCATGTTTTCCATATCTACATGCGCCGACCAACCGACAGGCTTATCGCGGCCTGCTCCACCTGCATCGGAGCCCAATGCAAATCGTACTCCGTTAGCGCGAAGGTCTCGTATAGTCGAAACCTGAGCGTCCCATTGCGCTTTAGACTGAATTCGTTCTTCGGAATTTGTGCTAGGAAACTTTCCCTGTAATTTTTTTAAATGAAAGGGAGAGATCATGTCGGCTAACAATGGATCAGGAGAGTGTAAATATGGCGCGAAAAATGCCATACGATAGCCTGAACTAGTTAGCGCAGAGAACGGACGACGTTCTTTGACTAGGTCAGAATCTATTGGATAAATAGGGTGCAAGTAAATATCTGCACCCGCTCGAATATAGGCTTCTGAGTCCGACTGATTAACGGGGTGGAAACCCACTCTGAGGTCATACTTTTTTGCCTCATCAATAAGAGCAAGCGATACATTCATCGGCATAGTTGGGTTGTAATGAGGCCACATTTTAATCTGTTTAACATTCCAACTGGCTAAGCGCTGCACTGCGGCTCTCGCTTCAGCCTCTGAACTTACGCCAAATGCAGATTGGCGCGCCAAATATGGTACAATGGCTTGTTTTGTAGTGATGCCGGGTCCTGCTGAATAATAACGCGCTGCGTTAGGGTGTTGCCCAGCAAGTACCTCGTCACGAATCTGATGAGGTACTTCACCAAACTCATAACCGGCACTCCAGGTCGCTACAATACCGGCATATGCAAGTCGAGATAAGTGATCCAATATATTATCGCGCGTAAAATTATGCGCTCCGAAATTGAAGAAACCTCGACCTGTCGGGTCATTTCGTGTCCAGTCGGAATCAATATAACTGTATCGGTCGTAGCCAATATGTGTATGCGTATCTATAAGCCCAGGAATAACCGTTTTGCCCGCTAGGTTCACTCTTTGAATATCAGCAGGCAAACTCAATGCCCCTCTATTACCTACCTGTGTGAACTTACCGTCACTCACGATAAATGCTGCATCTTCAATCGGCGCGCTTCCATCTCCCGTAATAAGGCGAGCCCCCTCATACAGTGTCGCTCCATTGCAAGCTAAACTAAGGAGCATACAGATTACCGCCAAAACACGGGTTACAGATTTTAGTGTTTGTCTCTTTGTCATTTGTTTGTACCTGTACTTAAATAAGTCTGTCGATTAATTCGTCGCAATAACACTATTTTGCTTTGAGTAAACGTTGGGGCTCTTCTTTGTCGCCAATGGTATTGCGTAAGACGCCAACACCTTCAAGCTCAATTTCAACCACATCGCCAGGCAGCATCGCACTTGTCTTTCCCGGCGTGCCACTGAAAATTAGATCTCCAGGTTCCAAGGTTACGTAACGACTGACGTAACTGACTATTTGTTCGGGGCTAAAGATCATGTCTTTCGTGCTCTGAGACTGCATCACCTTCCCGTTCACGCGTGTTTGTACTAGAAGATTATTGTAATCCGCACCACGAACCATCACTGGGCCGACAGGACCAAATGTATCTGAGGATTTCCCCCTGAACCATTGCACATCGTTTTGCTGCCAATGCCTTTCACTGATATCATTGCCAGGAGCTACCGCAAAAATATAGTTAGAAGCATTTTCTAACGAAACATTTGAAGCCGTTTTTCCGATCACCAAGACCATTTCACCCTCAAAGTGCAGATCGGTCGTATCAGAAAAATACCTCACTTCACTATCATGGCCAATTAACGACGTTAGAAGCTTGGCAAATAGCACTGGCTCTTTTGGCGTTGGCATACCCTCGATATGGCTTTGAAAGTTATGCCCGACAGCAATCACTTTTTGTGCATCTGTAGGAGGCAGAATACTTACCTTCTCTATCGGTACTTTTTTACCTGTACGCCGGTGAGAACCAAATATGTCGCCGTTCAACTCATGAATGGTCTCCCCCTCCAAAATCCCATAAGAAACTTTGCCATCAGTTTGATAGCGTATATATGTAGTCACAGGCTCTGACATCACAGTGCCACTCCAAATGGACGTTACCGCGAATACCAAAAATAAAATAATCTTCTGCATACTTTCACCTTTAAAAAACGTTTGATTTATGCGCCTAGCCTAACCTCAAGTCAGTCAGAACTGGGGGAAAACCTTGCCAATGGTTCTATAGGTATGTGTATGGTCAGGAAGGAAAAGAAGATGAAATGTAATGACGCTCGACTAGAGCATATTATGCTTAATGCTCTTATATTTTGCGCGACTAAGCGGAAGTGATTCGCCATTGAGCAGTATCAACTCATGCTTATTGTCACCGCAATTTTTAATTTCTTTTACACGTTGAAGATTGACAATATACGATTTATGAACTCGAAAAAAATACTGCGGTAAAATAGCTTCTAATCGATTAAGGGACTTATCGTGAAGCGCGTTTCGGCCATCCTGCATGTGAATATCTGTGTAAACACCACAGCCTTTAATGTAATTAATGTCATTGACGTTAAGCAATATGAGTCCGCCGTTTTTTTTAACAGACACATAGCGAGCTTTACCTCCCCCTTCATGAATCAAGCCATCGTATTTATTAAATGCTTTCTCTAAACGCGCATGAGACAAAGGTTTACCAATAAAATCCAAAACACCGTATTCGAACGCCCTGACGGCTTGGTCGGTATTCGCCGAAATAATAATAGTATGAAAGCTTGACGCGACAGCTCGCTCCAATAACTCAAAACCGTCTTTTCCATTTAAGTTTAAATCAAGTAATAACACGTCAATTGTGTATGATTCTAAATAAATATCTGCTTCTTCTAAACTAAAACGCGTTACGATAGAGAGCAGGCGACTGTTTAGTGTATGTTTACACATGCGAACAATCCGCTCTGCAATCAACTCCTCGTCTTCAACCACCATAATTTTCATGAATAAGATCCTTTTCGTATAGGTTTATCATGAATATCAATTTCAACCGTCCAGCCACCATTTACCGAAAAGGAACGCATAGTCCAGCGCTCTGGATAAGACTCTTGAAGTCGAGATTCTACATACTTCAACCCCATTCCTCCGTCATGATTGTCTTTAAGCGACTCACTATCATTAAAAAACGTATAACGAACACCGAAATCATGTATTTCTTTCGTCAGTACAAACTTCCCGTGTTGTCGCCGTTTATAACCATGAGTGATACCATTTTCTACCAACGTGTGGAATACCGCTGGCGGAATCTTTTCATCACCATCAATACCCACGGATTGCAAAGAAAAGCCTGAGTTCTTTCGCCACCCCATTATTTTAAGATGTGCGTCGCACAGGGTTAGCTCATCTTTTATATTGATTAATTTTTTACCTGCTGATTGAGAAAATACACTAAACTCAGCCGCTAGTGCATCAATAAAATCTCCGGCTTCATTTGGCTTTTTCACCAACAATTCCTGGAGTGACATCAAAGAATTCATTATAAAATGAGGCTGTATATTTTTTTTAAGTAATTCATTTTCCAACCTCGATGAGCGTAAAACGGCTTCTCTATAGGTATTATTCTGCCTGATAACCTGAATACCAAATGATAACGTCATACAGGCGATAAAGAACAAGATACCAAAAAAGTAACCATACTCTAACCACTGACGGTTACCTAGCAGTGTTAACAGCACGTACCCCAATAAGCCAACCAAACTCAAACCTGCGCCAACCCGTCCTCGCCAAAAAGCAATAGCCGATACGATGAGAGAGAGCAGTGCGATTGCAACAAGATAACCTCCTTTAAACTCAACAAAGTACGCAAATACAGTAAACGCCAACAAACTTATTAAGTAGATATTAACTCTAGGCACAGAAAGCGTCAGCAACACAAATGCAAGCATAAAGAAATTGCCCACATACGCAGACGTATGCATCAGTGTCTGACTACTATCATATTGCGATATGGACAATTCTTCAGTGTAATTCACCGTATAAACCAAATAGACTTTGAAGATGTTCACCAAGCAGTAAATAGAGAGAAATAGAAACGCCGGCTTTCGGTTGTAACTAAAGAAAAAAACAAGATTAAACACCGATACAGCTAAAAACACGCCGGCAATAAAATATTTGATATTGCTCGCCCATATTTCTTTTTTGGCAAATTCATCATATTCGCCAATCTGAATCACAATGGGTTCGTTAGGTAGTGAACGATATTTATGATTCGATATTTCTATTGCAACTATATGCTCTCCAGGTTGACTTAGAGATTCAGGAATATTAATTATTCCCCTTACCGAACCTTCGACCTCATTTTTATGTGCATCAGCGATAACGCCATTATCAAAAAGCTTTCGTCCATCCCAGTACAATTGACTCGCACTGCGCAGATTTTCAAATTTTAGCGATAATAGCTGGTTCTGCGACAAGCTATCGGACAGAATAACCTTTGTTCGAAGATAGTAGTGATCTGCATTGAGCATAAGCGTATTTTCATCATCACTTATATCAAGGTTCTTCCATTGACTGTCGTCAAACGCTTTAGCATTCCACAAGGCCTCATTTTGAGAGTGGTAGCGCCAAGTACTCAATGAAGATAAACCGCCAGAATACTCCGTAGCGTGTTTAACCGGCTCTTCGTAAGCTTCGGCAAATGCAAACGTTACACCAAGTAGCAGCAGAAAAAAAAAGCGTAAAATCAACCAACGATATCTATTCACTTTTACTGTATTTTCCTCTACCTATTTGTGAAATTTATTTGCACACGCAATCTTACTAAAGTAAGTATGACCCAACTAAGGATGTATTAATATATATTGTTAAATTGATCTATACTCCAGTTACATGCGAGTGCTCGATGCACTTTATTCCTTTGATTCGAGCCCAAGGCGAGAGAAGGCGTTAGCTGATTTGGCAACATTAGTTGGGGTGTTTAGGTGGGCAGATATCGCCTTAATAAGCTAGGATAAAGTCTCATCTGGCCCCACCAAATTTCAAATTTCAAATTTCAAATTTCAATCTTCAATTTCCATTTTTATCACTTCTTTTAATGCTATCGTGCCATTAATCGCTGAAGGAAACCCGGCATAGACACTCATCAAGATCATTATTTCCCGTATTTCTACTTGGCTTACTCCAATATTTAATGCCGCCTTTATATGAAACTTAAGCTGTGAAGGAGCATTCCCCATTGCAGTCAAAGCGGCAATCGTAGCAATTTCTCTGTGTTTCGAATCTAGAGCAGGTCTTGCAAATATGTCAGAAAAGCCATACTCAACAACAAACTTAGCCATATCGGGTGAAACATCTTTAAAAGTTTGCTCTAATATTTCAACCTGACTTTTGCTAAGCATTTTTAATTTTTCAGAACCATACTCGTAACGAGTTGTATCTTTAGGAATTGGCGACGACTGAATAATCCCCTTTTTATCTTTTTTGCCTTCGGATTTGCGTTCTTTTAGTACCTCTTTTAACGCCATCATTCCATTGATTGAACTAGGAAAACCCGAATAGGCGGACATTTGTAAAATGACTTCTTGAACTTCAGCAATATTACAACCCACATTTAATGCGCCATGCATATGTACCTTTAACTGGGGTTCAACATTCGCCATTGCCGTTAATGCTGCGACAACGGCAATCTCTTTTGATTTAAGGTCTAATCCTTTTCGGTTATAAACATCGCCAAATGCATATTCGA
Organism: Agaribacter marinus; assembly: GCF_030160655.1. Lineage (GTDB taxonomy): Bacteria > Pseudomonadota > Gammaproteobacteria > Enterobacterales > Alteromonadaceae > Glaciecola > Glaciecola marina. Next base: position 192,130 of record NZ_BSOT01000011.1, read on the forward strand.
TAATGTATTTCCCTAAGTCTGGCGATATATCGCTCAGGCTCTCAAGCACCCTTTCTCCAGCTTCTTGATCAATGTACTTTAAATTCTTTAACCCTATTTCATATCGTTGGTTTGAGGTTGACATAATATTATCCGCTTTTAAGGTTTGGCAGAAAAGTAATGAAAAATGAATACAAATGATGATTAATATTTTCATGGTTTAGACTCCAAAGTTAATTAAAGAATAGAAGCCTAATACTTAGAGCTAACTCTAAGTCAACCTTTTAGATTGTTATTAATGATTTTTTCATAAAAACCAATTTTTTCTCTGATATTTTTAAGGTGTAAAGACTCAATAGCTATTTTTTTCTCTACGGCTAAGGCATGCTCCTGCAACAACTGCTTTCTAAGCTCAGATGTAGATTCTCCTTTTTCTCTTAAGTCAGCATATTGTTTTATATTATCCAACGGCATTCCCATATCTTTTAGGCGCTTAACGAAACTGACCCAATCAATGTCTTTTGAAGTAAAATAACGATGTCCGTTTGAATCTCTTTCAATGCTTTTTAACACGCCAATTTTTTCATAATATCGAATAGTATGGGCTGAAACATTTGTTAACTTTGAAAACGTCTGAATATTCATGCAAATTCTCTAGGCTCGAATGTTGTGGTTAAAAGCTGGCATCAAGGTTTAACTTCTTGAGTATTAGATATAGACTGATCTCAGAAATAATAATGAGGGACTGAATAAATTCTACCGTATCGTTAGGTCTTTAGTTTGTGTCAATTTTCTTCAGCGCATCTGCTAAAATTCGAACTGCCATAAAAGGTCTCCAGGCAGGTCTTTTAAGTGGTCATGTTATATTTAGGCCAATGGTTATTCAATAGTTAGTGTTGTTAGGCTCGCTCTCTCAATAGTCACCCTTATCTTCCTGTCAGAAACTCATTTTCGTGTTCGCGAGCGTGTGATGTTTAGCCTCGTAGAATCGATGATACTAATCGTTTGGTTTATGTAGTTGATAACGATTTTTTAGTAATCATATCTTGCCGTTATCACTATTGAACTAATGCCCGTTATGCTGATGTGAATGAAAAGCGCATTAAAGACATCAAAACAACAGAGCCGCTAACCAATGATATGGCGGTTATTGTACCTAACACACTATTAATTGAATGCTTAATATCGCAACTTAAACAGTTAATGTTGTCTATCACACGCTTCGATACTGAAATTAAGGCGTTTTACAATAAACACGCAGACAAGTTTATATTTGATAGTCTACCAGGTGCAGGTCCTCAGTTAGCGCCGCGTTTATTAGCAGCTATGGGATCAAACCGTGACCGCTACCAATGCGCTGCAGAAATACAAAAATACGCAGGTATTGCAACAGATATTATTCATCGAGCAGGCTAATATAGGGGCGGTGACTCACATCCAAAGATCTGGAAAATTATGGACAACTAGCGAGAATAGCTGGATTTAACTTAAACGCGGCCACTTCGTGTGGAGAGATATTCGCAGATGCAGAGCATGTCATTGGCGCAGAGGTTTAAGAGAGTGTTCAATATTGACATTACCATCTGCGAAGCTTGCACAAAGACGAATGTTACAATAACCGCCAGCATTACAGAGGCGGCAATCATCAAGAAGATATTAACACATTTGGATAAACATGATTCACCAATAACAGCAAATACCTGCAGAGCACCACCACTGAATGAGTCAAAACGAATAACGCCAATTAACGATTAGGTAATCCAAAGAAATTTCGACTTTGGCGCCTACTAAAAGTACTAACACCAATATAGCTTGAACATTAATTTGTTGAGGCAACACTTTTCACATATCTGCACCCAGATTTCAGTACCAATGGCCAGCCAATATCCTTATCTTAATTACATTCACCTCGTTATTGCTCGCAGTTTTTCAAATTGACACACGTGAACCACGTCCTAAATTCAGCTGTCACAGAGGGTAGTACATAGCGTTAATCTCTCTTATACTCTTAGCTCCAATTCTCGGTTTGTAAATTAATTATCTATTGTTTGCATGATAACAACTTGATTTTTATGAATATGTGGAAACCGAGAATTCACGCTATGACTTTTAGAACCAATAACTTTTAATAGTTATACCCGCTGAAATAGAGGGCTGTCTTGACATTTATCTCGAATTGTCGTCACAATATCTCGTAATTACATATTTAGTAACTGTACGTTCGGACTTATACGGACGTGCAGATAATAAACTGTTATGCGTAATAAGGAATTCGAGCATTGAAAGTAAGAACAGCAATTGAAAAAGATATCCCTGATATTCTTGCACTAATTCGTGGTAAGGCAGAATTTGACGGATGCTTAGAGCAGCTGCGTTCAGGTGAGGAAGATATAAAAAATGCATTTTTTATAGAGAATCCAAAAGCGAAAGCATTAGTAGTAGAAACAAATGGCAAGGTAATAGGCATCGCCACCTATTATGAAATTTATTCAACCTTCATCGCAAAGCCAGGAATCTGGCTAGACGACTTATTTGTTTACGCAGGCTCTCGTCAATCTGGCGCAGGCAAAGCGCTTATCAAGGCGCTTTGCTGGATTGCAAAGGAGCAAGGTTGTGGGCGTATCGATTGGATTGTCGCAAGGGATAATTCTAGTGGTCGCCAGTTCTATGAATCAATTGGTGCTCACATATTCGAAGAAGTCAGGCATTCGAGATTAGACGAAAATGCAATTAATCAACTACTGCGCGCATAACAAAAAGTTCAACCTGACCTCCGCTGCGTTGTTCGTTTTTGTGGCTTCACGCTACGCTACCACAAAATCAAACAACTTCTCTTCGGCAGGTTAACTTGGCGTTATGTGTATAGGGAAGTATGAGCAAATCTGAACTCGAAAAGATCTTAACCGAATCGTTAAATGAACTTGAATCTAGCGGAGATATAGTAATCTCTACTACGACTCCAAACGTTGTGATTGATAAATTAGTTCAGGCTGTTTCCAATGTTTATCCAATTACTTTAACTGAATTGGAACTCTCTGCTGTAAAAAATGCTGTTCACGTAACTTATTCAGGATTCAAATTAGATGATTGGGATTTTCAAACTCATATTGGTTTAACTAAAGACGAGCTTGCAGTAGTATTTAAAAAGCTTGGTAATTCAGTGTAAATATACACATAACAAGCAAATCAACAGGACTTAAAACAGTTTGTTGTTTTTCGTTCCTCAAAATTTTAACAAACAATTTTTAGCCTGTTATTTGGGCGTTGGTATGACTCCCCACGTCAAGTAAAACGCAACAATCTTGCCTGATCCTGTAAGCCTAA
>NZ_BSOT01000012.1 GCF_030160655.1 Agaribacter marinus
TCCTAGACTAATCTCTAGTATTTAAAAGATTCGAAAAAGCCAGCGTTTGCTGGCTTTTTTATTTTTTCGAATAAACTACATGAAAACTACGCCGAAAATATTTTAATAATCTTATTTGTAAGCTCATTGCCTAACTTATCATGCGCGTCAACATCCCAATGAATACCGTCTATCGATGATGATCCTATAAATGCTGCTGCGTTAAAATATTCGCATGACAGTTCTTTTGCATTTTGCTTATAGAACTTCGGAAAGTCTGCAGATTTAGCACTACCGCCTTTTAACATATTCGCGTAATACCCGGTTTCAATTATCTTTGGTGGTGTAACAATTAAAACCTTCGTTTTTTTACCGCCACAACCGCGAAAGTTAAGTGCTTCTTCCGCTAACACTCTAACACCATACGCAATGTCGTATGCATTTAACGCAAACCTTGCTTTAAGATCATTCGTTCCTAGCGTGAGTATTAATAAGTCTGGTTGATGAGATTCAAGGCATGGGTGAAGATAAGTTAAGCCATTTTTATATTTTTCGAATGGGTCATCATGAATGGTTGTGCGGCCTGACTGCCCCTCTACTATGACTTCGTATTGATTATTTAAGTTGTCCGCTAAGATGCCTGTCCAGCGCATCTCTGTGGGGTAACGTTGATCTTTGCCGGGAACCGCGCCCCAGGTATTTGAGTCACCATAACAAAGTATTGTTTTCATAGATTCTGTTTACCAACGGGTTTTTGTCACAGCATAGCAAAGCTAAAAATACTTGCGAATGACCTACTTTACTTAGATTGGCCAACCTTACACTGGTAATTGAAAATGATACAGTAATGGTTAATATAAGTTGAAGAACTTGTGCTATAAATTACTGTCTACAACTGCACGAATAGTTATTCAATTGCGAAGTAGTTTGCAAAAAACTTTAATAGACATAAATTACTATGAATGAAGCGCTAAAAAACTGTTTAAATGGAAGGCTCTTTAATACATCAGATCCTGAAATAATGGATATGATCCATAATGCTAGGGCACTCACGCGTGAATACAATGCATTAAGTAGCAAAGATATTGATTCAAAACAAGCTATCTTAGCGTCGCTATTTGGTAGTATTGGTGAGAATGTGAGTATCGATACGCCTTTTTATTGTGACTATGGTAAACATATTTCTTTAGGCAGTAACGTCATTATTAATATCAATTGTACTTTTGTTGACTGCAATAAAATTGCTATTGGGAGTAACGTGCTCATTGCGTCAAATGTGCAAATTTATACTGCAACGCATCCGGTATCAGCGAACGAACGCTTAGTCGAGAATTGGAAGCAAGGGGATGAATCACCTTATTTTCGTACCTATGCTAAACCTGTGACGATAGGTGACGATGTTTGGATTGGAGGAGGTGTCATTATTTTACCTGGCGTTAATATAGGTAACGGCGCGGTAATAGGTGCTGGCAGCGTGGTAACTAAGGATGTCCCCGCTCACCATATTGCCTTTGGTAATCCAGCAAGAGTAAGCAGAAAAATTGATGATTAGCGAGTATGCTTGTTGGCCCATCGGTCTTTTAGCTATAGGGCTGAAATGAATAGACGTAAATTTGTTGTTGGTGCTGTTGCGAGTACTTGTGTCGCCACAACTGCAGGTGTTGGCTGGGTGTCCGTCGACGTTGGCAAATCGCCGTTGACGATATCTGCTGTACTTGGACAATTAGACAATATGCGGGTAAAGCAACTGACTACCGTAGGTGAATGGAGTTTATCGAAGATATTGAATCATTGTGCGCAAAGTGTTGAATATTCAATGTTCGGGTTTCCAAAACATAAATCTGATTTATTTAAAAAGACATTAGGTAGTTTGGCATTCTCGGCATTTGTTGCAAAAAATAAAATGCGACATGATTTGGCTGATGAAATTCCTGGTGCACCTTTGCTAGCGTCTAAATCCGATTTAAACGCCGCCTATGATCGCTTCGGGCGATCTTTGAGAGACTTCTCATCCCACCGTGGTCTTTTGTATGAACATTTTGCTTTCGGGGGTCTTTCAAAAACAGAATATGAGCAAGCGCATGCAATGCATTTCTTTAATCATTTAGAAGAAATTAGGTTTAAGGCAAACCCTTTGTGACCCGATAACAACAATAAGGTTTTACATTTACAATGAACAAAAATATTCCTATCCCGAGAGTAATGTTTAATGGTTAATCGATGTTTAGGATTGGTATTCGTGATTAACACGATGCTACGACAACTATTATTGTTGCTTATGCTATTGATAACTTGCTCGTTTAATTCGTTATCGGTAGCTGTTGCAGCCGAAACGTTTGAAAGTTTAGAAGACCGCCCAAAGGTTCTATTCATATATCCAGCTGAGAAGGGGTTTCCGTTTTGGGATTCTCAGGTGGATTTTGCTCAAGCATTATGTGACGTATTGGGGTTTGAACTTGAGGTAGTATATTCTCCTAGGCAATATCGCAACCGTTTTGCTGCCGACATTTTTATAAAAGATATTGTTGAAGACAACGAAAATAAACCCGCATTAGTTATTAGTTCATTCTGGGTCGGTTCAGAGGAGCTAGTACTCGATTTTTTAGAAGAACAAAAAATTCACGCTATCACAATTAACTCTGATATTACGCCAAAACAATTTAACAAACTTGGTTACCCTCGCGAGAATTACCCGCACTGGCTAGCGCATTTGTCACCCAACGACACCTTAGCAGGACAACAATTAGGAGAAGCCGTTTTACATGAGTCACGTTTGCAAAAATGTCCTCAGCTAAATTGCCAAGTTAATATTTTTGGGATCACTGGTCTTCGATATTCGGCCGTAAGTGAGCAGCGTGCCAAAGGCTTACGTGAAGCTATAAAAAAAGATGCCAAAAGTAAATTACTTAACTTAGTTTATGGTAAGTGGGATGGGGACGTTGTTAAAGATATGACAGAAACCATTCTACATCGGCACAAAGACTTAGATGCGTTTTGGGTCGCAAGTGACATCATGGCTTATGGTATTTATGAAAAACTTAAAGAGCTTGATATTACCTTGCCAGAGAATACTGTTGTTGGCAGCATGGATTGGTCTCCGGCGAGTGTAAATCTGATCAAAGAAGGTAAAATGGCGGTGAATTTAGGCGGCCATTTCATGGAGGCAGGTTGGGCTATCCTGCTGTATTATGACTACCTTAACAATAAAGATTTTTTGGACGAGACTGGTCCAGTTATAAAAACTCAAATGAGTATTTTGAACAAAGGCAATGTGGAACAAATTGGTCGTTTTTTGGCGAATCCAATATGGTCAAAAAAAATCCTCAAAAGCTACAGTAAGTATCTCAACCCAGCGCGTGAAACATACAATTTAAATCCTCGTGAAATCATTTTCGATCAGTTAAATGTACAAGACGAAGCTTCTGAAATAGATAGTACGCGATAAAAAAGGCAGCCACACGAGGCTGCCTTCAAGCTAATTCTCGCGTGTATACTTAGTTGCTTGTTGAGTAAATATTATTTGCGCTTAAGTCATTTAACACAAGTTTTTCACCATTGCGCCATTTTACTTCTATTCGTTTGATAGACGTTTCCTTACCTAAACCAAAATGTACTTTACTTAGCATACTTTGTGAGAACGACTCTCCCGCTGAACCGACACGTTTTTGATATGCCTTGCCAGTAGCTGTGACCACTTTGACAACCGCCGAGTAGGCGTCTATTTGGGCTTTGGGGCTATAATCCACATCAACCAAAACGTAGTTATTTTCGTTTTCAGTTGTGTTCTTATAAAGGTACCAATGCCCTTCTTCTTCGCTGCCATTCAGCAGGTCTAGTTTGCCATCTAGATCAAAATCAAAGGCTTGCCCCATATCACCATGTCCGGGATCATTTGCATAATATGCACCATGTTGCGTTGTCATTTCAAAGCTGTTCTCGCCAGTATTAATAAGCACCAAATCTGCAATACGTTGCTTCAGAAATCCATAGCGATACAAGAAAAGATCTTCATGACCATCATTGTTTAGGTCGCCATGCGTTACACCCCAATGGTCTCCTCCCGGTGGGATATTCCAATCATCTGAGACGTCTACAAGGTGATCGCCTTTATTAAGTAACAAAACATCTTTTTCATTGCGGTAGTTAGGTTTCCAATCATAGTCGACGCTTTTTAGGCCAGTTAACGAAAAAGAAATGCCCCAAAATACATTCTGATTTCGTACCCATTCAGCTTTCCATTTCCCATCACCCAAATACCCAATATACATACCATTGGTTTCACGTTTTTCTGGCCACCCTTTGGCATCATTAGGTGCAATTTTTAAGAATCTGTCTGCTTTTTTCATTTCTTCTGGACGTTGACGAGGCTGGAAACCTTTAGCATTTACCACTTTTCTATCTTTGTTTTCACCTAAGAAAATTGCCCAACCTCCATCATACAAGCGGTAGACCAATTCCATATCAGACAACTCGATTTCGCCGTCAGCTGAAAAATTGATAAGTGTTTTTCCAGTTTCACCATCGTCTCGCACATCCAGTTTTTGATTTATTGGATTAAAATCAATGGATTTGCGGGAGAGTTGATAATGCGTTTTACCTCGAGCAAAGTAAAAATCAACAAGCCCATCGTTGTTAACGTCAAGGTTAGCCGCATTAATAATACTGGTTTGCCCTTTAATATGTTCAGGTAACCACTGCTCTGATACATCTTCAAATTTCCAATTCCCTTTATTTATCCATATCGCAGCAGGAGAGAAAATCAAAAAATCATCTTTACCGTCGTGATTAATGTCTGTGACCAATGTGCGCTCAGCGTATGCGTCTTCAAGACCGTCAATGTGCCTATTTTTGAATTTACCATTGCCTACGTTTTCATAGAATATTTGGATTGGGCCATCGTATTTTGGTCTTTGTGCATTGAACAGCGCGATGTCTAAATCACCATCTAAGTCGATGTCAACCCAGCGAGGACTTCTGCCTCTTGCCGGTACTGTAATGCCAGCGTCTTTTGACACGTTAGTAAACTCGCCATTGTCATTGCGAAATAACTCGTATGAGGTCGGGTTAGTGCCACTTCCGCCACCCAGTCCGACCAATAAGTCTAAATCGCCGTCACGGTCGTAGTCACCAAAGCTTGAACCATGCAAGTCTCTTGGGCTTGGAAACATACGTTTAATGGAAACCTTACCATTATTATTCGTGACTATCTGTGTAGGCACGTGATTATGGTTGTTTAGGGCAAAGTCATAATCGCCATCTTGATCATAGTCGGCAATAGCAGGTCCGCCATATTTATATGTTTCTTCCGTCTCAAAGCCAATATCTTTTGATATATCGTTAAATTGAGGCAACGATAAGCCACTGATGTCTTCAAATTTTGCACTATTAATCGTGATATTGTTGCTGCGACCAGAGAAGCGCAAGGTGTATTTGCCAATTGCTTCAAAGGGCACCAATACATTCAGCGTATGCTCCCCGGCACTTGGAATATCGATATTATTCACCAATAGTTGCTCATTAGCGTATAGGCTTAAGCTACCGTAGTGTTTATCAACATTAAGGTTGATGATCAATTTTTTTAATATCGAACCACTTACGACAAAATCCATAGTGTGACTTTGTTGACTGTTAATGAGTACAGGATTGCTAATCAACGTTTGAGCGGCAGTTATCGTATTGCTTGTGTCAGTATGACTGTTTGAAATGCTTGTATTGTTGCAGCCAGCTATCGCCAAGAAAGATAGTGAGGCATAAGAATAAAGATGTTTTTTTAGCAAACGTTTATTCATTTATAATATATCCCTGATAGTTATAGACTTTTCAACTTCAAATTTATCTACCTATTTGAATAGCCGATTACCGAGCCTACTTACATTGTTTACAATTAACTATATGTTAACGGATGTAAAACAAAGATGATAACATTAAGATGGAGTAGGTTATAACTTTTGAGTTTATATATGAATAAAAGTATTTTTATATGAATGCGGAGAAGGGGGAGCGTTTTGTTAACTATTGTTGTTTCTGATATTTTTGGTAAAACGCCTGCACTTGAACGCCTTTCTTATCAGATTCAAAAAAATGTCGTCATTTTTGACCCTTATGATAGCAAACTGATGGACTTCAAAACAGAAAAAGTCGCCTACGCGTTTTTTACTGAGCAAGTGGGTTTAGGGTTATATACGGAACAGTTAAAGGCGTTTATAGCGGCTCAAGTTGATCCTATCCATTTAATTGGTTTTAGTGTTGGTGCTTCTGCTATTTGGAATCTTTCAGCTTATGATGAGTTCGACAGTATAAAAATGGCGAGTTGCTACTATGGGTCTCAAATCCGACGGAATGCCGCGATTGAGCCCGTGTTTCCTATGGAATTGATTTTTCCTACAATGGAAAAACACTTCTCTATCAATGAGGTAATCGAGAGGCTTTCGCAATCGCCAAACCTTGTATTGCGGCAAACACAATATTACCACGGGTTTATGAACGAACTATCAGTCAATTTTGACCGTCAAGCGTATAAAAGTGAAATTAAGTTACTGTCAGAGTATGCTTATAAGAATTGTTAACATGCCATTGACGGCTATAAGGAGATCACTATGCATCAACATCATCATATCAACTATGTCGAATTTCATACCCGAGATATCGCCGCCAACCGTAAGTTCTTTGAGGCGGTCTTTTCATGGTCGTTTACGGAATATGGGCCAGATTATCTCGCGTTCAAAGGCTCAGGTATTGAAGGGGGCTTTTTCAAGAGTGATAAGCATAATGATGCTAAGAATGGTGGGGCGTTGGTCGTCATCTTAAGTGACGATCTTGAAGCTTCTCAGCAGGCCGTTGAGAGCAATGGCGGTAAAGTCATCGTCCCCATTTTTAGTTTTCCTGGTGGAAGACGGTTCCATTTTTCTGATCCAAACAATAATGAATGGGCGGTATGGTCTCTTGTGGACGATGGTACACATTAAACTCCGTATCTATTGCGAGTGTTTATACGTTTGCATTACTTAAAGACAACCATCATCAATAAATTAAGCTTTAATAAGCTTTGTGGTTAATATAATGTAAATACCAACAACTAATTCTGATTTTGAGCGTGCCTCATGCAGTAGTCGTCGTGAATTTAGTTTTTATACTTTATCTACATGAGCTGACAAAGGAGCGCGCCATGAGTTTTTTTAATAAAGTAACTGAGTTCTTAACGGGTGGATTCGGCAGTAAAATTGTCGACAAGGTATTAAAACAATTCCCTGATCGTCTTTCTGACGCTGAAAAAGCACAAATCCAGGCAGCAATCATTGATGCTTCGCGTGAACATGAAATGAAGCTTTTGCAGTTTGCCAAAGAGCAAGAAGAAGAATTTAATCAGCGTATCATCGAAATGGAGGGTACTGCAAAAGACCTTGCTCAATTTGGGTGGTTGGGTCGGATTATCATTTTTCTGCGTGGTGCTCAGCGCCCAATTTGGGGGTATAGCGTGTTGTGGATTGATTTCATGGTTTTCAGCGGTAAATGGGAATTGCATGAAATGTCGAAAACGATTGGTAATAATGTCGTAGGGTCTAATATTGAGTCGGCATTTTGGGTAATTAACCTATTGGTACTTGGCTTCTTGTTTGGTGAACGTGCAATGAAGAATGTATTGCCTCTTTTTAAGGGCTTGAATACTAAATAACGTAAACTCAGGATAAGCGAAAGGGGTGAGTATGTATTTGGATATTTATGTTGTACCGGTAAAACGTGAGAACAAAGAAAAGTATATTGAGTTTGCCCTGTTTGCTGCGGATATTATTAAGCAGCATGGTGCCTTGTCAGTCAAAGAAGCGTGGGAAGATGATGTACCCGATGGCGAATTAACGTCTATTCCTATGGCCGTAAAAAAAGAAGATGATGAAGCAGTGGTCGTCGGTTCGATCGAATGGACATCAAAAGATATTCGAGATAAAGGTTGGGAAAAAATTATGTCAGATGAAGCCTTATCCAGCAAAGATATGCCATTTGATGGAAAACGTATGATATTTGGTGGATTTTCAAACATTGTTGACGCTTGAACACACGGCATAAAAAGCTATTTGTGATACTTAGCTTGCTCGCATTGTTTCCTGCATTATAATCATGGCACAATTTGAGGCGACTGTAGTTAGGAGTGGGAATGCCCAATTTTGAAGGGGGCGTGCGAAAGATGCACGTTGCTGCAAACGATGAAGGCGATGTGGAATATATTCTGCCAATTGGTGAGCATCGTGTGGGCTTAAACGCATTGTTAGGCAAAGTGATAACGATTAGGTCGTTAAAACAAATCCATTGCGTTCATTGTGGCCGAAAAACCAACAAGAGTTTTAGTCAAGGCTACTGTTTTCCGTGTATGCGTAGCTTGGCTCAATGTGATACATGCATCATAAAACCTGAAAAATGTCATTATGAAGAAGGGACATGTCGTGAACCGCAGTGGGGTGAAGATAATTGTTTGCAAGACCATTTTGTATATCTCGCCAATACTGGTGCAGTAAAGGTTGGGATTACGCGACATGTATCAGAGGGAGTGTCTTCTCGGTGGATTGACCAAGGAGCAACCCAAGCGATGGCCATTTATCGTGTTAAAAATCGCAAAATGAGCGGCTTAGTCGAAACGGCGATTGCTAAACATATTTCTGATAAAACGAATTGGCGTACTATGCTAAAAGGTGACTACGCATCAATCAATTTGAAAGACACTTGGCAGTCACTAAAGCCGCTTGTTAGCTTAGAGATTGACTCTATAGTTAACGCCTTTGGCGCCGATAGTCTAACAGAGTTGAGTAGTGAACCAGTTGAAATTGGGTTTCCGGTACAGCAACACCCTATTAAAATTAAATCTGTTAACCTTGACAAAGTTGAAGAAATACAAGGAACCTTGCTAGGCATTAAAGGTCAGTATTTGATGTTTGACGGTGACCGCGTATTTAATGTAAGAAATGCCTCTGGCTACAGTATTAACCTCGCGCATGATTAATGGTTTGCCATCTTTAACGCGAATAGTCATTAACGCTATATATCACATTACATTACATTGCATTGCCCCATTCACACCATAGTGTATTGGGGTTTCTAATCAAAGCTTCTTAGATGGAAGCACTACCAAGGATAGTTATATGAGAAAAACCTTGCTACGTTCTATGGTTTTTTTACCTGTGAGTATTGCCTTACTTTCCTGCACATCTAGCCACGTAAAGACAATACCTGATGAGGTAGATGCGTCCTCTGAAAGCGCAAATACTGCGCCGTTTGTTGGCCGTATTCCATTGGCGCCAGAAATTGTAAAAGGCGAATTGTCCAATGGTATAAAGTACATTATTCGTCAAAATGCTAAGCCTGAGAAGCGAGCAGAGATAAGGCTTGTCATAAATGCTGGGTCAATATTGGAAGACGAGTCCCAATTGGGTTTTGCACATTTTGCTGAGCATATGGCGTTCAATGGCACGGAAGACTTCAAGAAACAAGAGATTGTTGAATACGTTGAATCTATAGGTATGCGATTTGGCGCGCATTTAAATGCCTATACTTCCTTTGACGAGACTGTATATCAACTACAACTGCCCACAGATGATCCAAAAACACTAGAAACAGGCATTCATATTTTAGAAAACTGGGCGCATAAAATTACGTTTGACGCAGGTGAAATTGACAAAGAGCGGGGTGTGGTTATTGAAGAAATGCGCACTAGACAAGGCGCCAACAATCGCATCATGCACAAGCAACTCCCGGTGTTGTATCCAGATTCACAATATGCGAAAAGATTGCCTATCGGCACACAAGACATTCTGGCAAACGGTAAACATGAAGATCTCATTCGCTTTTACAAAGATTGGTATAGACCTGACTTAATGTCTTTGGTGGCAGTGGGCGATTTTAATGTAGACGAAGTGGAAGTGTTATTTGATAAATACTTCTCAAAAATTCAAGGTCCTACAAATCCTAAGCCAAGAATAGAATACGGTATTACTGACAACGTTGAGCCTTTGGTCAGCATAGAAACCGACCCTGAGTTAGTGCGCACTATCGTTTCTGTTAGCACCAAGCACCCTGCATTTGAACCTGCTACATATGCAGAACAACGTCAAGCACTAGTGCATCAATTGTTTATTGGGATGCTTAACAATCGTTACGCAGAATTAGTATTAAAGCCAGAATCTCCAATGATTGGTGGAGGGGCAAACTTCAACCGTTCTTTTGGTGATAAGAGTATGTTTTCTGTGGGCGCGGCGGCCAAGCCGGGGCAAGTCAAAGAATCCTTAGCGGTGCTGCTAACTGAAATAAATAGAAGCGTTGAATTTGGTTTTAGTGAATCAGAGTTTTTACGTCAAAAGGCAGGCATTCAAAACAGATATTCGCAAGCCGCTAAAGAGGCTGCAAAAATAGAGTCGGCGCGCTTTACAAATGAGTACGTTAGGCACTTTACACGCGATGAGGTAATACCTGGCATTGTGCATGAAGATGAAATAACCCAACATTTCTTGCCAACGATTACTTTAGACGAAGTGAATCAAATGGGGAAAAAGTGGTTAACCCAAAAAAATCGGCTTATATCTATTTCTGCGCCAGATTCTCAGCAAGCAAGTTTGCCCAACGAAAGTGATGTTTTTGCTATTTGGCGAGCTGTTGATGCGAAAACACTTACTGCATATGAAGAAGTCGAGATTGCAGATAGCCTAATGGAAGAGTTGCCAATACCTGGCAAGGTTGTATCGAAAGAATATATTGAATCAATAGATTCGCACATTTGGACGCTAAGCAACGGTGCAAAAGTAGTGCTTAAACAAACAGATTTTAAAGAAGATTCGATTGTATTTTCAGCTAGGTCTCAAGGTGGTACTTCACTGTTGGAAGATGATGAAGCCAAACAAACATTTATGGCTAGTACCGTTGCCAACGTTATGGGCGTCGGTGATTTTAGTGTGATTGATTTTGGCAAGTTCATGCAAGGGAAATCATTTAGGTTAAATGCGAACATTGCGGGTAGGCATCAAGAGCTAAAAGGTGAGAGCGCCGTAAAAGACCTCGAATACTTTATGCAGGTATTGCATTTAAGCTTTCAAACACCGCGTAAAGATCAAGAGGCTTTTGATACATTAATTGCAAGAGCTGCACCGTACTATGACAATTTGTTAATTAGTCCTCAAAGTGTGTTTAACGAAGCAATGCGAAAAGCATCATATGGAGATGAACCGAGGTCGTTTCAAATGACCGGTGAGGTTGTGAAAGGGATGGATTTTGAAAAATCCCTAGCGTTCTTCGACGAACGCTTTTCAAATGCGTCAAATTTCAACTTCATTTTTGTGGGAAATATTGATTTTGTGCAAATGGAACAGTTGTTAGCACAATATGTGGCAAGTTTACCTAGCGAAGATGAACGTGAAACATGGGTTAAAAGGCCTGATAGACGAAAAAAAGGCGAATTATCGCTTACTGTTAAAAAAGGCTTAGAACCAAAAGCCAATGTGGTGATGAAGTTGTTTGGTGAAAAAACATGGTCGCATCGAGAAGCGGCTAAGTTTAAATCGCTTGAAGGTGTACTTAAGACCATATTAAGAGAGCGTATCCGTGAAGAGAAAAGTGGTGTTTACGGCGTCGGTGTTGGCGGGGGACTATCTAGAGAGGACGATAAGTACTCGTTGAGTATTTCTTTTAGTTGCGACCCAGCACGAGTGGATGAGCTTATAGCTGAAATCAAGCAGGTATTTGACGAAATTAAGGCCTCGCCTGTCGCCGCAAAATATGTCGAAAATTACGTATCGCAACAACTAAAATCTCGCGAAGTCGCAAAAAAGCGAAACGGGTTTTGGTTGAATCATCTGACCTGGTTAGTTGAACCGGGTAATATTCCTCAAAGCATTGAAGAGTATGATGTTCTTTTACAAGAAATGTCGCCAGAATTGGTGCAAGAAACAGCGCAATACGTCCTTGATTTTGAAGACAGTATAACCGCCATTTTGCTACCTGAAACGACGGAGTAAACGAGGCATCTAATACTGCAGGTACAAGTCATTACATAGGCTTGTACCTAGCTACCTTCAACCTAAACGACTATGTAATTGCTGAGGCGCCTCAGCAATAAACAGAGATTTAAATGCAAGAACACTCAATACATAATGTAACCTCAGAATATTTCTAAAAGAAATATTGGGCTAGGCAGTAGGCCTAGATAAGCGTTAATGTTTGGTCTATATAGTAAGATGTTAGGTTTTTATGAGAATACCCACTGAATCGTATGAGAAGATCTATCAGGATTACTCTGACGCGTTGGAGTGGATGAAAAAAATCGGGGTTAAATTTAGTTCAGGAAGAACAAATCATTATGAGAAAGTGGTTAGACGCTGGAAGGATGAATACACACTAGTTTCAGGAGAGCGAGGCAAAGTGGGTTTTGCTGATTTTGTTAGTTCGATGTTCGAAGTACATGACTTCATTGACATCTACAACGCATTTCGTGATGCTCCATATTCCGAGTTAACTCAACTTGTCGACAAGCTACAAAAAGGTATTTACGGCCCGATAAATGCTTCCAATGAAAAGCCAAACTCAACTGTTGCTAGAAACTTTTTGTTCGAGGCGACTGTTGCTGCTAAATTCCATCACCCCCAAATAGGTGTCGAAACAATATTGAATGCTACCTCAGATACCGGAATAAAAATCGGTAAAAAGAAACTATGGGTAGAGTGTAAGAGGGTGTCTACTGCTGGAAAAATAGAAGCAAATGTAAAAAAAGCTTCTAGCCAATTGGAGACTGTAATAAGAAGACAAAAAGGCTCAGGGCATCGTGGAATCGTTGCATTGGATGTAACAAAGATATTCTATCCAGACGACAATGTCTATGTGTCCAATACTGACTCAGAGTTAATCACTTCTATAGATCGAAAGATGGATTCCTTTATTCGGAATTATTCTGAAATATGGCAAGATTTGTATAGGCGAAGAGATAAAAAGATTATCGGTACGATCGTTCGCTTTTCGTACATGGCAACCTCAGAGTCGAGAAACCTCTTAGTGCGCGCGTCTCAATGGGGAATGAACCCACGGAGAGATATTTCTCTGAGCGATGAAAATATTCAGAAAGCTCTAGCGTCATATTTGAAGAGTGAAATATGATGTTAGAGCAGAATCTATAAGACGGTATCTTGCCGGGTTGTTGTTTGCCGAATTTCAAATCAGCTGTATATACTGACGTTATTTTCCGTATATAAGTATTGCTTGACAAGGTACGGCATTGCCGTATTATCAATTCATGATTTTTATAGAAACTAGTTTTTTTACAAAGCTGCTACCGGACTATTTATCAGATGATGAATATCGTAGCTTACAAGCTTATCTTCTACAAAAACCAGATGTAGGCGATATTGTAAAAGGTTCTGGTGGTGTCAGAAAGGTAAGGTGGGCTTCTTCAGGAAAGGGTAAAAGTGGTGGTGTACGCGCTATTTATTATTGGAAGAAGGCTGAACATGAGATATGGATGCTCACCATGTATAGTAAATCGGAACGAGCCACTATCGCAGGTCATGTCTTGAAACAAATAGCGGAGGCAATCGATAATGAGTAAAAGAGATATAGGTGCTGAAATTCTTGCAGGTATAAATGAGATTAAGGAATATAAAAAAGGAAAGGTTTCTTTACGTAATAACGAATTAACTGAGCCATCTGCTCCACAGGTGATCCGTGCTAAATTGAACATGTCTCAGGTTATGTTTGCAGGTTTGCTTGGTGTCAGCACCAGAACTTTGCAGGATTGGGAGCAAGGGCGCAGAAATCCTCAAGGGCCAGCCGTTGCGTTATTGAGGATAGCCGAACAACATCCTGAAGTTTTTAGCGAATTGAGATAAGCGTAATGGCGAATAACAAATCAATATAGACGGTTCTGCAAAGAGAGCGAGCCCATCGCCTATTAATGTTCGATAGGTTCTTTTGGGCTGTTTGTGTAGATGTTAGGTATAAACGGAAAACTACTACGCTATCAATCTGTTTAGGTTTAGTGAAAAACCGTAGTAAGCAAAAAGATTTTTATCATCCATTACCAGATGAGCGAGATTTGAAAGAGCAAAATAAATTATGGCGTAAATTTGGGTAACATACTGAGTATAAGCAGATGAAGTTCAAGAAACCTATAATTTGGATGACCTGTATCGCTTTTGTTTGTATTGTCGCTCTAGCGGTCACGCAACCTATTCTAATCAAAGCCATCTTGGCCAAGTACAAATCTACTGATCATTTTTTAGTGCTTCAAACTGATGATCGTATTAGATATGAAGTGTCTGCAGAGCAAAATGCAATTATTTTGAGCGGTATATTGAGCGATAGCCAAGACGCTGTAATGCGTGCACTTAACGCCAATTTCAACAAACCTGTGGCGATTTACGTATGCGCTTCACAAGAATCTTTTAATGAATATGTGTTTTTATCCAAAAACGTTAGAGGGGCAGTGTATTGGGGGAAGTTATTTTTATCGCCAGGTGCGTTTAGTAGAGGTTCGGTTAAAAAGTTAACTATACATGAGTTAACGCATTATCTTTTTTATACGCATCTTGGCGAAAAAGCACATATCCAAGGAGTACCTTTATGGTTTAGAGAAGGGGTCGCCGAGTTTGTTGCTAATGGAGGGGCAGATTACACAATCGATAAAGACGTGTTCGGACAAATGAGCGACAAGGAAAGAGACGCCTATTTGTCCGGTAAATTGAATTTTTGGTTTTTTACCCAGAACGCAACGGATGCGTTATCAGCAGGCGGCACGGTCAACTGGTTGCTCTATAGGGTTGGCGGTCTATTTGTGCATTTCATGCATGACTTGAATCCCAAAGCTTTCGATAGACTGATCACCTTGTTACTATCAGGCGTTGATTTTAGCGAAGCGCTTCAAGAGTCTTATGGTCAAAATACAGACTCTCTGCTAAATGAATTTACCCTCTATTTATCTCAAAAGGTTTAAACGTTGGTAAAACAACTACAGCGGAAATTTACATTTTTAGGTGCAAACAACCGCTGTAAGCATATAAGGTGTTGCGCGTTCTAACGATGCTCTTTCATCTGCACATATCGGTTCACGTCATCCTTTACAAATAAAGACTGGCAATTAGTCATTGCCTACAGAGCCTATGCGGTGAATGCTTAAGTCGGCACCTTTATGTTCTTCTTCCTCGCTTAAGCGGATTGTAGAGAAGGACTTCACTAAAGTATAAACTAAAAGACCACCAATAATCGCCACAATGATGCCTGCAACGGTGCCAACAACTTGTGCTATTACTGACACGCCACCAAGGCCACCAAGGGACTCCAATCCAAATATTCCAGCAGCTATACCGCCCCAAGCGCCACAAACACCGTGAAGTGGCCATACACCCAGCACGTCATCTATTTTAGAACTTCGCTGAATACGGGTAAATAAGCTCACAAAAATCCAACCAGCCACTATGCCAACGAATAGAGAGCCAATTGGATGCATAACATCTGAACCGGCACATACGGCGACTAGCCCTGCTAGCGGGCCATTGTGGATAAACCCAGGATCGTTCTTTCCAAATAGTAAGGCCGCAATAATTCCACCTACCATTGCCATCAATGAGTTCATTGCCACTAAGCCGCTGATACCATCCATAGATTGAGCCGACATTACGTTAAAACCAAACCAGCCGATACAAAGCACCCAAGTACCTAAGGCCAAAAAGGGAATATTAGATGGCGCGAATGCAATCAGTTTGTTGTCTTTCATGCGGCCAGTGCGCAGCCCCAGCAAGTATACACCGACTAATGCAAGCCAGCCACCGACACCGTGTACTACAACAGACCCAGCGAAATCATGGAATTGCGCACCTGTGCTTTTTTCAAGCCATGTTTGAATGCCGTAGTTTCCATTCCAAACAATGCCTTCAAAAAAAGGATAAACGAATGCGACTATTAACGCAGAGGCTAATAAGAATGGGTAAAATTTTGCGCGCTCGGCTATGCCGCCAGATATGATGGCGGGTATTGCGGCGGCAAATGTCATCAAAAAGAAAAACTTAACGAGGTCATAGCCGTTATTGGCGGATAACTCGCTTGCGGATGCAAAAAATGTGGTGTCGTAGGCTATCCAGTAACCTATAAAGAAATACGCTATGCATGACACTGCGAAGTCGGTGATTATCTTTACCAGTGCATTTACTTGGTTTTTATGCCTTACGGTACCTACCTCTAAAAAAGCAAAGCCGGCATGCATAGCGAAGACCATAACTGCACCTATCAGTAAAAAATAGGTGTTAGAACTTTGCACAAGTGTTTCTATTGCGCTATTGACGTTTTCCATAGTAATTCTCAAATAATGTAATTAACGATTGGTGTATAAATAATCCATAGAGATTGGCGTGTATATGTGGCGTCTATTAGATTGCATCATTATCTTCTTCGCCTGTTCGAATACGTATTGCGCGCTCTAAATTTGTGACAAAGATTTTGCCATCACCAATTTTACCTGTAGAGGCAGCACCTAAGATAACCTCTATACACCGTTCGACATGTTGTTCCTGAATGGCAATGTCGAGTTTTGTTTTTGGTAAAAAATCAATTTTATATTCAGCACCACGATATGTTTCTGAATGACCTTTTTGCCTTCCATATCCTTTGACTTCAGTAACCGTGAGGCCGAAAAAACCTGCCTCGCTAAGTGCGAGTCGAACATCCTCTAATTTGTGAGGTTTAATAATAGCTTCGATTTTTTTCATGTTGTGTTATTCGTTCTGTTGTTTAAAAGTGTCCACTGCATCAACATGGTGCAGTAATTTACAATAATTGCACATAAAATTAACAAAAACGAGCTTTAATATATATACCAGCAAGGTATGCATGTGTAAATTACGAAGCAAATCATTGATCCGGGATACGTACTAGGTGTGAGTTTGTGTGGCAAACTTAATATTGTAAAATAAAAATTTTTGTTATAAGGTTTGCAGTACAAACTGGTTTGCATTTTTGGGGTGGGATATGAATCAAGATATAGATGTTTCGTCAATCAACTACATATCAAAAAATTTTTTTGGTTTACAAGGATATGTTTCTGCGTCATTTGGTCTGATACCCGTTGGTATTTCAGTACAACAACTTAATGGTATGCAATGGCAAAGTAGTATTTTCAAAATGGGCATCTATGGCGCTGATGGCTACGCAGGGGTTCCACTAAGCGGTTGGATTGAACTATTTTCATGGTCATTGGTTTTGTTGGGCTTAGTTGGCGGTTTATATTTTAAAAAATATTATTATCCAAAGCGATTCGGCACGGTAGTGAAAGCTGGGCGTAATAAAGTCTATACTAAAGCCGACGGAAAAACTGCATTCGCGATACTTGGTTTAATAAGCGTTTTTGGGTGTTTAGTTGTCATTGATGAGACTACATCGGTTCCGCTGAATTTGGCATTTCTGATGATAAGCGTGTGCTTTCTGTTTCGAGCACGAACAGCGCCAATAATGAGAAGAACACTTTTTGTTTTTTCAGGCATTATGTTGTTTTGCGCGTTGTTGCTTCCACAGTTGGACTTCGTGTACGATTCAGGTAAGTACTCGCTTTCGCCTTTGTTTGCTTTTTCAATGTCATGTTTATGGGTATTTGAAGGATTGATTGCTCATAAAATGTTAGTAGGCTTAATCAGAAAAACGCGAGAACAATTAGTAGTTTAACATGGATAAATTAGACACATTTAAAAAAATTGGTAAGTTAGAAAAGCTTATTCATGAACCTTCTCGCTTAGCAATATTAACCGCTTTAATGGGGTGTCAACAGGCGGATTTTCAATTTCTACTCAATTTAGTGGGAATGACGAAAGGTAATCTATCTAGTCATTTAAGTAAGTTAGAATCAGGTGGACTGATTGTTGTTGAAAAAACCTATTTAGGGAAACGACCTATTACCTATCTCTCACTAACGGAGCATGGTCGAAAATCAGTCTCAAAGCATTGGCAGATATTGGATGATTTACGCAAGTCAATTTAGTCTTTGGATTGCGGTTTAAGCTGCTAAAGGCTGATAAACAAATTCCGGTTTATGGATCAAATAACCTTGACCAAAATCAATATTGAGTTCTTTCAGTGCGCTTAGCTCTTCTTCCGTTTCAACAAATTCAGCGACTGTCTTAATTGAAAGGTCTTTTGCCAGCTGCGTAATTGAACGGATAATGGCGCGATTGTACGATTGTTTGTTTAAGTCATTAATGAACATACCATCGATTTTTAAGGTATCAATGGGAAGTTTAGATATATAACCATAGGATGACATGCCTGTACCAAAGTCATCCAAGGAAATTTGACAGCCATAACTTTTTAATTTGTTGACAATACCAGTGGCTATGTCAAAGTTTCTAATGATATCTGATTCAGTAATTTCAAAGCCAATTTGTTTATGTGTGAGATTTGGTTGTTCAAATACGTCTTCGATAAACTGTATGAACCCAGCGTCAGAAAGTGTTGCACCAGACAGGTTTACCGAATATTGCGCCGCGTCGTTAGGTGTGTCGCTCAAATATTCGATAAGTGATTTCACCATGTATTTGTCAATATCTACCATCAGATGAAAACGTTCGGCCGCTTGCAAAAACAAACCGGGTGGTAATATCTCGCCATCTTCTCCTTGCATTCTGAGGAGTATTTCGTAGTAGCTTTTATCATTCTCGTTATTTATATCTCGAATTTCTTGCCGGTACAGCAATATGCGTTTTTGCATGAGTGCTTTTGTGATGAGAGAAACGTTTTGCATTTCTGCTTGTCTGCTCAAAATACGATTGTCATGTGGAGAATAAACAGTGTATGCCCCTGGACCGATAGATTTAGATTCTTGTAAGCTGGCATAAAGTTTATTGAGCAATTGCTCTACGCAATTTTCGTCCTCGACTTTCATACAATATATGCCCGCATTAGCTGTCAAACTTAGGCTAATGTCTTTTTCTTTGTACTCGAAACTACGGATTAAGTTACGCAGATCATTTACTCGACTAATCATGTTTTCAGACGTCGTAGTAAATAGAATTAATCCAAACATATCACTACCAACACGACAAATAGTTTCTTTTGTGGCTAATGTCATGTTTAACGTTTGGCTCAACAGGCGTAAATAAAGGTCGCCCCCTTTGTTGCCAAATGCTTCATTCATCAGTTTAAAATTATTGATATCAAATACGATGATCGTTGCTTTTTTTTGCTGACGAATGAGATCCTTAATCGTATTAATGAATAGCTCACGATTGCCTAAAGAGGTCACTTTGTCCTTGAGATTTGCACGCAAGAGCTTGCTTGTTAGCCTTACTAAAATCCAGCAAAAAAACGCTTGAATGAAGATGAAAGCAGAACCAAAGGCAAAAATGTATGCATCTAACTTCTTCTGAAGCAGTGATTTCTCAACGTCTACTTCTTTTTCAAGTAATTGTGATATTTGGTCGAGTAATTGAGTGGGTCGTCTATCAATTCCTCTTACTGCGGCATCACCAGCAGTTGGATCGTAGCCACTTTGTTTGAATATTTCTAAGGCTTGTGAATATTCACTTAAGATTGCTCTGTGTGTTTGCAAAAAAGTAGCTGACAAGGATTTGACCTCGCTTTGGCTATCTATACTGTTATGCAATGCATCCATTGCGTTTTGGGTGTTTTCAAACTCCTGAGCAAATAACGCTTTGTATTTATTGAAATCTGCTGGTGATTTACCTCTCAACAGAATATTTTTCCACTCTTGTACTTGGCGTTTAAAATAATACTGCGCATTGACAGCATTTTGTTCAATCTGATGCAGGTGCTGTATGTCGTTAGAGTATGATAAATGCGTCTCTTCATAAAAGCGTAAGAAGCTTATGGCTAACGTCGTTGTGATAGCAATTATCGTAAAGATTAGACCGTAGTATGTAAATTTCCGTTTTTGCAAAAAAGTCATTTTATTATTTGCTTTACATCATTGTTAAGTGCTGTTCGAGAAACTTATCGGAAAGAAGTGAGATAACCTAAGCTGGTTTGATGTAAAAATTTGTAATTAATTGAATAAAATTGTACGAAGATAGCTACTTAGTCTTCGGACGACAAATGTTGCCACTAAATAA
Source organism: Agaribacter marinus (assembly GCF_030160655.1). GTDB lineage: Bacteria > Pseudomonadota > Gammaproteobacteria > Enterobacterales > Alteromonadaceae > Glaciecola > Glaciecola marina. The sequence continues at coordinate 20,049 of NZ_BSOT01000012.1, forward strand.
TAAATGCTAAATCGACAAATTGCGTAAGTATTGCATAACCAATTAAGGTAATCGGTAACGAAATAATGGTACTCGTTGCTACTATTTGTGCTGCGAGGAGGTGATTTCCACCAATCTTTCGCACCATCACATAGCTAGCGGCAGCGGTTGGACTCATTGCCATTAAATACATAACCCCCAGCACCATGCCATCAATGTGAAATAACAGAGCCATTGCGATGAGTAGTGATGGATAGATAACGCATTTTCCGACGGTAGCAATGGTAACTAATTTCCAATACTTGCCAAGAGTGGTAAATGTAAGCGATGCACCGGTGCAAATAAGTGCTAGTGGCAAGGTTAGTTGCGCAATGTACGCTAAACTGGTGGAAACAATGCTAATAGGCTTGATGTTGAAACCGGCACTAATCATTCCCAATACAATCGCTATAATGATCGGGTTGGTAATTATGCCTTTTAGTATTTTTATGATATCTGTTTGCTGATTCTGGAATATGTTCAGCACTGAAACACTCAAAACATTGTATAAAATTGTCAGGAAGCCCATGTATATCGCCGCGAAAGCCAAACCTGCTTGTCCATAGGCGTTAGCACAATAGGCTAAGCCGATTATCCCCATGTTTGCGCGAAATATAGCCTGTACTATAACTCCCTTGTCGTTTCTATCTATTACCTTATAGGATACAAATACAATGGATAAAATAAAGACCATTAAGGTAGCACTGATTGCGACACTTATGGATTTTAGGTTTAGCAATACATGTAAGTCGGCTTGGCTAATGTTCACATATAAAAGGGCTGGTAACGCAAAATTGAATATTAACCGAGACGCTTGTTGAACGAAGTCATCAGTCACATACCGTTTTTGGAAGAGAAAATAACCAAATCCGAGTAACAAGATAACAGGACCAATCACTTGAAATGTAAAATCGGCGAAAACGTAAATGGATTGCATCAGTGTTGATCAAATTTACCTGATAAATAGCTAAAACTGGCGCCTGCAATTGCGCCTGCAAGAGTTTGCAACAAAACACCATACAACTCTCTAGTGCTAGCCAAAAATGTTAAGCCCAACAGTTGTTGCATCGATATGACGACTGACAGCATAGCAATAGCACCAGCGATTGTATAGATGGGGTAAGACGCTAGCTTAAAGCGCTTTTTAACTACGCCTGCTATAACAAAAGCGATGAAGAATACCACCGTTAGTACGCTACCATACTTAGGCAACAATCCTATGGCGTCTGAATAGGTGGTACTTAGCCGACTCGTCAATGTGATGTTGATGTCCAATAACGACAGCTCATACAAGATGACTTGGGTATGGAATATACTCGCAAACGTAAAACCGACCATACTGGCAATCGAAAATCTAAATACTTTGTTTAACACATATGGCCAATGGCTGAGGATTTATACTGACAACATTAATTATTCGTTGCCGCTAATGCAACACTTTCCAGTTGAGATGCTTCGCCGTATAGTATTGTTTGTTCAAACACGGAACATCAGTGTGTTTCATTAGGCTCAACGGACAACTTTTTATGACGTTAGATTTAGACAAGGGCGTTGCGCAATATCTGCATGGATATGCATCGCTATTTTATAGTGGAGTATTGCTTCTGTTATTTGTTCCGAGGCTAGTGGCGGCGGATGAATTTTCTTTAGTGCCCTTGATTGAGAACTTGCCGCTTTCGTCGTCAATTACCATGCTTCCATCAAATGAGATAATTATTGTTCTTAGAGAAGGCGGCTTAAAAATATTAGCTGAAAACCGCCAAACCAAAGATATTGCCTTAACGCCTAAAGACTTGTTTGTATCGAGACAAGGGGGGCTGATTCACCTTATTCCTCACCCCAAGTATGAGAAGAATGGTTGGCTATATTTGAGTTATGCCGCAGGCTCACAAAAAAATAACTTCTTAAGTGTGATACGATTTCGCTTACAAGATACCCAAGTGGTAGACGTTCAGTCTATATTTCGTGTTGCTCAAGGCAAGGATACTCCCGTGCACTTTGGTGGCAAAATGGTATTTGATAAAACGGGTAACTTGCTATTAACCACGGGCGATGGCTTCGATTACCGTGAGCAGGCACAAGTTAAACAAAGTCATTTGGGCAAAGTCTTACGAATGAGTGAAGTGGGAATGCCTATAAAAAGCAATCCTTTCTTTTCTTATGATGATACGCGGTCGTCGGCTACGCCTGAAAATTATGTATTTACACTTGGTCATCGCAACCCTCAGGGACTCATTGTATTAAACAATGGTCTCATTGTCTTGAACGAACATGGCCCGGCAGGTGGCGACGAAATTAACGTAATCGCATCAGGCGTTAATTACGGTTGGCCGGTAGTAACAAATGGACAAGATTACATTGGTGCAAGCATATCACCTTTTAAAGAGTATCCAGGGATGCGCTTGCCAAATGTCGACTGGACTCCATCGATTGCACCCTCCAGTATGCTATTTTATGAGAACGACAGGTTTCCATCATTAAGAAGTAAGTACTTGGTGACCTCATTGAAATTCAAAAATATTTATCTTGTCGATCATGATTTCATGCGCTATCAAAATACATTGTTTAGCCTACCGCAAACAAGGTTAAGAGACATCTTAAGTACCCAAAATGGGAGGATATTTGTGTTAGGTGATGGCGCAGGCGCGTCATTGTATGAGCTAACGTCGCATAAATAGAAGGGAAACAAACACGCTAACTCTGCTATCCAAAAGGAAGGGAAAGCCAGCGAACGGCACGCAAACCAATAAAAGGCACCGCCCGCGGCTTAACTGTCAGTTGAGTTCTAGGGGGGAGACCCAGACTCAACAATTTTTTTTACGCCTGTTACCATTGTATCGAGCATCTCGTTCATTCTGATTTGCAGTATCGCAGGGTGTGGGTGCGACGCTTTCTCATCGTAAGTAGATGTCCATACGAGCATAGACATATTGTCTGACAATACTTCTACGCGAACATGATTGCGTAAATTTTTGAGTGGATAGTTGGCTTTGTCTTCCACTGAATAACTATATGTTCTGGCCTCTGGCCTATATGTCTCAATCTTTTCATACTGCGTTTTACCATTGTGTCCTACCATTATCCTTTGTGCACCGACGTGCAAGCCATCAATCTGAGAATGTTTAACGTACGCAGCCATAAATTTTTCCATGCCATCTAGTGCACCTACGATAGCCCAGACATTCTCTGCTGGCGCGTTTATCTGCTTTCTTACGCTTACCTTATAATTGTCTGAAACAAGGTGACTGCGGCCGCTATTTTCCGAGTTAATTTGTTTGTCAGACAACTTCGCTATACTTGCTGTTGTTATTATTGTCGTTAACGTAAGTACAACTAACTTTATCGATGTCGCCTTTTGCATCAGGTACTCTTTTGTTAATCCGTAGTGTAGGTCTGCCGTTAGTTGCTTACTTTTATATTCTGTTTTTTCAAATTCTTAATGAATAATCTCCAAATAATTTCTAAATAAAATCTTTCATTAATAAAAACAGTAGCTTGCGTTTGTATTTTTTAGGTGTGGATATTGAATATGTGCTTGCTTTTAATCATGGAGTAGATCTATGGAACAATGAATTTTGTAAGAATTTGCTAATATCTCTAGTTTTACCCCGCTGCAGAATTTTAGTTGTGGCAATATATTAGGCCGTGTTGAACAAAACTTGTGCAACAAAGATCAACACGCCCTAGTGTGGAAATAAAAATATTTTTGATGCGGTCATATAGCTAATGCAAGTGATGAGCATTGGCAATGGCGTAAAGGAAAAGTTTATGCATGTGAGTAAATTTCAGTTAGGTAGTTGGGTCTTACACTCCCCCACTATGACACTGGAAAAAGAAGGCGTTTCTGCCAAACTTCAACCCAAAACACTTGATTTACTTTTGTATCTTATAAACAAGCAAGGTGAGGTAGTTTCGCGGGACGAACTCATTCAGGCAGTTTGGCCTGAGACAGCCGCGACTGACGATACCTTAAACAGTACCATCGCAAAACTTAGAAAGATCCTTGTGTCAGACGATTCAACTGAGCGCTATATTGGTACATTACCTAAGCGCGGATATCAACTATTAGCAGATGTAAAAACGCTTAATGATGGCACAAAAAAAGGCGTGCGTTCAGTCCCACTATTGATAAAAAATAGACTTGTTTTGCCTAGCGTTTCTTTTGCAACCATCTTACTTTTTACCTTTATTTATAGTTTTTTTGGATATTCACAGAGTAAAGATAGCGCTCAAGTTAACAATAAGCTTGTCGTTACGCCCATTGCAATCAGTCGGTCTTTGGAAATGTTCCCAAAACTTTCCAACGATGGTAAAAATGTCGTGTTCGCTAGAGCCATTGAAGATGGGCAATTTAGCCAAATAGTTTCGCGGAATTTATTGACCGATGAAGAAATTATTTTAATTGAAGATGTTGGTTTTTACGCGAGCCCAGTATGGTCATCTGATGATAGCCAGATTGCTTTTTTAAGTTATGGCGCTCGCGGTTGTATGGTTGGCGTGATTAATAGCCTTGGCGGTCCAGCGCAGTTAGTGACGCCTTGTTCACTCGCGCATGTTTATTCTGCACGAACGGCATTGGATTGGCTAAAAAATAGTAACTCTCTTGTCATTTCTCAATACCTAGAAAATCAACGATATACTGGGCTTTTTCTGCATGAGTTGTCTTCGGGCAATACAATTCAACTAACGACACCAACTGAAGATTCGATTGGTGATTTCAATCAGACAGTGTCACCCGATGGGCGGCGAATAGTGTATACGCGAATGCAAGTAACGGGTGAAGACGACATTTACATCATTGATCTTGTGTCGCGAAATATTGAGCGCGTTGCGGGCTATTTTGGTGAAGTGAGTAGTATCGACTGGATGGACAACAATAGTTTAATTTATGTGTCAAACAAAACAGGCAGACCGGAAACTTGGCAACTTGATATCAATACAAAGCAACAGCGTTGGTATGGTGTTGGCGGCCATTCAGTTGCCAATGTGGATTATCATGATGTGCATAAAAAATTAGTACTTTCTGAGTTGAGAACTGATTGGAATTTCAGTGTTCGCAATATACTGCCATCTGGCAACAGTTCAATAATACAAAAATCCGATGACGCTCAGTCAGAGAAAATTTCTGCAATATCTCACGATGGAAAGTCGCTTGTGTATACAAAAGCGTTTGGGAAACAAACAGAAATATGGGTATCGAAAATCGATGGTTCACATAAAGCACGTACAGCCAAACTTTGGGACTCGCATGTAAATCATATTGATTGGGCGCGAGATGGAACTCGTCTATTGCTTGAGGTTGTCGCGCAAGGTAAAGCAACAGCCTATGTTTATGAGTTTGCGAGTAATCACTTTTATCCACTTGAGAACATTCAGCAGCGTGGTAGCTTTAGTCCAATTTGGGGAGTAAACAATAATTTAATTTATTATTCGAGCCCTCATGCGCAAGGTTGGGCAATTTGGCGGCATAATTTGTCTACGGGGGAATCTTATAAACTGACGGATTTAGGTGGCAGAAAGATTCGAGTAGATACTGTGTCTAATCGTATTTATTTTGATCGCCCTAGAAATAGTGGGATGTGGCATATAAGTACGTTGAATTCAGTGAAGCAGTTACCTGAACAGTTACCCGCGACTGCCTCATTAGCAATTGAAAGTTGGCGGCTGTCAGGCAGCAAGTTGTACTATGTCCAACAGAGCGCTGAGCATATTAGTACGATTTGGCGTTTTGATCTTTTAGACGAGACACGATCACCGTTTTATACATCTCAAAAGAGGATTATGCACTTCGACATATGGGGAGACATTCTTGCAACGACTGAAATTAATCAATGCGAAGGCGATATTTATTTATACGAACTGCACGAGGGCTAAGGCCGTTCATTTTTAGCTTGTGTACGGGTATAATAATCTGTAGTTAACGCATTTTTACACCATAAAACAATAGATACGAGTTTTAAAAAAACGGTAGCCGGGCGAAAAAAGCTGATAAGCGAGCGTCTGGCTTTTTTGTGTGTTCAGAATAAAAAACACAAATTCCGGCGAATATAAACATACCTAAGGAAGAAGAATGAAAGATAAAACGGTAGGTGCGCTATTTCGAAATACATCGCTGATCACGCGGTTTACTTTTGTTTTGTTAATTGGCCTTACGACATTTTTTGCTGTTGCTAACGATGGTGAAAGCGCCTCAAACGAAGATGATGCGGACAGTCGCACGGATTTAGTACAATTATCAATTAACGATACAACAATTAATGTTGAATACGCGGATGAAGCACATGAGCGTCAACTGGGATTAATGCACCGCAGAGAAATGTGCGCCAACTGCGGCATGCTATTTAAGTTTGATACTATCCGTTATGCCAGTATGTGGATGAAAAATACTTATATCCCCCTAGATGTTGCGTATATAAATGTCTTTGGCAAGATCATTGATATTAAGGCGATGGAGCCGGAAGATTTAACATCTATTAAGTCATCGATGCCAATCTTGTATGCGTTGGAAATGAACCAAGGGTGGTTTGCCAATAAAGGAATTAAAGTCGGCGATATGGTCACTCTACCTCTAAGCGTTAAGTAATTATCTAATTCCAATTTGAGGAAAAACAATATGCAACAAGCAATTAATGTTGCCAAATTTGGTGGCACTAGTGTTGCCAACTATGATGTGATTAAAAATTGTGCATCAATCGTCATCAACAACCAAAACACGAAGGTTGTGGTAGTGAGTGCTGCGGCAGGCATAACAAATCATTTGGTGTCTCTGGCAAATACAGCGCTTACATCAGAGCAAATCACAGAAGTGGTTGAAAAAATTCGAATTATAGAGTTTAAAATCCTAAACGAATTGAAACAACCAAATGAAGTTGATGATAAACTTTTTGCCTTATTAGATGAGCTAGACGCACTGGCCAGGCATGAAGAGTTGAATTTTAGAGATGATCTAAAAGATGACTTAATGTCAATGGGTGAAAGGATGTCATCATTGCTTGTTGCGGCCATTTTGCGAGAAATGGGCTGTGCCGCGATTAACTTTGATGCGCGCAAAGTAATGCGCACAGATAGCACATTTACGGAAGCAGTCCCTAATGTCCGAGCGATTCGCGATTTATCGGAACAATTACTTGCACCAGAAATAAAAGATTCAGTAGTCGTTACTCAAGGGTTTGTCGGCGCTGATGACGATGGACGTACTACAACACTTGGTCGTGGTGGCTCTGACTTTACTGCTGCTTTACTTGCTGAAGCCTTAAATGCGAGTACTTGTGAAATTTGGACAGACGTAATTGGCGTATACACCACGGATCCTCGCATAACTGATAACGCCAGGCCTTTACCTGAATTGAGCTTTGAAGAGGCCGCTGAAATGGCTACGTTTGGCGCAAAAGTATTGCATCCCGCGACAATGGAACCAGCTCTCAGACAGAATATTAACGTGTTTGTTGGCTCAAGTAAGGAGCCAGAAAAAGGCGGCACTTGGATTCGGCGCAATTGTGACTATGAACCGTCATTCAGAGCAATAACACGTCGTCGTGAGCAAGTACTGGTTACCGTAAAAACGCCAAAAATGATGTACGCACAAGGTTTTTTAGAGCGTGTATTTAAAATCATAGCAAAGCACAAACTAAGTGTTGATTTGGTTACTACATCAGAAATCGCCGTATCCTTTACCTTAGACAATCCTGCTAATTCTATTTCTGAAAGAATAAACAAAGAAACACTCACTGAGTTGAGTACAATATGTGAAGTGAGTGTTGAGCGCCACTTAGATGTTGTTACCGTCGTTGGAAACAATATGCACAGTGCTGCGGGTGTTTCGTCAAAGGTTTTTGCGGCTATTTCTGATTTTAATCTTCGTATGATATGTTTTGGCGCAAATGTGCATAATTTATCGTTTGTTGTGTCTGAAAAAGCAAGTGGTGACATCGTAAAGGTTTTACATAAGACGCTATTTGAAGAGTAAAACGCGTTGTTTAACGCTATGCTTAGCTTAAAAGCAAAATAAAAAGGCGTAGTTCGATTGAGAACTACGCCTTCTTTACATGGTAGGTAAGGTTATAAATTTACTGTATGGCTAAATATAGAAGTTACACTCTAAACTGACTGATGGACTCTTGCAGTTCTTCAGCAAGCTTAGCAACTTCCGCGCTTGAGTCAGCCGTTTGTTTGGCGCCAACAGATGTATGCTCTGCAATGCCTACAATACTCTCTAAGCGCTCACTAATCTGCGCAGATACAGAATGTTGTTCTTTTGCTGCTTCTTCAATGCGAGTACTTACTTCATATGCTCTATGCACCGCATCAGTGATTTGATTTAGCGCTTCGCCGGCTTTTTCAGTTTGTTCAACACAGGCAGTAGTCTGTTCTTTACCTTGATTCATGGCGGTAACGGCTTTTTCTGCGCCAGCCTGCAATACTTCAATCATGGCATTAATTTCTTGGGTAGACTCTTGGGTGCGACTAGCAAGTGTTCTTACTTCGTCAGCAACTACGGCGAATCCGCGCCCTTGTTCGCCAGCCCTAGCTGCTTCTATCGCAGCATTCAGCGCTAACAAGTTAGTCTGGTCGGCAACACCGCGAATCACATCTAAAATACCACCTATACTTGCGCTATCTTGATGTAATTTGTTGATGACGTCTGCGGCTTGCTCTACGTCATTCGCAAGTGCTTGAATCGTTGTTTTATTATCGGAAGATATAGCTTTTACTTTCTCTGCTTCTGAATCTGCTGCTTTGATTTCGACTAAGGTGTCATCAGCATTCTTAGTAACCAACTCTGAGGTCGTATGCATTTCTGTTGTAGCAGCCGCTATTTGCGATATTTGTGATTTTTGGTCTTCTATTGATTTTGTTGTCTCTAAGGTAATTGTCGAGGTTTGACCTGATGCAGAGGCCAACTGGTCTGCTCGCTGGTTAATTACATTGATCAAATCTTTTAGATTATCGATAAGTTGGTTACAGTTTCTCGATAGTTCACCAAATTCATCCTTGGACGAATCATCTAGTCTGTGTGTGAGATCGCCAGAGGAGGCAATTTTTAGTAGTTCATTTACACGAGCCAAAGGCTTTGTAATCGCCATTACGCTTAAATAACCAATCCCGCCAGCGAGAGCAAATGAAATAATAACGACGACGATAGTGGTGGTAGTACTGCTCGAAATTTGCATACTTACGCTTTGTTTGATGTTAGACGCTTTGTCATCCGCCATTGTGTTCAAAGCATCCAGTTCTGAAATTGCCTCTGTTATCTTTACGTCTGCATTCTCAAGCGCTTGCTCAGACGCTTGAATGTTGCTTAACTCATTCATTTTAATGGCGAGTAAGCCATCATTTGACGTGATGCTTTGAGTAAGTTGTTGTAACAAGTCGCTGACTTCTTCAATTGTACCTGAGTCATCTTCACCATTCGCCGCAGCTTCCATTTCAGCGAAGCGTTGCTGTATTTGGTCTAGCACAACGGTGACATCTTTACTGCGTAGCTCTGCGCGTTGTATCATTTCTGTTTTTGCGTAGTCAGACGATGCAGTAATCACAGAAAGCATGTTAGCTTCTACTGTATTTGCAATTTCTGCCGCTTTGGAAAGGGCGTTTGAGTCTTCTATTTCATCTAAGTCGGTAAAGTCGAGTAATAAGGTAGAAGCATCATCAGCATACTCCTCCAAGTTGCTTATAATATCTTCTAGTTTCGAATGGTCATCAATCGCATTCAAGTGCGCGTTGAACATTTTGGTATTTGTAGTGACATATTCTTCATAGAGTTTATCTAAGCTATTAACAGAGCTTCGCAAACCTTCGTCATTTTTTACGACTTCTCTAAGTTTTGTGAGCGCAGCGTCAAAATTTTCTTTACTTTGAGCAAATGATTCTTGTTTTTTTACGACATCATCTCTATTCGAGGTAACAAAACCCTCAAAGGATAACCGACCCATGTTAAGAAATGCCGCTTTAAGCGTTGAACTCCCTGACACTGTCGGCAGCGCTAATTGACTTACTTCTTCAGAAGCATTTCCTACCTTATTCAGGCCGCTAATTGAAACATAGCCTAAAATAAGCAGAAGAACGCTAATGACAGAAAAACCGCCAATAACTCTCATAGCTACCGTTATATTCATACTTACTCCCGTGACATCTCGTACCGTAGATAAATTTAGTCCTTGATGCTTTATCGTCAGGGAGGATGAGATCTTAAGCGGAATATTCTATGAGTTGATTATTCTCTAAGCACAGAAGAGACATTTTATTCCCCCATACATAACCAGTATCTAGCGCAAAAACCTTGTACCGTTGAGTTTTTGCTAAGGTGGCTTCGCCATTAAGAGACGCCCAATGACCGAAAATAAGCCGGTGATTTGGTTTTAGAGATTTGTTGTTGATTGAGTACCAAGGGATAAGGGGTTTAGGTGATTGAAGGGGGTGGCTTTTATTTGTGAATTCTAAACTTAGGTCATTATTAAGATATCGCATCCGCGTCATGGCATTAACAATGAAACGGAGTTTGCCTTCAGGGCTTAATTCGTTATTCCAGAGATCAGGCGTATTGCCGTACATGTTTTTTAAAAACTCACTAGGATCACTTTTATTTAAGTGTGTAGATACTTGTTTAGAATATTGCAATGCGTCCTTCGGCGACCATAAAGGGTATAAACCAGCATGGGTAATCAGTGTTTTACGGCTAGGTTTTATTGCTAGTGGGCAGGTTTTTAGCCATTCAACCAAATTTGGGAAAGCTTTACTTTTAAGTAATTTTTCAAGCTTGTCTTGAGGCTTAGGGTTACGAATACCATAAGCTACGGCGAGTAGGTGCAAATCGTGATTACCCAGTACCGTTGCAAAGGCACTTCCTAAGTCTCTACAATACTCTAAGGTTTTGAGGGAATCTGGCCCCCTTGCAATTAAATCGCCTACTGCCCAAAGTTTATCTTGGGTTGGGTTAAAATCGACTTTTTTTAAAATGCCTCGAAGACCGGCGTAGCAGCCTTGGATATCGCCGATAACATAGTTCATACGATCGTAACCAATGAATCTTAATGTAAGCTGTTAGGCACAGCTAAACTAAACACAGGAATCGTTGCTCTGTATTCACTATTGTCAGGCAGAGAAAAATCGTAGAAGCCTTCCATTGTGCCGACTTTAGTTTTTAACATCGAAGCGCTTGAATATGAGAAAGTATCTTTAGGCTTAATGGTCGGCTGTTCACCAACGACACCTTCACCTTGTACTTCAACTTTTTCACCGTCGCCATTCGTAATTAGCCAGTATCGACTTTTAAGGGTCATGTCTTGTTCGGAGTTATTAGTGATAGACACCGTATAACTAAATACGAAGACTTGTTCTTTGTTTCCTTGGTCTTGTTTACCAATGAATTTACTCTTTACGGCGACTGATATTCTTTCCATTTTAGTTTTCACATATTTTATTTGTGATGGCACAAAACTCTTTTAAAGAAAGTTCCTGTGCTCTTGCATCAGGTTTTATGCCGATATCAATCATTTCAGCATCATCAATCAATTCTCTCAAGCTATTTTTGAGTGTCTTGCGGCGTTGGTTAAATGCAGCGGCAACCACTCGCTGTAAGGTTCGTATACACTGAACCGTTGCCGGAGCTTCTTTGTGCGGTATTAAGCGAACGATTGCTGAGTCAACCTTGGGTGGTGGTTTGAAGGCTGTAGGCGGGACCATAAGTACTGGTACTGCCTCACAATAATACTGTGCCATCACCGATAACCTGCCATAAAGTTTATCTCCGGGCCCGGCGCAAAGACGTTTCACCACTTCGTATTGCAACATAAAGTGCATGTCCTGAATATGCTGGCAATGGTCAAATAAATGGAACATCAAAGGCGTTGAAATGTTGTACGGCAGGTTACCAAATATTCTCATCGGCATATTTGGTGTCGCTAAGGACGAAAAGTCGACTTTTAACGCGTCAGCTTCGATGATTGTGAGTTTTTCTTTGATAAACGGGTGTTGTCGAAGTCGAGTCGCTAAGTCTCTGTCCAATTCAACCACGGTTAAATGCGTCACGGCCTCTGCAACAGGTTCAGTTAACGCGCCCAATCCTGGACCAATTTCAATAAGGTGTTCGCCGTCTTGTGGGTTTATAGAGGATACTATTTGGTCAATAATATAATCATCATGCAAGAAATTTTGCCCGAAGCGCTTTCTTGCCGTATGTCCTAGATGTGTCTTGTTCAAGCTTTTTTCTTCGCTAATTTAATGGCTTTGTTTAATGCTTTGGCCATACTGCCAGCGTCAACATTACCGGTACCTGCTAAGTCAGTGGCTGTGCCATGGTCGACTGATGTTCGAATAAAGGGGAGGCCCAAGGTAATATTGACAGAATTGCCAAAGCCTTTAAATTTCAATACAGGTAATCCCTGATCATGGTACATGGCAAGCACTGCATCAGCTTTGTCCAAATATTTTGTTTGAAATATAGTATCCGCAGGCAACGGACCAACAAGGTTCAGCCCTTGCTCTCTTAATTTGTCTAGGGTGGGGGTGATGACCAGGATTTCTTCATTCCCTAAGTGACCATCTTCTCCGGCATGTGGGTTTAAACCACATACGTAGATAGTAGGATCTGGTATGCCAAATTTAAGTTTTAAATCCGTATTCATAATACGAATCACTTTTTCAATACGCTCCGGTGTTATCGCTTTTGATACATAGGCCAGTGGAATATGCGTCGTGGCAAGACAAACACGCAAGCCATCTGTCGCCAACATCATAACGACATCTGCAGTATTTGATTGTTGGGCAAAGTACTCCGTATGTCCGCTAAACGATACGCCAGCTTTATTAATAATTCCTTTATGAACGGGACCAGTCACGACAGCATCAAAGTCTCCATTGATATTTTGCTCGCACGCTTGACGCAACGTTTCTACAACATAATGTCCGTTTTCAGCATTTAATTTGCCTATCTCAACATGTGCCGATACGGGAATATGATGGACGATCATTTGCCCGGGTTGTTGAACGTACGTTAAGTTTGGCTCAAAAGGAATTATTTCAAGTGCTACGCCCAATGATTCTGCGCGTTCAGCCATCATTTGCGCATCTGCAAATACAACCAATTGTGCATCCCATTCTTGACTCGCAAGTTGAATCGCTAAATCTGGACCAATGCCTGCAGGTTCCCCTGGTGTCACGGCTAAACGTATTGGAGTTGTCATTGTTTTTCCTAAGAGTCTAGCACTTCAATATAGGCTTGGTTACGCATTTCTCGTAGCCATGTATCTGTTTCTTCTTGAAACTTCCTATTAAATATTAGTTGATACGCGCGCTCTTCTTTGCGCTTTTCTGTGGCATCTTCAACGCGTTTGTCGATGAGTTGAATTAAGTGCCAACCGAATTGGCTTTTTACTGGTTGGCTGTATTCGCCGGTATCCAGTGCCATAAGTGCGTCTTTAAACGTTGGGTCAAAAACATTCGGATCAGACCAGCCTAATTCGCCGCCGCGCAAGGCAGAACCTGGGTCTTCAGAGTGTTCTTTGGCAAGCTCAGCAAAATCAGCTGTGCCGTCTATTAACTGTGTTCTGAAATCAATCAACATCTGTTCCGCTTTTGCGTCGCTTAAAATGATAGATGGCGCTACCAATATATGACGTGCATTTACTTCTTCAACTTCTACTACCTCGACGCCGCGAGCGTCTATTACTTTCAGTATATGGAAACCAGCACCAGATCTAATCGGTCCGACAAGCTCATCTTTTTTCTTACTTTGCACGGCTTCGGCAAATAAGGTCGGCATTGAGTTAATATTTTTCCAGCCCATATCGCCACCATCTAATGCTTCTGCACCTGACGATGAGCCAATGGCCATTTTAGCAAAGTCTGAACCAGTGTTTAGCAGCTCTATTATTTTATCCGCGCGCGCTCTTGCTGCGTTGACCTCATCTTCGCCTGCATCACCGGCTATACCAACCAAAATGTGCCCTAAGCGATATTCCGCCTGTGCATTTCCTTGTTGTTCAATCATTTCTACCAGTGTTTCAATTTCACGAGGACTCACATAAACTCGACGACGCACATTCGCGCGCCTGACTTCGCCGGTGATAAGTTCTTTCCTAATCTGTTCTCTATAGACTTCATAAGGAATACCTTGTGTAGATAGCTCTTGTCGAAGTTGAGCGGTGGTTGCGCCTTCGCCTTGAGCAATTCTCTCAATGGTTTGATCGAGCTGAGGATCGCTTACTTGAATACCCATTCTCTCAGCCATTTGTGCTTGCAAGCTTTCTAGAATTAGTCTTTCAGTAGCTTGAGTGCGAAGTGCGCGCTCAGAGGGTAATGTTTGCCCTTGTGCAAGCGCATTTGCCTTTACTGATTCCACTAAGTCGGTTATTTCACTTTCCAAAATAACCCCTTGATCCACGACTACCGCGACTTTATCAAGTAACTCTTTCGCAAGTGACGTATGTGCCGACACCAGTAAACAAATACTTAAACCTAATACTCGAATTGTTTTATTCATATCCACTCAAAACTATTTTAATTTAGAACAAACGGCTGGCGATAACCAAATAACCCTTGTTCCAACATTCCAATTTTATTACGACGTCTATTATTGTTGCCTAGCCCTTTGAAAACAAACTGTAAGCCAATGCTAGAGTCAAATTCATTTAAGTCTCTTACACCATCGTTGTTAAAACGAGTCGCAAGTCTTCTTTGTGCAGTTAAACGTAGCGCCCAGCAGCAACTTTCATATTCAATCCCAAAAAAACTTTCCGAGGTTCGAGACCGTTCAATGTCTCTGTACCATCGTCCAACCCAATGCCATTTTTTGTTAATGGGCCAACTTGCCGAAATACCAAATTGATCAATTTGTTCATTTGAGAGCGATCGAATATACCGATGGTTTAATTGTACTAATTTTTCGTCGCTCCATCGATATTCTGTTGAAAAACTGCTGCGTTCTACTTTATCCGTCGCGTCGCTAACCTGAATATCAGAGTGTAAAAACCAGTTTTGGTTCACTTCCCAATCAAGTTCAGCGGCAATCGCTGAGCGATTGTCACTGCGAATACTGTCTTGCAATTTTGAATTTTCAAGATAGATGATTTGACCCACGCTAGCAACTAAAACCTCTCGGTTGTTACTATCTATAAATCGAGTCGTGGCACCAAGCGTAAATTGATTGTTGTCGTTAATTCGGTCTAGCCCAGTAAATTCTTGTCCGCGAAATAAATTGCTAAATGTCGTCAGCAATTCAGTGGTGTCATATAAACCAATGCTAGATTGCTCCTCAAAGCTAGTGTAGAGGTACTGCATCCTTGGCTCGAAAGTCATTGTGTAGTCTTTCTTTATACCCACATTTGGCCGTTCAAAAATGAGGGAGCCATACAACCGAGCTTGTCCCAGTGTTCTATCTACCGTTTCTGCTAATTCATTGTTTCCATTGGGAACGTCTTGTTCGTAATAGGTGTGCAATACACTAATTTGCGCTAAAAACTCACCCCATGATTTTTGATATGGCAAGGTCAGTGATGGTTCAATATGAAAACGAACTGCGTTAGCGAGGCTTGAGTTTGAGTTTTCAAAATAGGCCAGCTCTGATTTAACATCAAAGTTTAGGTTATTCGTGAGTGAGGTTGAATAGTTCAGTTTAGCCTCAGGCAGCGCTCTATAATTAGAATCGACCTGACCAAGTGTTGCAAAGTCTCTGATCGACATCGAAAAATCAAGATCCTGAGAAAAATAACTCACTCCAAGCTGCCGATATAAATGTGTATCCGCTTGATTGTAAAAATCTGAACCGAGATCAACGATATAGTTATCGTCACTTAAGTCACTTATGTCTGCTACCACAGACCAGTTATCAGAGAGTTTTCCGCGGTGAGTAAAACGGTAAAAATAGCGGCTCTTGTCTTGATCGCGGTCTAAATCGCTGGGTAAATACTCTACATGGAGTTCACCTGCGTGTTGTGCAAACAGGTAGCGAAATTCATTTTTAAACTGCACTCCACGGTTTGTCATAAAACGTGTGCTAAATGTTGTATCTAAATTGGGTGCTATATTCCAATAAAAAGGTTGCTCGTATTCAACACCGGTGCTACTCGAGCTGCCAATATCAGGGAACAAAAAGCCGCTTTGTCTTTCAGTCGTAATCGGAAATGCAAAATATGGCAAATAAAATATAGGAATGCCGCCAACATAAAACACAGTGTGTTTTGCTTCACCAAACGGGCGTCCTTTTTTTATAGACATTTCGCTTGCTTGAATTTTCCAGTCTTCACCACCGACAGGACAGGTAGTAAAACTGACATCTTCTAGCAATACGCCTTTTTCTTGGGAAATGGACAACAACTCCGCTCCGCCGCGACCTTTTGTGGTGCTAAGCTTGTATTCTGTCGACGCCATTTGCAGGAGTTTTAGTGGTGCATTGACTTCGACACCGACGCTATCCACCTGCAAAAGCGCGTCGGTATACAAAACGTCACCATCCGCACGAATGATTTTGCCATTCTCTTCAACCGTTGCTGACTCAGTTTTAATCGTGCTTTCTGAAGTCGCGATTGTGACGCTGCCCTCAAATGTGGCGACTTTATTGCGAATGATTTGCGCAGCTTCTGAGTTGACTTGAATTTGCCCTTCTGCCACATTTTTAGGCATAAATGAGTGAACGTCTACCTGACACGCTTCTTGAGCACTTGCTGAAAAAGCAGCAACTGATACAAAAGTAGATAAGATTAGCGAGCAGTGTTTCATTATTTTGGGTGTACGTCGGCGCAGTAGAGTAATCAAAACAACCGCGAAGTTTATATTCTATGGGATGAATTACCAACCTTTATGTTAAATAAAAGCGTTTTTTTCTGAAATATGGCCCAATTGTCATTACAATTGTGCGAGATTAATGGCAAATGTTACATAGAATAATAATTATGGGTTATTGGGGAAAGGTAATTGGTGTACTTATTGGTATTGCTATCTTTAAGTTACCTGGTGCAATTTTGGGCCTGATTGTAGGCCATCTTTTCGATATTAATTACGCAAGGGATTTTTCGGCAAAAGGTGGTTTCGCTCGGTTTTTTTCGTCGCCGGAGAAGATAAAAAATGATGCCGTTTTTTTTCATGCCTTATTTTCATCGTTAGGTCATTTAGCAAAAGCCGATGGCAGAGTCACGCCTGAAGAAATACAAGTAGCCTCGCGACTAATGGATGATATGCAGCTTAGTGGCGACGTCAGAATAGAGGCGCAGCAAGCGTTCCGAGAGGGAAAATCTAAATCTTTTCCTCTTGCGGATATGCTCAAAGTTTTTAAACAGCACTGCCATAATCGTCGAGATATGCTGCAAGTATTTTTGGAAATACTTATTGCTGCCGCGTGTTCGGACGGGCGTTTAAGTGCAGAAGAACTTAATATTCTTAAAGCGGTGGCGAAAGGTTTAGGCTTTAGTCAGGCGGATTTACAATTTTTAATTACGACCTATGAAGCGGGCCAGCGTTTTAGACGAGCAAGCGGTCAACAGCGTCGCCGCACTAACAGTCAATCTCAACAATCACATTCGAATCGCTCACAGGGCAATAGCAGCTATTCAAGTCAAGCGAATGCGAATAGTTTAGACGATGCATATCAAATTATCGGCGTGTCGAAATCAATGTCAGGTAAAGACGTGAAAAAAGCGTATAAAAAGCTAATGTCTCAGCATCATCCTGACAAACTGTTAGCAAAAGGGGTGCCTCAGCAAGCCTTGGACTTAGCAAAAGAAAAAACGCAAGACATTCAAGCTGCTTATGCGTTAATCAGACAATCTAGGAGCGATATTTGAATATATCGGCCACAAATCAGGAGATTATCGACGATTTTATCAGCATGCTCTGGATTGAAAAGGGTTTGAGTGAAAATACTGCTTCGTCGTATAAAACTGATTTAACAACATTTTGTCGCTTTCTTAAGCAATTTTGTGGGGATGTAACGCTACTTGAATTAAGTGGCACACATATCGATACGTATTTAGAGTATCGAGTGAGCAGAAATATTTCTCAGCGCTCTACTTCTCGGTTTTTGAGTACTTGCCGTGCGTTATTTAAATACCTAATAGCAAGTCATAAAGTAAATAAAAGCCCTCTCGAAAATATTCAAAACCCTAAATTACCATCTTATTTACCCAGTACTTTGTCAGAGCAGCAAGTGAATGATTTACTTACTGCGCCAGACGACAACGATCCCATACAAATGCGAGACAAAGCGATGCTAGAGCTTTTGTATGCGACGGGTATGAGAGTGAGCGAATTGGTCAACTTACAAATGCATGAATTAGGCCTAGTACAGGGCGTTATTCGAGTGACAGGTAAAGGTGGAAAAGAACGTTTAGTGCCGATGGGTGAAAACGCGCAAGACCTTGTTAGTCACTACATTAAGTATTTTCGGCCAGAATTATTGAATCGCCCGAGTAACACTGTGTTTCCAAGTAAAAGGGGAACGACCATGACACGGCAAACATTCTGGCATCGAATAAAATACTACGCAAAAGTGGCAGGTATTCAAACGCATCTGTCACCGCATACGCTTCGTCATGCCTTTGCAACTCACCTATTAAATCATGGTGCTGACTTACGCGTTGTTCAAATGTTGTTGGGGCATTCCGACTTATCTACAACGCAAATTTATACCCATGTAGCGACACACAGACTTCAAAAGTTGGTAGAAGAGCATCATCCTAGAGGGTAGAGTAACATAGGTAGTCATAGATTTGTTTTTCGTAGACGAGTGTCATCGAAAACTGATAAATTTACGTATAAACGAACGACTGAAATATTTGTACTTGATAATCGGTCTGTTTGGGTCGATATAGTTAAGACAGAATTAACTTGATGGTAAATCAACTTGTTGGAAGTAATTAATGGTTAAACAAATAATTTTGCGAGCATTAGTCGCAATAGTTGCAATTGGATTTGCGTCGCTTGTGTCAGCTCAAGTGGATGTTAAGAGTAAAGAGTTTACAAATTCTCTTGGTCAAAAGCTTAAGTTAAGAATAGACGCCGTCGCTGATTCACCTATTCCTGGATTAGTGCAACTTTACACTGATCGTGGTTTATTCTATGCAAGTGATGACGGTAAACATTTTTTACAAGCACGCGTTTACAATGTTGAGAACAGTATTGTGGATGTCACCGAAAATGCGCTTAAAGATATGCGAATGTCTGGTATGGGGAAGTTTGAAGACAGTGCAATTGTGTTTAAAGCAAAAAATGAAAAGCACGTTATCAATGTGTTTACCGATGCGACTTGTGGTTACTGTCGTAAACTTCACAATGAAATGGACCAACTAAACGATTTGGGTATTACCGTGCGTTACTTGGCATTTCCTAGAGCCGGCGTTGGTAGCTCTGTATACAACGATGCGGTGTCTATTTGGTGTTCTAAAGACCCTCAAGACGCAATTACTCGTGCAAAAGCGGGTGAGACTGTAGCCTCTGCGAAATGCGAGAATCAGGTCGCAGAGCAATATAATTTTGGTAAGCAAATTGGTGTCAATGGAACGCCAAATATTGTGTTCCCTGATGGTTCTGTTGTTCCAGGTTATCAGCCAGCAAAAACATTAGCTGAAGCTTTAGCTCAAATGGCTGGATAGGCCAACTTGAGCTATACGTTGGCATAGTTACCTTACTTTGTTACTGCGTGCGCGCGAACAACATAACGTTGTTCTGCGTCGCTACTTAAGCCTTCAAATGGATAACATGTGATCAGTGTAATCACATCATCCATTGTAGGCGACGTCACTGCCACTTGATCATCTGCGACTATCGCAATTTCAGATATTTCGTAAATTTTTAAATCATGATGTTCAAACGTGATTTTGTCGCCAATACGTAAATATTGTAGCGGGGCGAAATGCGTATCTCTATGGCCAAAAATGACTAAGTTCCCTGTTTCGAAGATATCTACGCTGGATGACAATCTTGCTGGGCCAAAAGCTAGGTTACGCAGGTTTGCGCCCTCCAATACCATTAAATCGTTATCACCAATACTTAATTTACCCGCGATGCTTGTGTCAGCCCATGGCCACGGTTTTACAGCCGAATTGCGCACAATGCTTTGTTGCCAGGCATGTTGAATAAGTACTTGCGCAAGTGTTGCTTTTAACGATAGATAGTTGGCTTTGATAAGTAAAGATATGCCAATCAAAGCCAATAAACAGAATACGCTGAGTATGTACTTTTTTTGCTGCATTAGGCTTTCACCGCCGTCAACTTAGTTTGTAGCAAATTAGGGTTAGCTAAAAATGCGATACCTAGTGCGCCAACCAAAGATAAAAATGCACCCCACCAATTCAACATGCGACTTGGCGATGCTGTTTTAACCAGTTTTGACAATGCCTTTGCCTGGTTTCTTAGGTTATTCGTCGCTTGCATATCGGCTGGCGTTTTGTCGATGGCAATAAGGCTTGTGTAATCACTCACTAAACTGTGTTTAAGCGCCAAAGCAGTAACTTTGTCCCGAGTATATTTTTTTACGTTTTCATAGTCCTTACCTGATTTCGGCGAAGTGTGTAAACGACGTGTCAGTTGTCGTATTTTTTCGTAGGCCCATTGTTTATCAATACCATTTTTACTCACATTACGTATACCAGAAGTACGCTTGTTTAATTGAGCATCGAGCGTTTCTTTTTGCAGTACTCGTGTCCATGGTATGAATTCAAAATTTCCAATGGCAGAAACACTTCCTTGTTTCCCTGTAATTTGAATTGGAAGTGAAGCCTCAGTTTGCGAGTTTGCGTTTGGTACGCGATAGAAAACATGTAACGGCTCTCCCACGTATAAATCGGGTATTATTTCAGGAAATATTTCGATGTCAGCAAGATGATCATTGTTATTCACGGTTGAAGCATGTAAATCGGTTAGCGCGGGTTGTTTTATTTTATTCAGAATTTTTTTCATTTCTGAATTTACACGCGCAGTATCACCTATATACGTATAAGTACCTTTCCCAACAGTGGCCGCTTCTTGCATAAAATATTCGTTGGGAGCGGGGCCTATGCCGACGGTGAATAATCGAGTATTGCCAAGAGATGCATGAATTTTTTCAAGTAAGGCAGCTTCGTTACCAATACTACCGTCAGTGATGAATATAAATTGTGTTAAACGTGTGTCGTCATTTGGTGCATAACTTTGCAACTCAAAGGCAAGGGACAGTGCTGATAACATTTCTGTTCCGCCGTCGGCTTGCAATTTATTAACAAAACGTGTTGCTTGCAGCTTATTAGCATCAGATGCTTTATAGGAAGTGCCCCATAAGGCGTTAGCGTCACTGTCAAATTCGACAATATTAAAGTTATCTACTGCGGATAAATCTTCAATAGCATAATTTAACGCTTGTTTTGCTTGTTCCATTGCTTCTCCCACCATTGAACCAGAGGTATCTAAGATAAACGTGACGTCCCGTTTTATTTGCAATGGTGCTTGCGTGGGGGCGAGCATACTAATTAAACCATAGGTTCCGTCGGGCGTATTTGCTTGGAAGTGACTCACTTGCGTATGCGCCTGCGATGCCGTTTGCCAACGCAGTACAAATGCGTCATTAGCCACATGCTCTTCTTTATTTTGAATGCGATAGTGAGTACTAGTAAGTTCATCCATTATTATTTTATGGTGCAAAGATGTAATGTTTTTAAGTGGTAAACCCATGTCTAAATTTACGCGAATTAGCGTATTACTTGTGTGGGTTAAGTGTGGATCATGCGTATCCAACATATCTTCACCATTAGCGTTGGATTCAGTATTCATAAGGGGTAAGTCCGGTTGGGATATGTATCTTGGGTTAATGCTTGTTGGCAATCGAAGTTCATAACCTGATTGAGTCGGTAACAATAGCTGTTGATATTCGATATATACGGTTATTTCTGTTAAAGGCGGTATATTACTTACTTCGTTTTTGAATATGTTGGGACGAAGTTGACTGACTAAACTGGCGCGTTTTCCGCTTGCTTTGGCTTTTTCAAAAAGTCGTTTTGCTTCTTCTTTTTGTTTGATTACGCCTTCGATTATGCGATCACCTATGACCATTTTGAGGCTGTCTACGGCAGCATCTTCTGGTAACGGAAAAACATACACACCGTTTAGCCAGTGATTGCTGGTATTCTTAAATTTCTGAGTAACGTTAGTGCGTACAATTGGCCCGGTGATGTTTACGTCAAACTGGCTATCACGTTTTTGTGCTTTGAAATAGAGGGGGGTTACAGTTGAAGGCGTTGAACCAGCCGATTCGGTATCGTCTAGAGATTTTAGGTTAGCTGCCTGAAAGTAGAAGTTCCCTTCCGTTGTTTGATAGATATTTGTGACAAATTTGCTGTCGTCAGCTGTGTTTACATCCGGTTGATTTGTAGGGTAGTGCAGGTTTACTTGTTGGATGTGTTGCTTGTTATCAACGTTGTTTGTATTAACTAAACCATTACTCACAATGCTAGACGCTGTTTGTTGAGTCGCACTGGCCTTAACCTGATATTCCGTCAAGCCCTTAATTAAACTTAATGCGCCAATAGTAGCCACAATAATGGCAAGTTTTGTTAGAGTATTCATTCGATGTCCTTAGCAGACTATGAAGTTAGCGGAAGGGAAGAGCAGCCATTATTTGGCTGCTGTCATATTTTGTTGAGAAGGTATTATTTTTAGTGTGGCTCTGCGGTCAAAGAAGTACTCTTCTGCTGACGGTGTAGCGCTTGCACTTAGTTGCGTTTGGGTCTCTCCAAAGCCACTATAGTCAATCTGCGAAGTTTCGACGCCTTTTGCATTGAGGTAATCGGCGATGGCATTGGCACGTTGCTCAGAAAGTACTTTGTTGTATTTCGAGTCACCACGTTGATCGGCAAAGCCATTCACAGATACCCGTAAGTCGGGGTATTGCTTTAACAGGCTAGCTAGCGTATTTAATTGACTTTCATATTCGTTTTCAATAACGAATGAGGCTGTTCTAAATTGGATATTTGTTTCGATGTTTGGGATAGCTTCCAGTACTTCCGCAGACTGGGCGGCTTTTAATTTTGCATACTGCTGCTTTTTGGCATGGTGTAACTTTTCTATATCGCCTTGCAATGCAATAATTTCATTGTCGCGTTGTGAAAGCGCATATTCAGCCGCATTCAGGGCTTCTAGCTGTGCTAACTTTTTATCTTCATCGTTGACGTCATCGGCAATTAATATGCCGAATATTCCACCTAGCACTGCGCCAATTGGCCCACCGATGGCGCCGCCAGCAAGTGCACCTGAGCCAAAACCAATGAGTTCTTTTTTAGATTCTTCTTTGGTTTTTTCTGCGGCGTGTACGTTTGCGACTGAAAATGCATTGAGAGAAAGAATAAGTGAAGTAGCTATCAGTGTTTTTTTCATTTTTGTTTCCTTGGGTTATGTTTGGTTTACGTTTGCTATTAAACCTTCACAAACTGACAAACTCGGGGAAACAAAATGGCAATGTGATGTTCAAATGTGGCAGAAATATGGAAATTACGTTGATTTGCTTTTATTGGTAGAGAATTCGCTATAGTGTTAGCGGTGTTAAATAAGCAGCTTATAACACTGATAATGAACACCTAGTTAGAAGAGCATTATTAAAGAATTTAAAAAGAAGAAGTAGTTTATACATGCAGAAACACATTGCTTTAGTAGAAGACGATATTGCCTTACGAGAAAACTATATAGCCGCGTTAACGCAACAAGGGTATCGAGTGAGTGCGTACTCATCTCGCGGTGAAGCCGAATGCGCGTTTACTCATAAGTTGCCTGATTTAGCTATTATTGATATTGGTTTAGGAGACGAAATAGACGGCGGCTTTGCCGTTTGTCAACTGGCTAGAAGCATGTCAAAAACACTGCCTATCATATTTTTTACTGCACGAGACAATGACTTTGATACCATTTGTGGTTTGCGAATGGGGGCTGATGACTATTTAACCAAAGATATCAGTCTGCCACATTTATTGGCGAGAATATCTGCATTATTTCGTCGCACCGAGCTTATGCAACTACCACAACAGCAAAGTGAAGTGATTACCACGGGTAAGCTTGCGATGGATATGAATAGAATGTTGGTATCATATGATGGACAAGCCCTTGAACTGACGGTCACTGAGTTTTGGATGCTGCATGGCATTGCTAAGCACCCGGGGCATGTTAAAAGCCGGCAACAGCTAATGGACGATTCTAAAATGGTGGTCGACGACACCACAATTACTTCTCATATAAAACGGATCCGAAAAAAATTCATGCAGTTAGAAGACGGCTTTGACGCAATTGAGACTGTATATGGCATGGGCTATCGCTGGAAGGCTGAAGGATGATGAAGTTTGGGTTACGCCTGCGAGCTAAGATGCTCTTACTTTCCTCTTTTTTATTGGCTATCCCATACTTAGGGTATCAATATGTGTGGGAGTTAGAGTCATATTTGCGCATTGGGCAAGAACAAACCTTAGTGGGGACTGCAAGCGCCGTCGCTACCGCGCTGCATGAACGACCTGCACTGTTTGATAACCAGTCGGAATTTTTGGCCGACGTAAGTCCGGGAAAAGATCTCATTGCCCATGATATTCAATACCCCGTGCAGTTAGATGGGCGGTTGGATGACTGGCAAGAATATCAGCATAAGATGTTAGACTACGGCGCTAGCTCACTTATTGAGCAAAGTCAGGTCTATCGACCCGCGTCCTTACAATTCAAACATATGGTGGGCAAATACGAGCAATTTTTATATGCCATATTTGACGTCACCGATGACAACCTCGTTTTTCGACCACAAAACAGTTTGCGTGTTGATCGTAACGATTTTTTGCAAATTGCCATGGTAACAAGTGATGGTTTATTTAAACGTTATCTCATTGCGCCTTATGAGCCGGGTTGGGTGAATGCATACTTATTAGATCAAAACACTGATACATTGACCCCTGTCTCACTTGAAACCAAAATTCAAGGCCAATGGCGTATTACCTCTCAGGGTTACAATATTGAGTTACGCTTTCCTGTTAGTATGTTGTCTAGCAATATCGCGTTTGCCATCGGTGACGTAGACGATGAAGTGTCACGACAATTTAACTACTTAATTGGAACCGCAAACCCAACGAATGTGGATGATCTAGGCAATGTGCTTTCGCCATCTCCCGAGATTGAACGCATTATCAGCGGCTTAAAGTATTCCAATGCGAGAATCTGGGTGGTAGATAACCAACGCCGTGTATTGGCTAAGTCGGGTGATATCTTAACGGCGGGTGGTTTTACGGTTGCTGAAGGTCGGCCTGCAAACCCTAATGCTTGGCAGCGCTTTGAACTGGACTACTTAAAACCGCTTTATCAAAAATTGCTAACAAAGCCAGCAAACGAGTTTATTGATGATTTGGCTAACGCGTATGCGTTGGAAGGGACAGACATTAGCAATGCGCTCTCTGGGCAATCGGATACGCTATGGCGTTTAACCTCGGACAATAAAGCGATAATCCTGTCAGCCGCGCATCCTATTTATCACGATGGTGACGTAATGGGGGCAGTGGTCGTGGAACAAACCACTCATGGCATTCGCACACTTCGCAATCAGGCCTTAGAAAAACAATTTAACTTTATTCTCGCGGTTATTGTACTAGGTATACTATCGCTATTTTTGCTCGCTTCTAGGATTTCCAATCGCATCCGAGATTTGCGCAACGCAACCGAGTCAGCTATTGATCATACAGGTAAAATCATCGGCAACATTAGGCCGTCTAAAAGCGCCGATGAAATTGGTGATTTAAGTCGAACGTTTCATCAAGTTCTGGATAAACTTGCGCAATACAACGCTTACTTAGAAAACATGGCATCGCGTCTGTCTCACGAATTACGCACGCCAGTCGCGGTTGTAAATTCATCGCTAGACAATATTTTGCTCGATCCAGAAAATCAAGAAACATATACCCAACGAGCAAAAGAGGGTATTTCACGATTAAGTAAAATTTTGAATAACATGAGCGAAGCAACTCGTTTAGAGGAAGCGATAAAACGCAGCGATAAAGAAGAGTTTGATCTAGGCGCATTACTTACCAGTTGCATTGAAGGTTACCGAATGACGCACGATGAGCATAAATTTCAGCTCGATATTGATGTCGACAAGCATGTCATGTTGGGCGAACCTGACTTGTTCGCACAAATGCTAGATAAAGTCGTCACGAATGCAGTGGAGTTTTCTAAGGTGGGAGACCCTATAAAAATAAGAGCATTTAAAAAACGCCAAGGGGTTGCTATTTCTGTAACAAATGCCGGTACCTTACTGCCTGATAACATGAAAAACCAATTGTTGAACTCAATGGTATCGGTTAGGGCTAGCACCACTAGTGAGTCCTCTCACCTTGGTTTAGGATTGTTTATTGCTAAAATTATTGCTGAGTTTCACCAAGGCAGTATTGAGATAGACAACCTGCCTGATCACAGTGGCGTGATTGTGCTACTGCAGTTTTAGCACCGTTTTTTCGGACTACTTTAATAAAAGTGCGTCCCGCGCCAGCCAATGTGCTTGTTATTAGACATCAAACATCAAAGGTTTAAGGCCTGAATAATGTCATTAAAGTCTACAAGTTTAAAGTTCTGAGGAGCTGTTGGCAGTGCGTTTCTACCATCTTGAACAACTAAAACTCCCTTAGGTAAATGTTTACCAAAATCGGCGGATGATACAGCTAGTCCGTCAGTTTCTGATGCGCCGTCAATACCGGCATTATAGTCAGCAATAACGTTTACTGAGCCGACATAGTCGTAATTTTTATTGAGTGTGTAAAACGCATAGCTATTGTTGCCTTGACTTGATACCACGAGCAGCGAATGTTCGTTCGTGTTGTAGACAGCCAAGCCCTCGACATCGTCTTGCAGTGATCCACCTACAGCAATGATTTGTTTTAAGGAATAGTTACCTTTTGCGTTAAAGCTCGTCTTCCATACACCTAAATCTTCAACGCCTACATATAAGGTCTGAGTGTTTGGGTCAACAACGCAGCCTTCAGGTTGGTCAGGTAACAAAAATTCACCAATAAGTGTTGAGGTAAACGAATGTGCATCTAAGGAAATTTGATACTGTAAATATTTGCCATTTTTGTCGTTAATAAACACATAGGCTGCTGCTTGGTTAATGCGATGCATACAAATACCATAAGTATTCACCAAGTTTGTTTTTACTTCGCCCAAATGCACTAAATCTGCGTTACCTTGTTTGCGATAAAGGCTGATGCTATTGAGATCACGGTTGCTGGCGACAAGCAAGCTATCAGTTTTCTGCTCGCCAAGGCCTTGTGCAATATCTACATTGTTCATTCTGCCGGTGGGTAAAAACTGCTTAAGCTCACCAGAGAGAGTGTACACACCTAAGCCACTGGATTTATCTGTGCCGATAATTAGGCTTTCATGAGGTGCTTGAGCATTCACCCAGATAGCGGGATCATCTGCTGCATCGCCAAAATGACTGACAGGCGTGGTTTCGGCAAAGGGTGTTACTGTGGCAAAATTATTGCTGAGGTTTGTTGCCGTGCCTATCCCCCTTTTTAGCGACTGCGTATGCGGTATCTCTGTCAGTAGAGGCTTACCATTATTCTCCGTTAAAGCGACTATTGTGTTTTCATCTTTTCGGTAGGCTGCAATAAACGCTGCGTCTTGTTTGATGGGCAAATACGCAAGGTCATTCGATGCATCATGTGGACTAAAGACGATAAGTTGTCCCTTACCGCCAGAGAGCAAAATAGTGTCTGGATCCGTTAATGAAAATTGCTCAAAAGACGATTCAATTTTACCGCTAGGTTTACGTAGGTGAATTGCGCGTTTGTTTATATCTTCCTCGACCTTAGCGTTTAGTTGCCAAAGCCCTACATCTTCTTCTGCTATGTATATTTGTTGATGAGTATTGTCTACGACGCAGTGGCTTAGTTCCCCCGCGAGTGGTAGATGTCGAATGCTTTTATCAAATACTTCGCCCGTATCTATATTATAGAGTGCATGCTGCTCGGCTTGTTTACCTTCCGTTAATATGACCGCTTGCAAGATATTTTGTTTTTTAAAAGCCAGTTTTTTGGGAAGAATATTTTTAGCAGAGCCATTGTTTGGTGTGTCGTCATGCATGTCATCAGGAAATGTGCCCGGTAAATAAAGACAAGCCCCGACAACACTGTACGGCGTTTGAGTATATGTCGACAATTGCGTCAACTGACTATCGACCAATTTGAGCAAGTGCAAGGAATGCCCGGCCTTTCCAACCGCCAATACATACGAAAGCGCGTCACTCACTGTAAGGACATTAGCATGTACAAAATGTCCATCAAAGGTATGTATGGGCGAAAGCGTCTCATCCACAATACTGAGCCCAGTGGTTTTTGAACTAGTAAGCCAATGTCCGTTGGGCAGCGGTGTCACGTGCTCTATTGCTTGTAGGAAAGGGCTTAAACTGCCTAATATAATAAACAATATAGCGTATGTGGCTAATTTCATGTCGGTGTCCAAGTCTGGCGGTAGCGTTGTAAATAGTCAAAGTACATAGAACGTTCGTAATGCACAGGCTTAAAATGCATTCCAACTGAAACCAAGTTCAAAGGTACGTCCGTAGGTTTCATACTGGTAGTTCAGTCGCTCATCTTCATGATACAAATACAAGGGCTCATCGTTTAGGTTTACTGCGTTAAAGTAGACATTTACTTGGTCATTAATAAAGTATTTGAGGTTGAAGTCAATTTGATTGTGGCTGTCTTCATAGACTGTGCGTCCTTGATCTAAAAATTGGTATGACTCACTTCTATGGGCAAAGGTTAGTCTTGTACTAATCGTGTTTGATTCATAACCTATGGCGAAGTTTGCGACCGTATCTGCTTGGTTTGGTAAATTAACGTCAGAGTCCGTAAAGGTGGCATTTGCGACAAGTAGCAAACCTACGTCAAAAGTCGTCGTGTACGCCAACTCTAGTCCAGATAACTCGGCACTACCGCCATTGATTGCTTGAATCACTTCATCGAAACCGTCCCACATACCGTTGTCTTGCACTTCAGCAAACTCGACAAAATTATCTATATCTTTATAGAAAAGGCCTGCTGACATTACCCCGATTTGGCCAGGGTAGTATTCTATAGAAAAGTCCAAATTCATTGATTCGTAGGTTTCAAGAGACGGGTTTCCGACTTCTGCTTGCCTTTCTACGACTATCTCACCGTCATCCTCTTCCGTTTTACTTTCTATGATTTGAAATGCGGCTGAGTCACCAAACGCGGGTCTCGCAATTGTATTGGTGTAGGCAAAACGAAAGAGTAGTTTGTCACTGTGATCATAACGCAGACTAAGGTTTGGTAGTAAATGGTCGTAATCATTTTTTACGGCCCACTCGCTTATCAATACGTCTTCAATGTCGTTTACCTCATCTTCTACAAGCTCGACGCGATTGCCTAAGGTCTCAAAGTCGGTACTCTCGTATCGAAGCCCTGCAATGATTTGCCACTTATCAAATGAAACGTCGGTCATTGCATATAGTGCTGTGATGTCTTCTGCACTTTCAAAGCTTGCGCCTTGCGACTCTAAATTTGAATCAAGGGTGTTCAGTTCAAGTTGATTTCGATTTTGCTTAAAGAAGCTACGAATGCCTGCGCGACTGATGCTGGGGCCAAAATTGCCCAAGTCCCATTGTGGGTTTGCTGCCTCAAATTGCGCAGCAGTGACGTCATCAAAGCCGTCGTCAAAGATTTGTACACTTGCATTGTTGAATTTTTCTCTTTGGCGTATTTTACCACCAAACTTGAAGTCGGCAGATGCATTTTCAAAGTTCAACTGGCGGCTTAAATCTAGCTTAAAACTGGTTTCTTCATCTTCGGTAAAATTATTCTCAAAGACAAATTCATCAAGCTCAAAATTACTAAGATTATGTGCATCGTTTGATTGCGTGAATTCAACAAATGGCCCTGTGCTGGTGTAGCCCAAATCGAAGCCTTCGCCTTTAAAATCAACATCTAATCTATCTGGTTCGGCTTCCTCTGATTTTGAATACCCGACACTGTATTCAAGTGTCCATTTGCGCAGTTGGTGTTCTGCACCAAATACCGTTGAAAAAATAGTTTGTTCTTCGTAGCGGTCTTTAGTATCTCTATCCATTTCTGCATCTACTGTGCTGAGGCTGTTCGATGTAAATGCTTGTAAATCACCGTCTTCAAATTTGTATTCGTTACGTAAACGGTATTCGTCATCAGAAAATTTGCTGTAAAGCGAGCGTATGTAATAGTCTGCGCTAGTCGTTTGTAGATCAATATTGACTGCAACACCCGTGCGTTCTCGGGTAATTTTATAGGCGCGTTGTTCAATTTCAGCGGCACCGAAGAACTCCTCGTCTGCGCCAGTATTGATATTCTCTAGTTCAATATCACCCCAACCACCATCGGTTTCTATATTTTCAGAGCCGAATTTTCTTTCAGCCCAACTGACAGCGCCAGCAACACCTAGTTTGTTGTCGTTGTTAAGCGGAAAAATTCTGCTATACGATGCAGATAACTTAGGGCTATTCTCTTCTTGTTGTTCATTGTATCCAAGCTGCCCAGCTATCGAAAATGCTTTATCTGAGCGTTCGAACGCCGTGATGCTTTTTACTTCGATTGAACCGCCGATGGCATCGGCGTCCATGTCGGGGGTAACTGTTTTACTTACTTCTAGTGATGAAATAAGTTCACTTGGGATAACATCCATAGCCACACTTCGAATGCCTGCTTCGGGAGAGGGGACATTTAGGCCATTAATGGTTAAGTTATTCAGGCTGGGGTCAATACCGCGAATTCCGACAAAACGTCCTTCACCTTGGTCACGTTGGATGAACATACCGGGTAAACGTTGCAGTGCTTCAGCGGCGTTTTGGTCAGGATATTGGCCAATGGCATCTGCAGAGACAATAGAGGTAATGCGATTTGAATTTTTCTGTCTGTTTAGGGCGTTTGCTTGACTTGCTCTTTGACCAATAACAAGGACCTCATCGACAGAGGATTGATTAGGTAACATAGCAAAGTCTTGCGTGATAGAGCGGTCGTTGCTAATGCTTATTTGCTCGACTTGTGGCGCAGCGCCCAAATAACTTACCTGAATATTGTATGTACCTGCAGGTAAGTTATCAAAACGAAAACGGCCATCTTTGCCGGTGCTGATTTTGACATTGAGTTCGGGTATTTGAATTAACGCACCACTTAACGCGATCCCTTTTTTTGCATCAACAATTTGGCCATTTACATTGTTGGCAGCTATAACCGACGAGGAAAAAGCCATCGCCGTTGCCGCGGCAATGGCACTGAACATAGTTGAGCATTTAATTTTTTTAATCACGAACACGACCCTAAATGATGAATGAATCTAGATTTGTTCGCGACTATAAAGAGGCTTTGTGACGGCTACATGGCAGAAAGGTTACGGAAAGATGTCAGTGCTCGTGACGGTTTAGGCCTTGCTTGTAAGGGGAGTGTCATTAAAGTGCACACCTTCCCAGCCATGAATCATAAAATTCCGAATGTTTAAGAAAGATCGTTCAACTTAGAAATACTATCAATTTCCGGTTTGTCTCACACTCTGTAGAAGAAGGCCGCCACGGCAGTGTAGCCGTTGAAGGTTGGATGCATGGATTGCTATGGGTGCTTAAAGATAAGCGTACCGGAAAGCCTGACCCACTAAAGGCCATGTTCGACGCGATGGAGCCTGAATAATAACTAGAGGAATAGAAATATATAAAAGAGCCCCGATAAGTTCTACTTATTAGGGCGTTATATTGCGCTTGGATGTTCTCAATGGCGTTACGAAAACACATTATATCCTGCCGCCCGCAACTGCTTGGCTGTCAATTAATAGTAGCCATTGAAAACATTCTTGATCGCTAACGAGGGTACATTAATGGCATTCTGTTTTACGTAATAAGACAACGTGACAGAGTTTTATCTTAAATTTTCCATTGACCCACACCATCCGATATAAAGCGAAATATTTTTGTGCTTCCAGATGGGATATTTATCGTTGCCTTCAAATCTGCTTGAGTTCTTATTCGATCAGAGCCAGTCGTACCGATCGTGACATTATTGTTCTTGTATTGTTGTGGCTTTTCCACAAGAACAAATTCGTTTGCCATCACTGAGCTGGCGGCAGGTAAAGTACAAGTACCGCTGGTAACCATATTAACTCTATTTAAAA
This sequence comes from Agaribacter marinus, assembly GCF_030160655.1. Taxonomy (GTDB): domain Bacteria; phylum Pseudomonadota; class Gammaproteobacteria; order Enterobacterales; family Alteromonadaceae; genus Glaciecola; species Glaciecola marina. The sequence goes on from NZ_BSOT01000012.1 coordinate 52,191, forward strand.
GAATATTGGCGTTACTTCTATAGGCTACACGACGAGTATTCGGATCAAATGCCTGAGCCACTTCATAACTATCATACGTGCTTACGCTAGACTGTTCTAATTTGCTGGTAAAATCACCTTTGTCGTCAAAAAACAATTTTCCATTACCTAAAGTCCGATAGTGAATCATATTGTTGTTTCCGTTATTTATCTTAGGGCTTACGACTTTAACAAATGAATTTCCGCCAACTTCCAATAGATATGCCGTACCAGATTCTATTGCTTTTGGAGCACTAAATTGAACGCAATTTAAAATAACGGTTGAACTTGACACAACCCTTATAACCCGTTCGCCGTTCTTATAAGCGTTCTTATCGAGTTCGAAATTTCCACCGTTGAAAACAATCCCATAACTATTGAGATCAATGTTGACGTTACGAACCCCTATGCTGCCAGAATTAAATGCATTGAAGGTACACTGCCTGGCAGCCTTCATTCTAACGCCGGAGGTTACTGCTTGCGAATCGTAACAATTATTGAAAGTTGCACTTAGTAAATTTTCTAAATAATAATTGACATCATTCGCGGCACAAAATATTGAATCAAAATGTAAGCTAAATACCGCGTTGTTCGTTCTTAAGCCATATCGAAATTTCTGAATTGAAAGCCGGGCAGCGGTGTTATTTGGTTGTGCACCAGAGTAATAAATACCTGAGTTATTTTGAGCTAGGTTATTTGCTCCTACTAAACCCAAGTCTTCTATTCTAGTGTAACTAGTGGTGACACGAATCAAATCATGCACGTTGTTTTGTTCTACCGTTTTAATAATACTTGCGTTTCTACCTATTCCAATTAGCGCCTGGTTTAATTCTCTCAGTTCTATTGTGTCTGAAACAATAAACACACCTCTTCCAACTAAGACTTGAGAACGTTCACCCGCTCTTGAGAGTGCATAATGGAAGGCATTTGTGTTGTCTGTGCTATTATCCCCAACAGCACCAAACCACTCTACTCGCCAAACATTCCCTAAATATGGTACTAACTCTGCGACGTTGCCATTGGCTAACTCTATGTCGCCTTCTTGTGCGGTAACAGCTCCGTCTCTTACCCGAAAAGTGGCATTTACATCGATAACTCTAATTTGATTTCCGATACTTGCAGCTATATCATAAACATCATCTAGATTGTCGACATCCAGTGTTGTCACAATGTTTGATGAGCTGCTAGCGTCAACTGCAGTAGCTGAAGCTAGCGTGGCAAGGCCAGCAGCAAGTGATGCTTTCTTGATAAAAGTACGTTTACTCTCGTTTGTGTTGCCTCTATTTATTTCGTTGCTCATGTTATTTCCTCTATTAACAATTTCCTTGAACTGTGGCACTTATTCATTTACGTATCAAAAAATACGTTATCGCTTGATTAGACTTCAGCGCAAAACACGAGTTCATCTAAAGTTTGGTGTACTAACAGTTCAAAGTACCAATGTGTATTGAGCAATTATCGATTGTACACTTAGTATTCATTTTCAGCGCATGAAGTACTGTCAGTATATTTTACATTTTTTGTCGGGTGATTATTATTTCATATATTTATCATATAGTTACAATTGGTTTCTTAATTGCATGTCTGGCCTCGGAGGTTAGGAATACCTTCTATAGACTAACAATTAAAAAGAGGAACTTATGAAAAAACTAATAAGGACAGGTCTACTTACATCTTGCCTGTTTGCTACAACAATGTCGCAAGCAGCAATACTTGGATTGGACCTAATTGAGACGGGCGATGACGCTGTTGCAGATATTAGCAGTGTTTTTAACTCAACGGACATAATGGTTGTATCTGGCTCTGAGGTGTTTTCTGGCGCGCAAGGCACTGACATTGGCGCGCAGTCTGCTATTTTTTCGGGTGTAGATATTACCGATGGCACGACGAGTCTACAACTGAATGAAGGATTTTTGCTTACCACGGGCTCAGCCGCTTCGGTTGGAACAACAAACACTGCGAATAATGTTTCAGTCAACCTTGGTGCGAGTGGCGACGCAGATTTAGAAGCGTTAGCGACAGCTAACGGATTAAATTCAAATATTAGTAACGTGAACTTTTTCTCTTTCGACTTTACGCTTTCTGCCGGGTTGAATGCAATCACGTTAGATTTCCTATTCGGCACTGAAGAGTTCCCGACGCAGTCAGTGACTGACATCTTGGGTGTGTTTGTAGATGGTGTTAATTTTGCGTTTTTTGCCGATGGTTCATTAGTTAACAATAATGGAAATCCGGCAAATTTTAATAACAACGCATTTGGTACAGCTGTACCATTTGATGTGGAGTATAACGGCTTGTCTGATGTACTTAGTGTTGTTGGTTTGGTTGATGAAACAAGAACAACTCACACCTTAAAAATCGCTATTGCTGATACCTCAGATACAATATTTGATAGTGGTTTATTTGTTGGGAATTTAGGTGCGACAACCGCAACTGTTGGTGGTATCGATCCTACGCAGCCGGTCAATGCGCCTGCGACCTTTTTGTTGATGACCGTCTTTGGCCTATTTGTTTATGGTCGCTCAAAGCACGTCAAATAAGCGTTTATTCATACGCTGTTAATTGAAAGCAAAAACGGTTTAAAAGGTCTCAATGTAAATTGAGACCTTTTTTATATACTTCCAGGCTGTGCACAGTTACCTGAAAATACGATAACTGCGATCTATACTTTCTATACCTATACTATGGTTTAGGCGATAAACTAAACGAGTATTTATACTTCCCAGATCTTACTTGATACTTCTCTAATGGCGCACCAAGTGCCGTCCATGAGTCTGTGCCACCAACACCAGATTGTATGAAGTCGATATTTAGCGTATTAAATCCTTGTGCTTCTAGATCATATGGATGATCAGCACTGTCTATATTTACCTGGGAATAAGGCCACACCGACATGCTCAAGGCCGTTTTACCGTCAATGAATAACGCAGAGCCTTTTGAGTTGCTCATTTTCCACCAATCGATGTCGGTCCTATTGCCATTCTCTTGCGGCACCATATAGTGGTAAAACATATTTGAAGCTTTATCGTCATAGATATTGATTTCGGCACTGCTATTTCTGTCAATATAGTTTTCGTAAGGGCCTCTGCCGTAATAACGAACATTGTCTAATGAAGCATTGACGCCTGTTTGCATACCGATGCGTTTTAACGAAGGCAAGTTTGGCGCACCAACAAAATCAACGTTAACCTCAATATGCCCATTGCCGAATAACTTGTATTCGTGAGAAAAGGTGACTTTGTCATCAATGGTATGTGTTATCGAAACAAGGTGAGTGTCGTTATCACGTTTGTATTCAAAATTAGACAAGCTTAATTGACGCTGCGCTGTTTTCCAAAATGCTAGGGTATTATGGGATTTCCAAGCACGTGCATCATTGTCTGTTTGAGGGCGCCAAAAATTCGCTTTTAATGGGGCAACCAATACATTTTCACCCTTGTAGGTTAACGAAGATAGCCAACCCGTCTTTTTATCAAATACCGCTGAAAACTCAGTATTGCCAAGGCGCAACGCGCTATTTGTGTTCTCTACAATGATTGTATCACTTACATTTTCTTGGTTTTTATCTTTCGCGATAAACCATGGCAGCTCAAATTTTTCTTTTGCCATCTCTGCGCCAGCGTCACTCCATTGAGTAGTATTTTTTACATGGGCAGAGATGCGCAGCCAATAGCGAACTCCAGCAACGGCTTGTGTAGACGGTAAATCAACGTTAACAGTTTTAGTACTTTGAGGAGCAAAGTCTTCTACCTCTATACTGCCGCCTGTTAGAGCGGTGTCATCTGCCATCAGCTGCCAATTAAAAGTGTAATCTGACGCGTCAGAATGGAACTGACGATTTTTTATCGTAATTTTTCCACTAGCAATGTCGTCAGCGGTAAACCAAAACGGTTGAAATACATATTTTGCATGGTGTAACTCCGGTGTTGGATTGCCATATGAATCAACAATACCATTTTGGTTAAACGCATTGCTATTTGGTACATCGCCAAAATCGCCACCATATGCAAGAAATTTAACACCGTCTTCGTTAGTATGTTCTAAGCCTTGATCCATCCAATCCCAGATAAACCCACCAATCAGATTGTCGCGCTCCCAAATAAGCACCCAAAACTCGTCCAAGTTACCCAATGAATTCCCCATGGCATGAGAGTATTCACACATCACAATAGGACGTTTTATATACGGGCTATCAGACAAGCCTTTCAAGTAGTCTAAACTAGGGTACATACGACTAATTACGTCTACATATGGCGGATCCGTCGGGTTTGCTAGAGGGGTATGACGACCAAGTTTTTCAAGTGTCTCTGGTACCCAGTACCATGTCTTCGGTGGCTCTATAAATTCAGGGTGCTCTTGTAAACTCTGCGCACCTTCATAATGCACAAAACGACTTGGGTCATAGTCTTTTATCCAGCTTGCCGCGGCGGCATGCGCCGGTCCCATGCCTGACTCATTCCCTAAAGACCAAGAAATGATAGACGGGTGATTTTTATCACGGTGAACCATACGAGTGATTCTATCCATGATTGCGGGTACCCACATCGGATCATTTGAAAACTGTCCGCCAAACATATGACTTTCAACATTGGCTTCATCCATGACGTATAAGCCATATTGGTCGGCAAGTTCGAGTAAATAGGCGTCGTTAGGATAATGCGCTGTGCGCACAGCATTAAAGTTGTTTTGCTTCATCATGCGTAGGTCGCGTTCAAGGTCTTCTCTTGTCAGCGCTTTTCCGCGGACTGCATGGTGGTCATGACGATTAACACCAATCAACTTAATGCTTTTACCATTAATGAGTAATTGCCCAGTGTCTTTGTTTAATTTTACGTCTCTAAACCCAACACGTGCGCTTTTAGCTTCAATTAAGTTGTTTTGATCATCATAGAGTGACATGACTAATGTGTATAAATTGGGTTGTTCAGCACTCCACAGCAATGGCTTATCTACCTCTAAACTAAAAATGTCGAATTGAATATTTTCACGTTGAGGATATTGCTGCATGATGGCATCAGCAGGCACCGACTGCGAATTAGCGAGTACCGCTTTATCATTCAGATATAGCTGACTTTCAACACGCCAGCCTTTTAGCATGTCGTTGTTAGAGCTAGTTAAAAAGGGACGAATTCGAAGGTGCCCTTTTGTGTAGTCTTCAGATAATGTTGGGCGAGCAAAAAAGTCTTTAATTGCCACCTTAGGGCGTGCTAACAAGAGTACTTCTCTGTGGATTCCACTTAGCTTCCACATATCTTGACCTTCAAGATAACTACCGTCGCTCCAACGCATTACTTGCAACGCAATTTTATTTTTACCCGGCTTAACATAGGCTGTTACGTCAAATTCTGCTGGTAGCATACTGCCTTGGCTATAACCGACTTTGTGGCCATTAACCCATACATAATATGCCGACGAAATTCCGCCGAAATGCAATATTATTTCTTGCTCCTGCCAACCTTTGGGCAATTCGAAGTCGTGAATGTATTTACTTACGGGGTTTGCCCGGCTGATCAACGGCGATGTGTCGGGCAGCGGGTTACCTGTTTTATTGGAATAAAACGGGAGGTCAGTATTTGTATAAAAAGGGATATCGAAACCATGTAATTCAACATTAGAAGGCACTGGTAAGGTTTGCCAACTCGAATGATCAAACGTTTCAGTAACAAAACCTTGATCAATATCCTCATCGTCATACTGAAATTTAAATGCCCAGTCGCCATTTAGGTTGATGTATTGGCTGCGCTCTCTGTCTAAGCTAAGTGCGTCATCAATATTGACATAAGAGTATGGCACGCTGCGGGTAGGTAAGCGATTTCTTGAAATAACTTCTGGTGATTCCCAATCTTTACTTTGGTACGCCTGATGTTTGTTTGCTACCGCAGAACTATTGTTAAGTTGCGTAGAGGAACAACTGCTGACTACTAATAAAGTAATCACACTGACAACTACCCGCAAGGCGTTTTTTGGCGATGTTATTTTCCACAATAGCTGTTGTCGAGATAACATTTTCCATAACAATATTTTCTTCAACATATACCTTTCCATTACCTGTAATGTTAGTTTTTTATCAGGCTGGATTATACTGTTGAAAGTAAAATTTATATATAAATTTTATGACTATTATGTAAAGTCAATTATCCCTTGGCGTCATTGGGCGTCGTGTCGATGCTGCCTTTTGTTTTGAAGTGAGTGCGCCAAACGTTTTTCCTTCTTGCGCTTAGATTCACTTAAATTAGCGTTATCTTTGCTGTGTTTTCCTGAATAATGTACTTCGTCAGCACTATCTAACAGTTCGTCTCTCGAAAATCTTAAATCTTTACCCATGGTGCCAATCCCAAATTACTTACTACTAAGTTATAAGCTTGTTTAACTAGAATTCAAAGAAATAATAAGTATAAAAAATAAACATTAGGTGTTAGTGAGTTATATAAAACCATAGTGTAAGATTAAGTGCATAGACATTGTCCTGCGCCATCGATGAATATGAATTTGAATTCAAACACATTTTCAACATTGTATATTGAAAATTCGCCTAAGATCCTTGCGACGTTAATAAGACTAGTCGGGACAGCAAATACAGCGTTGGCAGAAGATTTAACGCAAGATACTTTTCAAAGAGCAATGACACATTGGCAAGCTTCAGGTTTACCTAGCAAACCTGAAGCTTGGTTAATGTTAACTGCAAAAAGAGCCGCTATTGACTATTTGCGACAATCAAACACTCGACAACGAATTACCGAATATTCGCTAGCGCCTAATTTACAAAGTGAGTGGAGCAGAGTCTATGCAGTGGAACAAGTGTTTTCAGAGGAAGCTATTGAAGATGACCAGCTACGGTTGTTATTTTGGGTAAGTAGTACAGATTTACCTGACAATATCCGCTTGCCTTTAGTACTGAAATCGTTGGGGGGGATGTCGGTTGAAGCCATTGCTAGGGCATTGCTCGTAAATCCCGAAACAATTAAAAAGCGCCTTTCTCGGAGCAAAACACTCTTGTCGACTGCGGCATATGAAATTCCAGCGAACAACGCACTTCATGCAGCTATATCTAAGGTGCATCAATGTTTGTACTTAATGTTTAATGAAGGACTAAGTGCACATCATCCAAATCATCAGAATCGGCGAGACATTTGTTTGAGTGCTATGCGTTTTTTACAATTAACACTTACGTCATCGACGTATTTTGGCGCGTCTTATCATTGCGATTTACCAAAAGAGGACGTAGCAAAGAGAAAAACACCGTCTCTTTTTAATGCTGACACTTATGCGTTATTGGCGTTAATGCATTTGCATTTAGCAAGATTGCCCGCGCGCTTTGATGAAAATGGCTTAGCAATTGAGCTTAACCTACAGGATCGCCATTTATGGGACATTCGAGAAGTTAAGCATGGGGCTTTTTGCTTGGGGCGTGCATTGAATATGAATAGAGATAAGGCAAGTGAATACTTATTAGAAGCGCTAATTTCGTTTGAACATTCAAGAGCATCAAGCTTTGAAAAAACCGATTGGTCTGTTATCGAGCAGCACTATGCGTTGTTGTCTGAGATAAACCCGTCGCCACTCGTTCGGCTTAATCATGTGATTTCAGTTGGGCATACAAAAAAGTATACACAAGCGTTTACCCTATTAGAGGCCATCGACAATAAAAAGAATACGCATATTACGCAGAGGATACTCGCAACAAAAGCGTATTTGTATATGCTAACCGGCAAGGTAATTCTGGCAAACAAATTTGCAGCGCTGGCTAAAAAAGAAGGCCTAGCGGATAGGGACTACGCTTGCCTTATCCGCCAGATTAACGCAGCGCAACCTGCGTAATGTCACAGAATACGGGGTTATTCCATATTCATTATTTCGCGCACTTCAACGCTGCAGTCTGGACTAAATAATACTGGGCATGACATGGCAAGCTCTGTTGCTTCGTCTATCGAACTTGCTTTTATAATTGAATATCCGCTGACCAGTTCTTTGTATTCGGCTGCCGCAATATCTGTTACTGCTCTTTTACCATCAATACGTTTACCTGAATAATGCAGCGGATTACCGCCAGAAACAAGCTTCCCTTTTTCGCTAAGTGCGGCCATCCATTTGTCCCATTCTCCCATTATTGCTTGCATCTCTTCAGGGGAAGTGTTCAAGTGCCATTCAGGGTCTCCACCTTGATAAATTAACATGTAATCTTGCATCTTATTTTTTCCTTGTTTTAATGTTATTCGTTTAGCCCTGCGATGAAATTAGATTGCTTTATTCATTTTCGGACAGTATTTCACATCACTCGATGTAATAGGATAACGAGTGAGTGTTTCAAAAAGGGACAAAAAATGAAAAATAAATTAAAAGTTTCGAAATTTTATATTGAACATGCTTGTCTTCTTATTATTCGGACGTAAGCACTCGCAGTATGGAAACAACCTTAAATAATACGATGTATCGGGCGACAGAGCTGGTTTTACTCTTTGTTGCTTTGCCACTTATATTGGCTTTTAATCCAATAATCCCTCTTAGTTTATTACTGGCGTTAGCCGCGCTTATATACGTTTTAGTGGTGAGCAAACATCTTTGGGGTGATGGGTCGTGGCGGGTATTTTTTCGCAAGAAAGTACTAACAACATTAAGACGCTTGTTCAAACGAGACTTAGCAGCGGTGGCGAATAACCGTGCCGAACAAGGGCGAATAAAAGAAAAACGCTTGCATGCATTATTGCGTATTGCCGCAATGATTGGCGTTTTTATGCTCAGTACGAGTATTTTTGTTTACCTAACAATGCCAAATGAGTTTTTTCATGTCATGCTCAATAACACATTGCTGTGGCTGGCAATTTCTATTTTTTACAGTGTATTTTCGGTACTTCCGCAGGAGTTTTTGTATCGTAGTTTTTTCTTTAAGCGGTACCAATGCTTAATACCCAACAAAATGGCGTTTATATTAGTAAACGCTATTATCTTTTGTCTGGCGCATGTAATGTTCTTTAATCAGCTTGTGTTGATACTTACGTTTTGTGGCGGGCTTATTTTTGCCTATACTTATCAACAAACGCGGTCGTTCTGGATTGTGTCTGTGGAGCACATTTTGTATGGCGTTTGGCTATATACATTAGGAATGGGCGCTATGTTGGCGTTTCCTTCGGGCTAAATGTTTGCAGTTAAAAAATTAAGCCGTAGCCTTTATATCCGAGTCACGTTACCATTTAGCTAAACCATAAATAGAACATATTTGATTTTTTGTGCAAATAGTTAAACGACAAGCGCTTATTTCGACACCCCTTGATGCTTCACTACCCAATATTTTAGATAGGGTATTGCGCCATCGTGGTATTCAGTCTATCGACGAGATTGATATGCAGACAAAATCTCTTTTGCATTATAAGTTGTTGAAAGACATTGATATTGCCTCTAGCCTTATGGTTGAGGCAATTAAACAGCAGTCACTGATTACAATTGTGGGAGACTTTGATGCCGATGGCGCGACAAGTACTGCACTTTGTATGTTGTGTTTAAGAGATTTTGGTCATCATAAAACTACGTATATTGTGCCGAATCGTTTTGACTATGGTTATGGCTTGTCTCCTCCCGTAGTGGATATTGCGCATGAGATGAAAACTGATTTACTCGTGACCGTTGACAATGGCATATCGAGTATTGAGGGGGTTAAATATGCTAAATCGCTTGGTATTAAAGTCATTGTTACAGACCATCACTTAGCACCAGAAAACTTACCCATAGCTGACGCCATTGTTAATCCAAATCAACCTGGGTGTGAATTCCCTTCTAAAAATTTAGCCGGTGTTGGTGTCGCCTTCTATTTAATGTTGTCGGTCCGAGCAAAGCTAATACAATCTGGCTATTTTGAAGAAAAATCGATGCCGCCGCCAAATATCGCTAGTTACTTAGATATTGTTGCACTAGGAACGGTTGCCGATGTAGTGCCGCTTGATAAAAACAATCGAATTTTAGTACATCAAGGTCTACAACGGATTCGGTCTGGACGCACGCGCCATGGCATTCAAGCACTGCTAGATGTTGCGGGAAGAAATGCAACTCGCTTGGCTTCTGCAGACTTGGGTTTTGCCTTAGGCCCTCGATTAAACGCAGCTGGGCGCTTAGAAGATATGTCGGTGGGGATTGAGTGTTTGCTTACTGAAGATCAGTTTAAAGCACGAAAGCTGGCCAGTGAATTAGATGGTCTAAACCGCTCGCGTCAAGAAATACAGCAAGACATGCAAATTGAAGCTGAAAAAGCGTTGTCTTCGCTAGCGTTGTCTGGTCAAACATTACCAGCAGGTTTGTGTGTGTATGATGAGAGTTTTCATGCTGGCGTTGTTGGTATTGTCGCGGGTAAACTTAAAGAACAGTACTATCGACCAACCATCGTGTTTGCGAAAGAGAACGAAACTACCTTAAAGGGCTCTGCGCGCAGCATTGCGGGCGTGCATATAAGAGATGTATTGGAGTCTATTCATTCTCGCAACCCGTCGTTAATTACTAAGTTTGGTGGCCATGCCATGGCGGCAGGTTTGTCATTACCAATTGACGCCTACGCTGAATTTTCGTCTATGTTTGCAGAATCAGTACATGACGCAATGAAAGGCTTACCCGAGCATCAACAAATGTTGTCCGATGGTGAGCTTTCGGCCATTGAAATGAGTTTAGACAATGCGCAAATACTCAAATGCCATCTGCCATGGGGGCAAGGCTTCGAAGCGCCGGTGTTCGATGGCGTTTTTAATGTAGTACAGCAGCGTCTTGTTGGTCAAAAACACTTAAAACTCGTGTTGTCAAAAGATAGGCAAGTATTTGATGGTATTGCATTTAATGTGGATGTAGAGCAGTGGCCCAATGAATCGGCAAGTCGCGTGCACATTGCTTATCAACTTGATTTGAACGAGTTTAAAAATAGAGTGAATGTGCAATTATTAATTAATGATTTGGTTGTCGCATCATAGGTAACGCATGGGCACATGAATAATATGAGACGTCGGTGTATATGCAAAAACTAGTGGCAAGTGGTTATGTTATTCATCGTCGCCCATACAGGGAAACCAGCTTGTTGGTCGATTTTTTTACACGGGAATATGGCAAGATTACCGTCGTGGCTAAGGGTGCAAGAGGCAATACCAAGTCAGACCGAAAGAGCCTATTGCAAGCCTTACAATACCTCGAATTTGAATGCGCAGGTCGCACAAACCTTAAAAATTTGGGAAGAGTTGAGCAGAAGTCAAACGCCTTAAATCCGCAAGGCAAAGCACTTTATTGTGTCTTTTATATCAATGAAATTTTACAGCGCGCTTTACCTGAGGGTGAAGCAATAGCGCCGCTATTTGAGAAGTATCAAGCGAGTTTACAGTCTTTGTCTGATATGACGGAGACCACAAATCAGGCTGTTGAGCCAATTCTTAGAGAGTTTGAGTTTTCGTTGTTAGCAGCATTGGGATATTTGCCCGACTTTGGCTATGATTGTTCAGATGGCGCTGAAATAGACGCATCTGCATTTTATCACTATGAAGTAGAGTCGGGCTTTATGTTATGCGATGCGAAAAGAAAGTTAGCCATAAGTGGGAAATTATTGCTTGATTTAGCAAATGGACGACTGTCAAAAGATGCATTAAACGCCGCCAAATTCATTGTCAGAAAAACGCTACCATTAGTAATAGGTGACAAAGCACTCAAAAGCAGAGAATTGTTTAAGACGCTGTAACTTTGTTTACTGATCTCAATCACATATTTGGTGATTCTTGTCGCAATTCCTACCGCAATTTTATCTGGCTTCTGCTAGACTTTACGCCATAAAAACGTAGCGATTTATTTGCTATAAAGCACATTTGATTTTAAAGCGAACAACGAGACTATACATGCATGACATTCTTCTTGGCGTAAATATTGATCACATTGCCACCTTGCGAAACGCGCGTGGCACGAATTACCCAAATCCGACGCATGCCGCCGATATTGCTGAGCGTGCTGGTGCCGATGGTATTACCGTTCATTTGCGTGAAGACCGCAGACATATAAAAGACGCGGATGTGTATCTATTAAAAGAAACTATTAATACCCGCTTGAACCTTGAAATGGCGGTGACAGATGAAATGCTAGGCATTGCTGCGAGCGTGCTGCCAGAGTTCTGTTGTTTAGTGCCTGAAAAGCGAGAAGAATTGACGACTGAAGGCGGTTTAGATGTCGTCGGAAATTTTGACCGTATTAAACAAGCCTGCACTCAGCTACGTGAACAAGGCACCATGGCTTCATTGTTTATCGACGCTGACGAAAAACAAATTGAAGCATCGGTAGATGCTGGTGCGCCGTATATTGAAATTCACACTGGCCAATATGCAGAAGCGAAAAATGAAGACATTGCCGCGCAAGAATTAGCGAAGCTAATACAGGGCATAGAATATGCTGACCGTTTGGGCTTAAAAGTGAATGCAGGGCATGGCTTGCATTACCACAATGTAAAACCAATTGCTGCTATCCCGCAGTTAATTGAGTTGAACATTGGCCATGCAATTATTGCGAGAGCAACATTTGATGGTTTGGAAAAAGCGGTGGCTGACATGCGAGCGTTAATGCAGGAAGCGCGCTTGGTAGCCAATTTAACGAAACTTACTTCAGCCTAGGACTAACTTGGTCTCAACATGGTAAAGATATTTAAGGCAACACCGCGGAAAAAAGATACTCGGGTGAATAACAATAAACCGCAGCAATTATTCGTGGATAAACTCGACTATCACGGCGTTGGTTTATGTTTATCGACAAAACCCATTACTAAGATTCCAGGTGCACTAGCGAATGAAACCGTCCAAGTATCTGTCATGGACACCAATGCTAAAGTAAACACGGCAAAGCTCTTGAAGGTTGTCAATAAAAGTGACAATCGGGCTGCACCGTTTTGTTGCCATTATGCGCGCTGTGGTGGTTGCAGTTTACAGCACCTTGATCAAGCGCAAGGGCTGCGCGAAAAAACTAAGGCATTGCAAACCAGTTTACGTCATCACGCAAACCTTGGTGAAGAGACATGGGTAGAGAGTATTGAATCTTTGGCAAAGTATCGCCGAAAAGTGCGTTTGTCCATTGATGCCAGAAACCTAAATGATATTCGCATTGGGTATCGCGAATCTAGCAGTAAGAAGATTGTAGATATTACTGAGTGTCCAATTTTAAGCGACAAGTTGCACGTCGCAGTGTTTGGTATACTGCCGACGCTTAGATCACTGAAGAGCGTTCGTAACATCGGACATTTGGTGTTTTTTGAGAGCAATGACGAAGTTTCATTATCGGTGCATTGTATGAAGGCCCTGCGCGAAAATGATGCAAAAGTATTGCAATCAATCGCAACAAAACTAAATACTACGCTTTTTATTGCCTTGAAAGACAAAGGTATTGACGACGAATACCAACATACTCTTCGCGTGAGCGGGTATCAGGAACAAAATTTGCAGCAAAATCTGGATGTCACCATGACTGATTTTGTTCAAGTTAACGATAACGTTAACCAGCAAATGTTAAGTCGAGCCCTTGAATGGCTAGCACCAAAGCCGTCAGAGACTGTATTTGATTTTTTTTCAGGTGCCGGTAATTTTTCGTTAGCGATGGCCACAAGGGCAAACAAAGTATTTGCTTACGAAGTCTCTGACAATATGGTACTTCGATGTAATCACAACGCACGAATAAATAAAATTAGCAATGTTGTCGCTACGAAAGCTAACTTGGATGCAGAACAAGCTCTAAATGACATTGAGCTTAGCGATGAGGCTGTCATTGTGCTTGACCCTGCGCGTAGTGGCGCTAAAAAATTGGTGGAAAAGTTAGCAAAATCAAAAGCTAACAGGATATTATATGTATCCTGCAATCCAAATACCTTCATTCGTGATGTTGGTTTGATGGAAAGTACTTTTCGAATTGAAAAAATTTGTACTCTAGATATGTTTCCATTTACAGAGCATATCGAAGTAATGGCTTTGCTGGTGAGACGAGAGTAATTATTCCGCTCACAACTCATACCGTGAAGCTTGTAACGCAGCTAAAAGTAGCTTGCTGAAAAGATAAAAAGGAAGTCAGCCAATGGTATCCATTAGGCGAGTGCACCAAGACGACAGGCCCCAGTTTTCTGATTTGCTGGCACAGTTACCCCTGTCTGCAAGTACAAAAGAGAAACTTCGCAGCATTGCAGAATCGCCTGATATTCTGCTCATCGGTCAGGAAATGGTGGAAATTCTGCACGAATTACACATGGATGACGAAACACTTCAAGCAGCACTCATATTTCCCTACTGCCAAATTCATGCCTTAAGCCCTAACGATATTATTGATAGTTTTGGCGAAAACATTGCGGGTCTGGTGCTTAAAGTGCGCAAGATGGATGCAATAAAGACCATTCAGTCAACCTTAGAGCAAAACAACGAACAAGTCGAAAAACTTCGCAATATGATGCTGGCAATGGCTGAAGACGTGCGTGCTGTCGTCATTAAAATGGCTGAGCGCATCTGTACGTTGCACCGGATCAAGGATGAAGAAGAGGAAACCCGAGTATTGGTTGCGCGAGAATGTGCCAATATATATGCACCACTGGCAAATCGTTTAGGGATTGGTCAATTAAAGTGGGAGTTGGAAGATCTTTCTTTTCGTTACTTACACCCCGATATTTACAAGAAAATTGCCAAGCAACTAAAAGAAAAGCGCAAAGACCGAGAACAGTATATTACTGACTTTGTTGAAGATTTGCAGTTGTTGCTGGATAAAGAAAATATACAAGCCGAGGTCATTGGCCGACCAAAACATATTTATAGCATTTATAAAAAAATGCATAAGAAGCAACTCAGCTTTGAGCAATTATTTGATATCAGGGCGTTGCGAATCATTGCAAATAGACTGCAAGATTGCTATGCCGCTCTTGGTACTGTGCATGCGCACTTTCGGCATTTGCCGTCTGAGTTTGATGATTACATCGCGACACCAAAACCCAATGGTTATCAGAGTATCCATACCGTAGTCGTTGGACCTGCGGGTAAGTCGATAGAAATCCAAATACGTACTGAACAAATGCATCAAGACGCAGAATTAGGCGTTGCTGCTCATTGGCGATATAAAGAGGGCAGTGCCGGTAAAAGTGCGGATATGGATGAGCGCGTTATGTGGCTGCGTAAAATTCTTCAGTGGCAAGAAGAAATGGCCGAATCGGGCAATTTACTGGAAGAATTTAAAAATCAGGTATTTGATGACCGGGTATATGTTTTCACGCCTAAGGGCGATGTGATAGATATGCCTGCGGGCGCAACACCGCTCGATTTTGCGTACTATATTCATAGCAATGTGGGGCATCGATGTACGGGGGCTAAGGTGAATGAAAGAATAGTCCCTTTCACTTATCGTTTGCAGACGGGTGATCAAGTCAGTGTGCTTACAAGCAAAAGTGGTACGCCATCGAGAGACTGGATGCACCCAGGCCTGGGTTATGCGCATACCGCTAGAGCGCGAGCAACAATACACTCTTATTTTAAAAGGCAGGATAAAGATAAAAATCGTGAAGCAGGTAAAGAGTTACTTGAACGCGAATTAACAAAAGTACATGTACCGCTTAAAATACCTGAGGGCACGATTGATAAATACAACATGAAGTCGCTCGACGACCTACATGCTGCCATTGGGGCGGGCGATATTCGAGTGATGACTGTTGTCCATTATCTCAGCCAATTGCACGAGCCGGTCGAAAACGAAACTGAAATACCTGAAAAACTCATTAAGCCACGCAGAAAAACCAAAGGGCATGGGATTGTTGCTGAAGGTGTGGGCAACTTATTGAGTAATGTAGCTAAGTGCTGTCAGCCGGTGGCAGGAGACCCCATCGTCGGTTTTATCACCATTGGGAAAGGGATTAGTGTACATAAGGCTGTCTGTACACAATTGGATAATATGCTTAAGCAACACCCAGAGCGCGAAATAGAAGTCAACTGGGAGTCAGAAGACGAAGGCAGTTTTCAAACTAACATTAAAGTCTTTAGTACAGACCGGGATGGTTTGTTGCGAGATTTAACTACCGAGCTCGCTAACTTAAAGGTCAATATTTTAGGTGTTAGTAGCCACAGTGATACCAAAAAAGGCACGGCCTTAATTAATATTACCGTTGAAGTACCCAATACCGACAAGCTCAAGCAAGCCATGCAGCGCCTGTTATCAGTACCAGATATTACGTCAGTCAGCAGAGGCTAGTGATGTTTGTGTATCTTGACCGACTCTGCGGCATTGGTGTTAACAGTGTCACAGAGTCGGTTCTATCCATTAGTTTTTATATTTAATGTAATATTTTTGGTCAATCGCATTTTGCTTAATACTATTTGCGTGTCGCAGTATCTGTTGCCCGTCATTTTGAGCGTTAGCGCTGCGGTCGTCGAAGCCATTTATCCACTGATTAACTTCTTCGATGGCTACATTTCCTGCGCTGTCTACAACAAAGTCAAACACATGCCAATAGCGAGTCACGTCACCTTCTTCTGGCGCAAATATGCGAGTTTGATTGTTTACTCTTAGTCTAACGCGTGTTGGTGAGGCTAAAATGTTTTCACTGCCACTAAATTGATAAACAAGGTATTGATATCGTCCTGCAAATGGGAAGTTAGGCACCGTTATTACTTCAGGTCCAAAGCTAGACACGTTATCTACGTCTAAAAACACAGTTGTATCATCAACTATTACTTGTCTGTTTGCGTAATAAACATGGAATTCTGAGCTGCCCTCTGCATTTGTCGGTCCATAAAAATGTGAATCAAGATCGCGTGGGTTTTGTCCCCATATAAGTGTGATTGAGGCGGTGGCTGCAGATAGTTCTAAACAATCCGTAAGAGATAAGTTTTCGTTACCCGCTTCAACTGTCAACGTTCTACTTTGATTGCCATTCTCACTGGATAGCAATACGGTGCTGTTTTGGCGCACTGGAATGCTAAATATGCCATCGACATTAGTACGAGCGGATGAGGAGCCATTGTAAGAGCTTCCAATTGAACGCACAGTTGCATTGCTAAGAGGCTCACCATTAGTGTCGACTACACAGCCCTCAATAAATACCGTAGTGTAGCGCTGGTCGGCATTCCAAGTCGCGAACTGCGCAACAGTACCTGCATAAAATGACTCACCATTTTCAGTATTCAATACGGCTTCGCCCGATTCTATCCAAACACCCTGCATAGTATCGAAGTAATACAACGGAATAATGCTCGGGGCTAAGTTTGCGTTTGAACTTAAGGGGATCCTAATATCGCTTGTCTGTCCTGCTTGCAGATTAACTGCTGCCCCTGATTCATCTATTAAAATCACGTCAATTGCGCCAAAAGACTCGATTGGTACAATGTTGTCACCCTCAAGAGCAATCATCTCACCGGGCATAATACTAATGTCACTGCTTGGATCGATAACAGTAACTTGAGCAATAACCTCTCCTACTATATCGCCGCCATCTTCCCTGCTTAGGGTATTCGCGTTAAAACTGAGTAAATCCATGCCATCAAAACTAACCACCGCGTCTTGGTTAGGATCAAAGCGGGAAGTCACATTGCTCGGGACTAGTGCAATGAAGCGATTTTCTAAGGTGGCTTCATCGTCAAATACAAGCGAATAGCTAGCAAAGGTGTTCAATCTTGCTGTAAGGGTCATTCTGCTTGAGAGAAAACGGTCTACTACACTCACCTCGTATGCTCCTTGTTCATCACTAAGCACTGACTGTGTGGTGTCAGAACCGTTGCTTAGCGCTACTTCAACATCGGGTAAAAGTTCGCCGGTGAAGTAATTTGCAATGGTTCCGGATATTTCTCTGTATACCAATGCGTCTATTACAAAGCTTACCGCGACAGGATTTGTGTCATCTTCTCCGCCGTCAGCCACATTAATGGTGACGTCATACTCAGTGGATTGCTCAAGTTCAGGCACCCATTGTATTAAACCCGTAGACGATATTGTCATACCGGTGGGGCCATTATTGATAGTAAAGCTAAAATCTGTGCCATTGTTTTCATCATCAACGTCACTGACCACTAATTGTTGACTAAATGCACTGTTGTTGTCGATTGTGAAGCGTTCTGCTATTTCACTCACGGTTAATTGGTCGTTGACCGGCGTGACAGCAACGGTAAAGCTTTGCCTTGTTGTTAAGGCATCCGTACTATTGTTTTCAGCAACGACTACTGTAATTTCCCCCGAGCTTAATTCTCCTTCAATCGGCGTCCACGTTATCAGACCGCTTGCATCCATTGTCATGCTGTTTGGGGCGTTTTCGATACTAAACACTAGCTCATTCGTCGCACTTTGAACGTCACTAGCGTCTACCTGATAGGTGTAGGCCATATCTTCTATT
This sequence comes from Agaribacter marinus, assembly GCF_030160655.1. GTDB lineage: Bacteria > Pseudomonadota > Gammaproteobacteria > Enterobacterales > Alteromonadaceae > Glaciecola > Glaciecola marina. Next base: position 70,543 of record NZ_BSOT01000012.1, read on the forward strand.
GCTGTTAAGCTTGGCGAAGAAGATATACTCGGCGCGGTATTTTCTTCCGTATTGGGTGGAGGCACTATTGGATCGGGTTCAGAACCATCATTGCTGCCCCCACCACAGGCTGTTAGAAAGCTGACACCAAGCGCAAGTAGTGTAGTCTTAAAAAGGAATTGTTTGCCTATTATTTGACGCATGTTATTCATTATTTATCCTTCAAATATCGTAGTAAAGTAATGCACAACGGACATAAATAGCCGGTTACACACACTGTTGTTAAAACGTATTAACTCTTAAGTTAAAAATCGCAAACTGCCATTTATAGTCAGCTTATGGACAAAGATATTTGCTTGGGTGTTTTTAGAACAGATACGTATTTAACTATCAAAAATGCAAAACCGAATGATAAAAGGGGTGATTGCAAATCTGTAAACTAGCTATTGAGGAATTGAGATACGCCCATTAGTTTTAAGTGTGGTCGGGACTTTATTAGAGGCAAGAAAGGTTGACATCCTATTTGGGTTGTAGACGATCAGAATCTTAACTATCCCGCTGATTGGTCGATACTGTTAATTGGTCGATTCTATCAATTGGCCGAGACTATCAGTGGTCAGGCAGTACAATTCATCAGCAAATCTATTAAGTCGTCTTTTTGTTGGTTTTACAAACCTAAATTTACGAGCTAGTTTGTCATGTTTTCAAAATTAAACCTTAGTACTCAAATCTCCATTTCGATTGCTTCAATTATGTGCCTAATGTTGGTTGTCGCCGGGATAAGTTATCTAGGATTGGATAGAGGTCATGTAAATTTTGTAAAATATCGCTCTTTGGCGCGAGACACCAATTTAGCTGGTAGATTGCAAGCGAACCTACTTATGGTTCGACTAAATGCAATAAAATATATTCAAAATGATTCTCCTTTGCACCTCGAACACTATCAGACGCGTTTTGACAATCTAAAAGAATTGTTTCAAGAAGCTAATAAGCAAATAACCGATCCTATACGTGCCAAAGATATTGCATCTTCAATGCAAGGCATTGAGAAGTATGAAAAAGGTTTTGACGAAGTCGTATCATTGATAGAGCAACGTCATTCAACGGTCAATGATGAGCTGAATCCTTCTGGACTAGCAATGCGGCAAAGAATGACTCAAATTATCGAGATGTTGAAAAGTACAAACAGAACTGATGCGTTATATAGCGCTTCCAAAGCGCAAGAGGCCTTGCTATTGGGGCGTCTCTACGTAATTAAGTTCTTGGTGACAAATAGTGATGACGATTATCAACGGGCAAAAAAGGAACTTGAAATAGAAATTGCCGATGACTTGCTAAGTTTAGAGGAATTTTTAAATACTGAGCAAAGTTCCAATTTGTTCAAACAATTTAAACAGCAGTACTCTACATACATTCAAGCATTGAACTCAGTCTACTCCACCATTAACAAGCGGAATAACATCATTAAAAACGTGCTAGACACAAATGGTGCTAATATCGCTACGTTACTTGAAAATACCAAACTCTCTGTTAAGCGTGAGCAAGATGACTTGGGACCAAAAGCTGAGAAGTCCTCTCAGGACTCAGTGGATTGGTTAAAAATGGCCGTTGCGTTTTGTGTGTTGCTTGGTGTTGCGGCGGTTTATTCTTTACCTAAAACGATTCGTAGGCCTATTGGTGGCGAGTCTTATGAAATTGCAAATGTAGTAAAAGGTATCGCGAAAGGAGATTTAACCGCTAATTTTAAGCATGCTGAAAGTGCGACAGGTATCTATAAATACGTCATAGAGATGACTCAATCTTTAAGGCGATTAATAGGCGGCGTAGTCGAAACATCTTCTAGGCTTACTGAAAATGCCCATCACTCTGCTGAAGTTGCTAAATTGACTAATCAGGCGATCGATGAACAACGTAAGTGTACGGGGTTAGTTGTTATTGCCGTGAATGACATGTCGCAAAGTATCAATGAAGTTGTCAACATGTCTAATGAATCAGCAAGGGCTGCTAGTGAAGCTCAAAATCAAGTACTACAAGGTAAAACCACTGTAGATAGTACGCTTGCTTCTATCGAAAGCTTAGCTAAAAGAGTCAGTAATTCAGTCGACGTGATTAAGTCTCTTGAGAAGAACAGTCAAGAGATAGGATCGGTTGTCGAGGTGATAAAAAATATCTCTGAGCAAACTAATCTATTGGCGTTAAATGCAGCAATAGAAGCCGCTAGAGCAGGAGATCAAGGTAGAGGGTTTGCCGTGGTAGCTGATGAAGTGCGGGGCTTAGCTCAAAGAACGCAAGAATCTACAAATGAAATTAATGAAATGATCAGTGCACTTCAATCCGGCACAAAACAGGCTGTTTTGGTAATGGAGGAAAGTGGCTCAGAAGCAGAGGAAACGGTCAGTAAATCAGTCGCAACAGGTGAAGTACTCGATTCAATCTTAGCAGTCATCAATGATATAAACGCAACGAACGGCCAGGTTGCCAATGCCGTTCAACAGCAAGCAAGTGCTACCAAGGCCATTAATCAAAATGTAGCGGTTATCGAGGAATCTTCCGAAAAAGCGGGTAGCGAGGCAACAAAATCGGCTGAAGCAAGTGATAAATTACTGGAATTAGTAGACGAACTTTGTCGATTAATTTCGGGGTTCAAAACTAAGTAAGCTTATAAATACGGCGAGCTCTTAAACAGTTTACAGTAACACTATTTAAATAGTTGCAAAAAAAGACGCATAACGGTCGTTGGCGAGTAGCTCTGGGCGCAGCGTAAAGTGAGCGTCGTTGACGAAAGCGCTTTCGATTCTGTCCATGCGGAATATTCTGGGTGATGCTTTTAGATGATCCCAGGCGACAATGTACCATATCGGCCAACTGAGCATTAAAAAGTGTGCTTCTATTTTTCGTTTAGTAACGTTACCAGAGTCAGAGCGATATGTAATGTTCAAACAACGCTGGCGAAAAAAAGACTCTGCAAAACTTTCGGAGATGTTTTGCACGCGGTTATTTGAGCAATACATGCCAGTATTCTGCGCCTGCTTGTTTATCAGAATACGCTTGCGAATGTTGCTTACATGATTACGCTGGTTAAATGGGAATGCTTGAAATAGCTTTTGCCTAATGGATGTAAGGTTGCTGCTCAACATCGGTAGCTTTAGCGACTCCATTATTGCGAGCGAAAGTATTAATTCTATGACTTCCTTGTGGTTTAGCGCCAAACGCTCAATTCCCCATCTTCCATCTAAACGGATACCCCCTCCGCGACCTCTGTCAGACTCAATTGGATACCCCGCATCTTTTAATTCAGCAAGCTCTCGCATTAATGTCCTTTGACTAATACCCAAATGCTCCCGTAAGTCGGACGTTTTCCAATGCCCTTCAGAGCGGAGTAATCCAATAAGGCGATTTCGCCGTTCAGTGCGATCTTTATAGTTTGTTTTTAGCATAATTTTAATATGCCATTACTTGGCATGATTATCCATACACTTCTGCCTTCGAGGTTCATTGATGCGATTAAACCGCAATTGCACAATTTAAATTTTTACATGAAAACAAGGAGCAATAAGTCATGAAGCACTATTACAACCCTATGAGCAGAGCCGCACTAACAGATTGGATGTTGAAAGAACTCGATATCAAATATGAGCAAATTTCTATAGATTTAACGCGCGTCACCCCCGAACTAATAGCGCTACGGGAAATTAATCCGATGGGGAAAGTACCTGCACTAGTGGATGATACAAATGTTATTACTGAAGTTGCTGCTATTTGTGCATACCTTGCAGACAAATACCCAGAAAAAAAACTTGCCCCTGACATGCAATCTAGCGTTAGAGGAATCTACTATCGCTATATGTTTGTTACCGGAAATACACTTGAGCCAGCACTAACGTTAGCTGTGTCGGGATTTGAACACCCAAATCCAGCTACCGCTGGGTGGGGTGATACTTCTCGCGTAATTTCAACGATAGAATCAATGACCCCAGAAGCCGCTTGGGCATTGGGTGAGAGGTTCTCTGCCGCTGATATTGTATTTGGTGGATTATTGGATTCATTAGTAAGGTTTGGAACACTCGATGCTTCTGCTAAAGTGATAGCGTATGTTGAGCGTTTACGTAAAAGGCAAGCTTACAAAGAAGCTCATCGTGCTTTATTGGACTTGTAATCTTGTACGCGTCGTTCTAAATAGCTTGTATGCCCAGATTATATTTTAAGTTGCTACACAGGATTAGCATGGTAATTTTTGAAACAGATAGATTAGTTGTTAGGGAATGGCTAGACAAAGATAAACTTGATTTTTATCAGCTGTCTGCTGACGCGGATGTTATGAAATTCTTCCCAAGTACGCTATCAACAATTGAGTGCGACAGGGTAATTCAACGGATAAAAAGCCTCAACGAAAAAAACGGTTTTTGCTTTTGGTCATGTGAAGAAAAACAAAGTAAAAAGTTTATTGGATTAGCCGGCTTAAACAAGATCGACAGTGAATTACCGTTTGCGCCCAGCGTAGAAATTGGGTGGCGCTTTAAAAAGGATTATTGGGGGCAAGGCTACGCAAGCGAAGCTGCAAAAGGTTGTCTGGCTTATGGATTTAAACAGCTAGCTCTTAACGAAATTGTTTCGTTTGCAGTAAAGACTAATATTAAGTCTATTAAAGTAATGGAGCGGATAGGCATGACGAACACAATGAAAAACTTTATACATCCCAAAGTGGAGTTAGCGCACTTAAAAGAGCATGTGCTTTATAAAATTAGTCCTATTTAACAACACATAAAACACTGAGCTTTCGTTGTATTTTTGCTAGCTTTGTTTACAGTTCATTTTGTCTTTCCAACTCAATGCCTAATTTGCTTAGTCTTTCTGCGTTATAATTTACCCAGAAAGGCTCCGATTTATGGTTGTTCTTGATAAATTCAATATAGTAGAACTTATTCTCAAGTTTGTTTTGCTGATGATAGATTTCGGCTAAGAGAAGAGCACTGTTAAGCGCTATTCGATATTGGTTATTTAGTGAAGATGCTTTGAACGCTAGCAAACCTTGTTCTTCTGCTTTGAACCAATATTGACTTGCTGCATAAATGGAGGCCAAGCTCAGCTCTTGCGCTGGCGTTTTACCGGATATGTGCTCAAATAGAACAACGGCGTCAGGAAAGCGTTGTTGTGTGATAAATAGCTTAACAAGTGCTTCTCGCGCTTCTTCGCGTTCAGGCCATGCATGCCCTTCTGGCAGTATGTCCAAGGTGCGACGGAAATGTTGCTCGGCTAACACGGAGTCGTCGGCATGCTTTCCTGCATAAAGGAAGTAGACTGCGGAGTATTCTCTAGGCATTTGAGATTGAATAAGTACATGCTTAGCTTGGCGTAAGTAAAGTTGTTGGTCGTCTTTATAGTGCAAATTGCCAGCAATATGAGATAAGAGAATTGTGTCTTTAAACTCCTGAATGGGATTTTGTGCTTTTCGTGAGTTTTCAATAGCAGACAAATATGCGGCCTTTATCTCTTGGTAATCAAAGTTGTTTGTAAAAGCAATGCCTACATATGCGTGATCAACGGCAACTAAACTGTGGTAATTGCCTTGGTCGATAAAGATTAACTTCGCTTTTTCTAGCAGAGTTTGTGCTTTTGAGGTTTGTTTTAGTTGAATATATGACAACGCCTGTTGAAGATAAGCGATAGCTTCAGATGTTTTGTTGTTAATGTTTAGCGACTTGCTGAGTAGCTCCTCAGCTAACAGTAGGGCCTTGTTTGGTTCACCGTTTTCACTGTGATTGCGGATAAGTCGATATAAAACAATAAGATCATCAGGGGATTTCTTATAGAGTGCTGTGAGTTTTTCGGTGATTTTTATGTGATCGCTAACCTCAATGTCGAGTATCTTCGACTGAACAACTTGATTTAGGTGACTTATCAGCTTTTCATTGAGCCTTTCTGTCGATACGGCTTCTAACTCTTCATGCCAAAAAGACTGTTTGCCAATAAGCATATAGCGCACGAAATATATGCTGCCGCGATTGCCTACCGACATCGCTAGTAAATAATCACTTTGTTCTGCTTCGGTAATGTCTTGGTAATACTTTCGCGGAACCGAAAATATATCAGCGTATCCATTGTCTGCTGGGAGACTGACAGCGTGATAATTACCTTGGTCTATGAGCTGCTGCCAAATAGCACTATGTGCTTTTTTGCTAAGCTGGTTTTTATTCCCATTTTTGCTTTCTGTCGCTATTGAGATTGGTAACACCGAAACACTTGGAGCGGCTTGATGCCCTGTATCTTGCGCTTTATTGAAAAATAAGATGCTGGAAACAACTAACACTGTCCCTAGTACTAATCCACCAAACAACCACCGACTAAGTCCTAATTTAATCTTGTTTCGTTTTGCGTATGAGGGGCGTTGTCCAGTTTCGTTTGGGCTATTTACAGGTGGAGGAGTTGGCGCAGCGTCCAAGGTTTCTTTAAATGCTAACTGCCACTGATAGCCCTTTTTAGAGTATGTTTTAATTGCTGAGTTGCCAAACAGTGACCGTAAATGACTAATGTTTTGAAATACGACTTGTTCAGAGACTACTTTGCCAGCCCAAACCTCATCTAATATGACTTCTTTACTGACAACCTTGTCGGAGTTTTTTAAGAAAAAAACCAATAGTTTGGCTTCATTTGCGCGAAAGCGAAGAACGTCGCCATCCTTAAAAAGCATTAAGGTTTCGTCATTGAACAAATAGTCGTTAATTTGGTATTGCATTTAATTACTCTAAAAGTTATCACTCGACGAGATACACTTAACGCTGCGGCGAGAGCTGCATATTATATCTTAGAATTAAGGATAAAGACGGATTGTTGTTAAGATAGATTAAGTACATCGATAAGTTGAATATAAGGGAATTGTCTAGTTTTAATCAATAAAACGTGTAACTATAAACTAAAGTATAGAATTAGATTAATGCGTTATGGATAGACGTTTTTTTTTCATTGAGATGCTCGCTTATTGGCAGGGAGAAGTAAACAGCTCTCATGTTGCCGATTATTTCAATATAAGTCGAACGCAGGCAAAAAAGTACCTTAGCAACTATCAAGCATTACATCCTGATTGTTTAATATATGACAAAAGCGCGAAAGCTTATCGAACATCCACTCACTTCACCGCCAATTACATAAGCGCAGAAGTGAGTGAGTATCTGTCTTGGTTAGACATAGAATACACTCTCTCAACCAGTAAAAAGAATTCCTCAATGACCCATACTGGATTAAACATTCCTGAAAGGTGGGTTTCGCCTGATGTTATAAGAGCATTGGTACAAGCGATTAGACGCAAACTACGAGTAGAAGTCGACTATATATCGCTAGCAAACCCCAATAATGAGGGAAGAGTTATTCAGCCTTTTATTTTTGTTCGAACCGACTTGCGATGGCATCTACGCGCTTATGACGAGAAAAACAAATCATTTAGAGATTTTGTTTTAAGCAGGTTTGTTGGTGTTCCCGAATTATTAACAAGCGCAACATATAGCATAGATCAAGATCGCGCGTGGAACACTGATATTGATTTGATATTGCAAGCTGACAGTAGACTAAGCAAGCAGCAAAAAGCAGTTATCGAACGTGAATATCAAATGAATGACGGAAAATTGCGAGTAACTAGTCGAGCCGCTTTAGCACAGTATGTATTGCAGGAAATGCAAGTCAATATCAAATTTCATGATGCATTTCCTGAGGCGCAACAACTCGTGCTAGCCAACAAAAAGGACGTACAACATTGGTTATTCAATACGTAAACAGCGCTGGGCAAGCAAACCAGTAAATAAAGTTTACTGGTTAAATTTCAGGTATAGGCAAGCTCAAAAATTATACATATTGTAACCATAACAATTTAGTAATTGGCAAAAGGAAGTGAGTGCCTTGAAAGACTTTTCACCATCAGATCTTAAATCGATACTTCACTCAAAACGAGCGAATATGTTTTATCTTGAATATTGCCGCGTTATGCAAAAGGACGGCAGAGTATTGTACTTGTCTGATGCTGATAAGGAGAACCTCTACTACAACATCCCCATTGCAAATACCACAGTGATACTTTTAGGTAACGGCACCTCAATTACACAAGCGGCTATGCGGATGTTAAGCCAAGCAGGTGTACTGGTGGGTTTTTGCGGCGGTGGCGGTACGCCTCTGTATATGGCAAATGACGTTGAACACGCAATAGAATGGTTTTCACCGCAAAGTGAATACCGCCCTACTGAATATTTACATGGGTGGATGCAGTTTTGGTTTGATGATGACAAAAGACTAGCAGCAGGCAAAAGGTTCCAAAAAGCGCGGATCGAATACTTAACGTCGGTTTGGAGTAAAGATAAAAACCTTAAAGGCGAGGGGTTCATTGTTGAAGATAAGGCGATTCAGACTGCCTTAACACGGTTTAATGCGCGCACTGAAGCTGCTAAAAAGCCATCTGATTTGTTACTGACTGAAGCTCAACTCACCAAGACCTTGTATAAGTTTGCTGCAAATAATACCGGCACAGATGATTTTAAACGCCAACATCAAGGTTCGACAAAACAAGTAGACGACAAAGCAAATGATTTTTTAAATCATGGCAATTACTTAGCCTATGGCTTAGCTGCCTGTACCTTATGGGTACTGGGTATTCCTCATGGCTTTGCCGTGATGCACGGGAAAACTCGGCGCGGCGCACTAGTATTTGACGTTGCAGATCTCATAAAAGATGCAGTGGTACTCCCATGGGCATTTGTTTGTGCAAAAGAAAATGCAACGGAACAAGAGTTTAGGCAACAAATATTACAAGCCTTTACTGATCACAAGTCGTTGGATTTTATGTTTGAGCACGTGAAGAAAATTGCATTAGAAGGCCGTTCACTATGATGGTGACCTTTGTATCTCAATGCGAAAAAAATGCCCTCAAGAAAACCCGCAGAGTACTTGATGCATTTGCTAATCGTATTGGTGACAACACATGGCAAACCCTTATTACTGAAGACGGTTTGATCACCGTAAAAAAGATGCTTAGGCAAACCGCGAGTAAAAGCACTGCAGTGAGTTGCCATTGGATTCGTTCTCGTAGCAGAAGTCAGTTTTTGTGGGTGGTGGGGAATAAACGGAAGTTCAATAGTGAAGGGGTTGTGGCGGTGAATTATACAAATAACGAGGTCATTATGGATGTAACAACTGGTAAACCGAAAAAAGATGTTTTATACGCAAATACGCATTTACAGCTATTGTCTGAGCATTTATTCGCGGTAGGGTATGTCGCAGAAGCACTATATAAAGCTTTGTTTCCTAACAAAGAAGCAAATTTTGGCGCCGTTCAATTCGTTGCTGGCGTTATGCACGACCTTGGTAAGTTAGAACCGGAATTTCAGAAATGGGTAACCAACCCTAAACAACAAAATTACCAAGCGGATGACGGGCAACATATTAATAATAAATTTAGTTTTGATAAGCACCCTCGGCATAACGAGGTTTCTTTACTGCTTTACTATTTACTAGATTCACCGTCGTTAAAATTTGTAAATGAATACAATAAACGAACAATTCGCCATGCAATCTATTGGCACCATGCTAAGCCCTATCGCAAAAAACAGAGCGATTTTGACACCTACCATTTAATCGCTAAAAAGCTAACGGCAAATATTAAAGCAGAAAGCTTAGACGAATTGGCATTGCAAGCTCAAAAGTTACTTAAGCAAGTAATAGGAATTGATTATAAATATCGCGAAATTGATAAATCGGTTATTTCACAAAGCTATTTGGATGGTGAGATTGAGCAGAATGCAGATAAATTACCTGATGCGCCGAAATTACCAGACTATAAATTTTATGAAACAGAAAATCAGATTGAAGGCTACAGAAAAGCTATTGCTATCAATGCGTTCAACAACATCACGCGCTCGTGCGTGATCACAGCTGATCGTTTAGTTTCGGGAATGTCAGCCAACGAATTGCATCAAGCAATAGTGGATAAAACACTCAACCAAGTGGTTGAGGACGTCCTTCAAGTTGATTCAGCTCTGGTTAGCGAAATCACTCAATGCCTTAAAAATGTTAAAAATTTTCCTCCAAGTGATCGTACAACTAAACAATCTGAAATCGCCAATAAACTATCAAAAACACCTAATGTTGCTGTATTAGCTGGTGCTGCTGGTTGCGGTAAAACCAAAATCGCGCTTGAGTGGGCGTTAATCAAAGAAGCTAAACAAATTATTTGGGTGTGTCCTAGAGTGCAGGTGTGCCAAGGAATATTTACCGAATTAACCTCAGAGCAATATTTGCCTAATTCAACCATTGAAATAAACACGGGTGAATTTAAATTTCACGATCAATGGGGCAGTGCCATCACTGAAGAGCAATATTTTTCTGGCGATATTGTTATTACCACTATCGATCAACTACTTGGCGCAGTGATTAGCCACACCAAAGCAAATACACTAATTGATTATTTAAATGCTCATGTGGTGTTTGATGAGTTTCACGAATACATCAATATGCCAGCATTCAACTTGTTGTTTGCCGAATTGGTGGAATGTAAAAAACTACAAGAGCTAAACTCCAATATATTGTTAGTCTCCGCCACCCCGCATTACGTATATTGCCAACAACTTCTGGATATCGACAGAGAAGACATTATTGCGATGTCGTCATTTAACCCAAGCAAATATCAGTTTGAATTTAAACTTTTTGATGAGTCGGTTTTGACAGCAGAAAACCCACTATTTGCGACACAAAAAGGCAATACCTTTGTCATCAGCAATATGGCATTGACTGCGCAAAATAGTTTTATCAATAATCAGCAAGAAAATTCAGTATTGCTTCACTCTAAATTTATTAAAAGCGACAAACAAAAATACTTTGATGAGGTTTTTGAGAGCTTTAGACAACACGGTACAAACAAGTATGACGTGCTGCGCAGTGGCCCGATTGTTCAGGCATCATTGAACATCAGTTGCAATTATATGGTGGCTGAAATCAGCAGTGCAGAAAATACTTTACAGAGGTTAGGGCGCTTAGACCGTTTTGGCAAAAACACTCAAACTAATATTTACTGCTTAGCAATTCCTGAAATGATTTCTAAGCCTAAGGGAAGCAGCCCAGCATCTCGCTTTTTATCTAAAATGTATTCGTTAAGTTCAACCCGAGCTTGGTATCAATGCTTAATTGAACATATGGGTGATAATGAATTTACCTTGCCTGAAATTTATGAGTTATATGAGAAGCAATTTCAAAGAAATGACACCTACAAAAAATTAATTGAGAGTGATTTGTTGGCTGCGCTTAACCAAAGCGTGCAAACCATCAATGCCAAAGTATTAGACCCTATTGTAATACCCCGCATTAAAGCAGCCGATAAAACCCGCGCTAAAGTGAGCAAAAATTCATTACGTGGTGATAATCGCTTTGTGCAACTCGCGGTTTGTGATTTAACAGCTGTAAACCAACCAGAATTTATCGACCAATACGCTTACACTATGCCGTTGGACGATAGTACCGACGTTGATAACCTAACCTTATCGGTTTCAGCAGTAACTGGTTATGGTAAGAGCGACCAAAATCTACTGAACCATATGTTTAAGAAACATCACAACGTAATGGGCGGCGTTAAACCATACAACGATAATTTACTTCTAAACCAAGCTCGTGATCCTGAATTACCTATTTATTTAAGTTATACCTCCCCAGACTTAGTCACCGTAGGCGGCGAGTCAGCGAGACATTCTCATGCCATTTATTACATGGTGTGTGATAAACAACCCATAGGCGCAATGTCGCTAAAACAAATTAATACAACGGCAGAAGATGAGGAATGAATCATGGAAAAAGTAACGGGAATTAAAAGTGTAGATTTTAAAATCACGGCGTTAGGGCATGGCGTAGTGAATTGGAATGGGCCAACCAATTTAGCACAAGAGACGGGTACTACTGTTGATAACCATACGTTGCCTAAATTACGTGGGTATACAAACCTGACAGGCAGAGTTAAGGAGGGATCGGGATATAAATATCGTAAGGAACCTACAGATATCAATTTTAAAGAGAACCCACTTTATATCAGTCAAAATTGCATTCGACATCACCTATTTCGTGCTCAAGCATTTGATTTGCACTACGCCAAGAAAACAAATGTTGGACAAGTTCTGGCTTCTGAAACAGGGCTAATTCGCGGATATGTAGTGCCATCTAGCCAAAATAAACGTACTAGCCCTTTGCTTTTGGAAGATTTTGTTGACCAACTTGGTAATGGCAATTTTGAACAATTTGGTCAGGCGGGCGAACGTGATAGTTCTTCATTTTTCTCTAAAACTACTTTTGGTGATACTCAATATATCTCTTACGGCTCGATCAGTATTGAACAATTACAATTTATATCACTAGACAAAAAATTTGACCGTCAAGCGATGGAGATTACGGAAGGAGAAGGTGAACAGGTAGCCCTATCAATCCAAAACTATATCAAATCTTTAAACCCTAACTTAAACCCACAAGCGGTTTTCCATTCAAATTATGTGCGTAAAGGAACAATTTTTGAGGAAGGTGAAAACGGCATTTTGTTAAATAACGATGCAATGGCGATCCTTGTCGAACATGCCTTAAACCTAATTAAAGAGTTAACTATTCGTCAAGCTAAATCCTATATGTATGTTGATGAAGTTATCGTTGACTTTAACGACAGCTCAAAAATGATGCGTATTAAGCGAGACGAGAGTGAAATTTCTGAAGAACCACAATCTGAATTTGCAGCTTATTTTTACGCTAAATAAGGAGGCGCTATGCGTATCGAAATTGAATACGAAGCATCGTGGCGAAACTCGTTTATGGATGGTACTAATAATGAACAACTGCCCAAAGGTGGTAGAAAATTTATTGGCTCAATGAGAAGTCTGGGTAAGCCAGAAAACTTTATCAAAAGAGAAATAACACTTAATACGGTAATGGGGGTTTTGAATCGACTAATAGGTGATCAACGTAAGTTATATCAATCAAGACTAGAGGAAGAATATTACTTTCGAGAGATAGAGCAGGTCGTTTCTTTTAATGACAAGCCAAAAGCAATTAATCATGAAATGACATATATAAGAAATGTTTCTGGTAGTACCGATCAAAACTCTTATACAGGCGCCATAAAAACTAATGACGCGATTTTTAGCTCGGATTATACGCAAGAGTTTTGGGGAGTTTTGGGGTTAGATTTACCCAGTTTGTTTTCATTTGTTCTAAGGAAAAAAGTGGAGTTTCCTACTGCAAAGTGGGAACCATTGTTAATTTCTGACAGGTTAGAGGAAATTAACAAGCTAAAACCGATTGAAAACGCTGGTGAAGCTAATAAGGTATACCAGCATTTGTCTCAAAAATTTGAAAAATATAAGGGCTTAAACGCTAAAGGCTTACTGTTGCAAAGTAGCCTCTATTGCTCTGCTTTATATTTACAGTTGGACAGATTGAGTAGCAAATATGATATTGCATCGGCCAAAACAAAAGCGGGTGGAATCAGTGGCATATCTAATAACGGTTTTACAAAAAAAGATTTTATGGGACGCTTTACAACAGGTGAAAAGAAGAAAATATGGGGTAACCCTTATATTTTTGAAGAATTTGTGAAAGGTGAAGGTAAAACAAAACATCTAATGACAAAGGCCAGTGGGGTGTTGGAAATCGAGATTAACGTTGATAGAGAAAAGGCCAACGAGATTGCCCATTTAATTGATTGCGCTGGTGTTTCAAGCTTTTACCTAGGTAAAAAAGGTTTAGCTTACGTTTCTAAAATTAGAGTGTAGGAGGGTAAATGGACTATTACATTGATCTCATTTTAAAACCTGATGCTGAAATGCGTGAGGCGGAACTTAGCAGTAAAGTATTCACCAAATTTCACAAAGCCTTGGTTAATTTAAATACCAATCAAATCGGGATCAGTTTTCCTTTGGTTAATCTCAAGCTCGGTAATCTCTTTCGTATTCATGGCGAACAAAGTTTATTAAACGATTTGCAAGGACAAGCTTGGCTAGGCGGTTTATCCGAATACTGCAAGATGAGTGAAATCTTAAAAATACCTGAAAAAGTAAATTACCGAATCGTAAGCCAAAAGCGCAGCAATATGAGTAACGCTAAGCTAAAGCGTTTGATTGCTAGGGGAAACATTGATGAAGCAGGTATTAAAAATTACAAGATAAAAATGTTAAGTCAAGGTTTTGATAATCCTTATCTTGATATGTTTAGTGGCTCAACTCAGCAAAACAGAAGAATTTTTATTGAGTTTTCTGAAATTCTGACTAAACCGACACAAGGTATATTTGATAGTTTTGGTTTAAGTAAAACAGCTACCATCCCTTGGTTTTAAACTTCGTCTTAGGTAAAAAGAGTCGAGTTAAGATTTAATTTGGTTCTTTATTTAAGTGCGTAATAGTGGTGTTGTTTTATATATTGGTAGTTTTGCTACGTAGCTACCTATTAATATCAAGTCCATCAGACAAAAACTGTACTTTGTTATTTATATAATAGTTTTGATTTAGATATGGCTAAACTGCTATTTGCGCGAACCTTATAGTAAATACCCAAAATTTGCTCTTTAAAAATATATATTTAAATACAACAACTTACGAAGCGTCTAAAAATTTGGGTAAAATCCAATAATTTGTCTTAAAGGGTTGTTGTAGCTTATTTTTTTGATAATATTCTATTGTTCACTGCCGTAAAGGCAGCTTAGAAAGTTCAAGTGAAACAGCGTGTCTAGGTCGTCCTGTTCACTGCCGTAAAGGCAGCTTAGAAATGTAACTTGCCGCTGGCGCAGTGCGCATATGAGTTCACTGCCGTAAAGGCAGCTTAGAAATACATATGCAAGTAATATGGCTACTGGATAAAGTTCACTGCCGTAAAGGCAGCTTAGAAATTCAGTACAATCTGGAGTATGAAAAACGCGATGTTCACTGCCGTAAAGGCAGCTTAGAAATTGCCAGAAAACGGATACTCTAACAGCGTATCGTTCACTGCCGTAAAGGCAGCTTAGAAAGAAGGCGAACTTAACTTGCATGTGCAGAATACGTTCACTGCCGTAAAGGCAGCTTAGAAACCTAGGAATTTATAAACATTTGCAAGCTCTCTAGTTCACTGCCGTAAAGGCAGCTTAGAAACTGAGTTGTAAAATATATCTAAACCCAGCGCTGTTCACTGCCGTAAAGGCAGCTTAGAAAGCGCCACTCTCGCTAATATCTGCACTATATCGGTTCACTGCCGTAAAGGCAGCTTAGAAATTTGTATAAATACTTTTGAATAGTCAGGGTTTGTTCACTGCCGTAAAGGCAGCTTAGAAATTCCAGTTTGATATAGTGAAGTCAATCCACTCGTTCACTGCCGTAAAGGCAGCTTAGAAATATCGTTGACCCATAGGGTGATAAGTGAACCTGTTCACTGCCGTAAAGGCAGCTTAGAAATATCGCTGACGCACTTGGAACATTGTTGGGCGGTTCACTGCCGTAAAGGCAGCTTAGAAAAGCTATAATCATAAAACCAATACTGCCAAGTTGTTCACTGCCGTAAAGGCAGCTTAGAAAACCATGTAGCGTCAACTGCTTGGAGACTTCCAGTTCACTGCCGTAAAGGCAGCTTAGAAATTCAGGCTTTTGATTTTTAAAGTAAATAAATAGTTCACTGCCGTAAAGGCAGCTTAGAAAGTCACTATGTCCGCCATGCCTCTCGCTACGTTGTTCACTGCCGTAAAGGCAGCTTAGAAAGACAGGAGGCGGCGGCTCGGGTGGCCGTGGTTGTTCACTGCCGTAAAGGCAGCTTAGAAATCTTCAGCTTTGTGGTCAGCAATGCGAGACTTGTTCACTGCCGTAAAGGCAGCTTAGAAATGTTGAAGTCGCCAAACTAAAATCACTAACAGGTTCACTGCCGTACAGGCAGCTTAGAAAGAATGGATTTACCGAACGCGGAACCTTCGAGGGTTCACTGCCGTACAGGCAGCTTAGAAAGTTAACTGTAAAAAACGGATGTGTGCGCCGCCGTTCACTGCCGTACAGGCAGCTTAGAAATCTATACTGCTCACCAGTGCTAACATTGAAGGGTTCACTGCCGTACAGGCAGCTTAGAAAGCTAGCACCGCATCGGGCGGTCAAACCGTGGTGTTCACTGCCGTACAGGCAGCTTAGAAATGTCACAAGAAGAGAGATAAATCTTCTCATATGTTCACTGCCGTACAGGTAGCTTAGAAAATAAACGCTGATAGCGCGCGGGCGATATTGCTTAGATGCTGCTCGTTTTCATACAGCTTACTTTCGCCACAATTAACCAGTTAATAAAAAAATCACAATATGCATCAATCAGTTTTAACGCTAATATATTGAAGAACTGATTAAAGTAAGTAAGCATGAATAAATCAACTGAAATATCTCGCGCATTAACGCAACAATCCAAGGCTGCGCAATTGGGCTTCGACTGGCCTGATGTAACGCCAGTCTTTGAAAAAGTAACCGAAGAATTAGATGAGCTAAAAGAAGCACTTGCCTCTGGTGACAAAATGCATTCTAAGCAAGAATTCGGTGATTTATTTTTTGCCATACTTAATATTGCAAGGCATTTAAATATAGACCCAGAACAAGCATTAGCCTTAACCAACAAAAAGTTTGAAAAGCGTTTTGAATACGTGTGTAAAACAGCAGCAATTGAAGGTGTAAAATTAGCGACCGAGAACCTTGCAGCACTAGATGCATTTTGGGAGCAAGCAAAAAGCTTTGACGAATAGTGTTATTTGCTAGAGTGATATGCGTATTTGTACAAAACTAAATCACAAAAAACTTTGATTTTCCGAGGTTTTCTGTATAATTCGCGACCTGCCCAGTTACGACCATCGTTGGGAACGGTGGTTTATCAACAGGCTCGAAGGGGCTAGGTTGTTGATATTATTGGTGAAATTTTAATTTTCGGGTGATTATTTAATGAAAACTTTTGTTGCAAAACCAGAAAGCGTAGAACGCGACTGGTACGTAGTTGACGCTGCGAACAAAACTTTAGGTCGTTTGGCTGCAGAAATTGCAAGCAGACTACGTGGAAAGCATAAGCCAGAGTACACTCCTCATGTTGATACTGGGGATTACATTGTTGTTGTTAATGCTGAAAAAATTCAAGTAACGGGTAATAAAGCGAAAGGTAAAATTTATTACGCTCACTCTGGTTACCCAGGTGGCTTGAAAGAAGCAACGTTTGAAAAGCTTATCGAGAAGAAGCCAGAAATGGTACTTGAAAAAGCGGTTAAAGGTATGCTGCCTAAAGGTCCTTTAGGTCGTGAAATGTTCCGCAAAATGAAAGTTTTTGCTGGTCCAGAGCACACGCATCAAGCGCAACAACCACAAGTATTGGATATATAAGGAGCGAGTAACATGGCAGAATCTCAGTATTACGGCACAGGTCGTCGCAAAAGTTCTACTGCTCGCGTATTCTTACGTCCAGGTAGTGGTAACATTGTTGTAAACAAACGTCCATTGGATGAGTTTTTTGGTCGCGAAACTGCACGAATGATCGTGAAGCAGCCACTAGAGCTTGTTGAAATGTTAGAAAAATTTGACCTATACGTCACTGTTAAAGGTGGTGGTATTTCTGGTCAAGCTGGTGCTATCCGTCACGGTATCACTAGAGCGTTAATGGAATATGATGAAGGTCTTCGTCCTGCACTTCGTAAAGCAGGCTTTGTTACACGTGATGCACGTCGCGTTGAACGTAAGAAAGTTGGTCTACATAAAGCACGTAAGCGTCCTCAGTTCTCAAAACGTTAAGCACTCACGTTCGTTACAAGTTATATGTCAAAAACCCAGCATTTGCTGGGTTTTTTTATGCTTTTTTATTTCGACTCCTGATCATCCTTGACTATATTGGACAATACAGGGACATGCTAAAAACCATTGGGTATTTGCAATTGAGATTTAGTTAGCGGCTAAATCTTTTTTTACTTTACGCACGCCAAACCACATTAATACTAAGGTTAAAACATTCGCAACAAGCGGTGCTGACACGTAAATTAGATCTTGTGGAGCGTAGATAAGAATACCAATAATAATGGCAAGCGGGCGAGTGACTGATATTCCAGCAGCTAACCAAACTGCATGTATTGTGAATAATAGCTTAGACGTGCGTGCAGCATAAATAAAGTAGAATCCGAAAAATGCATTTTGCAGTGTATGCATATGCCACACAGAAAAGTTTGATATAAATACGTTTATCTGCGAATTATTCAATATTTCATCGGTGAATAAATCTTGCCCAAGAACACCATGCCCATAAGTGCCGCCTATTAAATACCAGCAAGCTAAACCCATGTAATACCAGTTAGTGTTTTTTATCAGTGTATTTGTCATTTTTTTGTCCAGTTTTAGTTGAGATTAAACATCAGCTAAATTGACCACCAAATACACATGCACATTTTGACACACTTCCAATTATTGCAATGAAAACAGCGGTATAAATGTTACTAAATATTACGAGAGAATAGTTAACTCGGTGTGCATTCAACTACATATTATGATTCTAGAGTTGTGGCTTCATTGTCCGTACTATTGAGTTCTGACAGATCTTTTTGGACAAGTTGGCTATCTCGAATATTTTTCTGAATAGTGATGCTGCTAAACAGGCTTAGTGTATATGCCATACCGTAAAATCCCTTTTCACTTAATAGTAAGTCAGCATTGTACAAGCCGATGATGAGTAGCGAGAGCGCAATGGCAACACTTATCCATGAAATTAAATAGTAGACCTGTGATATTTCGATGTTGTCTTGCTTGTCTCTTACAGACTTTTGAACCGACACCGCGGCAAACAAGCCGTAAAACAAAATAGCAAAGTAGTAACCCTTTTCATTTAACGCCATTTCTGCATTATACAACCCTATACAATATGCAACTGTACCTGCGAGCAAAGCAATGATAGATGATAATTTAAACGCTAATGTTGGTGCTGGAATATTATTGTTTGTTGTCATGCTGGTTTCCTTTCAATAAAAGTTAGGTTTTGTCTGCGTGCTAATTAATGCAAACTGTTTGGAGTTAGGTGTTTATCTAAAATGACGGCGTGCTTGATTAAGCCAAAACGTTCAAGGTAGTTTGATATGCTCATGAATGTCGCTGTTTTGGGTCTGACGCTATGATCTTTTCGGCTTACATCCTCAGCAAACATACTCCCAAGCATGAGTTTAAGTGGGCTAACATTTACTTTTTGCGCCGCAAAATATGCACGTGTATTTGTCTTAATTTGCTGCATGTCTAGCGTGTTGTAAATCGCTGCGTTTAGCATGTTTAACGTAAACTCTGTGCAATTTTGAAACACGTTATTGTACGGGTTAGCAATCACCGAATACTGTGGGTTGTGGAGCTGAAGATGTTCGTTTTGACTAACCATCGCTATTAATCCTCTCTGGATCTCGTCACTAGGAATGATAATCCCCGCTTGCAGCGCTTTGGCTCCCCAAAAAAAATCAATAGGGTAGTCAACAAATAAAAAGCTACGGGTTTTATTTTTGGGTTCTTGGTACAGGTTGTGAATGGCGTAACCAAATTCGCGGCTGCCGTCATCTGTTATTATTTCAGAGTAAATAGCGATAGCCGTATGTGTAAATTTAATCCCTTTGGGTAAGTCTTTGACCGGGCGACCTGTTCTGGCAATAATAAACGCTCTTGCGCCGTGCATGGCGGCATATTGCTCGCTACCTTTTGCGAGCGTTTTTATTTCTTCTACACTAAAACTGCTTTGAGACGTTTGTTGGCTGCCCGCGTAAACAGGCATAACAACTAACTTAGCAAGCAATATACAAATGACAAAGCATTGTAGAATACGTGGTTGCATGGTTATATCCTCGGTATGTTTAAAAGGCTATTGCGTGCTTTCAATCACGGTTTTTTTGGTCACGATTTCTACCGATTTTTTATGCTTAACCGCTTGATTGGGTGGAGGCCCTGCTGTTATCACTGTATGCGTGACGACCAACGGTTTATCGAAGGTTTCAATTGTTTTTGATACTTTGTCTCCCGACGCATTAATCGCACTGCCAACCGCAATACTTGCTGAGCCTGCTATTACTAGTGGCACCGCGACGGCAGCACTAGCAACCTTTAGGGTTGATGCAGTAGCGTGAGAACTCGCAAGCGCTGAGTGTTTACTTGCCAATACACTGTGCTCAGAGGCTGCGCTATCAGCAAATGTATTCATCGAACATACTAGGCTGCTTACTAAAACAATGGATTTGAATGATTTCATTGTAGATTCCTTAGGTTTGTATTCGAGATCTACAATATCCTTGAGTACTTAATAGGTAAACCATTGCAAATTATGTATTAATATATTAGCTTTAAAGTATATATATAATATACTTTGTAGCGTTGTATACTCCCATGAGCCAAATCAACAACCTGATCACTACCTTAAAGCAACTACTTAAATCGGAAGGTATTACCTATAAAATGCTTGCCAACGCGCTTGATATGAGCGAAGCCAATGTAAAGCGTATGTTTGCTTCACAAAACTTCGCACTGACAAGGCTTGAAGCAATATGCGAGCACTTAAACATTGCAATATCCGATTTATTTATCATGGCGCAAGAGCGTCTCGAAAAGCTGAGTCAACTGACCGACGCACAAGAGCAAGAGTTACTCGACAATCCCAAATTACTGCTCGTTGCGGTATGTGTGCGGGATGGTTGGAAGTTTGAAGAAATTATTGATTACTACGATATTGATGAATTTGCGTGTATCCGCTTGATGGCTAAACTCGATAAACTGCGAATTATCGATTTACTCCCCAACAACAGATATCGGTCCTTAATTGCGCAGGACTTTCGTTGGATTCCAGGCGGCAGGCTAGAGCGCTTTATGGAACAAGAAGTCATGGTAAAGTTTATGGCTCCTCGACAAAATGAACCTTGGATATTTAGGTTTTACCTGCGTGGGCGATATTCGCAAAATTCTATCGAGATTATCCAACGCAAGTTGAATCGGGTGACAAAAGAAGCCGCACAGCTAAACATCGACGATCAATCACTTCCTTTAGCACAGAGGCAACATACCGGTATGCTATTGGCGATGCGACCATGGGAGCCATCGCTGTTCGAAAAGATGCGCAGGCTAAAATGAGGTTGATTTGCGTAAATTTTTTGAGTGAGAAGCTCAAATAAAGAATAAAAAATCCGCACTGTGCAGATTTCTTGACTTAAAACAACAACTAGCTTGTGTTTTTGACAGTAAAACCTTGTGTTCACTGGGTGTTTTCTTTTACCATACACGACAATTTTTATTTAGTAGATTTTGGTTCCGATCAGCTAAAAGTTCGAATTTACGAATAATTGCCGATAACGCCTAATGACTACCAAATTTTTACAGGTTGAAATACCTTCCCAACTCTCGGAGAACAGTTGATGAGTGAAGTATCAGTAGATGCGAATAAGTCAGCCCAAGATCCTTCTGTGCCAGAAAACAGTAATAGACGTAAGTTTTTGACTGTTGCAACGTCAGTTGTAGGCGCCGTTGGAGCTGGTTATGCTGCAGTACCTTTCATTGCGTCTTGGAACCCAAGTGCCAGAGCAAAAGCGGCTGGTGCTGATGTTGAAGTCGACATAAGTGGTATCCAAGTCGGTCAGCTTATTCGCGTAATGTGGCGAAGCAAGCCAGTATGGATTGTTCGTCGCCCTGCTGCGATGCTTGAAGCGCTTGGTAAACATGAAGACCAACTTAAGGATCCAAGCTCAGAAAACCCTCAACAACCCGAATACGCCAAAAATCAGTATCGCTCTATTAAAGAAGAGTATTTGGTTTTAGTTGGTATATGTACGCATTTAGGGTGTTCTCCTCAACACTTATCTAATGGTGCATTTTCTCAATATGCTGAAGGCGTTCAAGATGGCTTCTTCTGTCCTTGTCATGGTTCAAAATTTGATATGGCTGGTCGTGTTTTTCAAAACGTACCAGCAGGATTAAACTTGCAAGTGCCTCCATATAACTTTATTGATGACAATACTTTGTTGATTGGTTCTGATGGGGAGAATGCATAATGAACGCATTTCTGAATTGGATTGAAGCGCGTATACCCATGATGCGTGTCGCAAACATGCACGCTATTCAATATCCTGCGCCAAAGAACATGAACTTCTGGTACGTATTTGGCTTTTTAGCGACGATAGTACTAGTTAACCAAATTGTGACTGGCATTTGGTTAACGATGAACTTTGAACCATCCGCTGAGCGAGCATTTGCCTCAGTAGAATACATCATGCGTGAAGTTGATTATGGTTGGTTAATACGTTACATGCACAGCACAGGCGCATCTGCGTTTTTTGTAGTTGTCTATATGCATATGTTCAGAGGGATGATTTACGGTTCTTACCAAAAGCCGCGTGAGTTACTGTGGATATTCGGTATGCTGATTTATCTTGCCCTTATGGCAGAGGCCTTCATGGGCTATGTTCTTCCATGGGGACAAATGTCGTATTGGGGAGCGCAAGTAATCGTGTCATTGTTTGGTGCGATTCCAGTCATTGGCCCGGATTTAGTTATTTGGATTCAAGGTGATTACGTTATTTCGGGCGCTACCTTAAACAGATTTTTTGCACTGCACGTTATTGCCTTGCCGTTAGTCATTGTTATCTTAGTATTCTTGCATATCATCGCTTTACATGAAGTGGGGTCAAATAACCCGGATGGTGTAAACATTAAGCATAAAAAAGGTAGCCTTGCAGAAGAAGACAAGACTAAGTATGAAATCCACGAATACTATACTAGTAAGTATGATATTGCCGATGATATCGTGCCTTTCTTCCCTCATATTGTGCTTAAAGATCTTGTAGCGTTTAGCATCTTCCTCTTTGTGTTTTGTTACATTCTTTTCTTTGCGCCGGAAATGGGCGGTAAGTTCCTTGAACACCCTAATTTTGAAATTGCTAACCCGCTCAAAACCCCTGAGCATATATTCCCTGTTTGGTATTTCACGCCGTTTTATGCGATTTTGAAAGCCGTCCCAGATAAACTATTCGGTGTATTAACGATGTTTGCCGCTATTGGCGTGTTATTTGCGCTGCCTTGGGTTGATCGTAGTAACGTACGTTCGTGGAGATACAGAAGCGGCCTGCATAAAGTGAACTTGATTGTGTTTGCCATTGTATTTGTTTTCCTTGGTTACTTAGGTGGAACGCCTCAAGAGAACTGGAAAATCATCTCATCACAAATCGCAACCATAATGTATTTTGCATTCTTCGTTGCCTTGTTCTTGTATTCTAAGAGTGAGCGAACTAAACCAGTACCTGCGAGGATTTCGAAATGAAGAAGTGGTTAGCATTATTACTATTTGTTCCGAGCGTAACGTTTGCAGCAGGTTCTAATTATCCTCTCGATAGCGTAGATATCGACCTAAAAGACAAGCCTTCATTGCAAAATGGCGCGAAGATATTCATGAACTACTGCCTTGGTTGTCACCAAATGCAGTATCAACGTTATCAACGTACTTTTAACGATTTGGGGATTCCTGAAGAGTTAGGCGAAGAATATTTGCAGTTTACGGGTGAAAAAGTATCAGACTATATCACCACACCAATGCCTGGCGAAGATGCTGCAAAATGGTTTGGTGGCCCGCCACCCGATTTAACGCTTGTTGCTCGTGTGCGCGGTCCTGAATGGCTGTATACGTACTTACGTACTTTTTATGTTGACGAAGACAAAAAGTTCGGTGTAAATAACCTTGTTTTCCCTGATGTTGGTATGCCGCATGTGTTGGAGCCTTTGCAAGGAACCCCGCGCAAGGTATATAAAGAAATCATGGTAGATGGCAAGATGACAAAGTCTGAAGTATTTACTGTTGAATCAGATGGTAACGGTGCTTTGTCTCCTGAAGAATATGATGATGCGATGCGTGATCTAGTAAATTATCTGGAATACTCAGGTGAACCGTCTCGCTTAGAATCTGAAAGCATCGGCCGTGGCGCACTGATTTTTATCGTAATATTCTTTGTTTTCGCCTTACTTCTTAAGAAAGAATACTGGCGAGACGTAAAGTAATAGTTTACAATTCACGACCATTTTGAAAAGGGGCTTTATTGCCCTTTTTTATTGGTTTACCTTTATTCGAAAACAATACATAGCATCAGCTTGCGGAGGTTTTAATGGCAGTGGCCACTAACAAACGTTCAATTATGACTCTTTTTTCTGACAATATAGATATCTATAGTCATCAAGTGCGCATTGTACTTGCAGAAAAAGGTGTTGGCGTTGAGATAATTTTTACCGATCCAACTCAAATGAATGAAGAATTGTTAGAGCTAAATCCCTACGGCACTGTTCCAACCCTAGTTGATCGTGAATTAGTGCTTTATAAGTCACACATTGTGATGGAGTATTTGGATGAGCGCTTTCCTCACCCGCCGTTAATGCCTGTATACCCAGTATCACGCGGTAAGAGCCGTTTAATGATGCACCGTATTGAGCAAGACTGGTATAGCCTTGCTGCAAGAATTTTCCGTAACGAAGACGGTGCAGAGCAAGCGCGTAATGAGCTAAGAGAAGCTATATTATCTTTAGCGCCTGTATTCTCAGAAACGCCTTACTTCATGAGTGAAGAGTTTAGCTTAGTTGATTGCTATCTTGCGCCATTACTATGGAGATTACCTGCATTAGATATTACGTTGAGCGGCACAGGTAGTCGTGAAGTTAACGCTTATATGAAGCGAATTTTTGAACGTGGTTCATTTAAAGCATCGTTAACTGACCAAGAACGAGAAATTCATAATCCACTATAGACGGACAGTGTTATGCAGCAAGGAATGACATCAAATCAACCCTATCTATTAAAAGCGTTCTACGAGTGGATCGTCGATAATGGTTTGACGCCATATGTTGTTGTAAGCACACAGTGGCCTGATGTAGATGTACCAATGCAGTTTGTCAAAGACGAGCAAATTGTGTTGAATATATCGCCGAATGCCTGCGTTAACTTTATGATGGATGTTGACGCTATTTCATTTCAGGCGAGGTTTGGTGGACAACCAACAAATGTAATGTTTCCTTGTGAAGCGGTTGGTGCTATTTATGCTAAAGAAAACGGCGCAGGCACCGTGTTTACACAAGAATTGCCCGCAACGTCAACATCGTCTGATGCTAATGAAAGCGAAAAGCCTGCCCTGTCTGATGTTCCTTCACAAAGCGCTGATAAGCCAAAAGCCGATAAACCTCGCAGTAAGGCCACTTTACGCGTGGTTAAATAGGGTTTTCGAGAGTAAAATTAATTCACTAACTGATTAATCTTATATTTACGCATTAGTCAGTTAGCTCCAATACTCTCACTACCTTTGTGACGCCTTTAACATTTCGGGCTACATCTACCGCCGCTAACGCTTCCTTACGCGTTAGTTTGCCCATGATAAATACCTCACTGTCTTCCACTATTAAGTCGAGTTTTAACAGTGGCACGCGTTCATTTGTCCCCATCAGTGTACGGATTTTAGTACCGAGCCATATATCGTGCATTGTCGACGACGCAGGAATTGGGCTACCTAAGCGTATTTGATTGTGGACACGTTTAACATTCATGATGCTAGTCGCTTTTCTTTCAGCTTCGTCAATTAGAAATGCTTGATTTGCTTGTCCTGTAAGCAACACTTGGCCATTGTATACATGAATACTAATCGCTGAGTTGTCGTCGATGTTAGGAATAGTGTCAATAGCAGAGCTGACTCTAGCTTCCATCGTTTTATCGTCTATTTGTGTGCCGACTGTTCGCCTATCTGAGGCCGAGCTAGCGGCGGTGCTGGCCGCGCCAACAGCAACGACAGAGGCACATCCTGATAAAATTAACTGAGAACATATAGCTGCAATAGCTAGATGCTTTAGTCGTAAGCTTTTATGAGATTTGCGTTTAAACATACTAACTTCTCTTCTGTTTACGCAGACGCGATTGGGAATAGCGCGTTATCTATTGATTCACATAAGCAGTGAATAGCCAATAAGTGCACTTCTTGAATTCTAGCGGTACGAGATGATGGCACTCTTATTTCGACATCGTTTTCACCGATAAAACCGGCCATTTCGCCACCATCTTTGCCTGTTAATGCCACGATGGTCATATCACGAGCAAGGGCTGCTTGCATCGCGTTGATGACGTTTGCGGAGTTGCCGCTAGTCGATATTGCCAATAAAATATCGCCTTGTTGCCCTAAGGCTTTGACTTGTTTGGAAAACACTTCATCATATGAAAAATCGTTAGCAATCGATGTAATCGTTGAACTATCGGTCGTTAATGCGATGGCAGGTAAGGGCGGTCTGTCACGCTCGTATCTATTGAGTAACTCAGATGAAAAGTGCTGAGCATCGCCAGCAGAACCACCATTACCACAGGTGAGTATTTTATTGCCCATAATGAGTGCTTGAATCATCATCTTCGACGCTTTTTCGATAGATTCTGGGATTGCCTCCGCCGCCGCAATTTTAGTTTGAATACTTTCTGTAAAATTTTTCTTAATATTGTCTAGCATGCACTTCTTTGCTCAGTTGTCCTTTGGATAAATGGATTTTATACGTTTTTTATCCACTCTAATTGGTCTCCATCGATCGCTATTAAGTCGATTCGAATTGCTTCATGATGAATATTACGTTGTTTTTGTTTAAAGTAACACATTATTGCATTGACTACTTTACGTCTTTTCGATGCTGTGAAAAACTCTGCAGCGCTTCCATGAGAATCACTACTTCTATATTTGACCTCAACAAATACCCAAAGTTGCTTATCTGTAAAAATTAGATCGATCTCGCCGGGCTTTACCTTAAAATTCGCTTCTACAAATTGTAGCCCTTCAGATGCCAAAAAGGTTTTTGCGCGAAGTTCTGCTTCTTTACCTACTTCACTCGCAACCCATTGCTTAATCGCCATTAATTGGCGCTGTTTGCTTGTGTATCTTCAATGCTCAATGCGGAAAGGCGGCGGTTAACCAGCCCATTTTTTAGTACAGATAGTTCGCCACTAAGCCCGTGTTGCGTGACTTGTTCAAATAGCCTTAATTGCAAAGAATTGTTCGCAATTGACAGGGCGTCATAACCAAATGCGAATAGACGTAAAAATGTACTTGATGGCTGATTGTATAAGGCTTCTACCGTTAGGGCTAAGTCAGACTGCCGCGCTTCAGGTTGAACAAAAGGCATGTCAATAAACACTAAGTTTCGTAAGTCTCGGACGCTGTTTTTATTGTACTTGTGATTGTAGCTATAGGACGTTGCAAACACTGGTACCGCTTTATCACTAAAAAGACTAATACTACTTTCAATAATTGGATTGAGTAACTCGAGGTCTTGTGGCTTTGCAAATACGACGAAGCCGTCTACGTCTCGTCGATTGCGTGTCACGCTATGCACAACACCTGTGGTAAGCCCAGACAACTGTTTAATGCGTTTTTCACTTTGGAGCACATCTAACGCAGAGGTTATACCGACTCGCATTGATTTATTATCGGTAAAGGAAACTTCACTTAATTTAGTTGATGCCGGATTCTCATTGCTCGAAAGCTCGCTATACCAATGTTGTGTAAACGCATTTTTCATTCGCTCAGAAACATTGTTGTCTTCAAAAATAACAATGGGGTTTTTTATACCTTTTGACAGCATAAGCCTTGCGAGTTCTTCAGCTTCTTGTTCAGGAGACAAGGCAAAATAAGTGGTTTGTATATCTGCATTTTCGAACGAATCAACTGCGCCTTTTGGCTTTGAATTTAAGTGAACACGCGCTAAATTAGGTGGCAGTATATTTGAAAGTTGACGGATGTGTCCTTTCAATAAAGGGCCAAGCAACAGCGCATGCTGTGAATAGTCCAGCGAAAGAGCCTCTTGGCTTAGTTGTTCATCTGAACCGCTATCAACAAACGAAATCGTATAGGTTTCTTCGAGGTTTAATTCTCTTAAACGTTTAGCGCGATCATAATATGCACTTAGTATCCCTTGTTTTATTGCATTACCTTGAGTTTGCAACCGCCCAGATAAAGGCAGGAGTACTAAAATGTCACTGCTTTCGGAAAGTTGAATGCTAGAGAAGTGAGTAATTGTTTGTGGCATTTGCTCATGTTGTGCCAGTTCAGTATTATCGTCTAACCACGTTTTTAATGACTGTTGGCGGCTTTTATCGGAGAGTGTTTCGTCTTCAACAATTGCTAACAGTGTAACGAAAGGCGCAAGGCTAGACACTTCGTTAAGTAAACTGTGTCGATACTCGTGTGTTTGTTGGCTGAGAGCTTGCCATAGCAAGTTAATTCGGTAAGGGTGAAGAATAGATGCCGCTGCAGCTTCGTTCGCAATGCTCATGTTTTTTGTTACGCCTGCACGCGCAAGCGCTTCGATACTTTCTTTATATGATTCGGTCAGCACCTGATAAACTGCAAGAGCAAATTGTATGCGCGTTTTTTGCTTGTTGTCGTGAATACTGAGATCACTGGCGTTGGATAACCAAACATCAATTTTTGCCAGGGCTAGTTCGGTATCTGAGCGCTTACCGTTGTCCAATATGGCTTTTAAACTGCACTCGCTGCGCAGCAATTCACTATGCGCGCGTTGTTGTGAATTGAGGGATGTATTAAGTAAATGATAAACGATTAGGTTACTATCAGAGCAGTTACCTTCGGACTGCAACATTTGTGCGTAGTCTAATAAGTTATCGACAGTTAATTGGGCGTTTTGGGTTGTGCGGTAATCCGCAATAATTGTGTCGATAGGATCTTGTTCAATGATTTGGCTTACCGGCGTTTCTTTTTTAACGATTGGTGACGTTTCTTTCACTGGCGTCCCGCCGCACGCGGCAATGACCACTAATGTACAAGCTAACAACAATGCCTTTGGTAAATTCACAATATATCCTTTGTGACCCTGAATGTGCCTTAGTTTACCGCTACTCAAAAAAAATACTAGTTAGTGCTACAGAAACTGTCCTAAAGACGGTGTAAAATAGCGGCAGATAATCGCTTAGCGACGACCATATAATCAGGAAGCTTATGTCATCCGGAAGTTTATACATTGTGCCAACACCCATAGGAAATTTGTCTGATATGACGCCTAGGGCAATCGACGTATTGGAAGCGGTAGATCTAATCGCAGCTGAAGATACTCGACATTCTGGCAAGTTATTACAACATTTTAATATTACAACCAACGCCATAAGCCTGCACGCGCATAACGAAGGACAACGTAGCGAGTATATTGTTAGCAAATTGCTAGATGGCGTGAATATCGCACTTATTTCAGATGCTGGGACACCTCTAATAAGTGACCCAGGCTATGAATTAGTTAACTTGTGTCGTCAACACGCTATTACTGTTGTTGCGTTGCCTGGTGCATCAGCATTGACGACAGCACTATCCGCGTCAGGTCTTCCTACGGATAAATTTACTTTTTCTGGTTTTTTACCGGTAAAGCAGCAAGCAAAGGAAAGTGCCTTGCAAAACGCTTTGGACAGTGGCCATACGCATATTTTCTATGAGTCTCCCAAGCGAATATTAGACACACTGACTATGATTGATACGGTAAATCCGAGTGCACAAGTCGTTATTGCTAAAGAGCTGACAAAAGCCTTTGAGGCATATGTGACTGGGCATGCGAACGATGCCATTCATTGGCTTATGGATGACGGCGCACGCCAGAAAGGTGAATTTGTATTGATGTTATATAAGGTGAAACAGAAAGCGACAAATGAAATGCCAAACGACGCGATAAGGTTGTTGAAGTTGTTACTGCCGCTATTGCCGCCGAAGAAAGCGGCAGCAGTGGTAGCAGAGCAATTTTCTTTAAATAAAAAAGAGGTTTATCAGTTTAGTATTGGGCTGTAATTGACGTTTTAACAAACCTGTCTGACGAGTGCATTACACATTATCAAATAAGTTTTGTACGCGCTGACGTAAGTCTTCAATTTCTTGGATATTGGCAGGGGCGATAAAAATAGTATCGTCTCCTGCAATGGTCCCTAATACACCGTCTGCCTGACTGAGTGAATCTAATAGCCTAGCGATAAGTTGCGCTGCGCCGGGACTGGTTCTAATAATGACCATAACGTTGTTATGCACGACATCAAGCACAAGTTGTTTTAACGGACTTTTGGCCGTTGGCATGCCTAATTCTGGTGGCAAGCAGTAGACCATGTCGCCTCTAGCATCCCTCGTGCGAACTGCGCCAAACTTGCTTAGCATCCTTGATACTTTAGATTGACTGATGTTGCCAAACCCTAAACCTTTCAGCGCATTGACTATCTCTCCCTGAGAGCCATAGCGTTCGGAATTTAACAGTTCTTTAAAGGCCTTAACGAGTTCGTCTTGTTTTGATACGGACATAGATTTTAGTGCGTTATTTACAATTTGGAAGCAATTCCACATTTTGCACTATAGATATGAACTTGGCAATTAGCATGGACGTGATTTGGGTATTTATATATGAGTGATGCGGCTCGCTAACTAGCTAGGCTTATTCTATATGTACAATGAATCTAAAGGATATAGTGCTCGAAGCTATAGAATAATTGAGATCTACGCCTAATTGTATTACTCTCTGGCTCGAAATTTTTGCCCTTTTATCAGGAGAAATAACATGAAAGTAGCCGTTTTAGGCGCGGCCGGTGGTATCGGTCAAGCATTATCATTATTGCTAAAAACTCAACTTCCCGCTGGTTCAGAATTGTCTTTATATGACGTTGCACCAGTTGTTCCTGGAGTTGCGGTTGATTTGAGCCACATACCAACTGATGTTGCAGTAGCAGGATTCGGAAAAGACGATCTTGCTGATGCATTAAGTGGTTGTGACATCGTGTTAATTCCTGCTGGCGTACCTCGCAAACCGGGTATGGATCGTTCAGATTTATTTAACATTAACGCTGGGATTGTCAAAAACTTAGTAGATGCTTGTGCTGACAATTGCCCAAATGCTTGTATCGGTATTATTACTAATCCGGTGAATACCACTGTAGCCATTGCTGCAGAAGCATTAAAAGCGAAAGGTGTGTACGATAAGAATAAATTGTTTGGTGTTACCACGCTTGATGTTATTCGTTCAGAAACATTTATTGCAGAGTTAAAAGGTAAGAGTACGTCAGAGATTCATGTACCTGTTATAGGTGGTCACTCTGGTACTACTATCCTACCATTATTATCACAAGTTGAAGGCGTTAGCTTTACAGACGAAGAAGTAGCTGCGCTTACGCCGCGCATCCAAAACGCGGGTACTGAAGTGGTTGAAGCAAAGGCCGGTGGCGGATCTGCGACGCTTTCTATGGGGCAAGCAGCAGCACGTTTTTGTTTGTCACTTGTGAAAGCGATGCAAGGTGGTGATGTTATTGAATATACTTACGTTCAAGTAGACGGCTCTGAAGACGCTGCATTTTTTGCTCACCCAGTAAAATTAGGTAAAAATGGTGTTGAAGAAATCTTACCATATGGTGAATTGAGCGCATTTGAGCAAAAAGCCAAAGAAGATATGCTTGAAGGCTTACGTGGCGATATCAAGCTAGGCGTTGATTTTGTAAACGGCTAAGCCTTGCTTTTATGTTTCATGAAAGGCGCATTATGCGCCTTTTTTTTTAAAAAAATTCGTAAGTAAATAGGATTTCATATGGCGACCGCCTGCGCGTTACACATATTGGTAAAAACTGAGAAACAAGCAAAAGAGTTGCTCATACAGCTCAAAAAAGGCAAAGATTTTGGTACGCTTGCGAAGCGCCACTCCATATGCCCGTCGGGTAAAAAAGGCGGTGACTTAGGCGAATTTAGACGAGGTCAAATGGTTAAACCCTTTGAAGACGTCGTATTTAAAAAGGACATCCTTACCGTGCACGGCCCGGTAAAAACGAAGTTTGGGTATCATCTGATTAAAACGCTTTATCGAAA
The DNA here is from genome assembly GCF_030160655.1 of Agaribacter marinus. Taxonomy (GTDB): domain Bacteria; phylum Pseudomonadota; class Gammaproteobacteria; order Enterobacterales; family Alteromonadaceae; genus Glaciecola; species Glaciecola marina. Next base: position 102,371 of record NZ_BSOT01000012.1, read on the forward strand.
TTGAGTGATATCATTCGTGTTGAGCGCCCAATCAATAGCCGCATCTACATGAATTTGCGTCGTATCATAAAGTGGGGCTTCTGTATCGGTCTGCTGAACTAACAAGCCGATTTCTGTGCAACCCAATATAATGCCTTCCGCACCATGTTCAACGAGTTTCTCAATAATGGACAAATATGCCTGTTTTGATTCTGCTTTAATTACGCCCTGGCAAAGTTCATCGTAAATAATGTTATGCACAATAGTTTGATTAGCATCGTTGGGTACAATGGCATGTATGTTAAATTTTTCTTTTATTCTCCCCTTATAGAATTCTTCCGTCATCGTAAATTTTGTGCCGAGTAAGCCTACTTTTTTAATCTTGTCTTTTTTGAGTTTTGCGCCAGTCGCGTCGGCGATATGTAATAGTGGTATGTTGATATTTGCCTGAATGTCTTCCGCTATTTTGTGCATAGTGTTCGTACAAATAAGTAAGCACTCGGCACCAGACGCTTCGACACGTTGTGCTTCTGATGAGAGTATGGTGCTAGCTGATTGCCAATCGCCTTGTTGCTGCAGTAAGGCAATGTCATGGAAATCAACACTGATAAGACTCACTTTGGCAGAGTGCAAGCCACCTAGCGCCTGTTTGACACCAATATTGAGTGCTTTGTAGTAGCTTGCGGTCGATTCCCAACTCATACCGCCTAGTAAACCAATTGTTTTCATATCTATCGTTTTCATGCATATTCTCTCGCGAGACTATTTGTTATGATCAAATGAAAGTAAACCTCACAGTATTAGGTCTTTAAAACAATTACAATGGTCTTGAGGTGTTTATGTATACGAGGTATTTATGCATGTAGTATGTGCAAAGTGTGGCGCGATAAATAGAGTGCCTGAAAGCAAAAGTCATACAAACGCAGGTTGTGGCAAATGTAAATCTGCTATTTACGAAGGAAAACCTGTTGCCTTAACAGATCACAGTTTTTTTCGTTATGTAGAGCAAAACGACCTCCCCATCATTGTTGATTTTTGGGCGTCTTGGTGTGGGCCTTGTAAAGCAATGGCGCCAGTATTTGAATCAGTTGCCATGCAATCTGACGGTTTATTATTTGCTAAAGTGGATACACAAGAAGCGCAGCAGATTGCTGCCGAAGCAGGTATTCGATCAATTCCTACCCTAATCTTCTTTCATAAAGGTGCAGAAGTTGACCGAATGTCGGGCGCACTAAATGAATCTCAGCTAAAACAATGGATCATGAAGTGCGTAAATAAGCTTTCAAATAATTAGGCTAAGGCTTAAGCCAGATTTATTGCTTAAAGCCATCATTGCCTTTTATTTGTATGGCCTTAGAGTCATTCGACATTTTAGTCGCTAAGGTCCAGTTAAAACGCTTGGCAGTGTTTCCGATAAGTTGTACGTTGTTAGAATAGTTAATATCAACGGATGGATAATCTTTTATCGTTGGGTAATCGTCGCTAAATGTTAGCGTATTACCTGAAACAATAAGGCCGTCTACTGATTTGCTATGTACGAGCAAGCCGTTAAATGAACGAATGTTGTTATCAATGAATTGCACGTTTTTATGGTAATACCCTTCACCAATTCGTTGCTCAGATGTTAGCATGGGGGATACAAATAGTGGGTAATGCGGTTTGCCACTAAACCCAGTATTTACAAAAGTATTATTCCTAATTATTACATCTTCTACAGCGCCGGATTCGTACCAACTCTTATTGTCACCTTCAATCAAAATGCCATGCATTTGATTATTAAAGTAGTTGTTTTCGATGAGCACTTTTCCTTTGGTAGTGACCAATGCGCCACGGGCGCGGTTTTCCATCACCATATTGTTACGAAAGGTTAGGTTGGGCTGCCACGTTAAATTTTCTAGCGACATTGGGACATTGGGCAAATTGTCTGGTGTATCTGCTAAGGTCACTACGAACCGCTTGTCATTTAACACTTCAATCGCCGTAATACTAGATTCAAAGAATGGTAGTACGGTTTCTCGCGACAAAATTGCAATGCGATCGCCCACTTCGCCAAATATTAGACCCATTTGTTGAAAGTGACTAATAGACGCAATAAATTTGTTGTCGCCTAAGTAAGCGTCAATATTCACGTATGCGCCATGCACATTAATACCGTCATCTAACATATGTTCCATTAAACTGTTTTCGACAATAATCTCACCTTTACAACCGATAAAGTGCGTGGCATCCGCTCGGGTGGCAACTAGCCGTCCATCTGCAGAGCTAACGGTAAATTTATTTACATGAATGTTTTCGGTGCGCTCTACTATGAGTGCCATGCCACCTGCAGCAAGCACGCTTACATTGTCTATTTTTACGTCTTTCGAATTTGTTATATGAATGCCTGGCACCAATCTGCTTGTTGGGTTATTGCCATATACTATAAGCACACTGTCTTTTGGCGGCGGGAGGCGATTGCCAATATTACTTAATTCTACGATATCATCACCGACCAACTTTGCATGGAGCGTTAACCAAGGTAATCCGTAGTCGTAAGTGTTAAATATTGGCGAGCGTGTTTTAGGGTTAAAAACAATATTGCTACCGGTTGGGTCAAGCTGTCCGAATCGGTCGAAGAAAAGTCGATTGTCTTGAATTTTATAAGGTGCATTTTGTTTATCCACCTTCACTTGAAAGGTTTTATTTACCTTGTTGCTTTTGACAACGGTCAATTCGGCATGAAAAGGGCGTATAAAGTCAATGGTGAAATTTTTGAGCGTGATATTCTGCCCACTTTCTACGGTAAACGGTACCATTCTGCCGTGGAACATGAAGGTTGAACCAGAGCCATCAATTGTGAGTTTTCGAGAATTGAAAAGACCAAAGCCCATTCGCTTCAGTCCGTTGTCATGATTTGCGACATAACGGTATTTTTCTATGGCGTTATCAGGGTAGAAGTCATATTGGCCTTTCGGAAAAACAAGTGTGACATTTTCTTCATTAGATACCGATTTGATCAGTTGTTGTAGTTCAAAGGTAATGTCTTTTCCTGGCGATATCCCGTGCGCAGACACGTCGATGACTTTTGCTTGTGCGCCAAATACAAGACTTAAGAAGCAAATTAGAAATATTGATTTGCTGTGAATTGATTTAAAGTGACTAAATTTGTACATATTATTAAAATTTTTATCAATTGATATTATTATCATACGGCTAAATGATTAAAAGTAAACGTTTACATTTTTGCTTTTAACTTTATTAATCTTTGTTTTTATATGCATTTTTGAATACCTCGTTTTAGGGAGAGTTTATTGCGAGGGTATTATTCTTATCTCTTGCTTGACGTACCGCGTTGTTCGTCTTGTCATAGCCAAGTTTACACAAGCGGTCATAAAACAATACACTGGCTGTTGCTGCAAGATTTAGGTTGCTTCTGCACGGTATAAACACCACATGATCAGCCTCATCTACGAGTGTTTGAGATACACTCCCGTCTTCTGGACCAAAAATATAGTATGCATTCTCTGGGTGTTTAAATTCTGGGAGTGCAATCGCATTTTCTACCAGCTCAATCACTACACTAATGGCGCCATCGGGTTTGTAAGCGAGTAAGTCGTCTACGCCAACCGTAGGTATTTGTTTTCTAAAATTCTGAGTGTCTTGGGCAAAGTCTTTATTGTTGTCTTTGGCATAACCAAACCGTTGCCCCGTATAAAAAATGGATGATGCGCCAAAACATCCTGCCGAACGCAAAATAGCCGCTACATTGGTAGCGGCTTTTGGATTTACTAAGCCAATACTAAAAGGCATAGTTAGCCGGTGTTTCTCATACCAACAGCAATACCAGTAATTGCTACCATCATTGCACGTTCAAGTGTTTCCACATCGTTATCACTAAATTCAGAAGCCTCTGCTTTTCTGATTCTGTCGAGTAGCTCTATTTGCAAGTAGTGCAGCGGTTGAAGATAAGTGGCGCGTATATTCATTGATGTGCGGCCATGAGGGTCATCTTCCATCATGTGTTCATGCCCCGTAATTGACAACAATGAATCAATACTGTCAGTCAATTCCTTACGCAAAGCTTCGCCGAAGTGAGAAAGCTCATTCGGTACTAAGCGCTTGTCATAAGCGGCGCTGATTTTAGGATCGGCCTTCTTAAATACCATATCAAGCATGGAAATACGTGAAGCGAAAAATGGCCATTGTTCAATCATTTCTTGGACAAGTGGATTGTTTTCTGTCGTATTTATGCTGTCAATTGCACGCATTACCCCCAACCAACTGGGTAATACTAAACGAGTTTGTGCCCAAGCAAAAATCCAAGGTATTGCTCGTAAGCTCTCGATCCCACCTTGCGGTTTTCGCTTAGCTGGGCGGCTACCTAATGGTAATTTGCCGAGTTCTTGCTCAGGCGTGGCAACACGGAAATAAGGAACAAAATCTTTGTCATGGCGCACAGTTTGCCGGTAGTTGTCCCTGCCTTTGTTGGCCATTTGTGTAATGATGTTTCGCCATTCAGCTTTTGGTGCGGGTGGCGGAGATGTAACGGCTTCAACTACTGCTGAGGCGTATAAGGACAAGCTACGTTTTGCCAATTGTGGCATACCAAACTTATAACGGATGGTTTCACCTTGTTCAGTAACTCTAAAGCCACCTTCAAGTGAACCTGGTGGTTGCGAATGAATAGCAGCTTTAGCTGGCAAGCCACCTCGCCCAATGGTGCCGCCACGTCCGTGGAACAATGTGAGCTGAATGTTGTTTTCACTGGCTAAATTTACAAGGGCTTCTTGAGATTCATATTGTGCCCAACCTGCCGCCAGTGAGCCGGCATCCTTCGCAGAGTCCGAGTAGCCAATCATTACGTACTGCCGGCCATTGATATAATGTCGATACCATTCAATGCCAAGTAAGGCCTTCATTGCTTGTGGTGAGTGATTTAAATCATCTAACGTTTCAAACAGCGGCGCCACTGGCATTGGCCAGTTGACACCTGCTTCTTGCAATAGCAATTGAACGGCCAATACATCTGACGGCTCACGGGCCATTGAAATGATATAAATACCAAAGCCCGCCTTATCGTTATTGGCAATAACCTCACACGTATCTAACACTTCTTGTACGTCGTCAGAAGGCGACCAGTTTTTGGGTACAAGCGGGCGTTTGGAGGATAGTTCTTTAAGTAAGAACGCTTGTTTCTCTTCTTCGCTCCACTCGTTATAGTCGCCCATATCAAGATATTGGGTGATTTCGCTAAACACATCTGCATGGCGTTGAGAGTCTTGCCTAATATCTAGTTTCAACAATTGCGCGCCAAAAGCATGTGCGCGCCTCAGTGTATCTAACAAGGCGCCATCGGCAATAACACGCATATTGCACTCGCACAATGATTCATAACATGTATTGAGTGGTGCTAACAATTCATCTGTGCTTTGAATCCAATGCTTGCTATCTACTTTGCCTTCTCTAGTCAGTTCTAACTTTTGAATAAGTGGTTTTAAAATCGCGCGATAAGGTTCTTTTTTATCTCCGATTTTCTCGCGCAGTTCATCGTTACATTTGTTCATTGACAACTCAGTGTATAAACGATGTAAATCTTCTAAAAATAGCTTGGCCGCGCGCCGCCTAGCTCTGTGTAGTACTTCTTGTGTCACTGAAGCGGTAACAAATGGGTTACCATCGCGATCACCGCCCATCCATGAGCTAAATTGCACTGGTTTTGCGGTCAATGGGAGGCGCTGCGAGAAGCGAGTTTGTAAGAATTCGTCAAGTTCACGCATAAACTCAGGAATTGCTTCCCATAATGAATTTTCGATGACGGAATATCCCCAACGGGCTTCATCCACTGGCGTGGGTCTTATTGAACGTATTTCTTCTGTGTGCCATGCTTGCGCAATTAAGTCAGCAACACGTGTTTTACTCCTAGCGCGTTCAGATTCACTCATTTCTGTTGAATGGAGTGTTAATAATTGGCTTGCTAATTCCCGGTGCTTATGAATGTTTGTGCGGCGAGTCACCTCGGTTGGGTGAGCTGTAAGAACTAGATCGACGTTAAGGTTTTCAATGGCCTTCTTGATGTCGTCTTCACTTACTTCTTTGCCAGAGTTGTCGAGTAAATTAGTTAGTTGCAAAGACAAGGTATCAGCAGAGGTTGCTGCGGTATTAAACTCTTGCTCAGCAATATTGGCGAGATTTAAGAACTGCGCAAATGCTCTACCAATGGTCAATAAGGATTTGTTATCAAGTGAAGCGAGTGTTTCTGCTAATTTTTGTGTAGATGCTTCATCCCCATTTGCCGACGCTCGGCCATCATGACGGATCTGTTCAATGCGATGCAACCATTCAGAACCTAACTCCGTTTCAATTGTTTCGCCTAAGGTAGCGCCTAGGTACTTAATAGTGTCTTTCAACTGAGTGACCAGATCTTGCTTCATACGTAAAGTGATTCCTATATTACTATTCTGATTTAACCATACTTCGATAGCACTACTATGTCTAGGCAGAGTCTATATAGATCCCATCTATTAAATAATGCAATTATCAATCTTGTTAAAGAGATATTAAATGTTGATGTTTTTTTATACTGAAAATGCTTGTGATGGTTATAAATACGAAAATAACGCAATTAGGATTGAAGATTCGGCCATGGTATCCTTGCGCTTTTTAATATTAGCGGAAATATTGTGAGCGATAAATATACAAGTATAGAAGAACAAGCCAGTTATGGTATTGGTTTTCAAATGGGACAGCAATTGACATCAAACCCTTTTGACGGGTTGGATATTAATATTGTGCTTGAGGGAGTGAAGCAAGGTTTTTCTGGTCAAGCACCTGAAGTAAGTAATGAGGCCTTAAGAACTGCATTCAATGAGATTCATCAGCGTATGCAAGCAGCTAAACAAACGCAGTTTGCAGAAGTAATGGCAAAGGGTAAAACTTATCTTGAAGAAAACGCCAAGCGTGACGAAATCACAGTAACTGATACTGGCTTACAGTATGAAGTACTGAATACTGGTGACGGTGATAAGCCGAGTGCTGCATCTACTGTTAGAACGCATTACCATGGAACGTTGATAGACGGAACAGTATTTGATAGTAGTTATGACCGTGGTGAACCAGCTGAATTCCCAGTAAATGGTGTAATCAAAGGTTGGACTGAAGCATTACAATTGATGTCTGTAGGTGATAAGTGGCGTTTGCACGTACCATATGATTTAGCTTACGGAGAGCAAGGTGCAGGTGCGGCCATTGGCCCATTCAGCACGCTAGTGTTTGACGTTGAGTTGCTTGACATCGTTGCGTAGCAAAGTAGTGAGTTCGGAGTGGTGTTCACCACTCCTGCGCCCAATAATTATTATATCGTATTTCCAATCGTTTAAATTCTTAGACGTTAATTTTTTGTAAATCAATAATTTGCTTGTACATGTACTTGTGTCACAATGTGCGTACCAGCGTAGTTTTAGTTTTTATTTTCTATATGTTACTTTTTAAGAATGTTATCGTTTACATTAATCGTACACTTGGCGTGTTTGTCAGTTACGCCACTATGATTATGGCCGTTTTGATGTTTTCAGTTGTATTGCTTCGTTATGGTTTTAATCTCGGTTGGATAGGCTTACAAGAATCGATAACCTATTTACATGCCGCTGTATTTTTACTTGGCGCAGCTTTTACGTTTCAACATGATGGGCATGTCCGAGTAGATGTTTTTTATCGGCGCTTTTCTGTCAGAAAACGCGCGATAGTTGATTTCTTTGGTGCATTACTCTTCATGTTACCCGTGAGTATTTATTTATTTGTTGTTTGTTATGGTTATGTTGTTGAATCATGGCAACTATTGGAAGGAAGCAGGGAGCCAGGTGGTTTGCCTTTTGTTTACATATTAAAATCATTTTTGTTGATATTTGCCGGTTCTATGGCCTTGCAAGCAATCACTGAACTACTCAATCAAGGCAACAAAATTTTTGACAAGCAGTTGGTTTCGTCATAATGGAATGGTTGTCTTTACTCTTATTTTTTGCAGTTTGCGGTGCTTTGTTGCTTGGTTATCCTGTCGCGTTAACACTTGCAGGCGTATCGCTAATGTTTGCTGGTATTGGTGCGTTGTTCGGTGTATTTGACACAAGTTACTTACTCACAATCCCGTCTCGTCTATTTGGTATTATCAGCAATACTACGTTGATTGCTGTACCGTTGTTTGTATTGATGGGTGTGATCCTTGAACGAGCCAAAATAGCAGAAGATCTATTGACGTCTATGTCTGCTGTGTTGGGACGATATAGAACTGGACTTGGCGTATCTGTAATTCTTGTCGGAATGTTACTTGCTGCAAGCACTGGTATTGTGGGTGCAACCGTAGTGACGATGGGCTTAATGTCTCTACCAACCATGTTGAAACGTGGATATTCTCCTTCGTTAGCCGCTGGTACTATCTGTGCAACAGGTACATTAGGGCAGATAATTCCGCCGTCTATTGCGTTAGTGTTATTGGGTGATGTACTTAGTAGTGCGTATCAAAAAGCCCAATTAGATATGGGAATTTTTTCGCCAGACAGTGTCTCTGTGGGAGATTTGTTTGTCGGGGCGTTAATGCCTGGTTTGTTATTGGTTGTAATGTATTTACTGTACTTGTGGGCGGTCAGTCGGTTTTCTCCCGATCAGGTGCCCAAAGAAGGTCAATCAAATGAACACACTTCGATTTGGCCCTTGCTTGGCGCATTGATTCCACCTTTAGTGTTAATTGTATGTGTACTTGGCTCTATTTTATTGGGATATGCAACACCCACTGAAGCGGCGAGTGTCGGCGCGGTTGGAGCGCTTATTTTAGCGGCGATCAAAAAAACGCTCACCTTATCAACCTTTAAATACGTCACTACCGAAACAACGAAAGTGACGTCTATGGTGTTTCTAATTTTAATCGGGGCGAGCCTATTCTCTTTAGTTTTTAGAGGATTTGGTGGGGAAGATTTATTGAAATCGATATTTACGTCATTACCCGGTGGCTTGTTTACAGCAATGTTACTAGTCATGTTTGTGATATTTTTACTCGGTTTTATTCTCGATTTTATCGAAATAACCTTTGTTGTTGTACCGATAGTCGCACCGATTTTAATTGTTATGGGGGCTGACCCAATCTGGCTGGGTATTATGATAGCAGTGAACTTGCAAACGTCTTTTCTGACACCTCCCTTTGGTTTCGCGCTATTCTACTTGCGTGGCGTAGCAAGTGACATAGTTAAGACCGAACAAATATACAAAGGGGTTATCCCCTTTATAATTATTCAGTTAATATTATTAATTATTATTGCAATAGTGCCTTCGATAGTGACTTGGCTACCCAATATTGTATATGGATAACTCCTAGCAACGTGCGTTTCGTTTATCCGTAACGCATATAAAAGGCAACATGGAAAATTATGATGAAATTTCTTAAATTATTTGGGCTAATCTTTTCCCTTGTATTATTGAACGCTTGTGGCGGCGCAAATGAAAATACCAGTGATGCTGGCGTTTCAAATGCGCAATCAACGGAGGTACATAAGTGGAAACTCGTTACTTCTTGGCCCAAGAATTTTCCAGGTCTTGGTAGTGCGCCTGAAAGGTTCGCAGATTATGTGAACGAAATGTCTGCCGGTCGATTGCAGGTAACGGTTTATGGCGCAGGTGAGTTGGTGCCGGGGTTTGAAGTTTTTAATGCGGTTTCCAGTGGCAGTGCGCAAATGGGACATTCGGGGGCTTATTACTGGAAGGGAAAAATACCTGCAGCACCTATTTTTTCAGCTATCCCATTTGGTATGAATGTCACCGAAATGAATGCTTGGTTGCATTATGGCGGCGGCATGAAGTTGTGGCAAGAGCTATATCAACCGTTTGGCGTTGTGCCGTTTGCTGGAGGCAGCACTGGTGTACAAATGGCTGGTTGGTTTAAAAAGGAAATCAATACACTTAATGACCTTCAAGGCCTAAAAATGAGAATACCTGGGCTCGGCGGCGAAGTGTTAAAAAAGGTCGGTGGGCTTCCTCTTACGCTTACCGGAGGAGAAATTTTTACATCGTTACAAACAGGTGCAATTGATGCCACTGAATGGGTTGGTCCATATAACGACCAAACCTTTGGATTACATAAAGTGGCAGAATATTACTATACAAGTGGATGGCATGAGCCGGGTACTTTATTAGAGTTCATTGTCAATGAAAAGGCACTTAAGGGTTTGCCAAAAGATTTACAAAAAATCGTTGAGGTCGCTACCCGCGCGATCAATCAAGATATGCTTGATGAGTACACATCAGAAAACCATAAAGCAATGACACAATTAGTAGACGAACATAGTGTTAAATTGCGGACCTTACCTGATGATGTTATTAGTGCGCTGAAAACCGCGACCAATGAGGTTATTGCTGAAAAAAGGGCTGAGAACGCCGCTTTTGACAAAATATATGCTGAATACGATGACTTTTATCAAGGTGTTAGGCAGTACCATGCAAAATCTGAACGTGCCTATTACTTGAACAGATGAATGAGTAAAGGAAAGCAAATGCTGCTGGACAGATTTGTTTTTTATTTTTCCATCAGTAGAATGCGCTGCAAAAATAAAATTAAGGTTTAACTAGTGTAAACGGGCATCAATCAGCATTGGTGTATGCATTAGAAGGACCAACATTAATACAAAATATCGTGCAAAGGCGATAGGAGATACCATGGTAATAAAACCAAAAGTTAGAGGCTTCATTTGTACCAACGCTCACCCAGTTGGATGTGCAAAAAGTGTTGAAAATCAAATAAAGTACATACAAGGACAAGGCTTCGGAGAATCGGGTCCTAAAAACGTCTTGGTGATAGGTTGCTCAACTGGGTACGGCTTGGCGTCACGAATTACGTCTGCTTTTGGTTACGGTGCTAAAACCTTAGGTATTTGTTTTGAAAAACCACCTACTGAAAAGCGTTCTGCAACCGCAGGGTTTTACAATACGGCTGCATTTCATAATTTTGCAAAAGCTGATGGCCTGTATGCTGATACAATTAACGGCGATGCTTTTTCTGACGAAATAAAGGCGCAAACGATTGATAAAATTAAGCAAGATTTAGGAAAAATAGATCTTGTTATTTATTCACTTGCGTCACCCAGAAGAACTGACCCAGATACCGGCGAAACGTTTAAGTCAACATTGAAGCCAGTTGGGCAGGCATATACTACAAAAACGTATGACACAGACAAAGACAAAGTACATGAAGTGTCACTAGAGCCAGCAAACCAAGAAGAAATTGAGCACACCGTGAAAGTTATGGGCGGTGAAGATTGGGAACGTTGGATGCTACAGTTATCTGAAGCAGATGTATTGGCTGATGGTTGTAAAACTACCGCTTACACATACATTGGAAAGGAATTGACTTGGCCAATTTATGGTCAGGCGACGATCGGCAAAGCAAAAGAAGACTTGGATCGTGCGGCATCAACTATCATATCTTCATTGAGCGATAAATCGGTTTCTGCTCACGTGAGTTCGCTCAAGGCACTTGTTACGCAAGCGAGTTCAGCGATACCAGTAATGCCACTCTATATTTCGTTGATATACAAAGTAATGAAAGAAGAAGGCACTCATCAAGGGTGTATCGAACAGATTGCAGGTTTATTTGCTGAAAGGTTATTTGCTGAAAATCCGCCTGTAGATGAAGCAAATCGCTATCGCATGGATGGTGTTGAAACTAACGATGCAACGCAAGCTAAAATTAAGTCTCTTTGGGACCAGGTAACACAAGAGAATTTTCATCAGTTAAGCGACTATGCTGGATATAATCGTGAATTTTTAAATCTATTTGGATTTGAAATTAAAGATGTTGATTATGAGGCCGATGTGGATCTATTGGTCACTTGGTAAGTTTGATTAAATTTGATACCTAAGTTTTTACACGGTTAATGCATATATACTTATTAATTCCTTTAGGAACGATAAGTTAGGTGGAATTTTAAGTTAACAACTTTCGAAGACTAAAAGGGCTATTGGTATAATTCCGATAGCCTTTTATGCATGGTTAATGCTAAAATCGCGCCAGTCAAACGTCGAACGCCGCTATCATGTACGCGGTATCGCTTACAAAAACGACGTTCTGCTGAACAAATAACAATAAAAACAAAGCGTTAAAGGATTTGTTGATGAGTATTTAAGGATCAACGAATTTATATCTATGTGTTGTGAATAATACCTGAGGGATTAGGGACTAATTTAAACTTGCTTGATTAATGAACAGGCACGTTTAAATTGGTTTCTATTTTAAGAGTAGTCAATTGCGTATGATAAAGATAAAGAAAGGTTTAGACCTTCCTATCCTAGGCGCGCCAGAGCAGAAAATTCAGGACAGTGTCCCGGTTTCTAAAGCGGCAATTCTAGGTGAGGAATATAATGGTATGCGCCCAACCATGCATGTGCAGGTGGGTGATGTGGTTAAAAAAGGGCAAATGATATTTGAGGATAAAAAAAATCCAGGTGTCAAATATACTGCGCCCGCATCAGGTGAAGTGGTTGAAGTTAACCGCGGTGCTAAGCGTGTTTTGCAATCTGTAGTTATCGGTATAAAGGGTAACGACTTTGTAGAATTTGCTAAGTTTAGTCCTGAGCAACTCAAAAGTGCAGATCGTCAAGCGATTGTTGATGTGTTGATTGATTCTGGCTTGTGGACGACTATCCGCACGAGGCCTTACAGCAAGGTGCCTGCAATTGATAGCGCGCCAAAAGCAATTTTTGTATCGGTGATGGATACTAATCCATTGGCGGTTGACCCTGAAATTGTCATCGCTGAGCGAAAAGATGATTTTAACAATGGTTTGACAGCGATCAGTTTGCTAACTGAGGGCAAAATCTATGTTAACAAAGCGTCGGGCGCGTCAATAGATGCTACTGGAGAAAAGGTTGTTAACACTGAGTTTTCTGGGCCTCATCCTGCTGGCTTAGTCGGTACACATGTACATTTCTTAGAACCTGTTGGTCCGGGCAAGATCATTTGGCATGTGAATTATCAAGATGTTATTGCCATAGGTGCGACATTGACGACAGGTGAGTTAGATGTAACGAAAGTTATTTCTATCGCCGGTCCATCGGCTAAAACACCAAAAATTGTAAAAACTCAGTTAGGTGCAAGTACTGTAGATTTAACTAAAGACCAGCTAGGCAGTGAACCAACACGTGTTATTTCTGGTTCAGTATTAAACGGCACAACTGCTTCTGGGCCTCAGGCATATCTTGGCCGTTATCACAATCAAGTTTCTCTAATCAAAGAAGACAAAGAAAAATATCTTTTTGGTTGGATTACGCCTGGTTCGGATAAACATTCTGTGACTCGAGCATATTTAGGCCATTTGGGCGGCAAAAAACTGTTCAATATGACGTCAACGACAAATGGTTCTGACCGTTCAATGGTGCCAATCGGTAACTATGAACGCATAATGCCGTTAGATGTACTGCCGACCTTACTTCTGAGAGACATTTTGTCTGGTGATACCGATAGTGCTCAGCAATTAGGGATCTTGGAGTTAGACGAAGAAGATTTGGCTTTATGTACTTATGTTTGCCCTGGCAAATATAACTATGGCCCTATTTTGCGTGAATGTTTAACCAAAATAGAAGCAGAGGGTTAAAATGGGTTTAAAAGCATATCTCGAAAAAATTGAACCCCAGTTTGAAGCTGGTGGTAAATATGAAAAATTCTATGCGCTTTACGAAGCTGCTGCGACTATTTTTTATACGCCTGGTTTAGTCAATAAAGCGAATACTCATGTTAAAGACGCAATTGATTTAAAACGCATCATGATCATGGTGTGGATGGCAACGTTCCCTGCGATGTTTTATGGCATGTATAACGTAGGTGCGCAAGCGCAAGATGCTATTGCAATGGGCGGGGCAATCGCTGATACATGGCAGGCGGGTTTGTTTTCCTCCCTAGGCGGCAGTATCGATGCATCTACCGGTGTATTAGGATTGTTTTTCTACGGGGCGTGTTTCTTTCTCCCTATCTATGCTACGACGTTTGTCGTTGGTGGCTTTTGGGAAGTATTGTTTGCCTCAATAAGAAAACATGAAGTAAATGAAGGTTTCTTTGTTACTTCAGTATTGTTTGCGTTAACGCTGCCAGCAACTATTCCTTTATGGCAAGTTGCTTTGGGGATAACCTTCGGTGTTGTTATTGCAAAAGAAATTTTTGGTGGCACTGGTCGTAACTTCTTAAACCCTGCCTTATCTGGGCGTGCATTTCTATATTTTGCTTATCCCGCACAAATTTCCGGAGATCAAGTTTGGATAGCTGCACAGCTTCCTGATGGTTATTCTGGTGCAACATGGTTGAGTAAATTTACATCTACAGAGGCTGGTTATGTTGGCCAAGAAGGTGCAATGCAACCCGCTTTAAATTTCTGGGACGCATTTATTGGTAATATCCCGGGGTCGGTAGGTGAGGTGTCAACCTTGGCTATCATGCTTGGTGGTTTATTCATTATTTATCTCGGTATTGCTAGTTGGCGCATTGTTGCTGGTGTTGGTTTAGGTGTCGCGTTTTTATCCCTACTTCTTAATTTTGTTGGGTCTGACACAAACACGATGATGAACTTACCTTGGTATTATCATTACGTGATTGGCGGTTTGGCATTTGGTATGTTCTTTATGGCAACTGACCCTGTTTCAGCGTCGTTTACCAATCAAGGAAAATGGATGTATGGTTTCTTTATCGGCTTTATGACGGTATTGGTACGTGCGATTAATCCAGCTTTTCCTGAAGGTATTATGTTAGCGATATTATTCGCGAATTTATGGGCACCATTGTTTGATTACTTTGTTGCACAGAAAAACATTAAACGGAGACTTGCACGTGTCGGCTAAAAAAGAAACTTTAGGTAAAACAATCGGTGTTGTTGTCGCTGTATGCCTTGCATGTTCTATCGTTGTATCTAGTGCAGCCGTTGGATTGCGCTCTTTACAAGATACAAACGCGGCGCTCGATAAGAAGTCAAATATTCTGACTGCTGCAGGATTGATCGAGTTAGCGACGAATAAAAGTGAAATTGACGACGTTTACAATACGCGCGTTGAGGAAAAGTTTGTTGACTTATCTACGGGACAATACGTAGACAAGCCATATGATACATATGACATGTATAAAGCAGCTAAAAACCCTGACTATGCAGTTTCTGTAGAGGGAAGCAACGTTGGCTTTTTGCGTCGCTCATCGGTTGCGAGCGTGTACCATGTTAAAAATGAACAAGGTGACGTAAATCGTATTATCTTACCAGTGCATGGTAGTGGCCTTTGGGACATCATGTATGGTTTCTTAGCATTAGATAATGATGGTGAAACCATTCGTGAGTTGATTTACTACCAACACAAAGAAACGCCGGGGCTGGGCGGAGAGATCCAAAATCCAGACTGGCAGAAAAAGTGGGACGGTAAGCAACTGTATAAGAACGGTGAAGTGGCAATTTCTGTAGACAAGAGCGTTAAGCCAGGTGACCAATATGCGGTAGACGCATTATCTGGTGCGACACTTACCAGCAATGGTGTTGAAAACACATTGCAATACTGGGCAAGTGAAAACGGCTACGGCAACTACCTAAAACGTCAATCTTGGAAATCATAAGGTTCGAAAATGGCTGATACTAAAGAAATGAAAAAAGCCCTGTTCGGGCCTATTGTAGATAGCAACCCCATTGCATTACATGTACTCGGTATTTGTTCTGCGTTGGCAATCACAACTAAATTAGAAACCGCGTTGGTAATGTCTTTGGCATTAACATCGGTTGTTGCATTTTCTAATTTATTTATCTCTCTTATTCGCAACCAAATACCGTCGAGCGTTCGTATTATTGTTCAGATGACAATTATCGCCTCTTTGGTAATTGTTGTTGACCAAATACTAAAAGCATACTCTTATGAGATATCTAAACAGCTATCGGTATTTGTCGGTCTAATTATTACTAACTGTATCGTAATGGGGCGTGCGGAAGCTTATGCCATGAAGTCGCCGCCAATGATGAGTTTTCTTGACGGTATAGGTAATGGTTTAGGGTATAGCTTTGTACTTATCGTGATTGGTACCGTAAAAGAATTGTTTGGCTTTGGTACTATTTTGGGCTTCGAAATTATGCCGTTAGTGCAAAATGGCGGTTGGTATCAAGGGAATGGTTTATTAATATTGCCATTTAGCTCGTTCTTCCTCATTGGTCTAATGATTTGGGCTATTCGTACCTTCCGTCCAGAACAAGTTGAGCCTAAGGAATAATTACGATGGAACATTATATTTCACTTGCTATAAAAGCAATCTTTGTTGAAAACATGGCGTTAACCTTGTTCTTGGGTATGTGTACTTTCCTTGCGGTATCTAAGAAAGTTAAAACGTCTATGGGTTTAGGTGTTGCCGTTATTGTTGTACTCGGTATCTCAGTACCGGTTAATCAAATAATCTATACTAACTTACTTGCGCCAGGCGCATTAGCGTGGGCTGGTTTCCCTGACGCAGATTTAAGCTTTTTGAACTTTTTGACTTTCATTGGCGTAATTGCGGCACTTGTGCAAATACTGGAAATGAGTCTTGACAAGTTTTTTCCTGCTTTATACAACGCGCTAGGAATCTTTCTACCACTTATTACCGTAAACTGTGCAATATTTGGCGGCGTGGCATTTGCTGTTCAGCGGGAATATACCTTGGGCGAAAGCGTTGTTTATGGTGTCGGCAGTGGTATTGGCTGGGCGATAGCGATAGTGTTACTTGCCGCGGTGCGTGAAAAGTTAAAATATGCGGATATGCCAGATGGTATCCGTGGCCTAGGTTCAGTATTTATGATCGCTGGTTTGATGGCGTTGGGTTTCCAATCATTCACCGGTATTTCACTGTAAGGTCAAGAGGAGCAGAAAATGAATCAAGCTGAGATTTACCTCGGTGTAGGTATGTTTATTGCGATAGTACTGATCCTTGTGTTGATCATTACATTCGCTAAATCAAAATTGGTCCCAAGTGGTGATGTACTTATTACCATCAATGATGACCCGGAAAATACAATCACGACGCAACCAGGCGGTAAGCTGCTTGGTGCACTTGCAGATGCTGGTATCTTTGTATCGTCAGCCTGTGGTGGCGGTGGCTCATGTGGCCAATGTCGTGTAGATGTTAAAGATGGTGGAGGCGAAATTCTGCCAACCGAACTTGATCACGTAACTAAACGTGAAGCTAACGAAGGATGTCGACTTTCTTGCCAGGTATCTATTAAGCAAGATATGAAAATTGAGCTACCTGAAGAAGTGTTTGGTGTTAAAAAGTGGGATTGTGAGGTTATTTCTAACAATAACGAAGCAACCTTCATCAAAGAGCTTAAATTGGGTATTCCTGATGGTGAGAGTGTTCCCTTTAGAGCGGGTGGTTACATCCAGATTGAGGCGCCACCTCATCATGTGAAGTACAAAGACTTTGATATTCCTGAAGAGTATCGTGGTGATTGGGAGCGTTTCGGTTTCTTTGATGTGGAATCTAAGGTTGATGATGAGACCATTCGAGCTTACTCAATGGCTAATTACCCTGAAGAAGAGGGAATTATTATGCTTAACGTGCGTATTGCTACGCCGCCGCCTAATAATTTGAGCCTGCCTGCGGGAAAAATGTCGTCGTTCATTTGGTCGCTTAAAGCCGGCGATAAAGTAACAATTTCGGGGCCGTTTGGTGAGTTCTTCGCAAAAGATACTGATGCCGAAATGGTGTTTGTCGGTGGTGGTGCTGGCATGGCGCCAATGCGCTCGCATATTTTTGACCAGTTGCGTCGACTTAAGACTGACAGAAAAATTTCCTTTTGGTATGGTGCGCGCTCACTGAGAGAAATGTTTTACGTAGAAGATTTCGATATGCTTCAAGGCGAGAATGAGAACTTCAATTGGTACGTGGCATTGTCAGATCCTCAACCTGAAGATAATTGGGAAGGTCATACTGGCTTTATTCATAATGTGCTTTTAGAGAATTATTTGAAAGACCATCCTGCACCCGAAGACTGTGAGTTTTACATGTGTGGGCCACCAATGATGAATGCTGCTGTTATCAACATGCTGAAGGACCTTGGCGTCGAAGATGAGAACATTATGTTGGACGACTTCGGTGGTTAGCGAATATAATAACGTTATATAAACAAAAAAAGGGGCTTAGGCCCCTTTTTTATATTCACAAGGTTGCTTACCAAATTTATGCTTATTCGAATAGCCGCATCGTTTCTATTGGTTTTTTCACTAATCAATTTAGTAGCGTGCACATCAAATACACCAAAATATTACGTGGTCTCCGGTCCGACTATGGGGACTACTTACAACATCAAATTCATGTTGTCAGAAACGTCAGCAGAAAGAACATCGCCTCACGAGCTGCGAAATGATGTTGACGATTTGCTTGTTGATATCAATAATCTGATGTCAACTTATATCAGCGAATCTGAGCTTTCTAAACTGAACGACGCGCCGGCAGGCGTGCCTTTTCGTATTAGTGCCGAAACGCAGTATGTGCTTTCAGAAGCAATAAAAATTGGTCAGTTGAGTAACGGAATGTTAGATGTGACAGTAGGGCCAGTCGTAAATTTATGGGGCTTTGGTCCGACGAAACGACCTGACAAAGTGCCATCGCAAGAAAAACTGAACATGATTGCGCCGTATGTCGGTCTAGATAAATTCAAAATAAACAACGGGAATGTAGTTAAATCGCATCCAGAGGTATACATCGATTTATCAACTATCGCAAAAGGATACGCTGTAGATAGGGTGGCAGAATTAATCGAATCAAAAGGTATTCGAAATTATTTAGTGGAAATTGGCGGTGAAATGCGAGTTTCAGGTAAGAAAGCAGGGGAAAAGGATTGGTTAATTGCTGTCGAAAAGCCAGTAACAAATGAAAGAGCGATCCAACGTGTATTTTCAATTGGTGACAATGCTGTAGCGACGTCAGGAGATTACAGAAATTACTATGAGCATGATGGTATTCGATATTCTCATCTAATTGACCCTAACACATTTTCACCGATCCAGCATAAAGTGGTGTCTGTCACTGTTGTCGATAAGTTGAGCTTGCGGGCTGATGGTTGGTCAACGGCGTTAATTGTTATGGGAATGGAAAAAGGATTTGCCTTGGCGGAAGAGTTAGAGCTTGCGGCCTTGTTTATTGTTAAGGATGGCGATGAATTTATTGAATACCCTACATCAAAATTTACTGAACGAGTAACGCCATTAGCGCGTAACAACGAGTCTTAATCAAATTTGAGGTTTAAATGAGTACTTTTATTCTAGCATTTATGTTTTTCTTGCTAATGGTTTTAGCAATGGGTGTTGGTTACATTTTCCAGCGAAAGAGTATATCCGGGTCTTGCGGCGGTTTAGGCGCCTTAGGGGTCGAAAAAGCCTGTGATTGCCCGGAGCCGTGCGATAGAAAAAAAGCAAGACTGGAAAAAGAAGCGGCTAGAGAAGCTAAATTGAAAGCGTGGAAAGACAACCAAATTGTGTAATGTATAAAAATAGCGACTTGATCATCGACACATTTTTATGTTCATTTTGGTACACATATTTTATTAATACTTAAAAAAAGTTAATAAAAATTAATTTTATATTATACTGAGTAAATATACAGTGTATATGCATTTGGTTTTTATGCTTTGAAAAAATTCATTCACGTCGATATGGATGCATTTTATGTATCTGTAGAAATACGAGACAATCCAGATTTAAGAGATAAACCGGTTGCCGTAGGCGGAAGCTCGCGGCAACGAGGTGTATTATCTACATGCAACTATATTGCTCGGCAATACGGTATTCACTCGGCCATGCCGACCGCACATGCAGTCAAAAAATGTCCAGATCTAATTGTTGTGCCCGGACGCATGGATGTTTATAAAGATGTAAGCGAGCACATTAGACGTATATTTAGGCGTTGGTATGACTCCCCACGTCAAGTAAAACGCAACAATCTTGCCTGATCCTGTAAGCCTAA
>NZ_BSOT01000013.1 GCF_030160655.1 Agaribacter marinus
GCGGGTATGACCGCATTATGTTTGGTGAGGGAATCACGCCGGAGGCATTGAGCCTGCATAATGAGGGTGAAGATATCATTGTGCAGTTCAATGATACGCCTATTATCAGTATTTTCAGGGGTATAAGAAACGGCGGTGTACGCCTTGAAGAATTCATTTTTGACGATGGCACGGTATGGAAAGCACAAGACATTGCCAATCAGTTTGTTGTCACAGGCAGTGATGAAAACGATGTATACGATTACCGTTATTCGGACATAGGCCTCACACTGGCAGCAGGCAAAGGCAACGATGACATTACGGGCGGTAAGGGCGATGACACCTATGTGTATCGCAAAGGCGATGGCAATGATGTCATCGACGACCGCCATGGCAATGACAGCATTG
Organism: Agaribacter marinus; assembly: GCF_030160655.1. Taxonomy (GTDB): domain Bacteria; phylum Pseudomonadota; class Gammaproteobacteria; order Enterobacterales; family Alteromonadaceae; genus Glaciecola; species Glaciecola marina. Next base: position 388 of record NZ_BSOT01000013.1, read on the forward strand.
TGTTTGAAGGGATATCCAAGCATGAGGTAACCGCGAGTAAACAAGGCAGTCATCTGGATATCACTCTACTGGAAACAGGCGAGAAAGTCAGACTAGAGCATTGGTTTACGTGGGTGAATAATGATGAAGGTCGTGCATATAGGCATAACATCCACTTCAGTGATGGCGAGTTTACCGGGCCTGAATTTATAAAATTCCTGCGTACAGGGAAGCCGATTGACTTGCGTATATCGGGTCTTTCTAAGTTCAGTACGACAGACCGCCCGGGCACCTATTCACTCAGCGATGATGGTTTATCGATAGAGATAGAAGGGCATAAATGGTTAAAGTCTAGTGTGGGGTATGATGTTACGGCAAATACCTATTTGACCTTTGAAATGAAATCATCTGAGATTGAACGTGCACACGTGATTGGGCTTGACCCCAATGAGCTTTTCGGTTCTGGAAAGGGCGTATTTTTCCACTTGGCGGGAACTAAGGACGACCATAGTGGCGAGGTAAATCCACAGTACCATTATAGTTATACTGGCAATGGCGATTGGCAGACCTTTACCATTAAAGTCGGGGATTATTTTACAGGTAATGGTAAAAACTTAGTCTTTGGTAATGCAGGCGACTCCTCTACTGTTAACTCCCACTTCAGAAACATCCAGTTGTTTGATGTTAACACCGACGGTACAACAGAAAACGACCTGCTCATTGGCACAAACGCGGCTGATACGCTCAACGGCGATGCTGGCAAAGACACCCTGATAGGCCGCGACGGCAATGATGAGCTTAAAGGTGGAGACGGGCGTGATACCTATATCTATAATCTAGGGGATGGCAAAGACACGATTATCGACAGC
>NZ_BSOT01000014.1 GCF_030160655.1 Agaribacter marinus
GCGGGTATGACCGCATTATGTTTGGTGAGGGAATCACGCCGGAGGCATTGAGCCTGCATAATGCGGGTGAAGATATCATTGTGCAGTTAAATGATACACCCATTATCAGTATTTTCAGGGGTATAAGAAACGGTGGTGTACGCCTTGAAGAATTCATTTTTGACGATGGCACGGTATGGAAAGCACAAGACATTGCCAATCAGTTTGTTGTCACAGGCAGTGATGAAAACGATGTATACGATTACCGTTATTCGGACATAGGCCTCACACTGGCAGCAGGCAAAGGCAACGATGACATTACGGGCGGTAAGGGCGATGACACCTATGTGTATCGCAAAGGCGATGGCAATGATGTCATCGACGACCGCCATGGCAATGACAGCATTGTGTTTGAAGGGATATCCAAGCATGAGGTAACCGCGAGTAAACAAGGCAGTCATCTGGTAATCACCCTACTGGAAACAGGCGAGAAAGTCAGACTGGAGCATTGGTTTACGTGGGTGAATAATGATGAAGGTCGTGCATATAGGCATAACATCCACTTCAGTGATGGCGAGTTTACCGGTCGCGAGTTTGAGCGGTTCTTGCGTACCGCCAGACCTATTGACTTGAGTCTTCAGCGATTTGACTATTATAGCCGTAGCAATATGCCTGGCAACGTCAGTGTCAGTGGTGCTGGCAAGCAGCTGGACTTAACGGGGGATATCTGGCGCAGGACAGGGCTTGACTATACCGTCACCGAAGATACCTATCTACGCTTTGAATTCAAAGTCAGCGAGTTAGGTAAGCGCCATGTCATTGGTGTAGATTCGAATACGTACGTGTCGAGTGGGGCGGGTGCCTTGTTTGAGTTAACGGGGGATGGCACGGGCAATGCCTCATTCGACCAATATTTTATTGATGACCATGAGTACACGGCCAATGGCGATTGGCAGACCTTTACCATTAAGGTGGGGGATTACTTCACCGGTAGCGGTAACAATTTGGTGTTTGGTAATTTGGGAGACGCGTCTACGATTAACTCCCACTTCAGAAACATCCAGTTGTTTGATGTTAACACCGACGGTACAACAGAAAACGACCTACTCATTGGCACAAACGCGGCTGATACGCTCAACGGCGATGCTGGCAAAGACACCCTGATAGGCCGCGGCGGCAATGATGAGCTTAAAGGCGGAGACGGGCGTGATACCTATATCTATAATCTAGGGGATGGCAAAGACACGATTATCGACAGC
>NZ_BSOT01000015.1 GCF_030160655.1 Agaribacter marinus
ACCCAAGGTGAATTTACACTAGTGGTAGATGGTCCACGTGAACTTGCGGTTGGGACGATTGAAGCCATTGTTGGTGAAGACTTAAATATTAGCGTACCTGCCTATTTTGAAGGTTTAAGCAACAGTGCTCAATATGGCGTACGTATTGAGTTAGTCGATACTGCAGGTGATACGGAGCAAGCAAATGTGACAGAGGCAGCTCCCGCGCTCGCTACTGGTGCGTTATCTAGCCAAGCAAATGTAAATACTTTTAGTGACACAAGTTTATCTTCATTTAGCGTAAGAAGCGCGTCGTTCGCAACGCCATTGGAATTAGGTACAGTTGCCGCGGAATCGACATCTGCACCGGAAATTACAATTCCACCAGAGCTTGCTAACTGGTTATCTTACAACGAACAAACAGGCCGTTTGACAAGTACTGGAGACCAACTAACTAACTTAGCCAACTATGTAAGTGGGCTCACAAAAGAACTACGACTTACCTTTTTTGTAACAGATGGTGATACGGAATTGTCGACTCATGGAGAGCTGAAACCTGGTATTGGCGCTACCTCACAAAAGTATCTGTTTACTTATGACGCAGCTAATCGCGTGACCTTAGATGGCGCGGTTTGGGACAAGAATAAAGATGAGTATGTTTTCGCGACTGATACACAATTTACTGTATATGACGCAGTGGGTCGAGCGGAGTATGTTTATACCAATCAAGGAAAAAATGTTCAGCGCATGACTTACAACGCGCAAGGGAGTTTAAGTCAGAGTCATCGATTGCTCGATATCGAAGAGCTTAACTTAAATTATTACGACTTATATCAAAGTCAAGGGCACCTGGGCGTGGATACTACAGTTAGTCGTGCTTGGTTTTCGTCGGTAGAACACGAGTATAATTTGCTGCAACAGGTGACAAATACAGCCACTTATTTTAGTCCGACAGAAACTGTAGACCTTGGCAATAATGAATCAGGTGATGATTATGTAGACGAAATTTTAGATGAGCTTTTATCTGAAATTTCTTTGGCCAACTCGGTTAAGTCGGTGCAAGTATACGATTACAATGATGATGGGCAAATAAAGAGTGTTGAATCGTTTGGTTTATCATCTGAAGCTGCAGCCAATAAAGTGCAAAATAATGTATTCGGTGCAATCCCCGATTTTACAGACTTAGATGTTATCACCAAAGAAGAGGTAACTACCGAGGCCAATAAATTAAGTGTTACCAGTTATGTTTATGATGGCGCAGGCCGCACAACTACCATGCACTACAATCAGTTAAAACGACCTACTTTAAGCAGTAGTAGCTCGCCTGCAACGTTTACGCAAAACTTTCGTTATGAATATGAGGGCCGTGAAAGCTACCTTGAAAAGTTAGTGACGGGAGCAGGAACTAAAGATTTTGGTATTGCCCGAACAAAATCGTTTTACGACGCAAATGGTAACCGTGTTGCAGTAGAAGAAAGGCAGCTGAATAAAGATAACACGCCTTTAGAAGGCACAAAAGTGCAAGCACGCTATTTTGATTACACCGCTGATGGCAAATTGATCCGCCGTCAACATGGTGAACAGACGAGAACGCACGAGGGTGTTAAGCCGTTTGAGGTGACCGAAGGTAGTATAGGTAACGTAATGGGAGGTTTGCCAGTAGGTATTCAAACCATTGCCGACCAGATTAAATTTGAACCGGCAAGTACAGAATTCGGACTTAATAAAGGTTCATTAACTAGCCATTACATGTTTAACGGTAGCCAGTACTTAGGTGAGTTAAAAGAAAATGGCCAAATAAATGTGAAGTCGGCACACTTACAAAGTGTGAACCCAAATAGTGCGACAAGTAGCAGAAGTCACACAGTTCGAGATGGCGAAACACTGCGCGTATTAGCAAACCAATTTTATGGCGACGCTAACCTTTGGTATGTGATAGCCGACGCTAATGGCTTGACCCAAGGTGCAGACGACAAGCTAACGGCTGGGCAAAGCATCAACATCCCAGAGCAAGCTAATACAAGCAATCGCTTTGATACCTTTACTCCCTATAATGTTGCTGAAGTCATTGGCGATACAACGCCAAACGTGCCGTATATTCCGCCACCACCAGAGGCTGGATGTAATGCCATTGCAACGATATTGATTATTGTTGTGACGGTCATTGTCACGGTCTATACGGCAGGTGCAGCATCTGGGTTGGGTGGTACGTTTGCAAACGGTGTAACCGCATTGGCTAGTTCGCCAGGGGCAGCATTTGTCGGTGCAGCAGCAGGTAATTTGGCGGGGCAAGCTACGGGTGTCGCGTTAGGCGTGCAGAGTGGTATTGATTTAGGTAGTGCATTTGTGAGTGGCGCTACAGCCTTTGTAACGGCAGGCATTGGACAACATTTAGGTGTTGGAAAAAATATCGCGGAAGGTGTCAATGGCGTATTTGCAGCTGGTAAAGCAGGCGAACAAATAGCACTTACTTCGGCCGGAAAGGCACTTACTGCTGTCGCAGGTGTTGCTACGGCAGCCGCTGCAAATAAAATCATCGGCCGACCGAGTGGCTTCAGGTGGGCTAATGTGGCTGCTGCAGGTGTTACTAGCTTTGTAGGTAGCGAACTTAATTTGGGTGGTGGAGAATTCTTTGAAAACCTTGATCCAACGGGTATTGTGGGAGATACAGTTGGCGGTATTGCACGCTCTGGGATAAACTATGCCGTGAAGAAAGGATTCTTTAACGAAGGTTCGTGGAATTTTGTTGACGTGGCGACGGATGCGTTTGGTAATGCGCTGGGGAATTCGATTGTTAGAGCTAGTCAAAAACAACCAGAGCCTCGTTTTACTGGGACACTTGATACCTCAAAATTGGATGCCGCATTAGCTCAAGGCAGTGTTGATAGAAATAACGCACTTAATGCCAGCTTAGAAGCAGATTTAAGCAAGCAAGAAGCTCAAATCGCTTCAAACTTAAGTCGAGTCGCGGCAGCGCAACAAGCGCAGGCTAATGCGGATTTTGATGCGTCGATAGTAGCGAGTCAAAATGCTGGAGCGCAACGCGCTTCGGCATTTGTAGCACAAAGTGATGAGTTGTTCAGGGATTTAGCTGCTAAAGCTATCTCTGTGCGGAAAGCGCAGGCTCGAATTGGAGCTACGGCAGAGCAAAATACCATTCGAACTACAGACAATAGACTTACTGTGTTTGGCAAATCTAAGTTTGTTTCTCGCGATATCAACACAAGCCTCGGCAACAGTAATGCTACAATAGGTGGTCCAGCAACTAGAAACGCTACTGTTACTGACACAAATGGCGTACGCCGATTTAATAACCTCGATCAAGGAAGTGTAAATAGAGGATTTGTTCAAAACCCTTTAAATCAGAGGTCATTAAGGGAAACTCAGCAGTCTCAGCTACAGACTAGCCTTGAGGTTAAAGCAGAGTCTGTATTGTTTGATGTAAGTGGTAGTATAGCTTTACTTGATGGATTTGATGGCCTGCTATTAGAGGGACAAGTTAAGAGCGTTGCTAATTTGCAAACAGATGCTAAGTCAGTTAGTGCAGTAGCAGGGGTAAATGCCCGTGGAAGCTTCACATTAGCTGCGGCTCAAGGTGAGTTTCTTGGTTTAGAAGGAAATACAGATGTAAGTTCAGTTGCTGAGGCAGGTTTACAAGGACAATTCACCGCAGGTAGAAGAGGAGTTCAGGTTGGGTTTGCAGGGAAAGCTGAGGCGGTTGCATTACAAGCATCAGGTCAAATCAAAAATGTTGACCCCATCGAACTCTTTGGTGGGTTGATTACCGTCAATGAAGCTTCGATCGGCGGAGATTTGAACGCTGGAGGAGTTGGTGGTGCAATTAATGCTGGTTTTTCTGCAAACAACGGACGTATCAGAGCCACTTTTGGAGCTGGTCTGACGGCTATTATTGGAGGCCGTTTGCAACTCGGTTTGGATGTGACGGTAAATCCAGAACCTATACAGCAATCGTTTACGACACTGCACGGGCAGCTCTTCGGTAATTAAGAACAAGAGTGGGAAATATATGAAAAAAATATTAATTTCAGGATTACTTATGGTAGGAGCATCAGCTGTGCATGCCCAAACTATTTGCGATGAAGAGTGGGAATCTATTGCTGATAAGTTTACTCAGGGAACAGATATAAAAGCAATTCTGTCTATGTGGGAAAAGAAAAAGGGTACTTGTGGTGAGTCTAGCTTTTACTATTTAAAGCTAGGTTGGCTTTTACTAGAAAATGCAAAATTTACGGAAGCAGAAGCTGCTTTTAATAAAGGATTAGATGTAGATAAAGATAATGATGTTGCCCTTAAACTTGCATTGGCTGATTTACCATTTCAGCAATCAACTAGAGCATTTGCAGATATTAATTGGGATTTGTTGAATAAAGCTCATGTAAGAATGCAAACTTTTATAGAGGAATATCCTGATCTACCAGATGGTTATGCCTCTTTAACAGGAGTAATGCTGATAAAAAAAGAATTTAAGTCTGTTATTGAAAATGGGTTAAAAGCTAAAAAGTTGGGTGGAAACCCATATGCTTACAGAAACTTGGCTATAGCTTATTATGAAGTTGCTCAAGACAAAAATGCTACGGTTGCTGCATCTGAAGCAATAGAATTATCAGAGTCTTTACAGGCTGATGCTGAGTTAATGTTGACAGTAGCACTTGCATATTCAAACTTAAAAGAATTTAAATATTCTTTAGGTATGCTTCGGCTACTCGTTCAATCAAACCCTGAGTCTCAATCCACACCTGAATTTCAGAGAATAACCTCCCATATTCGAGAGCAATATCTGTTACATCAAGAAGCAGAAAGTTATTGATGAATTGATGTTGATGTAGGTAATGATTTAATCACCCTTGCATTAGCAGGGGCGTCTTGCTTTTAGCTGCTATCACTTCTTAGCGGCTTATCCCACTCTCTGTAGTTGGCTTGCCGTGTGCTTTAAGAACATGCCATCAATCAGCGATTGGATGGTGCGCTGATCTTCATCAGACATCTGGCTGACCGCCTCAAATTTAAGTTGTAATCCATCGGGTAAATCCCGCTCTCCTTCCTCAAAAATCATCCAGTCGGTGGTGACGTTAAACGCGGTGGCGATTTTTTTTAGTAGCTCAATGGACGGTTGTGCTTGACCGGCTTCATAGCGTTTCACTTGGGTAATATGGATACCGACCTTCTCAGCCATCTGGGGTTGGGTGAGCTTATTGTCTTTCCTTAGTTGCAAAAAGCGGGTTGGAAAACTCATCGCGATGCAACTCAATAGTTGTTTATCCATCATTCGAGGGTGTATGATAACGGAGTTTATAGATATGCAACGAAGCGAGGCAGTAATGCAAACGGCGAGCAGTAAACAGAATGACGATCCATTCCTCAGTGCGCTATGCCAAGAAGGGGAGCAGGTGCCTGAAGAGCATCGTGAACGGTTATTACAGATAGTGCACTTGTTTAGAGAAAGCGTGAGTTGGCCGAGCGCGAAAGCGACATTCGCCGCGGGTTGGCAAGATACGGTGGAAGGGAATGTACACCCCATAGATACCCTGTGGGATGACATTGATGTCGATTGACCTTAGGTATTCGACGAGCTTTAAACGTGCGTTAAAACGTATTGCAAAAAAATATAGACAAGTAAAATTAGGCGTACAACCGGTGATTAATGACATCATGTCAGGCAAGTTACCGGGCGAACAAATCCCTCATGTTGGGTATCCGGTGTACAAAGTACGGATAAGAAATCTAGATAGCCAACAAGGGCAGCGAGGGGGTATCGTATGATTTACTACCTTATCAAAGACAATCAACGGGTGTTAGTTGCCTTGTATTCTAAAGCTGAACAATCGGATATCCGTCCTGAAGACATTAAACGCATCATCGATGCGTATGACGAATAGTGCGGTGACCACATTATAACAATGCCATCAAAAACGGATTGGACAACATTATCCACCTTGGATGATAAAGACATCGAGACAGAGGATATCCCGCTGCTTGACGATGACTTCTTTAGCCAAGCTAAGTGGCGGTCACCAATGCATTGGGCAACTCGATTGTTGGAACTGCAGTCTCCGCGTTGCGAGATACCTAAGCGAAACTTGGAAGAACAACGAAGGTTCAGTTTCAAGAACACCTACTCACACATAAGAAGAAAGGTGTTCTCTAAACAAGTGTTTATACCGTACTTTTGAAAAATTGCCGCAATGCTGCCATCTTTTTGCATGTCGATTAACGCAAGGTTAAATGGGAGGTAATAGGATGATCCTTTTTTTAAACCAAAATATATGCCGGTCGGAAATGTATGTTTATATTTTGCGTATTTCCACCGAGTTGCGTTATTTTTTGTTGCCGCCTCTTCAAATGATACTCGGTCAGGTGTTGCTGCGACCTCAAAGCGACCAGCATCTAACATTTTTACCAACTGAATGTCGTCTTTTACGATCACCTTAAATAGCCGTTCGTCTTCGTCAAATGTTTTAAAGTAACTGCCGCTGCGTTTAACACCTATGAGTTTACCTTCCAAGTCTGCATAACTATTTATGTCAATTAACTTGCGTGTAGACACCGCAAAAATCACTTCTCTTTCAATATCTAAGACAGACACCGTAAAGCTGGTATAACCCGCTCTTTCCTCGTTTTTTGCCATGCGGGGCAGCAGAATGTCGTTGCCCAACGATAGCGCATTAAGTGTTCTGGCGAATGGTTCACGGCGCCACTTAAGTGTAATGCCAGCACGAATGGCAGCTTCATTTGCAATCTCGTATAACGGGCCATTGATGCCACTTTTGTCTACGGTTATCCACGGCGGACGATGACGCGCCGCGGCTGCTAAGGGGGCTGTGTCGGCCTTGCTGACAAAGGGGGGACAAAGCATCACCAAGATTAAAATAACTGCACGAACAGGTGAATATAATTGCCAAATTAACAATTTAATTCGCATGATTAACTGCCTGTCGCAATCCTCAGTAGAGTAATAGGCAACGCTAGTGCTTACTAATAAGTAGGCGCAATTCAGACTACAAAACGAAGTAAAATAAATAGTATCTTAACGATGAATTTTTGCGCTGTGCGTAAAAACTACGATAACACTATGTTTTATAAGGAGCAATGTCTGATAAACACTCGTAAACTTGCACCTGTATCGATTTAAGTGCGATTTTTAATAAATGTTGTCACACCCTACTAATGACGCGTGTCTAATTTAATGAGTAAGGAAATTTACTCATCTTAAACCTTAATAACTAGAGAAGGCTATGAACGCTAAATTTAATCAAGTGATGGCTGTAGTACTGGGGCTTTACTTTACCAACACAGCAATAGCTAGCAAGGGCAACACAATGAATAGTGAACAACAAAATGTAATCAAAACGATAAACAATATGACCGCTGCGTTTCATCAGCAACATATCGACGAGGTGATGCAAAGTTATACGGAGGGGGCGGTGATAATGTTTGAGCCCAATCAAGCTTGTCTGTTGCGGTATTGCAAAAACAAGACGATGGAAAATGGTTGTTAGTTATCGACAATCCACATGGTCAAATAAGCGCTAATTAGTGTTAACGGCATAAAATGCAAAACAGTCGCGGGTGTGAGTAAGTAGCGCTCCCGCTTACATTCAATTTATAAGGCATTGTATGGACATTGAGCAAACTAACACCACGGTTGAAAACTACTCGCCGCCTGAATACCAAATATTGCTAAATGAACTACGGATTTCATGCACGATTGCCATGCTACTTTGTTTGAATAGATCACATAGGATGGCTTATATACTTGGTGACATTCTTGAATTTGAACATAACGAAGGTGGAGAAATACTGGGCATAACTCGGGATAATTTTCGTCAGCAACTATCACGAGCACGAGCAAAAGTTACTGCCTTTACGAACAAACGTTGCGGACAAGTTACGCCAAGTGCTAAGTGTGCTTGTGACAAAAAGATAAGCGGAGCAATTAAGAAAAAAAGAGTGGATCCTGCCGACATAATTTTTTCGACGTCGCAACAGTTTAGTTATGACACGTTACAAGCTAACTTACATGAAACCAAACAAGCGTTAAGAACCATAGGACTGCAAAAATCGATTAGGCAATACAAATGTCCAAGTAAACTAGCGCAAGATCTTGACGACTTGGTTCGCCAAGGTATCGATTAAACATAAAGATTATTCGTAACAAAATGAGTTGTTTAAGGCGTTACTCGCAGTCGAATACAAATAATTACATTCGTTCACGAATTGTAGAAGTTTGCATATCTAAATCTTTGTAGCATCTAAGGTACGAACATACCGCCTTGCTTATATGGCAAAATTAATGGCTTAAAAGATATGCGTACTAAAAATTTTTTATCCTCTTTACTTACCTTAGAGAATGCATTTTTAATTGTTTTTTCTTTGGCCGCTTTTTGTGTTTACGCATTTGCTGAAACGCCTAAAAAGCTAGATTATCGATATGACCGAGCAGCCCTAAATCATGCTACAGTAAATCACACAGCAGTAAATAATGGTGAGGATACTGCAAACCCTCCACATGCGAATAAAAAACGCTATATCGTTGAGCTAAATGCGCCTTCTGTTGGGCGTCATTTAGCAAAGCAATTAACGCAGGCATCAACCTTACGAGCGCTAGGCGCGACACACGGAGCTATTGCATCGCTTAATGCTTCGCCAGTCAATCGTAGTGAGCTCTTATCCTCACCATCGGTTGCGTCCTATGTAAACGACCTGTCTGACAAACAATTTGCCTTTAGTGCAAAAATGCAGCAGCGAACACCAGCTATCGACATAGGTAAAACTTACCAAACGGTATTTAATGGTTTTGCTGTTAGCGCGTTTGAGCAAGATATAGATACTTTGCGTAAGATGCCCGAGGTTAAGCGCATCTACCCAGATTTAAAGCGTTACGTGCATTTAGACACTAGCCATCAATTAATTAATACAGAGAGCGTGTGGCAGCAAGTAGGCGGCCAGCAGGACGCGGGCAAAGGCATTAAAATTGCAATTATTGATTCGGGTATTCGGATCGAAAACCCGATGTTTTCTGACGAAGGCATGACGCCTGTCGATTTATCTGACAACGAATACCTTTCTCAGCATCCAGATTATTGCCGGGCGGTAGATGGCGATGCAAATTTCTGTAATAACAAGGTCATTCTTGCGCGTTGGGTTAACCCAACTGAACATGATTTTTTTGGTTTGGATGCGGGTGAACATTTTAGTCCGTTGGGGCTTAATCGCCACGGTAGCCACGTTGCCGGCATTGCGGCCGGTAATCCAGTATCTATCGAATTTACTGGTGTACCGGTAGATATAGCGGGCGTAGCACCGGGGGCATATTTAATGGTATACAAGGCCTTGTATTCCAGTCATGGCAGCACGTTTGGTACCGACAGCATGTTGCTAGAAGCGCTAGAACATGCAGTGAACGATGGCGCAGATGTCATCAATAACTCATGGGGTTCATTTAGTGGTGAGATGCCTGAAAACTCTGTTTATGCAAATGTATTTGCCGACGCAGAGGCTTTAGGTATTACCATTGTAAACTCGGCCGGTAACGCTGGGCGGTTTGGTGATTCGGGGAGTATTAATTGTCCGGGATGCATTGAGTCTGGTATTACAGTGGCTAATACTATGCATGGCCGTTTTTTTGGGCATAAGCTGCGCTTATCTACAGGGGCAGAATACATCGCTTTGCAGGGCGAAGATATTGAACCGCAACCAAGTGTTCCGCCGTTTGATTTAGATCCTGGCCAAGACCCTGATGATAATTCAAACACACCAGCATTAACAGAAGACCTCCACTTAACATTGCGTTCCTTTAGTGAACTGGGCGCGTCCGCAAACGACGGTTGTGAATACAGCTTTGATTTTCCTACCTTCGAAAATGCCGCCGTGTTAGTTGACTACCGCGATAATTGCAGTATGGAAGCGGTTGTCGAAAACACACAAGCTGCCGGGGGCAAGGCAGTCATTGTATATCAAAGTAGTGTGTCTGATGCGAGTGTTCGGGCCCCATTTGAACCCTTTCGGCGCGATTATGCCTTACCAGTGCTAGGCGTATCACGGGCCACGGGATTGGACTTATTTGATAGCATAGGCGAAGCGTTTCCTAGTATTACTATTGTCGCGACGCCAAGTGCCTTTGTTGATCCAGAGTTTTCGGAAACCTTGAATCTCTCTAGTTCGCGCGGACCAAACAATAACCCGCACGTGTTAAAACCCGATGTAGCTGCGCCTGGTACTTTTGTACTGTCGGCATCTGCGCCACCACCGGTAATTGATAACGGCCCGTTTGGCCCACCGCCGGGCGAGGTGGATTTGTCTCCTCGGTATACCATTATTTCTGGTACAAGTATGTCATCTCCTCATGTAGCGGGAGCAGTTGCCTTAATCAAACAACAACACCCTGATTGGACACCCGCACAGATTAAATCGGCCATTATTACAACAGCCAATACAAATATTACGTCTTTCGATACAGCAGCTGATGCGTTTAGTATTGGCGGCGGTCGTTTAGATATTCTAGCCGCTGTAAACGCTAAGCTAGCCTTTAAAAAAGCCTCATTTGCAGACCCTGCCTGTATTGGGCGTTGCACCGCAACTATCGATATACAAAACCTATTGGACGAAGCAAGCCAATGGCAGCTCAGTGTAGTATTTGATAACACCGACATTACAACAACCTTAAACACTGAAGAAATAAGCTTTGCCTCACACGGGCAACACGACGATAAGCAAAGCATAAGCGTAGAATTTGATACCAGTAATGTGGATGATAGCGCGTGGTTGTTTGGTCTATTATATCTACGTAATGGCGACGGTTATGCGCAACACGTGCCGCTAGCCGTCTTTACCAATGACAATACAGATACCGCTGCACTTAGCACTAGCTCTGACTTAACGGATAACGGCGGCGACATTCCAGTGAGCGTAAAGGTAAGCAATATCGGGTTTACGGAAAACCCGCAGGTAGAAATTAAGGTGCCAGACAATGCTCAGATTATTGAGCAAAGCCAGTCGGTGACTGAGCTAAATGGTCAAACAGATACGCTAATCTACAAGCCTGCTGAGAACAAAATCGAATGGGCGGGCAGTTTATCAGCAGGTAATATGGCCTTAGTGCCTGAATTGCCATGGGATGGCGGCACGCTGGCGTCTTTAGGTATTGCGCCCGTGCTTTGCGAAAACAGTTGCGTGACCTTCAGCCGAGTGATGGACTTTAACTTCGAATTTTACGGTGAACAATACAGCAGTATTGCTATTTCTAGTAATGGCTTTGCGTTGCCGGGCGCAAACAACATCAATCCTTTTGCTGTTACCTCGCCACAACAATTTCCTCAGCAAGACAACCTTAACAATGTGCTAGCGCCCCTGTGGGCAGACTATGACTACAAAGATCCGAATAATCCCGATGATCTTGGTGGTGGTTTTTTGCGCACTGCAATTCACACTATCGAGGGTATCAACTATCTGATTGCGGAGTGGGATGGGGTACAGGTATTTGGCTTCGATGAATTTGAAGGCGAGGGGCCTGACACATATAGTTTTCAACTGATTATCCAAGAGAATACAGACAATATTTGGTTTAATTATTTGTCCATACCTTCTATGCCGCTGTCGGCGAGCATTGGTGCTGAGAGCGCTGATGCCTTAGTCGGGGTGAATTACTACTTTCGTGGTGAAGGCAACAGTATACCGAATAACATTTCTGATGAAGGTTTTAGGCTAAAACTTGAAAGTAGGTTGATGGGGGAGGCTAATATTCAGTTCGAAATAAGTTTGGCCGACAATCAAGATTCTACAAGTCCTGACAAGCAGCATACGCAAGAAGATACCAGTGTGGTCATTGATGTGCTCAGCAACGACAGTGGCGATGCGAATGTAAAAATAGACGCTCATTTAGACGCAGGCGCAACATACGACGTGGCGCGCTTAATCAAAATCAGGAATGAGAACGCGCTTGACCCGACCAGCCTCGAAATTGTTAGCATGCCAACGCATGGTCAAACGGAGCTTGTAAATGACAGTATTTTGTATCAGCCAAACGCTAACTTTTATGGTCAGGACATGTTCAGCTATAAAGTGGCGACAAACGAGGGGAGTTTTTCGAAACCAACTAAGGTTACCATAGACGTTTTACCCATAAATGATGCACCACAAATAGACGTTGATTCGAGGGTGCTGGCCTTTGAAGGCGAGAGTACAGTACTTACTGCAACTGGCACTGATGCTGAACAAGACGAACTTACTTACGAATGGGAACAAACATCAGGACTGATTATTCCCTTAACGATTGAAGAAAACACACTTCGCTTTACTGCACCGCTAGTTTCGGGCGACCGGATCATGAATTTTACAGTAAGTGCTAGCGACGGCAATAAGGTGTCTGAAACAAAAACAATACAAGTGCTAGTAGTGGACAACAGAAAGGGCGGTAGCATTGGCTGGTATGTGTTCATTATTTTGACCGTGCTATTAACGATAAGATACTCGGTTAGCCGCAGGCATTAGTAAGGTGTTACAGAAGGATCTCAATAAAAAATTGAGATCCTTTTTGGCACTACATACACATCAAAGTGCGCTCTACAAAAGCTTAAAATAATATGCCTTCTAATTTAGGCTTTAAAAATTCAACAACCATAAATTGCGCCTCTGCGGTTGGATGAATACCGTCAGCTTGCATGAGCGATTTATCTAAACCAATATCTTGTAAGAAAAATGGTACTAAAGGCACATTATATTTATCTGCGAGGTCGTGATAATTTTCAGTAAACATTTTGGTGTAGCGACGACCAAAATTAGTAGGGATTTGAATTTCTTGCAAAATAACCTCAACCTCTTCTGCTTGCGCAATTTCAATCATTTTTGCTAAATTATCTTTAATCTTTTTGGGATTGTGCCCTTGTAAGCCATTGTTACCCCCCAATTCTATATAAAGATGGCTTGGTGAATGTAATGCTAGTAAACGAGGCAGGCGAGCTAGGCCGCCATCTGTAGTATCGCCACTAATGGCGGCGTTTATTACGTCAATGGGCTGATTTGCCGATTGCCAATCTTTGGCGAGTATGGCAACCCATCCTTGCGCTTCAGTTAAACCATAAGCAGCACTTAAACTATCGCCTAAAACGAGTAGTTTATGCTTTGTTACATTTTCTTGCTTGTTTATTCCCTGATCTGAATGAACATATAGGGGGAATAAAAGACTAATCGACAGAACACTAAGTAAAAACAGTTTTGCGATGTTAACTCGCTGAATAAATGCAAACGATGAGAATATAGACACTATGAGCAATACCCCTAATATGATTGAAACGAAAAGTGTAACTAAGAAAGTAAATACGAGCGAAGGTTCACTTCAGATTCTTCATCCAATTAGCTTTGAAGTCAAGCCCGGCGAAACAATCGCCATTATTGGGGCGTCTGGTTCGGGTAAATCTACCTTGTTAGGTTTGCTCGCTGGACTCGATGAAGTCTCGGGTGGCGAGATTTTCTTAGACGGTGAACCACTTCATCGCATGGATGAAGAAGCACGTGCAAGATTACGTGGTGAAAAAGTAGGCTTTATTTTTCAGAGTTTTATGTTAGTCCAAAGCTTAACGGCATTAGAAAATATTATGCTACCCGCCGAAATTGCAGGTTTAGATGATCCTAAAGGGCGTGCGAATAAAATTTTGAAGCAGGTCGGGTTGGAACATCGTGCGCATCACTTTCCTAATCAACTATCTGGCGGAGAGCAACAGCGTGTCGCAATTGCAAGAGCATTTATCACGCAACCAAAAATTCTCTTTGCTGATGAACCTACCGGTAATTTAGATTCTGCCAATTCAGAAAAAGTGGAAGATTTGTTGTTTGCAATGAATGAAGACTTACAAACCACGTTGGTGTTAGTAACACATGACGATGAGCTGGCTAAACGATGTCAGCGCCAGCTGCGTATGACGGCAGGTGAGTTGGTCGAGGTATCGCCGCAATTAAAAGTGGTAGAGGGGAGTATGCAGGCGGGGAGTAAGCAATAGTGCAAGCATCTAATAGTATGGCAACGTCGCTGGCATGGCGACTATTTAAACATGAGGCGCGGCGAGGGGAGTTAACCATTATACTTCTGGCCATTGTGTTATCTGTTACCTCTGTACTTGCGCTGTCGCTGTTTAGTGAGCGATTGCAACAAGCCCTAACTGACCGTTCTGCAGAATTTATTGCCGCAGATAGTCAACTACGCTCTAGTTCGCCCGTCGACCAACAATGGATAGCCGAAGCGCAAGAGAGAGGCTTAAGCACTGCATTTCAGTTATCTGCTCGTTCAATGGCATTTGCTGGTGACAATTTATCGTTGTCAGATTTACGTGCAGTGGATAGTCAATATCCATTAAAAGGCCAAATTAAATTGTCTGATATACCGTTTGGCCAAGCAAGTGTTACCGACCAAGCACCGCAGTCTGGTGAGGCTTGGATTGACTCTCGGCTGTTTCAGTTGTTAGGGGTAGACATTGGTGACAATATTGATGTCGGTGACGCTACCTTACAAATTAGTAAAATTTTGAATGAAATACCGGATGGCGGTTTTAGTGTATTTGATACCGAACCGATGATTTTAATGTCATCCGACGATATTGCCGCAACGAATATTGCCGGACCTGGTAGTCGAGTAACTTATAAATATTATTTTGCCGGTGACTCTGGAGATATCAACGATTACTACGATTGGCTTAGACCTCAACTGGATCGCGAAATACATCGTTGGCAAAGTATAGAAGATGATGATTCGCCCATTGGTCGGTCTGTTGCGCGCGCAGAAGAATATTTTTTGCTAGCAAGTTTACTCGCTATTATTTTAGCTGCAGTGTCTATTGCAGTGGCTGCGCAACGCTTTAGTCAACGTCATTTTGATCCCGTGGCAGTAATGAAAACCCTCGGGGCAAGTAAACAATTAGTCAGAAAAATTTATTTAATCCAAATTTGCTTTATCACCGCGCTAGGCATTGTCTTAGGTGTGATTATTGGTTATACCTTGCAAGAGCTAGTCGTAAGCCTATTAGCGGATTCAGTGCCCATCGCGCTTGATACTTGGTATTGGCGACCTTTAGGTATTGCAGTCTTTACCGGTATTACGTGTGCACTGCTGTTTTCACTTTACCCTCTATTACAATTGTTCTCGGTGCCGCCATTACGCGTGCTGCGAAAAGACATTGATGCAACCCTGTCATCAAGGGCACTGCAGTTTTTGTTTTCCGGTTCTGCGGTATTTTTGCTTATGCTGTTTTACAGCGGCGATTTATTGATAAGCAGTATTTTGTTTGCATCAGGTATTGTATTGGTTGCGCTACTCCTTGGGATGACGTTTTTACTCATCATGCTAGGGCGAAAACTGGGTTCAGGCGGCATGGGATCGTGGACATTGGCGTGGGCGCGAATACGTCGACGAGCAATGGGTAACTCCGTTCAACTAATTAGTTTTGCCATTACTATCATGCTGCTGCTTGTGGTGCTGGTAATGCGAAACGATATGATTAAACAATGGCGTGATCAGTTGCCGGAAGGCACGCCCAATTATTTTATTGCGAATATTACTGAATCTCAAAAAGATGGTTTAAGCACGCAGTTTGATGACTTTAACATTGAATACGATAAATTTTTCCCGGTGGTACGTGGGCGTTTTGTTTCTATCAATGACGAAAAAATACGTACAGATATTACGAAAGAAGGCGAAGAGGTTGCTGACGAAGGTCGCCAAGGCTTGGGCCGAGAAGCGAATCTTACGTGGAGTACTGAACTACAAAAAGGTAATGAAATTACCGACGGCGAATGGTTGGGTGATTGGCAACCAGACCCATCAAATAGTGAACAAGTGATTCCCTTGTCCATTGTCAACGACTTGGCGGAAAACTTGGGCATAAAAATGGGGGACGAGTTGACGTTTAATGTGGGGAGTGAGGTAATTACTGCCACGGTAACTAGTATGCGCTCCGTAGATTGGCAAACATTACAACCCAACTTCTTTTTTGTACTGCACCCTAAAGCAATGGAAAATTTCAGTCCCACGTATATTACGAGCTTTCATTTAGATGAATCGCGTAAATCAGAGATTTCAATGCTTATGGCTCCCTTTGCTAGTATCACATTATTTGATGTGGATGCGCGCATTGACCAGTTGCGAGAAATCATTGGTCAAGTGTCGATGGCAGTTGAGTTTATCTTAGTCCTTGTGTTAATTGCGGGTGGTTTGGTCTTAATTGCGCAGGTACAAGCCAGTATGGACGAGCGTCTACAAGAGCTTGCGATATTGCGTACACTTGGTCTAAAAGGCAGAAGAATACGATTTAGCGTTATAAATGAGTTTATCATTATTGGCGTTGTTGCAGGTCTCATGGCAGCACTTGCCAATGAGTTTAGCTTGTATATGTTGCAGTCTCGTGTGTTCCAGATGCCGCCTTCGCTTCACATGGAGTATTGGGCAATTGCGCCTATCGCTGGAGCAATAGTTGTTGGTATTTTGGGCGCGTTTGGTTGCTGGCGACTATTGTCGCTTAACACAAGTGCCTTGTTACGAAAAATGGTGTGAGGTAACTAATTCGTTTAACCTGCGATGCATGATATGCAAGCTAGAATTCATTGCATCGCAGGTGAGGCGAGTGATTACATTAATTAAATGTTAATAACGTTGCTTAGTGCGGTATTTACTAGTACTTCCGCGTGGGAGTATGTATTCGACTCAGCATAACAACGAAGCTCTGGTGCGTTACCTGAAGGGCGTAAATGCACAATGTCGTCATTTGATAGGGTCATTCTTAGTCCATCGGTGAGATCCGTTTTGACTACGGACATTTCGCTAAACCCCAGCTTGCCAATTAACACATTTGGTTCTTCTGCATATTGAGCGATGATTGCTTTACTTTTTTCTGTCGCAAAGTTTTTGATTCTATCACTAGCAGAAAAACGCGTAGAGCAGGCATTTACTAACGCAGATATGCTTACGTTTTTGCTAACACTTAATGCAAGTAACTGAATGGCTGGCAAGACTGCGTCGCGGGTTGGAAGTGCCGACAATACATTCTCATTTATACTTACATCGGACCCCAGTAAAAATCCACCATTTGCTTCGAAGCCCGCGAATGACGAAAAGCCGTTTGCTAGGCTTTCAAATTCGGCTATCACATAGGGCGACCCAATTTTTGTTCTGGCAACATGTTTGAATAGCTCACTAAGTTCCACTGAGGTATTGCAGCTTACTGGTATTGCCAGAGCTTCAATGTTTAATGCTTGACTGCACAATAGGCCCAGAATATCTCCCCGCAACCATTCGCCATTTTCATCCGCAATTAGCGGGCGGTCACCGTCGCCGTCAGTCGAGAATATGGCATCAAAGCCATACTCATCAGACCAAGCCCTAGCTTTTAGTTGATCTTCTTTGGATACCGCTTCGGTGTCTATTGGCACAAATTCGTCACTTCGCTCTAGGGCTGTGACTTCTGCACCTAAATTTTTGAATAAAGTACTGTATATGTCTCGTCCGGCACTAGAATGTTCATAGATGCCGATTTTCTTCCCTTGTAACAAAGCATTTGAAAACAAAGAGGTATAGCGTTGTTCATATTCAATCTTTGCAGTATCGTCAACGGTAAGTTCAGGAAGTACAGCAGGTGCGACATCAAGGCTAGTGTTGGAATTTAATATTGCCTGCTCATCAGCTTTTGTTATTTCACCGTCGGGGCGATAAAATTTTAGGCCATTGCGATCAAAAGGAATGTGACTGCCCGTCACCATAATGCACGGTATATTTCGTTTCATGGCAGAGTAAGCTAAAGCGGGTGTTGGAATGACACCAAAGTACAAAACGTCTATGCCTTTCAGTACGAGCGCATTTGCACACGCTTGCGCCATTGCGGAACTACTTGGGCGGTTGTCTATTGCGATAGCAACGGTCTTAAAGGTAAATTGCGGCTGCAAACCATCAATAAATGCAA
Organism: Agaribacter marinus; assembly: GCF_030160655.1. GTDB lineage: Bacteria > Pseudomonadota > Gammaproteobacteria > Enterobacterales > Alteromonadaceae > Glaciecola > Glaciecola marina. The sequence goes on from NZ_BSOT01000015.1 coordinate 17,937, forward strand.
TAGCGAATGCGCTGCATACATTAGGTGTAAAATCTTCGACTAAGCCGCGTGCGCCGCTTGTACCAAATACTACACCACTCTCAGCTATTACCTTATTTGCTGTCAACTTCATAATTCTGCATTATTCCTTTGAACTTCGACAATAAAATACGCATTAAAACATACAATTATAAACTTTGTAATATTGCAAAATTGATAAGGTGCTTATCATCCAAATTATTAGAATTATCTTAATCACTTTATTCGCCTCAGTTATTCAGCGAAAAGCAAAGTAATATTTTATATCTATACCTTGATGATAGCGTTACCAAGCGTTAGCATGTTAATAAATCGTTATGTAGTATAAATTGAGTTATGAAAAATACGGTAAAAGATGTCGTTGTTCTTGGTGGAGGCACTGCCGGTTGGATTTCGGCTGCTCTACTAAAAAAAGTATTAGGGAAAGCAATTAACCTAACACTCATTGAGTCTGAAGATATTGGTACCGTCGGTGTTGGCGAAGCAACAATACCGCCAATTCAAGTGATGAATAATTTATTAGGGTTTAGCGAAGCTGAATTTTTAAAAAAGACAAAAGCGACAATCAAATTAGGCATTAATTTTGAAAACTGGTACGAAGAAGGGCATGCATATTTTCACTCTTTTGGTATTCCAGGCAAAGATTCATTGGTTTGTCAGTTTCATCACTACTTAAAAAAATCTCGCGCGTTAGGCAATGACACAAATTTGTCTGACTACGACTTAAATTATTTGTGTGCAATGCAAGGCAAGTTCGCCAAGATTAACAGCAAGGATCCGCTGCAAACGCTTCCTTACGCTTATCATTTTGATGCCACGTTATATGCGGCGTTTTTACGAGAGTTGTGTGAACAAAATGGTGTGACGCGCATAGAAGGTAAAGTCGATAATGTCGTCAAAGGTGAAGAACAAAACACTGTTAAATCAGTCCAATTAGCGAATGGAAAAGTAATAAGCGGCGACTTGTTTATCGACTGCACTGGTTTTAAAGGCATGCTTATTGAAGAAACGTTGAATACTGGGTATGACGATTGGAGTCATTATTTACCATGTGATAGCGCCGTTGCAATGCCATCGGCGCGTGGCGAAACGATTCCACCATACACTCGTTCAATTGCGCACGAGGCCGGCTGGCGGTGGCAAATTCCTTTGCAACATCGCAATGGTAATGGCGTAGTGTACTGTAGCCAGTTTATGGATGGCCAAAAGGCAGAAGATATTCTACAGCAAGCGGTTGGCGTTAACGCGCTGGCGGAACCAAAACACATCAAGTTTACCACCGGACAGCGCAAGCGCAGTTGGCATGGAAACGTCGTTGCTGTGGGGCTTTCGTCCGGGTTCTTAGAGCCCTTAGAATCTACCAGTATTCATATGATCCAATCGGCAATATTAAGACTGGTTCAGGTGTTCCCGCATGAAGGTATTAGTGACGCCGCCATTAATGAGTACAATCAAAAAACGCGTATAGAAGCTGAGCAAATTCGCGACTTTTTGATGCTGCATTACGTCGTCCATTCGCCAAACAAACAAGGTGAATTTTGGCAAGCAATGCGAGAGATATCGCTTCCCGAGCGTTTAGCACACAAAATAGAGATATTTAAAGCAGGGGGGTTAGTGTTTAAAGAGCAAGATGATTTGTTTAACCAAAACAGTTGGATTCAAGTCATGCTGGGGCAAGGGATTGAACCCAAAGACTACCATCCGGTGGTAAATAGCATACCCGATGCTCAGTTATTATCGATGATACAAGGTATTCATACGCTTAAACATCAAGTCTTAGCCCAATTGCCCTCGCATGATAAATTTATATCAAGTGTATGTTAAGAGGTTTTACCCTCGTCAAAATGAGGGCAGGGGATATAGAAGGAAGAACAACGCCTATTTACAAGTCTAAACCGTCAAGCGCTTCTATTAGCGTGGGGTAGTTAAATACAAAACCTGCTGTTTGCAAGCGCCGAGGCATCGCCTTTTGTCCAAAAAGAACAAGGTCAGATGATTCGCCCATTAAGAATTTAATAAAGGATGCAGGCATTCTAAAAAAGCAAGGGCGCTCTAACCTAGCCGCGAGTTTTATCGCGAAAAAATGATTGGTATTTGGGTTAGGAGACGTCACATTGAAAGGGCCATGACACGCATCGTCTTCTAGTAAAAATATGATGGCGCGTAGCATATCATCCGTATGTATCCAGGGTATGAATTGTTTTCCGCTGCCAATTGGACCGCCTAAGCCAAGGCGAAACGGTATCATCATCTTTTGTAAGGCGCCGCCTTCTTCTGCTAAAACGACACCGGTACGTATAATACACACGCGGGTTGCGTCTGTGGCGTTAAGTGCGGTGTCTTCCCAACGCTTACAAACCTCGCGGCTAAATTCGTCGTGACAATCACTGTGGTCTTCGGTAACTGGCGTATCACCTTGTCGACCATAAAACCCGACAGCGCTGCCACTAATAAATACCTTTGGTTTAACGGTGGCGTTGTGTATGAGCTCGACTAGTTTTTCTGTTATATCCCAACGAGAATGACAAATGCGCTGTTTTTGACTGTCTGTCCAACGCTTGTCTGTTATCGGTTCACCCGCAAGATTAATAATACCGTCAATGTTTTCAAGGTCTGTTATTTCGGCTAGTTCGGTGATAGCCACAGCGTCGCCCAGTAAGCGTTTTGCCCTCGCTGGATCGCGGCTAATCACAGTTATTTTATAGCTCGAAAGTAGTCGCTTTATTAGGTGCCGCCCGATCAAACCAGTACCGCCAGAAATTAACAAATGTTGCATATTTAGTCGCCTTTAGTGCAAGACAAAGAAAGAGATACAGAATCAGCAAACCGCAGCGCATGGGGTTTGTCTACTTCCGCCTCAGCATAAGTGACCCAAGGATGCTCAGCGGCAATATCCAACACGTCAGCGGTAAGTTTTTCGAGCAGTGAAAAACGATTGTCTTCTACTAAGCGTATAATGGCCTTGGTAATTGTTTTGTAATTGAGCGCGTCGTCCATGTTGTCTGTATCGGTGGCGCGTTTAGCATCATAATGAATGACAATATTAATCACTACATCTTGTTGATTTCGAATTTCGTCATCATTGATGCCGATGTATGTGCGTAGTCTAAGGTTTTTGATGCGTATCTTTGCCAGATCAAGATTCATTTGATGTTGTATTCCTTGTCATTGATTTGTGCTCTTGTTGTTGATTTGTGCTTATAATACACAAGCTATTTAATTTTTTATTTTGTTTTTGGAAACGGTACATGGAATTAAAATCACCCACTGTTAAAACGCTAATCGTTATGGCTGCTTTAGTCATCGTATTGGCCGGTATTAAGGCCGCAAGCGTCATTGTAGTACCCTTTCTACTTTCTGCGTTTATTGCAATTGCTGTAAGCCCGCTAATAAATTGGTCAGCAAGATATAAAGTACCTCGTTGGTTATCCGTCACCTTAGTAATACTGCTAATTGTGGTAATTGGTTTTATGCTTGCCGGATTGATCACGCAGTCGTTGGCTGAATTTAGACAAAATATGCCGATTTACAGAGAACAATTGTCCGGTGAATTTGCTTGGATAATTGAAAAACTTACCGTGGCGAACATCGAGTTAGATCAGGGACTAATTGTTTCTTATCTTGATCCGGGGATGGCAATGACCATGGCATCGAATTTCATTACCGGCATGGGCACGGTATTGTCAAATGTGTTTTTAATTCTGTTAACCGTTATTTTCATGTTATTCGAAGCCGAGTCTATGCCAAAACGTGTACATATTGCGATGGCAGATCCTGAAATGCAATTGACCCATATCGATCGGTTTTTAGCCTCTGTTAATCAATACTTAGTTATTAAGATGCTAGTGAGCTTAGGTACGGGCGTCTTTATTGGTGTTTGGCTGTATATGCTGGGGGTCGATCACTTTATGTTATGGTCTGTATTGGCATTTATGCTAAATTTTATCCCCAATATTGGTTCTATCATTGCGGCTATCCCTGCCGTATTGATGGCGTTTGTTGAATTTGGTTTTGCTAAAGCCGGTCTTGCTGGCCTTGGATTTATTATTGTAAACACTGTCATGGGGAACGTAATTGAGCCACGCTTTATGGGTAAAGGTTTAGGCTTATCTACCCTTGTTGTGTTTTTGTCATTGATTTTTTGGGGATGGTTGTTAGGGACGGTCGGTATGTTGCTTAGCGTGCCACTGACAATGGTAGTAAAAATTGCCTTAGAGTCACGTGAAGAGAGTCGTTGGTTGGCTGTGTTACTCTCTGATGATACAGGTAGTGAAACGGATGCACCTGATTTGACTAAGGTGTGAACACTAGTGGGGATTCAGTTATGGTGCGTTTAGCCGATATAGACTAAAGGCATAAAATGTGAGTACACCTTGAAAGGTAGTCAAATTCATACATCATGATGTTGTTGCGTAATTTCTCTAAGAAAAGCATTAGCGATCGCATGACAATGTGTATCGTATTGCTGATGATTGTTGCATTAACACCAATGCTGACAATTCGTTTGCTTGAGAAAAATATCATGATGGTATTGGTCGATGCCGTTTTACTATCAGTGGCGTTTTTGTCTCTTGTATTCCTCTATAAAGAAAAATATGTCGCCTACATCAAAGGGACAATATCGCTTACCTTGGCAGTCGGAATGATATTCAGTTCTCACTATGGCAGTGATGCTAGTATGTATTGGATATTCCCAGGCACGCTAGGCATTTTTTCAATGCTGTCACCACGCCATGCTTTAGCATTATTAGTTTGCATGAGCTCGATATTATTGCCTGTCCTTGTAAATAGAACCTCATTAGAAACCGTACTTACCTTATATGCGACGTTGGCCCCGAGTATTTTTTTCGTGTATTACTTTGCCAGAGAATTACAATTACGCTTTGAACAACTGAATACTGAAGCTGTTGAAGACTACCTTACCCAAGCGGGTAATCGTAGGGCGTTTCACCGAGACGCAGAGCATTGTATTACTGACTTAGTTAAAAATGCCAAAAGTGCTACGTTAATTGTGTTTGATATGGACTATTTTAAGCGTCTAAACGACACGTTTGGTCATGGTGTTGGTGATCAAGTATTGAAAGAAACAACAAGTTTGATGGGAAAGCGCTTACGCAGAACTGACAAAATTTATCGTCTAGGGGGGGAGGAGTTTGCGATCATTGTAAGAAACAGTAATTTACATGATGGTCAAACCTTAGCGCATGATTTGCGAGAATATGTTGCAGTGAGCCAAAGTGACGCACTGCCAAATTATACAATGTCATTCGGTGTTGCTGAACTTAAACTTGATGAGTCTGTTACGTCGTGGGTTGACCGCGCAGACAAGGCACTATACGCATCGAAAGATGCCGGTAGAGATAAAATAAGTTTAGCAAGTTAAGCCCAATGAAACATGGGCTTAAGGTAGTACATGCTTAAACGGTTTTACGGTGACTTGTTCGTATACCCCAGCTGCAACGTAAGGGTCTTGCTCTGCCCAGTGTTCTGCTTCCTCTAATGAAGCAAATTCTGCGATTACAACTGAGCCAGTAAACCCAGCGTCTCCCGGATCGTTGGAGTCAATGGCAGGCGTAGGGCCTGCAACTAACAAACGATTTAAATCTTTTAGCGCGTTCAACCTTTCTAAATGTGCAGGGCGAGCGCTTAGGCGATCACTCAAGCTGTTAGCTTTGTCTTGCGCATAAATAACGTAATACATCTTAATTTCCTTGGTTCATTTCAGCTCGACGCTGACTTAATTCTCAGTGTTGTGCAATATACGTGACGAGCGCAACACTATGCGCGTTTAGTCGCAGACTTCATCGTCTTCACAAAATCACTTAATGCCTCTGTGAGCGCCTCTTTATTGTCTATATTGGCTTCAATGATATTTACTGTTGCTGAACCTGAAATCGCACCCGCTGCGCCAGCATCTATAGCGGCTTGCACTTGCGCTGGTTTAGAAATACCAAAACCAAGAACAGGCGGCGCTACACCATATGCATCCAATTTGTTTATTAATGCGCTAGCCGGTATGTCTACTTCGGTTTCAGTACCCGTAACACCTGCACGCCCGAGTAAATAGGTGTAACCGGTAGATAATTCACCTAAAGATGCAAGTGTCTCGTCACTAGCGTTTGGTGGCGCAATTAATATTTGCTGGATATTATGAGCAGATGCTATTTGCGCAAAAGGAGCAACTTCGCGAATCGGCACATCAGCAATGAGGATTGAATCAACACCCGCAGATTCGGCTTCTGCATAAAATGTGTTCATTCCACGCGCTAATACAAGATTGCTGTACAGTAATAGACCTATGGGAATATCAGCAAACTCTTTACGTATTTCGGCAATAATATCCATACAATCTTGTGGTTTAATGCCATTGTTTAATGCACGAATACTGGCTTTTTGAATTGTAGGGCCGTCGGCAATAGGGTCTGAGTAAGGAATACCAAGCTCAAGTCCGTCTGCACCGGCTTTTACCAAGGTACGAATAATATCTAGACTGGTCTCTTTGTCTGGGTCACCTATCATTACGAAGGGAATAAATGCGCCTTCATTTTTTGCTTCAAGTTGAGCAAACATTTTACTGTAGCGACCTGTGCCATCAAATTTACTGTGTCCCATTAGATGCTATCTCCTAGTATATTTATGACATGCGATAAATCTTTGTCGCCTCGGCCAGACAAGTTAACCACGATAATAGAATCATCCTCGGCTTCTTCAGCCATATTAATCGCGTGTGCAAGTGCATGCGATGATTCTAGTGCTGGAATAATACCTTCCTTCTTGGCAAGTAACTGAAAGGCATTGAGCGCTTCCGTATCTGTTACTGCAAAATACTCTGCCCGCCCAATGTCGTGCAAATATGCATGTTGGGGGCCAACAGCGGGATAGTCTAAGCCAGCACTGACAGAATAAGACTCTTCGATTTGACCTACTTCGTCTTGCATAATGAAGGTAAATGCGCCGTGCAATATGCCTTTGCTCCCCTTACATATTGTCGCCCCATGCTCTTTTGTATGAATACCTTTACCTGCTGGTTCAACGCCAATAAGTTTAACGGATGGCTCGTCAATGAAGTCTGCAAACATGCCGATCGCATTAGAACCACCACCTACGCATGCCACAACGGCATCAGGTAAACGGCCTTCTTTTTCCATAATTTGGCGACGAGTTTCTTCACCAATCATTCGATGATATTCACGCACGATAGTTGGGAATGGGTGAGGGCCTGCGGCCGTACCTAGTAAGTAATGTGCAGTTTCGTAGTTGGCTGACCAGTCACGCATTGCCTCGTTTACTGCGTCTTTTAACGTGCCTGAACCTGAATCAACAGGAATGACGGTTGCGCCCATTAAGCGCATTCTAAAGACGTTGGGTGATTGACGTTCAACATCTTTAGCACCCATGTAAATACGAGCTTTTAAGCCAAGCAATGCGCATGCTAACGCCGTTGCTACACCATGCTGCCCCGCGCCTGTTTCCGCAATAACTTCTGTTTTACCCATTCGTTTAGTGAGTAACGCTTGCCCTAATACTTGATTCGTTTTATGCGCGCCGCCGTGCAGTAAATCTTCTCGTTTAAGGTATAGTTTTACCTTTGGGTTAGACACTAAATTACGCGTGAGAGTCATGGACGTAGGGCGACCGGCATAATCTTTTAACAGTGATAAAAACTCCTCGTTAAACGCAGGATCTTCTTTTGCGTCCAAAAATGCTTGTTCCAATTGGTCTAATGCTGGAATAAGAAGTTCAGGTACATACATACCGCCAAAGTCGCCAAATTTTGTATCTAATTTATTCATTGTTTCACCAATTTTTATTGTGCCTTAACAAGCACAAAGTTAAATCTTGAGCACTTTACACTCTAAGCTGAGAGAATAGGTCATTGAGCTTTTCTGCTACTTTGACTCCCGGCGCTGATTCTACGCCGCTATTCACGTCTAGTGTGGCAATCCCTGTTTGTCTTGCTTGACTGACGTTTTCAGGGCCAATACCACCCGCTAATATGTAATGTTGTTTATTTTCAATTTCGTTTAACAGATGCCAATCGAAGGCCTTGCCCGTGCCGCCCTGCGTATTTCCAACCTTGCTATCGAGTAGGTATTTATCAACCAGAACATTTTCCTGTTTTTCAATCGCGTTGTTGAGCACTGACGTGTCGTTTACGTCTATAGATAACACTCGCCAGATTTCGCAATTGCGCGGCAACAAAGGTTTGAGTTCTTGTATATATTCATTTGTTTCTTGGCCATGAAGTTGTACTGCACTTAAGGCTAAACTATTGGCATAATCGGCCACTAGTGCCGCGCTTTGGTTCTGAAAAACACCGACAAATTTTTTGTTAAACCCCGAGGTATTAATACTCTTGACGATGCTTTTTGCAGCGTCAAGTGAGACATGACGTTTTGATGCTTCAACAAAAATTAAACCTAAGTGGTTTGCGGGATAATTTGATACCAACTTAGCTTGATCTACTGACGTAATGCCACACACTTTTGTTTCGCCATATACCAAGGTGTTGATCGCCGAGTTAAGGTCATCTTGTGCCATCAACGAGCTGCCAATTAAATACCCGTCTACAAGGTGGTTTAATCGACGCAAGTCTTCGTTAGTATAAATACCTGACTCAGAAATAATCACTCCTGCAAAGGCTTCGTGACGTCGAATGATAGGGACTAAGCGTTCAGTCGTTGTTAAGTCAGTACTTAAATCACGTAAATTGCGGTTGTTGATTCCAATGATCTTAGCGCCTAACGCAAGTGCTCTATGGGTTTCTTCTTCGTTGCTTACTTCGGTGAGAACATCGAGTGCTAGTGCATCCGCAATACTGTGTAGGTTTTTATACTCGTCATCTGATAACACCGACAACATCAGTAGTACAGCATCTGCGTTGTGATGACGAGCCAAATAAATTTGGTATGGTGTAACAAAAAAATCTTTATTTAATACTGGTTGAGACACCCTTGACGTTACGTAATCTAAGTATTCAAACTTACCTTGAAAATACTTTTCATCTGTTAGTACAGAAAAGCACGCTGCTTCTTTTTCATAGGCGCTGACTATTTCATCTAAATCAAAATGCGCTCGAATCAAACCTTTTGAAGGTGAAGCTTTTTTACATTCAAAAATAAATCCAGCTTTGTCTTTTTGTAGTGCCGCCAAAAACGATTTTTTCGACGGCGATAAAGCGTCTTTAAATGCGTTAAGCGGGAAATCTATCTCGCGTTGGCTTACTTCAAGCCGCTTGTCAGCGACGATTTTTTTTAACACGTTAGCCATACTGCTTACTTCTCCAGGCTCAATTTTGCCGCTTTTTGCATAATTGCCAGCGGTTTACCGTTTTGCATGCTATTGATTGCTTGTTCATAACACTCACGGATGCTTTTGGTTGGCGTGTTTGTCCACAGTAGACAGGCTGCATTTATTGCTATCGCATCTCGGTGCGCGGTTTCACCCGCGCCTGCAAGAACCGCTTCAATAAGCGTTTTGTTATGTTCGGGAACACCACCTTTGATAGCATCAAGGGACGCACTTTTTGCACCAAAATCTTCTGGTGTAAAGCTAAGTTCAGTAAATTTTCCGTCTTGTAAATGAATCGCTTTGGTTTCACCATGTAGTGCTACTTCGTCTAGACCAGAACCATGTACCACAAGTGCATTTTTGTGGCCTAAGGCATCTAATACTCTTGCATAAATGGGCAACAATTCTGGTGCATAAACACCATATACACCGTGGCTTGGTTTAGCTGGATTTGCTAACGGACCAAGTATATTAAACAAGGTACGTGTTTTTAAGGTGCCACGTACTCCCATAACATGCTTAACGCCGGCGTGATAATTTGGTGCCGCTAGAAAACAAAAATTAGCCTCATCCAGACATTTGCGCGCGATGTCAGGCGTCATCATCAAATTCAAACCAAAGCTAGCGAATAAATCTGATGAACCTGATTTACTAGAGACGCTTTTGTTGCCGTGTTTGGCAACTTTTATGCCGCATGATGCCGCAACTAACGCCGCTGCGCTGGATATATTAATTGTATTGTGGCCGTCGCCACCCGTCCCCACAATGTCGCTAAATGCATAATCTGGTTGAGGAAATGCTTTGGCGTGTTCAATCATCGCTGACGCTGCGCCCGCAATTTCACCAATTGATTCGCCTTTCATTTTTAGCGCGATGAGTAGGGCGCTGATTGATATTTCACTCAACTCGCCTTGCATTAGGCTCGAAAAAATAGCGTGAGACTCATCTTGAGATAAGTCTTTGTTTGCGTAAACATGTTCAAGTAGTAAGTTAATGTCCATCCGCGCTTATTCCTTGTTCTCAAATTTAGCTTTATTCATCACTTCGCGATAAACCTTATGTGTTTGGTAAATCATTTGCTAAGTACATTAACGCTTGTTGAAGGAGTTTGCTGCCTTCACACGTTAATATGGACTCAGGGTGAAATTGAAAGCCGAGCATCTTATCAGCCTCATTTAATATCGCCATGGGTAAGCCGTCAATTTCTGCAATCTTTTGCAAAGAATTGGGTACATCAGTGGCCACTAAACTGTGATATCTAGCAATGCTCAAGGGGTTAGATAAACCTGCAAATATTTCATGTGCTGAAAATGTCATTAACGAGGCCTTGCCATGCATTACCTCTGGCGCATGCCCAACAACACCGCCGTAGTTTTCTACAATGGCTTGATGGCCTAAACATATGCCAAGCACTGGGTATTTGCCTTGTGCACCTTTTATAACTTCTGGCATAGAGCCAGCCGCACTTGGTGCGCCTGGGCCCGGACTAAGCATGAGTACACAAGGACCTTGCGTTTTAGCCAAGGCGAGTTGCTCTAAAATGTGTTTCGCTTCTACGGTATTGCGGTAAACCTTTAGTTTCACACCCAATACACGAAGTTCATCAACTAGATTATAAGTGAATGAGTCGACGTTATCGATTAAAATGACGTGCAGTTGGTCAATGTTGTTCACCTTGTCTTCAGCGTTTGAATATGTCATGGATTATTTTACCTCACTGCTGTTTAATGCTTGATTTGCAGTGCTAATTGCTTGAATAACCGCTTGCGCTTTTGCGCGCGTTTCGTCAGCCTCAGATTGAGGTATCGAGTCTTTTACTACACCTGCACCCGCCTGAATATGAGCGACGTTATCTTTAACAAACGCACTTCTAATTACAATACAGGTATCAAAATCACCTTTACCATTTAGGTAACCTACCGCACCGCCATAACTTCCGCGTGTTGCTTGTTCAGTTTGACGCACTAAGGCGGCTGCGCTGACTTTTGGTGCGCCAACTAAGGTACCCATATTCATACACGCTTGATAAGCATGGAGCGCATCAAGGTCATCGCGTAATTGACCAACTACTCGCGAAACTAAATGCATAACATGCGAATATCGGTCGACTTTTAATAAATCTTTGACAAAACGTGAGCCGGGTACAGAAACTTTTGCAACGTCATTTCTTGCCAAATCAACCAACATGATATGTTCGGCTTTTTCTTTGTGGTCTTGTTGTAGGTTGAGTTCTAAGCGGCTGTCCAAGTCTAAATCGATAGTGCCGTCTTCACGTTTACCTCGTGGGCGAGTACCAGCAATGGGATAAATTTCTACTTGATTTGATGTCTGCTCATATTTAAGGGCCGACTCGGGCGATGCACCAAAAATCACAAAATCTTTATCCTGAATGTAAAACATATAAGGAGAAGGGTTGGTTTGTTTTAAGCGCTTATATGCCAATAAGGGGTGTTCACAGGGAAGTGAAAAAGTACGAGACGGCACGACTTGAAAAATATCGCCGTCGAGAATGTTTTTTTGTAGATTTAAGACATCTTGGCAATATTCCGCATCCGATTTATCGGTATTGACGGCTGGCGAGTCTGCCATACTTTCAGAAAAGCTTACTTCAGATAAATCGTCTAGAGAATGCGTTAAACTCTCTAATTGTTGGCTCACTTTAAAATACTGTTGTGCAACATTTTCACCCGAAAATACACTGCCTAGCAGCTCGGTTGTTTTTGCTTTGTGGTCAATGAGTAGTAGGGTTTCAGCTAAGTAAAACACATAGTCAGCGCAAGTGTTTTTACCTTTTACGACACTAGGAAGTTGCTCAAAAGTAGCAATTAAATCATAAGCAAACACGCCAGCTAAAAATACAGCATTGTTGTCGTCGCGAATGGGCGTAATTTTATTTGAGATAGCGCGAAGTACGTCAAGGACAGCTGGTTGCTTTAAACGACTGTCTTCATCTAGATTACCATCGGGTTGTGGGAACTCGACGCGCAAGCTGGTCTTTTCTTCGGTGACTATAAAATCGGCTAGTTGCGTGTTTAAAAAGGGCAATAAAGACGCCCCATTTTCAGATGTTGCAACAATGTCAACTTGACTTCCGTTGCATTCGATTCGCAGCGCCGCGTCAATAAGTATCAAGCTTTTTAAATCGTCTTTACTATCAATTTCTGCTGATTCGAGTAAAAGAGAATTAGTACTGGCGACTTTTTTGTATGCGACCAGTGGGTCAGACAAATAAGCTAGCTCTCGCGATATGGTTTCTACTGTTCCTGGGGTTTGCCCCAGCGCCGACAGACTCATGTTTACTTCCTTTGGTATTTTATCTACTTTCTTAGTTCATTTACGCTAGGGCTTGTTTGTCGGAAACAAAAAAGGCCCTTAAACGGGCCTTGGAATTCGTGCACACACATGCAGCCAGAGCCCTAAGTCCGGTTGCACCACCACCAAATGTTGCGTACGTATGTCGAATTCATATGATACTATCCATTAAAATCTGTATTGATTTTCAGGTGCATAGGAGAATACAAAATGACGCCTATGTCAACCGCTAAAAATTGAATTTCTTATAACGTAACCCTAAATTATGATAGAAAAGCCATCGTTGATGATATAAATGTTTGTCGCGAATTGAGTTTAGTAACACGCCGAAGGCCACTAATTTGAAGATTGATTTACACACCCATACTACTTGTTCAGACGGGCAACTTACACCGCAAGAATTAGTGATGAGAGCACAACAAATGCAAGTAGACATGCTTGCTATTACTGATCATGACAATATTGACGGATTGCCCCTTGCGCGTGAAGCAATTGAACAATTTAATGCAAAAGTTAGATTGATAAATGGTGTTGAAATCAGTACTAAATGGCATGGTTTCGAAATTCATATATTGGGTCTCAATTTTGATGAGAACAATCAAAAGCTGATTGAGGTGCTGGATGTTCAAAAGCAAAAAAGAATTCAACGTGCTCACAAAATAACACAAAAACTCGCTTTTCTTGGCATCGATGAGCTATATGAAAAATGTCTGAGTAAAGCGTCGGGTATCGTATCGCGAGTTCATGTCGCTGCTGTTTTAGTCGACGAAGGTATTTGTAAAGATTTACAGCAAGCGTTTACGCAATTTTTAGGTGCAAAAAAACGCGCATACGTGTCACCTGATTGGATAGATATGGCGGATGCGATCAATGTAATACGAGGCGCCAAAGGGCATGCTGTGCTTGCACATCCTTTTCATTACGACATGAAGTCAAAATGGATCCGCAAACTCTTGACGGCATTTGCTGCTGCAAGCGGCGATGCGACTGAAGTCATGCACCCAAATATTTCACCGACAAAACGCGATCTTATCGTGAATTTAGCGAAGGAATTAGGTTTGCGTGCCAGTGTGGGGTCTGATTTTCATGCGCCTACGCGTTGGACCGAGCTAGGTAGAAAATTGGTTTTACCGGCAGATATGACGCCTGTTTGGCAAGCTTGGACCTAGCGTTAATTTTCTTATACTCATACTCTTGTTTGATGCCTTTATACAGAATTGCATAATTTAGGTTTGAAGGGTTTAAGGCAATGCAGGATGTAGCCGTTTTACTAGTTTTAGTTAATCAATCTACAGGACTTTTTGTACCAGAATATTTATCACCGATAACATGTGTATACACTTGAGTAGTGCGAATATCGCTATGACCAAGTAATTCTTGTACTGTTCTGATGTCGCTGCCGCTGCGCAGCAATTCAGTGGCAAAGGAATGCCTGAATGTATGTGCGGTTACTCGTTTATCTATTTTGGTTGCGAGGACTGCTTGACGCAATTGTTTTCTGAAGGCTGTTTCGTGTATATGGTGCCGACAAATATAGCCGTCGATAGGGTGCACACATCTATTGTTAGATGGGAAAATATATTGCCAACTCGTGTCTTTGAGCGCATTTTTGTATTTCCTGTGTAGCGAAGGAGGCAGTGAAGTAAGCCCAAAGCCTTCATTAAGGTCTTTTTGATGCGCCTTCTTTGCCACGTTAATTTGGTGTTTTAGTGGTTCAATGAGCGATTTCGGTAATAAGCTATACCTGTCTTTAGCGCCTTTCCCACGAAATATAAAAATTGTATTGTTGTCAAAGTTAATGTCTTTTATGCGAAGTCGTAGTACTTCGTTGGTCCTTAATCCAGCACCAAATAACAAGGAGGCAATCAGGTGATACTTGCCCGACAATTTGCCTATAATCTGTTTGGCTTCTTCAGTACTTATCACTACAGGTAAATTTTTTGGTTTTTTAGAAAAGCCAAATTGCAATGTTAACTCTTCATAACCTAAACATTTTTTATACATAAAAACTAGCGCGCAAAGCGCCTGTGTTTGCGTAGCCGCACTCACATTCTTTGTGTTTGCTAAGTGACTTAAGTAAGCATCAATTTCAGCCTCACCAAGCGTATTCGGATGTTGGTAATTGTGATATCTGATATAGGCACGCATCCAACGCAAATACGATTTTTCCGTTCTATAGCTATATCGAAGTGCGCGTAATTTTTGTCTTACGGACTCTATGAACTGAGACATTTCTCCTCCTTGAGATGTTTTTTAGCTCCAATTCTCGGTTTGTAAATTAATTATCTGTTGTTTGCATGATAACAACTTGATTTTTATGAGTATGTGGAAACCGAGAATTCACGCTATGACTTTTAGAACCAATAACTTTTATTAGCTATGCCCGCTAAAATAGAGGGCTGTCTTGACATTTATCTCGAATTGTCGTCACAATATCTCATAATTACATATTTAGTAACTGTACGTTCGGACTTATACGGACGTGCAGATAATAAACTGTTAGCTGCCAAGGAAAAATCCATGGGATACGATTTACATATCACAAGAAAAGAAGAGTGGTTCGAGGACGAAGGCGCTGAGATAACACTTGATGAGTGGACAGATTATGTAAGGTCATCTCCGGATATGAGATTAGATGGGTATGCTGAAGCAGGAACTCCTAATGGAGCCTTAAGGATTGAAAGCGAAGGTTTATCTGTCTGGACTGGGTATTCTGGCCATGAAAAAGATGGAAATATGGCGTGGTTCGATTATTTCGAAGGTAATATAAAAGTTAAAAACCCTGATGATGAAATCATAAAGAAGATGTACCAAATTGCTGTTGCTCTTGATGCTAAAGTTCAAGGAGATGAGTGTGAAGTCTATGGCGCGGATGGGCAGTCAAATTGGAAAGAATTAAAGGCTGCGGGTGAAGCAATGAGAGCCAGCATGTCAAAAAAGTGGTGGCAGTTTTGGAAATAGCAGCTAACAAAGCAATCTACCCAAGCTGCTGGTTTCACCAGCAGGGACTCGCGCTGCGTTGCAGCGCTCGCCGGTAATTGCGGCGTTGGTATGACTCCCCACGTCAAGTAAAACGCAACAATCTTGCCTGATCCTGTAAGCCTAA
>NZ_BSOT01000016.1 GCF_030160655.1 Agaribacter marinus
ACCCAAGGTGAATTTACACTAGTGGTAGATGGTCCACGTGAACTTGCGGTTGGGACGATTGAATTATTGTCGAGCAAGGCAATAGACATTGACGTGACCAAATACTTCCAAGGTCTAAGTGAGGTTGCAAAATACGGTATTAGAGTTGAAGTAACCGATGAAAGCGCTGACGCTCAAGCGCAAAGCTCACAGGCGTTGCTGGCAACGCCGTTTAGCGCAGCTTCTGCAACATTGGCGTCACCTAATCCATTAGCGTCGCCATTTGCTGTGTCGTCGGCTACTGCTGATGCAGACGAGCCAGAAGTCACAATCCCAAGTAGTCTAGAGGCGTGGTTAAGCTTTGATCCAGAAACAGGGCGTTTATTTAGCACAAAAGAGCAAGCTGCTGCGCTAGCAAGTATTATCGACAAACTAAAACTCACATTCTTTGCAAAAGACAACGGAGAAGATTTAACGACTGAAGGCGAGCTAATTATTGACAATGGCGCCACTTCAGAAAAGTACTACTTTACTTATGACGCAGCTAACAGAGTTAAAATAGATGCTGGAGTATTAAATGGAAGTGCAATCGAATTAACGGAAGGTAGCCAATATATTGAATATGACGTGATGGGTCGCGCAGAGCGTGTGTATACCGATTTAGGTAAAACGCTTCAGCGCATGACTTACAACGCGCAAGGTAGTCTAATTGAGAGTCATCGAGCATATGACAGTGACGACCTCATATATAATTTTTACGACAATCGAAACAACCTCAATATTAGTGGTATTGCTAGTCAAGACTGGTATTCATCAGTTAAACATGATTACAACTTACTTCAACAAGTGGAAAGAACGGTAAATTATTTTGCTGCCGACCAAACAGTAGATGTAGAAAACTTTACCCATCCAAAAGCAGGACGCAGAAAAACTGTAAGTGAAGTGACGTTAGCCAATTCAGTGAGAACCATACAGACGTTTGATTATACGGATGATGGTAAAATCGAAGCTGTAAGTGATTTTAGTATTTCCTCTGATGACGCTGTGGCGCGCATTAATGGAAGTGAATATTCAGTAATTACTGAAGCAGATGTTGAACAAGTAGAAAATCATATGAGTAGGACGACATACCTCTATGACGACGCAGGACGCACAGAGCGCATGTTTTACAATCAGCTCAAACGACCTGCACTAAGTGGCGATGATGATCTTCCTGATACATATACTCAACGTTTTAAATATAGTTACGAAGGGCGCGACAGTTACCTAGAAAAACTAGTAGATGGGAGTGGTACTGGGCACTTTGGCCATGCCAAAACAGAATCGTTCTATGATGCTAACGGCAATCGAATAGCGATAGAGGAAACTAAACTCGGTACCGACAATAAAAAATTAGGCGGTACAGATATACATGCTCGTTATTTTGACTACACCGCCGATGGTAAACTTGTGCGTCGACAACATGGCGAACAAAGTGAAACCCATAAGGGTGTGCGCCCACCGCTCGCGCTGGCGGAGGCAATTGAAAGTGCAAGAAACACTCTAACGGACGAATACCTTTTCAATCTGCCGCTAGCAACGGCGGAGCGATATATAGACAATTACATGAATTCAAGGTCTATCGGCTTCCCACCTGAGATGCCGATAGGCACACAGCAAGGTATTTTATCAATATTGGATCGGTGGGTGTCTGCGGCAGCGCTTGAAACCATTGCAGAAAAAATTGATTTTGCTCCTACGGCAGACAATAAAAGTCACTACCTATTCAATGGCAGCCAATACTTAGGCGAGTTAAAAGAAAATGGTGACATTAATGTGAAATCGGCGCACTTACAAAGTGTGAACCCAAATAGTGCGACAAGCAGCAGACGTCACACAATTCGAGATGGCGAAACCCTGCGTACATTAGCAAACCAATTTTATGGCGACGCTAACCTTTGGTATGTGATAGCCGATGCTAATGGCTTGACCCAAAGCGCAGACGGCAAGCTAACGGCTGGGCAAAGCATCAACATCCCAGAACAAGCCAATACAAGCAACCGCTTTGATACCTTTACGCCATACAACGTGGCTGAAGTCATCGGCGATACAACGCCAAATGTGCCGTATATTCCGCCTCCACCAGAGGCAGGGTGTAACGCATTGGCATCTATTATTATCATCGCAATCGTTATCATTGTGACTGTATATACAGCAGGTGCGGCATCAGGTGTTACAGGTGCTACGACCACGACCACGACAACTGCTGCTGGTACAGCAACTGCGACTACTACTGCTGCGACAGGCACTGCCGCTAGTGCAGCAGGCGGAGCTATTTCGTTTGGTACTGCTGGATCTGTTGGAGCAACATTCAAAGCGGGGACAGCCGCATTAGCTGGAACATTAGGCGCCAATGGTGCGGTTGCTGCAAGTATCGGAGGATTTACAGGTGCTTTGGCTGGACAAGCTGCGGGAAATATTCTAGGTGTTCAGGATGGATATTCCTTAAAAGATGCATTTGCGTCAGGTTTAACGGCAGGCTTAACTGCTGGTGTCGGATCAGGATTGCGAGCAGGCACGTTCGGTGCTTGGGCTACTAAAGGTACGGAATTGACCCATTATGGTAAGGCCGCTCTCGCAGGAGCAAGCGTAGTTACAGGCGCATACTCGAACACTTTAGTAGGTAAGCCAAGTGGGTTCAGATGGGCGAATGTAGCGGCATCCGCTGGCACTGCTTTTATTGGCTCAGCTTTGGAAATTGGCGGTGAAAACTTATTTGAAGGCTTGAGTGAAAATGGATTTGCTGGTGATGCACTTGGCGGTATCGCGCGTTCTGGTATAAACTACGCAATTAAGAAAGGATTCTTTAACGAAGGCTCATGGAACTTTGTTGATGTTGCGACGGATGCGTTCGGCAATGCACTGGGGAACAGTCTGGTACGTGGTGCTCAAAATGCCGACAGAAATCGAGAAATTGAAGCAGGGAAGCGAGGCCTTTCTCCCGCACAGCTTCAAGAGTTGGAGAGAAGGGCACAGTTAACTGACATTCCATTAGAAGAAATGTTAGCCGCTCGAGGTGCTGAGGTCTTATATGATGTCACCGACTCCCGTTTCTATCGTGAAGGATTTGAAATCGAGGGTGCTATTTTGAGAGCGGCAGCTAAGTTTGGTAAAACTGATGGAGTTCCAGGGTTGGTCGATGTTGTGCCTGATGATAATTTTGACAGGGAGCGGTTTATTAGTGTTAGGAATGACCTAAGGCAGTTCGAAAATGAGGATAGGGCAGAATTTGACGCCCGCGTTGGACGATATATCAATACCTATGACGGTTTAGATAATGCACTTGAGCTGTTTTCATCGGAAGATATCGGTCATTCGCTGAATAGTCTCATTGGCTTGTCTGAGTTTTCCGATACGGGCAATACACTCATTGGTTATGTTGCAGAGGGTGAGGAATACCGCTTTTATGATGGTCTTCACCGGATTGATACCGTTGCACTTAACCGTGATGATGCTAGGATATTTGGGGATACATTCTTGGCATTTGCAACTGTTGCCAGTGGTGCTGCGCAGCTTTACGTAGGTGCAAATCCGGTCTCTGCCTTAACCCCAGCACCGATAAGAGGTGCATTGTTAACTCATGGTGTTGCTAATGTTACCGATGGTCTAGGGCAGCTTGAAGAGATATTTTTAGGAAGTAATCATATTGATTTTCAGTTGCAAAATAGTGATACAAATAACCCATTGAAGTTACTTTACAGCAAAGTGTTAAGTCCTTTGGGAGTTGGTGATGATGGTGTTAATTTGTTATTTAATACAGCTGAACTGGGATTAAGTGCCGCGTCGCCATTGGCAAGTTCCCCGTCACGACTAAAGGGCTTGGACAGAGTGTTTGCCCGTCCGCCTCGACCTGAAACTGCTATTGACGATTTCTTTTCAGGTGCACAGCAGTTGTCTAATGGTATTAATCTCAATCAGGCACAAAGCAATCCTATTATTGTCAATGAACTTCCGTCACATGGCAGTAAAACAAAAGTACAACTGCAGATTGAAAAGCTTATTCGTGAAGGAAGGTATTAATGTGAAACGACTGGTTTTTACTATCTACATTTTAGTTGTAACTTCAGCATGTCAGGGCACTGATTTAGTTGATGCAGCTTGCTACACAAGGCAGTCGGTTGTCGATTTTGAGTACCAGAAAGGGCTGTACAGCGGCGATATCTGTGATGGTTTGCCAGTTGGGCGGGGTGTTATTACCTACCACAACGGCACAGTTAGAAAAGGACTATATGTTAACGGTCACCTCCAAGGTGAAGTATCAACTGATTATGCGGGTAAGGCTTCCACCATTGGTCAATTTGTAGATGGCAAGGAGCATGGTCGCTTCGAAGTGACAATGACTTCAGGGAAGGTCTATGAGATCTTTTATCGGGGCGGGGTGAAGGTTGAAGACATTTCATCCACTGATATGTATACAGGTTATGTTGGAGAGCGGAATGATATAGGCCAGAAACATGGCTTTGGGAAAGGAACCTATTACGGTAGTGATATCTATATAGGTAGCTGGGAAAACGGTAAACCTGAGGGATATGGCTTGTATCGCTGGAATGATAGCAACTCGTTTTCTATAGGTGAATACAAAGATGGCCATAGAGAAGGTTATTCCATAGCGTTTATCCAAGGTGATAGTAAATACATTGGCGAATGGAAAAATGGCCGAGCGGAAGGCCAGGGAATAAGGTACTACATCGGTGGCGGTCGACCAAAGGAGTGGGTCGGGTGCTTTCACACTGGTAGGTTCTGGAGAGGTATTGCCAAGGGTGAGCTCGACTGCTCAAAAAAAGACGATAAGGCGTTTTGGGATAACCTTAAAAATACAAAGCCAGATCTCTCAGAATTAGAAAGGTTGTATCCTGATTATGATTGGACAAATGAATTAAAATAATGGGGTCGTAGTAAACTTGTTCTAAGTAGCGACCGATAGCTTTGGCAATATACTAGTTAAGACACTACAATGCCTTCTACGGTATGTGTGACGAATTTTTTGGGCTCTAACTATTTAACCAAAAAACAAAGCACTAGGCTGGAACAACTTCTCAACATCACGTATAAATTTTTTGTCTACTAAGAACAAAATCACGTGGTCATTTGCTTTAATAATCGTGTCACTGTGAGCAATAATC
Organism: Agaribacter marinus; assembly: GCF_030160655.1. GTDB lineage: Bacteria > Pseudomonadota > Gammaproteobacteria > Enterobacterales > Alteromonadaceae > Glaciecola > Glaciecola marina. The sequence continues at coordinate 5,142 of NZ_BSOT01000016.1, forward strand.
ACTTCATCATTGCGCACAACCGCGCCTATGGTTGTGCCAGGCGGTAGTTTTACATCATCAATTTGCTTGCCGACTACTTTCGATGTGCTTTCGTCGCCATGCGCAATTGCTTCAATGGCTTCTGCGGCGCCTCTGCGTAGTGAGTGAACATTTACTATGTCCCCACGCCTTACGTGGGTTAACAATGCAGATATGGTCGCTTGTTGAGGTGAAAATGCAATATCGATGTCGCCGCCTTGCACTAGGTCTACATAAGCGCTGCGTTGTATAAGTACCATGGCTTTTTGCGCGCCCATGCGCTTAGCTAACATGGCTGACATAATGTTGGCTTCATCGTCGTTTGTTACGGCAATAAATGCGTCGACTTGTTCAACACTTTCTTCACGCAGTAAACTCGCGTCCGAGGCGTCGCCTTGAAATACAATAGTTTCGTCAAGTACGGTAGATAAGTATTCTGCGCGCTCTGCACTGTATTCAATCAGTTTTACATTATGCTTGCCTTCAAGCCTTTTTGCCAAGCCTGCGCCAATTAAGCCGCCACCGGCAATCATTATACGTTTATAGCTAGATTCCAGTTTTTGTAGTTCGCTCATAACCGCACGAATATGTTTGGTATCCGCAATAAAGAATACTTCATCGTCTGCTTCGATTACCGTTGAGCTAAGTGGGCGAATAGGGCGGCCGCGGCGGTAAATGGCGGCAACACGGGTTTCAACATTTGGCATGTGTTCTTTTAAGGCAGAAAGAGCATGCCCTACCAACAGCCCGCCATAATATGCTTTTACAGCAACTAAACTCGCCTTACCTTCAGCAAATTCAACAACTTGCAATGCACCGGGGTAATCGATTAAGCGTTTTATTGCCGTGGTGACCAGTTGCTCTGGCGCAATTAGATGGTCAACAGGAATGTCTTGATGTTTATATAGCTGGTTTTGATAAATGATATATTGCTCAGAGCGAACACGGGCTATTTTGGTCGGTGTTTTAAATAAGCTGTAGGCTACTTGGCAAGCCATCATGTTGCTTTCGTCGCTGTTAGTAACCGCAATTAGCATGTCTGCGTCTTCCGCCCCGGCTTTTTTAAGAATGTCCGGATGAGAGCCAATGCCGCAAATAACTTGCAAATCCAAGCGGCTTTGCAAGCTTTCTAATACGCGAAGGTCTGAGTCGACGATAGTTATCTCGTTTTGCTCACCTACAAGGTTTTCGGCAAGGGTTCCGCCGACTTGTCCAGCACCTATAATTATTATTTTCATACTAGCGTGTTCTGTTCATTCTATTTCGACTTTAGCAATCTTGCGTAAAAGAAACCATCCATTTCTTGTTCACCGGGCAATATTTGCCAACCGACGTGAGGTGAATCTTCATCAATAGGCACGAGTGTTGCGTCGTCATGCCTATCTAAAAACGTTTGAATTTGCTTACTATTTTCTGCGGGTAAAATAGAGCAAGTGGCATAGAGTAGCGTGCCGCCGGTTTTGAGTTTTGCCCAAACTTCGTCAAGAATTTGTGATTGTAACGCTACCAATACGTCAATGTCTGCGCGCTTCCGTAGCCATTTAATGTCAGGGTGCCGACGGATGATACCACTTGCCGAGCATGGTGCATCTAACAATATTTTATCGAACATTGGTAGCTTGTCGTGAGTGCTTAGTGCGGCGGCATCTGCGTGAAGAACGACTATTTTCTGTTCATTGCTCAAATGTGCACGTGTAATGTTTTCTCTTAAGGTGTCTAAGCGAGAGGCAACGTTATCTATCGCATATAAGGACGCAAGTGCTGGGTTTACGTCTATTAGTGCCAGGGTCTTTCCACCCGGTGCTGCACAACAATCTAAGACTGTATCGCCCGCATCAATGGGCAATAAATTCATGCATTGCTGCGCAGCATAATCTTGGACATTAAACCAACCGTCATCATAACCGGGTAATTTGGGCACACTGGTTTGCGAGATTAGCTTAACGGCGCCTATGCCATGACATTCGTGTTCAATGCCTGCTTGGTCTAGATGTTTTGAGTATTCGTCTACGGATATTTTTTGTTTATTTATACGCAACCAGAGCGGTGCCTTTTTATTGGATTGTTTAGCAATATTTTGCCATTGCTCAGGGTAATCTTGTTGCAGTTGCTTATGTAACCACTTGGGTAGTCCGTATTCAATGTGTGGTTGAGGGAAGGGTAAATCGGCAACATTATTGCGTGTGAAATTGCGCAGTATCGCGTTTACCAAGCCTGAAAATCGAGGTTGATTCAGGGCTTTTGCGGCGTTGACTGTTTCAGACACGGCTGCATGATCTAATGTGCGCATAAAGTGTATTTGAAACAAACCAAGCATGACTAGGTGCTCGATTATTTTTTTATCCCCTTTTAGCGGTTTATCTAATAGGGTGTGTGTCCAAAATTGCAGTATTGGCAGTTCACGCAAGCAACCGTATGTTGCTTCTTGCAACCAGCCCCGATCTTGGGGTTTGGTATATCGCTCAAACAGCGCGGGCATAATATCCCGCGTTGAGCGTCCACTTTCTAACACTTCAAAAAGCGCCCATGCGGCATCTGCACGTAAATTTGTTCTATGTGATGGCGAGTTTTTATGATTTTTAGCGAAAAGTTTATTTGTTTTCAAGAGAGTATTTCGCCACAAGCAAATAAATCCGGCTTGCCGTTAACGACATCGGCAATGCTTTGGCGTTTTTTATTGGGGAGCTGAATTTCATGTATTACTAAACAGCCTTCTTCACATTGCACAATCAGGCCGTTTTTGGCGTATTCAATTACTTCTCCATTTGCCTTTTTAGGTGAGTTCGTTGTTTCTACAACGTCTGCACGCCAGATTTTTATGGCTTGTGTATCTTTCTCAAACCACACTACAGGCCAAGGGTTGAATGCACGAACATTACGCGCTAATTGCAAAGCGCTTAACTGCCAGTTGCATTTTGCTTCTGCCTTACTGAGTTTTTTCGCGTAAGTCGCTTGTGCGTCGTCTTGTGTTTGTGGTGTGTAATTAGCAAAATCGCTAAGTGTCTTAACCAATGCCTTAGGGCCAAGTTCGGCAAGTTTGTTGTATAAGCTTGCACTTGTATCTTCAGCGTCGATAGGTAGCCGTGCAATATGCAAAACATCGCCTGTGTCTAAACCTTTATCCATTTGCATTATTGCGACGCCCGTTTCATTATCACCCGCCCAAATCGCTCGTTGAATGGGTGCGGCGCCTCGCCATTTTGGTAGTATCGACCCATGCACATTAATACAACCTAATTTCGGAATGCTCAATATGTGTTCAGGCAGCAGTAAGCCGTACGCAACGACCACCATTATGTCGGCTTCATAGCCGGCGAGCGTTTCTGCTGCGCCTTCGTCGCTAAACTTTACAGGCTGTTCGATTGGTAAGTTGTTTGCGAGTCCTAGAGACTTTACTGCACTAGGAGTAAGTTTTTTGCCTCTACCAGATGGTCTATCGGGTTGGCTGTATACGGCCACTACCTCATGTTCGCTATCTAATATGGCTTGTAGATGTGCTGCGGCAAAATCTGGGGTGCCTGCAAATATAATTCTCAAAAATATTCCTATGATGCTTTGTTCATTAAACGGGCTTCTTTTTCTAGCTTTTTGCGGATGCGTTGACGTTTTAATGGCGATAAATAGTCGACAAATAACTTGCCTTCTAGGTGATCAAGTTCGTGTTGTATGCATACTGCAAATAACCCTTCGGCTTCTAATTCAAAGGCGTCCCCGTTTTTGTCTAAGGCTCTTACTTTGACTTTTTCCGCCCGGTCAACTTTTGCATAATTGCCTGGTACCGACAAACACCCTTCTTCGCTGATTTTTGAACCTTCTTTTTCAATAATTTCAGGATTAATAAACACCCTAGGTTCATTTTGTTCTTCAGATACATCCATTACTACTACGCGTTTGTGCACATTCACTTGCGTTGCAGCTAAACCAATGCCTTTTTCGTCTTTCATTGTGTCGAACATATCGTCGACTAATTGCTTAATGTCCTCATTTATGTCTTCTACAGCGCTTGCAACTGTGCGAAGTCGCTCGTCTGGAAATGTAAGAACTTCTAAAACTGCCATGCTAAAACCGCCCTTTTAGTCAGTATAAAAATTTATACGCATCAAGCAGAATATGTATCTTTCAGCTATTTCTAGCAGGATATGATGCGTGTTCAGGTGTCACTATCAATGTTTAACCTGTAATAAGGGTTAACTTAACGGAATTTAAACCGATAACCAATTATACAACAGTCTGTAGATAGATAAATCAAATTTGAGCAAGACTAGGATTAAGGCACGCATATGAAGGTAGATTTTCGACGATATTTGTTACGTTTCATAATAATGGCAACGCTAGCCATAAGTGCGTCTTTTTCAGTATTTGCAGATCTTATCGAAATTAAGCAAGACGCGCCGCAAACCTATGTGGTTAAAAAGGGTGATACCTTATGGGACATCTCAAATTTATTTTTATCTAAACCTTGGTTATGGCCAGAGCTTTGGCGTACCAATACACAAATCGAAAATCCGCATTTAATATACCCCGGTGACGAACTCACGCTGCGCTACGAAGACGGCAAACCTGTACTAGAAATTAGCCGTGAAAAAGGCGCTATTGTATTAACGCCAGAAAAAACCATACGTAAAAAACGCTTACCGATCGACGTGTTACCGTGGTCGCTCATTGCCCCTTTTATTAACGGCGACATGTTGATGCCTGAAGAGGATTACCACGGTTTACCGCCCCTACTAGGTGACAGAACAGGTACGCCTAGATTTACTAATGACGATTTTATCCTTACACGTGATGTGAATGACAGTGCATCGGCGTTTAATATCATTCGTAAAGCGCGAGAGGTAAAAGACAGCAATGGCATGTCACTTGGCTTGCAGGTGGATTTAATTAGCTCTGCAAAAATAAGAGAACATACAGACAACAACCATTTTATTGTTGAGATCAACGATAGTTTGTCAGAAGCACGTCAAGGCGACCGAGTATATCCGCAAAAGAAAACGTCGTATAAAGATTTAGTGTTGCGCGCTGCTAAACGTCAAAAAGGCGAATTGGTAGAAAACGCAAATGGCAGAAATTTAATCGGTAAAAATGACATCGTCATCATTAATTTGGGCAAGCGCAAAGTAAAACCCGGTACGGTTTTTGGAATTTATGATATTGGTTCTGAAATCGAATACAAAGAGGAGCCAAGTTATTCTCTTGACCGAGCGAGTATATTCACGCTTTTGAGTTTGGGGGAAGATATAAAACAACCGGCTTATAAAGTGGGTGAGTTGGTGGTATTCCAGACATTTGAGATGGGTAGCTACGCATTAGTCACAAAAGCCGAAACATATTTGACTGGCGGAGAAATTATCGCCAAACCCTAACACTATTTTCATCCAAGGACGGACATATGATTGAATGCCAACAAAAAGCGGAAGTTCACACGTGGTTGCGATTAGCATCTATTCCCAAAATGGGCTACAAACGCTTAAGCAAAACAGCGACAGCGCTAGATTTACCTTTAGCATCTCTTCACAAAGCACAGCACCAATTATTACTCAAGTTGGGCTGGCAAATTTCACAGATTGCAGCGTTAAAAGGCAAATGTAGTACAACAGAAAAACGCCTGACTAAGGCAATTGAATGGCAACAACGTGGTCACAATAAATACATTTTGCATGTTGGGCATGCCGACTATCCTGAACATTTGACAAACACAAGTTGCCCACCAATTGTCATGTTTGCGCAGGGTAATATTGATTTGTTAACACATCAAATGCTTGCAATTGTGGGCACTCGGTCGCCATCACAGTATGCCTATGACGTATTTGAAGAAATTTTACCTGCATTTGCCGGGCAGCACGCATTTGCAACGATATCAGGCATGGCGCTTGGCGTGGATGCAATTTGTCATCGCGCCAGTATCGCCAACAACATACCGACAGTGGCAGTATTGGGTTGCGGTATTGATGTCGTTTATCCCAAGCGACATCAGCAACTACAGCAAGATATTATTCGCGAAGGGTTGGTTTTGAGTGAGTTTTTTCCTGGTGTACAACCGCAAGCTTTTAACTTTCCAAGACGAAATCGACTGATCAGCGCGCTATCTGAAGCTGTACTCATTTCAGAAGGTCGTGTTAAAAGCGGTACCATGGTCACGGTTAAGTATGCGATTGAACAAAACAAAGAAGTACTCGTTGTGCCTGCAAGCATATTCAATCCCAATAAGGAGTTAGCGTTACATTTACTAAAAGATGGCGCGATACCTATCGTTTCAGGCAAAGATATAGTCGATTCAGTGCCTTCATTTAATAACTATCAAGAAAATTTCCTGAATTCGCCAAAAATTAGCGATAAACCCTTGGCAAGCGATCCATTGTTAGATAGTGTAGATACCAGTGGAACGTCAGTTGATGTTATCGCTAAACGCAGCGGCATGTCGGTTGTCGATGTGCTGACACAATTATTAGAATATGAGTTGCGTGGCTTAGTCTCTTCAACAGCGGAGGGCTACGTCAAACTGAGGGGCTAAATATGTTCGATATCCTCATGTATCTTTTTGAGAACCTTGTATACGACCAGTCTGACATTCAAACCGATCACGATGAATTAACCGATGAGCTAATTCGTGCTGGGTTTCATCACGACGAAATATATAAGGCACTCACCTGGCTTGAGAAGTTATCTGAGTTACAAAAAACATCAAACAATCCATATTTAACAGGCTTGAGTGGTGTTCCTTCTACTCGTATTTACACTTACAAAGAGCAGCTTAAATTAGATATTCAAAGCCGAGGCTTCTTAGTGTTTTTGGAGCGTATTAACGTACTCGATTCATCTACACGCGAAATGGTTATTGACCGCGTAATGGAAATTGATTCACAAGAATTTTGTGTCATTGACTTAAAGTGGGTGGTATTGATGGTCTTGTTTAATGTGCCGGGCAAAGAATCTGCATATGAGCAAATGGAAGAATTACTATTTGAAATGCCAGACGGATTACTACACTAAACGCTTAGGTTTCTGTTTAGCGTTATTTGGCTCATACGATTTTGTAGATTAATATTAGGCGCTAATGTCGAAAATAAATACTGAGCTTTTTTCCGCTAGCGTCGTTCAAACGGCGTATGGTGATTGTCCTGAGTGTGATAATAGCTTAGTTATAAAGTACAAGGGTAAATCAAGTTTTTTAGGGTGTGAAAATTACCCTGAGTGTTCATACACAAAAGCCGTTTCTGATGCAGATGTTACCCAGTTAAAAATCATTGAAGACAGTGTCTGTCCAGAATGTAATGCACAATTAGCGGTAAAAAAAGGCCGATTTGGTATGTTTATCGGTTGTACCAATTTTCCAGAATGTCATTTTATTTCAAACGACAAACAAGCCGCTAAAGCGGGTACTAACGAATCAGTGGCTTGTCCTGAGTGCAAAGACGGTAACTTACACAAAAAACAAAATCGCTTTGGCAAGTTTTTTTATGCTTGTAATAACTACCCAAAATGTAAGTTCATTGCAAATGACGAGCCGGTGGATGTAAAGTGCGAGCGTTGTGATTCACACACAATGTTAAAACTTGCGAAAAAAAATATACTACGCTGCAGCGTAAGTAGTTGTAAACACGAACAAGAATCTTGATATGCCCTTCGATCCTATTGTATTTCGCCAACAGTTTGCTGATGGCAACGTTTTCGCTTATCCCACAGAGGCGGTATATGGCCTAGGTTGTGATCCAAAAAATGAAAAAGCCATGGATCATATTTTGTCTCTTAAACAACGGCCGGCAGAAAAAGGCGTCATTCTTATTGCGGCGAATATTGAACAAATTGCGCCGTTTGTTGACCTATCCGCATTGTCTGATGACGCTAAAAAACAAATGCAAGCGCATTGGCCAGGTCCTTATACCTATTTGGTGCCCAAAACTAAACATACGCCTTCGTGGGTGAGTGGAGAATCAGATTTAGTTGCTGTGCGAGTAACACAGCATGCGTTAGTATGTAAAATGTGCTTATCGGTCGACAGCCCTCTAATTTCTACCAGCGCAAATCATGCGGGAAAACCGCCAGCGAAAAGCATCGAAGAAGTCCAACAATACTTTGGGCAAGCAGCGGTAATCATTGATGGCAATTTGGGGTCACAATCAAAACCAAGTACAATTATTAATGCGCTTACTTTGGAAACATTACGTTAATGCCTCACACAATTATTACTGACATACAAATTCAATCAGTTAAAAAATACCTTCTTTCATTACAAGACAATATTTGCCAAACACTGTCTCATGCAGATGGCCATGGCGAATTCGTTGAAGATAGTTGGCAACGAGAGGAGGGCGGTGGCGGTCGTTCTCGTGTGTTGAGTAAAGGTAGCGTAATTGAACAAGGAGGGGTGAATTTTTCGCATGTCTTTGGTGACAAAATGCCAAAATCAGCGACTGCTGCAAGGCCTGAGCTTGAAGGGCGTAAATTTCAAGCAATGGGCGTTTCCTTAGTTATTCATCCAAATAACCCCTATGTTCCTACGTCACATGCTAACGTTCGCTTCTTCATTGCAGAAAAAGCTGGCGAACCGAGTATATGGTGGTTTGGAGGAGGGTTTGATTTAACCCCTACATACGTATTTGAAGAAGACGCTAAACATTGGCATCAGGTGGCCAAAAATCTTTGCGACCCTTTTGGTGACAATGTTTACTCGGAATACAAAGCGTGGTGTGACAAATACTTTTATCTTAAACATCGAGATGAAACACGAGGACTTGGCGGCTTGTTTTTTGATGATTTAAATCAATGGGGCTTCGATAAGTCATTTGAGTTTATGCAAGCAGTTGGAAACGGTTACGTTGATGCCTATGAACCCATTATGGAAAGACGGAAAGATACGGCTTTTACCCAGCGTGAACGAGATTTTCAGTTATATCGTCGTGGTCGTTATGTTGAGTTTAATCTTGTTTATGATAGAGGTACATTGTTTGGTTTGCAGTCAGGTGGCCGAACAGAATCAATATTGATGTCAATGCCACCTATGGCACGGTGGGAATACAACTACACACCTCCACCGGGAACCCCTGAAGCTGAGTTATACCAGTATTTACAGCCGGTAGACTGGGTTTAATCGGCGCTAGTTCATCGCTGCTTTGATTTGGATCAAAGTTAACTCACTGATTCTTAGTGTTTTTTAGGATATTAATCTAGATCAACGTTTGCATTCTCTTCGACTGTATCATGCAGGGCAGTCAATTATGGAGTGTAAAAAGATGAAAAAAACAATGATATCAATTGCGTTGGTGAACGCGCTTGTTATGTCAACGAATGCAAGTGCCTACGAAAAAGGCGACATGCTATTGCGCGTTGGTTTAACAACAGTGTCGCCTGACGAATCTAGTTCAAATATTACCCTTGGCGGTGCTGATTTAGGTTTCGGTCTTAGTGTCGACAGCAATACTCAAATGGGTATTAACCTTGCGTATTTTCTAACGGATAATATTAACATTGAATTGTTAGCGGCTACTCCCTTTACTCATGATATCCAAGTTAACGAAAATCAGCTTGGGTTAACGACCTTAGGTGAGACCACGCACTTACCACCGACCTTATCAGTCAATTATTTCTTTGCAGATAGCGGTGCTGCGTTTCAGCCGTATCTTGGCATCGGCATCAATTACACAATATTCTTTGATGAAGAATTTACAGACGTTAATGAGGGCTTAGGCTTTAGTGACTTGGATTTAGACGCCTCTTTAGGCTATTCAGTGCAGGCAGGTGTTGATTATGTTGTCGATACGCATTGGTTGGTAAATGCATCAATTCGTTATATTGATATAAGTACAGATGCTAGTTTTACTTTAAACAACGAAGCCTTGGCCGCAAATAATGCATCGGGTGAAGTAAGTGTAGATATTGACCCTTATGTTTATACACTGTCGATAGCATATAAATTTTAAGGGTAAAAGCATGCTGTTTTAGCCTGATTATGAGTCAATCGACCTACGTCAGGCTTTCTTATCGATAAAAATAAATTACACTGGGCACAAAGTAGTGTTAGTTGAAAGATTTTAAGTGGTAATTATTGATGCAATATAAAGCGTGCGTATTTGGTAATCCGGTAGAACAAAGCAAATCTCCTTTTATACATGAAACGTTTGCAAAACAATGCGACGTTGATTTTGAGTATGTAAAACAGTCGCCAGAAATCAAAGACTTTTTAAATAGTGCATCAGAATTTTTGAGTGCAGCGCAGGTAGTCGGCGCAAACATTACTGTGCCCTTCAAAGAACAGGCCTTTAGTTTTGTTGACGAGTTGAGTTTGCAAGCCAAGCGTGCTGGCGCCGTAAATACCTTTATTAAAAAGGATGGGAAAGTAATCGGCGAAAATACAGATGGCATCGGTTTAGTACAAGATCTACGCCGAAACGGCGTTATTCTTAAGGATGCTCGAGTCTTGCTGATTGGTGCAGGAGGGGCTGCAAAAGGGGCATTACCCGCATTAATCGACGCCGACGTCGGTGCTGTCCAAATATATAATCGGACCGAAAACAGGGCGAAGGACTTGGTAGAATACGCTGAGTCGTATTGTGCAGAAAAGCTCAGCTTGTATGATGGTGTCAGTAAATACGATTTAATTATTAACGCCACTACATTGAGCTTAAGTGCTAAGCTTCCAGCGCTTCCAGACAGTATATATGCTAATTCACCCGTGTGTTATGACATGGTGTATCTAAACAAACCCACAGTTTTCATGACACATGCCGAATCACTAGGGTGCTTATGCATTGATGGTTTGGGTATGTTAGTTGGTCAAGCCGCAGAGAGTTTCTATTATTGGTTTGATAAGCGCCCTGATGTAGAGCCCGTGTTGCGCTTACTAAGAAGCGCATTGTAAAGTATTGCTTGCCTGCGAATTTATTTAGCGCAGTTAGGTTTCTTGCGCTAAGTATTCATCTTTTAGTGAGATATAGTTATCGGCGGACTGTTTCAAAAAATCGATTTCAGCAGATGATAAGGCTCTTTTTCTAACCGCTGGATTGCCCACATAAAGGAATCCACTTTCTAGTACTTTGTTTGGCGGTATTAGTGCGCCGGCACCAATGAATACATCATCTGGCACTACCACACCATCCATTATTATTGCGCCCATACCGACAAGTATTCTGTTACCTAAAATACAACCGTGCAGCATACATTTGTGGCCGATGGTGACATCGTTTCCAATTTGTAACGGGAAGCCCTTTGGTACTTTTGACGATTTTCTAGTGACATGTAATACGGTTCCGTCTTGTATGTTTGTTCTTGCACCAATAGTAATATGGTTTACATCTCCTCTGGCAGCAACCAATGGCCAAACGCTTGCGTTTTCACCAATACTTACATCACCAACGATTACTGCGCTTTCATCAATATATGCAGATTTGCCAATATTTGGTGTGATGCCTTTATATGCTCTTACTGTCATTTTGTTATTTGTCCGGTTAATAAAAGTTAATTATTTTCACATATCTGTACGCTAAGAAACCAATATGTGTGTTTTTCAAACTGCGAATAAAATATTGCAGTTTTTTTACAGAAAACGGTTGCACATATCAAGTTAGTCTGTAGAATGCGCCTCCGCTGTCAGGGGATAATGCTTCAGACAGTGTGTTTGTCAGTGTATTTGTTGCCAGATAGTGTGTGATTAAATACGGTAAGTAATTAAGAAATAGTTTGAAGATTTTTTAATAAAAACCTTGACAAAAACTTTAGGAGGCGTATTATTCGCACCCCGCTTGAGACAAGGCCTACAAGGTACATCACAAGCGACGTTCTTTAACAATTTAGCAAGACAATCTGTGTGGGCACTCGTAATGAGTGTTCTAACAAAAAGTTTATTTGTAATTCGATTTTAATTGAAGAGTTTGATCATGGCTCAGATTGAACGCTG
>NZ_BSOT01000017.1 GCF_030160655.1 Agaribacter marinus
GCATAATCATGTCAATAACCGCATGAGCATCACCTTTGCCGATGGCACTTTTACAGCCACTGAATTTGTGGCCTTTGCGCCGAATATAACGACTGTGGATTTATCTACCAATAGTTTCTCTGAATATTCTGGACAACATGAAACGGGCGGGTATACAGTCAATAACAGTAATCGCGGGATTGAGTTGAATGGCAATACCTGGCAAAAAACGGCATTTAACTACACCTTCACAGACAACACTTATTTAACCTTTGAGTTTAGAAGTAATGCATTGCAAGGCGAACGTCATACTATCGGCTTTGATACCGATAATTCGCTTAGCACACGCGATGCAAAGGTCTTTGAAATATGGGGCAGCGAAACAGGAAAAAATGGCGAAGATGATCGTATCCCTCGTATTGCCAACTACACTGGTAATGGCGATTGGCAGACATTTACTATAAAAGCAGGGGATTATTTCAACGGCGACATGCAATACCTTGTCTTTGGTAATGATGACGACATTGATGATAATGCTAACAGCCAATTCAGAAACATCCGCGTAGGTGAATTAGCGCCTGAAAGCACAAGCCTTAGCTACACTGGCCAAAGCAGTATTACGGCGAAAGCAGGTACTTTCATTCGTGAATCAGTGGCC
>NZ_BSOT01000018.1 GCF_030160655.1 Agaribacter marinus
GCATAATCATGTCAATAACCGCATGAGCATCACCTTTGCCGATGGCACTTTTACAGCCACTGAGTTTGTGGCCTTTGCGCCGAATATAACGACTGTTGATTTATCTACCAATAGTTTCTCTGAATATTCTGGACAACATGAAACGGGCGGGTATACAGTCAATAACAGTAATCGCGGGATTGAGTTGAATGGCAATACTTGGCAAAAAACGGCATTTAACTACACCTTCACAGACAACACTTATTTAACCTTTGAGTTTAGAAGTAATGCATTGCAAGGCGAACGTCATACTATCGGCTTTGATACCGATAATTCGCTTAGCACACGCGATGCAAAAGTCTTTGAAATATGGGGCAGCGAAACAGGAAAAAATGGCGAAGATGATCGTATCCCTCGTGTTGCCAACTACACTGGTAATGGCGATTGGCAGACATTTACTATAAAAGCAGGAGATTATTTCAACGGCGACATGCAATACCTTGTCTTTGGTAATGATGACGACATTGATGATAATGCTAACAGCCAATTCAGAAACATCCGCGTAGGTGAATTAGCGCCTGAAAGCACAAGCCTCAGCTACACTGGCCAAAGCAGTATTACGGCGAAAGCAGGTACTTTCATTCGTGAATCAGTGGCC
>NZ_BSOT01000019.1 GCF_030160655.1 Agaribacter marinus
TGTTTTTTACCTACAAGCACTTGCGTTGCAAGTGGTCGTGATAATGTGCGTAAACGTCGAAGTGAATTCGACTGACACATTATGCCCTCGCTAAAGGGGGAGGTTGAAGAAGGTGAAGTGTGTAATGACATGCTAACGAAGATATTAAAGACGATAGAGTTGTGACTCTGTTGGATGTATTGATTACCAGCTTTCTGAATAGTTAAAGACATACCAGTTTATGTCTGGCGACCATAGCGATACGGTCCCACCTGATCCCATCTCGAACTCAGTAGTGAAACGTATTAGCGGCGATGGTAGTGTGGGGATTCCCCATGTGAGAGTAGCACATCGCCAGACTCCTAATTCTCTGAGAAGAGACAGAAACCCGCACGTGCTGCGGGTTTTTTTATGCCTGCGTTTTATGAGTATGATAAAGTGACACTGTATTGCAAACTTTTCATATCACAAAGTTTGTCGTGTAAGAGTTACTTAATACTTTCTACTAAAATGTCATCAAGTAGCATTTTAACCAAAGAATCACGTTTTGTAGTTTTTAACATAAATTGTAGCTCACTGCGATTTAGTAGTGGATTACCCTTCCAATTAAAAGCGTCATCACCTATCAAACTAATTAATGCTACTCTATTCCTATTGTTGGTCGGCTCGTTTATGATAATAATACCACTAGGATTTAATTGATATGACCAGCTATAGCTGAAACCTTCAAAGTCTTCATATACTGTTGGTCTTTCTGCAAGTGTAGTATGGGTAAATACTGCAACTAGTATTGTGGCAACTATCTGCGCGTGTGACATAATCTAAAGCCCATATTTAATGAACAATTTGTGTTGGACTAGTATATGGCTATATAGTAGTTGTATGTTTAAAAGTAAAAACTTAGACTATAAACACAACAAACGAAGATACATATATCTTTGGCAGCTACAGTAATCTATGAAGTATTCAAAATCCAATATTACGTCCATCGTTACACTCTTTTTCATATCTTCCTCAATAAGCTTAGAAGTCGCGGCTCGTGAGGAAATAGAACAATTTATCGAGGATGTGAGTGCTCCTACATATGATTGCCCTGAACCCAAGCTTATACCGAAGTTGCTTGAATATTTAACATCGAATGAACTAAGTGAAGAGCAAAACATTCTTTTAACCATTGAAAGGACGCAACATGAAATTTGTATCGGGAAAACAAAAGAAGCTGAAGATGAATTGGCGGATATTATTGCGTTACCAAATATTGATAAGACTTCGGCGTATTTTGCAGAAGCAGTATATTTATTAGGTTTCGTTAAGGATCTACACAATGATCATGAGCGTTGCAAAATATATAACCGCGCGATTAAGTTATCTGAAGACAAGTTTAATGATGTGAATGTAAGTGCTAGTTCAGGTTATGTCACTGAATGCGAGAATTTTTCACTTCAGCAACAATTGTCTCAGATATATTCGTTGTTAGACGAGAATAGTAAAGGAAATGACCGGGGCCTATTGGCACACATATACAATAACCTAGGCCTTATTTATAGCCGTCATAGACTAGATTTTTTGGCTGCGGAGCAATATTTAAAGGCTCACAAGCTGGCAGGTGACATATACAAAGGTAGTAATCGTTTATCGTTGTTAACAAGTGCTCTAACGGCCTTAATTACGATAGAAGAGTTTGACCGAGTTGAAGCGCTTTTTTTAGAATATGAGGAAATAAATAAAGATGTAAATACTGGCTTTACTAATTTTATTTACCTAATGCAAAAGAGTCGTATGTATACTCGACAAAAAAAGTACGATGAGTTACGAGAAATAATAGCTAAATGGCGACTGGTTGACCCTGAAATAACCAACAAAGTATGGAATATGTATTTCGGGTGGTATGAAACAGTCTTGTGTATACATGACAATAATACAGAGTGTGTAAAAAACTTCTTTTCTGATCCAGAGTATAAAGCTAGCAGAGATGTCATGAATAACAGCAATAGCGTCGAATGGGTGACTTTCAAAATTAGAGCGTTATTTTTCCTTAATGAAATTGATGCGGCACGTGAAGCAGTTGAGAAACATATTAGAATTGAAAAGATACTAAAAGCAAAATCTAACAGAATTGCAAAGTCTTTAAACATAGCTGATTTATATACGAAGATTGAGGAATTGGAATCAAAAGTTGAGTTAGAAAGTAAGGTTGTTCGATACTTTAGTTATTTATTTGTAATGTTAGTTGTAGTTATTCCATTTGCAATCTATTTCTGGGCAAAACAAAGAGCAAAAAGACAATTGGAAATAGATCCAATTACTGGTTTATTTAGCCCAGAAGCGGTTATTAACAAGACTGCAAAGCTGCATGCGCCAAGTCAGTCTAAAGTCCATGCTTTAGCTATTTTCGATCTAGCTAACTTTAGAGATTTAAACCGATTAATAGGCGCAAGTAAGGGAGATTTGATCCTCAGAGAAGTTGCACAGACTTTAGCTACTGTCACGCGTTCTCACGATATTTTAGGCAGACTATCACCAGAACAGTTTTTAGTTTGCTTAACAGATATAGAGGAAGCGACGGCTAAGTCATTTTTAGAGCGTGTTAGAAAAGCCTTGGAAAGGACTTTCCTTGGCGGGCAACATGGAATAGACGCAAACTTACAATCTAGTATGAGTATATTTATTACCAGTGAAAAATTCGAAGATGTTAAGTCGATTTTAGATGATATGGTTTCATCTTTGAATGTAAAACCAATTGCTTAAATTAGATGAAGAGAGATTAGGTCAAATAGTTTAACTGACGCATGCTGATATCTGACTATGGGCAAAGATTAAACCTTACAAAAAATGGTACCAGAGGCCGGACTTGAACCGGCACACCCTTGCGGGCGGTGGATTTTGAATCCACTGCGTCTACCAATTCCGCCACTCTGGCTTTGGTAACCATGCTTTTGCAAAGTGGGCAGAATTATAAAGAGATATTACTTCGGTTCAAGTAGTTTTTGTCAAATTATGAAATTAATTAGCAAATTGATTTAAATATCAACAATTAAGTAAGGTCTGAGCAAAAGCTACACGATAATGTTTTAAGAAAAAGTTCTAGCTTGTACATTCTGATATACTAAAAAAAAAGACATTGAATATGCATTACTATGAGTACTTCTTCCAATAATATCGCTCAACGCGCAGGCTTTTTTAGACGGTTAGCGGCAATGATATATGACTGCTTAATTGCGGTAGCGATAGCGATGCTTTCTGGTTTGGTAATAGTGACATTTTTAGTTGTACTGTTTGAACAAAACATTATTGCTAATCATGGTTATCAACATGCCAATGAATTTCTCCAACAATCATTATTATATAAAATAGTTGTGCAAGGCTGGGTGTTACTTTGGGTCTCAGTTTTTTTCCTATGGTTTTGGAAGAATGGTGGCCAAACACTCGGCATGAGAGCGTGGCGTCTTCGTATCTACACACTGGATGAAAATCAACATATGGGCTATGGTCGCTTATTTATCCGCTTGGTTGCGTCGCTTTGTGGTTTAGGGACCCTATTAGTGCTGTTTGATTTTAAGAATAAACAATCCTTGCAAGACCGAATTGTAGGTACCGAGATGCTACTGTTAAGTAAGGACGAAAATCATCATAAAAGTTGGAGATAGTATTAATAGTACTTCATTTGCCTATTAATGACGCTAACAATTACCTTACCTTTTCAATAGGTAACCTGCGACGCCTGCAAATACTACGCTTGGCAATATCGCACCTAGTAGCGGTGGTAGCTGAAATACTAAACTTACCTGACCAAATACCTCATTGCTGATGAAAAAAGAGAAGCCGGCAAGTACTCCCATTATTATTCGTGCGCCCATGGTCACGCTCCTCAAAGGGCCGAAAATAAATGACATTGCTAGTAATAACATTACGATAACTGAAACGGGTTGTGTTACCTTTCGCCAAAAGGCTAGCTCATAGCGTGAAGAGTCTTGTTGATTATTTTCCAAATAGGAAACATATTCAAACAGCCCTTGTATTGATAGTGCTTCGGGTTTTACTGCCTCTATGCCAAGCCGGTCGGGTGTAAGACTACTCAGCCATAAAAAACTGCCTGTTTGTTGCGTATTTATTTTATTTTGACCAAAATTAAGTGAAGTGAGTTCGCTTAACATCCAACCAGTTTCAACGTATTTCGCATGTTTGGCTGCTAGAATTTCTTCAATTGTTAAGTCGTCGTTAAAGACATATATTTTTATGTTTTGTAGATTGTTTTGGTCAATGACATCAGAAATACTGACAAAATTATTCCCGTCTTTTGCCCAGGTGACGCTGTCAGATGACAGTATACTGCCGCCAGATAAGGCCTGCGTTCGAATTTCTTTGGCTTTGCTCTCACTTTGAGGCGTCACATATTCGCCGATTGCCATTATTGCAATAATGATGACTACGATAGATTTTGTGGCCGACACCGTAATTTGTGATCTACTCATTCCGGCGGATTGCATAACTACCAATTCACTACTTTGCGCCAATATTCCCATTCCGATAAGTGCACCCAGTAGTGTAGCCATTGGTAGAAATAATTCGATTTCACGAGGTAGGCTCAATAGAACATAGAGCGCGGCTACCGTCATGTCGTAGTCTCCTTGTCCAACACGCCTAAGCTGTTCAACAAATTTTATTAATGCGCTTAATCCGATTAGTACCGAGAGTGTAATCGTAGTCGTACTCAATAGGGTTCTGGCAATATATATGTCGAGAATTTTAAGCATCGTGTCTCCTTAAAAATAGCCGTCTAATATATGCCCCAGTTTTTCGATCTCTTGCAATTAAACCAATCCCTACCAAGAGCATTACTAAGTGAACCCACCACAAACCAATGACTGACGGTATCTTACCATCCTCCATTAAGCGGCGTGATGCCAGTAAAAGTAAGAAGTAACCTAAGTATAGTAGTAATGCAGGCAGCATTTTCCCAAAGCGCCCTTGTCTCGGATCTACTGCAGACATAGGCACGGCAATCATTACCAATAAAGGCAGGCTTAATGGAATAGCTAATCGCCACTGAAATTCGGCAGAGGCTTCTATGCCATCAATTTGCCATAGCTCAGAAGTACTTATTGCTGATAATTTTTTGCGTTGTTGCTCGTTTTCACCTTCGGTCACGACAATTGAATACTCGTCGAAATTGACAATGTGATAGTCACTTTCATGCATACCACCTTGATATTGCGTTCCAGCTGACAGCACTAATTTTTGTTCGCCGGATGGGCCTTCTTCTATGTTGCCCTTTTGAGAGTATATAATCTGATGTTCATCTGAGTCTTTTCTTTGTTGAGATAGAAATACTTTTTTAAGTTCGCCGTTACTGACTTCATGCGCAAAAATAACGGCATTATTGTCCCCGGTTTCTTGAAAACGACCAGGGATAAGTGCTGCTATACCTGATTTAGCTGCGGCGTCTTCTTTTAATTGGTACTCTTTTTCTAATGCTAGAGGAGAAAGATAAAGGGTGACACTAGCGGTCGCGATAGCGATTAGCAATGAAAAAACTAAGGTAACCCGAGTGATATACCACTCGCTGACACCACATGCTTTTAAAACAGTAATTTCACTTTCAACGTACATTCTGCCATGGGCTAACATTACACCTAGAAAGAGGCTTATAGGCAGCACTAGACTAGCTAATACTGGCGAATACAAGGTAATAAAGCCAAGCACTAAATCTGCCGGGACATTTCCGTCTGTAGCATCTCCCAATATACGCACGAAGCGAAGGGTGATAAAAATAGACATCAAAATGAAAAATACGGCGATTTGCGATTTGAAGGTTTCACGCAATAGATACTTAAAAATCAACATTTAAATTTTTTTCTTTTCCACAAAAATGGGTTTTTTGGTGGCAAGGCGCACATATTGCGTTAAACTTAGCATTTTTAGCACTTATGTATGTGAGCACGCTATATTCCACAAAGTTTAGCATAAAGGTATCCAACTGTTATACATAGTTTTGGCCCTAGCTCCGAGCAATTGTTCTTACGTAGATAAAAATAATAAATGAAACCACTTCATCCAATAAAGGGGATAGCATGGAATTTGGAGTAAAAAGCGGCAGTCCAGAAAAACAACGTAGCGCTTGTATTGTTGTAGGTGTGTTTGAACCTAGACGGTTAACTCCGGTAGCTGAGCAGCTTGATCTTGTGAGCGATGGATATATTAGTAATCTTATCCGTCGCGGTGATCTTGAAGGTAAAGCAGGCCAAATGTTGCTATTACATCATATTCCCAATGTCTTGAGTGAGCGAGTATTACTCGTTGGTTGTGGCAAAGAGCGTGAGCTTAATGAGAGACAATACAAACAAATCGTAGCCAAAACCATAAAAACCCTGAATGAAACGGGTTCTATGGAGGCAGTAAATTTTTTGACTGAGTTGCATGTTAAAGGGCGTGATACTTATTGGAAAGTAAGGCAAGCTGTCGAAGCTGCAAATGAGTCCGTTTATACCTTTTTGCAGCTTAAGACAAAGAAGGGTGAACCGCGTCGACCGTTACGTAAGATGATTTTTAATGTACCGACACGTAAAGAACTCACTGTAGGCGAGAAGGCGATTGAGCACGCTCAAGCGATAAGCCGAGGTGTTAAAGCCTGTAAAGATGTGGCGAATATGCCGCCAAATATTTGTAATCCACAATATCTAAATAAGTTAGCTTCAGAGTTAGTTAGCGAATTTGACAGTCTTTCGCTTGAAACAGTCAACGAGGAAAAAATGACTGAGCTAGGGATGAACAGTTATTTGGCGGTTGGCCGAGGCTCCGAAAATGAATCCATGATGAGTGTTATTCATCATACTGGTGGCCTCTCTAGTCAAGCACCAGTTGTGTTAGTTGGTAAAGGATTAACCTTTGATTCTGGTGGTATTTCGATTAAGCCTAGCGACGCCATGGACGAGATGAAATATGATATGGGTGGCGCAGCAGGCGTCTTGGGTGTAATGCACGCGATTGCCGCACTAAATATACCCATCAATGTTATTGGGGTTCTTGCCGGTTGTGAAAATATGCCTGACGGAAAGGCTTATCGTCCTGGTGATATTTTAACGACAATGTCTGGGCAAACCGTGGAAGTATTAAATACTGATGCTGAAGGTCGACTAGTGCTATGTGATGCTTTGACCTTTGTAGAAAAATATAAGCCCGATACAGTGATTGACGTTGCGACACTTACTGGCGCTTGTGTAATAGCCTTAGGTAAACATGCAACGGCGGTTCTTAGTAGCCATAATCCACTTGCGCACGATATTGTCAATGCATCAGAACAAAGTTCTGATAGAGCATGGCGTTTACCGTTATGGGATGATTATCAAGAGCAAATCGAAAGTCCTTTTGCTGATATGGCAAATATAGGTGGCAGACCTGCAGGTACAATTACTGCTGCGTGTTTTTTGTCACGTTTCACTAAGAAGTACAATTGGGCACATTTAGATATCGCTGGTACCGCTTGGGTGAGTGGAGCTAATAAGGGGGCTACCGGGAGGCCTGTTCCAATGCTCACTCAATATCTAATGAATAAGTCAATGGCCGCTACAGAAGATTAATATATGCCCTCACAGGTTATTTTTCACGAATTAGATGCCTCTGTTGATGATGCTGCCGCAATTTTATCGTTGGCGATAGCGCTTATTGAACAAGGTTTCGATGCCAAAAGATATACTACTGTAGTTTGTGCTGATAAAGCACAAGCTGAAGCTGTTGATGAATTACTGTGGCAAAACCCGGCAGACAGATTCATTCCTCATGCGCTATATGGTGAAGGCGATGATAAACCGGTACCTGTAGAAATAATATGGCAACAAGCGTTGTCTTCCGGGGGAAAAATTAGAAATCGCAGATTAATAGTGAATATGTCGATGGAAATGATTGAAAACTTCCATCAAATTGAATGTATACATGATTTTGTGCCAAGTGATACGACAGAAAAAGCCAACGCTAGGGCGCGTTATGCAAATTATAAAAATGCACAATGCAACATGTCGTTTAACAAAGCAAAATCTAATTAAGTAAGAGATGTAGTTAATGGAAAAGACCTTCAATCCCAGCCAAATTGAAAAAGCGTGTTACGCGCATTGGGAATCAAATGGGATGTTTCGTGCAAGTGGGTATGGTGAGCCATATTGTATTTTGTTGCCACCTCCGAATGTTACCGGCAGTTTACATATGGGGCATGCTTTTCAGCATACCGTGATGGATGCGCTTGTTCGTTATCGAAGAATGAAAGGGGATAATACGCTTTGGCAGTGTGGTACTGACCATGCTGGAATTGCTACTCAAATGGTTGTAGAGCGACAGCTCAATGCAGAAGATAAAACTAGGCATGACCTAGGGCGTGAAAAGTTTATTGAGCGTATTTGGGACTGGAAAGAAGAGTCTGGTGGCAATATTACCCAACAAATGCGCAGATTAGGCACATCGCCTGATTGGGAACGTGAAGTTTTCACCATGGATCCCAACTTGTCGAAAGCCGTGCAAGAAGTATTCATTCAACTATTTGACGAGGGGCTTATTTATCGTGGTAAGCGTCTAGTTAATTGGGATCCCGCTTTATTAACGGCCGTATCTGATCTCGAAGTGATTAGCGAAGAAGAAGATGGGCATATGTGGCATATGCGCTATCCATTAGCTGACGGGTCTGGTGAATTAGTGGTTGCCACCACTCGCCCTGAAACGATGCTTGGTGATACTGCGGTTGCTGTTCATCCTGACGATGAACGCTACAAGCATCTTGTTGGAAAAATGGTCAAGCTTCCAATAACCGAACGAGAGATCCCAATCATTGCAGACGATTATGTGGATCCTGAGTTTGGTACAGGTTGTGTGAAAATTACACCCGCGCATGATTTCAATGATTATGAGATGGGTAAACGTCACCAACTGCCTATGATAAATCTTTTTACCGATACAGCTTGCTTGAACGAGAATGTACCAGAAGCATATCGTGGTTTAGAGCGTTTTGAAGCACGAAAAAGGGTTGTAGAAGCGCTCGACACTAAAGGATTATTGGTACAAATTAAACCGCATAAACTTAAAGTACCACGCGGTGATAGAAGCGGTGTAGTGATAGAACCATACTTAACTGATCAGTGGTATGTCGCAGTTGAGTCTTTAGCAAAGCCGGCGATTGAGGCGGTGGAATCCGGTGAAATCCGTTTCGTGCCTGAAAATTGGAATAAAACCTATTACCAATGGATGCACAATATTCAGGATTGGTGTATTTCTCGTCAATTATGGTGGGGACATCGCATTCCCGCCTGGTATGACGAAAATGGAGAAGTATATGTCGGTGAGAATGAATCGGCAATTAGAGAAAAGCATGGACTAGCACCTGACATCTTGCTCAAACAAGACAACGACGTACTTGATACTTGGTTTTCTTCTGCCTTATGGCCATTTGCTACTATGGGCTGGCCGGATAAAACACCAGAGCTTGAAACGTTTGTGCCTAGTTCAGTGCTGGTGACAGGGTTTGACATTATTTTCTTCTGGGTAGCTAGAATGATAATGATGACTAAAAAGTTCACCGGCAACATTCCTTTCAAAGATATTTATATTACAGGCCTTATTCGTGACGAAAATGGCGATAAAATGTCCAAATCGAAAGGTAACGTTCTTGACCCGATCGATTTAATTGATGGGATTGAATTGGAAGCATTAGTTAGTAAACGTACATCAGGAATGATGCAGCCTCAACTAGCTAAAAAAGTAGAAAAAGCGACCAGAAAACAATTCCCTGATGGAATAGCGTCCTATGGTACAGATGCATTGAGATTCACTTTTGCGTCCTTAGCGTCCACAAGTAGAGATATCAATTTCGATATGAGCCGAGTGGAGGGTTATCGAAATTTTTGCAATAAAATATGGAATGCGACCCGGTTTGTGCTAATGAATACAGAAGAATTTGACACAGGCAAGCAAGGTGGTGAACTAACGCTTAGCGTTTTCGACAGATGGATATGGTCTCGTTTTCAAGATACTTTGAACGCATTTGAACAGCATATTAGTGATTATCGGTTTGATTTGGCCGCACAGAGTCTCTATGAATTCACATGGAATCAGTTTTGTGATTGGTATCTAGAGCTAAGTAAACCAATATTAAACTCTGATACGTCGAGTGAATCGGCTAAGCGCGGTACGCGCCACACGTTAATTAATGTGCTAGAGCATATGATGCGTTTATTACATCCATTTATGCCATATATTACAGATGAAATATGGCAGAAGATTGCACCACTATCTACTCAAAAAAGTGATGTAATTAGTATTATGTTGGCGCCATTCCCAGAATCATCCGAGGCACTTAAAGACAATCAAGCGGAAGCTGATATTGAATGGGTAAAATCTTTTATTGTCGGTATTCGCAACATTCGTGGTGAAATGGATATTGCGCCGTCTAAAAAGCTGGACGTACTTTTGCAAAATCTTTCTGGAGCAGATGAGATTCGACTAGCAAGCACTACTGACTATTTGTTGAGTCTAGCTAAGCTTGACTCCATTCAAGTACTAAGTAAAGGAGAGGAAGCGCCGGCTTCGGCTACCGCCTTAGTAGGGGAAATGGAAATACTTATTCCTATGGCTGGTCTAATCGACAAGGATGCTGAATTGGCTCGCCTAACAAAAGCGGAAGATAAGCTAGAAAAAGATGTGCTTAGAACACAAGGCAAATTAAACAACGAAAACTTCGTTAGTAAAGCGCCTCCTGCTGTCATTGATAAAGAGAAAGCCAAATTGGCGGATGCCCAGATGCAATTGGCAAAGGTAAAAGAGCAGAAGATAGCAATAAATGCGTTATAGACGCTTTTGAAATACACGAAAAAAAGCGGCTTTGTTACTATAAATTAAGCCGCTTTTTTACAAATTTTCTTTCAAATACAATGTGTATTCACCTAAATGTTTACCAAAGCTTAATTTGGCTTTTCGATAAAGTACGTGCCCCAACCATCATAATGAACGCCATGTTTTTGTGCGATTTTGACGAGTGCGTCGGTATCTTTGTTGAATGCCTCAAGGTTAAGCTCTTTCTCAGTGACAGCATCGTAGCAAAACACTATACCGCCATCATCTAACACTAATTCTTCAGCGTCTGAGACTTCGAAACCGGCCTTAAAGGTATCAACCGCGGCTTTTTCAAGTTTATCAAAATTATTGCAGGCAAAGTGATGCTCAATAACATGAGGTTTTGAATGGTCGGTGCCATCTTCCATCAGTGCTTCAATGGTTTCTTCGTTAAATTCATGCCATTCGAGCAATTCTTCATTATCCACGTATTTATTTCCTGTTAACAGTTAGGCTTTACTTGCCCGCTTGGCTTCGTCGGTGAGTGCAGCAAGCTTTTCTTTGTACATGTTTTCAAAGCGTTTGGCTATTTCTTTTGCGCTTTCGTCAGTATCCGAAGGTTCTGGCGGCATAATATCAACTAGCACCGTACCATTATTCCAGCGATTGAATCTAATATCGCTCAAATCACTGCAGCAAATCGGTACTATTCGTTGATTTGTTGCTCTTGCTAAACGAAATGCCCCTGTTTTAAATGGAAGTATGCCTTTGCCCCTGCTACGAGTGCCTTCAGGGAACATATAAATTGAAAGCCCTTTTTCTTTTACTTTTTTACTGGCTACATCAAGAGTGCCTCTTGCACTCGATGAATCTTTTCGGTCAATCAATATATTGCCTGACAACCAGTAAATAAGACCAAATATAGGCACCCATTTTAAACTTTTTTTCCCGATAGTAACTGCACCAGGTCTCGCTGACCTGCTGACAGTAATTAAGTCGTATGTATTTTGATGGTTAGCAATGTATAGATAAGATTCGTCATTTTTTAACTCGGGCGATGTTCTAACAATTAACGTAATGCCCATAATTTTCGACATCGTCGAATACGTGCGCCCTGCCCAATGAACATTATTAATATGCATGGGCCGGATTAAACAAAAAATCACTAAACCGGTATTGATAATAATGAAATAAATAAAAAGTACCAAAAAACGAAATACTGCTAACACCTGAGATCCAAAAAATATTCACATAGCGTGATTATACCTTCTGGTGATAAAACTCATAGTATATGTGTAAATTAATATTTAAATTTGCCGATATCTTACACAGTTGTCTTAAATAAGAATGAAAGTAATATGGCGTTATTTACCCCTGATGATCTTGACGAAGATATATTGCAAGATCTAAAAGAAGAAATACTTGAACTGTATGAAGCAAGCGAGCAAACACTCATTGAGTTGGAGTTAACACCTACTGACAACGACTTACAACGTGCTTTGTTTAGGTCTGTCCATACGATTAAAGGCGACCTTGGTCTCGTTGGTTTTACGCCAATGATTGAAGTACTTCAATACTTAGAAGACATACTTGATCTTTTGCGAAAGGGCGAGACAGAATATACCAGTGTGTTGAGTGATTTGGTTATGCGTCTAATGGACCGCGTGACTCAATTTGTCACGGAGTGTATTAGAGATGGAAAAGTTGAGTATGATAAAGAATCTCTAGACGAAACCATTGAAGTCATTAAAGCAGTTAATGACAAAAATAATAAGGACCATGAGCGTTTAATTTTGAAGGCATTGAATCGCCTTCAAAATAAAGAGGATGAACCGGAAGAAAATACCGTACAACTTGCTAAAACCGGTATTCCAAAAAATTTATCGCCAGAAAAACAAGTTGATCTTCTCTTTTTCAGGGAAGTTATGCGACCAATTGAGAAGCGATCCGGGTACAAGGAAGGTAGGGGAGATAGATTGGCAATACTGGCGTTTTATATAAACAGTCTACATGAAGCCCCTGTTGATGAAGCTCAACTCGCGGTCGCGTGCTATGTACATGACTTTGGTTTGGCATTCATGCCGCATGATATTGTTTGTAAGGAAGAGCGCTTAAGCGCGATGGAATCGAATTTACTACGTTCTCATGTTTATAAGAGTACTCGCTTGATTGAGCATCTAAATGAGTGGGACGAAGCTCGAAAGATAGTAATGCAACACCATGAAAATGTTGATGGCAGTGGTTATCCCTTAGGCATCGATGGCGAACAAATGTGTGAAGGTGCTAAACTGCTGAGTATTCTCGACCGCTATGACAACTTGATTCACCAAGCGCAAGAAAATGGGGAGCCACTCTCACCAAAAGATGCGGTGATTGCACTGAATAAAAATTATAGAGGTCAACTGAGTGGCACTTGGCTACGTTTATTTAATCAGGGTATGACACGTTATTTGACCTAACGCATCTGATTTTTCTCAAAGCAACGGACAAACGTTGAACACCTTCAAAAGCCGATAATTTATATCGGCTTTTTGAGTTCATACAGTAAAGCATTACCGGTTTACTGTCGTAAATTAGGTATGAAAATGTTGTTTATCCCGTAAAAACTTCGTTTTATCACATAACTCTGATATTTAAATTTCTATCCTCTACACTTTATTTGCCTTATATAGTCTTTCCCTAGACATTGGCATTGGAGGCTCATTGAGCCTCTTTTTTTCCTACCGCAAATTGCCTAGGTGAAGACAAAGCGCGGAATTACAAGTTGATTAGGAGCATATCATGCAAAAGTCATTTAAAGTCGCCATGTTAGTTGTTGGTTCTTGTTTCATTGTTAGTAACGCTTCTGCTGTGTCTAAATACAATGAGACTAGATTGATTAAGGTATGTGAAGCAATTCAGTCTGGTAGTAAACTCAAAGTATCTAAGCGAGTTAGAGACTTGGGCATTAGCTATCGTAAGCTGAATGAAAAACTAGTTTGCAATGGCGAAGACCCAATTAGTTTTGCAATACGACACGGTGCAGCCAAAAATGCTGAGTTCATAGCTAAACGCGCCGGTACAGAACTCTCAGATTCTCAATTAAATTTACTTGCCAAAGTAGCACAGAAAAAGTTAAAGCAGAAAGGATAGTAATATAGTGTAGGCAATGGCCTTGCTCTCTAGAGCTTGACCATTGCTATGGGTATGTAAATGGTATAGCAAGTTCTTCTTAAATTGCCTTCTTCGTTATTTCCAATCATAAAAGGTCTAAATTTTTATCTCTATTCTGACGATCCTCGGTCGATAAACTCTTCATTGGGACACAACATTTGTGGAGTAGTTGATTGATGTATAAATTCACGTTAAGAGGGAACTTAAATGCCCCCATTTCGGAGGTATATAAAGCATTTTCTGATCCTGAGAGAATTGCCAAATGGTGGGCGCCTGGCAAACTAAGTGTATGTCGGTATGTGGGCGAAGTCGCTGAAGGAGAGCAGTTTAGATTGGTAATGCAAAGTGATGACGGATTTCAGCAATCAGTTGAAGGAATGTACAATACAGTCGAAACGAATAAACGCGTGAGTTTTACGTGGCGTTGGGAAGATACCCACGAAATGACTAAAGTAAGCGTTAGTTTTGAACCCCAAAAGAATCAAAATACTAAATTTGAGTTGTCTCAAAATGGATTTAAATATCACAATGATATGTTACAACAACAATATGCGTGGTTAGACTGCTTAGAAAAATTGAGTAGCTTTTTACCAAACCCATCAATGACCTTGTCCGCTTAAGTTAGTGGCTTAAGGTTGATTCCATAAACAAAAAAACGAGCTAAGATTAGCTCGTTTTTTTGTTTTTACACAGTGCTCTTACTTCATCGCCAACATAATTCGCTTATTGTTGTCTAGCAAGCTCTGATGTTTGTCTGCTACTACTAAAAAACTGTCTTTTTCTGATGCTTTAATTGGCTTAGCTTTAGGGAGTTCTACCGTTCTCGGATTTCTGTGTACGCCGTTGACTAAAAATTCATAGTGTAAGTGTGCACCAGTAACCATGCCAGAGCGGCCAAGGTAGCCAATAGTTTGTCCCTGTTTGACCCATTGGCCTCGTTTTACTGCTTTGCGCTTAAAGTGCAAGTATTTGGTTGTATACTTTTCGCCATGCTGTATGAAAACATAATTTCCGTTGAATCTATTGTATCCGGCTTCTATAACTTTACCGTCACCAGAAGCTACGACGGGCGTGCCGATTGGTGCAGCGTAATCTACACCACGGTGAGGTTTGATGCGTTTTTGTACAGGGTGAAACCGTCTGGGGTTAAAATTAGAACTGACGTAGTATTTGAAGTTGATAGGCGCACGCAAAAAGCTTTTACGCATGCTTCGCCCTTCAGGTGTATAATAATTGCCGTCTGTATACCTAATCGCAGTAAATGTATCCCCTTGATTGATAAACTCTGCCGCGACAATATCACCAAATCCAATAAACTCGCCGTCAACATACAGTTCTTCATAGGCCAAATTAAAAGAATCGCCTCGACGTATCTCTTGCGCGAAGTCTATGTCCCACCCAAAAATACCAGCAAGTTCCATAATTTGATTGTCGGTTAAGCCGCCCTCAATGCCGGCGTGCCAAAAACTACTTTTAATGGTGCCTTGGCCAAAGCCAATAATTTTTTCAACATTTTTTGTCTTAATATCACTGTGATAGTTATTTTCAACTAATGATATTTGTAGTGTTTCGGTATTTGTAATTGGGTATTGTAATGACGTAAGTTGTCCTGCTTCATCAATATGGAGATATAGTATGTCGCTCGGTTTGATGCGTTTTAGTTTTTGTGCATGTTCACCTGCTTTACTTACTTTGTAGGTTGTTTGTGCAGATAACTTGTGCTTTTTGAGTATGCTTGCGAGTGTGTCGCCACGTTTAACTTTATGTGTAATATAATCTTCGGCTTCAAATAATGACTCGTCTAGGATACCTTCAGAATTAAGTTCTGGCACCGGCAACTCATATTGTACGCCGGGTTCAAGTTGCATCACTTTTACGTTACGTGACGCGCTAACATTGTCTGTGGGAAATATAAATAAAACGATCGTGACGAACAAAACCGCACCTAAAGTGTAGCGGTGCTTTTTTGGAAGATGTTTTATTGTATTGTTTATCATAGGCTCGTAAAATACACAGGTTAAAGGTCAGAATATACCGAATTTAGTCTGGTTTCCAGTCAAAAGGTTCACTTTACCATCTAAAGTATTATCGGCGCAAAATGAGTATCCTTCAGGATTTGGTTACTCCGTAATTATACCTTTATATATAAGTTACTTACTAAAGATTTACACAACATTCATTATTTTTTAGGATACAAACATGGCCAGTTGGGAAACAGCTTTCGCGGAAATTAAACGTGGTTCCGATGAGATTTTAATAGAAGAAGAGCTGATTGAACGCTTAAAAACCAATAAACCACTAAAAATTAAAGCTGGTTTTGACCCAACCGCGCCCGATTTGCATTTGGGGCACACTGTTTTAATCAATAAACTTCGAACCTTTCAACAACTGGGTCATGACGTTATATTTTTGATTGGGGATTTTACCGGTTTGATAGGGGATCCTACGGGAAAAAACGCGACTCGTAAGCCACTTACGAAAGAACAAGTGTTGGAAAATGCAAAGACCTATCAAGAACAAGTATTTAAAATACTAGATCCGGCAAAAACAACTATCCGCTTTAATTCAGAGTGGATGGATGCCTTGGGCGCTGCCGGAATGATTAAGCTTGCGGCAAGCCAAACTGTGGCCAGAATGTTAGAACGAGATGATTTCAAAAAACGCTACGCTAGTAATCAGCCAATTGCTATTCACGAGTTTTTGTACCCGCTTGTGCAAGGGTGGGATTCGGTCGCACTAGAGTCAGACGTTGAGCTTGGTGGTACTGACCAACGTTTTAACTTATTAATGGGACGAGAATTACAAAAGTCTCAAGGGCAAAAACAACAAACGGTGCTAATGATGCCATTGTTGGAAGGCTTGGATGGTGTGCAAAAAATGTCTAAGTCACTGAACAATTATATTGGTATTACAGATGCACCGAATGATATGTTCGGAAAGGTGATGTCAATTTCTGATGATCTGATGTGGCGTTATTTTGATTTGTTAAGTTTTAGACCTTTGAAAGAGATTGCAGAATTAAAAGCATCTGTAAAAAGTGGTAAGAACCCTCGAGACCTTAAAATCGAATTAGCAAAAGAATTGATTACACGTTTTCACAGTGAAGAGGATGCAGATACTGCTCACAATGACTTTATTCAGCGTTTTCAGAAAAACGCTATTCCTGACGACATGCCAGAGATCAATATTGCCTTACCATCTGACGGCATAGTTATAGGAAGTTTACTTAAATCAGCCAAACTTGTTGGTTCAACTTCCGATGCTATGCGGATGATAAAACAGAATGCGGTTAAGATTGACGGTGAAAAAGTAGCAGATACTCGATTGATATTGAATGAAACCGGCACCCGAGTGTATCAAGTAGGAAAGCGTAAATTTGCTCGTATTACCTTGTCATAACATCATGTTCAACTGATGTATGTGATACTAGGGAATTTGTTTCAAGCATTTCGCGGCAAGTAAAATACGCATTGTGTTTTACTTGCTTTCACTTTAAACCTCTACAAGTCGTTTTACGTTTGCGCCTGAACTATTGACCAAATAACTAGTAGTATTATACAAAATAAAATAATTAGCGTGCGGTCGAGCAAATTGAGCGTTCGCTGAATATCGGATAATTTAGGCTCGTGCTTACCATAGCACTTATCTCTTTTATACTTAATACCTTCTCGCATAACTGTGCCGCCAACGTGCACGTTTAAGGCAATACTTAGGGCGTGGAATGTGGGGTAACCACTAGCTTGCCAGTTTATGGGGCTGAACAAAAATGTGGGTAGTTTCCTGTAGCTGAACGCTTTCCCCGCTGCGATAACCAATAGAATATTCGTTATTTTAACCGGAATAAATTGAAGTACTTGTGTCAGCAAGTAACTAAAATAGCCAAAATAGCGAGATCTCTGCACCTTAATGTTCCAGGTTTGATGTGCTTCATATGCGAGTCGGTAAATTAGCGCCAATATTATGCCTCCGATACAATAAAGTATGATTACACAGCATTGTTGATAAATAAATCTTAGTGTCATGCATTCAATTAGGGCCTTGGTAATCCCAATTGGAGATAATCGGCGGGTTTGCCTAAAGATTTGGGATTGCAGTATATCTCTAGCTAATTGCTTTTTCTCATTTGCAAGTGCCTTTTTAACCCTTAAGGCATTTACTTTTAACTGACTGTACTCTAAACATACGTATAAAATTAACAAGTCAAGTAGTGCTTGCACATCTGCGAGGAAGTAAATGGTATAAATAATCGCTAGAAAAGGAGAGAGCAGCACAAAGAACCCTAATACGCCAGATATAGTGTGTTGCCGCTTCGCGTCGTTTGATGACACTACTTTATCTCGCATTCTAGCGCAGAGTAAGCGCCAGAATGTTAATGGGCTCGCGCTATTTGGTGTGGGAATTAATCGTTCGCAAATCCACGCGACTAATACTATCAGTATCGTAGTATATTCCGGCGCTATGTCGATATTGATAAGATATGCGTCCATTGACGAGGCTTGTGCAGCGTTAAATACTTTCCAACATGCTGAGAACTAATCGGGAAGAATTTTTTGATGCAGTGATTAAGTATTGTTCAAACGATACTGTCGACGTTTTTCCTGCAATGTCTGAGAGGCTGCGAATAATGACGAACGGTGTATCCATCATATGGCAACACTGGGCAATGGCGGCAGACTCCATTTCAACGGCTTTCATATCAGGAAAGTTCTGCTGTATACCTTGAGCAACTTTGTCATCGCAAATAAATTGATCACCACTGCATATTAATCCCGACTTTACCTTAATATCTGGAAGACTATCTGCCGCAGTATATGCTTTCTCGCTAAAACTGGCGTTAGCAACAAAACGCGCAGGCATTGAGGGCAATTGACCCAATGCATATCCAAAATTAGTTAAGTCGGCATCATGGTGTATCAGACTATCAGCTACAACAATGTCACCAATATTTAGCTCAGGATCAAAACCGCCGGCAGAACCAGTATTGATCACTAAATCAGGGGAGAATGACTGAATCAATATACTTGTCGCGACTGCCGAAGCTACTTTGCCAATACCGCTTTGTACCAAAAATATATCATGGCCAGATAATGTGCCAGCAAATACCTCTAAATACTCTGCTTGAATGGTGTTTGCGCCTGCCAAAGAAGCCTTGAGTATTTCTACCTCTTCTTGCATTGCGCCAATGATTGCAATTTTCATTTTTGTTCCTGACTGTAAAAAGCTGAGCGCAATAATAGCTACTCAGCCTTGAAATACAAGTATATGGACCTTCGAAAAGGATTTGCTTACTAGGCTACCGCTTTACGACTTGTGCTTAAGGGTCTCGTCGGCTTTGTCGACCGTTTGATTACTTCAGGTCTGTCGTTAGCCGCTACGAAAGGAATTTTGCCTTGTCTTCTGCGTAGTGGGATGAGTTTCGTTTCAATGCATTCTCGAATTTCCGCAAGCGTGTAACCATTTTTAGCTTTAATCCTCACGTGAGGTATAGATGCGGTGTCTAAAGCACCATTCACAAAAAAGTCTCGCTGCACGTTGTGGCCATCTTTACCAGCACCATAAACCAAATCAATCGCCATAACGGGTGTTAAGTCATTTTTATCACAAAGAACAAAATCAATATGTTTATTGCCTGCTTTTAGTAATGCACTGTTCGCTAGCTTTTTATTAGTGTCTGTTTTTAGACTCAATAGGTCAATTAGCCTAACTCTGCACAATACCCGGAACTCGTTTCCGACTGCACGTTCAATTAACATCAAAAACTGACGTTCTGCAGCGGTAAATAATTGCTTTTTCATTGCAAATGGGAAACTTAGTTTTGTATCGCTTAGTTTAATTGCAACAACGGACAT
Source organism: Agaribacter marinus (assembly GCF_030160655.1). Classification (GTDB taxonomy): domain Bacteria; phylum Pseudomonadota; class Gammaproteobacteria; order Enterobacterales; family Alteromonadaceae; genus Glaciecola; species Glaciecola marina. Next base: position 19,791 of record NZ_BSOT01000019.1, read on the forward strand.
ACAAATAAGAGCGGATATTAATATAATGGCAATTTCCATGATGACTCCAAGATTTAACAACAACGACAATTTCGTTATCTATAAATATTAGAAAGCAATCAATGTGCCACGTTAAGAAGTTATGCTTTTTGTTTGACTAAAATATCGACTTGAGTACCGTCACCGTCTCTCGAAATAATCAGGGTTTTATTGTCGTCTGAGCTCTTAAGCAGTGTGCGCTCTTTAATTGTTGAACTTAATATTAGTTCTGGGTTTGTACTTTTATAAAATGAAATGACGTCATGTGGTTTCATTGGAATATGAAAAATCATACTTGCCGGGAATTCAACGGCAAAAATCTGACAAAGCTTGCCGCTCTCATGCACTTGAATGTTATTGAAACTAGTTGGACAATTTTCAGACGCACGTTGGCTTAAGTCAATGCCCTTTGTGTCTGAGGCAAATAACTTTGATGCGGTAAGTAAAAGTAGTAAAAAGCAAAGGTGCTTTGTGACCATAATACAAGTAGCGAGTTTTTGATTATCTTTCACAACAACCTCCTAGTTCTAATGCTTACATTAAAACGTAAAAGGGGAGGTTTAGGGTTTTTAAATTAGTTAATAGGTATAGAATGTAACACCATTGTTTCATGGTGTATTAAAGTTAATTGGAAAATGAAAAAACGCCGAGAGGTCTCCCTTCGGCGTTTCGATAAAGCGTCGTGTTGACCTTAAACTTCTAGATAATCGAGTATTCCGTCAGCCGCTTTTCGGCCTTCATCAATTGCCGTCACGACCAAGTCAGAACCTCGTACCATGTCCCCACCAGAGAAGATCTTTGGATTTGTTGTTTGGAACGGATAACGTGCGTTTGCTGGCGCTCGTACTCTTCCTTTTTCATCCAAGATTATGCCATAGTCTGCAAACCAGGTAGCAGGGCTTGGTGAGAATCCAAAAGCTATAATCACTGCGTCAGCTTCTAAGACGTGCGCTGAACCTGGGATTTCTACAGGACGACGGCGCCCCGCTGCATCTGGTTCGCCCATTTCAGTTTTTACGACGCGGACACCAACGGCATTGCCGTTTTCGTCAACAGCAATATCTACTGGTGAGATGTTAAACTGGAATTCGACGCCTTCTTCTTTTGCATTTACAACTTCACGACGAGACCCCGGCATACTTTTTTCATCGCGGCGATAAGCGCATATTACGGAATCAGCTTCTTGTCTGATGGATGTGCGTACACAATCCATTGTAGTATCACCACCACCAAGCACAACGACACGTTTACCTTTCATATCAATAAAGTCTTCAGGTGACTCTTCAGTCCCCATCACTCTTCGCGTATTTGCTACCAAGAAAGGCAGTGCATCATATACACCTGGTGCATCTTCGTTAGCAAAGCCACCTTTCATCGACGTGTAGGTGCCCATCCCTAAGAATACGGCGTCATAGTCGTTTAACAAATTTTCAAAAGGAATGTCTTTACCGATTTCGGTATTTAGTACGAATTCTATTCCCATCTCTGTAAATATCTTACGACGAAGTTGTACTATTTCTTTTTCAAGTTTGAACGATGGGATGCCAAAGGTAAGTAGCCCCCCAATTTCTTCATATTTATCAAATACTACAGGTTTAACACCGTTTCTTACAAGGATATCAGCACAAGCTAAGCCGGCTGGTCCTGCGCCGACGATTGCCACCTTTTTGTCTGTTAATTCCACGCCAGACATGTCTGGGCGCCAGCCCATTTCAAATGCCTTATCAGTAATGTATTTTTCAATACTACCAATAGTAACTGCGCCAAAATCATCATTAAGGGTACATGCGCCCTCACACAACCTATCTTGTGGGCAAACACGACCGCACACTTCAGGCAAGCTGTTTGTCTTGTGACATAAATCTGCCGCCTCGAGGATTTTCCCTTCATTAGCAAGTGCTAACCATTGAGGAATATAATTGTGTACTGGGCACTTCCATTCGCAATATGGGTTACCACAATCAAGGCACCTATCTGCTTGACCTTCCGCCTGAGACGACGTCATCGGCTGGTAGATTTCGCCAAACTCTTCTTTGCGCACTATTATCGGTTTTTTTGGTGGATCGATACGCGCAACGTCCACAAATTGGTAAATATTCTTTGCCATACTACTGTTCCTTATTGCGCCTGTACTCTGAGTTCAGCACTTGAGCGACTGATATGCCCAAGTAAGTTTTTTACATCACTTGTTTTTGGCTTAACTAATCTAAAGCGCTTCATTTCTTCCGCGAAGTTAGTTAATAAGCCCAGTGAATGCGCACTGCCAGTCGCTTCATAATGTTCGTTAATAAGGCCTCGTAAATGCTCTGAAAGAATTACTTTATCTTCTATACTCAGTATTTCTACTAATTCGAAGTTAACTCTGTGTGCTAGGTCGTCAAACTCGTCGTACAGGTAGGCAAATCCGCCCGTCATACCTGCGCCAAAGTTAACCCCAACACTGCCAAGGACCGCAACAATACCACCTGTCATGTATTCACAACCGTTGTCGCCCATGCCTTCGATAACCGCAATTGCGCCGGAGTTGCGCACTGCGAAACGCTCACCTGCGCGACCCGCAGCATAAATTTTACCGCCGGTGGCACCATATAGACATGTATTGCCCATAATAGCACTGTTATGTACATCGAAGCTAACGCCAGTGGGTGGGTGAATAACGAGCTTTCCGCCAGTCATTCCTTTACCTACATAATCGTTGGCATCGCCAATCAGCGTCATTTCTAAACCGCCAGCGTTCCATACGCCAAAGCTTTGACCAATGGTGCCTTTTAGCGTTACTTGAATCGGCGTATCCGAAACACCAGAGTTTCCGTATTGTTTAGCGATAGCGCCAGACAGTGTCGCGCCTACAGAGCGGTCGGTGTTTTTTACGTTGTATGATAAAGATATTGATGATTCAGTTTCTACTGCCGCTGCAGCATCCTGAAGCATTTGAATATTTAGCTCGCCTTTATCAATTGGCGTATTCGTTGTTTCGGAGCAAAACAATTGCGTGTGTTTACCCGCTTCTGGCTTTTCTAATAACGGAGAAAGATCCAGTTTTGCCTGCTTCGCTGTTTGACCATCAATTAATTCGAGTAACTCAGTACGGCCAACTAAATCTTCAAATTTGGCGACACCAAGACTAGCCATTATTTCTCGTACTTCTTGCGCAATAAACTTGAAGTAATTCATTACCATGTCAGGAAGACCAATAAAATAATTGTCTCGAAGCTTACTGTCCTGTGTTGCAACACCTGTTGCACAGTTATTCAAGTGGCATATTCTTAAGTATTTACAACCAAGTGCAACCATAGGGCCAGTGCCAAAGCCGAACGACTCTGCACCTAATATACCTGCTTTAACAACATCAAGACCGGTCTTTAGTCCACCATCAGTTTGTACGCGAACCTTGTGGCGTAAACCATTTTCAACCAAAGCTTGCTGTGTTTCAGACAAGCCTAGCTCGAAAGGGCTGCCTGCATACTTAACCGAGGTTAACGGGCTTGCACCTGTTCCACCATCGTAACCTGATACTGTGATCAAATCTGCATACGCTTTAGCTACACCTGTTGCAATTGTGCCCACGCCTGGTTCAGAAACGAGTTTTACTGATATTAGCGCAGTAGGGTTAACCTGCTTCAGGTCAAAAATTAGTTGCGCTAAATCTTCAATCGAATATATGTCATGATGGGGCGGAGGTGAAATAAGGGTTACACCTGGCACAGAGAAGCGCAGTGTCGCAATATATTTGTTTACTTTGTCACCAGGTAACTGGCCACCTTCTCCAGGCTTAGCACCTTGAGCCACTTTTATTTGTATGACGTTTGCATTGACCAAATAATGCGGTGTAACACCAAAACGCCCTGATGCGACTTGTTTTATTTTTGAGTTCTTTTCGGTGTTAAATCTTGCTGGGTCTTCACCACCTTCTCCTGAGTTGGATTGACCACCTAATCGATTCATCGCAATGGCTAATGCTTCATGAGCTTCTGGACTCAGAGCGCCAATCGACATTGCAGCTGTATCAAAGCGTGGGTACAAGTTTTCTGCACTTTCAACCTTATCTATGTCAATGGGAGTTTGGCCTTCACGAACAACCATTAAGTCTCTCAGATGACTCGGCGCTCGGTCATTTACAAGCGACGCGTACTTTTTATAGTCTTCGTAATCACCACTTACTACAGCCACTTGTAATGTTTTTACAACATCAGGGTTGTATGCATGGTATTCACCGTCATGCACATATTTAAGTAAACCGCCATGAGACAGGGTTTTACGTTTTATCCATGCGATACGGGCTAGATTTTGTAAGTCTTGTTCAAAATCTTCGAAGCCTGCACCTTGAAGACGACTCGTTACACCATTGAAACATAAATCCATTACACTACGATTAATGCCAATAGCTTCAAATAGTTTTGAACTACGGTAGCTAGCAACCGTACTGATACCCATTTTGGACATAATTTTGTAAAGGCCTTTGTTTATACCTTTACGATAATTTAAAACGGCCTCTATTGCTGTTGTGTCTATGTCTCCTTCTTCTACCAATTGCTCGATTGTTTCATAAGCGAGGAATGGGTAGACAGCAGTAGCACCTAAGCCAATCAAAACAGCAAAATGGTGTGGGTCTCTAGCCGAAGCAGTTTCGACGACTATATTTGCATCACAACGCAATTGCGCTTGAACTAAGGTTTTTTGAACAGCACCAACAGCCATTGGCGCTGGAATTGGTAATTTACCTTTTTCTATATCGCGATCAGATAGGATGACAAAGGCTGCATTTTTCTCTTTTACTGCAACAATCGTCTCTTCACAAATGCGTTTAACAGCAGCTTCTAAGCCTTCCTCTGGTGCGTAATTCAGGCTTATTGTTTCGTTGTGATAGTACTGTTGATCATATTCACGTAACTGTTTTAAATCGGTATAAACGAGTATGGGTGAATCAAACAATACACGTTTTGCATATCCACTTGTTTCGTTGAATACGTTTTGTTCGCGACCGATACAGGTAGCCAAAGACATCACATGATTTTCACGAAGCGGATCAATTGGTGGATTGGTCACCTGAGCAAATTGCTGACGAAAGTAGTCATACATTGTTCGATGCTTAGAGCTCATCACTGCCATAGGTGTATCGTCACCCATTGATCCAACGGCTTCTTGTCCATCTTTTGCTAAGACTTTAACAACTTGTTGAATTTCTTCGTAGCTGTAATTAAAAAGTTTATGGTATGTCGACATTTCGTCATTGCCATACACTCTTTTGCCTATCGCTTGCGCGTCACATTCTTCTATAGGTTTTAAGCGTTCGATATGGTCATTTAACCATTCAGAATAAGGATGGCGAGCCATTAAATCTTCGTCAATCTCATTTGAACGCCAGATTTTGCCCGTATGCGTGTCAACGGCAAGCATTTCACCTGGTCCAACACGCCCTTTTTCTAGTACATCTTGCTGGCGATAATCCCAAATACCTATTTCAGATGCTAGTGTGATTGTACCGTCTTTTGTCAACACATAACGAGCAGGACGTAAACCGTTTCGATCTAGATTACATGCAACGTGCCTACCATTGGTCATTACGATACCTGCAGGGCCATCCCAAGGTTCCATGTGCATTGAATTGAATTCATAAAACGCACGTAAGTTAGGATCCATCGTGTCGTTGTTTTGATATGCTGGTGGCACAAGTAAGCGCATTGCTCTGAATAAATCCATGCCGCCTGCTAGGAATAACTCAAGCATATTGTCAAGTGAACTCGAATCAGAACCTTCAAGATTTACAAATGGCGCTGCTTCTTTTAAATCAGGTAGTAAAGGCGTAACAAACTTGTTGGTGCGCGCTATTGCCCACTCGCGGTTACCTTTAATGGTATTTATTTCACCATTGTGTGCTAAAAATCTAAAAGGTTGCGCGAGTGGCCATTTGGGTAGTGTGTTTGTTGAGAAACGTTGGTGAAAAACACAAATAGAAGACGTTAAATCGGGATCTGCCAAGTCTAGATAGAACTCCGGCAGATCTTTAGGCATCACTAAACCTTTATATATATGCACAAAGTTGGACAGGCAGGCAACATAAAAATCTTCGTCATTTACCAAGCGTTTTTCTGCTCGACGACGCGCCATATATAAACGGCGTTCTACATCTGGGGCAATCCACCCGTTTTGTGCATTAACAAAAACTTGTTCAATCTGTGGTACACCTGTGCGCGCTAAATCACCCAATATGTCGTGATTAACAGGCACTTTTCGCCAACCAAGGACGTTGAGCATCTCTTTTTCTAGCTCTTCGTTTAATACGTCTCTAGCGGCATTGGCTACAGCATCGTCTTGACTAAGAAATACCATGCCCACGGCGTAGTTATTATTTAGTGTCCAGCCCTGTTCACTAGCCACTTTGCGAAAAAATGAATCTGGTTTCTGTAGTAGAAGACCACAACCGTCGCCTGTTTTTCCGTCAGAAGCTACACCACCGCGATGTTGCATGCGGTCTAGTCCCTGGATAGCAGTTTGAACTAATTTATGACTAGACTCGCCGTTGATATTGGCAATGAGGCCAAAGCCACAGTTGTCTTTCGAATCAGATTGATGATACAAACCCATGTTTTACTCCTTCCACGCGCAATTGCCTAATGCAATAATATGCGTGATTTGTTCTCATATTTTACATCAGAACCCATAACAAAATAACGACAAAAATGCCGACTACACGTTTTTTTTGATTTTATTATTAGTCGTTAGCGTGCTTTCAGAGGATACTTTGGCCTGAGGCCGTAGCGTATCGAATTATTATTCATTCCACTAAGCGGGGGGGAGAACATACCTATTTCGTGCCGAAAAATCAAATATCACTGAGTTTAATATTTGTATTCATATTATGAATGTATGCTAAGTATTTGAAAGTATAGGTAATAAATTTTGACAAAAAATTGACACTAGCCCGTAAACTAATTCGAACATTTTCAGAAAATACTTAAAAATAGCTACTTCATTTAGTTTCGCTTGTCTACATATTTATTCATTGGACGTGCAAAGTAGGTCAGAGAATGTACTTTTCTTCTTCCATCAAAGAACAAAGTACTCTATTTATATGAAAAGAATCCTGCTAGCATTCAACGTGATTAATTAGGAGTTATTGTATATGTTTTTGAAGCAACCGCCAGAGTCTTGGGCGATTAAGTTTGCGCAGTTCATAGACAAAATGGGTACTGTAAAGGTGAGTATCTTATTTGTCGCTTTCACACTGTTTTTTACGATTGTGGGCAGTTACATCATTCGTGCAAGTTTTGGCAGCGATATTGAACTGGATGACTTTATTAGTGCGATTGTTTTAACGCTGATTAGTGCACCTTGGGTACTCTACTTTTTTAGCGAACTTATTAAGCAGTTGGAACATTCACGCATAAACTTAGAAGAAGCAGTCTCGCAGCTAGAAAGATTAAGGCGACATGACGTTATTTTGAATAGAGAATTACAAAATAATATTCGCCAACTAAATTATGAAATTGAACAACGTAAAAATGCGCAGTTAGAGCGCGAAAAAATGTATACCGAACTTGAGCGGCAGATTAAGGAAAAATCCGAGCAAGAGTTAGAGGCTCGCCGCTTGTCTACTTTAACTCGTTCTATAATCGATGCGTCACCTGACCTAATTTATTATCGCAATGAAGAAGGGCGTTTTGCTGGTTGTAACAAGGTCGCTGAACAGTTAACAGGGAAAACCGAAGAAGAGCTCTTCGGTTTAACGCCACACGAAGTTTATGATGAAGATTTAGCCAGCCAAGTTGTAGCATCAGATCAACAAGTACTCGAAAGCAATACAAGTATTACCGAAGAACTTTGGTTACGCTTTGCCGATGATCGTAAACGCTACTACGAAATGCGAAAAGTACCATTTTATGATGGTGATGGTCATCGTTTAGGTTTATTGGCATTCGGTCGCGATATGACGGACAGAAGACGTTCGCAGCAAGCTATTGAGCAAGCGAGCAAAGATAAAACGAAGTTTATTGCGACGATATCGCATGAGCTGAGAACACCACTGAATGGTATTGTAGGCCTTAGTAGAATGCTACGTGATACCGATTTATCTACGGAACAATTCGAGTGGGTGAGTACTATTTATGCTAGTGCAATTACCTTAGGTAATATATTCAACGATATTATTGATTTGGATAAGCTCGATAGAGATAAGGTGGAAATACAACTCAAGACGGTAAATTCCGCAAATTTCATTAGTGAAATTGCCTCGATTATTCGACTACTTGCTGCGGATAAAAATTTAAAATTTGAGCATTCCGTTGTTGAACCTTTACCTATGGCGTTTGAAGCCGACGGTACGCGATTACGTCAAGTCCTCTGGAACATGCTTTATAACGCAGTTAAGTTCACTCAAAAAGGCTCGGTAAGTTTGCATGTTGCTTCTGAACAAGTTTCTCCTACACAAGCGTTAATGCGGTTTACAATCCAAGATACTGGTATTGGCATACCCAAAAAAGAATTAGACAAAATTTTTGCGATGTATTACCAAGTGCAACGTGATGATTTTCAGTCTGCTACTGGCACTGGTATTGGTCTAGCGATTTGCAAGCAAATGGTTGATAAGATGGGTGGGGAGATTCAAGTAAACAGTGAGTTAAATGTAGGGACTTGTTTCGAGATTACCTTACCCGTTACTATTTCTGAGCAACGTAGAGAATCGGAGGAGCTTAAGGTTGCCGGTCTTAACATTCTGTTAGTGGAAGATATTGAACTTAACGTAATGGTCGCCAAGGCCTTACTTGAAAAGTTAGGTCAACACGTTAGTGTCGCTATGACTGGTCAAGCAGCGATTGATATGGTGAAAGAACATGACTATGATCTTATTTTATTGGATATTCAGCTACCCGATATGACGGGGTTTGACGTTGCGAAAACGTTGCTAGATGAGGATTTAGTATTACACACTCCTATCGTAGCGCTGACAGCAAATGTTATTAAGACGCGTGAAGAATATCTGCAAAATGGCATGGATGACGTAATTGCTAAGCCGATAAAGAAAAGTAGGGTTATTAAAGTATTCAACGAATTATTTGCCGACGAAAATTTACTCGACAGCTCAGAAACAGTGGTGGATAAAGTGGAAATAAAGGAATCAGCACCGAAAGTAATAGATGCAGAGTTACTTACTATGCTAATTGATACAATTGGTGAATCGATGGTGTTTGCTAGCTTAAACGTGTTTCAGGATAAAATTCCAGAATACATGGAATTGTTGAGAGACTCGCTTACGGCAGAAGATAAAGATGAAGTATGCTCACAAGCTCACAAGATCAAAGGCGCTGCAGGCTCTGTTGGCTTGTCTAGAGTCCAGTCAACGGCCAACCAAATTCAGCAAGGCGATCACCCTGCGTGGTGGGAGAATGTGCATGATTGGGTTGAGCAACTTGACATGGCTATTCAGCAAGATGTGGATGTATTGAGTGCTTGGCTGAAAGAACAGCAGGTAGATGATTAGTCGATCAAAAATATCGTTGCGGTGCCTAAAAATGCAAATATTCCAACAACATCTGTAATCGTTGTTAGGATGACGCTTCCTGCCAATGCGGGATCTATTTTTAACTTCTTCATAATAATTGGAAGAGTGGCACCTGATAGGCCCGCGGCAATCATATTCATCATCATGGCAAATGCAATAACACCACCCAACGCATAGTCTTGTTTCCAAATAGCGATGACACTTGCTATTAACACAGACCAAATTAGTCCATTAAAAAAACCAATCGCTAGCTCTTTACGAACTAACCATAATGAATTGCTTGGACTCACGTGTCCTAATGCCATCCCGCGGATAACCAGAGTTAACGTCTGATTTCCTGCTACGCCGCCCATACTAGGGACAATCGTATTTAGTATGGCAAGCACGGCGAGTTGGCTTAGCGTCGTTTCAAACAAATCACTTACTGCAGCGGCTAATAGCGCCGTAATCAAGTTTACACCTAACCACACTGAGCGCCGTTTCGTACTTTGTCCAACGGGCGCAAAAGTATCTTCTTCGTCATCTAAGCCCGCCATGCTCATCATTGAGTGCTCGGCATCTTCTCTAATAATATCAACAACATCATCAATTGTAATACGCCCGACTAAATTGTAGTCATTGTCGACAACTGGTGCCGAAAGCCAATTATAACGTTCAAACATCTGGGCGACATCACTTTCTGGTGTATCAACATTTATTGCTTCAGATTCATCATCCATGATTTCATCAACGTTTACGTCTGGATGTGCTGTCAATAGACGCGATAACGATACAGTACCGAGTAAAACGTCACGTCTATTTACAACATACAGCGTGTCAGTATTTTCGGGCAACTCCGTCTTCAGCCGCAAGTATCTTAGTACAACGTCGATGCTGACATCTGATCTTACGGTAATAGTGTCGGTGTTCATAATGAAACCGGCAGTGTCTTCGCCGTATGAGAGGGCTTTTTCTGCTCTCATTCTGTCTTGCGCATCCATTGACGCTAAAACAGATTGAAGCACGTCTTCTGGGAGTGTACTTAGTGTTTCTGCTAAATCATCCGTGTCCATATCTTCAAGTGCATCTACTACACTAGAAGGTACCATTTTACTTATAATGCCGTTTCGAACGTCTTCAGATAACTCTTCGAGTACGTCACCGTGAAAATCTGCATCAAGGAGCTGCCAGAGTTCTTGGCGAGTTTTTGCTGGACTGGATTCTAATAGAAGTGCAACGTCACTTGCAGGTAAGTCAAGTAACATCTTGCGGACACGCACAAACGCGCCTGCATTTAGGTAGTAGGCTATTGAGTTTAAGCGCTCTTGAGTGTTGCTGATTACTTCTATCGTTTCAGACATAGAGATCCCTATCATTCTCTTTGTCAACTATACCATCAAATCAGTGTCATTTGTGTGAATCTTTGATTTATAAGGACTTATTCGTCTTCATTAAACTTATTTTCTATTAAAGATACCACAGCAGCCATCGCTGATTCTGCGTCTTTACCTTCGCATATTATGTTAACTGTTTTGCCTTGAGAGCTTTCAAGCATCATCAACGCTAGTACACTATTAGCGGGTGCTTCGTTGTCACCGTGAACTAAGGTAATTTCAGCCGTATGCATATTGGCTAATTCGACAAGTTTGGTAGCCGCTCTTGCATGCAATCCTAGCTTGTTCACGATAGTGACAGGACGTTCTAACTTCATGGTTGTTTATTCTCGTCTTTTTGTTTGATTCGCTTTAATTCTCGATGTTTTATTTGAACGTCACCATGGCTGGCTTTGAATGCCTCAGATAAGGATTGAGCAACAAAAACAGAACGGTGTTGCCCCCCTGTACACCCAATTGAAATAGTGACATAGCTACGGTTGTTGCGCTCTAAATGAGGAAGCCACGTACTAATAAAATTCTGCACTTGCCATATAAACTTCATGACCAGAGGTTGGCCAGAAAGAAATACTTCTACGGGGCCATCTAGACCAGTTAAAGGCCTTAAATCCGGATCCCAGTGAGGGTTTGGTAAAAATCTTACATCAAATACATAGTCGGAGTCTTTTGGTAGGCCATACTTAAAACCAAATGATTCAAAGACGATAACTAAATCAGCAGTTTTTTTACCGAGTACTCTTTCTCTGACTAATTCTGCTAGCTCATGGATAGATAAATGGTCTGTATTTATTTTTAAGTCTGCTTTTTCAGCCACTGGGCTGAGTATCTCTTGTTCAGTTTGAATGGCCTCTGTGAGTGAATTACTTAATTTAAATAGTGGATGCAGCCGCCGCGTTTCGCTATAGCGCTTTATAAGTACATCGTCACTAGAATCTAAATATATGATGGTAATTTCACAAAAATCAGGCAGGTAATCTAGTACTTCACTCACTTCTTTTTGTGCTCGAGGAAGGTTTCGAACGTCTATACTTACGCCCACTTGTTCATGTTCATCAGCAATTGCATTGACCAATGTGGGTAGAAGGTGCACCGGAATATTATCAACGCAATAATAACCTAAATCCTCTAAAGACCTAAGTGCAATTGATTTACCTGATCCAGATCTACCGCTGATTATTAGTAGTTTCACGTATGCTCCAAGGCAGTTTAGGTCTGGTTATGCTAGTGCTGCAACTATTTCATTTTTGTTTTCGGCATTGCGAATCGCTTTCACTATATCTTTGTTACTTAATTTTTTTGCAATGCCCGCTAGTGCTCTTAAGTGTGATTCTGCCTGTTCTTTAGGTACAAGCAGCGCGAAAAAAATATCAACGGGTTGATTGTCTATAGCATCAAAGTCTATTGCATGGTCGCTAGTGACGATGATCGCTGTCACATTTGATATGCCGTCAATTCGCCCATGGGGTATTGCAATTCCATTTCCGATACCGGTACTGCCCATTCGTTCTCGGCAAAGTAAACTGTTTAATACGTCCACTTGATTGAGAGATGGGTTTTGTTTAATCGCGAGTTCGCTGATTATCTCAAAAATTTTCTTTTTGCTGTGACACTCAACCGAACATTGAGTTCGGTCGAGTGAAATAATATCGGAAATTATCATATCTTACTTAGTGGCGCTTTAGCTTCTCTTTATGCTTAATGACTTGCCGATCTAACTTGTCAATTAATCCGTCGATTGCTGCATACATGTCAGTATGTTCTGAGTTTGCAAATATTTCTCCTCCATTGATATGCAAGGTTGCTTCTGCTTTTTGGTTCAGTTTTTCGACATTTAGAATCACATGTACATTGTTTATGTGATCAAAGTGGCGTTCCAGCTTTTCAAACTTAGTGTCGACGTAATTACGTAATGAATCAGTAATATCTACGTGATGACCAGTTAAGTTAATTTGCATAGTGCTAGGTCCTCTTTTCGAACAAGTCTAGATGAGACTTTTACGTTGGTTGGAAGGGGGAATATTCAGAGATTCCCTATATTTTGCGATTGTTCGCCGAGCAACTTTTATACCTTGTTCGGCAAGCAATTGTGCAATTTTACTGTCGCTGAGAGGCTTTGCAGGTGGTTCATCAGCAATGAGTTTTTTTATTAAAGCGCGTATCGCTGTTGATGATGCATTTTCTCCAGAGTCGGTTGCCACATGGCTGGAGAAAAAGTACTTAAGTTCGAAAATGCCTCTGGGCGTATGCATATACTTTTGCGTGGTTACCCTTGAAATCGTAGACTCATGCATATCAACCATTTCAGCAACATCATTCAGCACCATTGGTATCATTTTCTCAGGGCCTTTTTCAAAAAATTCTTTTTGTCTAGAGACAATACAATGCGACACCTTTAACAAGGTCTCGTTTCGGCTTTCCAAACTTTTAATAAACCATTTCGCCTCTTGTAAATGAGACTTGATAAATTGAGAATCGTTCTGATTTTTTGATGTTTTTGCTATTTGCGCATATGTTTCATTTACCGCAAGTGCAGGTAAGGCGTCATTATTTAATTCAACCATCCATATACCTTTATTTTTATAAACATTTACGTCAGGTACAATGTATTCAGGCTCTTTGGTTGAAATGGCGCTTCCAGGTCTTGGGTTTAAGGTCTTTAATAGACGCATAACTTCTTTTAATTGTTCTTCTTTTAACTTGGTTTTACGCATCAGCGTGCGGTAATCTTTGCTGCCAAGTAAATCAGCGTATTCTTTGATAAGGTTTTTTGCTTCCTCGAGCCACGGAGTGTCATCTGCGTATTGTTTTAACTGAATAAGTAAACACTCTTGTACATTTCTTGCCCCAGCGCCTATTGGATCGAGGAGTTGAATGCGTTTTAACACACACTCTACCTCTTCGATTTCAGCATCTTCACTGTCGAGAGATTCAACAATCTCTTCGCATGATGCGTTTAAGTAGCCCGACTCATCGATGGAGTCGATGATTGCCATTGCAATACTTTTATCTATCTCTGTGAAATGGCTCATTTCTACTTGCCAGAATAAGTGATCCTGAATTGAGTCGCTGGTTTCTCCTTGGAATATAAAATCTTCGTCAGGGTTATTACCTATCATCTTGATAGGCGCAGAGCTTGAACCTAAGTATTCTTCCCAAGAACTGTCTATTGGAAGGTCGTTGGGAAGGTCTCCATTTTGCAGGGCATCATGGCTATCAACTGCTTCTTCCATCGTGGTTGATGGCTCAGATGTCGAAGGCGTTTCAGTATTTGTTTGTCTATCAGTTGATTGTGGTTCAGCAGTTTGTTCGTTTCTTGTGCTTTCTTTGGAGTCTTGCTCAACGCTGGCCTCAGATAATTCCAATAATGGATTTGACTCTAATGCTTCTTGGATTTCTTGTTGTAGGTCGAGCGTAGACAGCTGCAACAGTTTTATTGCCTGTTGAAGCTGTGGTGTCATAGTAAGTTGTTGACTAAATTTTAACTGTAACGAAGGTTTCATTACTTTCCTTTTCTTGCATCTAACCCTAATTTAAGCCCAATGACTTATTACTAATGAGAGTTTTAGGCGCCTACATCTATAACGAAAATTGTTCACCAAGATATACATCTCTAACTTCTTGGTTTGATAATACTTGCTCAGCGGTTCCAGACGCAATTAGAGAACCATGACTAACGATGTACGCTGTTTCGCATACATCTAATGTCTCTTTTACGTTGTGGTCTGTAATAAGAACACCTATTCCGCGATCTTTTAACTGATATATGATCTTCTTTATATCACTCACAGAAATTGGGTCAACACCTGCAAACGGTTCATCGAGTAAAATAAATTTTGGGTTTGCAGCTAAAGCCCTTGCTATTTCTACTCTGCGGCGCTCTCCACCAGACAAACTCATGCCCAAATTATTACGTATATGATTTATATTGAAATCGTCCAATAATTCATCAGTCAATTGTTCTCGTTGCTGCGAACTCAGTTCTTTACGCGTTTGTAAAATGGCCATAATGTTTTCGAAAACACTCAGTTTTCTGAAAATCGACGCCTCTTGTGGCAAGTAACCAATACCATGTCGTGCACGTTCATGCATTGGTTGTAAGCTTAATTCGTTTTGGTCGATTGATATTTCACCTTTATCTAAGGGGACTAAGCCAACGATCATATAAAAAGTGGTAGTTTTGCCTGCGCCGTTTGGGCCAAGTAGCCCCACGATTTGGCCTGTCGATACTTCAATGCTGACATCTTTAACGACTTGTCGAGATTTATATGATTTAGCTAAGTTCTTGGCACTGAGGGTACTGATCACGGCTCATTACCTTTGTCATCGTCCTCAAAATCACCCACGCTGATGACCGTAGTAACTGACTGTTGGCTATCTGCATTAGTATTGGCAACGATTTGCTCTTGTACCATATTGTAAGATATCGAGTCAGCAGATACTGTAGAGTCATTTTGGGTGATTCTTGCAGCCCCTTCTAGACTAATTACCTTAGTTGCCACATCATATTTTATTAGATTTGCTTGCGCCTGTACCAAACTACCATCTTCTAATCTTTGCTCATAGCTCGCAGGAGTACCAACTGCACTTATTACTTCATTCCCTTGCCCTTTTGAAGCATCGGCTTCTACTCTATCGGCGTTTATCTTAAGGCTGCCTTGCGTGATTAATACGTTGTCTATAAAAACCGATGTTTTTGCTTTTCCATCTAACATTTGGTCTCGAGACGTTGCGCTAATCGTTTTCTGGAAATCGGTTAAGATCGAGTCAATTTGTTTTTGAGTTGTATCTACTTCAATATCTTCTGTTTGTGCAAAGATACTGAAACTATAAACAGTAAGCATCGCAATGCTAAATAGTGAAAAGGTATTCTTCAGACAGCTGCTACTGCGGAAAATACTGGGTTTGTACATGTTGTTTTAACTCATATTGTTGTGTTGCGAGATTCCCAAGAATCCCAATACTACGTACATTATAGTCCTCACCAATCATTTCAACCGCTTGATCTGAATAAATTGTTTTGTCGGTGAGATTAATTTCAATATACTCAGTTTTGATTTCTTTGACGTATTCGGTCGTATTTAAGTTCGATATAACAACGTTTCTTTCGAGCTGAATTTTACTACTTTCATACAACGTACCTTCTTCAGCTGTAATTTGCCAAGGTTCACCTGATTCGAGAAAAACGGTATATACCGGATTATCGAATACCATAAATCCAAACGGTTGATAATGTTCCATTTTGTCAGCAGCGACTTGGTGGCTTAGTACACCATTTTCATCAAATAACTTACTGTCTAAATTCACGGCTTCATATGTTGGTGTTAACACTAGCTCGTCGACTCTTTCGTTTATCTTTTTGTCGTCATCAAATAGCATCAACATGTACAAACCCAATAAGACAGTAAATACAATCGCAATACTTAAGCCTATTCTACTCATGTGCTAGATACTACTACCATATTGCTTATCCAATAAATCTCTTGATAAAAGCAGTAAATCACAAAATTCTCTAACGGCGCCTCTACCACCATTTAATGTTGTAACGTGATTTGCTAACTGTCTAATATATGGGTGTGCGTCATTTACGGCAACCTTGAGATAACTATTTTCGAATAAGCCTATGTCAGGCATATCATCACCAATACAAGCCACGTTGCTCTTAGTACAGGCTTTTTCTTTCATAATTTTTTGAATAGCGTCTGATTTGTTTTCTTGCCCTTGCACTATGTATTTTACGTTCAGCGACTGCATTCTCTGTTGAACAATAGAGGATTGTCTTCCAGTTATAACAGCAACTTCTATGCCTGCACTCATAACAGCTTTTATGCCATATCCGTCTTTGGTGTTAAAGGTTTTTAATTCTTCACTGCTATTGCCCATATATATATTGCCATCAGACAATACACCGTCAACGTCAAGCACGAGCAATTTAATTGACTTACACGCGTCAAACACACTTTGTTTTACAGGGCCGTACAAAGTACTTATTGTTGGCTGTTCGATTAAAGACATTACACAACGCCTGCTTGCAACAGCATGTGCATATTAAGTGCGCCAATCGGATGTCTATCTTCATTCGTCACTATTAGCGCATTTACTTTACGCTCTTGCATAAGATTGAGCGCTTCAACCGCCAGTGAATCAGCGTCGATAGATACGCCAAGAGATGTCATTACGTCTCCGATAAGGGCGTGTCTAACATTTATCCCCTTATCTAAGGCACGTCTTAGATCGCCATCTGTAAAAACGCCAATCATTTTATTATTTTTGACTACCGTGGTTAACCCTAAGCCTTTTGAAGATATCTCCAAGAGTGCATCAGAGAGTACATCAGTATGTTGCGAAATGGGTACTAAAGATTCTTTAAGCATAAGGTCTTGCACGGTTAAAAGTAGGCGTTTACCTAATGTTCCACCTGGGTGAGAAAAAGCAAAATCTTGTGCAGTAAACCCTTTTGACTCTAGCAAAGCAATGGCAATAGCATCACCCAAAACTAAGGTTGCCGTTGTGCTAGTAGTCGGCGCCAGCCCAAGCGAACATGCTTCGCTTTTAACATGTAAATTTAGCGCGACATTTGCAAACTTGGCAAGACTACTATTTATATTATTTGTAATCGCGATAACTGGAATTTTCAGACGTTTAATTGATGGTAATAAATGAATTAGTTCTGATGTTTCTCCGCTGTTTGATATAGCGATTAATGCGTCTTTTGAATCAAGCATTCCTAAGTCACCGTGATTTGCTTCACCCGGGTGCATAAAAAATGCCGGCGTACCTGTACTTGCTAATGTCGCAGCGATTTTATTACCTATATGGCCTGATTTACCCATACCAGTAACAACTACCTTACCTGTACAGTTGTTAATAAGTGCACATGCATCATCGAACTCTTCATTGAGCGAACGACTTAGTGCGTTCAACGCGTTAATTTGATTCTCAATGGTTTGTTTAGCGGACAATCTAAAGCTCATATCGGTCACGTGAATAGATATATTTGGTACGCTAAGAAACTTGAAATTAAAACGCCACCTTCTAATCTAGATATTCTGCGCGTGCCACGAATGTTAAAGCAAAAAACAAATAGTAAGACAGTTAAGCCAAGCATGACGAGAGAGTCTCTGCTGGCCGCAGAGATATCTAATGCGGAGGGCATTATTAGACCGGGCATTGCGAGCACCGCTAATAAATTGAAGATGTTAGACCCAATAATATTGCCTAGGGCTAAATCGTCTTCACCCTTTAATACCCCAGCTATGCTTGCTGCGAGTTCGGGTAAGCTTGTACCAATCGCAATTATTGTGAGACCAATGACTAAGTCACTTATGCCAAAGTACTTAGCAATAAAAACGGCAGAATCAACTAAAAAGCTCGCGCTTAATGGGAGTAGAACCAAGCCAATAAGCACCCAAAAAACGGCTGTTTTGGTGCTCACGCCAGATGGAATTTCATCTTCAGTTTCTGCAATTAATGGATCGCCTTTATCTACTTTAAAGGACAGCAAGGCCATCCCAGCAATTACCAATACAAACAGTGTGATTAATACAATGCCTTCCATGCGCGACATATAACTATCGTCAATGAAATAAACGGCTAATAAAGATATCAGTAATAGAACTGGCAGTTCTCTTTTGAGGGTGGTAGACGAAACCAATAAAGGTTTTATAACGGCAGTTAAACCGAGGACTAAGGCAATATTTGTAATGTTAGAACCGAGGGCATTTCCAACCGCGGTATCTGTTTTACCCGCGAGAGACGCTGTCGCACTAACCACTATTTCTGGGGCTGAAGAACCCATAGCGACTATTGTTAAGCCAATCATCATGGGTGAGACACCGATGTTTTTAGCCAGCGCAGATGCACCATATACAAATCTATCAGCACTCCAGCTTAGTACTAATAGTCCAACGAAAAATATGACAAGATTTATTATCACTATTTGTTTCTATTTTGTGTTTTATTAAGGACGTCTACGTATGACCTAAAGAATAGGTTTTCAAGTAAACTCTTTTTATCGCTGCAAGTCTACCATAAGTTAATTTACATTAATGACGTTTTTAAAGCAGCATATGAGTAAGCGATGTATTTATGAACAAAGTAAAGGAAGATATTTAGATGCGCAAACAACATCCACTAATTTTCTTACAATTTTTAACACTATATTTCGGTCTAATTACTTGAAATACGCTAGAATGTATCCATAAACAGGGAGCTAAAGGGATAAGTTGCTTCCTAAAAAATAAGCGATTACCAAGGACCACATCAAGCAAGTTATGACAGACAATATTATTACAGTGGAAAATATGTCGTTTTCTCGCGGTCAACGAACTATTTATGACAATATTTCGTTGAATGTAAAGCGAGGGAAGATTACCGCCATCATGGGCCCTAGCGGTATTGGTAAAACGACTTTGCTTAAGTTGATCGGTGGCCAGTTAATACCGTCTGTGGGTAAAGTAGAGTTTGCTGGGCAGGATGTGCACAGAATTTCGCGTTCCTCTTTGTATCAGCTGAGAAAAAAGATGGGGATGCTTTTCCAAAGTGGCGCCTTATTTACGAATATGTCTGTATTCGACAATGTGGCGTTTCCGTTAAGAGAGCACTCTGAACTGAGTGAAGATATCATTCATACCCTAGTTTTGCTCAAACTCGAAGCAGTAGGGTTGCGTGGCGCGCATGATTTAATGCCCAGTGAACTTTCTGGTGGTATGGCGCGACGTGCTGCGTTGGCTAGAGCAATTGCGCTTGACCCAGAGCTTATTATGTATGATGAGCCATTCGCTGGACAAGATCCCATTTCTCTAGGAGTACTGCTTGAGCTTATAAAATCGTTAAGCCAAGCCTTACAGCTAACCAGTATTGTTGTAACACATGATGTAACGGAAGTCCTTTCGATAGCTGATTATGTATATATATTAGCAAATAAGACAATTATCGGAGAGGGCACACCGGAAGAGATTCAACAGTCTGAATCTGCGCTTGTGCAACAATTTCTCGAAGGCAAGCCTAATGGGCCAGTACCTTTCCATTTCCCTGCTAAAGATTTAGCTAGCGAATTTATAGGAAATCAATAATTGGAAATTCTTCAACGGCTTGGACGTAATACGATAGATACTTTTGCATCAATTGGTGCGGCAAGTTTAATGCTCTATGGTGCTTTGATCGCAATTCCTAAATGGAAGAACATTCGCCTGACGGTTGAACAAATGTACGTTGTCGGCGTTCAATCGTTATTAATCATTTTGGTTTCTGGTTTGTTCATTGGGATGGTAATGGCCTTGCAAGGTTATACCATTTTGGTGAACTATGGTGCGGAGGGCAGTCTTGGACCAATGGTTGCGTTGTCGATATTGCGCGAATTGGGGCCAGTCGTTACTGCACTGCTTTTTGCGGGCCGTGCTGGTTCTGCACTGACAGCAGAAATTGGTTTAATGAAAGCTACCGAGCAACTTAGTAGCCTTGAAATGATGGCGGTTGATCCGCTACGTAGAATAGTATCTCCAAGATTTTGGGCGGGCGTTATTAGCATGCCAATGCTTGCTATAATATTTTCTGCTGTCGGTATTTTAGGTGGTCATTTAGTTGGCGTTGATTGGTTAGGCGTAGATGCCGGTAGTTACTGGTCGATTATGCAATCAACAGTAGATTGGAACGAAGATGTCATTAATGGCGTAATCAAAGCGTTAGTATTTGCGGTTGTTATTGTTTGGATTGCTTTGTTTAAAGGTTATTCGTGTATTCCGACCTCAGAAGGGATTAGTAAAGCGACTACAGAAACAGTCGTTTATGCGTCATTAGCTATACTCGGTTTGGATTTTGTATTAACAGCGTTAATGTTTGGAATAAGTTAGGGAACTATGACTAGTAGAAAAAATGAAATTTTAGTCGGACTATTTGTCGCGCTTGCGATTATCGCAGGATTACTACTTGCACTAAGAGTGGCAAATCAGGGCATGGCAGGGAACGGCGAAACGTATAAGCTCAATGCTAGGTTTGACAACATTGGTGGGCTAAAAGCGCGTTCATCAGTAAAAGTTGGTGGTGTTGTTGTAGGTCGTGTTTCAAGAATTTACTTACATGAGCAAGACTTAATTCCCGTTGTTGAATTAGAAATTGCGTCTGAATACCAAAATACTTTTCCAGATACGAGTAGTTTGTCAATTTTAACTTCTGGGTTATTAGGAGAGCAATTCATTGGTTTGCAACCAGGTTTTATTTTTCCTGAAGATCTAGAGATGATTGAAGAGGACAAAGTTTGTGACAATGCCCCATATTCAGATTGTCCATACTTGACGAATGGTGAAGAAATTTTAGATACAAAATCAGCACTGGTACTAGAAGATTTAATTGGCCAATTTTTATTTAACCAAGGAAATGAATAAATTATGAATCTATTTATCAATAACGGCATTAAACAATTTTCATTTCGCGGGTTTGTATTTATTGCGGCGCTTTTATTTGCAAATTTAGTATCTGCTCAAGACGTAGAGAAAGAAGATCCTTATCAAATGGTACAGGATGTAGCTTCAAAAACGTTTGAACGAATTAAAAAGCAACAGGATAAAATTAAGGCTGATCCTGAGATTCTACGTGCCATCATGGAAGATGAATTGATGCCATATATAAATTATCGATTTTCAGCATACAAAGTGTTAGGAAAATATGCGCGAAACGCTGATAAAAAGGATCTTTTGGAATTTATTACGGTGTTTCGTCAATACTTAATTACTAGTTACGCCGTAGCAATGGGGTATTACGATGATCAGGTCGTAGAATTCGAACCTGCAAAGAGTTTTGACGATAGAACAGATGTGACCGTACGTGCCGTAATTAAAGATGACGGCCGACCTGATATAAAAGTAGCATTTAAAGTGCGAAAAGATCGTAAAAGCAATGAATGGGCCGCTTATGACATGATTGCTGAAGGCATAAGTTTGCTATCCAGTAAGCAGAGTGAATTTGAAGAAGTGTTGCGAAAGGATGGCATTCAGAAAGTGATTGCATTAATGAGGGAAAGTATTAGTCAACCGATACAGCTCGAAGCAACTTCCGAGGCGAGTACTGGCTCGTGAGCATAAGTGTAGAAACTGAGGGTACTACATTTCGTGTAAACATAAATGGGCGCTTTAATCGCAGTGTGATTAAGCAGGATTTAATGTTGACAGAGCATGCAAATGCCATGACATTGCCATCAATAAGCCTAATTGAGGTTGATTTTACTGGTTCTGAGGAACATGATACAGCCAGCCTTGGATGGCTAGTGAATTTGGTTCGTGATATTAAGGCACATAAAAAACAAATAAAGCTAACTAACGTGCCTAGCGCGTTGCATGCGCTGGCAAAACTCAGTAACGTTGACGAGCTTATTTTTGATGAGAATTTAAATGACAAATGAAGAAGTAGAACAATTGCTGAAAAGTGATTTGGCGTTGAGTGATGTAAAAGTTAAGAGCGAAGGCACTCATTATCAAATAATTGCTATTGATGACCAATTTGAAGGTATGAGTCGAGTAAAAAAACAACAAATGATTTATTCGCCATTGTCTGAAAAGATTGCTGATGGCACTATTCACGCTATTACTATAAAAACATTCTCAAACTCACAATGGGAAAGAGAAAAGTTGTTCAACTCATAAAAGGTTCTTAATGGATAAACTGGTCATAAACAAAAGCCCTGCTTTAAAAGGTTCGGTAGTTATTTCTGGTGCAAAAAATGCTGCACTGCCGCTGTTAATCGCCAGTTTGCTTGCGGATTCTGTATGTACATATACCAATGTACCTAACTTAAAAGATATTAAGACGACCTTACTATTGCTCAAAGACCTAGGCGCATCCACTAATCATATTGATACCAATTCAGTTGAAATAAACGCGAGTCAATTGGAAAGCGTTACGGCTTCATATGATTTAGTCAAAACAATGAGGGCGTCCATATTAGTGTTAGGCCCACTGTTAGCTAAGCATGGAAGGGCAAATGTGTCTTTGCCTGGCGGGTGTGCAATTGGCGCAAGACCCGTTAATTTACATTTGTCTGGTTTAGAAAAAATGGGTGCTAAAATAGATGTAGAAGAAGGCTACGTTAGAGCTTCTGTAAACGGACGTCTCCAAGGAGCCCGTATCTATATGGACATCGTGAGTGTTGGTGCTACTGAAAATTTGATGATGGCTGCTTCCCTAGCCGAAGGGGTAACCGTAATCGAAAATGCCGCTAGAGAACCAGAAATTGTTGATTTAGCGGATTGCTTGAATGCTATGGGGGCAAAGGTCTCTGGAGCAGGCACAGAAAATATTACGATCGAAGGCGTGGAGCGACTGAACGGTTGCGAATATAGTATTCTGCCCGATCGAATCGAAACCGGCACTTTCTTAGTTGCCGCAGCCGTTACAAAAGGCCATATTCGGTGTGAAAATGCCGCACCGCATACACTTGATGCAGTGCTAAATAAGCTGGAACAGGCGGGTGCTAAAATTGGCGTCGGTGAAGATTGGATAGAGCTTGATATGCAAGGTAAAGCGCCAAAAGCCGTAAATATCAAAACGGTGCCTCATCCTGGTTTCCCAACGGATATGCAGGCACAATTTGTTACACTGAATGCTGTTGCAGAAGGTGCTGGTGTTGTCACAGAAACAATATTTGAAAACCGTTTCATGCATGTGCCCGAGTTGCAGCGTATGGGAGCAAAGATTGAATTGCAAGGCAACGCTGCAATTACTGAAGGGGCTTCTGTGTTGAAAGGGGCGCCGGTAATGGCGACAGATTTGAGAGCGTCAGCAAGCTTGATTATTGCTGGTTTAGTTGCTGAAGGTGAAACCACAGTATCGCGTATTTACCATCTTGATCGTGGCTATGAAAAAATAGAAAGCAAGCTAGGCAACTTAGGCGCAAATATTCAGCGAGTTGCTGAGGCGTAACTGTATACTAAGACCCATATTAAATACCATACAGAGGGCTTTATTTAAGCTCTCTTTAGGACGATAAGACTGACTAACTTCTTGCAATCAATGCTGGATTTAGTTTCCCAATTACCGCCTGAATGTGAATAACTTTCCCATTTCTGTTTACTTGAAAGGTCAAGTTAGTGCCTGGTGCACTTTCCGCCACCACCTCCATGATTTCTGCGCTAGTGACTGTCTGTCCGTTGACAGCCGTTAATACGTCATTTGTTCTTATGCCGGCTAGTGCTGCTGGACTTCCCTTGTCGACACTTCTGACAAGAAAACCAGTACCATCACGGAGCTCACCACCATCAACCCCTAAGTGACCTCTCGTAACCGTTCCGCTAGTAATTATTTCATCCATTACACGTTTTGCGAGTGCATAAGGCACCGCAAAGTTAACGCCGTCAACGCGCTCGTTCCTAGATTGAAAGCTCGCATTGGTTATACCAACCAAATACCCATTGCTATCAATCAATGCACCGCCAGAGTTACCTTGATTAAGGGCGGCATCGGTTTGGATGAAATCGAAGTAGTTTGCCAAGCCTTTTCTACCGGTTCTGCTCACGATACCAGATGTTATTGTTTGTCCAAGGTCAAGCGGGTTTCCAACCGCCATTACGATATCTCCTACACGAAGGTTAAGAGATTCCATTTGAGGCATTACGACTAGATCAGGTGCTTCGTGAATTTTTAGTACGGCTAAATCAGTAATAACGTCAAAGCCAACCAGTTGGGCATGAAATTTTCTATCGTCCTGCAATTGAACAAATATGCTATCTGCATTACGAATAACGTGATAACAAGTTAACAAATAACCTTCATTTGACATGATGACAGCGGAGCCAAGTGATATTCTTGAGTACGATCTATTGCTAAATATTCCCGTGTTTTCGTAACTTTGGCTGTAGATATTTGCTACTGCAGGTGCGCTTTGTGCTAAGGCTTCGTAATAAGATAGCCTCGGAGGTACAGTTTTCTCGCGATTAAGAATATTTACGTTCAGCCCTTCACCCTCCCTGAATTCAGGGAAAAACAAGAGTAATATTGCTGCAACTACGCAACCAAGCAAGGCAGGCTTTAATACAGCTATAAAAATCTTATTTATTGCAGACATACAGGTATTGGTATATTCCTTTTATGATTAAACTATAGCAAAAATAAGTACACCACAACAGCTCATACGCGGTCTTCGGATAAACTAAAAAAAGCTAACACCCATATATAGTGCCAGCTTTTTGTAGAAATTACTTTTGCATCAAAAAGTTAAGCGATAAATTAACGAATAATGATAAACAATGAGCTATTGCCACGTTGCACATTTAGCGCAATTACACCTTCACTGTCTTCTATTCTTGACGTCAATTCAGATACTGAGCCAACACGTCGACGATTAACGCCAACAATCACGTCGTCTGTTCGCAAGCCAATTCTAGCAGCAGGAGAGCGTTCAATGACTTCTGTCACCAAAACGGCACCAACATTATTCTTTTCGGTATTTTCAAAGGTAGCACCTTCTAACGCAGGGTGTATCTCTTTTGCTTCTGCAATGAGATCTTCAGCAGCACCCAAAACAACATTAAGTGTTAGTTCTTCCCCATTTCTAAGTATGTTTAACTTTACTTCGGTCCCGGCGCCAAGGCTACCTACTTTGCCACGTAGTTCAGAGAAGCTGCTAATTTCATTATCATTTATACCAGTAATGATATCGCCAGATTGAATACCCGCTTTTTCAGCGGCTGAATCTTTTGTTACTTCATTGACAAATGCAGCTTTATTCGTTGGGGAATTCATCGCTTCAGCTAGGCCAGCATCTAAATCTTGTCCTTGTATACCCAAAAGGCCTCTGCGTACTTCGCCAAATTCGATGATTTGGTCAATTAAGCTTTTCATCATGTTACTGGGGATCGCAAAACCGATACCTACGTTCCCACCATTAGGCCCGAAAATAGCAGTGTTAATACCGACTAACTCACCGCGCAAGTTTACGAGCGCTCCTCCAGAGTTGCCTCTATTTATGGCTGCATCTGTTTGAATAAAATCTTCATAACCACCAATATTTAGGCCAGACCGTCCTAATGCACTTACAATGCCTGAGGTTACCGTTTGACTTAGTCCAAAGGGGTTTCCAATGGCAACAACAAAATCTCCGACGCGAATTGCGTCCGAATTAGCAAGTGGCAGTTCAGCAAGGTCTTCAGCCGGCACTTTTAACAGTGCAATGTCACTTTGCGCATCTGCGCCAAGCTTTTCTGCTTCAAGTTCTCTGCCATCAGTGAGCTTAACCAATATCTTGTCGGCATTGTCTACTACGTGGTTGTTTGTGACAACATAGCCTTTTTTTGCATCAATGATGACACCAGAACCTAATCCTTTGAAAGGTCGTTCACGTTCCTGCTGTTGTGGATTTCCAAAAAAGTACCTAAACATTTCAGGTACTTGTTGTTGACGAGCTGTTTGCGTACCTTCAACCGCAATACTCACAACCGCTGGAGTGGCTTCTTCCAGCATAGGCGCTAGAGATGGCACGTCTTTTTCAGAGAAAAAGGGAATCCCAGCATTTACAGATGTCGTCACAAAAAATGAAAAGGCAGAAATCACTACAACAAAACATTTTCTATAAATAATATTCATTTAACTCATTACTCCTAATGTCAAATACCCTCTACAGACTCAACGTTGGGTTCATTAGTTCAGAATCCAAGTGCTATTTGACGACTTTTTCATCAATTGAGTTATCAACAAAAAGTCCTGATGGGTTATTTGCAAAGTCTCTTGGTTGAGCATCTTCGATTTCTGCTTTCGGTGTATTAATTTCAATGGTCTTATTACGTAGGAAGACACTTGCTTGTTCACCATAAAAAGTTGACTTTTCACCCGGTTGATTTGGTTGAGTCAGCGCATTTTCGTAATTGTCGATAGAGTTGCTCAGAATATCAAGCTGTTGCTTTAAGTTAGAAAGCCCGCTTTTTGTCGTAGAGACATGTTCATGCGCTTGTTGCGCTAACAATGCCTTCAGTTCAGCTTCAGTACTAGCCATTTGTTTAGTCTTTTTTGATTCATGATTTTGGGTCAGTTTCCAAGCGATCGTGGCACCTAATAGAATACCCACAATTAGTCCGATTAAAACGCTTATTCCGTCCATTATATACTCCTATGCATGCTAATGAGTCGGATCATTGAACATTCGGTGTGTTCATGCAAGAGGATATTGTGTAAATTTATGTAAGCGTCGTATAATTTGGTCAACGACGACAGACAGGAGCCTAGACAAGTAGTATGACGCCATGGGAAAAATATCAGGACGATTTGACGCGTATTGAATTTCAATATGACTCCGCCCAAGAGCAGGCTGTAAAAGAGCTTCAGCGCTTGTATGATGAGCTTACTCAACCGACTAAGAAGCTCACTTGGCGGGTAAAGTTAGCGTCAAGGTTTGGTAAAGGAATGTCAAAGCCGTCGATACAAGGTATCTATTTTTATGGTGGTGTGGGGCGGGGGAAAACTTATTTAGTTGACACCTTCTACGATTGCTTGCCATTTCAGCGCAAGTTGAGAATACACTTTCACCGATTCATGCATCGTGTCCACAAAGAGCTGAAATCGCTTCAAAGCCAGCCTGACCCTTTGAAAGTCGTCGCGAAGACATTGTCTGATGAATGCAAAATAATTTGTTTTGACGAATTTTTTGTATCAGATATTACTGACGCAATGATTTTAGGTACGCTTATGCAAGAACTGTTTGCGCAGGGAATAGTGTTGGTTGCAACATCAAATATTGTGCCCGATGAATTGTACAAAAACGGTCTGCAACGTGCTCGATTTCTGCCTGCAATAGAACTGATCAATCAAAATACGCGTGTTGTGAACGTAGATAGCGGCGTTGACTATCGTTTAAGAACCCTAGAACAAGCTGAAATTTATCATTATCCATTGGACGATATAGCACAACGGAATTTGAATACGTATTTTGCTCAGTTAGCGCCGGATGATGGAAAGGTCGATACATCGATAGAGGTCGAAGGGCGAGACATTGCAGTAATGAAGATATCCGATAGTGTCGTCATGTTCGACTTCTTGGCGCTATGCGATGGACCTCGAAGCCAAACGGACTATATTGAACTTAGTCGAGAGTTTAATACGGTATTGCTGGCAAATGTATCTCAAATGGGGGAAGCGTCTGATGATATCGCAAGGCGATTTATTGCTATGGTAGATGAGTTTTATGAACGCAAGGTGAAGTTAATAATTTCAGCAGAAGTTCCCCCCGAAAAACTCTATTCACAAGGTCGCTTAAATTTTGAATTCAGGCGTTGTTTAAGCCGCCTTAGCGAAATGCAGTCGCATGAATATTTAGCACTTCAGCACATGGCGGGATAAAATTCACTTTGTTAGGTGAAGTCTTAGTGCATATTCGATTATACTAGGGTGTTAATTAGTTCAAATTAGTGTCGCTAGTATAGATACCAAGCGCCAAAAAACTAAAAATGAGATTGTAATGGGAAGAAAATTCGAAGTAAGAAAAGTGTCGATGGCAAAAACAGCTGCCGCAAAGACCAAAGTTTATTCTAAATATGGCAAAGAAATTTACGTGGTTGCAAAAAATGGCGGAGCAGACCCTGATGCTAATTTGTCTCTCAGGCGATTGATTGAAAAAGCAAAGAAAGATCAAGTGCCTGCACATGTAATAGAAAAAGCAGTTGATAAAGCCGCAGGCGGCGCAGGTGAAGACTTTGCACCTGCAAGATATGAAGGTTATGGGCCTGGCGGGTTTATGGTTATCGTTGATTGTTTAACCGACAACGTGAATCGAACAATTACTGATGTGAGAAATTGTTTTACCAAAACAGACAGTAAATTAGGTGCACAAGGCTCAGCCGCGCATATGTTTGATCATTTAGCTATTTTTGGCTTTAAAGGCGATGATGATGAAGTTGTGTTAGAAGCGTTGATGGAAGCTGATGTCGATATTCAAGATGTGGAGGTCGACGATGGTGACGTGACTGTTTATGTGCCCCACACTGAATTTTTTAAAGCCAAAACTGCGCTAACAGACGCGTTTGATGGTATGACTTTTGATGTAGAAGAAATTACGTTTGTGCCTCAATCACAGACTGAAATCAGTGATGATGCCCGCCCAATGTTTGATAAATTTATGGATATGTTGAACGATTGTGATGATGTTCAAAATATATATCACAACGCAATTGTGCAGGAGTAAACTTCTTCTGATATACTCGCCGCCGAAGTCAGCCAGACAATCGCTGCTAAGTAACTTTTTCGTTATTTAGGGGAGGAAAGTCCGGGCTCCACAGGGCAGGGTGCCAGATAACGTCTGGGCGGCGTGAGCCGACGACAAGTGCAGCAGAGAGAAGACCGCCATGTTTGCCGTAAAAAGCGCGTGGTAAGGGTGAAAGGGTGCGGTAAGAGCGCACCGCATTACTGGTAACAGTTGATGGCGAGGTAAACTCCACTCGGAGCAAGACCAAATAGGTTTCCAATCGATGCGGCCCGCATTGGAAACGGGTAGGTTGCTTGAGCTAGTTAGCGATGACTGGCCTAGAGGAATGATTGTCCAAGACAGAACCCGGCTTATGGCTGACTTCACTTTCAAATTTAATAGGTACTTATTTGTATTAGTTGAGCAATTATATCATGCTCAGTTCTATCGCTTTTAGTACAGCTCTCGTCCGATCCCTTACGCCTAGTTTTGATCGAATATTAGATACTTGATTTTTTATTGTGCCTTCTGAGCGGCATAGGCTTAATGTCATTTCCTTGTTACTACATCCTGCTGCTATTAAACGCAAAATTTCGGTTTCACGCTTACTAAGCGATTCTGGTAACGAAGCTGACTCAAATTCATTTGGAATGTGCTGTAAGCCTTGCAGTAACTGCTCTGTAATTGATGGTTGTATTAACGTTCCTCCCGCGTGAACGGTTTCGATGCTTGCAACCAGCGTTTCTAGAGAGACATCCTTCAACAAATAGCCTTTTGCACCAGCTTTGACAGAGCCTAGAACTGATTCATGGTCATCAAAGGTCGTTAAAATAATAACGGGGATAAAAATGCCTTCTGCATGCATTGCCTTTAAAGTATCAATGCCATTTTGATAGGCATTCGTATGTCCATAAGTACGACATGGATATCGGTGATGTTCCTGATTATATTTAAGGCTTCTTTACCATTGCTTGCTTCGGCAACAACGTCGATGTTACTGGACAATGCCAGTAAGCTTTTGATACCGTGCCGCACAAGCATTTGATCGTCAACAAGCAGTACTCTTATTATGTCAGCCTACCGGTAGTTCAATAGCGGTTTTAAATACGTCAGGTTTTAGGTCAAAGTGTAGTCTACCATTTAAGTTAGTAATTCTTTCCTTCATTCCCTTTAAGCCATTTGGCATTTTAGCTGTGCTTATGTCACTGAGTATTTTGCAACATGTTTTTAAGGAAAATATTGCTAAAAATCAATGGATTTTGGAGCATATTGGTCACATGATTGGTTCAGGGATAGAGGCGTATACTGCGTTTCTCAGTTTTGGTGGCAGACGAGTCTTGCAGGTTGGTGTGTGGGAAATTCTATTTTGGATTGCGCCAGGCATTATAGGTAGCATCGCCTCTTATATTGTTTCCAAGAAATACAAAAAGCTATTTCATATTAAAGTGATTGGTGTTGAATAATACAGGTGTAAACCACGGTGTCGTTTTAGTCTTCACCCTCGTAATAATACTAGGCTACAAGCCCCCTGCCTAATATTCGATTTGAAAGTAATGACAATAGTTCCAATTCGTCTTCACTGCGCTTTCCGTCTACTTCTGTAATTTCCATTGCGACCTCAAAGGCGCGCGCTGGATTTAAGTTTAAATCTTTTCCTAGGTCTCTTAGATATTGGGTCGCTTGCCGAGTATCTATTGCTTGCCTAGATTCATGGATTGCCTGATTTATGAAAGCTGGCTGCACTACGCCGTTATGCCACGCCATTTGTTCAACTAATGCCGTTAAATAGTCCTGCTCAGTTAGTGTTACTTTGCCGTCTATTTGGTAAAGTAACACCGTCATCCGGATTAGCGCTTCATTAAATAATTGTTCTTCTTCTAAATTAATCATTTGTTGATTCTCGATAGCCATCAAATCTTGCCGTACAGACTTTTTATAGACTAGGCAGAGCTTATATGGTTCACAATACTTCCGTAAGATTTAGAATTGTTAGTGACTAAGCAATATTTTCAGATGACGTCAGCAGCTTTGAAAAGTTGTAAGTGTACATTGGTCAGTGAGTTAATATCTCGTTGATATCCGCCACCGATAACTGCGATCAGCGGTAAGTTTAACGCCTTACACTTTTCAAAAACGAAGCGATCTCTTTGATATATCGCTATCGTTGATACATCAAGGTGCCCTAAATCGTCGTTTTCGTGCACGTCTACGCCCGCATCGTAGATCACCGCATCGGGTTTTGCTTCTTCTATCGCTAGTTCGAGTGCATTTTTTACAGTTAATAAGTACTCGTTATCACGCGTGCCTTTCGGCAGAGGGAAATCTAAATTTGATCTCTGCTTGTTGTGAGGAAAATTCTTCTCTCCGTGAATAGAAACAGTGAAAACAGAAGCATTGTTTTGTGCTAATTTTGCTGTGCCATCTCCTTGGTGTACGTCACAGTCGAATATCAATATTTTCCGAATACTTGCATGTTGCAACATATTGAGCGCACATAAGTACAAATCGTTAATCATACAAAAGCCGGCGCCAAAGTTTCCAAAGGCATGGTGGTAACCGCCTGTAAGATTGATTGCTCGTCCTTGTTGTAGCGCTAATTCTCCGGCAAGTATGGTGCCCGCTGATGCAGTCAGAGTGCGCAAAATAAGTTGCTCTGACCAAGGGAAACCGATTTTTTTCATTGCAGCAGGTTCAAGTGTGCCCGCAGTTAAGTTTTTGATATAGCTCGGATCAAAAATCTTCGATAATACAGCTGGATCCAAGGCTTTAGGTTTATAAAAACGTGTATTCGATACGCCTAAGGATATTAATCTATCTTTAAGCGCCTGATACTTTTGGATTGGAAATCGGTGTTTAGTCGGTAAGTCAAGTTGGCTATAAATAGGATGGAAGACCAATGCAGTCATAGTTTACGCTAACTCAAAATAGACATTGTAAAAGTGAATATCAATATATCTACGTATTGTGATGCACTAATAATTAAAGAGTAAAATCACGTTTTTAATACGCGTTTTTATTAATAAAACCTTTAAACACAGTGGCAAAAATTATTTTGACGTCGAGCCATACTGACCAACGATGTATATAATCCAAGTCATATTCGACACGCTTCACCATTTTATTCACTGTTTCAGTTTCACCTCTAAAACCGTTTACCTGCGCCCAACCTGTAATGCCTGGTTTTACTTTGT
Organism: Agaribacter marinus; assembly: GCF_030160655.1. Classification (GTDB taxonomy): domain Bacteria; phylum Pseudomonadota; class Gammaproteobacteria; order Enterobacterales; family Alteromonadaceae; genus Glaciecola; species Glaciecola marina. The sequence goes on from NZ_BSOT01000019.1 coordinate 52,026, forward strand.
GGCGTAACATGTAACCTTCAATCAACTTTCGGTATTCCTCGTTGTGCGCAACCGCGTGTGGGCGAGGGCCAACAATGGACATTCGACCTTGTATCACGTTGATGAATTGAGGGAGTTCATCTAAAGAAGTGCGTCTAAGGAAGCCTCCAAATGGTGTAATACGCACGTCGTTCTTTGTTGCTTGTTTTACGACATCTCCATTGTCTTGCACGGTCATTGAACGGAACTTATAGACTTTTATTTTTTTGCCGTCTAGGCCATATCTGAATTGCTTAAACAATACAGGCCCTTTAGATGTGACCTTGACACCGATCGCAATAGCAAGCATCGGAATACTGATCATTGCCAATATTAGTACTGAGAAAACTATATCTTCAATACGCTTTAGAACATTGTTTGCACCCTGAAATGGCGTGTCGAATACGCTTAAGGTTTGTACTGCGCCAACGGTCTGCCAACGAGCATTTAGTAGATTGTAAATAAAGAAGTTTGGAATAATATAAACGTTACAGGTTGTGTCGCTACATTGATTGAGGATCTGCATTATTCGTGATTCTGCGCTCATTGGCATCGCTACATATATGTAATCAATCTTACCTTCTTTGGCAGCCTTTACGACATCAGCGATAGTACCGGCAACTTGATTCTGAAATTCATGGGGTAGGCGTTTATCATCACGATCGTCAAAAATACCGAAAAGTTGGATACCGAGTTGTTCATTTTCGACTAACTGGTTCATTAAATTAAAACCAGAGGGGGTAGCACCAATAATTGCGGCTGCCCTAGTATTTCGCCCTTTTTTACGAACCGAAAATAGTACTTCTCTAAATATTAATCGCCAGGCGGTTAGTGCAGGGAAACATAATCCAAGCCACGTCATTAATAGGTTTTGCGGCAGGTTTACTAAATTAGGGAAAAAGAAAGAAAATATAACCAATGCTAAGAATGTTATTGCCCAAGTGATTGCGGTCATCTTTAACAATGTGGTTGTTGATTGCGTTCTCCATGACCGGTAGAGATCGAGTGCTTCGGCAAAAATATTGAAAATAATTATGCCTACTAGTAGCATTATTGACGTGTCAGGTTTTATTGGGAAACCGTTGTTAAAAAGAAGGAAGTAGTAAATAAGCGTTATTGATACTAAATCAGTAAGTCTGTAAAGCGTAGCAAAGCTACTTTTATTCGACTGAATTATTCCGCCGCGGTTGTTCCTGATTTTACTTTTCATTGTTGATGCTACATCCTAAAACGAGACTTTAGATCTGCTTTTGCTGTATTTATATTCTAATTATATGTAGTTAATATTAAAGGTAGTATGCGTGATTAACTACATAAAAATAAGCTTTTATTCAGAATTTTTTATTTTTGCTATTAAAAACAATTTAAAGTAACACAAATTTTTAAAAAGTAGACAAGCTTGTTCTACTAATTTTAATTGTTACAGATGCATGAAATAGCATGCACTTAATTTTCATTAGGTAGATCTTAATGTATACTCGCGCTCAGTTGCTGCTATGAGATTAGCGTAGAGAATAACATACGAACAGTTTTAGGAAGATTGTGTGGCTTACAATTTGCTTGCACAAAAGAAATGATACTTACTATCGTACGTCGGGTACGCAAAGAAATTAAAGGAATACCATGTTAAAAAGACTTTCACTAGCTGTAATTATTTCCGGGCTTTGGGGAGTGAACAATGCGAATGCACAAGTAGGCCAAGATGCTTCTAGCGTCAATATGGGTCCTTTTGATTTAGTACCAAAGGTTACGACCGGATTAGAGTATAATGACAATTTAATTCGTTCAGCTTCTGGAAGTGTTGATTCTTGGTCTTTTTTTGTTGCACCAGAATTGGGCATGTATACATCGTTAGGGGCAAGCGATTTCTCCGTCAGATATAGGCTTTCCGACAAAAATCACTTTAGTAGTTCCGAAGATGATTATACTGACCATTTGCTTGTAGCCAATGTTGACATTGACCTAAATGCTAGGAATCGAATTCGCTCAGGTGTCAGATTTGAGGATGGGCATGACGCCAGAGGTACGGGTTTTTCTATTGGTAGCGGAGATACACTGGTCGAACCTGATCAGTACAAAAGGTCTTCTGTAGATTTCCTCTACTCTTACGGTGCAAGTGGCGCGGATGGTAGACTGAATGTAGACTTCAAAGTTGATAATTTAGATTATGACATTGCTACATTCCAGTATCTCGCAAGAGATAGAAAAAGAACGACGCTCGGAGGTACTTTCTTCTATAGAGTTGGCCCTGCAACTGACCTTACATTTGATGCACGAAGAAGTTACATAGATTACAAGGTTGCACTCAACCCAGCGAACCCTTTCGATAGCAAGCAAGATGAGTTTTTGGTTGGACTGAGCTGGGAAGCCACATCCCAGACATCCGGTTTTGCTAAGATTGGCTATCAAACAAAATCTTTTGACTCTAATGAACGTGATGACTTTAACGGCGTGGATTGGGAAATAGGGATGATTTGGGAACCGGTTTCTTACTCTGAATTTACCTTTAAAACTGAGTCACAAACAAATGAGACTAATGGCGAGGGCGATTTCATTCAGGCTGACTTGTATGAATTTGCGTGGGAGCATGAGTGGTTAGCTAGATTAAGTAGCAACGTGAGACTTAATTTTAGAAATGACACATATGAAGGTGTAGCGTTGCTAGGCCAAGAACTGCGTTCTGACGACAATTTTGAAGGTGCAGTTTCTGTGAACTACGACTTTAGACGCTGGGTAAAATTTCAAGTGACTTATCAATATACTGAACGAGATAGCAACCGGAGTTTTGTGAATTTTGATCAAAATTTATTTATGTTTAATGCATATTTGTCTCTTTAAGTACGGCTTTTAGTTATGAAAATAAACAATGTTTTTTCAAGTTTCTTTTTTGTGTGCTTGTTATTGATTGGTATGGCAGATAGTCATTCGCAAACTGACGAGAGCGATTATGTTTTGGGGCCTGGTGATGTTATTTCAATTACTGTTTTCGGACAGGGTGACTTAAGTGTTGAGGCTCGCTTATCTAATTCTGGCGTTTTGAGGTATCCATTTCTTGGTGACGTGCAACTCATTGGGAAGACCGTTGAGGAGCTAGAGCAACTTATTGATACTGGTTTGAGAGGAGATTATTTGATCGATCCTTCGGTTTCTGTTTCCGTCAAAGAATATCGTCCCTTTTTTATTAACGGAGAAGTGAAAAAGCCAGGTGGATATGCATATCAACCAGGTTTGTCTTTGGATAAAGCTATAGCCTTAGCCGGAGGGTTTACTGAGAGAGCCAATAAAACTGAGGTTTCACTCAAAAGAGTCGTTGATGGTGAAGAGGTCGTGCTGGATAAAACAGTGAATGAGACTGTTTCGCCAGGCGACATCATCACAGTCAAATCAAGATTTTTTTAAATAGATATTTCACCTTCCGGAAAAACAGATGATAAACGAAAAATCAAAACAGATAGACGCTAAACTATTTGATGTTGATACAATAGACATTGGACAATACATACAGACGATTAAACGATATATATGGAGAATACTTGGTTTAGCGGTCTTTTTAACAATTTTGGCGGCACTTATCGTACTCTCAATGAAACCAAGCTATACTGCTAAGGTGTCGTTGTTGATCGAAGCAGAACAGGCAAACGTTTTATCTATAGAAGAAGTTTATGGGCTTGACTCTAGTAGGAAAGAATATTTTGAAACGCAATACCAGATATTACGGTCACGACAAATTGCGGAGAGAGTAGTTGAAGAACTTAATCTGCAAGATAATGAACATTTTAATTTAGACATTCATGCTGCTAATAAAAGTGGTTTCAAGAAAGAGCTAGAGAAAGCCTCTGACAATGTTCGTGAACTGCTTCCCTTTCTTCCTAAACAGGAGAGAAACACTCCTACGGAAGAGCAGCGACTTAGTGCTCGAAAAAATTTCGCAGTGTCAATTTTAAAAAATAGTACAACTGTTAAGCCTATTAAAAATACGCAAGTAGTCGAAGTTTTGGTTGAAACACCCGATGCATTGCTCAGTGCTGAGTTAGCGAATAAGATTGCTGATATATATATTGAAAGTTATTTAGAAGCAAAGTTGGAAATGACGGAAAAAGCTACGTCATGGCTTAATGAAAGCTTACAGGAGCTTCGTAGTAAATTAGATAATGCAGAGCAAAGTCTCTCTGCATTTTATGAGTCAAATCAGGTTGTCGACATTGACGGTGTGGTTGGTTTAGCTTCCGAGCAGGTCCAACAGTTGAGTAGTCAGTTACTAAATGCTCAAATAACTTATCAGCGTGCCGAATCTATCTACAATCAAGTAAATAGTCAGGACTCCAGTATTGAGCAATTGGCTAAAGTACCAGAAGTCTTGAATCATCCGTCAATTCAGTCAGTAAGAAAAGCGGAGATAGATGCTAGTAGCCAAGTATCTGAGCTATCTGAAGTATATGGCCCCAAGCATCCTAGGTTAGTTTCAGCTAAGGCTGAGCTTAGTTCAATTCGTCAGAGTATTGAATCTCAAGTACGTAACCTTGTATCTGGTATTAACAGCGAGTATGACACTGCCAAAACTAAAGTTGCATCTTTGCAACAGGATTTGAACAGTGCTAAGTCTGAATTGCGCCAATTGGCTAGCCTAGATAATCGTCGTAAGGTATTGCAGCGAGACGTTGATATAAACCAGCAATTGTATGATTCATTTTTTACACGTTTAAAAGAGACTGATCAATTAGGTGGTTTTGAATCAGCAAATGCTAGAATTTTGGATAAAGCACAGCGCCCTCATTCACCGTCTAAGCCGAAAAAAGGCTTATTGATAACGGCTGCCTTCGTCTTTAGTTTTTTCTTTGGTGCATTTATGGCGTTATTGTTAGAGGCATTAAACAGCGGCATTCGTTCAGTTGACGACGTAGAGAAAAAACTATCACAACGTATGCTCGGTATTATTCCTTGGGAGCCACACAAGAAAAAAGAAAATTTGTCAGTTCGTCACTTTTTCGACCCGTCTCATCATTTATTTAGTGAGTCTGTACGAACGCTAAGAACTAGTCTGCAGTTACTTAATTTAGAAAAGACGTCGCAGACTATATTGGTGACTTCAAGTGTGCCAAAAGAAGGCAAGAGTACAGTGTCGGTTAATTTATCTTTTGCACTTGGTCAGCTTAGTAATGTGTTACTTTTAGATACAGACCTGCGCCGTCCGTCCATTGGAAAGCTATTCGAATTACCTGGCTTTCAACCTGGAGTAGCAAATATCGTGGCAGGTACGCATACACTAGATGAGTGTGTTGTTAGGGACGAAGATGCCAACTTAGACATTCTGGCTGCCGGTACGCTACCACCAAATCCACAGGAGTTACTTGCTTCTGATAAGTTTGCAGCGTTAATGGAGCATTTAAAAAGAAAGTATGACTATATTGTTGTTGATAGTGCTCCCACGCAAGCGGTGAGTGATGCGATAGTCGTCTCGAAGCATTGTGATTCATTAGTTTATGTCGTAAAAGCTGACAGCACGAGTGCAAAGGTAATTAACAGTGGATTGTCTAGGTTTGTTGAGATCGGCCACAGAATTGATGGTGTAGTTCTAAATCAGGTTGATTTAAGAAAAGCTAGAAAGACTGGCGAGTACACCGGATTCTACGACCAATATGGTTACAACAGTTATGTCGGCTCTGAAGGTAAATCTTGATTGACTTACATAGCCATATTTTGCCTGGAATCGATGACGGAGCCAAAACGCTACAAGATTCGATAGAAATGGCAAAGTATTCAATTGAACGAGGCGTAACACATATGATGTGTACGCCTCACATTCATTTTAATAGATTTAACAACACTTATGACTCCATAGCTCATATTTTTTTTCAAATGCTCGAGGCTGTCGCTGAGCAAGGGCTTGCACTCAAGTTGGCGTTTGGAGCCGAGGTAAGAGTTGCGCCAGAAATTATCTCTCTGGTAAAAAGCAATACGCTTCCATATATAGGTGAAATAAATGGCAAGTCTTGTGTGTTATTAGAGTTGCCTCATAGCCACGTTCCCGCAGGTGCTGATACTTTGATAAAATGGCTCATAGCCAATGAAGTACAACCAATAATTCCTCATCCAGAAAGAAACCGAGAAATACTCGATGACTACAACAAAGTTTTATGGCTTAAAAAATTAGGTTGCTTGTTTCAATTGACCGCGGGTGCTGTCGTGGGAAAGTTTGGTCAAGATATCCAACTACTTTCCGGTAGAATGCTAGACGACAGTCTTCCATATTATGTTGCTTCAGATATGCATAATCTGGATAAACGTGCAAATGACATGTCTGATGCATACGATTATGTCGAATCGGAATATGGGACGTCACATGCAGAATCACTATTCATCACTAACCCAAAGACAATTACCGCAAGAGTTGATTGGCAATAACAAGTGTTAAAATTGAAAACGTTTTTACTAGCAATTAGGGATAGCGTTAAGGCAATTTCTAATTATCCTCTGTTGGCTTTTATTTCACTCATTAGTGTGATGGGGTTTACTACGTCATTAAGATTTGGTCTTGCCAATATTGATTTTTATTTTGTTAAGAACTCGATTGATGAATGGCGTGCTGAACAGACAGTCCAAAGTAAAGAGTCTTTTGTCAGTACTGTTGACGCGATTTCGTCCGCTAGGCATAAACATGCTACGCACCCATTGTATTGGGATATGACAGGGCAAGTCGTCGAATGGGGGGTCGTTAATGGTTATCTGACACATTCGCAGCTGGATAATGCCGAAAAATTATATCTCAAAGCAACTACGCTGCGGCCTGCTTGGCCGGTTACTTGGGCCTCATTGGCAATGGTCAAATGGCGTAAACGTCAACTAGATGAGCAATTCTCTACCTATCTTGATAACGCAAATAGACTAGGGACGATGAAGCCAGAGGTTCACGTTGCTTACGCTAAAATTGGCTTGGCGCTGTACCTAGCAAATCATCCTTTTTTTAATAAAATAAGGGGTATAGTAATAAAACGGTTAATGTCTGGACTAAGACACCCAGCAAGTAGGCAGGAAATACTTAATTATATTATTAAGTATAACCACATGCGCACGGTATGTCGTTGGGCGGAGATAAGTCAAGAAGAGTACGTCCGCTTAAATATTTTGCGCTGTGAAATTTCGAGTGCGAATCTTTAAACTGCTAGAAATCATTGATAATGCAATAAATAAGACAAAGTAACAGGCGTTAGCATACGCTTGAAATGGGAAATCAACTGTTGCATGAAGCATCATTCCGAAAATAGCCATTGAACATGCAAACCCTACTCCCTTAAATATAGAATTTTTACGCTTTTTCATTGCCCTAAGGCCTTTGTATAAGCTAAATAGTACTATGGCTGATAAAAGGATTGTGCCAAGTAAACCGTACTCGATAACAAACTGTAAATAATCGTTATGTGCATGGTCATAGAAACCAGAAATGTTTGACTCTTGGTAGCTCGGGAATATGCTGTAAAAACTGCCGCCACCTGTGCCGAAGACAGGGTAATCTTCTATTATTTTAGATGCTTCTTTAACTACCTCATCTCTAGATTCCTGCTCAATACTCGTTTGGACTATTCTGTCTTTGACTCGTTCAAGTCCAAAGTAGGCGCTTACTATCAGCAAATCGATAATAAATATGCTTGCTACCAATATAAGCAATCCATTACTTCTATTTCTTATTAGCGTTAATGCGAGAATTCCAGTTATTGCCATTGAAGAGAAGAATGCTGTATTCCCCATTCTGGAACGAGACATTACTAACGCAATGACCATCACGGCAAGTGCAATACGCACCAATGCCTTGCTACTTAGCATCGTCGAAGCAAACGCTCTAAGCATATCCTTTGGCGACACGTTTTTTTCTTTTTCAATTGACGTAACTAATAAGCCCATACCTGCACATAAGCATAGCATTAGGAAGTTTGCATAGTGGTTTTTATAAACAAAACTGCCTGTGGCGATATCGTTTACCTCTAGTCCAAAAACTAAGCTAGAGCTTGCATTCAGTAAAATTTCCAATGACCCATAGACTGCTTGAAATGTGCCGCTAGCCACCATTGTAGTGAGTAAAAGTTTTACACGGGATTCAGTGTTGACTAATTGCAGTGTCAACATTAATAAACAAAAATAGCTGAGCAACTTAATTAGATTAATTTTGCTCTGTCCTAAATCTGTTGATATATATCGTGAGGCGGCATTGGTCAGATCATACATTGCCGCAGAGTGCGGGGATAAGAGCTCTAGTAAAAATGAGGGCAAGGGTAAAATTTGAAAAACAGAGTAGATAATAAATGCAATCCAAATTGTTAGCATGGATATATATTTACTGACGCCGAGAAGTTTGTCTTTCCTAAGTGCCCAAGCAACATAAGTTGACACGCCAAAAATTGCTAATTGCATTATACTCCACGCCCATGGCCGATTAGAGCCGAGAGGGATGGGAAGGGAAAATATGATCATTAATAAGCAATAAAACGACTTTTGAAGATTTGTGGTATTAGGCGTGCCACTAAAAAATTTTGTCAAGCAAGATACCTACAGTAAAAAGCCCCTTCGATGAGGGGCTTATGATACATAATTTGTTTAGTTTGTCGAGGCTGTTGTATCGCCACCGCCAGTTCCACCAGCACCTGTTCCAGCACCTAGGGGGGCGATTAATGTCGTCACCTCTCCACCAGCCGCTGCAGCTTCAGTAATTGTGCTTGGGTCTGCTCCAGCCTGTAAAGCAACTAATAGAGCATCTTGTGCTGGGATTACGCCAGCTAAGGTCGCGCCATCTATCGCTTCCTGCGCAAAATTAGGATAAAGCTGAACAGCTAAAGTAACAACCTGAACGACTTTCCCAGCGTTCAACTCGCTAAGTACCTTTACTGCATCAATTAGACTGTTAGAAAGCAACATCTCTTGAAAAAAACTTGCAGATAGCTCTTTATCAAGCGCGACTGTAGATTTTGCCTCCGCTGACAAAATTGTGGCGTTCTTTTCTAATGCAATGTCAATTGTGTTAGATACTGCGTCATTCTGACTAGCACCAGCGTCCATATCTCCCAATATCTGTTTGTGAATCCTTGTCCCTGGCTGATTATCATCGCCGTATACTGCAAGTTGCTCTTGAGCAGCCAAAGTAAATGGCAGTATGAGGAGTAAGCAACTTATAAAATAACGATTTAACATAAAATTTCCTTAAATTAACAGCGACTCATTTACACTGTTTCTCGTATTTTACTGCTAGTGTGATTTGTAATCAATAAAGATATTAGTTCAATTAGAAATTAGCGGCATTGGTCTGCTAATATGATACCCTTGGAAATACTTTATTCCACAACTTGACAACCATGAAAGCTCTGCTTCCGATTCTACCATTTCAGCAATAATATCAATGGATAAGCTCTCCGCGATACTAGTTAAAGACGAGACGAACAATTGGTTGTCTTGATGCTGGTCTATATCTCGGGTAAATTTGCCGTCTATTTTGAGATATTTTGGCTTGAGTTTCTGCAAGTGAGAGAAGCTAGCTAGTTGTGCGCCAAAATGTTCGACGGCAATTTCGACACCCAGTGCTTTTAGTCTAGATACAACGTTTTCTAGATATTTCGCATCTTGGACAAGTGCCCGTTCTGGAATTTCGATAACCAATCTTGTGCATACTTCTCTATGATGGTGCAATTTCGTTAATAGCCATTCACTAAAGTCATTATCTAACAATGACAACCTGGAAAGATTTAAACCTACTTTTTCAGTTGATTGAGGGGCTATCTGTATCAACATATTCGCGACAATCAGTTTATCGAGTACTTGTGAAAAATCCAGTCTTACCGATGCAGGAATCAGTTGGTCCATTGGCGCTGATTCATGATTGTCATGATGAAATCTAGCGAACCATTCAAAATAGACCGGCTCGCTGTTTGTCTTATCAACAATAGGCTGTTTGACAAAGGTCGCATGTTGCCTCTCGACTATTTGAGTAAGGATTTCTTTCCAATCCGTATTAGAGTGAAATACATTCAAGTCATCTGCCAACTGCCAACTTTTGTCGTTCTGCAAGGCCTTGGCTAATGCACTATCGGCTTTTTCCAATATCGTATGTAAAGAGTCACCCGTAACAAAGGATGTAACGCCAAGGTGCGCGAAACCACTCTCATGTTCACTTTTCTCTTTGCGTTTAGTTTCTCTAATAAACTGTTTAGCTATGTTTTGTGCTGTTTCACTATCGCAGTTTTCTGCAATCATCGCTATGTCTGCGCCATTCAATCGAAAAATTGGTGGGGTCTCAAGATAAGTAACTGCGGAACTCCGTAATAACGCAACCATAGATAGAAGGTATATATCGCCCGCGTTCATCCCACTATTTTTGTTTATTGAATTTAGGCTACTTGCTCGCGCTATAACGAGGTAGTTTGTTGTCCCTACATGACGGCCACGCAAAACGTTATTCATATTGATGGTGAACGCCCGCCGATTGCCTTGTGCAGTTAAACTATCGACATATGCAAATTTTCTATATTCCTCACTTTGAGACAAAATGCGATTGAACATTGTTGACAAGGATTTAGACATTGCATTTAACGCTATAACAATTTGTGACAGTTCTCGTGTAGACGGGACCTTTTCTATCATTTGAAATTTTTGATGGCTGATGTCATTGGCTTGAGCAACAACCGAGTTTAACGGCGCTTGAACAATCTTTTTAATTAGTAGCCATACGAAGAGTAAAGAAAATAGAAAGGCAGCAAGGATGATCGCGGCAGATTGTTTTGCGCTCAGCCAGAGTTGAAGGTAGCCATAGCTAGGGTTACTCTCTACAACTAAATATCCTTCAATGACCCAGCCTCCGTTAATTTCTGTGCTGGCTGATGGCGCCCTAATACTAAAGGTTTTTATAAACCATTGGGGCACATCAATATATTTTTGGTCAGATTTTTTTTCAATTAATACATTGTGTTGCGCATTTTTTAATAGGATAGAGTTATAATATCCACGATCAAAAATTGCATTTGTCATTGTTTCAATGATAGGTAAGTTTGTGTTATCTCCAATATATGGCGTTATCGACAAACCTAAAGATGTCGCAGTATCTTGGGCGTGAGACTGCAATTGCGTTTCGATAAATTGTCGAGTACTAACTACATTGAAAATCAGTGAAACTAAAAACACGAGTAACAAAATAATGAAAAAACCACTACTTAATTGTTTTGTTAGCGACATTACAAAGCTCCTTGTGTTGCTAAGCTATACCTGTAGAGTATTAAGGTCATTTAAGTTCCTCTTGCATTCTTTTATTTAGATCGACCCACATGCTATTCTGGCCGCCTTTTTGTACCTTTCGCCCTCGTCCTTGTGACTTTGCTAACCATAACCCATCGCCGTTGAAACTAAAAATTGGAATTAAATCTCTGCGCTTAGATGCAGGTAGAATTCTACGATTAATGTTGTCTAGTACCAAGGGAACTGAATTTGGTTGTTCGTAATAAGCTAACACCATATGGGCTTGTCTAGTCGGTCTTGTGGCAGTTACATACATTAGCCTAAGTTTGTCGTTAGATACGCCCATTTCTAACAACGTGAAGTATTTGGCTATGACGAAGTCTTCACAATCGCCAGCGTTATGGCCGATAAACTCGGTGGGTGTCGCCCAGTAATCACTTGCTCCCCATTGGCTAACATCGTTGACAAACTCATGCTGGTTAAAAAATTTATTGACGGCAAAAAGCTGTTCTTCGAGCTCTTCATTCATGTGTTCATTAATTAGCGCTTGCCACTCTCTCGCGCGACCTTCTGCATCGTCCCCATATTTGCTCTTCATTGCTTCAAACAGTTTTTCATTGAAATTAATCTTTGATAGTCCATACTGCGCGATCAACATCAAGCTTACACAAAAGCATATGTTTTTGAATCTGCGGTTCAACATGGTCAGAAATGATGTTCAATGTGAGGGGTAGATATTGTATTTAACGTAGTTTCTTCATAAAACCTTAATCTTTTGAGGCATAATTAGGGTGTAATTCATTAGAACATAATTTTACTTTGAGCTGACATTGCGGGAAACTATGGCTTGGGCGCGTAATTTGCTTAATACAAAATTCAGATACTCAATATGGGATTGGCATGGAACTGATGGATGTTACTTTTACTAATGTGGGGGAGGCTGATAACAATCAGTGTTTTACATGAATTTTCCGATAACTCTATCCCTGAGTGCAGTGCCACAACGGATATTATCCAATATGCCCCTAATTGTTTGCGACGAAAATATTCATCATTTATTGCTTGGAGCAAAAAGTATAGATATTCCAGTTATTATTATTTTAATACTAGCGGCTATTTCGAAATACCTAAATGGATTTACAACTGCTGAATTGAGTCGATGGATAGAGCTATCATTCAATCGGGCAAAGTCATTGTATTACGGCAATCAGATTCTTTTATCCGTCGTTCATAACGAAGTAGGTAAAGATGGTGCTTATGGTCGTTTTCTTGATAATAAAAATATAAGTGAGTTTGCGAAATATTTGATTAATAGATTAGATTAGTAAAAGATCAAAACGGTCGGTGAAGCTATCAAAAATTTACTTTCAGGAATGCAGTTAATGAATGTTTTGAATTTACAGGTATATAAAGATAATGGCTAATATCGCAATAGTGTTGCATGATTTACGAGGTGGTGGCGCCGAAAAAATGATGGTTAGACTAGCAAATCAACTTGCCGATGAAGGCGATGTTGTTAACTTGATCCTAATAACGAGTGGTGGCATAAATAAGCGATTTTTGCAGCCTAATGTTAACTTGATTGAACTTAATTGTAAGCGGACTTTGTCGGCATTTAAGCCCCTAAGGACAGCCCTAAAAAAAATTAGGCCTGAAGGGATCTTGGCTGCATTAACTCACATTAATGTGATTACCGCGATAGTTTGCTATAGCTTGGGCTGGTCTAAAAAGTTAAGCGTAAGTGAGAGAAATGCGTTTTCTCTCGATAAGAATGTAAATACGAATGCAGTAATGAAAGCAGCATATTTTCTTGCGCCTTTTGTATATAGAGCATTACCCAATCCCGTCATTGCCGTCTCAAAGGGGGTGGCATCAGATTTAGTTGAATCTACGATCACGCGGGACAAAGATGTGACGACTGCGCCGAACCCAGTCGTCATTAAAGAGACAATTGATGCTGCAAAAGCGCCCCCAAGCCATAAATGGCTTGTCAATAAATCTTTACCTACGATTATTGCCGTTGGTCGGCTCACTAATCAAAAAGGCTTTGATATGCTTCTTGATGCATTCTACCAAGTTAATAAGTCTCTCAATTGCCGTTTAATTATTTTTGGTGAAGGCGAATTACGTGAACAACTGGAATCTCATGCTCGCAGTCTTGGTATAGAAGACAGAGTGTCCCTGCCTGGATATACCGCAAATCCGTTAGCAGAAATGAAAGCTGCTGACCTTTACGTTTTGTCATCTCGTTTTGAAGGAAGCCCGAATGCAATTGTAGAAGCAATGTCTGTTAGCACGGCAGTAGTTGCGTTTGATTGCCCTCATGGGGCGAGAGAAATTTTACAGGATGGCAAAGTTGCACCACTCGTCGAGTATATGAATGTTGAAAAGTTAAGTGCAGCGATTGTGCATGAATTACAAACTGCCCTGTCCCCAGACTATTCGGCAGAAATAAAGAAATTTACAGCGCAAGCCGCCGCAAAATCATACCGCAAACTGATAATTGAGCGAAAGTCTAGGAATCAATAATGAACAAGATTGCTTATAGGGTCTAAATGAAATTAGATATTAACCAGATCTACAAACTGTTTTTGCTTATTAGTATGAGCTTTTATATCGGCTTGATAGACTTTGTAAATAGGTTATTTACTGGAGGAGTGAGTTATGGCGACATGGAGGGTGCTTCATCAGGAAATATAGTTAATCAACTACTTGGACTCTCGTTGCTTGGATTTATCTTCGTATTTCTCCGTTTTTCTAGTGTGTTTTCTATAAGTGCGGCGCTAAAAAGCGGGAAGATTTGGTGGCTATTGATTGCTTTTTTTGCGGCAAGTATTGTTTGGTCTTACGAACCGACTGTATCCATTCGACGAATCATCGCTTTCTCTACACTAATAGTAACTTGCTACTCGCTCGCAGTAATATTCTCGGCAAAAACCTTAATTACCTTTGTGGCAGAGCTCATTTTTTGGGTAACGCTTGTTGGTTTTTTATATCACTTTGGCACTGGCGGGGGGCTATCGTTCGGCTTCGGTGATAGAGCCGCGGCTATGCGGGGTATTTACTTTGATAAGAACGGAGCTGCAAGAGTGTATGCTTATGGTATTATCTTATTTTTTGCTCTTAAGCGGTACGCTACTTGGAGTGACATAACAAAAATAGCAATATTAAGTTTTGCTTTGCTGACATCTGCATCTGCCTCTGGCGTCGTGATGGCATTTTTTGGCGTCGGGTTACTTTTTGTTTTCAATTTGTTTAAGGCTAGAACTAAGCAGCAGACTTTGCTGCAATTCGTTATTTTAATATTGGCGCTGTTCCTAGGTGCTTATTTAGTATCAGTACTTTACGAACTATTGCTCGCTGCTTTAGGTAGAGATCCTGAGCTGTCGAATAGAGCCATAATATGGGAATTAATTTTTCCATTAATTGAAGATGAATGGCTTAAAGGTTATGGCTTTGGTGCATTTTGGGCAAGTAGCGCTGTGCAAGGCTTTGTTGAACGATGGGGATTTATTGGTAATGCGCATAGTGGCTATTTAGAGGTCTTGCTCCATGGTGGCATTATTGGTTTAGTAATTTTAATTCTTATTTTTCTTAATCATCTTAAGCATGTGTTAGCACTTTACTTAGAACGCAGAGAAGACGATTTGTCGAGCTTGTTCTTTGTGTTACTTATTATTCAATTAGTAGTAAATGCAGTCGGGTATGTTATTTTAAATCATAACAGTTTTGATATGTTTTTATTCACCCTGCTGTATTTTGTAGCAGTCAAGCAGTATTTAACAAAAAGTGTAGGTAAGAATGTATGGGTGAGCGAAAGATAAAAGTTTCGATGGTAGTTGCGCAATATAATCGCGCCGATCGAATCGCTGAATCTATCGGGTCTGCGCTAGATCAGGACTTTGAAGATTTTGAGGTGGTAGTCGTTAATGATGGCAGTCCTGACGACAATGTAAGAGTAGAGTTAGATAAGCTTAATAACGACAAACTTGTTGTTATTCACCAAGAAAATACCGGTTTTGTCGGTGCCGTCAGAAAAGCGATTTCTGCTTCCAAAGGTGAGTATATCGCTATACATGGTGCAGGCGATGTGTCTTTGCCGAGTCGTATTCGAAAGCAAGCGGACTATCTTGACCAGCATCAGAATATTGGGGCTATCGGTTGCTTTTATGAAAATAGAATCTTTGGTAAAAGTGATGCGTCTGTGATTCAAGTGCGAACAAACGACAGGGAGTTGTTTACGGTAAAGGACTTTGAAAAAAACCCAATTCCGTATGGGCATGGCGATGTAATGTACCGGAAAGCGCTTTATGACGAAGTTGGCGGTTATCGCCCATTTTTTAAGTTCGCACAAGACCACGATTTATGGTTACGCATGGCGTCGAAGGCTGATATGGCATTGTATCCAGAAGTGCTGTATCAGCGTGGTTATTTCGAGGCTGATGGTATTGCGACAGACATGAAAAAATTGGTGTTACAGAAGTACTTATCTCACTTTGCAATTCAGCTACACAATGAAAGAAAGCTTGGTGGCAAAGACAGTTTAGATAAAATTGGCCCGCAAGCTGCCTTTTTACGTGGGTCTGATAAGGATTTGTCCCAATATTTTTCATGGAAAGCATTAAGTCACTTTTACCAAGGAGATAAGGATATGGCACGCTATTTAGCAAAACTATCGGTGAAAGAAATGATCAGTACCAAGTCATTAGTGGTATTCGCACTAATATCGCTTGGTCAAATCGAACTCGTTCACAAAGGTTTAACAAAGTTAATGTCATTTCACCCTAGAGAAAAAAAATGGAGAATGTGATCTTGGTCTCACACAATAATAAGATTGCAGCCTTATAAACTACCAATATAGTAGAACCAAATGTTAAATCAATTAATTGAAAAATGTTTATCTGAGTTTGGCGAGATATGTAATACAAGCAGCAATGCAGCGGATTTCAGTTACTGGAAAATTGGCGGCCCTGTTAAGCTATTAATTGAACCCTCATCAGTTGAACAATTACAAAAAGCAATTAAATATATAAATCTATACTCAGACGTGCCTAGCCTATGTGTAGGCGACGGTTCAAATTTGCTATTCGATTCAGCAGGTTTTGATGGTGTTATCATCAAGATAGGAAACGCACTAAGTAAACTGGAGTATGACCAAACGGGCACCATAGCCACATGTGAAGCAGGTATATGGGTGCCTGAGCTTGCTTATCAACTTTCTTTAAAAGGCCTTACTGGCGTTGAGCACATTTGTGGTATACCAGGTCGAATTGGTGGTTTAGTTTATATGAACGGTGGAAGCAATCGTCGCTCAATCTTAGAAAATACCTTAAAGGTCGAACTCATAAATCGTCTAGGAGAACTCGAAGTAGAGCACGCGAAGGATTTACCCTTTTCGTATAGAACATCGCCGTTTCAAAACGATGGAAGGATTGTTGCAAGAGTCACCTTGTCTTTAATGCAGGGCGAGCGCAAAGTCGTGCGCGCGAAGATGCGCAGTATTCTTGCATCTCGTCGGAAAAAATTTCCCCGTAAGTTGCCAAACTGCGGTTCTGTATTCCTGTCTGACCCCAAAATGTACGACCTTATCGGGCCTCCAGGCTTTGCTATCGAAAAAGTAGGTTTAAAAGGGTTGAAGCAAGGGCAGGCCCAAATTTCACCAGTGCATGCCAATTTTATTGTCAATAATGGCGGCGCTACTAGCGACGATGTACTGTATCTAATTAGAAAAATTAGACAGGACGTTTATGCAGATACTGACTTTTTAATGGACTGTGAAGCTCGCTACGTTGCACCCAATGGTGGCCTTTGCCAGGCACATATTAAAGCGGAAGCGTTGTTTGGAAGTGTCGGAAAATAACGTAGCGGATACGCTTGCAAGACGCTCTGAGTTAGACAATTGGGTATATAATTAAATGTATTAGAGTATGATTGAATAGCTATCATCTATAGCTATTCAATCGTTTAACGTGTTACTTAAGTTGAATCTTTGCGCCGAGTAATTCCATTTTTTCAGCGAATCTATCGTAACCACGTGTAATTTGCCACGCATCATGGATGCGAGTTTCGCCTTCGGCAAATAATGCTGCAAGAGATAAGGCTATGCCAGCTCTTAAATCCAAGGCTTTAACATCTGCGCCTTTTAAAGCAGTACCACCATCAATAATCAACATATTTCCATCGGTATGAGAATTCATGCCCATTTTATTTAACTCACTCGCATATCCGTATCGACCCGGAAAGCGTAAATCGACAAACTTTGATTGTCCCCGTGCTCGGGCTGAGTAAACCGCTAATATCGGTTGCATGTCAGAGTTAACGCCTGGATATGGTCCTGTGCTTAGTTCTAGTGGATAGCATTTTGAGCCTTTAACTATTAAAGAATTGTTGTGGCGGTAAAGCTTAGCGCCAGATTCTCTTAAATAAAACAGAGGGATATCTAAATGTTCGTATGGAAAATCAAGGATCTCTACTTCCCCGTCTGTTACTGCGGCGCCAACTAACCAAGTTAACGCTTCAACATTATCGGGGATTACGGTATGGGTCGTACCACGTAATGAATCTTTTCCTTTTACTTCAATATGCTCTTGCCCATAAACGGTTATTTCAGCCCCCATCGAGTTTAACATATCAATTAAATCTAATATTTCCGGGCGTACATGCGGATTCCAAATCCTTGTAATACCATTTGCTAAAGAGCCCGCGATTATTGCATTTTCTGTTGCGCCAGTAGAGCGAATTGGTAGGTGTATATCTGCGCCAACTAGACCGCCTTGGGGCGCTTCTGCACACAAGTAGCCATCTTCATCCCACACTTTTGCTCCAAGAGTTTCTAGGAGCATAACGTGCAGATCGTAAGCACGGTCACCACCACCACCACCAATACTACAACCGCCAGGCAGTGGTACCGCTCCTTTTCCAGTTCTTGCGGTTAGCGCGCCTAAAATCAATAGTGTGTTACGAATTGAACGACCATCCCATTTAAGATAGTTGTCAGGAGCGCTTGTTTCGTTTACGACTAAGGTGTCACTTGTGACTACACAAGATTTCCCCAATACATCTAACATCTCTTTATGCACTTGAGCATCTAACAAAGTCGCTGGGTAATTTTGAATGACCACAGGATCTTCCGTAAGTAGCGTGGCTGCCATGAGTCTTAGAACAGAGTTTTTAGCCCCACTCACTTTGACAGTGCCATTCAGTGTTGCAGGTGAAAGCGATATAGTGTTTATCTGTTCAATATCTATTTGGGTCATTGCGATGTTTCCATAAAGAGTTTGTAGTTCATTTAAAGTACTGCTATTTAAATTATACCAGAATAAAAAATTAATTAATCTTCTTGTCGGATGTATCTAGCCACTATTAGTTTTTATGATTTGGGAGATATTAGTTTTGCCGGTACGCCGACAAGCACACCGTTTTCAACTGAGCTTGATTTATTTACAACCGCATTGGCTCCAATTTTTGTTCCATTCGCTATTTTTATTTTACCGTAGAGCTTAGCTCCGGGCGCTATATAACATTCATCTCCGAGTTCGGGAACATCATTACTATTATCGTAACTAGCGCCAACATTTACGCCGACGTGAATCTTACAATTTTTTCCTATTTTTGCTTTCGGATTAATTACTATATTTCCGTAATGCGGTAAGCACAGTCCAGGGCCGATTGTATTTATTGGAATGCTAAAACCTAATTTTTTGCTTATACGTTTGAATCTAACTAAATAAAAAAATTTAAAGATTTTCTGGGTAATGCCAGTTTTAGAATTTGTATAAAACTCAAGCTTCCTTAGCATTCTATGAAATCGCCACATATCACTGGTAAAGTAATCGAAGGCTCTGGTTCGAAAACCGCTTTTCGAAATATCGCTTTGTAAATAGTAATCTAAATCTGCTCTGTTTTTTATCATTTATTTTTGTTGCCGTATATTTACGTTATTAACTGCTCGATCGACATCGATGTCATCGATAAATATATTTTTATATATATCAAATCGATATCTCTATGTTAAAATTTACTCTGTTTTTTTGTCAGAAGCTTTAAAATGGTTAATTTTATTCTGAAGCCTCTCAAGTTTATCTCGAACCAAGCTTTTAACAACGCTTAAATAGCCCATTTCTTTACATACTTTTAATGTATAAGTTAACCAATTGTTGCGTTCAAATACGCTCTCTAAATAATAATTTGTCATCCTCTTCTTAAATGCGTTTTCGCCAATCAACTCTCGATTCTTGTATGTAGCTAAGCATTTTTTCTGTATTTCCAAGAACGACATTTGTGAAAAGCCGGTAGTCATTCGCTGAAAATGCCCTGTATTATATATAATTAGAGGTTCTTGGATAGAATATATATCACCATATTCAAACAACCGTAAGTAAAAATCCCAGTCCTCAGAATGAGGTAGTGTGTCATCAAATCTCACTTTTTCGGCAAACTTTAAACGGGTCAATAGTTTACTTGGGGGGCCAATCCAGTTTCGAACCAAAATGTTATCCTTGGTAAACACGCGAATGTTGCGGTCTAAAATTTGCCCGTTTCCAGACATAACGTGAGAAGAGGAGCACGCTACATATGTTTTATTCTCAAGCAAGACTTTTAATTGTAGTTCCAGCTTATGCGGCAGCCAGATATCATCATCGTCAAGAAATGCTACAAACTCAGCTGAAGCTAGTTCGATTCCTTGATTTCGACTAGCAGATAGACCTTTGTTCTGTTCATTTCTAAAATACTTAAAGCGCTCGTCACCTGCATACTTTTCGACAACAACTTGGTAATCTTTTTGAGAGCAGTCGTCGACTAATATCAGTTCAATATTGTCATGCGTTTGCCCGAGCACACTATCAATTGCTTCGCCTACCAATTCAGGGCGATTGTAAGTAGTGATAATACAGCTCACTTTGTGCGCTTTGTTGGTCATAAAACATCCTAACTTTATATTATATTATATTACTCGTAAATATCACTTTCTATTTAACATCGCGTTTATTTTCTGGAGAGAAAACCCTTAAAGTTGCTAACAAACCTCCGTTCAACTATTGATAGCAGAGTTAAATAACTCATAACAGCGATGATAATTTGGTATACAATAAGTTCGGGTAAACTGACAACGCCGACAAGATACTGTTTGGCTACTAATAAAACGATAACCATAAACGCCGTACATAAACTCGGTTTCAAAAACGACACCATTAATGTTGAAAAGCTCACTTGAGAGACATTTGTCGTAACCTTAAAGTTTACAATACATACAATGAATAGGCGCAGCATAAGTCCAATCACGAATGAGAATAAGCCAAAGTATTTGTACAATAGCATGTAAGCGACTAACGCAATCCCGCTACCAACAATCTCACCAATCATACCTTTGATTGTTTTCTTTACGGCAACTAAGTAGCTAGGAAGAAATATGAAGTAAAAACTAGCAGCAACAACTAATGATATATACCCTAATAACGGGTATGCCTTCTCCCACTTTTCTCCAAAAATAAGCGACACCAACTCTGGACCGACTATACCAAATCCAGCAAACAGCGGCATAATAAAAAATAATGCTAAGCGAGTGGCATCCACAAAAAAAGTATCGATGTCTTGGTTATTATTTTTTCTGTTTGCGAATACTGGTTGCGCGTAATTAACTATTGCGCCAAGTATGGCATCTCTCGGCAAATAAACGAGCCTATTAGCGAAATTGTAAATACCTACGGCGGCAGCGCCTAACGTTGCCTCAATGGCAATAATGATTCCATTGCCAAAAAATTTGAAAGAGAATGCTTTTCCACTTACTGGCAAGCCTACTCGTAGTAAATCGTATGCCAATGTTTTGTCAAACACTAAGGGGAGTCTTAGGGGGTGTGCAACAAATAGCATTAGACTGGACACTGCAGACATAATAAATGCTTGTGCGACAATGGCCAATGAGCCAAAGCCTTGAAATGCGAGAAAAATGGCGCCGCTCATGCCTATTACTTTGCCGATTAATGTGCGCTTAGCTAAGGACTTAAAATTGCCAGACTTACGTAGCGTAGCAATATGAATACGAGTACTAATTTGCACGGGCAAATAAACGGCCGCGATAAACAACGTGAGTGTAAGCGTTGGGTCATTAAGATAGTGGTGTAAGCTAAAGAAAAGTATAGGAGCGGTAAGAGCGCAAATCAACATTGAACTCCAAAATACTGTACCGCAAAGCCTATCGTTAATTTTTTTAAAACTGATTAACGCACTATCAAGCACAGAGCTATAGAAAAACGATAATAATTCGAATATGCTCAGTATAAATATACCAATACCCAGTTCCGTTGGAGTAAGTAATTTAGCGAATACTAAAAATGAGATCACGGAAAGAAAAACAACACCAAATTTTTCTGTAAAAACCCAAAATAGTTTAAATAGACGACCTTTTGCAGCCACTAATGCTAGCCTTGTTAATGTGAGTTAAAAGAAACTACAAATTTTATTTTGTAGTTTTGAAAGAGTATTCTAATTTTATTACGATTAAATTGCACGCAAACAACAAAACATAGGGTATTTACACTTCAAAATGCCGGAAGATGCCTTAATACTGGTAAAATTATTATTCTACGGTAAGCGACGAGTGCTCATTAAAATTATAGCCAAATAGCTGTATTTCTTTCGCATAATAAGTATCGATAATGTTTTTCGCTACTTTACTCATAATAAGATCCTGATTTTTCGTCGACCCATGCGTTTCCTGAGGTAAATCATGGGTATCAAGTTTCAATACCTTGCTAATATGCATAAAATCTGGTTCTAACGTCTCGAATTTCGCAACAAAGTCCATTTGAATGTTGCCATGATAATCCTGTAGCCAAAACAATTGAGACTTTAAATACCCTTTGCCTACATTTTGCTGCATAAATTGTTCGAAGGTAAGTTCACTTGGAATGCCGTAGTTTTTTTGATGCTCAGGATCACGGATAACATTCATGTACCAAGAAAAAGCTCTGTCCCAGGGGTTTCTCACTACGGTAAATTTAAAATACTCTGCTAGTTGGCGTTTAGTTACCGAAAGGTTGTTATAAGGGTTTTTGTGCGGTTTAAGCTTGTGTCGAATAGTCTTCACAACTTCTTTTGTGTTTTCTTTATTCGATAAGCAAATTGGCAGATTGCTTGCCAGAGGCTGCATCATACGATAGGTACGATGATCTTGTCTGCCTCGACCGTTATACTGTTGGAAATGACCCAATTTTTTTTCAATACTTGTGCCAGCACATTTAGGTATGTGGACAAAAACACACTTGTGAATATGTGAGATCAAAAAGTTACCTGTATCTTGATAAGGAATTAATAATATTCATACTTAAAGTGCGTGATAATACATAAAATATATCGATTTCCAATTAGAAGATTTGAAAATGTATAATTTTTTTTGTTTTCTCTAAAAATCGTTGCAAATTAGAGACATAAACGAGATTTTTATTGATTCGATTTGTATGTAAGCGAAAAAAATATGACACTAAAGGAAACGAGGATCATTATCCTCTCGAATTTCGTGGGGATGTAAGTTGATTTCATTTTCTGGAAACATAATGGGATGGGTATTGGGAAAAATCTTTGGTGTATTTGGACATACCTTTGTGAGGCTGAGGGACTGCTATATTCTCAAATACAGCACAACGATCCGCAAACAACTTGGCAACGTTTCCTCAAGCCGGTTAGTGCGAATATTTTAGTAAACTTCCTCGGGATTTATTATGTCTATTTTTTTCCACGAAAATACAAGAACGGCAAGAGCGGTATCTTTATTGTTATTTCTCTTTATTCTTAGTTCATGTGTAAACTTTTCTACTAAACACGATGTTACTCGCACTAGCTCTCAGCTAGGTGAAGAATTACAAAAATTGTTATTGACGACGGGTAGTACCGTTATCTCTGATAACTCAGTGTTAGCCAATTTTAATAGTTACCCAAATGCCAAGATAAAGGATTTTGTGTTAGCAAACGAGAATTTGGTGTCTGCACTTTTATTGCGACGTGCAAAAACTAACAGTCTGTCTATAGCACTTGAGCAGCTTACAAAGTTTGATGATGAGGAAGATACTACGCTGGTAGTGAGCGCTTTATTACTCTTTCCAGACGAACAGCAACATTTACTTCGTAGCCTTAAACAGTCTAACGTATACACCGACGAAATACTGAACGATGCAGTGCTCTATAGTGCGCTAGATCCTTCTCTTCTCTTTGAAAAAACGGCAAGTAACGGCGGTAGTGAGTACAGAATTACGCCACTGATCAATTCTGTCAGTGTATCTCTTTATACATATGAGTCTGGCGTCTACAATCAGGTGTATTTTAGAAAAGTAGGTACGCCAGAGTGGCAAGACGCAAGAAGTCTTGAATGGGATGCAATATCTAACGCAATGACGGGCTCCATAATACACTTGGAGGGAGATACTGATTATGAGGTTAAAGTATTTGTTGAACAAGGCAGTAATGAATACACACACCTATATGGCTTTTCGACGCGTCCCAACTATCCTAGTGTAAGTAACAGTACTATTTATTTAAGGGATATATATTCCGGCGGCTCAATTGATTTGAGCGAATATATTGACGCGGGTACACCGGATGCTTGGGTTAGGGTCGATGGGACTGATGTTGAAATTATTGGTGACCAAGAAAATAATTTTGCGCTGTCTTTAGGTGACCTTAGCCATATCGTATTGGAAAATATAAACATCACAAACGCAAAAATATACGGCATATATGCACGCCAAGCACACCATGTATGGATAAATAACTGTGAGATACAAGGGTACGGTCGCACTGCAGGCGATGTAAGAGATGGGGTATCATATATAGATGCGGACGCGACTCGTCCAATCAATTATGATTCGGGCATATATCTTCGCGAAACCGGCGTGGTTACGGTAGAAAACTGCGAAATTCATTCACCAAATATTGCAGCAAATCATTGGGGCCACGGGCATCCCTATGGCGCCAATGCAATGCTAGTGACAGCCAACCATAGCAATCCAGAGTATCAAGGGCAGTATATTGTCCGAAATAATAAATTTTATGGTAGCGATGATGTAAGATTCAATGATGTTATCGAGAGCCGTTTGAATTTAAGACGCCACGGTGGGTTTATAAGAGACTCTGCTATTCATGATAATTATTTGGCTTTTGCGAACGACGATATTATTGAACTAGACGGTGGGCAGCATAATGTACTCGTTTATAACAATAGAATCACGCAGGGATACAATGGAATCAGCATTGCACCTAACATGCATGGGCCTAATTTTATTTTCAATAATTACATCTACGATTTAGGCGATCAACGAAACTATGAGTGGGCTGCGCTGAAGATGGGGGGAATAGTGTCAGCGCCTGGAGGAGTAACAAATTTCTTTTACAATATCGTCCATACTGACGGAAACGGCATTGCGGCAGGGCGTGTACGAAATGATAGTACTTTTTGGGTGAACTCTAGAAACAACTTGTTTTTACTAAATCAGTATTCCGACGGCAAGCGAGGCTACCCCTATCTTGATACTGAGAACTATTTCCTCAATGAATTCAAAAATGACATTGTGTTCAATCTACGTAAAGTACGACCTGAATTATATGCTTTAAATGCGTCAGATATATTGTTACATGAAGACTCTTACGACATGGAGTTTATTTATTCAGCAATAAATTCTGCGACAGTGTTTTCTCGCATTTCTTTTGAAAATAATATAAAAAACTTTGGTGTCACACCCAATGCTACTGATCCCGTTGGAGACCAAGACGATAAAACCAATTTGATCGATTTACATGAAACGTTGCTTTCTTCTTTTTCGAACCAAAATAAAGATAACGGGTTTTATGTGCATTCTGAAAGCAGTATTGAGTTAGAGGGCAACACTTGGGTTACACTGCCTGTTGACCCTAGTCAGATCAATGATAATACTGAGTTTTACTACCAACTTACAATTGAGGGTGAAATGCCTGAAATTGTAGGGTTTGCTTTTGAAAACGACAATACACTCTCGTCAGACCGAACTGTAAAACTTGCGGGCACTCAATCTTACGGTATAGCAATTGGTGAGCATGCGTCTAAAACGATTTCTGGCAGTATAAGGATTAGTGACCTTATCGATGGTAAAGTTGATAGAATTGTTTTTATTCTTGACAATGACTCTCGTCGAGATTCAAAAGTTACTTTTGCTGACCTTAGTATTGAGGTCGACGTAACAAATGTGTTTAACGCGTTATCCGATAATCAAACTACAGATTTACAGGTAATCGGACTGACACAATAAAACTTTGCGCTATCAAAAAACGCTTTTTTGCCCAACGTGAAAGGGGGAATTGAGTTGACCATTTTAGTCATGGATATAATTTTAATATAGGTGCTGAAATTAACACCAAAAATAACATCAGAAATTACACGAGAATTGGTATAAATTGTTTCCAATATTCTGGTAGACTTTAAGGTAATGATATTTCGAGTTTCGTCTATTTGTATGTTAGGAAGAATTCACGATGGATGTAGATGATATAGAGTCAGTGAATGTTGGTGGATTGAAGACTGCCTGCATATCGAGAAAGCAATTAGTTGAGATAATACAGGGTGTGGCTGATGGTTATGACAGAAGTTCAGGAAATTCCAAACCGTTCGTAATTTTTGATTCAAATGGGCACGGTGTATCTCTAGCGAATGCTGATTCATCCTTTATGAATGCACTTTCACAGGCAGACTTAATACATGCTGATGGACAAAGTATCGTGAGCATGAGCAAATGGATCGATGGGCCAAATATTCCTGAACGGTCGGCAACTACGGATACAATTCATGACATCCCAATGTTTAATTCAAGAGTCATGAGGCATTATCTTTTAGGGGGAAAAGAAACCGTTGTAAATGAATGCGCAAAAATTTTGAGCGAGAAATACGATAATTTTTTGGTTGCGGGTAAGCACAATGGTTTTTTTGATAGGAGTAATTGTGAAAGCGTTATTCAGGAAATTAATGAATCAAATACTGATGTATTATGGGTTGGTTTGGGTAAGCCTCTCGAGCAAAAATGGATTATTGAGAACAAATCAAAGCTCAATGTACCTGTAATTATTACATGTGGCGGTTGCTATAACTATATTACAGGCGACTACTCTAGGGCACCTGAATGGTTGCAAAACTTAGGACTTGAATGGTTACACAGAGCATTAACAGAACCTAGAAAATTTTTATGGCGTTACATCACTACTAATCCCCATAGTATTTATTGTGTACTTAAGCACAAATCTAGATAGCTCCTATGAAAAAAGTACTTTTTTTACACAAAGATTTTATTAAAGGTGGTGGGATTGAAAGGGTTCATCAAAATTTATCTATTGCGCTAGATGGTATTGGCGTCAAGAGTTTGTTTTTTGTCCTCCAGGGTTATGGTGATAGCCTAGAAGGATTTGATGCATTGAGTTCCCACCGAGAAGCGTTTCGGCCGGAAAAAGACTGTAATAGATTCAATAAATTAATTACGTTGACGAAATTCTGTAAACAAAACCAAGTTACTTCCATTATATCTGCTACTGAAACTGCAAATATATATGCATGTATGCTGAAGATTGTAATGCCAAGTATAAACGTGATTTATACTAGGCACTGTGCTTTTGATGTAAGTGATCAAAAATTGTCTCCATTTACAATTAGACTGTTATATAACGTTTTTGCGTTAAACGGAAAGATTGTTGGTGTGTCTAAGGCTCTGTGCAAGGATATACAGACATCTCTTTTGTTTGCTAGAAAATCTAATGTCAATTTTATTCCAAACGCAGTTGTTTCCATAGACATACTAAAGAGCTCGGAAAATAACACTGATGGCTGGCGGTTTTCAAATTACTTCATAGCAATAGGTCGACTAGTAGAACAGAAGGGCTTCGATATGTTAATCGACGCTTATGCGCTCTCCAAAAAGAAAGACCCAACTCTACCTAAATTGGTAATTGTTGGTGACGGAGTAGACCGCAAAATGCTAGAGAGTAAAATAACAACAAAAAATTTAGAGCACTCTATTTTTTTGGCG
The DNA here is from genome assembly GCF_030160655.1 of Agaribacter marinus. GTDB lineage: Bacteria > Pseudomonadota > Gammaproteobacteria > Enterobacterales > Alteromonadaceae > Glaciecola > Glaciecola marina. The sequence goes on from NZ_BSOT01000019.1 coordinate 79,286, forward strand.
GGTTATACAATAAATCCATATTTTGCATTGAGTAATGCTGAGGCTTTCATTTTATCTTCTCGACACGAGGGAATGCCTACAGTACTTGTTGAATCTTTAGCGTTGAATACTCCAGTTATAGCGTTTGATTGTCCAACTGGGCCAGGCGAATTAATTAATCCGAAAAATGGTTTGCTAGTAGATAATGCGAACGTGGGTGCTCTCAGTGAGGCAATTACGAATTGGTCTTCGTTGCCCAATAAAAATCTAGCTGAAAGCGTTGAGCATTTCCACTTTTCAGTAGTGGCTAATAACTACTCGACCCTGCTTTAGGAGTTTATACAGCTTTGGCTAAAATCTCTTTTGCCTCATTTTACAGTGTTTCATTAGTGGGTTTTTGTTACTGAGTTGAATAAGCTTACTATCAGTCACGCGTTGTATCTCTAATATCGCTGCAATCTTTTCATTCACATACCAGAAAAAAGCTAAGTGGGATTCCCAGACGTTTCCAACTTAGTTTGCGAATACGTGTTTACTAGACGTTTATCCATGGCTAAGAACATAACATTAACAAAAAAAGCGCTTCATGATTTAGAAGCGCTTTTTGTCGAAGAAACACTGTTTAGACTATTGGTTTTTTGCTCTTCCAGCGTACAATGCACCAAGTATTAACGTAGATAATAACAATCCTAGATAGGGAGTATTTACACTACTCACTGCAGTATTTACAGCACCAATACGAAATTCGGTAATCTCAATATTTTTTAGTTGAGCGCCGGTAATATTAAAATCAATCTCGTCTATACCGTCTAACGCTAATGCTGGAAGCAACATTATTTCGTCAAACGTATTCATATCCAAGTTTGAAAACGAGTGACTTGAACTGACTATTCCATTATCGATAAAATCAACATTTAAACCAGTAATCTGGTGTAACAAAAAATAATTCCAGTCATTATAAAGAGAGAACGATGTAATTGAAAACTCACTGTTGAGCTTTATATTAACGTTGATCGGATTGGTGTCTGTAATATCGTCACCGGCACCGCGCAAGCCAACGAACCGCTTATCCCAATCACCATGTTGTCTCAGTACGCCATCAAACAATGCGTCTTCATACAGTATGTTCCAACCAGTCGGCGCTGTTATAGATAAAGAGTCAATATCATCGTTTGATATGAATGACGCCGAAGCGTTGAATGTAATGGCTGGTAATACTATAGATGACAAGGCCATAATAAACTTTTTCATATATAATCCTTTTTAACTAATTCAATTAGTATTAACTAAGCAAATTAAATGCCAATTGTGTAAGTGCTTGATTGGCTGCCAATAAATACTATTCTTTAGTTTAAATATATGCTAATTTTTTGAACACGTAAAGAAAACTGACAGATATTTTTCGGACACAAAAAAGCCGCGTAAAAACGCGGCCAAGATTTATAAGCGTAATATGTTTTACACCCTATTGCGCCTAACTAATACAAAACCTATAAATAGAGCAAGTAAGCTGCCCAGAGCTGGTACTGAAGCGCTAACAGGGTTGGTACTAGCACCGATTTGTATTTCAGTGATTTCAATATTGGTTGCCTGGACGCCACTTATTGCAAACTCGATACTGTCGACGTTCGCGATAGATAAGGCACTAGCTAACTCAATTTTAGCAAATGTATTCTGGTTCAGCGACGTAAATAAGAAGCTTGACACTACAGAACCTCCAGAAAGAAAATCAACTGAAAGATCAGTGATTTGTTGATTTAGTATACTACCCCAGTCATTAAATAGTGCAATTGAGTTGATAGTCACTGCGTTAGATAAGTCGATAGAAAAATCGATAGTATTAGTACTATTGAGCGCTGCGCCGCTACCCCTTAATCCGACAAAACGATTTGTTTTCGGTCCTTTCTGTGCAGTGTGGCCATCAAACAATGCTTCAAAATTTAAATGTGTCCAGCCAATTGGAAGAGATATAGAAGACGATGAAATATCACCGGTTGTAATAAAACTAGCTGATGCGTTGTAACTAGAGACTAAAAGCATGATCAACATCATTTTGGTAAGAATATTCTTCAAAATATAATCCTTTTTAACTACGTAAATAAATTTCACTAAAAGTACCACTAAGCACTTTATATGCCAAGCAATCAAAGTTGTTGAATATCAGGGAATTAGGCCACTTTAAACTGACCGAAACTCACACATTCGTCTTGATTTGTAAATTATATTGACAAGTAACCATTAATAGCTTGCCCCATATACTTAATATTAGTCATATTTCATTTTTTAATTCGCGTATAATTTCGTCAGCCCCTTGTTTGGTTAAATGGCCATAATCAAATTGAATTGGTGAATTTGGGTCAGTGCGGTATTTACATAGCATATTATCGTCACACATAATCTCGTTAAGATCGTAATAGATCGAATTTAAATGCGGCACCATATCTTTCATTTTTTCATTTAATGTAAATTTATTTTTTATAACTGAATCACTGAGGTTCAAACTCTTATTTAGTAAAACTGACCGTGCTAGCAATAGCGGTAACGCAGTATCATACTCTACAATTGGCCCGAGGAGTATAGTTTTGCTAGAGTTTAAAGATAACGCATTCATAGTTGCTTCAAGATAAGTAAGATCATCTTCACGCCAACGCGCAGAAATGAGTATAACGTCAAAGCTTTCTTCAAGCAGTTTTTCAGAGTAAAACCAGTTCATCATGTCTGTACAGCGTGTTTCTCCTTTAGCCTTTAAGAGAGGGCGACAACCACTTGCATTAATCTGAATCCAATTGTACTGAGGGTAATTTTCAACTAAACTTCCATAAAACATAGCAGCATGACTGTCACCAAGTAGTACCGCATTTGGTTTTTCATTTGACGTGCTTGCACATATATTTTTATCATAATCCGCAAAAGAGTTGGTCTTTGACGTACTTGTAATAAAACAAAGGTCACGCCTAAATTGTAGTTTATAGTCTGAAAATTCCCTATAATTTACATAATTTGATAGTTGTCGAGCTTGCTCAGGCACATTGCGTAAATTTAGTTTTTCGTGTGCAAGCAATAGTCCTAAAAGTGCAGTAAAAATAATACATACGGCTGATGTTAACGTTACAGCTACTTTGTCCCAATGTTTTGACTTTTCTCCTCGGAAGGGTCGCTCAATAAATTTAGTAGAGAGGAAGGCGGCTAATAAGCTCACTAACAATAAGCTTATTTTTTCTGGTAAACTTATAATTCCTCCAGAATATAACTTCCAAAATACAACTAACGGCCAATGCCACAAATATAAACTATAGCTTACTTTTCCGATCTCAACGAAAGGTTTACTAGTTAAAATACTTCCAGTTATTCCTCCAGAACCGAACAGAATGATTAGAGACGCTCCGACGCAACTATAGAGTGCATTGATGCCGGGAAAAGCATCACTAGACGAAATAAGAAAGTAAGGTGCGACAATAAGGGCCAAGCCCATTAACGAGCCAAGACCATTAGATTTTTGTATTATTAATGATTTGTGTATAGCAATAGCTAATACTGAACCCAAGCCTAACTCCCAAGCTCTAGCGGGCAGCAAGTAGAAGCCAAATGCAGAAAATCCGCCATCTACAGTTAAGTAAAGGCTAAAAGCAAAAGAGAATATACAAGCTAGAGAAATTATTTCTAATACCCTGCCTTTAAAATATTTACATATAACAAATAGTATCGGCGGGAAAAAGATATAAAACTGCTCTTCTACTGAAAGAGACCACGTATGAAGCAGTGGCTGGGATTCTGCTAGTGGGGAAAAGTAATCTAACTGTGACCAAAAGTAGAAGTTTGATGCGAAAGCTGATGCTGCTGCAATTGATTCACCAACTTGTTTTTTCTCGGCAGGAAGCATTAACAACTCGGCCATTAAAAGCGTAAAAACAAATACAACGCACAATGCTGGTAATATTCGTATTGCTCTTTTTTTATAAAAGTCTAATAAACTGTATGTCTGACTTGATATTTGTGTCAGTAAAATACTAGTGATTAAGAACCCACTAATTACAAAGAAAACGTCAACTCCCAAGAAACCGCCAGAAATGGCTTTTACATCGAAGTGATAGAGCACTACAGGTAATACAGCTAGAGTGCGCAATCCATCAATGTGTGCTTGATACTTCATATTTTTAACTCACTTTAGTGCTAGTTTTAAAGAAAAATTTAGGGATTGGATATAACCAAGTGTGGAAGCAAAATCATTGAATCAACGATGTCTAAGCTTTAAATTAAAAAATAATAATGACACGATATCCTGTAAATTCAACCCCCTCTCCATTCAGTTTTTAATAGGCTCTCGACTTCCAAACTTGATGTAATGGCCTCTTCCTTTTTTTTGTATCGTTTTATCATGATTGAATTTTCAAACAACAATCAACTCAGGAGAAAACCAAATGGAGGTTGCAATAACAGGAATTGATTTAGCAAAAAATACTTTTCATTTAGTATGCTGTAATGACAACAAAACTATTGCTCGTAAGAAAAAACTGATAAGGCATTAATTATTGCCATTTTTAGTCATTGTTCCCAAGCATCGGTGTTTGTCAACGGCGCATGTCGGTTGCTCTATAACTTCTTTCCAGCTTCAAACTGCATGTTATTTAAGATAAAGTTCGCTGCAATTTGAGAACCTTTCTTACTTAAATGGGCTTGGTCAGCAACCATCATGTGACCATTCTCGTAAATTGTGCAACGCCTTTCATTTTTACAAAAAGCGCTATGGACATTTATTATACTTACTGTGTTATCATTTCCAACAATGTTTATAAATTTTGTAACCGTATCAAGTCCCTGTGATGGCGTCATATCAAACTTGTTATTTGGAATTTTCTTCCCTATAAGCCTTGACGCTAAAAATTTGGGACTGCCGAGAGTATAAATTGGTAGTTGATTAATTAATACAACTTGAAAGTTTTCTTTTTCCAATGCCTTTAACGTATCTAAGATGTCATGTAAGTCATAGCTATTTTTTGTTTCAGCGTAATGCCAGTTCGAAGCTAAAATTACGGTGTCTATATCATTTTTGCTTAAATAGTCAAAAAAATCGTTATTATTTTTTTTACAGTTTGGCCTAGCTAAGATTTCAATGTTTAGGGTAGGGGGGCAGCCAGCATTAGCAAAGACTTGCAAGTCAAATGGGAGATCTTTTGCAGATTTAAACCCGCTAACAAGGTGATTCGCATGTGAATCACCCCATAAAACTGCATTCGAATTGGATGTTATACTTTCTATGATACAACTATCAGGCTGCCATTCTGAGAAAGTTTGATTTGTTTTTAAGAAGCAGTTTTTCCAAGAAGAAGAGTCTTCGGAATATACCTCAACGGAACTTATATCAACTTTAATTCTTTCAGGCATACCTTGCTTTATACTTATGTACCCACCTAAGAATATAAAAAACGCAGAAAAAACAATCGTGTAAATTAAAGGCGTTGCTATTGACGAGTTTTTAGACCGCTTCCTAAAGGGTTTTTCAAGTGCATAATACGATAGCAGGCTCAAACCAAGAGTAATACATATTAATACCATTTTGTCTAAATTCGTGAAAGGCCTGATTATCCAATATCCATAAAATACGACTACAGGCCAATGCCACAAATAAAGGGAGTAGGAAATTTTACCAAGGTAAACGAATAAAGGAGAACTTAACATTCTAGAAATGTAGCTGTCATTCGGTCCTGCTGCGATTAGTAGTAACGTGCCAATAACAGGCAGCAACGCTAAATAGCCGGGGAAGCTAGATGTTTTGTCCAAATACCAAATTGCAAACGCTATTAAGCTTGCACCTATATAGCTCATTGTATTGCTTAGCTTTTTAAAGTTTAACTTGTTATTGTTTAGCGCCACGGCAAGTGAGGAGCCGGCCAGTAACTCCCAGAACCTCAATGGAGAGACATAGAATGCTGCACTCGGAGAACTTTTTAAGACTAATGTTCCAGCTATAAAAGAAATTAAAATTAAAAAAACTAGTATTTTAGCAATGTGTTTTTTCAAGTTCTGGTGTAAAAAAGCCAGCAGGATTGGGAAAATAAAATAATATTGTTCTTCTACTGCTAGGGACCACGTATGCAGGAGAGGTTTTAGCTCTGAAGGGCCAGAAAAATAGTCACTTTTTAGCCAAAAAAAGAAATTTGAAAGATAAATGGATGTTGCGATTGCGCTCTGGCCAAATTCTTTAAACTCATCAGGCATGAAGAGTAGGTAAGCAAAAATAAACGATGCTATTATCATCCCAAAAAGCGCAGGAAATAGGCGTCGCATACGTTTTTCATAAAAATGAGCAAAGTTAAAATTACCACCATCTAAGTCTTTGAGTGTAATAGAGGTTATTAAGTACCCCGAAATTACAAAAAAGATATCCACTCCAGCATACCCTCCAGATAGAGAATAAAAACCGAAATGAAATAACAGAACAGACGAAACCGCGATAGCTCTTAAACCATCAATATCAGGGCGATATTTAATCATAATTTTTTTATTCTCATCGGACAGGTGTGCTTATTGCTAAGAGTTTATTTTTGCAATAGTGTTATTCTTAACTAATCCACTCGCCCATATCGGTCTGAATACCTAACAATATCGTCTTCACCTAAGTAAGAACCAGATTGAACCTCGATAAGTTCAAGTAAGATTTTGCCTGGATTTTCGAGTGCATGTACGACTCCAACGGGAATGTACACCGATTCATTTTCAGTCACTAATTTAGTTTCTTCACCAATCGTGACACTTGCCGTACCACTGACCACTATCCAATGCTCAGCTCGATGATGATGCATTTGCACTGATAGCTTTTCACCAGGCTTAACAGTTATCCGCTTTACTTGATATCGTTCACCATTATCGATACTGTCGTAACTTCCCCATGGCCTAAACACTTCTCGGTGAAATTCGAACTCAGGTCGCTTTTCTGACTTAAGTCGGCTTACCACTTTTTTGATGTCTTGTACTTTGTCTCGATTGGCAACCATTACCGCGTCTTTGGTTTCAACCACTACCACACTATCCAGGCCTATAACACTGACCATGCGCTCTTCAGCGTTGACATAGCTATTGCTAACGCCCTCAAGAATAACGTCGCCTGAGACTGCATTATCTGCATTATCTTTGTTACTGGTATTCCATAAGGAGCTCCAACTGCCGACATCATCCCATCCTGCATCCAAAGGCACCATGCATGCATCAGATGTTTTTTCCATGACAGCGTAATCGATTGATTCGTCTGGGCAAGCCTCAAAAGCCGTTTTTTCCAACCTAACAAAATCGAGATCGTCTGACGTTCTCTCGCAAGCTTTTTCACAGGCTGCATAAATATCGGGTCGATGCTTTTTTAGTTCTCGCAAATACACATTTGTTTTAAACATAAACATACCACTATTCCAATAATATTTACCTGTAGATAAATATGCCTCTGCGGTTTTTTTGTCTGGCTTTTCTACAAATTCAGAGACAACGAAGCCATGTGTATTTTTATTACCTGATTTGATATACCCGTAGCCCGTATGAGCTTCCTGAGGTACTATACCAAAAGTGACTAATTTGTCTTGACCGGCTAGTTTATAAGCTTTATCTATAGCTTCTTCGAAGGCTTTATTGTCTTTAATTAAATGATCTGCTGCCAGTACTAATAACATTTGTTCTGGCGCCTTTTTACTTGCTAACATCGCGGCCACTGCAATCGCTGGGGCAGTATTTCTTCCTACCGGCTCGAGTAAAATTGCATCATTTTTTGATGAAATCTGACGTAACTGTTCTGCCGCTAGAAAGCGATGGTCTTCGTTGCAAATTATTAGTGCACTATCGACTTTCTCTTTTGGTAGGCGTAACAATGTGTCTTGCAGCATAGTATGTTCAGAGGTTAGTCTAAGGAATTGTTTGGGCAACGCCGCTCTTGACTTTGGCCAAAGGCGGCTTCCAGTGCCGCCAGCTAGTATTACAGGTTTGATCATTCTTTTTCCTATTAAGCGCTTAATCATGGTTAGTATTTACATAACCGACTAACCATCTTATCGACCGTAATACGATTTGTACCAGTCAACAAATTTGCTTATTCCCTCATCAAGATCGGTTGAAGGACGATACCCTACATCATTCACTAATGCTTCGACATCGGCATACGTTGCCTCGACATCGCCCGGCTGCATAGGTAGCATATTTTTTTCTGCAGTTTTTCCAAGTGCTTTTTCGATTGTTTCAATAAAAGTCAACAAGTGAACCGGCGTTTGAGCTCCTATATTGTATACTCGCCATGGCGCTTTACTGGAGCTTGGTTTTGGTGCCTTACCATCCCAATCAGGGTTTGCTTTAGCTATATGAAGAGTAGACTGAACAACACCCTCTACAATATCATCTATGTAAGTAAAGTCTCTACGATGGTTACCATAATTGTATACGTCAATAGGCTTACCTTCACTTATTGATTTGGTAAACTTAAATGGTGCCATGTCGGGTCGCCCCCAAGGTCCATATACAGTAAAGAACCGAAGTCCAGTTGTGGGTAAGTCGTAAAGGTTACTATATGTATGCGCCATCAACTCATTTGCTTTTTTACTTGCTGCATAAAGTGAGACTGGGTGATCTACATTGTCGTCGATTGAAAATGGCATTTTTTCGTTCGCACCGTAAACAGAACTGCTTGAGGCATAACAAAGGTGTTTAGCTTTATTATGTCTACAGCCTTCTAGTATATTCATAAAGCCAATGATATTTGAATCTATGTAAGCATGCGGATTTTCGATAGAATATCTCACGCCAGCTTGTGCTGCCAGATGGATAACGTGAGTAAATTGGTGTTCTTTAAATAGGGTTTCCATAGCGCTCTTGTCAGCAATATCCATTTTCATGAAGCTGAAGTTATCGGCGTTTGGGTGCTCGTTTATCCACTCTATTCTAGATTCCTTTAAACTTACATCGTAGTAATCATTATTGTTGTCTATCCCCACAACTTCTATTGCGTCATCTAATAGTTTACGTACGGTATGTGAGCCAATAAACCCAGATGCACCGGTTACTAATATTTTCACTTGATTACCTTAATGTTTGTCGATTGCCCGTTTCGATTAATTAGGAATGATAAATCCTAAAACCATCTTACGTCAGATTATGCCATGAATTTTTTTTTTCTATAAATAAATTCTTGATTATAATCAAAGTAGCTTTAGGTTGTTTAACATTCGGTACTATGATTTTATACATTGTTAACCTCTGGGCTACATGTAAGTTGCCTATTGCTCCATTAACCACTTAGCAATTGCATCTCGCGCCATTGGTTTACTGATATAATAACCTTGTCCTTTATGACAGCCCCATTTTCTCAGGAGTCTCATGCTTGCTCTGTCTTCGATACCTTCTGCTACGACAGTGAAACCAAAGTCATTGGCTAACGCGATTATACGACGGCATATCCATTGGTTACATTTTTGTGTTGGCAGATTTTTTACAAACCAACGATCAATCTTGAGTACATCTATGGGCAGGGTCGTTAAATATGAAAGCGAAGAATACCCTGTGCCAAAGTCGTCGATGGCTATTTTACACCCCGTATCTCGCAATTTTTGCAGATGAAATTTCGCAAGTTCGCTATCGTTAACGATTATTGATTCCGTAAGTTCGAAGCTTATTGCATCATGACTTAACGCATAGTATCTAAAACTTTGGAGGCAATTGGTCACGAACTCCTCATCAATAATATCTTGTGCAGATATATTTATTGCAATCGATATATTTTCTTTAGTTGCTCTAAACGCAATAACGTCTTTCATTGCAGTGCGTAGCACCCAAAGAGTAAGTTGATTGATAAACCCTGCATCTTCTGCAATTTGAATAAACTCGTCAGGTCTAATAGTACCTAATTCGTCGTCATGCCAACGGGCAAGAGCCTCTATATGACTCACTTCACCGGTCTGCAAATTCAGTTGTGGTTGGTACTCCAAGTAAAGAGACGCTGAATCCGTTAGGAGTGCATTTTTCAAGTTGCATATGATTTTTCTTCTACGAGAGAATTGATTTTCTGCCGAGGTTGAGTAAGTTTCAATTTTCTTATTCGATTTTTGAGCTATATCCAATATCATACTTACTCGATTAAATAATTGCTTTGCCGTGTCTGCGTCATCTGGACAATGCATAATGCCGATCGCCGTTGAAATGTTAATCGAAATTCCGTTGCAGAGAACGTCGGCCTCTAATTGTCTGCATGTTTCGATGATTTGCTGTCGGTTTCTGCTCGTTTCTGGTAACCACAAGAACTCCCCTCCATTGAGCCTAGCCGCCATACCTGGTAGGGCCTTTAGCCGTTTTGCTATGACCCTTAAACACTCATCTCCATACTCATAACCGAAAACATCATTTATTTCTCGAAACTTAACCAAGTTAATCCCAATGATTTGAAAGACATGCCTTTTATTTAATAAGTGATCTATATGAGCTTGCATAAAGCGTCTGTTATACAAGTTGGATAAGGCATCTGTTTGAGATTGACGAAGGATCTGCTCTTCTCTCGACATAATGTTTTGCTGCATCGATTTAAAAGCATTCAATAGCCTTCCAAATTCTACTGTATGAGCCTTTTCATTTATCTCTTTTGGATAGTGTCCTTGCGATATAAATTCACTATATTCAGTGATTTTTTCTAATGGCTTGGAGATGTGCTTAGCTTTATAGATGGCGGTTATGATTGCCAAAATAATGGCGATGAGGGATAGTCCAGCAATTGTCGCTACTAATTCTACAAAATTTGCAGAAATACGTTCCGCATTGAGTGATAAGTAAATATGAGGTATGACGTTAATACCATTCTCTATGTCGACTTTAGCGGTGTAAAGTGGCTGAAGCCCAAAAACGACAGATAAATTAAATAAGTCAAAGTGGCTACTGGATAAAATCCAATTGTCTAAAGATTTTTCAGTAAGCTCTAGGCCCTTAATGGTGGATAAGACCTTTGTTGGTTTGTCAGGAATAACCAATGATAAATTTAGCCGTATTTCATTGGAAAGTGTTTTCAATAGCGCTTGATTGAGTTCATACCCTGCCACCAAATACGTGTCTTTCAATAGTGCTTGTTGGTTGGCACTAATTAACCAAAATAAACGCTCGTTCACATAATAGAAACTATAACTTTTTGTATTGTCACGGAAGTAAGCTAGGATCTCGTTAATTGATTGATCATTAAAGTCGATCTCGTTGTTTATTTGGCTCTTAGCCGTCAAATTTGGAGCACTAAAGAATAATAAATCACTGTTTAGTTGCGTTAAAAATTCTTTTAAAACAGCGTCAGTCTCTGACTGTTGTAACTCATTGTGTTTCGTTGAGTCTTCAAGTAGTAACGTTAATTGGGAGGATTTACTTGTCGCAAGATTGTTGATCTCTTCGTTAAGCAAAGGTGCAACATTTTCAAAAGTACCGTAAATGTTTTTATGTACCGTCGCACTTAAGTTATCCCATACTGCCAATAGCATTATAATTGCCGTGCCTGATACCAGCAGCACAACCATTCTTACAATACTAAAATACAGAGTTTTATGCATGGCTTTATCATACATAAATTAAAGATAAATATAAGGTGTAGATAGCTCGTGAAGTCTATTTTTTGACCGCTAAATTACACTTTGACACAAATTCGTCATAAAATTTACACTTTAAACGTTATGCATAGTTTAGACTAAACAGCCGGAATGTATTTTGAGTGGACTTGAGTAACGATTGTTTGAAAGTCGCCACCGTAATAGTTTAAGAAGAACACAATAGATAATGAAAAAACCGTATTTAATAGCCATCGGATTTACTCTTGTACTAGTTTTATGGATGTTATCTGGATTATTTGTAGATGCTAACGTTGAAGAAAAAGCGTCGATAGAGTCTGATAATAGGCCATTGTTTACTGTGGAAGTTGAGGAGATGTTTGCGGTAAAAACACCCCTGTACTTGAAGATACAGGGACAAAGTGACCCAAATCGAATGGTAGAGGTTAGAAGTCAAATTGATGGTTTAGTAAATAGTATCGACGTGCTTGAAGGATCGCTTCTGGAACAAAACGTCAATATGATAACTTTAGACATTGAAGACCGAAGATTGCAGTTAGCGGAACAAGAATCTTTATTAAAAGTTAGGCAAAATACCAACGAACGTTTATCAAAATTGGCAACTAAGCAATATCAATCAGAAAACGAAATTGAGCAAGCTAAAGCGAATATTAAGGCATCTGAAGCGGCAATTGCGCAAATTAAGCAAGCGATATCGTTTACAAATATCGCAACGCCGTTTCGCGGATATTTGCAAAAGCTGCATATTGAGGAAGGAGACTTTGTTCGCATAGGTGATGTCGTCGCTACATATATAGAAACAGACCCTCTGATTGTCGAAATACAAATTTCCCAACAAGACATTGAAAAAATAAAAATGGGTGATCTTGCAGATATCGACTTAGCGACAGGGCAAGTTGCGTCCGGGAAAGTAACATATATTGCGCCAAAGGCTAATGATGAAAGCCGCACATTTTCGGTAGAGCTTACGGTTGAAAACCCTGACAATAGATACAAAGCTGGCATAAGTGCGCAGGTAACGTTAGCGACAAATGAAGTTGAAGCGCATTACATTACGCCATCACTTTTTTCGTTAAACAAATCCGGTGCTGTCGGTGTTAAAACGGTTGACGCCTTAGGTGTCGTCAAATTTCATCCAATTCAGTTACTGCAATCCGACACTGGAGGGAGTTGGGTTAGTGGTTTGCCTGACAAAGCCAATGTCATTGTCACGGGGCAAGGGTTTGTTAGCGAAGGTACTACGGTGAAGGTGGTAAAAACAACTCAAGCAAACGGCACACGTTCGAGCTTAGGAGTGCAGTAACATGAATGGGTTTATTGACGCCGCGTTTTTACGTACACGGACCGTTGTGCTTGCCTTTGTCATGATTGTTATTGCTGGAAGTGGCGCATACGTCTCTATCCCTAAGGAAGCCGACCCAGATATTGCGATTCCGATCATTTATGTGTCTGTCGCTTATGACGGTATTGCGCCTGAAGACAGTGAACGCTTGATAGTACGGCCCTTAGAAAAAGAATTGCAGTCTATAGAAGGCCTAAAGGAAATGCGCGGCACAGCAGCGCAAGGATACGGGGCAGTTACCTTAGAGTTTGATGCCGGCTTTAATGCCGAGCAAGCCTTACTTGATGTGAGAGAAAAAGTTGATTTGGCGCGTGCTGAGCTTCCCCCTGGTAGCGAAGAGCCGCGGGTTATGGAAGTGAATGTCTCTTTGTTTCCAGTACTTACTGTTATTCTATCGGGTAATATACCGGAGCGAACGCTTGTAAAACTTGCTCAGCAACTTAAAGACCATATTGAGGCGATATCAGGCGTACTCGAAGTCGATATTGGAGGGGAAAGAGAAGAACTACTTGAAGTTGTCATCGACCCAATAGCGCTTGAAACATATAACTTATCATTTACAGAAGTATTTAGTTTTGTCGCACAAAATAACCGTTTAGTTGCAGCAGGGGCCATCGACAATGACGCTGGCCGAATGGTATTTAAGGTCCCGGGTGTAATCGAAAATCTCCAAGATTTAAGCTCTCTTCCAGTTAAAAAAGTAGGCAATACGGTTATCACCTTTGATGAAGTTGCGAGTATCAGGCGTACGTTTAAAGATCCCAATAGTTTTGCCCGAATTGAAGGCGAAAATGCGATTGCCTTAGAAGTATCAAAACGCACAGGTGCCAATATTATTGATACGATTACTGACGTACGTGCTGTAGTCGAGCGTGCACAAGTGTTTTGGCCTAACAACGTCAATATTAGTTATCTACAAGATAAGTCCGACCAGATTAAAACAATGTTGGGTGACTTAGAAAACAATGTGCTTACCGCCATTTTATTAGTCATGGTTGTGATAGTCGCCATTTTAGGCGTAAGGCCGAGCATCTTAGTTGGTCTGGCTATTCCGGGGTCCTTTCTTGCAGCTATGTTGGTATTGTACTTTTTCGGAATAACGATGAATATCGTTGTGCTATTTAGTTTGATATTGGTGGTGGGCATGCTAGTTGATGGGGCCATCGTTACTATCGAACTCGCTGATAGGAAGATAAGCGAAGGGGAATCGCCTAAAACGGCATTTGCGTCTGCGTCTAAACGTATGGCATGGCCAATTATTGCATCAACTGCGACTACACTTGCCGTGTTCTTTCCCTTACTTGTCTGGCCTGGTTTGGTCGGCGAATTCATGAAGTTTTTACCGCTTACAGTAATTATTACCTTAGTTGCCTCGTTGTTCATGGCACTTATTTTTATTCCTGTCTTAGGAGCCGTTATTACACGAGCGCGCAGTGGTGCGAATGACGTAGAGTCGCTCCGAGACCCGGCTTTTCAGTCAATCAAAGCTGCTGAGAGTGGAGATTTGAACACTATTGGTGGTTGGGTTGGTTCATACTTGACTGTTTTAAGAAAAGTAATAGCGCACCCAGGTAAAACGACTGCTGTTGCTGTCTTCGCACTAATTGCCACTTATTTTGCTTACATATCATTTGGTAAGGGCGTTGAGTTTTTCCCGAGTATTGAACCCGAGTTTTTGCAAGTTCAAGTACAGGTAAGAGGAGACTTGTCCATCAATGAGCGAGATGCACTAGTGAGGAAGGTAGAAGCTAAATTACTTGGGCACGAACACTTAAAATCTGTATATACCAAAACGATTGGCGGTGGTGCACAAGCACAAAGCGATATGCCAGAGGATGTGATTGGTGTAATTCAGCTGGAATTAAATGATTGGCAAACAAGGCCAAACGCTGTGTCGATTATGGACGATATGCGCGACGATATCGGTGATATTCCAGGTATCAAGTTTCAACTACGAGAACCTGCACAAGGGCCATCTGGCGGCAAACCAGTTCATCTAGCCATTCAAGCCATGAGCAACGAGAAGCTCGCCAAGGGGGTAGAGCACACCTTGAAGTTAATGGACAGCCTAGACATTTTTACCGACATTGAAGATAGTCGCCCGTTACCTAGCATCGAATGGAAATTGAATGTGGACAGAGAGCTAGCGGCCAAATTTGATGTCGACGTCAGTATATTAGGTAATGCTGTAACACTTATTACCAACGGCGCGCTTTTAGCCGAATATCGCCCTGATGACGTAGAAGAAGAAGTTGAGATACGCTTACGATTTACTGAGGAGTATAGAAGTCTTGAGCAGTTGTACCAGCTTAGAATTCCGACGGCTAATGGTGCAGTTCCTATTGCTAATTTTGTCAGCTTCGAACCGGCACCAAAGATAGGCCGCTTAGACCGAGTTGACGGTGTGCGCACAATGACTATTAAGGCGAATGTCAAAGATGGCGTATTGCCCGACGATGCGGTAAAAAGTATGCGCCTAGCGTTAGCAGATGAACCACTACCTGAAAGTGTGAACTTGTCATTTAAAGGACAAGATGCCGACACACAGCAAGCAATGACTTTTTTAAGTACAGCGTTTGTTGGCTCGATATTTTTGATGTTAATAATATTGGTCACGCAGTTCAATAGCTTTTATCAGGCCTTTGTTGTACTAAGTGCAATTGTATTTTCAACGGCGGGCGTGTTGCTAGGTTTGTTGCTTTCCAATCAAGCCTTTGGTGTTGTAATGAGCGGAATTGGCGTCATTGCACTAGCCGGCATTGTTGTGAACAATAATATCGTGTTAATTGATACGTTTAATGCACTAAAGGCATCTGGGCAAAGTGCGCACGAAGCAATTCTCAGAACCGCAGCGCAACGAGTCCGCCCTGTGTTATTGACCTCGGTTACCACTATTTTAGGCTTAATCCCTATGGTTTTCGCGTTAACTATCGACATCATTGGCCGAGATATTGCGGTCGGTGCTCCGTCGGCTCAATGGTGGACGACACTCGCTAGTACTATTGCTGGTGGGCTTACCTTTGCAACAGTGCTAACATTAGTGCTTACGCCAGCCTTGCTTATGTTAAGGGAGGGCAAAACATAGCGCAAAAAGGAACGCAGAGGGTATGTTAGTTAAGTTTTTAGTATTTACGTTGATAGCAATATCTACATACAGTTTAACGTCGACTAAAAATGCAAAAGCTTACGAGACAGAAAATGGTACTTATTCGTCAAACGATTGTGCTTCATGTCATCAAGCACAAGCAACAAACTGGGCTACATCGCATCACGCACAGTCAATGATGCCGTTAACACCGAAAAGTGTCAAAGGGGCATTTGGTTCACAAAGTAACCCAGTTACAGCGTCTCATATGGGATTGTCTGCGTCGTTTTATTCAAGTCGTAAGCCTGACACTCCCAATGACCTAAAAGATTATTTTTTAACGCTAACTCGCAATGGAAAAACCAGTACATTTAAAGCGAGTTATACTTTTGGGGTGACACCCTTACAACAGTATCTTGTCGAAGTTGAATCAAAGATCCCCATCAACGCAAGTCTCAAGCGTAAAGACAATACGGGCCATCGCTATCAAGTATTTCCGTTTGCATGGGATTCACGGCCTAAAAGTGAAGGCGGTCAACGTTGGTTTACGCAATACATTGACGAAGACATAAAACCAAATGATCGGCTGCATTGGCAGCAACCGTTGCAAAACTGGAATGGCATGTGTGCGGATTGCCACTCAGACAACCTAAAGCGCGGATACAACAGCAGTACAAATATGTTCGATACGTCGTTTTCGGCAGTTAATGTTAGCTGTCTTGCTTGCCATGATGATAAAGCAGTACCACATCAAGCATCTAAAAAGAAGGTAGCTAACGTTGGTTCGTGGGTGCATGAGCAGGGCACTGCAACGGCAGTATGGAAAGGGGAGCGTAAAAACAATGATTTTATGGAAACGTGTTTTGCTTGCCACTCTTTGCGTTCTCCATTGACTGATGGTTTTAACAGTCAAGATGGCTTTTATGATCAATTCATTCCCTCATTATTAACGCCACCTTTGTATCATGACGATGGTCAAATTAAGGAGGAAGTGTATGTTTATGGGTCATTTTTACAAAGCAAGATGTACCATGAGGGTGTCACTTGCCTAGATTGTCATAATCCTCATTCAAATAAAGTAAAATCTGAGACGAATGCACTTTGTGCGCAATGCCATTCGCCGCAGGTATTCGATACCAAAACACATCATGGTCATCCTTTGGGCTCTGAAGGGGCAAAATGTATAAATTGCCATATGCCCAAAAAGAACTTTATGGTCGTTGATGATCGAGGAGATCATAGTTTTAAAGTGCCACGTCCAGACTGGTCGCAAAAATACGGTATTCCAAATGCTTGTCAACAATGCCATGACGATAAGTCAGATGACTGGGCAAGTGCTGAACTTGCTAAACTGCACGGTAACCTTAAGGCGCGACCAGCTGAAGAGTCTTATATTCAACTGGTGTCAGGCGTAGCTACAAACTTGAATCAGTACTGGACATTTATTTTTGATGAATCTGCGCCTGCAATTAAACGCGCGACGGTTCTTTCAATACTTGGTCAGCGACACGCTGTAGATCCTGAAAAGCTTCGAAAGGCTTTGCGAAATGAAAATGTTTTAATTCGCTTAGGCGCGATGGCCGCGACAACTAATATGCAAGCGCAACAGGTTGCAAGTCTCTTATCTCCTTTGTTGAACGACACTGCTAAAGCCGTGCGTGTCGATGCGGCAAGTAGATTAGCAGGCACACAGTTGCCACAAAATTACTTATCATTATTTAGACAAGCATTTACTGAACTGGAAGCTATGCACGCGACAAACAATTGGCGAGGTGAAGGTCGAATGAATGCTGGTATTGCTGCATTAAAAATGGGACAGATAACTGACGCAGAATCTCAATATGAAATGGCGACGTTTATTGATCCTTATTTTGCGCAAGGATATGTGAATCTAGCGGATGTATATCGCTCTGTTAACAAGGTAAAGAAAGAACATGACGTTTACAAGAAAGGTATTCAATATTTACCCAAAGATGGTTTAATACGATATGCCTATAGCTTGTACTTTGTTCGCCAACAAAATTATAACGATGCACTCGTACAAGTGAAAAGCGCTCATGAGTTTGAACCTGACAATACGCAATACGTTTATGCATATGCACTTATACTTGAGCGAAATAACAGGCTAAAAGACGCGGTAGAATTGCTCGCGCCATATGCTGTAGATATCACTAGTCCGTTAAGTGAGTTGTATCATCAATATAAGAAAACGTGCCAATTAAAAAATGAATGCTAAAGTAACGGCTTGTTAATAAAGTAAAGCGTGCCGAGCGCGAAAGGCTTTCATGTGATTGAATGCAGCAATAATCATAATTACTTGTGATTACTGCTGCAAATGCTGTAATTAAGTACTGGACTTCACTTTTTCAATCCACGCTGTCACTCGACGTTCTAATAACGCCATAGGCATAGCACCACCCCCTAATACAGTATCGTGAAAGGCGCGAATATCAAATTTATCTTGAAGTATAGATTCAGCTTTTTTACGCAATTCTTGTATCTTTATCATACCGATTTTATAGCTAGTTGCTTGCCCCGGAATTACTAAGTAACGGCGCACTTCACTGCTTGCCTGTTCGGCGGTAATTGCCGAATTTGCACTAAAGTATTCAACCGCTTGTTTTTCGGTCCAGCCTTTAGCATGTAAGCCCGTATCAACGACTAGGCGAATCGCCCGCCACATCTCTGAGCCTAAGCGTCCAAACTCTGATAACGGGTCAACATAAGTATTTGGCATTTCTTTCGCCAACCATTCAGAATACAAGCCCCATCCTTCGCTGTATGCGGTAAAGCCTGCCTGAGTACGAAAGGTAGGGATTTCGGTGAGTTCTTGTTGAATAGCGATTTGCATATGATGGCCAGGTAAACCTTCATGGTAGGCAATCACTTCTAGTTCTCGCTTTGGCATTGCAGTCATATCTGACAAGTGTGCATAGTAAATACCCGGGCGCGAACCGTCAGGGGCTGATGGATAATAGTGTTGTGCTGCGCCATCTTGTTCTCTGAAGGCTTCAACACGCTTTACTTCCATATCTGCTTTAGGGAGTATGCCAAAATATTCGGGTAACACAGCTTTAATGCCGTTAATTGCGGCGGTTGCGTCATCAATATATCCTTGGCGTCCTTCATCTGTATTTGGGTAATATAAGCGTTCATCTTCCTTGGTATCACGTAAGAAGATAAAAAATTCAGATAGTGAGCCTTCGAAGCCAAATTCTTTTTTAACGGCTTCCATCTCCTCACGCAATCTAGCGACTTCTGCAAGCCCTATATTGTGGACTTCTTCTGCAGTAAGACTAGTCGTTGTGTGATTGGCCAATCTTTCATTATAAAAATCAGTGCCTTGAGGTAATTGATTTGCGCCTATGGCAACTGCGGGCGCGTTTACCTGATCTTCTTTTTGCCAAGCGATTAAGTTTTGGTATGCTGGCAACCATTCATCAATTAACGCTTTTTTTATGCTACTACGCAATTGCTCTGCTTTATCAGTGTCAATTTTTTCTTGTTCAACTAGCGCAGCTACCTTTTTCTGAGCGTCTGCCCATATTGCACTGTCTTCACCATCATCGAAAGGTGCGCCAGTGATTATCTTTGTGGCTTCATCAATCACTGATTCGAAAGCAAAATAAGGCGGCCTAACGCCCTTGTCTGCAATTTTCTTCGATTGCTTAATTAACTCTTCAAGCGCGACGGCACTGCCAGTTATTCTCGAAAGGTAATTGTCCATGTCTTCACCGCTTTCAACCCTATGAAAGGCGATAAGTAGCTGTGGAAAAAAGCTGTGTATAGATTGCATTTGTTCAAATACGTAGCTGTTATACCTAAACTTGTCACTTTTTTCTGATTGTTCAGCCTGATAGACCCAGATGTCGTAAGATATCTTTGCGTCTTCACTCAGTTTGTCGTAATCAAATGATGATTTTAGTTCGACGAGGTTAGCTCGGCCTCTGGCTAACGCAGCGTCCTGAGCCGCTTCTGAGACATCGTCTATTTCTCCTTGCCGTTCACTTCTGCCTAAAAATGTCAACTGAATGGGACTTTGTAGAAGTTCTTCTTCGTACTTGGCTTCAAACCATGCATTTAACCGTTTAGTTTCCGCCTGTATTTTCTCGGACGTAGTTGCCATTGCGGTGTCAGCTTGAACGGCTGAGTTGTTGGTTTCTGTTGTGTTTTTATCGCTGCTGCATCCACTTAAGGCAAGCGTGACAGCAAGCGCAATGATAGTATTTCGCACTGTAGTTTATCCCTTATTGTTTTAGTTATTATTAACCACTTATTATTAACAATTATTGTTTGCCAAAGCGATGGCAGAACAATACTAATATATATTAGCAGTTCATTATTGATAGTCATAAAAGTTTCATCGGATTTCATTTTATTGTTGACAATTGTACCGTTTGGTAACAGGTACGAATGGCATGAGTTTAGTAAAGCCAAACGCGAGTGTTTTATATTTGGCTGGTTTTCTCAATATTGCGGTGCACTGATAACAATTAGTGGTTGATCTGATATGCAATAGTACGATAGTGTTCAAATACAAAAAATATCCTTCAAATATAAAAGGTGGGGCCGGGTATGCGTTTGAGCTGTCGCTTATTATTCACGTTGTTTCTTGGCGTGTGCATAGGTGTAAACGTATCAGCTCAGTCAGAAGTTAATGGCACTACTTCATTATCACTTGATGCGCAGTTAGATGAAGAATTACGCGCGTTATCAATTGACAAAACAACGCTAGCACAAGGCAAAAATAAATACATATTGTACTGTCTCGCATGTCATGCAAAAGACCTGTCCGGCGGGAATGGTTTTAATCTTAAAGATGGCGTTTGGGTGCACGGTAATCGGCCAAGTGACCTTTTTAACAGCGTATCTCGTGGGTTTTTAGCTCAGGGCATGCCAAGCTTCAAAGACATCTTATCAGAGAACGACAGAAAGCAAATCGTTGCTTACGTTATGTCAAAAAGAGAAGGTTTTGACAACCTAACATATGAAGTATATGCCCTTGATAGTAATGATGACACTTCGCTTGTCGGAAAAACACCCATAAAAACTGGGAAACTTCATGACAATCTCATGGACTTTACAATACCGGAAATAAAAGAGTTTGGTGTCGTGTTCGAGGGGGACTTTTATACTTACAACGACCAACCCACACGTTTTCGGATGGGAGGGCGTGCATTTGATTTAATGACGTTAGAAATTGACGGTGAATCGGTTGAAAAACTATGGAAAAAAGGCTGGAATCCGACTTGGCTCCTTAAACCCGGTAAGCAGTATATAAAGCTTACTTATTTGAGTTCAAAAAATCCCGATTATTTAGATACTAACTTTTTAGGCTATGTTACGCCTGAAGATGGAAGTATTAAATATTTTGCCACAACTGCGAGAGCGCAGGGATTAATGGCAAATCGAACCTACAACATAGAAGCAAAAGCACACCCAGTACTCCAACGTAAAAAGATCCATAAACTGCCAGCAGGCACCATTAGCGTTGGACTGCCTGAGAAAGTGAACTTCGCATTTGACCCAAGCAAGTGCGCAATAAATGCATTGTGGGTCGGTGATTTTCTTAATATTGGACCAAACATCGATAGAAGAACCGGCGATCCTAGCTTGCCATTGAGTGAGTTTATCTTTTTTGCGCCTAATGGGATTTCGCCGAGCCAAGGTAATTGCGAGTATTTAGGTTATGCGCGTAATCAAAACATCCGTTTCAATTACTTGCTAAATGGCATTGACGTTTCTCTGTCTGCTAATTCGTTGGAAAAACACCGCATCTCATTCATTTTTGAGATAAAAAAATTGGACGTTGATGGAGAAAACAAAAAGATGACTTTCTCATTGCCAGATATTCCGTCACTCAAATATTTAAGTGAAGACGGAGCTATTGATGAACTCGGTTGGTCCTTTTATCCAAAAGAAAATACTAGTTTTAAGTTGGATGTATTGGTAAGTAAGGATAGCTCATGAAAGCAACATTGTTTGTGTCAAAGTCACTAGTCGTTAGCGTATTGTTTACATTCTATAGTGCATTCGCGGACAACAGTTTTACCGCACCTAAGGGCTACAGTATCGAAACCATTAGTCTACCCGAAAACACAAAAATGAATATTGCAGGCTTGGATGTAGCGTCTAATGGTGATGTCTATGCTGCTACTCGTCTAGGTGAAGTTTGGGTATTAAAAGGCGGAGCTGACATAAGTAATACAACGCCGATATGGCGTCGTTTTGCAGATGGCTTGCACGAAGTGACCGGTCTTTTGGTGGACGACGACAGCATTATGGTTGCGCAAAAACCAGAATTAACTCGACTTGTCGACACGAATAGTGATGATATTGCTGAACAATATTTGCGGGTTGTCAAAGGTTGGAAATTTCACAATAACTATCATGAATATCATTATGGTCCAGTAAAAGATAATGAAGGGAATTACTATGCGGCGTTGAATTTAGCGCATGGTGGTAAAACGAGTTTAGCGATGATGGGCAGCGACGGCGGGTGGCGTGGATGGATGTATCAAGTAAACACGAAGGGCGAGTTTGTGCCCTATGCCTCGGGCTTACGCTCGCCTGCAGGTATCGGAATTAGTCCATCCCAAGAATTATTTTTTACTGACAATCAGGGGGATTGGATAGCCACGTCTAAATTGCATTACGTTGAAAAAGGCAAATTTTATGGGCATCCGGCTTCTTTGATTGATCACCCTGACTACAGTTTTGACAAAGTACATAATATGACGGCAGGTGATTTTGCGGCGTTAGCGGAGCCACCAACGGTATGGTTTCCTCATCGTGAGGTCGCCAATTCGCCCGGCAATCCTGTATGGGACACAACGGACGGACAATTTGGTCCATTTGCGGGGCAGATGTTTATTCCAGATTATACGTTTTCAAGTATTTTTCGCGTAATGTTAGATAAGGTAAATGGGCAATATCAAGGCGCCGCAATGAATTTTATGGATGGCTTTCAGAGTGGCAACATCCGCATTCAGTTTGATGATAATGGTCAGCTTTGGGTTGGACAAACGGCCAGAGGGTGGCCTACTCGAGGTAATAAGCCCTTTGGTTTACAAAAAGTTGTTTGGAACGGCGAGCAAGCATTTGAATTACAAAATATAAAACTTACTCGTGCTGGGTTTTCTCTTACATTTACCGACACAATCGATGAAACATCTGTAGTTCCCGACGCCTTTAGCATTCATCAATGGCGTTATCGATACAGCAAAGAATATGGGTCGCCAAAACTTGATGAACAAATTATTGAAGTCACCGATACGGTCCTGTCAGAAGACAAAAAGACGATAAATATTTCACTCCCCCTAACGCCAAACAGGGTATTGTCTATTGCGTTTGACGGCATAGCGGCAAATAGTCAGCAAACACCAAGTACCACTGAATTGTTTTACACATTAAACCAAGTTATTCATTAGTAAGGGAATCTGTAGTATAAATTGTGGTGAATTTAACGATGCGTTAAAGATTGCGCCATCATCCACAAGTACAAATTTTCATTAAATGGGTAGTCTTGCCTGCGGGCTTTACCAAACCCATCCAAGGTAATTACGTGCCCGCTGACTTGGTGGCCGAACCCATCGAAGGTTGTAAATCTTGCAGGCTGGCGAGGGTGGCAATCGTTTATTGCTTCCACTGCTCGACGGCCTATACTTTCGTTAATAACATTGTCTGCTAAACCGTGAAAAGCCCATACAGGTACTACCGCAGCGTCACATATATTTTGCGGTATCGCCTGATTGAAAAAACCGCCAGCAATAGGCACTATCGCCGCGACTTTGTTTGGATATTCTAACGCGTAGCGCCACGCCATTAAGCCACCTTGGCTAAAACCTGCCATGTAAATTCGGTTAGTATCTATTTGGTAGTTGGCAATTGCAAAATCAACAAATGCATTCATGCGCTCTATGCTGGGGTTTCTTAGTACCGAACGTTGCGGAGAAAGGGTGATTAACTGAGATTCATTATTCCATACTCCATCACTTGCTAGTGTGGCTGGGCCGCCACCAAAGGCAAATGCATTGATTGTATCAAATCGTGTGTCATTGATTGTTGAGGCATCCCCTCCGCCACCGTGATGATAAATGAACAAGGGATATTTTTTGTCAGCGTCTTCGCCATAAGACGCTGGCAGCTGTTCTATATATCCAAGATGAGAGTTGCTTTCACCGACGGGGCGAACTGAGTAGGATTGTGTGACATCATCAATGACTCTGACAAGCCGAGTTTTAGCGATCGCATCATTCCCGTTATTGTCAGTTACTCGGTAACGCAGCAAATAATCGCCCGCAATTGATGAATTGACTTCGCCATGAATAGATATGGCTGCACTTATATCGTTATCTTGACTATCTATTGCTTGGGCTCCTAATTCTTCATATATGTCGCCGGCGGCTATACGTTGTGTAATGCTGCCATTTATACGTATTTCCGGGCGCTCATTATTGACCGAGAAATCAGGTGTAGGAGTATTCCAAAAGCCAGGTTCTGGATTGGGGAGGCTTGGCGTTAAATCTTTCCAATTCTCGACGGTAAAGACGAGGTCTTGATCTGTGTCCGTTAATTTAATCGTTCGATTGACAACATCTTTTCCGGAAGGACTTACTTCAACGCTACGCCAATTGCCACGAGTAAATTTGAATACTATTCTGTTACCTGCATCGGTTTGAAAATTTAGTGCGTAATGTCCGTCAATAAGATGTTGAAATGAGAAATCTGAGTTGCTACCACCTGCCCATTCGTCGATATTGCCTGACATATAGATATTATCACTTAAGGGCGTGTTATTAGGCGCATGCAAGCTTATCGAAACATTGACTAAACCTGTGTACATAGGGTCTGGCTCACTGCCCGGCGCAGCGATAGGTGGAATGTTAGTCGCATTTGAGGGTGGGCTTGGTTCAGGTGTTTCAGGTACAGCGGGTTCAGGAACTATTGGCTCAGGAACGACTGGTTCGGGAATCATTGGTGCGGTGGTTGTTGGCGCTTGAGTGTTCGATGGGGGAGGAGAGTCCGAGCTACCACATGCATTAACAAGTAACACTACAATAAGGAAAAACCATTGATATTTAGTGTGCATAATTCGTCCTTTAATTGACACATTTTATGTGCAAAATCGCTTTCGTTATATGACATAAATATACTGAGAGTAGACCTAATACTATGCGCTTTCCAGTTATGGCGAGCTATTTAGTGGTTATTCTGTCATAAATAGTGCAACTAAGATCGGCGTCCTTGAGATATTTTACCAACGATAGATGAATCTAAAGCCACACCATAGCTGATTTTTATTGTCATCAGTACGCTTTATATCGTTGCCTGCAATATTGTATTCGACTGTTCCTTGCAGTGACAATTTGTCATCAACCCAATAAGACAGTGCGCTTCCAACCATAGAATGACTATAACCATCATACAAGTCACTTGCGTAACCATAGTCATAGGCGACACCAAGGTATAGTGAGAGGTTTGAACGGGGATTAATATCTATTTCGTTGCTCAACGTAAACTCAATAAAACTACCATTAGTCTCCTGACTATATACATAGTCAATTGACGGTCGTAAGGAGGTCAACACAAGGGTTGATACGCCTGCGGTTAGCTCATGATCGTTTTCATCATCGACGATAAAGTCAATATAAGTGTAAGCAAGGTAGTAATCGATGTTTTTGGCGTTGTTCGCATATTCAAGCGTTAGGAGTAATTCTTGATAATCAATGGACGCAGCGTCGCCAACACTCACATTGACGGAATACGACTCGCTCAAATCTTTTGTCGCAGATAGCCAATATATACCGCCGTCTGTTAGATTGTCTCTGCCTTCGGTAACATATTTATTGTCAAAGCCTATGCTAAATTCGCTTGCCAAGACGGATGCAAAAATTTGTAAGCTTAGGCATACAAGTAAAGTCTGCATTGGTAAGCGAATTTTATTCGTGCGCTTGATTGTAATCAAAATACTTAAGGGATAAGAATTAATTGCAGGATAATAACGCTATGTGGGTATTAGTGCCACAGGGAAAGTTTTGTAATAGATATGAAAGGTTTGTTCGATAATCTGCTATGTGTGAGCTAACTCGTGTCTTTCCGGTAACTGACTAATTTACCGATAAGTGGTGTGTAAACGAAGAATGCGTGGACGTTAGGATAAATCCTGCCCAATATTTGGGGTGTTTATACCTTCCAGAGCGAATAAACTTCTGCCTACTGGCCTGCAACGCTTTAGTAGAGTCGCCATTAAACTTAAATAAATTCTTGTAGTAGTGCAGCATGAAGGTAGCCGTCGGCTTGTCTGGTACTTCCCAGAGCGTACCAATCGTTGAGCCAACCCCTTGCGCCAAAAAACTGTAGGCCAATCCTTTTATACCTTGTCCACCATAAAAACGGCCCATTTCAGACTCACAGGTGCTAAGTACAGCTAGGTCTGCGTTAAATGGTGTTAGCAATAAATCATCTATGGATAAAAAACCTAAATCATCGATGTCAGATCCTGTATTAACTTTAGCGGTCACAAGCCCAATAAAGTCTTGTTGCGTGTCACTGACAAACCCATGCATGCCTACATGCAGTATGCCAGCATTTCTGACATCTTGATTAAAAAATATTGATGCCGTTGCTTGTTGTTCCGTATATACGAGGGCATCTCCATTTGCGAATAATTTTTGGATATCTATTGCAGATTCACCGGTCCATGGCAGTGGCTTAAAGTTTTTGTACCAGTGATTAAAATCTTTGTCTGTTGCAATGTTTTGCTGATACGTAGGGTTAGCGACGATAGCTATTTTTTTTCTATCTTTTAACACCTTGTCCTTTTTAGATGTATGAAAATATAGAGAGGCTGAGGGAGTGCGAGTCAATGTATATTTCTCACCAATATAGGTGTTGTCATTGAACAATTGACTGAAAGATGTTTTATGCAAATCTGCTGTTGGCAGGATAATAAGTCCTTGCAAGGTTTTATCTGAAAGCAGCTCGTCACGTATCAATAGATTTGCCTGTTTGTGTTCGGCTGCTATTGACTTGGCATCCAAATGCAATAAATCAAAATGCCATTTGTTTTTAGTTACTGTAAATCTATAGTACTGTTCATCTACCGTGATGTATTTTATAAGCGCAGTGCCATCGCTCAATTTCGTTTGTACTTGGTCAATATCGATTACGCCGAAGTCATTGGCCGTTATTTCTGCCTCTTTATAGTGCTTCTGAGCAAGATATATATCTTTCGCTTTATTGAGTTCAAACTGCAACGTATCTTGCGTTTGGGTACTGTCAGGTCTCGCACTTTTCAGTAATGCTTTGGTTATCTTTGCTCGTTTGTTTAGTTCTTGGGTTATATCCAATTCACCGTCACTGCTTTTTGCTTGTGAGAAGTAATATCGTCGTTGTTGGTGCACTGCAGCGTTTATTGTTTCATGCATTGTCCAAATTAATTTATGTGCCGCTATGTCGTCAATTTGCACGAGAAACGTTGATGCTTCATCAATAAAGTTGACTGCCTGCTGAGTCCAATTTAAGCCTAATTCGTCAGCTTGCAGTGTATAAAGTGTTTGAATTACGCGTTGCATAGCTTCTTCAAATAAAATGTGGATACGTTTGATTTTTGCAGTGTCGGATAACTTGCTGGGAATAACTTGAATTTTAATGGTATTAAGTCGAAGAAAATCGCTGACGTTAGGTATTGTTTTTTGATGCAAGGCCTGGATGAGGCTATTGGTAACGGAAGGTTTTGAATAGGCGATGCTTGTTTGTGTGAAAAACAACAGATCTTCTATGTCAACGGTATTTACCGAAGAGAAAATTTCTTTTCTTAATTCATCGAACTGCGCATCGTCGAGTATGCCAAGTTTCGCTCGCGCAAACAGTGCCCTTATTTTTACACCATTGGACAATTTCGGTAGATGCTCCTGTATTAACGGCGCAGATTCTTCAAGCGCATGTAACGCCTGATCATATTGGTTTTTGAGTAAGAATAATTTGCCTAATTGGTATTTAGCGTCACCTATGCCGACTTCGTGCTTTAAATGTTCACTTACCTTCAATGCTTTATTTAAATATTGCTCGCCTTTGTCATAGTCACCGAGTAAGACATAAGAGAACCCTAAATTGGTATAGCTTAAAGACAAAAACCTAAGATTATTTAATTCAACATCATAGTAGATGCTTCTGCGTAAAAAGTGTTGGGACTTAGCGAGTTGACCACTCAGCGCCATAAGCCGCGAAGAGTTGTGAGTAAAATCTGCTAATAGCCGCTTAAGCTGCATGTTCTTGGGTTGTTGAATAAGGAGACGCTCTAATTCACCAATGGCATCGACAATGATCTGCGCGGCGATTGGATAGTCTTTCTTTATTCGATAATACGTCGCTAAGCCGTTCTTAATATCGGCAAAACAATCACTCGTTGGATAACGTATTCTGGCATCTTGACACAGGGTAAGTGCAGTTTCTAAATAAACTCTACCGGTTTCGATTAACGCTTGATTTTCGCCATAGTCGCCTGCTAATAATGATGAAAACCCAAGCAGCGCCAAGCCTTCATACGTTGGTGTTGCGTCAGGTGTATTTGAAAAGCGCTTATACCATTGTTGCATTGTATTGTAGGCGGTAACGTAGTGTTCCCCAGCAAATTCCATATTTGCTTTAATTAACAAGTAATCAAGCATGTGTTTATTGTTTAGTACTTGGCTTGTATTTGCATGTTGAATTGCATCGTTGATAAGAACAGATGCTTCGTCGAGCTGATACGTATTGAGAAATAAGGTGGCGTGTAGTAAGACATGTTGAGGTAAGGTGGGTGTTCCGGCGGCTATCGTTAGGTATTCAGACGGGTTAATAGCGTCGTCGAAATAAGATTTGTTTACGACCCTTTGTAAACGAGCGAATTCTGTGTATTCAGCATTATTTCGTAGGGGGGTTGCTGTAATTCGCCTGTCCTTGGTAAATTGTTTTAGCTGCGAAATACTGCAAGTTTCAAAGTCGCTCTCATAAACAAATAGGGGAAAATGCCGATTGCCTGACGACGCATATTTGTGCGCAGGATAAGCGCACGCTTCAGCAATGAGTGCCAAGTCACCCTCTAGTTTCCACAGTTGTTCAGACGCTTCTGGTAATTCTGACGTCGCAGCCTCTACATTAAATGCTGAGAACAACCATAAGAAACATAACGTTAAATGAGGGAGTAATTCTTTATGTGTAATGCCTAGCCGCGCCATCGGTAACTAGTTGTGCTAGCAGTACTTTTTTGTTCGTTGCCGGATGTGTTACTTTTAATTTCCCAAAAATTAGTGGTGATGTAAGCTTTTTCTTTTGGGTCAAACTCAATTGTAACCATCAACAAGGAGACTAATTGATTGTTCAGTTTTCCTTCCATATTGCATCTCAATAGGTATTTATTATGAGGATCTTCGTAAAATGTACTTGTGTTAAAGAACGCCAAAGCTGCATTGTCCCACTGACCAGCTGCCGTGAGCAACTTCATTTTATATAGTGGTAGCGATGCTTCTGGCTGGGAGACAGTATTCATAGACAGCATAAACGAATCATCAGTATCTAACACCGGTGTGGCTACCGGCATATATCTGCTTACTTCCGGTGGAATATTTTCTCTATCAAGCACCTGATCAACCCACGCATTTTGCACTTCCCATATGTTGCGGTTATCTGCCATGTTCTTTTCCTTTCGTGATAGGAGATGTATTATTTGCCATAAATTTATTCTATTTTCTTTTTTGATTTCATCGATATTGTAAAATGGCTTTACACGGTCAAGCAGAACGCTTCTGAGTTCTTCAAACTTACAGGTACCATACTCAGATTTAACGTATTCATAAATCGACTTTCTGACAACATCAGCTACAACTATACTCGTAAGTAAACCAAGGCTACGCTTGTTTTGACGAGTTCGTCTATTGACTCTAGCTTCATCTAGCACGGTTAACCATAAAGGGCTTGGGAGCTCCTTGCCCTGGACAGTGAGTACATTTCTCAATTTAGCTGACGGCTGATATCTGAAGTTTTTTAACAAATTATCTGCGGCGTTTGAAGGTAATTTATTTTGCAGTTGAGTATACAAGTGCCGCCCTGATATAAGCTGTTTATTATTGCCAGCATGAATATTCGCTTTTGCTATATTTATTTGAGTAGCATTGTCTAGAATGTTGTGCATTCCCATAGCAACATTCAATGAGACCATTTTTGCGGATTGCATGCTGGGGGAATTTTCATTAAAAAAGAATTGCCAATCTATTTCAACGTCAGACGTCATTGGAGACTTAAAATTTAACAAATCGTTAAGTGTCTTAGTCGTATCTTGGCTAAGATCGTAAGACGGTTGTACCATACTATGCCCAAATCGAAAGCAAGCGTGAGAAAACTCTGTCGGTACTGAGGGGAACGTGGAGCTTTCACTCATTAGTCCCAATGGAATCGATTGATCCTCAAAGTAGCACTTATAAACATGCTCATGTAACACATGCTGCAAATAATCATCTATAGTTATCAGTTGAAACAGCGAAATAGTTAGTCGTTTGGCAGTGTCGAATCGAGTATCAACAGGTACAACGATACCTAGTTGTTCATTTACTCTTTGCATACACATATTGTGTATACGCTGCCATAGACGATGAAATTGCAAAACAATAGCATTTTCTGCATTTCGTGGTTCTGGTATTATTGCACGATAGTTAACATCTCTATATACATCAAAGCTCTTTCCTGAATGTCTGAAGAGACCATCGGAATCAAACAGTATTGAATGCGAGGCACTGTCACCATATAGACTTTCTAAATTTAGTAGAGGGGAAACATTTCTGCGATCAGCCAACTGTCGCCCCATAGTATTGCTTTTGGGCACTATGTCGTGAGCAATGAATTGCCCAAAATATGTAAAACCGGCAGGTAGTGAATTTGCCCCCGACGTTTGCATTTGACTTTCGTCTGATATTGCCTCAGTAAATTTAGTGTTATCTATTGGCAGTAACAAGTTCTCAGCGATGTTTGTTACTTGTTCTTCTGTTAGCAAAGGCTTTTCGAGTGGTTCGAATAAATACCATCCATTGTTGTTATTCACTGTTTTTTATTCCTTTGTCACTTGTAAATCGAAAGATAATAAGGCTTTTTCGGATTGAGTTAATGTCAGTTTATACATACCATTCTCTATATTTTTCGAAGATAGTAGATGTATGATTTCATTATTGCTATTGGGAAGCACTCGTGTTTTTACAACCGTGGATACATTATTTTTTATGACTAAATTAAATTCTCCGGCACTATTGGGCGGCAAATCTATCACTAAAATTTTGTCGTTATCTTCTGCAGAGAAATCGACTTCTATTATCTGTTGCGCACTTCGATAGGTTTCTAGATAAATTAAACTTGGACTACTATTGCCACTCGGTGCCGATGTTGGAAAATAGACTAGGGCAACAAAAATAATACTTGCGGCTAGTGCAAAAATACTCGTCGATATAGGGATAGAGAAGGTGCTTTTATCGTTGTGTTGATACTGATAACGTTCCTTCAATCCGGCTTTAAGCGCAATATCCATCGTTAAATCATCTAGTAAGTGAGGGTGGTCCATTAAATACTCTTCAAACAATACGGCTTCTTCCGCATTTAGTTGACCGTTTATGTATCTGTGAGCAAACGCTTGCTCATTGTCTAAGTTCACTACAAAGTCGTTCATCTTAAGTGCCCTACACTTGATTTCGCCTTTACGAATTCACTTTCCGAGGCTGTACTTAAAATTTTATTTATTTCGCTTATATATACACTGTGTTGTTGAGTTAAAAAATCTCGCATGGCTTTATCAAAAAAATTTGGTGGGGGGGAGTGATTGTCGTGATACCCAAAAGATGCAAATATAAAAAATGCAAAGACGAATACCGCTAATTTACCACTATCGCTGTTTGCCAGTTCAGGATACTGTTCAAAAATTAGGCCTTTCAGGCGCACCCTTGCTCGATGTAATACTCGGTCAAATTGAGCGACCGTTATGTTTAGCTCGTTACATATAGTAGATTTTGGTTTTTCGTAAACGAAATAGTCAATTAATATTGTTCTATCTCTGGTTTGTGACAACTGGTTAATGCATTGCTCTGTGATGTTTAGTAATTTTTGAGAGTGCACTAAATGCAATAATTCTGCATTTTGGCAAGCATGTTTAAGATCTATTTCATCCGTTGCTTCAGTGGCTTGTCTTTTTCGCTTTCGGCAATAGGCAATATAAAGGTTTATACCCACCTGACGAACAAAAGCACCAAGGGCTGACGGGTTGGAAATCTCAGCGTTTCGGGCTTTTTCGAGTACAATGATGAATGTATCTTGCAGCAGATCGGCTGTTAAATCAGGATCTTGTACTCTCTTATATAAAATAAAATATAAGCTTTTGCTATATCGTTCTATTAGTTGATGTTCTGCCTTCCTATTTCCGCTTGATATCGATTTGAGCAATAATTCTGGCGTCTCAGTGTGAACACTACTTATCGAACCTGTGTCTGTTTCTGACAACAAGGTTAGTCCTTCTTATTGTATTGCGAGTGTTTAAAAAGCGTACCGAATATTTTTCAGGAATTCAATTACTCAAATTACGGTTATTTGAGTTAATTTTTGACAGTTTGTAGGGTAGAGCTGAGGCAGTTTAAAAATGGTGCCCCCTCCCTGACTTGAACAGGGGACCTACCGATTATGAGTCGGGTGCTCTAACCAACTGAGCTAAAGGGGCACATTAAAACTTTTAAGTTCGCGTTTACGTCTCGAAGAGGATTGTTCACGTTCAGTGAGTTGTATGCTCTTCTGGCTTAAGCTATTAAGCCATGCTGCGAAGCGGAGCGCAGTATAATGATTTTTTTGCATAATGTCATCCGCTGAAATCACTTTTTTCACAAAAATATCTGCTAACTTGTTGCTTATGCTAAAGTTTGCGCAATTAATGCCGTCATATATATGCAATGAATGAAAAACTTTGTTATGTTTATCTATAACACTCAAGATATTTGGAGTTGAGAATGAAAGAAGATCCGTATTTGCTAAGTGGCCGCAATACGATTATTCATAAGCTACGGAAGGTAGACTTGTTGATTGTAAATAGTAGACAAGATCCGGTCCTTATGGTGATGCACAACGGCATTGAAGTGTATGAAGGTAGCGTACCCAAAAATAAATTAGAAGCGAAGCGCATGGACGTCGCAGTTGTCGATATTTCGTCTCCAGATAATTTTGGTGATTACAAGAGCCTGTTATTTATTCAAACACTGAATAATAAAGAGTTTAAAGTCGATTACTCAAGAAAAGCATCACCGAATCACTTCATAACCATTCACCAGGAGAGCACTTTTTAAGCTCTCCTGTAAATTACTCTTTTTGTTACCTTCTTTAATCCTTATTTTCATGCTTATTTCTCGGCTAGGCCCAATAAATATTCAAATTCTATACTTAAGCATAAAAATACGTGCATTTGTACTAAGGTTAATGCGTTCTTATACGATATATACAGAATGACACGTGTATTTTAACTAACAGCTAACGAGACGATATATGCTTTCAGTTCTCATTTGTGACGATTCGATGGTCGCACGAAAACAAGTTGCTAAATGTTTGCCTCAGGATTTAGATGTAAATATACATTTTGCTAAGCACGGAGAGGAAGCACTTGATGCAATCGCATCAGGTAAGGGGCAGTTGCTACTACTGGATTTAAACATGCCGGTAATGGATGGTTATGAAACGCTCAAGAATATTCAAGACCATGAACTGTCAGTAAAAACGATCGTTATATCCGGTGATATTCAGCCTGAGGCGGCGGAACGCGTCGCAAATCTTGGCGCGCTAGATTTTATTAAGAAGCCTGTTAATGCTGAAGAGTTATCTGAAAAACTCACGGAGCATGGTTTTTTATGTGACGAACCTCAAATTGATGAAGCGCTTGACGAGCTGCCCGAAGAAATTAGAGATTGTTATCAAGAGATAAGCAATGTTGCCATGGGGCAAGCAGGCGATCACCTTGCGCGTATCATGAATGTATTTGTTGAATTACCCATTCCCAACGTGAATTTAATTGAAGTATCTGAATTACATATGATGCTATCTGATATCGATAGTCACGAATCTATCTCTGGTGTTTGCCAAGGCTTTTTAGGTGACGGCATAAGCGGTGAAGCGCTTTGCATTTTAAGTGATTCTAGCTTTACAGATATTGCTAGAATTCTCCAAGTGAACGAACACATGGATGACCAAATGCAATTAGAGCTATTAATGGATGCCGCAAGTTTGCTTATAGGTACGTGTTTACGTGGTATTGCAAATCAATTAGACATGCATTTTAGGCAAGGTCATCCGGTCGTCTTAGGTCAACATCAAAGTGTGGATGAACTTATAAAATCCAACAAGAGTGCTTGGAAAAAGACCTTGGCAATTGAATTGAGTTACGGCCTAGAAGGTTTTAATGTGCAATGCGATTTAGTGTTGTTGTTTACCGAAGAATCAATGGATATGATGAATTCTAAACTATCTCATTTATTGGAGGACTAGTTATGGCTACGTCGAATGTGGATCAAGATACATTGAACGAGTTGCTAGAATTCCATTGGATGATGGATATGATTCAAACGGTGGATGTTGGCATTGTCGTGTTGAATCGCAATTCTGAAGTTAAAGTCTGGAATGGTTTCATGGAAGCGCATTCTGGCATGTTGCCGTCAGATGTTCGAGATAAAAATATTAATGATTTATTCCCTGATATAACGACAAATTGGCTATCACAAAAACTCAAACCAGTCTTTGAATTGCGTACGCGTGCGTTTATCACCTGGGAACAGCGTCCATATGTGTTTAAATTTAGAAATTACCGTCCTATAACCAGCGCTGCGCCATTTATGTACCAGAACGTTGTATTTTCACCTTTGGTGTCAGCGACAGGCACAGTAGATAACGTTTGTATGATGATATATGACATGACGGATGCGGCTTCAGCTAAAAAGCAACTGCTCGAACTGCAAGTGCGAGCTAATGAAGCTAGCGAAAATGAGGCGAGTGAAGGCGCCAATTAGGGTCTATAACATACAACAAGAAGTCTGATTTAGATAACTTGGTCTACCTCTTGCTTTATCGTTTTATTATCAATTAATCAACGCTGGAAATTTGTCACAGCGGGAATAAAACAAAAGAGCAGTTGTTTGTATGGTTAAGTTTGCTTCATTCATTCTAATGTTAGCACTGATCACAAGTTGTGGCGGTGGTGGTTCGGAAGACAAAATCCCAGAAAAACCGGCGCCTATTTTGGTTACCGCAGGGGTTGACCAAACGATAAACGAGAACACTTCACTGAGTATTTCTGGTGCCGCATCAGGTGGCGTTGGAGAATATGCTTATGCCTGGACGGCTGATGCTACTCTTACTATCGAACACGAGAATACCACCAGTGCTGATGCCGTACTTTCTGTGCCATCAGTCACTGCACTTACAAATTATACAGTGTCACTTACAGTAACTGATGAAGAAGGGAAAACAGGAAAGAATCAGTTTACGTTAACAGTTGAACCAATAAATTTACTCCCAGACGCGATAATCGAAGTTTCTCAAATGACCGATTACGGAGATAACAAATTTCCAGTTGGGTCCTTAGTAAACCTTGATGCAAGTACTAGTTTCGATGAAGATGCGCCGAGTGACATGCCCCAAATTGCCGCTTATTCATGGCAACAGACTGCCGGTACATTAGTGCTCTCGTCGTCTGAACTTACGCAATCTACTTTACAGTTTACAACCCCAGTGTCCGATCAAGAAGAAACGATTACGGTAGCCGTGATGGTAACCGATCAAGAAGGGGCAAGCAGTCAAGCCACAGTTGACATAATACTGTTGGGGCAAGCAAGTACAATCCCAGACTTAGCGGTTGGTACGGATGTCTCGGTCTTTACTGGTGAACGCATTGCATTAAGCGCGGTTGCTAGCAGCAAAGCGCCGCGTGCAGCGCCGTTTTCTGTGACTTGGCAATCTTCTGTAAATAATGAAGGCAGTGTTGCACGCATTGGCGCTTCTGACCAGTTTAATACATACGCAGAGGCGCCGTTGGTTAGCCAGACACAGAGTATGCAGATGGTCGCGACGATTAAGGATAGCTTTGGGAATATGAGGTCTTCTGCGGTAAGCGTTATGGTCGAGCCGCAAACCAATGTGAGTATGAACGATACAGGCGTAACGGCTTATGCGACTAACAACACTGTGTTAGCTAGTTATCAATCTGATTATGCTGGGCAAGACGCAGATTTTGGTAATGACCGAATGGCGTTGTCTGGCGTTGCTGATAAAACTGGGCGTGGCGCTGGAGGCTTCGACTTTACGCGTTTAAATGAAAATGGTGACCAAGTAGATAATACTGCCTTGCCTTGGCGATGTGTGCGCGACAATATTACAGGCCTTGTGTGGGAAGCGAAAACGCTAAATGATGTGAATGACATACACCATGCTGATCACGTCTATACATGGTTTCAGTCAGAAGACAATGGGAATGTTGCGGGTGAGCTTAATACTGGAGCTGCAAGCTGTTCAGTGAGTAATGGGCAATGCAATACTGAAGATTTCCTAAACGAAGTGAATAGCATCGGCCTCTGTGGATTTTTTGATTGGCGCATACCTACCCATCAAGAGCTTCAGTCCATTGTACATTATGGTAAGACGACTCCGCCCCTTGCCGATACCGATTATTTTCCGTTTTCTGGTGATAGTGGTTCATTCCCTTTATGGTATTGGACAAATGAGTCGAGTGCAGATGGTGTATCAGATTCAGGCGCTTTTAATGCTTGGGCACTGGATTTTAAATCGGGTGTCGATAATTTTTTGAATAAATCCACGATGGCACGGGTGCGCTTAGTAAGAGCTGGTAGGGTGGTGATAGACGAATGAGTATATTATTTAAACGCGTGTTTTGGGTCGTTTGCTGGGCGATACTAGCGGTAGTTAGCCAATTTGTCTATGCCGAATCGACATGCCCAGATGGCCTGGAGAACACGATACCTGATGAAGATTTGGTAGAATATGAAGGTGGTGAAATTTTGCATGTGCCGTCAAATCTTGTGTTCATGCGTTGTACAATTGGACAACAATGGGATGGTGATACGTGTATCGGAGATGCTGAGCCTTATTCATGGCAACAAGCACTGGCATTAAGTGTTGGTTATCAGTTTAATGAAAAAAATAGCTGGCGCTTACCAAATGTCAAAGAATTGGCTGTTATTGTTGAACGAGCATGTGTACGCCCATCAATCAGTGAGGATTCATTTCCAAAGACGCCTGCTGATGATTTTTGGACCTCAACGCCTTCGATGCTGGATGAACAACGGGCATGGTCGCTTACTTTTACGAATGGCAGTAGCGCGATTAAAGCAAAGGACAGAGATATATTTGTGCGTTTGGTTAGAACGCGGTTACCAAATGAACCGATTGAATAAGTGCAGGCAAAGATTGTTGCGCAGGTGCCATTCAACTGCGGGTATCACTTAATTGTAAGAATAACTCAAACGAACTCCGCTAAAAGCGTGTTCAAATAACGGCGACCGAGTTCGGTAACGCGCCAATGTGTCGCGCTTGATGCTAGTAAGCCTTTGTTCACTGCACGCTGCAAGACGACATTCTCTTCATTACTTAATAACGATAAGGTATATTTGGCGTAGTCATTCTGGGGACAAGCCTCTAACAGACGAAAACGGTTCATAAAAAATTCAAATGCGATTTCCGAAGTTTCGATGTCATTTTCACTGTACAAATAAGGCTTGGATAAATCCATGTAACCTTTTGGATGTTTGACCTTGACTGTACGAGTGATTTTACCCGTTGCGTTATCAGTTAGTTTACCATGTGCGCCGCAACCAATCCCCATATAATCCCCAAAGCGCCAATAGTTCAGATTATGTTTTGATTGCTGTTCTGATTTACAATAGGCAGAAACCTCATACTGTCGGTATCCGTTTTTTGCCAACAGTGCTTGACCTTTTTCTTGAATATCCCACAGTATTTCGTCGTTGGGCAAAACTGGTGGTTGAGAATAAAACTGAGTATTTGGCTCTATAGTTAGTTGATACCAAGAAATGTGTGGCGCATTTAAGTCTATGCTGGTTTGTAAATCGTGTAATGCCTGCTCTGGCGTTTGGTTGGGCAAGCCATGCATTAAGTCAGTATTAAATGAGCGCAGCGGCAACGCGCGAGCTAGTTCGATGGCGCGCACTGCTTGTTGACCATCGTGTATGCGCCCAAGTTTTTGTAAATGGCTTGAGTCGAAGCTCTGCACTCCAATTGATATGCGGTTAATGCCACTATCGACAAAACCTGCAAATTTATCTGCTTCTACTGTGCCTGGATTGGCTTCCATCGTCACTTCGGCATTTTCAGCAACAGTCATTCTTTCTTTTACGCCTGAAAGTAGTCGATGCATACCTGCCACACTGAGCAGACTTGGCGTACCACCGCCAATAAAGATACTGGAAATTACACGCGGCACATCTCTGCGTTCTTGACCAGTTAGCATAAAGCGATCTATATCCGTACTTAAATCATCGAGTAAATGTGAGATGTATTCCGATTCTGGTATCTCACCTTTTTTCTGGTGTGAATTAAAATCGCAATAAGGACACTTTTGTACGCACCATGGAATATGAATATATAAAGAAAGAGGTAGGGACATTGATGAATCGTTTATTTCAGTAGCGACTGGATAGCAGGCATTAACTGCTTCAGCGCTTTGCCACGATGGCTTTCCCTATTCTTAACTGATTTGTCTAGCTCAGCAGCCGTGCAATTGTGTTCCTGTACATAGAAAACAGGATCGTAGCCAAACCCACCTGAGCCAGAAGCCGCTTGTGTGATATTACCGTGCCACTCACCTTGACAAATGATAGGCGTAGGATCGTCTGCACTTCGCATAAATACCAGAACGCACAAAAATTTAGCCTGACGGTTGTCAATGCCATCAAGTGTCTTTAATAGTTTTGCATTATTGGCTTCGTTATCGCCATGCACGCCAGCATAGCGCGCAGAATAAATGCCGGGTGCACCGTGTAAAGCTTCAACAACTAAACCGCTATCATCTGCAATTGCTGGCATGTTTGCTAGAGAGGCTGCATGCCGCGCTTTAATTATTGCGTTCTCTACAAAGGTAGTGCCCGTTTCAGGTACATCAGGAATGTCAAAGGCAGACTGTGGCGTGACTTTGATGCCATATTCACCGAATAAGCTATTAAATTCAGCTACTTTCCCTTTGTTGCCAGAAGCGAGTACTAATTGATCAAAATTCATCACTTACGCTTGCCTTTAGTCTTTGTCTTGCGCTTTTTTTCTGCCGCAGTTTTCTTTTTCTTTGGTTTTTTTACGATAGTCGGGGCCTTATGTTTTGGCCGAAGTTCATCAATGATACGTGGTTTTAAAGGCTCGCCGGTAAAACGTGATATTTTACCTACCCACTGATAATCGTGGGCTTCTACGAGTGATATCGCAGTGCCTTTAGCGCCGCCACGTCCTGTGCGGCCAATGCGATGCAGATATACATCTGCGCCGCGTGGCATGTCATAGTTAACCACATGCGAAACGTCTTTTACGTCAATCCCTCGTGCCGCTACGTCAGTCGCCAGTAATATTTTGACCTCGCCAGATTTAAACTTTTCCATCGCAGCCATGCGTTTGTCTTGCGGCATTTCGCCTTGCAACCATACAAGCGGGAAGTCAGCCCACAATTTGTCGCGTAAAGCATGTAAGCGTTCTCTCGTTTTTACGAAAACAATGCATGACTCTATTGAATGGGTGAGTAGGTGCTTAATGATGGCATCTTTGTGACTTAAATTGTCGCACAAGTAGTACCACTGCAAAATTTTTGCTTTTTCTTTCCGTGAGGGATTAGTCGTCACTTCTTTTGGAGAGTTTAATAACTGGTCTGCAAATTTTCTTACACCAATACTTTCAAGGGTTGCCGAAAACAACATACTTTGCTTTCGCCACCTGGCTTCCGAAGCAATTTGGTTTACAATGGTTGAAAAACCCATATCAAGCATTCGATCAGCTTCATCAAGCACGAGGCTTTCGATATCACGGCAATCTAAACTTTCTTTTTCAATATGCTCGAACAAGCGACCGGGAGTGGCGACCAAGATGTCAGGCCGGGCGTCCAATGTTTGTTTGTCTGTACCATAGTTTATGCCGCCTGTAATAACACCTGAACTCAGGTGAGATTTTGCAGTAACTCGCTTACACTGTTCGTGAACTTGCAATGCAAGTTCCCTTGTTGGTACTAAAATAAGTGCTCTACACTGACTATCTCTATTTTTAGGGGTATCTAATAAAAATTGACAAAGTGGAAGTAAGTACGCGAGTGTTTTACCTGTGCCAGTGGGCGCGCAGGCCATGATATCTCGACCTTCCAATGCCTCCGGTATCACTAGGGCTTGGATACTGGTTGGATGAGTAAAACCCATGTCAGCGACGGCATGACATAGGTCGTCGTCAAGCTCTAGTTCAGGAAAGGTTAAAGTCATTTATGAGTCACTTGTTTTATGAGATCATTTAAGATCGTTAGTCGATAAGTATTATGTCGATGTCATTCAGACGAAAGCACCGCAATTGTGCGCGCAGTGTACCTTAATTTAGGATATTTTTCTCGGCTCGTTCTGATAAAAAAGTACCGATTAATGTTAAGCGCTCAGATTCTATTGCGGCTTTTATTTCTAGGCCTTTTAAACCCTTGTCAACAAAAGGTTTTGCGATGACTTGCGCGCATTTTTCATAGATAGCGTAAAAGTCCTCGGCTTGTGGATACGGTCTATTGGCAAAGTTCTTTCGGCCTAAAAAATCGGCTTCGCATACTTGTAGCAGTTGTTTAAATCTTTTGGGCTTGCGCCATGCGTCAGCACCATTTAATACATTGAGCACCTCTATTGCTTGTTTTGTATATAAGCGATGCACAACGCTATGGTGGGCACTGGTCAATAACGCGAGATCTTTACAATCGTTCGGCACAGCTAATCTTTCACTAAAGGCTTTGATTGCAGGTAAGCCTAAATCGTCATGGCCATGATGTGAGGGCCAATTGGTTGTATCAGTTAGCGCCTTCCCTAAATCATGCACGAGTGCTGCAAATCTCACGCTGAGGGCTTCAGAAAATTCTACTGCCTTTTCTAACACCATCATCGTATGTACACCAGTGTCTATTTCAGGATGCCATTGAGATGGATTTGGGATGCCCCATAATTTATCCAGTTCCTTATACCAGTATGACAGACCATCGATAGATTTTAGTATTGTAAAAAATATATGAGGGTGTTTGTCTTTTAGGCTTGAGGCTGTTTCTTGCCAAACACGCGGTGCGCTGAGGTGCTCTAACTCTCTTGAAGTGACTAATTCGCGCATCATTGATAAGGTCGTGTTGTGAATCGCAAAGCCATAATCAGCATATCGTGCAGCAAACCTTGCGGTTCTTAGTACGCGTAACGGATCCTCAGAAAATGCATCTGACACATGCCGTAAAGTTCTAGCGTTCAGATCTTCTTGGCCATTGAATGGATCAATGATGTTGCCTTTTTCGTCCATTGCCATTGCATTAATTGTAAGGTCACGACGGCGCAAGTCCTCCTCTAAAGTCACTTTTGGGGAACTATCACAAGTAAAACCTGTATAGCCTTGCCCAGATTTTCTCTCGGTGCGGGCTAGGGCATATTCTTCTTTCGTTTTGGGGTGTAAAAATACAGGAAAGTCTTTACCAACTTGGGTAAATCCATTGCTCAACATTTCTTCAGTCGTTGCGCCTACCACTACGTAGTCCCTGTCTTTTATCGCGCGACCGAGCAACTTGTCTCTGACTGCTCCACCTACTAAGTATGTTTGCATGTCGTTTTATATAAATTCTGAATAATACACAGTGTATCAAAATGCAACGCCAGTGTTGAGTTGTCT
Source organism: Agaribacter marinus (assembly GCF_030160655.1). Classification (GTDB taxonomy): domain Bacteria; phylum Pseudomonadota; class Gammaproteobacteria; order Enterobacterales; family Alteromonadaceae; genus Glaciecola; species Glaciecola marina. Next base: position 121,185 of record NZ_BSOT01000019.1, read on the forward strand.
TCTGTTGACAGCGATATCAGCCATGTTACCTTAAGCCAATCAACGGAGATTACAGAAGTAAGAGTGTGTATTTAAACTACTATGGGTTGACGGATAATCCATTTTCTATCGCGCCAAACCCTGAATATTTATTCATGAGCAATCGACACCAACAAGCATTGGCGCACCTTAACTATGGTTTGCATGAATCCGGTGGTTTTGTGATGTTAACGGGCGAAGTGGGAACAGGTAAAACCACCGTGTCACGAAAACTAATGCAAGAATTGTCTGAAGATACTCAAACCGCTGTTATATTAAACCCGACACTATCAGCGCTTGAATTGCTTGCAACGGTATGTGATGAACTCGGAATTCAATATGACCAATCACATGCTTCATTAAAAGCGTTTACTGATAGAATTTTACAGCGCTTAGCCAACAACCATGAAAATGGCATTAATACGGTATTGATTATTGATGAAGCGCAGCATCTACTCCCAGAAGTATTAGAACAATTGCGTTTGCTGACAAATCTAGAGACTAACCGAGAAAAGCTACTTAAAGTCGTTTTAATTGGCCAGCCTGAACTACAACAACTATTGCGTCGTAATGAGCTTCGACAATTGGCGCAGCGTATTACTGCGCGTTATCACCTCTTACCGTTAACAAAAGAAGAGGTGGGGCAGTATGTAACACATCGTTTGTCAGTCGCAAATGGTAGGCAAAAGTTATTTAGTAAAGCGGCCATTGAGCATTTATTCTCGATTAGTGGTGGTATTCCTCGCGTAATTAATTTGTTGTGTGATAGAGGCCTAAGTTTAGGATATTCCTTACAACGGCCTTTTGTTGATCATCGTGTAATGATTTCGGCAAGTTGCCAAGTATTGGGGCATGACATCGTTACTCAACGTCAGCAAGTTGGGTGGAAAAAACACTACATTCAGGCATTTTTAGTTTGTTTGGCAATTGGCCTAGTGGTTGGAGGTTTTTATGCTTAAGCAGATGAATGTCGCCGAGTTACGCCCTGGAATGATGGTTACTCAGGTTATTGAGCAAAATGGCCCAGTAAAAATCAGACGTGTTGGTTTGGTTAAATCTGAGGCGATGATAAAAGGTTTAACCGAGATGGGAGTCAGCACGGTCGAAGTGGATCTTTCACAAAGTCTGGTTGTTGATAATGACGCTGAAGATCTTGCAATAAAAACGCAAAACCCAAAAAGTACACCAACCCGTCGGTTGATTGACAACGACCGCCAAGTTGAACAAGTTGACCGCCAACTCTCTCAACAATTCCACAATTCATTATTCATGCCTGCCATTGAAGAGATGCCGTCAGTATTTCAACTTTATGCTAAACCTATAAGTTTTGTAGCTGCTTTCGCTATACTTGGCTTTTCTCTTGGTTTTTTAGTGATGCAATCACCAAAACTAGTGAATCTGTTGCAAACCTCAAATGATCAGCTAGCTAGTGCAGGAAAAGTTGAGCAAAGTACACCGCAAAATACACCGCAAAGTACTTCCTTAAATCGCAATAGCGCCAATACAGGGCAGAGCAACAAGCTATCTACGATATCTTCAGATGACGGGCCAACGAGTGATACTGACGTTTTGCCTAACACCGAGACGACTAGTGTAAATCAATTGAGCGAAAATGATGAAACAAACCCTTTAGCGGTAAGTAGTGAAAATAATCGAGAGGAAATTGGTACTAACAATAGTAACTCCGAGACAAATGAAAATGCGGTCTCGATAGATGAACAAGCACCGGTAACATACGTAAATGGTGTCGCGCTGCAATCAGGTGAACGGGTACTTGGTTATCAAGGCGAGGAAGAAAATTCATCTGGTATTACTGTTGCAGAGGCAAATGACAATGGTGTGTTGTCAGACGTCGATAGAATAGAGATAGAAACGGGTGGCAGAGTCATCAACAATCCAAATGAAGCTTCTAACGCCGATACTTTTTCAGATTTACTGCGTCGCGTAAATGAAGCTGCCGCTGAGGTTAAAGAATCTGAACCACTACCAAATGATCCAAATTTTTTACCGAGTGATACATTTTTATCGGATGACAATCCAGCGCCAAGTAGTGCGAATCAAAATGGCCAATCAGTTACCACACCAACGCGCTATCAACGCTTAGATGAATTGCCGTTAGATATTCAAAATGTGTTGCCGTCAATGAGCTTTAGTGCACATATGTTCGCATCTGAACCTGAAGACCGTTGGGTAAGAGTAAATAGCTTGCGTAGGCAAGAAAACGAATTTATTACTGATGGTTTACGTATTTTTGAAATTCAGTCTGACAAAGTTATTCTTGAATATAGAGGCGAACGTTTTTCGATGAATGCCTTGAGTGATTGGTAAGTGGTCAATTGGTAAGTGAATAGTTGGTAAGTGATTAATTGATAAGTGATTGTCGAAAGAGACCCCCATAGATGTGTCTCTTTCGCATATCAGCATTTATTTGGGATAAAGTGCGGTACGGAAGAATTTGGGCAAATTAAGGTCGAATTCTTCGGGACGTACTGCCGTTTTTATACGTTCAGAACTTTTGTTCAAATCAATGATTTTTATTTCAGTGTGGTGTTTACCACGTATGCTATAGAATGACATCACCTTTGGTTTTAAAGGGTTTTTTCTATTTGCTTGTGCCACTATGGCTAATTTTCCACTTTGTAGATGGACAAGAGAACCGACAGGATACAAACCTATTGCTTTTATAAAGTCCTCTACTAAAGCTTTATCAAATGAGGGGTCTTCCAGCATTTCTTCTAATGTAGATTGTGAACTAGCTGATCCCTTATACGGCCGAGCGGTTATCATCGCGTCATAGGTATCTACAATTCCAGCCATTTGTGCAAATACGCTGATTTCTTGCCCTGATAAGCCTTTCAAATAGCCGCTGCCATCTATGCGCTCGTGGTGATGTTTCAGCACATCGTAGATCATATCGGGAAAGTCAGAATGCCTTTCAAGTATTTCAACACCAATATCTACATGCGTGCGCATGACCACAACATCGGCTTCACTAAATTTTTGATTGTTAGTAGCCAATTCGGGTGGCAACAATGCCATACCAATATCCATTAGCAGTCCACTAAAGGTGAGATCTTCTACTTCGCTTGCAGACAAATCTTTATATTTGCCAAATAAGCTCAACAAAATGGAGCAGTTCAAACTGTGTTGAACTAAATAGTCGTTGCTTTCTTTTAACATTACTAGGCAAGACAAGGCTTCAGGGTTATCAAACACTGAGTCAATAATATCTTGAGTCAAATCATGTAGTTTATCTAAGTCTGGGGTACTGCCACTACGCAATGATTTAACAAAATTAGATTGAATTGAGCGAGCTTGAGTATAGAGTTTATCTGCCGCGGCGAGTTGTTGTTGTTGCTCTTCAAAACTTAATATCTTAGGTTTCGATGCATTTGTTTGTTTCGGCTTTATAGACGCAGTGTCTGCATCTTGATTTTTTGTATCTACGATGTCCAAATCGTTGATGCTTTCTGATTCGCTTTTCGACAGGTCAATCTCAACAGAAATTACACCTCTGGATTGCAAATTATCAATCGTACTTTGCGACTTGATTACACCTTCGCGCTTGACGTGCAAGCGTGCTTCAGCCTCTACTACCCTTATTAGATACATACCGGTCTTTAAAGATTGTATTGAAATCGTTTGCTTCATTGTTCACTTTAGTTATCTGGTACCCACAAAGTATCTTTTGGGTAGACTGGGTTGTTGTAGCTTTTTATCGGCAACAAACAACCCAACTAAAGGAATATTTTAGTTATAACCATGCATGACGAGATTGTTCGAAAGTCGAAATATTATCTGACAACTCTAGGGTTTGCCCAATGGCATCTAAACCCTTCAATAGGTTAGTTTTATGCTGTTCAGCAATATCAAATCTTATCGTCAGTTCTGCTGCCAAAACAGTTTGATTGGGTAAGTCAATCGTTACGTTTACTTGTGGATCACTTTCTACCAGCGCAAACAAGGCATCGGTGTCTGCTTGACTCAGTGCAACAGGTAGTATTTGGTTGTTAATACAGTTACCGTAAAAAATGTCTGCAAAACTTGTGGCAACGATGGCTGTAAATCCGTAGTCCGCTAATGACCAGGGGGCATGCTCACGGCTTGAACCACAACCAAAATTTTCGCGCGTAAGTAAAATATTGGCACCTTGATATTCAGGTTTGTTCAGAGAAAATTCAGGGTTAAGTACTTGTTCTTGGGTATCAAGGTAACGCCAGTCATGGAATAAATGCTTACCATAACCAATACGAGTGACACCGGTTAAAAATTGCTTAGGTATAATTTGATCAGTATCGACGTTTGCTTGGTCTAACGGCGCGAAACGGCCACTGACAACATTAATTCCACTCATACACTTTCTCCTAACGATCTTACGTCAGTAAATTTACCCGTGATTGCCGCAGCAATAGCCATTTCAGGACTAACTAGGTGTGTTCTAGCCCCGCGACCTTGGCGACCTTCGAAATTTCTGTTACTTGTGGATGCACAACGGTCTTCAGCCTGAAGAATATCGTCATTCATTCCTAAACACATCGAACATCCAGGCAAACGCCATTCAAACCCGGCATTGATGAATATCTTATCTAAAGACTCGGCTTCAGCTTGTGCTTTTACCGATACAGAGCCTGGGACAATAATTGCGGTAACGTTCGGTTGAACTTTCCCTTTTTTGGCCACTTCAGCGGCCGCTCGTAAGTCCTCGATACGACCATTGGTGCATGAGCCAACAAATACATGAGAAACACTTACATCAGATAATTTCTGACCTGAGTTCAAACCCATATATTCTAACGCTTTTTCGGCCGATGCTTTTTCAATCGGATCGTCAAAATTCTCAGGTCCAGGTATAGGGGAATCTACGCCGATAACTTGGCCGGGATTAGTTCCCCACGTGACTTGTGGCGCAATATCATCTGCATGTAATTCTACAACTGAATCAAAGCTTGCGTCTGCATCAGAGTACAAAGACTTCCAGTATGTTACCGCAGCATCCCAGTGTGTATCATCCGGTGCATGAGTACGGCCCTTTATATATGCAATGGTCGTTGTATCAGGGGCAATAAGACCAGCTTTAGCGCCAGCTTCAATACTCATATTGCATATGGTCATGCGTTCTTCCATGCTTAGCGATTGTATTGCTTGGCCAGCATATTCAATCACGTGTCCAGTGGCACCTGCGTGGCCAATTTTACCGATAATGGCCAGAATAACGTCTTTTGCTGTTACACCTAAACCAAGCTTACCATCGACTTTTACAAGCATGCTTTTTGCACGACTTTGTTTTAAGGTCTGAGTAGCAAATACATGTTCCACTTGTGATGTACCAATGCCAAATGCCAGTGCACCAAATGCGCCATGCGTAGCTGTATGAGAGTCACCACAAACTACCGTCATACCGGGGTGGATAAGCCCTAATTCTGGCCCCATGACATGCACAATTCCTTGGTTTTTATGACCGACAGGGAAAAGTTGAATACGATGTTGAGCGCAATTTGTAGCTAGCGTATTTAGTTGCAGCGCATTTTGTGGGCCACAGGCGTCAATGGCCAAGGACTTTGTCGATATACTGTGATCCATCGTGCCAAAGGTTAAATCTGGACGACGTACCTTACGGCCTTTTTCGTTTAAACCAGCGAATGCTTGTGGAGACGTCACTTCATGGATGAGGTGGCGGTCAATATATAGCAATAGATCATCACCAACTTGGTCAACAATATGTTGTTCTAAGACTTTTTCATATAATGTTTTAGACATATTTTATGCCTCTATAATTTGTTGGACAATATAATCACCCACTTCGGAAGTAGATTTAGCGTGTTGCTTTTCATCTGCGCTCAATAGTTCGCCAGTTAAAATGCCTGCTTCTAATGTCTTTACTACTGCAGCATCAATTGTATTGGACGCCTCTTCTAATCCAAGGCTGAATCGCAACATCATTGACGCAGATAGAATTTGAGCAATGGGGTTCGCTATTCCTTGTCCCGCAATATCAGGCGCAGATCCACCTGCGGGTTCATACATACCAAATCCCTCGCCATTGATACTCGCCGATGGCAATAAGCCCATTGAGCCTGTGATCATCGCACATTCATCAGACAAGATATCGCCAAATAAGTTTGAGCAAAGTAGTACATCAAACTGCGCAGGATTCACAATCAATTGCATAGCCGCATTGTCAATGTATATGTGCTCAAGGCTTACGTCAGAATATTCGCTTGCAACATCCTCAACGACTTCACGCCACAAGCGACTGGATACAAGTACATTTGCTTTATCTACAGAGGTGACTTTGCCTTTGCGTTTTTGAGCTGCTTTAAATGCTGAATGGGCAATACGACGAATTTCCCGTTTTGAATACACCATGGTATCAAACGCTTTCTGTTCTTCGCCTTCCCCATCTAAGCCTTTTGGTTGCCCAAAATAAATGCCAGATGTCAATTCGCGAACCACCAATACATCAACATCATTTTCAGCAATATCCAACCGTAATGGAGACAAGTGGGCTAGGCCTTTATAAATTTTCGCGGGGCGCAAATTACTAAATAAGTCGAAATGGCTGCGCAGTGTTAGTAAAGCCGCTCGCTCAGGGCGTTGCTCAAGTGGCAATGCATCCCATTTTGGCCCACCAATTGAACCAAATAGTATGGCATCCGCTTCTTCACACCCTTTAAGAGTGCTTGCCGGAAGTGCTTCTCCCTGCGTATCAATTGCGTAGCCGCCAACAGCAAATTCCGTGCGTTCGAAAGATATGTTGTGCTTTTGTGCAACAGCATCTAATACTTTATTTGCCTCTTGCATTACTTCGGGGCCGATACCGTCCCCAGGTAACACAGCGATTTTATAACTCGCCACTTGTTTATACTCCTGAAACTTTGTGTTGTTTTTGCAAATCAATTTGATCTGCCAAATATGTATTGTTTAGAACAAAAATCAGTGATTTAACACCGGCTTCCACAATATCAGTAGCGAGACCAATACCGTGAAAACGACGATGCTTATATTCTGCGATAACACCGACTTGTGCCAATGCATCTGCACCTTCACCTTTTGAGTCTAATTTAAAATCGACGACGGCTAAGTCGTCGCCATCAATTGACTTACCGTTAATGGCTCGAATAATTGCGTTGAATGCGGCATCTACTGGACCATTGCCTACTGCTGATTCGGTAATTTCGTCATCACCCACGGCAAGTGTCACGGTGGCTGAGGGAATCATTTTTTGTCCACTTGTAGCGTGTAGATAACTTAGTTTATAGTAGGCATCTTCATGTTTTTGTTGATTAAAAAACAATAGTGCTTCTAAATCATAATCAAATACTTGGCCTTTTTTATCTGCCAACTTCAAAAAGGCCGTGTAAATTTCTTCTAAGTCGTATTCGTCTGCACCATAACCTAGTTCACCCAATCTATGCTTAATAACGTGGCGACCCGAGCGAGACGTAAGGTTTAAATTGTTTTTGTTAATGCCGACACTTTCAGGCGTCATGATCTCGTATGTGTTCTGACCTTTTAATACGCCATCTTGGTGTATACCAGAAGAGTGGCTGAACGCATTTGCTCCAACAATTGCTTTGTTTGCTTGTACAGGCATATTGCAAAGTTGACTGACGAGCTTTGATGACTTAGATATTTCTTGTGGATTAATGCCAGTTTGATAGCCTAGCTTACTTTCACGGGTGCGCATTGCCATAACGATTTCTTCTAATGAACAGTTACCAGCACGTTCACCAATGCCGTTGATAGTACATTCTACTTGTCTTGCGCCGTTCTCTACTGCTGCCAAGCTATTTGCTACAGCTAACCCTAAGTCATTATGGCAGTGCACAGAAATGACGGCCTTATCAATATTGGGAACTCTGTTGAATAACTGGTGAATAATACCGCCAAATTCTGAAGGTATCGTATAGCCTACAGTATCAGGAATATTGACGGTAGTTGCACCAGCATTTATTGCTGATTCGACCATACGGCAAAGATAGTCGATATGCGTTCTTCCTGCGTCTTCACAGCTAAACTCGACGTCGTCGGTGTATCTTTTTGCATGTTGAATGGCCTTGACTGCCATGTCGACGACTTCATCTTGAGACTTTCGTAGCTTAGTGCCAACGTGAATGTCAGATGTTGCGATAAATGTATGGATTCTAAATTGTTCGGCGACGCCAAGGGCTTGACCGCATGCATCAATGTCTTTTACAAGCGCTCTAGATAATCCACACACAGTAGAATTTTTGATTTCTTTAGCTATTAACTGAACTGATTCGAAATCACCTGGAGATGATACAGGAAAACCTGCTTCAATTACGTCAACACCGAGCCTTTCGAGCATGAGAGCAATCTGCAGCTTTTCGCGTACGCTTAAACTGGCGGGCAATGCTTGCTCGCCGTCTCTTAATGTAGTGTCAAAGATTATGACTCTATCACTCATTTTGCTCACCTTTTATGTTTTATTTGCTCAAAAAAAAACCCGTGCGATGCACGGGTTTTACTAAAATTTAAGTAAGCGCTACCCGTGCGATTTGTTCGCCAGACCGAGTAGAAGCAGAAGTGAAAAGTTGAAAACTATCATTTTCGTAATTTCGTTAATTTGCTATGCGCTTATGAATATGCGCACAAATGTAATCTGGTTTACCAGTCTGGTCAACACTTATCATGCATTTTTATTTAATTTCTTATGAATATTTTCTCCATGTAGCGTTTATCTGCTAAATTAGCTTTGCATTTCAACGCCAACTTCAGTAATTAAACGACGCAACCAGACATGACCTGCGTCATGGTGAAGTAATGCGCTCCAAGCCATTTTTAATGCAATGGGGGGAATGTCAAATGGCGGTTCGACAACTGCAATGGCAGGATCATCTTTAAAAATTTTTGCTGCTTTACTTGGTAACGTTGCTATATGGTTTTGAGATTTAGCGAGTTGCAGCGCCGCATGATAGTGTCTTGTGAATACACGTATATTTCGCTGCTTTCCGAGTTTTATCAATTCTGCATCAACCCAACCGAGCTTTTGTACTTCGTTTGGATCTATACCAACGCCAACACCGAAACCAGTTTTACTCACCCAAATATGTTGTCCTCGCAAATAGGCATCTAAGGTGAAATTATCTTTATCTGGGTGAGACGCCGCAACAACACATGAGAATGTGTCGTACCAAATGACTTTTTGATGGAATGATAAGGGCAATTCGTCAAAACGATTAATCGCCATATCCACTTTGCCTTGCTCAACATCATGAAACGTTACGTCGCTTGGTGTAATCAAATCGAGTGTAATACTCGGTGCAAACTCTGCTAAACGACCAATTAGCTCCAATAGTAATGTTGATTCAGCATAATCACTTGTCATAATCCTAAAAGTGCGTGTGCTAGTGGCTGGATCGAATTCTATTTCAGGTTGAATTGATGATTCTAGTTTACTTAACACGTCGCGTATAACAGGTTGTAACTCTATCGCGCGTTTGGTAGGCGTCATACCATCGCTTGTTCGCACTAACAATGGATCTTTAAACAAATCTCTTAAGCGTTTTAGCCCGTTACTCATAGCTGGTTGTGTAATACTTAGTTGGTTTGCTGCTTTTGTCACGCTGCCTTCTCGTAACAGCACGTCCAAATAAACCAGAAGATTTAAGTCAATTTTGGCGATATTCAATACGATTTCCTCAGATTGCAGCGTAGATGCGCAATGTATGTGCATAATTATATAACTATTTTGGATAATTAGTAGCAGTTTAATCAATGTCGTGAATGGGGTGTGATCTGTTTAATTTATTGATATATATTAATAAACTTATTTTTTATGGTGAACTTGAAATAAGCTATTCAATTTAAATTGAATATATCTGAGTCTTAATATAAATATGAGTTATTGATGCCATTTGTGCCAGAAAGTATAAAAATTTACTTTTACATTGAAAAATGAAATGTGTGATTTTTTTGGCAGTGTATAATCAATGCGCAAAATTGTCAGTGCGCAAAAGGCCTGTATAAATATAAGGTAAACCACTTATAGGCAATTGCATATTGTGGTTAGCTCAACATTTACTAAAGAGAGTTTTATGCAAATTATAATAAAAGGAATGTGCGCATTAAGTGTCACCTTACCGTTATTGTTAGCGGGTTGTGCATCGAATAACAGCGACGCAATAGTAAAAAAAATGGGAAATGAGCTTGAAAATACTGCAATAGAAACCGGGTTGCCAAAAAACATTATCATGGTGGTTGCAGACGGTATGGGGCCAGCTTATATACCTGCGTTTAGATATTACATGGATAACCCAGAGACGGAAGACGTTGAATCCACTGTGTTAGATGATATTTTAGTTGGAACGGCGCGTACTTATCCTGCAAAAGTGTCTGGGTTTGTTACCGACTCTGCGGCATCAGCAACAGCCTTAGCATCTGGTGTTAAGACGTATAACGGTGCGGTGGGCGTTGACGTAAACAAACAAGCTGTTGAAACGGTCATGCATAGAGCTAAACGGTATGGCATGAAAACAGGTGTAGTTGTTACATCTTCAATCATTCATGCAACGCCTGCATCTTATATGGTAGCCAATGAATATCGTAAGAATTATGACGCACTAGCAGATAGTGTATTTGATACGCGAATTGATGATAAGTTCGTTGCAGATCTAATGTTGGGTGCAGGTACGCTCAATTTTATCCGTGAAGACCGGCACATCGTAAACGAATTTATTAACGAAGGTTTTCAATACCTTGATGCGCTTGAGCAATTACCCTCTATTAGTAACAAAGCACCGGTACTCGGTTTGTTTGCAAGCTTCGAAATGCCGTGGGCGTTAGATTCGGATGATCCAACTCGATTGACGACCATGACTTCATCCGCGCTTGATTACATGACTAGCGATACCGGCTTTTTCTTGCTTGTTGAGGCAAGCCAAGTGGATTGGGCGGGACATGCGAACGATATTGCTGGTGCAATGGCTGAAATGTACGATTTCAGCAAAACAGTTGAACTGCTACGCGCGTATGTCGAAAAACATCCGGATACATTAGTGGTTATTACGGCAGATCATAGTACAGGTGGATTAACGGTAGGTGCCAGCGGTGAGTACCGATGGGATCCTATATGGTTGAAAGGCGTAAAGGCATCACCAGTTACGATTGCTTCTGGCTTAAAAACGGCGGATGACAAAACCTCATATCTTCAAACGCAATTAGGTTTTGAATTAAATAACGATGAACAAAATTTATTGTCGTTGATTACCTCAGAATCACCAGCACGTGATGTCGAAAGCATCGTTAAGCGTATCTTAGACAAGCGAAGTAACACGGGGTGGACAACTGACGGACATACTGCGGAAGATGTTTACGTGTTTGGTGTAGGCGCGCAAATTGAACGCTTTAGAGGTCAACTAAATAACATCGATATTGCGACGAAGATTTTTGAACTTTTAGATGAAAAGCATGCGCAATAGCATGCTTTTGGGGACTAGTTTATTGATGCAGGAACGTTTCTATTGGCTCACCTGTGCACTTGCCGATTTGTTTAAACAAGTAGATGAGCGCGCCAACCAATAGAATCATGCTTGGTATGACAATCACTGGATAACTTAATGCGGTCATTCTGCCTAACTCTTCTGTGTAGGCGGTTGTCCCTGGTTCTGATACCAGTATCCACTTTGCCAAAAAATAATTGAGACCAGCGGATAGGAAAAAAGAACTCGCCACAATATAGCTACTAACTGCAATTTTCTGTCCGAATTCTGCGTGTGAGTTCTTTTCTGATAAGCTAGAATTGAGCTTTTCCCAATTTACTATTTGATCGTTCAAAATCATGATTTTAACTAAGGGCTTTTTACTGAACTGAGTAAGTAAAACCGCAATGCCTAATATTGCAGGGATACTGGCTTCTTTTATCGCCATGTATTCAGCCGGCAGTTTCAACAGCGATATCCCACCAGTTAATAGCACACTGATGACGCCTAGCACCGAGAAAGCATTTATCTTTTTACTTTGTTTTAGATCATATAAACCGTAGCCTAAAGGGAAAGCGAGAGCGGCAACAACACTCCACATTGGGCCAAGGTATTCATCACTGGCTAAATAGCTCATGATGAGGACAGGAACGGCAATATTGAAAATTAAGTTGCCGAAGAAGCCTTGTTGTTGCGCTGGTTTCTTTGATGATTGGTCTATTTCTGTACTACTCATTTAATAAAACTGTATCCGTAAAAGTAGATGACGAGTGTACGCGAATTTCGATACCAGTCCATAGGCTAAATTTATAGATAGGTATACTTATTTGTAAACAATAATGTTTTTCTTACTTCACTAATGCTTAGCAATCGATGTCCAATCAATGTTATTAATTCGTTTGTCGGCGATATAAAAAATTTTGTCCCTACCTTTTAGGGTTGAACTGATAGGGGGGTTTACAGCAATTTTTTGTTTGTTTTCCTCTGCAGCGAAACCAATGAAAGTGGCGTCATACGTTTTCTTTAGGACATCAAACAGTATACCTGCCGTTATGGCAGTCACTTCAGATGGGATAGTTGCTGAAAATTGTGCTTGGCCTTCATAAACATCCAATAAGTCATGATGAAGTAGGCTTGAGCCCGGGTCAAACGCAGATTTAGCCAACATTTCTACCGCAACACTTGGCGTACATTCAATTTCTGGACAGTGTTGCTTTAAAAGCCCGACAAGACTTTCGTCATCAAAATACGAGACTTTATGTGCTTCTGGATTTCGTTTAGAACAATAAAGTGACGTTGTCATGGTCATATCGTCATGAGGGTTATCGATAATGATGACTGATGCACTGTCCACACACGCTCTATCCATGTCGGCATCTTGGTTAAAAGAATCTACCTTAACGAACGATATTTCACCTGGCATGGGGTTTTCTATGTCGGCTCGCACACACAGCACAATGTCAGGTGTGCCTGGTACATCCTCACGTTCAATGAGTAACAATTTTAGAAGTTGCTCTGTGCGTTTACCATTCCAACCAATTAATAAAACGTGATTACTAACATTCAAAGAGTGCATACCTCGTGCTCCTTTTTTCCATTGTTGACTCAACCAACTTGCTACTCGCCCAACGACTAAAGCGAATATACTCAAGCCGGCAGGAATGACATATAGCGATACTATCCATTTTCCGGCATCTGTAGTAGGGGACATATCGCCATAGCCTACCGTTGAGCCTGTCACTATTAACCAGTAGAAAAAATCCGCGAATCCAAGAAGGGCAGATTCACCTGCTACAAACAGCAAACTCCATGTGCTAACTGAATACACTGCAAGCATCATTAAGAGGGTGTACCACTTAAGTTGCGTGAAGTATCTCAGCATTATTTTTTTAACGTTAGGCCAAAGCAGCATTGCATACATGATTGTTATTTTTGATATCTACAAATCATACCGATGATTGTAAAAATGTAAATAACTGAAATACGGTATAAAAAGCCCGACAAAACTGCCGGGCAAAGGGACAACACAAGGAATGAAAATAAGAAATAGTGAAATGGGAGAGGTCAAAATTTCTAATCATCATCATAGTGAAGTTCTGTATAATGGTCAGCAAATACTGGGTATCGGCAAATGTTGTTACGTATTTTTTATGATACCTGTTTGAATTTAATTTTATTGATTGAGCTTACATGAAAGTCACTGATTTTGATTTTGATTTACCCGAAACTCTCATCGCAAAATACCCAGCAAATACACGTACGGCCTCTAGAATGTTGCACCTCGATGGTAAGTCTGGCACTACAGTAGATAGGCAATTTACAGATATCCTTGAATTAATTGAGCCAGGTGACTTACTTGTTTTTAATAATACTCGGGTGATACCTGCGCGTTTATTTGGACAAAAAGAAACGGGGGGAAAGGTAGAGGTTATGCTGGAACGGGTGTTGAGTGACAACACCGTATTGGCGCATATAAAGGCCAGTAAATCGCCAAAGGCAGGTAGTTTAATTACGCTTGAAGGTGGTTTAGTCGCCAAAATGCTTGCGCGACAAGGTGAGTTATTTCATTTGGCTTTTGAAGCCGACGAAAATATTTTTGACTTACTCGAAAAATATGGACATATGCCGCTCCCTCCCTACATTGATAGGCCTGATGAAGATGGAGACAAAGAGCGTTACCAAACGGTTTACAATAAAAAACCTGGAGCAGTAGCGGCCCCAACGGCGGGTTTGCATTTTGACGACGAAATATTAAATGCCCTCAAAGAAAAAGGCGTGAATATCGCTTTTGTTACCTTACATGTTGGTGCGGGCACTTTTCAGCCTGTTCGAGTCGATAACATTGAAGAACATCATATGCATTCAGAATATGCCGAAGTGACTCAAGACGTCGTTGAACTGGTTAAACTGACCAAGCGAAATAACAAACGCGTAATTGCCGTAGGTACAACGTCTGTTCGTTCAATAGAATCAGCCGCGCGTGCTAGTGACGAACTAATTTCCAAGTTTCTATCAGATACCAGTATTTTTATTTATCCAGGTTTCAACTTCAAAGTCATTGACGCAATGTTGACGAATTTCCACTTGCCACAGTCAACGCTTATTATGTTGATAAGTGCCTTTGCCGGGCGCGACAATGTGCTGTCTGCATATAAACACGCGATTGCACAAGAATATCGATTTTTTAGCTATGGTGATGCCATGTTCATCAATAAAGCGTGAAGATGTATTGTTAAAAAGAAGATCTAGTTAATAAATAATAGTCTGCCAGTGCCATATCAGTATTAGGTTTGGTATACTTTCGCGCTATTTTGAAATGAACATTTTTGCTGCGCGTTTATTATTGTTGTATTGCGCAGTAGTGAAATACACATACTGAAGAGTTTTCAATGAAGTTTAATTTACTTAATACCGATGGCTTCGCTCGCAGAGGGCAGTTAGTGTTTGAGCGAGGCGTGGTAGAGACACCCGCATTCATGCCCGTTGGTACTTATGGTACGGTAAAAGGTATGACGCCCGAGGAGCTTGATGAAACGGGCGCTCATATTTGTTTAGGCAATACCTTTCATTTAATGCTTCGCCCCGGTACTGAAATTATTCAAGCGCACGGTGATCTGCATGATTTTATGCATTGGGATAAGCCAATCCTTACGGACTCTGGTGGTTTTCAGGTCTTTTCCTTAGGTGATTTGCGTAAAATCAGTGAAGAAGGTGTTACTTTTCGTTCACCCATTAATGGTGAAAAGATTTTGTTAACACCAGAAAGGTCAATGGAAGTGCAACGCGATTTGGGTTCAGACATTGTCATGATCTTTGATGAATGTACGCCTTTTCCTGCGACAAAAGATGAAGCAAGAGTATCAATGCAACTATCGCTCCGTTGGGCTAAGCGCAGTAAAGAAGCACATAGTGGCAATGCATCTGCCCTGTTTGGAATTATTCAAGGCGGAATGTATGAAGACTTGCGTGATGAGTCTTTGGCTGGTTTAGAAAATATTGATTTTGACGGGTATGCGATTGGTGGTCTTTCAGTTGGCGAACCGAAAGAAGATATGATGCGCATTGTGAAATACACCGCGCCAAAAATAAACCCTGACAAACCTCGCTATTTAATGGGTGTAGGAAAACCTGAAGACATTGTTGAGTCGGTCAGGCGTGGGATTGATATGTTTGACTGCGTAATGCCTACACGAAACGCACGAAACGGACATTTATTTGTCACCGAGGGTGTCATTAAAATTCGTAATGCTAGGCATAAGAGAGATACCTCGCCATTAGATGAAAATTGTGATTGTTACACTTGTAAAAACTATTCTCGGTCATATTTACATCACTTAGACAAGTGTAACGAGATACTCGGCGCGCGTTTAAATACTATCCATAATTTACGGTACTATCAAATTGTTATGGAAGGTTTAAGAGACGCGATTGAACAAAATCGCTTAGACGATTTTGTTGCTGATTTTTACGCTAAAAAAGGGCTTCCAGTCCCTGAGTTAGATTAGCTAACAGATAATAGTAGTTTAGATAAAATAATTAATAAAAGGACATTCGTATGAGTTTTTTCATTTCTTCTGCACATGCACAAGAGGCTGGCGCGGCTTCGTCTGGCTTTGGCTTTGAACCATTAATCATGTTGGCCGTTTTCGGTTTGATTTTTTACTTCTTACTTTATAGACCACAAGCCAAACGTGTGAAAGAGCATAAAGGCATGGTGTCTGCGCTGAGCAAAGGTGACGAGGTGCTTACTCAGGGAGGCTTGGTTGGCAAAATAACGAAAGTGGCTGACGACAAAGATTTTCTTGAAATTATGTTGAATGAAAATAACAACATTATGGTTCAGAAATCAGCGATCAGTGCTGTATTGCCAAAAGGCACAATGAAATCGATTTAAATGTGAAACGTGAGCTGCAGTTATTTGCATTCTTACGTATATAGGAAAGTATTGTGTTAAATAAAACGCCCCTTTGGAAATACTTCACAGTAATCGGCATGATTTTATTATGTGGATTATATGCTTTGCCTAATTTGTATGGTGAAGACTTTGCCATACAAATTTCGTCAAGCCGCGATACTACCGTTTCTGCAGAAATGGTGGCAGATATTACTTCGCATCTCGAGTCTGCAAATATTTCATTTAGGAGAATTGAGTTTAAAGATGAACGCATTCTTGTTCGTGTAAACGATTCAGATACACAACTAATTGCTAGGCGATCATTGGATGATGTATATGGCGATGACTACTTTGTTGCGATGAACTTAGCTCCAGATACTCCAGAGTGGCTGGCCAATCTAGGCGCAACGCCAATGAAGTTGGGTCTGGATTTGCGCGGTGGCGTGCACTTCTTGATGGAAGTTGACATGAAAACAGCCATCGAAAAATCGCTCGATGGCGCTAAATCAGACTTAGAAAATAGACTGCGTGAAGAAAAGCTTAGATACCGTGGTATTCGAGTGGTGGGCGATGATTTAGAAATTACCTTTCGTGCTGCAGATGTGCTCGAAAGTGCCCAGTTTTATCTTCGAAACAATTATGGTGAAATGGCGTTTACTGAAAAAGACGACTTAACCTTACGTGCCAGTTACACACCGCAACGCTTAAGTGAACTTCGCGATTATGCGGTAAAGCAGAATATCACCATTATTCGAAATCGCGTTAACCAATTAGGTGTTGCCGAACCGCTTGTTCAGAAACAAGGACAAGAACGCATTGTGGTTCAGCTTCCTGGTATACAGGACACCGCAAAGGCAAAAGAAATCCTAAACGCAACAGCGACCCTAGAATTTAGACTTGTCGATTTAGACGGCGATTTAGCAAGTGCTGTTCGAGGTAGGGTGCCTCCTCGTTCTAAACTATTATATACCCGTGATGGTCGTCCGCAATTGCTGAAAAAAGATATTATGCTTGAAGGAAGTCACATTGTTGACGCTAACAGCAGTATGGACGAGAACGGATTTCCTCAGGTAAACATTGATTTGGATGGGAAGGGCGGCAGCCTGATGTCTAAAGGCACAAAAGACAATGTTGGAAAACCCATGGCTACCGTTTTCATTGAATATGAAGCGACGGATAAAGAAGATACTGAAGGCAATACGATTTTTGAGAAAAAAGAAGAGATTATTAATGTTGCCACTATTCAAGCACAGTTAGGTAGTTCCTTTAGAATTACTGGAATTGACAGTGTGACAGAAGCGCGTGATTTATCTTTGCTGCTAAGAGCGGGTGCGTTAATTGCGCCTATTCAAATTGTTGAAGAACGTACCGTAGGTCCTAGTCTAGGTAAAGAAAATATAGAGTTAGGTCAAACGGCGATACTATACGGCCTAATCGCAGTATTGATTTTTATGTTGATTTACTACCGCGCGTTTGGCGTTGTTGCCAATATTGCGTTGATGATTAACGTAATTATGATTGTTGGAATAATGTCTATGATGCCTGGCGCTGCGCTGTCTTTACCGGGTATGGCTGGTATTGTCCTGACAGTCGGTATGGCAGTCGATGCAAATGTACTAATCTTTGAGAGAATACGTGAAGAGTTGCGTGAAGGGCGGAGTCCG
This sequence comes from Agaribacter marinus, assembly GCF_030160655.1. Taxonomy (GTDB): domain Bacteria; phylum Pseudomonadota; class Gammaproteobacteria; order Enterobacterales; family Alteromonadaceae; genus Glaciecola; species Glaciecola marina. The sequence continues at coordinate 139,202 of NZ_BSOT01000019.1, forward strand.
CAGCAAGCAATTCATCATGGTTACGATAATGCCTTTTCTACGATTTTAGACGCTAATATTACCACTTTTATTGCCGGTTTAATTTTGTTTGCAATTGGTACTGGTCCAATAAAAGGTTTCTCAATTACCTTGATGATTGGGATTATTACGTCAATGTTTACTGCGATATTGGTGACTAGAGTATTGGTGAATGCCGTTTGGGGTGGTCGCCGAGTTGAAAAACTGGCGATATAGGAGACTAAGATTATGGCATTTCAAATATTAAAGTTAAAAGATACCGTGAGTTTTATGAAGTTGCGTATACCAGCTTTGTTTCTCTCTACTTTTTTGATTCTTGGATCAATTACCTCTTTAGCGGTAAACCAGCTGAATTGGGGCTTGGATTTTACTGGAGGCACGGTAATTCAAATGAATTACCCCCAAGGTGCTGACTTAGAAAAGGTTCGCTTAGAACTAAGCGAAGCGGGTTTCGAAAATGCAGTAGTACAAAATTTCGGTAGTAGCCAAGAAGTGTTGATTCGAGTCGCCCCTCGTGAGGACTTAGCACAAGAAAAGATTGGCGATATGGTTGTTGAAGCACTCCAAGCTAAGAGCGCTGACGCCGAGAAGCAGCGGATAGAGTTTGTTGGGCCCAATGTCGGTGAGGAGCTCACTGAGCAAGGCGGCTTAGCGATGTTAGTGGCACTTATTTGTATTCTAATATATGTTGCTATGCGGTTTGAATGGCGTTTTGCGCTTGGTTCAGTTGCTGCCTTAGCTCACGATGTTTTAATTACACTTGGTTTGTTTTCTGTATTGCAATTGGAATTTGACTTAACAGTACTTGCGGCACTTTTAGCGGTAATTGGGTACTCCCTAAATGACACGATTGTTGTATCTGACCGTATTCGTGAGAACTTTCGTAAAGTACGAAAGGGTACGCCTGAAGAAATCATCAATATTTCACTTACGCAAACTTTAAACCGAACGATTGTCACGTCCTTAACAACAATTCTAGTATTGTTAGCCTTGTTCTTTAAAGGTGGTGCATTGATTCATGGTTTCGCGACTGCATTACTTATGGGCGTATTCATTGGTACTTATTCATCTGTATATATTGCAAGCGCAGTAGCATTGGCATTAGGTATCAGCAAAGAAGACTTGATGCCAACCGAAGTCGAAAAAGAAGGTGAAGATTTAGAACCACTCTAGACTCATAGAGTTATTTAGCAACAAACACGGGATCGTTAAGATCCCGTTTTTTTTAGCAAGTTCGAATGTTTGTATCATAGCCACTGTGTATCGTTGTCCAACGTGCACTTCAAAAAAACAGCCCTCATTAATCACACCCTAAACAGACTAATTTGGTTTGCTTGCAACTTTTTCAATTTCGACGCGTAAGGTTTAAATGTAAGCATCGGTCGCTGAAAATCAAAGAATGCTGCAGACGTTTTGTAAAAGTGATTTGTGCATATTTAAACAAAGATTAATAAAAGGAATACATTAATGAAACTCTCTAAAAAGTATATTGCGATGATGGCTGTATGTTTGTGGACAAGTGCTTCACAAGCGGCTCTGTTGACTGCGTTTGAAGCAACTGGCGATACTGCAGCTGATATTCAACAAACAGTTGATGACTTTCGCGGTGCATTAGGTGCAAATAATGGAAATCTTCCAATAAATGCGGACCCTAATGGCCGTAGACAAATTAATTGGGATGGTATACCGGATGCCTTTTCTGATCCTAATTTATTGCCAGGCGATTTTTTCAACGCGGACATACCAGGCCGCGCGCGGGGAATTGAATTTCAAGCGACAGGCAGTACTACCGGCTTTATGGTATCTTCTACCGCTGCATCGGGTCAGCCTACAGCGTTTGGTTTTGATAGCGCATTTCCCGTCTTTAGTGACGAACGACTATTTGCGTCAGTAGGCGGTTCAAGTTTCGATATATTGTTTTTTGACCCATCAGACCAAACGACACAGGCAACAGTTACAGGCTTTGGTGCTGTGTTTTCGGGTTTACAAATAGCGTCGCCAGTACAACTTCAGTTTTTCAATCTAGCGAATGAGTTAATCGGTAATTTAGATCCCATCGGCACCGATACAGGCGATGGCCTATCGTTCTTTGGCGCCATTTTTGATGCACCTGAAATAGCGAAAGTTAGTGTGATTGGCGATTCTCGTTTTCTTACTGAAAATGGCCGTTTTGCGGGGGCAAGGGGTGACGGTTTCGCGTTTGATGACTTTATTTTTGGAGAGCCTATTCCAGTTTCACAAGTGAATGTCAGTGCGCCGTCGACTATTGCATTTTTTATTGTCAGCTTTGTAGCGTTTTTCACTTTACATAGAAAAAGTGGATTAAAGAAATAGCGATATCAAGGTCACTTAAGTGCGCGCTGCAAATTAGCGCGCATTTTGTTAATTCTCACATATTCGCGTTTGCTAATTGCATATGGATGTCGCTTGTCAATTCGCTTGGAATGCAAAGTTGCTGTGATAATTGATTCAAGTAGCGTTGTGATTCAACGGCATGCATATCAATCGCACTTGCGCTCGCGGCGTAAACTTCTATGCCTGTTTGAGAATTTGGCACTTGTGCGACTAACTCACTTAATGAAAGTGGTTTACGCAGTTCGTCAAACAACATGGCTTTTTCTTCAACACTTAGATCTAACATTTCAACTTGCGCAAAAATGCGGGCACGTTCATTGTCATCAATGTGTCCGTCAGCATAGGCCGCTGCTATCATTGCTCGCATTACAAGTATTTGACCAGAGGTATTTGTGTCTTCAATAACCTCATTAAAGGCTCGCTCTGGCAGCTGCGCTGGCGTGAAATCAAATTGAACACGGTTGTTTTGTGGATTCGATTGTGGTCGTGTTTGGTGTAAATTGGCTGCCTGCACACTACCTTGTTTACTTGAATACTGTTGATATGCTTTCCATGCGATACCGCCGACGGCGGCTAAAGCGCCTACCTTAAGTGCCGACTTTCCCATTTTCTTTGTTTTTTTACCTGCTACCATACTGGTTAGTCCGCCGCCCGCGACACCTCCAAGAAAGCCACTCAGTGCGCCTGATTTTGATAGTCCGCCTACTAATTTGTGTAAATCCATAATTCACCTGTAATTCAATTGCACCCATTTTGATTTTAAATTCGTAAAGAACTTAAGAATACGTATTTGACAGTCATCCAAAAGACACAATAGTCATTCAGAGTCTGTCTTGATAGCTACAAATTGTTACATGCTATGTCAGCAAAAAGTTTGTTGATGTAAGCAGTATTTATTAACACTAGGCCTTTTATAGGGATAAAAATGAAGCGAAGTAAATTTCTGATTGTGTCCATGGTACTTGTTTTGACAAGTTGTGTATCATGGGTTTTTGCCAAAGGCCCATACAATGAAATGCCTGCTGGCAAATACACGCTAGATTTGACCCATGCAAGTATCGTTTGGAAGGTGTCACATTTCGGCTTGTCGAACTATGTGGCACGATTTACTGATTTTGATGCAATAATTGAATTTAATCCAAATAATATTGAGAAGTCTAAAGTGACAGCATCAATCAACCCAATGTCGGTGCAAACGGCCTACCCAAATGCAGAAGAAAAAGACTTTGACAATATTTTGGCGACCGACAAAGGATGGTTTAACGCGAAGGCGTTTCCACGCATTGAATTTCAATCCACTAGCATCAACATGTTGACGGACGACACCGCAAAAATGTCAGGAAATTTGGTCTTTTTAGGTGTATCAAAAGCAGTAGAGCTTGATGTCACAATTAATGGCGCTATGCCCTCACAACCTTTCAGTCGAAAACCAACTATGGGGTTTTCGGCCAGCACTGTTATCAAACGTTCTGATTGGGGGTTGGACAAATACTTGCCGCACATTGGCGACGATGTTGAAGTTATGATAGAAGGCGAGTTTTCAAAAGGCCCAGATGACTAACGCTCCATGAATGAAATAATGCCGGTTAAAAATAGATATCACACTAGCGCTATCGTTTTGCACTGGTTCATGGCACTTGCGGTAATTGTGATGCTTATATCGGGTTTATATATGGCCAATGGGGATATGCCCAAGTCAGACCAATACAAAATGTACCAATTACACAAAGCCGGTGGCATGACAATGTTGTGGATGATATGTTTTCGTATTGCTATTCGCTTAATACAGCCGCCACCGAGTTTACCCGCAGATTTGTCTCTTACCAACAAACGTGTTGCGAAAATAGGGCACTTAATGCTCTACGCGGGATTAATACTTTTGCCCATCAGTGGTTGGTTTATGGTGTCATCTAGTCCATTTGGTTTACCGACCTTTGTTTTTGTCGATTGGATAAAATGGCCTCATATCCCTTGGGTCAGTAAAAACAAGTTTGTTGAGACACTCAGCAATACAGCGCATTGGATACTTGCGTATTTAATGATTGTGCTTATCACTGGGCACGTGGCTGCGCTTATTTACCATCATAAAAAGCATAATATCAATTTGTTAAAAAGAATGTGGTTCAGAAAATAATGTTAAAATTTGCTAACAGCAACAAAAAGTTCTGCAGGCGTAAAAGCGTCGCCAAAACTGTTTTTAATTTAAGATTCACAGTGCTGCTATGTTTGCTTTGCCTCATACAAAACGTGGTTATTGCGTCTGAAATACAAGCAAACAATAACAATGGGAAGTTACAATTTTCTGGTGAGCATGCAGGTATGGTATTTACTGGTGAGTTTTTGGAGTGGCATGCATCGATTATCTTACCACCTGAGAAACACGCATTAATTACCGCTAGTTTTAATGTGGCGAGCGCAAAAACGGGTGACGCTACTTATGATGAGACCTTACCCGAAGAGGACTGGTTTTACGTCGAAAAGTATCCCAAAAGCACATTCGTCAGCGATACTATTGTGCAAAATGGTGCAGGGTACCAAGTAAGAGGTACTCTTGAGCTTAGAGGAAAAAGACAGAAAATTGCGTTTGTGTTGGAAGACAAAGGAGATGTTCTTGAGGCCAACTTTATTGTTGACCGACTTGCCTTTGATATTGGCCGGGAATCAGATGTTTCTGCAGAATGGGTGAGTAAAGATATCAAAATGTCCTTACTAATTGATAAACCTTAGTATGATGTTTGAGGTTAGTATTGTCATTAGCCTAGTGAGATAAAAACGTTTAGATATAGCCGTAGAACATTAAACCTACAATTGCTCGCGCTCGGAGAGAGCGCGAGTGTCAAAATACTAGTTACTTCAGCACTTTCACCAATTGCTGAACAACTCTTGGGCCACCAGACACAATGCCATTGGCTGAACCTGGTGCTTTTATTTCTGCGTAAAATGGGTCGTTATTTCCTGCGTAGTCGGTACTCAACCCGCCTGCCTCTCTAACTAGTAATTCGCCAGCAGCCATATCCCAGGCCTTTAAGCCCTTTTCAAAATAACCGTCGTAACGACCTGCAGCGACATAGGCTAAATCTAGTGCCGCTGAACCCATTCTGCGAACGTCGCCACATTGCATGAATATTTCGGAAAACTTAGATGAAATACCTGCAAATTCTTCTTTGTTTTTAAAGGGGAATGCAGTGGCGAGAATAGTACTGGATAAGTCTTTCGGTTTGGATGCTCTGATTCTATATCCGTTTAATTGTGCACCTGCTCCTTTTGATGCCGTGAATAACTCTCCTCGAATCGGGTCAAATACGACGGCTTGATCAAGTTTCCCTTTGTTTAACAAGGCAATACTTACGGCAAAGTGAGGGATACCTCGAATGAAATTGGTGGTGCCATCTAAGGGGTCGATTACCCAAGTAAAATCAGGGTCATTGCTGATATTGCCACTTTCCTCACCAATGAACGAATGGTTTGGATAGGATTGCTGAATTTTGTTAATAATAGCGGCTTCGGCTTCATGGTCAATTTTTGTCACATAGTCATGAGTGCCTTTTTGTTGAATTTGCAAATCGTCTAGATTTTCAAATCCTCTGGAAATAATATTGCCAGCCGAGCGCGCGGCGCGCACAGCAATGTTCAGCATAGGATGCATAGATACCACCGAATTGTTGAAAGAACGAACGTTTAAAAAACGCGCGGAGTTTACCAGAATGATTGCCTTAGTAAAAGAAAAACTCTGTTTTGACATATCTTGTCGTGGTATATTACGCGCCGATTTTTAACTCGGTAGGCCGCATTCATGCTAGATGATATACGCATTGTATTAGTGAACACATCCCATACAGGTAATATTGGCTCCGCCGCTAGAGCCATGAAAACAATGGGTTTGTCGTCATTGTATCTTGTCGATCCGGTATCTGCGCCTGATGGTAAAAGTAGTGCGCTAGCCGCAGGGGCCGGCGATGTATTAGCAAGTGCAATTACCGTGAATACCATGCAAGAAGCGATAAGTGGTTGCGGCCTTGTAGTCGGAACGTCAGCTAGATCGAGAACACTCTCATGGCCAATGTTAACGGCCAGAGAATGTGGCGACAAACTTGTTCAAGAAGGTAAACAACATCCTGTTGCTTTGGTCTTTGGAAGGGAAGCTAGTGGCTTAACCAACGAGGAATTACAGCTGTGTAACTTCCACGTATGTATTGACGCTAACCCTGAGTATAGTTCACTTAATTTAGCCGCTGCGGTGCAAACACTTTGCTATGAAATACGTATGAATTATTTAGATATGAAAGCAGCTCAGTACACAGAAAGAGAGGCTCCGGAATATCCTTTTACCGACGATATTGAACGTTTCTATGAACACCTGCAAAGTGCTTTATCCAAAACCGGTTTTATCCGCGAAAACCACCCCGGCATTATCATGACTAGGCTGAGACGCTTATATAATCGCGCAAGGCCTGACGCGCGTGAAATTAATATCTTACGCGGAATGTTGGCGTCTATCGATAAGATGGCAGATAAAACGACAAAAGAAGAGTAAACCATGTTTAGCGATTTTAGAGATGATATTAAAAGTGTTTTCCATCGAGATCCGGCGGCCAAAAGTAGCATTGAAGTTATCCTAAACTATCCCGGTTTACATGCTGTATGGATTCACCGAATCAGTCATAAATTGTGGCTTAAAAAGTTGGGCTGGTTGGCTCGAATATTGTCTACCTTTGCGAGATTTTTGACGGGCATCGAAATCCATCCCGGCGCATCGTTAGGGCGGCGGGTATTTATTGATCATGGAATGGGTGTTGTCATTGGTGAAACAGCGGTGCTAGGCGATGACGTTACTTTGTATCATGGCGTTACGCTTGGCGGGACCACTTGGAATAAAGGGAAGCGTCACCCGACCTTAAAAAATAACGCAGTAGTAGGTGCTGGCGCAAAAATCTTAGGACCTATCACTATAGGTGAAAATGCGAGAGTCGGTTCTAACTCTGTTGTGGTTAAAGACGTCCCTGATGATGCTACTTGTGTTGGAATTCCCGGACGTATTATTCAAATGCAGAAAAAACAGGGCTCACAAAACGGGTCTAAGCGTATAGAAATAGCCAAAAAATATGGTTTTGATGCCTATGCAGTCGCTGAAGATAATCCGGATCCTGTCGCAAATGCAATGGGGTTGTTACTTGAACATGTCCACTTAATGGACAAAAAAGTTGAAGAAATGTGTGGTGTTATTCAATCACTTGGTGGCGATGTTTGTACGGATAGCTTGCCACATATAAGTGCTGAAGACTTTGAAAAGACAGGTATTTCTCCCGTATTGAAAAAGGCGCAAGTAGAGGCCTTTGACCCTCACATTTAATTGTGAATTTTTCAGGTGCAATGTGGAAAGAATAAGCTATAAAAAATAACCTAGTAAATTAGTCAGGTAAATACTTGACAAATTTACTCAAGTAATTAGACTTCACATCACGAAACAAACTAGATGAAGTGATATATGAAACTAACATCAAAAGGACGCTATGCGGTGACCGCAATGTTAGATGTGGCTCTGCATTCAAAGCGTGGTCCTGTGCCTTTAGCTGATATTTCTGAACGACAGGCAATATCACTTTCATACTTAGAGCAGTTGTTCTCTAGATTGCGAAAGCATGAACTTGTATCTAGCGTTCGGGGTCCCGGTGGTGGATACCAACTTGGACGCGAAGCATCTGACATCGCCGTTGGAGAAGTGATATCTGCGGTTGACGAAAGTGTTGATGCGACAAGATGTAACGGCAATTCAGATTGCCAAGGTGGCGAGCGATGCCTTACGCACAGTTTGTGGCAAGATTTGAGTGACAGAATCACCAATTTCTTAAATGAAATCACCTTGGGTGAACTCATGAGCAAAGGCGAAGTATTAACCGTCGCCGACAGACAAAATAAATCTGCAAAAAAAATGGTTAACGACATTGAAATTAGCATGCAACTTTAAGCGGAGTTACTGATGAGCAATATACAACTACCTATTTACCTTGACTATGCGTCAACGACACCGGTTGATCCGCGTGTGGTAGAAAAAATGAAAGAGTGCTTATCCTTAGAAGGAAATTTCGGTAATCCTGCATCTCGTTCTCATAAATTTGGTTGGATTGCTGAAGAGGCGGTCGATATTGCACGCAATCAAGTGGCAGACTTAGTGAACGCAGATTCTAGAGAGATCGTCTTTACGTCTGGTGCAACTGAATCAAACAATCTAGCAATAAAGGGTGCAGCGCATTTTTATCAAAAGCGTGGCAAACACATCATTACCCTTAAAACTGAGCATAAAGCGGTACTTGACGCTACACGTCAACTAGAACGTGAAGGATTTGAGGTGACTTATATGGCGCCTGAAAGAAATGGTTTAGTTGACTTGGAAAAATTGAAAGCTGAAATACGTGAAGACACCATTTTAATCAGTATTATGCACGTTAACAACGAAATTGGTGTCATTCAAGATATTGCTACTATTGGTGAAATGTGCCGAGAGCGCAAAATTATTTTTCATGTAGATGCTGCGCAAAGCACAGGCAAAGTGCCAATCGACTTACAAACGTTAAAAGTCGATTTAATGTCTTTCTCCGGTCATAAAACATACGGGCCAAAAGGAATCGGCGCACTTTATGTTCGCAGAAAACCAAGAATTCGTATTGAAGCACAAATGCATGGTGGCGGGCATGAACGAGGTATGCGTTCAGGTACATTAGCAACCCACCAAATTGTTGGAATGGGCGAAGCCTTCCGTATAGCCAAAGAAGATATGGCGAGCGAAAACGAACGTATTAAAATGCTCAGAGATAAGCTTTGGAATGGCATCAAAGGCATGGAAGAAGTTTACTTGAATGGCGATGCTGAAAAACGTGTTGTTGGTAGTTTAAACGTCAGTTTTAACTATGTTGAAGGTGAAAGTTTAATTATGGCATTAAAAGATATGGCTGTTTCTTCAGGTTCAGCATGTACTTCGGCAAGTTTAGAGCCTTCATACGTATTACGTGCCTTAGGTATGAATGATGAACTTGCGCACAGTTCAATTCGTTTCAGTATTGGTCGTTTTACTACCGAAGCCGAAGTAGACCATGTGATTAACGTTGTCCAAGACGCAATTGTAAAGCTTCGTGAAATGTCACCGCTTTGGGATATGTTCAAAGATGGGGTGGATTTAGAGAGTGTCGAGTGGGCTCACCACTAAATGTGACTTGAGTTAAGCATTAATTTAATAAGGCATTGTGTAACTATGCAGTGCGTTAAGCAGATAATTTTTTGAGGTGATATAAAATGGCTTATAGTGAAAAAGTAATAGACCACTACGAAAACCCACGTAATGTCGGCGCTTTTGACAAAAATGATCCTACAGTCGCAACGGGTATGGTCGGTGCACCTGCGTGTGGTGATGTTATGCGACTTCAGTTGAAAATTGGAGACAATGGCATTATCGAAGATGCTAAATTTAAAACTTACGGTTGTGGTTCTGCTATTGCGTCTAGCTCATTGGTAACGGAATGGGTCAAAGGGAAGTCAATAGATGAAGCTACTGAGATTACCAATACTGATATTGCGCAAGAATTAGCGTTACCACCAGTAAAAATTCATTGTTCGATACTTGCTGAAGATGCGATTAAAGCCGCGGTTAGCGACTATAAGAGTAAACAAGCTTAATTATTTGTTGTGTAGGTGCTTGAGTATGCAAGCACCGTTAAGATTTAATGGGAGCAGTATTTTGGCTATCACAGTGACAGAGGCTGCGGCTAACAGAGCCAAAACCTTTTTACAAAACAGAGGCAAAGGCTTAGGACTTAGACTAGGCGTCAAAACCACTGGGTGTTCGGGTTTAGCTTATGTATTGGAATTTGTTGATGAGCTAGATGAAGGTGATGAAATCTTTGAAGACAATGGTGTAAAGGTCATTATTGATGGTAAGAGTCTGGCGTACCTAGATGGTACAGAGTTAGATTTCGCCAAAGAAGGCTTGAATGAAGGTTTTCAGTTTAATAACCCTAATGTATCTGGCGAATGTGGTTGCGGAGAGAGCTTTAACGTTTAGGTTGGGTGTTTAGATGTATTGCGAGTTTTATTCTCTACCAAATTCAGCATATCCACCCCTTTTTATCATTTCTTAAGTTTACTGCTGACAATGACCAATTATTTTTCACTATTTAATATTCCAGAAAAATTTTCTATTGATTTGATAGAGCTTAAAGCTCGGTATCAAACCCTGCAAAAACTTACGCATCCGGATCGTTTTGTTAATGCTAGCGATCAAGAAAAACGTATGTATATGCAAAAGAATACGCAAATTAACGATGCATATTTTGTTTTAAGTGCTTCGGTTAAACGTGGCGAACACATACTTGATATTCGAGGTTTTAAACGCGTTGATGAGCAAGCGACGCATAGTGACAACAGTTTTTTAATGCAACAAATGATGCTAAGAGAACAGTTAAGCGAGGCGACTGATGAAGTATCTTTTAATGCCTTGGAGGATGAAGTTACAACGCTTACGAATGATTTACTAGATAAAGTACGTAATGGTTTAGATAGTCATAATGAAGCAGGTCACCGAGCTGCCGCAGATGCGCTGACAAAATTAAAGTTTTTAGCGAAGCTCGGTGAAGAATCTCTCGCACGAAAAGAACAAATCTTATAATAGGACGTTTAAATGGCATTATTGCAAATTGCCGAGCCAGGCCTTAGTGCTGAACCTCATCAGCGCAAAATTGGGGTGGGTATCGACTTGGGTACGACTAACTCACTGGTTTCAGTGGTCAAGAGCGGTGCAGCTGAAACATTGCCTGATCACGATGGAAAACACCTATTACCGTCTGTCGTTCAATACCAAAAAGATTTGACAAATGTCGGAGAAGAAGCAAAAAACGCTTCTGCTAGCGATCCCGTCAACACTATTGTTTCAGTAAAGCGATTTATGGGAAGAAATGTTGAAGATGTCGTATCTACGTGGAAAAAATTGCCTTACCAATTTGCTGAAAACTCCGGCAATCCAATTTTTCAAACTGTACAAGGGAACAAAAACCCAATTCAAATTTCGGCAGATATTCTAACAGCACTTAAAGTACGAGCTGAAGCATCAATGGGCGATGATATCACCGGTGCTGTAATAACGGTACCTGCCTATTTTGACGACGCGCAACGCCAAAGCACGAAAGACGCTGCGCAACTTGCCGGCCTAAATGTGCTTCGTTTACTGAATGAGCCCACTGCTGCCGCGATTGCTTATGGTCTTGATAATGATGAAGAGGGCAGTATTGCCGTTTACGATTTAGGTGGTGGAACCTTCGATGTGTCCATTTTACACCTGAATAAAGGCGTTTTTGAAGTATTGTCAACGGGTGGGGATACCGCACTTGGCGGCGATGATTTTGATTTAGCAATAGCGGAGTATGTTACTGGTAAATTAGGTGTAGAGGAACAATCAACCAAATATCATCGACAGTTTATGAATGCTGCTAAGCAGGTTAAAGAAGCATTATCAACGACGGACTCAGCGACATTCACGGTAGATATTGAATCTCACCTTCACTCTATTACTATCACCAAGCTAGAATTTGAATCGATTATTAAGCCGCTCATTGATAACAGTATCAAGATTTGTAAGCAGGCTTTAGCGGATGCAAAACTTAAGGTCGATAAAATACAACAAGTGGTGATGGTTGGTGGTTCGACGCGCGTACCTTTAGTACGTGAATTAGTCGGAAACTTCTTTGACACGCAACCACTGACGAGTATTAACCCAGACAAAGTAGTGGCTATAGGTGCAGGGATACAGGCAGACATTTTGGTAGGGAATAAGCCTGACAATGATATGTTATTGCTGGATGTCTTGCCTTTATCTCTTGGTATTGAGACGATGGGGGGATTGGTTGAGAAAATTATTCCTCGCAATACGACGATACCGGTAGCCAGAGCACAAGAATTTACAACCTTTAAAGATGGTCAAACGGCCATGATGATTCATGTGTTGCAAGGGGAACGTGAGCTTGTAGACAACTGCCGCTCTTTAGCTAAATTTAACCTCACCGATATGCCGCCGATGGCCGCAGGTGCTGCTCATATACGCGTGACGTTTCAAGTTGATGCGGATGGTTTGTTGAGCGTGACAGCGATGGAAAAATCTTCCGGAACTCAAGCGCATATTCAGGTGAAGCCGTCTTATGGCTTAGAAGAGTCCGAAGTACTTGAAATGCTGACTGCGTCTATGACTCATGCAAAAGATGATATGCAAGCCCGTATGTTAAAAGAACAACAGGTTGAGGGACAAAGAGTGCTTGAAGCTATGGATGGTGCTCTTTCAGCAGATGGGGATAAATTGCTAAGTAAAGACGAACGTGAAGCGATTGACGTCGCGTTGCTTCAATTAGCGACATTAATTCAATCTGATGACGCCGATGCTATTAAGCAACAAATTGAAACCGTTGATAACGTGAGCCAAACATTTGCAAGCCGAAGAATGGATATGTCTATTCGAGAAGCTTTGTCTGGCCAATCAGTCACAGATTTATAAGTTAAGGGGATAAAATGCCGCAAGTAATATTTTTACCACATGAAGAGTTATGCCCCGATGGTGCTGTGTTGGAAGGAAATGAAGGTGAAACAGTATTAGATGTCGCCTTAAAAAATGGTATCGGTATAGAGCATGCCTGCGAGAAAGTTTGTGCGTGTACCACGTGCCACGTAATTTTGAGAGAAGGTTTTGACTCGACAGGTGAAGCTGACGATTTGGAAGAAGACCTGCTAGATAAAGCATGGGGACTTGAGCCAGAATCTCGTCTCGGTTGCCAGGCTGTTATTTCAGACGAAGACCTTGTGGTAGAAATACCAAAGTACACAATCAATCACGCGTCTGAACAACATTAAAAATTCATTGGGATTTTTGCTTGAAGTTGCATATAATCGCGCGCAGTCAATTTATTCATGCAACATATTATACATACAATAGGATTTCATCATGGCTTTAGAACGCACTTTTTCTATTATTAAACCGGATGCTGTAGCAAAAAATGCGATCGGTGCCATTTACAATCGCTTTGAATCTGCAGGTCTACGTATCGTGGCTTCAAAAATGGTTCATCTTTCTCGCGAAAAAGCGGAAGGTTTTTACGCTGAACATAAAGAACGTCCGTTCTTTGGTGCTTTAGTTGACTTTATGACATCTGGTCCAGTAATGGTTCAAGTGCTTGAAGGTGAAAATGCTGTTGTAAAAAATCGTCAAATCATGGGGGCAACTAACCCTGCAGATGCTGATGCAGGCACTTTACGCTCTGATTATGCGGCGTCTATCGATGAGAATGCGGTACATGGTTCTGATGCTCCAGAATCTGCTGCACGTGAAATTGCATACTTCTTCTCTGACGAAGAAATTTGCCCACGTACAAGATAAAACAAACATAAATTAATGATAAAGGGAGCTAAGGCTCCCTTTTTTTGCTATACAGTTAACTATAATCAAGCACATTGTAATTTCGCTGTACCGCATTCATGCAGTAAATAGGCATTCGATAATGACACAAGCATCTGATAAAGATAATTCCATATCACTCACTAGTCGCGGCGCTAAGAAAGTAAATTTACTTAATTTCAATCGCGAAGGATTGAGAGAGTACTTTGCCTCTATCAATGAAAAACCGTTTCGAGCGGATCAGTTGATGAAATGGATTTATCAGGTCGGTGAATCAGATTTTACAAAGATGACAAACCTCAACAAGGTTTTGCGCGCCAAACTAATTGAACATTGCGAAATTAGGGCGCCCGAAATCTCAGAGTATCAGCAAGCTACAGACGGAACAATAAAGTTTGCGATCATGTTAGATGGTGGTCAAGAAGTAGAAACAGTATGGATACCTGAAGCGGAAAGAGCCACATTGTGTGTGTCTTCTCAAGTTGGTTGTGCGCTTGAATGTACTTTTTGTTCAACGGCGCAACAAGGGTTTAATCGTAATTTATCTGTTGCAGAAATTATCGGTCAGGTTTGGCGGGTGGCTACTTTCATTGGCTTATCAAAAGATACTTCTCAACGACCAATTACTAATGTCGTCATGATGGGCATGGGTGAACCATTGCTTAACCTCAAGAATGTTGTCCCTGCAATGGATATTATGATGGACGATTTTGGTTTTGGTTTGTCAAAGCGAAGAGTAACATTGTCAACGTCAGGTGTGGTGCCCGCTCTGGACATGCTGGGTGATCAAATTGATGTTGCCTTAGCGATTTCTTTGCATGCACCAGACAATGTATTGCGAGATGAAATAGTGCCGGTAAATAAAAAATATCCAATTGAAGAATTTTTAGCGGGTGTAAGGCGCTATTTAAGTAAGTCTAAAGCGAATCAAGGAAAAGTAACGGTTGAATACGTTATGCTTAATGGCATAAATGACAGCACTGAGCAAGCGCATCAATTGGCGAAAGTGTTAAAGGAAACGCCTAGTAAGATAAACTTGATTCCTTTTAACCCATATCCCGGTTCTCCCTATACTTGTTCGAGCAATTCAAGAATAGATAGGTTTGCAAAAGTCTTAATGAACTATGGATTTACAGTGGTTGTCAGAAAAACACGCGGTGATGACATTGATGCAGCTTGTGGTCAGTTGGTTGGAGACGTGGTAGACCGAACTAAGCGTTTGCTAAAAAAACAAATGCAAGGAAAGCCTATCTCGGTTAGAGTCTCAGAGTAAAATTCCAGAAACACATAATCGGAGAAGCCTTAAGGTGTTGAAAAAAATTGCAATATTGTGTTTTTTTGTCGTGCTTGGTGGTTGTGTATCAGAGCCGGTCGACCCTGCATTTGTAGGTACTGGGGCTATTGACAAAGATGAAGCGGCAAAAACAAGAGTTAGTTTAGGTTTAACGTATCTTAAGAATGCTAATTATACGCAGGCTAAATTTAATCTTGATAAAGCAATAGAATTTGCGCCGCGCTCGGGTGAAGCGCATTACGCAATGGCTTTTTACTATCAGCAGGTTGGCGAAAATGCGATTGCTGAAGAGTACTATGAGAATGCGCTTGCTTATTCGCACAACGATCCGGATGTTGTAAATAGTTACGCGGTGTTTTTGTGTCAACAAGGCGAATATGAAAAAGCGAAAACGTATTATCTTCAGGCCATTAATTCACGTAATTATGTTGCTACAGCTGAAACATACGAAAACTTAGCTATTTGCACATTGAGTCATGGTCAAAAGGAAGAGGCGATTGAGTACTTTAATAGTGCCTTAAACCATCAACCGACCCGCCCAAGAAGTTTGTTTCTCTTAGCACAAACCTATGTTGAGTCGGGGCGTTGGGAAGAAGCAAAAAAAACGCTTTGGCGTTATGAAAGAAATGCGCAGGTCAATGCTGAATCTTTATTTATGCAATATAGAATTGCCCAGGGCGTGGGTGATACAAAAGCTGCAATTGGCTATGGAGATTTGCTTAACAGTATGTTTCCAAAACACGAGAACACTACTAAATATAACGACGAAATGAGTAAGTTTGCGCCAGCTGCAAAAGTGACTCGAAAATTAGCGAATGTAAAACCTACGCAAATTGCGTCAGAGCAACTCGAACCTGAAAATAGTATTCTTCAGGGAAACGTTGAAAAAATAGAACAAACCGCTAGTGAAAAAGTAGATACTGAGTTTTCGGATGTTAATGACGCCGATATAGTTGATGAGAACGCTATTGCGGATGAAAATCAAACAACTGGCTTAGATATTTTGGCGGACAACGAGCAAACGCATGAAAATATTGAAAAATCAGTAGAAAATGATGTATTTCATATTGTGCAGCCGAAAGAAAATTTGTATCGTATTTCTCTAAAGTATAATGTGAAAATGGATAAATTGTTGGAATGGAACAATTTATCTGATGCATCATCAATAAGAATAGGCACTAAGTTGCGGGTGAGGGAACCTAATAATAATGAATGACCAAGAAAAAACACCGGCACAGGAAGTAGAGCCTCAGAACGGCCAAAGTCCAGGACAGCAGTTAAAAATTGCGCGTGAGACCTTGGGTCTTAGCCAGCAACAAGTCGCGGAACGCCTACATTTACGTCTCAATAGTATTGAAACGATAGAGACCGATGGCATCGAGCAAGGCGTATCTATTACCTTTACCAAAGGTTATGTCAGACTTTACGCTAAATTAGTAAACTTGGACGTTGCCCCGTTGCTGGTTGCTTTTGAAAAAATCCATGCAGGTGACAAAAAGCCAGCTAAGCTGCAAAGTTTTTCGCGCCGAGTTGAACGTGAGGCTAACGATAACCGTTGGAATATGGTGACATATATCGTTGTTATTTTAGTTATCGCATCGTTAGGTTATTGGTGGTATGACCAACAGGATAGTTCGTTGTCAGATTTAGCGAGCGACGCTGCGCAGCAAGTAAGAGATACCTTTGAACAATCTCCGGATGAACCAGTTGAAGAGGAAAAACTAGATTCGGGGCCTCAAATAACGGAAGAAAATGCACAGCAATTGCAATCAGACCAAGCGAGTAATTCTGATATAGATAATTCAGCGTCGAGCTCACTTGAGATTGTAAATGACCTATCCGACGAGGGAAGTGGAATAAACTCTAGCGATACGATTGCCGATACTTTAAATGACGATGTTTCAGATACGTTAGTTACGTCCACAGACAAGATCATTGAAGATACTGGTGCTGATGTTAATGCATTGTCTAGCGCCGTTGCTGATGAAGTAACGGATTTAAATGAGGCGGTTAGTGACACATTAGATGATGCAACTGATAATGCCCAAGAAGAAGCTGAGCAACTAACGCAAGTAGAACCGATTCGGAATTCATCTTCTGCTATTAATACAGATGGCACAGTAGATATGATATTTACCTACAAGCAGGATTGTTGGCTAAGTGTCAAAGACGCGACAGGTGAAACATTGATATACGGTACAAAGCGCAAAGGGCATGTGTCGGAAGTCAGTGGTATTCCCCCAATAAAAGTTAACCTTTGTCCGCGAGAGCGTGTAGAAATTGAATATGGCCGGCAGCTGGTTGATTTGAGTGTATTTTCACGTGGCAGTCCGGTTAAATTAGAACTACCATTAGTGAGCCAATAATGTTTGCTGAGAGTCCTATCAAACGCCGCAAATCTAAGTGTATATATGTAGGCGATGTTCCGGTAGGCGATGGCGCGCCAATATCTGTACAATCGATGACAAATACTCTAACAACTGATGTCGAAGCAACCGTTGCTCAAATTAATAAAATCAAGGCTGCAGGTGGCGATATTGTAAGAGTGTCGGTGCCTACAATGGACGCCGCCGAAGCCTTCAAGCGTATTCGCCAGCAAGTTGAAATTCCGTTAGTAGCCGACATTCACTTTGACTATCGTATTGCGCTTAAAGTAGCAGAATATGGCGTAGACTGTTTACGTATCAATCCAGGCAATATCGGTAATATTGAACGGGTCAAATCAGTCGTAGATTGTGCGAAAGATAAAAATATCCCCATACGTATTGGTGTGAACGGTGGGTCTTTAGAAAAAGATTTACAAGAAAAATATGGCGAGCCAACCCCTGAAGCATTGGTTGAATCGGCAATGCGTCATGTGGACATTTTAGATAAGCTAAATTTTGATCAATTTAAGGTGTCGGTAAAGGCCTCAGACGTATTTTTAGCCGTGGGTGCGTATCGATTACTTGCCAAGCAGATAGAACAACCCCTACATCTTGGGATAACCGAAGCAGGCGGATTAAGGTCTGGCTCAGTAAAAAGTTCTGTTGGCCTAGGTATGCTGTTAGCCGAAGGTATTGGAGATACTATCCGAATTTCGCTTGCCGCTGACCCAGTTGAAGAAATTAAAGTCGGCTTTGATATTCTTAAGTCGTTGCGTATTCGTTCTAGAGGCATCAATTTTATTGCATGCCCAAGTTGTTCTCGGCAAGAGTTTGATGTTATTGCTA
Source organism: Agaribacter marinus (assembly GCF_030160655.1). GTDB lineage: Bacteria > Pseudomonadota > Gammaproteobacteria > Enterobacterales > Alteromonadaceae > Glaciecola > Glaciecola marina. Next base: position 157,503 of record NZ_BSOT01000019.1, read on the forward strand.
CCGTCAATGCTTTAGAGCAGCGCTTGGAAGATGTGTTAACGCCGTTGGATGTGTCAATTATTGGTTGTGTTGTCAACGGCCCAGGTGAAGCTGAAGTATCAGACTTAGGCTTGACAGGCGCGAGAAACATGAGCGGTTTTTATGAAGACGGTGAGCGTCAGCGAGAGCGTATCGCTAATACCGATTTAGTCGATAAGCTTGAGCATAAAATTCGGACAAAAGCATTGATTAAGGCATCGATGCTAGAAGAAAATAAGCGAATTGATGTCAAACATCTAGATGAGTCAGCATAAATTTCCTTTATTACTTGTTTTTCTTCCCTTCCTAGATTTACCCAGCGTGACAAAATCCTTATAATGTCGCGCTTTCTTTAAATTAACAAAAAATGGGATAATAGTGGCTAAAACGATTCAAGCAATTCGAGGTATGAATGATTGCCTTCCAGAGCAAAGTGGCGCTTGGCAGTTAGTTGAATCTCATATTCGAACGTTAGCGGCGACTTATCACTACCAAGAAATCAGAACGCCTATTGTTGAGTCTACGGATTTATTCAAGCGAAGTATCGGTGAAGTTACTGATATTGTTGAAAAAGAAATGTACACCTTCGAAGATCGCAATGGCGATAGCCTTACCTTAAGGCCAGAGGGAACAGCATGCTGCGTTAGAGCTGGAAATCAGCACGGTTTATTGTATAACCAACAGCGACGCCTTTGGTACATGGGGCCAATGTTTCGGCATGAGCGCCCACAAAAAGGGCGATATAGGCAATTTCATCAATTTGGGGCTGAAGCTTATGGCTTTGAAGGACCAGACATTGATGCAGAAATTATTGCAATGGGCGCACGTTTATGGAAAGCATTTGGTATTGAGCAAAGCGTTACTTTACAGATAAATACACTTGGTGATACTGCTTCCAGAGAGCGATATAAGCTTGCACTGGTAGATTACCTAACAGGCTTTAGCGATGAGCTGGACGAAGACAGTAAACGTCGTTTGTCGTCAAACCCTTTGAGAATCCTTGACACTAAGAGCAAGGAAACGCAAAAAATATTAGAAGGCGCTCCCACATTATTCGATTATTTAGATGACGCATCAAAACAACATTTTAGTAGTCTTTGTGAACACCTAGACGCGCTGGATATTGAGTATGAAATAAATCAAAAATTAGTTCGTGGTTTAGATTACTATAATCGCACGGTATTTGAATGGGTGACGAATGCCCTAGGTGCACAAGGTACAATATGTGCTGGTGGTCGTTACGATGGTTTAGTTGAACAGCTTGGCGGAAAAGCGACGCCTGCAATTGGATTTGCAATGGGCATCGAGCGTCTTGTGTTACTTATGCAAGAAATTAACACCGACGATAGCTTTGCTTCGTCCGCAGACGTTTATGTGACTGCGCTTGGTGATTTGGCGCAGCTTGAGGCGGCGACTATTGCTGAGCAGATTCGTGATAAATACGAAGGCAGTAAAGTTATTCTGCATTGCGGCGGTGGTAACTTTAAGAAACAAATGAAAAAAGCGGATGCCAGTGGTGCGAAAGTAGCAGTAATTGTTGGCGAGAATGAAGTGAGTGCTGGTGAATACGGCGTGAAATATTTACGCGAAGATACAGCACAAGAAACACATAACATTCCCAGTTTATTAGAAAACTTGGGTAAAATAATTAATAACTAAGCTGCGAAACGCAGTTAAGGTTTGAGTTAGAGGACATAATGGATCGTTACGAAACTGAAGAACAACAAGTTGAAGCCATCAAACAATTTTGGAAAGAAAACGGCACTGCCATTATCGTTGGCGCGGTTTTAGGCCTTGGGGGGCTTTGGGGGTGGCGGTTTTATTCAGACAAAACAATCGAAAGTAAGGAAGTCGCATCGTCTGCATATCAGGCGGGTATCGACGAGTTTGTTAAAAGTGAGGATACGGCTTCTCTTCAAGCATTTCTATCTGAACACAGTGACTCTGGGTATAGCAATTTAGCGGCCTTTATTGTGGCTCAACAAGCCGTTGAAAAAGACGACTTTGAAGCTGCTAAGCGAGCGCTAGAAGGTGTAGCATCTTCTACAGATGCGATTGCAGATTTAGCGCGTATACGTCTAGCGAAAGTACATTTGCATTTAGGTGAAAACACACAGGCAATAAGTCAGCTTGACCAAGTTGTAGCGACATCTTTTTTAGATCAAGTAAATGAATTGAAAGGTGACGCACACTTTGCAAATGGTGAATTTGATCAAGCGCGATCTTCATATAATCTCGCATTAGTTGAACTTCCTAACAATATTAATATCAAAATGAAACTCGATAATATTGCGTATGCAAAAACTCAGGCTGTGAGTATAGATAGTGAAGAATAAAATTTATGTGCTAGTTGGCGCGGCAATGATGCTTGGCGGTTGTAGCACAATATCTGGTTGGTTTACGGATGAAGAAGAACTTGAGATACGTCGTTTGGCCGAAATCGATATGGTGTTTACTCCTCAGATAGAATGGCAGGAAGAAATTGGTGACGGTGTTGATGAGTATTTCTCAAACCTTTCACCTGTTGCGGCATACAGCAAAATCTTTGCTGCAGATCGCGCTGGCAGTATTTACGCCTTATCTCCTGATAGTGGTAAGGTGCTCTGGGAACAGGACATTAGTACTGACAGCAAAGAAAGTAAGTTATCCAATTTATATGGCATGTTTCCAGCGCGAATTCCCGCTAAGATTTCTGGCGGGTTATCTGCCGCGTATGAAACTATTTTTCTTGGCACTGAAAATGGAGAAGTTATCGCGCTAAACGAAGCTGATGGCTCTATAAAGTGGCAAGTAAAAGTCCCAGGGGAAGTCATTGTTCCACCAGCTATAGATGCAGGTGTAGTGGTAATAAATACCGTTGCCGGTGTATTGTTAGGACTTGACGCGGATACTGGAGAGGTTAAATGGCAGAATGAATCTGACGTACCGCCCTTGTCACTTCGTGGCGTTTCTGCGCCAACGGCGGCAAATGGTGGTGCAATTGTTGGTACAGCCACTGGAAAATTAATTGTCAATATTATCGACACCGGTTTGACCGCTTGGGAGCAGGTAATAGCTAAACCTGTCGGTGCGACTGAGCTAGAGCGCATTGTTGACGTTGATAGTAAGCCAATTGTGTTTGGCGGCAATATTTATATTGTAAGTTATGGTGGTGGCCTGTCGGCAGTAGAATTACGTACCGGGCAAGTGGTGTGGAATCGCGAATATGCGGCATACCAGAACGTTACAGTGAATGGTAATACACTTTATGTGACTGACAATAATAGTAATATTTATGCTATCGATCGTCGTAACGGTGTCGAGCTTTGGTCAAATACAGTGTTAAGAAAGCGTGGTCTAACTGCGGCAACACCCATAGGTGAACATGTCGTCGTGGGTGATAAATGGGGTTTTTTACATTGGTTAAATCAGGCCGACGGCAAGATAGTCTCTAGGCTTGACTTAGGTGGTGATGACGAAGATGAAGGCATTTATACTGCACCTATTGAAGCGAATGGTAAGCTACTGGTTAAAACCAGAGAGGGTGACCTTAACCTAATTAGTGTACCTTAAAGCTTAGTTGCTCGTTACACAGTATAACGAGTACAATACGTCAAAGCGTTTCGCTAAAATGATGTAACGCCACTAAATAATACAAACGCCAATGCTTAAGTCATTGGCGTTTTAGTCTAAGAGGAAAATTATGCTACCAGTGATCGCCTTAGTTGGCCGTCCAAATGTGGGTAAATCTACATTGTTTAACCGTTTAACCCACACACGAGATGCATTGGTTGCAGATTTTCCTGGTCTTACTCGTGACCGCAAATACGGACAAGCGAAATATGAACAACGACAGTTCATCGTTGTGGATACTGGGGGAATCAGTGGTGATGAAGAAGGTATCGATGCAGCAATGGCTGAACAGAGTTTATTGGCTATTGACGAAGCGGATGTAGTTTTGTTTCTTGTAGATGCGCGAGCAGGCTTAACGCCAGCTGATATTGGTATCGCAAACCACTTACGTAAACAAGAGAAGGCTGCATATTTACTTGTTAACAAAGTAGACGGCATTGATGGTGATAGTGAGAGCGCAGATTTTTACTCCATTGGTTTTGCTCATCAAATGCAAATTGCTGCGGCGCACGGGCGCGGCGTTAGTCAAATGTTAGACGCGGTGCTCGGGCCTATTGAGGCAGACTTTCCAGAAATGATGGCTGAGTCTGAAATCGAGCATGAGGAAGAAGACGCAGATGCTAAATTGGCGCGTTTGCAAAGCCTCCCTATTAAGTTAGCTATTGTAGGAAAACCAAACGTTGGAAAGTCGACCTTAACGAATCGTATATTGGGTGAAGAACGTGTCGTTGTTTACGATATGCCAGGTACAACAAGAGATAGCATCTTTATTCCGATGGAGCGTGACGAGCGAGAGTACGTGCTTATTGATACCGCAGGTGTGCGTAAGCGTAAGAAAGTCAGTGACACGGTCGAGAAATTTTCAATTGTTAAAACGCTTCAGGCAATTGAAGAGTCAAACGTTGTACTTCTTGTCATTGATGCACGACAAGGCATTACTGATCAAGATTTGTCCTTACTTGGGTTTGTATTGAATTCAGGACGGTCTTTAGTACTCGCCGTAAATAAATGGGACGGTTTGGATACTGACATTAAAGAAGATATTAAACGTGAACTGGACAGACGGTTAGGGTTTATTGACTTTGCGCGTTTGCATTTTATTTCTGCCCTGCACGGCACTGGAGTTGGGCATCTGTTTGAGTCTGTGCAAGAGGCTTATGCCTCTGCGACTAAACGAATTAATACGGCGATGCTTACGCAGATCATGGAAATGGCGCAAGACGATCATCAACCTCCCTTAGTGGCTGGTCGCAGAGTTAAAATGAAGTATGCTCATGCTGGTGGATATAACCCACCTGTAATCGTGATTCATGGCAATCAACTCGATTCTTTGCCTTCATCATACAAACGTTATCTGATGAATTATTATCGTAAGGCACTTGAGGTGATGGGAACGCCAATTAAAATTGAATTTCGTGAAGGTGCTAATCCATTTGAAGGAAAGAAAAACCAACTATCCCTTTCTCAGCAGAGAAAGCGCAAACGCTTGGTAAGTTTTCATAAGAAAAATAAACGTTAAGGCATCATATTTTTAGGTTAACAAATAGTTAATTCCAATGTAGTCTGGTAGTCCTTTGTAAACTAAAAAGTAATTAAAAAGGAACGTAACATGGGTTTATTAGATGGCTTGATGGGAAATGCCAGTGAAGTAGATGTCGCTGAAGTGAGTGAAAGTTTAGCGGAAATACTTGCAGACAATGAGTCGATTACCAATGCTTATAAGTTGATACGCGATATGTTGGTATTAACGAATAAACGGCTTATATTCATTGACAAACAAGGTGTCACAGGTAAAAAAGTTAGCTATCACAGCATTCCTTACAAATCAGTAACGAATTTTATTGTTGAAACTGCAGGGACATTTGACACCGACTCAGAACTAAAAGTGTGGGTATCTGGCAATTCAACACCCTTGGAATTGGAATTGAAATCAAGTTTAGCACCGTCAGTACAACAAGCGCTGGCAACTCAGATGTTCAGCTAGTATTAAGAGCGCCAGATGTTTTTTGGCGTTTTGAGTGTTGTTTGAGGTGTTTTTTTGGCCGGTTTGGTTTTCATGGTTTTCATGTTTTTCGCAGTTTTACTTGCTCCCTGCACTGCATTTTGCAATAGCTGCAATTCACTTTTGGTAAAATTTCGCCATTGACCTAGTTTTAAATTACTCAAGTTAATGTTCATTATACGTGTACGTTTCAAGCGTTTTACGTCGTAATCAAAGTATTCACACATACGTCGAATTTGGCGATTTAATCCTTGTGTAAGAATGATTTTGAACACAAATGTACTTATTTTTTCGACGGTGCAGGGTTTGGTTACCGTATCAAGTATTGGGACACCGCGGCCCATATTTTGAATGAATGACGCCGTAATGGGCTTGTTAACCGTCACTATATATTCTTTATCATGTGCATTTTCAGCCCGCAGGATTTTATTGACGATATCCCCGTCACTTGTCAAAAAGATAAGCCCCTCGGAGGGTTTATCTAGTCGTCCAACAGGAAATATGCGAGATTTATGCTTAATTGCATCTATAATATTTCCCTTTATGTGGCGCTCCGTTGTACAAGTAATTCCGACAGGTTTATGGTAGGCAATGTAGACGCGATCTGATTTGTTATCAGGTGCCGCGGTGAGTATTTTTCCGTCAAGCGCTACTTTATCACCATGCATAACTTTTGTGCCTAGTTCAGGCAGTTTACCGTTAATAGTGACACGTTTTTGCTCAATATATTTGTCAGCTTCTCGGCGAGAACATACACCCGTTTCGCTAATGTACTTGTTGAGTCGTTTACCTGTATTTTCTTGCATGGATGATTTGTTTTGTTTAATACTCATTGGGGAACAATTTCTTGTGTCAATTGTACTGTATATTTTGAGCAGCGTGCTTATTTTTCTGATTAATTGTCTATATTTATAAGAGAAAAGTATGCAGATATAGTGAGAATAAATAGCCGAAATCTGGCAACTACTTCCAATGCACTTGGGGCTGAGCTAGAATACGCCTCGTATTTTTAATGAGTGCGACTTCTCTCTGCGCATTTTATCAGCAGAATACGGTTCAAATAGCGTAAAATACTCGCAGTCAATGAGCACATTGGCGCATTATACACGGCACTTTCATTTACCCTTAACGAGCTTTAGGAATATTAATGACTACAGATACCTCTAAGATAATTTATACCATCACTGACGAAGCACCGGCTTTAGCAACACAATCATTGTTGCCAATCATTGAAGCATTTACGGCATCTTCTGGTATAACTGTCGAAACGCGTGATATTTCATTAGCAGGTCGTATCATTGCTAATTTTCCAGAATGTTTAACCGATGAGCAACAAATTAATGACGCCCTCACAGAACTTGGTGAGCTAGCAAAAACGCCTGAAGCCAATATCATAAAGTTACCTAACATCAGCGCATCGGTTCCGCAGTTACAAGCCGCGATCAAAGAGCTTCAAGCGAAAGGCTATGCGCTCCCTGATTATCCAGAACAGGCGGATAGCGATGATGATAAAGCGGTTCAATCAAAATATGCAAAAGTATTGGGCTCTGCGGTAAACCCAGTATTACGTGAGGGTAATTCAGACAGACGTGCGCCAGGTTCTGTAAAACAATATGCGCGAAACAACCCACACTCTATGGGAGCTTGGTCAAAAGAATCTAAGTCGCACGTTGCACATATGTCAGGTGGCGATTTTTATGGTAGTGAGCAGTCGACGACAGTGAGTGGCGCACAGGATGTAAAAATTGAATTTGTGACTGAAAATGGCGATGTGTCGGTGTTAAAGGAAAAAGTATCACTGCTTGATAAAGAAGTTATCGACGCATCAGTGATGAGTAAAGCCGCATTGGTTGATTTTTTCGAAAAAGAAATTAGCGCTGCAAAGGATGAAGATGTGCTGCTTTCACTTCATATGAAAGCGACGATGATGAAAGTGTCTGATCCAGTGATTTTTGGGCACGCAGTAAAAGTATTTTTTAAAGATGTATTTGAAAAACATGCCGAAACCTTCGCGGAGGTTGGTGTTGACGTTAAAAATGGTTTAGGCGATGTATACGCCAAAATCGAAAAGTTACCTGCGGATAAGAAAGCTGAAATCGAAGCGGATTTGCAAGCAGTGTATGGTACTCGTCCTGACATGGCGATGGTTGATTCTGACCGTGGCATTACTAATCTTCATGTACCGAGCGATGTGATTATCGACGCGTCTATGCCTGCCGCGATTCGTGCGTCTGGTCAAATGTGGGGGCCAGATGGTAAACAGAAAGACACTAAGTTTATGATTCCAGACCGTAACTACGCGGGTGTTTTTGCTACTGTGATTGACTTTTGTAAAGAAAATGGCGCTTTTAATCCATCAACAATGGGGACAGTACCTAACGTTGGTTTGATGGCGCAAAAAGCGGAAGAATATGGCTCGCATGACAAAACATTTATTCTAAGTGCTAACGGTATTGTAAGAGTAGTCAACACCGCTGGTGAAGTTTTGTTGTCACACAATGTAGAAGAAGGTGACATATGGAGAATGTGTCAGGCAAAAGATGCACCAATCCAAGATTGGGTTAAATTAGCAGTAACTCGCGCACGTGCTACAAATACTCCCGCTGTTTTTTGGCTAGACGAAAACCGTGCTCATGATGCCGAAATGATTAAAAAGGTAAATGCATATTTACCAAATCACGATACTTCAGGCCTTGAAATTTTGATCATGAGCGCTGTTGAAGCGACGGCTTATACCTTGGATCGTTGCTTTAAAGGCGAAGATACTATTTCTGTTACCGGAAATGTATTGCGCGACTATTTGACCGATTTATTCCCAATCCTAGAATTGGGTACAAGCGCTAAAATGCTATCTATTGTGCCGTTAATGAATGGCGGTGGATTGTTTGAAACAGGTGCCGGTGGTTCTGCTCCTAAGCATGTACAGCAATTTGAAAAAGAAAATCACTTGCGTTGGGATTCACTTGGTGAGTTTTTAGCGTTAGCGGCGTCTTTAGAACACCTTAGTACTTTTGCTAAAAACCCTAAGGCGCAAGTATTGGCTGATACTTTAGATGCTGCAACGGCGAAATTCTTGCAAGAGAACAAGTCTCCTTCACGTAAAGTGAACGAGCTTGATAATCGGGGTTCTCACTTCTATTTGGCAATGTATTGGGCTCAAGCTCTAGCTGCACAATCGGAAGATACAGAGCTACAAGCGCAATTTACTTCTATAGCGACAACATTGACTGAGAAGGAAGGCACTATCGTGAATGAGCTAAATGATGCTCAAGGTGTTGCTGTCGACGTTAGTGGTTACTATTTTGCAGATACTGCTTTGGCTGCGAAGGCAATGCGCCCGAGTGAAACATTCAATGCTGTATTAGCAACGCTGTTGTATTAATCAAAACTAGACCTAAAAAAACCACGCATATGCGTGGTTTTTTTGTATTTATTAAAAGAAGGATTTAGTTAAACACTAGCCATCCGCGCGCATTGAGCGCATAAACTTAGATTCAGGTGGTACTTCAATCTTCGCGATACTTTGTTCAACGATAGGTAACATCACCATACCCGGAAAATTACCTGATAATTTTACAAACTTGTCGCCTTTTTTGAACAAATAGTTAGTTGTATATACCGGTTCGATACCTGTATTTAATTTAACTTCAAAAGCATAGCCCTCAAGCACTTGATCTTGTTGCTCGATTTTAAGCGGCTTAACGTCTGAAATTGAATATTCGTTTATCCCTGCTTGTTCCACTAAAGCTTGCACTTGAAGTTGCTCTGAGCTTAATTCAGCAGCCAATAGATCCGCGTCATCCATGGTGTTTGTATAGGTAAACGGAGAAACAGGATATACCGTAATGTCTACCACAGCATCAGCATACTCAGGGTGCTCATATCTCGCGATACTACCTTGCATTGGATCACGATATAAAGCTTGCTGTTGAAGTGAAAAATCGCCAATTGTTGATGGAATTGTCATTTCTTGGTGATAATCACTGGCGCCAACCGTTTCGTAAATACGCTCCGCATCGAGGATCTCGGCATTTCGAATATGATTAACCCATTGCTCTAACATTAGATTTGCAGCATTGTCTATTTTTTCTTGAGTGACGGGCAAGCCAATCGCTTGAGTGACATTCATATCGTCAATAGGAATACCGCGCCAACTCGTTGTAATTTCCATTACTAGCGTAGGAGAGGTGCTTGAATCAATGATTGCATCACCGACTAACACTTCATACTCAGACAAAGATAATGCTTCTTTAACATCATCCGCATATTCATTAGCCTTGATGAACTGGCGTAATGCGTTTTTGTCGAGTGTATGGGTTTTACACTGCGTAGTTTCACAATAAGTACTTACATTTTCGCTTAAACTTGCCGCGTAAAAAGGTAAATCGCTTTGATTGTTAGCAAAAGATACTTGGCTAAATAAAGTAAGTCCGAGAGAGGTAATAACTAATGAAGACACATTTGATTTCATGGAAACTACAACATCCACTGTATAAATTGTTATAACTTGGTATGGATTTTAACACCATACTTGTAGACAGACAAACAAATTTATAACAATTCATACAAATGAAAAACAAAGTTTACATATATCAAGCGTTTAACTAACGATTATTTTTTATCTATAACTTCGGCAGTAAATTCCCCATCTGTTAGACGTGTTTTTATCAACTGTTTAGGGTGTATTTCATCTATGGAACGTAGGATTTTACTTTCAGAATGACTATCTTCTGAAAACGTAATGCTGTAGCCGCGTGCCATTGTAGACAAAGGGCTGACAGAGTCTAACAAGGCGGTTTTGGCGCTCAATTGTTGAGTAGTCATTTTTAGGACATTTTGCATTGAATTGTGCAATACGCTTTCTTTTTGAACTAGTGCATTCTGCAAGGTTTCAATTCGTTCCGCCGGCGATAAGTTGTTTAGTGAGTTGTTTGTTATTCGATGCTTTTGCCGCATATTTTGTAATGCATTGGTTATGCCTCGTTCTAGTTGCTGTTTAAGTTGCTCTATTTTTGTACTTTGCACTTCAATTGCATTTTGTGGGTGGCTGTTGTTTAGTCGATGCAGCAAGTTATCGAGGCCTTGTGCGTTGTTCTCAATCAGCCGTTGTGGTGATTGGTTTTTTAGGCCTTGATTAATCACGTCGAATCCATGAGCCTTAATTCGATGTTGCCTGTTAAACGCGGCACTTAAGTTTGCGAGTTGTTGGCGTATTTGTTGTTTCAGTACTTGGGCATCTTTACTTAGTAATTCTGCAGCGGCTGAAGGTGTTGGTGCTCTCATATCAGCAACAAAATCGGCAATGGTCACATCAATTTCATGTCCAACAGCGGATACTATCGGCAAAAATGACTGATGAATTGCTCGAGCAACAGTTTCTTCATTAAATGGCCATAAATCTTCCAATGAACCACCACCTCTGCCAACGATTAACACATCTACTTCGTTGCGTTGATTAGCTTTTATGATTTGCTTAACAATTTCTGGTGCCGCTAATTCACCTTGCACTGCGGTTGGATAAAGTACAACTTCGACACTAGGGTTTCTGCGCGCAAGTACATGTAAAATATCATGAATAGCTGCACCAGTAGGAGATGTGATGACCCCAATTCGGTTAATTGTCGTCGGCAATGCTTGTTTAGCCTCATCACTAAATAAACCTTCTTGAGACAATGCGTGTTTAAGTGCTTCAAATTGCTGTTTTAATTGCCCAACGCCCTCAGGTTCCATATGTTGAACAATTAATTGATAATCCCCTCTTGGTTCGTACAAACCAATACTTGCACGCACTAAGACCTTATCTCCTTGTTTGGGGCGAAAACCGATTCGTTGATTTGCGCCTTTAAACATTGCGGAGCGCACTTGTGCTTGATTGTCTTTTAAAGTGAAGTACCAGTGTCCCGAACTTGCTGCCACAAAATTACTTATTTCACCGGTAACCCATACTAAGCCAATTTCACTTTCTAACACACGTTTAGCAAAACGATTGAGTTTGGTGACACTTAATATACTGACTTGATCTGATGTGGCGAACATAAATGACTTATTTTTAGTAATTTTCCTTATTATTCTAGTTTACCTTGGGAATAAAAAACACTACAATTACGCCGCAATTAAACCACTACCGAAACAGGTGAAATTGCATGCTACGCATCGAAAAAGAAGCGCTTACTTTCGACGACGTTCTGCTTGTTCCTGGGCATTCCACAGTGTTGCCTCACACAGCGAATTTACAAACCAAGCTTACCCGTAAAATTACTCTAAACATGCCATTGATGTCTGCGGCAATGGATACGGTAACTGAAGCTAATCTAGCGATTGCCCTTGCACAAGAAGGCGGCATTGGCTTTATCCATAAAAACATGTCTGGCGAAGCGCAAGCGGAACACGTATTAAAAGTTAAAAAATACGAGAGTGGTGTTGTTCAAAACCCAGTAACTGTGCGTGAGCATGCAACTATTGGTGATATTAAGGCACTCAGCAAACAACTCGGTTATTCTGGTTTCCCCGTTGTTGATGAGGGCAATAATCTAATAGGGATTGTCACAGGGCGTGATTTACGCTTTGAAAACAGGCTTGATCAAGCAATTTCAAACGTTATGACGCCGAAAGAAAAGTTAGTGACAGTCACGTCGTCCGCGACCGCTGACGAAGTGATGCACTTAATGCATGAGCATCGAATTGAAAAAATACTTGTCGTTGATGAAGCATTTAGGCTAACAGGCCTTATTACAGTAAAAGATTTCAAAAAGGCAAAAAGTAAACCGAATGCTTGTAAAGATTCTCAAGGCCGTTTGCGTGTCGGCGCAGCAGTCAGTGTTGGTGCTGGAACAGATGAAAGAATACGCCTACTTGTAGAAGCTGGTGTAGATGTACTGCTTATTGATACTTCCCATGGGCATTCTCAAGGTGTAATTGACCGAGTGTCTGCAGTACGCAAAGCTTACCCTGAATTACAGTTAATCGCTGGAAATGTTGCAACAGCGGAAGGTGCGTTAGCGCTAGCTGAAGCGGGGGTCGATGCGGTAAAGGTAGGGATTGGCCCTGGCTCTATTTGTACGACTCGCATAGTAACAGGTTGCGGCGTACCGCAAATTACTGCAATTTCTGATGCAGTTTCAGCAGTAGATAAACTAGGTATCCCTGTCATTGCTGACGGCGGTATTCGTTTTTCGGGTGATGTTGCTAAAGCGCTAGTTGCTGGCGCTAGCTCTGTCATGGTCGGTAGTATGTTTGCAGGCACGGAAGAAGCGCCAGGTGAGGTAGAGCTTTATCAAGGGCGATACTATAAGTCATACCGTGGTATGGGGTCGCTTGGTGCTATGAATCAAAGCAATGGTTCCTCTGATCGATATTTCCAAGACAGCAATAGCGCCGAAAAACTAGTGCCAGAAGGTATTGAAGGCCGTGTTGCGTACAAAGGGCCAATTGCAAATATTATTCACCAGCAATTAGGTGGTTTGCGCTCTGCGATGGGATTAACTGGTTCAGCAACCATTGAAGAACTTAGAACAAAACCTAAGTTTGTTAAAGTAACGTCCGCTGGGATGGGCGAATCTCATGTGCACGATGTTAGTATTACGAAAGAAGCACCTAATTACAGATTAGGATAAATCCAATGTTCTTTTTGAGCAGCATGTTCTATTGCTGCTCTTTCACTATTTCTTAGGGTCATTTAATGTCAGTAAATATCCATAGCCAAAAAATACTCATTCTAGATTTTGGTTCTCAATATACGCAACTTATTGCACGTCGTGTGCGTGAAATAGGGGTTTATTGTGAACTGTGGGCATGGGATGTTAGCGAAGAAGATATTCGTAATTTCGCGCCAGACGGTATTATCCTCTCGGGTGGCCCAGAATCAGTCACCGAAGCTGGTTCGCCAAGAGCGCCACAATATGTATTTAATGCAGGCGTTCCTGTATTAGGTATTTGTTACGGCATGCAAACAATGGCGCATCAGCTTGGTGGCGCGGTGCAAGGCTCTGACTTACGCGAATTCGGTTATGCTCAGGTTGAGTTGTTAAATGCCACCGAGTTGTTTGATAAAATCGAAGATGAGATTGGCGCAAACGGCAATGCCTTATTAGATGTATGGATGAGTCATGGCGATAAAGTGGCGGCAATACCGGAGGGCTTTGAAACGATTGCAAAAACCTCAAATTGTCCGCATGCAGCAATGGTTAACCTTGATAAACAGTTTTATGGTGTGCAGTTCCATCCTGAAGTAACGCATACTAAACAGGGTTTACGGGTGCTTGAACATTTTGTGATTAACATTTGCAAATGTGAAAAATTATGGACGGCAGCCTCAATTATCGAAGATGCGGTAGCACGGATTAAACAACAAGTTGGTGATGACGAAGTTATCCTAGGTTTATCTGGCGGTGTTGATTCAAGTGTGACGGCAATGTTATTGCATCAAGCAATTGGTCACAAACTAACCTGTGTATTTGTAGACAATGGTTTGTTGCGACTCAATGAAGGTCAGCAAGTGATGGACATGTTTGGCGATCATTTTGGTTTAAACATCATCAAAGTTGATGCTGAAACACGCTTCCTTGACGCTTTACAAGGTGAAACAGACCCTGAGAAAAAGCGTAAGATCATCGGGAATGAATTTGTTTACGTGTTCGATGAAGAGTCTAACAAGCTTGCTAATGCCAAATGGCTTGCGCAGGGGACTATTTACCCCGACGTGATTGAGTCTGCGGGCTCTAAGACAGGTAAAGCTCACGTCATTAAATCACACCACAATGTCGGTGGGTTGCCTGAAGATATGAAAATGGGCTTAGTCGAACCATTGCGAGAACTCTTTAAAGATGAAGTGCGTAAAATTGGTTTGGAGTTAGGCTTACCTTACGACATGTTATACCGCCATCCATTCCCTGGTCCGGGTTTGGGGGTGCGAGTACTCGGTGAAATAAAGAAAGAGTACTGTGACCTTCTGCGACGTGCCGACGCTATTTTTATCGAAGAACTGCATAACGCGGATCTTTACCATAAAGTGAGTCAGGCCTTTACTGTATTCTTGCCTGTGCGTTCTGTTGGTGTAATGGGAGATATGCGGAAATATGATTGGGTTGTCTCTATAAGGGCCGTAGAGACGATAGACTTTATGACCGCGCGTTGGGCACATTTACCCTATGACTTTCTTGGAAAAGTATCAAACCGAATCATCAATGAAGTAGATGGGATATCTCGAGTGGTATACGATATTTCAGGCAAACCACCTGCAACAATAGAGTGGGAATGATTCCACGTCTAGCAGTGTCTAGCTCCTATAAGCAATAAACTTATCATAACCCATTGTCATCAATGGGTTTTTCTTTCTATGGACGGGAGTTTTAAGGGGCTTCTAGTGGACTGGTTAAATTAGACAGGACAATGCAGTAATAGAATCTATGACTGAGCAGTTTAAAGAATAGCTTTATCCTAAAGGTCACGCTCTCTAAAAGAAATACCTATGCCACATCCGAATTGTTTAATTGTAGAAAGTAAGTTTTCGATGTTGCCGCCGCATCTGCATCAATGATAATTGTCGTCGCTCCGGACTGTAAAAAAGACTTCACAATATCGGCGCGAGTCTTACCTTGAAGATAAACCGTAATCGGGCAGTCAATACCATAATCACGCTGAGCTTGGAGAGATTGAGGGCCAAATATTACTTTGTTCGTTTATTTTTGTGATCAATATAAATATTTATTCATAGTAATCGCAATGCACAAGAAGGCAAAAAGATCTTGGTTAGTACGTTAAAAGCTACTATTGAATACTTGCTGGTGTTAGGAGTGTATTTAATTTTTCATTAAAATTATTCAAGCCTAAGAAAGGTATTTCAGACCTATTTAAGATATAAAAAATCCTCTCCAATAGTATCAAAAACCTTACTATATACGTTTTTCCTGCCTTCTTGTTTAATCATGTCAACAATGCATAATTTCTGCGTATATTCAAAAAAAGCGAAAATCTGAAAATCAGATTTAGCTTTTAATTATGGTGGGATTAGCGATGAATTCTGAAGGCTCAACAGGCAATAATCGGTTTGACTATCGATTTGCCAAAATGCTTTATCAATGGCGGTGGCTTACCGCCATCTTCGTTTTGTGTAGTGTGATCTATGTCTTTATGAGCGGCATGGAGAATATTGGCCGAGTCACGAAGTCTGTACTTTCGATTAGCGATATTTCGGATGGTTCGGGGCAAATTGCACCGCAAATGTTTGATCCGAGTTTGGATGTTTGGTTTGACACGGGCGATGCGACAGTTAAAGCCTATTTTGATATTGAAGACCGCTTTATTGCCGAAGACTATATCCTTGTTACCTTCGAGAATACACAAGATTCCTATGGTGTATTCAGTCGAGAATCTTTAGAAACTATCCAAAGACTGACTGAAAACTTTTTAACCGTGCCTGGTGTACGGCATGTGCGCAGCCTAACTTACAGTCCGTGGATTCGTTGGGGAAGTATAGACGATGGTATTTCGACAGAAAACGGACTGATTATTAGTGATTTAGTCGAAAGTCCTGCCACCCAGCTCAGTGATAAGCAGCTAGTTGAACGTATGGTTGCGGTATTGGGGGCTAACCGAACGGCTAAAAAAATTGGTGCGCAACGCGTAAGAGAGTATCTGGGAAACAACGCTAACTTTGAAGACTTTCAGGGTGAACCCTTATTGCTTGATGCCATCGTCAATCAGGATGCCTCTGCCACTGCAATTCAAATTCAGATAACCCGACCCGTTGTTGAAGGTGAACATTCTGAACTCACCAAAAAACTCTATTCCGTACAATTTCAACGTGCAGCCTTACGAGGTATTGAACATTTCCTGAATATCGAAAGTGGGCTTTCACTTAAAACAACCGCTTTTCAAAAGGCTGAAAAACAAATTTCAGCTTTGCCAGAGAGCGAAGATAAAAGAAAACTTAAGCAGTCGTTATCCGACCCAAGCAAGAACTTCATGGTCGATCAAGATGGCCAAACCATACAAAAGTACCGAGTTTTTCGGCTTGATGAAGACGGCCATTACCTTGATATTGCCAGCTTAAATAGTGAGTTTAAAGCTGACAGTACATTTACGCCAAACGCATTAAGCCCTTATAACTTTAAATTGGGTGGTGTGCCTGTGTTGGAAAGGAATTTTGAAGTGGTTGGCTCAGCCGACTCAAAATTCTTACCACTGATGTTTCTTGTCATAACCGTCTTTTTAATCATTTTAACCCGCAGCTTTGCTGGTACTGTTATTCCAATGGTTGTTGTTCTTGCATCCATTTTTGGCACGGTAGGGACTATTTTTGCGACGGGAACACTCTTTAATAATCTGACCGCTATGATGCCTAACATGATGACGGCTATCGGGGTCGCCGACTCTATTCACCTTGTTGCAGCCTGGTTGCTCATGCGCAGTCAATATGACAATAAAGCTGAACTCATTATTGAAGTTATCCGAAAAAATGCAGCACCGGTATTGCTAACAACAATAACGACCGCCATTGGCTTTTACTCGCTGATGCTTAATGATTTAACACCCGTTAAACAATTGGCGTGGAGCATGGCTATCGGCACTTTTATCGCTTACTTGCTTACCATGACGGTAGTGCCGTTAATGCTATCACTATTTCCTCACTCAAAAAGAAAGCGTATTAAGCAAAGAGATGCGATATCCCAATACTTATCAACCCAATGGGCAGCCCTTATTATTCGTCATCGCGCTAAAGTGGTTGGCTATTCAAGTATCGTCGCTTTGATATCCTGTATAGGTTTATTCTTTGTTCAAATTGATGCCGACCAGCGAAAAATGTTTACTGCCGACAATCCGGTGATCCTCGACTTAATCTGGATAGAAGAGCACCTTGGCGGCACAGGTGACTTGGAAATCATTTTTAACAGCACAGCGAGTGATAGTGCTGAAGGCTTGAATGAACAGGAGGCGGCCAGACTTGAATCACTTCAAGCAAGAAACGTCGCAACAGCTAGCGGGATAAGCGGTGTTAAGGCGTTAAGCTCAGCTGAGATGAACGAGTTAAACTCTCTTCACCAGCGCTATGAAGCTTGGAATAACGGGCGTATTGGTGTTTCTGCCCAATTTCTACAACAGGTTGAGCAATTTGAATACCGTCTGCGTGAAGAAATGGTTAAACCAGATTCTGCGTTGTCTATTATCACCGATTTGTCATCACCGTTGGACATTCTGAAAAAAATGCACCAAGTGCAAAATAACGACAATCCAGCCTTTTATCGCGCGGTTAATGAAGGCGACGTATCGGCCTCACTTCGGCAGGCATCAGTAGAATTTGATGAACTGACCGAGGAATATAACTATATACCGTCGCAAACGGCATCAACGCTTATATCTCAATACTGGCTGCAGTATGAAAACGGTGCTCGACCGGGTGAAACCCTATCAACTCAACTAAGTGTTGATCGCCAACACTATAGAATGCAAGGTCGAGGGTTGTTGTGTACTACTCAAGAAAAACAAGCGGCAATTGCCAAAATTCGTGAAATTGCCGAGAACGAATTTCCTGACCTTATTGCGACACCCAACGATGCCTCCATTGCTGACCTAACGGTGTCAGGTAAGAAAACGTTGATGGATCGCACAGGTATTATTATCGCGGAGAGCTTTTCTAAATCTATCGTGGTTGCGCTTATCGTCATTTTGATTGTTATTAGTCTTTTCTTCCGCTCTTGGAAATTAGGATTAGTCAGTGCGCTACCTAATGTTTTACCGATAGCCATACCGCTCGGCTTCTTTGGTTGGTTTGGCATCATGATTGATGGGCCCGCCATTGCGGTTGCTGTGGTTGCTTTAGGTGTTTGTGTTGACGATACAATTCACTTTTTCACCAAATACTCACGTGCCATAAATAGTGGCAAAACGGTTGAGCAAGCCATTTCAGAAACCATGCGTGAATGTGGCGACGCCTTAACCCTGACTACTATCGTGTTGATCGTCGGCTTTAGCACCATGCTGCTCAGTTCATTTTCTCCGAACTATTTAATGGCCGTGCTGGCTGTTTCGATGATTGCCTTGGCATGGCTGGCTGACTTTATTGTTACACCCGCCGTATTAGCCATGATGGATATTAAGTCTTCCGAAAAGAAGGACACTGCAACCGATTCATTAGCTTATAGCGGAGGCTCTCAATAATGAAAAAACAACTATTAATCCTGCTCAGTGTGATCACGACAATCAGTCTTTCGGGCGTTACCTCCGCGAATGACGCTCCACCTGTATTTGATACTGAAAACCCGGCTATATACGGCAAACAACTGGTGGAATATTCTGATAGAAAACTACATGGCTGGAGAGATGAATTAGTCGCGGGAAAGATGTCCCTCTATGACACCAATGGTCAATCTGTATTGCGTTCATTTAGACGTATTGGACTGGAGCGCTTTGGTCAGGGAGATAAGTCCATTATTAAGTTTACCTCGCCTGCTGATATTAAAGGTGTAGCAGCACTTAACTATGAAAATTCAGGCAGCTCAGACGATAACTGGCTTTACTTGCCCTCTACCAAGAAGGTACGCCGTATCTCTGGTGCGAATAATACGGCGAGTTTCCAAGGCTCAGAGTTTACCTACGAAGACCTCAACGATTTAGACCCGGCAGAATACCAGTGGCAGTTTCTTAAAGAAATACAGATGGAGATTGATAACGAAACACTGCCTGTATTTAAAATAGAAGGTAAACCAACTTACCGAGATACAGCTTATTCTTACTTAATTCTCTATCTATCGAAAGACCATTGGTTTCAAGCTCAAGTCGAGTATTTTGATAAATCAGGCACCCATTTAAAAACCAGAACATCCAGCCAGTGGCAGCAGTTTCATAACCAATACTGGCGGGCGCTACAAGTAGAGATGGCGAATCATCAAACTGGCAAAAAAACAGTCTTAAAATTTAGTGATTACCTAGTGGATTTATCGCAATACACCAGTAAAAGAACTGGTAAAAAGCGCGCGAATCTGACTGAATCATCTTTTACCAAGCGCGCATTGACTAAATAGGAATGGTTAGATGCGTTTAAAAGTTAGGCCACTTAAGTATACATTGCTGGCAGGTGTTGTTGTTTTCACGTTCTCTGGTATTAATGGTTATGCACAGAGCAGTGATGATTTATTTAGCGACTTGCTGGAAGAAACTGTTAGCGATGACATTGTCATTGACGATACCGTAAGCACTTCTGGTGCTTCGCTACAGGCATTTTCAGGTTATGCAGAGTTATCGCCCCGTATTTTTCTGAATGACAGAAATGGGTATCATAATGATGAGCAGGTGTTGCTTACTACCGAATTTGAATTCGATGTATCACTAGGACAAAACACAACTGGCTATATCAGGCCACGCCTGTTTTTGGATTTGATCGATAGCGATCTCCAGCGGCTTGAGCTTTTTGAAGGTTATATTACCTATCAGCAAACGCATTGGGATCTTCGTGTCGGCCAGTTTGTTGAAAACTGGGGTATTGCCGATACCTTCAATCCCATTGATGTATTAAATCGACGCGACTTGAGTACTCAGTTGTTAGATACCACGCGCTTAGGCGAGGTGGGTGTTCGCGCCCGCTGGTTGCTTGATGGCAATGGCATGATCGGTGAGCCAACATTGGCTTTTTATGTGCTGCCCTGGTTTCAACGAACACGGTTTGCACTTGGCCGGCAGCGCTTAGGACTGGGAAGCGAAACCATCACGTTCAAGGAGAAGCAAGGGTTTGAGCCTGATGGAGACGAAGCCTATCTTTACGCACTTCGTTACCAAAGCACACTCAATACGTCGCTATTCAATGCCGATATACAACTTGTTGCCAGTCGAGGTACCGATAGAAATCCGTTAATCCGTCCCTTTAATGCTGATATAGCCGATACATTAGCACCTGTATATTTCGGTAATCGCATTCTGGGGGCTGGTATCCGCGCTGTCTCTAACATTGAAAAACTAGCAGCGTTTACCTTTAAGCTGGAAATAGCGCAGAACAACCCTTATGAATTTGAACAATCGCCTGTTGCAGTAATGGATGATTATCTTGCTTATGTCGCCGGTTTTGATTGGGATACTTATAACCTGCTAAACAATCAAGATCAGCTCACGTTCACACTTGAGTACGCCGGCGAATCAGGCGTCAGTCAAGCTCAAAGCGAAGCGTTCCCCAGACCTTTTAGTGACGACCTGATAACACGGTTATTTTGGCAATCGGGTGACTTTGCCCGCTCATCAGTTGAGCTAAGGGGCGTTTATGATCAGGAAAATGACGAGCATATTATTGAAGCAACTTTTGGCAGGTCTTTAATACAATGGCATCAAGACTTAAAGCTGGCGCTGAGTGTTTTGTATATAGCGTCTTCCTCAGAGCCTACTGCAACATTTAGCCAGTTACCGGATAACACGTCGTTGGCAATGACACTCCGGTTTGATTTTTAGGCCTATATAAATTTTATCGAGCGTTAACGGGGAGGTTATGAAAAATGACCGTCAAAGCATTTGCTTTATAAATTGTGCTATCGAAGCATATGGTGATAGATGGAGCTTGATCATTATTCGTGACATGGCCTTTTATGAGAAAAGGACATTTGGGGAGTTTTTGAAATCACCAGAAGGGATTTCTACCAATATTTTGGCTAATCGGTTACTGCATCTAGAATCTTCAGGATTAATAGATAAACGAAAATGTTCTGATGATGGGCGAGCTTATATATACAGCCTCACTAATAAAGGGGAATCGGTTAAACCGATTCTGGAAAAAATGATGGTTTGGGGAAAAGAAAGTAGCTTAAACAAGTATAATGAACATAAAAGTATCACTGTTAAGCATAAAGACTGACCATAATGATAAATTTGAACCCTATTTCAGAAGCTGAGTTTCAAACTTACTTAAAGGCTACAATAAAAAGCTATGCTGATCACAATGTTGAATCTGGGCGATGGCCTAAAGAAGAGTCATTAAGGCTTGCAAAGGATGAGCTAGATTCATTATTACCCGATGGCTTAGATACTCCCAATAACGATATATACGTGATTGAAAGCAGAGATCAAAATACATCAGTTGGATATCTGTGGGTGAACATTTCCAAAGAGTTAGATGAAAAATCAATGTTTATCTGTGATATAGAAGTACATGAAAAGTTTCGTCGAAAGGGATATGCAGAAGCCGCCATTCATTCTATCGAGAAGAATGCAAAGGCATTAGGGGGTTACCAGAATTCAGGCAAATATATTTGGACATAATACAAAAGCACAAACTTTATCAGAAAAGCTTGGCTATCGGGCTACAAATGTATTCATAAGTAAGAACCTTCGGTAAATTTGTTGTGCCGCTAATACCTCTTCCTTGCTTAGTTTATGCCAACAAAACATATGGCCAAAGTAAATAGTGAAGTGTCTACTTATTTCAACAACATCCCTTAAGATGCAATTTTATTTTCAATATTTGCCATTGGGCTTTAGTTAAACATTAATTCAATGGCAAGAAACGGGATGTTTGATAATTTGATCATTTATATACTTTGACTCCTAAACTATTTTAATAGGGGTACATAATGGAACTGCACAATAAAACGATCATTATCACCGGCGCGAGTAGCGGCATCGGCAAGGCGGCTGCAAAACTTTTCGCTCGCGAAGGCGCTAATTTAGTGCTTGCTGCACGACGTACAGCAGAACTTGAAAACCTTACTGCTCAACTTAAACAAGACGGTTATAAGGCTAGCTACCTGGCAGGCGATGTGACGGACAAAGACTATGCCTTTGAATTGGTTAATATTGCCAACAGTGAATTTGGTGGAGTAGATGGTGCCTTTAACAACGCTGGTATTATGGGTGAAAACACCGCTATTCCAGAAATGTCTGACGAGAATTGGCACCAAGTTATTAACGTTAACCTTACTAGTGCCTTTTACGCTGCCAAAGCGCAAATTCCTGCCATACAAAAACGCGGGGGAGGCTCACTTGTTTTTACTTCATCATTTGTGGGTTACAGCAATGGCGGTATGCCAGGTATGGGGGCTTATGCTGCTTCTAAGGCGGGCATGATTGGCTTGGCGCAGTCTATGGCCAGTGAACACGCGGCGGAAAATATTCGTATCAATACACTTTTACCCGGCGGTACCAAAACAGACATGGCAGGAAATGACCCTGATATCCATGAGTTTATTGCAAACCTTCATCCAATCAAACGAATGGCTGAGCCCGAAGAAATTGCGCAGGCTGCGCTGTTTTTGTTGTCAGACCGTTCTACCTACATGACTGGCAGTCCAATGATTGTCGACGGTGCAATGTCAACTCGGCTGATATAGGTACTTAGTCATGAAGAAGGTGACAGTACTCACAGAACAAATGATGTATGACGCGGTTGTGAGCAGGGACAAGTCGCTCGACGGCCAATTCGTGTATGCAGTAATGACTACTGGCATATATTGCCGTCCAAGCTGCGCCTCTCGCCCAGCACTGAAAAAAAACCTCCGTTTTTACTCGACGCTAGATGAGGCAAAGAACGCAGGCTTTCGTGCTTGCAAGCGCTGTAAACCAGATGATCCCAGATACGATGTTAATCGCCTTGTTGAACTTGCGCGTTATATCATCGCAAATGCGGATGAGAAACTGTCGCTCAATGACTTAGCCAAGCGCCAAGGTATGTCGCCGGGCTATTTGCAACGTACATTTAAAGCGGTGTTCGGCATTTCTCCCAAAATGTTCCAAGACGCCGCTCGGCTCAACACCCTAAAAAGCATGCTTAAAATAGGTGATGATATTACGGGTGCTATTTTTGGCGCTGGTTATGGCTCACCTAGCCGCTTCTACGAAAATGCTGCCAGAAAAATTGGGATGAGTCCCAAAACTTATCGCAATGGTGGCGAGGGCGAAGAGATTATGTTTGCTTGCCGCGAAACTTCGCTGGGCACATTAATGATGGCCGCGACTCAAAAGGGCGTTTGCTTTGTGATGTTTGGCGATAACGAAATACAACTCTTTGAACAGCTGCAAGCAGAATTTGCTAAGGCCAGCTTTACCAAAACCTTGAATAATGGTGGCGTGCTCCTCGATACCTGGATGACAGCTCTAGAAAACCATCTTGAACAAGGCGCTCCGCGACCCGAAATTCCTCTAGATCTCCGTGGCACTGCCTTCCAAATCAAAGTTTGGCAATTTTTACTCACTATCCCTGATGGTGATGTACTCAGCTATAGCGAAGTGGCTCAAGCAATAGACAAACCACGCGCCATGCGTGCTGCGGCCACCGCTTGTGGTAAAAACCGCATTGCGATGTTAGTGCCATGTCACCGAGTACTGAGAGGTGACGGTGGTTTAGGTGGTTATCGCTGGGGGTTGGAGCGTAAGCGAACCTTATTGGATGCTGAACGACAAAGGCGTGTAGAATCGTGAGTATTCCGCGACGAATAAACGCGCTCGACTGGACGGCAACACGCATTATGCTGAATGAACATGGCTACGCTTATTTGCCGAGTATACTTAATCAAGAAGAATGCCTTCAGTTAGCCCAACTTTATGATCAGCCAACAACCGGATTTCGCTCCCACATTAATATGGCGCGCTACAATTTTGGTCGTGGTGAATATAAATACTTCAGCTATCCCTTACCAAATATCGTCAGTCAATTGCGCAGTTCGTTTTATCCATATCTTGCCAAAATCACCAACGAATGGGAGTATCAGCTAAAGACAGGTAGGCAATGGCCTGAAACATTAGAGCAATTAACAGAGACTTGTCACCAAGCCAATCAGATGCGACCAACCCCTTTACTGCTTCGATATACAAAAGGCGATTACAATTGTCTGCATCAAGATCTTTATGGTGAAATTCATTTTCCCCTTCAAGTGATTATTCAATTGAGCGCCCAAAGTGAGTACAGCGGTGGCGAATTAGTGCTTGTTGAACAGCGTCCACGTATGCAATCCCGACCCATGGTAATACCGTTTGAGCAAGGCTCTGCCATTATCATTCCAGTGCGAGATCGCCCTGTAAAAGGCTTACGAGGCTGGCGTCGTAATCAAATGCGTCATGGTGTGAGCGAGCTTACACAAGGAACCCGGCACACCTTAGGGTTGATTTTTCATGATGCTAACTAAGCAGCCAAGATTGATAGCAAAGGATAATATGAAAGTGAATAGTAACCGAACCTTGGATCTCTTTGAGCAACTAGGCGAGAAACCAACCAATCTTCTTCCCTGCGGCGGTACAGTTCATTATTACGGCCCTATCACTTCAGGCTGTGCTGCTGACAATTACTTCGAGTCTTTATTACGCGATGTTGCTTGGAACCATGATGAAGCGATTATTTTTGGTAAACGAATCATCACCAAACGGAAGGTGGCGTGGTATGCGGATAAGCCTGAATCTTATACTTACTCCAACACAACCAAGATAGCATTGCCATGGATACCCGTTTTACTAGAGTTAAAAGCGCTGGTTGAATCTGCTAGTGGTGAAACATATAACTCGTGTTTACTGAACCTCTACCACGACGGAAGTGAGGGTATGGCGTGGCATAGCGACGCGGAGAAAGACCTTAAACGAAATGGTGCAATTGGTTCCTTAAGTTTTGGTGCAGAACGGAAGTTTTCTTTTAAACATAAGCAAAGCAAACAGACTGTATCGAAGGTGCTGGAACATGGAGCTTTACTTGTTATGAAAGGTACCACTCAAAGTTATTGGCTTCATCGACTACCACCAACAAAAACAGTCACTACTCCACGCATTAATTTGACTTTTAGAACTATTGTTTAAGAGAGCAAAAAACTTCCTGTTAATGGTCATATCCCTGCTTATTGTTCCGCTAATCCCTCTACCTTGCTTAGCTTATGCTAACTATAAATGCGGTAGAAAATAATGCTATTGTTGCTCCCATGATGTTCGCGATAAAGAGTATTTCTACAAATAGTGGTGCTACAGCTAATCAAGCTAGCCAGAACCGCACCGTTCCTATAATTTTCTTTTATCCATTTCATTTGAATAAGCGTTTAATTTTCAACGTTTTCAACAGCCCATTTATGCATTTCACCAAAAAACTTTTCTAGGGCCGCCGCTTTTTTTGTTGCGCTGTATTCAACACGAGGCGGTACTTCAGCATATACCTTGCGCGTGACCAATTCATCTTCTTCAAGCGCTCTAAGCTGGCTGGTTAACATGGTTTGGGTAATGCCGGTAATTTCACGGCGTAGCTCGTTAAAACGCTTGGTGCCTCCAAAAATCAAAATGCGAAGTATCCATAATTTCCATTTGCCGCCAATCATCGCAATGACTTTATCAAAGCCCTGACAGGAGGCCATATTTTCACGGCAAGCTATTTCCTTTCGTGTCGGCATAATAAAACTCTTCTAACTGTTCACTTTTATCAATAGTGGTGAAGGCATTAGTATTAAAAACATACTATGTAGTATTTTTCTGCCTTCTTGAATATTAATACTATTACATGTCAAATAACTTTTCAATATTGAAGAGAAGGAGAGGGCTTTTGTCTATCAAGGTTTATGCGATTAGCGGTTCACCGAGCGCGTGGCGAGTATTACTTGCCTTAACATTCAAACAACTAGAATACGATGTGCAGTATCTGAATCTGTCAGAACAGGAGCATAAGTCTGAAGCTTATCTGGAGCTTAACCCCAGAGGCACCGTGCCTTCGTTAGTGTCAAATGGCGTAACACTGCGCGACTCCATTGCTATTCTCGCTTGGCTAGATCGTGCTTACCCTGACAAGCCATTATTTGGTCATACTCCCGAACAGGCTGCTCATATCTGGCAAGTCACAATGGAAGCAAGCGAGCATTTACGTAATGCGAGTAAAGGGCTTTTACTTCCTATCTTTTTTCAAGGCGCTGATAAGAAAACCGATGAATTGGCACAAGTCGCCACTACCCAACGAAGTGAAATGCAAAAGTTGGGCGCTTTGCTTGTAAGGCATTATTTTATCGGTGGCGATTACCCTAGCGCCGCAGATGCAGTATGTTTTCCTGAAGCGCGTATGCTCAAAAGAGCGCTTGACACGAGAGCGGAACTAATGGAAGCGCTAGGGTATCAACTTGATTTGTCAGATTTTCCAGATATTGCTGCTTGGATAGGTCGGATTGAAGCATTTGAGGGTGTTAATAAGACGCTGCCACCGCATTGGAGTTAGCACATGCATGGTTTCTGGTATAGATAACGCAAATTTCTGAGGACGCAAGGCATTTTCTGAAAGAACATGGTGAACTGTTCTTGATCCAAAAACGCCGACTAAAGATCTATAGAATACACAAAATCCATTATTGAATGACTACGAAGAATCGTTTTAGAAACAAATAAAGAGAAGTATGGAAAGCTTCAGTGTACTAAAGAATGCCGTTGGTTCAGTATTAAATGGTGATAAAGAAGTATTAGCAGAGTTAAAGGAGCGGATTCAATAGGCAAATGCACATATGACTGGAAGGTTTGCAATTGATACTGATTATATATACAGTATTTGGTGGTCTATATAAATTAGCAATTGAGTAGTCCTGTTTGGACGCAAGTTATGAAGGATAAAAACACATGCAAGTTAAACATGAATGGAGGAAAAAAGAGAAAGTTATCTATCTTCCAAAAAATTGCCCTGAAATAATTGATGTACCCAGCTTCAAGTTCATCACAATTAAAGGGGAAGGAAGCCCAGCTGAAAGTTCATTCGCCAACAGTGTTAGCGCTTTGTACTCTTTAGCGTACACGATAAAGATGATGCCCAAAAAAATGGACACACCTCCAAATGGGTATTTTGATTTTACTGTATACCCGTTAGAGGGGGTTTGGGATATTAACGATGAGGCCAAAGCTAATTTTACAGGCGTAATTAGTAAAGATGACTTTGTATATAAATTGATGATACGTCAGCCCGATTTTGTTAACGAGAGCTTCTTTAAAGAAATGCTAGATATTGCTATGGAAAAGAAAAAAAGCCCACTACTAGAACAATTGTATTTTGAACAGTCATCTGAAGGTCTTTGTGTTCAAATGCTGCATCTAGGGCCTTTTGAAGATGAGCCTGAAAGCTTTAAAGTAATGGAAGAGTTTGCAAAAAGTGAGAACCTTATACGGATATCCAAGGCGCATCGAGAAGTATACCTTTCTGATACTCGAAAGGTAGCACCTGAAAAGCTTAAAACAGTGCTTAGATTTCAAGCAAAAAGATCATAGATGAGGTTAAATTTTGATAAAGCTATCAGTAAGTATTGATGTCGCCAATCTTAAACAGGCAGAGAATTTTTACATTGAAGCGCTTGGCTGTATAAAACTAAGGGATCAAGGAGGCATGTCAGTTATTTCAGTGGAAAACTGTGATATTTATCTACAGGAGAAAGCGGAAGGTTCTAAAGCAGTTCCTTCTGAAGTCATTGAACGAAGTTACTCTCGTCATTGGACACCAGTACATATTGATTTTTTAGCTGAAAATGTTGATGAAATCGTAGAGCGTATCCTTAAATTAGGCGGTAAGCATGAAGGTGGTGATAGTGGTGACTGGGGTTCAATTGCTTACTGCGCAGACCCATTTGGTAATGGTTTTTGCGTAATCAATGAGTAAAGCGTATAACAAATGTCGGCAGAATTATTAGCGAGCTAAATAAGGTTTTAATTTATGCACATTCTCAACGGTGACAGTGCCGCAGGTGCTTTCAAACAGACATTTCGTGTCTCTACAGAGGATATACTTGTATTTAGGGATGTACTCTCCTGCGGTGGTTTGACCGAATTTAGTGACATGAAGAGCTGGGCGCAATTCAGGCGAAGTTATTGGGGTGAGATGTTTCTCAAGCACGGTTTTGGCTCTATAGAGGAGATCGAAAAAGCACCGCGCGATTTCTATAATGATTTTGATGAGTTGAAAGGTGCTACTGATGTCAACTTATGGTTAGGCGTCTCCCTGAGCGATCATTTGTTGTTGGTTTACATCGTCACACTCTTCACGCATTACGGATTGGACGTCGATAAGCTGAAAATCTATCAATATGAAAAGATTAATGATAATCGTATGATAGTGATTGGCCTCGGCATGTTAAACCCTGAGCAAATAGCAGCATATAAACCTGACGCCATTACCTTAAGCCAAACACAAATCAAGTACTGTTTAGATGTGTGGGAGGCACTGGTATCAGAGACTCCAGACAAACTTATACAGATACTGAGGCAAGAAGCATTAGAGCTGCCGTTACTCCATCAGGCACTGAAAAGCCTGTTTTATCGTTTCCCCGACAGTGAGCGTGGGTTAAGTCATTTTGATCACATTATTCTTGAGGCAGCCAAAAAACATCCCTCTAATACGGCTCGTATTATTGGTGCAGTCTTAGCTCATA
This sequence comes from Agaribacter marinus, assembly GCF_030160655.1. Lineage (GTDB taxonomy): Bacteria > Pseudomonadota > Gammaproteobacteria > Enterobacterales > Alteromonadaceae > Glaciecola > Glaciecola marina. The sequence continues at coordinate 186,456 of NZ_BSOT01000019.1, forward strand.
GTATGCGCTCTGGCTGTGAAGAGAGTATTCACACTTTGGACACTGTAGGAGATATTTATCTCTTCAATCGCCTTAAAAATATGGCTGGAAAAAGCCTTAAAAAACCGCTGTTATCACTCAATGTAATGGATGATAACTTGAGGAATACAAAAACAGAGATCACCGAGTTCGGATTGAAAGTTCTGGCCGGGCAGTACAATGCAGTTCAAGCCAATGGTATTGAAGACTGGGTGGCAGGCATTCACCTCGACAGCTCCAAAGGAGAAGCTTGGTTTAGGCAAGGTGATAAACTGATGTTAGAAAGTATAGATTGAGCATTTAGTGCCATCATTTTTTGATTATAAAACGGCTCAATGTAATCAATGATATTAGTTTTGGCTTCATGTCTTGTTTGATACTGATGATAATTCACGTGTTCTGATTTTAAGCGCCGAAAGAAGCGCACTGTTACTACATTATCTAAACAGTTGCCAGCTCGACTCATACTTGACGCTAGAGCTGTTCTTTCAGTGAGCGTTGAAAAGCATCACAGATGCGCTGTACGCCCAGAACTGTATGGAATAAGACAGCTTTCACGGGGTTCTCGCTTATTTAACGCTAGTCGTAACGCATGGGTTGTTAGTTCACTGTTTGGCTTATCAGAGAACGCCTAACTGATCACTTTACGTGAGCATTAGTCCATAATAACGGCTAAATATCACCAGTCTTGTTGAGTACGGATAAAGGTAATGTCACATAGACTACACTGTGTTGTTCAGGAGTATGAGCGCTGGCTTTAGGCGCGACACTTTTTTGTTTTTTCCGCTACTGCGATACCCATTGTTGGGTTGTCGTTATTAAATTCTTAGTATTTACATTGCACTAATAAAATAGACATGTTGTGTTTCAACAGCAGCCTGTCGATATTTGAATGCTGCGTGATAGTCTTCATCCATTAGCAGTTGAAGAAAGTTCTCTCGGCGCGGGTATTGGCCAATGGCAATAATGTCCCACTGTTCTAGGTTGTCGCCGATAAAATCTGCCTCAACAGCGCCTCTTAATACAAAGTGACCTCCGACTTCTGCTACCTTGGGTACACTGGTTTCGGCATATTTGCTAAACGCTTCGTGTCCAGACATAGACTCTTCAATTAGCTTATTATCGGCGCCTGTTCTTAGTTTAAAAAAGTTAACAACCGTCAGGGGAGCATCTTGATCTCCTTCTACCAGCGATTGCCACTGTGCACGAGATGGAAGATTAAAGCCGGTTCCATATAACTTAATTAGCGTATCAATTGAATATTTCATTTACATTCCAATATAGTTTTTCTACTTTAATTATTTAGGGTTATTCCAGTACCTGTAGCAAAGTAAGATTGCTCAGGGAATAGTTCCTTATGACTCAAAAGCTCAATAATGTAATCGCTGATTTTCTTTGCCGTCAGTGGTTGTTCCCACTGGTTCATGAAATCAGTTAGCGTTTTACCATTCGCTTCAGCGTAGGCCTGACCTGCGGCTTGACCCAATTCGGTTTCGGCGATGAGTTGTTTAGGAATAATCGAATAAAAATTCAAATCTAAGTTACGTAACGCTGCTTCTTTTTGAGCATATTCTGTTAAAAAATGCTGCATCCGCTTAGCACCGGCATAACCGCCTGACAGTCTTGAGCCTGAAAGCCCAGCACCGCTGGAGAAATTAATAATGGTACTGCCAGAAGCCATCGGTAAAGTGATAGCGGCTGATAAGAATGCATGAGCAATTTTAGTGTCAATATTCCACGCACCGCTAAACGCTTCCCAGCTTTGCTCAAAAAACGGTGCCATAGGTTGAGCATGACCTGCTGATAGAATTAACAAATCGGGCTCGTGCTCTGACAGCAAACGAGCCGCAGAACCTTCGCTTGCGGCATCTTCAGCAAGCACGGTTATATTCGGGTTGGCAGATTTGAGCGTTTCCAATTTTGCTAAATCACGGGCAACCACTGTGGTATCAACGCCACTTTCAGCTAAACGCAAAGCGATTTCTCTGCCAGAGCCTGAACTGCCGCCTATGACTAAGGCTTTTTTAGATTGAATAGTCATTGTCGTTCCTTTGGTTTCAGCTATCTAAGGCTGGTTGCTCTCGGTATGCGGTGAGCCAACACCGGTATCGAGATAAGTCTTTAAACTCTCGACAAAAAACATATCCCAACCTGCTTCACACACTTCATAGCAATGAAGGTTTGGTGTTAAACCATTATGGGTAAAGTCAATTTTCGTCTGCTCTCCGTCAGCTTCAATCTTCCATATCATTTTTGTCCCTAGCCATTCGGTCTGGGAAGCCTCTGGTTTGTCTGTAATCAGGTGGTAAGCATCTACGCACTCTAATTCGACTAATTTACCTGGCACCAGCGTTTTGGCTTCCATCGTCCAAAAGGAGACGTTAGGTGCGAAGGTAAATTTAATTTGGTCACCGACTGCGTTGAAAGACTTTCCGTGTGTCGTCGTCCACCAGTGGTCATAGCCAGTCGTTAATGCTTGATAGACGGCTTCGGGTGAAGCGTTTACTGAGATTACCTGATGGTAGCTTGGTTGGTTCATGTTAAGTACTCGCTCTGTAAAGTGAATACCTATATGATAGAACTACAGTATTAAATCGCAAGAAGGCAGATTTTTCTTGTATAGTATTAAAATAATACTAATGGGATGAAGTAACTATGAAATCTAAAGAAAAGCAAATGGATGCAACACCCCATATACCGGTGATTGATGGGTTTTGCCCTATGCCTGATATCGCGAAATTAATCGGCGGAAAGTGGAAGCTGATTATTCTGCAAATTTTGATATTTCAAGGAATGCAACGTTTTAATGGATTAAGGCGATGTATCCCCGATGTCACCCTAACTATGCTAACCAGTCAGCTACGGGCACTGGAAAAGGACGGCTTAGTACATCGTGAAATTTACGCTGAAGTGCCACCCCGTGTAGAATATTCTGCGACTCCAAGAGCAATGGCATTGCAGAAAGTGTTTTTATCTATGCACGAGTGGTGGCTCGAAGATGAAAAACGCAATATTTAATGAGTAGTACGATCAAAAGCAGCAATACGCTGAAGAATCAGTAGTGACGAGGGGCTGAACTGAAAGTTAGGCGAAATCTGGGCTAGATAAATTTTCCTGATGTTATGAAATAGTTATGGGGGAATGATTCCGCGTCTAGCAGCTATAAGCAATGAACCTATCATAACTCATTGTTAACAATGGGTTTTCATTATATGGAGGAGTGTTTCAAGCACCTTCTAACACTTCCAAGCAAATTGTTTTCATGTAATTTTTCATCGTATCGTCTTTTTCAATGTATCAGAAACTGCTCAGCCGACCGCAGTGCGAAAGCATTAGGACGTGAGAGGGTGACAGTTCCGCTCAGTGGAATTAGCGTTTAGCATATGCGGTAATGACTTGCCAACGCACTGCAACGGAATATCGAAATAGAACACTTCAATATGTAAATATCTTAAGATATGCTGGGGCTTATATTTTTAATAAGGAAGATATATAGCTCTTTCGTTTTACTAAATAATCAGTTAGCAAAACGGGATATTCTTCCCTAACGGCCTGTTTGACTGAATTTCGTTGCATGAGATTGGTACGCCATACTTGTACTTTTGGTAAGTTCTCAAAAATATCAATCTTAAAGTGAAGATCGAACACCTCAAAATATCGGAATATAGGGGAGTAAACGGCATCTATTAACAAAAAAGTTTTTCCGTTAAAGTAGGGCTCGGCTTTCGTTTCAGATTCTAGTAATTCAAATCGACGAGTTAACGCTGAGAGTGTATTGTTAAATTCACTCTTGGTTTTTGCGTTGTACAGTTTGGCAATATTATTGAGAGTTTGTGAACCAAATTCTATCCAAGCTTTGTGGTATGCCTTTTCTAGTGGCTCGTGTATTTGCAGACTACCAGGTGTTATTTCGTCTAAGTAATCGCAGATAACTGCAGATTCAAATAAGGGGTGGCGGTCATCCACAATTAACAGCGGCACTTTACCCATTGGTGATAGTTCCTTAAACCATTCCGGTTTATTGCCGAGGTCAATATCAATTCGATTATGGGGAATATTCTTTTCTTCTAGCGTAATGATAGAGCGTTGCACATAAGGGCAGAGTGCAAAGGTCACTAACTCCAGTTTTGGTATGTTCATTTTCTGATTTCCATTGGCTTTGATTTAGGACGTATTTACAGAAGTGTCGAGTCAGTTAAACCTTGATTTTGCGTATATTCACATTAGCGATGGCGTACGCCCCATTTCCCGAAAATATCTGTGTAATGGCCATCGCCACCAATACAAGCGGGTATTCCCAGCCGCCTCCGGTATTAGTAAATAACCAGCCATTTCCGGCGTGGGCCCAGGTTGCCCCCATTAAAACGGGAATCAATAGCAATGACACCATACGGGCTTGGAAGCCAATAATCAGCGCTATACCGCCAAGCGCTTCCAAGGTAAACACGACATAGGCCAGTGCGGCAGGCAAGCCGATTGACGTGAAGAATTCAGCAGTGCCGGGCAGCGTGAACACAGCGAGTTTGAGGTAAAAGCTGTGGGCAATCATAACTACACCTAGAGTGATGCGGGAAATTAGGGCTGATAATTCTGGGCGATTCAGTTGTTTCATGACAGGTCTTCTATATTAGTTGAAAGATGTGACTATTATTGAATTTGCAATGTGGCAAGTAAATTGGCAATGTGTGCAAATATAATTTGCAGTATTGCAACATGTTTTTTTGCAATGCGAGTAGAAGCAGAAAGGTTAGGTTAAATGAATTGGGATTCTCTAAAGGTGTTTCTGTCGATTGCGGAAACTGGCTCACTATCAGGAGCGGCAAAGGCTCTAGGGGTAAATCACTCAACTGTATTCAGAAAACTCCAGGCCTTGGAGGCAGATATTGGTGTAAGGCTATTGGAAAAAATAGAAAACAAATATGTGCTAACCCGCGCAGGTGAAGAAGTGCTTGATGAGGGCCAGAAGATTTCCGAGTCTTTTGATGCAATTGACCGACGGATCATGGGGGCTGATTTCCAGCCTAGAGGGACCGTAAAAATCACAGCACCTTTTAATATTGTAAATCGCTACCTACCTAAATTATTTGCTGAATTTTGTTGTCAGTATCCTGATATCGAAATCGAATTTTTCTCTAGCAATCAGGATTTTAATTTGGCTAATCGCCAAGCTGATATCGCTATCCGTGCAACATCATCACCACCTGAATATTTGATAGGGCGTAAGTTGTGCCAAATTCGTTGGGGTGTGTTTGGTGATAAGAATTACTTTAAGCGACATAGTCAGCTGGATTCGCTAGATGATTTGATCAGTCATCGCTTGATTGGCGCGAGTGGTGCAATGGGCAACTTGGAAGGGTTTGTTTGGTTAGACAATAACTACACTGAAAATATCACCATTAGATGCGATGAATTGACCGCCATGTCATATATGGCAGAACATGGGCATGGCTTGGCATTTTTACCGGTGGATCAACGTCGGGAAGGCATTGTTCAATACTTAGAGTTTCCGCCGGGCAAGTCCAGCGACTTGTGGTTGTTAACACATCCAGATTTACGTAAGGTGGAACGTATTCGACTAGTGATAAATTATTTGTCAGATCGACTAACAGGCATGTTCTAAGGTGTCAACGGCAATCAGAAACTGATCAACTGAACAATAGAAATCTAGCACTTGGTGAAACATCTGTTATTAATAATTTAATAGCGAAGTTAACGCGCGAATGTTCCTGAGGCGAAATTAAGTACGAGATAAAGAAGCCGAGCGCTCTTCATAGACTCAAGTTACAGTGGGAAATCTATTTCCTCTCAGCATTTATTTTTTTATAAAACATGCGTTTATATTCTTTTGGTGTTATGCCAACGTTTTTTTTGAAAAGTCGTCTAAAAAAGCTAACATTTTCATACCCTAAGTCATGAGCGATTTCGTCAAATGATGTATTACTTCTTTCAAGAATATATTTTGATTTTGCGATCCTAAGTTGCTGTATGTAGCTAATTAAACTGTGACCCGTCGCGGCTTTAAATCTCCGTACAAATGTTCTCTCGCTCATAGAAGATTGCTTGGAAAGTGTCTGTATTGATAAATCTTTATTTAGGTATTTATCAATGTAATTCTGACAGCTCAAAATAGTATCATCACCATGGTTTTTATTGACAGCAAATGTTCTATAGGGCTTCTGCTGCTGGGTTGTTCTGTCTATTAGCGTACAACGAGCGGTTTGAATGGCAACTTCATGCCCACAGAATCGAGAAATAATATGCATACTTAGATCTTGATCTGCCGTTACGCCGCCAGCGGTGATTATTTGATCATTATCGGCTATCAGCAATTCTGTATTTATGTCTAATATCAAAATATGCCTTTCAAAATGTTTGCGAAGGCAGCTGTTGCACAGGGGGTTTTCATTGATGGATATTTCTCAACTTCGATATTATACCGAAGAACTCAAGATGGGAGGATTTGAAATTGGAGGAGCGACTGATCATGTTGAACTCGTAACTGGTGAAAAACCAGAGACATTTGAAACAACTGTGCGCAGGTACGTTAATAAACCAAGCCTTATCGACCATAATTTAATTGTAGGAAACAAACTAAGTACTATGATTTTCATGATGAAAATGCTGTTAATTCGAGTCCCAGATTTAGATAAGTGGGAAGTCAATCATGGTCATCCCTTACTGAAAAATCCCACGTTAAGTCATGAAAGTGATGAATGGCTATTTACAGCGGAAAAACAAGAACTGAATCTGATAAAAACTCAGGCTACCTAGGCCATCAGGATACGCATTATGTAGGGCTCTCAAAGGTGTCATGACCAACTCAGCATGCTCATCAGCATTTGAGATTGGGCCTCAACCTGGTGCTACGAAAGAAAGTCTTGCAGATTCTTCATACCATGTTCCCAACCAGTGGAGAACCCCGTTCTCATCGCTTCATCTTCGATAGCGGAATGAACGATGCGGATATCTGTACCAGAGCCCATTTCTGACAACACGATCTCCACTTGGGACATTAATGATGGTCTAGTTTGCTTCGAACCTGTCTCAAACTTAGACCAAGAAAAGATGAGGTGGCTACTTGGAGAAATAGTTAAGTACTTACCTTCAAAGCCCATTTTTTCAACCCCGTTGTCTTTCATCAAAAATTTCCAAGCCCCCCCGATGCGAAGGTCGACCTCAGCAGAGAGCAGCGAGTTGGGCTTTGGGCCAAACCATTGCACAATGAGCCTTGGATCGGTCCAAGCTCTGAACACGGATTGAGGCGACGCAGCCAAGTATCCTTCTACGATAATGGGGTCAGCACCAATTTTGGTTTTGACAAAAGGTATGGTCATTCATCTATTCCTTTCAGCACATGTGCCATATTATCTAGCTGACGAACCCAGAAGCACCGATAGTCGTCCAGCCAGTCCGAGGCCTCTTTCAGCACCATTGGCTCAATGCGGCAATGGCGGGTACGGCCTCTTTTCTCTACACGGACAAGTCCAGCCTCATTCAAGACACGAAGATGATTGGAAACACCTGTCAAAGTCATGTCGTGTTGATTAGCTAATTCAGAAACTGATGCTTCTCCGTTTAGGAGTTGCGCAAGAATAGTTCGTCGGGTCTCGTCACCCAACGCGTGAAAGGTTTGATCTAGTGAACCCAATTTTCTCTCTCTTATTAAAGTGAAGCGATCACTTGACTGTTGATAGATTCAAACGTAAAGTCAAGTAGTTGCTTCACTATACGTTACCCGATTAGGTAACACAACAGAGGAAAGAAAATGAGAGAGATTACAGTATTGTCATTTGTGAGTTTAGATGGAGTTGCACAAGGGCCGGTTCAACCTGATGAAGACACATCTGACGGGTTTACGCAAAGTGGCTGGACATCAAACTATATTGAAGAAGCGATGGAATTAGTCAATACAAACTTAATGGAAGGTCCAGTCTCTTTCTTGTTTGGTCGCAAGACATTCGAAATGTTCTGTGGGCACTGGCCTAATTCCAAGACCACCGAAGGCGATCTGTTCAACCAGTCCCAAAAGTACGTGGTTACAACATCACTGAAATCCACAGTTTGGGATAAATCTGAAATCATCACAGGCGACCCGGTTGTAGCGCTTAAGAAGCTTAAGTCTGAGAGTGGTCCGAGATTACAAGTACATGGCAGTATAGCCCTTATCCAAACGCTTATCGCGAACGGCCTCGTTGATGAGTTTCGTCTTTTAACATTCCCCGTTGTTATTGGGGCTGGTAAGCGATTATTTGGAAGTGGAACCATGCCTGCAACGTTCAATATATCGAATTCACAGGTTTCTAGCAACGGTGTAGTGATGGGGGTTTATAGACGTAAATAAGGATAAGTTCTTCATGAAGCTCGTTTATTTTTGGTGTTAACGAACTGGCGTAAATGCGCTTTCTATTAACACCAAGACTAGCATAAACAAGTAAAATTCTTTTGTATCCTTGGCTTATTTTGTGCATAACTAATACTGAGCGCCGGTAAAGCGCAACGTTTTTTGACGCTCGATATGCAATTATTCAGGCATAGTCGAGCGTTTTACGTTTATGTTGCTTTACATTTATTGCAAGCAGGACATCTATCAGAGCAAGTATCATTCATGCAAAAATTTAAGACAGAACAAGAAACTTTTTGGGCAGAATCTTTTGGGAAAGCTTACATCGAAAGAAATAGCTCTGAACAGCTTTATTTAAGTAAAGTGGCGACTTGGGCAAAAATGTTGAAATCTGCAACTGGCGTAAAAAGTATTTTGGAGCTTGGTTGTAACATTGGTCTGAATTTGAAAGCAATTCATGGGCTCAACCCTGACATCCAGTTGCAGGGCGTTGAAATTAATAAAGATGCGGCAAATAAAGCGGCAAATATGGGCATAGCCGATATCCACCAAGATACCATTTTAAATACACTAGACAGTCCTCCGGTAGATTTGAGCTTTACCGCAGGTGTGCTTATTCATATTAACCCAGAATATTTAGACCAAGTATATGCAAACTTAGTGAATTTGAGCAAACGATATGTATTAGTTGCGGAATATTATAACCCTTCACCTATGAGCATTGATTATCGAGGTCATAAAGAACGTCTATTCAAACGGGATTTTGCCGGTGAACTTATTGATAATTATAATTTGAAACTTGTCGATTATGGCTTTGTTTATAAACGAGACAAATGGGCACCAATGGACGATATTACTTGGTTTCTATTAGAGAAATAAATCATGCATATTAGACTCGCGGCTTCTATGGATGCAGACGATATTTACATATGGCGGAACGATGAGCTTGTTCGTGATATGTCGTTAAATTCAGGCATAGTTGATTATGAATCACATATCGAATGGTTCAGCGCTACACTCAAGAATGAAAATCGATATTTATTTATTGGTGAAATAGATGGGCATAAAGTGGGTGTCTGTCGTTTTGATCTAGATGGAACAACTTTACCAAAGCAGGCGTTGGTATCTATTAATATGAATCCTAGTTTTAGGGGGCGAGGGTTAGCAAAGCCTATGCTAAAGAAAGCGATTGAGTGGTGTCAAACGAAAGACGATACTTATAAGTTAGTGGCATTGATAAAGCCTGAAAATAAAGCGAGTATTCAACTTTTTTCAACTAGTGGTTTTGTATTACATAGTCGTCATTCAGATTTACTTGAATATCACTATAATTGATACGTTTTTTGAAGTAGTACTCCAGACGCTTGTTGTATTGCATTTTCTAAACTCATATTGCTTGGTGGAACATTAATTACAAAGTCTTTGGGTATGACGGATGCTTTGGCGGCTAACGGTGTAAATTTGGCAACAATAAAACGAATGATTGCTCCATATATCTCTTGATTATCAACGTTAATATTAATGCCAACATTATTTTGCATTGTTAAGTAAAACGACCCAATAATCTTTTCTTGATATTCAATCACATACCACTCTCGATATGGATGCTGTGAGCAAAAAGCAACATGCTCCTCGTAGCGAATGGCTGTTTGGTGGCTTATTACGTGCTTTCTAGTTAATAGCAATTCAAACAGGATTGAAACGTGCTTATCAAGGTTAAACGGGTAATAATTGAGCTTCATTCATTCAACCTCAAAGTACTCTTAGCTGCACACCAAGACTAATGCGTTGTTGATGTCTATTATAGTCAATCAAAGAATCACCATAACCGTTAAAATATTGTAATAGCACATCATAGCGCTGGTTTAAGGGATAAGTAAAATTGAGCTCTATCCCACTTCTATTGTCGGAGAAAGATAGGTTATTCCTTAACTGAGTAAGCACATTTACTTTACCTAGTTGCCATACAAAACCTAATTCAGCACGCCCATAGAAATCATTAATGTCGGGGTTATCATCACCCGTCGGATCAAGTGGGTCAACTTTGTCGTCTTCCGGTAAACGCCACCAAGTTTTGACGTAATATGCGGCATCTTCATCGCTAAATAAAGCACTGGCGACTATGCGATTCCAGCTGCGTGACTTCAGCCCATCTTGTCCATTGGAATGGTGATTAAATCCTATTTGAGCCAAATTGAATCGGTAACCCAATAAGTCCCAATCTGCCTGCCATTGATAAAATATTTCTGGCTCATAATTCGTTTCTCTGAACGGTTTTGAGGCTTCACTATTATAGAGTTGCCAAAAGGATGTGGTAGTGAAACCGAAAAATACCCCGGTATTGCCATCATTTTCTAGGTATATGGGTGTTTTAATGCTGATTTGAAATTTTGCTTCTAGATTATCTATCGCTTTTTCAGGGAGTCCATCAATAGTGATGTTATTGGGCTCACTAACATAGCCTATCGGCAATAAATAATTACGTCGATGTTGAGTAATAGAAAATGGGTTTTGGTTTGCTATTTTGTCTTTATTGCGACGTTCATCTAGTATAGACGTAGTTTGTGGTGGCGTATCTGGATTGGTTTCAATGATGTTTTCTGCTTCTTGAGCAAATGCTGATTGGTAATTAAGACTCAGCGTAAAAAATAAGACTACTGACATTGTCTCAATTAAGCGTCCTTTCATGTGCCTTCCCGTTTTTAGGTTAAAAAGTAATGTTTATATGGATATCGATAAACCTTCGTAAGCGGCAATACATCTCGCGTTGACAGCACCGCCAATCTGCAAAATTTCATCGGCGTGCTCGGTAATTGCATCGACTTGTTTGTCAGTTCGTTCTGGATCATGGCTGTAGAGCGCAAGCGTTTTTACATTTGCACCCATGGCAAGTTTGACTGCTTCTTCTGCGACAGAATGCCCCCAACCTTGTTTGGCTGGCATATCTTGCACGATGTATTGCGCATCGTGAATCATCAGATCAGAATCTTTCGCGAAATCCACAAAATTGAGAAAATCGCCGTCTTTTTTATAGGGTGGATATAACTCATTGTCAGTGATGTAACTAAGCTTGCTACCATCTTCGACGATGCTATAGCAACTGCCACCACCTGGATGGTTCATCGGCCGTCGTGAAATTTTAGCGTTGCCAATTGTCCATGTATTTCGATTTTTTTCAATTTCGTTAATGACAATATCAGCGGCTAGTACTTCTTTGGGCACCGGAAAATACGAACCAGACATTTGATCTAATACCGCCGTCGGTTGGTGTTCTTTTGTCTGCCCAGGAATAATGTGGATTTGGCGCTCAGGTTGATAAGCTGGGGTAAAAAAGGGAAATCCTTGAATATGATCCCAGTGGTTATGAGATAGCAGCACAAAAATCGGTGTATCTTTTTGTGCTAACTTTTTGCCTAGCAAGCGTATTCCCGTACCTGAGTCCAGTATGATGTCGGTGCCGTCATTCAATTCAACATGAACGCATGCGGTATTGCCGCCGTATCTCGCAAATTCGGCGCCGGGAGTCGCAATTGACCCCCGTACACCATAAAAGGTTACTTTCAACTAGACACCTGCTTGATTAGTGATGAACGCAACTACCTCGTCAATATTAAGTAGTTGCTTTTCACCTGTTTTACGGTTTTTGTGCTCTACTTGCAGATTATCTAGATTTCTTTCACCAATAACAATACTATGAGGTATGCCAATTAATTCCATATCATTAAACATTACACCTGGACGCTCTTTTCTATCATCGAATAGTATCTCAACACCAGCGGCAATAAAGTCAGCGTACAAACGGTGAGCAACTTCGGCAACACGTTGAGATTTATACATATTCATTGGAATTAATGCGACTTTGAAGGGGGCAATTGCTTCAGGCCATTGAATCCCAAATTTGTCGTGATTTTGCTCGATTGCTGCAGCAACAATTCTTGTAACACCGATACCATAGCACCCCATCTGCAAGGTTTGGTGCTTACCTGATTCAGTTAACACACCGCAAGTAAGAGCGTTTGAATATTTGTCGCCTAACTGGAATATATGGCCAACCTCAATACCCTTGCGAATTTCAATTGTTCCTTTGCCATCTGGCGATGTGTCACCAGACTCAATGTTTCGCAAATCTGCGACGTCATAATCTTTTACGTCTCTATCAAAGTTTACGCCTGTGTAGTGTTGTCCATCCATATTCGCGCCACAAATAAAATCGCTACAATTAGCCGCGCTCCGATCTACCAAAATTGGACATGCTATACCTAACGGACCAATGGAACCAAAGTTAACGCCAAAAGCCTTATTAACTTCATCCTCGCTGGCCATTTGTAAGGGCGAAGCAACCAATGGGTGTTTTGAGGCTTTGATGTCGTTTAATACATGATCACCGCGAAGGACAATTGCAATATATTCATGCGCTGACTCTTCACTCGCTTTTACAATCAGTGTCTTTACACAGTACTCTGGTTCGACAGACAGTTGCAATGCAACTTCATCTATTGTTTTAGCATTAGGTGTATCTACCGTTTTTACATCTTCATTTGCAGATAAGCGTTCACCTGAGGCAATGACTTCTGCCAGTTCAACATTTGCGGCGTAGTCTGATTTATTGCTAAAGGCAATATCGTCTTCACCAGACTCAGCAAGTACATGGAACTCATGTGAAACTGCACCGCCAATTGATCCAGAGTCGGCGATGACGGCTCGATACTCTAAACCAATGCGCTCGAAAATATTACAATATGCTTGATGCATGCGTTGATATGTTTGGTCTAGCGACTCATGATCGATATGAAAAGAATAAGCATCTTTCATGATAAATTCGCGACTACGCATAATACCAAAGCGAGGCCTTACTTCGTCTCTAAATTTCGTTTGTATCTGATAGAGATTCAAGGGAAGTTGCTTGTAGCTGCTAATTTCATTTTTCACAAGAGCCGTGATAACTTCTTCGTGCGTCGGACCCAGTACAAAATCTCGATTGTGCCTATCTTTTATTCGGAGTAGTTCAGGGCCATATTCTTCCCAACGACCAGATGCTTCCCATAAGTCAGCGGGTTGTACAACAGGCATGCTAATTTCAATCGCGCTAGCCTTGTTCATTTCATCTCTCACGATTTCTTTTACTTTATTAAGTACACGAAGTCCTGTTGGCAACCATGTATATAAGCCAGAGGCAAGCTTTCTAACAAGACCTGCTCTAATCATTAATTGATGGCTGGCTATTTCTGCTTCGGCAGGTGACTCTTTTTGAGTTGCGATTAAATATTCTGTTGTACGCATTGTTATTGTTAATTATTGGGAAAAAATATTCGCCAATCATACCAGTGTAGTGGTACGGACTAAACCCTAAAATGACGCGACTGTGTTATTTCGACATAATTTATTGTTCAGAATTGATAACAACAATTGTTTTACCTTCTATACGCCAATGTATATCGAATCCGTAAAGATTAATCTTGTATGTTTTTAAGTCGTTTTTGTTTTTTTTATATGCCGGTCGAGGGTCTTGCGCAAGAATGTTTGTGATGAGTCGTGGGTCTATTTTTTGCGCTTGAATTTTATCTTTAACACCGTCCATAAAGATAACTTCATTGAGTTGTTCAGGTGGGCGACTCGCATATCCACATTGACTATCGTCGACGCTATCCGCGTAGCGAATATAGGGTTTAATATCGATGATAGGTGTCTGGTCTAACATGTCAACGCCTTCAACGAGCAAGTTACCGTTAGTAAGTCCGTTATTCTTTACTACAGTCATACCTATGTTGTTGGGTCTAAAGCTCGACCGAGTGGCAAAAACACCGAGACTTTTATTGCCGCCTAAACGAGGTGGCCTAACACTCTGCTTTTTATCTTGGCTAAGATGCTCGCTGAACAAAAATAAAACCCAAAGGTGACTGAATTCAGCAAGCCCCTCACAGGCATCTTCAACATTGATGAATGATTCAAATTCGATTTCTCCTTTGGCTATACTTATGCCGTGTCCTTGACGAGGAATGCCAAATTTTTGTTTAAATGGCGTATGTATTTTACCAACAGGCGAAATTGTATATTGCATTGAACAACCTAAATTTATGTTTGTCTGTATTGAAAACAAATGACACTGTAACTATATATTCATTCGCACGAATTATAGTCTTGTTAACTATACGTTTTATTCTATAGGGAATTGTATGATTTTAGTGGAAAATTTGACCCGCAAATTCGGCCATCATACCGCAGTAAATAATTTATCTTTTGAGATAAAGTCTGGAGATATTGTTGGTTTCCTTGGGCCGAATGGTGCAGGTAAGTCAACGACGATGAAAATGCTGACTGGGTTTTTACCTATTTCCTCCGGCTCTATCAGTATTGATGGGCTGGATGTCGACAAAAATGCGATAAAAGTAAAACATAAAATTGGCTATTTGCCTGAAGGGGCGCCTGCATACCCCGATATGACGGTATACCAGTTTTTACACTTTATTGCCGCAGCGCGTAAAATTCCTCGGAAAGAACGAGCATTGGCAATTGACAGCGTCGTTGAGAAAGTTGCGTTAGCGTCGGTGTTAAATAAAAGTATTGAGAATTTGTCGAAAGGATTTAAACGACGAGTAGGTATTGCTCAAGCCTTAATCCATGACCCAGATATTTTAATTTTAGATGAACCGACTGACGGGCTTGACCCAAATCAAAAGCATCAAGTACGCAAGTTGATTTCAGCCTTGGCTGAGACCAAAATTGTGATTGTGTCTACTCACATATTGGAAGAAGTGACCGCGGTTTGCAATCGAGTCATTATTATTGCCGATGGCGAGAAACGTTTCGACGATACTCCGCTAGCGCTGCAACAACGCTCTAAATACCATAACGCAATGACAATTAAGTTGAGTTATATGGCCGATATTTCTGGGTTGCTGGAATTACCCGGCGTTGCAGATTTGAAGCATGATAAAGATACCAAGCGCGTCACTATTTTTTCAGAAGAGCAACAAGATATTACTGCGATTATTCAAGATTACGTTCACAAACAGAATTTACCCGTGGATTTAATATTTCCTGAACAAGGTCGTTTAGATGACGTATTCCGTGAAATAACACGGTCGCAAGTAGCAGAAGGAGAGGTGAGTTAAATGAATGAAACATTTATAATCATGCGCCGCGAGTTTTCTAGTTTTTTTGCGACACCGGTAGCGTACATTTTTATTGCGATATTTTTAGTTATGTCTGGTGTGTTTACATTTTTAATTGGCGATTTTTATGCGCGTGGTCAGGCGGATTTATTGAGTTTTTTCAATTTCCATCCATGGCTGTATCTATTTTTGGTACCAGCTATATCGATGCGTACGTGGTCTGAAGAGAGGAAAAGCGGCACGATTGAATTGCTGATGACCTTACCGTTTACTACTTTACAAATTATGTTGGGCAAATTTTTTGCCGCTTGGTTGGTCTTAGGTACTTGTTTGCTGTTGACGTTTCCACTTTGGATTAGCGTCAATTATTTAGGCGACCCTGACAATGGTATTATTTTATCTGCTTATATGGGCAGTTGGTTGATGTCTGGTGCTTTTTTGGCGTTGGGTATTTGTATGTCGGCACTCACTAAAAACCAAATTATTGCGTTTATGTTGGCTATCGTTATTAGTTTTTTATTCGTATTAGCTGGCTCACCTGTAGTCTTGGATACGTTGCAACATTGGGCACCCAATCTCGTGATAGATACCGTAGCCTCACTCAGTTTTCTCACACACTTTCAAGATATCTCTAAAGGCGTTATTACGCTAAATGATGCGTTGTTTTATCTTATATTCATCGTTGTTTGCTTGTACGCAGGCTATGTCATTATTGAACAAAAAAAGGCGAATTAAGTGATGCAAAAGACCTTTTCCAATATTATTTTTTTTGTCGCCCTAATCGCTGTATTCCTTGTTGCGATACTACTCAACAATCTGTTGTTTAAAGGCGTGAGTGTTGATTTAACCGAGAATAAAGTTTACTCACTGTCAAGTGGGACTAAAGACATACTGTCAGAGTTAGAGGAGCCAGTGAATCTATATTTTTTCTTCTCTGATGATGCTAGCAAAGGGATGACTGCCATCCGGAATTATGCGGTACAAGTTGAAACATTGCTGAAGAAATACGAGCAGCTAGCAGGTGGTAAAATAAACCTTGAAATAGTGGATCCTGCGCCTTTTTCGGAAGACGAGGATAGGGCGGCTACGTTTGGCTTAACTGCGGCAACAGTGGGTAGCGCTGGTGAAAGCATCTATTTTGGTTTAGCTGGCACCAATGCGCTAGATGATGCAATGGTTATCGGTTTTTTTGACCCCTCAAAAGAATCGTTTCTAGAATACGATATTAGTAAACTCGTCCATCAATTGAGTAGCCCCGAATTAGCTAAAGTCGCTATTGTTACTAGCTTAGCGTTAGAAGGTGGTCAAAACCCCATGACCGGTCAGCAAGACCCGCCAAATGTCATATTTACGCAGTTGTCTCAGTTATTTGATGTAACACTTGTAAACGAAGTTGAAGATACACTACCAGAAGACTCACAAGTATTGATTCTATGGCACCCTCAGAATGTTTCCGATGCCTTACTATACAATATTGATCAGTATTTGCTTAAAGGCGTTAAGGCAATTGCATTTATCGATCCTCATTTTGAATCGGATCAAATGTCACCGATGGGGGCAGTCGGCGCAAATAGTTCATTAACGAGTGTGTTGGGTAAGTATGGTATTAGCGTTAAGGATGATGAGTTGATATTAGATGCACAACTCGGCTTAGAGATTCGAGGTCAGCAAAACAATGTCGTTCGGCATGTTGGGTATTTGGGCTTGGGCAATGCACAGATTAATAGTGACGACATTACAACCGCAGATTTAGACACGCTTAATGGTGCTTCATTTGGTGCTGTTACGATAGACGCCGATAATACGCTATCGTTGATGCCTCTCATATCGAGTTCAGAAAATACGTTCACAATAAATACAAATGACTATGCAACACAGCGGTCTCCGGACGCTTTGTTAGACCTTGCCTCGCCATTTGATCAACAAGCTGTTTTAGCTGCGCGTGTTACGGGTAAGGTCACTTCCGCTTATACTGATAACGTAGAGGCACAGAAAGATGGTTTTATTGGTGAATCTGAGGACTTCAATATTGCCGTTATCGCCGATGCTGATTTGTTGGCGGATAGATTTTGGGTGCAACAAAGTAGTTTCTTTGGACAAACGGTTTACTCGCCTTTTGCTAATAACGGCGATTTTGTTACTAACTTAGTTGAAAATTTTGCCGGGAGCGAAGGTTTAATTGGTATTCGTAGTCGAGGCACTTTTGCGCGCCCCTTTGATAAGGTTCAAGCCTTGGCGGTTCAAGCGGAAGAGAAATTCAGAGAACAAGAGCAATTGCTACAAGCGCAACTCGAACAAACAGAAGCACAATTGGCCCAAATTCAGAGTCAACAAACGGATAGTTTGACGATATCGCCTGAGCAACAGGCGGCGATTGATGAGTTTATCGCTCAACGAGTAAATATTCGGAAAGCGTTGCGAGATGTGCAATTCCAATTAGACAAAGACATTGACTCATTGGGTAATAAGCTGGCTATATTGAATATTGTTGTAGCGCCACTTGCTTTGGTTTTGTTGTTGTTTTTAACCGCGCGCCTATTTAGCAAACGCGCACCTGTCGCTAAACAATAGGAGGATGTTATGCAGAAGCAATTAATTGCAATACTTATTGTGCTAGTTGTTTTGGTCGCGGGCGCTGTGTTGTCTTTGAATATGGAGCAGAAAGATATTGATCCCGCAGATGACTCAAATCAAGCACTCATCAATGCGAGTTTTCGCGATGCTGACCTTATCGCTGTGCGCATAGAAAATGCTGGTGGTCTTCTTTTTCAAGCGAGCAAGCAAACTGACAATAATACTTGGTATGCAACGCACCTCGCAGACGACTTACCATACCCTATTGAAAAGTCCTTACTTGCCTCGTTTGTTCAAACATCAATGGATGCAAATTTAGTGGAGGCTAAGAGTAAACGTGCTGAAAATCGCGCGCGTTTAGGACTCTCTGCAATTACCGAGTCTGACTCGGCAGCGACTTTGGTTAATCTCGAGTTTTCAACGGGTAAGGTAGCGCTACTGTTAGGTAATCAAGCCAGTATCCAAAATGGTCAGTATTTAAGGTACGCTGATGAAAGCCAAATGTGGCTGACGGATAAATCCTTTAGTTTGCCATCTGACCAGTATGCTTGGCTCTCACCAAACATGCTAAATCTTGAGTTAGCAGATGTTAAATCACTTAAACGACTTGGAGATGAAACTGCTTGGGTTATACGATCCAAAGAGCCAGCAGATACGGGTGATTCTGGTTTTGTACTTGAAAACTTTAACGAGGAAGAAGATGAATTGCGCTTTGCTTCAATCGTAGATGACGTTGTTGAAAGTGTTATGTCGCTCGACTTTATTTCAGTGAGCACAATGACAGCGGAACAGTGGCAAGACAATGCAATTTTAGCGTCTTACGAGATTGAAGATATTCAGGGAAATATTCATTCGCTCAGACTAATACAGGAAAGCGAGCGGTATTTTGCACATTTTAATACCCATGGAGAACAAGCCTATGTAAATGAGTGGGTGTATGAGCTTCAGGATTATCAAGCACGTGAATTGCTCAAAACCTTTGATGATTTTTTGGTTGAAAAACCTGTCGAGGCTGAATAGTTTCAGCTTGTTATTACTATGTGCTAATTTGAGTTAGGCGAATAAACGCAATTACTAGGTTTATAAATGAGGATCAAAAGGAGCCGGCTTAAGTTTATTCACTTTATTGCGACCACCATGGTAGAGTTAAATAAAAGACGTATATACTTTATATTTGTGCTTAACTTACTTTCTTGTTGATGTTCGTTATTTAGGCGAGATATTACAAACAAACGGAACTAACCTATGAGAGCGGGTCCTTCAATCTTTCTATTCATGTGCCTTTTTACATGTGTTTCTTTTAACAGTCTAGCGGAATCTCCCATCGCATTTGCAATACACGGAGGTGCTGGAACTATTACTAAAGCTAACTTAACGAGTGAAAAAGAACAGGAATACCGCGCCAAATTAAGAGAATCGGTCACCGCAGGTTATGCGGTGTTGAAACAAGGCGGGACTAGCGAAGAGGCAGTCATTAAGGCGATTCAAATCATGGAAGAATCGCCTTTGTTTAACGCGGGTGTTGGCGCCGTATTTACGTGGGATGAAAATCATGAACTCGATGCGTCTATCATGCGAGGGCAGGACAAACAGGCTGGGGCAGTCGCCGGAGTTAAAAACATCAAAAGTCCTATTGCTGCTGCTCAGGCGGTAATGAATGAATCAGTGCATGTCATGCTCAGTGGGAAAGGGGCAGATGATTTTGCTCGGCAGCAAGGATTGGCAATGGTCGAGAATAGCGTTTTCAATACTAAGCGCCGCAAAGATGCACTCAAAAAGGTAAAAGCGAACATACTGAGCAATGACCATGCTATGTACCTTAGCCCCGATGTTGTTGATTATAAGTTTGGTACCGTTGGCGCAGTAGCCCTCGATAAACATGGGAATCTTGCCGCAGGCACGTCAACCGGAGGGATGACTGCAAAGCGCTGGGGGCGTATAGGTGACTCTCCCATTATCGGCGCTGGAACTTGGGCTGATAACGAGAGTTGCGCCGTATCAGCGACGGGGCATGGCGAGTATTTTATTCGTCATCAGGTTGCTGCGGATATTTGTAGTCGAGTGAAATACAGCAATAAAACGATATTAGAAGCCGGGCATGAAGTCATTCACAAGGTACTTTCGCCTGATGCTGGCTCCGGCGGCGTCATTATTATCGATACACAGGGAAACATTGCTATGCCATTTAACTCCGCTGGCATGTATCGAGCAAGTGTCGATGTCGAGGGGAGGGTGAGTGTTCAGATTTACGCGGAGTAGTGTGTTCAAGGCTTTAGTAGTATGTATCAACCTCAGCTCATTATTCCTTGTTGCCATGCCATCACGGCTGCTTGGGTTCGGTCGCGGAGTTGCAGTTTACTTAAAATATTGCTTACATGGCTGCGCACCGTTTTGATACTGATAAACAACTGTTCACTTATTTCTGTATTGTTTAAGCCTTGTGCTATTAGTTTCAAAATAGCCTGCTCTCGCTCTGTTAGAGAGATGAAAGGATCAATGGCAGGTTTGTAGTGCTCTTTCAAAATACGATTTGCGACAATTGGCGACAGAACCGTTTGCTTATTTGCGGCTTTGACGATTGCGTCCACTAGGTCAACAGGGCTTACGTCCTTCAACAAGTATGATAAAGCCCCCGACGCTAATGCTGGAAAAATGTAATCATCTTGATAGTAAGACGTCAGGATAATTATTTCGCAGTTTGGTATTTGTTGTTTTATTGCTTCTGTTGCTTCAATGCCGCTATGATGATGCTCAAGCTGTAAGTCCATTAGAATTACATCTGGTTTTATCGTTTTGGCTACCGAGATTGCAGACTTTGAAGAATCTGCTTCGCCAACAATGCGTATATTTTCCTGCGTGTTGATAAAGCTATTGATGCCTTGGCGAACTATTTCATGATCATCCACTGTCATAACGCGAATAATTTTCACACTGTATCCTCTGTTAAGGGTACTTGTATTGCTATGCTAAAACCAATTTCATCATGCGTTTCAATCAATAAGGTTCCAGCATTGAACTCAACGTTTGATTTTAGTATTTTTAGACCTTGACCCAATGAGGTACAACTAGCATTGTTACCGTTGTCTTGAATACTTAGATATATCGTTTTTTTGTCCATCCAAACGTTTATTGATACTTCTGTCGCGTTACTGTGCTTATGTATATTCTGCAAAGCTTCCCTTGTCGCTTGGTTACATATTTCGCGGATAGGCGCAGGGAGTTTGAGTTCGGTATCTAAGGTAATTTCATACTCAACAGTTAATGAATGCACGGCCTGCCAGTCCTGTATTAAGTTTTCAAGTTGGTTTCTTATTGGTGTGTTTGTTTCTGGGCGGTGCAATGTTGAGACCAAGGCGTTTATTTTGTCAAAAATAGCTTGGTTTTGCTTAGCAATTAAATCAATCAGGGATTTAGTTTGTGCAGTGTCTGATTCTAATACTTGACGGCAAGTTGCTAAATTGAGGTTATTGGCAAACAACTGCTGTTTAACTGTATCATGTAGTTCGGCCGCCAGTACATTGCGGTGTTGTAGTATGTGTAGTTGATGGTCTGCTTGAATATTTTTTGCTAGCTCATCTGCCATCTTATTAAGGCGGCGAAAGCTTATCCCCAATTCGTCATTACTAGACAGCTCAATTTTATGATGCAATTCCCCCTTTGACCAAAAGGCAATCGTTGTGTAAAGGTGGTTTAGGCGATACTTTAACTGCTTACCCGCAAAAAAAATGATACAGAAGCCACAAGGTAAAACAAATATTAATGGTATCAATGAATTGATGAGTGCGTCGGGGAATAGATGATTTTGCAAAAAGTGTAAATTAGTTGATTCAAATTGCGCGTCAGGCCATTGTAGTAAAAACATTGCTATTGCGCTGATTTGACTTTCAGAGTTTATTATCGGGCGAATGTAAACGTGATTCTTGTCATATCTCTCTAGGCCAGTGTTATAGTGCCCAACTATGCTATCACTTAAGTCATCACGCGAACGAATTGGTACCTGAGCGCCTACGTCACCCTCAACAAAGGAAAAATCTCCGACTTGTGCTAGTAGTGTCGAATCCTTTGAAATTAATGCGACACCATTTACGTCAACCTCATACTCTCTGTTATTAAAAGAAAATGACATGCTTGGCTGGGTAAAAACATTACCCAATTGCTGTTCCATCATCATTTTGTTTTCGTCGTTTTTTACAATTTGTTCTAATTTTGCTTGTACTTTGTTGAACCACGCATCTAATTCAATATTTGGTTGTGTGTTCCGATCAATCATGAAGATTTGGGCAATATAGAACATAAGCGATAACAAATACGCGACGACTGTCAGTGCCAAGGTTAGCTTGAACGTTAATGATTGATAAAACTTAATTTTAGTCATAGTACTTATTTGTGATTACGTCGCTCCAACCTTACTTCATTCTTAGCTTCATTTCATCGGTCTAGAGACCTAGATAAGATCATCATCCAAACCGATGCATAAAGGCTTATATTACTTTTTAATATTTGTATTACTGAATAAATAAGCCAATGAATATGAATGTAATAGAGTTTAATCAGGTATCAAAGTCCTTCCAGTATCACAAAGTGTTAAGCGATGTCACTTTTTCAGTTGCTCAAAATAGTGTTTTTGGCTTTTTAGGCAATAACGGCGCGGGTAAGTCTACAGTAATCAAGTTGATGCTTGGTATGCTCAACCCTAGTCATGGTGAAATTAGACTATTTAATCAACCTGTGAAACAGGTACTTCCCGCTGGTTTTGTGAACATTGGATGTATCGTTGATACGCCCGTTTTGTATGAAAATTTAACAGCGAGCGAGTTTCTTTCATTTTCTCAAAGATTAAAAAACCTTCCACGCAAAGAAATTGAGCGTGTGCTAGAAGTCGTCGACCTTTCAGCTTATAAAAAACAGTCAATATCCGGCTATTCCTTGGGTATGAAACAACGGCTGGCCATTGCCAACACGCTTTTAGGATCACCAAAGTTGCTGATATTAGATGAGCCAACTAATGGCTTAGATCCCCAAGGTATGCAAGACATGCGTGAATTACTTAAATATTTGCCGGAAAGAGCAGGGTGTACTGTTTTTGTGTCAAGTCACCTGCTATCGGAAATTGAGAGAATAGCAAGCCATATCGCTGTAATTCATGGGGGAGAAATCGTTAAACAAGACAGTTTAGACAATTTGAAGGGCACAAGTGGTGAGCTGAGGATTTCTTGCCTAGCACTTTCAAAAGCAAATGTCGTTTTATCGAATGCCAATTTCCATTGCTCTTCTGACCAAGATGGAGATTTGTTGGTATCCAAAGTCACACGAGAAGAATGCGCTCAGGTGCACCATTTACTATCGAAGAACAAAGTGGATTTTTGGCAGTCGAGCTTTTGCCAACAGTCTTTAGAAAATGTGTTTATGAAAGTAAGCCACCAGAAGGCAGCAAGTTAACGGTAATTAAGGACTTTTTCGCATGATGGCGACAAAATTACTATTGATTGAACTGACTAAATTGAAACGATCACAAGCACTTTTAATGACTTTTTTATGTCCGTTGAGTATTGTGGGCTTACAGTTTTTGATGGTACTTGAACGTGGTGGCAGAGTAGTTGCTGAAAAAGGCTGGATAAGCTATTGGTATGGAGTGACCAACCTTTGGTACATGTTAATGTTACCACTATTTGTAGCGCTTATTACGACCTTGATTAACGCTACAGAGCACAGAAGTAACGGTTGGCGATTTATGGCGACGATGCCAGTTAAACGGTGGCAGTTATTTGTTGTAAAAGCCTTTATTAGTTGGCTATGCATTGGATTTGCTGTTGCATTGATGTATCTATTTGCAAGCGCTAGTATTTTATGTTTGATCTTAATTGGATATGAAGCAACAACACCTTTCTCTGCTCCCTTTGTATTCGATTTGCCGAAAGTGATGCTTTCAATTGTACCAATTGTGGTGATTGGTCATATTGTTAGCTGGTTGTTTAGCAGCATAGTGCTACCCCTAGTTATTGGTATCACCATGACGGTTATCGCTGTCACTGTTGCCAACTCAACATACTGGCTATATGACCCATGGACTTATCATTTGGCTGTCACCTTGTTCAGTTATGATGATTCCTCTAACCTAGCTTCTATATGGGGGGGAGTGTTCGGTTTAACGTTGCTAAGCGTCGGCGCTACAATACTAAATAAGCGGGATATAGTGGACTAGGAACTACCTAGTGTGTATCTAATACTCATTCAGGTATTGTCTAAAAAAACTGATGCCCAGTTTTTCCGCGTGAGATATGTTTCGTTCGGGTATACCTTCGGGGTTTGGGTAATGCTTAAGTACGCGACTTAATGAGTCTTCTCTGAGTATATGGATAAGCGGGTACGGTGAGCGATTAGTGTAATGGCTAGGACTATCTGGGGGCTCACCTTCAAATAGATAGTTGGGATGGAAGCTAGCAAACTGATAAATACCTTCAAATTCAGCTTTTTTGGCAACGAAATTGACTTCCTCAAGTAAATCTAGATAGCGCTGAAAGTCATCAAACCCTTTCGTAAAAGCGAGTAAAGTTGTATCTATTTGGCTACTATCATGCGCAGTTAACGCATCACATTCTTTTAACACGTCTGAAACAGCCGCAGTTAGCGACGTGTTATCGGATAAGGTGAGCTTTATTCGTTGCTTTATTCTAACGTTTTTTGCGAAAGGACAAAAGTTTTGGCCTATAATCACCTCATCTAGCCACGTATATATTTTTTTCTCTATCGTCGGTGCAGACATGTGCGGCTTTATTCCGAATGAAACTTTACGTAGGCTTCCAATGTGTTTTCAATAAGGCTCGCTACTGTCATTGGACCTACGCCGCCAGGAACAGGTGTAATCCACCCCGCGTGTTTTTTCGCTACGTCGAAGTCCACATCCCCCGTTAGGGAACCATCCTCTAGGCGGTTTATGCCAACGTCAATTACAATAGCGCCTATCTTAATCCAATCGCCAGGGATAAATTTAGGTTTGCCTACGGCAACCACTAAAAGATCTGCTTGTTTTACCAATTCGGACAAATTGCGAGTGAATTTGTGACATGTGGTCACAGTGCAACCCGCAAGCAATAATTCGAGGCCCATTGGACGCCCTACAATATTTGAAGCGCCGACGATAACTGCATGCATTCCTTTGATTGGTTTTTTTGTCGACTCAATCATTGTCATGATGCCCTTAGGTGTACAAGGGCGTAACGCTGGCATACGCTGCGCTAGACGACCGATGTTGTATGGGTGAAAACCGTCAACATCTTTATGTGGATGAATGCGTTCTAATATCGGATCAGGGTCCAAACCTGCGGGTAAAGGTAGTTGTAGCAATATGCCATCTATTTCAGCATCTCCATTTAACTCATCGACGAGGGCTAAAAGAGATTCCTGTGCGGTGTCAGGTGGTAATTTGTACTCTTTTGAAACGAAGCCTACTTCTGCACACGCTTTTGTTTTATTTGCCACATACACTTGTGACGCAGGATTTTCGCCTACCAATATTACCGCTAGTCCGGGAGTGCGACGTTCTGCTTCTTTTATATTATCGACAGATACTTTAATGGTTTCTCTTACTTGTTTGGCAATCTGCTTGCCATTGATTAGTTGTGCGCTCATTTAGGATAGGGAAGGATGTCTCAAAAAGTTGGGCTATTGTACCTTGTTGTTAGATCAAATAACAAATGCTGCCAATGGTTAAGAATAAAAATAAATCAATACTTGTTTGCTTTTTCAACATATTAAAAAAAACCACTTTTGCTATCAAAAAATGTTTGACGCCATGGCATCATCTCGGTAATATGCGCCCCCCGTAGCGGTAGAGCTTTTACCGTTACAGCAAACAGTCGGTGAGTGGCGCAGCTTGGTAGCGCACTTGGTTTGGGTCCAAGGGGTCGTAGGTTCAAATCCTATCTCACCGACCACTTTTTGCTTGAAAGTGATTACAGCGCGTGCGTAGCTCAGCTGGATAGAGCACCCGCCTTCTAAGCGGGTGGTCGCAGGTTCGAATCCTGCCGGACGCGCCAGCAAAAAGATTATGTGAAAGAAGAAACAGTGGTGGGCGTAGCTCAGTTGGTAGAGCCCCGGATTGTGATTCCGGTTGTCGTGGGTTCAAATCCCATCGTCCACCCCATCTTCTCTAATATTTATGCGGAAGTGGTGGAATTGGTAGACACGCTGGATTTAGGTTCCAGTGCTTCACGGCGTGAGAGTTCAAGTCTCTCCTTCCGCACCATCTCTTAAATGCTCCAGATTTATCGGTGAGTGGCGCAGCTTGGTAGCGCACTTGGTTTGGGTCCAAGGGGTCGTAGGTTCAAATCCTATCTCACCGACCATCTTCTTCAAATAAATTAAACATCTACGATTTTTGAGTTTTATTTTCAGCGTTTTTTAGTAAAGTTTCGAAAATGTGGGGTCAAATAACATTTAATGATAAAAATTATGTGTTATTCAATCAAACTTCTCGACTCTGCTATTCTCACTCTGTATAATCTGGCGTCTTTTTTATAACGGGGCGTTTGTTTCGCGCCCATTAATGTAGCTTCAGATTAGCTACTTAATATGTCACAAAGCGCAGAAAACGCGCACAGTTGAGGTAGAATAATGCAAGTGTCTGTAGAGACTACTCAAGGATTAGAACGCCGTGTGAATATCACGGTCCCTGCTGAATCTATTGATTCGGCAGTTAAAGCTCGTTTACAACAATTAGCAAAAACACAACGAATTAATGGTTTCCGTCCGGGTAAGGTTCCTGTAAGTGTCATTAAAAAGCGTTTTGGTGCAGCTGTGCGTCAAGAAGTCGCTGGTGATGTGATGCAACAACACTTCTATCAAGCAATAATGCAAGAGAAAATTAATCCAGCGGGTATGCCATCATTTGATCTTGTGAAGGACGAAGATGGGGCTGATTTTGAATTTGCTGCAGTTTTTGAAGTATACCCTGATGTTGAAGTAAAGGGTATCGAGGAAGTTGAGGTTGAGAAGCCTGTTGTGACTATCAAGGCAAAAGATCTTGATGAAATGATGAAAACACTTCAAAAACAGCATGCAACGTACAAAGAAGTTAAACGTAAATCGAAGAAGGGCGATAAGTTAACAATCGATTTTGTTGGTACGATTGACGGTGAAGAATTTGAAGGCGGAAAAGCTGAAGACTTCCCTCTCGAACTTGGCAAGAGTCAAATGATTCCAGGCTTCGAAGAACCAATAATTGGTGCTAAAGTTGGTGAGGAAGTTGTGGCAGATGTTACTTTTCCTGAAGACTATCATGCAGAGACATTAAAAGGTAAAGACGCGCAATTTACTATTACCGTTAAAAAGGTCGATGGTCTTAACCTTCCAAAGGTGGACGAAGAGTTCGCTAAGTTATTTGGTGTAGAAGACGGTGGTGTCGATGCATTGAAAGAAGAAGTTAAAAAGAACATGCAACGTGAGCTAGATCAGACACTGAAATCAACAACTAAAGAGAATGTGATTGCTGGTTTACTTGCGAAAAACGAAATTGATTTACCTCAAGCCCTGATTGACCAAGAAGTTAATGCACTGCGTGAACAAGCAAAACAACGTTTTGAACAGCAAGGTAACGGACAAAATGTCCCTGATTTGCCCGCTGACTTGTTTGCTGATAATGCAAAACGCCGCGTTAGCATTGGTCTAATATTAGGCGAAATCATCAAGCAAGAAAAATTAGAGGTTGAAGAATCTCGAGTTGACGCCATTATAGAGTCAACAGCGTCTGCTTATGAAGACCCTGCAGAAGTCATTGAGTATTACAAAGGCAATAAAGAACTTTTACAACAAGTTCAAAACCTTGCGCTAGAAGAACAAGCGATTGATAAGGTATTAGAAAAAGCCAAAGTGAAAGAAGTTAAAAAAGCGTTTGATGACGTAATGAACAAAAAGGCATAATTTATTGTCAGAGTCATTGACTTAACTCCTTTTAAACTGATTAAATGCTCGGACTGTCCGAGCATTTTTTTTATGTAGACTAAATTTAAAAGAGCGCAAATGAATAAAGAGATTTTTGATCGAACGAACGCATTAGTCCCAATGGTGATTGAACAAACCGCAAGAGGTGAACGTTCATTTGATATTTACTCACGGTTATTGAAAGAAAATGTTATTTTTCTTGTTGGCCAAGTAGAAGACCATATGGCTAACCTAATCGTGGCGCAAATGCTTTTCTTAGAAGCTGAAAATCCTGAAAAAGATATTTACTTATATATAAATTCGCCTGGTGGGTCTGTAACTGCAGGTATGGCAATTTATGATACAATGAAATTTATCAAACCAGATGTGAGCACTGTTTGCATTGGTCAGGCGGCAAGTATGGGAGCTTTCTTACTCTCTGGCGGAACGAAGGGTAAACGATATTGTTTGCCAAATGCTAGAGTGATGATTCATCAGCCTTTAGGTGGTTTTCAGGGACAGGCGTCCGATTTTGAAATTCACGCAAAGGAAATCCTGTCTATAAAAGAGAAGATGAATCGTTTAATGGCGGAACATACGGGTCAAGATTACGAAAAAGTGTCACAGGATACTGACAGGGACAACTTCTTAAGTGCGCAAGAGTCTGTAGATTATGGATTGGTTGATGCTGTACTTAATAGCAGATCGGAAGTTGGTAAAGAAGATTAATAGGTTTTCTGAAATCTAGAAAATACTAAATTATATAGGCGAGTATTATGAGTGATGACCATACCAAAGAGGGCGATAATAAATTACTTTATTGTTCTTTCTGCGGTAAAAGCCAGCATGAAGTTCGTAAGCTGATTGCTGGTCCATCTGTATTTATTTGTGATGAATGCGTTGAATTGTGTAACGACATTATCCGCGAAGAAATTAAGGAAATTTCTCCGAAAGGAAAAGCTGATGCCCTTCCTACGCCAAATGAAATACACAAACACTTGGACGACTATGTTATCGGACAAGAGCATGCGAAAAAGGTGTTGTCGGTAGCAGTATACAATCACTATAAACGTCTGAAAAACGGCGATGTTCACAATGGAGTTGAGCTTGGTAAGAGTAATATTTTGCTTATCGGTCCTACCGGCAGCGGTAAAACACTATTGGCAGAAACACTTGCTAGGTTCTTGGATGTTCCCTTTACCATGGCAGATGCTACGACGTTGACTGAAGCAGGTTATGTTGGTGAAGATGTTGAGAATATCATTCAAAAGCTACTTCAAAAGTGTGATTACGATCCTGAAAAGGCGCAACGCGGCATTGTTTATATTGATGAGATTGATAAAATTTCGCGCAAATCAGATAACCCTTCCATCACAAGAGACGTATCTGGTGAGGGGGTACAACAAGCCTTACTTAAGTTGATTGAAGGAACAATAGCGTCTGTGCCACCTCAGGGCGGGAGAAAGCATCCGCAACAAGAATTTTTGCAAGTTGACACAAGTAAAATTTTATTTGTTTGTGGCGGTGCATTTGCAGGACTTGAAAAAGTCATTGAGCAGCGCTCAGCAAAAGGCACTGGGATTGGCTTTGGCGCCGAGGTTAAATCTACTGACAACAAAAAGGCACTTTCGACCTTATTCAAAGAGGTTGAGCCTGAAGACTTAGTAAAATATGGCCTCATTCCTGAATTCATCGGGCGATTACCAGTAGTCACTAGTTTAGAAGAGTTGAGCGAAGAGTCGCTAATTCAAATTTTAACCGAGCCAAAGAATGCAATTACAAAACAATATGCAGCTTTATTTTCACTTGAAGACACTGAACTTGAGTTTCGCGAAGATGCATTACGTGCTATTGCACAAAAGGCTATACATCGAAAGACTGGTGCGAGAGGACTGCGTTCTATCGTTGAGGCTGTTTTATTAGAGACGATGTACGATTTGCCATCAAATAGTGAGGTGGCCAAAGTTGTTGTTGATGAGGCGGTGATCAAAGGTGAGTCAAAACCTATCTTGATGTATGAAGGTGGCAGCGATAAAAAGGCTGTTTCTGAGTAACAATTAAAAGGGTCATTTATGACCCTTTTTTGCATCCCATATTTGAACTTTGTTTTCACGTCCCCATATAAAAAGCAATAGCGTAAATTAGAGAGAAAAATGACTGAGAAAAATTTACTCAGAAGTATGCCAGTATTGGCGTTAAGAGATGTCGTTGTATATCCTCATATGGTAATTCCATTATTTGTGGGACGAGAGAAGTCTATTCAATGCCTTGAAGCTGCAATGGACAATGACAAAAAAGTATTTTTAGTCGCACAGAAAGAAGCAAGTGTCGATGATCCCGAAATTTCGGATGTATTCACTGTTGGAACCGTTGCCACTATCCTCCAATTATTAAAACTCCCTGATGGCACCGTAAAGGTACTCGTTGAGGGGAGTATTAGAGCGCAAACAGAAGAATTTGTGGAAACAGAACCTTTCTTCGTTGCAGATGTGTCGTTAATTGATGATGTTCAAATGGACGAAGCTGAGCAAGAAGTACTAATACGTTCAGCGGTATCTCAGTTTGAAGGTTATGTAAAGCTCAATAAGAAAATTCCACCTGAAGTGTTAACTTCTCTTAATGGTATCGAGGATGCCGCGAGATTAGCAGATACAATGGCTGCACATATGCCGCTTAAGCTTTCTGAAAAGCAAAAAGTACTAGAAATGAGTGGCGTTAATGAGCGTATTGAGTTTCTCATGGCACTTATGGAAGGAGAGATTGACCTTCTGCAAGTTGAGAAAAAAATAAGAACTCGCGTTAAAAAGCAAATGGAAAAAAGCCAACGTGAGTATTATTTAAATGAGCAAATGAAAGCTATTCAAAAAGAACTCGGTGAGCTGGATGAAGCACCAGATGAATTTGACGCGTTAAGTAAAAAAATTCAAGAATCACAGATGCCTCAAGAGGCATTAGATAAAGCCAATGCTGAACTTAATAAGTTAAAGATGATGTCGCCAATGTCTGCAGAGGCGACAGTTGTTCGTTCTTATATTGACTGGCTAGTTGCCGTTCCCTGGCACAAACGTAGCCCTGTTAAACGTGATCTCGGTAAAGCTGAACTCATTTTGAATGATGACCATTATGGTCTTGAGAAAGTGAAGGAGCGTATTTTAGAGTATTTAGCAGTACAGCAGCGCGTTAAGAAACTAAAAGGGCCTATTTTATGTTTAGTTGGCCCACCAGGTGTAGGTAAGACATCGCTTGGGCAGTCAATTGCTAAGGCAACAGGACGAAAATACGTGAGGATGGCCTTGGGTGGCGTGAGAGATGAGGCTGAGATCCGTGGTCATAGACGCACCTACATAGGCTCACTTCCGGGGAAGTTGGTACAAAAAATGTCTAAAGTTGGGGTGAAAAACCCACTCTTTCTTCTCGATGAAATAGATAAAATGTCATCTGACATGCGAGGAGATCCGTCTTCAGCGCTGCTTGAAGTGCTAGACCCTGAGCAAAATTCTTCGTTTAGTGACCATTACTTAGAAGTTGATTATGATTTGTCAGATGTAATGTTTGTTGCGACTTCAAATAGTATGGATATACCTGGTCCACTACTTGATCGTATGGAAGTGATTCGACTCTCAGGTTACACCGAAGACGAAAAACTAAATATTGCTCAACGTCACTTAATAGAAAAGCAAAAAAGTAGAAATGGACTTAAAGCGAAAGAGTTAAATATAGAAGAGTCAGCAATTATCGGCATGATTCGCTATTACACACGTGAAGCTGGCGTTAGAAGTTTAGAGCGAGAAATATCGAAGGTATGTCGTAAAGCAGTTAAAAATATTCTTTTAAAGAAAGATAAAGCACCAGTAGTGGTGAATGAAGGCAATTTGAAAGATTACCTTGGAGTGCAGCGTTTTGATTATGGTAAGGCTGATAACAATAATCAAATTGGGCAAGTAACAGGTTTAGCTTGGACACAAGTAGGTGGTGACCTATTAACCATTGAAACTACATCTGTACCCGGTAAAGGTAAGACGACTGCTACTGGCTCGTTAGGTGATGTTATGCAGGAGTCGATTAAAGCTGCAATGACTGTGGTGCGTTCTCGTGCAGAAAAATTACGTATTAACGAAGATTTTTACGAAAAGCGAGATATCCATATTCATGTCCCTGAAGGTGCAACGCCAAAAGATGGCCCTAGTGCAGGTATTGGCATGTGCACTGCTTTAGTGTCTTCGCTAACAGGAAACCCAGTTAAATGTGATGTGGCGATGACGGGTGAAATTACATTAAGAGGCGAAGTATTAGCTATTGGTGGACTGAAAGAAAAGTTATTAGCAGCGCATCGCGGCGGCATAAAAACGGTTGTTATTCCACATGAGAATGAGCGTGATTTGGAAGAGATACCTGACAATGTGATCGGAGACTTAAATATTAAGCCGGTTAAATGGATAGACGAAGTGCTTGAAGTGGCGCTTGAACAGCCAGTGGAATCAGCGGGAATAGTGTCTTAAGCACTATTTTGTATGAATTATGAGCGGTGCAATATAGTTTTGAAAAAAAAACTTGGAAAAAACCATTTTTTTTCAATTTAAGGTATTCACAATGTATTTAGTTATGCTACCTTAGAAAAGTAAAGCTTGTTAATCCTTTGTAATAAAGGGTTTACGAGCTAAAGAATACTCAAATCGTCGCTGAAACATTCCTTATGGGATAACATTGTTCAACGCGGCTAATTTATTTTTGTAAAGCAATATAATAACAACGAAGGGGATCATATTGTGAATAAGACTCAAATTATCGAGAGTATCGCTAGTGATGCAGATATTTCTAAGGCTGCTGCTGGTCGAGCGCTTGATGCATTTACTAATGCGGTAACAGAGGCTTTAAAAAACGGAGACCAAGTAGCATTGGTTGGTTTTGGTACTTTTTCTGTAAGAGAGCGGGCAGCTCGTTCTGGTCGTAATCCTCAAACTGGTGAGACTATCCAGATTGCTGCTGCTAAAGTACCTTCTTTCAAAGCAGGTAAAGCGTTAAAAGATTCTTGCAACTAGTAAGTTAAAGTCCAGATTTAAAGGCGATGGTGAATACCATCGCCTTTTTTGTTCATCCCGCATAATCGCTCGCCTGAAACATATTCACAGGGTATAATCCTTTGCAATAAGTAAAATCAGACTATAAAGAAAAAATTAAAGGTTATTCTTAACAATGTTAGAAAGAATTAGAGAAGGTATACAAGGACCGTGGGCAATCGCAATTGTTGCACTTATTGTTGTAAGCTTCGTTTTTACAGGGGTTGGTGGTTATTTGTCTTCAAATTCATCTACTGCAGTAGCGGTGGTAAATGATGAAGAGATTTCTGCTCAGACATTAGATAACGCTTTTCAGAATGAGCGCAGTCGCATGGAGGCCCAATTTGGTGAAGCAGTAGCTACACTTTTTGCCAATGAAAGTTACTTATCAGACTTTCGCCAGAATGTGCTTGACCGACTTATCGGTGATACGCTCATATCTCAAAAAGCCACGGCGCTTGGTTTACGTGTAAGTGATGAACAAATCAAGCAGGCAATTGTTGAATTGCCGCAATTCCAAATTGACGGTCAGTTTAATAATGATACTTACAATTTGGCTATTCAACGTGCTGGATACTCTCCAACAGAGTTTGCTGAATATATGCGAGAACAAATGACCAGAGATCAGTTGCGTCAAGCATTAAGCGGCACTACGATTAGTCTGGATAGTGCGACAAAACACCTTCTTTCATTGCAACAACAAACGCGTGATGCCCGCATCTTAGAGGTTTCTGCCGAAGATTATCTTGAAGACGTCACCTTGAATGATGATGAAGTACTGAATTACTACAATAATAATATTACACAATACGATACAGAAGAGCAGGTGAAACTATCTTTCATTAGTTTGTCAGTCGACAATATTTTACCAAGAATTACTGTCTCAAATGAAGAAGTTCAAGCGTATTATGATGAAAACATCAGCTACTATACGATACCAGAACAGAGAGAAGTGGCACATATTTTATTTGAATCTGGCGACAATGAAGAGGCTGCATTAACAAAAGCACATTCGGCCTTGGCACGGATTAAAGCTGGTGAAGCGTTTGCCACCATAGCAGCAGAGTTGTCAGATGATACTGTTAGTGCGGAAGACGGTGGAGAATTGGGCGAGATCAATATTGGTGATTATGAAGAGGCATTTACAGATGCGGCATTTGCGTTGTCTGAAGAGGCTGAGGTGTCTGCGCCAGTGAGAACTGATTTTGGTTATCACATAATTAAACTTACTTCTCTTAAGAAGGAAAAGGTATCATCATTAGACGAAGTGAATACAGACACCCTGACAGACTTGAAGCGCGAAAAAGCGCTAGATGAATTCTTTACACTTCAGGCCGAAATGGAGCGTGTTGCATTTGAATCGTCAGACTCGCTTGATGATATTGCAGAGCTAATTGATAGGCCAGTGTTAGAAACAAACTTTTTCAGCAATTCTACTTACCCAGCATCAGTCGACTATCCTCAAGTGCAAAATGTTGCCTTTTCTTCGGATTTAGTTGATAGCGCAGTGAATAGCGAATTACTTACTGTGAGTGATGAAAAAGTTATGATAGTGCGAGTAGCGGAACACAAACCACAGCGTACGCAAAGTTTAGATGAAGTATCTAGTGGCATTGAACAAACATTGAAAGCCGAAAAAGCGCAGCAAACGGCGCTTTTATGGGCACAAGATGTACAGTCTTTAATTGCAAATAACGAAGAAACAAACAGTAAATTAGCCGAGAAATCACTTTCTTGGGCTGAACACAAAGGCTTACAAAGAAACAATTCGATTATCGCTAGGCAACTAACAGAAGAGTTGTTTGGATTAGCGCTTAGCAATGAAAGCAATTCAGCTGTAGTACTTCTTAATAATGGAAATGTAGGCATTGTTAAGTTAGATAGTATATTTGACGCCGACGCCCCTTTAGAGGCCGATATAGAGGCATTCAGTGGTCGTTACGCCTCTCAACAATCGCAACGTACATACGAAAACTTCATTGAAGCGTTAAAGGCCGAGGCCGACATTCAAATTCTTCAATAAATTTAACGTTAGTACTTTAAAAGGCACCTGATTTGGTGCCTTTTTTGGTTGAGAACGTTTAATGTTTGTTAGCGTTTTTCAGAAGTATAATGCTGCGAATGTAAAAAAAATAAGTACCACAGAAGATAATACAATAATGTACATGAAGCCTTGTTTACCTTGGGATAAAGAATATCCTTTATGTGATAAATATCCGTACCAAACTAGACATAATGACACGGGAATAAGAAATAGAAACTTAATCATGTTTTTCCCTTTTTTCTTTTATACGTGAAACAGTTGGATAGAGATTAATGGGCGCACGCTGCATTATAATCTTTAAAATATTACCATCTTTAACGATGGTATAAAAAAACCGGTGTTGCAAGGCAATCACCGGTTTTTTCTAAAAGACTAGTGTAAATGAATTATGCTAGTGCTTTAACTTGTGCTGTCAAACGTGACTTATGACGAGCAGCTTTGTTCTTATGGATAAGGCCTTTTGTTGCCATTCTATCCAATACTGGAACTGCTGCAGTTAGCGCTGTTTGCGCTGCGTCTTTGTCGCCTGCTTCGATAGCGGCAACAACTTTTTTGATGCAAGTACGCGTCATGGAGCGACGGCTTGCATTATGCTGGCGACGCTTTTCAGCTTGAATTGCACGTTTCTTAGCAGACTTAATGTTAGCCAAGTTGTACTCCTAAAAATGTTCATGTCAAAATTGAGGGTGCGGATTATCTAAGTTATGTGCGTTTTTGTCAATTGGCTTTCCGCATAAATACGTAAAAAAGTGCTCAAATTTTGATATTTTTAAGAAATCATGGAAATCTAATATAGTTTTTGAGTCATAATCTTATAATATGCGCTTTGTTATATATATATTACTGGGGATGTAAGTGGCTAAAAAGCTCTTAAAAGCGGGTATTGTTGTGAGCTTGATGACACTAATATCGCGGATTTTAGGTTTAGTGCGTGATGTTGTCATTGCGCGGATAGTCGGTGCAGACGCTGCCGCAGATGTATATATCTTTGCTAATAAGATCCCCAATTTTTTACGACGATTATTTGCTGAAGGCGCATTTGCTCAGGCATTCATCCCAGTGTTGACTGAAGTGTTAGAAAATGAGGATGAAAAACGACAAAAAGAATTCATCGCAAAGGTGTCTGGGACCTTAGGGTTAATTTTATTTATTACGGCTATTGTTGGCGTTATTGCATCCCCTATTATTACCGGACTATTTGGGTTTGGTTGGTTTTTGGATTACTGGCATGGAGAGCAAGATGGCGAAAAATTTGTTTTGGCGTCAACACTGCTTAAAATTACATTTCCTTATATTTTCTTTATTTCACTGACTGGTTTTGCGGGTGCTATTTTAAACACAATGCATAAATTTGCGGTATCTTCCTTTACGCCGGTTTTACTTAACATCAGCATTATTGCATGCGCGTTTTTTATGATCCCTCATATAGAGGAACCTGCATTTGCTTTGGCGTGGGGCGTTTTTATTGGTGGAGCCGTGCAACTTGGGTTTCAACTGCCTTTCTTGGCAAAAGCTGGAGTTTTGGTTAAACCTCGCTGGGGTTGGCAAGACAAATATGTAACTAAAGTGCGAACGTTGATGATTCCTGCGTTATTTGGCGTGTCTGTGAGCCAAATTAACTTACTATTAGATACTTTCATTGCGAGTTTTCTTGTTACTGGTTCAATAAGTTGGCTGTACTATTCAGACAGATTACTCGAGTTTCCACTGGGGCTATTCGGCATCGCTATTGCGACTGTGATATTGCCATCACTCTCTAGGAATCACGTGACTAAAGATGCCAATACATTTTCCTCCACATTGGATTGGGCAATAAGAATTGTTAGCATGTTAGGAATACCTGCTGGCGTCGCTTTATTTGTATTATCGTTCCCATTACTTATGGTGATATTCCAAGGTGGTGCTTTTGAAGTAGATGATGGTTATAAAGCATCCTATAGCTTAATGGCGTATTCTTTTGGTTTGTTTAGCTTTATGTTGGTAAAAATATTTGCACCGGCTTTTTACAGTCGCCAAGATACAAAAACGCCTGTTAAATACGGTATTATTACGATGGTGGTTAATATGGTGTTTAATATTATTCTGGCCATTCCTTTTGGTTATATTGGCCTCGCTATCGCTACTTCTATATCAGGTTCCTTAAATGCGTTTTTATTATACCGGCGCCTAAGTTTTTTGGGCGTTTATAAGATCACAAAGGCGACATGGTTTTTTCTATTTAGAGTGATTCTAAGTGCAATTATCATGTGTAGCTGTATCACTTTGTGGAACAGTGAAACTGATTGGGCTGCACTTACTTTTGTTGAACGACTGTACGAATTAGGTGTATTGATAATCATCGGTGTTGTGAGCTATTTTGTCGCTTTGATTCTTGTTGGAATGCGCGTCAAACATTTTGTTCGGCAAGATAATTTAAGTTCAATCGACGGTTAACATTAGAATAAATCAAAAAATGACCTTAATCCAAGCGAATACCTTGGTTAATGCATCTATTTCCGTATATAATCTGCCGCTTTGCGCAGGCTACATACCCCTAACATGATTGTTACGTGAATAGGTGGTGTGTTTTGTAATTTCGGGTAATCGAACGTTGGAATTAGTCAGGGGTATTCACAATATTGAGCATCGGCATCATGGCTGTGTGCTTACCATTGGTAAATTCGATGGTGTGCATCAAGGCCACAAAGCTGTTCTGAATAATCTGATTGAACAAGCAAAACGTCTTAATTTACCTTCTGCTGTGATGGTTTTTGAACCACAACCAGAAGAGGTTTTCGCTCCGGACAAAGCACCTGCACGATTGTCGTCTTTACGTGATAAATATGAGCAATTGAGGGACATCGGAATAGATCGGCTCATTTGCGTTAGATTTGACACAAAGTTTGCCTCACAAACTCCTGAACAGTTTGTTGAAGCGCTATTAGTAAATCAGTTAGGTGTTAAATTTTTAGTTGTCGGCGATGACTTTCGGTTTGGTTGTAAGCGATTGGGTGATTTTGAGTTTTTGCGACAATCATCGGCGACATTTGGCTTTGAAGTCGTCAGTACGCAAAGTTATCGTCTAAAAAATTGCAGGATAAGCTCTACTGAAATTAGAGATGCGCTATCAACATCTCGATTTAAAGATGCAAATGAGATGTTAGGCAGAGCGTATGCGATAAAAGGTCGAGTCGTGCATGGCGAAAAAAATGGACGCACAATTGGATTTCCGACGGCAAATGTAATTATAAAACACAAAAAGGCACCTGTTCATGGCGTCTTTGCTGTTGTTGTCCAATGGCAAAATGAGCGACGCCTAGGTATTGCTAATTTAGGTAAACGACCGACGTTGCATGGCAAACGGATGCAACTCGAAGTGCATATTTTTGATTTTAAAGATGACTTGTACGGTAAACGGATTTGTATAGAGTTTGTTGCGAAAATTCGTGACGAACAAAAGTTCAAGAATATTGATGAACTAAAAGAGCAAATAAAATTAGATGTAAAACAAGCAAAGCGCTTGTTGAAAATATAGAGAATATGGAAACCAAAATGAGTGATTATAAATCGACACTTAACTTACCAGAAACTGCGTTTCCAATGCGTGGAAATCTAGCGCAGCGCGAACCACAGATGTTGAAGTCTTGGACGGAAAATGACTTATATGGAAAAATTCGTCAAGCGCGTCACGGTAAAAAGCCATTTATATTGCATGATGGCCCTCCTTATGCAAATGGCAATATTCATATTGGTCATGCTGTAAACAAAATTCTCAAAGACATTATTATTAAGTCAAAAACATTGTCTGGGTTTGACGCGCCTTACGTACCAGGGTGGGATTGTCACGGTCTTCCGATAGAGTTAATGGTAGAAAAGAAGGTTGGAAAGCCTGGTAAGAAAGTGAGTGTTGCTGAGTTCAGACAAAAATGCCGTGAATATGCGCAAAAGCAGATCGATGGTCAACGTCAGGACTTTATTCGTTTAGGCGTTTTAGGTAATTGGCAACAGCCTTACCGGACAATGGATTTTAAATCTGAAGCAGATATTGTTCGCGCACTGGCGAAAATTGTTACTTCTGGTCATTTAGAAAAAGGCTTCAAACCTGTTCACTGGTGCACAGATTGCGGTTCTGCGTTAGCAGAAGCTGAAGTTGAATATCAAGATAAAGTATCGCCAGCAATAGATGTCGCTTTTTCAATACATGATGTTGATGCATTTGCTAAAGCATTTGATATCAATACTGACATAGCATCTTTAGCTAAAGTGGTTATTTGGACAACGACCCCTTGGACAATTCCTGCAAACCGTGCAGTGAGTATTCACCCTGAGCTTAAGTATGCGTTGGTAAAGGTGAATCGCAATGGCGCGGGTGAATATATGCTACTTGCTGACGATTTGGTTGACGCATGTGCTAAACGCTACAAACTTGAAGGCTATGATGTTGTTCAAACAGTCACTGGCGCTGCGCTAGAAAATATTCGTTTAAACCATCCATTATTTGATATACAAGTGCCTCTTATTTTGGGTCAACACGTTACTACGGAATCAGGTACTGGTTGCGTGCATACTGCGCCTGCGCATGGTGTGGATGATTTTAATGTAGGTAAAGCTTATGACATTGAAGTATACAACCCAGTGGGCGGAAATGGTGTTTACTTAGAAAATACGCCAATGTTTGCGGGGCAGCATGTCTTCAAAGCAAACAGTACGATTATTGATGCCTTAGAAGATGCCGGAAACTTAGTGCTAAACGTAAAATACGAGCATAGTTATCCGCATT
Source organism: Agaribacter marinus (assembly GCF_030160655.1). Taxonomy (GTDB): domain Bacteria; phylum Pseudomonadota; class Gammaproteobacteria; order Enterobacterales; family Alteromonadaceae; genus Glaciecola; species Glaciecola marina. Next base: position 226,279 of record NZ_BSOT01000019.1, read on the forward strand.
GCTGGCGCCATAAAACACCGATCATATTTAGAGCGACACCTCAATGGTTTGTTAGCATGGACAAACAAGACTTAAGAGGTGCTTCATTAAAAGAAATAGAGAATACTCAGTGGATCCCAGAATGGGGTGAAAATCGTATAAAAAGCATGGTGGAAGGTCGGCCAGATTGGTGTATCTCTCGTCAACGTACATGGGGTGTGCCAATTGCATTGTTAATACACAAGCAAATTGGGGAGCTTCATCCTGATACTGAATCCTTAATGGAAAAAGTAGCGCTAGCGATAGAATCAGAGGGTATTCAAGCGTGGTTTGATATGTCAATTGAATCGCTTATCGGAGATGATGCATCAAACTATGACAAAGTGACAGATACTTTAGACGTATGGTTTGATTCGGGCGTAACTCATCACTTTGTGGTTGACCAGCGTGACGATATTCCAGCGTCAGCTGATTTGTATCTAGAGGGGTCTGATCAACATCGCGGTTGGTTTATGTCTTCTTTGATGTCATCTATTGCGATGCAAGGACATGCACCGTACAAACAGGTACTTACTCATGGCTTTACTGTAGATGCCAATGGTCGGAAGATGTCTAAGTCACTGGGCAATGTGGTCGCGCCTCAAGAAGTTACCAATAAACTTGGCGCCGATATATTGAGACTGTGGACGGCGTCTACGGATTATCGCGGAGAAATGACGGTCAGCGACGAAATTCTGAAACGAGCTGCAGATGCTTATCGCCGTATTCGAAATACTTGTCGCTTCTTGTTAGCAAACCTCAATGGTTTTAACCCTGAAACTGATTTGGTGGCCGGTGACGATTTGGTTGAGCTAGACGCTTGGATCGTAGAAAGAGCGCAAAAAATTCAAGGCGAAATTCTAACTGCATATGAAACCTATGACATGCTAACAGTGAGCCAAAAGATGATGCAATTCTGCTCTATTGAATTGGGCAGCTTTTATCTTGACGTAATTAAAGATAGGCAATATACCGCTAAAGCAGATGGACATGCGCGTAGGTCATGTCAGACGGCGCTTTACCACATTGTTGAAGCGTTAGTGCGCTGGATGGCACCGATAACGAGTTTTACAGCTCAAGAAGTATGGCAAGTAATGCCAGGTCAACGCGACGAATTCGTATTCACTGACGCGTGGTATGGTAACTTCCCGACAGTTTGTTCATCGCTAGATAATGATTTTTGGCAGCAAATCCTCGCAGTCAAAAATGCCGTAAACAGCAAACTTGAACAGGCGAGAAATCAAAAAGTGATTGGTGGTTCTTTAGAAGCAAAGGTCACCTTGTATGTACCAGAAGCGCTGAAACAACAAATTGCTACTATTGAAGATGAATTACGTTTTGTTTTAATCACGTCAGAAGCAAACGTGTTAGATTTAGATGCGAAGCCTGAATCTGCTGAAATACACTCTGACCTTGGTTTTGCTATAAGTATCGAAAAAGCAGACGGCGAGAAATGCGTGAGATGTTGGCATTACAAACCAGAAGTAGGCAGTAATCCAAAGCATGAAGAACTCTGTAACAGGTGTATCGAAAATGTCGATGGTAGCGGAGAAATCAGAAAATATGCTTAATCTTTTTAAGACAACAGGCTTACGTTTTACTTGGATAAGTGCAATTGCACTTATCTTAGATCAGTGGAGTAAACAAGCAGTTGTGAGCAGTATGGATTTATATCAATCCATCCAAATTTTGCCTTTTTTCAACTTAACTTACGTACATAATTATGGTGCCGCATTCAGTTTTTTATATGATGCAGGTGGTTGGCAGCGCTATTTCTTAAGTGCAGTCGCATTAGGCGTTAGTTTGCTAATTTTGTGGTGGTTAAGAAAATCTCCTCGTGAGCAAACATTATTGCCCGTCTCGTTTTCATTCATTTTGGGTGGTGCGTTGGGTAACCTGCTTGATAGGATGCTGTATGGTTATGTTATCGACTTTCTTGATTTTTACTATGGTACCTATCACTGGCCCGCGTTTAACGTCGCTGATTCAGCAATTTTTATTGGTGCGGCCTTATTAATATGGGATATGTTTGTAAATAAGGAAGAGACGAAAGATGAGTGAGTCTATTTTGAGTATCTCAGACAATAGTGAAGTGATACTCCATTTTGATTTGAAACTCAGTGATGGATCAGCAGTTGATAGTACACGTGTGAATAAAAAGCCGGCCAAAATGGTGATGGGAGACGGTAGCTTAACCAAAAATTTTGAGGATTGTTTGAGGGGGCTAGGTGCTGGCGATAAAAAGACCTTTGAAATTTCTGCAAATGAAGCGTTTGGCATGCCTAATCCCGACAATATTTATCATATCGATAGAAGCAAGTTTGCGGCAGACACAGAACTTTCTGACGGCATGATAATGGGTTTTTCGCAACCTGATGGTAGTGAACTTCCCGGTATTATTCGCGCAGTCGCTGGTCAGTCAGTGACGGTTGATTTTAATCATCCGTTAGCTGGTCAAGATGTTATTTTTGACGTCGAAATTATAGAAGTAAGGTAGCGTACTATGGATATTCATTTAGCTAATCCGCGTGGTTTTTGTGCAGGAGTAGATAGAGCAATAACAATTGTAGAGCGAGCTTTGGAAATATTTGAGCCACCGATTTATGTTCGTCACGAGGTAGTACATAACAAGTTTGTGGTTGATGGCTTAAAGGAGCGCGGTGCAATTTTTGTGGATGAACTGAGTGAAATTCCTGATGACAATATTGTAATTTTTTCTGCTCATGGCGTGTCACAAGCCGTCAGGAAAGAAGCTGATGCGCGTGGTTTAAAAATCTTTGATGCAACGTGCCCACTGGTGACAAAAGTGCATATGGAAGTTATGCGCGCAAGTAAGAAAGGAACGGAGTGCGTGCTCATCGGACACCATGGTCACCCAGAGGTCGAAGGAACAATGGGACAGTACAGTAATCCTGAAGGCGGCATTTATCTTGTTGAATCCGAGTCTGATGTCGAAGCGTTGTCGGTGAACAATCCAAACGAATTGTATTATTGCAGTCAAACTACATTATCGGTTGACGATACTGCGGATGTCATCGACGCCCTAAGAGCTAAATTTCCTAAAATCGATGGTCCTAGAAAAGACGACATATGTTATGCAACACAAAATCGCCAAGATGCAGTACGAGAGTTAGCGCAAGATTGTGATGTGTTGTTGGTCGTTGGTGCACAGAACAGCTCCAATTCTAATCGTTTACGCGAATTGGCCGAGAAGATTGGCGCTCGAGCTTACCTCATCGCTGACAAAGATTGTATACAGAAAGAGTGGTTTTCCTCTGCTTCCAGCGTGGGTGTGACCGCAGGGGCATCTGCGCCAGAAATTTTAGTACAAGGTGTTGTTGAACGGCTAATTGCGTGGGGTGCGAATAAGGCATCTGAGCGTAAAGGGCGAGAAGAAAATGTTGAATTTGCCGTCCCTAAAGAACTGAGAATAAAGCAAGTTTCTTAAAGCGCTTTATTGATAGATTAGCCCGTATAATACACCCAATGGCTATACAACATTGACTGCTTGCGTAGTGGTAAAGCAACGAAAAACCATCCTGATAGACAGTACTTTTTTTAATTTAATACCTTAGACTCATACTGAATAACCTATATTTGCCGATTTCATAATAAAGTGACGTCATGGCAAATGTATTCGGTTGAAGTATGAGACTCCAAAATAACTGTAATCCAAAACTAACAAGCGGTAACCAAGCAGGCATAAGTATGTTAGAAGTACTTATTACGCTGTTTATACTGTCTGTTGGTTTATTGGGTGTTGCTTCAATGCAGTTTATCGGCTCTTTTTCCAACAAAGAAGCTCTTGTCCGTACACAAGCAGTACTCGTCGCGCAACAAATGACGGAAAGGTTAAGGGCGTCAGTTGTGCCTTCCGTTGTGACAGACGGTTTTGTGGCTGATAACGCTTACTTCAATCCAATTAACTACAATTTTAATAATCTCAGCTGTGGTTCTGACCAAAGTGATTTTGATTGTTTTTGCAATGAAATACCCGCAGCGATCCCCAATTGCTTAGACGGCGAATGCAGCGCTGCTCAATTTGCTGTATTTGATGCCTACAAAATGTCTTGTGCTGCCGAGGTGGCAAGTCCTGAAGCGGAGTTGTCAGTTGCATGCACCGACAAAGAGCCTGCCGATGCAGATACATGCACTGCCGGTTCTATTCACAAAATAATGGTCAAATGGCCAGCACCTAGTTGGCAAGGGTTAGATCGTACTGCAAATGGCAATTGTAATGCTGCTGGCAGTCAAGAGTTCGACTGTGTGGTAATTGAGGTAACCCTATGAATCACATAGCGGCTAAACGACAAAAAGGGGTAACGCTTGTTGAGTTAATGATATCACTCGCGTTGGGCCTAGTAATTTCTGGGGCGGTAATTCAAATAATGGTAAGCAATAGCGTTACTGATAAATTTAATAAGGCCGTCGCAAGTGCGCAAGAAAATGGCCGGTACATCATGTCTAGGTTGCGCGATGATTTACTAATGACGGGATTGTATGACCCTCTGTCACCAAATTTGAGCCGGTTAGTGGACATAGTGGAGGAGGGGGCATTTGTCAGAAATCATCCAATTCCCGTGCCAGGGGATTTTCCTTCGCGGCCAGCGCTAGGCGCACAACAAGGTGCGGACGGCGCGAATGATACTTTGGTAGTGTCATTGCAGTCTGATAGAGACTGTAGAGCCTATGATTTAGGGTACGCCCGAGTAGCCCCTGTACCCGACGAGGAATTCTATGTAGTGAATGAATACTTTGTTGAGGATGGGAAATTAAAATGTCGGGGATTTGATGGGCGAGTGGTGCGCGGGCAAAAAGTTGCAGTTGGTCACAACGGACATGCGGGCGTAACACTGCTTGACGATGTGCTGAGTTTTCAAGTGGTTTATGGGATAACTAGAATTGGAGCCACCAATGGCACAACTAGGCCTATTCAATACATCAGTGCTGAAGAGCTTCCGCAAGCCTATATCAATAATTCACACGTAGTTGCCGTTAGGATCGCGTTAGTAGTGCGTGGTGATGGGGAAGGTTTTGTTACCCAACCTTCTCGATTTAAATTGCTTAATGAAGATGGCATAACCGCACCAGATTTAGGTTTATATAAGGCATTTGAAACAACAATCACCTTAAGAAATACAAAGAATTTTGCTAGGGGGGCAGCATGAATAAACAACAAGGCTTAGTCATGGTTTTCGCTTTACTGGTTTTATTGTCGATAACCATATTAGGCGTGAGTTCAGTATCCAGTAGTTTGCTTCAAACAAAAATGGCTGCTTCATTAGAAAAAAAGTCGGTCGCCTTTGATGCGGCTGAAGCGGCTATAGCTGGTGTGGTTTTTGAGTCAGAAGACGAGTCGGTATTAGGTGACCCTGCATTACTTGACCCTCTTTCGGAGGCTCGTCAAGCAAATGCCATCGATTTAATCAATGAGCGTTTAAGTTGTTTTGACGATACCCGAATTACCCGTTCTACAACGTCCGACGGAATGACGTTTGGCACTCGGCATACTACTGCTCAGAAGTTTAGTACCAATCCACCCATTGATGCGTGGTCACGCACAGTATTTGTGAGAGAGCAGGCTTGCCGCGGCTCTAGCAATGTTATTGGTGGCAGCAATATCAATTGTCATTTGTTTTTGGTAAGAGGCTGTGGTCAATCAGAAGGTAGCAGCTACGCTGTTGCTAATACTTTATCTGCCGCGGTTTTTGCCCCGGCATCAAACTAATTGGAGGCGATTATGTTGTTTAAAAAGTCCCTCGTCCTGCTCACCGCATATGTGTTAAGTAGTTTAATCAGTTATTCTGCTATGGCAGATGATTTAGAGATTTACATTGGCACTGGAGAAACCAGTTTAACGTATAACCCAAACGTTCTATTTATTATGGATACCTCAGGGTCAATGGGCGGTAAAGATGGCACCGATCAGTCTCGCATGCAAAGAGTACAAAACGCGCTTCGAGATGCCTTAGGTAGTGCCACAAATATTAATGCCGGCTTAATGCGATTTTCTGATTTTGGTGGGCCTGTTTTATTTCCTGTCAGAGGCATTGACACCCCAGTATCGCCAGAACTTATTGTTCCGGTGATCAGCGGAAATGACGACGCTTATGAGACCAGTGGGTCGATGAATACCGCGAATGGTCAACTAAGACTAACAAGTGGCACAGAGGCCGTCTTGACGGGAGTACGTTTTCAAAGTTTAAATATTCCGCGTGGTGCAGTAATTACGTCCGCTTACTTACGCCTTACCAGTGTAAATCTAGACACTACTGCAAGTGAATTCAAAATTTTCGGCGAATCGGTAGGTGATTCAGCTGAATTCGAGAATGTTACAAACAATATTAATACTAGAGCCAAAACAGGTGCATATGTGCATTGGGACAGTGAAAATAGCTTTCCATTTACCAACGAAACAATCACATCTCCAGATATATCCGCGGTTATCCAAGAAATAGTCAATAGAGGGGACTGGTGCGGCAAAAACAATCTGTCTTTGTTGGTTGAAGGGATTAGTTCAGACCCCTTGAGTGATAGAAGAGCGTACTCAAATGACGATGGAAACAGTAGAGCGCCTCAATTAGTGGTTACCTACGATGAATCGACTGCCACGGGCTGTATTCGAGACCGCCTCATTTATCAGGTAGATCAGCAAGATGAAAATGCCGAAGAACGTTCGAATGGTTATCAGTCTACGGGTAGCGAGCTAACATTTTACTCCGGCTCAAATAGCTACATTGGCACTCGGTTTAAAAATGTCGCCTTGCCACAAGGTGCCGTAATTCAAAATGCTTATTTAGAGTTTACGGCATACAATAATTATTCCAATAGTGGCGCTCAGATGAAGATTCGAGGCGTTGCACAAGACGATCCTGAAGATTTCTCACCCTATACTCGATATTTACTTCGGGATAAACCAAAAACCTCAGCTAGTGTTATGTGGACGAGTATACCGTCATGGACGAGAAATGAGGTTTATCAGAGTCCTTCAGTCACCTCTATTGTTCAGGAAATTGTCGATAGATCAGGCTGGGAACCAAACAACGAAATGATGTTTGTGTTTTCTGATTTTAATTTTGCAAAACGCGGCGCTTATTCTTTTAATGGAAAACCGTCTGGCGCGACAAGGTTAGTAGTTGAGTATCAAGGTAATGCTACGCCTGGCACTACTGCAACAGTAAGACAGCATTTGATAGGTAAAGTTGATGAACTAAATGCGAATGGTCTTACGCCAATCGTTGATACTTTGTATGAAGCATCCTTATATTTTGGTGGTCGAAATGTCGATTACGGTCGCAAACGCGGGGAGCCGAGCGTGAACGATTATGTGCAACGCTCTACTCGCGTAAGTCATCGCTCGTCGTATATAGGTGCAGATCCTGTGCGCGCTTCAGGTTGTACCGATGACAACCTAAATAGCTCAAGCTGTATCAATGAGTATATTCCTGCTGGTGCGACTTACATATCGCCTATAGAGGATTTGCAGTGCCAAACCAATAACCACATCGTGCTATTATCCGACGGTCAAGCAAACAATAACCACAGTGTTACTAAGATTCAGTCATTGCTTGGCAATACCTGTACCGGGTCCGGTGGTGAGAAGTGCGGCTTAGATTTGGTTAAAAATATCAGTGATTCAGGTGATTCAGTTATCGATGCCAGAGTCGTTACTCATACGATTGGTTTTGCCGCAAATGCAGACGCAAACAATTTCTTAAATCAATTAGCATTGCAAAGTGGTGGCGGCTTCTACAAGGCCGATAACAGCGAAGATTTACTTGCGGCGTTTGAAACTATTTTACGCCAAGTCAAAGATGTGAATACTACATTTGTTTCTCCGGGTGTCGCAGTTAACCAATTAAATCGTTTAACACATAGGGATGAACTGTATTTTGCACTATTTAAGCCAGCTGAAGGCACTTTGTGGCCGGGCAACCTGAAGAAATATAAGATTGATGGCGACGTGGTTAAAGACAAAAATGGATTGGATGCGGTAGATCCGAATACCGGTTTCTTTTCTGAAAATGCGCATAGCTATTGGTCTTCGTTGGTTGATGGTAATGACGTGAGGCTGGGGGGGGCGACTGGAAGTTTGGATCTTGTTAGAAACATTTATGCCTTTGATGATACGCCGGGCACGATATTCTCATCATCGAATAGCTTGAATGAATCTAACTCAACGATCACAACAAGTACGCTTGCTATCACTGATGTGGCAGAGCCAGATTCTCTGCGGGTTCAACTTTTAAAGTGGGCCCGAGGGGTAGACGTCTTGGACGACAATGGCAATGGTTCAACGACGGACATAAACATGATGATGGGCGATCCTATTCATTCGCAGCCAGTTATTGTGAACTATTCGGCAACGGATAGCGCAATATTTGTTGCTACCAATCATGGTTTTTTACATTCTTTTGATGCTGAAACCGGTGAAGAGAATTTTGCAATAATTCCCCGAGAATTACTTAGTAACTTACATGATTTTTATCAAGATAATTCGTCATTCAATCATATCTATGGTTTGGATGGCGATATTGTTATCCGTCAGTTTGAAGGTAAAACTTGGTTGTATGTTGGTATGCGTCGGGGTGGCAACAATTATTACGTTATTGATGTCACTGAGAAGTTTAACCCCAAGTTTGTATACAAAATAGATGGCGGCAATGGTGCATTTGAAAATCTCGGTCAAAGTTGGTCAAGGCCCATTCTAACTAAAATGAATATTAGCGGCACGGTAAAAGACGTCCTAGTTATCGGTGGCGGTTACGATGGGGAGCAAGACGACAAACTTGTTCGAACAGTTGATTCCGTTGGCAATAGTGTATTCATTGTAGATGCTGATAACGGTGATTTATTATGGTCAGCCAGCAATGCCGGTGCGGATTTAAATATACCTAGTATGCAATATAGTATTCCAGCCAGAATTGCGGTTATTGACCGTGATCATGATTCTTTAGCTGATCATTTGTATGTTGCGGACATGGGGGGGCAACTCTTCAGAATTGATATCTACCAGGGGAGTGGTCCAAGTGACTTAGCAAAAGGCGAGTTAATTGCACAATTGGGTGGTGATAGTGAAGAAGAAAACCGTCGCTTCTACTACGCACCAGACGTTTCTGAAATAGTTATTGGTGAAGAGCGCTATTATGCAGTAACGATTGGCTCTGGTTTTAGAGCGGGGCCGCTGAATTCAAGTATTCAAGATCATTTCTTTATGCTCAAAGATAAAGGTGTCTTTGCTAGAGATGAATATAACAAATTTGCGTTTCCAGACTCACCGTTTACCATATTTGATCTGTATGACGCGACAGATCATTTGTTGACTTCTGATGATGAGGCTGAGCGAGAACTGGCAAACACACAATTTTTAGATAAAGATGGTTGGACCCTTAAACTGTCAGCTGGCGGGGAGAAGATCTTAGCTTCGCCATTGATCTTAGATTATAAAGTATTTTTCACGTCTTATTTACCTGCAAGTGCAAGCGATAGCCTATGTGCGCCACCGACCGGTAACAGTCGGGCGTATTTGGTAAATTTGGTAAATGGCAATGCAATTGCGGATCTGAACGAGAATAACGTGGATGAACACGAAGACCGGTATGCGCAATTGGCGCAAACGGGGATAGCACCAGACACTAAAATTCTTATCGAAAACATTATAAAGCCTGTCGTTTGCCTTGGCGCGGAGTGTGTTAGCGCAGTGATTGAGCTAGATGAGGATGGAAATGAAGTTGCGTGTGGTTCGAATTTTGAGTGTTTAGCACAAAACATTTATGGACGCTTTGAGCGGGTGCAAAAAGACACTTGGAAAACCGAAGTTGAGAATCAGTAGAGTAAACGATACATGAGTGGGTGGTCAGAATGAATAAGTTAAAGAAGGGTTTCAGTCTTGTAGAGTTAATGATAGTCGTGGCACTTGTCGGGATTATTGCTGCGGTTGCTTATCCTAGTTATAAGAACACTATGGCTGGCAGTGCGCGTAGTGCAGTTCAGGCTGATTTAATGGCATTTGCAGGTGCAATGGAGCGTCACAATGCGTCTGTTTTTACTTATAAAGCTGCGGCGGCAGGTGGAGGCGACACGGGTACGCCTGCGATTTTCACTGGCCATTCACCTGCTTCAGGGCCGGTTGAAAACAAAAAGTACATATTGACCATTGATGATGTACCGACAAATGGACAAACGTTTATATTGAAGGCTGCACCAGTGAGTGGTTCATTAGTTGAAGGTTCTGGCGCCCTATTCATTTTTAGCGATGGTCGAAAAGCATGGGATCAAAATGACAATGGCACGATTGATTCATCAGAATATTGCTGGAATTGTTAGCATATCAGCATATCAGCATATCAGCACAGTGCATCCTTACCGTAGCCATTGTCATGGTAACTATCACCGTTTGTATCTTTGCTTAACCTAATTCTGCCATTGAGGCTAACATATAGAGCACGATTGTATATTTGAGTTTTCTCTTTTAAACATATGTTGATTGTGGCGGGACTGCTTAAACTGCCACCTCGTTGGAACGCGATTCTTTTCTTTGGTCCTTTGACTATCACTTGTGCGCTTGCGTGTAAGCCTCGACGAAGAATTTTTTCGTCTAGGTCACGTTTGCCATTGTAGTTATCATCTTGAAATACGATTAATGGTAGGTGCCAATCTATAAGATTACAGTCTATAGCGTTACTTGTAGGACAAATAACGATTTTTTTGTATTTTGATACCGCCATATATCTTGCATACTGAAGCAGGGCACTCGTGTCGTTGACCGCTGCAGTGATTCTACTTTTTGCAATAAGGTGTTGTGCGCTCGGCGTTGCAAATAAGAAAATAATACTTGCAATGGTTAAGACAATCATCATTTCTAGCAAGGTAACGCCGGATGATTTTGTATTCAATTGTACAATCCATGTATAGAATTTTTAGAACAAAGATTGTACGCGGGCGCGGAACAATATGCTGCTGTACTGTTAACCAGATTATTGTCAAAGATTTTAGGTTACTTACGCTAATGAATAGCGCTGGCCATGATTACGAACAGGTGAGAGCAGTGCCTTCTATATCCTCATGCACGCCGTTGTTGTCACTATCGCCGCTGATTTTTACACGACCCTGTTGGTTGATGTTTAAACCTCTTGCCAACTTAACGTCGCCGTCTGATGGGCATACCTTTATTAATGATACATTCGGTAATCGGCTCGCGCCGGTATCGACAAAACCTATGATTTCATTTGGGCCAGAAACCAAGATATCACCAACCGCAGATTGTGTTGAATGTAATAATTCTTCGTCAGCATCTCGCTGATTATTTTGGTTACTGTCAACAAATACGATCTTAGGTAAATTCCAGTTTGACATATTGCAGGTGGTGTAATTCGAAGATGGGCAAATAACTGTGTTTGTTTGTCTATCAATTGCACTATATCTTGCAAATTGAATAGCCGCACTCGTGTCGTTTATTTGAGAGGCGATTCTATTTGTTGCCACGATAGATTGTACGCTAGGTGCAACCAACGTCACTAATATAGCTGCAATTGCCAATGTAATCATCAGCTCCAACAGTGTCACACCTTGTTGACGACTTTTCACTGGATAATGAGATATCACTTCAAACCCCTTTTAGTAGGATGTAGACTATACCTTTACGCAAGTTGGTTTGGGTATATGCGTGACCAATCGATTAGTGTTTTACATACGTACTATAATCTAAAATAAGGGAGAGCAAGGTTGAAACAAGCGATTATTAACGAAATGAGAGTATTGCCGTCAATTTCGCCAGAACTTGAAGTTAAGCGCCGCGTTGATTTCATCAAAGAGCAATTAATTTCTGCTAACCTAAAAACGCTTGTGCTTGGAATTAGTGGTGGTATAGATTCATGTACGTTAGGGAAACTTGCGCAAATAGCCATTAACGAACTCAATGAAAAAGGCAGTGACTATCAATTTATAGCCATTCGCTTACCCTACGACAAACAAGCGGACGAAGCTGATGCGCAAGCGAGTATTGAATTTATTCAACCCTCTTTATCTATTACTGCAAACGTAAAAAACGGCGCCGATGCTATTCATGATGAAGCTGTTAATGCGTTGAAAGAGGTTGGGGCGTATGTTGCTGAGGCAAGTGCAGATGACTTTGTAAAAGGTAATACTAAAGCACGTACACGTATGGCTGTTCAGTATGATGTTGCCGGGTTAATGAAAGGTTTAGTGCTTGGCACTGACCACTCTGCTGAAAATATCACGGGTTTTTATACTAAATTTGGTGACGGTGCCTGTGACTTAGCGCCGCTCTTTGGTTTAAGTAAACGTCAAGTGAGACAAGTTGCAGCATTTTTAGGGGCACCTAATAATGTGATGAGCAAAGCACCCACCGCTGATCTTGAATCCTTAAACCCTCAACTCGCAGATGAAGACTCTCTAGGCTTATCATATGATCAAATTGACGATTTCTTGGAAGGTAAAAGTACTGACGCACTTGCCGACCAACAGTTAATAGATATTTACACTCGCACTCAGCATAAACGTGTGCCAATTCCTACTATTTACGATAATGAGTAAAATATGAAAAAAATAGAAGCAATAATAAAACCATTTAAGATAGATGATGTGCGCGAAGGTTTGTCGGCTATTGGGATTTCAGGCCTTACGATTACGGAAGTAAAAGGCTTTGGGCGTCAAAAAGGTCACACAGAATTATATCGAGGCGCTGAATATTCGGTTGATTTTCTACCGAAGACTAAATTAGAGGTAATTGTTACGGACGATTTAGTAGAAAGGGTTGTTGAGTCAATTGTTGAAAACTCTAAAACTGGGCGCATTGGTGATGGCAAAATTTTTGTTTACAATGTCGAGCGAGCAATAAGAATCAGAACGGGTGAAGAATCTGAAGATGCATTAAGTTAGTTTGCAGTGTAAATGTGAATTAGTTAATGCGGATGGGCCGCATTAACTAATTTAACTAATTTAACTAATTTAACTAATTACTGAATTGAATTAGTACAAACAAGATTGTCAGGCTTTTCTATGGGAGTTAGTGGCTGCAGCCACCCTTACCATGCACATGGCCATGTGATATTTCGTCATCAGTCGCGCCTCTTACATCTTCAATGTTTACATCGAAAACCAAGGTCTGTCCTGCTAATGGATGATTTCCATCTACCGTAATAGCATCATCACTTTTGTCTATAATGATGACTGATTGTTCGCCATGGTCGGTGGTAGCTCTGAAGCTCATTCCAACGTCTACTTCCATGCCTTCAAACATACTGAGAGGGACTTCTTGAACCAAATTGTCGTTACGATCGCCATAGGCTTTATCGGGTGTAATGGTTACGGTAAATTCATCACCACTTTTTTTATCGTACAATGCCTCTTCTAGTCCAGCAATCATGTAGTGACTACCTTGTATAAAAGATAAGGCATCTTGCCCTGATGAAGAATCAATTTCGTCACCGTCTGTCGTTTTTACCGTGTAGTGTATGGTTACAACATGATTGTCTGCTATCTGCATGAATTTGTGTGCCTATTCGTCATTGTGTAAATGGGTATGGGTGAGCCAAAACGGTAAACGTATACTCGCTATCTTTTAATCGTAACATATCGCCATAATGTGTGTCATTTGGCAATACAGCGAGGGCTAGTGAGTTTTCTTCATTTGTAGCAATTCGAATAATTTGACCGCCCCTTCGCCAGTTTTCGCCAATCTGCTTTTCTAACAGTGCACCAACCGTCAGGTCACTAATTACGTCACTACTTTTCAACAGAAACAAAGCCCTTTTATTTTTTCCTAAGAACTTCGTTCTTGCGACAACCTCTTGGCCCATATAGCAACCTTTATCAAAATCGATCGCACGCAGTAATTGCAAGTTAAACATTTGGGGAACGTATTCGCCGACTGTCGCTTGTTGAATGTTACCCACACAAGCAAGTACTTCAGCATAATTGTATAGGGTTTCATTGCCGATTAGTTTGCTACCTTTATCTTCTAATATGCGTTGGCCAGCCAAGTTCAATATACATTTATAAACAGCCTTGTTGGTGTCAACTTGCGGGTAATCTAATCGAATAAGAAGACCATAGTCGCTAGTTATTGTATTGAGGTGTTGTTCCGGTAAGTTGTCAAACATTTCCTTTAGAATAGATTCTGCGTCATCGCCAGCTGCGCCAAATATGGACAAGTCTTCAGCTTTTTCTATTGTGACTTTAGAAAATACACCATATTTTTTTAATTCGCGCAGCGAGGCTTCATTAGACGTATCGTGACCGGTAACTAAGAATTCATCGTGATAATCGCTTAAATAGAAACTACTCCACATTTTCCCTTTAAAATCACAATGAGCGGCGAGTCTTGCCGTATTATTTATCCAATTTTCAGTATTCACCGTTATTTGTCCATGCAAATACTTATTTTTGTCTTCACCAGATATGCGTAGTACGGATTCTGACTCTAACTTAGCCAAAAAATGAAACATATATACCTCAAAAATTCACCACCTCGTATGTACCAAGGATCTTGGGACGTCGTGTGTTTTTACAATCTTTTACTGACAAATTTATTTTGGCAAAAACGTAGGTAAGGCATATTTGTTAGTTGTGTTCTTAAAAACTGGTTTAACGATTCACAAGTACAGTGCGTTGTAAGTGCAGATTGTGTTAAATTAGACGCATAGATCGGTATTTAAAAATATAAGGTGGTGGCATGACATCAGTAGTTGAGTTTGAATCGAAAAGGCTTGCAAGATTGAAATGGGCATGCCGCAGAGGAATGCTTGAGTTGGATGTACTACTACTTCCCTTTGTTGAGCAGGCGTTTGATCAGCTCAGTTATGATGATAAGGTTGTTTTTGAACGGTTACTTACGGCAGATGACCCTGATTTATTCGCTTGGTTTATGGGGCATCAAGAATGTAAAGACAAAGAGTTTGCGTCGATGATTGCTAGGGTGCTAACGTCGGTAAAGATAAGGTAGGTAATCATTGTTGATATTCTTTTTTAGTAAGAGATAAATGAATTTTTTGAATTGGTCTTTCAAACGAAGAGACGTAGTGATACTTTTTGACGATGAAGGAATCCCTAGTGTGTCTATTGGTTGTTTGTTTACAAATTTAAAGCCCTACAAAAAATCTATTGTTAGCCCATGGGGTTTTTTCTTATTTGTCGTTGTAAAGGAGAAATCTGAGAGTTTTTTTATTCAACGAAATGCCATAAGTGAGCAAACCTTTCGCTCATTCACACGTTTTAATAAATGGCACAAATGGAAGTGATATGTAATGTTAAACTTATATGCAAAAGCTGCGTTATATTCACCTTCCAAGGCATTGCTTGCGAATTCTGAACTTTTTTTGCCCGACGCTAAATCTCGTCGCAGTATCACACTTGATGTTATTAATATAAATAAATATAACAAACTAGTTGCATGGGATAAGTCTGCTGGCAGCTTATTGCACCCTAACTATATCCAAGTACTGTCTCTTCCTATGCAGCTAGAAATGATGATTAGACCTCCATTCCCTTTTAAAGCTATGGGGTTAGTGCATATAGCAAATTCGATTCAGGTAAATAGCTTGCCGGTTGCCTACGGAGATATTGATATCAGCACCCGTTTTGGCAATTTATATCACCATCGACGAGGTATTGTTTTTGAGGTAATAACAGAAGCAGTGCAGGAAGGTGAGGCGTGTGTCTATGCGGTAAGCTACTATTTAGCAAGAATGGGAATTAACGCCTTAAATGAATATGCAGTAACGCTGCCCGCCTTCAATGAATCACTTTTGTTGTCCACAATCGAAACTACACAAGAGACAGTACCTTATAACGGTATATCTGATATTAACTTTTCTCATGATGCTGGACGCGAGTATGCGAAAGTGTCGGGCGACTATAACCCTATTCATTTGTGGCCCTTAACTGCTGCGATATTTGGATTCAAACGTGCGATTATTCATGGAATGTATTCTAAAGCACTCGCTTTTTCTAAGTTGTACTATTTAGATCGGAAAACACTTTCTAGTGGCGGGTTTTCGCTAAATACAGTATTTAAAGCGCCAATAAGCCTACCTCAAAATACATCGTTACAGACAAATACGAAGGGCGGATTTTGTTTGTCTTCCTTTAACAAAGACAAATCTCGCCAACATATTGTTGGCGAAATAGTGACGAATATTTCTTAGACTTTGACGCTTATTTAAGTTTCTTGAATTCCATTTTACGAATAACGGTCGGGCCAGCGTTTTCTGATAACGCTGGATAGTCTAGGTTATAGTGAAGACCTCTACTTTCTTTTCGCTGCATCGCACAGGCGACTATCAATTGAGCTATGCAAAGGAGGTTACGTAACTCAAGCATATTGTTACTTACTTTAAAGTTTGAATAATACTCGTCGACTTCTTGCTTCAGCAAATTGATTCTGCGCATGGCCCTTTCCAAGCGTTTGTTTGTTCTTACAATGCCGACAAAATCCCACATAAATAAACGTAATTCATGCCAATTGTGTTGAATAACAACGGCTTCATCTGAATCGATTACGCGGCTTTCATCCCAAGGTTTAATATCACAACTATTGTGATTGTTATTAAAGTTGGCCAAAATATGTTTAGCACACGCGTGGGCAAAGACAACGCATTCTAAAAGACTATTGCTTGCCATACGGTTTGCGCCGTGTAATCCAGTGTATGCGACTTCGCCGATGGCATAGACGTTGTCTAAGGTAGTACATGCATGTAAATCCGTAACAACGCCACCACATGAATAGTGCGCCGCTGGCACTACAGGTATCGGTTGGCGAGTAATATCAATGCCTAGCGAGCGACATTTTCTGTATATATTCGGAAAATGTTTAACAATGAAATCGCTCGCTTTGTGACTAATGTCTAAATACATGCAATCTTCACCTAAACGTTTCATCTCATAATCGATTGCTCTGGCAACAACGTCCCTTGGGGCCAAATCTCCACGCTCATCGAATTTTTTCATAAAAGGTGTTCCGTCGGGATGGCAAAGAAAAGCACCTTCTCCCCTAAGAGCCTCTGTGATTAAAAAATTTCCAGCATCAGGGTGGTATAAACATGTCGGGTGAAATTGGTTAAATTCCATATTCGCAATATCACAGCCTGCTCGCCAAGCCATAGCAATGCCGTCACCGGATGAGACATCTGGATTAGATGTATATTGATATACTTTACTGGCGCCGCCAGTTGCTAATGCGATAAAACGGCTTCGGATAATTTCAACTTTTTCTTTTTTTCGGTTCCACACATAAGCGCCAATGCATTTTGTATCTGTTTTATGTTCTTTGATTAAATCAATCGCATTGTAACGTTCGAACAAATGAATATTGGGGTGTTGAGCCACGTTTTCAGCCAACGTACTTTGCACGGCTTGGCCTGTAGCATCTGCCGCATGCAATATTCTTCTATGGCTGTGACCGCCTTCTCTGGTTAAATGAAAACGCAGATTCCCGTCGTCATCTTTTTCTTGGTCAAAAGGTACTCCTTTGCTTATGAGCCATTCCATGCTATTTTTTGCATTTTCAGCCGTATAACGAACGATTTTTTCATCACATATTCCCGCGCCAGCGGCAATTGTGTCTGAAATATGGTTCTCAATTGAATCATCATCGTCGAAAACAGCGGCGATACCCCCTTGTGCGTATCGAGTGCTTCCTTCATTGAGGTCACTTTTACTCAGTACTATTACGTTACAATGATCGGCCATTTTTAATGCGAGACTCAAGCCCGCGGCACCGCTGCCTATTACGAGCAAATCGCAACGGTGTTCCACAGTATTTTGCATAATTGAAACTTGTTAAACAGAAATTCGGTTATATGTATTGTTAGTAATATTAATCTTTTGTGTCACAAATACCAAGAAGAGGCTTTTTTTATGCTTAAAAAGCAATTAAATTCGAACTTTGTTAAATTTATACAGTCAATATATGCAACTTGCCGAAGCCATATTGGACAACATTAGGAGTAATGGCTTTAATGAGCGAGCAAAAAACTGATCAAGAATTGGTTAAATTAGTTCAGCACGGAAATAAGAACGCATTTAACTTACTGGTTATTAGACACCAGAATAAAGTAATGAACATTGTATCGAGATATGTGAAAAACTCTGGTGATGTGGCTGACGTTACGCAAGAAGCGTTTATAAAAGCATATAGGGCCTTACCGAATTTTAGAGGTGAAAGTGCGTTTTACACATGGTTATACCGAATTGCTGTGAATAGTGCGAAAAACTATTTAACTTCGCAAAGTCGAAAACCACCGGCAAGTGATGTGGATGCGCAGGAAGCTGACTATTATGAGGGTAGCGACGCATTGAAAGAAAATGCTTCGCCTGAAAGAAACTTGCTATCTGAAGAGTTGCAAGAAAAGCTTTTTTCGACAATTGAGAAATTGCCTGAGGACTTGAGAGTGGCAATTACCTTACGAGAAATTGAAGGGTTAAGTTACGAAGAAATTGCGGGTGTGATGGATTGTCCCGTTGGTACCGTAAGATCGCGTATATTCAGGGCGCGCGAGGCCTTAGATAAGGTCATTGAGCCATTGACACAAAATTGATTTGCGAACAGGTGTTGTATACTTGATAAACACCTGACAAAATAATCTCTCGACGGTATCATTATTAATAGTACGTTGAGACGTAGGAAAAGAGTGTATGTCAAAAGATTTTGAACAGTTGTCAGCGATGGTTGATGGGCAGACAGATGATGTTGCTATTGCCAAAGAAATGTTAAACGACCATGAGCTGCAACGTAAGTGGAAAAGCTATCACTTAACACGTGATTTAATGCGGAATGATATGTCTTCAGATTTATCGTTTGATGTAAGCGCAAAAGTAGCACAAGCACTTGAAAAAGAATTGCCAATTGTAGCGCCTAAATCCACTTGGAAAGAACTACCGGTAGTATCTTCCGTAATACCGATATTTAAGCAGAGTAGCCAAGTTGCCATGGCGGCTTGTGTAACTGCTTTGGTCATATTTAGTTATCAATCTTATAATCAACCTGAAGAAGTCCAGCCATTTATTGCTGCGCCGTCAGCGATAGGCCCAATGGGAGGCTTATCTCCAGTGAGTTTAGAACAAACAAGTGGAGTTAGTCAGCGCTCTGTTGCACAATTAAATGAGCAGAGACGATTGATTAATGCGTTGATTGAAGACCACAACAGACAGACCCAGCTTTTTCAAGCATCACTCGCTGAGCAACAAGAAGGGCTTGAGAAAGTAGCGAAAGAAGAGCCAGCTGCTGATAGTAGCTCTCCAGAATAAAGTGACAAGGGAAACGTGATTAAGAAACCTCTTTCTTTGCAACATTCAAATAGAAAAATGGCAATACCTTATGTTATTGCCATTTTTTTATTCTCTATTTTTAGTACAACAGTGTTTGCGCAATTGTCTTCAAATGCAGTATCGGAAGAAGAAAAACAAGCAAACTCCCCTGTCACTGAAGACGTCGAAAGTGCTAAGAGTAGCCGTTCAGCGGAATCAGACGCCGACAGTATTGGCATACAAGCTAGCAGCTCACATGCAATTAGCACAGAGACGTTTAACCCTCAATCGGGTATGCATTGGATGTTGCGTATGTCGCAACAAATCAACATATTGTCTTTTGAGATGGTGTATGTAGTGACGTCTGAAGCTAAAGACACTATGCCCTATATTTGGCGACGTGCAGAGGCTAATGATGGTAAATACATAGAACAACTCAGTGTGTTAAATGGTCCAGGGTTTGAGCAAATTGTGTACGATGAAAAGCTAAGTATCTTTGAGCCTGGTTACCCGCCGTATAGTATCAAAGGAACGGCTGTGCGCGGACCTATCCCAAATGCGCTTTTACGAGTACCCCAATTACTTGAAAAAGCTTACGACATTATCCCTATGGGGCGAAATAGAATTTCTGGGCGCATGTCAAAACAGATTAGAATTGTGAGTAAAGACCAAACCCGGTTTGGTTATCATTTGTGGATTGACGAAACATCTGGCCTGTTATTAAAGTTAAATACTTATAATCTGGATGGCCGTCTTATTGAGCAAGTGCAAGTAACACAGCTAAGTATTTCTAGTGATGTAAACACTTTTTTTGCAAATTTCCAGGCAAGCCACATGCCCGACATAAGCCCTGCGCTTTCTCACCATCAGAGAGCACTTGCGTGGGACGTCAGTTTTTTGCCTGAAGGTATGGAAGTCGTGAAAAAAACGCTGCATAGAATAGGTGGGAACGGCCAATTAACAGAGTATATGCTGTTGTCTGACGGTGTTGTCGATGTTTCTGTCTATTTACTTAATAGCAATAATATTGTTGAAAATGACGTTTCTGGCATGTCGGGCCCTAATGCAGTTGTAGTAAAGTCTGATGGGCAAATTCAGGTGACTGTTTTAGGTAAAATTCCGCTAGTCACTGCCGAGCGAATTGCAAACTCTATAGTATTGGTAAATTAATAATGATAGAAGAAGTTGCCAGAGTAATTGATACAAATGAACATTCTGCAGTCGTTGAAACACAAATTAAAACTGCGTGTGGCAGTTGTAAAGCTAACAAAGACTGCGGTACCAGTGTTGTAGCAAAAGCATTTGCAAACAAAACTCATCAATTCACGATATCGACGGTGACGCCATTGGTGGTTGGCCAATTTGTTAAAATTGGCGTGCCAGAAAGTAGCATATTAAAAGCGTCGTTGTACTTGTATCTGTTTCCTATTTTGGTGCTGATATTGAGTGCGGCTACCTTTGAATACATGTTTTCTGATATACCGGAGTATGTTGTCGTGCTGATGAGCTTTGGCTCAACGGCACTTTCATTTGTATATATTTCGCATAAGTTAAAAGGCGTCGCAAATTACGATGAGTTTACACCTGTTTTCTTAGGTGTTAGCAATGAAGCTCAAGCCTTAAGTGCATTTGAAATACCGATTAAAAAAATAGACTAACTTGTCCTAATCTTGAGTACAGGCAAGCGTTTATTGTACTAAATAGAGTTTTACATGTTACTTTCGCGTGAAAGTGCCGAAGATTAAAGAACTTTAGTCGCAATTTCCTCGTTAAAACGGTAATATTCGCCCACTCTTAAGGTGCTACGTTTGTGCCTTACATATCATTTTTAAGATTTGGCATGAATATTCCCAAATCTTAGACGAAATATTACAAGTTGTTTGGAATAAAAGTCACTTATGCATTTAAAAAATATCCGCAATTTCAGCATTATTGCTCACATTGACCATGGCAAATCCACTCTGTCTGACAGATTAATTCAACATTGCGGTGGTTTAACTGAGAGAGAGATGGCTGAACAAGTGCTCGACTCAATGGATATAGAGCGCGAGCGCGGAATCACCATTAAAGCGCAAAGTGTCACACTGTATTACAAAGCAAAAGATGGCGAAACTTACCAGCTAAATTTTATTGATACTCCGGGTCATGTCGACTTCACTTACGAAGTATCGCGCTCGTTGGCTGCGTGCGAAGGTGCGTTACTGGTTGTTGATGCGGGCCAAGGCGTAGAGGCGCAAACATTGGCAAATTGCTATACAGCAATTGATATGGATATGGAAGTTGTGCCTATTTTGAATAAAATTGACCTTCCTCAGGCTGAACCTGACCGCGTCGCTGAAGAAATTGAAGATATTGTTGGTATTGACGCGATAGAAGCCGTGAGATGCTCAGCTAAAACCGGTGTTGGTATCGAAGAGGTATTAGAAGATATTGTCACTCGTATTCCACCACCGGAAGGCGAAATTGACGGACCACTACAGGCCTTAATCATTGATTCTTGGTTCGATAATTATCAAGGGGTTGTATCGTTAGTCAGAATTGTTGGTGGTGAACTGAGAAGTAAAGAAAAAATTAAAATAATGTCTACCGGGCAAGTCTATCAAGCTGACAAAATTGGGATCTTTACACCTAAGCAGACAGAGACAGAAGTATTACGTACTGGTGAAGTGGGCTTCATCATTGCAGGTATAAAGGAAATTCATGGCGCGCCTGTGGGTGATACCATTACAACATCAAAAGCGCCATCTGATATCCAATTACCTGGATTTAAGAAAGTTAAACCTCAAGTATACGCAGGTTTGTTTCCTGTCAGCTCTGACGAATATGAAGACTTTCGCGATGCGTTGGCTAAATTGAGTCTAAATGATGCATCGCTTTTTTATGAACCAGAAAGTTCAGCAGCGCTAGGTTTCGGTTTTCGTATTGGCTTTTTAGGTATGCTGCATATGGAAATTATTCAAGAGCGGCTCGAGAGAGAGTACGACTTGGATCTCATTACGACCGCCCCTACCGTAGTCTATGAGGTGAAGACAACAAAGGGTGAGGTATTGCAAGTAGATAACCCATCTAAGCTACCTCCCATTAACGATATTGAAGAAATTCGAGAGCCTATCGTAACTGCCAATATCTTGGTCCCGCAAGAGTATTTAGGTAATGTTATTACTTTATGCGTGGATAAACGGGGTATGCAAACTAATATGGCATATCACGGAAAACAAGTGGCAATTACATATGACTTGCCGATGGCTGAAGTCGTGTTGGATTTCTTTGATAGACTAAAAAGTACGAGTCGTGGTTTTGCGTCCTTAGATTACAATTTTAGTCATTTCCAAGTGGCAGACATGGTGAGACTGGATATTTTAATTAACAGTGAAAGAGTCGATGCATTAGCTGTAATTACTCACAAATCAAATGCGCCATACAGAGGGCGGGACTTAGTAGAAAAACTAAGAGAAATCATTCCTCGTCAGATGTTTGATATTGCAATACAAGCTGCTATTGGAAATCACGTCATCGCGAGAAGCACAGTAAAACAATTGCGAAAGAACGTCATCGCGAAATGTTACGGCGGAGACGTTAGTCGCAAGAAAAAGTTGCTTCAGAAGCAAAAAGAAGGGAAAAAACGGATGAAACAGGTTGGAAACGTTGAGTTACCTCAAGATGCATTTTTAGCAATATTGAAGGTAGATAACTAATGGCTAATTATTTTTCGATATTTTTGGTTGTTGTGAGCTTTGTTACGGGCATTGTTTGGCTTGTGTATGCATTGTACTTTTCACCGAAGCAGGAAAGTGTAACATCTGGCGGGAGTAATACCGCAGTTGGCGGAGCCAACGCTGAGGAATCTGCTGAAGAGGAATTGCCTGCATTGGTTGATTTTTGCAAACAAATGTTCCCCATTTTTTTTGGCGTAATGATATTTAGATCATTCATTTACGAACCATTTCAGATACCCTCAGGGTCAATGATGCCGACGTTGCTCACCGGTGATTTTATCCTAGTAGAGAAGTTTTCTTATGGCTTAAAGGACCCTGTTACTCGCACTGAGTTAATCGAGACAGGACAGGTTGAACGCGGTGACGTTGTTGTATTTAAATACCCATTAGATGAACGAGTAGATTACATAAAGCGAGTAGTAGGTCTACCCGGAGATACGATTGTTTACAGAAACAAGCAATTGTTTATTAAACAAGCCTGTGTCGGAGGAAGTGAATGTAACCCCGCTCAGCCAGCTCAATTAAAGTCATTAGGTGCTGGGCAATATTCGCTGGGCCCACATCGTTTATCGTTATTTGAAGAGCAGTTGGGAGGTGTAACACATCAAATTCTCCATAACCCGAATCAACCTTCGGGATCTACTCAGGTGATTGTGCCTGAAGGTCATTATTTTGCAATGGGTGATAACAGAGACCATAGTGCCGACTCGCGTAGTTGGGGATTTGTGCCAGAAGAAAATCTTGTTGGAAAAGCTGTTTTTATTTGGATCAGTTTTGAGTTTGAGAGAAAACAAGAAGACTTTTTACCAACTTGGATGCCTACTGGGGTCCGGTTTAGTCGCGTCGGTGCATTTGGTTAGTGAAAGAAATAAAGTTAAAAAATTTACAAAAACGTTTAGTGTACAGTTTTGAAAATCAAAACCTACTGCTACAAGCGCTAACGCACCGCAGTGCGGCAAAGGCGCATAATGAGCGTTTAGAGTTTTTAGGTGATGCTGTTTTAGGCTTGATTGTCGCAGAGATTTTGTATGCTAAGTTTCCTGCACAGCCTGAGGGGAAGCTGACTAGAATGAGAGCTTCACTGGTTAATCGTTCAACGCTTGCGGATATCGCGCGTGAGCTATCGTTGGGGGAACTGCTTAGTCTCGGGTCCGGTGAAAAGAAAAGCGGCGGTCATCGTCGAGATTCAATTCTTTCCGATACTGTTGAAGCTATTCTTGGCGCGATTTATTTAGATGCAGGTTTGACCGCAACGCAAAAGACGGTTAACGCCTTGTTTAATTCTCGTGTAGATAAATTAGACCCTTCAGTACAAATTAAAGACAGCAAAACGCAATTACAAGAACACTTGCAATCTAGGCAAATTCCCCTTCCGACATATGATGTGATAAATATTTCTGGCAAAGATCATGCACAAACATTTGAAGTTAGTTGCTCAATTGCATCGCTAGATATTACTGCAAATGGTATTGGGCAGAGCCGTCGAATTGCAGAGCAACAGGCCGCGAAACAGGTCTTGGAAATGGTATTATCATGACAGAAAATCACTGTGGTATGGTGGCGATAGTTGGTCGGCCTAATGTTGGAAAGTCAACAATCCTTAACCGTATATTGGGCCAGAAAGTTAGTATTACATCGCGGAAACCACAAACCACTCGACACCGCATAATAGGTATCGATACTCAGGATAATCGTCAAGCGATATACGTTGATACACCAGGTCTGCATAAAGAAGAGAAGCGTGCTATAAATCGTTTCATGAATCGGGCGGCAAGCAGTTCATTAGGTGATGTATTTTTAGTACTCTTCGTTGTCGAAGGTACACGTTGGCAAGCGGATGATGAATTGGTTCTTGAGAAAATTAAAGCATCAGGTTTGCCTTGTTGGCTGGTTGTGAACAAGGTAGATAAAGTAGATGAGCAAGGTGATTTAATGGATACCTTGTCACGTCTAAGTAGACTGCATGACTTTGATCAGGTATTGCCTGTGTCTGCAAAGCAAGGTAAGCAAATAGAGCGTTTACGACAGCTCATTTTATCTAAATTACCCTTTAGCGAGTTTTACTTCCCGGAAGATTATATTACCGATCGCTCCAGTCGTTTTATGGCGTCGGAAATTATTCGTGAAAAACTAATGCGCTTCACTGGCGATGAGTTACCTTATTCGATCACGGTTGAAATTGAGCAGTTTAAACTTGAATCAAATGGTGTTTACCATATAAATGGTTTAATTTTGGTGGAGCGTTCGAGTCAAAAACCCATGGTTATTGGAAAAAATGGTAGCCATATAAAAACGATTGGCGCAGAAGCTCGCAAGGACATGGAAGATTTGTTTGATAACAAAGTGTTTTTGGAGCTCTGGGTCAAAGTGAAATCTGGCTGGGCTGATGATGAACGGGCTTTGCGATCACTTGGCTACGATGAAGATTACCGCTGACCTAACAAGTCTCAGCAATGATTAAATTTCTACTTTTTGCGCAAGCTTCAGTTGTTTAGATTTGAGTAATTGTCATGTTATGATGATGAATAAGTCTAGGAAAACCAGTAATGAAACCACTCCAAGATTTCAGACAAGAATACCGAACCGGGCAGTTGGACGAGAGCCAGTTAACGGAAGAACCATTTGCGCTTTTTAATCGTTGGCTGTGTGATGCGATCAATGCGAAATTGCCTGAGCCAAATGCGATGACTGTTGCCACTGTTGATGTTGAAGGGCAGCCAAGCCAGCGAATCGTACTGCTAAAAGATGTGACGGACGAAGGTTTTATTTTTTATACAAATTTAGGGAGTAATAAAGCCAAGGACCTCGCCGGAAATAATAAAATATCCTTACATTTTCCTTGGCATCTGCTTGAACGCCAAGTAAAGGTATGTGGCGTTGCCACCCAATTATCGCGCAAAAAAGTAATGCAGTATTTTCTTTCAAGGCCTAAGGACAGTCAAATTGGCGCATGGGCGTCACAGCAAAGCCAGCCCATTTCCACTCGGCAACTTTTGTTAACGCAATTCGCGCAAATGAAGGATAAATTTGCGAATGGTGAAGTGCCGCTGCCGGATTTTTGGGGCGGCTTTTTAGTTAAACCTCATTTGGTTGAGTTTTGGCAAGGCGGAGAGCATCGCTTGCACGACAGGTTTCAATATCGCCTCAGTGCCGATAGCCAGTGGACTTATCAACGATTAATGCCTTAGCTCATGCCCCAAAGATAAACGTAGCTTAACGAACACTATGCCTTTCATAGACTGCCACTGCCACATTGATTCGCCTGCGTTTGACGTCGACAGAGCGCAAGTACTCAAGAATGCAAAAGCACTCGGCGTCGAACAAATGATGATACCTGGTTTACATCTATCTCAATTCTCTGAGCTTCTTTCTTTAAAAAATGATTATTCTGGTACGGCGTATCCTCGATTAGATATCGCCTTTGGTTTGCACCCTTATTTTTTGTCTGAGAATAATATTGCCGGCAACATTGAGCACTTACTATCGAAATTTTGCAAATATTGTACTCAATATGAATCGTCAATCGTTGCCATCGGAGAGGCTGGATTAGATGCAAAAACGCCGATAGATATGCAAGATCAAATTGCAATTCTAGTTGCTCAGATAGATGTCGCCAAAGTACTTGGCAAACCAATTGTGTTGCACCATAGACAAAGCCATAATGAACTTATTCGTGTGCTTAAACAAAAGAAATTCACAGGAGGGGGGTTAATTCATGCTTTTTCAGGTAGTTTTGAAATTGCGAAAACTTACGTGGACATGGGCTTTGTTTTAGGGATTGGCGGCACAATTACCTACGATAGATCACAAAAAACGAGGAAAACTTTACGCAGAGTATATGAAGAACTGGGGGATGAGCACCTAGTGCTGGAAACAGATTCTCCCGATATGCCGTTATTTGGTTTCCAAGGTCAGCGTAATTCACCCGAGAGAATCCCTCTGGTAGCAAAGGCTCTTTCAAGAGTACTTGCTGTCGATATTGAACACATAGCGTTGAGTACTAGTAAAAATTATAGCAGAGTATTTTCTTCTCCGACTTCATGACGATAGCGAAACTTATACACCATGCGAGTTAACAAACAAGAAATGATCATCGTCAATAAGATGACCACAAAGGTTTGTGATAGCTGACCTCTATTAAAATCTTGATGATGTTGAGTAATCTCTTCCCTGTTGAGGACTAACTTAATGTATCCAAGTGTTTGCAAAGAGTCGTCGACGATATCTTCAACAAACACCAAGGGGGCAACATCGGCATCATTTACCATTTCGACTACCGAAACAATACTTTCATGTTGACTTAAACGCATGCCGGTACTATCAAATAGCACTGCGCCTTCAACGAATTTCCCATCATTGATCACGTTTATATAGTGTGCAACTAATTCTTCGTCTTTCGATTTTAAGGGGGTAGCGACTAATTTAGCTGCTTGTTTGGTAAGCCCTCGCCCTAATTGTTCAGATTCAATCTTATACCATTGTTGCGCATTTTCACTGTGCATTAACCACAAATTTACCGCAAGCACACCGACACAAATTAATAGTATCGCGCTAGATATTCGTGTGAATATCGCGTAATTGTTTGACTTTTTCGTCTGCATCCATTTTTAGTGCCTAGTCTAACTTAGTCCAAAACATTAGAGTAAAAGCCAGTGTTTGCCAAGTCTTTTGGTTTACAGATGTTTGTATTTCAGTAAGATACGATGCATTAAATCCGACTGTTATGAAACTGCATGTTAAATTTATCCTTCACTACATTAGAACTTGAAGACCTTTCACTTCCTCAAACGCTGACTTGCACTCGTTTATTTGAAAATTATCTTTTCGATGCGAAAAAGACAGGTAATTTCCTTACTTTGTCAATTGATCAAAATACTACGTTTCAATGGCAGGAGGGCGATAGTGGCGTTGATGGTTCAACTATTGTTGTTGTTGGACAAGGGTTGAATTTATGGGTGTTAAGCCAATTGTGTTTCGCCATTGCAGGTAAAGATGCCTTGGTTGAATGCAGCGCTAGCAATTACTATATGACTTATGCAAAGCAAGTACTGAGATTAACGTTTAGCGAGACAGTGTTGCCTTCACAGGCACAGCTATTAGATGTCGCTGAGCAGTTCCATGTCGATTTACATGTAAAACCTGAAAAGACTAGCTTGAGCAAACCAGGTCTATTGGTGATGGATATGGACAGCACCATTATTGATATTGAATGTATTGATGAAATTGGCGCGCTAGCAAACGTAAAAGAAAAAATTTCTGAAGTGACTGAACAAGCCATGCGAGGTGAAATAGCGTTCACCGATTCATTGAAATATCGGGTTGCATGCTTAGAAGGGGTCGCTATCGACAAGTTAAATAGTATCCGTAGTCGTTTGCCCTTCATGCCCGGCTTTTTAGCTACTATGCGGGTGTTACAGCAACATGAATGGTATTTAGCCATTGCGTCTGGGGGATTTACGTATTTTGCAGATTATGTGCAAGCGGTCGCCGGTCTGAATGAAGCACACAGCAATACTTTAGAAGTTAAAGACGGTAAGTTGACCGGCAAGGTGATTGGGAATATCGTAGATGGCGATAAAAAAGCATCAATATTAAAAAGCTTACAACAGAACCAAAATATCGCTGAGCACCAAACGGTAGCGATGGGGGACGGTGCTAATGATTTAATAATGATGGGGGCGGCAGACCTAGGCGTAGCCTATCACGCTAAACCTACCGTTCAGGAAAGCGCCGATGTGGCAATTAACGTTGGAACATTTGAGAGTTTGCTCTATATTTTGGAATAGTTAGTCGACTGCATCCTGCTGGGGCAAGCGATACCGGTATAGCACTTCCTGTGTTATATCCGTCAAAAATATTGTCGCGGCAATGTCCCACATCCTTTCTTCAAAGTAAGTGGCTTTATGAATTGCGTGTTGTGATAAATATAGCAACTCTTGTTCAAGTCTTTCCATATCAGGCCTAAGCGCTTTATTGAATGTGACAGAAAATGCAAAAAACTGTCCGGATTCTGTCGCTGCCTTTACAAACGCGCGTTTAGCGCGATGCGTACTCAGTTGATATTGCCATTTAGCATATACTTGGTTATCTTTCCGTTTCTGTTTTGGGTCAAAAGACACATAAATTTCACTTGTGATGGGTTTTGGGTCAAGACTCATCATCTTTATTGATTGACGAATAAACGCGGTACTTTGCATATCATCTTGATACAACCAAGATAAATTAAAAGACACTAAGTTTGCGTTGTGATGTAAGAACTTTAACCAACTTGCGCGCATTTGGTTAATTGTTGCCATCGCTGGCATAAATCCATTTTGTTGCTTTTCTACATAGATGCATGCTTGTGGGCTAGATTTTCCGTGTAAATTGCGCAGCGCGATTCCCATTCCTGGCAGTCGCTCTTCCTGTTCTAATGCTTGCAATTTATCAGTGTTATTGCTTATGAGTTGACTGAAAAATTGTTCGGCGACGCCAGTTTCATCATCCGAAACTGCTTGAAGATGCAGTACTTGTTTGTCTGTATTAATATGTTTGACTCTGTATTGCACATTTTTCAATTCAAAGTTTTGTGTGATTTCTTGTAATTTTGGAAAACTAATTTGTACCTTACTATTCATCCGTTGATGAAATTCTTGATCGAGTTCTAATCGTAAACCACTTACTGAAAAATCTTCAGTAAAGCCATGGATTGCTCCATTATTAGTTTTTACGATTACTGGCGTACGCAAGATATAGCGAGTTTGACGACGCAATTCTTTCTGTTTATGCCGGTACGTTTCAACTGGTTTAGGTGGCTTATTTCTCGCATGGCCAAAGTACTTTAATAAGCGAATGTTTGATTTGTCCAATTTCCTCCGTTGATATACTTCTTGCGCATTTGAATTCGTGATGTCTGTGACAGTTAGCATTCCTGTTAAGGATTTTAGCCGCCCTTGTAGGCGTGGAGACAGGCGTTTGTTGAGTTTATCAATGTCTCTATTGATGCCATCTGGTACTGAGCTAGGGACATAGGCATCTGATGGGTTTACGTCACTGTAGGCCAGGTGGTACACGCGCCAACTTACACGGCGAGCGCCATACGACAGAAATGTCTCGGCCAGTTTTGGCTGTTCTAATAGCTCTTCAGTCGAGGCTGAATAAAAGTATATTTTATCGTCGGCAATATGGTGAAAACAATAAACGGTTGTTTGGGGATAAGCCGCACTGTCTGACGTTAATTGCCTCAGGCGATTTTCATTTAGAAGATATCCCAGCATTTGATGATGATTTTCGTCTAACCAGTAATCTAGAATACGTTTAGAGCAGCTATTTGTACTGGCATAAGCAGCATGTAATTTACCTTCCTCAGTTTTTTCAATAAACACCGGTAAGCCAGGAATCGTATTCGCAAAACTTTGTTCGTAAACTTTGCTGCTTAGTGCCATTTCGACATTGTCTAAATTGACTTTATAGCGCCGCTTTTGCAATTTGATTAGCTCAAGAACAAAATCCGTAAACTGTTCATTTGGGCTCGTATTTGGGCGCAAAAGGTGTACGCACGTTTTGGCGTTCCTGCCGGAAACACCGAGAATTTGGTATTCAATACTATCTCTAGCGATGCCGGTACTTCGGTCTAAACCTCGAAACACGACATGAATCGGAGCTGCAACGCTGATTTTTTCGAGTGCTTCGGGGTCTTTAAATCGAATTTTTAAGCCATGAACAGATATATCTAAAGTGCTTGCATGTGCACTTGTGTTGTCAGTAAAAAAAACTTCAATGGCGACAACATAATTGAGTCGTTCTTCCTTTCTAATTGGAAAGTTGAGTAATTCTTGGCATGGCGTAACAAATTTATCATCAGGTATTTGTAATTCGGTGTCTTGCACGACAACTGATTGCGTTTTTACCAAGTCCATTCTCCGCTTTTCTTCTTCTGAAAAGTTAATTACCCCCTCATAAACGCCAAATGTGTACTCACCGTATCGTTTAACCAGTTTCTCAAATTCGAATATTCCATTAACATGCAAGTAATGTGGAATACCTTGATAGTTGAATAGCCTGCATTCATCATTTACCTTAGTACGTAAATCAATAGAACGAATACAAGGTTTTGCAAGCCGTTTAACTTCCATTTTGATCAAAAAACTAAGATCGCTTGCAATATTTTGGGTGCGACGTTTAAATGCCTTGTTAAACTCGGCATGATTGACCAAGGGCGCTAGAGAGTGAATTATTTCCCTATATGGTGAAAGGTCTGGTGTCATTTTCGGTTGTATTTTAATCAAAACTATTTTCCATGGCGTTTGGGGCCTATCATTTGTCGCAGCAATATTTTGCGTCAAAGAACGATAGACCCTTAGGTTATCGGAAAAATGCGAGAAAACTTTGATTATTCAATTTAGCTTATTTGGGCTTACCAAAAAATAAGGCCGCGACGGAGTAGTAATGGCGAAGAAGAAAACAGCGTATGTTTGCAATCAATGTGGCTCAGAACATTTTCAGTGGCAGGGACAGTGTAAAGACTGCGCAGAGTGGAATACCTTGACAGAATTTGTCGTCCAAAGCGCAAACGATAGACGTCCTGTTAGTTACTCCGGTTTTTCAGGTAACACGAAAGCCAAGGTTGAAGTCCTTAAGGACATTGATTTGGCCGCTTTGCCTCGTTTTACCTCAGGCTTTAAAGAGTTAGATCGAGTGCTTGGTGGCGGCATTGTGCCCGGCGCGGCGATGCTGATTGGCGGCTCGCCAGGTGCGGGTAAATCGACGCTATTGTTACAAGTTATGTGTTATTTGGCTGAGAAGGGGAGTGTCTTGTATGTGACAGGCGAGGAGTCCTTGCAGCAAGTCGCGATGCGAGCTAAACGTCTCCAATTACCCGATGATAAGTTAAAGCTCTTAGCTGAAACAAATGTGGATACTATATGCCAATTGGCGATAGAGAATAAACCTAATGTGATGGTTATCGATTCTATACAAGTGATGAGTATTGCTGATATTCAATCAGCCCCAGGCGGTGTGTCACAAGTGCGAGAATGCGCAGCGGCGTTAACACGATTTGCTAAACAGCATCATATCGCAATGTTCATTGTCGGCCATGTTACAAAAGACGGAAGTCTTGCCGGACCTAAAGTACTCGAACACTGTATCGATTGTTCAATGATGCTTGAAGGGGAGAGTGACGGACGTTATCGCACCTTGCGTGGCACAAAAAATCGCTTTGGTGCAATTAACGAGCTTGGCGTTTTTGGTATGACAGAACTCGGCATGAAGGAAGTCTCGAATCCATCGGCCATTTTCTTGAGTAAACAGCAGGCACCATCAGCAGGCAGTATCGTGATGTCGGTATGGGAGGGGACCCGCCCGTTATTGGTAGAAATACAGGCGCTTGTTGATTACAGTCAGATGTCACATCCGCGTCGGGTCACTGTCGGTCTAGACCAGAATCGCTTAGCAATACTCTTGGCGGTGATGCATAGACATGGCGGGATTCAGATGAATGACCAAGATGTGTTTGTGAATGTAGTTGGCGGAGTTAAAGTTACTGAAACCAGTGCGGATTTAGCCGTGATGCTGGCGATGTTGTCAAGTTTTAAAAATACAATATTGCCGCAGGGTGTCATTGCGTTTGGCGAAGTCGGTTTGTCGGGTGAAATTAGACCCGTACCAAATGGTACTGAGCGTATTGCTGAAGCGGCGAAGCATGGTTTTACTAAAGCAATAGTACCGAAAGCAAATGTACCTAAGCAGAAGATTGATGGTATTGAAGTGGTTCCGATTGTGAAATTAAATGACGCTTTGGAAGCGATATGAATTATTTAAGCGATTGTTTTTAAAAATATTTTTGTTTCACACTTTAACACTAGCATCGAAGATGAGACATTTGCGAAGTATTTTTGTACAATAGACGCATACATCGTGACTAAAACTCATGTCAGACAACGTGGATAAAATAATATAAAAGGAGAGCGACTTGAGAGTTCCATCGTATTTTATTCCTATACGAGCGCAAAAAACTAAACTGCCTAGTCGTCCTCCCGTCAGTTTAGATAAATCTGAAACTGATACAGACGTAATGAAACAAGAGGGAGTTATTCACGCTAAAATTGATGAAAAAAGAGAAGGCGGGGATCGTCGGAAGCGAAATCAAAAAGTGTTGCTCGATACACGCTCTGGACGAGACCGACGTTTTGATAGAGCGAACCCCTCTATAGACGTCAAGGCGTAAACTATTGTGCTGACTCGTGACTAAGGTGTTTTACATATTTTGCTTTTACGATGGGCAAAAGCATCATTAATAGTAAAAGCGCGTAAATCATTTTCCAAGCTAAACTGACGGCAAGTACAATACAGACAGCTAATCCAACGACAATCAACGATAAATACTTCCGTGGCAACAGTTTTATTGCGCTTATCATTGACACTGCATAAATAAGTACGAATACGCCATTACATAAGCCCACCAGTATCTCTAAGTCGAGTGAGAAAATATGGGATACAGTAAGTACTACTAGCATTATCATGGTCAAATGTTTTAACGCGACATTCGCCACGCCATTTGAGTTTTGCCGGCTGTAAGCGCTCAGTAAAAGTTTTTGATTGCTCAAACTTTGCATTAATTTGCAGCAACTTGCAGTGTAGACATTCACTGTTGCCAACCCGCCCGCAATCCCCAATATTCCGATGATAATATGACCGCCGCTGCCCATCAGTGTGTTAAATACTTCAACGATAGCCAAGTTGCTACTAGTAGGAACATGCGTAATTAAGAATGTACAGGCGACGTAAATTAGACCGACAACGATTGTGGCAATGATGATGGCAGGTGTCATGTTTTTCTTCGGGTTTTTAAACTCGGTGGACAAATGCGCCATTGCTTCAATACCAAGAAAACTCCAAAATGCGAGCCCTGCGGCAGGCAAAATACTTAACACGGTTTTATCTTCAATATGGCTTTGTATATGCAAAATACTTTGGTGTGAGGCCGCGTCGAAAGACATAAAATAACGGAGGAGTAGTGCGACTACCACAATCACTATTAATAACGTAAGTAGTAGTTGAATACTCGCAGCTAAGCTTACTCCTCTGATATTTAGTAGGTAAATGCTAAAAATAAAGCCATATTGAATAAGTAGGGCAATGTTTTCATTAAACATCATGAGACCATCGACAAATTGATAGGTCATTATCAACGCCGCTGGGGCGCCAATAGGCACGACTAATAAGAAGCTTAAACCTAATGCTTGCCCTTTTACTTTTCCGAACGCTAGTTCAACAAAATTGGCAGGGCCTCCAGCATGAGGATATTTGGCGCAAAGACGAGCGAATATTAGGGCTATGGGTAATATGCTGAGTGTGAGCAGTGACCATGCCCAAATAGCATGTTGTCCCGCTATATCAATGGTCATTTGTGGCAGAATAAACACGCTGGTACCTAAAAGCGTTGTCGCCAACAGACCTGCACCTTGCCATGTACCCAGAGTACCTGTTTTGTTCACTACGAATTCCTCTACGCATTGATATTATTAATATATTGTAAATGCTATTTGATGAGCAAACTGTCGAAATTACCAGGCAGTCAGACGGCTTTTTCTTCATTTTGACGGAATTACATTATTTTTACGTCAAAATGTTGTGAATAGTATTTAAGCACGTTAAAATTTTTGTTTAATATGCAATAGAGGTGTAATAGAACCGTAGCTCACATTTCCCCCTGAGCTAAGGCGTTGCTTACTGAGATAAATGATGGATAAATTTGATCAAGAGATTCTCGATGTATTAAAGGAAAATGCTAGAACAAGTGTATCTTCCATTGCGCAAAGGGTAAGTCTGTCTCGTTCTTCAGTATCTGAGCGGATTAAGAAACTCGAACAGAAGCGAGTTATTAAAGGTTATCAAGTCTTACTGTCGGAATCTCAAAAAAGTGGGGTCAGTGTGTATTTTGAGATTCAGCATAAGTGCGCCAGATGTGCAGATCTTATTCCATTCATTCGCAAAATACCGGAGGTGATTAAGTGTCAAGGTATCACCGGTGATATGGATTTATTGATATTTGTCAGTGCTCCTTCAATGCAGCGTATTCATGAGATACGAGAATCGTTAGATGCGTCTGACGACATTATAAAAATAAAAACGCATGTCGTCATGAGCGATTGGGTCTAGTGCGTGTCGGTTGGATAAAAGTAAGCCTACTCTAGGTTTGTCCTAGTGCAGACTTACTATTCCTAATAAAGAAAGTAATTAACGTAATTAGATTAACTAAGCAGATATCTTCTTATATTTTAAACGATGCGGCTCAACGACATCTTGCCCATACGTTTTTTTCAACCAAGCTTCATATTCTGCATAGTTACCTTCATAAAAGTTAATTTTACCTTCGTCTCGGTAGTCTAAAATATGGGTTGCAATCCTATCTAGGAACCAACGGTCATGTGAGATAACCATGGCACAACCGGGAAATTCTAATAAGGCATTTTCTAAAGCCCGCAAGGTTTCAACATCTAGGTCGTTGGTTGGTTCATCCAATAAGAGCGTATTGCCGCCGGCTTTTAACAACTTTGCCAAATGGACGCGGTTGCGCTCACCACCTGATAGGTCTTTGATGAATTTTTGTTGATCAGTACCTTTAAAGTTAAAACGACTGCAATATGCGCGGCTGTTTATTTCAAAATTGCCAATGCGAATAATGTCTTGGCCGTCAGATATTTCTTGATACACCGTGTTTGTTTCGTCCATGTGATCTCTGAACTGCTCAACACTCGCGAGTTGTACTGTGTCGCCCACAGAAACTTCACCAGAATCTGGTGTTTCAGCCCCTGATAACATTCTAAATAGTGTTGATTTTCCCGCGCCATTAGGGCCGATGATGCCAACGATAGAACCTTTTGGCATTTTAAAGCTTAGGTCATCAATAAGTTGTCGGTCGCCATAAGACTTACTTAGATTGCTTACTTCTATCACCTTATCACCCAATCGTTCTCCGGGTGGAATAAAAAGTTCGTTGGTTTCATTGCGCTTTTGATAGTCGCTTGTATTCATTTCTTCAAAGCGCGCCATTCTTGCTTTGCTCTTAGCTTGGCGGCCTTTAGGATTAGAACGTACCCACTCAAGTTCTTGCTTAATCGACTTCTGACGTGCGTTTTCAGTGCGTTCTTCCTGCGCCAAGCGTTGGTCTTTTTGTTCAAGCCAACTAGAGTAATTCCCTTCCCAAGGAATACCTTCACCTCTATCAAGTTCCAATATCCACCCTGCGACATTGTCTAGGAAGTAGCGATCATGGGTAATGGCGACAACTGTGCCTTCGTAGTCATGTAAAAAGCGTTCAAGCCAAGCCACAGATTCCGCATCTAAGTGGTTTGTTGGTTCGTCGAGTAGCAACATTTCTGGTTTTTCTAAGAGCAATTTACATAGCGCTACACGCCTGCGTTCTCCACCTGAAAGCTTACTTACATCTGCATTCCATGGCGGTAAACGCAAAGCATCGGCTGCTCTCTCTAGCGCGTTGTCTAAGTTGTGGCCATCTTTACTTTGAATTATGGCTTCTAGTTCGCCTTGTTCTTTTGCTAAGGCATCGAAATCTGCATCGGGCTCGGCATAAGCTGCATATACTTGGTCAATTCGCGCTAATGCATCAACGACATCCGCAACCGCTTCTTCAATATTGCCGCGCACATCTTTACTTTCATCGAGTTTGGGCTCTTGCGGTAAGTAACCAATTTTCAAATCAGGTTGTGGCCGGGCTTCTCCTTCAATGTCGGTGTCAACACCTGCCATGATGCGTAGTAAGGTAGATTTACCTGCGCCATTTAAGCCGAGTACGCCAATTTTAGCGCCTGGGAAAAAGCTAAGAGAGATATTTTTTAAGATTTGTCTGTTCGGTGGGACGATTTTACCCACACGATGCATACTATAAACGTATTGTGCCATTTATATCGCTACCAAGTTATTGTTAGTTTTTTTGGTATTGTAATGCAGTTCACCAAGTTTAGTCATACAAATTTTATGCTAGTATGCGCGTAAATAAAGAACCCGTTTTTTTAAAGGTAAAACATACATGGGATATAGTGTAGCGCAAATCGCAGAACACATTGGTGGAGAAGTGAAAGGTGATGGTTCTCTAAAAATTGATAGTATCGCAAGTTTACGTCAAGCGAATAGCAGCCAGCTTTCATTTTTATCGAACGCCAAATTTGTTGATGATTTGCATAATACCGGCGCCGGTTGTGTGATTTTAAGTGAGAAAGCCGAAATCAGTTATAAAGGAAATACCATCATCGTAAAAGACGCCTATGTTGGGTTTGCATTAGCTTCACAGCTATTGGACACGACACCGCATATTACGGTCGGCATTGCCGCAACTGCAAGCGTCGCTCCGAGTGCTACGCTAGGTAAAAATGTCGCCGTTGCTGACGGTGCAGTTATTTCTGCTCACACACTCATTGGCGACGATTGTGAAATTGGTGCGAACGTGTTTATTGGCGAAGGCGCGAGACTTGGTAATGGCGTTAAGCTAAGCGCAAATGTATCTATTTACCATAAGGTGCAATTGGGTGACGAGGTGTCAATTCACAGCGGCTCGGTGATTGGCAGTGATGGGTTTGGTTATGCCAATGACGCCGGCAACTGGATTAAAATTCCGCAAACAGGCAGTGTGCAAATTGGTGAACGCACTGAAATCGGCGCCAACACATGTATTGACCGTGGTGCGCTTGACGACACGATTGTTGGTAAAAATTGCATCATTGACAATTTAGTACATATCGCACACAACGTTGTTATTGGTGATCATGTCTGTTTGTGCGGTGGCGTAGGTATTGCTGGGAGTGCGACTATTGGTAAATATGTCGTGATTGCAGGGCAATGCGCGATCAATGGTCACATTACCATTGCAGATGGTGTACAGATAACCGGTTTTTCTATGGTGACCAAGAGTATTAAAGAAAAGGGAACTTATTCATCTGGCATGCCGGCTGCGCCGAATAAAGATTGGCAACGAAATACTGTTAAATTGAGGACGATAGACAAACTTTATAATCGCGTTAAAGCTATAGAAAATGAAGGAAAGAGCTAAAAGGCTTAGACGCAAAATTGGATTTACAGTTTTTGGCTAAGTTATTCCTAACTAACGCTATACAAATCCAGTTTTTGGGCTAAAATAGCCGCGATTTTTACGTTATATCTCAGACCCCAATTGGTTTGCCTAAGGAGACTCTATGTTATCAAGCAAAATGACCATCGCAGAATTCGACCCAGAATTAGCTGTAGCTATGGAAAAAGAAACTCAGCGCCAAGAGCATCATATTGAATTGATTGCTTCAGAAAATTACTGCAGTGCTAGAGTGCTTGAAGCGCAAGGGTCTCAATTAACAAATAAATATGCAGAAGGCTATCCTGGCAAACGCTATTACGGCGGGTGTGAGTATGTCGATGTTGCAGAAGAACTCGCTATCGAACGTGCAAAAGCGTTGTTTGAAGCGGACTACGCCAATGTTCAGCCGCATTCAGGTTCACAAGCGAATGCTGCGGCTTTTATGGCCTTAATTGACGCTAATGATACGGTGTTAGGTATGAGCTTGGCGCATGGTGGGCATTTAACACATGGCGCACATGTTAACTTTTCAGGTAAAACATACAATGCTGTTCAGTATGGCCTGCACCCCGAAACTGGTGTTATCGACTACGAACAAGTGGAAGCGCTTGCGTTAGAGCACAAGCCTAGGCTCATTATCGGTGGTTTCTCCGCGTATTCTGGTATCGTCGATTGGGCTAAATTTCGAGAGATTGCAGATAAAGTAGGGGCATACTTACTTGTTGATATGGCGCACGTTGCCGGTTTAGTTGCCGCTGGTGTTTATCCTAGCCCTGTTCCACATGCACATGTGGTAACAACGACGACACATAAAACGCTTGCGGGCCCGCGTGGTGGCTTGATTATTTCTGCTTGCGGTGACGAGACTATCTACAAAAAGCTCAATAGTTCGGTATTCCCAGGTAATCAAGGTGGGCCATTGTGCCATGTTGTTGCGGCAAAAGCCGTTGCTTTTAAAGAAGCCTTGTCTGACGATTTTAAAGTGTATCAAGCACAAGTGCTGAAGAACGCCAAAGCGATGGTGTCAGTGATTCAAGCACGTGGTTACAAAGTTGTATCAAATGGTACGGACAATCATTTATTTTTGTTAGATTTAATTGATAAAGACATTACCGGAAAAGATGCTGATGCAGCGCTTGGTTCTGCGAATATTACCGTAAACAAGAATTCTGTGCCAAACGATCCTCGCTCGCCTTTTGTGACCAGCGGATTAAGAATCGGTACACCAGCGATTACGCGACGTGGATTTAACGAAGCCGAGTCTCAGCAAGTTGCAACTTGGATTTGTGATATATTAGACAATATGGGTGATGAAGCGGTTATCGAACGAGTTAAATCAGAGGTCGTTACTCTCTGTGAATCATTCCCTGTTTACGGCTAGTCACTAGTGTTTATTTAAATGAGCCGGACTTGTTCCGGCTTTTTTTGTTTTCTTTGGAGCGTTTTATGTTCTGTCCATTTTGCTCTCAGCAAGAGACTAAAGTGATTGATTCGCGATTAGTGTCAGATGGCGCGCAAGTGCGTCGACGACGTCAATGTACGATATGCAATGAACGATTTACGACGTTTGAAGCAGCGGAGCTTGTGCTGCCCGGTGTCGTCAAGCGTGACAGTACTAGAGAACCTTTTAACGAAAATAAATTAAGAGCAGGGTTAACGCGTGCACTAGAAAAACGTCCAGTCAGTGCAGAGGCTATTGAAAAGTGCATTCATCAAA
Source organism: Agaribacter marinus (assembly GCF_030160655.1). GTDB lineage: Bacteria > Pseudomonadota > Gammaproteobacteria > Enterobacterales > Alteromonadaceae > Glaciecola > Glaciecola marina. Next base: position 266,063 of record NZ_BSOT01000019.1, read on the forward strand.
TTAAGTCTTCTTTGCGGGCGACGGGTGAGCGTGAAGTGAAAAGTGAGTTCGTTGGAGAGCTTATCATGCAACACCTCAAGATGTTGGATAAAGTGGCATATGTCAGATTTGCTTCCGTTTATCGCTCATTCGAAGATGTAAAAGAGTTTGGTGAAGAAATTGCACGTTTGTCTGATGATTAATCGATTTGATACCTGTGAATATAGTTAAAAATTAGAAGACTACTATTGAATGAATTCTCGTAAAGATGCCGACTTTATGGCGCAAGCACTCAGCTTGGCTGTTAAAGGCCAATATTCAACGACACCTAACCCACAAGTAGGTTGCGTTATAGTAAAAGAAGGAAAAATCGTCGGACGTGGCTATCATCAAAAAGCGGGCGAAGCCCATGCTGAAGTTCATGCGTTAACGGAAGCTGGCGAAGCTGCCAAGAATGCCACAGTGTATGTTACCTTAGAGCCATGTTCGCATACGGGTAAAACGGGTCCATGCTCTGTTGCGCTTGTTAACGCCGGTGTGCGCCGTGTAGTGATTGGTAGTAAAGATCCCAATCCTTTAGTTGCCGGACGTGGCATCAAAATCTTAGAAGAAAATGGCGTTATTGTTAACTGCGGCGTGTTAGAAGAAGAATGTGAACGCGTCAATTATGCTTTTTTCAAGCGTATGCGCCATCAACGTCCCTATGTCGTAATAAAGTTAGCAAGTAGTTTGGATGGGAAAACTGCCTTGGCGAATGGCAAAAGTAAATGGATCACTAGCCACGCATCAAGAGATGACGTTCAGCATGAAAGAGCAAAAGCTTGCGCTATTCTTACCGGGGCGAATACCGTATTGAAGGACAATCCTCGTTTAACTGTTCGGGGCGAATCTTTACGTTCTGAGGTTGGGCAGGCATTTCTATCAAGGGGAAAGCAGCCACTTAGAGTCATAGTGGATGGACAAAACCGATTAAATGACACCTTTACTTTGTTTAGTGATGGAAATCAGAATTTGGTTTTTAATTTATCACCTAATATTTCTATATCAGAGACCGAAAACACAAAACAGGTGCAGGCGTCATCGGTCAATGGGAGGGTTAACCTAGATGCCATGCTTCGAACATTAGCCTGCGACCATCATATAAGCCTTTTGTGGGTAGAAGCAGGTGCGTCGCTTTGCGGTGCGTTGATATCTCAAGGATTAGTTGATGAACTTATTTTGTATCAAGCGCCTATGTTCTTAGGAGATAAAGGGCGTGATTTACTTGAGTTACCTGAGTTAGGCGACTTGAAAAATGCAGTGGGAGGGCGCATTTTAAGTCATTGTTATATTGGGAATGACTTAAAATATAGAGTTAAGTTAGAACACACGAAGAGTGATAGGTTTTAGGATATGTTTACTGGGATCATCGAAGCAAAAGGCACGATTAAGAGCATAAACAATAAGGGTAATGATATCCGTCTTGTCGTAAGCACAAATAGCTTAGACATGTCGGATGTTAAACTTGGTGACAGCATTGCGACCAATGGCGTTTGTTTAACCGTTGTTGACATGAGCGCTGAATATTATGTTGCGGATGTTTCCAAAGAAACGATTAAGTTGACCGGGTTTGCGCATTACAAAGCAGGTAGTGTTGTTAATCTAGAAAAAGCAATGCGTGCGGACACTCGCTTTGGTGGTCATATAGTGTCTGGTCACGTAGACGGTGTTGGTGAGGTTATTTCTGTTACCAATCATACGCGTTATGTCGAAGTGTGGGTAAAAGCGCCGAATGACTTGGCAAAGTATATTGCGCACAAAGGGTCTATTACCGTTGATGGTGTTAGTCTCACGGTTAATGAGGTCAGCGGCGCCAAGTTCATGCTTTGGTTAATTCCACATACATTGCAAGAAACCACAATAGGCGGATATAAATCCGGTACAGCGGTCAACTTGGAAGTGGATTTAGTTGCGAGATATATAGAAAGATTAATGCTAGGCGATAGCGCCGCCGAAGAAAAGTCTACTGACATGAGCCTCGCGTTTTTGGCAAAACATGGTTATCTAAAATAAGAGTAAAAAAATGGCAATAAACACAACGGCAGAAATAATTGAAGATATCAAATTGGGCAAAATGGTCATTTTGATGGACGATGAAGATCGTGAAAATGAAGGTGATATTATTATGGCAGCAGAGCATGTCACGCCTGAAGATATCAATTTCATGGTTACACACGCCAGAGGACTAGTCTGTTTGCCAATGACAAGAGAGCGTTGCCAACTATTAAAGCTGCCGTTAATGGTAGACAATAATGGTGCGCAATTTTCCACTAACTTTACGGTGTCGATTGAGGCCGCAGAAGGGGTAACGACAGGTATCTCTGCTGCTGATCGAGCCGCGACAATTCTGGCCGCCGTCAATAGGAATGCGGTCGCTGATGACATTGTACAACCAGGCCATATTTTTCCACTAGTTGCCAAAGAAGGTGGGGTGCTCAATAGAGCTGGCCATACAGAAGCAGGCGTTGATTTGGCTAGAATGGCTGGGTGTGAACCTGCGGCAGTGATTGTCGAAGTTCTGAATGATGATGGCAGTATGGCCCGTCGACCAGAACTTGAACGTTTTGCTGAAAAGCATGATCTTAAAGTCGGTACAATCGCAGATCTTATCGAATATAGAAATTTAAACGAAACCACTATTGAACAAGTCGCCACTTGTAAACTACCAACAGAGGTGGGCGAGTTCGAACTCATCACGTTTAAAGATGTAATTGACAATCAGCTTCATTTTGCGCTTAAAAAAGGAGGCATATCAGCTGATTTGCCAACGCTAGTGCGCGTGCATTTACAAAATACATTAAGTGATTTACTTGGTTCTACGCGGTCAATTAATCGTTCTATGAGTCTACAGAAGGCTATGCAGCGCATCCATGATGAAGGTGGTGTGTTGGTTTTACTCGGAAAATCAGAAGACTTAATTGGTCAGATTAGACAATTTGAAGCTGAGGATAATGGTGAGTCAGGTAAGGCAAAAGCGTGGGAAGGTTCTTCGCGCACAGTCGGTGTTGGCAGCCAAATATTGGCATCATTAGGTATCAAAAAAATGCGTTTACTCAGCAAACCAATAAAGTATTCGGCGCTATCTGGCTATGGGCTCGAAGTAGTAGAATATATATCTGATTAATCAATAAAAATTATACAGCAAAGAGCAGCGCGCCTTGAAGTATATGTGCTATACTCTGCGCCGTTTTTATCAGGAGAAAAATCAATGAATATAATCGAAGGTAACATTCGCGCCACAGGAAAGAAATTTGCGGTGGTTGTAGCAAGATTTAATAGTTTTGTTGTTGAAAGCCTTGTGGATGGTGCGTTAGATACATTGGAACGTCACGGTGAAGTGAATCCTGATGATATTACTCTAGTCAGAGTACCCGGCGCATATGAATTGCCAGTGGTTGCTAAAAAGTTGGTAGAAAAAGGTAATTTTGATGCGGTGATTGCACTTGGTGCAGTCATTCGAGGTGGTACGCCACATTTCGACTTTGTTGCCGGCGAATGCAATAAAGGCTTGGCGCAAGTTGCTATGGACGCCACAATCCCGGTAGCGTTTGGTGTAATCACGACGGATAGTATTGAGCAAGCGATTGAGCGTTCTGGCACGAAAGCTGGAAACAAAGGTGCCGAAGCTGCGCATTCAGCCCTAGAAATGGTCAACGTAATGGCTGCTATAGACGAGGTTTTATAGTGAAGCCACAAGCAAGAAAAAAAGCTAGGGAACTCGCGGTCCAAGCATTATATAGTTGGCTCATGAGTGGAAACGACATTAAGCAGATTGAATTGCATATGGCAACCACCAATGATATGACAAAAGTCGATATGGCTTACTTTAAAGAGGTTATTGATGGTGTATACAATCAAGTCGAAGCGCTTGATAAGGCCATTAAACCCTATCTTGGTCGTTTGCCTGAAGAGCTAGACCCTATTGAAAAAACAATCTTACGTATTGCTACCTTTGAACTTGTTGAGCGAGTCGATATTCCATTTAAAGTGGTTATAAATGAAGCAATTGAACTTGCGAAGGTTTTCGGTGCCGAAGAGAGTCACAAATTCATTAATGGCGCGCTAGATAAAGCGATTAAAACCTTAAGAAAGGACGAAAGAAAGTAATTTTGAACGAATTCAATCTTATACGAAATTACTTTGAAACGTCTAGTTATCAACGACGAGATGTAAAAGTTGGTATTGGTGATGATGCGGCAATTACGCAGATTCCAGACGGACAGTATTTAGCGACTACCACTGATACATTATTAGAGTCTGTGCATTTTTTAGAAGGGAGTGCACCAAATGCTATTGCACATAAGTCGCTTGCCGTTAATTTAAGCGATTTAGCCGCAATGGGGGCCGAGCCTGCATGGATTAATTTATCGCTATCTATCCCTAGTGCTGACGAACTTTGGCTTTCAGAGTTTTCGAATAAGATTCGCGAGTTGACGGAATATTTTTCTATTCAACTCATTGGCGGTGATACGGTTAAAGGTGATTTAGCTATTACAATTACTGCACAAGGGTTTGTGCCGCCAGACAGTATATTGACTCGTTCTAGCGCCAAACCGGGTGATTGGATTTTTGTTACTGGTACTTTAGGTGACGCGGCCGCAGGTTTGGATGTTTTATTGGGTAAATTGGACGTTCATGATCTTACTCATAAAAACGCGTTGGTGAACAGACATTATTACCCGACACCAAGAGTTCTCGCCGGGCAAACATTACGGCGTTTAGCGTCTTCTTGCATTGATATCTCTGATGGTTTGTTGCAAGACATGCAACATGTACTTAATGCCTCTAGTGTTGGTGCAGTGCTTAATCTCGACCAACTGCCCATATCAAAAGCCTTAGGGAAGTCCATTCCTCATTTAGAGCAAGCCTTAGAATATGCTTGTACTGGTGGCGATGATTATGAGTTATTGTTTACTGTACCTGAAGTGCATAGAGTAAGTGTAGAGTCTGCTATGGCGAGTTATAACATTCCGTGCACTTGCATTGGGCAAGTTACAGGCGCACAAGGTAAGCTTGAACTCCGTTTAAATGATGAAGCATATGCTTTATCTGGCAAGCAATCCACTGGTTTTCAACACTTTTAGTTTATTAGCTAGGTAACCCACACGAGTATGGATCGGCAACTACGGAAGAAAGTATCGCTTAAGAAAGTTGATCATTTTTTTGCGCTTGGCTTTGGTTCAGGTTTAATACCCGCTATGCCAGGCACATTCGGTTCTTTGGCAGCTATACCTTTGCTATTGTTATTGTCTTTCGTCAGTACTGAATGGTATTTGTTAGTCACTCTGATTGCCTGTATTGCAGGTGTACGGTTTTGTGGAAAAACAAGTGATGCATTAGGTTTACATGATCATGGTGCTATTGTGTGGGATGAAATTGCAGGTATGTTAGTCACAATGCTTTTTGTCCCATTGGTATGGCAAAACGTGCTAATCGGATTCATTTTGTTTAGGTTTTTCGATATTCTTAAGCCTTGGCCCATTAGTGCTTTAGATAGAAGAGTGCATGGTGGCACAGGCATAATGCTTGACGATATCGTTGCAGGCTTAATAGCTTGTGGCTTAATTCATATTGGCTTTCAATTAGAACTACCGCTTTTAGTCAATGGTTTGTAGTCGCTCAATGCATGCATTTTACATGTAGGCGTACTGCGCCAACAACTATAACTGCCAACAATCATAGCTAATAAGTGCCTAGTTAATCACTTCGATACTAGGGCTTGTATATGGTCTAATCATGATATTGCTTTATAGCATTCACAATGCCTTGTGCGTCAAGTCCCAATTCAGCATACATTTCTTGCTGAGTGCCTTGCATAATAAATTCGTCAGGTAAACCAAGGCAGAGTACATACGCCAATACTTTATTTTCGTGTAGACACTGTTGGACTGCGCTACCAGCACCACCTGAGACGGCGCCGTCTTCAAGTGTTACTAATAAGTCATGCGCCTGCGCAGCAAGCAGTATTGCGTCTTTATCTATCGGTTTAACAAACCGCATATCGATTACTGTGGCGTTTAGGATCTCGGCAGCTTTTTGTGCCTCACTGATTAATGTACCAAAATTCAGAATTGCGAATTTTTCGCCGTTTCTTATCGTTTTTGAAATGCCTAACGTTATTTCATCCATTTTTTCGCTAGGTTTAGCACCAATACCGGCGCCTCTAGGGTATCGAACAGCAGCAGGCATATTGGCTTTGTGTCCAGTGAATAGCATATTTCTGCACTCGGCTTCATCAGACGGCGTCATAATAATCATATTGGGTATGCAGCGTAAAAATGGAATATCAAATGCGCCTTGATGCGTAGGGCCGTCTGCACCTACCAAACCTGCTCTATCGATAGCGAATAATACCGGGAGAGCTTGCAGAGCGACGTCGTGAATGAGTTGATCGTATGCGCGTTGTAAAAATGTTGAATAAATCGCCACGACAGGATGTTTACCTTCTTTCGCGAGTCCCCCAGCAAGCGTTACCGCATGTTGTTCCGCAATGGCTACGTCAATATATTGATCAGGAAAGCGTTGTGAAAACGCAACCATTCCAGAACCTTCTCTCATTGCTGGGGTAATTGCGATAAGATCGCTATCGGCGCTAGCCATATCGCAAAGCCAAGTTCCGAAGATCGCGGAAAACGTCGGTTTGCCTGGCTTGCTTTTAGGAAATTCTTCAGTGGTATGATCGAATTTAGGTACTGCATGCCATTTTATAGGGTCTTGTTCCGCTTTTTCGTAACCTTTGCCTTTTTTAGTCACCACATGCAGCAGTTTCGGGCCACTCATTTTTCGCATGTTAGTGAGGGTGTCGACGACAGCGTTGACATCATGTCCATCGATAGGGCCTGCATAATGAAAGCCTAGCTCTTCAAATATTGTGCCCGGTACAACCATACCTTTTATGTGTTCTTCGGCTCTGCTGGCGAGTTCTTTTATTGGTGGGACATTGCTAAGGATTTTTTTACTACCATCTCTAATTGTATTAAAGAGTGATCCCGTTAATAGTCGAGTTAGATGACTATTTAACGCACCAACGTTTTCGGAAATCGACATTTCATTGTCGTTTAGTACGACCAACAAGTCTTCATTTAAATCGCCGCCATGATTAAGCGCTTCAAATGCTAAACCTGCAGTCATTGCCCCATCACCGATTACCGCAACGACCTTTCGTCCTTTATTCTCTTTGTTTGCTGCGATCGCCATACCAAGGGCAGCGCTAATGGACGTAGACGAGTGTCCAACGGCAAATGTGTCATATTCACTTTCTGGTGGCCAAGGAAATGGATGTAATCCGTCTTTCTGACGAATGCTCGTCATACGGTCGCGACGACCAGTTAAAATTTTATGAGGATAAGCTTGATGACCAACATCCCAAACAACGCGATCAAATGGCGTGTTGTATACATAATGCAGTGCAACCGTTAGCTCTACTGTCCCTAATCCAGAAGCAAAATGACCGCTACTTTGACTAACGCAGTTAAGCAGAAATTGTCGCAATTCGGTTGATAGTTTACTCAGCTTATGTTTTGGCAATAGCCTCAATTCTTCAGGCGTATTTGCATTTGCTAAGTTAGGGTACTGTGATAAGTCTAGCGTCATTCTGTCTTTTGTCTTATTTTCAAAGTTGGATTTTACAATGGCAAATTTTAGTGGGTTCTTGCGACCATGTATTGTGTAAAAAGCTTAAGCTGTTCTGTATTGTAAGGTAATTGTTCAAGCGCGTGTAGTGCTTCTTCATACTGCACGGTTAGCGCGTCTTTAGCTCCCTGCAAACCTAAATGCGTTACAAAGGTAGATTTGCCATTTATCAGGTCTGAACCTTGCGGTTTACCTAATGTTGCTGTATCTGATGTAAGGTCCAATATATCATCTTGAATCTGAAATGCTAAACCGATGGCCTTTGAATAAACGCTAAGTAGCTTGCGCGTATCTTCATTCGCGGTTGGTGATAGGCAAGTGGCCATACTAACAGCAGATTCTATTAATGCGCCTGTTTTTAACTGATGTAGCTTGATGAGGTCGTCTAAAGAGATTGTTTCCCCTGTCGCCAATAGGTCAAGACTTTGACCCTGACACATGCCTCGCATGCCAGAGGCTTTCGCTAATATTGCGATGAGTTCGTGCCTTTTGGTTTGTGCATATTCGCTTAGCGGCATTGAACTTAAGCATTCAAAAGCTGATGACTGAAGTGCATCACCCGCTAAAATTGCAGTTGCCTCATCGTATTTGATGTGGCAGGTAGGCTTTCCTCGGCGTAAATCATCATTATCCATCGCGGGTAAGTCGTCGTGCACTAAGGAATAAGAATGAATGCACTCGATCGCCAATGATGCGACGTTAATATCTTGTTTATTCGCGGATAGCATCGTTCCAGTTATGGATAGCAGTAAAGGGCGCATCCGCTTTCCGCCACTTAATAAGGCATATTCAACTGCATCGAGTAGGGGAGAACTTGTATAATTTAGTCTTTTTGTAAGGCTAATAAATGTAGATTGAATGGCGTCATTTGCTTCAGTTTGCAGTGCTTTTAATACTTTGCTCATGAAAGGCTAGTCGGTGGTATTAAAGTCTTGGAGCTCTTCAGTATTCCCACGCTGTGTTAATACTTTCACTTTTTGCTCAGCTTCGCTTAATAACGACTGGCTATGACGAGCAAGCGTCACACCACGTTCAAAGCTTTTTAACGATTCTTCGAGGCTAATATCGCCTTGTTCCATCTGAGACACTATTTTCTCAAGTTCTTGCATTGCTTGTTCAAAAGAAAGATTTTTAGTGCTCATAGCGACCCCTCATAAAATTTGTCTGAAAGATACCTAAACCCGCCTGTAAATTCAATGTAAATATGTGCTTAAGCGTTAAGAAAAAAGGCTTTATCCATTGTTCTAAGTGATGAATCATTTTAATAAAGGATCGCTGATATTTGCCGTTAATACCATTAATTGAGGTGGGAAGTAGATTCAGCCTTTGCATCCATTCCCGCCGTTAAAGTATTCGACCTATAAGAATATACAAATTTTTAGGAGTATTCAGTGGATTTAGCAACCCTTGTCGGTTTTTTAGGCGCATTAGGTTTTGTCGTAATGGCAATGGTCCTTGGTGGCGACATCACTATATTTTTTAATGTTCCGTCAGTATTAATCGTATTTGGCGGGTCTATTTTCGTTGTGTTGATGCAATATCCGATGTCACAATTTTTGGGTGCTGGAAAGGTCGTCGCAAAGGCGTTCTCATTTAAATTGCAAGCACCAGAAGAGCTTATTGAAAAAATTGTTGAAATGGCTGATGCGGCGCGTAAAGGCGGGTTTTTGGCATTGGAAGAAGCAGAAATAGAAAACCCATTTATGCAGAAAGGTGTCGATATGCTGGTTGACGGACACGACGTGGATGTAGTGCGTGCAACAATGGCGAAAGATATTAGTAACACCACTGAACGACACGACTCCGGTTCCGTGATTTTTAAGTCGATGGGGGATGTAGCACCTGCAATGGGAATGATAGGAACGTTGATTGGTTTGGTAGCGATGTTATCAAACATGGATGACCCTAAGTCAATTGGTCCAGCGATGGCAGTAGCCCTTCTGACCACGCTTTATGGGGCGATGTTAGCAAACTTATTCTGCCTGCCCGTTGCATTTAAGTTACAAGTGCGTTGTGGTGAAGAAAAACTCAACCAAAGTCTTATTTTGGACGGTATTCTTGGCATCGCCGATGGACAAAACCCGCGTGTTATCGAAGGCGTGTTGAAAGGTTATATTGCGGAAGGAAAACGCGCAGTTAGCGAGGCCGAATAATGGAAGAACAAGAATGCCCCAAATGCCCCCCCGAAGGGCTCCCAGCATGGATGGGGACGTTTGCTGATTTAATGTCCTTGTTAATGTGCTTCTTCGTATTGTTGCTTTCATTTTCCGAAATGGACGTTAAGAAATTTAAGCAGATAGCCGGGTCGATGAAATTTGCCTTTGGTGTACAGAATAAAATTGAATTAAAAGATATCCCAAAAGGTACCAGCGTTGTCGCCTTGGAATTTAGACCTGGGAAACCCGATCCGACGCCGATTGAGACAATTCAACAAGTTACTCAAGATATCACTCGTCCAATGCTTAACTTCCAAGAAGGTGAAGATGACTCTTCCGGTGGTCGTCAGAAACAACGTGGTAATTTCCGTGGTGGTCAATCTCCGAAAACAGCCAATGAAACATCTTCTGCCGGTGCTGCGGCATCGAACAAAGAGCAACTTGAAAAAAATAAGAAAAAAGTCGAAGAGCTTCTTCAAAAAGAAATTAAAGATGGTGCGGTGGATGTTGAAAATCTTGGCCAGCAAATTATCATTCGTATTCGAGAAAATGGGTCTTTTTCAGCTGGCTCTGCGTTTCTACAACCGCAATTTGTCCCGGTAATTCGTCGTTTGGGTGTCTTATTAAATGATATGCCTGGTAACGTAGAAATAACGGGGCACAGTGATGGTATTCAAATTGCCAACGAACTATATAGCTCTAACTGGGATTTAAGTGCACAACGTGCCGTAGCGGTTGCTGAAGAATTAAGGCGTGCTCCGCAGTTTGATGAAACCCGCATGCGAGTTATTGGCAAGGCTGCTACTCAGCCAATGAGTAACGAAGATACCGCAGCGGCAAGGGCGCAAAATAGACGTGTCGAAATTGCGATAACCCAAGGTAAGCCAAAGTATTCAGATCCTATTTCATTGTCTGCACCAGAATCTCAGTAATGGTTTGAATGAGCACCAGTCAGTTGACAAAAACACGCCGAGTCATCGGCGTGTTTTTAGCGTTGCAATTCAGCACGGTAATGGGGCTTTGTTATTACGAGTTGAACAGTACTGATGACACGCTCCATGAAGCCTCCTTCACAGTAATTCAAGTAGTATTGCCACATACGCATGAACCGTTCATCGTAACCATCTTCATTGAGCGCATTTTTTTGAGACATGAACTGCTGAAACCAGTCGCGTAAGGTTTGTGCATAGTCCAAACCAATATCATGTACATCTCTAATACTCATGTCCGTATATTTTTTCACGTGCTGGTTGAGTGTGCATTGCGAGGGTAAAAAGCCGCCAGGGAAAATATGTTTTTGGATAAAGTCTACACTATTAGAGTAACTATCATATCGTCTATCATCGATGATGATAGATTGAATCAGCATTACGCCGTCAGGCTTTAGCAGTGATTTACACTTTTTGAAAAAGGTAGGTAAGTATTCCTTGCCTACTGCTTCGATCATTTCTATTGACACCAGTTTACTGTATTGCCCTTCAAGTAAGCGATAGTCTTTTTTGAGTAAAGTGATTTTATCTTCAAGTTGTTGTTCCGCGACTTTATGCTGAGCAAACGCGAATTGTTCTTCAGATATGGTTGTTGTCGTGACTTTACAGCCATAATTTTGAGCGGCATAAATGGCCAGCCCACCCCAACCAGAACCAATTTCTATTAAATGATCTTCTTCGCATAATTTTAGCTTGTCACAAATAGTCTTAAGTTTATGTTGTTGCGCCGACGCTAAACAGCTGTTCGGATCTGGATAAATCGCAGCTGAGTACATCATGCTATCGTCTAAGAATTTGGTGTAAAGTTTATTGCCTAGATCGTAATGAGCGGCGATATTATTTTTAGCTTGTTTGGTACTGTTCTTGTTCGCTAGGTGTTTTAATTTCAGCAATGGCATCGTTAACCATTTGAACTTTTGTTCCCAGTGATCGAGCATCGACAGGTTTCTGGCAAAAATACGAATAACATTGGTTAAATTTGGTGTATCCCAAAGTTTGTCAGTAAAGGTTTCACCAGATGCAATACTGCCACCTAACAATAGTTTTGGGTAGGCTGCTGGGTTTAGTATGTTAACTTCCGCTTTTAGTGCGTGATGCTTATTACCTAAGTCAGCAACGATACTTCCATTTTCCTTTATAAGTAATTGCCCGTCAGGTATGTTTTTTAAAGCACTAATAAAAAGAGAGCGGCAAGTTTTTTCCCAAAATGTCATGGATTCTGCTGCATGATAAGTTTGTTCACTGTGTGACATTGCTACTTCCTTCGTTATGTATGCGTATATATAGGTACGCGCTTAATAAATAGTTTTAAGGCTTGCCAATAAATTCCCACGACCGTTTTAATTGTCATGCTTGGTATTGAGAATAGTGTCTTTTTCAAGGCGCTATTGTTTAGTGTTTCTTTTTTCATATCGATAGCCGCTTCAAAGTGCTTTATATCTTTGTAACAACTTAGTTGTAGCCGCATATAGTCACATGGAGTTTGTACATTCCATTTATATATCATATCCATTGGATTGAAAGGCGAGACATGGAACGATTTTGTTGTGTTTTCCTGCAATTTTAAGTCAACCAAATAGTGATGGCGTTCATTCCAAGGGGTATTTGATACTTCTGCTAACATATGTGTAAAATTGTTATTTTCGTCTCGTAAGAACCAAAAGTTCACTGGACTAAAGTACTTACCCAATGTACGCGTTTGCCCCAAGAAAAATATACTGCCTGTAAGAGTTTCCTTCGCTAAGTTAGACATCGTTTTCAACACATGATTTTCTAGTTCTTCGTGCGTAGTTGCCGAATGTTCTACATTTTTTGTATTCATGTAGTCAGAAAACTTAAATCTCAACCAAGCTCTTTTTTTTGTATTGACTCCAAATAGTGTTAGCGTGTTTTCTAGTTGGGGGAGTTCTTCAAGTTTTATCCACCACAAAAATAAATTGTATGAAAACTTATGTTTTTTTGGATGAGTGCGTTGGTGGAATACGATGCCTTTATACAGCGCGCTTTCAAATGACTGCATTATAGACTCTCCCCAAAACGTTGGCATACGTCTAACGCGCTTCTTACACCATCTTCATGAAAACCGTTGTACCAATATGCTCCGCAAAAATGAATGCCATTTACACCACATATTTCGCTGCGTCGAGTTTGTGCTTCTACCATATCCGCAGAAAACTGTGGGTGAGCATATTTATATCTACCTAGCACTTTATTTACGTCAATGTTATCGCTGTCATTCAGACTCACAACAAACGTTTGAGGGGCGTCTATCTTTTGTAATATATTCATGTTGTAAGACACTTTAGCTAGTGCCTTACCTTCGTTTTCAACACCTGTTAAACGATAGTTCCAACTAGCCCATGCTAATTTTCTATCAGGTAAAACGCTCGTATCCGTGTGCATCACAACGTCGTTTAATTCATATGGGATGTTACCTAACACGGCCTTGACGTTCGTTTTATAATTGTCAGCGAACATTGACTTACTGAGTATCTTTAATGCTTGATCGCTATGGCAAGCAAAAATGACATCGTCAAAACCTGCGTATTTGACTTTCCCGTAGAGGCTAATACCGTCTTCAGAGTATTCAAGGCAATCTATCGGCGAGTTAAGTCTAATATTGTGTTTGAAGTTTTCAATTAATGGCGGAACGTAGGCATTTGAACCACCCACTATCGTATACCATTGAGGCCGATTTGTGATATTCAATAAGCCGTGGTTATTAAAAAACTGTAGGAAGAACTTGATCGGAAAGTTAGCCGACTGCTCTAAACTGGCACTCCATATTGCAGCGCACATAGGCAGAATATAGTTATCAAGAAATACTTTGGAAAATTTGTGTTGCCGGATAAATTGGCCAAGTGTCTGCTGATGATCATAATTGTCATTGAGAAGGGCAGCTTTACACACTTTGTTGAAGCGGACAATGTCTTTTACTAGCCGCAAAAAGGTAGGCGAAATAACGTTTCTGCGTTGTGCAAAAAGGCTGTTAATTGTGTTGCCGTTATACTCCATGTTAGTGCTTTCATTGTGAACACTAAAACTCATTTCAGTTTCTTGTTTTTCTACCTTGAGTTGTGATAGTAATTTAATAAAATTTGGGTAAGTCCAATCGTTGAAGACTATAAACCCCGTGTCTATCGAATATTCAGTATTGTTAACATTTATTTTCTTCGTTGCTGTATGGCCACCAATGTAGTCATTGGCTTCAAAAACATGAACGTCAGCATTTCGTGATAACAAATACGCACAAGTGAGGCCAGATATACCGGCTCCTATAACAGCAATCTTCTTTTTATTCATAACATTACACCTTCCCATTGTTAGTCATTTTCAAGCAAATTTTATGTTTGAAAACGTCTGGTAAAGCGCTCAATAAGCGAATAGTGAAGCTAAATCTACGAGGGAAATATACCGTTGATTTATTGTTGAAAAGGTCTTTATACATATATGCTGCTGCTTTTTCTGAAGAAATGCTCATTGGCATTTTAAAGTCATTTTTATCGGTAAGTGGGGTTTTTACAAAGCCAGGGGAGATAGTTTTAACCTTGACACCGTATTGGGCTAAATCTACCGCAAAACTTTTTGCCATGTAGTGCACGGCTGCTTTGCTCGCACCATAGGCTTGACTGCGAGTAAAGGGTAACAATCGCGCTAAACTATCAACGAAAACGACCTTATTACCTTTGACCAAGTTTTTTGTTATGACAGACATAATATTCGAAATACCAAACACATTCGTGGCAAAGACGCGTTCAAACATACTTGCGTCTATATCGTTTACGTCCACGTATTCGCATGTGCCAGCGTTGAGCACGTATATGTCTGCTGACACATTACTGAGTGCGTTTGTAACCGCTTGTTTATCTGAAATATCAAATGCTTTGATGTCAATATTCCCAAGATTCGATAATTCATCCAGCTTTTTTTGGTTGCGTCCGCAGGCTATTACATGGTGATTATTTTTCACTAGCATTCTAATAAGTGCTTCACCTATACCGGATGTTGCACCGGTTACTAGGACGCTAGCCATTATGCCATTTTCCTTTTAATCGTTTTTACAAGTCGACCGAATAAGGGAAGATGCTCATACACCATTTGCCCTAAATCGTAATAGTCTCTGTGATAAACAATCATATCATCTTCTATTTCTAAGATGGTTGTGCCGTCGACATGTATTGGAGTTCCGCCGTTTAGTTTGGAAGACGTATATGACATCGTCCAACAAATCGTAGCGTCCGACTCACCGTTTCTTAGCTTTTTACTTATCTCGAATTGACAATATTTGGCGCTTGATAGAAGTCGCTCGAAGTACATTTCGACTGCGGCCAATCCTTGATGGTGCGCTATTGGGTCAATAAATACAACGTCTTTTCTGTAGATTTTCTCTAGGTCATCAATTTTCATCGATGTTATGTCCACGTAAAACGTTGAAAACTTTTCAATTATATTCATTCGTTGATTAGGTTTGTTTTTTGTCATTTTTTTACTACGAATAAATACGTGTAGATCATCAATTAAAAATTTTTAATTAAACAAGAGCGCGATCCAAGTTTATGTAAACTAAGTAAAAATTGTATATCTAAAAATGAGGAATAAAAATGAGGCTACCCCTTTTCCCATTATCGTCACATTTATTGCCTCAAGGTCGACTAGCATTAAGAATATTTGAGCCGCGATATATCCGAATGGTGAAAGAAGTGTGTGCAGTGCAATCCGGCTTTGTTATTTGTATGATAAACGAAACTGGTGAACGAGCGCTAAATACTCACATATTTCCCATTGGGACATATTGTAAAGTGATTGATTTTGATATCTTGGATGATGGTTTATTAGGTGTAACAGTAGAAGGTCACTACTGCGTTTCTATAAACAACATTGAAACTGAGCATGATGGCTTAAGGGTGGGTGACTGCAATGAAGCGAGTATTTGGCAGTCGAAATCTCCCAACAATGATATTGAAAATATAAACGAAAAGTTACGAGAGGTTTTTCAGCAATACCCTGAAGTAAGCGAGTTATATGATGACGTGAGATTTAATGAAACTGAATGGGTCATCAATCGTTGGCTTGAACTTTTACCGGTGGCAGCGGAGCAAAAACAACATTTCTTGAAAAGTGGAGATACACAAAAAGTTTTTCAATACCTGAATCAACTAATTAAGCCCTAGTAGATTAACCAAATACTGCCAGCTAACAAACATTAATCTTTTTTAACTTTTAGTTAATGTTCCTTTAAGTATACTCAAATCATACTATAGTAAAATCTATAAGAAGGTGTGGTCAGATGCTAATTGGAATTCCGTTGGAAAATCAGAAAAGAGATGACGTAAAGCCGAAAGAATGTGCAGCAGAAATGTCAGCGTACTTAGATACTGTTGCAAAAGAACGCTGTAAGTTGTCTTTTTGTAAGGTGTTTAGTTATTTTGCGCCGCGATTGCGTTCTTATGCACTGAAACAAATGGGAAATGAAGCGTTAGCAATGGAGTTAGTGCAGGACACTATGTCGAATGTTTGGCAAAAAGCGCATTTGTTCAATGCTGAAAAAGGCTCACCTTCAACGTGGATTTTTACAATTGCTAGAAATATTCGTTTTGACATGCTTAGAAAGCTTCAGAATCGAAAAGAAGACGTTTGTTCAGACGATTTGTGGCCAGTCCTTTGTGAACAAACCGCTGATACTACATCAGCCCCATTAGATGAGCAGATAACGTTAGAGCAGGTAGGACAATTTTTTGAAAATCTACCGGTAAAACAAAAAGCTGTTGTGGAAGCTATATATATCGACGGAAAATCACAACAGGAAGTTGCTGATGAGTTACATATTCCCCTTGGCACAGTCAAATCAAGGACCAGACTTGCTCTTCAGCGCTTGAAAGACATGTTAAAGGAACATGATTAAATATCATCCATCTGAATGGGATATTGAAGATTTTGTTGCTGGTAACGTTTCCCCTGCGAAGTCCTTAATAACAGCTGCACATATAGATATGTGCAGCTGTTGTGCGATACGGGCTGAAAATGCGCATTTTCGACAAGCAAAAACATTAGAGTCTGAAAAATGTCAAAATGCGTTTGATGGAATGCATTCTATGATGCAGGCGATAACTGACAACAATATATCGACAACGAAAACAGAAACATCCGCCTGTCGCAATACGCCTGATAATATAAACCAAATGTCATCTAGAAGAAAAATAGACGATTCAAGAATTTTGCACTTAGAAGGTAAAAGGTTTGCAGTACCAAAAACCTTGGCACGATACATCCCACAAAATGTTGTTTGGTCAAAGTATCTGGGTAAATTGTGGCAGGTGCCAATTAAAATAGGCGGCAGAAACTTAGCGTATTTTATTTATCTTGAAGGAGGCGGCTATGTGCCTGAGCATACGCATGCAGGCACTGAGATGATATTGGTCATTGATGGGCAGTTTTCTGATGGGATTGGCTCGTATCGACAGGGAGATGTTGTAACGTTTGATGAAAAACACACGCATTCCCCAGTAACAAAAGTCGGGGAAGGGTGTTTAATTTTTATTATTATCGACGAGCCATTGTCGTTTACAAATAGTTGGGCCAGAGTGATAAACCCTCTCAGTCAACTATACTTCAACCTTCATACTTCAAAGCGTTAATTGCTTAGACTCTTAGCGAATGTACTGACTATCTGGGTAATTTAATTTTAGGGTTTTAAGCGCATTATTTCTTAACTCCTCTAAACCCATTTGGTCATAGCTTTCCACCATTATTTCAAGTGCAGGCTGCGTAAGTGTAGTATCAGCATAATATTCGAGTACGTATCTTCCTCTATTAGCGGCAGCGACCCACGCTTCGCGACGCATGTAAAATCTAGCAACTGCTATTTCATACTTCGCGAGTCTATTTTTGATGGATACCATACGTTTTTTAGCATCACCACTGTATTTAGAGTCAGGGTGTTTTTCCACCAATTTCCTAAAGTCTTCGAACGCTTCACGCGAATTACTAGGGTCTCTATCTGCACGATCAACGTTGAATAGATCTTGGAATAAGTTTGAATCTCGTTCCATGTTTGTTAAACCGCGCATATACATCGCATAGTCAACGTCAGAATGATTGGGATTCAATCTCACAAATCTATCAATAGTGGCAAGTGTTTGATCGGTATCGCCTGATTTGTAATATGAATAGATAAGATCTAACTGTACTTGGTGAGATAACTCACCAAAAGGAAAGCGTGAGTCAATGGAGCTTAAAATTTGAGCTGCGCCGCTGAAGTTACCCGTGTCCATATTTCTTTTAGCTTGTTGATATAACGCATTTGCCCCTTGATTAGCTATTATTTCTCGCTGTTCATCTTCTGAACTACTACAACCTGACAAACCTAATAATGCGAGTGATGAAGCCGCTACTAACCAATATTTCATGTAAAATTTGCTCATAAATTTATTAAAAAATTCTCTTATACCGCAAGGGTCAAAAGATCGTAGTTTACACGATAAAATCATGTAGCACGATCATTAAAACGTGCGCATAACCAAAATGTTTCTGTGAAGTTAACCCTGCAAATTATGCCGTTCACTTGATATACTAATGCAAGAAAGATATTCCAGTAGGCATTATGCAAACAAAAAGCAAAGTTATACATTTAGACGGTGTGATTCCTGAACACTTATTCAATAAGAGACTAGACCAGTGTCTGGCCGAAATGTTCCATGAATATTCGCGTTCGAAAATTAAAGAGTGGATTGAAGGTGATTGCGTTACCGTAGACGGGCAAGTAAATAATATACCTCGTACAAAAATGAAAGGGCGAGAATGTATTATTATTGAAGCAACGCAACTTACTCAAACAGCGAGTAAAGCAGAAGAAATCGCCCTTGATATTGTGTTCGAAGATGCGCATATATTAGTTATCAATAAACCTGCAGGCCTCGTTGTCCATCCAGGCGCAGGTAATCCTACAGGGACTATGCTGAATGCGTTGTTAGCTCATGTGCCAGATATAGATAAAATACCTAGGGCAGGAATTGTGCATCGTTTGGATAAAGATACAACAGGCCTTATGGTAGTCGCGAAAACCTTGCCGGCTCAAACACATTTAGTCGAACAATTG
This sequence comes from Agaribacter marinus, assembly GCF_030160655.1. Taxonomy (GTDB): domain Bacteria; phylum Pseudomonadota; class Gammaproteobacteria; order Enterobacterales; family Alteromonadaceae; genus Glaciecola; species Glaciecola marina. Next base: position 284,953 of record NZ_BSOT01000019.1, read on the forward strand.
CAAAGCAGAAGTATGGGGCGTGAATACGAAGCAATTGTCATGGGAAATTTAATTGCAGGTGGTTCTGTTGACGCGGCAATAGGCCGTCATCCCTCAAAACGGACCTTGATGGCGGTAAGAGAGACCGGTAAACCTGCAGTAACGCACTATCGAGTAATTGAGAAGTTTAGAGCACATACACACCTTCGGTTAAAATTGGAGAGTGGACGAACGCATCAAATTAGAGTGCATATGACACACATCAAGCATCCTCTGGTTGGAGACAATCAATATGGTGGGCGACCTAGGCCACCCAAAAAGGCGGTTGAAAGTTTTGCGCAGGCCTTGCGAGATTTTAAACGACAGGCACTTCATGCTGCGCAGCTGACACTTAACCACCCGAATACTAATGAGGAAATGTCTTGGCAGGTGCCTTTACCTAGCGACTTTAACAATATGTTAGCGATCATGCGTCAAGACGTAGCTGACAATCAGGATTTGATGGAATATTGAGGGTAATTACACCGCCAATTAACTTAGCGGAAAACGTTATTTGTTTCTCTACTACAGTCGATGGTGGCGTGAGTACAGGTGCGTACGAAAGCTTAAATTTAGCGCATCATGTACAGGATACCAATTGTGATGTTAGTCGAAATCGTCAGATTCTGAATGACTACATTAAGGGCATAGTTCCCCTTGCTAAGCCCGCCGTATACATGAATCAGCAACACACCACAATTGTTCAAGATATAGATAACTCTGCACTCAACCAAAACCTTGCTGTCGATGGTGTTTACACGTCAAAAGCACTGCAGCCGCTGGCTGTGATGACTGCGGATTGTTTACCAATCGTGTTGAGTGACGGCGATAAAATTGCAGCAATTCACGCTGGCTGGCGAGGATTGGTCGGAAATATTTTGGGCAACGCCATCGCTAACTTTAGCAAGGCATCGTCAATATCTGTTTGGGTTGGGCCGGCGATAAGCTGTGCGAATTTTGAAGTGGGAGACGATACAATCGCGTTATTTGGTGCCCATGCGAAACACGTATACCCAGCAAGGTCGAAAAATAAAAAGCTCGTCGATTTAAAGATGATTTGTCGAGACGAATTATTTAAGTTGGGTGTAACAAAAGTGTCGCTTGCAGAACACTGTACTTACGAAGATAAATGTTTTTTCTCTCATCGCCGAACAATTCATTCAGGTCTTAAAAACACTGGACGCAATGCAACCTTCATACTAAAAACAACTTAAATAAAGCGTTGTTCTCTTGAAATAATATCTTCGGATACCCACTTAATTTATATGGAAATGACGGAGTTACCTCTATGCGTTTAGATAAATTTACCAATAAATTTCAAGTGGCTATATCCGATGCTCAATCGCTGGCGTTGGGGCGTGATCATCAGTATATCGAACCCGTTCATTTGATGTCGGCGCTGCTAAATCAGCAAGGAGGTACCGTTAGGCCATTATTAGACATCGCTCAAGTCAATATGAACTCACTTCGTTCGTCACTAGCGGAAGCAATTGATAAGTTACCAAAAGTACAAGGCAATTTAGGGGATGTTCAGTTAGGGCGTGATACTGTTCGCGCACTAAATTTGTGTGACAAACTAGCACAGCAGCGCAAAGATGATTTTATAACGTCGGAGGTGTTTGTTTTAGCCGCTGTAGAAGATTCTGGTGCGTTAGGCAAGATTTTGAAGCAACTGGGTTTAACGAAAGAGAAAGTTGAATCGAGTATCAATAAGCTTCGCGGTGGACAGAAGGTTACTGATCAAAATGCTGAAGATGTGCGTCAAGCATTAGAAAAATTTACGACAGACCTGACTGAAAGAGCGGAGCAAGGAAAGCTTGATCCCGTCATTGGTAGAGACGACGAGATACGCAGAACCGTGCAGGTACTGCAACGGCGCACTAAAAATAACCCGGTGTTAATTGGAGAGCCTGGGGTCGGTAAGACCGCCATTGCGGAAGGTTTAGCACAGAGAATCATTAATGGCGAGGTGCCTGAAGGTCTAAAAAACAAGCGAGTGCTTTCGTTAGACATGGGGTCACTATTGGCTGGCGCCAAGTATCGAGGAGAGTTCGAAGAGAGGCTTAAAGCTGTGCTCAATGAGCTTTCGAAAGAAGAAGGGCGCGTTATATTATTCATTGACGAATTGCATACAATGGTCGGTGCAGGAAAAAGTGACGGCGCGCTTGATGCTGGAAATATGTTAAAGCCTGCCTTAGCCAGAGGTGAACTGCACTGCGTAGGGGCGACCACTTTAGATGAATATAAACAATACATCGAAAAAGATGCGGCACTGGAGCGTCGTTTCCAAAAAGTACTCGTTGATCAGCCAAGTGTTGAAGATACCGTCGCCATTCTGCGAGGTTTAAAAGAACGATATGAGCTTCATCATGCGGTCGATATAACCGATCCGGCACTTGTATCCGCTGCTAGTTTGTCACATCGCTATATTAGTGACAGACAACTCCCTGACAAGGCGATTGATTTAGTGGATGAGGCTGCTTCAAGCATACGGATGCAAATTGATTCGAAACCTGAAGAAATGGATAAACTGGAGCGACGCATTATTCAGTTAAAACTTGAAGAGCAAGCGTTAGCAAAAGAAACTGATTCGGCGAGTCACAAGCGTTTAGAGATTATTGAGCTGGAGCGTGAGCAGGCGGAAATAAAATTTTCAGAGTTAGATACTATTTGGAAACGCGAAAAAGATGCTATGCAGGGTACTCAAGGGGTGAAAACTGAACTTGAACAAGCGAAGTTGGATTTGGAGATTGCCCGGCGTGCGTCTGATTTGAATCGTATGTCTGAATTGCAGTATGGCAAGATTCCTGAGTTAGAGCAGCGTTTAGAAAGGGCATCTGAGTTTGAATCTATCGACAACAAACTATTGAAGAACAAAGTCACTGAAGTTGAAATTGCCGATGTTCTCTCCCGCTGGACAGGTATTCCTGTTACTAAGATGCTCGAAAGTGAAAAAGAAAAATTAATACACATGGAATCAGTGTTAGCTAAACGAGTTGTTGGTCAAGGTGAAGCTGTAAAGGCGGTTTCTAATGCAATTCGTCGGTCTCGCGCTGGCCTAGCTGATCCTGACAAACCTATGGGGTCGTTTTTATTTTTAGGTCCCACCGGTGTCGGAAAAACAGAGTTGTGTAAAGCGCTAGCGAGTTTTATGTTTGATACTGAGAATGCGCTAATAAGAATTGATATGTCAGAGTTTATGGAAAAGCATTCTGTCGCTAGATTAGTAGGCGCGCCCCCTGGTTACGTAGGATACGAAGAAGGTGGTTATCTAACAGAAGCCGTCAGACGCAAACCTTACTCAGTTATTTTATTGGATGAAGTAGAAAAAGCACATCCTGATGTATTCAATATTTTGTTGCAAGTACTCGATGATGGCCGTTTAACTGATGGACAAGGACGAACCGTCGATTTTAAGAATACTTTGATTATCATGACGTCAAATTTGGGCTCTGATATTATTCAATCGCAAAATGGCGCTGAAAATTATGCGGCGATGAAAAGTAGTGTAATGGGGGTTTTAGGCGAGCACTTTAGGCCTGAATTCATAAATCGTGTTGACGATATCGTCGTTTTTCATTCATTAGAACGGACGCAGATTAAAGCCATCGCTAAAATACAATTAGCGGGCTTAAGACAGCGTTTACATGAAATGGACTACAAGTTTGAAATTTCTGGTAAAGCGCTAGATAAATTAGCGGAAGCTGGGTTTGATCCTGTTTTTGGGGCTAGGCCACTCAAACGTGTTATTCAAACTGAAATAGAAAACCCCTTAGCAGAAAAGTTACTCGCAGGTAGCTTGAGTAACGGCAGTGTGGTTCGAATTGATGTTGTTGATGATCAACTTACTATTGTATAGATCCATTCGCTTAAAAAGTGAATAGCGTTGGTCGAATCATTTATAACAAGTATTGTGTGATTACGCATACGAGAAGTATGCGCAATTTTCAGATGTACTAGCTAGGATTAAAAATCAAGCCGCTTCTTTTGTTGAAATTAGCGCTTTGAGTTCTATTACTTTGTCAGCAACAAAGTCGAAATGTGGGCTTTCCATTATGGATTTTATTAACTCTTGTGATTCTGTGATCCGATCTAACTTATACAGGGTGAAAGCTAAATGATATTGTATTTGGGGATCATCAGAAAGCAATGTATATGCTTGGCGTAAAAACGTTAACCCTTCCTCAAATTTACCTTCATTTACTAAAATCCAACCTTTAGTGTCAATAATTTCTGCGGATTGTGGTGCAACCCGCAGTGCTTTATTTATGTAGGATCTTGCTTGCTCAAAATCGCGTAGACTATCTAAGTATAGGTTGGCAATATTATTGAGAACGATACTTTGATTATTGTAGCCGTCTATGTCAATTTTTTTGTATAAAGCAAGTGCTTCTTCTACCTTATTTTGAGTGACGTAATAATCCGCTAGTAGATTTGATATTACTGGTGGTGTTGAGCCGGCTGCTATAGCGTCTGACAGCAATTTTTCGACGGCTTCACCTTGGTGTCCATTTATGGCTAGTTGATATAACTTGATTGCAGATAATACATATGAATTATCCAAGGAAAATGCACTAGCGTATGCCTTAAATGCAGCCTTTTTATCATTTTCTGCATTCGCTATTTCACCCGTTAGCAGCATGTAAACCGGGGAGTCAGGAATTTGTTTTTCTAACCTTCGAGATATTTCTTTTGCTTTACTGATTTCATCACGTTGCAAGTGCACCTTTATCAATTCGATGTACACAGGCACTTTATATGCCGTAATTTTTTCGGCAGTGATAAGGGATTTTATTGCTGAATCTAAATCTTGAGCCTTGACTTGCAAAGGTGCTAATGAAAGCAGTTTTTCTGCATCTTTATTCCATAAACCAAATAGTACTTTAAGTTCTTCAGACGCGCTTTTAAAGTCATTGATTTTGATAAGTAACTTGGCTTTTTCTTCGATGTACGGCGGGTATAAAAAGTACTCTCGTAGTAATGCCTCTAACTCTCTTATTGCTTTATCTTCCTGTCCCATACGTTTATGGAGTTGTACCAGTAATTCTGAAGGGTATCGATCATTCGGCGCTAGCGATTTTGCTCTGTTGAGCGCGCGTAAAGCTCTTTCATGTAAATCTTGGGCTAACAGGCTTTGCCCAAGAAGCGTATGAAGGCCACTGTCTTTTTCGTTGGTGTTTATTAGCTGTGAAAAAATAACTTCCGCGTTGTTATATTCACCTATGTTTAATAGTGCAATAGCCTTATTTTTTCGAGCCAAAAAATGTTTTCCATCTTTTGACAATACATCGTTTAGGATGGTTAGTGCATTTTCATATTCTGCTAGCGTAATATGTATTTCTGCCTTAATAACCAGCGCTTGATGATCATTGGGATTCAGTTGTATAAGCGCGTCAACTTTCTTCATTGACTCTTCAAGCATTCCATTTACTCGGTACAGCTCTACACCTGTGTACATGGACACCGGATCAATCTGATTACTGAAGAGTGTTTCAAATAGGCTTAGCGCTTCTTTGTTTTGGCCTCTTTCTAATAGTGCTTGTATCCTAGAGAAAACTAAATTCGGATTTTTTTCACCGTATATTTGCTGAATTTCATCAAGGAGTAATTCACACTTAAAACTTCTAGGCGAATCGATGTAAAGATTGCATAGTAGTAAGTTCAGTTGTAGATTATCTTTGATAAGGGGCTGATTTTTGTCGAGTAGATTCAGTGCTTTAAAATCTTGCCCTAATTTCATGTAGGTGTCTGCCAATATACCTATCGCATTGATATCTCTACGATTTTTTATCAAATAGCTTTCCAGTTCAGTGACTGCTTGTTCATAATTTCCTGACATATAGGTAGCAAGTGCCATGACAAAACTTAGTTCAGCACGCTCTGATTTTATTTCATCAGGAATTAAGGACAGCTTTTGATTTATCTCAACAAAGACTTCTTGATCCATTACCTTTGAAGATGTTTCCATCAATTTTCCGAATAGCAATAGTGCAAACGGGTCATCTGGGGTTTGTTTTATGATCACTTCAACCACTTCTTTCGCATTTTCTGTGTCATTTACACTTATATATGCGTTTGCTAAGGTGCGCTGGATTAAAGGGTCATTTGGTGCAAGTTCGTAAGCTTTTTGAAAATAGTTTAGTGCAAGTTCGTCTTTGTTGTTTCGTTTAGCAAGCTGTCCCTGTAGATGCAAGGTACGTTGGTCATTATTATCAATTTCACTTAAGCTAGAAATATATATTTTTGCCTGCTCAGCGCGGTCCGTAAATAAATAGAAATAAGCAATTGATTGAAGTGCACGCTTTGAATCTGGCAGTATTGACAAGGCTTCTTTGTAATATTTTTCGGCAAGTTCATCATCATTGATATTAAAAGCCGTGGTCGCTTTTATCAGTGAAATTTCAAATTTATTCTGTGTATTTAACCCAATGTCACTAAGTGCAAAAATGGCACCTTCGTCACCCAAGTACAAATGAATCCTAGCTAAGTCTGAAATAATAATATTTTCATCAGCACCAGCTGCAATAGACTCTTCAAATTCAATTAACGCATCTCTAGCGAAACCTTTAGAAAATAGCGTTCGCCCCATTAACAACTTTGAAGGAAGGTGGTTAGGGTTTTGTTGAAGTGCATTTTTTAAATATATATATGCTTCTTCAATGTCGTTTTCGTTGTATCGTTGCAACGCCTTTTCATATGTATCTGCAACTTGAGCGGGTACACTTACAACGTAAAATATAGAAATAATAAATAAAAAAACTCTCAAATTCGCCTCAATACCCAGTTAAATTTATTACTGACACTTAACTATCATAAATATAGATCTAGTGTAACTTACTTATTGTATCGACCAAAAAAAACGCCCCATAAATGGAGCGTTTATTCATGAGAAGTCTAATTACGTGCGTCGGCGATAAATCAGTACCAATCCTACTAGTAAAATACCAAGTGTTGCGGGCGCATTTACAGTACTTATGTCCGGTGTCGAATCTCTAAACACCAAGTTATTAATCGCACCAGAACCTGGCATATTTACTACCAGTTTTGTTACACCGAATAAATTACTATAATTCTCACGTTGATAGTGACCATTCCCTATGCCAGGAACATCTTCTTCTCTTACTGTATTATTTGTTAGGAAAAAGAAAAGCTTTGTCGCTGGCGCACCTAGTTGTGATTCCGTCACTTCAACGTCAAAGAAGTCTAGGCTTAGAATATCTACTGGCGCAGTAAAATTGAATACAAAAAAACCAGCTGGGCGACTACCTTCATCATCAGGGTTAGAACAAGACGTTCCATCGCATGTTTCATTTTCGTGAATAATTAATACGTTACCAGGTTTTTTCCATGTATCTCTGCGGCTATCACCAGCGGCATATAAATCTTCATAGTACTCTTTTCTTTCACTCAAGGTATCATAGTATTTTTTACTATTGTCAGTGCCTTGTCTTGAAACATAATCGTCACCACTTTTGACGAACTCCAAATCTTCATCGGCGGTACCTGAATCTTGAGTATTAAAAGCAGTTTGTCGGTCAGCCTTATCATCGCTATTATTGGCACATATTCCATTGCGTTGATCAGTGTTTGCGTGGACGCTACCATTAATATTACAACCAGAGATACTTACTCCCCAGTTTGCATATTCGTCATCAATTATTTGACCTGCTGTAATTGGATTGCCGTTAGTATCCAAATCAAAATCTAGTACTCTTAATGCGGCTTGCGCATTAACTGCCACTAATAATGCAGATATCCCTACCAATTTACCGACTAATTTATTCATTGCTTTTCCTGTAAAACATACTGCTTGCAGATACAAAGCAAAAAACATTCCAGTATTTTAAGTGTTTGATAAGTTGACAATATTTCATACGTTTCTATTTTAGAATTTTGTATTTGTAAAAAAAACAGACGCTTATTTTATAGTCAGTCATCCGAGCTTAGGCATTGTTCTTAATACCTAGTTATCGATTCTCGATATTTCACTAGTCTCAGCAGGTGTAAATATTTACGGCAAACAAATTTTTTCACTGCATTTAAACAGTCATGAGAATGCTGTATTATCTTCCGCAACATAACTGTGGAATCTATAATGACTAAAAGACGTGGAATTTATTTGTTGCCAAACTTGCTTACGACTGCTGGTTTATTTAGTGGTTTTTATGCAGTAGTCATGTCGATGAATGGACAGTTTGAACATGCAGCTGTAGCTATATTTGTCGCGATGGTCTTTGATGGCTTGGACGGCAGGGTCGCGAGAATAACGAACACACAATCTGCGTTTGGTGCGGAATATGATTCAATGGCTGATATGGTATCTTTTGGTATTGCACCTGCACTCGTTGCTTATAATTTTGGCATGACTGAACTTGGTAAGGTTGGTTGGCTGGCAGCTTTTGTTTATGTGGCAGGGGCTGCGTTGCGACTTGCTCGATTTAATACTCAGGTCGGCATCGCGGATAAACGGTTTTTTCAAGGTTTAGCTAGTCCCGCAGCCGCCGCAGTTGTAGCAGGTATGGTGTGGGCGTGTCATGATTATTCACTTAGTGGCCATGATTATGAGTATGTGGTTGCGATCGTGACCGGTCTCGCTGGGCTCTTAATGGTTAGCAACTTTAAATATAACTCGTTCAAGGAAGTTGACTGGCATGGCAAAGTGCCGTTTGTTGCTATTTTAGTGATCATGCTTGTATTCATAATCGTCGCTACGGCGCCTTCTTTAGTGCTCGTTACTGTGTTTATATTGTATGCGGTTGCTGGTCCAATAAATACTTTTCGTACCGTAGATAAGGTAACCCTAGAAGATGTTGTTGGGGATACGCACGAGGATGCAGATTTCGAAGAAAGTAGTTCTTCAAAGTTTGATTCTAAAGGCGAAAATAAGGATAGCTAAGGCGATATACACATTGGTTTTATGTAACACATACTGCGACATATATTTATTTTGTTATTGCTAATAAATATATGTCGGCTTCAGTTAACTAAATAATATAAGCATCTAAATAGTACAAGTATCCAAATAAAGTAAGGCTCTCACTTAGTTATCCTTGTAAATTTCCATGCTGTGCCATTGCGAATATAGTGTAAAGATGGCCAATAATAGTTTTCTTCTCGTACTTGATATTCTGAGTATTGGAAATTTTTGTCCAAACGAATAGCCTCAACGGAAGTATAGTCACCAGAATGCTTACCGACTAGCGCCGCTTTGACTTCTAATATACTGTTTATGGGTTGTTGATCGATTGATAAAATGCATACTGGGTCTACGTTTAATGCGGTGTACATTGGCGCGCCAAAATATCTGAATCCAACTCTAATGCACTTTTCTCTCGTGCCACTAGGTGTCGTAATATGCGTCTGTATTTCATGAATTACTGCGCCGCCCCACACAATCACGTCTGAGATATTCAAATATGGTGAGTCGCTTAGATTTATTGGGACTTGGATGACTTCTCCATTGCGAAGTACTGAAAACACCTCTCTTTTTTTATTAAGCAATAGATAGAGAGAGTTTAACGAGTTTGCTGATAATGCGGTGTCTAAAATTATGTCGCCTGAAGAAAGACCACTCATTTCTAGTTCTTCGGCTTTTTCTACGTATAATTTTCGCCCTATTGGTAATTGATACTCTGTTGGTAAGCCGAGTTCAATTGCGCCCGCGTAACTTAAATAGGTGAGTTTATCTTTGAGTTCAAAAATACTTTTTCTAGATTGTAAATAGTCATCAATAAATGCGCCAATGAGTTCTGATGGGATAATACCTAAAACGCCATTATTTTCATCGTATCCCGGTGCTACAGCGAGCAAGGTATTATTTTCATCAGTGTAGACAGAAAACTCATCAGGTATGTAACTCACATCTCTACTGTCAAAATTTGTCTTGCCATAGTAAACAATTGGCCATTCAATACTCACGTTTGTTTCAAAATCCACGTGAGCAGTTCTGCCACGTAAATTTACATTTTCTTTCGACGTTAATACTTCTTTTGTGACTTGTGGAATAAGTCCGTTTTTAAATTGTATTTGTGATAGGTCGGCCTTAATCAGTACCATATTTAAGTATGGGTGTATTGCTTCTACAGACGCTGATGTAGAATTCCCGTTATCGAAAAGTGCATTGACTTGACTCAAACTCGAATCGATTATGTCTTTGTTTGTGAGTATCAATCCGTTTTTGATATCGACCACTACGCCATTACCTTTGCGAATGACTTCTCTGTTGATATTTACTTCAACCGGCCTAAATACTTCTAACTCAACCAGTGGCGATTTAACTTCTTCTCCATGTGCTAAAGTAACTAAGCTCGCGGTTTTATTTGATAAGACTAAGTCTTTGCAATGCCAGAGGAGGGCGCCTAAATCATCTTGACAATGACGGTTCACAAAGAACGGGGTCAAATTTCTAACCTTTTTGTATTCTTGGTCTTTCTGATTGTATACGTACCGATAGCGCAAGCTGAACTTACTGTTGGTTGGTATATTTTTGAATGCATGCTTAAAGTCGTTTAAAGAATCAATATTTTTGCCATTGATTTCTTCTATTCGAGCGTAGTTGTTGATACCTTGACCGCCGAATAATCTGCCGGGTGCTGTTAGTAACACGCCTGATGCTGGCACGTTGAACAAACGGGCGGTACTAAGGCCGATAGGTATAAAGATAGCTCTTCCAATTTCGATAAACTCGTCAGGTACAAGCTCGAATAGGTTTGATACTGAAAGTGTTAATTGTTTTTTTTCCTTTTTGCGAAGAACCACAAAATCAACAGTTTGATTTACTTTCTCGTTTAGGAATGTCTCTAAAGACAGGAAATCTAGGAGGTGATTGTTTTCTCCCATATAAAGGATATCACCTATTTGTAATACTCCGTCAGCAGGACTTCCTTTTACAATATGGGTTATTCGCAGAACCCCTTTTGACACTGGCTTTTCGCTGTTCAATTGCTCAATATCTTCTTCATTCCACCCGAATTCTGTCAGTTGATTCAACGGCGTATATTCGAACACAGTTTGTAAAGTCCCTCTTTGCACATTCTTTCCAGTCAAAATTTTATCTAATACAGGTAGCATCATGTCCATCGGAAGGAAAAATGCTGCGGCCGTATCATTTCTTGCTCCTGCATTTATTGCAATTGCATGCCCGTTTTTATTTAGGATGGGAGAACCAGAAGAACCGCCGCTTGTACCTAATGCTGCTTGCATGTAAAAGGTGTTATAGTCAGTTGTTGTGCTGTTGTAATTTGGTGCTGTGCGATCCAAACGCGACAATACGCCTTGTATGATTGATAGTGCTTCTCCACCATCATTCCCATATAAACTAATTTCATCACCGACATTTGCGACTGGTTTTAATGGAATTGGCTTGATTTTTAATGCATTTAATTCTTCGGGTGAATATTGAAAAATACCATAGTCGTGAACGGGATCTCTATATATAGGCGTTAGCTGTAATTTTTGTTTGTTTGCAAATTCACCATAAGCGATGACAGGCCCAACATTAAGAATATGTTTATTGGTAAGAATTAAGCCTTTATGACTATCTATTACAAAACCTGTGCCGACGCCTGAGGTATTGTAACCATCGTCCCAAGGCGTTACTTTGTTGAACTCAATATTAACTATTGCATTAATAACATCGTTGTTAGCGTACAAGTTGGAATGTTTAGCGCAAATAATAAACAGAATGCTAAGTGAGGAAACCTTTAATTTTATACGTGAAATCATTTGTTGTTTGGTCTATATGTCCCTGTTTTAAAGGACAGTAACACCAAAGTTGTTTTCAATAAAAGAAAGTCATTCAAAATTTTTTAAAAAACCTGTTGCACATATCAAGTTAGTCTGTAGAATGCGCCTCCGCTGTCAGGGGATAATGCTTCAGACAGTGTGTTTGTCAGTGTATTTATTGCCAGATAGTGTGTGATTAAATACGGTAAGTAATTAAGAAATAGTTTGAAGATTTTTTAATAAAAACCTTGACAAAAACTTTGGGAGGCGTATTATTCGCACCCCGCTTGAGACAAGGTCTGCAAGGCACATCGCAAGCGACGTTCTTTAACAATTTAGCAAGACAATCTGTGTGGGCACTCGTAATGAGTGTTCTAACAAAAAAAGTTTATTTGTAATTCGATTTTAATTGAAGAGTTTGATCATGGCTCAGATTGAACGCTGGCGGCAGGCCTAACACATGCAAGTCGAACGGTAACAGGAAATGCTTGCATTTCGCTGACGAGTGGCGGACGGGTGAGTAATGCTTGGGAACTTGCCTTTGCGAGGGGGATAACAGTTGGAAACGACTGCTAATACCGCATAATACCTACGGGTCAAAGGGGGCTTAGGCTCTTGCGCAAAGAGAGGCCCAAGTGAGATTAGCTAGTTGGTGAGGTAAGAGCTCACCAAGGCGACGATCTCTAGCTGTTCTGAGAGGAAGATCAGCCACACTGGGACTGAGACACGGCCCAGACTCCTACGGGAGGCAGCAGTGGGGAATATTGCACAATGGGGGAAACCCTGATGCAGCCATGCCGCGTGTGTGAAGAAGGCCTTCGGGTTGTAAAGCACTTTCAGTTGTGAGGAAAGGGATGTGGTTAATACCCATGTTTTGTGACGTTAACAACAGAAGAAGCACCGGCTAACTCCGTGCCAGC
>NZ_BSOT01000020.1 GCF_030160655.1 Agaribacter marinus
AACTATTTTACAGGCAGCGTAATTATTCTAGGAATTTAGGCTACTGAAAATGGGATGATTACATAAGCGGGATGCAAAAGAAATTGCCGAGGGACATCGGCTTACACTTGAAGTGGCCAAATTGTTTTTGAAGAATCCTACGGGGTTTTAACCACTTTTCAACTAACTGTATAAAAAAGAGGCTTAAAATGTACATCGTAAATTTATTATTTTCGCAAAATAAAGAGAAAGCTGGCGAATTTATGAACGCTCATAATCGGTGGATAAAACAGGGATTTGAAGACAAGGTTTTCTTACTCGTTGGAGCTATTGAATCAGGCGCGGGAGGGGCTATTTTAGCTCATGGTGAATCGAAGGCAGCTCTGGAACAAAGAGTAAGTCAAGACCCATTTGTTGTTGAGAAGGTCGTATGTGCAGAAATAGTGGAAATAACGCCTAAAAAGTCAGACTCGCGTCTAGCATTTTTGGTGAATAGCACCTCAAGTAATACCTAACTCTTTACGTTGCGCTAGTTGAAGTATTTCTATCTGAAAATAACTACACGTTTTAATTTCTATTCATTTGTTTCGAACGCAAAATAATGATGTGAATCTATTTGCTGGGCTGAATTTTAGTAGATTGCTTACCGCTTGATGCCAACAGTCAAAGCAACCTGTGCAATGCCCGAGTACTACCCCATGTTAGGAAACTTCAGTGATATTTATAATGGAATACAAGCGGAGTTAAATCATATTGACGAATGCGGCTTCTTTTTTATTTTTACTAGCGCAAGAAATATTTACTGCCTAATTCTATTATGAGTTCCGATAACGACGTGTTTCTATTTTCGTAACTATTACACTAGTGTTCTTTTGCGACATAGAGAACACTATGAATAATGTAAACTTTGAACAATTTAAGCAACTGCATCACCAATCTACACCTCTTATTCTCAATAACGTCTGGGACACGGGCAGCGCGTGTATTGTCCAAGAACACGGAGCGAATGCGCTAGCAACAAGTAGTGCTTCTCTTGCGTGGTCTTTAGGATATGCAGATGGCAGCCAACTGCCACTTAACGAATTGCTTATGGCTATTGAGCGGATTCAAAATGTAGCAAAAGTGCCATTGAGCGTCGATATTGAAAGTGGATATTCAGATTCTCCACAAAAGGTAGCAGATTCATGTAAGGCCTTAGTGGAAATTGGTGTTGCGGGGATCAATATTGAAGACGGTTCGCAAGCACCTGATTTGCTCATCGCTAAGATTGACGCCATCGCTACCTGCACCAAGGGGGCATTGTTTATAAATGCAAGGACAGACGTATTTTTACGTTCGCTGACGGTTGAAAGAGCGGCGCTTAACATGACGATTGAGCGCCTTATAAAATATTTACGATGCGGCGCACATGGCGGCTTTGTGCCTGGTCTTAACAATGCAACTATGGTGTCTGAGATAGTCAGTTCAGTAAACATGCCGATTAATCTAATGGTGGAAAATTTACAGACGGCTTTGGCGTATTTTTCGGATATAAATGTCGCGCGTTTTAGTGTTGGTCCTAATAGTTATCTCTCCGCTTACCAACACTTACTCCCTAAGGGGTCTACGCTCAGTTATGACAAAATGAATGGTTATTTTATGAAATAAGCGTATTCATGCCTACAATGAAGGCGTGCGGCTACAGGGAAGTTGCTATGCGAAAAGGCTAAAACTTCGTCCACAGCAGCTGTTAAACAGCTGCTTTTTGTATGCCAATTACCATACTTGTTTAACGTCGCCGTATCGGTTTATCCAGCTCATCAAATAGGCAAAAAGAAAAATAAACGGCGTTATAAAGGTATCAGGCTCAATCACTATCCAGCTCACAAAGCCGAGTAAGATCATTATAAACTCTGCTATTGTTGCAGAGCGTTTAGAGCGCGAACCTGCTAGTGACATTCTGAACCACCAAGGTAGCTTTTTCCAATCTTCCGAACCTTTATCTATCACAGTAATTTCCTCTGTTAATGTTGATATATCAACTTCAAATACAGAGGCGAGGCACATAAGCGTTTCAATGCTAGCCTTGTTGCCTGATTCAACGCGTTGAATCGTACGAACATTAAGCCCGCAAAACTCCGCAAGCTGCTCCTGAGACCAACTACGTTTCATTCTCAACTTTTTAACAATCATCAATAGCCCTCGCCAATCTGTTGGAGAAATTTTCCATGAATTACCTTAGTGTCGGCCACGACTTAAACATGACACTTGCCCGACAGTAACAATATTTGGTAAACACTGTTATTTCAACAACAATGAATATGGCGCTTTACAATCACCAGTTTGAATGTTTGTCGATAAATCACAAGGCAATTACACTAAAGACTTGTCCATGGATTTGGACAACATGCCGCCAAACATTTTTTGAGCAAAGTGCTTACTGAATATTCTCGACATCATGAAACCCATCATCCGATTCATTGCGCCGGGCGTGACAAATGTCTTTTTTCCGAGTGCATTCAAACCTACATTAACAACGGAAGATGGTTCCATAAACATATCTGGCATTTTACTGGTATCGACGCCTTCCATTTCCATCATTTCAGTACGAGTTGGGCCGGGCAATATAGTCGTTACATCAACATTGTGCTTATCCAATTCGCAACCTAAGGCGGTACCGAACGACAATAAGTATGATTTAGTTGCTGCGTAGCTTGCAATATAGGGTGCGCCCATATGTGCTGCCACTGACGACACAAAGATGATGCCTCCGCGCTTGCGTTCCACCATTTTATCCGCAAAGTGATGGGTTAAGGCGATAGGGGCTTTAATGTTCAAATCGATTACCGATTGACGCTTTTCGAGAGATTGTTTTAAAAATGCACCGGGGTAGGCTGCTCCAGCATTATTAATTAACAAGCCCACTTCTCGTTCATTCGATGCAGTTTTAATACGTTGCAGGTCTTCCTGTTTAGTTAAATCGGCAGCAATAATATCGACTAGCACGTTAAACGTAGTGCTTAGTTTATCTGCTAGTGCTTTCAATCGCTCCTCCCTTCTGGCGACTAAGATTAGATTCATTTTTTGGCCAGCTAATTGATTCGCAAATTCGGCACCAATTCCTGACGATGCGCCCGTAATAAGGGCCCATGGCCCATATTTTTGTTTTATTTTGTTTGTCACAACATGTTCTCCATTAATCAAATTGGTGACTTGCATAATGCAAGTTAGTGGACATGCTAGCAAGTGAGTTGTAAAATGCAAGTCATTATTTGAGGTTTATATATGTCTGATTTACTGAAGCTTGTTGAAGGTGAGTTTCGATCTTCTTGTCCACTTTGCTGCGCACTAGATTTACTGGGTGATAAATGGTCACTAATAATCTTGCGGGATATGCTGTTTTTTAAAAAGCGGCAGTATCAAGAATTTCTAGAATCTAGCGAAGCCATTTCAACAAATATTCTATCGAATCGTTTGAAGCGTTTGGAAGAGTTAAAATTAATTGATAAGAGAATGTATCAAACAAACCCGAAGCGCTATGAGTATAAACCTACCAATGCGGCTGAGGAATTGCGACAACCAATACTAGTATTGATGCAATGGAGCTTGGCAAACGTAAAAGGGATGCGCGTATCCACCGAAAAGATAGAGCAGATGGTTGGTGGCGTTGCGCAAAGAAAAGCGAATCTAAACGCTGACAAATAGTGTGACTGGCTAATCAATAGCAATCTAGATGAAGCAACGACGTCCATGTCGGTATAAATTGGAAATGTTTATAATCTATCGAGCCGATGATCTTTTCTGCTTCACTGTTACTTATTAAAACTAGCGTCCGGCGTTCCTCTAAAACACGCTAATACATAGGGATAATTGTCGGTAATGAAGTATGCATATGCGCCATTTATTGTCATGCCATTACATTCATCTAAATCGCCTAGATTATCTACATATTCGTAATCATCTCTAAATGCACCGTCATAAGTGCCACCCGGTTGCCCGTCACCAGTGGGACGGTTTCCTGCTTTTAAACGGTAGCTCGGTAGTGCTTTTCTGATAACACCATTGTCGTCAAAGTAAGAGCCATATATTGGGAAGCCGTCAGCAGCAAACCCAACAACAGGAGATGCTTGCCCATTGTCATCAGAAAACAACGCCATCGGTGAACCATGATAATGATAGGTACCGTCGCCTTGTGCATGTGCATTATGACTGTCAACGTTAAAACCGTTAGCGGCATGCATAGGATCGTAACGCCAAGGTGTCGACATATCATTGCAACCTACTTTACCGTTGCCGATACCAAAGCAACCCGCCGCCAACAAATCTACTTTGACGCCGTTAAGCATAATGGCATTGTCAACCCGCAACGATAAGTCGGTTGTTTCGGTATTTTGTGTTGGGTTGGTCGTTACTTCAAACTGGTCATTTTGTTCACTGACATCATTTGGGAAGGCGTTTCCGCCGTCATTAAAATCATGGTTTGGAATCGCATTGGTATTAAATACACATTTGTCACCAACAATAGCGATTTGTAAGTCGCCATAAAAAATTGCGCCATTATTCACGTCGTTTACGGTTGACGTGTACTTTTCTACGTAATCTGCACAATTTTTACTCGTGTTGTTTAAGACGGCATTGGTGATATCCAGCGGACTTGACGCATTGGGATCGTCGCCGACAATTAAACCGGCAAAATTACTCAGTGTTTGACGTTCAGTTGAGCTTTCATTGTTGTCTATTAAGTTGTCGCTACCTTCGAGGTTATTTGTTAGCGCAAACAATTCTTGTGTGCCATCTTCGTATTGAATCAACTTATGCGAGTGTGATCTTACCGCCCAACCGCTTGTATCTTCTGATTCGTATTCTGTATAAATGTAATCTTGAATGTGTGCCTCTTCGCTAGAAAGGAGAGGGGCAAAGCTTTGGCTATCATAAATGTTTGTTGTCGGTATGCCTGCTAGTTGTCCAATCGTTGCATATAAATCCGTTGCCGTCACAAGCGCCGTTTCTCGGGCATTTTGTCGCGTGACACCTTTGCCAGACACAACAAAAGGCACTGCTATACCGCCTTGATAGAGAGAACCTTTACTCTGCGCTTTACTGTAAACCGACTCGTCAATAACACCTGCTGGTGTGCCGTTGTCACCAATGAACAGCACAATTGTGTTTTCTCTAGTTTCCGCTGGCATGGTATTTAGTAAACGGCCAATCTCGGCATCCATCGCTTCTATTGCTGCTAAATAATATTCTCGGCGGAAATTATCGATATCTTCCTCTGTACCTAGTAAATCTCGGTTATGCAGATCTTGCGGAGGCAGATGAAACGGGGTGTGCGGCGCAGAGTATGCAACCCAAGCAAACCATGGGTTTGTCTGTTGATTTATCCAAGAGAGTGTTAAATCGGTGACCGCTGTTGTGTGGTATTGCTCATTTGTTTCGGTGTTGCCGTTAATCGTCAGTTGCCAGTTGTAGTAATCCGAGACATTTTGTAAGTTTCCTGCGTAATGCTCAATCCCTAGGTCATTTGGGTGAGTATCGCTTGCACCAACACCAATATGCCATTTTCCAAAGACGGCTGACGCATAGTTTTCAGTCGACTCATTATTTTTTAGATATTGCTGAATGATTTCATGCTCGCTGGATAAGTTTCCGGGGACGGAAGTCACCCCATTATTGATGCCATATTTGCCAGTTATCATTGTTGCGCGTGTAGTCGAACATGCCGGTGTAGCCCACATGTTCTCAAATGTAATGCCGTTTGCCGCCAGTTGATTGAGGTTAGGTGTGTTAGGTATATCGCTGGCGTGGGTATATTGTGCCGACGCGTCTAATCCTTGGTCATCTGAAATAATCAGCAGAATGTTTGGTTGAATTGCGGTATTCGTATTCTCATCGCCGCTTGTTGAGTCATTGCCGGTATTTGTGTCGTCGTCGACATTTGTCTCGTTACCCGTGTTGTCATCTACAATGTCATCATTTCCCGTGTCATCATTTCCTGTGTCATCATTTCCTGTGTCATCGGTGCCTGAGCTTTCGTTACCAGTAGTGTCTTCGTCTACAGGAGAAGAGGGGGTTGTAGGTGTTTGTGAAGGCAAGTCATTGTTGCTATTACTATTTCCGCCACCACCACAGCCATATACGGTTATTAGCAAAATGAGTAAACTGAGAATTTTATATGTAGTCATAGTAAATCTACCTCTATGATTGTCCGCGCAATGTGCTCTGCATTGGGTACGACATGCTTTTTACATTGCTGTATGTGCACTGACCGATAGGAGGTCAGCAGTTCAGAAGTGCAAGGATGCTCATCTACTAAGTATCTACTATTATTTTTCAAGAGACTGTCATTGCATTGTAAATGTTGCGTAAAGATAACTTTCTTATCGGCGAGCAAGTGTCAGTTATTTAACGTTTATATAAATGAATAAATGACATTTGTGGCAATGACGCTTGGCCTTGCGATGATTAAAATTTCATGCCTTGCCAAAATTATTACAATCAATAATGTATTTCGTAATTTTTACTTGCTGAAGGCTTAGTTATATTGCTTGCTTGTATATTTTATAACTAGATGTTTACAATGCTTTAACACTACTAATGGCAGAAGTGTTAGAAGGCGTTGGTTTCACTAGGTAAATCATATTGAGATGAAGTGATGAATAACTACAGACGTAATATATTGAAAGGATTGGCACTGAGTGGTGTGAGCGCCTCCCTGACCGCCAACGCACTTAGCAATAACGTAAGTTCAGGTGTTGAGAGCAGTCATAAAACACTTAAAGGCAATATTCACCACAGTGTTAGCCGCTGGACGTATGGCAACTTATCACTAGACGCCTTGTGTATATTAGTAAAGAAGATTGGTTTTTCGGCCATTGATTTAGTTGGACCTGATGATTGGCCTATTCTCAAAAAACATGGCGTAGATTCGTCTATGTGTAATGGCGCAGAATTAGGACTAGAAGATGGATTTATTCATACTCAACTGCATGATGAACTTGAGGCGCGATACCTTGAGCACATAGATTTGGTGGCAGACGCAGGATACAAAAACCTCATTTGTTTTAGTGGTAACGCACGTGGCATGTCAACTGAGCAGGGCTTAAAAAATGCACTTGCTGGTTTAAAGCGCATTATGCCGCATGCTGAAAAACGTGGTGTGATTATTCAAATGGAATTGTTCAATAGTAAGATTGATCATCCTGACTATATGGCAGATAACTCAGCATGGGGTATCGCGTTATGTAAAGCGCTACATTCTCCAAACTTCAAATTGCTTTATGACATCTATCACATGCAAATTAGTGAAGGCGATATTATCCGTACTATTCAAGACAATCATCAGTACTTTGGCCACTACCACACGGCGGGCGTACCTGGTCGAAATGAAATAGATGACACGCAAGAACTATTTTATCCAGCGATAGCCAAAGCAATCGTAAAAACGGGGTTTACTGGCTATTTAGCGCAAGAGTTTGTGCCTACGCCAAGCAGTACAGAGGGTAAAAACACATCGCTAAGTGAAGCAATCCATATTTGTGATGTGTAGTTAAATTGGTTAGTGAAGTTAGGTAATCTAAAGTAAGTAATAGGTGAGCGGTAAGTTATGGCAGCAAACGAGTACGATGCAATTGTAGTTGGTTCAGGTATTAGTGGCGGTTGGGCTGCCAAAGAGTTGGCAGAAAAAGGGCTCAAAGTGCTAATGCTTGAGCGTGGAAAAAACATTGAGCATATTAAAGACTACAAAAATGCATTTAAAGAAACTTGGGACTATCCGCATCGCGGCAGACGCACTCAAGAAATGATAGAAGATTACCCAGTATTAAAACGCGACTACCCATTAAATGAACAAACTAATGGCATGTGGGCAAATGAACAACACAACCCCTATGTTGAGAAAAAGCGTTTTGATTGGTTTCGAGGGTATCATGTCGGCGGCCGATCTCTATTATGGGGAAGGCAAAGTTATCGTTTAAATAAAGAAGATTTTCTTGCGAATGCAAAAGAAGGCATTGCTGTTGATTGGCCTATTCGTTACGAAGATTTGGCTCCTTGGTATGATTATGTTGAGCGTTTTGCTGGGATTAATGGCAGTAAGAATGGGCTAGATGTATTACCTGATGGCGAGTTTCAAAAACCAATGTCGCTCAACTGCGTGGAAGTGGATGCTGCAAAACGTATTCAAGATACTTACAAGGGAAGTCGCCACTTAATTCCTGCTCGCACTGCCAACATGACGGAAGCTAAACCAACGGAGGGCCGCACTGCCTGTCAATATCGTAATAAGTGTTGGTTAGGCTGTCCATTCGGTGCGTATTTCAGTACGCAGTCGTCTACCTTACCGGCTGCAATGAAAACCGGAAATCTGACCGTTAGGCCATTTTCTATTGTGTCTGAGATTCTATATGACAAAGACAAAAAACGTGCAAGCGGTGTCGCTGTTATTGATGCACAAACGAATGAATCTATTGAATTCAAAAGTAAAATTATTTTTGTAAATGCATCGTCGTTTAATTCAACATGGTTGTTAATGAATTCTGCAACTGATGTCTGGGAAGGTGGCTTAGGTAGTAGCAGCGGAGAGCTTGGGCACAACGTAATGGATCACCACTTTAGGTTGGGTGCGTCTGCAAGCGTTGAAGGATATTTAGATAAATATACCTATGGTCGCCGTCCCAGTGGTTTTTACATTCCAAGGTTTCGTAATTGGGGGGACGATAAGCGAGAGTATCTCAGAGGTTTTGGTTATCAAGGCAGTGCAAGCAGGGAAGGGTGGCAACGAAACGTGGCTGAATTAGGGCTTGGCGCCGATTTAAAAAATGCCGTTAGTGAACCCGGTGATTGGCGAATTGGTATGACAGCGTTTGGAGAAATGCTGCCTTATCATAGTAACCGGATTTATTTAAACCACAAGGTGACTGACAAATGGGGCTTGCCTGTGCTTGAAATGGATGTGGAATTAAAGAATAACGAAAAGTTAATGCGAAAAGACATGACGCAGGATGCTGTCGAAATGTTCGAAGCGGCCGGGTTTAAGAATGTTAAGGCATATGATTCTGGCTATGCACCGGGGCAGGGTATTCATGAAATGGGTACTGCTCGGATGGGACGTGATCCAAAAACGTCGGTGCTAAATGCGCGTAATCAGGTGTGGGATGCCCTCAACGTATTTGTCACGGATGGTGCTTGTATGACCTCAGGATCGTGCGTAAATCCTTCACTGACATATATGGCGTTAACTGCACGTGCTGCGGATTTTGCGGTAGCAGAATTGAAGAAGGGGAATTTGTAATGGAACGGCGTGATTTACTTAAAATGATCGCAGCAGCCACGGGTACTGCACTGATTAGTCGCAATGTACTTGCTTGGGACCCGACGCGAGCATCAGCATTAAAAGATACGGGGTATACGAGTGATGACTTAGGGCTGATTAACGAAATTGCGGATACGATTATTCCCAGAACCGATACACCGGGCGCTAAAGATGTGAATGTTGCGGCGACGATGGCAATCATTGTCGCGGATTGTTTTACACTCGAAGAACAAACGCTCTTTAATCAAGGCTTGCAGGATATTCAGCAGCTAGCGCAGAAAAGCCATGGTAAAGGGTTTGTGCAATTGACTAGCCAACAGCGCTTAGATTTACTTACGCCAATTGATGCAAAAGCGACAAGCATAAACAAAAAACGGTGGCAGGATAAAAAATTGAAAGCTCACCCATTTACCTTGATCAAACAATTAGTACTGTTTACCTTTTTTACTTCTAAAGTTGGCGCGATGGAAGTTTTGAGGTTTGTTGCTGTGCCTGGAAGGTATGATGGACATTTTCCGTATAAAAAAGGTGATAAAGCGTGGGCTACCTAACTGCGATCACTTTGTAGTGATTTACAGTTAGGCTTATTCGTTGGCAACTACAGTTTAAAGTAACTCACGTTTTCGCGGAGTTTATTAGATATTTGATCTAAGCGGCGTGTCGAGCTGATGTTCTCTTCTAGATTGTCGATTGATTGCTGAGACATATCATTTATTTGTGCCATCGACGTGGTGATTTCTTCAATAGATGCCACTTGTTGCGATGTTTCTGCGACAACACGTTTTACGTTCGCCATTGACTTTTCGGCCTGCGATTCAATCTCTTGCAGAAGGTTTGTTGTTTCTTGTGTTAATGAACGGCCATTTTCAACCATAGGTTGCGTACGCTCCATGGCTTGCACAGATGCCGCGGTTTCACTTTGTACTTGTTTAATCATATTTTCAATTTGATCTGTCGCTTCGCCTGTGCGCATGGCCAATTGACGAACTTCATCAGCAACTACAGCAAATCCGCGGCCGCTTTCGCCTGCACGTGCAGCCTCAATGGCCGCATTTAATGCCAGCAAGTTTGTTTGTTCCGAGATGCTGGTGATCACGCCGACAATGTTACCAATTTCCTTTGTGGTGTCTTCTAATCTGCGAACCTGATCTACAGTAGAGTTCACTGTTTCAGCGATGAGCTCCATTTCATCTGCGCCTTTTTGAATCGTGTCTTTCCCTTGTTTTGAGAAGTCTGTTGTGTGCACTGAGTTTTCTTGCGTCATTTGTGCAATGTCTGCGACTTCAAGTAAGCGAGAGCGCATCATTGTTAGGCTTTCATTTGTTTGGTTAGTTAAGTTTGCTTGACATTTTGCGGCTTCAGTCACTGTTTCTGAACTGTCTGCAACGGCGGATGATTGCTCTGTTAGCTTCCGAGACTCATCAACGATATTTGCGACAATATCACGTAGTTTTTTATTCATATCTGCAATATGAGACACCATACTCCCTTTAATTTTTGTGCAAATTTCTTGGGTAAGATCGCCATCAGAAATGACAGAAATAGTGTTTGCCGCGTCAATTGGCTCTGCACCCAATGATTTGTATAAGCCTCGGACAATAAGCAAACCAATGACTGTACTGGCGATAATAGCGATGAGCGTTGCTGTAAGCATTAATGATTGGAAGGTTGCGGCAAGTTTTCGTGCTATTGGCGTCGACATGGCAATTTCTTTATCTTGATAATCGATGAATGCATTGATTGCGGCTAACCAATCACTGAATGCCGGCCTTGCATCGTCTAGTAACAAATCTTTTGCTAGCTCAATATCATCTGCTTTACGTTGCTCAATTATTAAGTCAGCGAGTGGTAAGGTAGACGCTTGGGTGTCGGCGATGGCTTGTACCATTTGCTTTTCATTGGCTGAAAAATGCCCTTCACTCAATAGTTTGTTTATTTCGTCTTCGGCGTTCTTGTATGCATCAGCTAAGGTATCAATTTCTCTTAGATACTTGTCCAATTCGTCACTGTCTTCAGTCAATACCGTATCACGCAAGGTAATTGCTCTATCGTGCACACTACCACGTAAGATAATTGCATATTTTTGTTTGACAGAGTCTTGTTCTGCTATCTTATGAAGCACATCTTCTATTTGGTTTACTTTAGTTATCCCGAATATAGAGACCAGCAACATCATTATCAGAATGAAACCAAAACCGAGTCCCAAGCGCTTCCCAATTGTTAGCGAATTAAAATTAAACAATGTATTACCCTTAATAAGCGTTAACGTTTTTGCTTTACCGAATGTAAGCCTCAAATATCCAAACGTTTTGTGATCACTAATGGTATCGACAAGTTCTTAATTTTTTTGAATTAAAATTGACCTTATGAGGAGAGTGATAAGTGTATTAGAGTAAATCCTTATTACTATGTATTTTCCCATAAAGGAGGGTTGCCTATTTTCTCTAATAAGTAGTCTATGAATACTCGGACTTTAGGCGTTAATACATTTGATTTTGGGTATACCAACCAAACTGCGGCATTGTCGTCGATGCGATAGTTAGGTAGTACGCGAACCAGCGAACCTTGTTTCAATTCTGAATATACATTCCAGATTGAGCTCATACATATTCCGACACCAGCTTTAGCTGCTATGCGCATGCTTGCGCCGTCATCACATATTACCCTAGGCTTTGCATTGGGTGGGGGAAATGTACAATCACATTCTCCCTCATTAGCTATCATTTTTCTTGGTTTAGTATGCATGAAACTTAGTAACTGATGATGAGTCAGGTCTGCGGGGGTTTTGGGCTCACCGTGTTTTTCAACATAAGCAGGCGATGCGCAGAGTATTCGAGTATCGTTTGCTAACCTTCTGCCAATTAAGCTACTGTCTTCAACTGCGTAATTCCTCAATGCCAGATCAAACCCACCCTCAATGAGACTGACTCGTGTATCTGATAATTTAAGTTCTACGTTGACGTCGGGATAGCGTTCTAAAAACTCCGGCAAGATTGGTGCAATAAAAAGTTGAGAAAATGTACTGGAAGCGGCAAACCTTAGCGTGCCGCTCACCTTTTTACTTTCGTGACCAAGCACTGCCAACGCACTATCTTCTTGCGCGATGATTTCTTTTGCGTATGGGAGAAATTCTTTCCCTTCGATGGATAAGGTGACTTTTCTGGTCGAACGATGAAACAAATCAGCACCTAAGTAAATTTCCAATTTTGAGAGACGAGCACTGGCTACTGACGGTGCGAGACCGAGTCGATGGCCGGCAGCACTTATGTTCAACGTTTCGGCAGCCAAGATAAAAAGCCTAATGCCCTTAGTATCCATTGATTATCCTTAAAATCCGAATTCTGATTTCATTATTGACCTGTTTATACTTGAAATCAAAAATATTAGTCTGTGCCTAAGACAGAATACGTGTCCATCACATCGCTGATATAGCTAGCAGATTGCGAGTTAAGTGGCATCCAAAAAGGTTAAGAATAAATCATGCTGAAAACAATTTTATTAACAGGGGCTACTGACGGCATCGGCTTCGAAACAGCAAAATTATTGGTTTTGCAAGGGCACAAATTACTCATACATGGGCGCAGTGCATCTAAGTTGGGCAGCGTAAAGGGTGACTTGTCTCGATTGAATCGTGAGGTGGAGGTTGAAACTTTTTGCGCTGATCTATCCAATTTAATAGAGGTCGAAGAGTTAGCCTCAGACGTCGCTGAAAAATTTTCAAGCATCGATGTACTTATCAACAATGCGGGTGTTTTTAAAACGCCATTGTCACGCACTCAATCGGGGATTGATATTCGTTTCATGGTAAACGCGATTGCGCCCTACGTCTTAACTCAACGCTTGCTAAAAATGCTAGGCGCTCAGGGGCGCGTAATCAACCTTTCGTCTGCCGCTCAAGCGAGTGTCAACCTAGACGCATTGAGAGGAAAACTGATGTTGTCTGATAGTGCAGCTTATGCACAGAGCAAACTCGCTATCACGATGTGGACATTTCAACTAGCCAATATACTTGGAGATTCAGGCCCAGCGATGATTGCAGTAAATCCAGCCTCATTTCTTGGCAGTAAGATGGTAAAGGAAGCATATGGGTCAGAGGGAAAAGACCTGCATATTGGCGCAAAAGTATTGGAGCGTGCCGCTACAAGTCGCGAATTTTCAAGCGTATCAGGCAAATATTTTGATAACGATATTGGTGATTGGGCAAGCCCGCATCCGGACGCTCTAGACAATGAAAAAAACAATCGGCTTGTTGCCGTCATACAAGCGTTAATAGGCAAATAATCAGTTGAGAACGTCGCTTACGCTTTAAGCGACAGTAACTAACGGTAACAGTATTTTCAGAAGAGGATTTAACATGAAAGCAATGATTTTAAATGAATTTGGCGGCCCTGAGGTTTTTGAAGAAGCGGAAGTGCCAAAACCAAAGATAAAAGCAGGCCATGTGCTTGTTAAAATAGCGGCCACGAGTGTCAATACGGTTGATACGATGATTAGACAAATGGGCCCGGAGTTACCGCTGTCTCCTGCTACACCTGCTATATTAGGTATGGACTTCGCGGGTATTGTTTGTGAGGTGGGTGACAGTGTTAATGGGTATAACGTTGGAGATGAAGTATATGGGTGCGCTGGTGGCCTTGCAGATTTACAAGGTACGCTCGCCGAATACATTGTTGCAGATGTCAAATTAGTCGCGCTAAAACCTAATAACTTATCGATGCTAGAAGCAGCGGCATTGCCATTAGTCGGTATAACCGCTTATGAAGGACTAATGCGCGCTGGTATTCAGCGTGGTCAAAATGTGCTTGTGCATGGAGGCACAGGTGGCGTTGGTCATATTGCGTTGCAGTTGGCAAAATATTTCGGTGCAAATGTTTTTTCAACGGGTGGTGGAGAGCCACAGTTACAATTGATTCAGCAACTGGGGGCTACTGCAATTAACTATCGTACTGATTCAGTTGAAAGCTACGTGCAGCAGTATACTGATGGTAGCGGTTTTGAAGTAGTATTTGATTCAGTAGGCGGTGCAAATATGACCAATTCTTTTCATGCCGCCGCACTTAACGCTCACGTCGTGTCTACCGTCTCTTTACTTGAACTAGATTTATCTCCAGCCCACTTTAAAGGCTTGTCTTTGCACGTGGTGTTTATGTTGATACCTATGCTTCATGATCACAAGCGCGAAGAGCATGCAGCAATTTTAAAGTCGTTAACATCAATTGTTGAAGCTGGTGCGCTTAAACCTATTTTAGACGACACGTCATTTAGTTTTACTGACATTGGTAAAGCACATGAACGTTTAGCGAGTGGGCGGGCTGTTGGAAAGGTTGTTGTTTCAGTAAATTAAATTTTTTACCTCTTTGGCCCTTAGTTAGGGCCATTGTTTCATTCATCAAAATTGGCGCTTAACCACGCAAGTATTTTTTCATGCTCGAACTCGCCTATCATCGACATATAAGCGTGTTCGAGTTTATCTATTTCGACAACTTCTATATTGTTTGAGTGCAATGGAGAAAAAGCGGCATAGGGTGATACACTATCCACGTTTGACGCGAAAATAAGAAAAGGTGAATTGCTCTTTTTTAGTATATCTATTGTATTCGTTTGCTGTGCGTTCAGGCCAGCATCATATAACGCTTTGTTTGCCGCTGATCTTATTGTCTCATCGGATAAGAACGCTTTGTACCAAGGTTTTTTATCCTTCATATAGCCTTCCAATGAATCGTCGAATTGTGTCATGGGCGCTTGCAAAATGGCGCCGTCAGCTATTTTTTCATGTGTTAAAGATGTAGCGACTAGACCACCCATAGAATTGCCAACAGCAATAATTGGCTTGGTAGTGTCAATGTTAGTTTCAATGAACCGTTGAATATATCTAACGTCGTGTACGCCAAAGCCCTTATCTGTTTTTAGTTCGCCGTGGCCTAAAAGGTCAAACACGTATGTGTCAAAACCCAAAAACTGGAAGTAAGCGGCGGTCATTAACGACCAATCTTTACTACCCCTAAACCCATGTATGACGACAACACTGCCGGTGAATGTTGGTAAACCCTGACGTTCGACTAACAAAGACGTTGAATACGTTGTATCTGTGAAGCTAGCATTGTGATGCATTTCTAGTGTTTGTTTACGCGCCTTGTTCGGTAAAAAGTAATAGTGATAGCAGTCGAGTTCTGGATCGCAGAATTGCCGAGTTTCAACATCGAACTCTGATTTTACCTGCGTTGTCACACTCGGCGATATAGGGAAGCTTTCGGCGCCAACAATGCCAACTTTTACTATATTGACGCAACCGCTAACAAATAGCATCGGCACGATGAGTAAGCCACGAATAATCGTATGAATAGCAATAGTTTGAATGGTAATACCTTAATATCCTGTATGTGTAATATAGGAGTATAAATAGTTGTGCGAGGAATCCCAATATTGACATGTATAAAATTTAATTTATGTGCTTGTATGTGGAACGATTTCGGGTCTCAAAAGTCTATGTTTGAATAAAGTGTAATCTTCAGTCCTACTGCCACCTATATGAAATCGATGTTAAAACAAAAGCTTGCGTGTCTTATCTGTATCATATTTCCAATTCCTGTATTTGCATCTGCTATATACAATACGCTTCCGGAGGAAGTGTCTCCTGATAACAAGTACATATTTTATTCACATGGATACATTGTTGAAGGCGATGATCCAAAACCAAAGCATCCGAGGTGGGGCGTTTACGATTACCCAGCCATTTTAAATGCGTTATCAGCAACGAAGGCAACGATTGTTGCTGAGCATAGGGCGGCAAACTCGGATCCATTTGCGCATGCGAGAAAACTGAAACAACAAGTATTAAACCTTTTAAAACAGAATGTACCTGCAAAAAACATCACATTAGTAGGCTTCTCTCGTGGCGGGTTTATAACAGGTGTAGCCTCTAGTTTATTGGCAAACGACGGCATAAATTATGTCATTCTTGCGGCATGTACTAGTGGCCTAGCGAATAGGGAAGAGATTCAACTACACGGACATATACTCTCTATTTATGAAACCTCAGACTCCGTTGGGTCGTGCAAAGGTATCGTTGGACGAAACCCTGAAACGGTGGCGTCTTTTCAAGAAATTGCGATTTCTACCGGCAAGGAACATGGAGCTTTTTACCAACCGCTTACTGATTGGGTTGAACCGCTTACAAGTTGGATAGCCTTATCGCAAGAAGAAAAGAAGTAAAGACTTTACTGTTATATGACGCGGCTTGCGTTTGATGCCTTACCTCTACACCTCTAAACCTCTACGGGCTAGGTTTTTTTGCGGTTTAGGTCGCCCCAAGTTCCAGTTGCATCTAATACAGGTGATTGTTCAATAAGCTTGCCTGTCATTGGCATGAATTGGGGTATATAGAGCAACCGCTCTATGGTAACTTCAATCATGCGCTCAGCGCCTTCAAACGCGTTGATCGTATCGTTGTTCCATTGGATTTCAGCCCAGCCTGTAGCAAATATTGCATCTCCATTTGCGTAATTCGGAAAAACAAGACCGACTCTGCCGTCAGAAACGATGTTACCTAAGGTATTAAAGAATTTGTTCCCGCTAAAATCTGGAAAACATAATTTATTGCCCGTGACCTTGATGAATCCTGGCTTGCCTCCTCGGTGAGATGCATCAATACCGCTACGAATGTCTTCGCTAAAGGTTTTGGTTCGTGACGCGACGAAGAAAGTATCTGCTTGTTCTATAAAGGCTTTACTCCTTGTATCGATGTGTTCAGAAATTTCCACTGCTGAAAAATCAGTATTTGCACTTTCATTTTTTGACCAAACAAGGTCACGCGTCTGAATGTATTTTGGACAGTTGCCGAAACTCTGGTCTACAGTAATATCAAAGCCTTTTGCTGTAATATTGCTTATGACACCATTCATTCGATTGCGACGTCGGGTGTTCAACTGAATCCCTAACATGCCAATCTTTTCTCCGTTCCTAAAATTTAGGCCTAGCATCTGTGCTAATTTAGGCCTAGCCGCTATATGTAAGCAGTTGTCATCGGAAGATGAAATAAATCCGGCTTCGCCAAATAATGGTAGTGCCCAAGGGGCACCATGTGCGTCAACCATGCCCAATATGACAAAGGGGAGTTCAGCAAAAAAGCTGCGATGCTGTTCTGGCATTGTTTGCCGAATAAAGTAATTTCCGTATTTGGCGACCTTTTCAGCAAGGCCTAAGCGTTTCTGTACCGCTATTTCATCTGCATGAAACTGTATTTGTTGTTGTTCTGGCATGGTCGCCTCCTAGGGGAAGATAGGTTATTACGCGTCTGGAAGCGGTGAGCGAGCCATACCGATAAAGCGAGGATGCGCTTCAATACGATTCAACCAGGCTTGGATAGCTGGATATGGCACCAGACTCACACCACCTTCAGGCGCATGAGATATATAGCTATATGCGGCCACATCTGCAAGCGTAATTGCCTTCCCTGCGAGAAAGTCTTTGTCGGTTAACGTTGCTTCGATTATTGCAAAAAGGGCAACTGTTTTTTGTTTAGCAAGTTCGTAATCCAAATTTGCACCAAATACTTTAACTAAGCGCGCAGCGCATGGGCCGTATGCGATTTCACCTGCAGCGACGGACAACCAACGCTGTACTTCTGCTGCGGCGAGAGGAGCGCTCGGATACCATTCGTACCCGTCGTTATACTGTTGGTTTAGATATGTAATAATTGCATTTGAATCCGCCAATGTGACACCGTTGTCATCAATAGCAGGTACTTGGCCAAATGGGTTTATTTTTAAGTAGTCTGGCGCTTTATGTGCACCATTAGCCATATCTAAGTCTACGGTTTTGTATGGAATGTCCAAAAACGCTAACATTAATTCTACTTTATGACAGTGTCCGGATATTGGGTTACGATATAGTTTTATTGGTGTATTTGATGCTGAAAATTTTGGGTTCATTGTTGGTTCCTAAACGTTATTTACGTTGTTTGACAGAGTGCTCATAAATCTAGTGCCGACAAACTTGGATGGTCATTTGGCCGACGACCTAGTGGCCAATGAAACTTTCTATCGCTTTCTTCAATAAGATGTTCGTTTATACTTGCTATACGTTTACACATTAGTCCACTTTCATCGAATTCCCAGTTTTCATTCCCATATGCCCTAAACCATTGATGAGAATCATCTCTGAATTCATAAGCAAAACGCACGGCGATGCGGTCACCGGTAAATGCCCATAGTTCCTTTATAAGCCTGTACTCTAATTCTCTTGTCCATTTGCGTATTAGGAATGCGTTAATTTCTTCTCTGCCCGTGACAAATTCAGCTCGATTTCGCCATGGACAGTTCTCTGTGTATGCTAATGCAACACGGGCTGGGTCACCGCTATTCCAAGCGTCTTCTGCAAGTCTAATTTTTTCGATGGCCGATGTTTGGTCAAAAGGGGGGAGAGGTGGTCTTGGCATTTTTGCTCCTTTACATTAATCAATGATTGCGATTACTAAACGAACTTAGTGATGTGCACTACAATACTGGTTTGTGAATTAGAAATAATTGCTTGAAATTGAAATTAATTATTTCTAATAATGGAATAATGAATGTGAGGCGCTGAGAAAAGCGAGGGCAGTTTGGATAAGATTGAATCCATGAAAATATTTATTGAAGTAGCTAAACATCGAAGCTTCAATCATGCAGCAGAAACACTAGGTTATTCAGCGCCTGCCATTACAAGAGCAGTTGCATCTTTGGAAGCAAGTTTAGGGGTTAAGCTATTTCATAGAACTACACGATTGGTTAAATTGACTGAATCTGGCGCTCGATATTTGCATGACGCAATTCGCATTATTGATGATATTGACGAGGCGGAAGCATCAGTCCTTGGTGTTTACGCAAAGCCTGCTGGTAAGTTGACAGTGACAGCGCCAGTGTTATTTGGTGAGAAACATGTAGTGCCTATCATGAATGAATATTTAGCCGCGTATCCAGATGTTTCGGTAAATGCGATGTTTTATGACCGTGTAACGAGTTTAATTGAAGAAGAACTTGATGTCGCTATTCGTATTGGGCACCTCAAAGATTCTAATCTTTATGCGACAAAGGTAGGGGAAGTAAGACGTGTAGTATGTGGTTCACCGGATTATTTAGATAAGCACGGTATGCCTGAAATACCTTCTGATTTAACCAAACACAGTGTGGTATTCGCTAGTACATTTGAGAGCTTAAATACTTGGCAGTTTTTAAACAATGGTAAAAAAGAATTAATTAAATTATTCCCACGTTTGTATTGCAATCACAATTCTGCCGCGCTTAAGTCGGTTTTGCTCGGTCATGGTATTACTCGATTGATGTCATATCAAGCAGGGGAAGACATCAATCAAGGTAGGCTTCGTCGTTTACTTATTGACTATGAAGAAGCGCCGTTACCAGTAAACGTTATTCATCTCGAAGGGCGCAGAGCGAATGCTAAGACTCGCTCGTTTATCGAGTTAGCGGTGGAACGTTTACGAGCAAATCCGTTGATAAACCCATAGCGAATTGCAAGGCTTACTCCCCGCATTTATAGCAATGTTCAACGGCACTTAAATTATGTGCTTTATTTTGTCACGATAGCTGCGGCTCATCTTAAGTTTTGCGCCGTTATCGAGTTGTAAAAAGTACTCGCCATTAATGTGTGAACAAATTTTTTCGATTTTATCTAAGTTGACGATAGTCGAGCGGTGCACACGCTGAAAGGTTTGTGGGTTTAGTTGTTCTTCTAGCTTTTTCATTGTAGAACGCAATACATGTACTTGCTCATTTGCGTGGATACACATGTAGTCCCCTGCCGCTTCAATCCAAGCAATGTCGTTACTGTTTACTAGCGTTGTTTCATCACGATCTTTAATCGCGATTTTTTCGGGGTACGGTTGTTCTAGCGCTCCGTTTTCAGCTAGTAATCTGGATAATTCGGCCGGCGACTGTCCAGTAATATTGCCAATTAAATCCATCAATCGTTGCTTTTGATTTTCACTTTCGCTTTGCAATAAGTGCTGTCTTGCGCGATTAATTGCGGTCCCCAAGCGCTCTTGTTCAATGGGCTTGAGTACGTAGTCAATAGCATGTACATCAAATGCATCGATAGCGTATTGATCGAATGCAGTCACAAATACAATCAACGGTGTATTGTCAGCTTGTAGGTGTTTAACCACATCGAAGCCATCTAAGCCAGGCATTTGAATGTCTAAAAAAACTAGATCAGGAGAATGTTGAGCAATGGCTGCCAGTGCCTCTCGGCCATTGGTACACTGGCCAATAATTTGCACGTCGCTAAAACTTTCTAACCTTATTTGTAAACCTTGCCTTGCGAGTGATTCGTCATCAACAATCAAAGTACGTATTTTATGTGGACTGTCAGTAGCATTACTTATACAACGCTGATTCGTTATCATTGAGAGACCTCATACGGAATAGTTATAGAAATTTTCAAACCACTTGGATTCGCATTCGATATTGCAAACGAATGCGAAGCGCCATAAAGTTCCTGTAATCTTCCTTGCGTATTTTTGATGCCAACGCCTCTGCCACTAGGTAGTTGCCCGTTGTTCAGCGTTACGCCTGGTCCGTCATCTATTATGTCGAGGAATAGTGAGCGATCGTTTATATTTGCGCAAATACTAATTTGCCCGCCATTTTCAGAATTTGCGATGGCGTATTTTATTGAGTTTTCTACAAGCGGTTGTAAAATTAGACTAGGAATGAGCGCATCCTCAGCGTTTTTTTCGACATCAAATACAATATCTAATCGTTCCTCAAATCTTACTTTTTCAATATCTAAGTAAAGTTGAAGTGTTGTAACCTCTTGCTTTAGCGATACTTTTTGCATTGGGTCATTGTCTAAAGAGTAACGTAAGAAGCTAGATAAGCGTGCTACCATTTCGTTAGCTCGATCGTTTTGCTTAACCAATACCAAGGTTGAAATTGCGTTTAGGGTATTAAATAAAAAGTGAGGGTTTAACTGATACCGTAGCATTTTCAACTGTGCCTCATGCGCTAGGGCATTGGCCTTAAGTGCGCTTTGTGTTGCTTTTTGCATCTCACGATAAAACTTAATCCCAAAATATAAGCAGCTCCAGCAGAAGTAGAGATAAAACTTGCTTCCCGTCATACTGATGTATCCATACCAGCTAGACGGGCGATATCCGTCTTTGAATAGGTCCCAGTATATAAAGTTGACGGGAATTACCCATAGAATACTTAGGAGATAACACATTACTAGGACTGTAAGGATTTTTACAACTGTACTTAAATCCCAAATTTTTAGATAAATTGGTCGTAAAATAAAACTGAGTAAAAAGCCAACAAAGCCGCTAAACGCAATGGTTAAGTAGTAGTTTGCAGGTTTATCCCAATACATCGTGCCGATTAGACTACTTAAAATATAGCCTACCCATCCCACGATATTAATGAGGTAAAATTGTGTCGAACTGCGGGCTAGCGCCAGAATTTTCATGGGTTGAGCAGACTACCATTTTAATAACAACACCTGATTATAGCTTACAGGTGTTTCTATATGTTTTCACTTCATCGTAAAAATGTTTCAACTTGTCTCAAGTCTTCGCATTGAGTAACGGAGTTAAATACCACTAAACGAGCAATTAGTCCCCCTAGCTGCCAAAGTCGTCACTCAGTCAGCAACTGCAGGTTTGTGACGAAATGATTGTGCATAATTTATAGAATATTACTATTTCGGTGGTACTATAAAAATAAGCAAAATAGACTTATCACAAATGAGCATGCAGCCAAAGATAAAGAAGCGCGTCGATGAGTATCCTAACGTAAGTACTCGCGAGTTTTTTGAAGAAATTGTGCCAATGAATAAGCCCGTTATTCTCAAAGGCTTAGTGAATGATTGGCCAGTGTTAAAAAAAGCGAAAGAGTCTTCCGCTAGTTTGCACGAATATCTGACGGCCAAATCAATAAATACTACGCACACCGTAAGAACGTTTGAGGCGCCAAAGTCAATTAATGGTCGCTACTTTTATAACGAAGGTACAGATAAGTATAATTTTAAGGAAAAAGACCAATCGTTTGCACAAGCGATTAAAACTATCTTTGAACTTACACAGACGCAAAATCAAGAATTATCAGTCTATACCGGAAGTATTGGCATATTTCCTCATGTACAAGGTTTTATCGAAGAAAATCCACATCCTTTTCAGCTCAACTCAAAGATAGAACCTCGTTTTTGGTTAGGCAATTCTTCTACTGTTTCGACGCACTATGATGAATTTGATAACATCGCCTGTCTGGTTTCTGGCAAACGTACTTTTACGTTGTTTCCGACTGAGCAAGTGAAAAATCTTTACCCCGGGCCTATTGATAAGTCACCTGCAGGCGCGCCAATGAGTATGGTCGATATAGACAACCCTAATTTTGACAAACATCCTCGATATAAAGACGCGCTTGAGCATGCACTGGTCGCAGAGTTAGCACCTGGTGATGGGTTTTACAATCCGCCACTGTGGTGGCACAACGTGCGGTCTGAAGGCGATTACTGTATGTTGGTGAATTATTTCTGGCTTAACGATAACCGCAAATTAGAAAGCCCAATTAACACTTTATTGCATGGTTTATATACGCTTTCTCATTTGTCTGAGGCTGAGAGAAAAAACTGGAAATACCTAATTGATTATTTTGTATTTAAGGCAGAAGGCGAACCTCTTGCACATTTGAATGAAGCAGAACGTGGCATATTTAGAAAAATCGACCCTCAACATGCCTACGATATTCGTGATTACATGCTAAGAAACATGGGCGTCGATCTAGGTAAGATGCCAAAGGGGCAATATTCTGATAAATTTAAGTAGCGTAAATTAATATGTGAAAGCTAAGCTTAATTAAACTTAGCAATTATGGGGGTACACAATGAGTTTTGTTGCAATTTCTCGTGTTAAATTTCCTAGTGAGCTTAAGGCGCGTATTCATGCGTTCGGTTTATCGATGATCCCATTAGCGCAACGCCACCCAGGCTTCGTATCTATTTCATTTCATGAATCCTTAGAATCAAATGAGACTATGATGTATTGGGAATGGGAATCTCAGTCACATCACGAAGCGTGCATGCAAAGTAAGGATTGGATGATTTTAATGGAGCAATCAGGGCGTTTGTTTGCGACTGAAGGCGTTGAATTTATGGTTGATACTTATAGTAAATTGTCCTGATGATTAAAGACAACCGGGCAAGGAGAAGCAAATGAGTGCATACAAGGTAACGATTGATTACGGTTTTATCGCTGAACTAGAAGGCGGTAATATTTTATCTGGATACGTGCCAGACCCAGAAAATAGTCAAAGTGGGGTAACCGTCGGGGTAGGTTTTGATCTTGGCGCCAGAAACGAGCATGATTTGTTGATGTTGGCGCTTAGTCCAGACTTTATTCAACGTCTTTCGCCTTATCTGGGCTTAAAGGGAAAAGAAGCCGAGGCGTATTTGGCTGCGAAGCCTTTGACAATAACAGAGGCCCAAGCGAACGCGCTTAACTCTGGTGCCAAGAATAAGATGATTTCAACACTTGTCGAAAGATTTTCTGAGGATAGTTCGACAGCATTCCATGAAATTCCGGCAAAGTGGCAAACCGTTATTGCATCTGTTGAATTTCAATATGGAAGTGTTCAAACGCGCTGCCCGACGTTTTGGCGTTGTGTGACAAGCTTAGATTGGTCTGCTGCAATACGTGAGTTACGTAATTTCGGTGATAGGTACCCGTCACGTCGGCATAAAGAAGCGGACTATGCGCTTGCATAACAAAAGTATAAGCGTCTAAAGACGTCAATTGTGCTTATACTAAGGTACGGTGCCGTCAGTGTTGTGGCTCTTTTCTTTGTTACAATGAGTATTGGTGCTTGTTCTAATTCGTCAACTGACTACACAGAAAAGCCTTTGCTCGCCAAACAACAGGTAGATAGCACTTTACTGCCTGAGCTAATGTTAGAAAACGGTGAAATAGTGACTGATTGCGCTAGTTATACGGCTAGTCGAGAACACTTACGTATATCAGAACGTTACCGAGACCAGCAAACCGCTAAGTACTACCTACAATGCTCTCGATATCTTGTGTCTGATTCTGTGTTTGAAGTCGCCGCGAGTGTGCTGAGAACTGCGCTATTGCACTTAACACCGTATCATTTTCCTCTCTCTTTTAACCCGCAATTTGGCGCAGCTCCTAACCTAAATGATGTGGGTTTTGTCCACTTGAATGATACTACGCTAGTGTTTGAGGATGAGTTTACACATATAACCATCAAGTACAAAGGTATCGTAAGCATGCTGGAAGTGAAGCAATTAACGCTAAATGATACACCCTCTACTCATTTACTATGGATTGAAGAGAAGGCAAAAACCGGAAACTACGTGGCTTATTACCCTGCTTTGATCACGCTACTTAATGGTAATTCCGCAAGCAAACAAGCGCAAGGTAAACCCGCAGTTTCATCTGTATACAAATCCGGTTATTAGTGCATGTGGCTCTTTTGATACTGCTTTTAAAGTTTACAAAAAGCTTGAAATTTCTTCCAAACGTTTTTTCTTTAGCGCATGTAAAGGAATTGTCGCGTCGCTGGCTGGATACCCCGTAACGAGGAGCATATATGGGCGTTCGTCATCAGGGCGGCGGCAAATTTTAGATAAAAAGCTCATTGGTTTGGGAGTGTGAGTCAGTGTTGCTAGTCCCGCATTATGTAGAGCCGTTATTAGAAATCCAGTCGCGATGCCAACGGATTCATGTATATAGTAGTTTTGTTGTTTATCTGTGGCCTCAACGCCACCTTTTTTTTGGCTAAAAATGGCAATTAGCCACGGTGCAGTTTCCAAATATGGCTTCTGTGCATCTGTTCCTAGCGGTTTTAAGGCATTTAGCCACTGGTCCCCTGCAGAGCCCCCGTAAAATCGACGTTCGTGCTGTTCGGCTTGCTCTCTCACCTGACGTTTTATTTCCGGAGAGCTAATGGCTGCAAAATGCCATGGTTGATGATTTGCACCATTTGGCGCAGTGCCAGCACTTTTAATGCAGGTTTCAATGATGTTTTGTGGTACAACTCTTTCGCTGAATTGACGGATACTGTGCCGTCGCTTTATTTGTTGATACCAATCTTGTGCGCGTTTGGACATTTCTTCAGGAGGATATTCAATAAAATCATCCAGTGGTTTGCAATTGTGAGCCTGCATTACGCGATCCTTTTTTGATTTTACTCTAAAAGAAAAATGTGTATTTAGCTACTATTTACGACTGAAGTAAAAGATTATTCTTTTATTAAATTACTTGTATCAACTGTCATCTTAAGTATAATACGCCTCCCTCCCTTATGACGCTGAAGTTCCCCAAAAACAGACAAACTCACAAGGGTAGTGTAACTATAAGATTTTTATCAGCATTTTAGGGGTGTAGTTCGAATTGGTAGAACAGCGGTCTCCAAAACCGATGGTTGGGGGTTCGAGTCCCTCCACCCCTGCCAGCTGATATCATATTTTGTCAATATGGAATATTGATATGTCGCGTTAAGCGTTGTATCACAAAGGTAACACGAATGAGTGATAAGGCAGAAAGTCAATCCAATCCGTTGGATACAGTTAAGTGGTTGTTGGTCGTCGCATTAGTTGGCGGGCTTGTTTATTTCAATAGCGCATACAGTGAATTATCGGTGCTATATCGCGCCATTGCGGCAGTAGTTGTCATCGCCGCTTCTTTAGGTATTGCAGCAACGACAATCAAAGGCGCTACTTTTTTTGCATTTGCTAAAGATGCAAAAATCGAAGTACGTAAAGTCGTTTGGCCTGAGCGTAGTGAAGTTAATCGTTTAACGGGTATTATTTTGCTTGCTACAGCGCTGGTTGGTGTATTACTTTACTTCATCGATATGCTTATTGTTTGGGCTGTTGCACTTATTACTGGTATCGGAGCTTAATTCACAATGTCAGATAAAAAATGGTACGTGGTACAGGCATTTTCTCAGTACGAAGGGCGTGTTAAGAAAACACTAGAAGAGTACATAAAAATGCATAGCATGGAAGACTACTTCGGTGAAATTTTGGTACCAACCGAAGAAGTAGTTGAGATGAGAGCTGGTCAAAAGCGTAAATCTGAACGTAAGTTTTTTCCGGGTTATGTACTTGTGGAAATGGAAATGAACGAAGATTCTTGGCATTTAGTAAAAAGTATTCCAAGAGTACTTGGGTTTATCGGCGGTACATCAGACAGACCAATGCCTATCTCTAAGCGTGAAGCCGATGCTATTCTAAATAGACTTGAAGAATCAGTAGATAAGCCTAAGCCTAAGACGTTGTTTGAACCGGGTGAAGTGGTTCGGGTGAATGACGGTCCATTTGCTGACTTCAATGGTGTTGTTGAAGAAGTCGATTATGAGAAAAGTCGCTTGAAAGTCTCCGTACTTATTTTTGGGCGTTCAACGCCGGTTGAGTTAGAGTTCAGTCAAGTAGAGAAAGGGTAAACTTTCTCAAAATTTACTTTAGTAAACGTGTAAAAAACATTGAAAACCGCTTCATTACTTGAGCGGTTTTTTTTATTTTCACTAATCCATTCTCAAAATATCTTGCAAATACCGCCTTCTGTCCTAAGTTAAATTAAAGCGTATGTATTTTTGAACCGATAGAAATATACATTTGTATATAAATTAATATTTTAACTAAACTTTAGTTGTAATATGTTAGTCGGAACCATGTTTGAAAATCATATCACTAACTTTTCACGACACGCTTTATTTACTAGTTGCGAAAGGTAGCGCGTTGCATATTAGTGCTATTTTAATGTTTAAAATAAGCAAATGCTATTTATGAGCAAAACTGTTTATTCACAATGGCTGTTTAATGCATAGTTGGAGAAATAAAATATACCTTAGAGTCGCAATGATAATTGCGACTTCAAGTATTCTGCTGGCTTTAGTGAGCGCCCTCGGCGTATATTTTTATAAAGAACATCAACAAACAGAGGTTAATCGAAACTTAGTCGAACAGCTAGGATTGGGGGCTCAAAGAACGGCCGCTATATCTGCTTATTTGAATGATGACGTGCTTGCCACTGAAATAATTAATGGACTAGAGCAGAATGATCTCGTTGCTGGTGCTATTATCGAGAATAGCGACGGTTTAAATGTATCTATTGGGAACAACCAAAATCGTAAGGCTATTTCAATTCTCTTGGAAGATCCGTTTACGAAAGGAGAGGTGGTTGGCAATTTCCGTATATACCCTGACAATGACTTTATTCGAGACAGCGTTACCCGAATTGCACTAGAAAATGCCGTTGTTTTCCTTGTGATAAGTCTTCTAATCAGCCTTATTGTTGGTTGGGTTGTCCAGCAACAGTTAACGACGCCTATTAGTCGTTTGACGAGAGCGTTTGAGAAGCAAAAACACTATTCACCAGAAGCCGTCGAGCCAATTGAAATTGGCTATACAAAAAAGGATGAGTTTGGTCTTCTTATCGACGGAATTAATGATCTTACCGAAGAGTTAAAAGAACAGTTTTCGCGAGAGCAGCAGCTTAGAGTGCATCACGAAAGCCTCCAGAAACATTTTAAGCTTATTTTCGAACAAGCAAGAGCTGGCATCGGTATTATTGATGCTAAGAATCAATTAGTAACTAAGAACCCTGCGTTTAATCACCTATGCCCAGCCCTAATTGAGTCAACAGATTTTATCGCTGCGTTTAATCAGAAAGAGCAACTCAAAACGCATTTTCAACGTTTAAGGTTGGTTAACTCAAGCGACCAAATTGCGGTGGATATAAGTTTTACCGATGCAGGTAAAGAGCGAGTCCTCCATTGTTTGTTTGCTCGAATATCCAGTAAACATGCTAGTTTAGGATCATATGATGATGCCTTGATTGAAGTAATTGCATATGATGTTACCGAACGGATTTTTCGGGAGAAAAGAACTAAGTTCGAAGCCGATCATGACGCGTTAACAGGGATGTTCAATCGAAGAGCTGGCACAAGAGAACTAAAGAAATTGATGCATGGTCAAGATGGTGACGCAGTGTTAATGATGATTGATTTAGATAAATTTAAACCGGTAAACGACCAGTACGGGCATGATGCAGGCGACGTCGTACTTAGGCAAGTTAGCAAGGCCATTAAACGTGTGTTCTTAGATATTGAATCTGTGTCTTGTCGCTGGGGAGGCGACGAGTTTTTAGTAGCAATAAAGCAGCCTTGTAGCGATAACGCCAAATTACAAAAGCTTTGTGAATCATTAGTGAATAGTATTAGTCAACCGATTGAAATTGAAGAAAATATAGAGGTGATAATAAGTGCCAGTATTGGCAGCGCGCGTGCTAAAAGCGTTGATGATGACTTAGATGAGCTTATTGCAATCGCAGATGCAAATATGTATCAAGTCAAAAAGTCTGGTCAAAGCCGAATAATGATTGACAATTAAGCGTATATACCGCGAATTATCTCTTGCATCTAATCTTTTAAAAGCCTATAATTTGCGCCCTTTTTTATGCAAGGGAAGCCGTTAGAGTAAGTATTCTCTGTACTTACAAGGCGTTATACCCATTAAATAGAGAGACAATATCATGGCGAAAAAAGTCACTGGCTTAATTAAGCTACAAGTAGGCGCGGGTGCTGCGAACCCAAGTCCACCAGTTGGTCCTGCTTTAGGTCAACATGGTGTAAATATTATGGAATTCTGTAAGGCATTTAATGCGAAAACAGAATCTCTAGAAAAAGGCGCTCCGGTTCCTGTTGTTATTACAGTATACGAAGACCGTTCTTTTACTTTTGAAACAAAAACTCCTCCAGCATCTTTCTTGCTTAAGAAAGCGGCAGGCATTAAGAGTGGTTCTGGTCGTCCTAACACTGAAAAAGTGGGCACGGTTAAACGCGCGCAATTAGAAGAGATTGCAAAGGCGAAAGAACCTGATCTAACAGCAGCTGACCTTGATGCAGCAGTAAGAACTATTGCTGGTTCTGCTCGCAGCATGGGCTTGGTAGTAGAGGACTAATAGAATGGCAAAATTATCTAAGCGTTTACGCGCAATTCGTGAAAAAGTAGATCCGGTTCAAGAGTATCAGTTCGATGAAGCTGTTGCTTTATTGAAAGAATT
The DNA here is from genome assembly GCF_030160655.1 of Agaribacter marinus. Taxonomy (GTDB): domain Bacteria; phylum Pseudomonadota; class Gammaproteobacteria; order Enterobacterales; family Alteromonadaceae; genus Glaciecola; species Glaciecola marina. The sequence goes on from NZ_BSOT01000020.1 coordinate 29,346, forward strand.
CGCCACTGTTAAGTTTGCAGAAAGCGTGGATGTAGCCATTAATTTGGGCATTGATGCACGTAAATCTGATCAAAATGTTCGTGGTGCAACTGTACTACCTAACGGTACAGGAAAAGACGTGCGTGTTGCAGTTTTCACTCAAGGTGCTAATGCAGATGCTGCTAAAGAAGCGGGTGCAGACATCGTCGGCATGGACGATTTAGCTGAGCAAGTGAAAAAAGGCGAAATGAATTTCGACGTCGTTGTTGCTAGCCCAGACGCAATGCGTGTTGTTGGTCAACTAGGTCAAATTTTAGGACCAAGAGGATTAATGCCAAATCCTAAAACTGGTACTGTGACGCCAGATGTAGCGACAGCGGTTAAAAACGCTAAAGCAGGCCAGGTAAGATACCGTAACGATAAAAATGGTATTATTCATGCGAGTATCGGTAAGATCGCATTTGAATCTGACCAAATAAAACAAAACCTTGAAGCGCTATTAGAAGCACTTAAGAAAGCTAAGCCTTCTTCAGCGAAAGGTACATATATTAAGAAAATTAGCTTAAGCACTACAATGGGTGCTGGCGTCGTGATTGACCAAGGGTCTGTCGAGAGCGTATAAGCTAACTCTGAAAAGGTTGTGGGTTGGAGTCTATGCGAAGTATGCATCGACTCCCGTCCAAGACCGCAGGTGTAAGTCAGTTAGAGCGGTCAGAGAACTCTAACGTTAATGACAAACTTAATTTTCCTGCGCAGACGGTGGTTTCAACTCAGACTCTCTGGGAAATGAACACCGTAGAGCGGTATCAGAAGTATCTGATATCAATCTGTAGACACTGAAATGAAATCTACAATATGTAGCAGGATTTTCAGAATTTAAGAGGTGAACTCAGTGGCATTAGGTTTAGCAGCAAAAAAAGAGATCGTAGCAGAAGTTTCTGACGTTGCGTCTCGCGCTCTATCCGTTGCCGTCGCTGAATACCGTGGTATGGAAGTAGGTGAGTTAACCGAACTTCGTGTTAAAGCCCGTGAGCAAGGTGTGTACTTGAAAGTAGTACGTAACACCTTAGCAAAACGCGCTTTATCTGAAAGTAAGTTTGCTGACCTCGATAGTGCTTTAACCGGTCCTCTAATTTATGGCTTTTCTATTGATGCACCTGGCGGTGCTGCGCGTCTTTTCAAAGACTTCGCGAAAGGCAATGATAAATTAAAGGTAACTGCGTTATCAATTGGTAGTGGTTTACTCGGTCCAGAAAAATTGGACGCGGTAGCTTCTTTACCAACAAGAGACGAAGCATTGGCGAAACTACTTGCTACCTTCAAAGCACCAGTGGGCAAATTCGTTCAAACAATCAACGAAGTGCCTTCGAAATTTGTGCGTGTATTGGCAGCGATCAAAGACGAAAAGTAATTTTTTGTCTTGGCAATTTATTTAAATTTTTAACATTTTACCCAGGAGTTTAGAGAAATGGCTCTAACTAAAGAAGATATTTTAAACGCGATCGCAGAAATGCCTGTGATGGAACTTGTAGAACTTATTGAAGCAGCTGAAGAAAAATTTGGTGTTGAAGCATCTGCAGCAGTAGCAGTAGCCGCAGCACCAGGTGCAGCAGCTGAAGCAGCTGCAGAACAAACTGAGTTTGACGTAGTTCTTACTTCATTCGGTGGCAACAAAGTTGCAGTAATTAAAGCTGTTCGCGGCGCTACAGGTCTTGGCTTGAAAGAAGCTAAAGAAGTTGTAGAATCTGCACCTAAAGCTATCAAAGAAGGCGTAGCTAAAGACGAAGCAGAAGAACTTAAGAAGCAGCTTGAAGAAGCTGGTGCTGAAGTTGAAATTAAGTAATTAGTTGCTACTAGTTACTAGCCTGTATTAGGCTAAGGCTGATGGTTTTTAAACCATCAGCCTTTTTGCGCTATATCTATTACAAAATTTTTGCCCTTTATTTGAATAGATATGTTTGCGCGGGGTAAGCGTTAAGTTTTTGAATTCATTACAGCAATATCAGCTGGAATAGTTTATGCTTAAGGTTAAACCCTAAAAAATAAAAGGGTACAGGAAGTTTGTTACGCATTGCAGTTGTGTAGCAGGTTGGGTCAAAAATCGGTCGGCTGAGGAACCCATGGTTTACTCTTATAGTGAAAAAAAACGTATCCGTAAGGATTTTGGCAAGCGCCCACAGGTACTGGAAATTCCATACCTCCTATCAATTCAACTAGATTCTTTCAAAAAATTTATTGATCAAGATCCAGAAGGCCAGTACGGCTTAGAATCAGCGTTCAGGTCAGTATTTCCAATAAAGAGTTATTCTGGTAATTCTGAACTTCAATATGTGTCTTATCGTTTAGGTGAGCCAGCATTTGATGTTAAAGAATGTCAGATTCGTGGTGTTACTTACTCAGCACCGCTTCGCGTTAAGTTACGTTTAGTACTTTTCGATAAAGAAGCAGCGCCAGGCACGGTAAAAGACATTAAAGAGCAAGAAGTCTATATGGGTGAAATCCCACTAATGACTGACAACGGTACATTCGTAATCAATGGTACTGAACGTGTAATAGTTTCTCAGCTTCATCGCTCTCCAGGTGTGTTCTTTGATCATGACAAAGGTAAAACGCATAGTTCTGGTAAAGTGCTCTACAATGCTCGTGTAATACCATATCGTGGTTCTTGGTTAGACTTCGAATTCGATCCTAAAGATAACTTATTTGTACGGATAGATCGCCGCAGAAAATTGCCTGCGACCATCATTTTGCGCGCATTAGAAATTGGTACTGAAGAAATCTTAGATTTGTTCTTTGACAAAATTTCTGTTCGTATTGACGGTGACAAATTCCTCATGGATGTTATTGCTGACCGTTTACGTGGTGAGACTGCACAATTTGACATCCTAGACGCCGACGGCAAAGTACTTGTTGAAGAAGGCCGACGTATTTCAGCTCGCCATACGAGAGCACTTGCAAAAGCAAATATTACTGAACTACCTGTTCCAGCTGAGTATTTGGTTGGTAAGGTACTTGCGAGTAACTATGTCAATGAAGACACAGGCGAAATCATTGCAAGCGCAAATGATGAGTTAACACTTGAGTCTTTAGAAGCACTCAAAACGGCTGGTATTAAGGAGTTCAATACACTTTACATCAATGAACTCGATCACGGTTCATATATTTCAGATACCATCCGTGTAGACCCAAGTAGTAATCGTTTAGAAGCACTTGTTGAAATATACAGAATGATGCGTCCAGGCGAGCCTCCAACGAAAGATGCAGCAGAAAATTTATTTGATAACTTATTCTTCTCTGAAGAGCGTTATGACCTGTCTGCAGTTGGTCGAATGAAATTTAACCGTCGTTTAGGGCGTGACGAATCGACGGGTGCCGGTACGTTAGACAAAAGCGATATTGTTTCGGTCATGCAGCAACTCATTACCATCCGTGATGGTAAGGACGAAGTTGATGATATTGACCACTTAGGTAATCGCCGTATCCGTAGCGTTGGTGAAATGGCTGAAAACCAATTTAGAGTTGGTTTAGTGCGTGTTGAACGTGCTGTTAAAGAACGTCTAAGTCTTGGTGACTTAGATAATATTATGCCTCAGGACCTTATTAACGCTAAGCCTATCTCTGCTGCTGTTAAAGAGTTTTTTGGTTCGAGTCAGTTATCTCAGTTTATGGATCAAAACAACCCATTATCTGAAGTTACTCATAAACGCCGTATTTCAGCTTTAGGTCCAGGTGGTTTAACCCGTGAAAGAGCTGGTTTTGAAGTACGAGACGTACACCCGACTCACTACGGTCGCGTTTGTCCAATCGAAACACCTGAAGGACCAAACATTGGTCTAATTAACTCCTTAGCGAGCTTTGCTAGAACTAACGACTTTGGTTTCTTAGAAACACCTTATCGTAAGATTGTAGATGGCATAGTAACTGACGATATTGAATATTTGTCTGCTATTGAAGAAGGTCAATATGCGATTGCTCAAGCAAACGTCATATTAGATAACAACAATGCCCTTGTTGACGACTTGATACCTTGTCGTATGCGAGGAGAAACGACATTAGTACAACGTGATGACATTACCTATATGGATGTTTCGTCACAGCAAATCGTGTCTATTGCAGCAAGTATTATCCCATTCTTAGAGCACGATGATGCTAACCGCGCATTGATGGGATCAAACATGCAACGTCAAGCAGTACCTACACTAAGAGCTGATAAGCCTTTAGTTGGTACAGGTATGGAGAAAACTGTTGCGGTTGATTCTGGTGTTACCGTTGTAGCTAAACGTGGTGGTACTGTTGACTATGTGGATGCGAGTCGTATTGTTGTTAAAGTAAATGAGAGCGAAATGGTGCCGGGTGAAGCTGGTATCGATATATACAATTTAACAAAGTATACGCGTTCAAACCAAAATACCTGCATTAACCAGCGGCCTACATGTAATGTTGGTGAGCCAGTTGTTACTGGTGATGTGCTTGCTGATGGGCCGTCGACTGACCTTGGTGAATTGGCACTTGGCCAGAACATGCGTATCGCGTTCATGCCTTGGAATGGGTATAACTTTGAGGATTCAATCCTTATCTCTGAGCGCGTGGCGCAAGAAGACCGTTTCACTACTATTCATATCCAAGAGCTAAGCTGTATCGCCCGTGACACTAAACTAGGGCCGGAAGAAATCAGTGCTGATATTCCTAATGTTGGTGAGTCAGCATTAGGTAAACTTGATGAATCTGGTGTTGTGTTTATTGGTGCAGAGGTTAAGGGTGGCGATATACTCGTAGGTAAAGTGACGCCAAAAGGTGAAACTCAGCTTACACCAGAAGAAAAACTATTAAGAGCAATATTTGGTGAAAAAGCATCTGACGTAAAAGATACGTCACTGCGCGTACCAAACAGTGTTTCTGGTACGGTTATCGATGTTCAAGTATTTACTCGCGACGGTGTTGAGAAAGACCAACGTGCGCTTGAAATCGAAGAAATGCAGCTTCGTCAGGTGAAGAAAGATCTGGGTGATGAGTTTAGTATTTTAGCCGACGGCATATTTGCCCGCGCAAGACGTCAGTTAGTTAACGCTGGCATCACAGAAGAAAAACTAGATAGTACACCGCGTGAAAAGTGGTTTGATATCATCCTTAAAGATGAAGACGCACAAGCTGAGCTTGACCAAGCTGCTGAACAATATTCTGAAGTGAAGAATGACTTTGATAAGAAGTTTGAAATTAAGCGTCGTAAGATCACGCAAGGCGATGACTTAGCGCCAGGCGTACTTAAGATTGTTAAAGTTTATCTAGCGGTTAAGCGTAGCATTCAGCCAGGTGACAAAATGGCTGGTCGTCACGGTAACAAAGGTGTTATTTCAACCATTCAGCCTGTTGAAGATATGCCGCATGATGCCAACGGAACGCCTGTAGACATCGTACTAAACCCATTGGGTGTACCGTCGCGTATGAACATCGGTCAGATTCTTGAGACACACATGGGCATGGCTGCTCATGGTTTAGGTGTTAAAATTGACCAAATGATCAAAGAAGCGCAAGAAGTTGCAAAAGTGCGTGAGTTCTTGAAGAAAGTTTACGAGCTTGGCGAGTCTCGTCAAGAGGTAGATATAGAAAGCTTCAGTGATGATGAAATCATGCGTTTAGCCGGTAATCTGCGAGGTGGTGTACCAATAGCATCTCCTGTATTTGACGGTGCGCGTGAGTCAGAAATTAAAGACATGTTGAAACTTGCTGACATTCCAGAATCAGGTCAAATTACCTTATTCGATGGTCGCACAGGTAGAGAGTTTGAGCGTCCAGTAACTGTAGGTTACATGTACATGCTTAAACTTAATCACTTGGTTGATGACAAAATGCATGCGCGTTCAACAGGTTCATATAGCCTTGTTACTCAACAACCGCTTGGTGGTAAAGCTCAGTTTGGTGGTCAGCGCTTCGGAGAAATGGAAGTATGGGCGCTTGAAGCATATGGTGCCGCTTATACGCTCCAAGAAATGCTTACTGTTAAGTCTGATGATGTTAATGGCCGTACGAAGATGTATAAGAACATCGTCGATGGCGACCATAGAATGGAGCCTGGCATGCCAGAATCATTCAACGTACTGTTGAAAGAGATCCGTTCTTTGGGTATCAACATTGAGCTTGAAGAGAACTAAGCTGGCAATTGCGCTAAAATAACAAGTTGGCCCGATTTTCATAACAATTTGAAATATCGGGTCGGATTCAAGACTCCGCTGGGAGAAAAGTGTGAAAGACTTATTAAAGTTTATTAAACAGCAAAATAAGACCGAAGAATTTGATAACATAAAAATTGGTCTTGCGTCACCTGACATGATCCGTTCATGGTCATTCGGTGAGGTCAAAAAGCCTGAAACTATTAATTACCGTACATTCAAACCTGAACGTGATGGTTTGTTTTGTGCACGTATTTTTGGCCCTGTTAAAGACTACGAATGTTTATGTGGTAAATACAAACGTTTAAAACATCGTGGTGTTATATGTGAAAAGTGTGGCGTAGAAGTTACGCTTACTAAAGTTCGCCGTGAACGTATGGGACACATTGAACTTGCTAGTCCTGTGGCACATATATGGTTCTTAAAATCTTTACCGTCTCGTATCGGCTTGATGTTGGATATGACATTACGTGATATTGAGCGTGTTCTTTACTTTGAAAGTTATGTTGTTACTGAACCTGGAATGACAGATTTAGTTCAAGGGCAACTGCTAAACGAAGAAGAGTACCTTGATTCTTTAGAAGAGCATGGTGATGATTTCGACGCTAAAATGGGTGCTGAAGCAGTATTCGAACTGCTTAAAGACTTAGACGTTGATTCTGACGTTTCTGTTATGCGTGAAGAGTTACCAAGCGTTACTTCTGAAACTAAGCGTAAGAAAATCACTAAGCGTTTAAAATTATTAGAATCTTTCCAACAATCAGGCAATAAGCCTGAGTGGATGATTTTGACAGTTTTACCGGTATTGCCGCCTGAACTACGCCCTCTAGTTCCTCTAGATGGTGGACGTTTCGCGACCTCTGATTTGAACGATTTATATCGTCGCGTTATTAACCGTAACAATAGATTGAAGCGTTTACTTGACCTTGCGGCACCAGATATTATCGTACGTAACGAAAAGCGTATGCTACAAGAAGCGGTTGACGCGTTGCTTGATAACGGTCGTCGAGGTCGTGCTATTACAGGGTCTAACAAGCGTCCGCTTAAGTCGCTTGCTGACATGATTAAAGGTAAGCAAGGTCGTTTCCGCCAAAACTTATTAGGGAAACGTGTTGATTACTCTGGTCGTTCTGTAATTACGGTTGGTCCAACACTTAAATTGCATCAATGCGGTCTTCCTAAGAAGATGGCACTTGAGCTATTCAAACCATTTATTTATGGAAAGTTAGAAGGCAGAGGTCTCGCAACAACCATCAAAGCGGCTAAGAAATTGGTTGAGCGTGAAGCACCTGAAGTTTGGGATGTATTAGACGAAGTTATTCGTGAACACCCTGTGTTACTTAACCGTGCGCCAACCCTTCACAGACTTGGTATTCAAGCATTTGAACCAACCTTGATTGAAGGTAAGGCTATTCAGTTACACCCATTGGTTTGTGCGGCATATAATGCCGACTTCGATGGTGATCAAATGGCGGTTCACGTGCCGTTAACAATCGAAGCTCAGTTAGAAGCTCGTGCGTTAATGATGTCCACAAATAACATTCTTTCACCTGCCAATGGTGAGCCAATCATCGTACCTTCACAGGACGTTGTATTAGGTCTTTACTATTTAACGCGCGATCGCGTAAATGGTAAGGGTGAAGGTATGGTGTTCTCTAATCCAAATGAAGCAGAAAAAGCCTATCGTACTGAACGTGCAGAACTTCATGCACGTGTAAAAGTGCGCTTAACGCAATATGAAATAAATGAAGCGGGCGAAAAAATTGCTAAGACTTCATTAGTAGATACGACTGTTGGTCGTGCTATTTTCTCATTGGTTTTACCCAAAGGCTTGCCTTTTGAATTGATTAATCAACCAATGGGCAAAAAGCAAATTTCTCGATTGTTGAATGCTTGCTATCGTACGCTCGGATTGAAAGACACCGTTATTGCGGCTGACCAAATCATGTACACGGGTTTCCATTACGCAATGATTGCGGGCGCATCTGTTGGTATCGACGACATGGTAATTCCTGCGGCTAAGAAAGAAATTATTGATGCTGCAGAAGCTGAAGTAGTCGAAATCCAAGAGCAGTTCCAATCAGGTCTTGTCACTGCAGGTGAGCGTTACAACAAAGTTATCGATATTTGGTCTACGGCCAACGATAACGTCGCAAAAGCGATGATGGATAATCTTAAAACTGAAGCGGTGACTAATAGAGACGGAGAACAAGAGGAACAACAAAGCTTTAACTCTGTTTATATGATGGCCGATTCCGGTGCTCGTGGTAGCCCAGCTCAGATTCGTCAGTTAGCGGGTATGCGTGGTTTGATGGCTAAACCAGATGGTTCAATCATTGAAACACCAATTACCGCAAACTTCCGTGAAGGTCTAAACGTACTACAGTACTTTATTTCTACTCACGGTGCGCGTAAAGGCCTAGCTGATACCGCGTTGAAAACGGCTAACTCTGGTTACTTGACGCGCCGTCTAGTAGACGTCGCGCAAGACTTGGTTATTAATAATGTAGATTGTGGCACCTTTGAAGGTGTTGACATGACGCCACTTATTGAAGGTGGTGACGTTGTTGAACCATTGAGAGAGCGTGTACTAGGACGTACTGTTTGTGAAGACGTACTTAAGCCTGGTACAAATGAAGTGCTTGTTGAGCGTAATGTAATGCTTGACGAAAAACTTGTAGATATGCTTGAAGAAAATAGCGTAGATAAAGTTAAAGTACGTTCTGTTATTACTTGTGATAATGACCATGGTGTGTGTGCTAATTGTTATGGCCGTGACTTAGCCCGCGGGCATATGGTTGGTTCTGGTGAAGCTGTGGGTGTAATTGCCGCGCAGTCCATCGGTGAACCAGGTACACAGCTTACTATGCGTACATTCCACATCGGTGGTGCTGCATCAAGAGCGTCAGCTGAAAACAGTGTACAAGTCAAAACTACTGGTACCTTGAAGTTACACAACGAGAAGTTTGTACGTAACTCTGATAAAAAGGTCGTTATCGTTTCTCGTTCTACCGAACTGACGGTAATTGATGATCAGGGTCGCGAGAAAGAGCGTTATAAGGTTCCTTATGGTGCGATCTTAACGGTTGACAATGGTGCTAGCATAAATGCTGGTGATGTTGTCGCAAACTGGGACCCACATAGTCACCCAATCGTGACTGAGCGTGCGTCTAAGATTACATTTGCTGATATCGATGACTCTAATACTGAAACTCAGCAAGATGAGTTGACTGGATTAACACGTATTGTCGTTAAAGACTTAAGTAAGTCGAACGTAAAAGAACCGAAGCTAATCCTAGAAAGTGAAAACGGTACGCTTCAAGAAATTCGTTTACCAGCGTTTACAACGATTGAAGCGACCGATGGCGTTGTCGCTAACGAAGGTGACGTACTAGCTCGTATACCGCAAGAAAGTTCGAAAACGCGTGATATTACTGGTGGTCTACCACGTGTTGCTGACTTGTTCGAAGCGCGTAAACCTAAAGAGCCTGCTATCTTGGCAGAAATCTCGGGTACCATTGGTTTCGGTAAAGAAACAAAAGGTAAGCGTCGCTTAACGATTACACCTAAAGATGAAAGTTCTGCAAGACACGTTAGCCTGAATGCTAATGGTCAATACGAAGAGATGATTCCTAAATGGCGTCAACTCAACGTGTTTGAAGGTGAAAACGTAGAAATGGGTGAAGTTATATCAGATGGCCCTGAGTCTCCACATGATATTCTTCGTCTACGAGGCGTGAGTGCTGTAGCAAACTACATCGTAAATGAAGTGCAAGAAGTATATCGTTTACAGGGTGTAAAAATTAACGATAAACATATAGAAGTTGTTATCCGTCAAATGTTACGTAAGTGCGTTATCTTAAATGCTGGCGACACTATGTTCCTTGAAGGTGAGCAAGTTGAAGTGTCTAACGTTAAGATTGCAAATCGTGAATTTGAGAAGCAAGGTAAGATACCTGCAACATACGAAATTCAATTACTTGGTATTACTAAGGCATCATTGTCTACCGAGTCGTTTATTTCGGCAGCATCTTTCCAAGAGACAACACGTGTACTTACTGAAGCTGCTGTTCAAGGCAAAGAAGATGATTTACGTGGACTTAAAGAAAACGTTATCGTTGGCCGCTTGATTCCAGCAGGTACGGGGTTCTCTTACCACCAAAAACGGTCGGAGAGAAAACTTGCCGCGTTACAGGAAGAACTCTCTGTCTCAGCTGAAGAAGCACAAGCACAGTTAGCTGAAGCATTAAATGCTGATAGCGACGCTAGCGAATAAGATGTCAAAATTCGCATAGGCCTTTTCTTACTGAAGTCGAGTAATTAAAGGTCTAGCTTGACATTAACATCGTTGATCTATACCATTCCGCGACCCAATTTGGGATATCCCAAAAGTCGCGGTTTTTTGTTTCTGGCGAGTGTGAAAAATACTCACACATTGTTTGCAATATGAACAGCATCAGCGGGAATTATTAGCCTTAGGCTAACTGTTTGAAAAAGCAGCATTTTTAGTCAATATTTTTGATATAAAGTGAAACAATCGAGCACTCTTTGTAGCCCTAACTTGTGTCGCTACATTGAGATATTTAGTTTTAATCAGGAGCTAGTTAATGGCAACAGTTAACCAGTTAGTGCGTAAGCCACGTAAAAAGCCGGTCGAGAAATCGAACGTTGCTGCTTTACAGGCATGCCCACAACGTCGTGGTGTATGTACTCGCGTATATACAACTACGCCTAAAAAGCCGAACTCTGCATTACGTAAAGTATGTCGTGTTCGTCTAACAAACGGTTTTGAAGTGTCTTCATACATTGGTGGTGAAGGTCACAACTTACAAGAGCACAGTGTGGTACTTATCCGCGGTGGCCGTGTAAAAGATTTACCAGGTGTTCGTTATCACACAGTCCGCGGAACATTAGATTGCGCCGGCGTTAACGATCGTAAACAAGCCCGTTCTAAGTACGGCGCGAAAAGGCCTAAGTCTTAACGGTTCTCCGTTAGTAAGGCCAAACTATTTAATTTGAGTTTTGGGTTATACCTGAATTCCACGGAGAATTAAGATGCCAAGAAGAAGAGTCGTAGGTCAACGTAAAATCCTACCAGATCCTAAGTTCGGATCAGAGTTGCTTGCAAAATTTATGAATGTCGTAATGCTCGACGGCAAAAAGTCTACTGCCGAAAAGATCGTTTACGGTGCCCTTGATATTGTTGCTGAAAAATCTAGCAAATCACACTTAGATGTATTTGAAGATGCTCTAGAGAACATCCGCCCAACGGTAGAGGTTAAATCTCGTCGTGTTGGTGGTTCTACGTACCAAGTACCAGTAGAAGTTCGTCCAGTTCGTCGTAATGCATTAGGTATGCGTTGGTTAGTAGAAGCGGCACGTAAGCGTGGTGAAAAATCCATGGCACAAAGACTTGCAGCAGAAATGCTGGATGCGCAAGACAACAAAGGTAGTGCGGTTAAGAAACGTGAAGACGTTCACCGCATGGCAGAAGCTAACAAAGCATTTGCTCATTACCGTTGGTAATCTGACGCTTAGTCATAAAAATGTAACAGTCTGTCTTTATAAGACAGGCTGTTTTCTTGATTAAGGGATACACGTTTTTAGAGCTTATACCCCTTAATTTAGATATTAAGTATTTTTGATAACGACACTACAGAAAAAATAATAAGGTAAACAAAGTTAATGCCGCGTAAAACTCCCATTCAACGCTACCGTAATATAGGTATTGTCGCTCACGTAGACGCTGGTAAAACTACCACTACTGAACGCGTACTTTTTTATACCGGTATTTCCCATAAAATTGGTGAAGTGCATGATGGCGCTGCAACAATGGATTGGATGGAACAAGAACAGGAACGTGGCATCACTATTACCTCTGCTGCGACAACATGTTTCTGGTCGGGTATGCAGCAACAGTATGAACAACATCGTATAAACATTATCGACACGCCTGGACACGTAGACTTTACGATTGAGGTAGAGCGTTCGTTACGCGTACTAGATGGCGCTGTTGTCGTGTTTTGCGGATCTTCTGGCGTAGAACCTCAATCTGAAACAGTTTGGCGCCAAGCCGATAAATACGAAGTCCCGCGTATGGTATTCGTGAATAAGATGGATAGAGCTGGCGCAGATTTTGAGCGTGTCGTTGAGCAAATAAGAAAGCGCCTTGGCGCTAATTGCGTGCCTATTCAAGTTAACGTGGGCGCAGAAGAAAACTTCACTGGTGTCATCGACCTTATAAAGATGAAATATATCAATTGGAATGAAGCCGACAAAGGCACTACATTTGTGTATGAAGATATTCCTGAGCATTGCCTTGAGAGAGCAGAGTTATATCGTACTGAAATGATAGAGGCTGCGGCAGAAGCTAATGACGAGTTGATGGATAAATACCTGGGTGGCGATGAGTTAAGCGAAGAGGAAATCAAACAAGGCTTACGGATTCGCACCTTGAACAATGAAATTGTGTTAGCGACATGTGGCTCTGCATTCAAAAACAAAGGCGTTCAGGCGGTACTTGATGCTGTGGTTGAATATTTACCTTCGCCGACAGAAGTAAAAGCCATTACCGGCATATTGGATGACGCACAAGAAACAGAAGCACAACGCCATTCAGATGACAACGAACCTTTTTCAGCCTTAGCATTTAAAATTGCTACTGACCCATTTGTAGGTACCTTGACATTTTTCAGAGTGTATTCGGGTGTAATAAAAACTGGCGATGCCGTATTTAACCCTATAAAAGGTAAAAAAGAACGTATTGGACGTTTAGTGCAGATGCACGCAAATGATCGTGAAGAACTAAAAGAAGTGCGTGCTGGCGATATCGCTGCGGCGATTGGCCTTAAAGATGTTACTACGGGTGAAACCTTATGTGATCCGGCGAGTATCATCACTCTTGAAAAGATGGATTTCCCTAACCCTGTTATATCTATTGCAGTCGAACCAAAATCGCAAGCTGATCAGGAAAAAATGGGTATAGCACTAGCTAAGTTAGCTGCTGAAGATCCGTCCTTTAAAGTCCATACAGATGATGAAACAGCCCAGACGATTATTTCTGGTATGGGTGAGTTACATTTAGATATTATCGTTGACCGAATGAAACGTGAGTTTAGCGTGTCATGTAACGTTGGTAATCCTCAAGTTGCCTATCGCGAAACTATTCGTAAGCGCGTTGAGGTAGAAGGAAAGTTTGTGCGTCAATCTGGTGGTCGAGGTCAATTTGGTCACGTTTGGTTGCGTATGGAACCACTTGAAGAAGGTGAAGGTTTTCAGTTTGAAAATCAGATTGTTGGTGGCGTTGTGCCCAAGGAGTTTATCCCAGCAGTCGAAAAAGGGTGTGAAGAGCAAATGCAGAATGGTGTACTTGCTGGTTACCCGATGTTAGATGTAAAAGTCACCTTATATGATGGTTCTTATCATGATGTTGACTCTTCGGAAATGGCGTTTAAAATTGCTGCTTCCATGGGGTTCAAAAACGGAGCGGCGGAAGCCAATCCTGTGTTACTTGAACCAACAATGAAGGTTGAAGTAACCACTCCCGAAGACTGGATGGGTGACGTTGTCGGTGACCTAAATCGTCGTCGAGGGATGATAGAAGGTATGGAAGATGGTGTAGCAGGCATTAAGATTGTGCGTGCTAAAGTGCCACTTTCAGAGATGTTTGGATATGCCACCGCTTTACGTTCTGCAACGCAAGGTCGGGCGTCATACTCAATGGAATTTTTTAATTACGCAGAAGCACCCAATAATGTCGCTAGCGCCATTATTGATTCGCGAGTGTAACTATTTATTTTGATTCGGTCCGGTCTAATGTTGGAACGGGCGTTAAACTTAGGAAATAAAGGCAATGGCAAAAGAAAAGTTTGAACGTACGAAACCGCACGTAAACGTTGGTACAATTGGCCACGTTGACCACGGTAAAACGACGTTAACAGCAGCAATCACTACTGTTCTAGCAAAGACTTACGGTGGTGCTGCACAAGCATTCGACCAAATCGATAACGCACCAGAAGAGCGCGAGCGTGGTATCACTATCGCAACGTCTCACGTTGAGTATGACACGCCAGAGCGTCACTATGCTCACGTTGACTGCCCAGGACACGCCGATTATGTTAAAAACATGATCACAGGTGCTGCTCAAATGGACGGCGGTATCTTAGTAGTAGCAGCGACTGATGGCCCAATGCCACAGACACGTGAGCACATCTTGTTAGGTCGTCAGGTTGGTATTCCATACATGATCGTATTCATGAACAAATGTGACATGGTTGACGATGAAGAGCTACTAGAACTAGTAGAAATGGAAGTACGTGAGCTACTAACAGAATATGAATTCCCAGGTGATGATTTACCGGTAATTCAAGGTTCAGCGCTAAAAGCGTTGGAAGGTGACGCTGAGTGGGAAAAGAAAATTGTAGAGCTAGGTGAAGCCCTAGATTCATACATCCCAACA
>NZ_BSOT01000023.1 GCF_030160655.1 Agaribacter marinus
ATCTTGACTGAATATGGGGGGACCATCCTCCAAGGCTAAATACTCCTGATTGACCGATAGTGAACCAGTACCGTGAGGGAAAGGCGAAAAGAACCCCAGTGAGGGGAGTGAAATAGAACCTGAAACCGTGTGCGTACAAGCAGTGGGAGCAACTTATAGTTGTGACTGCGTACCTTTTGTATAATGGGTCAGCGACTTATATTTAGTAGCAAGGTTAAGCGAATAGTGGAGCCGTAGCGAAAGCGAGTGTTAACTGCGCGATAGTTGCTAGGTATAGACCCGAAACCCGGTGATCTAGCCATGGGCAGGTTGAAGGTTGAGTAACATCAACTGGAGGACCGAACCCACTAACGTTGAAAAGTTAGGGGATGACCTGTGGCTGGGGGTGAAAGGCCAATCAAACCGGGAGATAGCTGGTTCTCCCCGAAATCTATTTAGGTAGAGCCTCGGACGAACACCATTGGGGGTAGAGCACTGTTAAGGCTAGGGGGTCATCCCGACTTACCAACCCTTTGCAAACTCCGAATACCGATGAGTGCTATCCGGGAGACACACGGCGGGTGCTAACGTCCGTCGTGGAGAGGGAAACAACCCAGACCGCCAGCTAAGGTCCCAAAATATTGCTAAGTGGGAAACGATGTGGGAAGGCTAAGACAGCTAGGAGGTTGGCTTAGAAGCAGCCACCCTTTAAAGAAAGCGTAATAGCTCACTAGTCGAGTCGGCCTGCGCGGAAGATGTAACGGGGCTAAGCAATATACCGAAGCTGCGGCAAAGTCTTAGGACTTTGGGTAGGGGAGCGTTGTGTAAGTGGATGAAGGTGAATCGAGAGGTTTGCTGGACATATCACAAGTGCGAATGCTGACATGAGTAACGATAATGGGGGTGAAAAACCCCCACGCCGGAAGACCAAGGTTTCCTGTCCCATGCTAATCAGGGCAGGGTAAGTCGGCCCCTAAGGCGAGGCAGAGATGCGTAGTCGATGGGAAACGGGTTAATATTCCCGTACTTGTATATTCAGTGATGGAGGGACGGAGAAGGCTAAGCAAGCTTGGCGTTGGTTGTCCAAGTGAAAGTGTGTAGGTTGGGTGTTTAGGCAAATCCGGACACCTAAGACTGAGACACGAGACGAGC
>NZ_BSOT01000024.1 GCF_030160655.1 Agaribacter marinus
AGCAAGCTGGCGTTATTATCCTGTGATTAAAGCAGTACAAGCCATGCGTGGCGTCAGGCTATTAGTGGCAACAGGCGTGGTCGCTGAACTGGGGGATTTAAATCGTTTTGACCATCCCAGAAAACTCATGAGCTATGTGGGTTTAGTGTCGAGCGAACACTCCAGTGGCGGTAAACGAAGATTAGGCGCTATCACCAAATGCGGCAATGGCCGAGCCAGACGATTACTCATTGAAGGTGCACATAGCTATCGTTTTAGCGCAAATATATCCACAGACTTACAAAAGCGACAAGAAGGCTTGCCCAAACCGATTATTGATATTGCTTGGCAAGCTCAACTTAGGTTGTGTCGCAGATATCAAAGACTTATGCACAAAGGTAAGCATTACAATGTGGTGGTAACCGCTATCGCCCGTGAAATGATTGCTTATATCTGGGCTATATCACGAGAGGTAATATTACCCCAGGTTAACCCTAAATTACGCTTATCAAGGGTTCCTGCATGAGAGAAGAGTTTGAGTTAATGCATTGGGTCAAGCATCGGCTGTGGCACAATCACCGAGGGCGTTAGGATGGCAATAGTGTTTATTCATTGTTGAACCACGAGCATAGAC
>NZ_BSOT01000025.1 GCF_030160655.1 Agaribacter marinus
ATCAAAATTTAGTGAAAGCCAAATCATGGCTATTCTTAAACAAAATGAAGGCGGTGTGTCGGTTCCAGACTTGTGCCGCGAGCATGGGATGAGCAGTGCGCAGTTCTATAATTGGCGTTCAAAATACAGCGGTATGGATGCCTCAATGATGAAGCGAATGAAAGAGCTAGAGGCTGAAAATAAGCGCCTCAAAAAGATGTATGCTGAAGAATGCATCAAGGCAGATATCAGGCAGGAAATTATTGAGGGAAAGCTCTAAAGCCATTCGTAAAACGCGAGATGGCAATTGAGTTAGTGAAACAGCGCCAGTTCAGTATTCGTATGGCATGTGAGTGTGTAGGAATAAGCCAAAGTGGTTATCGGTATGTGGCAAAGCAGTCGAGTGAAAATGCATTGATTGCCGATTGGTTGTTACGTTTAACCACTACTCATAAGCGATGGGGTTTTGGGTTATGTTTCTTGTATTTACGAAATGTGAAGAAGTTTGTTTGGAACCATAAGCGTGTATATCGTATCTACAAAGCGCTTGAGCTAAACCTTCGTATTAAGCCAAGAAAGCGGCTTAAACGCGCCAAGCCAGATGCGCTTAGTGTGCCCATTAGACCTAATCAAGTGTGGTCGATGGACTTTATGAGTGACAACTTGCGAGATGGCCGCTGCATTCGCTCATTCAATGTGATTGACGATTACAATCGCGAAGGGCTCACGGTAGATGTTGATTTATCAATGCCAAGTGCACGCGTGATAAGGTCCTTAGAGCGTATAATTGAGTGGCGAGGTAAGCCTGCAGCCATTCGCTGCGACAATGGCCCAGAATACGTTTCTAGTCAATTGGTGGCTTGGGCAAATGAGCAGCAAATCACGTTATTGTATATTCAGCCTGGCAAACCTACACAGAATGCTTATATCGAAAGGTTTAATCGTACAGCAAGGCATGAATGGTTAGACATGCATGAGTTTGTTTCCGTTGAGCATGCACAATCGATAGCTACAAAATGGCTTTGGACATACAATAATGAAAGGCCGAACTCGGCCATTGGTGGTGTACCACCAAC
>NZ_BSOT01000026.1 GCF_030160655.1 Agaribacter marinus
CACTCCAATGATTTCAATATGACAGTGGTATTTGAAGATGCAACCTTTACGGCTTTTGAGCTAGAAGCCTTTTTGCGTGGTGATGCGACGCTTGACTTTAATCGTTCTCCTTTAAATCGTTTCAGTAGTGCGAATTTGCCTGGTACCTTTGCGGTCAGTGATGATGGCAAGGCTGTTAGCATTGACGGGGATAAATGGTTGCAATCGGTGGTCAATCACCAAGTAACCGAGCACACTTATTTACGCTTTGAATTTAAAACAGATACCCTTGGCGATGAGCATGTGATAGGGCTAGATCCAGACCACTTGTTTGGCGGCAAAGAGGGGGTGCAATTCCATTTGGCGGGCACGGACGTTGACCGTTCGATAACTAATTTCGACTATGAATACACGGGCAATGGTGACTGGCAGACCTTCATGATTAAGGTGGGTGAGCATTTTACAGGCGATGCACGTAACGTAGTATTAGGTAATATGGGGAGTGAAACAACAAATTCCCACTTCAGAAACATTCAATTGTTTGATGTCAACACAGACGGCACTGATGCAAGTGATTTACTGATTGGTACAAATAATGGCGAGACCCTCATAGGCCTTGATGGCAATGACACGCTCATTGGGCGAGGCGGTGATGATGAGTTACAAGGTTATGATGGTGACGATACCTATATTTATAATGTCGGTGATGGGTATGATGAAATTATTGAGTGGG